>CAVQEG010000001.1:0-3110000 GCA_963711465.1 Chlorobiota bacterium
TGCGCGGCCATTTATTCTGTCGTCGGCAGACCGCATTTGGCCGGGGTATCCGCTCGGAAGCAGTTTTGACCTTCATCAATATGGATTTGTGGTTGACACGAGTCGACAGTATCCGATGCTGTTTATGGCAGGATACACCATGCTTGGGTTCGCGACGGGACCAAGGGGCCCGGATCTGAGCTTCGAGTGCTATACAGCGAACGGCCTCGGCAACGCGTTCCATCTCATGGCACCAGTGGGTGATTGCAACGGGGACGGCTGGGATGATTTCATGACGGGCTATTCCGGCTGGTACCAGTTCGACCAGGGGATCGCACAGGTGTGGGCGGGGGGCCCATATATCCCAAGAGACTCGACGACGCTGGGTGTACGAGACATTGCTTCGGAGGGCCACGCCGACGCGGTGAGCGTCTGGCCGAATCCTGTAGGAGCGGAGCTGCACGTTGCGTGGCGGGGCGACCTGCGGCAGATGCCAGTGCGCTACGAGCTGTACGACGTGCGAGGCGCACTTCGCTCCTCAGGGGCGATCGAACCGTGGCGGGGGACGGTCGTGCTCGATTGCACTGCACTGGAAGCCGGCACGTACGTGCTCCGGCTGCAGGGGCGGGACGGCTCGCTGGTCGCCGAGACGCGGGTGGTGCGGGTGCGGTGAGGCCGGGGAATCAACATGAATACCAGTTCCTCCTGTGAAATAGATGATCCTCCGCCTGCTGCGTGTTGAGCGGGCACGGCAATCACCATTGAAACCAGGAGAGGCTCTCATGCGAGCAACGCAGAGCTCCAACGCCGCGCGGCCACGAATGGCGCATTCGGAGCGACCACAACGACCTCCGAATTCCACACACTCACCGCGCAATCGTCGACGACACGTTCGACGGCAGGTGCTCATCGCCTGCCTGTTGTGCGTTGCGACCCTTGCATCGGCGCGGGCGCAATGGGTCGACACGACGGAAGTTCCGGTTCGTGACACGTACGGGTTCTGGGAGCAATGGCTCAACGGGTTCGCGATCATCGGACATGTGGCGAAGTTTTCGCGGGAACACAATCAGGACACGCAGCCGGCGGCCGACTCGCTGTGGGCGTTCAGCCAGCGGCTTGGCGTCGACATTCGGGCGATGCACGTGTATGCGCCGGATGCGGTGACGCGGCATCTGGTCAACTCCGCGCTGCGTCGTCGGGATACGGCCGATGGTCACGTGGAGGGCGACATCGACCGTGTGCTCGTCATGCTGCAGCCGTGGTCGAGCCCGGTCAAGCGTGGGGCGTTCGGACGGGAGATCTCGTTCTATCCGTTCGACAGCGTCGAGTCGCCGTACTTCATCTGGAACTACGGAACGAGAAGTGGTGGTAGGGTTGTACCAAATTCAAAGGAATTCGACCCCGTGTTCGAGGAGCGCCGCGCCGTAGAGGTTGAATTCGATGCTTCCACCACCACCGCCAACCAGACAGTCCTCTCGGGGATGTACTACCGCAATCCCGATGACTCGAACGACCACACGCACTTCTTCCACTCCGACTGGCTCGACAGCCGCGATCCGGTGACGGGCGGCGGAAGGACGTTCAACTTCGTCGTGCAGGGGCATCTCGAGTCGCCACTGAATCCCTCCAATGCGGACTCGACCACGATCTTCTGGCTGGACATCTGGCAGACGATCGAGGCGGGACAGCTGTATCGTGACACGATCGGGGGAGCCGAGATAGCCGCAGCGGCGGATACGGCGTTTCTCATTCAGCGCATCCCGATCACGAAGGGCGAGCTGACGGCGGGACTCAGTGACACGCCGCCGATCGATGTCAATCGGTATCGGACGGTCTCGAAGCCGGTGGACCTTCGATGGCGGGCTGATGGACGCCTCGGCCCCCTGCACCCGCAGCAGGTCTATGACCGGTACTATCCCAACGGCACGCAGTTCCGTACGATCGATGTCCGGGTTCGCTGGACGGGCGCGGAGGCGGCGGGGCTGCGGCGGATCGCGATCCGGGACTCGATCGGCGAGCTGGTGCTCGGGACGACGAGCGCGTCGTTGACCTACCGCGCGGCGATCTATCGGGAGCTCAAGACGCTGCTTCGCGATGACACCGCTGATGTGGCGTCGCTGCGCACGTCGATCATCCGTGTCGAAACGGCGACCGAGCCGAATCCGACGGAGTTTGCGGGATATAGCGCCGTCAACAGGATGATGAAGGATACGTTCAACTGGTGGCCTTTGCGCAATCGGCGGGAGTGAGCGATTCGATGCCGCTGCGGTGTTCGGTGGTGCGGGGAGATTCTCCGGCAACCGCTGTCGGAGAGGACGCTGCGGGTGAGAATACTTGGGGTCGGCTGAGAGTATATTTTGTTTCGGGTGTTTATATAAAGGGAAGGGAGGTACAGGACCTGCGATGGGGGTGCGAGCGGCAGGCAGAATTTCAGCAGAGTGGAAAGAAAATCATGACTCGACACTTGTGGACGCGTAGATGCGGGGTAGTTGCACTGACGGCAATGACACTGTTCATGACCGTTGTGGCGGCGCACGCCCAGGAGCCGATCACGCGGAACCCGGACGCGGTCGAACTGCGGCTGCTATGGATGAAGCGGGGCAGCGTCGTCGGCGGGGAGCTGATCGGCGACGGGATCGGGACGGTTGGAGATGTCGACGGCGACGGGATCAGCGAGATCGCGATGCGCTCGGGGTACACCGGAGAGTGGATGGTCTACCACGGACAGTCACCTGCGCCGGCGGATACGCCGATGTGGCGCTTCTACTCCTCGGGCGACATGTCCTACCCGGTCGTCGGGGACTTCTGGGGGACGGGCCATCCGGCCTTCGGCATTCCGCGGGACTCGTTCTACAAGGCGCCGGGGACGACGCAGTTGTTTCACCTGTACGTGTTCCGCACCGATGACGGCTACATCCCTGACACACCGGCGGTGATCCTCAGGACGGTGCAGCCGTGGTGCTTTGAGGCGGGCCGCGTGGCGGATCTGAATCGGGATGGATACGATGATCTGATCATCTGGCGTGCGTGCGATACGCCGGAGGTACAGATCTGGAACGGCGGGCCGCGCTTCGGGATGGATGGTCCGAGCTACGTGATCAAGGATACTGAGTACTACGGGTATGAGGACGCGTACTACGCGGACGTCGGCGACATCGACGGAGACGGATACATCGATCTGGTGACGGGCGGGGACTACCAGACGCACCAGGCGTGGAAGTTCTACTACGGCAGTTCGACGACGCCGGGGTCGTGGCGACGGCCGGATCGGGTAGTGGAGTTGCCGGACTCGCGTTTCGACGCGTACATCGGGTTGGTCGACGCCGATGGGGATGGGGTGAGTGACGTCCGACGCTCGCGCAGTGGTGGACCACGCGAGGGTGGCTATCTCTTTCTCTCACGAAACCACGAGACTGCTCGCTCACGATCGTTTGCGTCGGATTCAGCCGACCGCTTTTGGCCGGGTCACCCGCTTGGATTCTCGTGGGATCTTCACAAGTACGGCTACCTCACCGACACGACAGGGCGCTTCCCGGATATTCTCATGGGCGCCAGCACGATGCTCGCCTTCACGAGTGGGCCGAACGGACCGAACATGAGCTACGATGGATTCACATCGAACGGACTGGGCGGCGCATTTGTGTTGGTCGCTCCCGTCGGTGACTGCAACGGGGATGGCTGGGATGACGTCATGACGGGAAACTCAAGGTGGTACCAGTTCGACCAGGGGATCGCACAGGTGTGGGCGGGGGGCCCATATATCCCAAGAGACTCGACGACGCTGGGTGTACGAGACATTGCTTCGGAGGGCCACGCCGACGCGGTGAGCGTCTGGCCGAATCCTGTAGGAGCGGAGCTGCACGTTGCGTGGCGGGGCGACCTGCGGCAGATGCCAGTGCGCTACGAGCTGTACGACGTGCGAGGCGCACTTCGCTCCTCAGGGGCGATCGAACCGTGGCGGGGGACGGTCGTGCTCGATTGCACTGCACTGGAAGCCGGCACGTACGTGCTCCGGCTGCAGGGGCGGGACGGCTCGCTGGTCGCCGAGACGCGCGTGGTGCGGGTGCGGTGAGGCCGGGGAATCAACATGAATACCAGTTCCTCCTATGAAATAGATGATCCTCCGCCTGCTGCGTGTTGAGCGGGCACGGCAATCACCATTGAAACCAGGAGAGGCTCTCATGCGAGCAACGCAGAGCTCTAACGCCGCGCGGCCACGAATGGCGCATTCGGAGCGACCACAACGACCTCCGAATTCCACACACTCACCGCGCAATCGTCGACGACACGTTCGACGGCAGGTGCTCATCGCCTGCCTGTTGTGCGTTGCGACCCTTGCATCGGCGCGGGCGCAATGGGTCGACACGACGGAAGTTCCGGTTCGTGACACGTACGGGTTCTGGGAGCAATGGCTCAACGGGTTCGCGATCATCGGACATGTGGCGAAGTTTTCGCGGGAACACAATCAGGACACACAGCCGGCGGCCGACTCGCTGTGGGCGTTCAGCCAGCGGCTTGGCGTCGACATTCGGGCGATGCACGTGTATGCGCCGGATGCGGTGACGCGGCATCTGGTCAACTCCGCGCTGCGTCGGCGTGATACGGACGATGGTCACGTCGAGGGCGACATCGACCGTGTGCTCGTCATGCTGCAACCGTGGTCGAGCCCGGTCAAGCGTGGGGCGTTCGGACGGGAGATCTCGTTCTATCCGTTCGACAGCGTCGAGTCGCCGTACTTCATCTGGAACTACGGAACGAGAAGTGGTGGTAGGGTTGTACCAAATTCAAAGGAATTCGACCCCGTGTTCGAGGAGCGCCGCGCCGTAGAGGTTGAATTCGATGCTTCCACCACCACCGCCAACCAGACAGTCCTCTCGGGGATGTACTACCGCAATCCCGATGACTCGAACGACCACACGCACTTCTTCCACTCCGACTGGCTCGACAGCCGCGATCCGGTGACGGGCGGCGGAAGGACGTTCAACTTCGTCGTGCAGGGGCATCTCGAGTCGCCACTGAATCCCTCCAATGCGGACTCGACCACGATCTTCTGGCTGGACATCTGGCAGACGATCGAGGCGGGACAGCTGTATCGTGACACGATCGGGGGAGCCGAGATAGCCGCAGCGGCGGATACGGCGTTTCTCATTCAGCGCATACCGATCACGAAGGGCGAGCTGACGGCGGGACTCAGTGACACGCCGTCGGTCGATGTCAATCGCTACCGGATGGTCTCGACGCCGGTCGATCTCCGATGGCGGGCCGACGGACGCCTCGGCCCCCTGCACCCGCAGCAGGTCTATGACCGGTACTATCCCAACGGCACGCAGTTCCGGACGATCGATGTCCGCGTTCGCTGGACGGGCGCGGAGGCGGCGGCGCTGCGGCGGATCGCGATCCGGGATTCGATCGGCGAGCTGGTGCTCGGGACGACGAACGCATCGCTGAGCTACCGCGCCGCGATTTATCGGGAGCTCAAGACGCTGCTTCGCGATGACACCGCTGATGTGGCGTCGCTGCGCACGTCGATCATCCGTGTCGAAACGGCGACCGAGCCGAATCCGACGGAGTTTGCGGGATATAGCGCCGTCAACAGGATGATGAAGGATACGTTCAACTGGTGGCCTTTGCGCAATCGGCGGGAGTGAGCGATTCGATGCCGCTGCGGTGTTCGGTGGTGCGGGGAGATTCTCCGGCAACCGCTGTCGGAGAGGACGCTGCGGGTGAGAATACTTGGGGTCGGCTGAGAGTATATTTTGTTTCGGGTGTTTATATAAAGGGAAGGGAGGTACAGGACCTGCGATGGGGGTGCGAGCGGCAGGCAGAATTTCAGCAGAGTGGAAAGAAAATCATGACTCGACACTTGTGGACGCGTAGATGCGGGGTAGTTGCACTGACGGCAATGACACTGTTCATGACCGTTGTGGCGGCGCACGCCCAGGAGCCGATCACGCGGAACCCGGACGCGGTCGAACTGCGGCTGCTATGGATGAAGCGGGGCAGCGTCGTCGGCGGGGAGCTGATCGGCGACGGGATCGGGACGGTTGGAGATGTCGACGGCGACGGGATCAGCGAGATCGCGATGCGCTCGGGGTACACCGGAGAGTGGATGGTCTACCACGGACAGTCACCTGCGCCGGCGGATACGCCGATGTGGCGCTGTCGCTCGACGGGAGAATTGTCGTATCCGGTGCTTGGGGACTTCTGGGGAACGGGACACAAGGCCATCGTGATCGTGCGGGACTCGTGCTTCGTCTATCCGGGCGGCGGAACGACGTGCTACCTGCGGTTGAACATCTACCGCACCGATGACGGCTACATCCCGGACACGCCGTCGGCAGTCATCAACACGGGGATGCAGTACTGTCTTCGCAACGCGATGGTTGCGGATCTCGACGGGGACGGCTTCGATGATCTGATCCTGGCGCGGGCGTGCAGTTACCCGGACATCCGGATCTGGCGAGGCGGACCGGAGTTCGAGCGAACGTGCCTGGAGCCGAGCTACGTGTTCGGAGATTCGGAGTCGACACCAACGATGTCGTTCTACGCGGACGTGGGGGATATCGACGGAGACGGGTATCTGGATCTGGTGACGGGCGGGGACTACCAGGGGCATCGCGCGTGGAAGTTCTACTACGGCAGTGCGACGACGCCGGGGACGTGGCGACGGCCGGATCGGGTGGTGGAACTACCGGAAGCACAGTGGAACGTCGATGCCTACATCGGGCTGGTCGATGCCGATGGAGACTCCGTCAGCGATGTGCGCCGCTCAATGGAGGATCCTCCGCTCGGAGGTGGCTACCTCTTTCTGTCACGGAACCACGAGAGTGCTCGAACACGATCGTTTGCGCTGGATTCAGCCGACCGCTATTGGCAGGATCACCCGCTTGGATTCTCGTGGGATCTGCACGAGTATGGCTACCTCACCGACACGACAGAGCGCTTCCCGGATATTCTCATGGGCGCCAGCACGATGCTCGCCTTCACAAGTGGGATGAACGGACCGAACATGAGCTACGACGCATTCACAACGAACGGACTCGGCGGCGCATTTGTGTTGGTCGCTCCCGTCGGTGACTGCAACGGGGATGGCTGGGGTGACGTCATGACGGGCAATTCACGCTGGTACCAGTTCGACCAGGGCATTGCGCAGGTGTGGGCCGGGGGGCCGTACATCCCGCGGGACTCGGTGACGACGCATGTTCGTGACGTATCCTCAGAGGGCCATGCCGACGGGGTGAGCGTCTGGCCGAATCCTGTGGGAGCAGAGCTGCACGTGGCGTGGCGTGGCGACCTGCGGCAGATGCCAGTGCGCTACCAGCTGTGCGACGTGCGAGGCGCACTTCGCTCCTCAGGGGCGATCGAACCGTGGCGGGGGACGGTCGTGCTCGATTGCACTGCACTGGAAGCCGGCACGTACGTGCTCCGGCTGCTGGGTCGGGACGGCTCGCTGGTCGCCGAGACGCGCGTGGTGCGGGTGCGGTGAGGCCGGGGAATCAACACGAATACCAGTTCCTCCTATGAAATAGATGATCCTCCGCCTGCTGCGTGTTGAGCGGGCACGGCAATCACCATTGAAACCAGGAGAGGCTCTCATGCGAGCAACGCAGAGCTCCAACGATGCGCGGCCACGAACGGCGCATCCCGAGCGACCACAACGACCTCCGAATTCCACACACTCACCGCGCAATCGTCGACGACACGTTCGACGGCAGGTGCTCATCGCCTGCCTGCTGTGCGTTGCGACCCTTGCATCGGCGCGGGCGCAATGGGTCGACACGACGGAAGTTCCGGTTCGTGACACGTACGGGTTCTGGGAGGAATGGCTCAACGGGTTCGCGATCATCGGTCATGTGGCGAAGTTTTCGCGGGAACACAATCAAGACACACAGCCGGCGGCCGACTCGCTGTGGGCGTTCAGCCAGCGGCTTGGCGTCGACATTCGAGCGATTCACGTGCATGCGCCGGACGCCTTGACGCGGAATCTGGTCCACTCCACGCTACGCCGACGAGATACGGCCGATGGTCACGTCGAGGGCGACATCGACCGTGTGCTCGTCATGCTTCAGCCGTGGTCGAGTCCGGTCAAGCGTGCGGCGTTCGGACGGGAGATCTCGTTCTACGCCTTCGACAGCGTCGAGTCGCCGTACTTCATCTGGGACTATGAGTCGAGAAGTGGAGGGGCCGTTGTACCGAATTCAAAGGAATTCGACCCCGTGTTCGAGGAGCGCCGCGCCGTAGAGGTTGAATTCGATGCTTCCACCACCACCGCCAACCAGACAGTCCTCTCGGGGATGTACTACCGCAATCCCGATGACTCGAACGACCACACGCACTTCTTCCACTCCGACTGGCTCGACAGCCGCGATCCGGTGACGGGCGGCGGAAGGACGTTCAACTTCGTCGTGCAGGGGCATCTCGAGTCGCCACTGAATCCCTCCAATGCGGACTCGACCACGATCTTCTGGCTGGACATCTGGCAGACGATCGAGGCGGGACAGCTGTATCGTGACACGATCGGGGGAGCCGAGATAGCCGCAGCGGCGGATACGGCGTTTCTCATTCAGCGCATCCCGATCACGAAGGGCGAGCTGACGGCGGGACTCAGTGACACGCCGCCGATCGATGTCAATCGGTATCGGACGGTCTCGAAGCCGGTGGACCTTCGATGGCGGGCTGATGGACGCCTCGGCCCCCTGCACCCGCAGCAGGTCTATGACCGGTACTATCCCAACGGCACGCAGTTCCGTACGATCGATGTCCGGGTTCGCTGGACGGGCGCGGAGGCGGCGGGGCTGCGGCGGATCGCGATCCGGGACTCGATCGGCGAGCTGGTGCTCGGGACGACGAGCGCGTCGTTGACCTACCGCGCGGCGATCTATCGGGAGCTCAAGACGCTGCTTCGCGATGACACCGCTGATGTGGCGTCGCTGCGCACGTCGATCATCCGTGTCGAAACGGCGACCGAGCCGAATCCGACGGAGTTTGCGGGATATAGCGCCGTCAACAGGATGATGAAGGATACGTTCAACTGGTGGCCTTTGCGCAATCGGCGGGAGTGAGCGATTCGATGCCGCTGCGGTGTTCGGTGGTGCGGGGAGATTCTCCGGCAACCGCTGTCGGAGAGGACGCTGCGGGTGAGAATACTTGGGGTCGGCTGAGAGTAGATTTTGGGCTCCTGTAAAAATCAAGTGGGTAGATAACTGGGGTTGAGCGCCGAGAAATCGAGTTTCCCGGTGAGCAAATAGGTGATGATCTCGAAGGTTTTCATTGTGCTGTACCCACGGGCCTTGCGCTTGGCTGCCTGCACGATTGAGTTGAAGCCTTCGAGGATGCCATTGGTCACCTGCGTGCGCTTCCATCGGACGATTCCGTCACGGTGTTTGCGGATGGTCCGCGCCAGCTTGATGAATGGCTCCAGGCGACTATGCGTCGCCCAGAAGTACCACTTGTCGAGCAGCAGCTCGAAGTCCTCAACGCTCTCGGCCTCGTAGATATCCTGGAAGCTCTCGCGCAGGTGCAGTGCCCGCACGGTCTTGAGCTTCAGCGATGAGAGCTCGAGCTCCTCGATCTCGACACGCTGCTCCTGGGTGAGGTTCTGCCAGTTCTTCAGGAATGAGTAGCGCTTGCGCTTGAGGATCGGGTGCGTCTTGACTTCCGATCGACGCACCGCATCGACGGCCTCGTTGACGAGTTTGAGCACGTGGAAGCGGTCGAAGGTTACCTCGGCGTTCGGAAGATGCTCGCTGACACCCTTGGCGTAGGCCGGCGACATGTCGGCGCTGACGGTCCGGATGTTCTCGCCGGAGCCACCGTGTGCCGTCAGGTCCTCCGCAAAGCGCTTGATCGTCTCGCTGTCCTTGCCGGGCGTAACGAAGATCGTGCGGCGCCGCTCGAGGTCGACGGCGATGGTCATGTAGTTGTGTCCACGCTTCAGCGAGGTCTCATCGACACCGACCTCGGTGACGTCGCTGAAGTCTTCGGCTTCGCGTGCGGCGCTGATGTAGCAGTCGAGCAGGCGCCAGATCCGGTAGTTCGAGACATTGGTCAGCCGGGAGACTGCGTTGATCGGCATGTGCTGGCCAAGCTGCAGCAACAACGCCTCGAACAGGAGCGTGAAGCCGTCGCACTGCCCCGCCCACGGCGGCGTGAGCAGTCGTTTGCCCTCGGGCGTATCTAGCCGCGGCACCCAGGCGTGCAGATGGCACTCGTGTTCGAAGAAGTTCAGGTGGCGCCAGGTCTTCAGCTGCGTGTCGTAGGCACCGTAGTCACCTTCGACGCCGGACTCCTCGTCTCGGTAGTGGAACTTGGCGCCTCGACGAAAGTTCAGGTAAATGTCGAGCGATTTGCGATCCGGATCGAACTCGATGCGTTCGATGTACCAGGGATCACGAAGACCGAGCGCCTGAAAAAACAGATCTTCCACGAGCGGTGCCTTTGAGGGTATGGGATGGACGACTTCGACCGCTGAAGATCGCGTCTACCCACTCACTTCTCAAAGGAGCCATATTTTGTTTCGGGTGTTTATATAAAGGGAAGGGAGGTACAGGACCTGCGATGGGGGTGCGAGCGGCAGGCAGAATTTCAGCAGAGTGGAAAGAAAATCATGACTCGACACTTGTGGACGCGTAGATGCGGGGTAGTTGCACTGACGGCAATGACACTGTTCATGACCGTTGTGGCGGCGCACGCCCAGGAGCCGATCACGCGGAACCCGGACGCGGTCGAACTGCGGCTGCTATGGATGAAGCGGGGCAGCGTCGTCGGCGGGGAGCTGATCGGCGACGGGATCGGGACGGTTGGAGATGTCGACGGCGACGGGATCAGCGAGATCGCGATGCGCTCGGGGTACACCGGAGAGTGGATGGTCTACCACGGACAGTCACCTGCGCCGGCGGATACGCCGATGTGGCGCTGTCGCTCGACGGGAGAATTGTCATATCCGGTACTTGGGGACTTCTGGGGAACGGGACACAAGGCCATCGTGATCGTGCGGGACTCGTGCTTCGTCTATCCGGGCGGCGGAACGACGTGCTACCTGCGGTTGAACATCTACCGCACCGATGACGGGAGGATCGCCGATACGCCGTCGGCGGTGATAAACACGGGGATGCAGTATTGCCTGCGGAACGCGATGGTGGCGGATCTGGACGGAGACGGGTACGACGACCTGATCCTGGCGCGGGCGTGCAGCTACCCGGACATCCGGATCTGGCGGGGCGGACCGGAGTTCGAGCGGACGTGTTTTGCACCGAACTATGTGTTCGGGGATTCCGAGTCGACTCCGACGATGACGTTTTACGCCGACGTGGGCGATATCGACGGGGACGGGTACCTGGATCTGGTGACGGGCGGGGACTACCAGACGCACCAGGCGTGGAAGTTCTACTACGGCAGTTCGACGACGCCGGGGTCGTGGCGACGGCCGGATCGGGTGGTGGAGCTGCCGGAAGCATACTGGAACGTGGATGCGTACATCGGATTGGTCGATGCCGATGGAGACTCCGTCAGCGATGTGCGCCGCTCAATGCAGGATCTTCCTCTCGGAGGTGGCTATCTCTTTCTGTCACGGAACCACGAGAGTGCTCGCACACGGTCGTTCGCGCTGGATTCAGCGGATCGTTTTTGGCCGGATCATCCGGACTGCGACCACAAGTATGGATATCTCACCGATACGATCGAGCAATTCCCAACCATACTAATGGGATCCAGCACCTTGCTCGCGTTTACGAGCGGAGCGAATGGGCCTGACCTGAGCTACGATGCGTATACGACCAACGGACTTGGCGGTGCCTTCACAAGGGTAAGCGCTGTCGGCGACTGCAACGGGGACGGCTGGGATGACGTGATGACGGGAGACCCCAACTGGTACCAGTTCGACCAGGGCATTGCGCAGGTGTGGGCCGGGGGGCCGTACATCCCGCGCGACTCGACGACGCTTGGGGTTCGAGATCTGCCGACAGCCGGTCATTCCGCTGGTGTGTCGGTCTGGCCGAACCCCGTCCGTACAGAGCTGCACGTTGCGTGGCGTGGCGACCTTCGCCGGATGCCGGCGCGATATACGCTGTACGACGTTCGCGGTGCATTGCGCTCCTCGGGGTCGATCGAGCCGAGGCGGGGAACGGTGGTGCTGGATTGCTCGACACTCGAAGCGGGGGTGTACCTGCTGCGGCTGCTTGGCTCCGACGGAGCGGTCGTCGCCGAGACGCGCGTGGTGCGGGTGCGGTGAGGCCGGGGAATCAACATGAATACCAGTTCCTCCTATGAAATAGATGATCCTCCGCCTGCTGCGTGTTGAGCGGGCACGGCAATCACCATTGAAACCTGGAGAGGCTCTCATGCGAGCAACGCAGAGCTCCAACGCCGCGCGGCCACGAATGGCGCATTCGGAGCGACCACAACGACCTCCGAATTCCACACACTCACCGCGCAATCGTCGACGACACGTTCGACGGCAGGTGCTCATCGCCTGCCTGTTGTGCGTTGCGACCCTTGCATCGGCGCGGGCGCAATGGGTCGACACGACGGAAGTTCCGGTTCGTGACACGTACGGGTTCTGGGAGGAATGGCTCAACGGGTTCGCGATCATCGGGCATGTGGCGAAGTTTTCGCGGGAACACAATCAGGACACGCAGCCGGCGGCCGACTCGCTGTGGGCGTTCAGCCAGCGGCTTGGCGTCGACATTCGGGCGATGCACGTGTATGCGCCGGATGCGGTGACGCGGCATCTGGTCAACTCCGCGCTGCGTCGTCGGGATACGGCCGATGGTCACGTGGAGGGCGACATCGACCGTGTGCTCGTCATGCTGCAGCCGTGGTCGAGCCCGGTCAAGCGTGGGGCGTTCGGACGGGAGATCTCGTTCTACGCGTTCGACAGCGTTGAGTCGCCCTACTTCATCTGGGATTACGCGACGAGGAGTGGTGGGTCCGTTGTGCAGAACTCCAAAGAGTTTGACCCCGTGTTCAAAGATCGACACGCCGTCGAGGTGCAATACGATGCCACCACCACCACCACCAACCAGACAGTCCTCTCGGGGATGTACTACCACAAACCCGATGACTCGAACGACCACACGCACTTCTTCCACTCCGACTGGCTCGACAGCCGCGATCCGGTGACGGGCGGCGGAAGGACGTTCAACTTCGTCGTGCAGGGGCATCTCGAGTCGCCACTGAATCCCTCCAATGCGGACTCGACCACGATCTTCTGGCTGGACATCTGGCAGACGATCGAGGCGGGACAGCTGTATCGTGACACGATCGGGGGAGCCGAGATAGCCGCAGCGGCGGATACGGCGTTTCTCATTCAGCGCATACCGATCACGAAGGGCGAGCTGACGGCGGGACTCAGTGACACGCCGTCGGTCGATGTCAATCGCTACCGGATGGTCTCGACGCCGGTCGATCTCCGATGGCGGGCCGACGGACGCCTCGGCCCCCTGCACCCGCAGCAGGTCTATGACCGGTACTATCCCAACGGCACGCAGTTCCGGACGATCGATGTCCGCGTTCGCTGGACGGGCGCGGAGGCGGCGGCGCTGCGGCGGATCGCGATCCGGGATTCGATCGGCGAGCTGGTGCTCGGGACGACGAACGCATCGCTGAGCTACCGCGCCGCGATTTATCGGGAGCTCAAGACGCTGCTTCGCGATGACACCGCTGATGTGGCGTCGCTGCGCACGTCGATCATCCGTGTCGAAACGGCGACCGAGCCGAATCCGACGGAGTTTGCGGGATATAGCGCCGTCAACAGGATGATGAAGGATACGTTCAACTGGTGGCCTTTGCGCAATCGGCGGGAGTGAGCGATTCGATGCCGCTGCGGTGTTCGGTGGTGCGGGGAGATTCTCCGGCAACCGCTGTCGGAGAGGACGCTGCGGGTGAGAATACTTGGGGTCGGCTGAGAGTATATTTTGTTTCGGGTGTTTATATAAAGGGAAGGGAGGTACAGGACCTGCGATGGGGGTGCGAGCGGCAGGCAGAATTTCAGCAGAGTGGAAAGAAAATCATGACTCGACACTTGTGGACGCGTAGATGCGGGGTAGTTGCACTGACGGCAATGACACTGTTCATGACCGTTGTGGCGGCGCACGCCCAGGAGCCGATCACGCGGAACCCGGACGCGGTCGAACTGCGGCTGCTATGGATGAAGCGGGGCAGCGTCGTCGGCGGGGAGCTGATCGGCGACGGGATCGGGACGGTTGGAGATGTCGACGGCGACGGGATCAGCGAGATCGCGATGCGCTCGGGGTACACCGGAGAGTGGATGGTCTACCACGGACAGTCACCTGCGCCGGCGGATACGCCGATGTGGCGCTTCTACTCCTCGGGCGACATGTCCTACCCGGTCGTCGGGGACTTCTGGGGGACGGGCCATCCGGCCTTCGGCATTCCGCGGGACTCGTTCTACAAGGCGCCGGGGACGACGCAGTTGTTTCACCTGTACGTGTTCCGCACCGATGACGGCTACATCCCTGACACACCGGCGGTGATCCTCAGGACGGTGCAGCCGTGGTGCTTTGAGGCGGGCCGCGTGGCGGATCTGAATCGGGATGGATACGATGATCTGATCATCTGGCGTGCGTGCGATACGCCGGAGGTACAGATCTGGAACGGCGGGCCGCGCTTCGGGATGGATGGTCCAAGCTACGTGATCAAGGACTCGGAGTACTACGGGCACGCGTACTACGTCGATGTCGGCGACATCGACGGGGACGGGTATCTCGATCTGGTGACGGGCGGGGACTACCAGGGGCACCGGGCGTGGAAGTTCTACTACGGCAGTGCGACGACGCCGGGGTCGTGGCGACGGCCGGATCGGGTGGTGGAGCTGCCGGAAGCATACTGGAACGTGGATGCGTACATCGGATTGGTCGATGCCGATGGAGACTCCGTCAGCGATGTGCGCCGCTCAATGCAGGATCTTCCTCTCGGAGGTGGCTATCTCTTTCTGTCACGGAACCACGAGAGTGCTCGCACACGGTCGTTCGCGCTGGATTCAGCGGATCGTTTTTGGCCGGATCATCCGGACTGCGACCACAAGTATGGATATCTCACCGATACGATCGAGCAATTCCCAACCATACTAATGGGATCCAGCACCTTGCTCGCGTTTACGAGCGGAGCGAATGGGCCTGACCTGAGCTACGATGCGTATACGACCAACGGACTTGGCGGTGCCTTCACAAGGGTAAGCGCTGTCGGCGACTGCAACGGGGACGGCTGGGATGACGTGATGACGGGAGACCCCAACTGGTACCAGTTCGACCAGGGCATTGCGCAGGTGTGGGCCGGGGGGCCGTACATCCCGCGCGACTCGACGACGCTTGGGGTTCGAGATCTGCCGACAGCCGGTCATTCCGCTGGTGTGTCGGTCTGGCCGAACCCCGTCCGTACAGAGCTGCACGTTGCGTGGCGTGGCGACCTTCGCCGGATGCCGGCGCGATATACGCTGTACGACGTTCGCGGTGCATTGCGCTCCTCGGGGTCGATCGAGCCGAGGCGGGGAACGGTGGTGCTGGATTGCTCGACACTCGAAGCGGGGGTGTACCTGCTGCGGCTGCTTGGCTCCGACGGAGCGGTCGTCGCCGAGACGCGCGTGGTGCGGGTGCGGTGAGGCCGGGGAATCAACATGAATACCAGTTCCTCCTATGAAATAGATGATCCTCCGCCTGCTGCGTGTTGAGCGGGCACGGCAATCACCATTGAAACCTGGAGAGGCTCTCATGCGAGCAACGCAGAGCTCCAACGCCGCGCGGCCACGAATGGCGCATTCGGAGCGACCACAACGACCTCCGAATTCCACACACTCACCGCGCAATCGTCGACGACACGTTCGACGGCAGGTGCTCATCGCCTGCCTGTTGTGCGTTGCGACCCTTGCATCGGCGCGGGCGCAATGGGTCGACACGACGGAAGTTCCGGTTCGTGACACGTACGGGTTCTGGGAGGAATGGCTCAACGGGTTCGCGATCATCGGGCATGTGGCGAAGTTTTCGCGGGAACACAATCAGGACACGCAGCCGGCGGCCGACTCGCTGTGGGCGTTCAGCCAGCGGCTTGGCGTCGACATTCGGGCGATGCACGTGTATGCGCCGGATGCGGTGACGCGGCATCTGGTCAACTCCGCGCTGCGTCGTCGGGATACGGCCGATGGTCACGTGGAGGGCGACATCGACCGTGTGCTCGTCATGCTGCAGCCGTGGTCGAGCCCGGTCAAGCGTGGGGCGTTCGGACGGGAGATCTCGTTCTACGCGTTCGACAGCGTTGAGTCGCCCTACTTCATCTGGGATTACGCGACGAGGAGTGGTGGGTCCGTTGTGCAGAACTCCAAAGAGTTTGACCCCGTGTTCAAAGATCGACACGCCGTCGAGGTGCAATACGATGCCACCACCACCACCACCAACCAGACAGTCCTCTCGGGGATGTACTACCACAAACCCGATGACTCGAACGACCACACGCACTTCTTCCACTCCGACTGGCTCGACAGCCGCGATCCGGTGACGGGCGGCGGAAGGACGTTCAACTTCGTCGTGCAGGGGCATCTGACCGATTCGCTGAATGTCGCAAACGCGGATACCACAACCGTGTTCTGGCTGGACATCTGGCAGACGATCGAGGCGGGACAGCTGTATCGTGACACGATCGGGGGAGCCGAGATAGCCGCAGCGGCGGATACGGCGTTTCTCATTCAGCGCATCCCGATCACGAAGGGCGAGCTGACGGCGGGACTCAGTGACACGCCGCCGATCGATGTCAATCGGTATCGGACGGTCTCGAAGCCGGTGGACCTTCGATGGCGGGCTGATGGACGCCTCGGCCCCCTGCACCCGCAGCAGGTCTATGACCGGTACTATCCCAACGGCACGCAGTTCCGTACGATCGATGTCCGGGTTCGCTGGACGGGCGCGGAGGCGGCGGGGCTGCGGCGGATCGCGATCCGGGACTCGATCGGCGAGCTGGTGCTCGGGACGACGAGCGCGTCGTTGACCTACCGCGCGGCGATCTATCGGGAGCTCAAGACGCTGCTTCGCGATGACACAGCGGACGTATCGTCGCTGCGCACGTCGATCATCCGTGTCGAAACGGCGACCGAGCCGAATCCGACGGAGTTTGCGGGATATAGCGCCGTCAATAAGATGATGAAGGATACATTCAACCTCGGCTACTACCGTGATTCGCTCGGGCAGGCACTCAAGCCGGGCGACAGTGTTCCGACGTTCGAATGGGATCTCGGCGATCCGACGTTCCACCGGCTGGGCACGCAGGACGAGATCTACCACTACATCTACATCAACGACATTCGTGATACCATCAAGCGCTTCGTCGCTCCCACGGATTCCTACGAATGGTGGGCGCAGATCCGACCCGAGGCCCTCTTCGCAGCTCCGTATCACCAGATACCGACCCTCCGATACCACAACGGCGGGCGGTTCCACATACCGGTGCTCGACACGACGGAGGGGGGCATCGAGGACTACGAAACGACGCTGCAGCGGGGGTTCATGGGATACTACCACCCCGGCAACGAGGAGGTCGACCAGTACGGATTTCCGAAGCGCGTGGTGGCGGAGCTTCACGCCGACAGACTCGGGGAGCTGGCGACGGTCGCGCGGCGGGAGGGGCGTCGGCTGATCCCCCACGTCGGCACGGCGTGGATGATCAGTCTGCGCGACAGTCTGCGCGCCGACAGCTCGCAGATCGATGTCGATACGGCGATGAGTCACATCCCGGAACCGGCCGAGTTGCGGATGATGACCAACCTCGCATTGGCGTATGGCGCTCGGGGCATCTGGTGGTGGCCGCTGAACTCCGGCCTCGACGTCCTTCAACCCTCATCGCTTCCGGAGGCACAGGACACGGTTCTTGTGACGAACAACGGAGCTTCCTGCTGTTTCGGCGGCATGGGGACATATGTCGAAGACACGACGTTTCACATTGGCGACTTTCCGCTCTATCAATCGAACCACCACAGTCCCGATGATACGATTCCCAACATGTACGCAGGATGGTCGGTTACCGTACCCGCCGTTCGCGATATCGATCTGCACCTGTTACGTCGGCTCGGGCCGATGATGATGAACCTCCGCTGGCGGGATACCTACAGCTACCACCACACGGTGCGATGGCCGGGGATCGGCGACTCGCTCTACCGCCCGCTCGAGGCGGGTGAGATCATCGACACGGTGATTTCCCGTCGACCGGGTTCCGCCGTCGCCGACTCTGCGCATCGCACGTTCGTCGAGATCGGGCTGTTCGATACCCATCCGGGCCGCGACAGTACGGGCGCGTTGATCTACGAGGCGGGCGGAGCGCGTGATATCTCGCTGGATACGAACGAACTTTTTGTGGTCAACAGGCGCTCGTTCGAGCGACCCCCCGACATCATCGACACCGGTTCAATGTCGGCGCTTGCGCGGCGGCTCGACACACTTTCGGAGACCCGCGAGATCACGATCGGACTGCACCTTCACCATCCGGTCGAGGAGATATCCTCGCCGTACCGCCAGTACGCCTTCCTTCGCGTTCGCGAACTCGCGCCGGACACGACGCGACTGCCGCTGGCCACCGGACCGCGACAACCGCTCGATACGGTCGTCTACGCGGACTCGAGCGTCGTCGTCACGCTGCGTCCCGGCGGATCGGCGCTGCTGGAGATCACCTACGAGCCCCCGTGGACGGGACTGGACTCCGGCGACTACCGATTCAACAGCCAGCGCCACATGGTCTTCGATTCGCAACGCTACCATACGGTCTACTGGCGATGCGATACGAACAAGCTTGCCAACACCTAGGATTACAACGTCTACTACCGACGCTCGCTGCGCGTCGACGACACGACCGGCGTCATTCGATGGGAGCCCGTCGAGTACCGGATCTCCTCGAACCTCGCACCGGGCGACACCGCACGGATCTTCAATGTCTTTCCCTCGCTGACGTTCAACACGTATAACGGCGACACGGCCGTGACGGCGGTCTGGAGCAGTCACCATGACGACTCGACGCGCGAGGTTCTGCTTCGTTCGATGCTCGTCACCGGCGACGGACCGCCTTCATTCGGTCCGATAGAATTCGTGACTACGCACCATGGCGTGGATTCGACGCACTGGGGAACGCCGGTGATCAGCCGGATGAAGGACGGCACGTTGCTCGCATGGTCCGATTCGGTGCATGGTATCATGGCCGGCTATCGCCGCTTCGGGAGCAATCCCGCCGACTGGTGGTTTCAGGGTGTAGCCTACACACCCATCGACAGCATGGTTCCTGGCGCATACTTCCCCGGCTCGTTCCCGAGTCTGGCGAGCTTCGGACATGTGACCGACTCGAACGGGCTGGTGTGGATCGCCTGGCAGCAGCCGCAGCTGGATACCATCAATCCACTGCCGCGGGTGTGGATCGTCGTCTCGGTCGTACGCTACGCCGGCATCGCCGTACCACCGATGCGTGCCCCCGATGTCATCGACGTTGCCCAGGACGACTTCTGGACCAACCTGCACCCGTCGATCGATCAGGCGCAGGATACGACCGAGCTCCGGGCGATGGTCACGTGGGAGATCGTCGGCACCGGGTGCCCCGGCCCGTATGACAGCTGGATCGCCGTGCGCCCCGTCACGACGACGATCGACACCGCCGGAATTCCCGGACCGCTGATCGGATTCGAGACCGCCGAAATGTACCTCCATAGCAACACCGCGCTTGGTGACTCGGCCTTCCCGAACATCGCATGTCTGAACCAGACCTTTGGCCGGGCGCCCGATGCCGACACCAATGTCTTCAGCGTCGTGGCGCAGAACGAGTACGGTGCGATGTGGAACATGAAGGTGCCGTTCGACTCCGCCCGTCTCGACGGGATCTATTCATTCGCGTTCGGTGGCCGATACCCCAACGCCTCGGCGGCACCGTTCTTTCACGAAGAGCGGGAGGCGACGGCGTACCAGTCCCGGTACGGCGTGCCAGGCAGCACGCACGATCGACTGCGAACGAGTCGACAGTTCTTCGCAAAGGCGGGCCGACCGACCGATTATCTTGCCGACGGGCGACGCCTCGTGGTGCGCCTTAGTGATTCGATGAATACGGCGATTAGCGTCTCGCTCGAAGACGCGTGGTACGCGACGGACTCGGTGGGCGTGCCACTTCGCATGGTGGAGCGTGGTGGCGGGATGCGCCGAATCGACTCGATCGATCACGCGCGCGCGTTGCTCCGGACATCCTGGTTCTCGGTCCCTGACAGTGCCGCCGTCGGATTCACGACGAACGGGTGGTTCCTGGGGGATGCGACGCCGGCTGCAGCGGCGAACGTCACGGCGGTCGTCGAACTGATCGACTCGATCACGTCAGGCGTCGTGCATCGGCTCGACTCCTTCGTCGTGTCCAGCAGCTCCGGTGCCCATCGGTGCATCGTCGATACGGTCGTGGATCTGGTGGCAGGAACATACTGCCTCCGGCTCCGTGTCGACACGGCGAACGTAATCGTCCCGTGGGACTCGGCGCGGTCCCGGTACCCGGTAATCGAGCTTACCGTTCCAGCGGCCACCGGAACCTCGGCGAAGCGATCGCGAGTATCGACGGCTACCTCGCGAACCGCTCGGCTTTCAGTGCGACCAAATCCGTTCAGCGATGACGCCGAGATACGCTACGCCGTCGCTGCGGAGGCGCCGATACGACTGCTGCTGTTCGACGCACGCGGAACGCTGATTCGGACGCTTGTCGAGGCACGAACAGCCGGAGCGGGGCAGTATGCCCTGACGTTGCGGTCGGAGGGCCTCGCAGGGGGGACGTACCTGCTCGTGCTGGAGGCGGGTGACGAGCGGCTCGTCAAGACGCTGGTGCTGACGCCGTAGAACGACCGAGGCAGGTACCGTGAAGCAACCGGGCATCGCGCCGGACCGGATCCCTCGCGGTTCGGATCCGGCGCGGTTGCCGCGGCCGCGCCAGGTTGCGTTCAGTTACACCTCCGCCGGAAACCGAGATCGACCATCGGCACTGGGTGAATCCGGGCCACGATGATGGCGGCGCGACCCGTGCGTTCGACGGGATCGGATCTACACGGGCGCGCGAGCAGACCGAAACAACCAACGGAAATGCACCATGCCGGACATGTCCGGAAGTGTGACTGTAGATTCACGCAATGGAGGCCATAGCCGACGATGAACACAGGGCTGAATTTGTTCGGTGCGGTTATTACGCTGTTGACGGTGCCTTTCAGCACGGCTGGGACGCTCCACGCCCAGGAGCCAATCACGCGGAATCCCGACGCGGTCGAACTGCGGCTGCTATGGATGAAGCGGGGCAGCGTCGTCGGCGGGGAGCTGATCGGCGACGGGATCGGGACGGTGGGTGATGTCGACGGCGATGGGATCAGCGAGATCGCGATGCGCTCGGGGTACACCGGAGAGTGGATGGTCTACCACGGACAGTCACCTGCGCCGGCGGATACGCCGATGTGGCGCTGTCGCTCGACGGGAGAATTGTCATATCCGGTACTTGGGGACTTCTGGGGAACGGGACACAAGGCCATCGTGATCGTGCGGGACTCGTGCTTCGTCTATCCGGGCGGCGGAACGACGTGCTACCTGCGGTTGAACATCTACCGCACCGATGACGGGAGGATCGCCGATACGCCGTCGGCGGTGATAAACACGGGGATGCAGTATTGCCTGCGGAACGCGATGGTGGCGGATCTGGACGGAGACGGGTACGACGACCTGATCCTGGCGCGGGCGTGCAGCTACCCGGACATCCGGATCTGGCGGGGCGGACCGGAGTTCGAGCGGACGTGTTTTGCACCGAACTATGTGTTCGGGGATTCCGAGTCGACTCCGACGATGACGTTTTACGCCGACGTGGGCGATATCGACGGGGACGGGTACCTGGATCTGGTGACGGGCGGGGACTACCAGACGCACCAGGCGTGGAAGTTCTACTACGGCAGTTCGACGACGCCGGGGTCGTGGCGACGGCCGGATCGGGTAGTGGAACTACCGGAAGCACAGTGGAACGTCGATGCCTACATCGGGCTGGTCGATGCCGATGGAGATGGGGTGAGTGACATTTTTCGATCAATGGAGGACGGAGCCCAAGGTGGACGCTATCTCTTCCTTTCGCGCAACCGGGAGAACGCACGTGCGCGGCCATTTATTCTGTCGTCGGCAGACCGCATTTGGCCGGGGTATCCGCTCGGAAGCAGTTTTGACCTTCATCAATATGGATTTGTGGTTGACACGAGTCGACAGTATCCGATGCTGTTTATGGCAGGATACACCATGCTTGGGTTCGCGACGGGACCAAGGGGCCCGGATCTGAGCTTCGAGTGCTATACAGCGAACGGCCTCGGCAACGCGTTCCATCTCATGGCACCAGTGGGTGATTGCAACGGGGACGGCTGGGATGATTTCATGACGGGCTATTCCGGCTGGTACCAGTTCGACCAGGGGATCGCACAGGTGTGGGCGGGGGGCCCATATATCCCAAGAGACTCGACGACGCTGGGTGTACGAGACATTGCTTCGGAGGGCCACGCCGACGCGGTGAGCGTCTGGCCGAATCCTGTAGGAGCGGAGCTGCACGTTGCGTGGCGGGGCGACCTGCGGCAGATGCCAGTGCGCTACGAGCTGTACGACGTGCGAGGCGCACTTCGCTCCTCAGGGGCGATCGAACCGTGGCGGGGGACGGTCGTGCTCGATTGCACTGCACTGGAAGCCGGCACGTACGTGCTCCGGCTGCAGGGGCGGGACGGCTCGCTGGTCGCCGAGACGCGCGTGGTGCGGGTGCGGTGAGGCCGGGGAATCAACATGAATACCAGTTCCTCCTGTGAAATAGATGATCCTCCGCCTGCTGCGTGTTGAGCGGGCACGGCAATCACCATTGAAACCAGGAGAGGCTCTCATGCGAGCAACGCAGAGCTCCAACGCCGCGCGGCCACGAATGGCGCATTCGGAGCGACCACAACGACCTCCGAATTCCACACACTCACCGCGCAATCGTCGACGACACGTTCGACGGCAGGTGCTCATCGCCTGCCTGTTGTGCGTTGCGACCCTTGCATCGGCGCGGGCGCAATGGGTCGACACGACGGAAGTTCCGGTTCGTGACACGTACGGGTTCTGGGAGCAATGGCTCAACGGGTTCGCGATCATCGGACATGTGGCGAAGTTTTCGCGGGAACACAATCAGGACACACAGCCGGCGGCCGACTCACTGTGGGCGTTCAGCCAGCGGCTTGGCGTCGACATTCGAGCGATTCACGTGCATGCGCCCGACGCATTGACGCGGAATCTGGTCCACTCCACGCTACGCCGACGAGATACGGCCGATGGTCACGTCGAGGGCGACATCGACCGTGTGCTCGTCATGCTTCAGCCGTGGTCGAGTCCGGTCAAGCGTGCGGCGTTCGGACGGGAGATCTCGTTCTACGCCTTCGACAGCGTCGAGTCGCCGTACTTCATCTGGGACTATGAGTCGAGAAGTGGAGGGGCCGTTGTACCGAATTCAAAGGAATTCGACCCCGTGTTCGAGGAGCGCCGCGCCGTAGAGGTTGAATTCGATGCTTCCACCACCACCGCCAACCAGACAGTCCTCTCGGGGATGTACTACCGCAATCCCGATGACTCGAACGACCACACGCACTTCTTCCACTCCGACTGGCTCGACAGCCGCGATCCGGTGACGGGCGGCGGAAGGACGTTCAACTTCGTCGTGCAGGGGCATCTCGAGTCGCCACTGAATCCCTCCAATGCGGACTCGACCACGATCTTCTGGCTGGACATCTGGCAGACGATCGAGGCGGGACAGCTGTATCGTGACACGATCGGGGGAGCCGAGATAGCCGCAGCGGCGGATACGGCGTTTCTCATTCAGCGCATCCCGATCACGAAGGGCGAGCTGACGGCGGGACTCAGTGACACGCCGCCGATCGATGTCAATCGGTATCGGACGGTCTCGAAGCCGGTGGACCTTCGATGGCGGGCTGATGGACGCCTCGGCCCCCTGCACCCGCAGCAGGTCTATGACCGGTACTATCCCAACGGCACGCAGTTCCGTACGATCGATGTCCGGGTTCGCTGGACGGGCGCGGAGGCGGCGGGGCTGCGGCGGATCGCGATCCGGGACTCGATCGGCGAGCTGGTGCTCGGGACGACGAGCGCGTCGTTGACCTACCGCGCGGCGATCTATCGGGAGCTCAAGACGCTGCTTCGCGATGACACCGCTGATGTGGCGTCGCTGCGCACACCGATCATCCGGGTGGAGACGGCGACCGAGCCGAATCCGACGGAGTTTGCAGGGTATACGGCGGTCAACCGAATGATGAAGGATACGTTCAACCTCGGTTTCTACCGTGATTCGCTTGGTGAGGCACGCAAGCCGGGAGACAGCGTTCCTGCCTTCGAGTGGGATCTCGGCGACCCGACGTTCCATCGGCTGGGAACCCAGGATGAGATCTACCACCACATCTACATCAACGACATTCGCGATACGGTCAAGCACTTTGGCACATGAAGGTGCCGTATGACTCGGTGAGTCTCGATGCGATCTATTCATTCGCATTCGGTGGCCGATACCCGAACGCATCCGCCGCACCCTTCCACCACGGGTCGCGGGAGGCGACGGCATACCAGTCGCGTCATGGGCCGGTGGGAAGTACGAACGATCGCCTGGCAACCAGTCGACAGTTCTTCGCCAGAGCAGCTCGACCCTCGGGCTATACCGCTGACGGTCGGCGACTCGTCCTTCGGCTGAACGACTCATCACACACGACACTGACTGTCGCACTCCAGGACGCGTGGTACGCGACCGATTCGATCGGCGTGCCGATTCGGATGATTCCGCGCGTCGGGGCACGTCGCAGGACCGATACGCTGGCGAGCGCACAGGCGCTGCTGAGAACGACATCGTTCACGGTTCCGGACAGTGCGGCGATCGGATTTACCGCAAGCGGGTGGTTCCTCGGTGATTCCGCAGGGGCTCGTTCGGCGGCAGTTACTGCCGTCATGGAGGTCGTCGACTCGGCGAGCGGCGTTGTGGTGCATACGCTCGACTCGTTCGTCGTATCGAGCGTGTTCGCGCGCCACTATCGCACGGTCGATACCGTCGTCGACCTGCTTTCCGGTACCTACTACCTGACGATGCGCGTGGACACGGTCGCTCTGTCTGTCGCGGCCGACTCCACGCGGTCGCGCTATCCCGTCATTGAACTTGCCGTACCTACGACATCGGGAACGGGCGGGAAGCGTGTCGGTCGGTCGAGCGTCGCCTCGTCGACGGCACGTCTGCGTGTGCGGCCGAATCCGTTCAGCGAAGGTGCCGAGATCCGCTACGCGGTCACCGCGCCGATGAGCGTGCGACTGACGCTCGACGACATAAGCGGGCGACGGATACGGACGCTGGCAGATGTGCCGTGGCGTGCGCCTGGACAGTATTCCGTTCGGATCGCATCGGATGGGCTGGCGACCGGTACGTACCTGGTCGTACTCGAGGCGGCGAATGATCGACTGGTGCAGACTGTGGTGCTGTCGCGCTGAACATCGATTCGATCCCGGGGCCGCGACTCGCGCGGCCCCGGGATCACGCCCGCCACCGTTCGTTCCGCCGTGGCCGCGTTCTCGCACTTTCCTCGCAAGTTCCCGACATGAAGCATGAACCGACGATCCCCGCGCTGTTCGTCGCCGATCCGCTCGAAGAGGGGGCGGTGGTGCCGCTGCCTGCCGAGGAGGCACGGCATGCCAGGGCGCTGCGGCTGCGGCCGGGCGATCCGGTGGTTCTGCTCGATGGTCGCGGTCGACGCGTCGATGCGGTAATGGGCCACGGCGACCGAAGCGAGACGCCCGTCGAGGTCGTTCGCGTCTGCTTTGATGCCCGGGAGGGTGAACCGTATATTGCCGTCGGAATCGGCCTTCTGGCCGATAAGACACGGTTCGAGTGGTGCCTCGAGAAGCTCGTCGAGCTCGGCGCCTCGGCCGTGTTTCCGTTGTTGACCGAGCGAGCCGAGGGGCGGTTCCATCGCGATCGAAACGAGCGCATCATGGTCGCCGCCCTGAAGCAGTCGCAGCGGTCGTGGCTGCCGGATCTGCCCGATCCCATCGCCTTCGACGCCTTCCTGGCAAATCGACGTGCCGAGCGTCTCGTGCTCTGCCACGAGACCGCGCCCTCAGAGCTGTCGCTTGCAGCTGCCTGCGCGCGATTGACGCCAGCCGATCGTCTCGTGCTGTTGATCGGACCCGAAGGAGGATTCTCTGGACAGGAGGCGGAGCGGGCCGTTGTGGCGGGAGCCGAGATCGTCTCGCTCGGAGCGGCTCGTCTCCGTGCGGAGACGGCGGCGATCGCGGCAATGGCTGTCGCCGCGGCGGCGGTTGCTTCCCTCAGTACGTGAATCAGACACCCACCCACAGCTCACCGACCGTCGTTCGACGGTCCGTTGCAGACGTCCATACATGAGCGAAAACCTGATCGAAGTCCGCGGGCTGAAGAAGTACTTCCCCATCAAACGCGGCCTCTTCGGCCGTACCGTCGGAAACGTCCGCGCCGTCGATGACGTATCGTTCTCCATCCGTCGAGGCGAAACGTTGGGACTGGTGGGAGAATCCGGGTGCGGCAAGACCACGACCGGCCGGTCGATCCTCCGACTGGTGGAGCCGACCGCCGGCTCGGTGAAGTTCGAAGGTCGTGAGGTCACCACAATGAAGGCCGGCGAGATGCGGGAGATCCGACGGCAGATGCAGATCATCTTCCAGGACCCGTATTCGTCGCTCAACCCCCGTATCACCATCGGCAACATGCTCGCCGAGATCATCCGCTTCCATAAGCTCCGCAAGACCGACCGGGAGGTCAACGACCGTGTCAGTGAACTGCTGGAGCGCGTGGGCCTGCGGCCGGAATACGCCCGTAGATATCCCCACGAGTTTTCCGGTGGCCAGCGTCAGCGCATCGGCATCGCCCGCGCCTTGTCGGTCGAACCGAAGTTCATCGTCTGCGACGAACCTGTCTCCGCGCTCGACGTCTCGATCCAGTCGCAGGTGATCAATCTCCTCGAGGAACTGCAGCGGGAGCTCGGCCTGACCTACCTGTTCATCGCCCACGACCTGTCGGTCGTCGAACATATTTCCGATCGCGTTGCAGTGATGTACCTGGGCGAGATCGTGGAGCTGGCCGACGCGCGTGAACTCTACGCCAACCCGAAGCATCCGTATACCGAGGCACTGCTGTCGGCCGTACCGCATCCGGATCCGCGTCGGAAGATCGATCGCATCGTCCTGACGGGCGACGTCCCCTCGCCGGCAAACGTTCCGACCGGCTGCCGGTTCCATCCGCGCTGCCCGAAGGTGGAGCCGGCCTTCAAGATCGTCCACCCGGTGCTCGGCGACGACGGCACCGGCCATGAGGTCCGGTGCCTGCTCTATCCCGAGAGCGTGCCGCCCGGGCAAGAGGACAAGGTGCCGGTCACCGCGGCACGGGAGAACGCATGATGACAGCAGGCGTCCGGACGCCGCATCGTCTGATTCTGCTGGCGGCGCTCATTGCCGTCACCGAACTGCCGGGACTCGCACGCGAGGCCGCGACGGGCACCGAGGGGCCGGGCACCTGCGCGACCGCAGCATTCGCTACGTGCGATCCGGCGGCATTCCGCAGTTCCGTGGCGTCGGGCGTGGATTCCGATACGGTTGCCATCCGTCCCGGCACACGCACGTTTATGGAACCTGCTGCCCCCAGTCCGTTTTCCATCACGACGACCATCGCGTTCTCTGTCATCGAAGCCACCCATGTCCGGCTGACCGTCTACGATGCCCGCTACGAGCCGGTCGCGACACTCCTCGACCGCAATCTCGACGCCGGACGTCACAGCGTCGTCTTCCGACCGTCATCGGTGGAGACCGGCCTTCCGTCGGGGATGTATTTCTACGAGCTGCAGACCGGCAGCGATCGCATCGTCCAGCGGATGATGTACATCAAGTAGCGCCTCGCCGCCTGCCTACCCGGTTGATCGGTCCCGAATCGAACCTGCCACGTTCACACCGGAGCAGTCATGAATTCCTGCCACCGACTCACACTCCCGCTGCTGCTGCTGACCCTCACGTTCGCATCGGCGCTCGATGCCCAGCCGACACCGAAGCGCGACACCGAGTACTGGGTTGCGTTCGAGAAAAACTTTCGTGACACCGTCGTCGACGACCGGAGCGGTCGCATGGAACCGGCTCCTCGGCTGCTTCTGGAGCTGACGATCGTCTCGGAGCGCGGGCCGGCTCACGTCGAGATCGAGGCACCGGGACGAACCGAGCCGCTGCAGCTGGAGATTCCCGACGGCGCGTCGGTCCATGTTCCGATCGATCCGCTCGCCCAGGTGCGCTCAAGCGAGCGGCCGCAGCGCCTGGGTGTTCACGTCACGTCCGACGTTCCGATTCGCGTCTACGGACTGAACCATCGCTATCAGACCACCGACACCTACCGCGCGCTTCCACTGGAGGAGCTCGGTCGGCACTACCGCGCCATCGGCTTCGAAAGGCTGCATGACGATCTCATTTCGCAGCTGGCGGTGGTGGCGACGCAGGACTCCACGCGCGTGCGGATCACGCCTTCGGCCCGCACGCAGGCCGATCGCGCGCCCGGCCGCACGTTCGAAGTCGAGCTGCACCGCGGTGAGGCCTATCAGGTGATCGCGAAGTTCGTTCGGCAGACGCCGTCGGACCTTACCGGAACACTGATCGAGTCTGACAGGCCGGTCGCCGTCTTCTCCGGTCACAACTGCGCGTATGTCCCCGATCGCGATACGAAGTCATGCAATACGCTGGTCGAGGAGCTGCATCCCGTCCGTTCGTGGGGGACGACGTTCGTCGTGCCGCCGCTGCATTCGAAAGCGAGGTTTCTCTTCCGCGTGATCGCGGGCGAGGACGCAACGGAGATTCGACTCGACGGCAATCCTCTCACGACGCTCGACGCAGGGGACTACTATGAACTCGAGGGACGGGTGACGGCGGCATTGATCGAGTCGAGCCGTCCGGTGGAGGTCGCCCAGTATTCCTATGGATTTGACGACGCCCGCGCCGGCAGCAGGACCGCGGGGACCGTCTTCACGTTTCCACCTGCGTCGGACGCTCCGGTCGAGATCGACTCGAGCACCTTCGGGAGAAGTCCCGGGGCGACGCCGCCCGTCGCGCCGCCGGACGTATCGACACCATCCGGCTCCAGCTCCGACGACGGGACCGAAGGCCAGGCGGCGCTCTCGGCTGATACAAACGCCTCCGTACAATTCGATCAACCGTTCGGCGACGGGCCGGAATGGGTGAGCAGCCCGGTGCCCGACCGCAGCAACCGCGCAGCGCGGCAGGCCTTGCCCGACTCGTACGTGGATTCCGCCCGGGCCTCGCTGATTCCGGCGACTGGCGATGCGTCCGGACCGTGCGGCGACCCGATGATGATGCTGGTGCCTCCGACCGAGTCGTTCCGCACCGAGTACGTCATCGCCAGTCCCGTCACCGGCGCCTGGCACCGATTCGTGAATCTCGTCGTGCCGCGGGATCGGGCCGATGACGTCCGTATCGACGGCGAGCCGCCGACCGTGGTGACACCCGTCCGCGTCGATACCGGGAAGTGGACGGTCCTGCAGGTCGAAGTCTCCGCTGGTCGCCATCGCATCACCTGCAGCCGTCCGTTCGGTGCCATGAGCTACGGGTTCGGCTACAACAGTGGTGATGACCAGGACGCCTACGACGCCTACGGCAACGGGGAGTAGGCACCGCTCGGCTGGACTGGACTGCGAGCCGCGGAATGTTAGATTTACAGTTTGCGTTCGGTCAAACGCGTTTCTCCAGTTTGGTGTGGCAATGCCCAGCTCTCGTCCGGTCCGCACAGTCCTTCTTCTCGTTCCCCTGCTGTTCTCGCTCGCGTCGTTCGTGGCGCGGGCGCAGGATCCCACGCAGCATATCCGCTTGAGCGACTTCACGACCGAGGGAAGGGAATTCTGGGTGGTCTTCCAGAAGAACTTCCGCGACTACGTCGTCAACGACCAGACGGGCGCGCTCGAGCCGGCACACAAGCTCAATCTGGAACTGTTCATCACATCGAGTGAGAACACCACCGGCTACATCGAGATCAAGGGCATCGGACTGCACAAGGACTTCCGCGTTCCCGCCGGCGAGGTCATCAACATTCCGATCGACACCGCCGCGCAGCTTCGTTCCAGCGAAACGGTCGAGGAACTGGGCGTGCACATCGTTGCCGACCAGCCGATTGCCGTCTACGGACTCAACCGCCGCTACCAGACGACCGACACCTACCTGGCCTACCCCGTCAACGTGCTGGGCACGACCTACCGTGCTCTCGGCTATCACTGGCTGCAGGACGATCTGCTGTCGCAGGTGGCGGTGATCGCCACGCAGAACAACACGCGCGTAACGATCACGCCGACGGTGCGGACGCTGAAGGGGAGACCGGCAAACAAACCGTTCGAGGTGACGCTGCAGCGGGGTCAGGCCTACCAGGTGATTCCGCGGTACGATCCGTCGAACGCGTCGGATCTGACCGGCACGCTCATCGAGGCCGACGCGCCGGTGGCGGTCTTCTCCGGACACAACTGCGCCTACGTCCCGGACCGCGAGACCAAGGCGTGCAACCTGCTGGTCGAGCAGCTGCCGGCGGTGCAGTCCTGGGGCCGCCAGTTCTTCGTCGGCACCCTCGCGCTGCGATCCAGCTCCGTCTATCGCGTGCTCGCATCCGAGGACGGCACACAGGTCTTCGAGAACAATCGGCTGGTGGCCACGCTCGACGCCGGCGAGTACTACGAGAATCCCGATCAGAAGGACCACGTGATGATCACCAGCTCCCATCCGGTGATGGTCGCGCAGTATTCGGAGGGATTCGACAATGGCGACAACGTCGGCGACCCGATGATGATCGTCGTCGCGCCGACCGAGCAGTTCCTGACCGCCTACCGCTTCGCGACGCCCGTGCGGGGGGCGTGGCACCACTACATCAACGTCATCGTTCCCACCGAATCGCTCGCTACGCTGCAGCTCGATGGAAACGCCGTGGACCGGAAGCAATTCACACAGCTCGGACTCAGCCGCTACTCGATCGCCCAGATCGAGGTCTCCTACGGCACGCACGTCATCACGAACTCCGAACCGTTCGGACTCTACAGCTACGGATTCGGGTACAACAGCAAGACCGATAACGACGCCTACGACGCCTACGGCAACGGCGGCGGTCAGTCAATGGATGTCGTGGTCGAACATCCCGATACGATCGCGCCCTCCTTCGATGCGAAGCTCACCGCTGACGGTCGCGGAATCGACGCGGTCGCCCGCGATGACCGTGTCGACGACGAAGGTATGCTGGGTGTGGTCGCACTCGACTTCGAGAACCTGTCGGTGGACGTGCCCGAGTTCGAACCCGGTGCGCCGCAGGTGCCGGTGACGATGCGCGTCAGGAGTGATGGTGAGAATGCATTCGCCCGCTTCCGGCTGCGCGATCGCGCCGGACACACTGTCGAATACCTCGTCTGCGCCCGATTCAACGAGGCGACCAACCGCTACGAACTCTCGGTGCTCGACGGCAGCAAGTCGTGCGACTTCTCAGGCGAACTCTACATCGGCGGTCTGCTCAGCTACGCCGTCGTCAACAACCACGTGAGCATCGATCCGAATGAAGCCGAGATCGGCAATCCTGTTCGACTCGACGGCAACGTCGGAGAACCGGTCTACGGAATTCATGCGTATGGGGAGCGCTACTGGACTGGTGGTTTCCACCTGACCGGACGCGCCGGTCTGACGTTCTTCGGCGGGAACGCCGTCGGCTACTGGCCGGATTCCTCCCAGGTGCTGGCAAGCGACGGCACCGTCGTCAACGAGGAGTTCCGTCTGCGTCGGATGAGCGTCCAGCTGACGCTCGCTCCCGGTCTGCAGTACTACCTGATGGACCGGCGGATCTACGGCTACGGGCTGCTGAATCTCACCATCCCCATCTACACGTCCGAGACATTCACTCGAACGATTCTTTCCCCTGCGAACTACGTCTACGACAACGGCGAGGGGCAGGTGACGCTCTATGACGGAGGTGGACCCGGCTTCTCGCTCGGAATCATTCCCGAAGTCGGCCTCGGGTTCGCAACCGACCTGCGACTCGGATGGCGCGTCTTCGGAGAGATTGGCGCCGGATACGGTCTGACATCGATTTCCGGTGGACGCGCCTGGACGGTCACCTACATCGGCGGCCGCCTCGGCGCCAAGCTCCGGTTCTGAACCAACGTCGCCTCTCCTCCGGCCCTCTCGAGTCCTTCGGCAACGCGCCGACGCAGGTCGTCGCCGAATCGGCGGACCGACCCGGCTCCGCCGTCATCGGGCGGGTCGATCGACGGGTGAACGATCACCTCCACACGCACCGAACGAGACTTCAGCAGGCGCCACGCGTGTGTGGGCAGCGCTTCGGCACCCCAGTGGATGAGCTCATGGTTCGCATCGGTAATTGCCACATCGCCGACGTGCGTGTAGCGCAGCGTCACCGGCTGCACACGCACGCGGCCGAGGGTTGCCGAACGAAGCAGCAGCGGTTTGAATTCTCCCACCCCCAGCCCCGGCGTGATTCCGCCTTCGGGGAAGAGGATCAGTCGTGCTCCGTCGCGGGTGCGCTCGAGCATTTCCCGGGAAGAGCGAAGCGCCGAGCGCAGTGACGCCCGGTCGAGGAAGACCGTTCCCTCCACGCGGGCGAAGATTCCGATCACCGGCCAGTGCCGCACGTCCTCGCGGGAGACGAAGATGCCGCCGATACGGGCGCTGCAGATGAGGATGTCGAGGTAGCAGAGGTGGTTGCTGACGAACAGCCGTGCCCGGGGGTCGCGGCTGCCGATGGTGTGAATCCGGACGCCGAACGACCAGGCGAGTGCACCGTACAGGATCGGTTTGAGTGCCATCACCAGGCGCCAGCGCGCCCTGCTGCCGAATGCGGCCGCCGCGCCGATGAGCAGCACGTACGGCGGCAGACCGACGACCACGAGCATCAGCAGCAGTACGAGTCGAAGGATTCCCCGGCCACGTTCCATTGTCCCCAGGTATCGATGCGCAAACTGCTCTTCGAAGAACTGATCGAACGGCGACTGCCTGCCGAGGGAGCCGACGCCGCTGGCCGCCATCCGGTCGTCGCCGTGCTGGAGAATATCCGTTCGCTCTACAACGTCGGCTCCTGCTTCCGTACTGCCGACGCCATGCGTCTGGAGCAACTCGTGCTCACCGGCTTCACCTCGACGCCACCGCGACCGGAAATTCTCAAGACCGCCCTCGGCGCCGTCGACACCGTTCCCTGGCAGTACGCCCCCGACGCGGGCGATGCGATCGATCGGCTGCGCCGGCACGGCCACCGGATCTATGCCGTGGAACTGACGGAAACCAGCCGCCGCATCGACCTCATCGATGTCGTTCGCTTTCCGGTGACACTTGTCTTCGGCAATGAACTCACCGGCATCCGGCAGGAAACGCTCGATCGCTGCGACGAGGCGATCGAGATCCCGATGTACGGTGTCAAGCACTCGCTCAACGTCGCCGTCGCCTTCGGTATCGCCACGTGGGAAATGGTGCGGCGCGTCGAAGCCCCTCGGGAACGCTAGACGGCGTCGGCTTCACCATGCACCATGGTGACGAGACTGCCGGCGAAACCCATCACGTCCTTGCCCGCGGCTTTGTTCTCCTCGCTGGCCATCGCCTGCTTGAACGTTTCGCGATCGGGGAAGTGCATTTCGGCAATCAGGTGGTACGGAGACTCACCACCGAACGATCGGGGATTGCGTGTAACGATCATGCGTTCCAGACCGGGAACCGCTCGCATCAGCGGCGTGTGCACCTGGTCGTAGTGGCGATCGAATTCCTCGACGTCGTCCGGCTGGCGAAAGAAGGCGTAGAGCTTGTACATGGGCGAATGTGTCGTATGGATGAATTCGGAGTCGATGGTCGAACCGCATCCGGCGTCAAACCGCCGCCGGTGCCGACTGTCGGAGCAGGATCGCCGGAGCAAGGACCGGTCGCGGTCGGTCGGAATGAAGCGGCAAATCTACGGGAGTGCGAACGATTCACCCGGACCGACCGTTGAACAGGTATGAGCGTCGTTGCCCGTCCGACGGTTGCGACGACTCGATACCACGAAATTCTACCCCGACCATGATGCGATATGCACTGATACCGATCGCAGTCGCCGCGATGATCACGATCTCCGGCTGCTCCGATGCAATGGGACCGCTGGTCGATGACCCCGGCGGAACGATGCGGCTCCGCGGAGTCGTCAGCGACGATCTCAGCGGACAACCCCTCCAGGGCGTGACGATCGAAACCTTGCCCACGACGGCGATCGCCGTGACCGCCGATGACGGGAGCTTCACCATCTCTGATGTCCGGCCCGGCCACTACACCATCAGCTGCCACAGGAACGGCTACTTCGACGATCGCGTCGAGACGATCCTCAGCGAAGGCGACTCTCAGCTCGTGGCGATCGCCCTGCGCTCGACCGACAGCGCTGCTGGACGACGCGTACCGCCGCCGGCGGCTACGATCGCTCGTGCTTCCGCCGTACCAGGAGACTGAGTGTGGCGCAGAAGGCCAGCAGGAGAATTCCGAGCAGGGTGAACAGGTCGGGGAGTACGTGGCCGATCCCGAGCACGGTGATGAGCCCCGCCAGGCCGGGAAGGAACGTCCAGAAGACGACGCCGTGCCGCTTGCGCCATCGCGATTCGCGGATCGAACCGGCAGTACGGGCGTGACTGATCGTCAGCACGAACCCGGCCACGGGGATCGCCACCACCAGGGCGAGCAGCAGCAGAGTGGAAGTGCCCATCACCGTTCCTCGTACAGTTCCTCGATTCGTTGCCGCAGCCGATCGGCGTCCACGATGCGCTGGTGCTGACGGCATCGAGCGATCACGCCATGGCGATTGCGTGCCACCACCTCACAGACGACAGTCCGGTCGTCGACCTCGCTGATCCTCGCGGTGATCTCCACGATCCATCCGACCGGTGTCGGCGCGGTGTGACGGATTTCCACCGCCGAACCGACCGCGTCGTCACCCTCCTCGAAGTACGGCCGGATCGCCTGGCGCGCCGCGTACTCACAGTGTTCCACGAGTGCGAACGTGGCGTAGACGGGATGGATCGGGGTTCCGAAGAACGACGCTGTCATCTCCGGCTTCACCCGCACCCGCATGGTGAATTCGTGACCGATCGGTAGCTGCTGCATGCGAAAAAAAGTAGGAAGATCACGTCGACCTCTGCCGTCGTCGTTCGACTGCGACCACCGTCGCGTGTCAGCGGTCAATCGCTCGACCCGTCGAGAATGCGCACCTCCACGCGCGCGTCGCCGGTGGGTCGCTCCGACGGATTCGATCCGGCCGTCGGCGTGGTCGATCCAAGCCCGCGGACGGTGATGCGGTCGGCCGCCACGCGATTGCCCACCAGATAATTCTTCACCATCTGTGCCCGCTCCCGGGAGAGCTGCAGGTTGGCCTCCCCGGTTCTGCGGTTGAACGCGAAGCCATTTACCTCGATGTGCAGGTCCTGATGCGACTGAAGCAATTCGACTAGTCGGCTGAGCTCCGGCACCGACTCGCGTTCGAGATTCCGGCCACCGGGTGCGAAGAACACGAGCAGGCGCATCGATCCCGACATCGGAGGAATCTGCAGATCGACAGTGGCCGACGAATCATGCTCGAGCGTCGTCGCCACGGTCACTCGCTTCGATGCGAACAGCCCATCCGGCACGTGGGCAGTAACGGAGTAATCGCCGCCACGCGGCAACACGATCGCGTACATCCCTGAGTTCGGATCGGTCGAGAAGACGCCCTTGAGCGTGCCTGCGGCGAGGTCGGACACATCGATGGTGGCGAGAATCCCGTTGCCGGTGGAATCGCTTACACGGCCGCGCACGACCATCAGGGGATCGATCAGCACCGGAACGGGATCGACGCGGTAGATGTCGTAGCCGCCGGTGCCGCCCGGGCGATTGCTCGCCACCCAGGAATGCGTTCCGTCGTCGGAGACGCTGAAGGCGATCTCGTCGCTCGAGGAGTTGATCGGCGTCCCGAGGTTGGACACCGCGATGCCGCCCAGTGTCTCTGTCGCAGCGAAGACGTCGAAGCCACCGAGTCCAGGATGGCCGTTGGAGCTGAAGAGCAGCGTGCGACCGTCCGGCGTCAGCCACGGAGTCACTTCGTCGAACGCGGTGTTGATGCGAGGCCCGGCGTTGACCGGGCGACCCCAGGAACCATCCCGTTCGCGACGAACCAACCAGATGTCCCGACCGCCGAGACCTCCGGGCCGGTTGCTCGAGAAGTACAGCACACTGCCGTCGGCGGCGACCGATCCCTGAGAATCCCAGTACGCTCCGTTGACGTTCAGCCCCATGTTCGTCGGAATCATCCACGGCAGTTCCTGCGCTGGAACCGAACCGCGGGGACCGGTGGAGACCGAGTAGAGATCGCATTCACCCAGTCCGTAGTCGCATCCGGTGAAGTAGAGTGTTTCGCCGCCCGGTGTAATCGACGGCATTCCGTTCGACTTCGAATTGTTGACTTCGACCGCGTGCTTCGGTGGCGTCCACCGGCCGTCGAGGAGCCGCGTGACGTAGATGTCGTGGTCGGATGCGTCGGAGGAACCGCGATTGGAGGTGAAGAGCATCAGCGTGGTGTCCAGCGGCATCGCGACGCCGAAGTCGTCGCCGGGTGAATTCACTCCCGGCGCCGCGGTGAGTGTCACCTGCCGTCGTTCGATCATCGACTCGGGCAGCGGAGGAACCTCGGGCCGCGACAGACTTGGCGGTGGCGCGCAGCCGGCAATCGATACGACAACCAGCAGCGCGGCCGTCACCGCGCCCCGGTACAGGGCGGACTTCCCGCGGCAATGCGACGCGGTCGGTCTCATATCATCGGTCCGGTAGCGTGGTCGCATTCGTTCAGAGGTCGAACCGGATGATTGCGTTGATGGAATAGATCCCGAGGTCGGATTGGGGCGACTTGTTGATCGCGTTCATTCCGAAATCGAGGTTGAGTTCGGGTGAGAATTCGATGCGCTCCCCGATGCGGTAGCTCAGTCCCGCCGCTACACGAAGGGCGTAGTGCAGTCCGTTCGGATCGGGTATCGCTCCGGATTCCTCGATCGTCGGCTGATGCGTATCGGGGTAGACGCAACCGCTCTCCTCGAAACTCCGGCGACGCTGCAGATGCGTGCGAACGGGATGCTCTCCGGTAAGTCCGAGCACCAGGTAGAAGTCTCTGAAGTTGATTCGGATTCCGAGGGCGGCTTTCACGTAGTCGATCTGCGCCGAATACTGGTGCTGCGAGGTGCCGATGTGCACCGTGCTGTCGGGGCCCAGACACGGTTCCTCCACCGGTCCGACCGACCCGAACGTCGCGTGGACGTACTCGAGCGTCGCCACGGTCGAAAGTCCGGCATTCAGCGGGTTCTCGACCTGCAGACCGATGTTGTAGCCGAATCCCGCGGCGGTCGAGTAGACGTCCGTCTCGCCGGAGACTTCGCCCACGTCCAGCGGCTCGTTGTCGAGGTATCGGTCGTTGCTGTAGGAGGAGCGGTTGACGCCGCAGCGGATGCCGATCTTCAGCGACGGCGTCTGCGCGGGTCGGTCGGGCGTCAGCACGTCCGACGGCGGCATCGGCATTGCCTGCTCGGTCGTCGATGTGTCCGACCGCGCCACCGCGCGGCTCTGTTCATCGAGTGCCGCGGCGACCGGCGGCGGTTCGACCATCGGCTGCGCGACCGCCGTGCTGAGAAGCAACGGCAGGGCCGCCAGAATTCCACCGACATGCCGGATGGATACCGCTCGAGTGATTTCGATCATGGACGGTTGTGAATACGGTCGCCACCGCGTGTGGGGAACTCGATGCCCATCGGCGCGACGGGGCAAAATAGGCCATTCGGTGCGATCGGTTCGGATGCCTCGATTCGACGATTGCTGCGTCGCGGTCACTGTGCCGGACTACAGCGCCCACATGTCGCCATCGGATGCGATTCCGAGCGCCGAACGGAGCACGCGCTCGCGCTGCGGCGACGGCATGAGGAGGGGATTGGTGTGGTTGAAGTGAAGCAGCCGGACGTTCTCGTCCGAGCAGATCGTCCCGGTTGGAGAGTCGCTCGAGGGTGTCGGCCACATAGGGATGCGGTACCGTCTGCTGTCGCGCCGCCGGAAGCTCGTCGGCGTCAAAGAACGTACCGTCGAGCAGCGAGACGTCGTGGCGACGAATGACGCCCGGGAGGTCCTCACTCCACGCGCTCCACGCGTCGATGTCGGGCAGGTAGAGCAGCGATCGCCGCGGACCGCGCACGACGAATGCGACGGTGTCGCTGAATTCGGCGCGGTGCGGAACCGCAAGAGGTTCGATTTCGAGGTCGTTGGAAAGCCGTGTCGCCGTGTCGGGTTGGATGCTGACCGGCAGGAGATTGCCGTTGTCGAACAGCGTTCGCCACGGCTGATTTTCCCTGAGGAACCGGAGCACGGCATCGGTGGCGTGAAGCGCGAGCCCGCGGACGTTCATCGATTCGCGACCGAGCTGCAGCAGTCCGGCATAGTGTCCGATGTGGGCATGGGTGATGAAAAGACCTGAGAGGCGCGCGCCGGGTGCGCTGCTGCCGACGCGGTGAATCTGTTCGGTGATGTCCGGTGTGGCGTCGATGAGGTACCAGCGGTGAGCATTGCGGTCGATGACGGCCAGGGAGGCGACCAGCCGGCGCAGCGACGGGTCGCTCCAGGCCGCAGCGCACGTGGCGCACGAACAACCCGCGTGAGGAATGCCGCCATCCTGGGCCGTTCCGAGCAGCAGGGCATCGATCATCGGTGGAATCTCAGGTGGGACGGTCGTGACTGTCGACGAGCCGGCGGCGTGCCCACTCGAGCTCCAGCCGTGCGGCGGAGACGTCCGGAAGGTCGCCGAAGAGACGATGACCGCCCTTCGTGGCGCGGCGGTGCAAGCGTTGGATGTGCCGTTGTGCCGCGTCGAAGACGAACGCCCGTTCGTCGACCTTGCAGTCGTCGCACGACCGGACGAAGTCGCGAAGCACGACCAGGTCGTGAGCGTGCCCCAATCGATCGACGATCGGATCGACTGCCCGGAAGAGATCGACGATGAATCCGGTGTCGTGGACGGTGAGGATCTGCAGAACACCGGCGACGTGCTTCAGACGCTTCCGCCACTCGTGGAATTCTTCGTCCAGCCGCGTTGCCCACGCGGTTCCCATCTGCAGCTGCGTGCGTCGGATGAGTTCGGCGACGGCGGAGGTTGGAAACGCTTCGTCCAGATTGAACCGCTCCACGCGCCGTCGATGCTTCTTCAGCAACCGGATCGCGTCGTTGGCGACACCGTCGGGTCCCGGGAGACATCGCGTCGCATCGTCCCTTCGCGTGTTGAGGACTCGACGAACGCTGGTAGCGCGCAGCGACGACGAGCGCTTCGACAACCGGTCGAGCGCGTTGATGGCAGCCGTCGCATCTCGAGCACCGGAGAGCATTCGACCGACATCGCGCAACGCACGATCCTCCCGTCGGAACGCGTGGGGTCCGATGTCGGCCGCGATGAGTCGCATCATCGCACGCTGGAGCTTCAAATTCCTGCGCACCGCATGGATATGCCGCTTGCGCTTGCGGTCGATCGTACCGAGCCGCACGATCGCCTCGTCCACGACCGACAGTGCGAGCCGCCGCAGGTTCTCCCCGAAATGGGGATCGCTATCGAGTCTCGGGTTCATCGATGCGAAACTACTGATGCGAACCGAGCCGTCGCACCTCGACGCGAAGTCCACGCCTCCGCCCGGGATCAACCGACGGTGGTGAACTGGCGGTAATGATCGTAGCGATCGAAGATCCGCGACACATAGGTGACCGGCTCGGTGCCGCGGCAGTATCCGTGGCGGACGACCGGATCGGAATACACCGTCTGATCGGAGAGCTTCTGGAGCCATTTCGCCACGTCGGGCCAGTTCTGCTCGTCGCCGCCATGTTCCACCGCCAGGCGCTGGGCGTCGACGACGTGGCCCGGACCAGCGTTGTACGAGGCGAGCACGAATTTCTGCCGGACAGCGGGATCGGGAATTCGATCCTTCCAGAAGTCATCGAGGTATTCGAGGAACCGGACGGCGCCGCGAACGTTGTCTACGGGATCGTACGGATCGCTTACGTGCATGTCGGTCGCCGTGCCCGGCATCAGCTGCAGCAGTCCCATGGCGCCGGCGAAGGACTCGGCGGTCGGATTGAAACGCGACTCCTGGAAGGATTGCGCCGCGAGCAGTCGCCAGTCCCATCCCAGTCCGTCGGCATACTGGCGGAAGAGCGAGTCGTACCGGCTGAGCAGCCCGGTCTCACCAGTGAGGTACTTGCTTTCCTGGCGCGTTCGGTAGCCGTCGCCGTCCTCGAAGTATTTGGCATAGAGCGTGGTGAACAGGTCGGTGTGTTGCTGCTTGTCGGCGATCCACGCGTCGAGCGCCTTCTGCAGCTTCGGTGCGTTGCTTCGCACTGCCCAGGCCACCGAATTCCTCTGACCGAGCGTCGTGGCGACCGTGATATTGGGGAAGACGTGTTCGCTGAGACGAGCGAGGTTCTCGGGAACGACGCTGAGGTCGAATTTCCCGCTCGAAACTCCTCGCAGAATCGATTCCGCCGATCGTTCGTCGGAGGGTTGTTCGATTTCTATATCGCCCTGGATTTCATCCGAGAGCTGCACCATTCGATCGTAGTAGGGCGAGGGTCGGGGAAGCACGACGTGCTGATCGTGCAGCTGCCAGCTGCTGTGGATCATGGGAACGGCAACCGATGGCTCGGGGCGCTCGGGGCCGGCGGAGACCGGATATACCGCGCTGATCGCCGGCACGATCGTTGCATTTGCATCGATAGCGGATGGGTTCGGGTCGGAGGCGGCACTTGCGCGGTCGCCAGCGGAACGAACGGCCGGACCGTCTCGCTGAACGAGCACCGGTCGCGTCGAATAGAGGGGGCGTGTAAACGTCGCCTGATTGGAGTTCTCATCGGTCGGAACGAGGCGTGCCGCGGCGATGTCGCCCCGCCCGTTATTGAGCATTGAATAGACGCTGTCCATGTCGCGCACGACGACGGTACGCAGGTGGAGGTGGTTGTCGGCGGCGAATTGCCGAAGGAGTTCGTAATCGAATCCCATCGGCGATCCGTCATAGATAAAATAGCCGGTGGAATTATAACTCAGCAGGGCGGTGAGCGTATCCCCGGCTTTGATGTCCGCGAGGTCGCGATCGATGGGATTGGCGGCCGGACGTCCTGTGGCATTCGTGAACATCGGTGCCTTCCACGCACCGATTGCGACAGCGGAGAGGACACTGAGCACGGCACAGATCGACGTCAGGATCCGGGACGCGTTTCTGGATCGAATCATCGGGTGGTCGTGTGTGATTGACGGTGAAGTTCGGTGACGGAGTCGAGCAATTCCGTCACATGGGAAACAACGGGATAATTCGATCGATCGTGCCTCACGACGACCGACGAACCGCATCACACATAACTTGAAACGATTGTACGCGCGCGGTGGGAAATTTGTATCAGCCGGATACGAACCGATGGTGGAGCATCACTTTCCGTCGTCGTCGAGGTTGCGCCGGGTGGTAGTGGAGGGCGATGCGTCGGATGACTCGGGCTCGTCGTGCCGAGCCGCTTCTATTGCCTCGCGCTCGGCGCGACCGCGGGCACTGAGCCAGAGCAGAACGCCGATACCGATGAGCAGAAGTCCTGTGGCGAAGGGCGAGGTGTTGAACACGCTGATGCCGCCGAAGGACTGGATGACCGACAGGACGACGACGGCCAGGCCGACCAGAGCGAAGACGATGCCGGAGCGGGAGTACCAGGAGGTGCCGAAGGCCATGACGTGTCGGGGTCGATTGTCTGGGTGTATTGAAAGGGCCCGGAATGCTCAGTTGCCGCCAAGATAGCGCGCCGGAATCAGCGAGCGCCCGGGACCCTCGTGCGACGGCACGGGAGTCCCGGGCGCTCTTGGTTCGCGGACCATCGTGGCGTCACTCACGCTCACGGATCGCATGGATGAGATGCTTCTTATCCATCTGACTGCGACCGTGAATGTCGAGCTCTCTGGCGCGATTGTACAGTTCGTGTTTGGTCCTCTCCTCGAGCGGGTCGGTAGGGTTCCCGCTCCCCTCGGTCCGCTTGTTCGGCGTTCGCCCTTCTTCCCGGCGGTGCTTGTTGACGGTCCGTGCGGCGATTTCCTCCGCGCGGTCAGTCGACTTTCCGCGGTCGCGGGCGCTGTGCTTGATGTGATCGTACATCCGCTCGTCCTTGTTGCTCCATCCCGATGGCATCACGTGCCTCCGTGGAAATCGTGATACATACGTCCGAGGATCATCGTTGCACAGCCCATGCCATTCGGCGACCGTCGCAGGGGTCCCGAGCGGGCACTCAGGTATAGTCCTCGTGATCGAGGACGTGCACCGGCGCCATGGGCATCCAGCAGGCGCGGTAGTCTTCGATGAACGCCCGCAGCCGGGTCGCCTCACGCTGGAGCAGGCGAGGCAGCTCGCCGGTAATCCGGCTGGAATATCCCTCGCGCGTCAGCTCGTGAATCGCGCTCATCACCAGCAGGTAGCCGATCGGAAGGTGTCGGCGGTGCATGCGGTTGACGAAGCGGAACAGTGATGGATTCTTGTATGAGATCGTCCGATCGAGCACGTCGCTGAAGATGCGGGCGACCTGATAATAGTCGAACGCCTCGCTCCCGGTCAGATCGTACGTGGCGTTGCGGTGCCCGTCCTCGGTGAGCGTCCGAACCGCCACCTCGGCAATGTCGCGCGCATCGACGAAGCTCGTCTTTCCGTCGCCGGCGGGAACGAGGATCTCGTCGAAGTCCCGAATCTCCGACTGGTGCGCCGAACTGAGATTCTGCATGAAGAAGCTCGGTCGCAGGATGGTATGCGGGAGGTCGATCGACTGGAGGTGTTGCTCGATCTCTCTGTGCGGCAGACCCGGACTGTGTTCGACGCCGAGCACCGAGAGGAAGACCAGGTGCTGCACGCCGAAGGCCGCGGCGGCGTCAATGGCCGGGAGTATGTGCCGGCGGACTTCGGCGAGCGCCGGCGGACGAACGAGAAAGAGCGACTCGATGTCCCCGAACGCGGGTTCGAACGTCTCCGGACGCATGTAGTCGAGCAGGACGCGTTCCACCTCGCCACCCCAGTCGATCGAAGAATGGTTCGGCCGACGCATGCCGGCCACGACCTCGTGGCCGGAGGCATGCAGTCGACGGACCACTTCGGCGCCCACCGTTCCGGTCGCACCGGTCACCAGAATTTTCCCCGCCATGGCAGTATCAGGGTTGTTGAAGCCGCATTCGGCGCCCAATGTATGGCGCAATTCCAATTCGACGGCCGGACGGTGCCTGCCGCAGCGACCGTAACGATCGCCCTCCCCGAGGGGTCGTTCCTTCGAGGAGGCACACCGGGCCGCCGCATCGCGGCGCCGCCGCGTCAGGGGCGACCCCGGATCAGGCATGTGCTTGCCGTCGGCGGCGGCATCGGTTAACTTCGTTGTTTGCCTGCATCGCCAGTCTCCTGGTACTCCAATTCCCGACTCGATCGCATCGTCGCAGTCGACCGCTTTGCGACGGGCGCGGGTCACACCATCGATCATGGAAGGAATCAGCCAACTCCTCGATACGGTGCTCTCCTCACCGATCCCGTTCCTCGTGATCGCCTTCGTGATTTACAGCATCGTGAAGGCGCGGCGAGGAAACGCGGCGGGGGCGCAGCGCCGCGAAGCGGTTCAGCGTCGACGGGCGGAGACGCAGCGTCGTCGCGCCGAGCTGCAGCGGCAGGTGCGCGAGCGAGCGGAGGAGGGCGACGACACGATCGACAACATCGTGCAGCTGCTCACCGAGCGGATTGGCGCTGCCGATTCGTCGTCCGAGATGCTGGCGCAGCCGTCGGCTCCGGTTGATTCACCGGGGGCGACACCGTCTGCATGGAGGCGGAGGACCGAGCCGCGCAGGGAGACGGTACCGACGAAGCTTCTGGCCGACCTGCCTGCTGCTACCATGGCATCGGGGCCGAGCCTCGCGGCAAGCGGTTCGACCGGTTTCGGCTACGGAACGGCCGATCCGATCGTCTACGAGGCCATGCCGTCGGCGTGGGGCAGCCAGGTACGGGAGATCGTCGCCTCGAAGAAGGCATCGGAGTCCACCGGCTCCGAGGAGCCGACACCTGCGGCGAGTTCACCGATCGAGCAGCTGCTTGGCGACGGCGACGAACTGCGCCGCGCATTCATTCTCTCGGAACTTCTTCAGCGCCCGAGGCCCCTTCGTCGCTGAAGCGTCCGAATTCCCCCCGTATTCCAACCCGATACCACGCTCGATGTCCACACCGTATTTCACCGAACCGATCGACACGCGGTCATCGTCGATCCCGTTCGACTTCAAGACGTTCCTCGTGACCGCGGGGCTGGTGGGCATCGGTCTGATCTCGATCTACAGCGCGACGTACGATTCCGGCGCGTCGTCGATGTTCACCTCACAGCTCGTCTTTGGTGTGGCCGGGCTGTTTGCCATGACTGCCATCGCATTCGTACCCATCCGACTGATCCGTCTGTCGACGCTGCCGCTGTACCTCTTCGGCCTCGGGCTGCTGGCGCTGGTGCTGGTGCTCGGCAGCGAGGTCAACGGCGCGAAGAGCTGGTTCAACATCGGGAGCTTCTCGCTGCAGCCCTCGGAGCTGGCGAAGTTCAGCACGCTGATGATGGCGGCGATGTTCGTCTCCCAGGAGCGTCGGGATCTGAAGAACTGGCGGGATCTCTCGCTGTTGATCCTTGTGATCGGACTGCCGATCGGCCTGATCATGCTGGAGCCGGATTTCGGCTCGGCATCGGTCTACGCGGTGATGCTGCTGGCCGTGGCGTTCTGGGCGGGCGCCGATCTGCTGCTGCTTTTCGCGGTGGTCGCACCGGCGTTCGTCGCCATCAGCGCGTTCTTCGGACCACTTCAGATGTACATCACCCTGGCGGTGGTGCTGCTGGTGATGGTGGCGATGCGACGAACGGTGATCGCCACCATCCTGGCGTTCGCGCTCTCGGTCGGCGCCGGATTCTCCACCGGCTTCGTCTACCAGCACGTGATGGAACCGCACCAGAAAAAGCGCATCGAGACGTTTCTCGATCCCAACAAGGACCCGAAGGGGTCGGGCTACCACGTCATCCAGTCGCTGCTGGCGGTCGGCTCGGGCGGCTTTACCGGTAAGGGGTTCCTCAAGGGTACGCAGACGCAGCTGCGCTACATCCCGGAGCAGTGGACCGACTTCATCTTCTGCGTTCCTGCCGAGGAGTTCGGATTCGTTGGCGGCGCGACGGTGATCCTGCTGCTGACGACGCTGATGTGGTTCGCTGTGGATACGGCGGTGCACCTGCGAAGTCCGTTCGAATCGACGATCTGCTTCGGCATCGCGGCGATCTTCCTCTACCACATGTCGATCAACATCGGGATGGCGATCGGCGTGGTGCCGGTGATGGGCATTCCGCTGCCATTCCTCTCCAAGGGCGGCTCGTCGCTGCTGCTGAACATGTCGATGGTGGGCCTGCTTCTGAATTTCTACCGGTTCCGTTCCGACATCCGTCGGGTCTGAGGCCGACATGACCGCGGTCATCCCCGGGGCGTTCGTCGCGACGTAGGTTTGAACCGAAACGCAATCCAATCCAGACAACCGTGCTGCAACTGGCAAAAATCACCGAAGCGCTGCTTCCGATCGCCTACTGTCTGGCGTTCGGCGTCTACGCGCTCGCGTTCTTCCGGCGCGACGAGGGGTTCGAGCGCTACACACGGCCGGCGCTGGTGACGGCGATCGTGATTCACTCGGTGCTCATTTTCGCTCGAACGATGTTCTACGGCCACTGCCTGGTCTACTCGTCGTTCGAACTGATGACGATGATCTCCTACACGGTCGCGCTCACCTACCTGATCGTGGAGCTGACGACCGGTGAGCGGGGAACGGGCATGTTCTTCATCGGTCTGTCGCTCGTGCTGCAGACGCTCTCGCTGATGTTCTCGCCGGCAATCGAAGTGGGGGCGGCGAATCCCGCGCTGCTGACCGATGTGGTGGGGCTGCACATCTCCACGGCGCTGATCGGCTACACGGCATTTGCGATTTCGGCGGTATACGGGGGACTCTACCTGATGCAGTACCACGAGATCCGGAGCAACAATTTCGGGACGTTCTACAACCGGCTGCCGAGTCTGCAGCTGATGGAGCGGCTCTCCGAGCGTGCGGCGGTCGTCGGGCTCGTCTTCCTCACGATCGCGATCGTGATCGCTCTGGTCTGGCTTCCCGACGCGCTTCCCGGTTTCAGCTACGACGATCCCAAGCTCTTCGTGACCTACGGCGTGTGGCTTGTATACTCGCTGGCGATCGCCGGGCGGTGGGTCAGCCGGATCGAGGGTCGCAAGCGGGTAATTCTGTCGCTGGTCGGATTCGCGGGCGCCATCCTCTCGATGACCGTCATCAATGTCTTCATGAGCGGATTCCACCGGTTCGGATGATGAACATCTACGCAATAGGAACATCGCACAGGCTCTCACCCGTCGAGGTGCGCGAGCGTCTGGCGTTCGCCGAGGCGGAAATACCGGCGGCGCTCCGCGATCTGCGCTCGACGCTCGCGGCCGAGGCGGCGGTGCTCTCGACCTGCAACCGGACCGAATTCTACGTCGTTCCGCGTGGCGAGCAGTTCGATGCCGATGACATCAAGGCGTGGCTCAGACGCTGGAAGCACTTCGACGTCGCCGACGACGAACTGTTCACGCTCGATGGTCCAGCCGCGGCACGACATCTGATGCAGGTGGCCTCCGGCGTCGACTCGCAGGTGATCGGAGACATCCAGATCATCGGTCAGGTGAAGCACGCCTACATGACCGCGCAGGAGGAGGGCTCCCTCGGCAAGCTCCTCTCCAGACTCTTCCATACCGCACTGCGTACCGGCAAGCGGGTCAAGACCGAGACCGAGCTCTTCAGCGGTGCCGCGTCGGTCAGCTACGCGGCCGTCGAGCTGGCGCGAAAGATCTTCCATCCGCTGCATGACCAGCGGACACTCGTCGTCGGAGCGGGGGACACGGGAAAGCTCACCGCCCGCAGTCTCCACGGCGGCGGCGTCGGGAGGATCACCATCTGCAACCGGACGCCGGAGCGCGCCGCGGCGCTGATCGATTCTCTCGGCTTCGGTGAATTCCTGCCCTTCGAACAGCTCCACGACCGTCTCCACGAGTTCGATATCGTCATCGTCTCGACCGGCGCCAGCGACTACGTGCTGACGCGCGAGGACGTTGCCCGCGCGGCGTCCCGGCGCAAGGAGGGAATGCAGCTGATCGTCGACATCTCCATGCCGCGCAACGTCGATCCCGAGGCCGCCAGCGTGCCGGGTGTCTTCTGCAAGGACATGAACGATCTCAACAGCGTGGTGGAATCCAACGTCGCCAGGCGACGCGCCGACCTGCCGCAGGCCGATGCCATCATCGCCGATGAACTGGCGAAGTTCTCCGCCTGGTGCAACCTCCTTCCGGTCACGCCTGTCGTCGCCGGTCTGAAGCAGCGATCCGACGCGATCGTGCGTGCTGAACTCGAGAAAGTGCGCCATCGCTTTAATGAGGATGAATTCCGCAACATCGAGCGCCTGGTCGCAAGCGTGGTCAAGAAGGTTATCGCCGACCCGCTGCACCACCTGCTCGACGGCGAGGACGATTCCGACGAACGCCTGCAGAAGGCGGAGTTCGTCAAGCTGCTGTTCAATCTCACCGACCTCGAACCGGTGCATGCCCGCACTCCCGAGGCCGGCGCCAAGGCCAGCGCAACGGCTGTGAATTCAAACGGACAAGCGGCCCGATCGGCCGAAACGACGCGGGGCAGATGAAGAGAATCGTGATCGGAACGAGGGGAAGTGCCCTCGCAATGTGGCAGGCGCATCATGTCGAATCGCTGCTCAGACAGCGGATGCCGGGACTCGAGGTGGTCGTCGAGATCATCAAGACCAAGGGCGATAAGATCCTCGACGTCGCCCTGAGCAAGATCGGTGACAAGGGCCTGTTCACGAAGGAACTCGAAACCGCCATTCTCGACCAGCGAGTGAGTCTCGCGGTCCACTCCATGAAGGACATGCCGACGCGGTTGCCCGACGGGCTCGTGATCGCGGCAGTGACCGCGCGCCATGCCGTCGAGGATGCGCTCGTCGCCGCCGACGGCATGACGCTCGAGGGGCTTCCCACGGGCGCGACCGTCGCGACGAGTTCGCTGCGACGCCAGGCGCAGTTGCTCCACCTGCGTCCCGATCTGAACATCGTCGACGTGCGTGGCAACGTGCAGACGCGTCTGGAGCGGTTTCACGAAAACGGCTGGGACGCAATGGTGCTGGCGCGGGCCGGACTCGAGCGGCTGGGTCTGGAGCACGAGATCGCGCAGGTGATTCCCGTCGAGGTGATGCTGCCGGCGACCGGACAGGGGGCGCTCTGCATCGAGACCGCCGGTGCCGATCAGGCGACCATTGCGCTGCTGCGGCAGATCGAGGACACCGCTACGAGGACTGCGATCGAAGCGGAGCGCTCGATGCTCGGTGCGCTCGAGGGCGGCTGCCAGGTTCCCATCGGTGCCCACGCCCGTGTCGAGGGCGACAGCATTCGGCTCGACGGACTGGTCGCCTCGCTCGACGGGCGGCAGCTGATCCGGGAGCAGATGAGTGGACCGTCGGGCGATCCGGTGGGACTCGGGCGGGCGCTGGCCGATCGACTCGTCGCCATGGGAGCGGGGGAGATTCTCGCGGAGATCCGCTAACCAGCGGTCGCTTCGGGGTGACGCGCAGGTCCGCCTGCGGCGGAATTCGCAGCCGGTTCATCGACAGGCACCAGGGGAGATCGGGCACATGCCGCCACTGATTCTCACACGATCGGAATCCGACAATGCGCGAACTGCTCCTGCGTTTGCCGCCGAGGGGTTCGACGTGGTATCGGTGCCGATGCTCACGTTCGAGCCGCTCGAGCTCGAGGATGAGGTGCTCGTCGGATTGCGCGGCGATGAACCGGTGGTGCTCACCAGCGCCCGGGCGACCGACGCGTGGCTCGACGTGCGCCGTGCCGGGCAGCACCGACCGTGCTGCTACTTCCTGGTCGGAGAGCGCAGCCGCGTCGTGCTCGAGGGGAGCGATCCGCTGGTTCCGATCGCATACGTGGCGCGGTCGGCGGCCGATCTGCTGAATGCTGATTTCGAGGGAGTCGATCGCGTGGTGTATCCCTGCAGCGCAGAGCGCCGCGATGAGCTCGTCGACGGGCTGCGCGAGCGGGGCATCGACGTCGTGGAGCTCCCGCTGTACCGCCCGGGAATTCCCTCCGATTCCGCCGACCGGCTCCATGCGGCGTTGGCTACCGGCGGCGACGGTGCTGTCGCCATCGCATTCTTCTCTCCATCGGCTGTAAGGAACTTTTTCGCGCTCGTGGGCGAACCTCCACCCGGTGCTATCTTCGGGGCTGTCGGCCGCACGACGGCCGGAGAGCTTGCTGCGCATGGCGCTCGGGGCGTCATTGCCGCCGAGATTCCGACGCCCGAGGCCCTCGCCGATGCGATGCGGCGGCATCTGGAGCAACGGTGACGACCGCGGCTCCCATCGGATGCACCCCGCGTCGGACCATCACCATTTCGCCCCAATCCGCGTGTGCTGATGTCCTCGTCCGGATGACGGACGATGCCATTGCCCGAAGGAATTCGATTCATACCATGGACCGCTGAATGAATGATCAGGCGACCTCACTGCTCCTGCGCGCCCTCAGGGGCGAGACCGTCGAACGAACGCCGGTATGGATGATGCGCCAGGCCGGCCGCTACCTCCCCGAGTACCGCGCCGTTCGCGCAGCCACTGACTTCCTGACGCTCTGTCGTACGCCCGATCTCGCCGCGGAGGTGACCGTCCAGCCGGTCGACATCGTCGGCGTCGATGCGGCGATCATTTTCAGTGACATTCTCGTGGTGCCCGAGGCGATGGGAATGCATCTGGTCATCGAGGAGGGAAAGGGCGGCCCCCGGTTCCCGTCGCCGATCGACTCTTCGGCGGACGTCCGTCGACTCGACCGCGGCGTTGCCGACCGACTCACGTACGTCTACGACGCCATCGCCGAAACGAAGCGCCGCCTGGCAGGAAGGGTGCCGGTGATCGGATTCGCCGGTGCACCGCTCACGCTGGCGGCGTACATGGTCGAAGGTGCAGGGTCGAAGAATTTCGAGCGGTTCAAGCGCTTCATCTTTGCCGAACCCGGGACCGCGCACGAGTTGCTCGACGCGCTGGCCGAGGAGCTGGTCGCCTACCTGACGGGGCAGATCCGCGCCGGCGCGAACATGCTGCAGCTGTTCGACACCTGGGCCTCGCTGCTTCCCGAGGAGGAGTACCGCGAATTCGGACTGCGTCACGCCACCACCGTGCTGCGTCGGCTGGCCGAGGAGGCACCGGAGGTGCCGACGCTCTACTTTCCGAAGGGCGTGCGGTCCTACGACGGATTCGAGTCGTGCGGTGCGGCGGGTTTCGGTATCGACTGGGGCACCGATCTCTCGAGGGCTGTGGAGGAAATTCCCCCCGATTTGCCCTCCAGGGCAACCTCGATCCGATCGTGCTGCTGACCGAACCCGAAGCGATCGCTGAGCGAACGAAGGCGATGCTCCGGAAGGTACCCGGCGGTCGCGGCTACGTCGCCAACCTCGGCCACGGCATCCTGCCGCAAACGCCGGTGGACAACGCCCGTACGTTCGTCCGTACCGTTGGCGAGGCCACAGCCGGGTAGGCCCCGAGATCCAGCGACACCGGAGCATTCAGACGACAGACACCAACCGACGAGCATGTGAACATCTGGTGGTACGTAGGCTTCACCGCGCTCGTGATGATTCTCCTGGTGCTGGACCTCAAGGTCTTCCATCGTGAGGCGCACGAGGTCCGGCCCCGCGAGGCGGCGCTCTGGAGCGCCTTCTGGGTAGCGCTGTCGCTGCTGTTCAACCTGTTCGTCTACTTCGAATTCGGTCACGCGAAGGCGGTCGATTTCCTGACGGGATACCTCATCGAGAAGTCCCTGTCGGTCGACAACCTCTTCGTCTTCGTCCTCATCTTCAGCTACTTCCAGGTTCCCAAGCGACTGCAGCATCGCGTGCTGTTCTGGGGAATCCTCGGCGCCTTCGTACTGCGCGCGTTGCTGATCGGCGTCGGCGCGGTGCTCATCAGCCAGTTCAGCTGGATCATCTACGTCTTCGGCGCCTTCCTGGTCTATACCGGCGTGCGGATGGCGTTCGAGAAGGAGACGTCGGTGGAGGTGGAAGCCAATCCGGTGATTCGAATGCTGCGGCGGTGGTTCCGGGTGGTCGGCGACTACAGCGACGCGACGTTCTTCGTTCGCGACGCCGGGCGCCTGGCGGTCACGCCACTGTTCGTCGTCCTGGTCATGATCGAGAGCACCGATGTGATCTTCGCGCTGGACTCGATCCCGGCCATCTTCGCGATCACCACCGACACGTTCATCGTCTTCACATCGAACATCTTCGCAATTCTCGGGCTTCGGGCGCTCTACTTCCTGCTTGCCAACGTCGTCGACCAGTTCCACTACCTGAAGTACGGTCTGGCGGTGGTGCTCACCTACATCGGCGCGAAGATGCTGCTGACGATGGTCGACGTGCACATTCCGACCGGGGTGTCGCTTGGTGTGGTGGGACTCGTTCTGCTGACGGCGATCGCCCTGTCGCTCGTCTTTCCAAAGGAAGTCGAGGAGCACCACATCCTCGAGCACGACATGCAGCATTCCGACGACGAGGAGTTCGTCGGGCACGCCACGACCCAGCGGCAGGCGGAGGGGGATGGCGGGCGATCCGACGGCGGCTGATCGCTCGACCGGGGCGCAGGCGCACTGACGCGGTGGGTCGATGCCACCCGCGCGACCGTTGGTAGGGTCGGTGCCGATGCGTTCCCCTATGCCGTACGGTACACCGTGCGCATCCACTCGACGAAGTCGACCGAGGACAATTCCTCCCGGCGGTCGATGAGTCGCTGCGCATCGCGTCCCACGGCCAGTCGCACGAAGGGAACGGTGGATTCCACGGCATCGGCGACGGCGTCGATCACTTCGGCGGGATCCTGCAGTTCGGGGTAGACCGATCGCGCGGTGACCGACTGCCAGCCCTCGCTCATCGCGAGATAGGCGGAGGTCCCGTCCTCGTCCGCCCGCGCGATGCGGGCTGAGCGACGGGAGAAGTCGGTGTCGAAGGAACCGGGTTCGATCACCACGACACGAATTCCAAACTCACAGGTCTCGAGGTAGAGCGCCTCGCTGAGCGCTTCGAGGGCCCACTTGGTCGCCTGGTAGAATCCGCCTCTCGGCGTGGCGATCCGACCGGCGACGCTGGAGATGTTGACGATCGTTCCCGTACCTCGCCGTCGCATCGACGGCAGGAGGGCCTGTGTAACCCGAACGGCACCGAGCACGTTGGTGTCGAACATTCGTCGTACTTCGTCGATCTCTCCGTCCTCCTGCGTCGCGAAGTATCCGTAGCCGGCGTTGTTGACCAGGACGTCGACGGCACCGAAGCGATCGGTTGCGGCCGCGACGGCGGTGCCGACCGACTCGTCGCTGGTGACGTCCAGCGGCACCTGGAGCACACGCGCCGGATCGGCAGCTCCGATGTCGTGCAGCGACTGGACGGATCGGGCCGTGGCGACAACGTTGGCGCCGAGGGAGAACGCGCGCTCGGCCAGCAGGCGACCGAAGCCGGTCGAGCATCCGGTGATGAGCCAGGTAGACGGCATGTCTTCGTGCGGTTTTGGCTATTTATGTGGCTTCCGTGGAATGCGACATCGTCAATGGCGGAGAAGATACCATCGCTCGCCCGGCGCCGGGGCAATTCGTCGGCCGATCCGAAACCGCTGTAGCCGCCGGGTGTCTGCATGGTAATTGCGGTGAGAGCCGCCGGGCGAATTCGTGGCCACGGGAAGAACCTCCAACTCAGTTGCAATCAGAGCATGAATCCGAATCCGAGAGGGTGGACGACGGCGATCCTGACGGCGGCAGTCGCGATCGTGGCGGTCCTCGTGGTGCCGTCCGCCGCGCAGGCACAGTACTTCGGGCGCAACAAGGTGCAGTACGAAAGTTTCGACTGGAAGATCCTCAAGACCGCCCACTTCGACATCTATTACTACCCGGCGATGAAAACCGCCGTCGACGATGCCGCACGGATGGCCGAGCGGTGGTACAGCCGCTACTCGAAGCTCTTCAAACACTCGTTCCACGAACGCAAGCCGATCATCTTCTACGCCGATCAGGGCGACTTTCAGCAGACCAACGCCATCAGCGGCATGATCGGTGAGGGTACCGGCGGCGTGACCGAATCCCTGAAGAATCGTGTCGTGCTCCCGTTCACCGGTTCCTACGCCGAGACCGACCACGTGCTGGGGCATGAGCTCGTCCACGCATTTCAGTACGACATCGCCGACGGCGCCCAGAGTTCTTCCGGCGGACTCTCCTCGCAGAACAGCGGGTTGAACACGCTTCCGCTCTGGTTCATCGAGGGAATGGCCGAATACCTGTCGCTCGGTCGGTACGATCCGTTGACGGCGATGTGGCTGCGCGACGCCACCGAGCGCAACGACCTGCCGACACTGGACGAGCTGACCACCAGCTTCAAGTACTTCCCGTACCGCTACGGTCAGGCGTTCTGGTCGTTCATTGCCGGACGGTGGGGAGACCTGGCGATACCGCGAGCGCTCAGCTACTCGCTGCGGGGCGGATGGGAGCAGGGCCTGCGGCGCGTCACCGGCATGACGACCGATTCGCTGTCGAAGGAATGGATCGCTGCGATCAAGTCCGAATACACGCCGTTGATGGCCGGACGCACAGCGCCGGATTCTCTCGGTGCCTCGCTCGAATCCGAGGAAGATCAGCTGTCGCTGGCACCGTCGGTCAGTCCCGACGGACACTACGTCGCGTTCCTGTCGACCAAGGACATCTTTTCGATCGATCTGTTCCTGGCTGACGCGAATACGGGGAAGGTGATCGACGAACTGCTCAGTGCCGACGCCGATCCGCACATCGACGCCCTGCGGTTCATCAACTCCGCCGGCGGATGGTCGCCCGACGGCAAGTACCTCGCGTTCGTGCTCTACAGCGAGGGCAACGATGAGTTGGCGCTGATCAACGTCGCCGACCGCAGCATCGAACGACAGATCGCCGTGCCCGGCGTCGGAGCGATCACCTCGCCCAGCTACTCGCCCGACGGCCGCTCGATCGTCTTCTCCGGTTCCCATGGCGGCATCAGCGATCTCTACGTGCTGGACATCGCCTCCAATCGCATCACCCGGCTGACGAACGACCGCTACGCCGACCTGCAGCCCACGTTCTCCCCCGATGGTCGCACGATCGCATTCGTAACCGACCGCGGGGAGCTGACGGACTTCTCGCGGCTGCAGTACGCCCGCAAGAGCATCGGTTTGATGGATGTGGCCACGCGCCGCATCACCCTGATCAGTCCGCTGGGGAACGTCAAACACGCCAACCCGCAGTTCTCGCCCGATGGTGCCAATCTGTTCTTCGTATCGAATGCCGGTGGCTGGAACGACGTGTACCGCTACGAACTCGCCAGCGGGAAGACCTTCCGCGTGACGCACGTCAAGACCGGCATCAGCGGAATCACCGAGCTCTCGCCGGCGATGTCGGTCGCCGCGCATGAGGGACGGATGCTCGTGTCGGTATTCGAGAACGGCGGCTACCGCATCCATACGCTGATGCCACCGTCGGAAGTGGGCGAGCCGGTTTCGGCAGGTCCACCCGACTCGGCCACCGCCGGAGTACTTCCGCCGCCGACGACCAACGGCGACCAGATCGTCACCAACTATCTGAATTCGCCCGAGGGCGGACTCGGGCCGGTGGACACCTCACGCGTGAGCGACTACAGCTGGGGTTCGCACATCTCGCTCGACTACCTGGGCACGCCGACGCTGGGGGTGGCGGTCGACACCTACGGTGCGTCGCTCGGGGGCGGCATCAGCGCGTACTTCAGCGACATGCTCGGCAATCACCAGATCGGCATCTCGGCGCAGATCAACAGCGATCTGACGCAGATCGCCAACACGGGACTTCAGCTGCAATACCAGAATCTCGCCAACCGATGGGACTGGGGAATCGAGCTGACGCGAATTCCGTACGTCACCTACTACACGGGATATGGTGGAACAATCGACACCGTCATCGACGGTCAGGCGCAGACGCTCGGTTACAACGACCAGTACCAGGAGACGGTGTCGTTAAATTCGGCCAGTCTCATGGCATCCTACCCGCTGTCGCAGACGTTGCGACTGGAAGCAAACGGCGGGTACTCGCTGATCGGCTACGACCTGACGCGCGATCGCACGTACTTCGATGCGCTGGGGCAGGGGCTCGGTTCGACCAGCACGTCGCTGCCGTCACCGGACGCGCTCAACCTCTTCCAGGGCTCGCTCGCCTACGTGGGGGACAACTCCTACTTCGGATTCACCTCGCCGGTCCGGGGCTCGCGCTACCGCATCGAAGGCGGCGGCGTCGTGGGCGACCTTCGCTTCGCGACCGCTCTGCTCGACTACCGCCGCTACTTCTTCTTCAATCCCTTCACCATCGCATTCCGCGCGATGCACTACGGACGCTACGGCGCCGACTCGATCAGTCTCAGCCGGATCAATCCGCTGTTCCTCGGCGATCCCACCTACGTCCGCGGCTACAGCAGCGGTTCGTTCAGCAGCGATGAGTGTTCGGGGCCGAACTGTCCGGAATTCTACCGACTGCTGGGCAGCCGACTGGCGGTGGCGAACCTCGAGTTCCGCGTCCCGCTCTTCGGCACGTCGGACTTCGGTCTGATCAACTTCCCGTATCTGCCCACTGAGATTTCGCTGTTCCTCGACGGCGGCGTCGCCTGGACGGCCGATGACACGCCGGTGCTGAAGTTCGCCGAGACCTCCGACCAGCGGATTCCGGTCTTCAGCGCGGGGATCAGCGGGCGGTTCAACATTCTCGGCTATCTGGTCCTCGAGGTCTACTACGCCTACCCCTTCCAGCGTCCGACCAAGGGCGCGCACTTTGGGTTCCAGATCGCGCCCGGCTGGTAGGCGCCGCGCGGGGAGCCGGCTGCGACAGACTGTCATGCACCCGGACTCGGGGTTGCGTATTTTGGTGGTTTGCAACTACGACACCGGGCCATCAGTGACAGTGCCCGACCCACTACGAATCGATTATGGATCAGAGAATTCGGGTGTTGATCGCCAAGGCGGGACTCGACGGGCACGACCGGGGCGCGAAGGTAATTGCTGCTGCTCTGCGGGACGCGGGCATGGAGGTGATCTACACCGGACTGCGACAGACGCCCGAGATGATCGTCGAGGCGGCGCTGCAGGAGGACGTCGACGTGATCGGCATCAGCATGCTCTCCGGCGCGCACATGACGATTTTTCCGAAAGTGCTCGAGCTCATGCGTGAGCGCGGACTGGGTGACGTCCTGCTGACCGGCGGCGGTATCATGAGCGACGTGGACATCGCCGAGCTGCGGCGAATGGGTACCGGTCAGCTGTTCACTCCCGGGGCGCCAACCACGGCCATCGCCGACTACATCAAGGAGTGGTTCGCCGAGCATCGGGCCGAAGCCGCCGGCTGATCGAGGAACCACCTGCCGGCCGTCCGCGTTCCCGCAGTGGGGACCATCCCCGGCGGCCGCTGCCAATCTCCGCCCGCACACAGCATGTCCGACCAGACGGGATACAACGACCTCGGCATCATCGGCCGGTCGCATCAGATCGAGGAGATCGTCGGCACGATCCGGCGTGTGGCGCCCACGGATCTGAGCGTGCTGCTCATCGGCGAAAGCGGCGTGGGCAAGGAGGTGATCGCCTCGGCGATCCATCGCCTCAGCAAGCGTGCCGCGCGCCCGTTGGTGGCGATCAACTGCGGAGCGCTTCCGGAGACCCTGCTCGAGTCGGAACTCTTCGGTCATGAGAAGGGGGCGTTCACCGGTGCGGTGGAGTTGCGCAAGGGCCTCTTCGAGGCCGCCGACGGCGGGACGCTGCTGCTCGACGAAATCGGTGAGATGAGCCTTGCCATGCAGGTGAAGCTGCTGCGCGTGCTGGAGACGTTCGAATTCCACCGCGTCGGCTCCACCGTCACCCGCCACGCCGACATCCGGCTGATCGCCGCGACCAACCGGGATCTTGCGCGCGACGTGACGCACGGAAAATTCCGGCAGGATCTGTACTTCCGTCTGCGCTCGGTGCAGATCAAGATTCCGCCGCTGCGCGAACGACGCGAGGACATCCCGCCGCTCTTCGAGCACTTCGCCACCGCCGCCGCACGGCGGCTCGGCATCGAGTTCCGTGGCGTTGCTCCCGATGCGGTCGACATGCTCCTCAGCTACGACTGGCCCGGCAACGTGCGCGAGCTCAAGCATTTCGCCGAACTGGTCGTGACGCTCGAGGAAGGAGAACGCGTTACCGCCGATACCGTCTTCTATCACCTCAATGCCAGCGGACGTCCGCCGGTCACCGACCGTCGCGACGCGATCGTTCACCTGGCCGGGCGCACACCCGAGGAAGCCGAACGTGAACTGATCTATCGCGCGCTGATCGATCTGCGCAACGAGGTCTCCTCGCTCAAGCAGGCCGTCTACACGCTCGCCAGAGGAATTCCGGATCGTTCGACCGAACCCCGCGCCGCGCTTCCGCCGTCGCGACCGACCCCGGAGCAGGTGGTCGAGCAGCTCGAGGACTACAATCTCGCGGACATGGAGCAGCGCATGATCGAGGCCGCGCTGCATCGCTTCGGCGGTAACCGGCGCCACGCCGCGCGCTCGCTCGGGATCAGTGAGCGCACGCTCTACCGGAAGCTGAGCGCCTATCGGATCGATGGCGTCGACGACGACCAGGAGGGTGAGTCCGATGCCTCGGAGACCGATCAGAGCGGGCGCGACGATGAGGCGGCTCCGGACGCGTCGTCGATGAGCGATGAGGAAATCCTGGCGAATCTCGATCGATTCCGTGAGCATCCATGACGCGTCGTGACGCGAACATTGCCGACGCAGCTCCCGCCCGTCGCGGCAGCGCGAAGGTCGCCGCCGCGACCGCCGCGCTCCTCGTGCTCTGCGCTGCGTGTTCACCCTACGGATTCCGCTTCGGAACGAAGCCGGCACATCTGAACACGATCTTCATTCCCACAGCCGACGACCAGAGCGGCTACGGTCGTGGCACCGTGGCGCAGGAGCTGACCGACGCGCTCATCAAACGCTTCCGTGACGACAACAGCCTTCACGTGGTCAATACACGTGATGCCGACTCGCGTCTGGAAGTCGTGATCACCTCGATCACGAGCGTGCGCAGCACGCTCTCGAGTGATGCGCGTGAGACCACGCGGAACATCGACATGTCGGTGCGCGTCATCTGGCACGACAACGTCAAGGGGGGAACGGTCTACGAGAAGGTGTTTACCGGCCGTGGTGTCTACGACCTGACACGCGGAACCGCCGGGGAAACCGATGCGTTCACCACGGCGATCGAAGATGTTTCCCAGAAGGTGCTGGAGGCATCGGTGTCGATGTGGTAGTGAGCCCCGATGGGGCCGTCGCGCCGCTCGGCTGCCGCTCGGCATCCGGTCGGGACAATGACACGTTGAATTGATGAACCTGATTCTGATCGCGCTGTACGTCGCAGCGCTGCTCGTTCTGTCGATATACGGCATCAACGCGGTGATGATGGTGTGGCACGCGTTGCGTTCGGACCTTCGCGACCCGGTTGCGCCCGTGGTCGCCGACGACGACCTGCCAGCGGTCACCGTGCAGCTTCCCGTGTACAACGAGCTGCACGTCGTCGAGCGACTGCTGCGTGCGGTAGCCGCACTCGACTATCCGCCGGATCGACTCGAGATTCAGGTGCTCGACGATTCGACCGACGCCACGGTCGCACGTGTGCAACGCGTCGTCGCCGAACTGCGCTCCAGGGGCGTCGATCTCACGCATGTGCGCCGGGATGATCGCGCCGGCTTCAAGGCCGGAGCACTGCGCGCCGGCAACGCACGGGCACGTGGCGAGGTGGTAGCGATCTTCGACGCCGACTTCGTCCCGCCGCCCGACTTCCTGCGACGCATGGTACCGCATCTGCTCGCCGACGAGCGCCTCGGGATGGTGCAGGCGCGCTGGGGCCACCTCAACGAGGATCACGGCTACCTCACCCGCGTCCAGGCGATGGCGCTCGATGGACACTTCGCCATGGAACAGCGCGTGCGCAGCCGTTGCGGACACTTCATCAACTTCAACGGTACGGCCGGTCTGTGGCGACGTCGCTGCATTATCGACGCCGGCGACTGGCAGTCGGACACGCTCACCGAGGATCTGGACCTTTCCTACCGCGCGCAGCTGGCGGGCTGGCGCATGCTCTACCTCCACGAGGTGGTCGCGCCGGCTGAGCTCCCCGCGGAGATCTCCGGTCTGAAGTCGCAGCAGTTCCGCTGGACCAAGGGCGCGATCGAGACCGCGCGAAAGCACCTGGGCAGCGTCTGGCGCGCCGATCTGCCGCTGCGCCTGCGACTGCAGTCGACCGTGCATCTGACGTCGAACCTGGTGTTTCCCTTCATCCTCATCATCGCAGTGCTGAACATTCCGATGATTCTGGTGAAGCACGCAGATCCCGCCCTGGCGCCGGTGTTCAACGCCATGTCGGTCTTCCTGCTTGCCACGGTCGCCACGTTCGCCTTTCATCTGTGCGCCCAGCGAAGTCTCCACGCCGACTGGCGTCGCCGTCTTCGGCTGTTTCCGCTGTTCATGGCCGGTACGATGGGACTGGCGGTGGTCAACACGCGGGCGGTGCTCGAGGGGCTCACGGGGCGTCGGAGCGAATTCGTGCGAACCCCGAAGTACGACATCCGCGGTCGCTCGCAGCATTGGAAGCGCTCGAACTACCATCAGGCGCGGGTGACCCTCGAGACTGCGGTCGAACTGCTGCTGGCACTGTCGTTCATCGTCGGCATCGGTGTCGCGATCGCCGTGGGTGAACTGGCGATGATTCCGTTCCAGCTACTCTTCCTCGCCGGCTTCGGGTCGGTCTCGCTGCTGGGTCTGAGGAACGCGCTGGGTGCATCGCGACGGCGATCAGGCCGCATCACCCGCCGCCTGCGTCCCGACGGCGCCTCGGCTGAGTGCGGCAGTCCTCGACCGACAGAGAGCCGGCAGGAGGTGATGGGATAGGCGACCCCGTTTGAATTCATTCACGATCAACCAATCGAAGCCAGACGCGATGACCCTGCGCCAGCAGATGGCCGACGCTGCGGCCGCCGTTCGCAGCCACACCGACCTCGAACCGTCGATCGGGATCATCCTCGGGACCGGGCTCGGCCACCTGGCCGAAGCGATCGACGCGGCGGCGGTGATTGCGTACGACGACATCCCGGGATTCCCGCTCTCGACGGTGGAGTCCCACCACGGTCGGCTCATCGTGGGAACGCTCTCCGGCCGCACTGTCGTCGCCATGCAGGGACGCTTCCACTTCTACGAGGGATACGACATGCACCGCATCACCTTCCCGGTGCGGGTCATGTACGAGCTCGGTGCCCGGACGCTCGTGGTCTCGAACGCGGCCGGGGGGATGAACCCGCTCTTTCGCCGTGGCGACCTGATGGTCATCGACGATCATATCAATCTCCTCGGCGCCAATCCGCTCATCGGGCCGAACGACGAGACGCTCGGCCCGCGATTTCCCGATATGTCGGCGCCGTACGATCCGGCGCTGATCGCGCTTGCCGGCGAGGTTGCGCTCGAGCAACGCATCGGTCTGCAGCGGGGCGTGTTCGTCGCCGTTGCCGGACCGAACCTCGAGACCCGTGCGGAGTACCGTTTCCTCCGCACGATCGGTGCCGACGTCGTCGGCATGAGCACCGTGCCCGAGGTCATCGTCGCGCGACACATGGGCATGCGCGTCTTCGGTGTATCCATCGTGACCGACGAGTGTTTTCCAGACAAGCTCGCTCCGGTGGACGTCACCGAGATCATCGCTGCAGCGGCGAATGCCGAACCCCGGCTCACGCAGCTGGTCACCGGGATTCTGCGACGCATCGACGAGGCGTAGCCGGCAGCATGCGATCGCACCGAAGGCAGGTGCCGGAGGGTCTCTCCGAGGCCGACGCGACGGCCGTAACAGGGGCCCTAATATCATCCGGCGCGGTACGTCAGTCGTACGTAACCACCGGCTCGCACAGTTCGTTCAGTCGACCTGCACACACGGTCCTCGGGTCTGCGAACCCGGGTCTCGACACATTTCCACGTAATCACACTCAGCTTGGCAGATTCACGACTTCACACTGTGGTTGACAACCACCGCGAGCGGGCGATGCTCGTCGGGCTGATCCGCTATCCGGACACGCGCGAGCGCGCCGAGGAGCACCTCTCCGAGCTCGAGTTCCTGGCCGACACGGCCGGTGCAGATACGGTCACCCGACTGTTGCAGGGGTTGTCGAAACCGGACGGCGCCACCTACGTCGGCAAGGGCAAGCTCGAGGAGATGAAGGAGCTGGTCGAGGAGGAGCAGATCGATCTGGTGGTGGTCGACGACGACCTCTCACCCATTCAGATGAGAAATCTGGAGAAATCGCTCGAGCGGAAGGTGGTCGACCGCACCGGATTGATCCTCGACATCTTCGCCTCGCGTGCGCGCTCCAGCGAGGCCCGCACCCAGGTGGAGCTGGCGCAGCTGCAGTACATGCTGCCGCGGCTGACCCGCCAGTGGACGCACCTGTCGAAACAGTACGGCGGCATCGGAACCAAGGGACCGGGAGAGACGCAGATCGAGACCGACCGCCGGATGATTCGAACACGCATCGCCCATCTTCGGGAAAAGCTGGAGCGAATTGAAACGCAGCGGGAGACTCAGCGCAAGGGACGGGACGAACTCTTCAGAATCGCACTCGTCGGCTACACCAACGCCGGCAAGTCCACGCTGATGAACGAACTGGCCGGCGCGGAGGTGCACGCCGAGAACCGGTTGTTCGCCACCATCGACACGACCGTTCGATCGATGGAGCTCGGCAACGGACGACGCGTGTTGCTCTCCGACACGGTCGGATTCATCCGGAAGCTTCCTCAGCATCTGGTCGCCAGCTTCCGTTCGACGCTCGCCGAGGTTCGCGAGGCCGATCTTCTGCTGCATGTGGTCGACGTGGCCTCGCCGGTTGCCCTCGAGCAGATCGCTGTGGTCGAGGAGACGCTGCGGCAGATCGGTGCAGACACCGTTCCGACGCTGATGGTGCTCAACAAGGTCGACATGATCGAGGGCTACGACGAGACGCTGCGTGACATGCTTGCCAGGTACCCCGACGCGATCGCTGTCTCGGCGATGCGGGGACTGCATATCACCGCGCTGCGGGAGCGCCTGCTCCAGGCGGTCGATCGCTCGATGATCGAACGCAACGTCCAGGTGCCGATCGCCCGATACAGTATGGTCCAGAAGGTCCACGAACTGGCCGAGGTGCTCGAGACCACCTTCGACGATCACAGCGCGTACATGCGCCTGGTCTTCAGTCCGAAGGTCCGGGGGCAGGTCGACGAACTGCTCTCGCGTGCCGGCGCGCGCACGCTCGGCAGCGAAGGACGGCTTGTCGAACGCTGAGTCGACGACATCGCAACGACACGAACCGACGAACAGAATTCGAAGGACGACCATGAAGCATCTGCTGCGAACGTTCATCCTCATGCTGGTGGCGGGTATCACCGCCGTCAGCAGTGCCGCCGCGCAGTCGAAGCTGCTGGTCTACATGGACAACCAGCAGACCGATCATCTCAAGGCATACGGCATCGCCTACTGGGCGCTGAGCAAACATCTGACGGTCGACTGGCTGCTGAACTACCGCGGTGGTTCCTTCCTGATCGACTATGCCGACTTTGCCGCGGCCGAGTGCCGCATCCGCGGCGTCGCTGTTACGCCGCTCTCCGGAGCGGACGCGGCCGTGATCTACAGCAAGGTACAGGCGCCGGATGCGAACATGGACGTGGTGCGGCTGGAGAAGCCGTCGAAGATCGCCGTCTACGTGCCGCCGACGTTCCAGCCGTGGGATGACGCGGTGACCATGGCCCTGGAGTACGCCGAGATTCCGTACGACAAGATCTGGGACAAGGAGGTGCTGGCGGGAAAACTGAAGGACTATGACTGGCTGCACCTTCACCACGAGGACTTCACCGGACAGTACGGAAAGTTCTACGCGAGCTTCGCCAACGCCCCGTGGTACCAGCAGCAGGTGGCGATGCTCGAGAAGACGGCGCACGAGCTCGGCTACGACAAGGTGTCAGAAGAAAAGCTCGCCGTCGCGCAGGCGATCCGCAAGTACGTGGCCGACGGCGGGTTCCTCTTCGCAATGTGTTCGGCAACCGATTCCTACGATATCGCCCTGGCGGCACACAACACCGATATCTGCGACGTGATGTTCGACGGTGATCCGCCCGATCCCGACGCGCAGCAGAAGCTTGACTTCACGCAGACGCTCGCCTTCCAGGACTTTCACCTTGAGATGAATCCGTACGTTTATGAGTACTCCGACATCGACGTACAGCCGAACCTGATGTCCTCGCCGATCAACGACGCCTTCACGCTGTTCAACTTCTCGGCACGCCTCGATCCGGTGGCGACGATGCTCACGCAGTGTCACGTCGGCGTGATCAACGGATTCCTCGGACAGACGACCGCGTGGCACAAGCGATTCATCAAGGATGGTGTGAGAATTCTGGCGGAGCGGGAGGGGACCGACGAGGTGAAGTACCTCACGGGAAACTTCGGCCGCGGCACCTTCACTTTCTACGGCGGACACGATCCTGAGGACTACCAGCACGCGGTCAACGATCCTCCGACCGACCTGTCGCTGCACAAGAATTCGCCCGGATACCGCCTGATTCTCAACAACGTGCTCTTTCCGTCGGCGAAGAAGAAGAAGCTGAAAACCTGAACCATGAACATTCTGCGGACGGCCTTTGTCGCCGTTGCTGCAATCACGCTCAGCGCAATGTCCACGACTGCTCAGTCACCGCATGTCGAGTGGGTTGCCCTGCCCGATGCTCTCAGCAGTGCTCCGGACTCGAACCGGTTGATCGTGCTCGATCTGTACACGGACTGGTGCGGGTGGTGCAAGCGCATGGAACGCGACACCTACGCCGACGATGCGGTTGTCGCCTATATCGCGGAGCACTTCATCGCCAGCAGACTCAATCCGGAGAAGGAGGGCAAGGTCACCTACGACGATCACGAGTACTCCTTTGCGGAATTCGGTTCCGCGCTCGGCGTCCGTGGCTATCCGACGACCGCGTTCTTCAACCAGAAGGGCGAGCTGCTGACCACCGTCGCCGGATACATCGGCCCGGACGAATTCCTCAAGATCCTCAGGTTCTTCGGCGATGGTTCCTACCAGTCGATGAGCTGGGAAGAGTACCGCAAGGGGTCGTAGCCGACGGCACTCATCCAACCCAATGACCATGCGCAGCAGACCGGCCACCGCAGGGTGGCACACCACCATTCCCGCCGTCGTCCTCACCGCCGTGCTCATCTTGAGCGGCGCGCCCCGTGCGATGCAGGCCCATCGCCTCGCGTCGAACCGCACCGACGCGGCGGACGCGTTGCTGCCGAGCATCAGCTACGACGTCACCGTCGACACGTCGTTCCGCGAGCGGTTCCTCGTCGAGGCGACGCTGCAGTCGCTCTCGGCCGATACGCTCGACTTCTACTTCCCGATCTGGGCGCCGGGCGCCTACGACATCGTCAATTTCGGAGCGTACGTCAGCGACTTCACCGCTACCGATCAGAACGGTCATCCTCTGAAGGTGCTGCGCGGCGATACCAACACGTTCCACATCGTCGGCGCCACCGACCGGATGTCGATCAGCTACGTCGTCGACGACGTCGAGAGTCTTCCCAACGCGGAGTGGTTCGGCACCTCGGACGTCGAGCAGACGTTCGCCTACGCCAACGGTCCGGCGCTCTTCGGCTATCCAGGCGGGCACAAGGACGCGCACTTCACGGTGCGCTACCACGTGCCGCCGAGCTGGGATCTCGCCGTGGCGCTCGATCGTGTCGGCGGCGACTCCAGCCACACGTTCCGCGCCTCGGACTACGATGAGCTGGTGGATGCTCCGATGCAGACGGGGACGTTTCAGAGCCGGTACTTCACCGTCCGGGGTGTGCGACACCGCATCACGGTGACCGCCCCTGAGCGTCTGAGTGATGCCACGCTCGATTCGCTCGCAGAGGCGACGCGGAAGGTCGTGCAGATCTACTCGGGGTTCTACGGCGAGATCCCCTACGACTACTACGTGTTCCAGCAATACCTGATTTCCCCGCAGCAGGCGCTCGAGCGTCGGGCCAACGCATACGGCGCGCTGGAGCACCGCAACAGTTCGACCTACATGATGCCGTACACGAGCGGCTCGTCGATCGTCGATATGCTCGTGCCGGTAATTGCGCACGAGTACTGGCACGTCTGGAGCCCGAAGCGCGTACACGTCTCGACGCTCGGCCCCTTCGATTACCAGCATGCGCCGCGGACGTCCTCGCTCTGGTTCGCCGAGGGAATCACCGAGTACTACGCGCGGCTGCTGCTCGTGCGGGCGGGGATGATCGCGCCGGAAGAATTCCTCTCGCAGATGCAGCGCGATATGGCACAGTTCCGCGACGAACCGCAGCGCACGTCGATCGCCGAGCTCAGCCGCTCGATTGCCGAACGGTCGCTCATGCAGGTGATGGACCTCTACACGAAGGGACCGGTGATCGCCATGCTGCTCGATGCCACCATCCGGCACCAGACCGATGACAAGCATTCGCTCGACGATGTAATGCGGTATTTCAACACGACCTACGGTCACACCGGTAAGACCTTCGGCGATGACGAGATCATCCCGATCATGGAGAAGTTCACCGGCGCGCGCCTGCAGCCGTTCTTCGACCACTACATCGCCGGTACCGACACGCTGCCGATCGACAGTCTCCTGCCGCAGATGGGGTTGACCTACGGATGGACCGTCGATACGATGCCCGCACTCGGCGTCGAAGCCGAACCGATCTCATTCGGACTGCGCATTTCCTCGATCACGCCCGGCGGCTCGGCCGACACGATGGGGCTGAACGTCGGCGACGTGCTCCGTGAGTTCAAGTTCGGTTCCCGCAGTCTGAACATCAGTCGCATCGCCCACCTGGCCACCGATCTGCTGAATTCGATGCCGGCACAGCTGACGGCCGTCACGGTGCTCCGGAACGGGAAGGAGATCGACGTGCCGGCGCACATCATCCCCACGCCCGTTCGCGTCCGTCGACTGATGGCCGATCCGCACGCGTCCGAACTCGCACGTCAGAGACGTCACGACATGATGGGATTCTGATCTTCGAATCGGGTGGCTGAATGCCAATTGCCATGCAATGCCGCTGCTCCCGAGGGCGATCGCTGACGACGACGGCGGCCGCACTGCTGACGATTCTCGCCGGCGGATGCGCCTCGCTGACCGGGTCGCGCGCCACCACTCCCTCACGAGTTCAATTCGTCGTTCGCATCGCCGATCCTGCCGATCGTTCCTTCGACGTCGACGTGTCGATTCCGGATCTCCACGCCGACACCGTCGTCTACCGCCTGCCCGCATGGGCTCCCGGCGCCTATCAGATCGTCAACTACGGGTCCTACGTTCAAGACTTCATCGCCACGACGCCAACCGGTCGTCGGCTCCAAGCGCGCCGGGTGGATTCCAACAGCTTCGAGATCCTCGGAGTCGAGTCCGGTCTGCACCTCGACTATCGCGTCGACGCGATCGGAGCGAGACCGGAGCGAATGTGGGTCGAGGGCTCCGATGTCGACTCGAACTATGCGTACGCCAACGGCACCGCACTCTTCGGGTACATCCAGGGCGCGACCGACGCGCAGCAGACCGTGCGCTTTCAGGTTCCGAACGACTGGAGCGTCGCCGTCGGACTCGACACGCTCTCCACGACGCCGGACACCTACGTTGCCGCCGACTACGACGAGCTGGCGGACACGCCGGTACTGACCGGACGAGTCGAGCAGTTGCCGTTCACCGTTGACGGCCGACCGCATCTGCTTGCTATCTGCGCGCCGGCGCGACTCGGCGATTCCGATCGCGCGCAGCTGCTCAGGACCACCGACTCGGTCGTGCGGACGATCTCCCACTTCTTCGGAGCCATGCCGTACAGGCGCTACGTGTTCCAGATCGTGCTCGCTGACAGAACGTGGAGCCAGCAGCACGGCCCGACGGGATTCGGCGCGCTGGAGCATCGACGCAGTTCGACGTACCTGATGCCGGATCGACCGGGCGGACTCGCCGCGGAGCTCGGCTCGGTGATCGCCCATGAATACTGGCACGTCTGGAATCCGAAGCGAATTCGTCCCTCGCAGCTCGAGCACATCGACTACCAGAACACGCCGAAGATGAGCGCGCTGTGGTTCGTCGAAGGAGTCACCGAGTACTACGCGCACCTGGAGATGCGACGGGCGGGACTCGAGGGCCCGTCGAGTTTCCTCGACGGACTCGAATCGGCGGTGAACACCTGGAGCGACGCGAGCCGACAGGAGCATTCGCTCGCTGAGCTGAGCCGCCGCATCTCCACGCTGCCGCTGCGCAGTGCCTACGATCTGTACACGACCGGTCCGCTCGTGGGATTGATGCTCGACCTGGAGATCCGTAGGCAGACGGACAACCGTCATTCCCTCGACGATGCGATGCACGCTCTCGACAGACAGTTCGGAGGCTCGGACACCGGTTACGTCGACGGCGATCTGATCGGGATCATCGGGCGGGCCACCGGCACCGATCTGGATGAATTCTACAGGCGGTTCATCGACGGCACAGAACCGCTGCCGGTGCAGCGGTACGTTCCTCTGCTGGGTCTGCGGTGCGAATTCGAAGCGTATGAATCCTGGACACCGGGCGCCTCGCTCTCGGAGCAGTCCACCGGCTGGCGTGTCGACTCGGTCGAAGCGCACGGTGCGTTCGATTCGATGGGCGTGCGCGTCGGTGATGAAATCGTCGCCGTCGAGTTCCTCGGCCAGCGGCAGGACGTCGCCGGACTGCCGGTCGCGATGGCCTCGGACATGATCGGTGGCATGGCGGCCGAGGGCGTGACGGTGATTCTCCTTCGAGGAGGTCAGGAGGTCTCACTGCCGGCGGTCGACACGCGCTCGACGATCGAGATCTGTCACCTTCGTCCGGATCCGGATGCATCCGAGGAGGCGCTGGCGATACAGCGCGAGATACTCGGCCGACGGCTCGCCGCGGACTCGACGTTCGGCACCGTGACCGATCCGTTCGGGAGAACCGCGCCCTCGATGGCGCCGTCGTCCGGTTCGGCGGCCTCGACCCACGACGTCGACGCGAAGCCGTAGATTACGCGCACGGCAACCGCCGCCCGCGCGAACACATCCTGCAGCACTGTCCACATCATGAGCACGCCAGACGAGCACCAGGGCACCTCGACTTCCGAAGGTGCCGCCACGGCCGCGCACTCCGATTCCGATCTCGCACGAATCGCCTACGAAGCGGTCGAGAGCATTCCATTCGTCGAACCGAACGACGGCAACCGACTCGGGTATCACATCTACTGCTACCTCACCGGTCGGATCGCTTCGCTCGAGGAGGCCGTGAAGGAAGCGAAGGCGCGAACCGCCGTTGCGACCAACGAGATACTGGAAACCGTGCGTCACCACCTTGCCGACAAGGGGGTGGGCCGATGAATCATCGCCGGCGGCCGGAGGGCCAGCAGCGTTCCCGCAGGGGATTCCTGCGACTCGCCGTCGGCGGAGGACTGGCATTGCCCGGGTTGCTTCGCGCTCAGGTGGTGCCGGGTTCGGATTCCACCCGTACGACGGGGCCGGATTCCACCCATGCGCCGAGGCGGAAGCCGACATCGGGCGAGCCGGCACTGATCCGCCCGCCGGCGTTGCGCGACGGCTCGACCATCGCCGTGGTGGCACCGGCAAGCGGCGTCAGCCGCGCCGAGGCGCTCGATGCCGCCGCGACGCTCCGCAACCTCGGGTTCGCCGTAAAGCTCTCCGACGACCTCCAGCAGGGATTCGGCTACCTCGCCGCCGCCGACGATGTGCGCGCGGCCGAGTTCATGAAGTTCGTCCGCGATCCCGAGGTCGACTGCATCATGTCGGTGCGTGGGGGTTACGGAGTGATGAGAATTCTGCCCCTGCTCGACTTCGACGTGATTCGGGCGAATCCGAAAGTCATCGTCGGCTATTCGGACATCACCGCGCTGATCAATCCGATCTTCCAGTTCTCACACATGATCGCCTTCCACGGCCCGATGGCGACGTCGTCGTTCGATCAGTACACGCTCGATGCGTTTCGTCGGACGGTGATGCAGCCGCAGGCAGCCGGAACGTTTGTACCCAGCGATGAATTCACCGGGCAGTCGTTTTCCGACGGCGCGGCCTCGACGATCGTCGGCGGAAGTGCGAAGGGGCGTCTGGTGGGTGGCAATCTTACGCTCGTTACCGCGCTGATGGGTACTCCATGGGAGATCGATACCACCGGGCGCATTCTCTTCATAGAAGAAGTCGACGAGCATCCGTATCGCGTCGATCGCATGCTCACACAGCTGGCGATTGCCGGCAAGCTCCAGGCGTGCGCGGGCGTGGCGCTGGGACGATTCACCAAGTGCGACTTCTACGCCGGCGACCAGTACCGCATGCAGCTGTCGATCGAGCAGGTGGTGCGCGACAACCTCGAGCCGCTTGGAATTCCGGTCGTCTACGGACTGTCGATCGGCCACATCACCAGGAAACTCACCGTTCCGATCGGCGGTCTGGCAACACTGGATGCCGATGCGAAAACGATTACGCTCGAAGAGCCCGCCGTCAGCGCCCCCCGTGCGGTCGACACCACGGACGGGTGAATTCTCTCCCGCAACCCCTCCCTCAGCGCTTCACCACGACCAGACGCACCGTCCTCCGGATGCTTCCCGCATGCAGTTCTGCCAGGTAGACCCCGCTCGATGGAGGGTCGAAGGTGACATCATGGCGACCAGCCGGGAGTGATCCGTCGATCGGTGTGGCGACGATTCGTCCGCGCATGTCGGTGATTCTCAGGCGCGCATGCGCCGCCGGACGGGATAGCTCTACGGTGAGGTGGGAGACTTCGCTCGTGGGATTTTCCCCGACACGCAGACGCACGTCGACTCCGGCCGTGGAGCCATCGCGATCGACCGACGTCGGAAGCAATTCCAGCCGGTAGACCATTCCCGTATACGTGGCGGCATAGACCGTCCCGTCCGCCGCAATGCGCAGGGTCGTGACCTGCGCACTGTCCTCGCCGAGTCCGTTGTTCATCGGCCGCCAGCTCACACCGTCGTCGATCGATCGGTAGACGCCATCGCCCGTGGCGGCGTAGATGTCCGTGCCGAGCGAGGAGGCGATCGCGGTCACGACGCTGGAGCGCAGCACCGTGTCCCACATCGCACCGCCGGTGGTCGTTCGCAGTACGTTGTCGAGTCCGATGAGGATCGATCCGTTGGTCGTGACTGCGGCCGAGATGATCCCGACGATCGTCGAATCGATCGGATTCCACGTCGTGCCTCCCCGAGTGCCGAGCCAGACCCCATGAGAGGGAGTTGCGGCCACCACCAGACCTGAATTCGTCAGAGCAAACGCGGACGCCTGGCGCGAGAAATTGCCGTTGTCGTACTGCGATCCGTCCGCCGTGCGCAGCACATCGCACGGGCTGCAGGCGGAGACGAACAGATCGCCACCGACGCGATGGATCATGGCTTCGACGGTCATGCCCGGCAGCGTCTGCGACCACGTTCCGCCCGGCAGCCCGCCGGTGGGAATGCTGTAGACACCGTTGGATGTTCCCGCGTACAGGCGATCATCGGGACCTGCCGAGAGGGCGGTGACATCGGTCGGAGCGGCGTCGCTTCCGACGGCGGAGAACGTGGCACCGCGATCGGTCGAGACGAAGACGCCGCTGCCGGCGACGCCGGCGGCGACGGTACCGTCACCGAGCGTGGCGAGCGAGGTGACGAACGAGCCGAGATTCTCGGAGTTCGGGTGCCAGACGTGGTCCTGCGCCGGGGACAGGATCGTTGCCGCGACGAACAGTGCGGCGGCGAGCGGTGCGGCAGCGAGGGCGGTGGGGACGCGTCGGTTCATGGGTGAGGCCTCTGACTTGTGGCAGTAACAGCGTGACGTCGGAAATCCGGAAGGTACCACAGACGGCACAATGGGCACGAACAGGCGAAGAAGCCCGACCGCTTTCGCAGCGATCGGGCTTCTGGAGTTTCATCCAGGGTGGACGGGTGAATGCCTACTGGGCCGGTCTGCCGAAGACGACGATCGAGAACGATGCCGCCGACGGATCGCCGTTCTGGCCGGTCTCGACGATGATCGTACGGTCGGCACCGACCGAGCCCTTCTGCGGGAAGTACCAGTTGGCCGTCGTATACGTTTCGTTGTAGGTAATCCCGGTCACCTGGGTGACGGCCGTCAGTTCCGGTATGGACACACTGTCGCCGAGATTGATGGTGGCCGCAGGATTGGAGAGCATGACCCGGTAGTATCCGGGGCGGACTTCGATGACGGTGTCGATGCCGAAGCCCGCGAGCTTCTGTCCGTTGGCGTCGATCAGGCCCCATGCGTACGGCGCGTTGTCACGGTAGAGCCCGCCGGGGGCGGGGGCGGCGTCGTTGCCGAGCGTTCCGGCGGCGACGTAGTGTTCGGTCGTGCTGTCGGTGCCTCGCGAGACGACGCCGTAGATACCGCCCTGCGCCACCATTCCCACCTCTCCGAAGTTGATAATCTCCACCGCAGGTCCGCTGTTGTTGGTCCCGGAGATCTTCGCAGGCACGTTGAGCGACCATGCGACGCCGGCGATGCGGCTGGAATCGGCCGCGTCGGCGAGATCCGCTCGATAGGCGTTGGCCGAGACGCCGGCGCTGTCGGCAGCTGCCGCAGCGATGGAGTAAAATGAGTAGGCGGCGCAGTGGAACGCCATGCGTGGCTGGATTTCCTGACCGCCGTTGAATCCGGCGATCGTAATTCCGAGCCAGTACTGCGCGGTGAAGTCGAGGTCTCCAGGAATTCCCCCCGTGGTTTCCGATCCGATCGGAATCGAGAACAAGCCGGTCTTGAAGTCGACGCCGGGGTGCGACTCGGAGAAGACGAGGGAGCTGGAACCGGTCGCGGTCGTATAGATCTTGATCGTCACCGCGTGCGTGCCGTCGAGGTAAATCCCGTTGGCGTCTCGAACGCGGCCCTGGAAGTTGATCTCCCGCTGCGGATAGGTGCCGCTCTGTGCGAACGCCTCGACGGCGCCGAACACCAGCAGCAGAAGGAGCGTGGCAATGCGAGTCATGGTTTCACCCTGGATGTATTGCTGGAATTGGAATGTTCTACGCGCAGGACGTCACCGGTAGTACTGGATCAGCTGCGCCGGATAGCGCACGCCGTCGATCTCGAGTTCGAGCAGATATGTGCCCGAGGAGAGCCGATCCGACGGCGTCCAGTCAACGGTGATCTCTCCGGCGGACCGGTCGCCGTCGATCAGGCGGGCGATCTCTCGTCCGAGCTGATCGAAGACCGACAGTCGAATCGAACCGGGATGCTCGAGGCGGACGAGGAGGCGCGTACTGCCGGTGAACGGATTCGGGAGCATCGAGGCGATGCCGGTGGCTCCGGAGCGCACGTCACGCTGGCGTTCGCGAACGCCGGAAGTCGGGTCACTGCCGACGGTGACGATGAACCCGATCCAGGTCGACTGATCGATGACGCCGGTGGTATCGGTATCGACGTTGAGCGGTTCACCGACGGTGGCGAAGAATGCACCGTAATCGCCTTCCTGCTGAACGCCGGTACTGCCGATGACGAAGGGATCGATCACCGCACCGGCCGCCGAAGACCCCTGGGCCAGCAGTGTGGCGCCACTGCCGAGGAGCATCACGACCGCCGCGATCAGCAGGCGTGCGGATGCGGTCGGCCCCGTGCGGCTTCGGCCACTCCGCGGTATCTCGTCTCGATGTGTCATCATGGTATCTCCGTGAATTCGGACCGTGGGGTCCTGCTGGTTTGCGCTTGGTACAACCCTATCGATCTCCCCTAAAGATCTCCTAAACGGGTCTGAACTACTCTTCGATTTCCCCCGATCGGACGCGTTCCATCAGTTCGGTGATGCGACGCGCTGGACCGGCGCCGTACTCGTCGAGGGCGGTCTGGTACCGTTTGAAGTAGGTGAACGCCTCACGGCGGGCGCCGCGTGTGGCGGCCGAGCGGATGAGGGCCTCGTAGGCGCCGTCGTGGAGGTCGTCGAGTGCGAGCAGTCGCTCGGCAAGATGGGGAATCGCGGTGTAGTTGTCGCGCTCGAGTTCGATTGTGATCAGCCGCTCGAGTGCGGTGGCCAGCTGACCGCGCATCGACTCTCGAATGCTGTCGATCCACTCGGCATACATACCCTCGAGCAGATCACCGTTGGCCAGGTCGATCGCCTGACGATAGGCGACCGCGGCGCCGAAGTAGACGCCTTCGGTGTAGAGCCGGTCGCCCTTGAGAATGTCCTCCCGGGCATCGACCGCATCGATTCGCACGTCGTCGGAGAGTTCGTAGACACCATCGATCTGGCGAATCGTTTCGCTGCCGCCCAGGTAACGCCGGGCATAGCTGAGTGTCGCGTGGAGGTTGTTCACTGCCCGGTCGATATCCATGTCGGGCCAGAGCAGGTAGGCGAGCTGGTCACGTGTCAGCTCCGGAATCCAGCGTGTGGCGCCCAGCCGCGCCACGACCAGCGCCGCGACGAGCGTCCGCGTCTTCGACTCGAGCTTCGATCCGCCGTCTCCGGCGCCCTCGATACGCAGCGCGCCGAAGGTGCGAAGGATCGGTGCACCGGGTTCGAGAGTGTCGGGCCGTTCGGAGTCATCGGATTCACCGGCGGACCGACGTCGCGGGTCGTCGCCGATCGCCTGGCGGAATTTCGTCAGACGCGTCTTCGGCAGCAGCGGTCCCAGCGCGTCGAGCCGGTGATGCGCCAGCCCGGGTGCAGAACGTGACTCGTGGCTCTTCAGCGACCGTTCGATGGTGGTGTAGGCGGCGTCGTTGAATTCGCGCGTGCGCCCCTGCGAACGCGCGGCCGCCTCGAGCAGCAGGCGCGCGGCACGGAATCCGTCGATGCTGTCGATCTCCGCTTCGGCGAGACCCGCCGCAGTCGCCGCCAGCAGTTCGTCGGGTTCGTCCTGTTCCAGCGCGCGGGCGATCACCAGGAGGGTGCGCCGATGGCGCTCGGTCGGCGTATCGACGTCGGGATCGGTGTCGTCGGCCTGCCAGGAGGTCTCGAGCCGACAGATCGCCGAGTCGAGCGCCTCGGTGTCGGCCGCGTCGACGACCGAACGGAGCAATTCCTCGAGGTAGCGCAGCCGCAGAAACGGCGGCATCGTGTCGACGTCCGGTTCGAGTTCCTCGGCAACCGTACGCGCCCGTGCATGGTCGCCGAGCAGATTCCAGGCGATCTGAAACTGATGGCGCGCCACAGCCAGCTGAATCGCGGGGGACCTCGCCGGTGGCGGCGACGAACGGAAGTCGTGCTCGAGCGTGTCGAGCTCCTCGACATTGCCGTCGTGGGCAGCCACCCACGGCAGGTACCAGTACTTCGTGCCCTGATTCCGATAGCTCGGGTAGCGGTCGATCAGCTCGCGCGCCTCGACGGCGTAGCGTCGCATGGCCGCAAAGTCGTTGGCGTACTTCGCGAAGTTGATCGCCTGCATCAGCAGTTCATAACTCGTGAACGCATCGGCCTGATGCCGCAGGGCGAGGGCGGTTTCGAGAATTTCCCCCAGCTCGCGCTCGCGTCCGGCGGTCAGCATCGCTGGCTGCAGCACCTTGAGCAGCGCGTTCATCGTGACGGCACCCATACGGTCGACCTCGCTGACGTAGGGCAGAGCGAGCTCGAGTCCTTCGGCAAAGTCGCCGCGGGCAAAGGCATACGACGCCAGGAGGCGAATGGCCACAGCGCTGCCACGCAATTCGCGGTCGGTCTGCTCCGATGGCGGAGGCAGATGCCCGATCACGCGTTCGACATGCGCCCGCGCGCCCTCGACCGAATCGTGCAGTTCCGCCTCGTGCCAGACGACCACGGCAGCCTCGAGACGTGCCACGCGCTGTTCCGGGGTGGCGGGGGCGTCGACGTCGCGCTCCAGCAGTGACGCGATCTCTGCCGCCACGTCCTCGAGCTCGTCGCGGGCACCGGTCAGGTAGAGCCGTTCGCCGTATGCCGACAACGCCGCCAGGTATGCCTGCCGCAGATCCGCATCCTCGGGAATCGCACGTCCGCTCGTCCGCACCCTTCCGAGCGTCGATCGGCACAGCGACAGATAGGTGTCGGCGAAGATGGGCGAGAGTCGACGGCCGACACCTTCCAGCCAGCCGAAGAGCTCGCGGAGCTCATCGTCGCTGATCGAGGCGATATCGAGGTGCTCCAGTGGCGCGACGCTGTGGAGTTCGCCAATGCCCTCGACCAGAAGGCGAACCACGATGTCGGCGATCTGCTCACGGGGCGGTCGGCCGGTCTCGCATGCCGCCGTGGCCTGCCACAGCAGCGAGTGCGTGAACGCATAGCAGACGCGCCCCTCGGGTTCGCGCGTTCCGATCCGAACCGACGGCGTGGCGACCGAGACGAATCCACCGAGGATCAGATGTTCAAAGCAGAGGTCATCCCATCCGGCGATGCGTTCGGCGACGTGGCGGAGCAGCTCGCGATTGAACTGTTCACCGAGGGAGGCGGCGAGCACGAGAATGCCGCGCTCGGATTCCGGGAGCGCCTCGAGTCGACCGGCGAATCCGTGAACTCGCTCACCGATGGTGCGCATGGTCTCCGCAGGAATCGACGTCGTCTCCCACGTCGCGGTGTCGTCTCCTTCGGAGGTTCGCACCACTTCGGCAGCGATCAACTCGCGGAAGACTTCGCGGAGCGCCAGCGGAAGGCCCGCGGAGAGTTCTGCGATCTGCTCGAGCAACGGCGGTGGCGGACTCGTTCCAAAGAGCGTGCGAGCTGCTTCGGCGATGGATTCGGCCGAGAGAGGGCCGATGTCGAGGTCGCGTGGCGGAATCGAACCATTGAGGGCGGTCCGCAGTCGGCGCAGCATCACGTTGTCACTCGGGCGCGTGGTCGCCAGCAGAAGCAGCGGAATGTCTTCGATCGAATCGATGAACCGCTCGATGTCGTCGCTTGCACCGACGTAGTGCAGATCATCGAGGATCAGTACGACGGGGTAGCGGCGCGAGACGATCTGCAGCGCTTCGACTGCGGCGTCGGTGGTGGCGACCGAGGCATCGCGGAAGATGCGTGAGGCGACCGGGGCGGCGAGCGCCGGACGCAGCACGTCGAGTGCGTTGCCCAGCGGTCCGAACGCAATTCCTTCACCCTCGTACCACTTCGCATGCACGACGATCGATCGCGCCGGATGCACGCGGATGTGGTTGCGCAGTTCGTCGATCAGCCGGCTCTTGCCGACGCCCGCAGCACCGGTAATCCAGACCGAACGCGCCTCGCCGTCGAGCAGCTCGCCGAACGCATCGACGAGTGCCCGCAGCTCGGCATCACGGCCCACCAGGGGAACGGTTCCCCGGTTGACAAAATCCTTGATACGAGACGACATGGTTGGGGTTGGAGGCGAATCGCGCGCAGGCAGGGAACGGCGGTGAAGATACCGAATGTGTGCGGACGCAGGGCGGGGGGGGAGGCGGTGGATCGAGGGTGCTACCAGCGCCCCGAAATCGGGCTGCTTGCCCGCAGCAGAGCGCTCAGCGCGATGACGATCGCAATTGCCAGAACGACGTGGACGAGCGCACCGAGTCCCGCGAAGCCGGTCGCCCAGGCAACCGACCAGACCGCCAGCAGAATGAGAACCAGCGACCACATGGTATTTTCCTCTTTCCGTAGTGGACCGATGCGCATCCGGACGGACGCGCCGGTCCACTCGCCGTTCAAGCGTCATGCCATTGACGGTGCCCACACAAACCCGACGAATGCCGATGAGCAGCTCGCAGGATGACCGCGCGCCGGTCGTAGGAATCATCATGGGAAGCAGCAGTGACTTGCAGACGATGCGCCAGGCGGCCGATGCGCTCGAGGAGCTCGACGTTCCCTACGAGATGCGTGTGGTGTCGGCGCACCGCACTCCGGAGGACATGGCCGAGTACGGTCGCACGGCGCACGAGCGGGGTATTCGTGTGATCATCGCGGGAGCCGGCGGCGCGGCGCATCTTCCGGGTATGGTTGCCTCGCACTCACCACTACCCGTCATTGGTGTTCCGGTCGAAACGCACGCTCTCGGTGGACTCGATTCACTGCTTTCGATCGTGCAGATGCCCAACGGCGTTCCGGTGGCGACCGTCGCGATCGGCCGCGCGCGCAACGCAGGAATTCTTGCCGCAAGCATTCTCGGCGCGTCGGACACTGCCGTTCGCGATCGCATTCTGCAGATGAAGCGACGCATGGCCGACGCGTCGCGGGCGATGAACGACGAGATCACGCGGAGCTCGTCGGGCGACTGAATTCTGCGCGACGCGCCGAGCGTGGGTCCGGAATACAAAAAGGCGCGTCGCCATTTGGCAACGCGCCTTTCACACTGTCAGAAGCCGATTCAATCAGCCCGCTCCGCGATCACGAGTTCATTGCCCGCAGGAATTCCTTGTTTCCCTTGGTACCCTGCATGCGATCGAGGATGAACTCCATGGCTTCCAGCGGGGTCATGTCGCTGATGACCTTGCGCAGAATCCAGATGCGATTCAGGTCGGTCTGATCGATCAGCAGCTCTTCCTTTCGAGTGCCGGAGCGCACGATATCGAAGGCGGGGAAGATGCGGCGATCGGCGAGCTTGCGATCGAGGATGATTTCGGAGTTACCGGTACCCTTGAATTCCTCGAAGATGACCTCGTCCATACGCGAGCCGGTATCGATCAGCGCGGTTGCGATGATCGTCAGCGAACCACCCTCCTCAATATTCCGCGCGGCACCGAAGAATCGCTTCGGTTTATGCAGTGCATTGGCGTCGACACCACCGGAGAGAATTTTTCCCGAATGCGGAACGACGGTGTTGTGCGCACGGGCGAGTCGGGTGATCGAGTCGAGGAGAATCACCACATCGTATTTCGCTTCGACCAGACGCTTGGCTTTCTCGAGCACCATGTCAGCCACCTGCACGTGGCGATCGGGCGGCTCATCGAAGGTGGAGCTGATCACTTCGGCCTGCACCGAGCGCTCCATGTCGGTGACTTCCTCGGGGCGTTCGTCGATGAGCAGGACGATCAGCTTGGCTTCCGGCTGATTGCGTGCGATCGCATTGGCGAGCTTCTGCAGCAGGACGGTCTTACCGGATTTCGGCGGGGAGACGATCAGACCGCGCTGGCCCTTGCCGATCGGTGTGAGCAGATCCATGATCCGCATCGAGAATTCACCCGGCGATGTCTCGAGGTTGAATTTTTCGTTGGCGTACAGCGGCGTCAGGTTGTCGAATATCGTCCGATCACGCATGGTGTCGGGCGACTGATAGTTGACGCTCTCGACCTTGAGCAGGGCGAAGAACCGCTCGCCTTCCTTGGGCGAGCGCACCTGGCCGTTGACGGTGTCACCGGTGCGCAGGCCGAACTTCTTGATCTGCGACGGCGAGACGTAGATGTCGTCCGGCGACGGCAGGTAGTTGTAGTCCGGTGAGCGAAGAAATCCGTAGCCGTCGGGGAGCACCTCCAGCACGCCCTCGGAGAAGTTGATCCCGTCGTCACGTCCCTCCTGCCGCTCGAGCTGCGACTGCGCCTCGAGGATCTTGAAGATCAGTTCCTGCTTTCGATAATCGCTGTAGCCCGGAACGTTCAGATTCCGCGCGATCTCGGTCAGCTCGGCGATACGCTTCGACTTCAACTGCGCGAGGTCGAGATGCCCGGCAGCCACCGTGTCACTGGTAGTAGGCATGCTGAGTTATCCTGAGAATAATGAGTGAACTGCGTTGAACACTTTGCTGGTTGCTGCGGCGCGCGTCGGGGTCAACGATGCAGCCGGACACGTCCTGTTCGCGGTCAAACCGACTCGACGCGCGAGAATCATCGGCGATGCCCGCGGCCGTTGTTCAGCCGAACGATGGAAGTGCCGTTTCGGAATTGCGGCGGGGGAGGTGCAGGTTGCCAACAGGTCCTGCTCGGCCCGGTGCGCCTTGAAATCAATGCGGAGATCGACGGTTCGTTGAGGTCGTGTGTAACGCTGCCTGCGTACCTGCCAGCTCTCGCGGAGGTACGGTGCCGGTGGACAGGTGACGGATCTCTAGGGACAGGGAAAATTCGGGAAACGAACGTGCAGTGCGGCTCTCCTCGACACAACGGGGACGCTATCGGGAAGGAGAAGGGATTTCAGAGATCTGGGAGAGAGATACAGTGGATGTTGAGAACAGGGCAAATATCACGATGCCGTCTACACTAGTCAAGCGGTTTTTTCCCGGCGCTTTGCGCGTTACACAAAGTTATCGCGCATGCGCGGCACTCGCTCCCGATGTCTGATTCGAAGCCCGGCGACGCTGCTGCGCCGCGTTCGTCCGCTCCCGATTCTGCTGTAGTGTCCTCCATGGAATTGCGTCGTCTCGATCGACGACCGACGATCGCAGCCGCACACGAGGCGGACCGACGCGGCGTTGAATAACAAGTTGCGGGCCACAGGCGGCGGCTACTGCCCGGACGAATATTCGAAGTTCGCAAGCCGCTCTGCGATGCGGTCCTGGACCGCACGATAGGTCCACAGCCGACTTCCGTTCATCAGCATTGCGAAGGCGAACACTTCGCCGTCGCGCGAGGTGACGTAGCCGCAGAGCGCGGCGGCGTTTCGAAGCGTCCCGGTCTTTCCCCGGAGATTGTTCTGGGCAGCGGTGCCACGCATTCGCTTCCGCAGCGTTCCGTCGACGCCGGCAATCGACATTTCGCTGTAGAGCGTATCGAAGAGCTCCGGCTGCTTGTGTGCCGACTCGAGAATGTCGACCAGAACACGTCGCTGACAGCGTGTTGTTTCGCGACAACCCGCTGCCATCGTTGATCCGACAGGCATCGTAGCTGATGCCGTCGCGCGACATCACGTCGGATATCGTCCGCAGCGCCGTGCTGGCCGTTCGCTCCTGACCACCCTCTTTCGCGCCGATCATTTTGAACACGTATTCGGCCGAGTAGTTGTGGCTGTGCTTGAGCACGCGCTCGAGCACCTCGCTGAACGGACGCTCGTGAACCGCGATTTCGAAATGGTGCTCCGGCGTCGGACCCCAGACGGCACCGCCACCAATGCGCACGCCACGTGCCTGCAGCCGGTCGTAAATCATCCCCGCGACCACGAGCGGCGGGTTGGCCATTTTGTAGCGATAGCTCACGCGCCGGCCGGGCGCCAGCGTTCCGCTCACCGTGATCTTCTGCTGCCCGTCGCGTGCTCCGCTGACACTCACCTGCGGACCCGACGCGTTGGATACCGTCCGCACCGTCACCGGTTCGTCACCCAATCGCTCGACCCTCGGGCGTCCCGGCATCAGGACGTCGGAGTGGCGATGGGAACGGCGTCGACTCCGATGGCTCGTCTTCACCGCTGCCGACGTCCCGGTGTTGATGATCTCGAAGCCGCTCGATCGTGGATGTGTCTGGACGTTCAGAGGCTGACCCGGCGTACGCGGCGAGGAGATGAGGACGGTGAAAATGTTGGATTCGATCGACAGCGCCGAGATGGGAGGCAGGTCCTCGACCTCGTCGTGGTCGCCGCTGTACTCGGTCCTGTCGTACCGCATGTCGAAGTAGGTGCCGTCGCCTACCACATCACCATCAATACGCCGGATTCCTCGTCGGACGATTCCGTCGACCAGGTCATCGATGTCGCCGATCGACAGATACGGATCTCCATATCCCTTGACGTACAGATCGCCGGGGACGACGCCGTCCTTCGGCTCCCGCTCGGTCGCCGCAATCGTCCGGATGGTGTGTCGTGGACCGAGCTCGTTGAGCGCGGTGAAGACCGTGACCATTTTCGTCGTCGAGGCGGGCGTAAGCTGTGCGGTGGGATTCAGCGCGAAGACGGTCGCGCCGCTGGAGAGCGAGCGGACGACGATACCGACATCGTGGCTGGCAACCTCCGGATCGAGGTCGACCAGCGCCGAGATGTCGTTGGCCAGACCGTGCAGTGCCGCGGCCGAATCCGCCGCTGTAAGCACGTGATGGTCCACCGAATCACGCGCGCCAGCAATGGCGACGATCGGCTCGACGACGCCGCCGGAGGTGGAGAATGCGAGCATCGCCAGCGCGACAACCGCAAGCCGTAGCAACTGCCGTCTCATCCGGTGAAATCCTCCGCCCGGTACAGCAGGCGTTCGGTTGATTCGCAGATCACGTGTCCGATCGTGATATGGGTTTCCTGAATCCGTTGCGTGTCGTGCGATGGAATGACGATCGCGACGTCGGCCAGATCGGCGAGGTGACCGCCGTCACCGCCAAGCAGGCAGATCGTTCCGATCTCCATTGCCCGTGCAGTTTCCACCGCCCGTACGACGTTTGCGCTTCGACCGCTGGTAGAGATTCCGACGAGCACGTCGCCGGCGCGTCCGAGTCCGGACAGCGGGCGTGCGAAGACATGGTCGAATCCGAGGTCGTTTCCACAGGCGGTGACAGCCGACGGATCGACGCAGAGCGACACCGCGCCCAGCGCCGGTCGCTCGATCTCGTGGTTGAGTCGGATCATCAGTTCGGTCGACAGATGCTGACTGTCCGCGGCGCTGCCGCCGTTGCCGCAGAAGTAGACCGTGCCACCGCGACGGTAGCAGGCGACGATCATGTCGATCGCCTGCAGCACCGAATCGCGACATGCGTCGATCGTACGCTCCTTGGTGGCCGCACTCTCACGCAATGAGTCGCGGTAGAACTGCTCGAGGTTCATGCCTTGCTTGGAATCGCTGCAAAATTCGGTCCCGGTGACACCCGGGTGGTTCCAGTGGTAGCTGCGCCGCACCGGACCCCATCGTGGCGGGCGCAGTGCAAACATACTGAGAATCGTCTGCCGACGGTGCTGCGGTGTGATCTGTTACGCCCCTCACCTGCTTCCCCACCGGAGCCCGGTCCGATCACGCCTAGCGCCGACGACGGGTGTAGGGAAGAATCACCGTCCGATGGAGGTTCGCTTCGTAGTTCGCACGCTCGCTGTCCTCCAGCGTCGGCAGGTGTCGAATCTGCCAGTAGATCTCCCCGAGAAGTCCCGCAAGGAACAGACCGCTGAGTGCTGCGGCGACGTAGCCGAGATACTCCGTGTAGGAGATCGACAGCCATCGGCCAAGCAAACCTCCGAGACTCAGAATCAGCACGAACGCCAGAAAAAGTATCGACTCGACCACGTCGGCGAGCAGATGGTACCGATCCCGCATCGGCATCGTTCGACGCCGTTCGCGCAACTGGGTGAGCTGGAAATTCATCCCGAACGTCACCAGTCCGATTCCGAGCGCCATCCACCACACGTAGTAGGACCCGAAGCTGATGAGAAATACGACGTGCAGCCCGCTCAGCAGCAGATATTCACCGCCACGCTGGATGCGCTTGAACAGGAACGAATCTATCGCCATGAGCCCTCGCACGAATTACTGCCGCGCATGCGTTCGCCCTGTTCGACTCTTCGACGTCCGCAGTTTCCTTGGAATGAAGCTCCGCAGCAGCTCGATGTTCACGATGTCCATTTCGGCGTTGTGTCCCTTCGGTGTTTCGATTACGCACGGAACCTCGCGCAGGCGTTCATCGGCCATGATCATTCGAAACGCCGTCTCACCGATCTCGCCGCGACCGATGTGCTCGTGCCGGTCGACGCGGGAACCGAGTCGGGTCTTCGAATCGTTCAGATGTATGAGCACCAGATGGCGCAGTCCGATGACGTCATCGAATTCCGCAATCGTATTGTCGTATTCCCGTTCGGTGCGAATGTCGTAGCCGGCGGCGAAGACATGGGCGGTATCGATACAGACGCCGACACGGGAGCGATCATCCACCTGCTGCATGATTCGGGCGATTTCCTCGAATCGCCATCCGAGCGTCGTTCCCTGTCCGGCGGTGGTTTCGATTACCGAAATGGTGTCGAGTTCATCAGTTGCCTCGTGAGCTCGGTTGAGTCGTTCGGCGACGAGGTCGATGGCTTCCTCACGGTCGCGGTCGACGGCCGCGCCCGGATGGAAATTCAGCAGACGTACGCCGAGCTCCGCCGCCCGGCGATGTTCGTCGACGAACGCATCGAATGAGCGTCGGAGCGTCTGCGAATCCGATGAACAGAGGTTGATCAGGTAGGAATCGTGAATGGCCACCGATTCGATCGGCGAGCAATCGAGGGCCTGTTTCCAGCGTCGAACCGCGTCAGGATCGAGCGGGCGGCGGGCCCACTGATGCTGATTCTTCGAGAAGATCTGAATGGCCGTGCCGTTGTATTCGCCGGCACGCTCAATGGCCCTGGAGAGCCCGCCGGCTATCGATGAATGTGCACCGAGTTTCATGCGGCATGATATGCCCGCTCGCTCGCCTGCGCAAACGCGGTGCGCCCCGCTGCTACGTCGTGCCACGAGAGGTGACCCGCCCGGCTCCTGAGGCGCGCAGAACGGTAACCGCCGGACCGGTGGTTCGTCGTTACACGGGGAACAGCAGTCCGCCCGGGGTTCGGCGGAGCGAATGTTGAATAACTTGGAAGATTATGAATTCCACGACGGAGACTGAAGGGGCTCGTTCGGTCGACGGCGGCCTGTCGCAGCGGATCGATCTGACCATCTCGGGCATGACGTGCGCGAGTTGTGTGCACCGCGTTGAACGGGCGATCGAGAAGGTGGACGGTGTCGAGGAGGTGGCGGTCAATCTCGCCACCAATCGCGCACGTGTGAAGGCCGCGCCCGGGGTGGACACCGAGGCGATTCGTGCACGTGTCGAACGCGCCGGCTATGAGGCCGAGCCGTTCGTCGAGGGTGCGGAGACGGAGAGTGAGCACGAGAAAACCGCGCGGCGGGAACGGCGTCAATTTGTCACGGCGCTTCCGCTTGCGGCGGTGATTCTGCTGCTGTCGGTGGTTCCCGCGCTCGTTCCCGCCGTCGCGTCAATGGTGCGTCCGGTCCGGCTGCAGCTGCAGCTGGCCGAACTGATTCTCGCGGCGATCGTGCTCGCCTGGCCGGGACGCGAGTTCTTCGTGCTTGCCGTTCGCACGGCGCGGCATTTCAGCGCTGATATGAACACGCTGGTGGCCGTCGGAACGGGGGCCGCATTCGCCTACAGCGCCGGTGTGGTCATTCTGCACCTGGCGGGTGCGACGGTTGCTGCATCGGACGTCTATTTCGATACGGCCGCAGTGGTCGTGACGCTGATTCTGCTTGGTCGCTGGCTGGAGGCGCGCGCGAAGTCGCGGGCAACCGATGCGATTCGAGGCCTCGTCGAGCTGGTGCCGAAGTTCGCGCATCGGGTCGATCGCGACGATGCGGCCCGGACGTCGGACGTCGAAGTGGAATTCGTGCGACGAGGTGACCTGCTGCTGGTGCGACCCGGTGAGCGCATTCCTGTCGACGGCGAGATTACCGACGGCCGCACGACGGTCGATGAGTCGATGATGACCGGAGAGTCGATGCCGGTCGAGAAGAGCGCCGGTTCCGATGTGGTGGGGGGGACGATCAACAGCGGAGGCGCGTTCACGATGCGGGCCGAGGGTGTGGGCGATGAAACGATGCTCGCGCAGATCATTCGCATGGTCGACGAAGCGCAGTCGTCGAAAGCGCCGATTCAACGGCTCGCCGATCGCGTCGCTTCGGTGTTCGTCCCGATCGTCATCGCCATCGCGACGCTCACGTTCTTCGCGTGGCTTCTGGCCGGAAGCACCGTCTCCTCAGCCCTTATCGATGCCGTGGCGGTGCTTGTGATCGCCTGTCCGTGTGCAATGGGACTCGCAGTGCCGACGGCAATCATCGCGTCGACCGGACGGGGGGCGGAGCGGGGAATTCTGATCCGCAATGCCGAGGCGCTCGAACGTGCCGGTGGCGTCGACACGGTCGTATTCGACAAGACCGGCACACTGACCGAGGGACGACTCGAAGTCGTGTCGGTCACGTCGTTCGACGGCTTCAGCCGCGAAGACCTGCTACGTCTGTCGGCTGCCGTCGAGGGTCACTCAGAGCATCCGATCGCCCGGAGTATCGTTGCTCGGGCCGAGTCGGATCGACTGTCAATCCCGGCGGTGAGCGCATTCGAAACAACGGCCGGCGTCGGGGTTTCGGGAATGGTGGAGGGACATCAAGTCGAGGTCGGACGTCGGCAACCCGATGGGGCAATCGACGGTGCCGAGGTGTCGCCTTCAAGCGGTTCGAGCGCAGTGTGGGTATCGGTCGACGGCCGGCCCGCCGGAGCGATCACGGTGGCCGACGCTGTGAAGCCCGCTGCGCGAGACACCGTTGAACGTCTGCGGGCAATGCGCATTGCATCGGTGATGCTCACCGGTGACGCGGCGGGGACAGCTCGTGCGATCGCGCAAGAGGCAGGAATCGAAGAGGTGATTGCCGAAGTCCTTCCGCATCAGAAGGGAGAACGTATTGCTGCGTTGCAGGCGAGCGGGCGACGCGTGGCGATGGCCGGCGATGGCGTCAACGATGCTCCGGCGCTGGCGCTGGCCGACGTCAGTATCGCGATGGCAACGGGAACGGACGTTGCGATGTCGGTGGCCGACATTACCCTTATCGGCGGGGATATAACGAGAATTCCGGAAGCAATTGCATTGTCGCGCAGAACGATGAGGATCGTTCGCGAGAATCTCTTCTGGGCGTTCATCTACAACATCATAGGAATTCCCCTGGCCGCATTCGGATTACTCAATCCCATGATTGCCGGCGCTGCGATGGCCATGAGTTCGGTCAGCGTGGTCACCAATTCCCTGCGACTTCGGAATTCCCGGACCCAGGCCAATTGAATACCGGCTGCAAGCTCAATTCCGGCCGTTGAAGGGGCCGTCACTCATTCGATAGTGACAGTCCAAAACGTGCGGTGTCGGTTCAAACGGAGCCGTCAGGAACGGGTAGCCGAACCTTCGGGTCGCGCCGGGTGGCTGCCTGGACCGGGTTGGACGGTTGCCGGACCGGGTCGAATCAACTCAGTAATGGAATTATGTCGATGATGAAAACCGAGACGATCAATATTGAGGGAATGAGCTGTGGACACTGCATCGCCGCGGTGCGGCGGGAGCTCGAAAGCATTCCCGTGGAGGTGAAGGAGATTGCAATCGGGCACGCAACGGTCGAATACGATCCCGAAGTGGTCGATCGTGCCCGGCTCGTCCAGGCGATCGATGAGGCGGGGTACTGCGCCGTCTCCTGATTGACGCCGTTTCCTGATTGACGCCGTCTCCTGATTGACGCTGTCTCCTGAGCGATGCTTGCTCCTGAACGGAGGTGTCGGCGGAACGAAGGGGTGCCTGAACCAAGTGGCTTTCTCAATGAATCGGATACTCCGCTACATCGACATGCCGACGCGCGTCGTCGCCGGGGTGATGTCCGGCACGTCGGTCGACGGAATCGACGTTGCGCTGGTGGAAATCTCCGCCTGCGGTCCTGCGCTCGGCTATCGACTGCTTTACTACGTCGAACAACCGTATGACGAGTCGACGCGCGCGCGTATACACTTCGCGTGCGATGGCGTGATGTCGATGCGTGATGCGTACGAACTCGATGCCGAACTCGGACTCGTATACGCGGACGCCGTGCGAAGGGCAGTGACTGCCGCGGGCTTTCCCGCCGATCGACTCGACGCTGTCGGGCTGCATGGACAGACCGTCTATCACGCGCCGCAGCGCCGACCTGCCGGCGTCACCGTTCAGCTGGGAGACGCCGCCATCGTCGCGGAGGAGCTCGGGGCGATCGTCGTCAGTGACTTCCGTCGCGCGGACGTCGCCGCAGGCGGGCATGGCGCTCCGCTCGTGCCGTACTGCGACCTGCTGATGCTGCGCTCCGAGCACCGCACGCGCGTGGCTCTCAACATCGGTGGCATTGCGAACATCACCTGGATCTCTCCTGAAACTACGCCCGAGTCGCTCATTGCCTTCGACACCGGTCCCGGCAACATGCTGATCGACGCCGCGACGCACTATCTGCACGGCGCCCGGCTCGACTACGACGGAGCGATCGCGGCTTCCGGCGAGGTCGATCGACGGTGGCTCGATGTGCTGTGCGACGATCCCTACTTCGAGCTTGCGCCGCCGAAGTCCACGGGGCGCGAACGATTCGGCACGCCGCGCGCTCGCGGTCTCGTGGAGGAGGGTGTAAAGCGCGGACTCGAACCGGCCGACATCGTTGCGACGCTGACTGCGCTGACCGCGCGAACGATTGCCCATGCAATTCGACGGCATGGCGCTGGAGGACGAACGGTCGACGACGTGGTGGTCGGCGGCGGTGGAGTGCGGAATCCGACGTTGATGGCGATGCTGGCGCGGGAGCTGCCGGAGGCCCGGATTCTTCCCGCCGATGCGTTCGGTATCCCGGCCGACGCGAAGGAGGCGCTCTGCTTCGCCGTACTTGCCAACGAGACACTGTGCGGCGTGCCGGCCAACGTGCCTTCGGTCACCGGGGCGCGCCATCACGTGGTCCTCGGGGCCATTCGAGTTCCGGCCGGGTAGTACCCGCACGTGTCCTGGGTTGTCGGTGCGGCTGCGTTCCGTGCCGGCCTACATCGAGCCCATCACCGGCTGCAGGTAGTTCCACCCTTCGGAGTGAATGTCCTCCCACGAAATGCCGTCCTCGGCAGTCCCGGGAATGATGAACGCCGCGTCGCCCGCGCAGTATTCGAAGTCGAGGTGCAGGACCGCGTCGAGCAGATCCGACAGTGTGGCCGGTTCGAGGAACTCATCTTCCACATGCTGTTCGATGCGCTGGTAGACCGATGCCGTTGCGCCGGTGCGTTCGACGACGAACAGCAGACTGACGACGACGTACGTCTTCTCGACACTGATACGCTCGACGTCATACGGGTTGTCGGTCGTCTCCATTTCCTCGGTGGCCATCGACGACTCGATCTCATTCACCCACGTTTCGAATTCCGCCGTTGCATCGTCCGACGTGTCGATATAGTCCCAGTGACCGTATTCGAACGACATCTGGTTCCGCAGCAGCAGCGCCACCACGTTCTTGTAGAAGGCACGTTTGTCCGACGGGCTCTCCACCGCTCCCGCCGTGGTGATCACCCGGTGCAGATCGGCGCGGAGATCGTCCTCGCCGTAGATGTTGATGCCGATCTGAACGGCGAAGAAGAACACGTCGCCCGGATGGCGGAACACCGATCCGAACTTCGACATGAATCCACGTCGATTCATCATTGTGAGAACACTGGCTGGGTGAACACCGAATGGTGAATTGGAATGACGACGCCGGTGAGTGGGGCCACGCAGGGCGACCGCATGTCCGGCCTACATCGAGCGCCCGCCGCCCGATCGACCAAAGGAACCGGAGCGGCCGCGAGACGAGCGGCTCGAACTCCGGCCGGTCGAAAATGTTCTCGTACCCGACGACGTGGTTCGCGTCGAAACACGGCCGAAGCCGGTCGGCTTGCTGCGGCCCACGCCGGAGGCGTTCTTGCCGACGGTTCGCGAAGAGAACATCGTCTTACGGGGTTCCGGGGAATACGACGGGCGGGACACCGTCCGCGGTTCGGTTCCGTGCCAGGTGCCGAGGCCGGAGCGGTAGCCGAGGGGGTAGTAGTGGTAGAACAGGGGTGCGTAGCCGTAGCCGCCGCCGTAGTAATACGTCCGATGGTAGTACTGGTTTCCGGACTGATCGGCGACCGCGCTGTCGGGTACGTCGCCGGCCGGCGCCGGCTGGAAGTCGGAGAGGGGAAACTTCGAGACGGTGATTCCCTGTTTGCCGTATGCGACGAAGTCCTCGTTGATGTCGTCGGCCTCCGTCTTCACTGACGGATCGGGAACGGCGTAGAGGACGGTCTTGACGCCCATGGACTTCAGCTGATCGGCGGGAGGGAGCTTGGCGACGTAGCGGTTGTCGAATTTGTCGCCATCGTCGGTGTACTCACTGAGGCGCCGGCTGTCGAGCAGCAGGACGGTCGCAGGATCGTCCGGGCGGTCTTTCTTCTTCTTTTCTACTTCACCCGCGTAGTACAGCAGCGCGCCGAGCGTCTGGTCGGAATTGACGACGCCGGCGGGGTGGGGCCAGTTGTCGAAGGTCATGACCACATCGGCGACGTCGGACAGGGCCGCACCGTAGGCGACGGCCTGCGGGCCGGGGATATCGACGACGAGCACGGTATTCGCGGGGTCCTCACTGTCGGCGAGGATCTGCTTCATTCCGAGTCCACGCGAGTAGGCGTCGTCCATCGCCGGCGTGTGCACGGGTGCGATCTGCGACTGGAGTGTCGGCTGGGCCAGCGACTGCACGAGCGTCGGGACGACGTAGGGGCTCCAGGCGGTGTCGGTCGGTGCATAGGCATCCAGCAGTTGCTTTGGATCCTTGTACTTCGTCCAGTCGATCGAATTGCCGCTGTCGGACGCCACCTTGTGAGCGAGCGAGAGCTGTTTGTCGGTCATGCCGACGTTCCAGCCCTCCTCCTTTTGAAGCGTCAGCGCGTCCTCGGTCGTTTCGGGGGCATCGTCGGAACGACAGCCGGCGATCGGGGCGGCTGCCGAGAGGACGGCGATACCGGCGCCGATCTTCGCCAGGCGCGCGTTCGCCTCACGGCGCGTCAGCATCTGCTGCCACCAGTCAGCGTGATTGTTCTCGTGTTCCGAATTCATCGCAATCGGGATCTGTGTGAATGGATGGATCGTTCGTGCACGGGACGGCAGGCTGTTGCTGGTCCTGAATGAACGTGGGGACCGTCAGCGAATCGTACTCGGTTGCCCCGGCGGAAAGGCGCGTGAAAATTCCTGCGGCGGTGCCGGCGACGACGTAGAGGCCGAAGTTGGGAATCCGTTCGTGCCCCACACGCGCCGAGTGAAAGAACCGCTGAGCGACCCAGTGGCCGGGCAGTGCCACCTCGAGTGTCTCTTCCCATCGTCGATCGTCGACGTACGGGCCGACCACCACTTCCGCGCTTTCGCAACCGTAGTCGGATTTGAGGACCCACTCGGATCGCTCCAGCCGCGTGCCCTCGAGATCGGCCAGGCGACTGGTCGGCGGAATATACGATTCTGCGATCCGACGGGTTCCGGCGCTGAAGAGCTCAGGCCGCGCGAACGGTAGTGCCATCGCCATCTTGTTCTGCGTAACGACCGCACCGAACGGATTGACGACGGCGACCTGGCGATCGAGTTCCGCACCGAGTACTGCACGCAGTGGGTCGGCGAGCGGATCGGGATCGTCATAAGGGGCGTCGTCGCGGCAGACCGGTTCGCGTTCGCCCCACCAGTCGGTCTTGTAGTGCCTAAGCAGGATGTCGATCGGTTCGTCGAACAGCAGCAGTCGACCGCTGCCATCGCGACGGAGGTTGTAGGGCGAACCGAGCACTACCCGATGGCCGTGGTCGATGAGCAACCGCCGATAGAGCTCGATCATCGAGAGGTCCTCGGGAATTTCGGTGGGGTAGATGATCGCGACCGTCGGGGTGTCGACCGGCCGGTCGACCGATCCGTGGTAGGAATCCATCAGCATTGCGAGGAAGCGTCGCTCAAGGTCGGAATTCGGATCGCGCAGTCGGTCCCAGGCGGGATGCAGCAGGCGATTGACGAGAACCGCCTCGGCTTCGCCGCTGGGAGTGTCCGAATTCATCTCACACATCCGTACCGATCCGTCCTCGAGAAGGAACAGATCGAGCCGTGCGATCCCGTGCCAGCGTCCGGACGACGCGTTCCACATCGCCTTCTGCCACGGCGTCATGCCGAAGAACTCGTCGAGAAGCTCCGGATGGGCGGCGACGACGCGGGCGATTTCGTCGAATGCAAGGCTAAGCTCCTCGGCTGCCGCGCAGAGTCGTCGGTACTGATCCGACGAAAGCACCAACGGCTCGAGGCCGAAGCGCTCGCGTCCGTTGATCCACGGATCACTGATGATGCAGCCGGCCTGCAGTGCCCGTGCGAACTCGGCGTACTCTGGGGCATTCGGATGTGGTTCGGCGAGGAACATCGGCGCTAGGTATCAAACGCGACGAGCCGGCGGGGGCACCGCCGGCTCGGGTAGGAAATGACGAATCAAATGGGGCCGGCGCGCTACTCGACGAGCATCGGTTCCTCCTCGACGGCCTCCACCGGCTCGATACGCGGTGGCTTCGAGGCGAGGCGCGCGCGTGCACGTCGGCGAATCGCCTTGCGACTCTTGCGCAGTTCGATGGAACTCTGACGACCGTGCCTGGCTTCGTCGTAGATCTTCTGCGGCGGCTTGTTGATGTCCCAGACGATGCCGAACCAGGACAGCACGGTCAGGATGTAGTGGCTCGCGTCGACTTCCCACCAATAGAATCCCTGGCGCTCGGAGGCGAGGAAGCGATGGTGGTTGTTGTGCCATCCTTCGCCCATCGTGATGAGCGCGATCAGCAGACTGTTGCGGCTGTGGTCGGTGGTACTGAATCGACGTCGACCGAAGAGGTGCGCAAGCGAGTTGACGGTGAACGTGCCGTGCCAGAGCACGACGGTGCTGACGAAGAAGCCCCAGACGGTCAGCTGCAGTCCGTTGGTACCGAGTCCGGGCGCAACCGCTTCGAGCAGCGTGCCGAGACCGAAGAGGAAGACGGCGAGGGAGATCGGGGCGACGAGATGGTTGCGCTCGATCCAGTGCAGTTCCGGGTACTTCAGCAGGTCGGGGATGAGCTTCTTTCGCGTGTCGCGTGATTCCTCCGAGAAGATCCATCCGACGTGCGCCCACCAGACCGACCGCGTGATCGGCGAATGGACGTCGTCCTCGGTATCGCTGAAGCGGTGATGATGGCGATGATGTGCCGACCACCACAGCGGGCCCTTCTGCATTGCAGAGGCACCGAGGAACGCCATGACGAACTGGAAGAAGCGGCTGGTCTTGTAGGAACGGTGCGAGAAGTACCGATGGTATCCGGCCGTCAGGCCGAACATTCGGATGTAGTAGAGGAACACGCAGGCGCCGACGGCGAACCAGCTGGCTCCGGTCCACAGGACGAGGAGCACCGATACGTGCATGAGGATGAATCCCCATTTGAAGAACGCGTCTCCGAGGCGCTGAGAGATTGGTTGCATTCGCGTGTGTTTTGGTACTGCAGGCAGTAGTTCATCGAGTGATCCGGAACGACTGTTCACCGCCGTCGGTCGACCTCGTCCTCGAGGCGACGATTGAATCCGACAGCCCTGAACGGCCGGCCAGTCGTGCATGAGCTGCAAAGATGCCGAATTACTGCCGTCGCTCGTGCACCCGGCGACGGGCAGCAACAACGTGTAACCGGTAGGAGCCAGGGCAGTCGCGGCCGATCTCAGCGTCCGTACTGGTACTTCACCGACGGCGACAGCGGCGTGCTCAGCCGGAAGTCGCCGAAGCCGCTGTCATCGATGAAGATGAATTCACGGCCGGAGGAGAAGTAGTGCCACGTCTGCGTCGCCCGGTTGTCGCTGCGGAACGGATCGTCTTCGGTCCGGTCGGGTGGACCGAAAATGATGTAGACACGGCCCATGTCTGTGAGCCACCCGGCAGTATAGCCTCGAAAGTTCTCATTGGCGTATGCGACGCGAGCAAAGTACTCCTGCATCGCTTCGTTCTCCGGCGTGCCGGGAGACGGATCGAGCGCGTTCCAGAAATCGGCGTACGCCGTGCGTTTGTCATTGAAGTCCCCCGCGTGTCGAATCGCGTCGATCTGCTCCTGGCCCGCGACGTAGCGAAGCTGCTCGATCTTCTCGTCGAGCTCCTCGGAACTGATCGGCATTCCCGACAGGTCGCCGCGGAAGACCACCGGCCGACTTGCTCGTGCCAGCACCTTCGACGAATCCGATTGCATACGAGCGTCCACCTCTACCACGTAGCCCCCGCGCGGAAGTCCACGCGCCGGAAGGTGCAGCCACTGCTGACTTCGCCCGGCGCTCAACGTCCGCTGGAAGCGCTGCGTTTCGAGGGCCGGACCGCCGGCCGACTCCCGATACACGACATCGAAGCGGAAGTCGGTGTGGCCGGTCTCGTTGTAGGCCTCGAAGAAGAGGAAGTACCCGTCAGCGCCCTGTGTGCTGACATTGTCGGTGAACATCGGCGTGATCACGTACCCGGTTGAATCCTCACGGATTCTCCCCACCAGCAACAGTCCGCTGAGAGCCAGTGGTTCTCCCGAGCGATCGCGTGCCTCGACGTCCCGACGGATTGTGGTCGATGTAGTCGAACGCAGATCAACCAGCTCCACCGCTGCGGTGTAGGTGCCGGCGCCAATCGGGACCCGCTGCTGAAAGAAGTCGAAGCCGGGCTCGTCGCCTGCAGTCATTGCGAATGACGAGGTGCGCACGCTTCTGATGAACGTCGTGTCGAAGACGGTGCCCGACGGCTGGCTGATCGTGAAGCGGGTCTGGTAGCGTGCGGTGAACCCGCCGTCGGTGCGATCGAACGCGAGTGTTCCGTAGGGAACTGCCAGGTACAGATCCACCATTGTCGAGTCGGGAGCATCAGCTGCAAACGCAACTGCGTCGAAGAACACGGATGGTGTCAAGCCGTGGTGCACGGTCTGCGAACGCGCCGAATGCGGTGTGATCAGGATGGCGGCGATGCAGAGGAGCGATATGGTGAGGGTGCGCGGGCTCACGGCTTCGACGTCACGCGCCACCGTTGAGGACCGGAAGCGACAGATCGCCGCGGGGGCCCGCCGCGCGAGGCAGATCGACGCGGGCGATGGCTTCGCCGAACAGGTCGTAGTCGATCGCACCGGTGATCTCGACCTCGACGAAGTCGCCCGGGCGCAGCGGAACCTCGGAGGTGACGTAGACTTCGCCGTCGACCTCAGGGGCATCGCGATAGCTGCGACAGACGTATTCACCGGCGGCCACCTCATCGACGAGCACGCGCTCGCGTCGGCCGACCAGCGACTCGTTCTTCTCTACGGAGATCGACCGCTGGAGCTCCATCAGCCGCTCGATCCGCTCCTGTTTCACCTCGGCCGCAATGGGATCGCCGAGCGGTTCGGCCGTCGTGTCCTCCTCGAGGGAATAGGCAAATGCGCCGAGTCGATCGAAGCGCGTCTCCTCGACGAACTCCATGAGCTCTTCGAACTCGCGCTCACCCTCCTCGGGATAGCCGACGATGAGTGTCGTTCGAAGGGCGATGTCGGGGACCTCCCGTCGAATCGTGGCGATGAGCTCTCGCAGGCGTTCCGGTGAAATCGGGCGGCGCATGGAGCGAAGCACCTTCTCCGATGCATGCTGGATCGGCATGTCGAGATACTTGCAGATGGCGGGCTCCGAGGCGATCACGGGTAGAATATCGAGGGGGAATCCGTTCGGGAAGGCGTACATGAGGCGGACCCATTCGATCCCTCGCACGTTGGCGACCGCCTGCAGGAGTCCAGCCAGTTCGCGCTTCCCGTCGCGATCGACGCCGTAGAAGGTGCTGTCCTGGGCGACGAGAACGATCTCTCTGACGCCGCGGACTGCCAGTGCGTTCGCTTCGATGAGCACATCCTGCAACGGGCGCGAGCGGTGGCGACCGCGCATCAGAGGGATGGCGCAGAAGGAGCAGGGGCGGTCGCAGCCCTCGGAGATCTTCACATAGGCGGAGTGCGCACCTTCGGCCACGAAGCGATCGGCAGGAAGGTCGCGTCGCGGATTCGGGTTGATGGTTCTGATGATGCGGGCGAAGTCGGTGACGCCGAAGAACGCATCGACTTCGGGGATCTCCTGGCGCAGCTCGTCGCCGTAGCGCTCCGAGAGGCATCCGGCGACGTAGAGTCGGCCGATCGATCCGTCGCGGCGCAGCCGCGCGGCCTCGAGGATGGCGTTGACCGATTCCTCCTTGGCGAGGTCGATGAACCCGCACGTATTGATGATCACCGCGTCGGCTCCGGCCGCATGCTCGACGAGCTCGACGTTGTTGTGTCGCAGCAGTCCCATCAGTGTCTCCGAATCGACGACGTTCTTGGAGCATCCAAGGGTAACGACGTTGACGCGACGCACGGGCAGATCAGCGGGAACGGGATTCATGTCCAACAGGAATTGGTGGGGGAGGGGCACGGGCCGCAATCGAACGAAAGCTCAAAAGGTACGACGAAACCATGCGCCACGCAGCGTCCGGCGGTTCCGGCATCCCGATCGGAGTTGGGAGAATTCTCGTAGCTTCGAGCGTCCATCGAGTCGTCCCGCAACCGCCCACGAGATGAACGACGCCAGCACGCCCCTTGAGATCGCAATTGAAGACTTCCTCGAATACCTGCGCCTGGAGCGGCGGTATTCGCAACGAACGGTCGACGCCTATCGCGGAGACCTGGTCGGGGGACCGAATTCGCATGACCGCTCGTTTGTTGCACACATGATCGCCGCCACCGGAGGCGACCATCCGACGTTGGGCGAGGCGACGCGCGAAACGATCCGCGGATACGTTGCCACGCTGCATCGACGTGGTATGGCGCGCCGAAGCGTCGTTCGGCATCTGGCCGCGGTCAAGTCCCTCATGAAATTCGCCGTCGAACGAGGGATGCTTCAGACGAATCCGGCGCGGCTGGTACGCGGACCGAAGCCGGAGAAGCGGTTGCCGACGGTGCTGGCGCAGCAGGAGGCGATCGCGATGCTCGAGTTGCCCGACTGCTCGACCGCCCGCGGGTCACGTGACCGGATGGTGCTTGAATTCCTCTACTCGACCGGTGTCCGGCGCTCGGAGCTCGCCGAGGCATCCCTCTCGCGCATCGACCGTCGCAATCGCACGCTCCGCGTGCTTGGCAAGGGCGGACGTGAACGCATCGTTCCATTCGGTGAATCGGCAGCAGACGCCCTCGAGGGCTACCTCCGGCTGCGTTCACAACTGTTGACGCCCGATTCGCCCGCAGACCGACTTCTCATCGCCGACCGTGGAGGCGCGCTCGACGGCGCGGGAATTTATCGGATCGTTCACCGCTACATGTCGCTCGTCACCGAACAGTCCAAGCGCAGTCCGCACGTGCTGCGACATTCGTTTGCGACGCACATGCTCGATGCGGGCGCCGGTCTCCGCGAGGTGGGTGAGCTGCTCGGCCACGCGTCGTTGTCCAGCACGCAGATCTACACCCACGTGACCATCGAGCGACTCAAGTCGGCCTACCGTACCGCTCATCCGCGTTCGGGGGGCGAGGCAGACGAGGACGACGCCGGGTCGTCGGAGGCATGAGCGTCGGCCTCCACCGTACACGCGGATGTCACGTACGTGCGCTGCTGGTGCTGCTTCTCCTCGGCGCGCTGCAGCGTGCGGCGGCACAGGTGCCAGACACGACCCGCTCGGGGGCGGCAGGGATGCGCGACAACTGGACGGAGCCGCTGGACATCATCTCGCTCGGCGGCACGTTCATGGCCTCGTCGGGCGAAGGAAGCTTCTTTAAGAACTACGCGGCGCTGGGAGGGACTACCGGGAGTCTGGACGCGACGTTCGCGCCGTCACTCGCGGTGCGGCTTCATACCTCCTCGGCGATCCGGCTGGTGATTCAGACGATGGCGATTTCGACCGGCTTCGATGAATCGTATTACGTGACAGGACCCGGTTCGATCGACAGCACGACCGGGTTACCGATGGAGGGTCCACCGCTGGCGATCATCGACGAGACGTTCTCGCTCACGGCAATTCCCCTTATGGCCGGCGTGGAAATACGGCCGGTGATCTCGCAGTTCGCGACCTACATCGGTCTGGTCGCCGGCGCGGCATACGTCGGCAACACCTGGAAGACGGAGTCGCACGACGTGGCGCCGACGACGTACCATCGGCCGCGGACGAACGTGGAGGGGCCGGTCTTTGTCCCGGCGGCGCAGATCTTCACCGGTGTGGACATGCGCTTCGACCGGTTCTTCTCGGGGCGAAGCGCGTTTCGTGGCATTTTTCTGGAGGCGGCCTACACATACCTGCCGGTGACGCGGCCGTACTTCAGCGAAGTCATCAAGGGAGGGCGTGGTATCGAGACACCGCCGCCGACGACCGACGCGACCGTGTACGCCGGCGGAATTTCCGTCACCCTCGGTATCAATCTTCAGTTTCTCCGTGGCGGTCATTAGGTCCGGGACGAGCGTGCCGGCACACCGACACATTCTTCAGTTCGGAACATTGTTAACGACATGAACATCAACTTCACTGCGCGCCATTTCAAGGCGCGTCCGGAGCTTCAGCAGCAGGCGGAGAACGCCGTCAACCAGCTGGCGACGTTGTACGACGGGATCGTCACCGCCGACATCGTGCTCGAGGAAGAGCCGCACGGCGCGGGTCGGATGGCGGAGATGTCCTTGCTGGTCTTCAAGGACAAGCTCTTTGCACGGGAGAAGTCGAACGACTTCACCACGAGCATCAACGCCTGCATCGAGAAAATCGAGCGGCAGCTTCGCCGCTACAAGGACAAGCTCCGCGAGGGTGAGCAGCCCCACGACACGCCGCCGATTGCCGACGTCGTCGCCCGCTCACGTGCCGACCGCGACGAGGAATAGCAGCGCCCCCACAGCCAGAGAATGGGACATCCGGCGGGGCAGTCTGTTCCGCCGGATGATCTCCAACCGTTCCGCCGAATTCCACCGACCGTACAATCGATGGGTGCTCTCGACAACCTGCGCGAGATTCGCAAGGAAAGCATCAGCGTGGGGTTCATGGCCGACAAGTGCCACGAGCTCTTCGAACTCCGGCCGCTCAATGACGGCGTCGGTCGGGAGAAGCTGATCACCGACAAGAGTCTGCACCGTCCGCAGCTTGCGCTCACCGGCTACACGCGGCTCTTCAGCTTCCATCGTGTGCAGGTGCTGGGCAACACCGAGACGCTCTACCTGCAGTCGCTGGCGCGGCCGCGCCGTCTCGAAGCGTTTCGTCGGCTGCTTAGCTTCGACGTTCCCTGCCTGGTGCTCACCTGCAACAACGAGCTCGGACCCGAACTGCTGTCGATCGCCAGCGAGCGGGGGGTGGGAGTCTTCACCACACCGCACGACACGACCAAGACCATCTACTTCGTCGGCGACTTTCTCGACGACCAGTTCGCCGCCTACTGCCCGGTGCATGGTGCGTTCGTCGACGTCTACGGCGTCGGGCTGATGTTCATCGGCCGCTCGGGAATCGGCAAGAGCGAGGTGGCGCTCGATCTGGTCGAACGCGGGCATCGGCTGGTCGCCGATGACGTGGTGATGATCACACGGAAGGGGGAGGGAATTCTGATGGGCTCGGGCACGGCGCTGACGCAGCATTTCATGGAAGTGCGCGGGCTCGGCCTGCTCGACGTGCGGCAGATGTTCGGCATTCGTGCCATCCGCTTTCAGAAGCGTGTGGAGGTGGTCGTCGAACTCGAGGACTGGGATCCCGCTGCGGATTACACACGGGTCGGTCTCGAGGATATGTTCGTCGATGTCCTGGGTGTCGATGTGACCTACGTGCGTCTGCCAATTTTTCCGGGAAAGAACATCACGGTCATTGCAGAAGTCATCGCATTGAATTACCTTTTGAAACACTACGGCTACAATCCGGCCAGGGTGTTCGCCGAGAAGCTCACCGAAGCTATCGCGCGGAGATCGGCGGCGGAGGGTCCATCCGGCGACCGGTCGATACCCTACTTCGAACACGACTTCGAGTAGCCTTCGAATTCCAGCCCGCGTCCGACATACCGTCCGTTGAATCCATCGCTGCCACATTGGCGCGGTGACGGGGTGCTCGACCGGGTCCTGCGCATTTCCGGCGCGTCATCACACCGTCGCAGCAGCGACGGGTCGTCGGGGCTCCCACTCCCACGATCGGCGCCGCCTGATTCCCCGGTATCAACTCCCTCATACACAACACGGTACTTCCTATGCACGCAGCCGAGTTCACCCGTCGACTCTCCTACGCGCTCGTCTGGAGCAGCATATTCGCCGCAGTGCTTTTCATCGTGACGGGATAGACCGATCGCTCCGCCGCGACCGGCTCCCCACGTCCGCACCTGCTTCGAATCACGCGATTCCTGCCCGATCGACTTCCCTTCGGCGATGGTCTTCACCGTCGTCACGCACCACCATTCTCTGACGCGATCCACACGAGGAGCAATTCGTACGGACTGCGGTGCGATCGAGGCGCACCGTATCTTGATCGTTTGCCTCAATGCCTGTCGCAGATCCTGTGCGGCCCACCAGGGGCGGCGAGCACTCAGGATGGCGCCCGTGCCGAGGTCCCGCTGGGGTCCGCACACCGCGGGATGTGCCGGCTGCGCGTCGACCGCGCGCCGTGCCGGGGGTGAATCCGCTCCGTCCCGCCATCGTGCAGGGACCGTTGACAGGCCCTCTGACGATGTCGGCGTAACGCCCGCGGCGCACGAACGTGAAATTTCACTGTCGAACCACACCTGATTCATGGACCGAAACGGGAGGCGTCCTCTGACGGCCACTGTTCACAACCCGCCACGCCAGGTCGAGCCGAGCACGGTTCGCGTTCCGAGGAACGCCGACGGCGACCGGGTTGCGCAGCAACGTGCGGCCGATGCAGAGGGTGTGACGGGGGCGGTTCCCGAAGCTGCGACCGACAGCATCCCGGCGTCGGATTCGATTCCGGGTGAGCAGCCCGCATCGGATCATCCGGGGGCGGCCGCGTCGAACGGGACGGGAATCGACGCCGGCAACGAGCTGATGCTTGCGTTGCAGCACGGCGATGACGGAGCATTGAAGCGTCTGGTGGCACTGTACAACGGCAAGCTCTTCAGCTTCGTGGTCCGCATGCTCGGCGACGCCGCGAGCGCCGAGGACGTCGTGCAGGAGACGTGGCTTTCGCTGTACGAACGGCGGGACACCTACGAGCCGACGTATCGCTTCTCGACATGGCTCTTCACGATTGCACGGCGCAAGGCGCTCAGCGAGCTGCGCCGACGGAGCGTGCGATCGATCGTGCGGCCGATCGCACGATCCGGAGAGGACGGTGGTGGCTTCGACCCGCCGCAGGAGACGTACAACGATCCACTGTCGGCCGCTGACGGAGCGCTTCTGCTGCCGATCATCGAGCGGGCGCTGGAGATGCTGCCGCCGCATCAGCGGGAGATCGTGCTGCTGCGCGATGTCGAGGGCCTCGACAATGACGAGATAGCGGATGTGCTTGGGTGGAATCTCAAGCCGGGCACGGTTCGAAAGCGCGTCTTCGATGCCCGCGATGCGTTTCGCCGAGCCATGCATGCACTCGGGTACGCGCAGGATTAGGAGGACGTGGGGTGGGCAGACGATGATGAGAATCCGGAAACACTGGTTTAGTGAGCACTACGATGTCGGACCTATACACGAATTCGAAGGAGCCGGATGCGCCGGCTGACTGGGAGCACTACGCGCGCTTCCTCCGTGAGCTTCCCGAACGGGAGGCACCCGTGGGGCAGCAGGGAAGGATACAGGAGCGTCTGGACGCCCGGATTGCAACGGGTGCCGGTTCCCGCCGCTGGCTGCACCGTCTTATGGTCCCGGCCATGGCGGTGGCGACGGCACTCGTCGTTGCAGTCGTCGGGTTCGGTGACGCACTGTTCGACTCCACGTCGCTGATCGACTCGAAGGCGGTGGTTGCGCCGATGCACGACACCGGAGCGAGCGTGCCGGCACCGCACATGCGACCGAATGCTACCCTGCCGGCGCCGTCGACGACGTATTCACCCCGGCTGCCGGTGGAATCGACCCCCCCGACACTGCCTCAAAGCGGTGTGCGCATGTACCCGGGCCGTGTGCCGGGTGAACAGATCGTGACGGGAATGCCGTCGGTCCTGACCAAGGAGCCGCTACCGGGCGGAACTCCGGAACCGATCCCCTGAATGATTCGATGCTGGCGGCACTACACGGCACCGGCCAATACTGCATCCGACTGCACTACGATTCGAACGGACTTCGTCCCGCTGTCAGCACGTCCTGCTCAAGGCATTGGCAATCTTCCATCCAACTGGCTGATCAACTCATGAAACGATTCCTCAACTCCTGGATCACCGTCGGCGCCACGGCATTGCTTGCGCTTGCGGTCTCGGCCTGCGGCGGTGGTTCCAAATCGCCTGAAGGCGAAACGGTCGCCGCCGGCGGTACACCGCAGAAGGGCGACTGGATCTTCATCTGGTCGATGGCCGATCCGCAGTCGGTCAACTACCTCACATCCACCGATGCGACGTCGCAGGAGATCGAGGGATATATCTATGAGTCACTTACAGCGACGGACTGGGAGACGGCCGAGACGATTCCGTGGATCGCCGACTCGCTGCCGAAGGCGAGCCCGGATCACATGAGCTATGAGTTCACCATCAAGAAGGGTGTCACGTTCTCCGATGGAACCCCGGTGACCGGCGAGGACTTCATTTTCTTTCTGAAGGCACTGAAGGATCCGTACATCACCAACGCGGCACCGCTGCGCAGCTACTATACCCGCGTCGATCGTGCCGAGCTCATCAACAACGATCCGTATCGACTGCGGGTGGTGATGAAGGAGCCGTACTACCTCGGTCACCAGTACGCCGGTGGTCTGATCGCGCTTCCCAAGCATGTGTGGGACCCGAGCGGACTGAGCGACAGGATGACGTTCGACGAGCTGAATGCGATGGATCCGAACAAGAACCCGGCGATCAAGGCGCTGGCGGACTCCATCCAGGATGTTCAGAAGGGAATGTCGAAGCAGTACCTGATCGGTTCGGGACCATACAAGTTCGACAGCTGGCGACGCAACGACCGTGTGGAGCTCGTTCGAAATGACAAGTACTGGAACAGCGACGACCGGTGGGGAAAGGCCTATCCGGACAAATTGATCTGGAAGACGATCAACGACGCCAACGCCGCGGTTGCGGCTCTGAAGTCCGGTGAACTTGACTTCTACAACAACATCGAGAAGGTGCTCTACCACCGTGAGAAGCCGCGCTTCCCGCAGCATCATCTCAATCCCGCGGAATACGAGTACCCGGCGTATGCCTACATCGGCTACAACGAGGACCGCCCCATGTTCAAGGACAAGCGCGTGCGCATGGCGCTGGCACATGCCATCAACCGCGAGCAGATGATCCAGTCGATTTACTACGGCTACGCTCGACCGGTGCAGTCGCCGATCGGGTCGTTTCGACCGGAGGCCGATACGAACCTGCCGATCATCAAGTACGACCTCGACGAGGCAAAGCAGTTGCTGGCCGAAGCCGGTTGGAAGGACACCGACGGCGACGGTATTCTGGATAAGGACGGCAAGCCATTCCGATTCACGATCATGCTGAATTCGGGCAATCAGCGCCGCGCCTCGATTGCGCTCGTATTCGCCGAGGCGCTCAAGCAGATCGGAATCGATGCCTCGACGCAGTCGCTTGACTGGGCGCTGATGCTCAACCGACTTCGCGACGGCAAGTACGATGCAACCATAGCGGGATGGGCCATGAACGTCACCGAGGGCGACATGTACCAGATCTGGCACTCGGAATCGGCGTCGAATGGCGGCTCCAATTACGTGCGATTCCGAAACCACACGGTCGACTCCCTGATCGAAGCGATTCGTTCCGAATTCGACTTCGAAAAGCGCAAGGTGATGTATCGCCAGATCCAGCAGATCATCTACGACGAGCAGCCGTACAACTTCCTCTTCGCCGAGACGCAGACCGGTGCGGTGCAGGATCGGTTCCAGAACGTGCACTTCTACAAACCCCGTCCCTGCTACCTCGCCTCCGAATGGTGGGTGCCGCTGCAGGCGCAGAAGTACACGAAGCATCCCGCTGTGGCTGCGACGCAGTAATTCCCGTGCAGCGGACAGAAACCCGACGCCCTTCCGGAGCACTTCCGGAAGGGCGTCGCTTCTGGCGAGCCACGGTCGGAATTGACGCGACGAGATTTCTGTATCTTGAAGACTTACCTCGATCTCTCCTTCTGACCGGTACTCCCGAGCATGATCACCTATATCATCAAGCGGCTCCTGCTGTTCATTCCGACGCTCATCGCCATCACGATCGTCACGTTCGGAATCAGTCGGCTGGCGCCGGGTGATCCGGCGGAGCTCAAGGCGGGCATCGGTGGTGAGAGTCAGGTCACCGACCGTCAGGTCACCGAGGAGATCATTCAGAAGATCCGTGAGCAGTGGAACCTCGACAAGCCGGTACCGGTCCAGTACCTGCTCTGGGTGAAGGGAATCGTCACGCTCGACTTCGGTCGGTCGTTCAAGGACGACAAGCCGGTGATCGACAAGATTATGGAGCGCGTGCCGGTGACGCTTGGGATGAACATCGTGTCGGTGCTGCTCGCCTTCGCCATCGCAATTCCGATCGGAATCTATTCGGCCACGCGCCCGGGTACGTTCATTGACAAGGCGTCCTCGACGGGGCTGTTCATGCTCTACTCGCTGCCGGTCTTCTGGGTCGGGACGCTCTTCATCATTTTTCTCGCCGACCCGGACTATCTGAACCTCTTTCCTCCGGCCGGGATGTACTCCAACGACTACTCGGTCGCCTGGCCGTTCATCAAGAAGTTCGCCGACCTCGCCTGGCACATGACGCTGCCGATCGCCGCCTACACCTACACCAGCTTCGCCTTCATTTCCCGCCAGATGCGCGGTTCGATGCTGGAAACGATTCGGCAGGATTACATCCGGACGGCACGGTCGAAGGGACTCAGCGATCGCGTGGTCATCTACAAGCACGCCCTTCGCAACTCGCTCATACCGATCATCACGCTCATGGCCGGTCTGCTTCCGGGGCTCATCGGTGGCTCGATCATCGTCGAATCCATTTTCACGATACCCGGAATGGGGCTGCTCGGCTATCAGGCGCTGCTGGAGCGTGACTACCCGATCATCATGGCGATTCTCACGATCGGCGCGGTGCTCACGATGCTCGGAGTGCTGATTGCCGACATCCTGTATTCAGTCGTCGACCCGCGCATCGCGTTCTCGCGAAAGTCCGGCTGATTCCGTCTGCAAATCCCGATGGACCATGCCGGCGCGCGACATGCCGCCGGGTCCTGGAATTCTCGAACCGATTCACGCACTATGGCCGACCAGCGAACATCCGGCGATGCTCTCACGTCCACCGGGGACGACGTCGCGACCGACCAGCTCTCGCAGAATGGCGTCGATGATTCCAGGAAGCAGGAAGGCTACTGGCACTACGTTCGTCGGCAGTACCGGCGCAACCGTCTTGCCTACGTCGCCTACTGGTTCATCGTCGTGATGGCCGTTGTGGCGCTGCTCGCCGACTTCCTCGCCAATGATCGGCCCATCGTCTGTTCGGTGGACGGAACGTTCTACTCTCCCGTCGTTCACGATTACCTCGCCGGGCTCGGCATGGCCTCGGAGTATCCGCCGAAGCTCAGACATCCTGTCTGGGACAAGGTGGAGTACGACTGGGCGATCTGGCCGCCGCTGCCGTTTCAGCCAAGCAACACCGACCTGCTCAACTCATTCGCCGCGCCGTTCAATGGTGAGAATGCGCACGTGCTCGGGACCGATCAGCTCGGCCGCGACGTGCTTGCCGGGCTCATCCACGGCTCCCGTATCTCGCTTTCCATTGGAATCATCGCGGTCGCGATTCAGCTGCTCATCGGCCTCTCGCTCGGATCGCTCGCCGGCTACTACGGCGGCTGGGTCGATATCGTCATCTCCCGCGTCATCGAACTGTTCCTCAATTTCCCCGTCCTGTTCCTGATCCTGACGATCGTGGCGTTCCTCGGTGCCAACATCTTCTACGTCATGATCATCATCGGCCTGACCGGATGGATGGGAATCGCCCGCTTCGTGCGCGGTGAGGTGCTGCGGGTCAGGAATATGGAATACGTGACCGCCGCGAATTCCCTCGGATTCTCAGACGCCCGCGTGATTCTCCGACATGTGCTTCCCAATTCGATAGCGCCCGTGCTCGTCGCCGCGGCATTCGGCGTCGCCCAGGCCGTGCTCATCGAGGCTGCGCTGTCGTTTCTCGGCTTCGGTGTGCCTGCAGAAGTGGTCACCTGGGGCTCCGCACTCAACCTCGCCCGCTCGGCCCCCTACGCCTGGTGGCTGGCGATCTTCCCCGGCATGATGATCTTCCTCACCGTCACCGCGTTCAACCTCATCGGCGACGGCTTGCGCGACGCCACCGATCCGCGGCTCAAAGTCTAGACGCCAAGGGCGCCAGGAGGGGAGCGCCAAGGAGAAGGGAGCCGGGATGGGGAGGCAGGACGCGGGGAACGGGTAGCGAAGCGCCGGGAAGAGAGCGCCGGGACGGGCAACCGAGGGCGCGTGCGAGAGATGGGGCGGAGAATCTGGAGGTGGGGACGCGAGGGGAAGTTGATCGGGCGTCAATGGGAGAAGCGAACCACGAGCTTCGGGGAACCCGCGCGGTCGGTACGCCATGCCAGACCGATGCGGATCGAACCCGTTGCCGTACCGAGAAAAATGCCTGGGGAATAGAGGAAGGAATGCAGTCGGGACGGGAATCCCGTCAACGGCGCAGCCGACTGAGGCGCCGTCGCCACCGCACCAATGTCATTCGAAACGATCACTCGCAGGCCGCGGATCGGTTTGGGGAACGGATCGATCAACAGATCGGTGCGGAGCAGCAGCATCCTGTTGCCACCGTACTCGTTCTGCTGATATCCCGGCAGCGTGCCGAGCCCGCCGATCGTCGGCAGTCGCTGCGGCGGCGCGTTGCCCGCGGCGGTTTCCACCCGGCCGTGCACCGCAATGGCAACGAGATCACGCAGGAACGCGACCTGCAGACGCCCGTCGACGAGGTAGTGCGTGAACGACGTCGAACCGATACCCGTCTCCGCCCGCGCTTCGAGCGCCACCCGCGGCGCATGCCATCCTCTGAGCGTCATGTAGTCGACCAGGAGTGATCCTTCGAGCGTCGTGACCCATCCCTCGCGTATAGGGCGATTTGCTCGAAACGGATCGTGCGGTCCGAAGAGCGACCATGTCGCGCGCTTCGGAAGCGATTCGTAGCCGTCACCGTGATACGCACCGGAGATCGACACGCGGGGCAGCAGATAGGCGCGCGCCGAAATGGAGAATCCGCTGCGCCTGAAGTAGTCCCGTGCGTCGACGCCCGCCACCGCCGCGTAGATCGTGTTCTCGAGCGGAGACATCTTCCACGCGTCACGCGTGTCGGTGAGCACGTGCCCTTCGAAGCTGATTCGCAGTGGTCTCTCCCTGCCGAGCAGATCCTGTGCGACTGCGGCCCGCACCTGCCAGTAGTGCGAGGCGAATGCGTAGCCGACGGCGAGTCGGGCGCTCATCCGCGGCATGAACAGATCGACGTCCCGGACGCTCGAACCGACGCCGAGATAGAGTCCGTCGACCCGGTTGTATTCGATCGGGGAGTGCCCGTCACTGGTTCCGAGCAGATCGAGCGGCTGCCAGGATGCGTGGTAGGACGGAAGAACCGAGGCGGGCAATTGCAGGAACTCTGCGGCGGTGCCGGAGCCGGTCGAATCCTCCGGCGCGAACAGTTCGGCGTGGGCACCGAGCACCGAGTCGGCGGCATCCTGCGCATCGGCCCGGGCGTCGGGCGATTGGGCACTGAGGATGTGCGGGAACAGCAGAACGAGGGGAAGGAGGAGGCGCAGCCGCATTGCGTCGCTTGGATTCCGGTGCGTGTTGGCGTCGCTCGACGCCGTCCAAACATATCACTCCCGCGAGGACGTCCACCGCGATTGCCCCGGCACCTTGCGGGATCACCGACGCTTACATCTGCGTCGCAACCGACCATCCGGGCGCGCGTAGCCCGGCCCGACCGCTGCGCATCGAACGCCGCCGCCCCCCCTGCGAACACCAGGCACTGCCATCGATTCGGGACCCGATTCGTTACAACTCCCCGGTTGCTGCCGCGCCGATCACACCGTATGTTTGAACCCGCGAGTCAAAAAGTGACCAATCGGTCACTTTCTGAATTTTGAGCCAGTTCACTGATTCTGACGTTCGTTGAGGACCCCCGTTAATGGCAATCCCTGATCCGACCGAGGAGCGACTTCCACGGCGCGAGCGCGAGCGGCTCGTGCGTCGCCAGGAGATCATCGATGCGGCGAGAACGGTTTTCGCGCAGCGAGGTTTCAACGACGCGAAGCTCGAGGAGGTGGCCGAACGCGCCGAGTTCGGTAAGGGAACGCTCTACAACTACTTCTCGAGCAAGGAGGCGCTCTTCGCCAGTGTGATCGAGGATTCCTTCGAGACGATGCGGCAGATCGCCGTCGACGCATTCGCCTCCGAACTGCCGTTCATCGAGAAGGTCGACCAGTTCGTCGTTGGAGAGCTCCACTACTTCTTTCACAATCCCGAGAGCATGCATCTGATGATGCGCGAGGCGCACCATCTGCGGGAGACAAACCCGATGATGCAGCTGCTGCCGCAGTTGCTGTCGATGCTCTCCGAGGAGATCGCCGGCGAACAGAAGGCCGGTCGACTGCTCACTGATGCCGACCCGATGGACCTGGCGACGATACTGATCAACATGCTCTACGGTCAGTTCACCGCGCGGGTCTACCGTCGGATGTGCGAGCTCGGCGACTGCGATCCCCGTGCTGCGGAGAAGGCGAGCGGTCCGGCGGCCAACATCTTCGACGGGCTCGGACAGGAGGACCTTCGGCGCGAGGTCCTCACCGCATCGACGCTCATTCACACTGTCTACTTCCAGGGCGTGCTTCCATCCGGCGACAACCGCTGAAGCGTCGCGCACCGGCGCGCAGCGCACGACGACCGATCAGGTACGACTATCCAGAGCACGTGACAGCAGCAAACGCACGGCAACAGAAAACGCACGACGACAGCCAACAACGTCAACGGTTCGACACGACTATGACTCCGACCATCAGCCGATTGCTCTCCGTCGCGCTCGCGACGCTCGTCCTCGCGGTTTCGACCGCCGCAGCGCAGCAGACGACACCGCTGACGCTCGATCAGGCGATTGCGATCGCCATGCAGCACAACAACCAGTTGAAGATCGACCGACTGGGCATCGACTACTCCGATGCACAGGTCGATGAGGCGTTCTCCAACGTCTATCCGCAGATCAATCTCAGCGGCAGCTACCAGCGCAACATCAAGCGCCAGGTCTTCTACTTCCCCGGCACCGACGGACAGGTACGACCGATCACTGTCGGTTCGGCCAACCAGGCGAGCGCCGGCGTCTCGGTCAGTCAGATCGTCTTCAACGACGCGGTCTTCACCGGCGTCGGCGCGGCGGAGGTCTACTCGAGAATTGCGCGTCAGCAGCTCCGCTCCAGCGGCACCGACGTCGTGCTGAACGTCAAGCGTGCCTATTACGATGCGCAGCTCGCCAAACAGCTTCTCGACGTCAACCAATCGGTGCTGGCGAACGCAGAGGAGAATTTCAAGAACACGAAGGCGCTCTCCGAGGCGGGGCTGCGGCCGGAATTCGACCGGGTCCGCGCCGAGGTGCAGGTGGCCAATCAGCGTCCGCAGGTCGTGCAGGCGAAGAACAACTATGAGGCGGCGATCGACAACCTGAAGGTCGTGCTGGGGCTGCCGGCCGACACGACGATCACGCTCGATGAAACGCTCGCCCGGCCGGCCTCGCTGGAGTCGACCGAGCCGTCGGTGGCCGAGGCGCGGCGGATTCTCATGCAGTCGAATCCGACGATCAAGACCCTCGAGCTGACCGACGAAGTCAACCGCCGGCTGATCCGCATCAATGGTGCCGACTACCTGCCGACGGTCGCCCTCTTCGGTTCCTGGCAGTACTCTGCGCAGGCCGACGACTTCACCGGCATGATGTTCAAGCCGACGGCATTCGTCGGGGTGAACCTGAGCTACAACCTCTTCAACGGATTCGAAACGAAGTCGAAGGTCAACGAGGCGCGAATCCAGTCGGAGCAGAGCCGTCTGCGTCTGGAGCAGACGTCGCTCGCACTGAAGACGCAGCTCGATGCGGTACTCCGCCAGATCGACGCGGCGCGTGAACGGGTGCAGTCCTCGGACAAGACCATCGAGCTGGCTCAGCGCGGCTACCAGATCGCGACGGTCAGCTACAAGGCGGGCACGGGTACGCAGCTGCAGGTCAACGACGCCGACCTGGCACTGGCGCAGGCGCGCGTCAATCAGCTCTCGGCGGTCCACGACTACCGCGTGGCGCTTGCTCAGCTCGAGGCGCTGCTCGGCAGCCACGTCGAGCTGATCAACGACGACTCGGACGTGAAGTACACGCAACGCTGATCACCGGCGAACCGGGAGTTGCAGCAGGATCGAATTCAACAATTCCAACGCATACGATGAGACGCTCAATGACAACCAGGATCCACCGCGGGAGACTCGTCGCGCTCGCGCTCGTGGCCGCATCGCTCGGACTGGCGGCCTGCGGAAGCAACCAGGCGGCCGAGAAGGACAAGACCGCCGATGGTGCCCAGAAGAAGGCGGCGGCGATGCAGCGGGTGGCCGTCAACGTCGAGACCAAGCAGGTGCAGCCCGAAACGTTCGACGATGTGATCGAGGTCGTCGGTACGGTCAAGCCGGAGGAGGACATCATGGTTGCCTCCGAGGAGAGCGGGAAGGTCGCGCGGTGGCTCGTCGCCAAGGGGAGCTACGTGAAGGCGGGACAGCCGCTGGTGAAGCTCGATGACGATATGCTGCGCAGCCAGCTGGCGCAGGCACAGGCGCAGCTGAACATCGCCAAGGTGAACGCGGACAAGAACCAGCAGGTCTACACCGACGCGGGCGCCGTCGCCGAGGTCGCGGTGACGACCGCGAAGTACAACGTCGACGCGGCGCAGGCGCAGGTCGATCTGCTCAAGACGCGGATTGCAAAGACCACGATCACCGCGCCGGTCTCCGGCCGGATCGACGATCGGTTGATCGACATCGGCGAGATGGTGCCACCGGGCGGTCCGGTTGCGCGGCTGATCCAGGCGGGCACCGTGAAAGTCTCGGCCGGCGTGCCCGAGCGATACGTCGAGGGCCTGCGTGTCGGGCTTCCAGTGGAAATGACCTTCGATGCGCTCGGTGGTCGCAAGGTCTCCGGAAAGATCACCTACGTCGGATCGATGATTTCGCAGAACGACCGCACGCTGCCGATTGAAATCGCGATGCCGAATCGCGACAACGCGTTCGCACCCGAGATGGTCGCCAACCTGCGCATCATCCGTGACGTGCTGCACGACGTGCTGGTCGTGCCGCGGACGGCAGCCGTCCGTGTCGAGGATGGATTCCAGATCTACGTCGCCGAACGGCAGGGCAGCGATGGCTACGTCGCCACGGCGCGACCGGTCACGCTCGGTGCCTCCGATCATGGCGGTGTGGTGGTCGAGAGCGGACTGAAGCCGGGCGACCGCATCATTACCGTCGGACAACAGAAGATCAATCCGGGCGAAGCGGTCACATTCGAGTGACCGTTTCGGAGGACCCGCCGGCCGGCATCGCTACGTACTCCACTGGCTGACAGAAGACCAACCGGCGCGCCGGACGAGGTGCGCCATACGGAATAGATTCCATGCTGAAATTCAGGATCAAGCGCAAGGGCAAGGGCGGACGCTCTGGTCTGTCCAACCCGGATCAGTCGCGGCAGGAGCAGTACGAGGAGCTCGGCGAACCGCTCGAGCAGAAGGAGTACTGGCTCACGACGCTGGCGGTCAACAACCGCGTGGCGGTGTACGTGCTGACCGGCATCATCTTCCTGATGGGCGTCGTCGCCTACATCAACATTCCGAAGGAGTCCGCCCCGGAAGTCGTCTTCCCGGTGCTCTACGTGGCCACGCCGTACTTCGGCGTCGCACCACTGGACATCGAGAGCCAGGTGACCCATCCGATCGAGAAGCAGCTCAAGGGGATCAGCGGTATCAAGAAGATCACCTCGAAGTCGTACGAGGGATACAGCGCCATCACCGTCGAGTTCAATCCCCATGTCGACATGAACGTCGCCTTCCAGCGCGTTCGGGAGAAGGTCGACCTTGCCAAGCCCGATCTGCCCGACGACGCCGATGAGCCGCAGATCGTCGAGATCAACCTCTCGGAGATGCCGATTCTCTACATCAACATCTCCGGCGACTATTCTCTGGTGAAGCTCAAGGAGGTGGCCGAGGACATCAAGGACGACCTCGAGGAGTACCCCGAGGTGCTCGAGGCCGTCCTCTCCGGTGGCCTCGAGCGCGAGGTCGCCATCAACGTCGACCTCAACAAGCTCAAGTACTACAAGGTCACCTTCCAGGACATCATCAACGCGATCCGCAACGAGAACACGACGATCCCGGGCGGTACGATCGATGTGCAGAACATGAAGTACCTGGTGCGCGTGCCGGGTGAGTTTGCCGTGCCCGAAGTCATCGGCGATATCGTCGTCAAGACGCCGAAGGACGGTGGCCCCATCTACGTCCGCGATCTCGCCAAGGTCGACTTCGGATTCAAGGACCGCGAGTCCTACGCACGTCTGGACAAGTCTCCGGTCGTCACCCTCGCGGTGAAGAAGCGCGCCGGCACGAACATCATTGCGCTCTCGGACAAGGTCAAGGACTACATCGCGAATCTGCAGTCGTCCGGAAAGCTCCCGCCGTCGACCAACTTCAAGATCACCAACGATCAGTCGGACAACATCCGCGATATGGTCTCCAATCTGGAGAACAGCATCATCTCCGGTCTGATCCTGGTGATCCTCGTCCTGCTGTTCTTCATGGGATCGCGCAACGCGACACTCGTCGGCATCGCCATCCCGATGTCCATGCTGCTCAGCTTCGTGATCATCTCAGCGCTCGGGTTCACGATGAACATGATCGTGCTCTTCTCGCTGATCCTCGCGCTCGGAATGCTCGTCGACAATGCAATCGTCGTGGTGGAGAACATCTACCGATACGTGGGAGAGGGCGCGGACAAAATCACCGCAGCCAAACGGGCGACGGGTGAGGTGGCCGTGCCGATCATCACCTCGACGCTGACGACGCTCTTCGCCTTCCTGCCGATGGCGTTCTGGCCCGGCATCGTCGGCGAGTTCATGAAGTACCTGCCGATCACGCTGATCATCACGCTCGGCTCATCGCTGTTCGTCGCGCTGGTGATCAATCCCACGCTCGCCTCGCGCATCATGCGACTCGACGGAGAGAAGGGGCGGGGGCTGACACGGGTCGGGAAAATCGTCGTTGGAATTCTGGCAGGCCTGGTGTTCCTGATCATTGCGATGTCGAACATCATCACCGCCGGCGTGGTGCTGGTGACACTGCTGCTGCTGTGGGGGCTCAACCGCGTGCTCTTCCTCCCGGTCGGCATCTGGTTGCGTGAGCGCGGCTTCCCCGCGCTGCAGGGCGCCTACCGCGGCACACTGCGATTGGCCCTGGACCACCGGCTGCTGACGATGCTCAGCATCTTCGGGGTCTCGGTCGTGATCATCGGTCTGTACGCCAACTTCAACAACGGGATGGAGTTCTTCCCGAACATCGAGCCGCGGCAGGTGAACGTCAACATCCAGTCGCCGATCGGCACGACCGTCGAGCAGTCGAACCGCATCGCGAAGAAGCTCGAATCGCGTCTCGGGAAGGTGCCCGGTTACACCGACGTCCAGGCGACCGTCACGACCGTCGGGTCGAGCGCCAGCGGCGGCCGCCCCGGTGGTGGAAGCGGCGGCGTGCCAAACGAGGCGACCATCGCGTTGTCGTTCAAGAAGTATCAGGACCGCAACCAGTCGCCGTTCGAAACGCTCTCGGAGCTGCGCGGCGTCATGGGAACGACGCTCGATGGTGCCGACGTGAAGGTGATGAAGATGGAGATGGGGCCACCCACCGGCCGGCCAGTGTCGATCGAGATCAGGGGTGAGGACGCGCAGGTGATCGACAGGGAATCCGAGAAGATTCTCGCCAAGCTCAAGGCGAGCCCGATCGCAAAGAAGCTCGATGCGCTCGAGAGCGATCTCCAGGCGGCGCGGCCCGAGCTGACGGTGCGCATCGATCGCGAGAAGGCCGCGCTCTACGGTCTGAATACCGCCCTGATCGGCTCGACGATCCGCTCGGCGATCAACGGTACCGACGCGTCGACCTACCGCGACGGCGAGGATGAGTACGACATCACGGTCCGGCTCAAGCCCGATCAACGCTCCGACCTGGAGTCGCTAAAGGATCTTACCGTGATGAAGGAGGGTCGCCAGATTCCGCTGGTCGCCGTGGCGGACTGGGAGGTGACCGACGGCTACGGCGTGATCAACCGCAAGGATCTCGAGCGCGTGGTCACCATCGGTGCCGACATCGTCGATGGCTATAACGCCAACGCCGTGGTCAAGGAGGTCAAGGACTACCTGGCCGATTACAAGCTGCCGCCCGGATACACCATGACCTTCGCCGGTCAGCAGGAGGATCAGCAGGAAACCGGCTCCTTCCTCATGATGGCCTTCGGCGTCGCCATCCTGCTGGTCTACGGTACGCTCGTGGCGCAGTTCAACTCGATGATCAAGCCGTTCATCATCATGGCGTCGGTCCTCTTCTCGACCATGGGCGTGCTGCTGGGCCTGATGATCTTTCAGCTGCCGTTCGGAATGGTCATGACCGGCGTCGGCGTCATCTCGCTGGCAGGTGTGGCGGTCAACAACGCGATCGTGCTCATCGACTTCATCGAGGTCCGCCGCACTCGCGACCACATGCCGCTGCGCCAGGCGATCATCGATGCCGGCTCGGTCCGCCTGCGCCCGGTCATGCTGACGACCGTTACGACCATCCTCGGTCTGGTGCCGCTGGCGCTCGGACTGAACTTCGATTTCTTCGGTCTGTTCTCGCATCTGCAGCCGAACTTCTTCATGGGCGGCGAACAGCAGCAGTGGTGGCTGTCGCTGTCGATCGCGGTGATGTTCGGGCTCACGTTCTCCACGTTCCTCACGCTGGTCGTAGTACCGGTGATGTACTCGATTGCCGAGTCGATCGCCAAGTGGGGCGAACGTACGTTCCTCAAAGGCCCGCGCCCGCAGTTGAACACTGTCAACGGATCGGCCTCCGGTGCGGTCAACGGCAACGGTGCCGAGGCGGAGATCGAGGAGACCGTCGGCGCGTAGCGCGACCCGAATTCGAATTCCTCAATCGATCCCCCGCCGATCCGAGTATCGGCGGGGGATCGCGATGTTTGTCCCCGTGATCCGAATTTCCGTGATCCGAATTTCCGTGATCCGAATTTCCGCGATCTGAATTTCCTTCATCCGAATTTCCGTCTGCCGCATGCCCTGGTTCGGCGTCTCGATGCTTCTGCTCGTCATCTCTGCGGCCTCCGCCAACGCACAGATCGGTGTCGGCTCCGCACCGACACCCTATGCCGGCAAGTACGAACCGCGTATAGGCGGATCGCGCGAAATCAACGCCGAACGTCTGCGGCTGGATATCGGTACCGACGTCGGCCTTTACACGATTCCATCCTGTGGACCGTTGCCGCCCGTTCGGTTCGGTGCCGCATTCTTCACCTGGACCCGACTGCGTTCGGAGCCGAATTTCAAGTTCCCCGTCGAGGCGGTCGACTACTATTTCGGGCTCGAATTCGTGCCGCAGTGGAGCCAGTACGTTCGCCTTCGCGTCGGACACATTTCGGCGCATCTGGTCGACGGAAGCGCGGCGTTCGGACGTGATTCCACGGGCCCCGTGGTCTACAGTCGCGAGTTCGTCGAAGGAACGTTCGGGTACGATCCGGTGGCGGTGGGTCGGGCTCTCTTCGGGGACATAGGGGCACTGCTGCGGCCGTACGCGGGCATGCAGTGGCGATTCCATTCGATCCCCGATTCGCTCGGCGCTCTGACGCCGTACGTGGGATTCGACGGATCGTGGGTGATGACCGGCCGGCGGAGGGAGGACAGTGTCGCGGGGTTTCCGCTCACACTGCTCGCGGGATACGAACTGCGGATGAATGGCGAGCTGGCGACGGTATGGGAGAATTCCGTGCGGGCCGGTCTCAAATTCGCCCGGCCCGACGAACCCGGTATCGCGGTCGAATTCACCTATTACCGCGGTCGCTCTCCATTCGGTCAGTACTTCGACCGAATGGAGGAATATGGCTCGATAGGATTCTCAGTCCTGTGGTAGCGTGGGCGGTACGGCCGCGGGCTCAGCTGCTTCGGTGTTCTGCTCTTCCTCGAACGGACGAAATGCAAAGGCATGCTGCACGAAGTAATTCGACGGGAAATAGGCGTCGAGTCCGTACCCGGCTGGCTTCCGTTCTCTGGGGAAGAATGCCGTTCCGAACAGCCAGTCCCACACGGCGAACTTCGTTCCGAAGTTCCGGTTGTGCGCGTCGTGATCGACGGCATGATGCCATCGGTGCATTTCCGGGCCGTTGATCACGTACTGAAGAATTCCCGACCGCACATCGATATTCGAGTGGATATACATCCCCCACACCGCATCGATCGCCGTCTTGATTGCGATCGTTTCCGGTGCTGCGCCGAGCAGGACAAGGGGGGCGAATTCGATCGTCTGGTTGATCAGAATTTCAAGAGAATGCGACCGTGAACCCGAGAGCCAGTCGACGTCGAGCGTCGAATGGTGGGCTTCATGAATTCGCCAGAGAAACCGATTGCGGTGCTGCCAGCGGTGGAACCAGTAGATGTACAGATCGTGGACGAGGAGCGACAGCAGGACCTGTGCCCAGATGGGCCATGAGGAGAGAATTCCGAGTCGCGACAGCCCGGTCTGCGAATCGATCAGAGCGGTGATTCCGGCGATGACGTAACCGAGAATGAAGCTCTGAACGATGGAATACATCCCGAGATCGTTCCAGAATCCGTCGCGAAACAGACCCTGGCCACGTTCATACGGGAACACCCGTTCCAGCGTGATCAGCACAAGGGCCGCGGCGACGGTAATTGCCGGCGAATAGAACGACCAGCTGGTCAGAAATTCGCGGCTGGTGAGGTACTCAAGCATCTCCATGTCGATCGCGGTTGGCGTTCACCACACTGGTCAATTGCGTCCATCGACCGGAATCGTCGTTCGCACGCGACGGAGCTTCGTGCGAACGGGGATCTCGCTGTCGTAGAGTCGTTTGACGCCGTCGCCGAGTGCCTGCTCGATATCGCGGATGTTTGCGACGAGCCGCTCGAAACCGCCGATCTCCACCGACGCCGCCTGATCGCTTCCCCACATTGCGCGGTCGAGCGTGATGTGACGTTCGACGAACGTTGCGCCGAGCGCCACCGCCGCCCAGGTCGTGGCAAGTCCGACCTCGTGCCCGGAATACCCGATCGGATTGCTCAGGTATAGCGACTTGAGTGTGGCGATCATCCGCAGGTTCAGTTCGTCGACCGAACACGGATAGGTGGAGGTCGAGTGCGCAATCATGAGGTTGTCGGTACCGACGGCGTCCACGGCAGCCTCGATTTCATCCATGGTCGACATCCCGGTTGAGATCATCATCGGCCGTCCGGTCGACCGCATTTTCCGTAGCAGATCGAGGTCGGTCAGCGACGCTGAGGCGGCCTTATAGAACGGCGTATCGAACTGCTCGATGAAATCGACGGCGCTCTCATCCCAGCAAGAGGCGCACCAGTCGATGCCGAGCGCGCGGCAGTGGCGATCGATGGTGGCGTAGTCGTCCACGTCGAACTCCACGCGATGGCGGTAGTCGATGTAGGTCATCCGACCCCACGGCGTATCACGCTCGATCTCCCACTGGTCGCGCGGCACGCAGAGCTCCGGCGTGCGCTTCTGGAATTTCACTGCATCGGCACCCGCCTTCGCCGCTCCGTCGATCAGCTGCTTGGCGAGCTCCAGCGACCCGTTGTGGTTGATTCCGATCTCGGCAATGATGTACACAGGATGATCATCGCCAATCGTTCTATTCGCCAGTTCAATGGAAGCCATGGACAGTGTCTTGGATGTCGATGTTGTTCAGAGTCGGATCCACGGGCGGTCGCCCTATTACCAGGCGGTCCAGCCGCCGTCGACGACGAGGTTCGCGCCGGTCATGTATCGCGACGCGTCGCTGGCGAGAAATACCAGCGCGCCCTGGTAGTCGTCCGGCGCCGCCATTCGGCCCAGCGGCGTCCGTCGTGCATAATTCTCGAGGAAATACTCCTCCTGAGCGTTCTCCACGCCGCCCGGTGACAGCGTATTGACGCGGACGCCGGCCGAGCCCCAGTATGCGGCCAGGAATCGAGTGAAGCTTATCACCGCACCCTTCGTCACCGGGTAGGCCGGCGACTTGTAGAACGCCTGCGTTCCGTCGGGTCTGCGATACAACGACTGGTCGGGAGCGACGATCCCGTAGGTCGATGCGACGTTGATGATCGAACCCCGGCCCGCACGCGCCATCGTCGGTCCGATCACCTGTGAGCAGAGGAACATGCCGGTGACGTTCACATCGAGCGAGCGCTGAAACTGTTCCAGCGGATAGTTCTCGAATTTCGACAGCTCGCCGGCCATTGCGGGATTTTCGAACATGTCATTGATCGCCGCATTGTTGACCAGCACATCGATGTGGCCGAACTGCTCGAGAGTGGCATCGCGCATCGCTTCGAGCGACGCTCGCGAGGTGACGTCCACGGCAACCGGAAGTACGCGGCCGGCGTCGCCGCAACGTCCGCGAAGCTCATCACCGAATTCGGTACAACGATCGGTGTCGACGTCGGCGACGACTACCGCAGCCCCTGCGCCGAGCAGTGCCCGACAGTGATACCGGCCGATCAGACCGACCGCGCCGGTGACGATCGCCACCCGGTTCCGCAGGTCGAACATGCGATCTGGAGACGGGAGGGTACCGGCTCGACTCGCATCGGAGGTTCGGCTCTCCAGCGAGTCGCTCATCGTGTTTCCGCCACCGGCTTCGGCTTCGTATTGAACCCTTCGGTCTTGCGGAATACCGGCTCGAGCGGTGCGCCGCGCATCTTCTGCCGCACGGTCTGCGTGCGAACCGCCTCATCGACGATCGGCAGCGTCTCGCGATAGGCATCGAGCACGCGGGCGACGTCGTCGTCGGAGTGGGCAAAGGAAACGTTGTGGAATCCGCCCCAGAGCACGCCGCGGAGGATCATCTCCTGCTGCATGAGCGCTTTGATCTCGAGCGGATCGCCTGCGGTGGCATCGAACGACATCACCGTCCGCGCCGGCAGCCCGGAGCACTTCGAGTAGGCGATGCCCAGCTCGTCGACGATCGCGTTGTAGCCGTCCTTCAGCTTCGTGCCCTGTCGGGCGATGTGTCCGCTCACGTCCTTCGTTCGGATCTCGTTCATCGTCACCTTCGCGGCTGCCAGCGACAACGCCTCGCCACCGAACGTGGTGAAGAAGAACACGTCGTTCTCGAGCAGGTCCATGATGTCGTGGCGGCCGGTGATCATCGAGATCGGCATTCCATTGGCCATCGCCTTGGAGAACGTGGCGAGGTCGGCACGGACGCCGAAGTACTCCTGTGCGCCGCCGGGTGCCAGGCGGAACCCGGTCCACATCTCGTCGAACACCAGGACCACGCCGTGATCATCGCAGAGCGTTCGAAGCTTCTGCAGGAATCCGTCGCGCGGTTCTTCGAAGACCACCGGTTCGAGGATCACGCACGCCGTATCGGCATCGATCGAGTCGGCCACGGACTCGATGTCGTTGTAGTTGAACGTGTTGGTCAGATCCTGCACCGCCTGAGGAACCCCGTGGTTGCGGGCGGTGACCGAGACGTACCAGTCGTGCCAGCCATGGTATCCGCAGCAGAGGACCTTGTCGCGTCCGGTGAACGCGCGTGCAAGGCGTACGGCTGCGGAGGTGACGTCGGCGCCGGTCTTGGAGTAGCGAACGGCCTCGGCGTTGGGAATCATTTCGCGGGCGAGCTCGGCGACCTCCACTTCGAGCGGATGCATCAGCGAGAACGTGATGCCGTCCTCGAGCTGGCGGCGGATCGCGTCGTCGACTGCCGGGTAGCAGTAGCCGAGCGACAGCGGGCCGACGCCCATCGTCAGGTCGATATACTCGTTGCCGTCGACGTCCCACACGTGCGAGCCCTTGCCGCGCTGGAGATACTTCGGCATGACGCCGTTGGAATTCTGCGTCGGGCCCTTGGCAAGCGTCTGCGTGACGTTCGGAATCAACCCGAGCGCGCGCTCGTACAGCTCGTCGCTCCGGGTGATCTCCGGGTAGTCGTCGTTGGTGCGTACGGTGTTCGGCATGGGTATCGGAATGTTCTGATTGCGTGTTCGAATTCGGAATCGAGCGGGCCGCGGGGGCACGACTGCCGCGGGCACGGGAGTTCAACGGATCAGCGCCGATCCTCGGCCATGACCGTGGCAGGAGCGGAGGACCGTCGGCTGAGAATTCGCTCCGCGAGTTTCGCGGCGGTGAAGCCTTCGTGCTCGAGCACATCGGGCAGCAGCGCGGGACGGAACCAGTGGCCGTCGAGCGCGATCGGAAGCACCTGCGCGCTGAGTCCCTCCTGGAGCAGATGCTCAGCGAGAATCGAATAGAGGCCACCGACCTTGAAATGATCTTCGAGCGTTACGACCAGCTCGCAGTCGCGCGCTGCCGACAGCAGAGCGCTGCGATCGATCGGAGCGAGCGTTCGGAGGTTTACCACACGCGTGGCGACTCCTTCGGACTGCAGCAGCTCCACGGCGGCAAGCGCCTCGCGGAGCAGGAAGCCGTAGGTGAGAATCGCGACGTCGGTGCCGGAGCCGAACGTCTCCGCGCGGCCGATCTCGAACGGAGCGTGCTGCTGCACGACCGGTTCACCGGCGTAGTAGCGTACGTAGAACGGCCGTTCACTGCGGATGATCTCGGGCATTCCGGCCAGGAGTTCATCGCGGTCGGAGGGAGCGAAGACTCCCATGTTCGGAATCCCTCGCATCAGCGCGACGTCCTCGATCGCCTGGTGTGTGGGGCCGTTGCCATCGGAGAGGAAGCCCGGCACACCGCCGACGAGCTTCACCGGCAGGTTGGCGATGCCGACGTCGGTGCGAACGAATTCGAATGCGCGCAGCGTGATGAACGTCGCCAGGGCATGAAGGATGGGGATCCGCCCGCGCAGCGCCATTCCGGCGGCCATGCCGACCATGGTCATCTCGCTGATTCCGACGTCGACGAATCTCGCGCCGAGCTTCGGCGGCAGATTGCGGATGGCGGCGCGGTTCTCGGCCGTGACGACGACGATGCGTTCGTCATCGCTGGCAAGCCGTTCGAGCAGGTCTTCGTAGGTCATATCGTTGTTCGGTCGACTCGCGATCACGGGTGCTATCGGACGTGCAGCGTTTCGGAGGTGAGCGTCGCGCGGGCTTCGCCGTGCAGCTCCTTCAGAAGCGCGGCGACTTCCTCGTCGGTGAAATTCACGAACCACCGGTCGGCGCGCGCCTCGATGCTCGGCAGTCCACGGCCCCGCACGGTGTCGGCGATGACGATCGTCGGCCGACCTCTCTCGGCGGGTAGCCCTTCGAACGCCTCCTCCATCTCAGCGAACGAGTGCCCGTCGATGCGCCTGGTGCCCCAGCCGAACTCCTGGAACTTTCGGTCGATCGACTCGAGCGGGATAAGCTCTTCGGTGCGGATGTTTGCCTGGAACTGATTCCTGTCGACCACGGCCACCAGGTTGTCAAGCCGATGGGCTGCTGCGACCAGCGCGGCCTCCCAGATCGACCCCTCGTTGAGTTCGCCGTCGCCGAGCACGACGAACACGCGGTTGGTTCCTCCTCGCATCCGGATGTCCGTGGCGATGCCCATCGATACCGAGAGCAGGTGGCCGAGGGAACCCGAGTGGAATTCGATTCCGGGGATGGCGCGGTTCGGATGCCAGTAGATGTGATCGGTGGTCTTGAGGTGATTGGCCAGCCGCGCGGGCTCGACGAATCCCAGCTCGGCGAGCACGCCGTAGAGCGCCGGAACATCGTGTCCCTTCGAGAGCAGCAGATAGTCGCGATTCGGATCGTCGAGCCGATCGGGAGCGACGTCGAGCACCTCGGAGTAGAGGTAGGCCAGCAGATCGGCACACGAGAGCGATGCGCCGATGAAGCAGCCGCCGTCGCCGGACATGCGGACGATGTGCTCACGCACGCGAAGGGCAAGATCGTGCAGCTTCCGTTGGTTCTGTTCGGTCATGATCGTGCAAAACTACGAGGCGGGGGAGGCCGGCCATGTAACTATTGGACAAGGTGGCCGCGTGTTCGGCGCACCGATACGGTTGGTTTCACTCCACGTCGGGACGGGTCATCCCGGGGTCGACCGTGGTGAGTTCGTCGAGATGGTTCCGATACCAGTTGACGCCGTTGTAGCGCGCGTTGATGGCGGCCACATCGGGATGTGTATCGAGGAATTCGATCACCGACTCGACCGGAAACGGCGCCGCTGTGTCGGGAGATTCGAGGGCGTCGAAGACGGCGCGAATGAGTTCGTAGTCGGCCTCGTAGTCGATGGTCAACCGGTAGCGCATCGACAGGTCACGGCCGCCGGGCATCGCCACGTTGCCGATGCGGAACCGCTCGGGATGTTCCCAGATGAACGGCGTCGTGTGCTCGCGTTGGATCGGTCGGGACGCCTCTCGCAAAGCGAGCTCCAGCACCGGCATCGGGATCACCTCGACATCCTGTCCGTCCGGCCAGGTGGGCGGATGGAGGTTTGACACGAAGTCGAATTCCGCCGTGTGGTCCTTGTAGTGGCCGAGCACGAGATCGACCACCCGCGGATCGATCAACGGGCAGTCCGACGGGATCTTCAGCGCGACGTCGGCGCCGGCATCCACCGCCGCGTGGTAGTGCCGATCGAGCAGATCGGTGGGATGACCACGGAAGCACCGAACACCGGCATGACGGCACACGTCGAGAATCGGATCGTCGACCGACTCGGTAGTCGTTGCTACGACGATTTCGTCGGGTTGCGCCGCGGCGTGGAGTCGGCGGATCATCTGCTCGAGCAGCGTGCGGCCGCCGAGCGGCAGCAGCACCTTTCCGGGCAGGCGGGTACTGGATGTACGCGCCTGGACGATGATGACCGTTCGCATACGGGAGAATGCGTGCGAGTTGCAGGATGAGGGCGCAATCGCCCGGGCAGGGTGTTCAGTGCGTCACGTCGTGCAGCAGCCCTTCGCCCTCATGCCGCATGGCGGCGTCGAAGAGCGCTTCGTATGATCGGGGAACGGGGCGGTCATCGATATGTCGTCGGATGACTTCGGCGATGAGGCGACTGGAGGCACCCCCATTCTGCAGTGGCTGCTGGCGGCGGAGCGAATCGACGTCGAATGCGGAATAGACCTGTTTGCCGAGCGCAAGGCCCACGTAGACGAGCGTCGAGTACTTCGTGATGAGCACATCGGAATTGGCGACCATCTCTTCGGCGTTCCCGCTGGAGTACACCAGCGCGCCGGGCGCCCACCGATTGATCTCGCGTGTGGCGCGCTCGACGTTCTCGTTCGGATGCAGCTTGAAGATCAGCTGCCGTCCGTTGGCGATCCGTGCCGCCTCGAGGACGAATCGCTTGCGGTTTTCGAACTTGAACGTCTCGCGGGCATCGCTGGTGGCAACCAGAACGTAGTGTCGATGCGGGAAGTCGTTGTCGAAGTAGCGCGCGCAGTTGTCGAAGTTGGGAATGCCGGTCACTCGGATGCGGCTGGGAAGGACGCCCTTGTGGGTGAAGAGCTCGCGGTAGCCTTCGCTGGCGACGCAGAAGTAGTCATAGGCGTGGCTCAGTCCGGTGGTCGACGTGCTGGCGAGGTATCGAGGGAGGCCGAGCTGTCGGACGACGTGGTAAAGCACGTTCTCCGGATCGGTCATTCCTTCCTGTACGAGCACGACCTTGCGACCCCGGATGTTGTGCTGTACGACGAGGTCGCTGCAGGAGACCACCAGGTCGTAGTCACGCTCCTGGCCACCGTAATCGAGCCGTAGATCGTGCGTACGCAGGTACCCGATGCACCGCTCGGTCAGCTTGCGGCCGGCAACGGAGAATTCGAGCATACCTATCCGCCGCAGCGGTTCGAGCCAGCCGTCGACGTAGTACGGGGTGTAGAAGTGGTTGTACTCGGGCAGGTGTGCGGCGATCTGATGCATCTGCGAGGTCTGGTTGATCGAACCGCAGATGAAGAGAATGTTCTTGGTCATGGAGTAGAGAGAACAATTCCGTATCAGGTCGAACGAACGGGCCAAAGGTACAAAGGATTCACCCGACGCGAACTCGATCCGCGTTGTCGGTGCCGGGCCCCCGACCGGTACGGCATTTGTAGTTTTCCCGCGCCTTTGCAACCTACCACCCAACGGTCGATGCCGGTCGGCTGCGCATATTAAATGCGGGTAACGGCTCAGCGACCACAACAAATCGAATACCAGATGGCGGACAACAGCACGACCTACCACGAACCATTCGACCTCCTGAAGCCGTCGACGCGTGACATGCATCGCGCGCTGGTGAGTCTGATGGAGGAACTCGAGGCGATCGACTGGTACCAGCAGCGCGCCGACGCCTGCGACGACGATGAGCTGCGCGCGATCCTTCTGCACAACCTCCGTGAGGAGATCGAGCACGCGCTCATGGCGATGGAGTGGGTGCGGCGCCACATGCCCGCGTTCGATCGCAAGGCCCGCAAGTACCTGTTCACCAGTATGCCGATCGTGGATATCGAAAAGACCTCGGAGTCGGATGGCGACGCCTCCGGATCGGATACCACCTCGAACGCCGACGGCCGATCGCTCGGCATCGGTGACAACAAGCAGAACGAGGAGTGAGCCAATGGATCTACTCAAACGCGAAGGGGCGCCGATACTCGCGTCCGCCTGGAATCGCATCGACGCCGAGGCGCGTCGCGTGCTGCGGCTGAATCTCGCCGGACGGCAGCTTGTCGACTTCGACGGACCCCACGGCTGGCTCTACGCCGCCGCCAATCTCGGTCGACTCGAGATGCTCGACGCCGCCCCGGTCGATCAGGTCGATACTGCACTTCGCCGCGTGCAGCCGCTGCTGGAAGTCCGCACTCCGATCGTGCTCGACCTCATGGAACTCGACTCGGTCGGACGCGGCGCCGATGATCCGGATCTCGATCCGGTCACAGAGGCCGCCCGGCGCGTCGCCCTGGTCGAGGACGGTGCGATCTTCAACGGATTCGATCAGGCCGGTATCACGGGCATTTGCGCCTCCTCTTCACATGATGTTCTCACGCTCCCGGCCAGCGGTGTGCACTATCCGCAGATCGTCGTCGAGGCGCGCGAGGTGCTCTCGCGAAGCGGCATCGGCGGACCCTACGCGCTGGCGCTCGGTCCCGACGCGTATGGCGAACTGGCACAGGCGGCCGACGACGGCAATCCCGTCAGACGGCATATCGCGCAGATCGTCGACGGGCCCATCGTTCGCGCTCCGGCCCTCGACGGAGCCGTACTGCTCTCGACGCGTGGCGGAGATTTCATCCTCACCGTCGGCCAGGATCACTCCGTCGGGTACGCCGACCGCTCGAAGCACCAGGTCGAGCTCTTCCTGACCGAGTCGTTTACCTTCCGCGTCATCGAGCCGGCCGCAGCCGTCTGCCTGCGTCACGATCAGGGCCAGGGGTGATTCAATCGATGCGGTGAGCGGTGGCGTCGGGCAACGAATCCGACCATGTGCATGGTGCGAACGTACAGACGGGCCGGAACGATCATTCCGGCCCGTCTGCAATGCAGAGCCCGCGACAGGAATCGAACCTGCAACCTGCTGATTACAAATCAGCTGCTCTACCGTTGAGCCACGCGGGCGTCGAGGGTCTGACAGGGCCCAAAACTACGAGTTGCCGACGCGAATTCGATCGGCGAAGAAAAGTATTACACGCCGCACTGCGACGTCTTCACCATTGATGTCGATCGCCCCGGATGCTACATTGGGTTTCCACCGCCGCCCTGCACCGCCCAACCGCACGGAGAGATTCGATGTTCGACGCATTGTCGCAACTCGAGACGCGACTCGGTCTGACGCGTGGCGACGTGACGGTCGCGCTGTTCCTCTCGATGACCGCGCTGGTCGGCTGGGCCTACACCACCATGTTCACCAACCCCAGGACCGAGCGACAGCAGCAGGAGCTCTATACGCTGATCGAGCGCCACGATTCGATTCTCGATCAGCAGCAGCGGCGGAACGACTCGGTGCTGACCGCATCGCTGCAGGCCCCGGACTCGGCCGTTCCCGAGTGGAAGCCGCTCAGCCGCCAGGAGATCGACAGTGACGAAGTGCAGCGGAGTTCCCGCCACTCCTCCTCGGGCCGTCGCCGGCTGAGCGGTCCCATCGACATCAACAGCGCCACGAAGGCGCAGCTGGTGCTGCTGCCCGGCGTCGGAGAGAAGACCGCCCAGCGCATAATCGACGCCAGAACGTCGGTGCCGTTCTCCAGACCGGAGGACATCATGAAGGTAAAGGGGATCGGGCCGAAGAAATTCGAGAAGTTGAAGCCCTGGATCGAGGTGCCATAGAAGGCGGAATCGTATGCGAATCATTGCGGGAGAGCATCGCGGACGGCGACTGAAGAGCGTCGATCGACCGGGACTCCGACCGACCACCGATCGGGTGCGCGAGTCGATCTTCAACCTCCTCGCTTCACGCATCGAATTCGAAGGAGCGGCGGTGCTCGACCTGTTCGCCGGAACGGGTGCGCTGGGGCTCGAGGCCCTCAGCCGCGGTGCCGCCACATGCGAGTTCGTCGAGAAGGACCGTCGTTGCGCGGCGGTGATCGCCGAGAACCTCAGCACGCTCGGCGTCGACCGACGGTCCTGCCTGACGGTCGGCGACGTCATGAAGGCGCTCGGCTCAATCGAGCGCACCTTCGATCTGGTGCTCGCCGATCCACCATACCACGCGCCGATCTTCGCGGAGCTGCTCAGCGAACTGTTCCGACTCGACGTCCTTGCAGACGGTGGCGTCGTCGTACTCGAACATGCCGGTTCGATGCGGCCCGTGGTACCCGCCACCGCACGCGTGCTCGCCGAGCGTACGTTCGGCGACTCGGCGGTGACGATCCTTGCGAGGGCGGATCGATTGTCGGGAGCGTGAACGCGCGGCAGTTGAGGGCTCGCCGCTCCGACCTGACACCTCCGCGTCAGGGTGACGACGGGCGATTCGTATCTTCGGCCACCTTCATTCAACCCCGTCTTCAATGAGAACCGTCATCTACCCCGGTACGTTCGATCCGATCACCAACGGGCACATCGACATCATCGATCGTGCCCGGCGGTTGTTCGACAACGTGGTGGTCGCCATCGGCGTCAACGTTCGCAAGACGACGCTCTTCAGCGAGGATGAACGCGAGGAGTTGACGCGCATGGCGCTGGAGCAGTTCGACAACGTCGAGGTGCGACGCGTCTCGGGTCTGACGGTCGCCTTCGCCGAAGCCGTCGGTGCGACCGCCATCGTTCGCGGTCTACGCTTCGTGTCCGACTTCGAATACGAAATGCAGATGGCGCTGATGAATCGGAAGATGAAGAACGACATCAGCACGGTGTTCCTGATGCCGCACGAGAACTACACCTACCTGAATTCCTCGATCATTCGCGAGATGACGCGCTACGGCGCCGACGTGAGCGCATTCGTCCCGGAGTGCGTCGCCGAGGCACTCGATCGAAAGCGGCTTCAGGGAGACGTGGGCGAGTAATTGCCGAGCGGAGCGTTTCGCCAACCAACACATCGAAGAATCATGTCCTACCTCGTATTCGACATCGAGACCTCGGCGGTTCCCTTCGAGCGACTCGACGCCGGGCAGCAGGAATACCTCGTTCGCAACTGCACCACCGACGAGGAACGTGCCCGGCAGATCGATCAGATGAGTCTCAATCCGCTGACGGCACAGGTGGTCGGCATCGGAATGCTGCTCGTCACCGCGATCGACTCCGAACCCCGTGGATGCATTTACTCGACCGGTGATGAACGTGGCGAGGAACAGACGCTCTCCGATGGGAGCAAGTGGCAGGTAATGCCCGAACACGAGCTTCTCGAGAAGTGGTGGGATGTGCTTGCACACGCGCGTCGCAGCGGCGGCGACTACCATCTGATCACCTTCAACGGCCGTGGGTTCGACGCTCCCTTCCTCATGCTCCGCTCCGCGGCGCTGAAGCTCCGCCCGAGTCGCAACCTCATGGACGGAACGAAGTTCAACTACCAGCACCATACCGACCTTCAGGACGAACTCGCCTTCTTCGGCTACGGTTCGTCCGGCCCGATGCGGCGGTTCAACTTCGACTTCTACTGTAAGGCGTTCGGCATTCCATCCCCGAAGTCGGCCGGGATCACCGGACAGGACGTTCCTCTGTATTTCCGTGACGGGCGCTATCGTGACATCGCCGAATACTGCATGCGGGACGTGCACGCGACCTGGGAGCTGTACAAATTCTGGAAGGAGTTCCTCGGAGACATCGGGCACGAGCGTCGGACGTACCCGCCGGCACCGTAGAGCGTGCACGATGTCGATTCGGCCGGTCGCCTCCCGAAGCTTCTTTCGCCTATCGTGGACGCTCCGATCTCAGGCGATGCCATCAGGCAGCGTCTCAGCAATCTCGCCACCGCTTCGGTCAACCGCGCGCAGCAACCAGATTCCGATCACCAGCAGCAGGGCGGAACGGATGGCTGCAACGCTCATCGAGCCGGATGCCGCCTGCGGCGAGGCGTCGAACAGTGCAACATCGATCGCAGGTATGGTGAACCAGTAGTAGATCGCTGCGGCCATCGCCGCCGAAGTCCGCAGCAGCATCACTCGTCGAGCGCCGAGCAGCAGTTCCGCCGAGCAGAGCGCGCCGATGGATGCAATGCAGAATGCGGCCATGCGGAGGTAGGTCTCCGCGAGTGACGCACCCGCGGTTGTGGTGAAGTATCCGAGTACGAAGCCCGGAAAGGCGGCAGCGAACCATCCGACGGGTGTGCCGAGCAACGTCGGCCGACGCACCGGCTGGTGACGCCGGGCGCCCGGTTGCGTGATCGCGCCGATGGAGCGCTCCGGCTGCAGATCGAAGCACGATCGCACGCAGCCGGTGCACACAGGGCAGTGCGCATGCGGGACCTCCAGTACTGGACGTTGTCCGTAGAGCCGTTCGACGGGATAGACCGGACAGATCGAAGAGCACCACCCGCTCTTCCCGTTGAAGACGATTCCACCAACCAGCGCCAGGACGATCACCGACACGGTGAAGAGTGCCAGTGCGGTCGCATTGGAATTGAAGACCGTCAGTCGAAGCGGAACGATGATGCCGAGCAGGAGCATCGAAATGACTGTCGAGCCCCGCTTCGCATTGAGTGGGAAGGACCGCCGATGACGAGCGGACAGTCCGATCGGAATCTGGCTGAGCGTCGCAATCGGACAGAGGTTGCGCCACAGACGGGGAGCAAGCAGAAGGGTGAATGGAATCAGTGGAATCGCGACGTCCCAGGTGAGCAGCAGCCCGGTGTGCGGTCGAATGAGCAGCAGTCCGACGACTGCGAGTGCTGCGAGGACGGCGATCGTCTGGGCGATTCTCCAGAGCGGATGAATGGAGTGGGTCATCGGGGGGCATCGATGAGTGGAAGGATGTCGGGGGCGGCGCCGGACGTGGAGAGTATTGCAATGGACCTGAAAACACGGTGCAATGTCACATGTGACGTCTGCGCTCCGGTGTCCGAGGAGCCGATGTGGCGGCACGTGGGTGCGGAATGACTTGCGCGACGCGACGCCCGTCCGATTACTTTGCGGCCGCCAACCCGGCGCCGACCCAACGGCAAGAGCGTGAACGGACAAACGTCGTCTCTACACGCACTTCACCAGCGAACCCGTTCCCGAGATTATGCTTCGCGAATTTCAAGCTCTCCTGCTCGCACTGTTTGTCGTCTGCACGACGGCCGTGGCGCAGACCGACGCCGTCCACGTCGTGTCCTCCGACGCCCGGGAGCTCGTGATCGACGTTCAGCCGCACGTGACGTATTCCCGCCTGTCTGACGGTGATCTCGTGCCGCGGAGCCCGATCGGAGCGACGATGAACGCATCGACGCCGGGAGAGCCGATCGACATGCGGCTCATCGTTCCGGTGGCATTGCCATCGCCCGGCGGCAATTCGGTCGAGGTAGTCAGCGCGCAGTATTCCGCGCCTGTGACGGGCCGCATCGCACCGGTGCCGACGGTGGTCGACGGGCCCGACGGTTATCAGATTCCGTCGTACCGGATCGACGCCGCGGCATACGCCCGCGCGCCGGCGAGCCGTCCGGTGGCAATGCTGGCGTACATGGGAATCGCACGCGAGGTCCACGCCGGTAACATTCGAATCGCCGCCTACCAGTACGATCCATCCGCGTCGACCATCCGAACGCTCGAGTCGGTTCGTCTGCGAGTCCATTACGGTCCGGCCGGGCCCGTGCCGGCGACGCAGCAGCCGCTCTCGGCGCTGACGCGTACCGCGTTCATCAACGCACCGATCGCCGCAGCCTGGAGCATTCGGCGGGCGCCCCGGGAACGAACGCTCATGCGACGCAGCGGCCGATCGACGGCGCGCGCGTGGCTCCGCGTCGACGTCGAGGACGACGGGCTCTACGTGCTGACTGCCGACGACTTTGACAAGGCGGGCGTCGACCTGGCGAGTGTGAGTCGGATTGCCGTCTACGGTGGTGACGGCGGATCGCTGCCCGAGGCCGTCTCCGAAGCGGCGAACAACCAGATGGCACAGGTGCCGGTAATGATCGAGCGGGCCGGCGACGGGCGCATCAGCCGCGTGCTCTTCTACGGTGCGGGTCCGCACCGGTGGATCTACCGGTACTCTCAGGACACGATTCCGACGCACGAGCTCAACCCGTACGTGCGGGCCAACAGCTACATCGTCGCGGTGGACGGGGAGGATGCGCGGACGTTCAGTATCGATCGGCCGGACGGATCGCCATCGGTCTTCCCGACGCTGGGTGTCGCGCGGGTGTTCCACGAAGTCGACAACGTCAACGCGATCGACATCAACAACAACGGCAGCGGATCGGGACGCGCGTGGTTCGGCCAGCAGTTCGAGGTCTTCGACGATCGGGCGAGCGACACGCGGGTCTTCGAGACGCCGCTGCCGGGTCTCGACCGACAGATGCCGATCACCTATCGGATTCGCGTAGCGCACACGGGGCGTCGACCGAGCAACTCGTCAGCCGACGCGCGCGGATTCTTCTCGGTTCGCGAGGGCAGCGTTCCGATCGGCGATTCGATCGTGATAGCAGGCGTTCCCGACGGCGGCTACACCGCCTACGCTAGAATGCAGCAGTACTTCCTGCCCGACGCCACGTCCGTCGGAGGCGACGACCGCAGTCTGCTGTCGATTTCCTACCGCAGCGGGGTGCCGGCCAAGGGGTTCCTGGACTGGTATGAGATTCACTACTACCGCCGACTGCAGGCCGACGGTGGTTCGATCACGTTCGAAGCGCCGGAGGGAAACGGGCTGGCTGAATACGATGTAGGCGGGTTCAACTCCGACGACATCATCGGATTCGACATCACCGATCCGGCGAATCCGATCGAACTCGGTCGGCAGCCGGGGGCATCGGGACACTTCGTCTTCCGCGGTTCGCTCAGCTACACGCGCCGCGACGCCAGGCGGTATTTCATCACGACGATGAACGAGGTGCGGGCACCGCAGTCGGTGCGCAGCGTTCCGTTCGGCGACCTCCGCGAGCAGCCGCTCAACGCGGACATCCTGGTGATCACTGCCGAGAAGCTGAAGGACGTTGCGGCGAGCTACGTCGACTATCGCCGGTCGCGGGGGCAGTCGGCGGCATTCGTCACCGTCGAACAGATCTACACGGAATTCTCTCACGGCAACCTCGACCCGACGGCGATCCGCGATTATATCGCGCAGGCCTACTCGACGTGGACGCGTCCGCCCGAGTACGTGCTGTTCTACGGTGACGCGACGTACGACTATCGCGGGATCATTCAGGAGGACATTCCGCTGGTGCCCACCTATGAGAGCGCCGACCAGACCGATTCGTACAACGACATCTACTCGACGGCCTACGACGACTACTTCACGCGGGTGGTCGGAGAGGACGCGCTCGTCGATCTGGCCAGCGGGCGTATTCCCGCATCGAGCGTTGAGGAGGCGCAGGTGGTGCTGGAGAAGATCAGGAGCTACGAAGCCTCGGATCACTTCGGCCTGTGGCGACAGACGTTGCTGCTGACCGCCGACGACGCCGATCCGCCCGATGCCGGCACCGACTTCGTCGAGCAGAGCGAGAATCTCTGGCGCAGCACGATGCCGACGTGGATGGAACCGCGGAAGATCTACCTGCCGAGCTATCCGAAGGAGCCGACCTCCCGCCGCAAGCCGGGCGCCGCAAGCGATCTGAAGCAGTTCATCGAGCAGGGTGCGCTGCTGACCAACTGGATCGGGCACGGCAATCCGAACGTGTGGGCCCACGAGTCGCTGCTGGAGAAGGACATTCTCATACCCCGTCTGAGCAACGACACGATGCTCACTTTCGTCACGGCGGCGACGTGCAACTTCGCATCGTTCGACGCACGGCAGGTTTCCGGTGCGGAAATGTTCGTCACCCAGCCCCACGGTGGTGCGATTGCCGTCTACGGTGCCACGCGCGCGTCGTTCATTTATGACAACAAGACGCTGTTGAACGGCTTCATGCGCGTGCTCTTTCAGCGGAGGGAATCCACGGGCGAGTATCCGTCTATCGGAGAGGCGCTCTACCTGGTCAAGCAGCAGGGCGGCGATCAGACCAACAACCAGAAGTACGTCATCCTCGGCGATCCGACCGTGGGACTCGATCTGCCTCGGGATTCGGTGGCGATCACCTCGGTCAACGGTGTGGACGTCTCCAGCGACACGGTCGTCGTCGGCGCGCTGTCGCAGGTGCACGTCGATGGTGTGGTCCGGGGCAGCGATGGCTCGGTGCGGAGCGATTTCAACGGAACGGCGATCGTGACCCTCTACGATGCCGATCGCAACCTGACCCTCGATGAGACCGTCAACGGCGAGGCGTTCCACCACCCGGCCACGTTCTTCGGCGGACGACTGTTCCGTGGACCGGCGACGGTGACAAACGGGCGGTTCTCCACGACGTTCCGTATTCCGAAAGACATCTCGTATGACTCGGCAAACGCTCGGATGCTGGTCTATGCCTACGATCAGTCGGGAGACGCTGCCGGGGCGACGCGCAACATCCAGGTCTTCGGTGCCGACACCGTTGCGGTGACCGATACGAAGGGACCGGACATCAAGCTGTACCTCGATGACCGCACGTTCAGCGACGGCGACGTCGTCACCCCGGCCCCGATGCTGATCGTCGACCTGAAGGACACCAGCGGCATCAACGCGTCGGGGGCGGGGCTGGGTCACCGCATCGAGGCGTGGATCGATGGCAGTGCCGACGCGATCGACCTGACCGATTACTACCAGACGCTGCCGACCACCTACCAGGAGGGCTCCGCGGAGCGGCGGCTCGATACACTCGCACCCGGACTCTACCACGTGCGCGTTCGTGCCTGGGACATCTTCAACAACCACTCCGAGTCATCCACCTACTTCCGTGTCGCCGAAGCGGAGCCGGGCGATCTGCAGGTGATCGAGGTCGTGAACTACCCGAACCCGATGGCACGCGAGACCGACTTCACCTTCCGGCACAACCAGACTCGTCCGCTCGATGTGGACGTGTCGATCTACACGCAGTCGGGACGGAAGATCCGCGATCTGGCGGCGCATTCGGTCACCGATCGATTCGTGCGTGTGCACTGGGACGGAACCGACGCCGACGGACGTCGCGTGGCCAACGGCGTCTACCTCTACCGGCTGAAGGTGAGCGTGGTTGGCGAGGAGGATGCCAAAACATTCGAGACGATCGACAAGGTGGCTGTGGTCCGATAGCGCTACCCCCGAAGTGCTTCCTCGTCGCCACGCGGGTGCTGGACGGGCACAACTGTTACTGGTAGTTTGCTGACGCCTTCCTTATTCTAGCGATCTTTGTGAGGTCGCTGGGACATCATCACCCGCCGGCCGCTCGAAGTGACCGAGCCGTCGTTCGCCGCACTGTGCGTTCGCCGCACCGTGCGACACGGCGGCAATCCGAGCGGCAATCCGAACAGGAATCCGACGAATACATCGACCGCCGCATTCGCAGGTGCCGAAACGCCCATCGGCGCCGCGGGTGTCAACCGAGCAGACACGCATCATGGCCTCTGAGACCGACAACCGCCGCATTATCAACGGCGCACACGACGCTGACATGGACGCCGCCGGCAACGGCACGACGCTGAACGGATCGAGCGCCAACGGATCGGCAGGCAACGGATCCGCTGCGACCGCAGTGAACGGCGGACCGAACGCTGGGTTCGAAGACGTGTCGGCGTACGTCGACATGGCGGAGTATCCGTTGCTGGCGCGAATCGATTCTCCGGCGGATCTTCGCCGGCTCGACCCGATACAGCTGCGCACGGTGTGTGCGGAAGTGCGCCAGTACATGATCGATGTGATCTGCCAGGTCGGTGGGCACTTCGGTGCCGGTCTCGGCGTGGTGGAGCTCACCGTGGCAGCGCATTACGCCTTCGACACACCACGCGACAAGATCATTTTCGACACGGGACATCAGGGGTATCCGCACAAGATTCTCACCGGCCGGAGGGACCGCCTGCACACGATTCGCCAGCACAACGGCCTGAGCCCGTTTCTCAAGCGCGCCGAGAGCGAGTACGACGTCTTCGGTGCCGGCCACGCCTCAACGTCGATCTCCGCCGCCCTCGGAATTGCCACCGCACGCGATCTGTCCGGCGACGACTACCACGTCGTTGCGGTCATCGGCGACGGTGCGATGACCGGTGGAATGGCCTACGAGGCGATGAACAACTGCGGGCTGCAGAAGCGGAAGCTCATCGTGGTGCTCAACGATAACCGGATGTCGATCGCGCCGAACGTCTGGGCGATCAGCAACTACTTCACGCAGATCGCGCAGATGTCGGTCATGCAGAAGATGCGGGGCCATGTCTGGAATCTGGCCGGGGAGATGGGAACGTGGGGCGACAGGTTCAGGCGTCTGGCGGCACGGTTCGAAGATGGTGTCAAGGCGGTCATCACGCCCGGAATGCTCTTCGAGGCGCTCGGATTCCACTACTTCGGTCCCGAGAACGGCCACAACGTCAACAAGCTCGTCGAGCTGTTCGAATTCGCCCGCGATATCGACGGCCCGGTGTTGCTGCACGTGACGACCGAGAAGGGAAAGGGCTACGCCCCGGCGGAGGCCGACGATCTGCAACGCCTGCACGCGCTCGGAGGTCCGACCGACAAGGCGACGGGCAAGGCGATCCGCTCGACCTCGAGCAGCCCGAAGCCACCGAAGTTCCAGAACGTGTTTGGTCAGGCACTCGTGGAGATCGCCGACATCGATCCGCGGGTGGTGGGAATCACCGCGGCAATGCCGGACGGAACCGGGCTCGACCAGATGCAGCGTGCCCATCCGTCGCGCTTCTTCGATGTCGGCATCGCTGAAGAGCATGCCGTGACGTTCGCCGCCGGAATGGCCACCCAGGGTGCGGTTCCTGTCGTCGCCATCTACAGCACCTTTCTGCAGCGCGGATTCGACCAGATCGTTCACGACTGTTCAATTCAGCACCTGCCGGTCGTCTTCGCAATGGATCGCGCCGGGCTGGCTGGCAATGACGGACCGACGCACCACGGAGCGCTCGACCTGAGCTATCTGCGGATCATCCAGGATATGGTGGTCATGGCACCGAAGGACGAGGCGGAGCTGCGCGACATGCTCTACACGGCCGTGCGCTACCGGCGAGGTCCGATCGCGCTGCGCTATCCGCGCGGTGAAGGATTCGGTGTGGAGATGCCCGACGGATTTCGTGAACTGGAGATCGGTCGCGCAGAGCGGATGCGCACCGGCGACGACCTCGCGATCCTCGCGATCGGGGACATGGCGTGGCCGGCCTACCGTGCCGCCGAGCTGCTCCAGACCCAGGGAATCTCCGCCGAAGTGATCAACGCCCGGTTCGTCAAGCCGATCGACGGCGCGATGCTCGACGATGTCTGCTCGAGAATTCGCACGGTCCTCACAGTGGAAAACAACGTGACCAGCGGTGGCTTCGGCAGCGCGGTGCTCGAGTACGTTGCCACGCGACCCTATCGCGACGACGTCGACATCCTGGTGCACGGACTGCCTCCTACGACGTTCGTCGAGCATGGCGACGCGGCCGTGCTGCTCTCGGAACTCGGCCTGGACGTCGAGGGGATTGCCCGCGTGGCGCGCAGGCACCTCGGGTTCGATCGGACCGAGGAGCCGGCAGTGTCCGTCGACGCCGCACATTGAGCGGCTGCCATCACGCCGCGACGGACCCGGCCGACTGTCTGCTGCGGGTCCCTGCGCCTTGTCTGATACGCCTCGCGGGTGTCTAGCGTTGCGTCACAGCGACGGTCCGTCCATCAGGATCACGCATCTCGATCGACCACCCGAAATTCTCACCCAGACTGAACGGTTCCTCCGTTCGAATTTCAATTCCCGCGTCGCGGCACCGCCGGATGACGGCTTCGAGGTCGGCGACGTAGACCGTCACGTAGGGTTCGAAGTTGTCGCCGACCGATCCCCCCATCGGACAGAGTGTCCAGCCCCGCTGTTCCGGATTGAATTCAGCATGATTCAGCGAGAAGGAGAATCCGTCGCCGACATAGAACACCCACTTGCGGGGCACATCGCCGCTGGCCGTCTCCGGAATTCCGAGCAATTCGGTGTAGAAGCGACGCGCAGCGTCGAAGTCTGACACCCAGAACGCGATGTTTCCGAGGCAGGAGGGGACGTCGGTTGAGTCAGCCATGGAGTGATTCTCAGGTGATGAAGGAAGGAGTGACTCGGCAGGGACTCGAACCCTGGACCCTCTGATTAAAAGTCAGATGCTCTACCAGCTGAGCTACCGAGTCGGGCCTCGCAAGGCGGCGCATCGCAATGCCGCGAGAAGGAGGAATTCTGAAGTTACGGGGGACGGCTACCTGTGCCAAACCCGCGTTCACTCTGTCACCGTTCTACGGCTTTCCCCACAGAGCGATGACGTTGCCGTCCGGATCGGCAATGGCGGCAGAGGCGAAGAAGTCATTGGAGCGTTCGAATTCGTCAACGACCCTGACTCCCGCATCGCGGAGCGCGGCGGTCGCGGCTTCGACGCCGCGTACGGCAAGGGCAATGCGGATTGACGCCCCATCAGGGCTGCCGGCGGACTCCGTCGCATCCTCGACAAGGTAGATCATAGCGTCACCCGCCTCCAGTGTGATGCCGGGTTCGAGCATCTGCTCGCCCTTGTGGAATCCGAGCATCTCCTCGTAGAAGCGCACAGATCGTTCCATATCGGTGACACGAATCATTATCACTGCAAGGCCGCGCACGCGCGCCACCGCACCGCCATCGGAGTCTTCCGTATTGGCTGTCTGATTCTCACCGTCAGTGGTCATTGCAGCACCTATTGAAAATGGGTCGAACGCGTGGCCGCCAAATGACCAAATGATCGACATAGGTGGAGTGGAATTCGAACGGGATCGGGATCGGACACCCGCCCGATGCCACAGCGCCCCGCAAGCTACGAGTCGCGAGTCGATTGCGGGACCGGTCATGCACAGGAGCGTTTCTCGCCGTTCCGCAGCGTTTCGGTCGGCACGACTGCACCAACCCGTCCCTGCAGGTCCCCTCCACTGGTTGAGATTGCGAACCATGGCCACTGCCGTATTTCCCGGCAACGCCGCCGCGTCGGCGAAAGATTGCCGGAAGCAGCTCCGGACTCAGTGCCCTGAAATACGAAATACCCGCCATCGCTCAATTGCAAAGGCGGTCTCAATACCACTGCAATCGCTGACAGCTGCATATCGATTGTCCAAGGTGCGTGGCCGCAACGTTTTGCGGCGCGTTTTACCGACGGCGGCAGAGCCACGCGTTGCCCGTTTCCCGAGTCGATAGAAGTCTGGTTTGCTTCTCAATTGAATTTACCGTCATTCGGCCGGCGGAAGTGCGCCGCACAGGTGTCGCTGCTCAGGGTTTCGACAGTTCCTCCCTGTATCGCTGGAACTCATAGGCAGCCGCTTCGGCAATAACCAGCGACCCATTGGCGACGAGTCGGCGCGTTTCGGCGTGGACGCGATCGACGACTTCGCAGAGCTCTTCGCGACTGCGATTCGCGGTTCCCGGGAACGACTCGGCGATGAGTCCATCGACGGTTCCCTCGATCGCACGGCGCTCGTCGGCCTGACTCGGCAGGTGGAGTGAATTCTGTGTTGCCATGATCTTGTATGAATGAATGCCGATGGTTCGGATATTCCGCGATTGCTCAGAGCCTTCCGTTACAACACACTTCGGTATTCACATGAATGACCAGCGAGACGTCGACAATCAGATGCGAAGTCTGCAGAGTCAGATCGAGACGTTGCAGACCGAGCTGAACGCACTGAAGAGGAGTCGCCATGCGCGAGATGTGGACGACTACACGTTTGCCGTGCCGAACGGTTCTCGACGGCTGAGCGAACTCTTCGGCGACCACGACGATCTGATCGTAATTCACAACATGGGGTCGACGTGTCCCTACTGCACGATGTGGGGCGACGGTCTCAACGGCCTCGGCCCCTACATCGCCGATCGTGCCGGGTTCGTGATCGTATCGCCGGATGCACCCGATCGACAGCAGGAGTTTGCCGCATCACGCGGGTGGAACGTTCGGATGGTATCCGACGCGGAGCGTGCGTTCACGCGCGAGATGGGATTTGTCACTACGCAGGATGGGGGCGAGTACTTCCTGCCTGGATTCTCGGTATTCCACAGGGATGAATCCGGGAGAATTCGTCGGGTGGCGGCTGACTACTTCGGACCCGGCGACGTGTATTGTGGTGCCTGGCACATGTTCGATCTGCTCGACGGTGGAGCGGGGCGCTGGCATCCGAAATTTCAGGCACCTCTCGGGACGAAGAGCTCCGACTCGTGACGGCGAGGTGTGACCGCTCGCGGTGCGCATGTGCGAAGGATGGATGAAGCCAGCGGTGGGTAGTCTGCTACGATCGATCCGATCGCTTTGAGAGCCGGTAGCGTGGAGCGGTCGAGGGCGTCGGGCTGGAGGCCTGCGTGACGGTCGGGGCGTCGAGGCGGGACTCGTGGTACCAGACGATCGAGAGAAAGCCGGCGGCGCGGACGTGATCGCCGCGATCGAGCGAATTCTTCGCCAGCTCCTTGAAGTACGGGAGGTTCTCGGGGTTGCGTGGATCGTGGTGGGGTCCGAGGCAGTAGCGCCAGAGTTCGCCAACGAGCTGTTCGGAGAATTGCTGGCAGAAGTCGCCGGCGATCTCCGCGGTGTCCTCGAGCGTATTCTGCGGGACGGATCGATGCTTGACGGCGTGGCTCATCGGAACGGGTCGAGTGTGGGAGTCTGCGAGGTCGGTACTACGCCACCGAACTTCGCAAACCGGCACGAGACCGCCAAGAGCGCCGGGGGATGGCGCCAGGGGGAGGAGCCGCTGGGGGTGGGTCACGCGCGGCATGTGCGGCGCGAGCGGGTCATTTGGGGGCGGACGCGTCCTTGTCGAGGGCGTCCTTTCCGGAGCGGATGTTCATGTCGACATGAACGGGCGCATTCAGATCGCCATTGGCATTGTTGCGCTTCACATTCTGCTCATCGGCGGCCTGGTGGGAATTGCCTGCGGCTCCCTGTTCGTCCTCAGCGCTATGTTCTGCTGATGCGGACGACGGGTACGGAGATTCCGTCTTTTTGCGGGGCTGACTGGCTTCGTCCGCGGGTGAGGGCACACGGTCGGGCGCGGCGACGGGGCGCAGCGAACGCAGCGGGGCGGTACTTCGCAGCGGACGCGGATCGTCGGGCAGCGGATGGGTGACGGCGTTCGGTGGAAGCTGATCGGTCGCAGCGGGATACGAGGGACTGCTCGGCGTCGTCGCGGCAGAACCGGTGCCGAACGGATCGATCAGCAGCGTGGCGGCGGCGAACATGAGAATCAATCCGAGTCCGCCCAGCATCCAACTCGTGTGAAAGCGGCGAACCGGAGGCCGGTCGGTCGCACTCGAGGGTGGAGTCGTCTCAGGCAGGTTGAGCTGTCGGAGCACGTGAGCGCGGGTAGCGCCGTGATCGGTCGGAATTGCATCGCGCTGTTTGGCGATCGCCGACTCGACGACCCGGTGGGCGCGGAGCGTGCGGCGCAGCTCGGTGTCGACGGCGACCGAGATGAAGAATTCCTCCTCCTCGGTGTGACTCATCGCACCGCTGAGGTAGCGCTGCATATCGTGTTCGGATTCTCTGGTAATCATGGGTCCTTCCGGAGATTGCGCTGCGTGGGGTTGGGCTGCTCGCGTTCGCGGTCGTCCTCGACGCCGATCATTGCGGAGATGATGCGGGCGAGGTGGCTGCGGGCTCTCCAGGCCCGGGTGCGAATGGCACCAACGGGCTCTCCGAGCATTTCGGCGATCTCATCGAACCGGAAGCCGGAGTAGGCATTGAGCACGAGCACTTCGCGCTGGGACTCGGGCAGGTGGGGGAGGGCGAGCACGACGAGCTCTTCCATGTGCGTGAGCTCCGTGAGCGTACCGACCGGATGGCTCGCCTCGCCGATCTCGTCGATTGCCGCGTGGTTGCGACGGCGCCGGATGTGGTCGAGACAGAGATTGCGCGCCATGGTCAGCAGCAGTCCGAGCGGATTCTCCGGTGTGAGCGATCCCTTGGATCGCATTCCGATGAGCCGCTCCCACAGTTCCTGGGTGACGTCTTCGGCACGGTCACGGTCGTGCAGCTTCTGCAGACAGTAGCTGAAGAGCCGGTGGTTGTACCGATCGAAGAGTTCCACCAGGGCGCGGTCGTCGCCGTCGATGAACCGCGCGATCGCGTCGGCGTCGCGCCGGCGGGCTTCCTCTCGTGCCTGACCAACGTCGTCGGCACGATCGGCCTCGGGCGTCGGCCTCGGTTCTCGCGTAAGCAACTTTGTCGACCAGTTCATGCGATGGGGGCTGTTCGTGGAGAACGTTGGGAGCGGGGATCCTCGAGTGCGGGCTGCCGATGACAGCAACGGCGTGGCTGACGGACTCCCCGTGGTACTAACGTTTATGCAGTAACATCGTTATACACACTGTTCGGCTGCAACCAGGCGCCGAGGGTCCATCCCCTCCAAGTCCATCCATTGGTTCCGTCACCGTCGGGTTTCGCTTCCTACCTTCTCGACTCGCTGCAAGATCCCCAACGTTGTGAACACAGGCATAACGTCGGACTGCGCACAAACGTCACAGCCGGACACCAGAAACTATTTTCTTTGACTTCTTGTGTGATGTGCCGTGACTTTGGAACGTTGTCAGTATGTTAGGTCCCAGAGGTTCACACCAAATTCGCCGGAAGACGGCAGCCGGGGTCCAGCCGCGCGCCGTCCTTCAGTGGCTCGAATTCCACGCTCGCATGTCTGCTCCGATTCGCGCAAAGTCCCATCCTGCAGCCCGTCCCGCCTGAGATCCACTCACGCGCCCGCGACGGGAGCATACGATGAACACACGACCGGCGAGGTCCACTCCATAGACCGGTCGTCAGGACGGACTGTCCCCCGTCCTGCCCAACAACTGGGAGGTCCAATGAGAAGCGTTACGCAACTACTTGTTGTGGGCTTGCTTCTGGTACTGCCGCGACTGGTCTTCGCGCAGAACCAGTACAATGTCTCGGCATTTCGGATTCTGGGTCGACGGACTCGACTTCAACAGCGGGTCGCCCGTCACCATCGGTCCGACGATGACAAGTCTCGAGGGGTCCGCCTCGATCTGCAGCCCAACCACCGGTCAACTCCTCTTCTACACCGATGGCATCACCGTCTGGGACAGTCGCAACCGTCCCATGCCCTCGGGCAACGGCGTACTGCACGGCAACTTCAGTTCGACACAGTCGGCACTGATCGTCCCGATGCCCGGTGACACCACGAAGTACTACGTCTTCACCGCCGATCAGGAAGGCTACTACGGAGCCAACCAGGGGATCTATTACTCGATCGTCGACATGACCCGCAACAGCGGCTACGGCGATCTGACGACCGTCAATCAGCAGCTGCATACGACCGCCTCCGAGCGGCTGTGTGCAGTCAAGAATTCAAACGGTACCGACTGGTGGGTCATCTGCCACAGTCTCGGCGCCCGCACCTTCTGGGTACACTCGGTCACCGCCAGCGGCATCTCCAGCGGCGTCGCCTATACCGTCGGTATCAACGAGACCGTGCCGAACAACACGAACTACCTCTGGACGATGGGCCAGCTGAAGGCGTCGCCCAACGGGACGATGCTCGCGATGGCATCGCACACGCCCGGAGACATCGAACTGTTCAAATTCGATCCCTGCTCGGGCGTGGTCTCCGACCCCATCGCCATGCGCGGGTCGACCAACAACACCTTCCCCTACGCGCTCACGTTCTCGCCCGACAACCGCCTGCTGTACGCCAATAAGGACCAGGATCTCTACCAGTATTCGGTCACGACCTGGACGCAGACGGCGATCGCGAACTCCGAGATCCACATCACCGACGCGACGAGCTCCACGCAGGGTGGCTGCATCGGCGGCCTGCAGATCGCTCCGGACGGCAAGATCTATACGGTCGACAACGGAGACTGGGTCGGCGTGATCAACAGCCCGAACACCTCCGGGCAGGGCTGCACCTGGCGCAAACATGTGATGAATCTGGCCAACCCCGGTCAATGGGGCTGGTTCGAATTCCCCAACAACATCGACGCATGGGTTACCGCCGGGGGAAGCTCGGCCAACGTCTCGATCGCCGCGCTCGGTCCGACGAGCTTCTGCCAGGGCGACAGCGTCATTCTCCAGGGCCCTCCGGGAATGACCTTCTACCGTTGGTCGAACGGTGACACCACCCGCTCAACGGTGATCCGCGGCAGCGGCACATACCTGCTCAGTGCGGGCGACGGTAGCGGCTGCGCGGCCTCCGATACGATGACCGTCACGGTGCTCGATCCGCCGACTCCGACAATCGCCGTTCGCGGACCGAATCCCTTCTGCTCCGGCGACAGCGTCGTTCTGCAAGCCAACGCGGGATTCCGTTCCTACCTGTGGTCGACCGGCGACACGACCCGCGCGATCACCGTACGCTCGGCTGGTACCTACACGGTCATCGTCGAGGATACAAGCGGATGCAGCGGAGCCAGCTCCCAGCGCGTCGACGAGAATCAGCCACCCGATCCCCGGATCGTACCGTCGGGGCCGATCGAATTCTGTCAGGGCGGTGACGTCGACCTGACGCTCAAGGAATCCTACGCGAACTACCAGTGGTCGACCGGCTCGACCGCCAATCGCATTACCGTCACGAAGTCCGGCACCTATACGGTCACCGTGGCCGATTCCAACGGTTGCAGCGGCGCGACGTCGATCGACATCGTCGTCAACACACCGCCGACGCCGACGATCACCGCGAACGGACCGGTCGATTTCTGTGAGGGCGGAAGCGTCGAGCTGGCGGCAACACCGGGTTTCGATTCCTACCTGTGGTCGAGTGGGGAGACCTCCGATCGGATCGTCGCCTCCACGGGCGGTACCTACACCGTCACGGTGACGGATTCCAACGGATGTGTCGGCTTCGATTCGATCGATGTGATCGTCCACCCATTGCCGACGCCGAAGATCACGGCGCTGGGACCGACGGAATTCTGTCAGGGAGAATCGGTCGATCTCGAAGTGGAGGATTCCTTCGCCAGCTATGAATGGTCGACGGGGGAGAAGACCCCGCGCATCACCGTCACCGCGAGCGGTACCTACGTGGTCACGGTGACGAACGACAACGGCTGCAGCGCATCGGATTCGATCGACGTGAAGGTCAATGCGCTTCCGGAGCCGACGATCGTGGCGCTCGGGCCGACGGAATTCTGCGATGGCGGGTCGGTCGATCTGACACTGGAGAATACCTACGAATCCTACCGATGGTCGACCGGCGAGACGACGCCGACGATCACCGTGCGCAGGAGCGGACGCGTAAGCGTGACCGTGGCTGACAGCAGTGGCTGCACGGCCGACGCGTGGATCGACATCGACGTGCTCGAACGTTCTTCGGTCGACATCGCCGGCCAGGACACGGTCTGTCCCGCGGCCACGGCGAGCTACAGCGTCAACGGCGCCGCCGACTGGACCTACCTCTGGTCGGTCGTCGGCGGCACGATCAGTTCGGGACAGGGGACCGGCACGATCGACGTGGACTGGGGTTCCAGCGCCGCGGCGCTGGTGATGGTGCAGGTGACGAGCACACAGGGCTGCACCTCGGGTGACACGCTGGAGGTGCTCATCGCGCCGCCGCCGACGCCGGAGATCACGGCCAACCGCACGCCCATCATCTGTCTGGGCGATTCGATCACGCTCGACGCCGGCGCGTTCGCCGCCTACCGGTGGTCAACCGGCGCCACGACACGCGCGATCACCGTCGATGAGCCTGGCAGCTACTTCGTGACCGTCACCAATGCCCGCGGATGTGAGGCATCCTCGGCGCCGTTCGAGGTGCAGGTCAAGCCGGACGCGATTCCTGAGATCAAGGCGCTCGACGGTACGCTGATCTGTGAGGGTCAGTCCACGACGCTCGACGCCGGCTCGGGATTCCTCGAGTACCTCTGGTCGACTGGTGAGACGACGCGGCAGATTCAGGTATCGAAGGCCGGAAGCTACAGTGTAGTGGTGACCGATTCACTCGGATGCGCCGCCGCCGGCGACCCCGTGTTCGTGACCGTCCAGCCGAGGCCGGCGCCGGTCATCAGCGGACGCACGGTCGTCTGTCGGAATTCAACCATTGCATACAGCGTCGACGCCGAGTCTGAAATCACCTACCAGTGGAGCGTCACCGGTGGACAGATCGTGGGCGGTCAGGGGACCGGTACGGTCCTCGTCCAGTGGGGCGCCGCGGGTACGGGAACCGTCGACGTGACCGCGATGGTCAATAATCTCACCGGATGCTCCGGCGACGCGCTGACGCTCGATGTGGAGATCGGCGACGCCATCGAGCCGTCGATCGCATTCGACGGACCGTCGGAATTCTGTGCAGGCGATTCGACGACGCTCGACGCGGGAACGGGATTCACCTCGTACCTGTGGACGACCGGAGACACGACGCAGCGGATCACCGTTCGCGACGCCGGCACCTACACGGTCACAGTGCAGAACGAGGCGGGCTGCAGCGGCGTGGCTGAGGCCACGGTGACGCATCTGCCGGCTCCGACACCGTCGATCACACCTGAGGCGGTGGAGATCTGCTACGGCGACACCGCGATGCTGGAGGCACCGGTCGGATACGACAGCTACCTGTGGTCGACTGGCGAGACGACGCGGAGCATCTTCGTGACGCGCAGCGGCTCCTACCGCGTGACCGTCACCGACGGAAGCTCCTGTCCGGGAACCTCGGATCCTGCGATCGTCATCGTGCATCCGCAGCCGAAGGCGCCGGAGATTACGCTCGACAACGGATACATGGTCTCGACACCGGCCAGCACCTACCAGTGGTGTAAGAACGGGCTCGAGATCCAGGGCGCGACCGACCGTCGTCTGGCGGCGCAGGAGTCGGGATGGTACACCGTGAAGATCACCGACTCGAACGGCTGTCCGGCCGTCTCCAACCCCTACATGCTGCGCTGGCCGCCGGCGCGTCTGGTCTGGCTCGACACTGCCTACGCACGTGTCGGTCAGCGGGCGCGGCTGACGATGACGATCAACCCGCCGCTGACGTCGCTGGAGAACGTGGGTGGCTACCGCATCCGGCTCAAGTTCCCGTCGCGCTCGCTCTTCCCGCGCGAAGCCTTCGAGTCGGCCGCGAAGGTGGTCACCGGCGGCACGCAGATCTACCGGATCTCCGACGACGAGGTCGAGATCGATCGCGATGAATCGGGTCCGGTGATCGAGGGCGGTCGGCTCTTCCAGATCGATTTCGAAGGACTCTCGACCGCCGTTCCGATGAACGGAGTGGAGATCTCCGACATCCAGCTGATTCCGCAGGAGAACTCCAGCCACCTGTTCCAGGCCGGGCAGTACAACGTCTCGGTCGCCGGACCTGGTCTGGTGGTGCTCAGCGGATGCGACATCGCGCACGGCTTCGACTTCGGCAAATCGGTGGCGATCAAGGCCGTGCTGCCGAATCCGGTCCTCGGCCGTGCGGTGATCCGCTATCGTGCACCGGACGGCTCACGTCCGTCGGTGTCCCTCGTCGAACTCTCCGGGCGGAGGATTCCGCTCGGATCCCTTCCCGCCGGCAACGGCGCCGAGCAGGAGGTGCTCTTCAACTTCGGAGACACTCCGGCCGGAACCTACATGCTCGAGATCCGCGACGGCGAGGAGTCTGCCTCCACGCCGGTGATCATCATCAACTGAGTCCTCGCGGCCGCGGGGCCCCCACCAACGTCAGTTGACCGTCCATGCGCTTCCCAGCCATTGCTACACTCCTCCTGCTGCTCACCGTTCCGGCGTTGTCCCAGACGACGCCGGACGGTGCGCAGCCTGTCGGCACATCCATCAGCGACGGATCGCACGTCACGCGCGGCTCCGATTCGCTGCAGATGATCAGCACCTCGGCTCCGGTCGAGGCGTCCATCACCGCACACCCGGTGCTCTTCGGACCGAGCGTGCGCGCAATGGCCGCAGGGCAGATCAGCAACGTGCCGGTCTACAACGAGTCACCCGACTGCGGTGTGTTCCACACCGGCTACGGATACCGCACCGCCGCAGGCGTCGACTTCCAGCTTCCAACGCTCTTCACCCAGTCGGCCGGGCTTTCGGCCTCGGCGTATCTGGGACGAATGGCCGGGCGAATGACGGAGTCACCGGTCGATCCGACTCGCATCTATGACGACGAGACCGGCGATCTGGTCGATCTGCAACGGCAGTACCGGCTGGACCATTCGGAGTTCGATGCGTCGTTCGATCTGCTTGCGCGCCTGCGGCTCACCGACCGTCTCGGCCTGGCCGTGGGCCCGACGCTCGCGCTTCGATTCGGTGCCGGCTTTGCTCAGACCGACAACATCACCGGACCGGGCGACTACAGCTTCGCCGACGGACAGCACGCCAAGGCGATGCTCGACGGAACGCCGCTGCAGGCGACGTCGCTCGCGTTCGGTCCCACCGCGCTTCTGACCTACGACATCGCCGTCGGCGACAATACGTATCTGCAGCCGGGGCTGGCCTTCCACGCCGACATGCTCTCGACCGTGCGCGATCACTCGTGGCGGCGCGCACTCGTCGGCCTGGGGATTTCCCTGCTCTTCGATCTCAACGTTCCAAGTCCGCCGCAGACGCCGAAGCCGTACCTGGCGGCGTCGATCAAGCTGTATGGAATGGGTGAGGATCGGAAGGAATTCGCCCTTGCCGAAATTCAGATGAATGAGACGCGGTACCGCCAGGTGGCGCCGTTGCTTCCGGCGGTATTCTTCAACGAGAATCAGACGGAGATACCACGGCGATACGATCTGCTCGATCGCTCGGCGGCGGACACGTTTGCGATCGATGACCTGCAGGGCGTGAGCGTCTACGAGATTCAGCATCACACGCTGGACATCGTCGGCGCGCGGATGCGCAGGTATCCCGAGGCGCGACTGAGTCTTGCCGGCCGCACTTCGGGCGATGAGGATTCAACACTCGCCGTGCCGCGCGCCCGGCGCTTCCGCGACTACCTCGTCGATACGTGGGGCATCGATCCGGGTCGCATCGACATCGTCGACTCGGCCCACTGGATGGAGCCGTCGAACGAGCTCACTTCCGACGGTCGGGCGGACAATCGTCGCGTGGAGTTCCACTCGGACGTGGAGGCGATCATGGCACCGGTGGTGACCGAAACCGAGACGGTCAGCTACGATCCGCCGTACCTCAAGATGGTGCCGCAGATCGACGCCGAGGCGGGCGTGCGCGACTGGCGCATCACCGTCACGCAGGCGGGTGCGACCCTGGGTGAATACTCCAGTCATCAGTCGGGCGGTATCGATCAGTCGGACCTCTCCTGGAAGATCGAGCACGACCAGGGCGGCAATGAGCTGGCGCCGATCGTCGCGCAACTGGAGGTGACCGACTCGACCGGCGCGACCGTGTTCGCAAGCGATCGCCTGCCGCTGGTGATGCGTCATCAGCTCAAAGTCATCGACGGTCGCATCGTGCGCACCGGCAACACCGAACACATCTCCTATACGCTCGTGGGATTCGACTTCGACAAGGCCGATCTCACCTGGCAGAACAGGGAAGCGATCCAGGAGCTCGCGGGACTGACCAGAGGCGACGCGTCGGTCCACGTTCTCGGCTACACCGATCGGATCGGCGAGGTGGCGCGCAACGAAGCGCTCTCCGACGAGCGTGCGGCGACGACGACGCGGGCGCTGAAGACGGCGCTCGACTCTCTCGGCGTTCAGCAGGTTCACATCTCCTCGAAGGGGGAGGGCGTCGAAACGCATCGGTTCACCAACGACACTCCGGAGGGTCGCGTGCTCTCGCGCGGCGTTTCGATCGACGTCGAACAATCGATCGATGAAGCCTCGGGCGGTGAATCGGCGATGAACCTGTCCGGGGAGAACACCCGGGGCGAATAGCGATTCGGCAGTTGAGGAACGGGTTTCGAATGCGATCCGTCGGTACTGGTACCGACGGATCGTTTCGTTTGACGCGGTTGTTGCCGCTGTTGGTGAAGTCCCGGGTTCTGATCAAATTCCGCCCACGCCCGGCGAAACCCTGCCATCAATCCTTGAGGAGCGACATGAACAACAGAAATCTCATGATCATCGGCGGCGGCTTTCTGCTCGTCGTCGTGATCGCCGTCATCGTCTTCACCTCGGGCGTGACCAACGAGGTGTCGCCTGACGAAGGCGCACAGACCGCGCTCAACGCCGAAGTCGGTGACCAGTCGCCGAGTTCCCCGGCAAAGGTCATCGAGACGATCTACAGCGATCTCTCGCAGGCAAAGGACGGTGTCGGAGGCGACTTTGAGGCAACCCGTGGTGCCGACCAGATTACGATGGTCGAGACGGCAACGGGTCGGGAGACGGCGGTGATCCGCGAGTCGGCCCCCAACGAGGTGCTCTTCTCGGGAACGGTAGCCAACCTGTCGGATGTGGATGCGGCGCACATGGCGCAGATCAACAAGCGGATCGAGGATCTCAATGGCGGTGGACTGGACATCGGCACGCTGCGCTACGATCCGGCGACGCATCGCGTGATTCTGGAGCATCGGGTGAATCCCCAGGAGACCTCGCCGCAGAAGATGGCCGACGCGGCGGTCCGCTTCAGCAGCCGGGTGCGATCGCTGTCGAGCCAGATGCAGCAGGAGGCGGTGGCGGCCAATCCGTAGAAGTGCCCTCCGGACGAACCGAGACGGGGCGACGGCATTCCTGATGCCGTCGCCCCGTTCGTTTTACAGTCGATTGTGTTCGCCCGCCACCTGTCCTGCTGCAATCGTGACTGAATTCAATCACGACTGAATCCATCTTGGACTGAATTCAATCCTGTCTGCATTCAACACTGACTGAATTCCGTCGCGTTCATCGGTTCGATCCGCTATCGATCATGCGGAGTTCATCGAGGACGCTGGCATGGCGCTCGGTGTCTTTCAGACGAACGGCGCGACGAATGAGCGAGGCGTCGTTCCACAGTCGGGCCAGGCGAACGCCGCCGGCGCGTACCGAGGGTTCGGCGTTGTTGAGCATCGACTCAAGCAGCCGTACGCGTGTGGCGGTATCACGAATTTCCGCTGCGACGGGAACGAGCAGATCGACCGTATAGCCGTGGGGCTTGTCGGTGAGCGTTTTGATGAGGAAGTCCGCCGTTTCACCCATCGGCCGGTCCTTGATTCCCAGCTGCGTCTGGTAGCGGACGATCTGGGTCGAATCGTTGAGCATCGGGACGATGTAGCGTGTCAGCTCGGTCTGGGTGGCGACCTTGGCCAGGGCACGGGAGGCACGTCCCCGCACGAGCTCGACCGAATCCGAGAGCGCCTCGATGAGGAACTGGCGTGCTGCTTCGGCATTCATCTGCACGAGGGCCTCGCCGGCGGTCGCGCGCAGTCGCCAGGTGCGGCCCTGCACGAGCCGTTGTCCGATCGCGAGCGCGGCGGTCGAATCGTGCATGCGGCCGAGCAGATACATGGCCATGCCAACGCGATCCTCGTCGCGACTGAGCCGGACGGTGTCGACCAGCAACGGAACCACGCGATCGCCGAAGCGGGGCACGGTGAAGGTGAGCGCCAGACGTTCCCGGGCGGATTCGGAATTCAGCTTTCCCATCATGTACTGGATTGAGCCGTATTTGTCGGCGCTGTCGACCAGGCGCGTTCGAGCGGGTTCGACGAGGTACTGGTACTTCTGCGGCGCGGCGGAGGCCTGAATGAAGAGTGTCTCGACGTCATCACCCAGCTCCCTCTGAATTTCTTCTGGCGTGTGCTTCTCTTCGTCGGAGGCGGAGGCGACCTCGTCGGTTCCGGACGGTCTGAATTCGCCGTCGAGTCCGACGCCGTAGGTGCTTCCGGTCCAGAGCGTGTCGTTGCCGCCTCGGGTCGTGCCGTAGAGATCCTTGCCCTCGAGGTCGAGGAAGATTCCCACCATGCCGTAGAGACGTCGGTAGTCGCTGTAGCCAAGGGTGTTGTTGACGCGTGCGATATAGGCATCGCGGCCGGCGCCGTCGATGAACAGGGAGATCGCGTCGGCGTTGCCGCCACCAAGCGAGAGCGATTCGACGACGTAATCGTCGTCACCCGTTGCGTCGTAGAGTCCACCGAATCCGATGTCGTGTCCGCAGCCCTGCGAGACACCGTGGGAGACGTAGTTGTCGTCGCCCTTCTCATCGATGAGCACGCCGGAGGCCAGGTGCACACCCGCACCCTGGGCGTACTGGTAGGCCTGGTAGTGATCGGCGCCGGAACGGTCGACGATGGCGCCGAAGCCATACCAGTAGGCGACGCCCTGACCGAAGATGTCCGCCTGGTAGGTGTCGTTGCCACCGAGTTCGGCGATGTAGCCGATGCCGCCGGAGGCGACCGGACGGGCACCGAGAGCGGCGCCCTGGCTGAAGGTTGCGAAGTGGTCGGCGTAGCGGAGATAATCGACGTAGGGGGAAGCCGCGATGTAGGTGTCGTTGCCGCTGACGTCGGTGATCACGCCGATGCCGCGCGTGAAGCCGAATCCCTGCGACTGCAGGTTGGCCAGATAGGTGTCGTTGCCGGCTTCGTCGACCACCATCCCGATGCCGAACATGCCGGAACCCTCGACGCACGTGCCGCCGCTGTATCGATCGTTGCCGGCGGCGTCGTGAACGATACCGATGCCGAAGTTGCCACTGCCGATCGAGAAGTTGCGTGCCGAGTAGGAGTCGTCGCCCTTCATGTCGAGCACGATCGATGCACCGAAGAGGCAACCTCCGAGGGAGTAGTCCTCGCCGACATAGGTGTCATCACCATCGAAGTCGACGATGAGCGAAGCCGGACGCTCGGCGGCCTCCTGTTTTGTGCGCGGGGCGAGGTGGTAGACGTCGTTGCCACCGACGTCGATGATCAGCAGGTAATCGCCGGTGTAGACGTCGTCGCCGGGACCGCCGATTGCGATGCGGCCGTAGTTGGTTTCCCAGATACGGGTCTTGAGTGAATCGTAATCGCGGACGCCGTCGCCGATCGTGCGGGCGAGTTCGAGTGCCTGGATGTAGAGCGAGATACCCGGCTGCAGCAGCTTGGCGTAGTTGAGGCCGGCGGCGTCGACGTTGAAGAACTGCTTGTTGCGCGCCAGCCCGTAGCGTTCGGCCTCCTTGAGTTCCACCAGCGACGCATCCGCATTGTCGGGTGACTCGAGCAGCAGCGTATCGCTGTACTCGAGCAGTCGGCGGAAGCGGTCGTCGTCGATGCCCCGTCTCGCGTTGAGCAGTTCGACGTCGGCGACGAGGGTCATCGCCAGGAATCGACGGAGGATGAGGGCCGAGGGGAAGTCGATCGCATCCATATCGACGCCTGTGAGCTCGCGGATCTCGGCGTCGGTCGGCACCGGCGGATCGGGGCGTACGAGGGTATGGCCGAGGTCGAGAATCGGACCATAGGCACGGAAGAGCCGACCCGGATCCTGCACGCCCTCGGCCGAGAGCCTCGCGAGCGAATCGGCAAGGTCGAAGCTCTTGAGCGGCTCCTCGAACAGTCCGCGGATCACCGGAAGCCGGTGCACGTCGTCCGCGACGGCATCCCATCGCATCGTCAGGTCCGACGGCGTCATCAGGATCGAACCGAGTGCGGAGTCGATGGCGTTGAGTGCGTAGCGCGGCAGGTAGTTCGATTGTGCCGATGCCGTGGACGTGAGCGATGCAGCCAGGGCGGCAGTCACCACGAGGGAGAGGAGGTCTCGTCGCGTCATCATTCGGAAGGAATTGGGGGCCCGTCGTCGCAATACCGCGGACGTTCGTCCGGGAGCTCCGCCGGAGATCAGTCGCCGGCGCTGCCGACGGTGCGGGATAGGAAGTCTGTCGTGCGCTCCACAACGAGGTCGAGCGCAGCAGTGGATGATTCGAAGGGATGGACCGTGCCGAAGGTATGACCGGTGTGCGGCACGCGCACCAGCTCGGTCACCGGCGCGCCCGAGGCGGAGACGATTCGCTCGGCGTCGTCGATGCTCACCGTGAGGTCCTGCTCGCCATGAACGACCAGCAGCGGAGTCCGCAGCGACCGTGCTGCCGCCACGACGTCGAGTGCCTCGGCATTCTCCTCGAGGTCGTCGAGCAGCCCGACGTCGAGTCGCATCAGCTGGCCCGTGCGCGCGTTGCGTGCCTCGAGGTAGCCGTCGTGCCGCCACAGTCGCTTCTGCCGCTCGGTGTATCGGTCGAACGTCGCAACGGCCGACCATGTGACGACCGCATCGAGTCGACCGTCGCGTGAGGCGGCGATGAGCGCGATACCGCCGCCACGCGAGTGTCCGATCACCGCGATGCGTGAAGCGTCGGCGGCACCATGCGAGCCGATGCTGCCGTCCCTCGCCGCCTCGATCACCTCGAGCAGTTCGCGCACCTCGCGTGAAAACGTATTGGAAGCGAAGCGGTCGAGCTGCGTGAATTCCTGCGAATCGTCGCCGACGCCGTTGTGGCTGAAGTTGAACGACACCACGTGGTATCCCGCTTCGGCGATCCGCGCGCATACCGTCGGGAACGGGCCCCAGTCCTTGAATCCCTTGAACCCGTGGACGAAGACGACGACCGGAAACGGTCCATCTCCGGCAGTGGGAAATCGGGCATCACAGGCGAGTGTCTCGCCGTCGGAGGTCTCGAGGTCGAACCGCGCGTGGAGGTGGCCCCTTGCGGCCGTTGGATCGTTCATAAACCTCAAGGTACCACGTCGGCCGTTTGTCGTGCAACCGCTCCGAGGGCAGTCACCGGGCCGTACCGACACGTTCGGACGCCGAATCGGTCGTCGGTCGAATTCGTACATTGGGCGCTTTCTAGTTCATCCAACTGACGACCAGATATGTTCGATACACTCCGGGAGGAGCTTCGTCGGGAGCTCGCATCGATCGAGGAGGCGGGACTCTACAAGCGCGAGCGCGTGATTACGACGCCGCAGAGCGTGGAGATCGAGGTCGAAGGCCGCTCCGAGCCGGTGCTGAATTTCTGCGCCAACAACTATCTGGGACTGAGCTCGCACCCGAAGGTGATCGAGGCCGCGCATCACGCGCTGGACTCGCATGGCTACGGCATGAGCTCAGTCCGCTTCATCTGCGGTACGCAGGATCTGCACAAGCAGCTGGAGAAGAAGATTTCTGAATTCCATCATACCGAGGACACGATCCTCTACGCTGCCTGCTTCGACGCCAACGGTGGCATCTTCGAGCCGATCTTCGGTGAGGAGGACGCGATCATTTCCGACCAGCTCAACCACGCCTCGATCATCGACGGCGTACGACTCTGCAAGGCACGGCGGTATCGCTACGCCAATGCCGACATGGAGGACCTCGAGCGCCAGCTGCAGCAGGCCGACGCCGACGGCGCCCGCCACAAGGTGATCGTCACCGACGGCGTGTTCTCGATGGACGGCATCGTCGCACCGCTCAAGGAGATCTGCGATCTGGCCGATCAGTACGGCGCGGCCGTAATGGTCGACGACTGTCATGCGGCGGGATTCATGGGCGCCCATGGACGCGGTTCGACCGAACACTGCGGCGTGATGGGACGGGTCGACATCATCACCGGCACTCTTGGCAAGGCGCTTGGTGGCGCCATCGGAGGATACACGACCGGGCGCAGGGAGATCATCGACATGCTCCGCCAGCGCTCGCGTCCGTACCTGTTCTCAAACGCGCTTCCTCCGATGGTTCTCGGCGCCGGTATTGCGGTCTTCGACATGCTCGAGCAGACGACCGAGCTGCGCGATCGACTCGAGGACAACACGCGCTACTTCCGCGAGCGGATGACCGCGGCGGGATTCGACATCACGCCCGGCGTGCATCCGATCGTTCCGATCATGCTCTACGAGGCCCCGCTGGCGCAGACGTTCGCCGACCGGCTGCTCGAAGAGGGGATTTACGTGATCGGATTCTTCTATCCGGTGGTGCCCAAGGGACAGGCGCGCATCCGCGTGCAGGTGTCCGCGGCGCACACGCGGGAACATCTCGATCGGGCCGTCGACGCATTCACGCGTATCGGAAGCGATCTCGGCGTCATCAAGGGAACCGGCGCGCACATTCATCCATGATTCCGGAGGTGCTCGATGAGCAATGAGGATATCTGCGACAGACTGAACCACATACTCGCCGCTGAGCTGACCGGGGCGATGATGTATCTGCATTACTCATTCTACATTTACGGTCACGCGCGTATCCCGATCGTCGGATGGCTCCGTCAGCAGGCCACCGAGGGAATGGACCACGCCACCAGGGTCGGTGACAAGATCATCTGGCTCGGCGGTGACCCGACCACCGAACCGTCGAAGCATGGGTTCCCACCGACGTTCGCGTCGCTCGACGAAATGCTCCGCATCACGTTGAAGTTCGAAAAGGACGCATTCGACATGTACGCGAAGCTGCTCGAAGACGCCGGCGACGGGAACCTGGCACTGCGCGTGTATCTCGAGCAGATGATCGGCGAGGAATCCGAGCACATCGAGGAGATCGAGAAAATGCTCCGACCGGACGTCGTGCAGTAGCAGCGCGGCACAGTCGACCAATCAGGCGGGCCCACGGCCGACACCGGGTAACCTACGGGGGAAGGTTACCGACTGGTGTTCGCGCGGATGGGCCCGCCGTTTGTTAGTGGCCGTGGACGCCTCGGCGAAGGCCATCACCGCGCGCACCGTCGATTTGCTCCTCGCCCGGGGGCTTTGAGGGTGGCTGCGTACATTCCTCGAGTTCATCGTTCAACAACCCATCGGCTCGTCCGACCCCCACATGCCACACGACACCACGCTCACGTTCATCGGTCATGCCGCATGGCGGATTCAGAGCGACCGTTTCGAGTTGCTCATCGATCCGTTCATTACGGACAATCCGCTAGCGGCGCTCGATGTGAACGACCTGCATCCCACCCACATCCTCGTATCGCACGGTCACAGCGACCACCTGGGCGATACCGTGGCGCTGGCCCGCACCAGCGGTGCGACGGTCATCGCATCGTTCGAGACTGTCAACTGGCTACGGCGGCAGGGGGTGGAGCACGCGCATCCGATGTCGATCGGCGGTTCCTACGGCTTCGAATTCGGAAGGGTGAAGCAGACGCCTGCCTTCCACGGCTGTGCGCTGCCCGATGGCAGCTACGGCGGTCAGCCCGCGGGACTGCTCGTCACCATCGGCTCGCACACGATCTACCATGCTGGGGACACGGCGCTATTCTCCGACATGAAGCTCATCGGCGCGCGCCACCGGATCGACGTCGCGTTGCTGCCGATCGGGGACAACTTCACGATGGGCGTCGACGACGCCGTCACCGCTGTCGAGCTGCTGGCGCCGAAGCTTGTCATCCCGATGCACTACAACACGTTCGACGTCATCCGCGCCGATCCAGAAGAATTCCGTTCGAAGGTCGAGGGGACGGGTCACAAGGCCCTGATTCTGAATCCGGGCGAGAGCTACGAACTCGTCAACGCCGCGCCCTCGACGTAGCCACCCGGGGGGGTGGCCAACGGAGCCGGCCGCGCACCGCCCATGCCGGTTCCTCCTTCACGAGCGCGCGCCCCCTGCCCACTGTTGCTGATCATGAACACCGACGAACGCATTACTCCCTGGAGCACGGAGGCGGTCGAGCAGATCGCCGACTGCCGGATCTTCACCGTCGACCGCGTAACGCGCCGCAGGGGTGGCGACGGTCGCCGTGCCGACTTCTTCACGATCCGTTCGAACGACTGGGTGAACGTGGTGGCGATCACTGAGGAAGGCAGTCTGCTGCTGATCCGGCAATTCCGACAGGCGACCGGGGAGATCACACTCGAGGTTCCCGGAGGCATCATCGACGATGGCGAGTCGCCGGTGGAGGCGGCTGAACGGGAGTTACGGGAGGAGACGGGTTACGGATGCGCGGCGTCGCGCGTGATCGGGCGGGTACGGTCGAATCCGGCGATCATCGACAACTGGACGTACACGGTGCTGGCCACCGGATGCGTTCGCGTCGGCGATGGCGAGCCCGACGAACACGAGCAGATCGCCGTCATCGAGCGACGGCTCGACGAGGTCGACGCGATGGTCCGCAGCGGGGAGATCACGCACGCGTTGGTGATCGACGCGTTGAACTGGATGCGGTTGGAGTATGACGCGATCGGCTGAGTCCGCGCTCGCCGGGGAGTCTCCGTGCGTGTTGCTGCAATCGCTATCTTACCTGCCATCCGAGCGCACCGAGCCCATTCGTCGCTACGTCCTCATCCTCTCCATCTCTCAATCGACCACGCGAGCATCCCGCCAGAGGTTCACAGCAGTACGCGGCGGTCGCGTGGCCGCTCCCGTGTCCAGTGACCCGAAGTCAAGTGTTGGTGCGGCTTCCCGGGCCAAATGTGAGAATTCAATGGGTAGAGTAATCGCGATTGCAAATCAGAAAGGAGGCGTTGGCAAGACCACGACCGCTGTGAATCTTGCCGCGTCGCTTGCTGCCGCCGAACAGCCGACACTGTTGATCGACATCGACCCGCAGGCCAACGCATCGAGCGGCCTCGGGATCGATCCCCAGAAGCTGACGAAGACCATCTACGAGGTGATCGTCGACGGTGTCGCGCCGGCCGAGGCGACGATGAAGACCGAGCTCGCATTTCTGGAGCTTATCCCGTCGCACATCAACCTCGTCGGCGCGGAGATTGAGATGATCGACGTGTCGCATCGCGAGAAGGTGCTCTCGCGCGCGCTGGAGTCGATGAGTCGCAAGTTCACCTACATCATCATCGACTGCCCTCCGTCGCTTGGCCTGTTGACGCTCAACGCGCTCACCTCCGCCGACTCGGTCCTGATTCCTGTGCAGTGCGAATACTACGCGCTGGAGGGACTCGGGCAGCTCCTGAGCACGATTGCGATCGTCAAGAAGCATCTCAATCCCGATCTCGACATCGAGGGCGTGCTGCTGACGATGTACGACAGCCGTCTTCGTCTGTCCAATCAGGTGATGAGCGAGGTGCGGCGGTACTTCGGCGACAAGGTCTTCGAGACGGTCATCGCCAGAAACGTCCGCCTCAGCGAAGCGCCCAGTCACGGAAAGCCGGTACTGCTCTACGACGCGCTGTCGATCGGAACGAAGAACTACATGGACCTCGCGACGGAGATACTCCGGCGCGACGACATCCTGCCGGAGTCTGCTTCGGGAGAGGAACCCTCGCCGAGAGGCACCCCGCCGGCGACGTCCGGCGACGGTGGCAGCCGTTTTCAGGCATCGCGATCGGGCGACACCACTGAGACTTCCTCCGAAGGCGAGTCCGGTCCTCGCGCAAGCGATGCGGGCAACGCCGATCTGAACGGTTCATACGGACACGACGTCGGCGCCGATCGAAGCGTCGATAGTGATTCCTCCCGTCGGCGCAGCGGCGAGTCCCGGGAATCGGGAAGTGGTGAACAGAACAATCAGCGGAAGATCTCGAACTCGTAGTGCAGCGGTGAAGTGCCGGCAGCACGGGTGTCGGTGATCACCACAAGCGGATACAGCCAACATGGCGAAGAACAAGACAGTGCTCGGCAGGGGACTCGGTGCCCTGCTGCAATCCTCGGATGTGACGCTCGAGAAGGGCCAGCCACTGCCGCCGGACGACGGCCTGACGGTAGGCACCATCTGCAACATCAACATCGCGAAGGTTCGGGCGAATCCGTTTCAGCCACGCATCGATTTCAACCAGCAGGCGCTTGAGGAACTGAAGAATTCGATCCTCGAGAAGGGGGTCATCCAGCCGATCACGGTACGTCGGACCGAGACCGGATTCGAGCTGATTTCAGGAGAGCGCCGTGTGCGGGCGTCGATCGACGCCGGACTGCTGGAAATTCCCGCCTACATCCTCGACGTCAATTCCGATCGGGAGATGCTCGAGCTGGCGCTCATCGAGAACGTCCAGCGCGAGAATCTCAATCCGATCGAGGTGGCGCTCGGTTACCAGCGACTCTCCCGCGAATGCCAGCTTACCCAGGAGGAAGTCGCCGAACGTGTCGGTAAGGATCGCTCCACGGTCACCAACTTCCTGCGGTTGCTGCGACTGCCGCAGACGATCCAGGAATCGCTGCGCCGCAACGAAATCAGCACGGGCCATGCCCGTGCGCTGCTGACGATTCAGGATGCCGATCAACAGCAGGAACTCTGGCGACAGGTGCGCGATCGACAGCTGTCGGTGCGCAAGACCGAGGCGCTCGTCAAACTGGCGGTACGCAACGGCAGCGGTGGCAGTGCCCGTCGAAAGGAGTCCGAGTCGCGTCCTGCCAGCAATGGCCAGTCGACCGATGAACTCGATCTGACGCTTGCGGAGATCACCTCGCGGCTGCGCCAGGTGCTCGGCACGCAGGTCAAGATCCGCGCAAATGCCGGCGGCGACGGCGCCATCCAGATCGACTTCTATTCCTCCGAGGATCTCGAACGGCTCCTGGATCTCTTCGCCATCATCGAGCGGAACAACCGGTAGTCGCTCACGCCATACGCAAATCCTTCCACTGCACCCGTTGACGCCGCCATCCGGCGCAGCTACCACTCATGGGTCTGATCAGCTACCTCGCACTTGCCGGCATGTTCCTCGGGATCGTCTATCTCGTGCTTGCCGCCATCGCATCCCCGCGCAAGCGTGCGCGTCACTCCTCCGGAGTCGTCGACGAACCTGGTGAAGTGGTGCTGAACATCGAGGAGAATCCGCTCCGCGCCGATGAGCCGACGCCCGACCGAATGCGCAAGCTCGCCGCGATGGCGGCCTCGGCGCTGGACCACGCGTTCAAGGATACCTTCGACTATACCGTTGAGAGTGTCGCCGGTCTCGATCGCGCGATCATCTCCGGCTGGAGCGCCGACGCGCATCCACCGGAGGATGTGGTGCAGACTCTCGGTGCCTACCTCGGCGAGGTGCTCGTGCGGAGAACCCGCGGCCGCTGGGTCACCGGACTTGTCGACAACGATCCAGCCAACGTCCTGTTCCTTGGTCGCGATGAGGAGGACGTCATCAGCTTCTCTCCGTTTCTCCTGATCCGGGAAAAATTCAACAGCATGTATTCCTTCGACCTGTCGATCGCATTTACCGCGCTACAGCAGAAGCTCAAGGAAGCCAACGCGGCATGATCAGCCGCGAAACCACCGTCCGCGTCCGCTACCGCGACACCGATCAGATGGGGGTCGTCTACCACGGCGTCTACCTCGAATACTTCGAGACCGGACGTACCGAACTGCTGCGCACCGTCGGGATGTCCTACGCGTCGATCGAGCGCGAGGGTCGAATGCTGCCTCTGCTTGAGTACTCCGCGCGGATGATTCGCCCCGCCCGCTACGATGACCTGCTCACCGTCGTCTCGACGATTCGGGGCCTCGATGGCATACGGCTGCCCATCGACTACGACATCCTCCGCGGCGATGAACTGCTCGTCACCGGTCGTACGCTCCACGTCTTCACGACCGTCGACACGATGCGTCCGCTGCGACCGCCCGCGGACTTCGTGGCGCTGATCGAGCCGACGGCTGAAGCCGACTCCATCCGGTAGCGACGCGAGCGTGTCCCGTATCGGCTCCAGGATGTCGAACGGTCCGTACCTGCGAGTGACGTGATAGCCGCGGCGCAGCAGTGCCGCCGACGTATCGAGCATCATCAGCACGTCGGCGGACTCGAGACTGGTACCGTCGAGATTCGTGAGGCGATCGCCATGTTCGGCGACGATGAACGCCGGCCTTCGACGGGCGATGTAGTGATCGAACTCGAAGCGCCACGCGCGCGGGGCAAACGGCGCAAGGAGAAACGCGCTGTGCATTACCCGCACATCGGGCACGACGTCGGCGTACATGTACAGCAGCCCCGCAACGCTCGATATCGCCACCATCCGCTGCCCCGGCTTCCGCCTCGTTCGCACATACCGCCCAACCGCCTTCAACGATATCAGTGAGTACCCGGTGTTCTGACGGCTGTAGTGGGCATCCACGGCAGCCGTTCCCTTCGTGCACCAGAGGATCATCGCCATCGAGTGCCACCCGTAGCGTGGAAGCGGGCTCAATACGACCACGAGCGCGGCGAGCGGTGCAACCATCAGTCGTCGGTAGCTCGACGTCGGTGAAGTGGCAATGCGATCGAACGCCGAAACCGTGCCCATGGCAGCGAGGATCACGGCGAACGGGAAGAGGCGCGACAGGTGGTAGGGGAAGAATTTTCCCTCGGCAACGATGCTGACGACCATGGCGAGGACGCCGAGCGCACACAGGCGCGGAAGCACTGTTTTGGGGCGCGGACCCTGATCGGCCTCGGCAGACCGGTCGGCGTGCATCGCCTGGGAGATGCCGCTCCACATTGCCGTCAGCACCGCGATCGACAGCGCGAGCACGATCGACCCTGCCGTCTTTGATACCAGTGAGGTCACCGACATCGCCCCCGAGGACCACAACAGCAGCGCGTAGCCGCGGATGAACTGCTGCATCTGCTGAAATCCATGCCACCCGCCGGAGATCACGATCCATGCAATCAACAGCATTGCGCCCGCGACGAATCCACAGGTGATCGGAATGACCGCCCGAAATGCCGTGCGCGGATCGTAGACGAACACCTCGGCAGCGGCTACGGCGACGAGCATCCCACCGAGCGTCACCTTCAGTCCGAACAGTACCGCGATCAGCAAGCCGATCGTGGCGAATCCCGCAGGCGTGCGTCGGTGCATCTGAATCCAGAATGCCGCGATCGCCAGCAGGCCGACGTAACTCTCGGGTTGCGCCGTGTTCTGACTTCCCAGCGATACGTAGAGCACGGCATACAACACCGCGGCGAGCGCAGCGATCGTCCTCCGATGCACTGCACCCGCCACCAGCCAGTAGAGTCCCATACAGGTGAGCCCCTGGAGCAGGTAGTCGAACCCGCGGATCGAGAGCTGGTGAGGTCCGAACAGCGCGATTGCCAATGCGTACAGGTGGTAGATCAGCGGCGGTTTGACGTCGATCACATCGCGGTAATGAACCGCGCCCTGGAGGATCATCCGACCGACGGTGAAGAACACCCCGTCATCGGGTCCGAGCGGCAGGAAGAGCAGCGGAAGCAGCAGCACCAGACTGAGTCCCATGGTCGCTCCCGTCGTGATCGACCCGCCCGAGTCGATCGAAGCGATCACGTGACCGACGACTCCGGCAGGCGCGTCCGGGCGCGGATCGACCACGGCGTCGGAGGCGTGGCTGTAGCCGTTCCCGTTCCTCATCGCCCTTTGCCTGATTCTTCACGCATGCTCGCAGCACCATCGATGTCGGCCCTCGCCGCCGCATCGCCCGATCGACGCCTGTAGACGTCGAACGACTCCAGGTGCAGGACATGGATGTAGTCGGTATCCACCATGCTCCGGATTCCCGGAAGCTTGAACAGAGTCTGCTCAGACGTCTGTGCGATGAGTACCTGATCGGGAATGAAGTCGTTGTGCTGCACGACGAGAAACTCCGGACGCTGATGCAGGATGTACGACCGCGTGGAGTCGACCCATTGACGAGGAGCCCAGGGTCCCGTGATGAACATCGAGTGGTAGAGCCGGTCACCCGGCGGACGTCCAATGCGATGGTGGACCATTGCCGCAACAGTGGAGAATACGTATACCTCGTCATCGGCACCGGCGTGTGCGTCGATGTACCGACCGATGCTGTCGATTTCCTCAAACGGGATCTGCGCGCGCATCCGGTGGTAGAAATGCAGTTCACCTTCGGACCCGGCGACGATGCGCGCGGCCGTCGGTGTGGCGGCCAGCCAGGCGTACCTCGGAAGCGGTCCGTACACCAATGCGATTCCGGCAAACACCGCGGCGACCGACCAGGCACCCACCGACCTGTGGCGGCGAAGGAACGCGTTCATCGACCTGACTGCTCCCAGCATTGCGTACGACGCGGGGATCGATGCGAACGCGAATATCCGCATCACCTGGTAGCTGTAGTACCGTGCTTCGAGCACGACCGTGGCGAAGAGAAGGACCGAGCCGATGGCGCACACGCGCAGCAATGCCGTCGACGACCGCACACGCGATGCCGCACGAGCCGAGGCGCCCGACTCGCCATCGGGGCCGGACGCAACACCGAGCGTCGCGCGAACCGTACCGACCACCAGCGCCACGGCCATGACCGACGACAGGCCATCGGCCAGTCGCAACGGCGGTCCGGTCATTAGTTCCTGCAGCTCTTCGAACAGCGGAGCACGCTTCATCGACACGTATCCGCGGATGAATTCATTGGCGAGCTGGAAATCGTGAACCAGGTGGAACACAAGGAGGTAGAGCGGAAACAGAGCCGCAACGAGCGCGAACCCAACGCCGAGCAGCGCCCACCGCCGCAGCAACGACTTCGACCACGGCCGCGGCGACGGAAGCAGCTGCGCGGCGGCAAACACCGCCAGGAGAATTCCGAGGGTGAATTTGGATTCGAAGGCGACTCCGGCCGACGCTCCGGCCAGCACGAATGCCATCGGTCGTCGGTCGAAGAGGATCAGCCATGTGCCTCCGATACAACACAGTCCGGTGATGCTCTCGGTCTGCAGAAGTACGACGTAGCCGCAGGAGACGTACCAGAGGGCATAGAGTGCCGCGGCGACGAACGCCCAGATGCGGTCCCCGCCGGCGCGGCGCACGACTGCGACGATCAGCAGACAGGTCGCCGCCTGCAGGATGAGATCGGCGACGTTGACGGCGATTGCCGACCCGCCGTCGAGCCACGCAAGAACCGCATAGACGTGGAAGATGAGCGGCGGCTTTACGTCGATCACGTCGCGGTAGTGCAGCGCGCCGTGCAGCACGCGTTGGCCGCTGACGTAGAACATCGACTGGTCGGGACCGAGGGGGAAGATCAGCAGCGGCAGCAGGAGTGCTCCGACGATGATCGACCCGATGACCCACATGCGTCGATCCGGACGATGGCCCCCGTGCGACTGAAGACGTTCAGGGATCGGTGCGTTCATAGAGGGTAAACCAGCGGGTTTGCGTCGCGACGTCATACGCCGTGTCGAGAAGGGAGTCGATTCCGGGCAGCGCCCTGACGGCCTCTTCGGACGAGGCAGTGCTTCCGGTCAGATCGGGCATGCTGTCGATGCGGCCGAGTGCGATGAAGCGTGGCTGCGACTCGAGAAGGTAGCGCCGTGTGCCGTTCCGCCATTCGTCCGGTGCATAGGGTGCCATGATGTAGGCGGCGTGCACGAGTCCGGTCTGTGGCACCTCTTCGAGATACGCGTAGAGGAGCCCTGCAAGTCCCGAAGCGACGAACGTGTGGTCTCCCGGTCTGCGTCGCTCCCTGACCGTCGAGGCAATCGTTCGAAGATCCGATCTCCCGTAGGGGGTGGTGCCGTAATACGCGTCGAATCCTTTGTCGCCCATCGTTGCGGAGATCAGCCCGCCGACCGCATGGCGACCGTACCGGGGGAACGGACCCAGCAGCAGGAATGCGGGAACCGCGACCACCATCAGAAGCCATCTGAAGGCATCGGCACCCGCCGCAGCTGGAAGGCGCATTGCGATCCGGCAGATCACGAATGCCGACAGCACGGCGGCCATCGGAAAGATTCGACTGAAAATGTACGGTGCGTATTTGTCCTCGAGGACGATCGTGGCAGCGAGCGCGAGCAGCAATGCGCCCGCCATCCGCAGCAGCCGGCGCTGTCCGGCAATCGACTCCAGATGCTCTTCACCCTCCGCCCGCCAGGCGATGCCCGTCAGAAGCGCTGCGGCGACCGCGATCGTCAACACCACCGACAGATGGTCGACCAATAACATGTTCAGGTGGTCCAGGGCGAGCGTTGCCCGGCTGCCAAGCGAGCCGTGGTGTACCGAAGCGTATCCGATGATGAACCGGTTCATCAGTTCGAATTCCGGCCATACGCCGAAGGCACTCAGGTACAGCGGCAGCAGGGTCAGAACGAGAGCGAACCCACCGCACAGCGAGACCGCCCGTCGGGCGCGCTGTGACGGTGGAGTGGCGCCGTTCCATACGACATATACCAGAAGGACGGGAAGGACGATGGCGAAGGTGAACTTCAGTAGTGCGAGCGCTCCGACGAGCACGCCGGCCACCACCTGCGCGAACCGCGAGCGGCCGAAGAGCAAGGCGTGGATCGCCGGCAGCAACATCACGCCGATGAATCCCTCTGCGAGCGCCGTGGAGTTGAAGCTCAGTGCAACGTACAGCATCGCGTAGATGATGGCGCTGCACGCCGCCCACAGATCGTTGCCCGACGCCCTCCTGATCAGCTGCACCATGAACAGGCACGTGGCAGACTGTACCAGCAGATCCAGCAGTCGCACCGACACGGGATGGGCGCCGAAGAGTGCAATTGCGATCGCGTAGAGATGGTAGATCAGCGGCGGCTTCAGATCGATGATGTCCCGGTAGTGCACCGCCCCCATGAGGATCTTCCGGCCGCTCGTGTAGTACAGGCCCTGATCCGCACCCAGAGGGAAGAAGAGCGTCGGCAGCAGAAGCAGTACGACAACGAGCGCAACCAGCGCCCAGGTCTTCCGACCGAATCGGTACCGCGGCAGCGCCGTGCCGAGCAGTGGTCGGCCGTGGGCCAGCAGTCGCGCCGGAACTCGTCTGAGGATCATCGGCGTCGAGGGAAATGATGGGAGCAGGTGCTACGGAAGAAGTGGGCAGACCGGGAAGTCCGCGGTCCGCAGCACCGGAGGACGGTCGCTCGGCAGAAGTAGATCCGTAGCGGGCGGGTCCGGGATTCGATCGTGTGGAATTTCGCCGGAGAAATCGACAAAAGGCAGACGCGTTGGCTGAGACCGCGGTGGCTCCGCCAGAAGCACGCGGGGGGGGGAGCGTGGACGAAGCAGCCGCGTGTTTGCGGGAATGAACGGCGAGCCGGCCTGTCGCGGCGTGGCCCGGAAATGAAAGGCCCACGGAGGACTTCCGTGGGCACTTCAATCGTCGTCGTTCCCGGATGACTCACGCCGCGCAGGGCTGGGGCTATCGCTCGTCGATCGGTTCGTACGTCCGATCGGTGGGTCCGATGTACTCGGCCGCGGGGCGGATCAGACGGTTGTCATCCTGCTGTTCGATCACGTGGGCGCTCCAGCCGGCAACGCGGCTCATGGCGAAGATCGGCGTGAAGAGCTCCAGCGGAATTCCCATCATATAGTAGGTCGAAGCCGAGTAGAAGTCGACGTTCGGGTTGAGCCCCTTCTTATCCATCACCTCCTTCTCGATGACCTGCGACATGTCGAACCACTTCGTCTCACCCTTTTCCTTGCCGATCTGTTCGGACATGCGACGCAGGTGCGTGGCGCGCGGATCCTCGGTACGGTAGACGCGGTGACCGAAGCCCATGATCTTCTTCTTCTGCTCGAGCGCCTGATCGATCCATGCTCGGGCGTTATCGACCGAGCCGATCTCGATCAGCATCCGCATCACCCGCTCGTTGGCACCGCCGTGCAGCGGACCCTTCAGGGCGCCGATGGCGCCGACGACCGCCGAGTACATATCCGACAGGGTGGCGGCGATGACGCGCGCGGTGAAGGTCGAGGCGTTGAACTCGTGATCGGCATGCAGGATCAGCGCGATGTCGAGCATCCGCGAGATCTCCGGCTTGACCGGCTCGTCGAAGATCATCGCCATGAAGTTGGCGGCGATCGAATCGTTCATCTGCGAGACCTTCAGCTCGCGGCCGTTGCGGTGGCGGTGCAGCAGCGCCACGATCAGCGGCAACTTGGCGATGAGTCGGACCGCCTTGCGAATGTTGGCCTCGTGGCTGTTGTCGTCGCTCTCACTGTCGTTGAACGACAGCGCGCCGACGAGATTGCGCAGCGCCTCCATCGGATTGACGTCCCGCGGCAGCGTCCGCAGACGCTCGATCACCTCGTCGGGAAGCGTGCTCTCCGAACGGATCTGCGTGATGAACGACTCCAGCTGCGAGCGCGTCGGCAGATCGCCGTAGAGCAACAGATAAACCACCTCCTCGAAGGTCCCCTTTACCAGGTCGTGAATGCTGTATCCGCGATAAATGAGCCGGCCCTGCTGACCGTCGATGAAGCTGATGGACGTAGTGCCTGCGACAATGTCCTGCAGGCCCCGCTTTGCCGTCTCCTGTGTGGTATCTGCCATTGCGATCCCCGCTGGTGATTCCGTTGACGATTTCAACACCCACCAAAATTAACACGCGCCGCCGCTTTTGGGTTCGCTCTTTCCGTTTTTTACGAATTGTGAGTCCGGGCCCTGCCCACCTGTGGATCGACGTCGTCAATCAGGGGGGAATTGAAGGGCATTGGTGTGTGCGAACCACAATGAATTCTGCCATGACCGATGAACGAAATGGACGGCCGAGCGCGAGTGGACTGCACCGCCTTGTCGCCTGTCCGGGATCCTGGAACCTCGAATGCTCAATTGCCGACGACGACGTCGGGCCGCATGCCGCAGCGGGCACGATGGTGCATGAAGTGCTGGCCGGAATTCGCGACGGGTCAGAGCTCGACGCCCTGCAGCAGTGGGTCGTCCAGGAGTGCCGACGCGAGGAATCCCGGCTGGTGGCCGAGCTGGGCTTCGCCGACGCCGATGTCGTTGAAGAGCGGCGCATCTGGTGGAAGGACTGCTACAGCGGACGTCCGGACGTGATCTACCTCGATCGAAGGGCCAGGCGCGCGCTGGTGATCGACTACAAGTCAGGTCGCCTGCCCGTGCCCCATGCCGCCGACAACTGGCAGATGCGAGCACTTGCTGTGCTCGTCGCATGCGAACACGGCCTCGACGAGGTGAGCGTGGCGGTCATTCAGCCGCGCGCGGAGATGTCGGTGAGCCTCGCGCACTACGATGGAGCCGATCTCGATGCGGCCGAACGGGCGATCGCCACGGCGGTCGAGCGGGCCGGCGCCGACGACGCGCCGCGAATTCCCGGCGCGGCGCAGTGCCGCTACTGCCGGGCTCGAGCGGTCTGCCCCGAAGCGCGGCGCGACGCATTCTCGGTCGTGCCGTCGGCGACCGCGGGCAGTCCGTCGGTACCGGATCTGACCGACCTGCAGATCGCCGAATATCTGCCGCGGATCGAGGCGGCCGAACGGATCTTCGAGGAGATCCGCTCCGAGGCGAAGCGTCGACTCGAATCCTCAGATGCATCCATCGATGGTTATGTACTGACCCGTGGCGCGCGACGCCAGTCGATTCCCGATGCCGTGCGGGCCTGGCATCGGTTGGCGGACGTGCTCGAACCCGAGGAGTTCGCCGCAGCGTGCAGCCCGCAGCTGGCGCGGCTGATCGCCATCGTCGCCGCGAAGATCGGCACGAACGAAGCCGCCGCCCGGCGCGAGGTGGAGCGTCGGCTTGGCGAGGCGATCCAGACGCGAACGGCGTCACGGGCGCTTCGTCGTCGTTCCTCGAGCGCCGATTGACGGTGATGAATCAAATCGCAATTCGGCGTTCTCCGCAACGGGTCTAACTTCTCCGCCATGTCCTTCCGTTTCGGTCTGTTTGTCGCCCGGCGCTATCTGGCGCCTGGTCGGCGGAATCGATTCATCAGTTTCATCACCGGCATCGCCGCAATCGGCCTGATGTTCGGCGTCGCGTCGTTGCTGATTTCCCTGGCGATTCTCGACGGATTCGACACGACGCTGCGATCGACCATGGTCGCGTTCATGGGCAACATCGAGGTGACCAGCTTCGGGGATCGTCCGCTGAACGACTACCGGCGCACGCTCGAGCAGATGCCGCGTTCGACTCCCGGCGTCAAGGCGGCCAGTCCGTTCGTTGCCCGTGAAGCGATTCTTCGGTCGCAGCAGGGGCTCGAGGGTGTGATCGTCAAGGGAGTCGTTCCGTCGCTCGACGTCTCGACGGTTCGCGATCGGGTGGTGGAGGGAAGCTTCGACGTGACCGCGCCGAGTGCGATGGATATCCCGCGACTCGTACTTGGTCGGCGACTCGCCCGGCGGCTGGGGCTGCGGCTTGGCGACACCGCCATCGTCTTCGGGCCGCATGGCGTTCCCTCGCCGGAGAACCCACCGACGATCGAGCCGGTGGTGATCGCCGGAATCTACTCGAGCGGCATGGCCGAGTACGACGACATCTACACCTTCACGTCGCTCGCGGCCGCCCAGCGGCTGTTCGAATACGACACCGATCAGGTCTCCGGATACGACGTCCTCGTCAGGGACGTGAAGCAGGTAGACCGCGTCAAGTCGGAGCTGGAGGTCACGCTCGGCTACCCGCACTACCCGCGGACGGTCTTCGAGATCTTTCAGTCGATCTTCGCGTGGCTCGACCTGCAGCGGGCGCCGATTCCGATCATCCTCGGAATCATCATCATCGTTGCGTCGTTCAACATCATCTCGACGCTGCTGATGATCGTACTGGAGAAGACCGAGTCGGTCGGCGTGCTCTCGGCGCTCGGAGCGCGGCCCGGCGGCATCCTGACGATATTTGTCGAACAGGGCGTGCTCATCTGGGCCGTCGGCGCGATCGCCGGATCGCTGCTGTCGCTGACGTTCACGCTCCTCCAGCAGCACTTCCACGTCTTTGCACTCGACGCGGACATCTACTTCGTCGATGCGGTGCCGGTGGCGCTCGTCCCGTGGCACTACGGCGTCGTACTGGCCGGATCGTTCGTCCTGAGTCTGCTCTCGACGGTGATCCCCGCCTTCATCGCCGCGCGCCTTCGACCGATGGATGCTCTGCGGTTCCGCTAACCCGCAGTGCGCTCCGGCTTCCGCGATCGCGGGTCTGCGGCGGCATTGCACACCTGCGAACACCGAACTCCCAAACACCAGATGATAGCAGCGCATCAGCTCGGCATTGCCTTCGGTGGCGAGCATCTGTTCAGCGACGTTTCATTCACCATCAATCCGGGCGACCGCGTCGGTCTGGTCGGCTCAAACGGTGCCGGCAAATCGACGCTGATGAAGATCCTCATCGGACTTCAGTCGCCGGACGAAGGGCGCGTGGTCGCCGGGCGGCACACGGTTGTCGGGTACCTGCCGCAGGAGGGCATCGTGCTCTCGGAGAAGTCGGTTCGCAACGAGGTGATGACGGCCTACTCGGAGGTGCTCGAGCTCGAGCAGGGGATCGCCGAGCTGTCCGAGGAGGTGGCACGGCAGAGTGAGCGGAGCGATACGCCGGAATTCCACGCGGTCCTCGAGGAGCTCGGCGAAATGCAGCACCGCTACGAAGCGCTCAACGGCTTCAGTGCCGAAGGCGAAGTCGATCGTGTGCTCATGGGACTCGGCTTTACCGAGACTGATCTCGAACGGCCCTGTACGGAGTTCTCCGGCGGCTGGCAGATGCGGATCGAGCTGGCGAAGCTGCTGCTGCGGCAGCCCGACCTGCTGATGCTCGACGAGCCGACGAATCACCTGGACATCGAATCGCTGACGTGGCTCGAGGGGTTTCTGCAGCGGTATTCGGGAGCCATTCTGCTGATTTCGCACGACCGGGCGTTTCTCGATTCGCTGAGCAACCGGACGTTCGAAATGTCCAACGGCCAACTGACCGCCTACACCGGCAACTACGCCACCTATCTCGGCGAACGCCAGCAACGGCGCCAGCTGCAGCAGGCGGCCTACGACAACCAGCAGAAATTGATCGCCGACACCGAGCGCTTCATCGAGCGCTTCCGCTACAAGGCGACCAAGGCGACCCAGGTGCAGTCGCGTGTCAAGCAGCTTGAGAAGCTTGAGCGTGTGCAGGCACCGGAACCGGACGAGGCCGCCGTGCACTTCCGGTTTCCGCCCGCTCCGCGCGCACCCCGGACGATGGTAGAGCTCGAGGGTCTGCGCAAGCGCTACGGTGAGCAGCTCGTCCTCGACGGCATCGACTACGTGCTCGAGCGCGGGCAGCGCGTGGCATTCCTCGGTCGCAACGGCGAGGGGAAGTCGACCCTGAGCAGGATCATCGCCGGAATCGAATCCTACGAGGGGACCTGTCGCCTGGGACCGAACGTGACGATCGGCTACTACGCGCAGCACCAGGCCGAGGAGCTCGACCCCGATCGAACGGTACTCGAGACGCTGGACGCCGTCGCCGTCGGCGACGTCCGCACCCAGCTGCGAACACTGCTCGGCGCGTTCCTCTTCCACGGCGACGACGTCTTCAAGCCCGTCCGCGTTCTCTCCGGCGGCGAGAAGTCGCGACTGGCGCTGGCGAAGCTGCTTCTGGAGCCGGTGAACCTGCTGATCCTCGACGAGCCGACGAACCATCTGGACATGCCGAGCAAGGGTGTGCTCAAGCGGGCGCTGCAGGATTTCGACGGAGCGATGATTCTGGTCTCCCACGACAGGGCATTCCTCGACGGACTGGTCGATCGCTGCCTGGAATTCCGGAATCGCGGCGTCAGAGAATTCCTCGGGGGCGTCGAGGATTACCTCCGTCGACTCCGGTCTGGTTCCATCGAAACCGCCTTGCAGACGAAAGCGACATCGATGTCATCGGCGCAGTCGTCGGGTTCGAAGCCCGCACAAGCCGCAACGGCCCCTGGTAACGGTGGCGGGAAGTCGGGCGGCATGTCTCGAAAGGAGCAGAAGCGAATCGAGGCGGAGCGTCGCAATCGCCTGTATGCCGCGACCAGGAAACTGCGTGAGAAGCTCGAGCGGGCAGAGCAGGAAATTGCCCGTCTGGAAGAGGAGAAGTCCGCCAACGAGTCGGCGCTCGCACGACCGGACGTCTACGAGGATCCGGAGCAGTTCCGTCGGCTGCAGGATCGCACCGGCGAGATCGAGCGGGCGCTGGCGAAGCAGTACAGCGACTGGGAGCGATACGCATCGCAGATCGAAGAGGCGGAGCGCGAGGAAGCATAGGGACGCACCGTTCTCTCGTGGTTCGTTGGCCGGCGTTTTGCAGTGAAATTCCCCATGAATTGCGCCCGAACGATCGACCGACGGCCACTGCGACACCGCTGTTCAGGTAGCTCTCTCGTATTGCTACTGGTGCCGGGACTGCTGATGCTGTATTCACGGAGATCAGCGGCGCAGAGGACCGAGCACGTGGTGAAGTCGGGAGAGCGGCACGCGCCGGTGTTTTCGCGGACCGAGGAGGAACGTGTTCCGCCTGCACTTCGTTATGAAAACGGGGCGGAATTTCCGCGGCCGACGCCGCAGGGGCTGGATTCGCTGCAGGCGGTTGGCGTGGTGCCGTACTGGCTTCAGGAGAACCCGTCGCTGGCGAGCGACTACTGGCCGAGGGCGTCGTTCACCGTGGCCGGCAGCCTGACCAATCGACACTACATGACCCAGGCGCTTGCCGACGGCTTCGGTGGGGAACTCAGCGCCGCGATTCCACTCGGCTTCACCGACGACGGGCTCGGACTATTCGTCGGCTACGACGATCTCGACGTCAGGGATCCCGGGTGGCTGCGGTGGAGTCCCGATGCGCAGGGCGACGGTCACGTATACGATGCGGGCGTCGCTACGTCGCTGGGCATTCCGCTCAAATGGTCCGGCTGGTCGGTGCCGCTGGGAATCGATGCCGGGGTAGCGTGGATACGCACCGACAGCAGCGGCACGTCGGAGACCTACGCGACACTCGAGCCCGGTGTGGGTGTCCGCTGGCGGATGACTCCGCGGCTTGCCGCGCACGGGATGATCCGGGGATCGTGGCTGGCATCGCTGTCGTCGACGGCGCGAAGCATCGGTGCGTGGCAGGTATCGCTGGGAATCGACGTCGCGCTCCACCTGGTACCCGACAAGCCGCTGCAACCATGGGTGCCACCGCTCGTCGTGACGGCGGCCGACGCCGTGGAGCTGCTTTCAACGCGTTGCATGCACCCGCTGAACGTGATCGACCGCAATCTCGACTTCATCAACACGGAGCTGAAGCCGCTAACGAAGTTCCAATGGTATCCGCTTGGCTTCCGTGCGATCGTCCGCGGGACGATCATGCAGTCGTCGCGCGCCTCCAGCGGGAACGTGACGGCGCTCGACATCCGGATCGACTCGACCGATCAACGGGGCTTTCGTGTATGGCGGACGGCATTCCTCGTTCGGGTGGCGCGCGGACGCGGGGGAGGCGGCAATCCAGCCGGCGCCGATTCGTCTGTAAATACAGAGGCACGACGGCGAGACAGCATCACCGCGGAACGCATCCGACACGGCGACTACGCTTTTCGAAGCGACACGCAGACCGGCTACCGGTATGTAAGGGTGGAGTTGTTTCCCCGGGCCAAGGGGGCCCTCGACAGCATCCCCAAGGCCGGGTCGCGGGTGGAAATTCTGGGGGAACTGATGTGGGATGGAGATGGCCACGTCGAGGTACACCCGCGTCAGCCGCAGGACATTCGGGTGATCGAGGGGAAGTTTCTCGATTCGGACGATCCGATGATGCTCGAGTAGAGAACGGCAGCGCGCCGGCAGAACGCGACCCGGCCGGAGCGTCGACTTCACCCCATCGCAGGAATACAAACGACAATGAAGTTGTCCGTCGGAAGGACTCTCGAACGCCGCAGCGTTCGCTGGAGCATCCGGCAGGACGAAGGAGGAGAACCGATTTGATAAGCAGACGCAGATTCGTTACGACAGTTGCCATTTCGTCGATCGCTCTGCCGTCCGTGGTGCGCGCTGCGGTCGGTGCGCCGATGCCTGCACCGCCGGTTCCCACGTCGCTCGACGACCCTGACGCCACGCTTCCGATGAAGTTGATTGCCGTCGGCGACATTCAGCGGGCCAACTTCGCAGAGCAGATCTTCATGTCGCGCCAGTCGAACGACCCACAGCGTCGTCTTGTGCTCGGGGGTGTGCTTGAGGAGTCGCCCGACTTCCTGCTGCTGCTGGGTGATCAGGTGGCCGAGGGTGCCAGCAGCACCGAGTGGGAGTACTTCGACGGCGTGTTCCGCCACATCCGCGCAACGAAGACGCCGACGATGGCGATCCTGGGAAATCACGACTACAGTTCGATCGACAACAAGCGTGCGCTTCGCGAATCCTACGCCCGGTGGCCCGAGCTTCAGCAGCGTCCGCACCTGCGACGCCGTGGTCCGATTGCGATCATCGGAGTCGATACGAACATGGGGTGGTTCTCCGAGGACGAGATCGCCGAGCAGGCCGAGCGGTATTCGTCGATGCTCGACGAACTCGATCGCGATCCATCGGTTCGGGCGGTGATCGTCTGCGCGCACCATCCGCCCTACAGCAACAGCGCGCTTGGCGGCGATGCCCGCGTCGAAGAGCTCTTCGCCCAGCCATTCCTCAAGGCATCGAAGACCCGGCTGTTCCTTTCCGGTCACGTCCACTCCTACGAGCGGTTCACCGATGCGGCGACGGGCAAGTACTTCGTCATCAGCGGCGGCGGTGGCGGACCCCGCCGTACCATCGACGTTTCCTCATCACGACGCTACCACAACGATCAGGAGACGTTGTGGCTCGGGCGCCTGCGGCCGTTCAACTTCCTTCGCATCAACATCGAGAGCGACGGCATCACCGTGGAGAGCATGATGCTTCAGGGCTCGACGTTCAAGGTCGGTGATCGCTTCGGCGCACCGCTGGCGGCGATGCCGGTGGCCGCCACTGCCAACCCGGCGCAGCTCTGATCTCACTATGAATTCAGATGACTGACCGGCGGGGGGTGCACAAACAGACGATCCGCGGCGCGGACCTCTCATCGAGAGACCGCGCCGCGGATCTTTCGTATCGTCCCGGCGTCAGATCTGTGATCGCCGGGGCAGAGCACGCCCGACTGGACTCGAACCAGTGACCGACAGCTTAGAAGGCTGTTGCTCTATCCAACTGAGCTACGGGCGCATTTCTTGAGTCGAAAAATACCGTGATCGTCGCCGAGCGACCAAGCACCCCGCCGGCGGAAACGAAATCTCACCTTCGTGACGCCAGCATGAGCATCGCCTCTCCACTCCTCGGGCGCAGCAGCGCCCACGTCGTTCGCCACCTTCCGTGGCGCTCCGGTCTTGCGCCGCAGCGCATCGCCGTCGTGGGCGACATCCAGCGCACCGGGCCTGCCGAGCAGGTCTTCCTGCGCCGACCCCAGCACGATCGAGAGCGCGAGGCGATCATCGAGGGCATCGTCGGCGACGACCCCGACATGCTTCTGCTCCTCGGTGATCAGGTCTACCACGGCGGTCGCCAGGAGTGCTGGCGCGCCTTCGACAGCATCATTCGACCGGTCGTCGATGCCAACATCCCCACTCAGGCAATCCTCGGCAACCACGACTATGCCGGCAAGACCCGCATCCGCACCGAGTGCATCGGGTCGTTCCTCCAGCGATTCCCACACCAGCGCTCGCGCATCCATGGCCTGACGCGCCTCGGTGCGATCGCCCTGATCACCCTCGACTCCAACCTGACGAAACTGAGTGCCGAGGAGGTGGTGCGGCAGGAACGCGAGTACGTGCAGTGGATCGACGAACTCGAGGAGGATCCGGACGTCCGACTCGTCATCGTCGCCTCGCATCATCCACCCTATACAAACGGCGGCTACGCACTCGTTCGCGGGCTCGAAGAGATGTTCGCACGCCCGTTTCTCGAAGCCAGCAAGACCAAGCTCTACCTGTCGGGCCACGTGCACTCCTATCAGAGATTCCGTGCTGACGACAAAATGTTCATCGTCTCGGGTGGCGGCGGCGGACCCCGCTATCGACTGACGCTCACGCGCACGCGTTCGCCGTTCCCCGACGAGTACAACGACACGCGCCGCAACTGGGACGTCGTGCGGCCGTTCCACTACATCCTGTTCACCCTCGAGGATGATGTGCTGCGCGGTGAGGTGAAGATGCTCGATGACGATCTCGGGCGGCTCTACGTCGGGGATTCGTTCGACATCGGGTTGTGAAGCTCCGGAGCTGAAACCGCCGAGCGTTTCCGCGCACCTACATTCGGTCCGGCGCGGTGATACCAAGGACCTGCAGACCGTTGCCGAGCGTCGTGCGCACTGCGTCGAGCAGCCGCATCCGAGCGTCGCGCTCGGCCTCCGTGTCGGCGCCGACGATGCGATGTTCGTGGTAGAACCTGTGGAAGGCCGCCGAGAGCTCCCGGAGGTATTCCGCAACGATCTGCGGTTCCAGCGCCCTTGCCGCACGCTCGAGCGTCTCGGGAAAGGCGAGGATCTGCTTGATGAGCGCCAGCTCCTCCTCGTTGACCAGCGGTGCCAGCGACGCCGACGGATCGAGCTCGACGTGCTCCTGCTGCGCGTGCCGCAGCACCCCCGCAATCCGCGCGTGCCCGTATTGCAGGTAGTACACCGGGTTCTTCTCCGACTGCTCCCGTGCGAGATCCAGGTCGAACTCCAGATGGGTGCCCGCGCTGCGCATGATGAAGAAGAACCGCACGACGTCGGCGCCCAGCTCCTCGATCAGCTGGTCGAGCGAAAGTGACTTTCCGGTGCGCTTCGACATCTTCACCTCCTCACCGCCCTCGAAGAACGACACCATCTGGTTCAACACGACCTTCGTTTTCTCCGGGTCGAGTCCGAGCATCGACAACGCCGCCTTCACATCCGGTATCGCGGCGACGTGATCGTGGCCGAAGATGTCGACGATCAGCTCGAATCCGCGGCGGTACTTCTCACGGTGGTAGGCGATGTCAGGCAACCGATAGGTGGGCTCGCCGTTGGAGCGGACGATCACCCGATCCTTCTCGAGCCCCATTTCCTCCAGCTTCAGCCAGACCGCGCCGTCCTTTTCATAGGTCCGACCGGCAGCCGTCAGGTCATCGAGGACCTCGGTGATCTTTCCCTCCGAATACAGCGAGTCCTCGTTGTAGAACACGTCGAATTCGATCCCGAGCTTCTCGAGCGTCGAGCGGATGCGAGCGAAGTTCCACTCCTCACCGAACTTCTGCATGACCGCCAGGTTCTCCTCGGATTCCTCCACCAGCCCGTCGCCGCGTTCGGCGAGAAGTGCCTCGGCGATTTCGCGAATGTACTCGCCGTGGTATCCGTCTTCGGGGAACGTCACCTCTCGTCCGAGCTGCTCCAGATAGCGGGCATGAATCGACCGCGCGAGATTGCGCATCTGATTGCCCGCGTTGTTGAAGTAGTACTCCCGAGTGACGTCGTGGCCGGTCCACTCCAGGATATTGGCGATCGTGTCGCCGAGCGCGGCTCCGCGGCCGTGGCCGGTGTGCAGCGGCCCGGTCGGATTGGCGCTGACGTATTCGACATTGGTCCTGATCCGGCCGCCCATCGACGTGCGCCCGTAGCGGTCGCCCTCGGCGATCATCTCCTCGAGGCGGAGATGGAAGAACGCGGGGGTGAAGCGGATGTTGATGAATCCGGGGCCGGCGATGTCGACTCCCGACACGAATCGCTCGTCGAGATCGAGGTGGTCGACCAGCTCCTCGGCAATCGCCCTCGGCGACTTTTTCAGCTCGCGTGCCAGACCGAGCGCGACGCTCGTGGCCAGGTCGCCGTGCTCCGGCTGCCGCGGATGTTCCAGAACGATGTCGGTGCCTTCGCCGGCGCCGATCTGCGCCAGCGCCCGCTCGAGAAACGGCTGGATATACTGCTTCATGTCAGGGGAACGCGAATACTGTCTGGAGGTGTTTGAATCCGATCACGATACGATCCCGGCCCGTTCTCCGGTGTAACGAAGGGTTCGGGTGGTGGAGCGTTCAGTTACCGCCGTCGCGCCGCACGGGCATCTCGTCGACCACTTCTTCACGCCCGGCATCAGCCCACAGCTTCTCGATCTTGTAGAACTCGCGTGCGTCGGTGAGGAACAGGTGTACGACGACGTCGACGAAGTCGATGATGATCCACTGGTTGTTGCGCCAGCCCTCACTCTTGTAGGGCTTCGTCCCGAGCTCGAGCGTTCCATCGACGACGGCATCGGCGATCGCCTTCAGGTGCGTATCGGAATCGGCCGAGGCGATCACGAAGAATTGCGCGAAGTCCGTCAGCGAGCGGATATCGAGGATGACGACGTTCTTCGCCTTCTTCTCGATCAGCATTCGCGCGCAGGAGTGCGCGAGTTCGTGCGGATCGAGTGCTGATGCCGCGTGTTGTCGACGTGTGTCCATTGTTCGATCGGAGCGTGCAGACGGGATCCTAGTGAAGCGGGCGGAGGCGGAGGTAGTCCTCGCCGATGACGACGGTGGCCCGCAGATACAGAGAGCTGTCGATATCGGTCTCGACGTTTCGGCGATCGATGCCCAGTGCGTAGGCGACTTTGTAGGCTGACTCAAGGTCGCCCACGCGGTCGATCACCTTTGAGGTCGGCTCCAGCGAAGGAGCGTTGCCATACTCGGGAACGTCGAAGCGGCGCGCCCGGAGAAACTCGGTGATACGGGCGGCCATGCCGTCGACGCCGCACGCGTTGATCACGTTCACCTGAATCTGCTCGCCTTCGTGAACGAGCGAATCGGTGACGCCGACGGTCGGATCGACACGGGGTCGCAGCAGATTGCGTTCCACGAGTCCGTAGGCAAGCAGCACGACGATGACGCCGAAGACGGAGGTGATCGCCACGTAGGGAAGCCGGCGGCGGCGGCGCGGGACGTCAGGTCGCTCCGTCGGCTCGTCGGCGCGCTGCAGATCGCGCAGTCGCGTGGGCCGTGGTCGCTCATCGTCGCCGGGCATCACTGCGGCGTCCCTCCCGCGTACAACGTTTCGAGTTCGTCGAAGTACCCACCCGGCAGCGCACTGCTCAGGAAGTCGCGTTCGGAATCCCAGAACGACAGCAGCGACCGCCGCGATTCCCCGCGCTGCAGATTGACGATCACCATTGCAGCGGCGTTGAAGAGTTCGACGTCCCGGTCGACGGCATCCGGGTCATCCGACGTCATGTAGTCGTCATCGCCTGCGATTGAATCGTGTCCCGGACCACCATGCAGCATGACCGAATCGCGGAGCTGCCGGTAGTGCGCCAGGCGCGGCGCGAGCAGCGTGCGGAAGTACTCCGAATGCTCAGAGCCGACGTTGCGGTACCGTCCGTCCTCGTAGGCGTACAGCTTCGACGCGTAGACGACCGCCTCTGAGTGCGGGGCGAACATCGGCCACAGTTCGTCGTGCAGGACGATCGCTCGTCCGTTCACGCCCTTGAGCGTGGTGAGTTCGGGATCACCCCGGGAGCTGCGGAAGACGGGTCTGACACGTCCGGAGTCACCCGAGTAGATGCGCAGGCCCTGGCTGGCGACCATGTCGTTGCCGCCGGAGGTGGTGAACACCAGAAGGTCGGGAATGCGGTCACCGGTGGCATCCATCAGACGAATGGTCGCGCCCCACTCGAGCGTGTCGCGTACGACGATCGACCATGCGCGGCTGAGCGTATCGAACCGATAGATCTCGAGCAGATCGCACCGGGCTTCTTCGGGTCGGTACTGGTCGTCTCCCAGACTCGTGACCACGTGTTCGATCCGTCCGTCGTCGTCGAGATCGACCGCGAGGGTCGTGTCGAGGTGTCGCCCATGGTCGAACGACGGTACGGGGAACCGCAGGTCGTAGACGGTCGCCGACGAGTCGACCGACGGCGTCGCGGGTACGTCCGCCGGCCGATCCGGGACGCACGCCTGCAGCAGCGCCGACACCGCAGCGACGGCGGCGAGGAGGAGACGAGCCCTCGTTCGCACACTCTGAGCGGCTGATACGGAACTTGGGAACCGAGGAATCATTACGGCGGGGCGTAGTTCGAAGTATCGATGATCGAGGTCTCTCTGCGCGCGGCACGTCGCAGTCGGAGCCCAGCAGAACCCCGCTCACGCGCGCTGCGCCTGCGAGTCGTGGCGGGCAGCACACTTCGCGCAGTCGATCGTGGGAGATACGGTTCAGGCGGAAACACAATGTCGCCGGCGGCCTGGCGCAACCGGCAAATACAAACGGGCGGCCGAACGCGTCGATCACGTCGCGCTCAACCACCCGTGTTCGTACTCTCGTCCCGACGGGGAGGGGCGTGCTCAGACCTCGGGTTCCGACTCCTTCTTCCTCGCCTGCACATCGTTGCGGATATCCTGGGCGAGCTGACGCAGCTCCTGCATGTGCTTGCGGACGCGGACGCCGGCCGCCTTGTTCCCCTTCACGTAGAATTTCTCGAAGTCCTTCTCGTAGCTGTCGACGAGGTTCTTCAACTGATTGAACAGATCCATGGACGCATCCTCCTGGATAGGTGTAGGACTTTCAGATACCACCATGCCGTCCACCGGTTACCCGATGCAGGGGCATCGCCGGATGGTGAATCATTGTTTCCCGCCGAAAAATAAGGGTCGAATATACGAAGTCGGGGAAAACGAACGAAGAATGAAGATTTCTACGCGTCTGCGCTCAACTCGCCGGCGAGGTACCGGCCGGTGTAGCTCCGGGTGTCACGCGCGACGGCCTCCGGCGTTCCCTCGATCAGAATCTCGCCACCGTGGCGCCCGCCCTCGGGTCCCATGTCTACGATCCAGTCGGCCGACTTGATCACGTCGAGATTATGCTCGATGACCACCACCGTATTGCCCTTGTCCACCAGTGACTGCAGGACCTCGAGCAGCATGCGAACGTCCTCGAAGTGCAGTCCCGTCGTCGGCTCGTCGAGCAGGTAGAGTGTTCGTCCCGTTCCGACCTTCGAGAGTTCGGTGGCGAGCTTGACGCGCTGGGCCTCGCCGCCGGAGAGCGTCGTCGCCTGCTGACCGAGACGAATGTAGCCGAGCCCGACGTCGTTGAGCGTCTTGAGTTTGCGCCGTATCCGCGGGATGTCCTCGAAGAACGCCAATGCTTCGGCGACGGTCATGTTGAGTACGTCGGCGATGGAACGACCTTTGAATCGAACCTCGAGCGTTTCCCGATTGTATCGCAGACCGTCGCACGCCTCACAGGTCACGTACACGTCGGGCAGAAAATTCATCTCGATCTTCTTGACGCCGTCGCCGGAGCATTCCTCGCAGCGCCCGCCGGAGACGTTGAAGCTGAAACGTCCCGCACTGTATCCGCGGATCTTCGATTCTGGAAGCTGTGTGAACAGATCGCGGACGTAGGTGAACAGACCGGTATAGGTCGCCGGATTCGACCGGGGCGTGCGGCCGATCGGCGACTGGTCGATGTCGATCACCTTGTCGATATGCTCGAGTCCCTCGACCGATCGGTACGGAAGCGGCGGCGTGACGCTCCGGAAGAAATGCTGCGAGAGAATCGGGTAGAGTGTCTGGTTGATGAGCGAACTCTTGCCCGATCCCGACAGTCCGGTCACGCAGATGAACGTGCCCAGCGGAAGGCGCAACTCGACGTCGCGGAGGTTGTGTCCGCGCGCACCATGCAGAAGGATCGACTCACCACTGCCCTCACGGCGGACGGTCGGAACGCCGATTTCACGATGGCCCGCCAGGTACTGAAAGGTGAGGCTGCGGTCGGTGTCGACCGACTGGCGCAGGCCGACGGGCGCGGTTGCGGCCGCTTCGGAGGCACCGTTGCGAGATCTCGCCGCGGCTTTGAGGAACAGCGCCGGCGTTGCGGCGCCCACCACCTCGCCACCCAGCTCGCCGGCACCCGGTCCGAGATCGATCACGTAGTCGGCCGACTCGATCATCTCGCGGTCGTGTTCGACGACAACGACAGTGTTGCCGAGATCGCGAAGCCGCTTCAGCGAACCGATGAGCTTGATGTTGTCGTGCTGGTGCAGTCCGATCGATGGCTCGTCCAGGACGTAGAGCACCCCCGAGAGCTGCGAGCCGATCTGCGTCGCCAGCCGGATGCGTTGCGCCTCTCCGCCGGAGAGTGTTCGGGCGGTGCGGTTGAGCGTCAGGTAGTGCAGGCCGACTTCGAGCAGGAAGGACATGCGGTCGGCGATCTCCTTGACGATCAGGTGAGCGATCTCCCGCTGGCGATCGTTGAGCGAGAGCGAGGTCATGGCCTCGATCGCGTCGCTGATCGGCAGCTCCACCAGTTCGGCGATCGTGCGCCCGTCGATGAGCACCGCGAGACTCGACCGCTTGAGCCGGCCGCCTCCGCAGGCCGGACAGGTGGTCGTCCGCATGTAGGCCTCGAGCCACTGCCGGGTCGACCCGCTGGTCGTGTTCTCCATGTAGTGCTCGAGGTTCCGGATCACCCCGTCGAACCGATGGTTGTAGGTAACCGTTCTGCCGTTGGGGTAGGTGTAGACGATCTTGTACTTCTGTTTGCCGCCACCATTGAGCAGGGCATTGAAGGCCTCGTCGCTGTAGTCGCTCAGCGGCGTGTTCTGATCGTAACCGTAGTGCTCTGCCACTGCGAGCACCTGCGCCCACTGCCAGGTGCGGCGCGGCTTGCCGAGCGGTCGAATCCCTTCCTTCGCCAGCGACAGCGAGCGATCGGGAACGATGAGGTCGATGGCGAAATCATAGCTCTCGCCGAGGCCGTCGCACTCCGGGCAGGCACCGTATGGTGAATTGAACGAGAAGGAGTTCGGCTCCGGTTCTTCGTAGCTGAGATTGCAGCTCGGACAGGCGAGCTTCTCGGAGTAGAGCGACTCCTCGGTCGGTTCATCCCAGTCGGCGACGATGATCGAGCCGTCACCGAAGCGCAGGGCGGTTTCGATCGATCCGGCCAGTCGGACGCGGACACTGTCGCCGATTTCGACGCGATCGACAACGATCTCGATGTCGTGAATCCGGTAGCGGTCGACCTTCATTCCCGGGATGATCTCCTGGAGGCTGCCATCGATTCTCACGCGGGTGAAGCCGTCCTTGAGGATCTTCTCGAAGAGCTCCTGGTAGTGACCCTTGCGACGGCGCACGACCGGGGCAAGCACGGCGATGCGGCGTCCGGCGAAGTCCCTGGCTACGGCCTCAACGATCTGTTCGGCCATCTGGCGGACGACCGGCGTTCCGCAGTTGATGCAGTGCTGTACACCCGCGCGCGCGAAGAGCAGGCGAAGGAAATCGTAGATCTCGGTGACGGTGCCGACGGTGGAGCGGGGGTTGGTGGAGATCGTCTTCTGCTCGATCGAGATCGCGGGTGACAGTCCCTCGATGAGGTCCACCTCCGGGCGCTCCATCAGTCCGAGGAACTGGCGGGCATAGGGGGAGAGCGACTCGACGTAGCGCCGCTGGCCCTCGGCGTAGATGGTGTCAAATGCAAGTGACGACTTGCCGGAGCCGGACAGCCCGGTAACGACCGTCAGCGACTCGCGGGGAATCACCGCGTCGACACCCTTGAGGTTGTGCTCCCTGGCACCCTTCACGATCACGCCGTCGATCGCGGTGATGTCGGGCACGTCGATGGCTGCCGCCGGGCGCGCCGATGACTCCGTCGGCGTGTTACATTCGGGTCCGGATGGTGTCTGGCTCGTGTTCTTCGCGTTACGGCTCATCGATTGCGGGGTTCCCTGCGGCCGACGGGGCCGTGAGGAGGGGATACGGGCATGGAAGCGGTTTGAGAAACCGAACAATTTAACGCAGCGGCCCGTTGAGCGTCAAGGAATTACCCGCCGGCGACGACGCGCGATCGAGCGCCGCGCACAGTGCAGACAGTGCCCGGCGAAGAATCCGCCCCGGGAGGCGTCGCAGCAGCGGGGTGAGGTCAAACCGGCCGTACACAAATCATCATCGACTCAACCATGAACAACCATCTGCTCAACCGCCTTACACGCGCTGCGTTCGGGGGCGCCCTCGTCCTGGCGCTGGCCGCCGGTGTAGGCGCATGTTCGTCGGACAATCCCGTCGAACCCCCGGCACCGACCTACAGCACCATCACCGTCTTCTCTGCCAACCCCAACTTCAGTTCCGTGGACTTCCAGTCCGGATCGAACACCGCTGTCGGTGTCGGCTATGGAACATCCAAGACGATGCAGGCCGAGAACGCAGTCTCCACGGCCGTTACCGCAAAGCAGCCGAGCGGCGTGCAGATCGGCCAGGCGCTGGTCAACGTCGACTCTACCCGTTCGGTCTGGGTGTTCGCCGGCGTCGACGCCAGCGGCAATAACGAGGTGTTCGGACGATCCGACACGCTGCCGCATGCATCTGTGAGCTCGCCATGGGTCCGCGTCGTCAACGTGACGTCGACCACCGGTTCGGTCGATCTGCACGTCGACAGCCCGACGGGCATCTTCATCGCCAAGGGGATCGCATACAAGGAAGCCAGCGAGTTCACAACGGGCGTCAGCTCGGCGAACACGCAGCTGGTGGTGACACCGAGCGGTCGTACCGATTCGACGCTCGCGGTGATATCGCTCGCCGATACGCTCGCCAACGGCAAGTACTACACGGTCGTGGTCTACGGCAACAACGCCGCGCTTCAGGACCAGTACAAGGTCAAGGCGCAGGTTCTGCACGAGCCGTGAGCACCAGCGGCACGAAGCATCCAAGGCACGCGGCCGCGTCCGGTTTCCGGACGCGGCCGTTTTCGTTTGGGGACCTATTGCGCCGGCGAAGGCCGGGTCGTATAATGATCGAATCTGCCGACTCCAGAGAACCTCGCATTCGCCGCAAATCCTTCCATTTACGACTACATAGTACGGAGGTGCCCCGTGGCCCAGGTAACCAGCAGTGAGATGATCCGCAACATTGTTCTTACCGGACATGGCGGGTCGGGCAAGACCACCCTCGCCGAAGCGATGCTCTTCGCAGCCAAGGAGACGAACAGGATGGGGAAGGTCGAGGACGGGAGCACCGTCAGTGACTACCACCATGACGAAGTCGAGCGGGGAATCTCGCTCATCATGGCGATGATGCACGCCAACTGGCGTGATCACAAGCTCAACATCGTGGACGTGCCCGGGTTCCCGGATTTCATCGGAGAGATGAAGGCAGCCGTTCGGGTGGCCGATACCATGGTGATGACCGTCGACGCCTCGACCGGCGTCGGGTTCGGCGCCGACTCGGCCTGGGAGTTCGCCCGCGAAGTCGGAATTCCCGTCATCTTCACCCTCACGAAGGTCGGCACCGAGCAGGCGCACTTCGAGGAGACCGTCGAATATCTCCGTGACCACTTTTCCCGCGACATCGTTCCGCTGGAGTACCCGCTCTACGAATCGAAAAAGCTCGTCGGCACCGTCGACATCCTGTCGATGAAGTGCATGCGCTACCAGGACGACGGCTCGCACGTCGACGGCGAGATTCCCGAGGGTGTGGCCGACTGGTGCACCAAACTGCGCGAACGTCTCGTCGAAACGCTCGCCGAGTCGGATGAGGATCTCATGAACGCCTTCTTCGAGGCCGGTTCGCTCACCGACGAGCAGATTCGCAAAGGTATCCGCACCGCGCTGATGTCGCGTCGGATCTATCCGCTGTTCGCCGTCTCCAGCACCGGCAACGTCGGCGTCACGCCGCTGATGGACTTCGTCGTCGAGTACTGCCCGTCTCCGGTGGAAATGCCGGCACCGATCGCCGTCAAGGACAACAACGGCGGCAGCCAGATCGACCTGCCGAAGACCTCCGATGGCGATCCTGTCCTCTTCGTCTTCAAGACCGTCTCGGAGCCGCACGTCGGAGAGCTGTCGTTCTTCCGCGTGATGACCGGCAACGTGCACGCGGGACTCGACCTGGTGAACACGTCGAATTCCACCACCGAGCGGATCAACCAGATCTTCGTCGTCAACGGGAAGAATCGACAGGAGGTGGAGCGGCTGAATTTCGGCGACATCGGAGCGGTGGTGAAGATGAAGAACACGCATACGAACGACACGCTGGCGCCGAAGGGCAACGAGGTGAAGATTCCCACCATCTGGTTCCCCTCTCCCATCGCCGATGCCGCCGTCTCGCTCAAGGGCAAGGGTGATGAAGCGAAGGTGAGCGAGGGCTTGCATCTGATGCACGAGGAGGATCCGACGTTCAACGTCTATCAGGATCCCGAATCACACCAGACGGTCATCTCGGGACTCGGGGAACTGCACCTGGAGGTGATCCTCAAGCGTCTGCAGTCGCGCTACAATGTCGAGGTGGAAATGAAGCCGCCTCGCATTCCCTATCGCGAGACCATCCGCGCGGCGACCCAGGAGAGCTATCGGCACAAGAAGCAGACGGGCGGCGCCGGACAGTTCGCCGAGGTGCACCTGTACATCGAACCATGGGAAGAGGGCAAGGCAGTGCCGAGTCAGTATCCGGTTCGCGGCGAGGAACTCATCGAGCTCAGCTGGGGAGGAAAGCTGCACTTCGTCAACTCGATCGTCGGCGGTGCGATCGACGCGCGCTTCATTCCGGCCGTGCGCAAGGGCGTCATGGAGATGATGGGTCGCGGTGTGGTCGCCGGCTACCCGATCACCAACGTCCGTGTGGTGCTCTACGATGGAAAGATGCACCCGGTCGATTCCAATGAGAACGCGTTCAAGACGGCCTCGCGAATGTGCTTCCGAAACGGATTCCGCAAGTGCCGTCCGCAGCTGATGGAGCCGATCTACACCGTCGACATCTCGGTGCCGACCGAGACCATGGGCGACGTGATGGGCGATCTCTCGAGCCGCCGGGGGCAGATCATGGGAATGGATACCAAGGGCTCAGCGCAGGTGATAAAGGCGACCGTGCCGCTGGGAGAACTCTACGGGTATGCCGCCCGGCTTCGCGGCCTAACGTCGGGTCGCGGCAGCTACACTCGCGAGTTCAACCACTACTCGGAGGTGCCGAAGGAGGTCGAGCAGAAGATCGTCGCCGGGGCGGAACTCGAGGAGGAAGAGGCGTAGGAAGATCCCCGAGAAATTTCAGCCGGACGGAGCATCCCGCGCACACTGTTCGTGCGCGGGATGTTCCGTTTGGTGGCGTACATGTACGCCGAAGCCGGAATGAACCTTTCTCTTCCGACGTGTCGGCAGTGACCGGGCGAACGAAACGTTTTGAGAACACCGTTGGACTTCCCGCGGCGGCGAGGCCGACGCATCGAGGTTTCTCCGACGGAGACGATGATCCATTCCGTCGTTGGCAGCGGATGGAGTGGTCGCGGTGCCATACCGGCCCCGCGTTCGTGACCGGATCGGTCACGATCCGCGGATATGTGCGCACAACGTTCGAGGCAGCGTTGGCCTCCCGACCGACCGAAGGGTGCACGTTCGTACGATCGTTCAGACAATTCCGGTGACCCGTGTCGAGGATCCGATCGTCGACTCGGGAGTGCGGCAGCCGTTGTGCCCAGCGACTCTGCCGAACCGATTCCGTCGAGCGTTGCCGGCAAATCCATCAACGTGAACGAAGAACCCCCCGTCGGCTCGGGCCGACGGGGGGTTCTCATGGAATTCGGTTAACCGGTCTGCGAAGAGGCTCCGCATTCGCCGGCGGCGACCGCAGTCAGCGACCGCTGGAGACTACTCACTCTCCGCCGGCCAGCAGCACACCGTCGAGCGGTGCAAGCGCGCCGCCGTCGAACTGCAGTGCCGTTGCGTGCGGATAGTCCTGCGCCAGCTCCACGGCGAGACTCTCGCTGGAGACGCCACGGTTGAACAGTCCGACACTGACCGAGTACGCGACGTGCGAACCCGTTCGAGTCTCCACGAGAAACGTCGGGCGGTCACCGTCGCGAAGGTGGTCGTAGAGCGCCACGGCGGCGTCGAAGGTATTGAAATCGGCCACCTTGACGGTGAAGCCGTGTGGGACCACGACGCGGGCGTCGGCGTCGAAGGTGCGGATGCGCGAGACGCTGCCGTCAGGGTTGTTCACCTGCACGATGTCGCTGCCGTTGCGCGGGAAGATCTCCAGCCGACCGCTCGTCGTTCCGCGTCCGTGCATGCCGAGTTCGCGGGCGGCTGCCTCAGAGAGGTCGAGGACGCGACCTCGGACGTACGGTCCACGGTCGTTGATCCGCACCAGCACCGCATGATCGGTACGGGTGTCGACCACGCGGACGATCGTTCCGAAGGGAAGCGACTTGTGGGCGGCGGTCATCATGTTCTGATCGAATCGTTCACCGTTGGCGGTGCGACGTCCGTTGAAACCGGGGCCGTACCAGCTGACACGACCGTTGATCACGCGAGTCGGGCTGACCGGATCGAGGTAACTGGTGTCGAACGGCTGCGGTGCACTTGTGCTGGCCGCGTAGAGTGAGTCGACGTCTATTGGTCCATGGGCCGCGGTGGCCGTGCTGGGTCCGGAGTTCGAATCGCCTGCGTCGGACGTGGTGCCGAGGGCGAGTGCCGTTGCGAGTACGGCTGCCAGGCCGAAGACCACCAGCAGGGCGGTGGCGACCAGGCGCCGGTACGTAGTTGTAGCTGTCGAAAGCGGTCTGGTTGGGGTCATCAACCACACCTCCTGAGGTAGTTGGACAATGGTGCCTATCACGGTGTGTGCCCGCTGATAGACGACCAAATTATCCCCGGAGGGTGCCCGCCAGACTTAATTCTTGTTCATCGTTTTTTCGTAGACCCGATATCGTTTGTACAGCTCGGCGTTGATCGCTTCCATCCCGCGGTTCATCATCACGTTGTTCTCCAGGATCCACGATCCCTCGGCCTCGCTGTGGCCATGGACGTCGCGCAGCACACGGCCGATCTCATAGTAGAGCACCGCGTCGATGCCACGCCGCTGAAATTCAGGAATGATGCCGAGTACGAGGATTCGCGACCGCGTGATCCGGTTCTTCCGGAAGACCAGCGAGTAGCCTGCTCCGAGCAGACCGCCGCGACGATTCTCCTTGAGCGCCTGGTTGATGTCGGGAAGCACCAGCGCGAAGCCGATCGGTCGGTCGCCCACCTCCACGATGAATGTTAAATCGTGTACGGCCACCTGCTTGAGGTCCTTCGCGAGGAAGTCGAACTCCTCGTCGGTCATTTTCACGAATCCCCAGTTGGGCTCCCACGCCTCGTTATACAGTCGTTTGAGGATCGCAACATCCCGGTTGAACGCCGCTTTCGGGCTGAATTGCACGTTTCTCACCGTCAATCCCTCACGCTCACGCACCATCCGCTGCACCCGCTCGAGCTTCGGGGTGAGGTAGCTGTCATGCCGCAGACGGTACGCGTAGAGATCCATCGCGGTGGCGAACCCCATCGATTCGATTAACGCCGTGTAATACTCCGGGTTGTAGGTCATCAGCACTTGCGGCGGATCGTCGAAGCCCTCGATCAGCAGACCGACCTCGTCGTTCATCGATGGATTGACCGGGCCCCGAATTCGATCCATTCCCTTCTCGCGCAGCCACTGCTCGGCGACGTCGAAGAGCGTCCTGGCAATCGCCGGATCGTTCTCCGACTCGAAGAAGCCGAAGAAGCCGACGCGGTCGTCGTGCGTTCGGTTGTGCTCGTGGTTGACGATTGCGGCGATGCGTCCGACCGTCCGACCGTCGCGCTCGGCCAGCCAGAGCTCCATCTCAGCGTGGCGGTAGAACGGATTCTTCTTCGTGTCCAGCAGCTTCCGGCGATCGAAGACGACCGGGGGAACCCAGTGTGGATCGTCGCGGTACAGCGGCCAGACCATGCGGATGAAGCGATTGCGATCGCTGCGGGTGCGAACGGGACGAACGGTGATGCTCATGGTTCAGAGGAAGGAAGGATTGAGGGCAGAGCGGGCAAAACTACGCATCGGTCCCGCGTACGGGAGGAGTCGACGCGGGGCTTACGGGAGAATTCGAATCTGAAGCTGGATGCGGTACGTCTCGGTGGCAACCGTGCTGCCGAACGTGGTCCGGGTCTGCCCGCTGCTGGCCTCGCGCTGCAGCTGCGCGGTGACGCGACGCAGCAGCGGAACGTCGCCGAGGGCAGCCAGAGGGAATTCGATCGACACGATTCCGGAACTCAGGTCGGTGACCTCACCCTTGTAGCGCACGACGAATTCACCGAACTGACTGACCAGCCCCACACGAGCGCCGGCGACGTCGCCGATGGCGTTGCCGCCGAGATCGATGTCGAAGCTGCGGATGAAGCCGACGTTGCCGAGGGCCTGCTCGAGCACCGAGCCGGTGAGCGTCGACTGCACGGTGCCGATGACGGTGCTGCCCACGGCTCCACCGAGGCCGCCGCCGGCCAGCTCATCGGCAGTCCGGCCGAAGAGCAGCAGTGAGATCGCGTTGCGTTGCTGCTGATCGGAGGTGGTGGCCGCCACCGATTCACCGGCGATCGAATACGAGAGCGTCAGGTGCGGTTCCTGAGGCGTTCCGGTGATGTGAGCGGTGACGGTGTAGTCTTCCGACCCGTTCTCCGAGACCACGCGGCGGCCGTTGTAGACGGCAGTGATGTCGAGCGTCGGCGTCGTCAGATCTCCCTGGAATCGGAGCTGACCCGAGGCATCGAAGTCCCGGCCGAAGAACGTGAACTGCGAACCCTGACGGAGCGTGACGGTGCCGGTCAGCTTCGGATCCTCTCCACGGTTGCTCTGGTAGTAGAGCGGCTCACCGGCATCACCAACCACCACCTGCAGCTTCTCGATCGGGCTGAGTTCGATGGTGACGTAGACGAGTCCTTCGATCCGGGTACGCACATCCATCTTCAACCGCTCGAGCAGCGGGGGCGGAGTGCTCCGACGGCTCTCGAGCGAGTCGAACGCCGAACCGAGCGACGTCGTCTCCCGTCGGAGCCCTCCTTCGCCGGCAGCCGCGGAGTCGACGGATTCGAACGGGTTGGCCGGACCGAACGGCCGTTCGAGCATCGACACCCAGTCCTCGTATTCGACATAGGTGATGTCGGTATTGAGGTTGGTCTGGTTGAGATTGTACGGCACCGTCAGATCGCCGTTGAGCGCGGTCACGTCGCCGCTGAGACTCGGTGCGTCGAGCGTGCCGGTGAAGTGCAGCGGACGGTCGCCGGTACCAATTACCAGATCGCCGTAGATCTTGTTGTTGACCGCCTGTGTGGCCTGACTGAGCACGAGCAGGCGGTCGATGGTGGCGGTCAGGTCGAAATTCCTGGGCGAAAAGCCGTCGAAGCTGATACTGCCGGTGACGGTGGCACCTGAGCGGGTGAGCTCCCTGGGGTCGTTGCGAATACTGGCGCTGGAGATGACGAGCTTCTCATGGTCGAAGCTTGCGCGCGCGGTTGCGTAGTAGACGATGTTGTTGCCTTCGACGAGCGCCTGGACGCTGTTGAGCGCGGCCGCGCCACTGTAGGTGAGGTCGTTGAACGTGCCGCCCAGTTCGAAGTTGAGATCGAGTGATCCACCCAGCAGCGTGAGACCCGTGACGAAGGGCGCTGCCAGGACGATTGGCAGATCCTTCGTATTCGCCGTGATCTTGACCGGCTCGTCACCCGGAAGTCGGCTCTGCCGCGAGGCCAGGGCAAGGTCGATCGGGAGCCGGACGATATTGATGTCGGCGGCCAGCTGCCGGGACGCCATCGTGTCGGACAGTGTACGGGTCACCTGGAGTCGGCCGTTGAGGTCGCGGTCGGCGTAGTGCAGGTTCGCATTCAGCGACCCGATGAGCGAACCACCATACCGGATCGAATCGATGGTTACGATTGCGTTGATCAGCGGAGCTTCCAGGGTGCCGTTGAGGGTCACGCTGGCCACGCCGACATTGCCGTTGAGCACGTCGGCGCTGGAGAGCAGCGAGGCGAGGTTGGCCGAACGCAGCATGTCCTGAACGTTTCCCTGTTGCAGGCGGACGACGACGTTGTCGAGCTGCGAACCGTTGAGCAGCGCTCCGCTCAGCGTGATGATCTCTGACTGATCGCGGCGCATGGCGAACGTGTCGATCTTCACGCGCTCGGCGCTGGCGACCGCCTCGATGGGCACGATGTTGTGGTAGCGCGGGCCCTTGGCGAGATCGACGATGAGCGTGTCGAGGACGAGGCGGTAACCATCGGGGTCACGAGTGTCGACGGTGCCGTCGACGGCGACGGTGAGCATGTCGTTGATGGCCGTGGCCCCGTGGACGCTGAATCGCCCTTCGTCGAGGCCGATGTCGATCCCTTCCGGTATCGCGAGGTCCAGGCCGCTGATTCCGATCGTCGAGTCGCTTCGCACCGACAGGGTTGCCGTCGTCAGATCCTCGATGTGGCCGGGCGTGATGTTGCGCACATCGAGGTTGATGTGGCTCGAGGGCAGACTGATGCGGTTGGTGCCGGACCGGTAGACGAAGCGCTCGAGGTCGGCGTTGGCGGTGATCGACAGCGTCTGCCGCGTGCCGTAGATCTCACCTGCCACCGTTCCGCGTGCATCGATGTCGGCAGTTCCGAGGAACGGTGCCAGCGGAGCGAGATCCTTGATGTCGACGGTGTACTCGGCGTTGATCGGCTCGAACTGCTGGCGGGCGATGTTGAAGATTTCCTCGGGCTCGTACTGCGCTTTGCGCGATACGTAATTGACGAGCTGGTTGATCCCTTCCTCGACGGCGGGGAGGATCGATTCGAAACGCCACTGACCGCTGACGGTGGCATCGGCGATGTCCGACTGCAGCTTCAGTATTCGCGTACCTGCGGCATCGACGCTGAGCGACGCATCGGCGTTGAACGGCGGCACCTCGTTGCCGGCGTAGCTGCTGCGCAGCACTGAGAGGTGCGTCGTTCCGGCGATCTCATCCGGGGTGCGGCCGCTTCCACGGATGGAGGTCGTGAACGACAGCGCACTGCGGTTGGCCTCGTCGAGCGTGAGCTTCGCGACGTCGAGGTTCCGCGCGTGTACGTCGAGGTCGTAGATCGGATTGCCCGCGTCGCGGAGATCGAGCCTTCCGCCTGCGCTCAGCAGTTCACCGCTGGCGGCGAACACCGACCGGTCGGTGGCGGTCAGTGTGAGGCCGCTGGCAAGGAAGGACCCCAGGGGCTGGGACAACCTCGCAGGAAGTCGATCGAGCTGCACGGGTGCGGCAGCCGACGTGCTCGCCGATCCCCAGCCGATGAGAAGCGTGTCGATGTCAACCACTCCACCGCCACTGATCGTTGCGTCTGCGTAGAGCTGGCGATAGTCACGACCGGCGACCCTCGAGGCCTGGGAGGCAACGCGAACGTGCGCGTCGAGCGTGGCGAGCGATGTCCCGTGTCCGGCGACGAGGATGCGACCGGTGAAGTTGCTGGCAATCGTCGGATCGTCAACGACGGGAGCCAGGTTAAAGTCCGCGAGTCCCACGTCGGCGGCATACTCCATCGTCGGACGTGACAGATCGAAGCGGGCACCGCCGCGCACACGACCGATGTCGGTCGAAGCGGCAAGGGTTGCCACGAAGCGGTCGGTCGTCCCGCTGTAGCTGCCGGAGGTGATCTTCACATCGCCCAGGTACGCCAGATCGGGGATGTCGATGCCGGGAAGGTAGATCGGCTTGTCGGCGTAGGTGAGCATTCCGCCGCTCACCGTCGCATCGAATCGTGGCGGTTGGTCGGTGAACAGATCGCGCACTCGCCCCGTTGCCGCGATGTGGGATCGGGAGAGTTCGACGTCGAGGCGTTGGACCACCAGGTCGTTGAGGGTGCCGCTGACCGCGAGCCGTGCCGAGGGCGCGCCACCGAATCCCTTCATCGACGGCACGAGCCGCTGAAGCTCCACCATGGAAATCGACTGAGCGTCCAGAGCCAGGCGCAGCTGGCTGGCCGCAGGACTGGTCATCATCTTCTGCTGGTTGAAGATGTTCACCGAATCGATTCGACCATCGACGGTGAGCCGACTGCGGGTCGTCTGCACGTCGAACGCGTCGACGGTCAGTCCGGTGGAGTCGATGCCGAGCCGACCGGCCATCTCGATGACCCGCATGTCCGATGCAGGAAGATCGAAGGCGAGGTTCTGGATGGCCACGTTCTGCTCCAGCGGTGCGATGTGACCCTCCATCGACAGGAAGAAGCGGTGCAGGTCCAGATGGGAATAGTCGACGGCGAGCGAGCCTGTCTCCTTCTGCGGTGTGGTACGGTCGTCGACGATGACGCGACCGTCGACGACTTCCAACTGAGGAACGTCGATCGTCCAGGAGAACGGTGCGGAGGTGGTCGTCGAGACGGGTGTCGGGCGGGTGATACGCGTGAAGTTCCAGGTGCTGTCACGCGCATCCCGGATCAACCGGATGGTCGGATTGAACAATCGCACCCGGGCACCGAGGACCTTCTGGCTGAGCAGCGGTCGGAGCTGGTACTCGAGTTCGATGCGAGGAGCGTCGAGCAACTCGGTACCGGCAGCATACAGGTGCACGTCGTGAAGCTGTAGTCCGGTGATCAGGTTGCCGGAAACGCTGCCGACCTCGACGCGACCCTGCAGGCTCTTGTTGAGCGCTTCGATTCCGCGTTCGACGGCGTAGCGGCGGAATGAATCCAGCTGCGTCAGTGCGATCACGACCGCGCCGAGGAGAGCGGCGATCGTGATCAGAAACACGGCAAGCCGTACGGCATACAGCAGTACGGCTGCGATGATTCGATACGCTTTGTAGACGATTCGAGCCATGATTGCCTGAGACGGCCCCCGAACAGCGGCGTTGCATGCGAGTGCCGACGTCCCGGGACACACCTGCCGCACGGTCGTTTCACACGTCGTCGGCTGCGAGCCGGGCTGGTTGAATTCGACCTGGCCCGGAACTCAGACTCGGCGGGGTGAATGGGCTGCGTCGCGGCTGGCTATCGCGTCGAGAGGATTCGCGCGACGATGTCGGTCGTCGACCGTCCTTCAAGAACAGGAATGGCGCGCACATCGCCGCCGTAGTCGCGGACAAGCTCCGAGCCAACGATGTGGCGCCGACCGGTCGGCGCCTCGGGATCGTAGTCGCCGCCCTTTACCAGGACGTCCGGTCGCACTCGCCGAATCAGTTCCAGCGGTGTGTCCTGGTCGAACACGCAGACGGCGTCGACCGATCGAAGCGCAGCAAGGATCACCGCGCGGTCGTGTTCGGGCAGGATCGGGCGGTGGCTGCCCTTGAGTCGACGCACCGATGCGTCGCTGTTGAGTCCCACCACGAGCGCGTCGCCGAGCGCACGCGCGGCCTCCAGATATGTCACATGACCGGCGTGCAGCAGATCGAAGCAGCCATTGGTGAACACGATGCGGGCGCCGGCTGCACGCAGACGCTCACAACGCGCTTCGACGCTGTCGGCGTCGACGATCCGCGATGCACCGATTCCATCGTTCATACTGTGCCACCTGGAAATGGCGCCGACGACGGTGAGGCAGCATCTGCATCGATCTCTGCGATCGCGCGGCGAAGTTCCTCACGGTCGATCGGAACGGTACCGACGTAGCCACACACGATTCCGGCGGCGTGGTTGGCAATCTCGACGGCTTCGATCATCGATGCACCGGCGGCGCGAGCTGCTGCGAGCGCCGCGATCACGGTGTCACCCGCGCCGGAGACGTCAGCCACGCGGATGGCACGCGTCGGCACCACGACCGCCTGAGCGCTGCGCTCTGCCAGAAGCATTCCCTCTGCGCCGAGCGTGAGCACGATCGATTCGCCGGCAATTCGTTCGAGGAGTTCTCCGGCAGCCGCCAGGAGCGCGTCACGACCCGCGATCGATCGACCGAGTGCATCCTCCGCTTCCTTGCGGTTCGGCTTGAACACAGCCGCGCCACGGTAGGCGAAGAAGTTCTCGAACTTCGGATCGACATAGACTGGAACGGAGGCGGTGGCGGCGGCGGCCATGATGTGTTCGATCAGGCGGGGCGTGATGACGCCCTTGTTGTAGTCCTGGATGATCAGTGCGTCGAGTTCGGCGGCGTGGCTGGAGAAGCGCTCGACGAGCTGGTCCTCGACGTCGGACGAGATCGGACCGCGCCGTTCACGATCGACGCGGCAGATATGCTGACTTGCGGCGATGACGCGTGTCTTGACGGTCGTCGGTCGGAGCGGGTCGACGACGAGGTGCTCGGCGTCGATGCCAAGACGATTGAGCAACGTCCGTAGGCCGGCGCCGGCGGGGTCTTCGCCGACGACGCCGAGGAGGAAGGGGCTGGCGCCGAGTCCGACGAGGTTGTACCCGACGTTGGCGGCACCACCGGGGTACTCCTGCTCCTGGTCGATTTCGACGACTGGAACGGGGGCCTCCGGCGAGATGCGGGAGACGCTTCCGAGGAAGTACCGATCGAGCATGACGTCGCCCACCACGGCAATCCGCCTTCCGGCGACGGCGCGGAGCACGACGTCGATACGCTTGAGATCCAATGCAACGGTGTCAGTATCGATGGGGAGCACGAGGAAATCGACCGGCGACTAAAACCTCGAAGATACGAATCCGGCTCCCTGCGTCGCGCCGGCGGAATCCGTCGTGGTGCCGGCGTCTACTCCTGGACGAACGCCCGCAGTCGCGCCGAGCGCGACGAATGGCGAAGTCGTCGTATGGCCTTCTCCTTGATCTGTCGCACCTGCTCGCGCGGAACGCGCAGTGTGCGGGCGATCTCCTCGATCGTCATCGGATCGTTCGTATCGAGTCCGAAGTAGAGGCGGAGGATATTCGTTTCGCGTTCGTTGAGCGTCCGCAGCGCCCGCTGTACCTCGAGCGTGAGCGACTCACCGAGCAGCGCCTGGTCCGGCGAGGGGATGCAGTCGCTGACGAGGACGTCGAGGAGTGATCCTCCGTCCTGGTCGAAGTCGGCGTCGACCGACACGGTATGCTCGCCATGACGCAGAGCATCGGCGACCTCTTCGGGAGTGATCTCCAGCGCGTCGGCAATCTCGCGGACGGTCGGTTCACGTTCGAACGCCTGCTCGAGTTCCGAGCTTTTTCGACCGACCTGACCGACGGTCGCGTGCGGTTCCTTCGGCAGCCGAACCGTGCGCGCCTGATCGGCGATCGCACGCTGAATCGACTGGCGAATCCACCACACGGCGTAGGAGATGAACTTGTAGCCGCGGGTCTCATCGAAGCGCTCGGCCGCCCGGATCAGTCCGAGGTTGCCCTCGTTGATGAGGTCATCGAGCGAAAGCCCTCGATGCTGATAGCTTCGAGCGACGGTAACGACGAATCGGAGGTTGGCGGTGATGAGCTCACGCATTGCGCGCGCTCCATCGGGTCCGTTGCTTCGGCGCCTGCGCGCCAGCTCGACCTCCCGCTCAGGAGTCAGCAGATCGACCTTGCTGATTTCACGGAAGTAGCAACCGAGCGTGCGGGTCCCCTGGCCCTGGGTAAACGAGTAACCGGCAGACATTGGCGAGGTCCTGAATTGTGTGTGCCATGTTGCGCGCCATGGGGTCGGGGAGGCGCCAAAACTACGCAACGGCGTCGACGCCACCAGCGGGGAGTGAAAAAATTCTTTCAACAACTTTTCCACACCCTGCCCGCAGCGAGCCGATGGGGCGGAAGAAGAAATCCCCGGCGCCGCTGGCACCGGGGATTCGGGGACGTTGCTGAAAGCTGTCGTGCGGCCTATCCCAGGTAGGCGCGGAGGGCCTTCGAGCGGGAGGTGTGGCGCAGACGGCGGATGGCCTTCTCCTTGATCTGCCGGACACGCTCGCGCGTCAGCTGAAAGCGCTCGCCGATCTCCTCGAGCGTCAGCGAATGCTCGCGGTCGAGTCCGAAGTAGAGTCGGATCACTTCGGCTTCGCGTTCGGAGAGCGTCGAGAGGGCACGGCGAACTTCGACTTTCAGCGACTCGGACATGAGCCCCTGATCGGGTGCAGGCTGCGACTCATTGGTCAGCACGTCGAGCAGGCGGTTGTCCTCGCCCTGCGCAAACGGTGCATCGACCGACAGGTGGCGACCGGAGATCTTGATCGTCTCGGAGACCTCCGACATCGTCATGTCGAGCTCCTCGGCCAGCTCCGCAGCGGTCGGCTCACGCTCATAGGACTGCTCGAGCTCGGAGAACTTCTTACCGATTTTGTTGAGCGCGCCGACGCGGTTGAGCGGCAGGCGCACGATGCGCGACTGTTCGGCCAGCGCCTGCAGGATCGACTGACGAATCCACCACACCGCGTAGGAGATGAATTTGAAGCCGCGGGTCTCGTCGAACCGCTTGGCCGCCTTGATCAGACCGAGGTTTCCTTCATTGATCAGATCTCCGAGCGACAGGCCCTGGTTCTGGTACTGCTTGGCTACAGAGACCACAAATCGGAGGTTGGCCTTCACCAGCTGCTCCAGAGCGCGATCGCCCTCGAAGCCGCCCTTCTTGATTCGTTTGGCGAGCTCGATTTCCATCTCCGGAGTCAGCAACTCGACCTTGCCGATTTCCTGGAGATAGCGATCGAGCGACTGGCTCTCGCGATTTGTGTACTGCTTCGTTATGCGCACGGAATCACCTCAGCGAAGATGAACGTCCCTGAAAGGTTCACGGAGTGTTTGTGGCGCGACGCGCGATCGGGCAACGACGCGATGTCGCGTGGGATGTTGCAGGTCGACGACTGTCGCCCGGGTACCGACTGGATGCGTCGTCCGGGGTCCGCTGTCGGTCGACAACGGGAAAGACCGGACAAATACGCGCAATTGCGGCGACGTGGAAACCCATTTCGGGTAAGGGTCGGTAACAGTCGGGTTCGGCGGATCTGGTCGTGACGCGGCCGGTGGACTCTGCGGCCGTCGACCTCACGGTTGCTGGACTGACGCACGGATCATCGGCATGTTTTACCAGCCACGCCGAATGGAATGACGAGCAATCGATCCGGCGTCGGACGAAAGTGGTTGTACGCTCCACGACGTACTCTGGTTCCCGTATGGATTCAACCCACTCCCGCGAACGGCGGCCGCTTCGTGTCGAAGCGTTGTGCCGGGACCAGGCCGAGCAACGTGGAGACGCTGCGCTGCGAGGTTGAATCACACCGATCGCTCACTGGGCTCCCTGCGTCGATGGTTGCTCGCTCAGCTGCATTCGTGCGCTGAGCTCTCGGCGCACCAGCGCGGCGGCCTCCGATAGATGCGGGCCCGCAGGCTGCATCCCGGCGCTGCGTCGTACCGATTCCATCGCGCCCGCGATGTCGCCCAGCCGGTAGAGGATCGCCGCGCGGTAGATCTCCGACTCCGCGCTCTGGGGAACGCCATCGGCAAACAGTGCATCGACGGTCTCCCGATCGCTTCCGAGCAGGGTGCCGTTGCGCAGGATCTGTTCGACGAGGAAGCGACCGTAGGAAAGTGCATCGGCTCCGTTGGCATGGACCGGATGCAGAATGATCGTGTCGCTGTGGAGCTTCATGTGCTCGTCGACGAAGAGTTCCACCGTGGCCGAGAAGTACCCCTCGGCAAGCCGGTTGGAATGGTCGCTGCTGAGCATGATGATCCGCTCGCACCGCTGGCGCTGATCGGGGAAGAGGAGGCTGTCGGCGACCTCCTCGAATCCCCAGCCGAGTTGTGCGCCGGTGGCGTCGAAGAAGAACGGGTAGCCGTTGTACGCCTGACAGGCGGTGCCGGGATTGATGCGCAACCGGAGGAACAATGGTGCGCCGATGTGGAAGTCGACGGTGTCGGCATGACCCTCGATCGGCTCGAGGGTGATCTGCGCTGCACCCGCGGAGGAGGGAGCGTCGTCGTCAGCGCGTAGCGCGGGGTGTTCCTGCAATTCGGCATCGCGCTCGGACCGACTGCTTGATGCACAGGCGGAGACGAGTACCGCGATGAGGACGGCGACGGCGACGGCAATGAGGGCGTGCAGCGCCGCTCGCATCAGGTGGTCGGGTTCCTGCACCGGCGGTCTGCGACGACGACGCGGTCGATCCGAAGCGGGAACGGGGATCGGCTCCAGTGGAGGTCCGAAGGGGTTGCGCGGTAAGTTCATCGTACTGGAAATCGTTGGAGTTGGCCCGATCCGGAGCCGGTTGACTTTCCCTCGGGGCGGGTCTATCTTCCCGGCCTCTGCACGCCCTTGTGCCACCCATTTATACGAATCCACCCAGTGACCGAATCCGGAGCACATCGATGCTGATCACGTTTGAGGGAATCGACTGCTGCGGCAAGTCGACCCAGGCGCGCCTACTGGCGGAACGACTGCAGGAATCCGGACGCGACGTACTGCAGCTACGCGAGCCGGGCAACACGCCGCTGTCGGAACATATCAGGGAAACTTTGCTGAGTGATCGGTTCGCCGAGATGAACGAGCGTGCCGAGCTGTTGTTGTTCGCAGCCAGTCGGGCGCAGCTCGTCGGAGAGGTCATCATCCCGGCGCTGGAGCTCGATCGCGTCGTCATCTGCGATCGGTTCTACGATTCGACCGTGGCCTACCAGGGTTACGGCCGACAGCTCCCCCTGGAGGAGATCGTCCAGATCAATCGCATTGCGACGCAGGGCGTGGTTCCCGACATGACCTTCTACGTCGACGTCCCGCCGGAGGTGGCGATGCAGCGATGCGGTTCGCGCATCGACGCCGCGCGGGATCGGATGGAGGAAAGCGGCGTACGCTTCTACGAGCGGGTCATCGATGGCTACATGCGGCTTGCCTACCAGGAGGGCGGGCGCTTCTACGTCATCGACGGCACCCGGTCGATCGACGAGGTCCACGACACCATCTGGCGACTGATCGTCGAGAAGATGGTCGCAATCTCACGCGGTGCACCGTCGCCCACGCGTTCGTTCGGCACTCCGCCGAGTCCGATCGAAGCGGACTCGGTGACCGCCTGAGACTGCGCCTGACACTGCGAGGCGTAACCTTTGCCGCGGTTGGCGGGTCGCTACCAGTGGACGCAATGAAGACGCCCGGACGGGCGGGAGCCACTACCGTGGGCTCCGTCCGTCCGGGCGTTTTTTGCGTACATTTGCGCCGTTCCGAACGGTCTACCAATCCATCATGGTCCGGATGATACGAACGTTCCTGCCAACGCGGTCCACCGCCGTGCTCTGCACGCTCCTGCTGTCGACTCCACTTCTGACGCTCCGTGCCCAGATCCAGCCCGACGCCGTCGCCATCATGGGCGAGATCGGTCCGTCGTTCTATCTGGGGGAGTTCAACAGTATCGACGAGCCGAACTTCACGCTCTTCAATGGCTACGACGCCAGTGTGGCGCTGAAGTACAACCTCGCGTCGAATTTTACGCTGCTCGGACTCTTCGGGACGCATGGGCTCAGCTACACGATCAGCAACAGCGCGCGAGCGAAGTATGCCTTCAGCTTCTTCGGTCCGTTGTCGGACACGACGTACACCGGCACCAACACGCGCATCACCCGCACCAACCACATCCGCACGACGAAGTATCTCGTGATGGGGCAGAGCAACTTCAACCCCACATCTCGATTCGTTCCCTACTTCACCCTCGGCATCGGCTACCTGAGCTTCACCGTCACCAATGACGACGGAGTGCAGCTTCCGAAGAACATGACGGGTCGCTATACGAACGGCTCGATCATCATGCCGATCGGTCTGGGCGGTCAGTACTTCATCACCGATCGACTGTCGGTGCATGCGCAGGCGCTGTTTTACATCAACTCGACCGACTATCTCGACGGCTACGCCCACTTCAACGACTTCGACGCGGGAAGCTTCGTGCCGGGAACACCCGGCAACAGCGCCACACCGTCCGATTACATCGGGTCGGTCACCTTCGGCGCGAGCTTCAACATCTATCAGCCGGAGCGGGCGTTCGAGCCGCCGCCGCTCGCCGAGGAGGAGAAGCCGCGGCCCGAGCCCTCGCGCCCCAGTGGTGAGCGACCGAATCCGGAGCAGCCGACTCCGCCGTCCAGTCCGGGCGCACAACCACCTCCTTCGACGCAGCCGAACCCGGCTGCTGCCGAGTCGATGCCCTCGGATGCCGACGGTGACGGCCTGTCCGATCGCGACGAAACCGATCGCTACATGACCGATCCGAACAACCCCGACACCGATGGCGACAATCTCACCGATGCCGAGGAAGTGCAGCAGTACAATACCAGTCCGAACAACCCCGACACCGATCATGACGGGTTGAGCGACGGCGCCGAGGCACTGGTCTACAACACCGATCCGCTCGACAGTGACACCGACGACGATCAGCTCTCCGACGGCGACGAGGTCAACCGTCACCGCACCGATCCACTCGTTGCCGATACGGACTCCGATCAGCTCTCCGATGGAACGGAGGTCAACGAGTCGATGACCGATCCGTTGAATCCCGACACCGACGGCGATGGCGTCATCGACGGTCTCGACCGCTGTCCGACCGTTGCGGGTCCGGCCTCCAACGACGGCTGCCCGGAGGGCGCGGCTCCGCTGGCCAGCACTGCGCCAACGACCACGCCGCTGCAGGGCGTTCCGGCGTTCGTGGACGTGAACACCCGCGCGGACTTCGATGGAATTCTCTTCCAGAAGAATTCGGACAACTTCGACTTCTCGAAACCGCAAACGGCGCAGAACCTCTGGCGTCTGCTGCAGTACATGGATCAGTGCGACGGAATGGGAGTGGTCATCGAAGGACACTCTTCGACCGAAGGCAATCCGCACTGGAATCAGATACTCTCTGAACGGCGGGCGAAGCGCGTTCGCGACTGGCTGCTGGCCAACGGCGTCGACCCGGACAAGATTCTCGGGACGATCGGATACGGCGGCCGCCTTCCACGCGTCACCGAGCCGACGCCGGGCACGGTCTCGGCGGCCGAACTGGAGCATGCCCGCGAACTCAACCGACGCATTTCTGCGTTGGTACGGCGTCCCTGCAAGTAGTCTCCGGCAACGGCCGATCGCGGGACGTTCGCGATCTTCGCCGCATGAATTCGACTCAATCGCTGCGCGCGCTCCTGTTGTGTGCGTTGTCACTCCTCCTCGCCTCGCGGTGCGTGGTTGCCCAGACCGGCACCATGCGCGCGGGCATCGGGGCCGAGGCGGGCCTCGCCACCTATCTCGGAACGTTCGGCTCATCAACACCCGGAGCGTCGTCGGAGGTCTTTGCCCGACTCAACGTCGTTCCACCCTTCTCGATCATTCTCTCCGGTTCCTACGCGTCGCTCGGGTACGACGTCGATGCGACGGCCGTGGCGAACTATCCCGAGTACTTCGGTGCGCCGAGTGCGTCGAGCTATCCTTCGGCGACGGACGTTGCCCGAACAGCCACCAACAGGACCACGGCCGTCGGGCTGAGCGTGCTGCTTACCTATAATCTGAATTCGAACGGGCGCTTCGTTCCCTTCGCCTTCGCAGGAGCAGGTGTCCTCTCGTTCGATCCGAAGAATGCTGACGGCGTGCGGCTGCCGAACAACCGGGCCGGGGTCTACCCGGCGATGGCTCTGCAGGTGCCGTTCGGCCTCGGAGCGGAGTACTACATCGGCGAGCGTTTCTCGGTGAATCTGCGACTGACGGCAACGGCGACGACCGGCTGGCTCGACGACTTCGACCCGCCGGACGGTGGTAACGACTTCTATGCATCGGCGCGGGCCGGATTCACCTGGTACTTCTACGGCACGCTCGACTGTGACCGCGACGGACTGACGGATGAAGAGGAGAAGTCGATCGGCACCGATCCCTGCAATGCGGACACTGACGGCGACGGCCTGAGCGACTTCGAGGAAGTCAGGACCATCGGCACGAGTCCGATTCGATCCGACACCGACGGCGACGGCCTGAGCGATCGCGATGAACTGAAGGTCTACGCAACCGATCCACGCGACCCGGACAGTGACGCCGACGGCATCGTCGATGGGGAGGAAATTCAGCGTCGTACCGATCCGCTGAAGGCGGATACCGACGGCGACGGGGTAAGCGACGGGCTGGAGGTGCATCAGTACGGGACCGATCCACTGGCTTCCGACACCGACGGTGACGGCCTGACGGACGGCGAGGAAGTCAACCGCTATCACACCGAGCCCCGCAATCCCGACACGGACAGCGACCGGCTCTCCGACGGCGAGGAGGTCCACTCGAGCGGCACCGATCCGCTGAAGGTCGACACCGACGGCGACGAGCTGATCGATGGAGCCGAGGTGAACAACTACGGCACCGATCCGCTGAAGGCCGACACCGACGGCGATGGTCTCTCCGACGGCGAGGAGGTGTTGCGCGCGCACACCGATCCGCTGAAGGCCGACACCGACGGCGACACGGTTTCTGACGGCGCCGATCGATGTCCGCTGGTTGCGGGAGACGCGGCCCACGGCGGCTGTCCGGCACCGCCGAAGCCGGGCACGGTCACGAATTTCCCCAGCATCTACTTCCAGGTGAATTCCGATGAGTTCGATTTCACGCGACCCGAGACGACCGACAATCTCGTCCGGCTGCTGCAGTACATCAATCAGTGTCCGGAGCTGTCGGTGATCATCGAGGGGCACGCCTCGCGGGAGGGATCGGAGGCGCGCAATCAGCAGCTGAGCGAGCAGCGCGCGCGGCGGGTTCGTGCGTGGCTCATCGAGCAGGGTGTCGACTCGAACAAGATCGAGGCGACGTTCGGCTACGGAAGCAGCCGCAACGCGGTGGAGGAGCCGGCGCCGGGATCACTGGAGGCACGCTCGATGGATCCGGAGCGCCTCGAGGAGATACGGCGGCAGAACAGGCGCATAGCGGTAGTGGTCGCGCGCACCTGTCGGTGACGGGGGGGCACGGGGGTTGCCGTCGGGGGTGGCCGTGCATACTTGGCTGAACACTCTTCACGTATTTTGGCGACATGGAACATGAGATGATGGAAGTGTCGGGGGAGACGGGCAGTGCCGTTCCGTTCCCACCATCACTGCAGCACACGAAGATTCTCTGCACGCTGGGACCGGCCACCGCGACGCCGGACAGGATTCGCGAGATGATTCTTGCGGGAGCCGATGCGATTCGGCTGAACTTCTCGCATTCGACGCACGAGACGCATCGGAAGCTCTACGAGATGGTCCGCACGGTGAGTGCCGAGCTGGAGCGGCAGGTACCGATCATCCAGGATCTGCAGGGACCGAAGATCCGCGTGGGGGCATTGCCGGACGGACCGGTGTTGTTGCGGCCGGCGACGACGGTGATACTAACGACGGCGAGCGTGAAGTCGGGAGACGAGAGAATTCCGGTTGGCTACAAGAAGCTGGCGGGGGAGGTGCACAAGGGCGATCTGATACTGCTCGACGACGGGCTGATCGCACTGCGGGTGGAGGAGACGAACGGGCGGGACATCGCCTGCAAGGTGATCAACGGCGGGCTGCTCAAGGAGCACAAGGGGATCAACCTGCCGAACGTGGTGATCAGCGAGCCGTCGTTGACGGCGAAGGACCGGCGGGACCTGCTCTTCGGGTTGCAGCTGGGAGTCGACTACGTGGCGCTGTCGTTCGTCCGATCGGCGGCGGACATCGTGGGGTTACGCAAGCTGATCGCATCGCACGGTCGGCAGACGCCGGTGATAGCGAAGATCGAGAAGATCGAGGCGATACGGGAGCTGGACGCGATCATTGCGGCATCGGACGCGGTGATGATCGCGCGCGGGGATCTGGGCGTGGAACTTCCCAGCTACGAGGTTCCGTTATTGCAGAAGCGGATCATCCGCCGATGCAACGAGACGGGCACGCCGGTGATCACCGCCACGCAGATGCTCGAGTCGATGGTGAACAATCCGCGACCGACGCGGGCGGAGTCCTCCGACGTCGCCAACGCGGTCTTCGACGGAACGGACGTGGTCATGCTCTCGGCCGAGACGTCCGTCGGCGCCTTCCCGGTGGAGGCGGTAATGACGATGAACGACATCCTCCGCGCGACCGAGAGCACCGTGCGCTACGATCCGGACCTCCGGAGTCCGCATGAATTCCAGAACGAGGAGGATCGGTCCAACTACGCCGTGGCGATCTCAGCGAGTCTGCTCTCGGCGCAGGTGAAGGCGAGCGCGATTCTCGTGCTTACCTATTCCGGCGCCACCGCGCGCGTGATGAGTCGCAGCCGCCCTGATGTGCCCATCATCGCGATGTCGGAGAACGAAGATGTCTGCCGACAGCTCGGACTGTACCGGAACGTGTACGCCGTTCGAATCTCTCAGCCGGTCACCACCGAGGAGGCGCTGCCACTGATGAAACAGCGGGCGGTGGAGGCAGGCGTCGTCGAAGCCGGTGACACCGTGATCATTACCGCCGGATATCCGGTCGTCGAAAAGGCGCGGACGAACATGGTCGTCGTCGATCGGATCTGAGTGGCATCGGGTTCACCGTCGTTTGGCTGGCAACGCCGCAGCGAAGGGCTTCCCGCAGACAATCGAATTCTTCCCACCATTTCTCCGTGACACCGATGGCCTCAGGACCGCCAATGCGACCATTGGACTTTCAGCGTATCACACCGGACGAGTCCCTGCGTCGAGCCCGCGCGTTCGCGGCGGAACTCGGTCGTCGCCGGAGCGTGCGTCACTTCGCGCCCGATGCGGTCGCGCCCGAGATCATCAAAGCGATCGTCGGCGCGGCCGCCACGGCGCCGTCGGGAGCGAACAAACAGCCCTGGCACTTCGTCGCGGTCGGCGACGCGTCGCTCAAGGCACAGATTCGTGAAGCCGCCGAACGCGAGGAGCGCCAGAGCTACGAGCACCGCATGCCCAGGGACTGGCTCGACGATCTTGCACCGCTCGGCACCGACTGGCATAAGGAGTTCCTCGAGGTCGCCCCATGGCTGATCGTGGTCTTCGCAGTCAGCTTCGAGCTGGGCGGCGACGGCGAGCGTCGCAAGCACTACTACGTCTCGGAGTCGGTCGGGATCGCCTGCGGGATGCTGCTGAGCGCCGCGCATCGCGCTGGACTCGCGACGCTGACCCACACCCCGAGTCCGATGAACTTCCTGGCGGAAATTCTCGAGCGACCGGAGAATGAACGGCCATACCTGCTGATTCCCGTCGGCTATCCCGCCGCGGATGCGCAGGTGCCGGACATCGAGCGCAAGTCGCTCGACGAGGTGCTCCAGTGGCGGGCGTGACCCGCGAAAACCCACCGCTCGGTTCCCTACTTCCCGATTGACACAGTCTCAATGGGGCTCGTATATTTGTCGTCTTTCCGATATCACTCGGTAGGGTATCCCACATCCGCACGCCTCTCCAGGTCCCTGCCCAGAATCCGTACGCTGTAACTCCGGAGATAGATCGTGAACGTTCGCACCCGACTCATTCTGATCGGACTTTCAATCGTCGCGGCACTGTTCTTCCTGTGGCCGACCTACCGGTACTTCACACTCGACCGGACGTTGTCGCAGCAGAGGACCGAGCAGGACTCGACCGCATGGCTGAAGGCACATCCGGAGTACATGGATGCCAAGAAGGCCAACCGGCTGAAGCTCGGTCTGGACCTGCAGGGCGGCATCTACATCACGATGGAAGTCGACATTCCGGCGCTCCTGTACGAATCGGCACAGCGCGACGCTGTCGACGACATTTTCGAGAAGGTGATTCAGGCGACGCGGGACGAGGCCATCCGCTCCGAGGAACCGGTGATCGACATCTTCCTGCGCCATTTCGATGAGATCGCCCGTCCCGCCGGCCGCACGCTCCTGTACTACTACGATCTCGGAGCGATGCAGGAGGTGACCGACCAGGCGATCATCCGGAAGCTCCGCTCCAACGTCACCGATGCCGTCGATCAGGCGGAAGAGGTCATCCGCCAGCGCATCGACAAGTACGGCGTCTCCGAGGTTTCCATCCAGAAGGTCGGAGGTCGCCGCATCGTGCTCGAGCTGCCGGGCGTGACCAACGAGAAGGAGGTCCGAAGTCTGCTGCAGACCACCGCGCGCCTCGAGTTCAAGCTCGTCAAGAACGACGCCGAAGCCGCAAAGCTCTTCCGCCGAATCGACGATCTGCTGGCGCAGCGACCCGACTCGCTCAACGCCGCGACGGGCGACACGACGACGCCGAACACTGCCACCACCGGCGCCGACACCTCGGGCAGCACGGTGGCCTCGACCGACACCACCGGCGGTGCGGACACCAGCGGAGGCGTGGCATCGACCGACACTGCGGGCAAGGATACGAGCAACCCGTACGCCGGTCTCTCGCAGGACGAACAGCAGAAGAAGTACCTGGCCAACCATCCTTTCACGAAGTACATCTACACGACGTGGAAGCAATCGGCCGATGCATCTCGTCCGCAGCAGATCGACTACGAGAAGAGCTTCCCCGAGGGCAACTACTACTTCAGCGCCACGAAAGCATCGATCGATTCGATCAAGGCAATCCTGGCCATGCCGGAGATCAAGGCGCTGATCCCGGACGATAGGATCGTCGCGTTCACCGCGCAGCCGGAGTACACGCCGAAGGATGGGCCACCGATCTATGGCGTCTACGTGCTGACGCGCGATCCGGAGCTGACCGGTGACGTCGTAACCGACGCTGCCCCGGACTTCGATCCTCAGACGGGCGAGCGCATGGTGCGGATGTTCATGAACGCCGAGGGCGCCGACCAGTGGGCGAACATCACGGGCGAGAATCTGAAGAAGCGCGTGGCGATCGTGCTCGACTCACTGGTGTATTCGGCCCCGGTGGTCCAGAGCCGTATCGCCGGCGGCGTCTCGAGCATCACCGGAATGAACGGACCCGACGAGGCGAATCTGCTCGCGGTGGTGCTCAAGGCCGGCGCGCTGAAGGCACCGATCAAGATCATCGAGGAGCGCATCATCGGTCCGTCGCTCGGTGCCGACTCGATCCGTCAGGGCGTGCAGGCGCTCATCGGCGCTGCAATTCTCGTCGTCCTCTTCATGATGTTCTACTACAGTTTCGGTGGTGTGATCGCTGATTTGGCGGTGCTGCTGAACCTCTTCCTCGTGCTTGCGGTGCTATCCGGATTCAACGCCACGCTCACGCTTCCGGGCATCGCCGGACTGGTGCTCACCATCGGTATGGCCGTCGACGGCAACATTCTGATTTTCGAGCGCATCCGTGAAGAGCTTGCCGCAGGCAAGGCGCTCAAACGGGCGGTGGAGCTCGGTTACGAGAAGGCATTCGCGGCGATCATCGATTCGAACGTGACCACGTTCATCACCGGCGCGATCCTCTACATCTTCGGCTCGGGTCCGATCCGCGGATTCGCCATCACCCTGATGATCGGTATCGTCATGACCGTCTTCACGTCGGTCTACGTCACGCACACGGTCTATCTGATTCAGCTGCAGCGTGGTACCGGCTCGATGAACTTCGGTCAGCCGAAGCGGCGTCGTGAGGAGGAGCCGGCGACGGTCTGAGGCCGTCGCGGGGTTGATCCAACGAAGCATTCCCACATCCATCCCGGCGTCTGTCGCGAGCATCGGCGCCGCTCAACTCCCTGACAGGGATCAGCAATGCAGTTTTTTCACGACACCCACATAGACTTCGTCGGCAAGCGCAAGTACTTCTACTTCGTGTCCCTTGCGATCACCGTCGCCGGAATCCTGGTGGCGCTCGTTCACGGCGTCGAGTACGGCATCGACTTCGCTGGCGGCATCGAGACAGCCTTCGAATTCAAGACGCCGATCTCGACGGGCGACATCCGCAAGGCGGTCGACGCAGCGGGATTCGAGGGTGCGGAGATCAAGTCGTACGGTGCGCCGAACCAGACGCTGATCCGGATCAAGAATCCCGAGAAGGGAGAGGGCGCCTCCACGGAGGTCAGCAACCGGTTGCAACAGACGCTCATCACGGCATTTCCGAACAACACGGTGCAGCTGCTGCAGGTCAACAACGTCGGTCCGAAGATCGGCGCGGAACTGCGACTGCAGGCGCTCTACGCCGTGCTCGTGTCGATCCTCGCCATCCTCATCTACGTTACCGTCCGGTTCGAATTCGTCTTCGGCCTCGGTGCGATCATCGCACTGGTGCACGACGTGCTCGTCGCGTTTGCCTTCGCGGTGATCTGCAACGGAATGTTCGGACTGAATCTGGAGATGAATCAGGGCATCCTCGCCGCCTTCCTGACCGTCGTCGGATTCTCCATCAACGACACGGTGATCATCTTCGACAGAATCCGGGAGAACCGGACGCTGCATCGGGGTGAGAACCTGATGATGCTCATCAACCGGTCGATCAACGAGACATTGCCGCGGACGGTGAACACATCGCTGACGGTGGCGCTGGTGCTGGTGATTCTGCTCGCCTTCTCGGGTGAGACGCTCGAGGGCTTCGCCTTCACCATGCTCATCGGCATCATCACCGGTACGTATTCTTCGATCTACATCGCCAGCGCGTTCGTCATCGACACGCTCATCAAGCGTGGCAAGCTCGATCCGCACGCCGAGCGCGACTTCGTCGACCAGCACGCGCGCATCACCGAGGAGCGCAAGGCGCGCAAGAGCGTTCCGGCCGGCGCGTAGTCGGGCGAAGCTCACAGCCGGATCGCTCCGGTCGAACTCCGTTCGATCCGCAGGCGTGCGAGGTCCGGCAGTCCGGCCGAGTCAGTTTCCACATTGATTCCCGTCACCATGATCTTCACGATTGAACGTTCCGATCCGGCGGTGATCGCACTGGCCGGCGAGGTGCTCGGCGGTCCCGATGCGCTGGAATTCACGCAGGCCATCAGCGAGATCGTGCGCGAGGGGACCAGTCGGCTGATCGTGGATATGACCGACGTGCCGATCGTTAATAGTTCCGGTCTTGGCATGCTCGTCAACGCGTCCACGTCACTGCGGAGCGCAGGAGGACGTCTGGCCGTCAGCGGGGCCAATGCGAAGATCCGCAGTCTGCTGAAGATGACGCGGCTGGACACGGTCTTCCCGAGCTTCGACACCCGCGAGGAGGCAGCAGCCTCTCTGCGGCAGGACTGAGCCGCGACCCGCAGTGGTCCATCGTTTCCGACGCTCACGACGCACCCCCTTTCCCGCGGGGCGGCATCGGAGCGTTTTTCGTGTTGTCCGAACCTGAATTCCGACCGTCGTCTGGCTGCCACGTGGCATGCCGGCGGTCGCGTTTCGATCCTGGAAGTAACCGCAGGAGGCCCGAGTGCAATGAGCGTACACGTGATCGTCGGTGCCCAGTGGGGCGATGAGGGAAAGGGAAAGGCGGTCGATATGCTCGCCGAACAGAGCGACATCGTCGCCCGCTACCAGGGCGGCGCCAACGCGGGCCACACGATCGTCGCCAACGGACGCAAGTACGTGCTGCACCTGATTCCCTCCGGCATTCTGCACGAACACGTGACGTGTGTCATCGGTAACGGCGTGGTTATCGATCCGACGGCGCTGATGCAGGAGATCGAGCTTCTGGAGTCCTCCGGTGTCTCGATCGAGGGCCGGCTGAAGATCAGCCACAAGGCCCACCTGATCATGCCATACCACAAGCTGCTCGACGAACTGCAGGAGTCCGACCAGAAGATCGGTACCACCGGTCGCGGCATCGGACCGGCCTACATCGACAAGTACAGTCGCAGTGGCATCCGCATCGTCGACCTGCTCGATCGCGATCATCTGGCCGACAAGCTCCGCGTCAGCATCGAGCAGAAGAACCAGTGGTTCCGCAAGGTGTACGACGCGCCCGAACTCGACGTGGAGAAGACCGTGAGTGAGTACGTGGAATTCGATCGGCGCATCGATGCCTTCGTCACCGACACCACGTCGTTCCTCAACGAGGCCTGGCGCCGCGGCGATCGGCTGCTCGTCGAGGGCGCCCAGGGCGCACTGCTCGACATCGATCACGGCACCTATCCGTTCGTCACCAGTTCCTCACCGACATCCGGCGGGGCATGCACCGGACTCGGAATTCCGCCGACGGCCGTGACGAAGGTGACGGGGATCGTCAAGGCGTACTCGACGCGTGTCGGCAACGGACCGTTTCCCACCGAACTGCTGGACGTGACCGGCGACCGGCTCCGCGAGGCAGGGGCGGAATTCGGAGCCACCACTGGTCGGCCACGACGCTGCGGCTGGCTCGATCTCTTCGCCCTGCGCTACTCGGCGATGGTCAACGGCATTACCGAAATCATCCTCACGAAGCTCGATGTGCTCAACGGCTTCGAGCAGCTGCAGGTTTGTACCGGCTATGAAGTCGATGGACGGGCGGTGCGGCATTTCCCGAGCGACTGCGCCACGCTCGAACGCGTGCAGCCGGTGTACCGGACGCTCGACGGTTGGAACAGGGATCTGGCCGACGTACGCTCATTCGAACAGCTCCCAGCCGAAACGAAGGAGTACATCAGGACGATCGAGGAGTACGTCGGCGCGCGCGTGAGTATGCTCAGCATCGGACCCGGCAGAGAGGAGGTGATCGCCAAACGAGCGGCCTAGCCCTTCGCCGCCGACCCACCGGCGAAGTCAGCTATCGCCGGGCGTCGCCCGGGTCGGTGGCGGCGATGTCCGGATGGTCGTTCCCGCCGTCGCGATCCTTGTCCGGATGCGGCGAGAACGGATCGGACGGACGCACGGTCTTGAGCGAGTCGGGGCGATCCGGTCCCTCGGGGATGTTCTGAACCGGCGGCAGCGATCCTGCGGCGACGGTATCCGGCAGCACGAACTGCGCATCCTCGGGTTCCTTGTGGCGGGTGAGGTAGAATCGAATCAGCTTCCGCGCAATCGGTGCGGAGGCGACACCACCGAATCCGGCATTCTCCACCAGCACGCAGAGCGCGATCTTCGGATGCTGATAGGGAGCGAACGCCACGAACCATGCGTGATCACGTTTTCCTCCCGGCGCCTGTGCCGTTCCGGTCTTACCCGCCACATCGATGCTGTCGATGCGCGCCATGCGAGCCGTGCCGCCCGGCACATTGACGACCTGGTACATCGCCAGCTGCACGATCTTCAGGATCTGCGGAGGAATGCCCAGCGTGTCCGACTCGTATTCGACGTCGTTGATCGTGCCCAGCCGCTTGTTCTTCACCTTGCTGACGACGTGCGGCTGATTCCAGATGCCGCCGTTGGCGATTGCGGCGGTGTAGGCGGCCAGCTGCAACGGATTGACCAGAAGTTCTCCCTGACCGATGCCGAGATTGGGCATCACGCCGTCGGAGTAGCCACCCGCCCGCATCTTCTTGTAGTACTCCTTGCTCGGCAGCAGCGTCCGCGCTTCGTCGACGTCCACGTGCAGCTTCTCACCGAAGTGGAACATGTGGGCGAACTTGTCATAGCGGTCGAGTCCCAGCTTCAGCGCAACCTGATAGAAGAAGACGTTGCACGAGACGTGGATCGCCTCACGGACGTTCACTGCGCCGTGCGCACCGTGACAGTGCCACGTGTGTCCGCCGAAGGTGAACGAACCGGGGCAGTAGAGGATGGTGTTGGTGTCGATCACGCCCGACATCAGTCCGGCGATGCCCATGAGCGGTTTCCAGGTGGAACCCGGGGGATAGACCGCCTGGGTAGCGCGATTGAGCATCGGGTGGGCGGGATCGTCGAGCACGCTCTTGTAGTCGGCCCAGCTGGTGACGCCGCTGAAGATGCGCGGATCGTAGTCGGGAGCGCTTGCCATCGCGAGGATCTCCCCGGTGCTCGGTTCCAGGGCCACGACCGCACCCTGCTTTCCCTTCAGCAGTTGCTCGGCGTACTGCTGCAGCTGCGCATCGAGTCCGAGATAGAGGTCGAATCCGTTGTGCGGTTCCAGGTCGCGTCGTCCGCCGTCGTACTTGCCGACCCGGCGGCCACGGTTGTTCACCAGCACGAGTTCGTATCCCTTCTCGCCGCGAAGCATGTCCTCGAAGGCCCGCTCGATGCCCTTCTGTCCGATTTCATCGCCGGGGCTGTAGTAGTCTCCGTAGTGCTGCAGCTGCGTCGGGCTGATCTCCTTGGTGTAGCCGAACAGATGGGCCGCACGAATGTCGGGCGGGTACATGCGTTTGGACTCCTCGACGACATCGACGCCGGAGAGATCCATGTGGAATTCGTTGAGCATGGCCCACGCGCGACGATCGAGGTCCCGCCAGATCCGCGCCGGCGAGAAGTTGTTCATCTTGTAGCGCTCGATGCGCTTGTTGATCGTCGCGGTGTCGGTCTGAAGGATTCGAGCAAGCTCGACCTTGGTGTCGGCGGTCAGCTTGTTGGGCGTCACGTAGAGCGCGTAGGAGGGGACGTCGGCGACGACCACGTGACCGAAGCGGTCGTACATCGCGCCCCGCACCGGCTCGACGGGTATCTGCTTGATGCCCTGCGCCTCGGAACGGGAGCGGTACTCCGATCCCTCGATCAGCTGCAGCTGCACCAGGCGGCCGATGAACGCCAGTGCGATGAGCGAAATGATTGCCAGGAATATGTTGCGTCGCGTCGTCGACGCGAATTCGCTGTCGTCACCGATCATGATGCTATGCGATACGTGGGTGTGGTCGGGTTCGCAGGAGTGCGGGCAGCTCCCGGACCGCCGGCAATATACGATCGCCGCCGCCCAGCCTGCCATCCGGCGCTCCGGTAGTGCAGACGGACCAGCCGGGGGCAATCGGTGGCGCGCCGGCTCGCGTTCACGCGTTGCAACAACCGCGCGCGTCGCGGCCGGTTCCGCTCCCCCCGGTGATTTCGTAAGTTTGCGGTCTTGTTGAATTCGACCGGCCCATTACCCAGCCAACATCATAGTCGCAGCCAACACCATGAGCGTTCTCGTCGATAAGAATACCCGGGTCCTGGTGCAGGGCATCACCGGAAGTGAGGGGACCTTCCACACCTCGCAGATGCTCGAGTACGGCACCAACGTCGTTGCAGGTGTCACGCCCGGCAAGGGGGGCACCGACCACAACCCGGAAGAGTTCGTGCGCGCCGTTCCGGTGTTCGACACCGTCCGTGACGCCGTCGAGGCTACGGGCGCGACGGCCTCGGTCATCTTCGTTCCCGCTCCCTTCGCAGCAGATGCGATCATGGAAGCCGCCGACGCCGGTCTGGACCTGGTGATCTGCATTACCGAGGGAATTCCGGTAGAGGATATGGTGAAGGTCAAGGACTACCTGCGCGGCCGCTCCACGCGACTGATCGGACCCAACTGCCCGGGCGTCATCACGCCGGGTGCCTGCAAGATCGGCATCATGCCGGGCTTCATTCACAAGAAGGGGCGCATCGGCGTCGTCTCCCGTTCCGGTACGCTCACCTACGAGGCGGTCAAGCAGCTGACCGACGTCGGGCTGGGACAGTCGACCTGCATCGGCATCGGCGGTGATCCGGTAAACGGTACCAACTTCGTCGACGCCGTCTCGCTCTTTAACGATGATGCTGCGACCGACGCGATCCTGATGATCGGCGAGATCGGCGGGTCGGCCGAGGAGGATGCGGCAGCCTACATCAGGAAGAATGTCAGCAAGCCTGTCGTGGGCTTTATCGCGGGCCGTACCGCGCCCCCGGGACGGCGCATGGGCCATGCCGGTGCGATCATCTCCGGAGGCAAGGGAACCGCCGATGAGAAGATCAAGGCGATGCGTTCGGCCGGTATCCACGTTGTCGACTCTCCGGCGGAAATGGGACACGCTGTGCTCAAAGCGCTCGAGTCCCACGCCAATGGCGCAACAGCGAAGTCGACCGCGAAGAAGTCCGCTGCGAAGAAGTCGACCGCGAAGAAGTCCGCTGCGAAGAAGTCGACCACGAAGAAGGCCGCGGCGAAGAAAGCGCCCGCAGGTCGCTCGACGAAGAAGTAGTGCCCTTTCCCACCAACACGACACTCCATGGAGCGAACACTCTGCATCATCAAGCCTGATGCGGTTCAGAAGAACGTCATCGGCGAAATCGTGACGATGATCACCAATGCCGGCTTTCGAATTCTCGGAATGAAGATGGTGCACATGAGTCGCCGCGATGGCGAGAAGTTCTACGAAGTCCATCGCGAACGTCCGTTCTACGCCGACCTCGTCGCCTTCATGTCCAGCGGGCCCGCCGTGGCGATCGCGCTGCAGAAGGACAACGCGATTGCCGACTACCGGGCGCTCATCGGCGCCACCGATCCTGCCGAGGCGGCCGAAGGCACCGTCCGCAAGCGATTCGCATCGAGCAAGGGGGAGAATGCCGTGCATGGCTCCGACTCGGTGGAGAACGGGATCAGAGAGATCGGATTCTTCTTCGCCGAACGCGAGCTGGCCGACTGACGCCGCCGCCTGTCGCACTCGGCGTGCGGCGCTGCACCGGAGCCGATCGTCGTCTGATGGTGACTAACAAATCGGTGCCGTGACGGGTTGAATATCGACCGCGCGCTCGTCGCGCGCCGTCCGAATCTCGAGGTCGCCCCGCCGGGTCCCGATCCAATCTCGGGACATCGCGGGGCGTCGTTCTATTTTCCCATCGACCAATCCGCAGTATGTCGGCGCAGCAGCGCCGCGTATCGGTGACAAACAACCGCGAAGCATCCATGAGCCGTTTACACGTCGCTGCCGTCCTGTCCGTTGCCACGCTGCTCATCGCCATCGCATGTCCACGAGACGTCTCCGCACAGTCCACGCCGGCACCCGGTGCGCCTGCAGAGTCGCACTGCACGTTCACCTTCGGTCCGCCGCTGCGGACGAACATGCTCTTTGCCTATCGGTACCAGGAGGTCGTCAAGGCGGTCCACGACGTGTCGATGCCTGACGGCGTGCAGTCGACGGATTCGACCCGGCGGGTGCTGACCTACTTCATCACCGAGCGGCAGGTCCCCTCGAAGCTCGGCAACGGCGCGATGGTGATCGAGGCGAACATCGACTCGATGCGACTGGACTTCACCTCGCCGGCCGGGCATCTCCAATTCGACACGCAAAAGCTGCTTGGCACCGATTACGACGTACAACATCCCGAGATCCTCGTTCCCAGTGCCGTGGTGAACCGACTGGCGAAGTTCACCATCTCGCCCTACGGCGAGATCCTGAGTATCGACGGGCCGATCACCGACGTCCACGATCAGGTGATGGTACCGGGCATCGACGCGTTCACGCGTGCGAGGGCTGCGGACCTCTTCGACCCTCACGGACTCGAAGCGATCTTCTTCCCATGGCATGGTGCGCTGCCGCTGGGTAGGACCGTCCGGTGCGGTGAGGCGGTACGGCTCGGAGCCGGCACGCTTCTCGACCGGATTCCGTTCGACGACAGCGTGGAGGTGACGCTCCCGGGCGACGAGGACGCGCCGTACGCTACCTTCACCGGAACGCTGACGCACCCGGCGGTCGACGAATGGACGATCGATGGACTGCGCGATCCCGCTCGCATCATCGATGCCGACGGTGTGGTGTCCGGCAGACTCAACCTCGATCCTGACGGTGTGGTCGTCGACGGATGGACGGCGGTGCGGGGAACGGTGACCTCGACCTCCGGGGACGTGAAGGTGCGGAGTACGTTGACACACGAAATCGACATCTCGCGACTGATGATCACGAACTTCCCGGTTGACTGAGACGTCGCTGCGCCTGGCGGCGGAATACGGTCAGCAGCCTCCCAGAAATTTCGTTCACCCGCGTCCGAATCGGCCCCGGACGCCGTATATTTGCGCACCCAGACGGGTTCCCCGAGGTCTACCGGTCCCGCACCCGGCGACGGCAAACTGCCATTGAACGTCGCGATTCGACGCCTACATACATCCTTCAGATGACCCTATCCATGCGCAACCATCTGCCGGTGCCGCTCCTTGTGGCACTGGCAACGCTCGTTTTCGCAGCGTGCGACAACGGCTCGAAGCCGCCTCAGGACAAGGATTCCACCGCAACCGCCACCGCAGAGGCAACGGCCACGATCGTGGATTCCTCTGCCGACGTTCCGCTCGAGAAGCCGGATGTCGAGGCCGAAGCACCGGTGACCGGACAGAGCGCCTCGAACTTCGACCAGGGCGAGAAGGAGCAGGACGCGGCGAAGACCTACAGTCTCAGCATCACCCCCCGCAAGGGCGACTCCTACACCTATCACGTGACCGAGAAGAACGTCACCACGATCGACACGGTCACCATGGTGCAGACGGTCGACTACGAATTCACGGGGAGCATCACCGACGTCAACTCCGACAGGTCCTTCATCCTCCGCTTCGCATTCGATCGCATTCAGACGCGCAACGACTTCCCGCCCGGAGTCGTCGACACCGTCGCACGAACCATCACCTTCGACTCGAAGACTGACAAGGGAGCGAAGGTACCGGGCGCCGACCAGATTCGCGCGCTAATCGGGCAGCCGGTCAATGTGACGATCTCGGCCACGGGCAATATCCGCGAGATCGCCAATGTGGGACCGATCGTCAGTTCGCTGATGAAGAAGGCCCCCGACACGCTCTCCGACGAGCTGCGCGATCGACTGCGTGAGCGCGTTGCCCAGCAGCTGAAGGTGGCCTACTTCCTGCCGGTCGTACGCCAGCTGTTCGTCAGCCAGATTCCGAAGGAACCCGTGAAGGTGGGAGCCACCTGGCAGCGGACCGACACGCTTCCGATCGCCAAGGGCGTCCCCAGCACCGTCGACTACCGTCTCGCCGAAGTCCGTCGCGTCGATGGCGCACCCGTTGCAAAGGTGGTCTACACGATGAACACGAAGCTCGGAACGCAGCAGATCAACGACACGTCCATGTCGGCGACGGTCAAGGACGCGGCCATTCAGGGCAGCGCGACATCGCTCATCGACCTGGTCACCGGCTTCCCCATTCGTAAGGAGACGTCGATTCTGCAGAAGCTCACCGTCAGCGGTAAGATGAAGATCGGTCCCTCCGCCGGTCAGAATCAGACCGTTCCCCGCAGTACGCGCACGACGACGCTCGTCAAGATGGTCGACTTCAAGCCGGCGAAGTCCTGAGCCGACGGGTCGATCGCGACGAGGTTCGTTCCCACTGAAGAGCTCCGAATCCCATGGCATTCGAACAACCCAGCTTCCGCGACGCGGTTCGTCCGCAGGATGCCTTCGCCGCGCTGATCATGCTGCTCGGCCTGGCTATCGCGCTGTTTCTCGAGGGATCGGCCATCAAGCTGATCGGAGGATCGATCGGTCTGCTCGGCGGGGTGGCGCTCTACATGACGATCACCCAGCGGATCAACGACCAGATCCAGCTGCGCAACCGCCGGAGCACGCTCCCGCCACCATCGTTCAAGACCCGTGTCACGCAGGACCCGGACTCCGGCACCAAGCGGATTCGCTTCGATGACTTTCCGGGTGAATTCGGCTCCGACGACGAGTCGTCCCCGGATGAATCGCCGGCGTCGGAGCGTCCGGTCGCCGGGCGCCAGTGGTCGGCGGATGTTCCCGAGCACGGCGCCGATACCGCAGAGGGCTTCCGCGTCGTCAGCGTCGGCGAAGCCCGGGCTGCCACCGGCGATGCGGTCGATCACACCGAGCGCAACGGCGCAGCGGCGTCGCACCGCGAAGCCGCCACCTCGGTGGGATCCGCCGTCCCGACCGATCGCCAGACCGATGGCGGCGACTGGGCCGGCGAACAAGCGGAGACCGATCAGCGATTCGCCGGTGAGGACGAGGGTTCCTTCCGCATCGTCCGCGCCCCGAACCGCGACAAGAAGCCGTTGCCGTCGCGATCACCCGATCGGAACGGCGAACCGTCCGGTCGCGCGGTACAGGTGCGCTCCGGTGGCGACCTGGCGGCTCGTCCTGCGCCATCAGGCACCACTGCTGCCGCGCAACCCCCGTCGAACCGCACGTCCGATGCAGCGGAGTCGTCCGGAGGTCGAGCCAAGGCCGCACCCGGAGATCCCGAGCCGCTGGCCGAACAGCCGCCGGCAGTGCGTCACAAGCTCCAGGCGATCCTCGAGGATCTCGTCTCCGACGGCGAGGACGAGGTACGCGCAGGCGAACCGAGGGCGGAATTCGTCCGCCTGGTCGCGCAGGTGCTCAACGCGATCGCCCGCAGCATGTCGGCCCGATCGATTCTCTTCTGCTGGGTCAACCTCGAGAAGGGACATCTGATTCCCGAGGCGCGCATCACCAGCGGCACGGCCGAGGTCCGCCTCGGTGCGAGAATTCCACTCTCCAACGACGTCGTCAGTCAGATCGCGCGCAGCGCCGCACCGGAGATTCTGACCGACATCTCCCCGGCAGCCGAAGGCGAATTGATCCCGTACTACGCCGCACCGACGCCGACGCGATCCTTCGTCGGTGTCCCGGTGTTCTTCCGCCGCGAAGTCGTCGGGGTCCTGGCTGCCGATTCCGGCGAGACGGGCGAATTCGACGAGACGACCGTTGCCGTCCTTGCCGAATACACTCGGCTGATCTCAGGCCTGATCCGCGGCTACACCGAGAAGTACGACCTGCAGCTCAACGCCCGGACCCTCGATGCCTTCGCACGGCTGCATCGCACCCTCACCGGAGCGGCGATGTCGTCGATCGATGTGGCGCGAACGCTCAGCGAACAGATTGCCCAGCTGATCGACCACCGCTACGTCGCCGCTGTGCTCTACGATGCCGAACGAGGACGCTGGACCGCCATCGCCGAGGCCGATCCGGACCTCCGCGAGGCGCTCGAGACGCTCGAACTCGACATGGACAACAGTCTGGTCGGATACTCGACCCGCTTCGCCGAGGAGATCACCCTTGAGTCGGTCGGGACCGATGTCCGATTGGCCAAGGCCGAATCGGCCGTGCTCGGCTCCGGTGGCGCGTTCGTCGCCATCCCGCTCGTGGCAACCACCAAGTGCTACGGTGCACTCGTCGTCGAACACGAGGCCGATGCCGCCTTCATCCCGCGTGACATCGAGCTGATGCGCGACCTGAGTCGCTACGCGTCGCTCGCCATCGAGGTGTTCAACATCAATCGAGCGATCGAGAATCAGAGCGTCCTCGATGAGGTCAGCGGACTGTACAACACCGAGTTCCTCCTTTCGATGCTCGATCGGGAAATCCTCCGCGCGCGCGATACCAAGTCGCCGCTGTCGTTCGTGCTGATCTCGATCGACATTCCGGAGTCCCTCGGCATTGGCCGCTCCAGTGAGGTCGAAGAGTACATCGTCGCCAGCGTCGGGACCACCGTCGCCGAGTCCGTTCGACCGTACGATGTGGTCGGACGCTACGACGCCCGCACCTTCGGCGTCGTGCTCTCGGCGCGCAACGACCAGGACGCGTTCCTCTGGGCAGAACGACTCCGCAAGGACATGGCGGGAAGAATTCTGGCAGCGGGTGGACGGAAGTTCTCGGTGACCATCTCGGCCGGGGTCTGCGACATGAGCGAATCGGCCTCCAGCGGCATGATAATCAAAGGAGCCACCCAGGCGCTCGAAAAGGCACAGACCGGCGAGGGCAACGCGGTGATCCTCTATTGAACGAACTCGATTGAACCAGCCACCGTCAGGACGTTCGCCGCACGGCGACGGCATTCGATGGTAGTGCGACCAATCCGCAACGGCCGATGCTCGGCGGCACCGCGCAGGCACAGACAGTGTGTCCGGCCCGCCACCGATGATCGGCCGTCGCACGTTGGGACCCACCGGACCAGGAATCCATGAGCAAGCGAAAAACCGAAGACAGGAAGAAGGCCGACAGCAAGCGGAAGACCGACAGCGCGCCGAAGTCCGCCGGCAAGCCGAAGTCCGCAGGCAAGCCGAAGTCGGCGGGCAGGCGAACGACATCTGGCGGCCAGGTGAACCCGCAGCGCGGTGACGCCAGCGTCGGCGACGTTCGGGAACGAATTCTCCAGATCCTCACCGAGGCGGCACCCTCGCTGCTGAAGACCAACGACCTGTCGAAGCGGCTCGGCATCGCCGCCACGTCGGCCGACTACGACCGCGTTCGCGAGGCACTCCTGGAGCTGGAGGAGGAGGGGCTCGTCGTCAAGGGAGCACGTCGACGCTACGGCCGCGCGGTTCCCGCGCTCATCATCGAGGGTCGGCTTCGCATGAACAAGGGCGGTCGCGGCGGCGTCGTGGTCGCCGACCAGCAGAGCGATTCGACCATCATCGTCGACGGACACTCGCTGTGGACCGCACTCAATGGCGACCTCGTTCGAGTGAAAATCACCGTTCCCTCCGGTCCCGGTCGTCCGCCGCAGGGCGAGATCACGCGCGTGATCGAGCGCGGCAGCGCCACCATGGTCGGAACGCTCCGGCGTGGTCGGCATCTGTATGTCGAACCGGACGATCGGCGCATCCATCGGACCATCACGATACCACGCAATGCCGGCGGGCGCGCCCACGTGGGCGACAAAGTCGTCGTGCATCTCGATCCATGGAACGATCCACACGCGGAACCGACCGGAACGGTCGTCGAATCCCTCGGCCGTGCCGGTGAGATGAACGCGGAACTCCGCTCGATCTCCGCTGCCTACGATCTCCCCCTGGAGTTCCCCGCCGACGTCCTGGCCGAAGCCGATGCGATCGATCCGCTGCCCGACGCCGCGGAGATCGCCCGTCGACGCGACCTCCGCGAACTCGACGTCTTCACGATCGATCCCGTCGATGCCCGCGACTTCGACGACGCGATCTCCATCGAAATCCACGACGATGGCGACGTCACCCTCGGTGTCCATATCGCCGATGTCAGCTACTACGTCCCGGAGCATTCAGCCCTCGACCATGAGGCGTATGAACGGGGCACCTCGGTCTACCTCGTCACCGGCGTGATCCCAATGCTGCCGGAACGGTTGTCGAACAACATCTGCTCGCTGCGACCCGACGAGGACCGGCTCGCCTACTCCGTGCTCGCGCGCCTCTCACCGAGAGGTGCGATTCGCGATTACGAAATCGTCAAGAGCATCATCCGCTCCAAACGACGGTTCAACTACGACGAGGCCCTCGAGATCCTCGAGTCCGGCAAGGGGGACTTCGCCGATGAGCTTGCAGCGATCAATCGCGTCGCCCACGTACAGCGATCACTCCGCCATCGCAAGGGTTCTGTCGATTTCCAGTCCACCGAACTGAAGTTCGTCCTCGACGACGACGGAGTACCGATCGAGGTGATCCGCAAGCGCGCCACCGAGTCGACGCGACTGATCGAGGATTGCATGCTGCTGGCCAATCGCATCGTCGCGCAGCACATCGGCAAGGACGAGCGTTCTTCTGGTCGCGGCGGCCGGCTTGCGCCATTCATCTACCGCATCCACGATCAGCCGCCGAAGGACAAGCTGCTCGAGCTCCACGACTTCGTCCGCGAGTTCGGCTATCACATTCCGCTGGACAACGTCCAGCCGAAGGACATCCAGAAACTGATCGAGGATGCGAAGGGAACCAGGGAGCAGGATCTGATCAACGAGGTGGCACTGCGGTCGATGGCCAAGGCCGTGTACTCGGAATTCAACATCGGCCACTTCGGACTGGCGTTCAAATTCTACACGCACTTCACCTCGCCGATCCGACGGTATCCGGATCTGATCGTCCATCGTCTGCTGCGCGAATACGCCACCGGCATGTCGAGCGATCGACGGCAGTACTACCTGCGCACCCTCGGCGCGGTCGCCGATCACTGCTCCGTCCGCGAACGTGCCGCGGTCGAGGCCGAGCGGAAGTCGACCAGCGTCGCAGAGGTCGCCTTCCTCAAGAACCACGTGGGCGGCGTCTTCGAGGCCGTGATCTCCAGTGTGATGCCCTTCGGAATATTCGCCGAACTGACGCGATTCGGGATCGAGGGAATGATCAGCACGCGCAGCATGCGGGACGATCACTACCACTACGATGAACGAACGCGCTCGATTCGCGCCAGGCACGGGCGCACCGCGTTCCGCCTCGGCGACCGGATCTTCGTCCGCGTCATCCAGGTCAATGAGATCAAGACCCAGATCGACCTCGAGATGATCGACGAGGCGGAATTCCTCGCCGACGGCGGTCAGACCGTCTCGAAAGCCGAGGAGAAGGGCCGCTCCGGCGCCCGGGGCCGTGCCACCGGCGGTGGCAGTCCGAAAGCCCCGCGTTCGTCCTCCACCGGTGCCCCACGCAAAGCGCCGACCGAAGACACCGACGCGAAGAAACGGGGAACCGGCAGGGCAAAGGGCAAGGGAAACGGCTCCGAAAAGAAGAAGGAGTCGCAGAAGTCCGCGGGCTCACCGAAGAAATCGAAGCCGTCCGGCAGCTCGAAATCCGGCAAGGCAAAGCGAACCTCATCGGGCCGCGGTAAGGGCGCTCCGAAGACGGGCCGGTAGCCGAGCCGTCCTTCCGCACGGCACTGAGGAGCGTTGCATTTGGTGCCCGGTCCTTTCAAAGGGCAATGCGACGCATCGATCGGACACGTACCACCGACCCACGCATACCGCGAATGCATCGATGCACGCCGGTCGCCTCCTCGGCCCGACGTGGCAGGCGATTTGCCGTGAGACCCGCGGGGCCCAAGTCCCCGTATGAGGTTCATATCCGAACGTCCACTCCCCCAGCATCAGCACGGGCGGAGCGTCCGGATGCGACCGCCGTCAACCGCTCATCAATCAGCGTACTCATGGTGGCAGGCAATACTTCCAGCGCCGGGCGCACGGCGCTGTTGCTGCAGGTACTCCGTCGCGAACTGGATTCGCGCCGGTGCGAGACGCGTCGTCAGGATGCGACCCCGATTCGAGTTCGCCGTCGGAAGGCATCGCCCGATGCGGCCGTCCGATGCCGCGCCACCGGAGGCGCGCCATTGAAGGCGTGATGGGGGAGGGAAGGAGGCGGTCGAACGTCCGAAGCGAACGCACAGACAGGTGATGGAAATGCGAGATCGACAGAGAAGAGGTGGCGGGCGACGCGAGGATCCCCGCTACGGTCACGGCCGATACGACTATCAGCCCTGGAACGAGGATCTGGAGAGTTGGGAGGAATTCGAGCACCGGGGGCGTCCGACCCGCCGCGATGGCGGTCCGGCCGAATCGGGACGCTCGGTGCCTCGTGACCGCGAGGCGGACCGATTCTATGACCGGAGGGGCATTCGTGACGACGCGCCGTACCGGCGTCGCGACGACGGTCGCTACTACGATCACCGTCCCCGCTACGACGAAGGTACGCTCTACGACAACCGTCCGCAGTATGACGATCGTCGGCGGTACGATGACTATTCGCCCAACGGCGACGGTCGGGGGTATCTCGGTGGCCGCCAGTATGACGACCGACCGCGCTACGACGATCGTCGGCGCTACGACGACCGTGCACGGTACGACGGCCATCGACCGAACGACGGCCGCCGACCGCACGGCGAGGGCGGTCAGCGCCACCCGTCCGGTCCGACGTGGCGGGCGTTTGAGGAGTGGGGTGGGACTTCCTACGGAGACGAACGGGAACAGGGCTTCGGATGGAATCGTGGTGACGACTACGCCGACCGGTACTGGTCGTATTCCTCGCGCAATCGCAACCAGGGCGACTGGTGGCGACCGCACCGTGAGGACTGGTCCGACGACTGGAGTTAGTTGTCTTTCGCTTCGCGCGTGACTGTACCGTATTTTGGAGGGCTGTCGGCCGTCTGTGCCCGGCCGGTAGCTTCCAGATATCCTGCCTCGGTGGTTTCTCCCGACCTGCCTGCACCACCGAGTCCACTGTACGGTCCCAAAGCCAATCGCGTGAGTCCAGATGAGACAATTGTTCCCGCTTGCCCTTCTCGCCATCGTCCTCACTACCCTCGACTTCTCCAGCGCAGCCGCGCAGATCGCCGATTACAGCGACGTCCTTCTGGTCGTCAACCAGCGCAGCTGGGCGTCGCAGGAGATCGGCTCCTACTTCGCCGAGCGTCGCGGCATTCCTGAGAATCACATCTACCGCATCGACGTCGATTCGAACGAGACGATCGATTCGCTCAGCTTCCAGCAACTGCGCTGGCAGATGCAGGACTGGATGCGGCAGCACGATCTGGTCGACTCGATCAACTACATCGTCACGACCAAGGGCTGTCCGCTGCGCGTGTCGGTAAGCGTCAGCGACGACAACTCCACGGGCCTCTTCAGCGGACTTGCCTCCTTCGAGGACTGCCTGGCGCTGATGAACGGGTCCGACTCGGTGAAGATCCTGCTGGTGCAGGTCAACAATCTCACCGGCAACCGCTACTACAACTCCTCAGCGCACTTCCGACGCAACCCGGCGACGCTGCCGATGTACCTGGTCACGCGACTCGATGCCTACTATGTCGAGCAGGTCAAGGCCTATATCCGCGCAGCCGAGACGCCGTCGCTGCTCGGCGAGGGACTCTGGGAGCTCGACATCGCCCCGGGCAGGGACAATCCCAGTTACCGCAGCTTCAACGATCAGATGCGTCGTGCCGCCACACTCCTCGAGGCAAAGGGCCTCAACGTCCTGCTCGACACGACCGCGACGTATCTGCACGATCAGAAGAACGTGGTCGGCTACGCGTCGTGGGGCAGCAACGACGTCTCCTCCGGCGGCGGTGCCGAAGCCAAACCGGGCAACACCTGGCTCAACGGCTCCATTGCCGAGACGGCGGTCTCGACCGGCGGACGCACGTTCGACACGGCCCGTCGCAGCTACGGTCAGTCGCTCGTCGCCGACTGGCTCGACGAAGGTGTCAACGGAGTCAAGGGATATACCAATGAGCCGTACCTCGTCGCCATCGCCGAACCCGATATCCTCTTCGACCGCTACACCTCCGGATTCAACCTTGCCGAGAGCTTCTGGGCGGCCTCCAAGCTCTCGGCCTGGCGCCAGGTGGTCATCGGCGACCCGAAGATGCACCTGGGGCTTCTGGCCCGGATGCCGACCGCGGCCGTCTTCTTCGGGAGCGTCGGACGCTATGACGTCGCGCGCGACACCATCTGGATCGGCAATGCGTGGTCCTCGAATGTGATGGTGACAGGCACGACCATACAGGGGAACGACTCCACCTCGTTCGCGGCAGCGACCGTCGCTGGCGTGTCGACGATCGCCGTCGGCGACTCTGTCGGAGTCGTGGTTTCATTCCACCCCGTCGCCTACGGCGTCGCGACGGCCCAGCTTCGTCTGGAAGTCCGGCGCACTCCCGGTGACTCCATCTCGCAGGTGCAGACCGTACAGCTCACGGGTTCCGGCAGCCGCCCGGACCTCGACGTGCCGGACTCGGTGTTCTTCACGCCCACGCCTGCGCAGGACATTCCGCTGATGAACCTGTCGCAGACGGACACGGTTACGGTCGACAGTCTGCAGCTCGCCGGCACCGACGTCGGCCTCTTCGAGATCGATGCGCCCACGACGTTCCCGGTCGTTATTCCGCCGGGCCAGACTGCGATGCTGAGTGTGTCGTATTCCGGCGAACCGGGCGTGGGGAGCACCGCACGCATCTACGTGTTCTCCAATGCCCAGGGCACCGGGCGCATCAACCTCAGCGGCCAGATGGTCAGCGACGTCGAGACTCCCGGTACATCGGACCATTCGGCGATCTCCATCTCGGCGATCCGTCCGAATCCGGCCAGCAACACGTGCGAAGTCGACTACCGTCTCCCGCGTGTGGCACACGTGCATATCGACCTGGTCGACACGCGCGGTGCGGTGGTTGCCTCAATGCTCGACGCAACGCTCGAGGCCGGCGAGCACGCTGTCGCCCTCGACGTCTCCGCGCTGCCCTCGGGCGTCTATCACCTGCGCCTCGATGTCAACGGGCGAGCGTCGATCCGATCCCTCGTGATCACGCGGTAGACCCTTTGCATTCTTCCTTCCAAATCCATACGACACCAGCGACCAATGCCAGCAGAAGAGACCTTCGAGTTCCAGACCGAGGCACGCCAGCTCCTGGATCTGATGATCCATTCGGTCTACTCCAACAAGGACATCTTCCTTCGCGAGCTGATCTCCAACGCCTCCGACGCGCTCGACAAGCTTCGTATCGAAGCCCTCAAGAGCGAGGAGATCGCCATGCCGGAGGAACCGCACATCCGCATCGAACCGGATCCGGGCCAGCACACGCTGTCGGTGATCGACAACGGCATCGGGATGAACCGGGAGGAACTCATCCGGAACATCGGGACGATCGCCCGTTCGGGAACGCGCGAGTACCTCGAGATGCTCAGGGCCGGCAAGGGCGAATCCGCCGTCAGCGAGGAGCTCATCGGTCAGTTCGGTGTCGGATTCTACTCCACGTTCATGGTCGCCGATCGCGTGACGGTACTGACCCGTCGCGTCGGCGAGGAATCCGGCTGGTTGTGGGAATCCACCGGCGACGGGACGTATTCACTGCAGGAGGACCGACGGCCCACGCACGGAACGACGGTCACGCTCCATCTGAAGCCGCACGATCAGGAGGACGCGCTTGACGACTACACGCAGGAGTGGGTCATCCGCCGGATCGTCAAGCACTACTCCGACTTCGTCACCTACCCGATCCTGATGCGCGTCGAACGACAGGAGCCTGCGCACGACGCCGACGGCAACGTCGTGGAGGGGAGTTCGGAAACCGTCACCGTCGACGAGACGCTCAACTCGATGAAGGCGATCTGGCGGCGGCCCAAGTCCGACGTCACCCAGGAGGAGTACAACGAATTCTACAAACACATCTCCCACGACTGGACCGATCCGCTGGAGACGATCTACCTGCGGGCCGAAGGGACGATGGAGTACTACGCGCTGCTGTTCATCCCGCAGAAGGCGCCGTTCGATCTGTTCATGCAGGAGGGACAGCGTGGACTGCACCTGTACGTCAAGCGCGTGTTCATCATGGACGATGCCGAAGAAATCGTCCCGATGTACCTGCGGTTCGTTCGCGGCGTCGTCGACTCGGAGGATCTGTCGCTGAACATATCGCGGGAAATACTGCAGCAGAACCGTCAGATCACGCTCATGCGAAAGCGGATCACCGGCAAGGTGCTCGACACGCTGGGAGAAATGAAGGCGGGTGAGGATGATCGCTACGTGAGGTTCTGGACGGAATTCGGACGAGTGCTCAAGGAGGGAATTCTCCAGGATCACGACAACCGTCAGACGCTGCTCGATCTGATGCTCGTACACTCGACCGCCTCGGACGAGCTGACGACGCTCAGCGACTACGTCGGGCGAATGCAGCAGGGGCAGGAGCACATCTACTACATCACCGGAGAGGATCGCGCGGTGATGGCCTCGTCGCCGCACCTCGAGGCGTTCCGCGCACGCGGCATCGAGGTTCTTCTGCTCTCAGATCCGGTCGACGCCGTGTGGACCTCGAGCGTGGATGCGTTTGAAGAACATCAGCTGCGGTCGGTGGCACGCGGGGCGGTGGACATCGGAACCGAGGAGGAGAAGAAGGAATTCGAAGAGAAGCGCCGCGACCGGCTGACGACCTACGGGCCGATCCTCGCGGCACTGCAGGAGCGGCTCGCCGACCACGTCAAGGAGGTCCGGCTCACCGATCGGCTCCGGGAGTCGGCGTCCTGTCTTGTCGCCGACGAGGGGGCCATGACGCCGCAGATGGAGCAGCTGATGCGCGCAATGGGACAGGATGTTCCCCAGTCCCGTCGGATCATGGAACTCAACCCCGATCATCCCGTGCTGGCGCGGCTGCACGAAGCGTACGAGGCCGATCACGCGACGCCGCTGCTGGATACCTACGCCGAGTTGCTCTTTGGACAGGCGCTGCTGGCCGAGGGCAGCCCGCTCCCCGATCCGGCGCGGTTCAGCCGTCTCGTCGGCGAACTGATGGTGAAATGAATTCGACGCATCCGCACTCCACTGACCCATCGATGACCTTCGAAACCAACTCCGGCACCTGCAGCGTCGCGCCCGATGCAATCGTCGTCGAAACGCAGCCGCAGGGGCTGCTGATCGGACATCTCCACGCATCATCCCACCGGAAGCGCCTGGTGTTCTATTCCGGCGGTTGTCTGCTGGCATTCGCCGCGGCGATCGTCGCGTGGGTCCGGGGCGACTGGATCGTGACGGTCGCCGGGTTCGCCTTCGGCGCGTGGATGCTGCAGGGGCTGGTGGCAAGCTGGCGGATAGAGGAGAGCGTCACGATCCCGATCATCAGCATCGACGTCGTCGACGTCGTCCGGCCGGCACGCGGAGCCGGCTGCTTCGAAGTGCACTACACTGACGAGGGAACGCGTCGGACACGGAAGATCCGTCCGTCGAACGACGGCGAATTCCTGCGCGGACACCGACTGCTCTTCGACGTGATCGGTGACCGTCTGCGCGACGATTGAGCGCCACGGCAATGACCCCTTCGGAGCATCGCACACCCGGCCACACCGCCCCGCGGACATCCGCCCGACGTCGCCCGTGCGTCGGCACGGGACGGCTGCGTGCCTCGATCGCCGTCCTCGCGCTGATCGCCGTCTGGCCCCTTCGACAGTCTGCGCTCGCACAGCCGACCATCGACGCCTGGGTCGCGGAGGATTCGACGATGATCACCCATGCGATCGAGACGATCCGGAACCGCCCCGACAGCATTCTGACGATCGATGCCCGGGCGGGAGGCCGCGACGATTCGCTCGGATTCGGCTATACCTACCGCGTCACCACGACTCCCGGTGCCTACGCGACCATCCGTCTGAAGGTGGTGCTCCACGACGGACATCCGATCTCGTTCTCCGCGACACCGCTGCTCCCCTTCGGCTTCCACTCGCTCTACAAACGCTATCGCGAATTCTATCGACCCCTTTTCGAAATCGGTTCCGACAGTCTCCCGCGTCCCTACCTGTGGCGGACGTTCAAGGTCGACGCTCCGATCGAAGACGATGCGTTCGAGCGCGGTGTTCCGCTGCTGCGGCACAATGAAGAGCACCGCGATCTGATCGACCTGCTGATGACACCGTACGCCGGCATCGAGTACGGATGTCCGCAGCTGGTGGGAGAGGAGGGCTTCGACAATCGGCGGATCTACAATCAGCTCCGTCCGTCGATGAGCTACCGGGTGGCGGTGTACCTGCTTCGCAGCGTCAATCCCGCGACGCGGCTGACGGCGATCGAGTACCTGAAGCAGCATCCGGAGTATCTGAAGCGCGCCCGCCTGCGTCACGACATTGAAACCGTGGTCCAGGCATGTCCGCTCGTGCGAACGCGTGTGCGGGGACGGCGGGTGTTGGACAACGCTCGAACGCTCGTCGACCGATTCAGCGACTCGATCTGCGATCCAGCCGAGGCCGCAATCGCACGCACCTCCGGAACGACGCCCGACTCCACCGGGGGCAGTTCGATGGCGCGCAAGGACGACCACCGCAGCCGCGGCGGACTCTGGCCCGTCGACGACGCCGATCTCCAGCCGATCGACACTGACGACAGGGAGAAGTAGCCTCAGCTTACGCTACGCCGCCCAGCTCCTTCATCCGCGCGAGTCGATCGGGTTCCTCCGCGCTGAGCCACTGATCCTCCGACAACAGTTCGTACGCACGTGCGAAGGAGGGGCGTGCCTCCTCGAGGCGTCTGAGAGCGGTGAGGCACTCGCCGATTTCCTCGTGGACGTACCCGGTGTCGGTGCGTCCGCGATCCTTGGCCTCGCGAAGTACCTCGCGTTGAATCTCCAGCGCCTCCGCAGCCCGTCCCAGCGATCGAAGCGCGCGTCCCACCGACCAGCGCGCGATTTCGAGCTCTGTCTGGTTGCGTCCGGTCTCCTGAAAGATCACCCGGTGCCACTCGACGTTCCGCCGGAAGTATTCCAGCGCCTTCTCGTACTGCCCGAGATCGTGGTAGGTCCAGGCGACGTTGTTCGTCAGCGGACCGATCCATCCACGGGTGCGTTCTTCGGTTGATCCTTCGGCGAGATCGATCGCGCGTTCGAACCAGACGACCGCCCGCTCGGGCACCTCGGCGATGGCCAGCATGTGCGCCGCGTCGGCCGCGTCGAAGGAATCATCGAGCTCGGTGGCCATCTGCCAGGCTCGTTCGAACAAGGGGACGGCGCTCGCGGGATCGCCGGCGGACCGATGGGCGCGACCGCGCTCGAGCAGCAGGCGAACGTGTGGAATCGAGGCGTCCGGACCGATGAGCACTTCGGCTTCGTCGAGGGTCCGATGGGCGTCATCGAAGCGTCGCTGCAGGCCGCGTGAACGCGCCAGCTGCGTGAGCAGTTCGCCGTGGCGAAGCGGTTCGGCGCGGAAGGAGTCGACGACCTCGAGGAACCGTCGTTCCGATTCCGCGGGATCGGAGTAGTCCCACAGTTGGTCGATGCGTGATCGGTCGGTGCTCTGGTCCATGGCGGATTGCACTGGTTGGCGGAGGCTCTCGGCTCGGCGGCAAAGCTACGCATCGGTCGGCAGTCGGGAGGGCACGGGTGCCGGGCGACGATGGACGGCGCTCGACGGAGACGCAGGGCCGTCGGCAATTGTGCGTTCAATGCGGGCATCTATTGTGTAATGAAAATTCTTGACGTGGCATGAACGATTCCGGTTCCAAACGTCCTCGCGGATTCTCTATATTTGGCCGTTCGATTGAGGCAGCCGGCACTGTTGAAATCACCATCCAAGCACCGAAGCGATCCTGAACGTTCGTTCGATTTCCGAATCCGCATTGCATTGAACCCCGATGGCCTCCGACTCCATAGACACCATACTCGACCGGCTCACCGAGCGGCTCGGCGGTTTTCAGCGCCTGTCGTCGGTCCGCGTGCTGCGGATGACGGGCGACATCACCGAAGACGAACTCGAGGGCACCTACGAGGCGATCTACGGCACCGATCCGCTCTGCAGTCGGGTGTCGATAGATCTGGGTCCGATGCGCTACTCCTACGGATTCGACGGCAACAGACTGTGGTCGGTCAACAGCCAGGGACGCCTGCGGACGTGGGCCGATCCGGACCGGGTTGCCGAGCGTCGGATGCGCGCACTCTTCGGTGCGGATCACTACCTGCTCGACCGAAATTCGTATGACTTCTCAATCGATCAGTCGAACGGGGTAGATCGGCTCACGGTCATCTCGCGGGAGCATCGCGACAAGCCGTTCGGAACGCTCCGGGTGGAGATCGACCGTCAGACGGGCCTCGTTCTCTGCAAGCGTCAGGTGATCAACGGTGAGCCGTCGGTGGTGCACTTCGAGGACTACGAGGAATTCGACGGACTGCTGCTGCCACGTGTGGCGCGCTCAGAGGATGCGGCTGGCAACATCGAGGTTTCCCGAATCACTTCGCTGGAGATCAATCCGGAGGTCGAGTCCGAAGACTGCGCTCCGCCGGAGGTCCCGATCACCGATCTGCAGTTTCTTACCGGCGAACGGCGGACAACCGTCGATCTCGACGTTCCAGTCGATCACATCTTCACCGAAGTCGTCATCGCCGGCCATGGATTCTCGTTCATGGTCGACACCGGTGCGTCGTCGACCGTCGTCGATGAGACGGTGGTGCGCCGGCTTGGCCTTCGGACCTACGGGCGGTTGCACGCCCAGGGCGTCAGCGGCTCGCAGGAGGTGACCTACGTCGATCTCCCCGAGCTGTGGGTGGGCGACGTGCTGATGACCAACGAGACGGTCATCACCACCGATTTCCACGAGATGCGACGGCGGCTGCCGCAGCTCGACGGAATTCTCGGTCGGGACTTTCTCGGACAGTTCGTTATCGGTCTCGACTACATGCGTCGCGAAATGACCGTGGTCGATCGCGCGGAATTCCGATACGAAGGCGGTGGTGAACGCATCGCGCTCGACGGCGTGCTCTGTCACATGTCGTTTGACGGTCTCTCCGGCAAGTTCCGTATCGACACCGGTGCACCGGGACTCAACATTCACGCTCCGTTCGTCCGCTCGCACAAGCTCGTCGCCCCGGGGGCGAAGCTCCCGTACGCATCGGCGATCGGCGGACTCGGTTCGGTGGAGCTGAAGCTCTACGCCGCGCTGACCCACGAAGTGACCATCGGGTCGTACACCCTCCGTGACCTTCCTGTCCGACTGACCGACATGGATGTCGGTCCCTTCGCCAACGCGTCGATCATGGGAAATGCGGGCGCGGAGATCTGGCGACGGTTCATCACCTGGTTCGATCTCGGGGGCGGAGTGATGTACCTGGAGCCGAACACCAACTTTCATGCTCCTCCGCACACAGGTCGATACGGCTGTGCGCTGCGCCAGGACGGCGGCAAGCACTACGTCGATTCGGTTCTCACCCGGTCCCCGGCAGAAGCCGCCGGCGTACAGCGCGGTGACGAAGTCCTCGACTACGACGGCGTTCCGGTGACGCTGATGACGCTCGACGAACTTCGACTCCGATTCCGCGAGCCGGCCGGTACACGTGCTGTCATGCGCGTCCGTCGCGACGGTGACCGGATACTCGACCTGCCGGTCGTCCTCGAGGACTTCCTGCCGTACTACGACACCGTCGAATGTGAGCCCGCCGGCGAGAGTCACACGCAGGATGTTCGCGCCGATGGTACAGGGGGGTGAGACCCCGTCGGCCTCAATTGCATCGAGACCGTCCTGGTCGGCACTCGACGAGGGCGTTCCTCACCGCCACACTCCGTATCTTGTCGGCCTTTACCTGATTCGACCAACGATACCATGCCTGCTGAGAGCCCGGGGTCCGACGCTCCGAAGAAGATCGTCGCGACGAATCGCAAGGCACGACACGAATTCGAGATTCTCGACCGGGTCGAGGCGGGAATCGTGCTGCGCGGCACCGAGGTCAAGTCCGTTCGCGATGGTCACATCTCCCTCAAGGAGGCCTTCGCCGCGCCGCGTGGTGATGAACTCTACCTCGAGGGATGCACCATTCAGCCATACGAGCACGGCAACATCAACAACCACGAGCCGACCCGTCCCCGCAAGCTGCTGCTGCACCGACGTGAGCTCGACAAGCTCATCGCCCGTACCGAAGAGAAGGGCCTGACGCTCGTTCCGCTGGCGGTCTACTTCAAAGGTGGTGTCCTGAAGGTGGAGCTCGGTGTCGCTCGTGGCAAGCGCATGCACGACAAGCGCGAAGCGATCAAGAAGCGTGATATGGATCGGGCGATGCGCCAGGCGGCCTCCGAACGCTGAGCGCCGGGCCGGCAGACGAGTACGAACATTCGATCAGGACCATTCGACCACGATCAACTTCGACGATGTCCCAGCAGACGTTTCCACCGATCAACGAGCAGATGGATCTGATCCGCCGCAGCGCCGAGGAGGTGCTGCCGGAGGAGGAACTGGTCCGCAAGCTCGAACGCTCGGCAAGCGCTCACAAGCCGCTCAACGTGAAGTTCGGCGCCGATCCGTCGCGGCCCGACCTGCATGTGGGACATGTCGTTCCGCTCCAGAAGCTGCGCGACTTTCAGGATCTCGGCCACCAGGCGATCCTGATCGTGGGAGACTTCACCGGTATGATCGGCGATCCGTCGGGCCGATCGAAGACCCGGCCGGCGCTGACGCTCGAGGAGACCCGTCTCAACGGCCAGAGCTACTTCGAGCAGGCGACGCGTATCCTCTCGGCCAAGCGGCTGCGCATGGTCTACAACTCCGAATGGCTGGGCAAAATGTCGCTGTCCGACACCATCGTCCTTGCCTCGAAGTATACCGTCAGCCAGATGCTCGAGCGGGAGGATTTTCACAAACGATTCAATTCTGAAGTCCCGATTTCCCTGCACGAATTCCTCTACCCCCTGGCACAGGGCTACGATTCGGTGGCGGTGGAGGCCGATGTTGAAATCGGCGGTACCGATCAGAAATTCAACCTGTTGGTGGGACGCGACCTGCAGCGCGCGCATGGATTCGAGCCGCAGGCGATCGTGACCACGCCGCTGCTGGTCGGCACCGACGGCCACGAGAAAATGTCCAAGTCGTACGACAACTACATCGCGCTCAATGATTTCCCGGCGGATGTGTACGGTAAGGTCATGTCGATTCCCGACGAACTGATGCCGACGTACTTCCGGCTCGTGCTGTTTTACCCCGCGGCGGACGTCGATGCAATCGTGTCGCAGCTCGAGTCCGGTGCTCTGCATCCGAGAGACGCCAAGCGCCGCCTCGCCCGCGCGACGGTCGCACGCTACACCAGTGAGAAGACTGCACAGAAGGCCGAAGAGGAGTTCGACACGGTCTTCATCCGAAAGGACGTCCCGGATCACATCGACGAGTATCGCGTCGGCGCGCCGGTTCAGATCGTCGAACTGATGGTCGAAGCCGGTATGGCCGCATCCAAGGGTGAGGCACGACGACTCATCCAGGGCGGCGGTGTCTCCATCGATGGAGAGAAGGTCGATGACACGGCGCTCGTCTACCGGCCCGACAGCGAGGCGGTCCTCAAGGTGGGCAAGCGCAGATTCCTTCGGCTCGTTGCCGGTTGACCCGAAGCCGGTTGACCCGAAGCCGGTAGCCCCTCGTGCCGCCGCTGCATCGCTCAGGTACGCTGCCACTGCATCGGGCTCCGAATTCCACCATCCCCGGTCCACCACCTTCGGGTGTCCGGGTGAGAGCCGCCCTCGCGGCTGTCTCATCGGCGTGATGCGAACTCCATCTCGAGCCGACGGGCAATGAACGTCGAGCGCTGCGCGCGGGGACCCCAGGGGAACGGCATTGCGATCGAAGTGGCAGAAGAGCTGGCCGGCGCAGCAGACCGGATCACCACGCGTGCTGAGCACCACACGACCGGAGTACCAGAATGAATACCAGGAGGGATGGCGATACGCATGAACAGGTAGCGCTCGAGTTCCTGCTCGAGCGCGGCTATCGCCTCGTCAAGCGCCAATTCCACTACGGTCGTGCCGGCGAGATCGATCTGGTGATGCGCGATGGGGAGGTCTACGTGATGGTCGAGGTGAAGGGGAGGCGCGACCATTCGATGGGTCTGCCGGAGGAGGCGGTCACCGCCTCGAAGCGGAATCGAATCCGGCAGGTGGCGCGAGGGTTCTTCTACTGTTTCGGCATCGAGTCCTACGAAGCCAGATTCGACGTCGTCGCCGTAGACTACGCGACCGGAAGCGACGGCGTGCCGGAGATCCGCCACTACCGCGATGCGTTTCGCTGAACGGATGCACGGGTGTAGCGAACCGCGCTCTGAACGGCGACGGCGTGAATCTACGGCGCGCGTGCCGCCGCGTCCGGGAATGCGATGGCGGCACGATCACCGAAACGGCAAGCAGCCGCGACACGACGACGAGGAGTGATGGAAGTAGAAATTCGAAATGGTGTCATTGGCACCGTCCTGCGAACCGCGCGGCCCCGGATACTTCTCGACGGAACGACGATCGAGCTTCCGGAGGGAGCGCTCGTGCTGCCGGGCTTCGTCGACACGCACTGCCATCTGATGGGCCTCGGAATGATGCGCGACCGCATTGATCTGACCGACTCGGCATCGGCCATCGAGTGCACCGCCGCCGTTGCCGGCCGAGTCCGCCGGGCACGGGCTGGCGAGTGGATCATCGGGAACGGGTGGAATCAGGAGCGATGGAACGACACGCGAATGCCGACACGTGATCTGCTCGACGAGGTTGCCCCGGAGAATCCGGTCGTGCTCTACAGAGTGGACGCGCACGCGGTCTGGGTGAATTCGCGCGCGCTGGACGCCGCGCACATTGCCGCCGACCACGTCGACGGCGGTACGATCCAGACGGACGCCGACGGCACTCCCACCGGAATTCTCATCGACAACGCGATTGCGCTCGTCGAGAGCGCCATGCCCGAGTTCACCGACGATCAGCGCGTCGCGTGGCTCGAGTCCGCTGTCGAGGAGTGTCTTCGCGTCGGCATCACCGAGGTGCACGACATGAATGTCGAGCCGGAACGGCTCGGCGCCGTGGCGCGTCTCGCCGAACGGGGCGGAATGCGAATACGGTGCAATCTGTTTCTGCAGGCGCAGCGCGACCAGTGGCGGTCATTCGGTCCACCGCAGAGACTCGCACCGGGCGTCGACGTCGTCGGCGTCAAATACTTCACCGACGGCGCGCTCGGTTCGCGAGGAGCGCACCTGCTCGAACCGTATGAGGACGCGCCGGACACGCGCGGGCTGGAACTGATGTCGTCCGAGGAACTGGTGGAGCGAGCGGGACCTGCGATCGAGGTGGGCTACGCGGTTGCGACGCACGCGATCGGTGATGCGGCGTGTCGATCGACGCTGGATGCGTATGAGCGGCTGCGGGAGCGATTCGCCTCGGCGCTCCTGCGGGTGGAGCACGCGCAGACGGTGCATCCCGACGATCAGCCACGGTTCGGCACGCTTGACGTCGTCGCGGCCATGCAGGCGACGCACTGTACGAGCGATGCGCCGATGGCCGAGCGCCGCCTGGGCCGGCGACGATGCGCCTGGGCGTATCCCTGGCGGTCGCTCCTCGACACGGGACGACCGGTGCTGGGTGGCAGTGACTTCCCGGTTGAGTCGCCGAATCCGATCGATGGAATTCGGGCGTTTCACTTCCGGCGACCCGACCATGCCGAAACCGCATGGTTCGGCCAACAGGTGCTCGGGCGACACGAGGCACTGCACGCATATACGAGCGCGGCGCCGCTCGGCCTGCCGTCGAAGGAATCGATTCGACGCGGCCGACTTCGTCCCGGCTACGATGCCGACATCGTCGTCCTCGACGGAGATCCGTTCGAGCGGGCCGATGTACGTGTGCTCATGACAATCGTCGGCGGCGAGATTCGATATCGCGGCGAACGCTAGGCGATGGCTGACGACCCTCGAGGCGGTCGGTCCCGCCGGGCATTGCCTGGAGCGCAGCCGTAGAATCGTCCGCTCGTCGCCGCGTGGGGCCCAAGTGCGGGTAGTGCCACCGCACTGACTCCGACCATTGCCTTGCTTCGTCCTGACACCTGCGATCTTTCCTGCCGCCGCAGGTTCGGGCGTCGGGTCGTCGTTGCTCGGGCTCGCCGCTATGTCGGCTCATCCTTATGTCGGCTCATCCCTATGTCGGCTCGCCCTAACCTCTGCTCGTCGTGGGGTCGCCGGACTCACGCGATCATGCTCCGCGGATTGCCTCGGCCGCCCCGGCGGCACGCTCCAGCGGTGTGGCGGAGCGATCGGCGGACTCGTCCGCCGGCCCCATCTGTGAAAGATTCCTACAGCGGTCGCCGGAGCTTGCACGCGCGGTGCGGCCCGACGTATTTTCGTGATTCTTGACGCGCCACCATAGCTCAGCGGTAGAGCAGCTCATTCGTAATGAGCAGGTCCTCGGTTCAAATCCGAGTGGTGGCTCCGGATACCTCGATCGCCAGTCCCTCTCGGGGGGCTGGCGATTGTAGTATTCGCCCCGTCCGCACGTCCTGTCCCACATCGACGACACCTGACGCGTCGACACAGCACTTCGCACCCGGCTGCCGAAGAAGGAATTCCAACCATGCTCCGACACCTCTTCGTACTCCTCGGTCTCGCATTCGCACCGATGCTCGTACACGCACAGTCGTTGTTCGACATCGACTTCGGAACGGGACGCTCGCATCCGTTCGACGTGCAGCACATCGCGCTCGACGTGCGGTTCAACCTCGACAGCGACGAGGTGATCGGCGACGTTCGGCACACCCTGCGCTCGCTGCAGGCGGGCACGCATTCGATCTGTCTGGACGCCGATTCGACGATGACCGTCGAGCGGGCGCTCGTCGACGGACGTCCCGCCGCATACACGCTCACGGGAAGCACGCTCTGCGTCGATCTGAACCGCACGCTTGGATACGACTCGGTGGCGACGCTCGAGATCGCCTACCGCGTGCGTCCGAAGCGGGGGCTGTACTTCATCCATCCCGATTCGACCACGCCGGAATTCCGACCCATGATCTGGACACAGGGCGAGGCGCAGGACAATCACCACTGGTTTCCTCTGTACGACTACCCGAACGATCTGGCGACGACCGAAGTGACGATGCGTGTGCCGACGGCGTGGCAGGCGCTATCCAACGGCACGCTCGTCTCGACGCGCGCCAATTCGGACGGAACCACGACGTGGCATTACCAGATGAACGAGCCGCATGCCGGGTATCTGGTGATGGTTGCCGCGGGCGACTTCCTCGTTACCCGCGATACGACGCGCGGCGTTCCAATGGCGTACTACACCGATCCGGGCGCTCCCGGGCGCGTCGCTCCGACCTTCGGCCGCACCGGCGACATGCTCGCGTTCTACGAAGACTACCTCGGCGTTCCATTTCCGTGGAACAAGTACGACCAGATCGTTGTCGACGACTTCATGTACGGCGGCATGGAGAACACGACGGCGGTGGTGCTTGTGCACTCGCTGCTGGTCGATTCGACAGAGCGCATCGACCGGCCGGCCGACGGCACGATCGCCCACGAACTGGCCCACCAGTGGTTCGGCGATCTGGTCACGGCGCGGTCGTGGGCGCACCTCTGGCTGCATGAGAGCTTCGCCACGTGGATGCAGGCCTTCTACTTCGGCCATGCATACGGTCCCGACGAGTATGCCTGGATCATGTACCAGAACGGGCTGGAGGGACTCGAGTCGGATGAAACGCGGGGAGCCGATCCGATCGTGGCCGGACAGGGATGGGTCCCGAATCTGTATCCGCGCGGTTCGCGTGTGATTCACATGCTCCGTGCGACGGTCGGACCCGAGGCATTCCGCCGGGGTCTCCACGAGTACCTCACCCGCAACGCCCATCGGTGCGCCGAGACGCACGACCTGCAGGTCGCCATGGAGGACGCCAGTGGTCTGGACCTCGACTGGTTCTTTCGCGAGTGGCTCTATCGCGGGGGACATCCCGACTACGCCGTCTCGACGGAGTACTCCGACGCAACGCTGCACATGACCGTGCTGCAGACGCAGAAGCACGACAGCACGGGAGGGCGGTTCGTGATGCCGATTCCGATCGAATTGCACTTCGTCGACGACCATGGAAACGACCGTTTCGTGGCCGATACCGTCGTCGTCGCAAACGACACCGAGCGGTTCGTCTTTCCGACGGAACGTGAACCGGACTACGTGATATTCGATGCGGGCGACGCGGTGCTCAAGCGCGTCGCCTTTCCGAGGACCACGACGCAACTGCTGGCGCAGCTCCGCGCCCCACGAATGATCGACCGGTATCTGGCAGCCGAGGCGCTGGCGCCGTCGGACGATCAATCGCTCACCCACCTGTCGTGGGAGGGCGTGACATCATCGTTGCAGCGGGCGTATCAGCAGGAGGGTTCCGATCACGTTCGTGCCGCCATCGTGCGTGCTGCCGCACGGGTCGTCGGCGAGTCGACTGCCGGGAACGATGCTGTGGGACAGGCGCTGCGTCTTGTCGTGGGGGCAATGGACGATCGGGCGATCGACGTCCGAAAGGCTGCCATCGAGGAGGCCGAATGCGTCCACGATCGCGTCGAGCGCGCGGCACTCCTTCGCAGACGGCTCACCGACAGCAGCGTGTCCAATCGAATGGCGGCGTTGGAGCAGCTGGCGTCGATGCACGCCGACTCGCTTGCAGGTCCGCTTCGGGACGTCCGGCGTGCCTGGGGAAATCGCACCGATCTGATCATGCGGTGGGTCGGCGCGGTAGCGATGGCGCGCGAGAAGCAGTTCGCCGACGATGTGGCCCGCTACGCCGGACCCGGCTACAGAGGGTTCGCGCGAATGGCGTCGATCACGGCGCTGTCGCGGCTGGACACGATGACGCCCGCGATGCTCGAGGCGTATTCGGCGGCGCTGCGTTCACCACGCAAGTCGCTGTATGCCACGGCCGCCGCCTCGATTTCCGCGCATCCGCTGGAGTCGGTGCGGGGGATGCTCGAGGGAATTCGTGGAGATCTCTCCGGTGAACCGCGCAGGAGCGTCGACCGTCTGCTGGGTAAGTCACACGCCACCGCCGAGAGCCAGGACGATGTTCACGAGGACGACGATGCACAGTGACCGCACCGACATCACGATTCTTCCGTTCGAGGGTCACATGCCTTCGATCGCCGAGGATGTCTTCATCGCCTCCGGAGCGCGCATCGTCGGTGAGGTCTCGATCGGTGAGGGCTCCTCGATCTGGTTCAACGTCGTCATCCGGGGCGATGTCAACGCCATCGAAATCGGGCGGCGCACCAACATCCAGGATCTGACGATGTGCCACGTGACCAACAGACGCTACGAACTGCGCGTCGGCGACGGCGTCACCGTCGGGCACTGCGCGATGCTCCACGGCTGCACCGTCGGCGACGGCGTGCTCGTCGGCATGTCGGCCACGCTGCTCGACGGGTGCGTGATCGGCGACGGAGCGATCGTTGCGGCGGGAGCGGTCGTGCGCGAGCGGTTCGAAGTACCGCCCGGCGTGCTCGTCGCCGGAGTTCCCGCGCGCATCGTTCGCGAGCTGACGCCACAGGAACGGGCATCTGCCGGAACCGGTTCGGGCAACTACATCGGGTACGTCGCGCGCTATCGCGCCGACGGGAGCAGGTGGTGATCGCGGGGGAGACGGGGAACCCGCAGCGGCCCGTGGAGCCACAAACGGCGCGGGGTTTGCCTCGCAAGAAAACGTGCCTACTTTATTGCACGACACGATATCGCGGGCCGCGATCGACAACATTCAAAGGCGACCACTATGGATCAGAACAACACCGCGCGAGGAACAGAAGCGACCAGGCAGGCACCACCTCCAGGAGTCGACCGTGCTCCGTTGGGCGATGAACCGATCGAGACGCCGACCGAGGCGGCACGGGCGGCCGAGCGGGGAGAGCAGCGTGGATCCGGCCGCGCCCGGGATGAGGGTCCGTCGGACGACTCCGGCACCGGAGCGCGGCGGACACGGCTCGAGAAGGACGCGAAGAAGATCAGCGAAGGCGACTTCAAGCGGATCGATCGGGAGATTCCGAAGAAGCTGGCCGACATCGGTGAACTGAAGAACGGGATGGAGTGGATGGGTGAGATGATCGGGCGCGTGACGGTGCTCTACGACATGGTGCGGGACGCGGGATTCCGCATCGATGGTAAGACCAAGACGCTCATCGCCGCCGGCCTTCTCTACTTCCTTCTGCCGCTGGACATGACGCCCGACTTCATTCCGGGTCTCGGGTTCATCGACGACGCCCTGGTGCTCGGCGCGCTGTGGAAGGTGGTACAGAACGAGGTCGATCGATACCTCGCCTACCGCAGCCAACTGGCCAGCGAGAGCTGAGTCTCGGAGAGAATCCGGCGCAAAGTTGTCCTCAATCGTGTAAGTTGTTGGCTAACCCCGCTCCGTTGCGCACTCCGATGCGCTATCGGGCGGGGTGCTCCGCTTTTCAGGGCGGTGCCATCCGGGCGATCGTGCGATGACTGCGTCGGGACCCTCGATCACGGAGGTGCCGCCGCCGCCGAGTCCGGTCGGCACACCCGTCGTCGACCCTCAGGTCCAGGTCCCATGTCACAACCGTCGCGTACGGCATTCCGCGTTGCATTCCTGCTCGCGCTTGCCCTGTCGCTGTCGACCCCCGCGGCGGCACAGGAGCCGGACGGACGTGGACGTCCCGATTCGACCGAAGGGACCGCAAGACCGGACACGACAGCACCATCGCCACCGCCGGGTGCCGCCCACATGTTCCACTTCGAATCACGTCCGAGCGACGGCGAATCAGCCGCCGGCACGACCCGCGTCGACACCGCCGCCCGCTCCTCCCGCGAATCCGCGCCGGAAGTCCACCGCGCACCCGAAGCTGCCCGCTCGATGTTCCGATTCGAACATCCCGATCCGAAATCGACAGCCGGCTCGACGGCGGCCGACAAGGAGGCCGCCGCCACTGAATCCGCGCCGGCGACCCACGAAGCGTCCGCTCCACCGCCGAAAGCCGCTCCGGACTCGGCCGGCTCACGCTTTCGCTTCGAGGTGCGCGACCTCGAGCCCGCCTACCAGGAGTCGCTGCCCGATGTCGACGCCGAGGTCAAATTCGACACGCCTCCGAAGTACGATACGCTCGCACTCTATCGTCGCCTCTCCGCTCCGGTCGCAACCGGTGATGCATCGGCCGGGCGAGTGCTGATAAGAATTCTGATCAACAGTCGCGGACAGGTCGTCGGGCGAAAGCTCGTCTACAGCAGCAATCCCTCGCTCGAGGAACCGGCCATGAAGGCGGTGACCGGATTCACCTGTACCCCCGCCCGTCGCGATGGACATCCCGTTGCCGTGTGGATCACCATCCCGCTCGACTTCTCCCACGCCGGAGGCCACTAGGTCCGTCGTTCGGTCCTCCGATGCCGAGGCCAGGCACGGTCGCTCCGCCGGCGGAAAGCCCACCCGCGAATGCAGTTCCTACGCTGCCATCGGCCAGTTCGCCGGTCCCGTACCGACACAGGCAGACAGGGCGACGTGCGCCACGTCAGGCGCCTCCAGCCAATACCCGACGACGAAATGCCGTAGGTGCGGTGCGCGGTGAATGTCGAGTCCGATCGATCGTGCAGTGAGACCGCTGTCGCCAGCGCCCAGTGCTCCCATGGTGAATACGACTCGTCCGTGTCGAATCCCTGCGTGCCGATGTACGTCGCCGCGTGCATCGCTCCACGGTGCGCGTAGAGTGGGGTGTTGACTGCGTTGGGGTTGTAGACCGGTGCGCAGGACGAAATTCCGATCGTCGAGACCAGACCCGTCGCCGGACCTCTTCGTAACCGGGGGGCGGGACCTTGAGCAGAGCATCCCGCCGAACCAGGCAGATTGTACAATCGTTCACCCGCCGCCAGCTCCTCCTCCGGGGTCCCGCGCTGTACCGGCGCGATCACTCAAGGATGGATACCGGCACGTCGTAATACGTGCCCGCGTACTTGAACCGAACGATGAACGCACCGGACGGGAATCCCTGAATGGGTATGGTGAATTCGCAGCTGCCCGCCGTTCCGACGACCACCCGACGACCCGCGGTGTCGTAGATCTCATAGCCGATCCCGTTGCAGTTGTCCACGTTCTCCGCCCGGACGTGCAGCACCTGCGTGTCGCTCGCTGGATTCGGATGAACTGTGAACCGAACGTCGTTCGAGTCGGACGTCGTCAACGGCACGCCGGTGATCGTCCTGACCTGCAGCAGCGAACGCACCGTCGGCCCGTCGTTGACAGTCAGCCCGCTGATTGCGGGAAGTGAATCGATGGTGAACGTCTGCGACGTGTCGTCGAGCGACACCACCCTGTAGGTGATTCCGCCCTCCGGATCACGGAATCCGAGTTCGACCGGCAGGTGCGTGTAGACTCCGTAGTCAGCCGGCTGCACCTGGTCGATGCTCACCGTCGCGCGCGTGCCGCCCGAGGACGGTTCGGTCGCCAGGTTCACCGTCAGCATCGGCCAGCCCTTGCCGTAGATCCACTGGTCGAAGAATGACTGCAGCGACCGGCCGGCGCTGCGCTCCAGCGCCGCCTGCATCGAGTCAGTCGTGGCCGTCGAGTAGGCATTGGTTGTCAGGTAGTCGCGCAGCCCGCGGAAGAACGCTGAATCACCCAGCTCGTAGCGAAGCATGCCGAGCACCGCCGACCCCTTCTCATAGATCGTACCTGGATAGTTCGACGACGGTGGCTGCCGGTCGAAATCGTAGATCGGGAATACCCCCTCGCGGGGAGCGTCGCTGGAGATGTACTGGGTGATGTCGCCCGACTGCTCCTGCAGCCAGGCGGTCTTGCCGCCGAGTTCCTCCGCCCAGAGCGATTGCCCAAGCGTCGCGAACGATTCGTTGAGCCAGGTGTCACGGAAATCCCGTGGCGAGACCAGATCGCCGAACCACTGATGCAGCAGTTCGTGTGCGGCGATCGTATTCACCGTGTCGCGACTGCGTGAGAGGTAGGTGGGGAAGGAGATCATCGTCTGATGCTCCATCGCTCCCTTCGGCGTATTGACGTACCCGAGCGCGGCGAAGGGATACGGAACGAACAGGCGAGCGAACGTCTGCACCATGCGCGGCAGCAGACGGAAGCTTTCGTGGGTGGCCGCCGTGTCGACCGTGTTGGCGAACACCCGCATCGGCACCGGATCGGTGCCGACGTCGACCGGTACGTACGTCGAGTGCGCGAACGTCAGCAGGTACGTCGAGGCCGGCGACGCCAGCTGCCACGTATAGGTCGTCGCACCTCCCACGGCCGGCGTGAGGATCGGACCGATTCCGTTGGAGACGACCATCCCGCTGTCGACGGTGAAGTGTCCGGTGAACGTGGCCTTGTCCGACGGATGGTCGTAGCACGCCAGCCAGTGCCGTGTCATCGATACGTAGTCGGCGTCGACGCCCGCACCCAGTGCGTAGACGACGGTGTCCGATGCGCCGTTGCGCGGCTGCGGGTCGCGATGAACGCCGCCCCACACCTCTCCGGACATCGTTCCCGAGTAGGCGATCCGGATCTCGGCCGTGTCGCCCTTGCGTGCCGTCGACGGCGGCGTGACCTCGAAGTGGTAGTCGGCGTCGACCGGCTTTCCGACGGAGTGGAATCCGACCGGAAGGGGAATGCCGCTCCCGGAAGAATACGTGACGCTGTCGACGGTGAGATCACGAAGGTGGAAGATGAAGGCGTTGCCCTGCGGGTCGTCCACCCAGACGAGTTGCACGGTGCTCACCGCGGAGGTCACGGTGCGTCCGGTTCCGAAGCGCATTGTCAGGTCGTAGTGCAACACATCGAACGGCTGCTGCACGAAATCGGTGGGACCGGGATCGACGGTCGCGACCGTCGCCGGCGACTGCCCCGCGGTAAGCGGTCGTGCCAGTGATGCTATGGAGATGACCAGCAGCGAGAGAGCCGCCGCGCGGGAGAACCGTCGACCGATGTTCATGGGAGAATTCAGAATCGGAATCCGAGGGTGAACGAGGGCATGAATCGTGACCAGTTGAGGCGGTCGTCCCGGGAGACGCTCGCGTGAACGGTCAGCCGTGCAGATCCGCGACCGTGCGCGAACCGTGTGGGCGGTGAAGAGCGTGCTGACTTCGATTGCCTGCATCCCTGCGACGACGTAGTGGACGCCGATGCCGGTAGGCAAGTCGAACATCGCGCCCGGCGGAGAGGGTCTGCCGGTAGACCAGTGTGACGACCGTGCGCGGCACGTACGTGGAGTCTGCGGCGACCCGTGTCCGAAGCGAAGCCGGCGTGACCACGCATGAGGCGACCGCAGGCGCAAGGGCAGCCGGCGGAAGACAATGCTTCATCGTCCGGTCGGAGTGTCGTTCACAGCATCCGTTTCACGCGGGAGTAGAGTCCCATGATCGAGTTGACGTAGGCGCTCGAGTTGTTGTAGTTGTACAACGCCTTGCGCATGTGTCGCGTACTTCCGGCTTTGAAGCCGGCCTGATTGAGGTAGTTGGCCACCGAGTTGATGGCGTCTGCAGGGGTGAACAGATCGACCGTTCCATCGCCGTCGCCATCGACGCCGGATCGGAGGTAGGAGGAGGGAAGAAACTGCGTCCAGCCGAACGCGCCCGCCCACGAACCGTAGATGCCGAGACTCTCCAGCCGACCCTCCTTCTGAATTCGAAGCAGATCAACCAGCTCCCGGTAGGCCCAGTTGCCGCGCGATTCCGAACGGCTGCGCACGTAGTCGAGTCCGTCGGCGATCGCGCTCTTGCTGGCTCGCGCGTCACTGAGGGTCTCCTTCGCATTCTTCAGATTCTCCGCCAGCCGATCCGGATCGGTCAGCAGCGCCATCGAGGCGTAAACGCTGAACACATGGTAGTCGCCGGTGACCTTGCCGTGACGCGTTTCCACGCGCATCAGCGCCGCGATCATCTCGCGCGGAACGCCGTAGCGCTTCTCGGCCGTGTCGAAGATGTCCGAGTACTTGTTGATGAAGTCGATGCAGGCACGCGCCGATTCATCCGTGTTCACCCACCGATACGCGTTGCTCGAGGAACTGCTCGGGGAGGTCTTCGGCTTGACGACGGCCATCTTCGGGATGAATTCGGTACGATCGTCGGCGAACTGCTCCCGCACCCAGCGCTCCTGCCATCCGTCGGCGATGAGCCGCTGGATGACCGGCTCGAACACTTCGTCGGTGAGGGGCATCGGCGCGGCATTTCTCGACGTCGTGGCGGCGTCGTCGCTGCGCGCGACCACCTCTTCGTCACTCGTCTCCTCGGCGACCGTGTCGCCCGAGGTCTCATCGTCGGATGCCGGGACGACCGACGGTGCATTGCCGGCGACGTCGCCGACGTCCGTGGTGCGCGTGGCACGCGCGGTGGCGAGCCCGAGGAACACCAGAAGTACAATGGCGGATACGTACAGAACTGCTCGCTGCAACATGGGATAACGGCTGGATACGTTTGGATGACGTGGTCGGAACTCCTGGACGCGTCGGCGGGTGCGTCCCCCGCCAGGCAGGGCGGCAACATAGCCGATCGTGCCGTCAACGTCAAGCGGGCTGCCGAGGCTGCGCGGGCCGCCGGCCCCGGCGACGCGCCTGACGCGGTCCGTATGAAAACCGACGCTCCCGTGTCGGTTGGATTGCCCCCGATTGCGGGGACCGAACGCTCAGCCCTCGTACATCCGCAGCGTCTGGCGCAACCGCGCGATCTGATCCTCGAACATCGTCAGCTTCTCCCGTTCCCGATCGACCACCTCCTCGGGTGCATTGGCCACGAACCGCTCGTTGTCGAGCTTCCCGCGCACCGATCGGAGCTGTCCCTCCAGTCGGTCGATCTCCTTGCTCGTCTTCTCGCGTTCACGGTCGATGTCGATCAATCCCTCGAGTCGGACGTGGACCTCGGCGTCGCCGACGACCTCGGTCGCCGAAAGCGTCGGCTTGGCGAGCTCCGTGCCGATCTCGAGCGATTCTATCCGCGCCAGCCGGCGCATCAGTGCTCCGGTGCGCTCGAGTACGTCCAGCGTGTCAGCGTCCGATGCCGATATCACGACATCGACCGCGCGCGACGGGGGCACAGAGGCCTCGCCGCGCATTCTCCGGATCGCTTCGGTTGCCTCCTGGACGAATGCGAACTCCGACTCGACCTCGACCGATACCATGTGGGGATCGGGATGGGGGAATCGTGCCACCGCAATCGCCGCGCCCTCCGGCCGCCGCCGCAGCGTCTGCCAGATCTCCTCGGTCACGAACGGCATGATCGGATGCAGCATGCGAAGCACCTGATCGTAGAGTCCGAAGGCGAAGCGCAGCATCGTCCGCGGGCGCAGTCGGTCGGAGCCCGCGGTCGACAACTCCGTCTTCAGCAGCTCTACGTACCAGTCGCAGAAGTCCCGCCACACGAAGTCGTAGATCAGCTTCGAATACTCGTTGATGCGGTATCGCTCCAGCGCGTCGAACACCTGGTCGAGCGTCGAGTGGAAGCGCGAGAGTATCCATCGGTCGGAATCGGTGATCGGCTCCAGCGCCGACAGCTCGCCGGGGAAGTCGCGATCGCCCTCCTCGAAGGCGTCGCTCCATTTCATCGCCAGGAACCGACCCGCGTTCCACACCTTGTTGGCAAAGTTCCGCCCCAGTTCGCACAGCTCTTCGCTGAAGCGCACATCCTGCCCGGTCGGCGCCAGGTAGATGATGGTGAATCGCAACGCGTCGGCACCGTACGTGCGGATCACCTCCAGCGGATCGGGCGAGTTGCCGAGTGACTTCGACATCTTCCGCCCCTTCATGTCCCGGATCATCGAGGTGAAGTAGACGTCGCGGAACGGAACGCGGTCCTCGAAGGATTCCCGCGGCGTACCGTCGGCGCCGGGCTCGCCCTGCATGAATTTCAACCCGGCCATGATCATCCGCGCGACCCAGAAGAAGATGATGTCCGGTCCGGTGACGAGCAGATCCGTCGGATAGAAGTTCCGCAGTGCCGCGTCGTTGCGCTCCAGACTGCCCCAGCCGTGCACCGAGAACGGCCAGAGCCAGGAGCTGAACCAGGTGTCGAGCACGTCCTCGTCCTGGCGCAGTGTCGCCTCCGGCGGGAGGTGGAGCTTGGTGCGGGCTTCGTCGACGGTGTGCGCAGCGGTGAAGCGCCCGTCTTCGGCGTAGTAGACCGGAATTCGATGACCCCACCACAGCTGACGCGAGATCGGCCAGTCGCGCACGTTCCTCAGCCAGTGCTCGTAGGTCTTCACCCAGTGCTCCGGATGAAAGTGGATGTGTCCCTGGCGAACGGCTTCCAGGGCCGGTTCGGCCAGCGGCTCCATCCGCACGAACCACTGGTCGGAGAGGTACGGCTCGATCGGTTCGCCGCCCCGCTCGGAGTAGCCGACTGAATGCGTGTAGTCCTCGATCGATTCGATCAGGTCTTCCGACTCGAGCATCTCGACTGCCCGCCGGCGCGCCTCGAAGCGGTCGAGTCCGGCCAGCGGCCCGGCCAGCTCGTTCATCGTTCCGTCCGGATTGATCGTGTTCGGCATCGGCAGCTCGTGCCGCAGTCCGACCTCGTAGTCGTTCGGATCGTGTGCCGGCGTGATCTTCACCGCGCCGGAACCGAATTCGATCTTCGCGTACGCATCGGCCACCACCGGCACCTCACGCCCGACCAGCGGAACGACGACGCGTGTTCCGACCAGATCGCGATAGCGTTCGTCCTCAGGGTTGACCGCCACTGCGACGTCGCCGAAGATCGTCTCGGGCCGGACCGTCGCCACCAGGATCGTTCCCGTTCCATCGGCACGCCGATAGCGGAGCGTGTAGAGCTTGTCGTTGACGTCACGGTGGCGCACCTCTTCATCCGAGAGCGTCGTCTGCGAGGCGGGCGACCAGTTGACGATTTTCTTTCCCTTGTAGATCAGCCCTTCGTCGAAGAGCCGGACGAACACGTCGCACACCGCCTGCGACAGCGGTTCGTCCAGCGTGAAGCGCAGACGATCCCAGTCGACCGACACGCCGAGCGTCTTCAGCTGCGAGAGAATGATTCCACCGAAGTTTTCCCGCCACAGCCACACACGTTCGACGAATCCCTCACGGCCGAGCTGTCGATAGTCGATGCCTTCGGCACGCAGCGACTCGACCACCTTGACCTGCGTGGCGATTCCCGCATGGTCGGTGCCCGGCACCCACACCGCCGCATGACCACGCATGCGATGCCAGCGGATGTACAGGTCCTGGATCGTGTTGTTGAGCACGTGTCCCAGCGTGAGCATGCCGGTGACGTTCGGCGGTGGCATGACGATCGTGTACGGCTTCGCATCGGGATCGTCCGATACCTCGAACAGTCCACGCTCGTACCAGTATCGGTACCACTTCTCTTCGGCTTCGGCCGGATCGTACGCTTTGGGTAATTCGGACATGAACGTGCTGTGCTCCGGAATCGATGATGCGTGATGTGCCGACTGGGGTGCCGTCCGCGGCGCCACCTAAGGGCGCGTGCCGTCTGGACAATCGAGGAAAATACTGAGTGCGTGGCGAACCGTCGACCCGACGTCGCCGTCCCGCGTCGCCCAGCTGCGTCGCCCTCCCGGGCGGAACGGTTTGCAGGTGACTGCGTATGTTCGACGCGTTCCACTCACAAACGACCGATCACAATGCGAAACCTTCTGCTGGTTACACTCCTTTCAGTGGCGCTCACCGCGTGCGGTTCCGACTCGCGCGACGTCGATTCCTCCCCGAGCACCGCCGACACTGCCGCAGCCACGACCGGCGAGGTCGGCGCCGCGGCGTCATCCTCGGGCGATGCGACCGCGTCGTCTCAGGCCACGGCGGGGCAGAGGCGCTTCTCGGTGGAATCCGGGATGATCGAGGCCTCCTCGAATATCATGCAGAGCGCCTCGTTCACGACCTGGTTCGATCACTACGGCCAGCGTCAGGCCACCTACGTGAGCGTCGACGTCCTCGGTCACCATGTCGGCAACGTGCAGATCTACGACAAGGGAATGCTCACCAGCTACAGTCTGGCCGACTCCACCGGCACGCGGACGCCCTCGGCGGCGGCGCCGACCATGTGGGGTCCCTCCTCGGATGCCGGCGTTCCCGACCTCGAGAATATCCCTGCGGACATGCGCGCGAAGTACGATGTGAAGGACCTCGGTACCAAGGAGATCGCCGGACAGACGGCCACCGGCTACTCGCTCAACTTCAGTGGTCAGCCGATGGAAGTCTGGCAGTGGCAGGGAGTGCCGGTGCGGATATCCATGTCCATGAGCAACAGCTCGGGTACGCCTCCGATGGTCTGGGAGGCGAAGAAGATTGAAACCGGCATCGACGTTCCCGAGGAGAAATTCCAGATTCCGGACTGGGTGAAATTCGGGAAGTAGATCAACGACCGGCGCCGAGCAGCACTCGATGCACGAGCGCAGCGAACGCCCCGATTCCGCAATGCGAGAAGTAGTTCCGAGTGTCTACGTGTTCAGCGGTACGATCGCCGGTCGGGTACATCTGATCGACGACGATGGAGGCTACACACTGATCGACGCCGGACTTCCGAATGCACCGCCGAAGGTGGTCGAGCAGATGCACGCCGCAGACATGCGTGTCGAGCGTATCCGGAGGATCGTCGTCACGCATGCGCATCCGGATCACATCGGCGGTCTGGCGGCCTTGCGCGCGATGACGGGTGCCGAGGTCGTTGCCTCGGCGCCCGAGCGCGCCGTCATCGAGGGGCGCAGCCCGACGCCGCTTCCCAACCGCGGCGACGTTCCGGTGATGTCGCGCTTCCTCGTTCCGCCACCGGTTGCAATGCACACCGCCGGCGTCGACCGCGTCGTCGGTGACGGTGACGTGATCTGGGGAAGGATGGGCGGGCTGACCGTCGTGGCGACGCCCGGACACAGTCCGGGGCACATCTCGCTGTGGCAGGCCGAACGCCGAATCCTCTTCGCCGGCGACACCATCACCAACCTTCGCGGTCGACTCCGGCTGCCCTACGCGTTTCTGACGGTGGACATGAGCGAGAACCTTCGGTCGATCGCACGACTGGCCGCGCTGCAACCGCGAGCGGTACTCTTCGGTCACGGTGAGCCGCTGCTGCACGATGCCGCGGGCCAGCTCCGGCGCTTCGCCGCGGACGTCGAGGTGAAACAACGGTGAGTCGAATCCTGACGAGGACGATGGAGTGAGCCACAGGGTCGGGAAAGAACCATCGGGTGGATCACCGCAACGGCGCCGTTTCATCGCTCGGACGACTTCGTCCGTCGTCGGTGTCGTGCGGGCCGCCGCGCAGGAATTGGGTTGGTGGTACCTCGCCGCGATCGGGTTCGCGTTCGCCACGCTCGGCGCCTTCGCATGGCTGGCCGAAGAGGTGCTCGAGCAGGAATTCTCCCGCTTCAACCACTCCGTCAACGCCTTCGCGCTCCGATTCGGAGGTGAACCGCTCGACACGATCGTCCTGGCGATCACCCATCTGGGCGACCCCGGACTGGCAACGCTGGTTTCGCTGATCGCCCTCACCGCCTTCGTGCTGCGTCGTCGCATCGTCGATGCGGTGAGCTTCGCAAGCGTCATGATCGGAGGCGGCATCCTCTCCATCGCCCTCAAACTCGTCTTCTCCCAGCAGCGTCCGATCGTCGTACGACCCTTCGTCACGCAGCCGAGCGACTACAGCTTTCCGAGCGGACACTCGCTCATCTCGCTCTGTTTGTATGGATTCTTCGCTCTGTGGCTTCTGCTCGACCGTAGGCGAATCGGGTGGCGATGGGTCGCTGCGCTTCCACTGGTGCTGCTGCCGGTCCTCGTGGGACTCAGCCGCATCTACCTCGGCGTCCACTGGCCGACCGATGTCGCCGCGGGGTTCCTGCTCGGGAGTTTCTGGCTGGCGGTGAACTTCGCCGGTCGTCACTGGATGCTCGTCCGGCAGCGGCGGATCCGAACGGAACGTCCGACCGAGTGATACAGTTCAACGGGAGAATAGGGGGAATACGAAGCGCGCCCGGAGGAAACGGACTCCTCCGGGCGCGCGGCATTCAACGAGCGTTCGATCAGTGCGCGATGTTCACACTGCTGACCGACCGTGTCGTCCCCGAGTCGATGACGATGAGGTAGTGTCCCGACGGCACCGAGGAGACGTCCAGGCGAATGGCGGCGTCGCCGATCGTGGTCGTCAGCTGGCGGGCGAACACCTCGCGTCCGGTCGTCGAATAGAGGCGGACACTGGCCGAGGTCGATTCGGCCGGGAAGGCGACCGTCAGCTCAGCCGACGCCGGGTTCGGCATCACCCGTGCGGCGATCACGTGCCGGTCGGGCCGGGCGACACCACTGACACCGGCCGGATCCATCCGGATGTCGACGCCGCCCTTGTCGTCGGGCGTCACGTTCGTCTCGATCGTGACCGTATGCATACCCGGCTTGTCGACGACGATGGTGTAGGTCGCGAAGTCGAGGCCTGTCACCGCAAACGCACCGCTGGCATCGGTGACCGCCGTCCCGCGAAGCGTCGAGTTGTCGAGTACGAACACGGTGGCATCCTCGACAGGCATCGCTCCGAGCGTGTGTCCCTCGAGGTCCTTCTCGATTCTTCCGCCACCCGAGGTGATGCGACCACGGAGTGTAGCACCGCCACCAGTGGAATTCACCGGAGCGAGGTAGAAGTCGATGCCTCTGAGACTGTCACCAGCGGCAATCGTCACCTGCGTCGCGCTCGTCCAGATGCTGGCCGACACGCCGCCGTCGACGTAGTAGCCGGAGGCGTAGCCCGGAAGGGTGTCGAACGGCATCGCCTCGAAGATGTAGGTGCCCGGCTGGAGTCCGACGAACTGGTAGTAGCCTCGGGCATACGTCGAAGCGCTGGCAACAACGGAATCGGTGCCCAGGATTCGATAGGCGATCACGCGGCCATCGAGCATTCTGTTGCCTGCACTGTCGCGCACCATTCCCTCGACGGTCGACCGCCAGATGTGATGCAGCGTGAAGTTCACTTCGGAGCGCGGCGCACGAAGCCGCGTCGCCGAGCCGGACGACCCACCGCCGTCGAAGTACTGCGATGCGTAGTCGGTCATCGACGCCAATGCCACATACATGGTGTCGGTCGGGAGCTGCACGCCGTACGCGCCGTTCGCATCGGTCGTGACCGTCGCCGACGGCGTCTGATTGATGTTTCCGGCGGCAATCCCGAAGAACCGGACGGTCGCACCGTTGAGGGCCGAGCCGTCGGCCGCGTCGGTGACTCGACCGCTTACCGAGTCATAGGCGCTGTTGCTGCGACGCTCCACCACCCAGTCGACCATCGTCGTATCTCCGCAGTCGACGAACACGGTGTCTGCGGCATCGGATGAGTAGACGTCGTGGTAGAATTCCGAGTAGAACGTGGAGCCATCGATTCCGAGGACGAAGCTGCCCTTCGGGAGCGTCGTCGAGTAGTGACCACTGCTGATTTCGGCAGTCCTGATCGTCTGCAGTGCGCCGTTCTGTCGGATGTAAATCGACACGGTGCCGCTGGTGATCATCGTGCCGGACTCGTCACGAACCGAGCCCTGCAACGTGGCGCAGCCTCCACCCTGAGCCGAGTCGTAGACGACAATCCTCAGCGGGAAGCTCGCCATCACCGACGTATCGCTTGCCAGCGTCGCGACGATCGAGAAGTCAAACGTGCCGGTCGCCGTCGGGGTGAACGAAAACTGACCGTCGGATCCAATGGAGCCACCGCTTGCATTCGTCGTCAGCGCGTATTCGAGCGTCCCTCCGTTGGACGCAACGGCCGAGAAGCTCCAGTCGAACTGGCCACCGAGCGCCATCTCGACCGGCGAACGCGGCGTCTGGAGCCAGCGAATGCTCTGCGCCTGGTACTTGACTTCGACCGTGTCGCTGCCGAGGCTTTCGCCATCGGTGTTGTAGCTGGTGACGTAGAAGAAGTACGCGCCGGCGCCATTGAAATTCGTGACGAAGTACGATGCCGGTCGGCTGGTGTCGCTCGTCGAACCGATCTGCTGGAAGGTGACCGCTCCTGCGGTGGCGAATCCTTCGTATACGTTGAATCCGTCGATGCCGGTGGCATTCGAGTCGGTCGACCAGTAGAGCTGCACGGCATTGGCGGTGCCTGTGGAGACGAGGTCGGCAGTCAGCCCGATGGGCGCCTGCGGGACGCCGGCGTGTGCGGTCGCTCCGAGCACCACGAGCAGCGGCACGATGAGCGCAAGTGCGCGCCGCATTGTCCGTTGTCCGAAAGCAATCATGGGTGAGTCCTCTTGAGGTTTGTTTGCAGTTACTGGTAGCGCCAGTTGAAATTTTCCCGTCCGCTCGAGATGGCCGTCAGCATGGCTCATGCCGTGACTCACGCGGTGCCTACGGTGCCGTCGTCTCGTCGATGTGGAGTCGGATACCCAGGTGGTGCGACTGCGTTCGCATCCGGTCGCGGGCCGAAGTGGCGGTATCGGAGACCGCGTCGGTATGATCGACGTCAGTGGCGGCGTTCGGCTCGGCATGCGTGGGCGGAGTCGCGACGCTCGGAGTGCCCGGGTGAATCGCATGATCGGTCGCACGATCGATCGCGGTGGACGATGGGTTCGATTCAATGGCATTGCTGGCGTCACTCGCGTGCGGTTGCGTCGCGCCATCGATCCGAACCGGCGTCGTGAGGTCGACAGCATCCGCGCCGCGCGAGGCCGGCGATGTCGCAGGTTCCTCGCCGGACGACGGAGCCGGATTCCGGACCGGTCGCTGCGGGCTCTGGTGGAGTATTCCCCTCGGATCCGGCGAGACCTGTCCGGAGGGAATCGCCGATGACCCAACCGCCGAGCGCAGTGCAATCGAGGCGACGCCGGAGGAAACCACCGCAAGCAGCGCGATCATTAGATAGCGAACTCCGATACCGGTGAGTGAACGCGTGGCGCCCACCGTCGCCGATGCGGCCGTATGTCCGAGCGAAGAGGTGTAGCCACCGTGTCCGGCCATGGCGAGTGAAGTGGCGACTCGCTCGCGAAGTCCGGCGTGGGAGGTGAACAGCGCGTCGCGTTCCTTGCGCATGGCGCTTTCGACCGTGCGCTGTGCCTTCAGCTCCAGCCGCAGGTCGTCGTCGACCGCCACCTGAATGAAGAAGTCCTGTTCTTCAGCCGACGTCATCGCGCCGCTGAGGTATCGCTGGATGTGTGCTTCGCGCTCGGAGCGTGTCATGGCTTGTCCTCGGATGTGGACTCGTCGTCTGTTCGATCATCCTTCCGCGTCGACTCGTCGCTCTGGTTCCCGTCGGGTCTCTGCTCGACCCTTGATTCATCGAATTCGATCATTGCCGAGATCACTCGGCCGAGCTGGTTACGTGCCCGCCACGCTCTGGTACGAACGGTGCCGACCGCGACGCCGTGCATCTCGGCGATCTCCTCATATCGATAGCCCGAATAGGCATGCAGCACGAGTATCTCGCGCTGTTCGATCGGCAGATGCTCGAGCGCGGCGATCACCATCTCCTCGTGCTGCGACAGTCCTTCGGGATTGGACGCCAGCCGCTGCCACTCCGGGGCCGCCTCAAGCGGCGAGAGTCGCCGCCGGTCGCGAATGTGGTTCAGACAGAGGTTGCGGGTGATCGTGTAGAGCAGCGCCAGCGGTTGTCGCGGCGCCTCGGCGTCACGTTCCCGCATTCGAATCACCCGCTCCCACACGTCCTGCACGAGATCCTCCGCCTGCTGCCGCCGCTCGACGAACTTCATGGCGTAGAGGTACAGCCGATGCGTGTGGCGGTCGAAGAGCTCCATCAGCGCGCCGTCATCGCCCGCGAGGAAGGCGGCAAACAGATCGCGATCGTTCGTCGGTGCCTCCGAGGATGCATCGCCCGAGGCGTCGCCACTGCGATCGCTGTCGGTGCGGTCGCCACGGGTCGTCGTCTCCTCCGTATCTGAGCGCTTGCCGAACATCGCGTCGAGGGTGTCTGTGGAATTGCCTTCGTTGGAATCGTCTTCGTTCATCGCTCGTGCGTTCCCGATCGGTTGCGTCGGGTTGACACCTGTGCGGGGGAGAACATCACACGGATGGAAAAAATTCTGTCGCCGGTGATGTTTCCGGCTCGTTCGGGTCTTATGCAATGGCGCCGCGTTGACGCAGGCGCCGCGGCACCCAACTGGTGAAATTCGAACCGATGAATCACCGCGACACGCGACCGTCGACATGGAATCTGATTCTGCAGCGAAGAATCCTCGCCGCAGCACTTGCGGTCGCCGTGCTTGCCATCGAGCTCTCTCCGCTCGCCGCGCGTGCCGATCGGTTTGACCCGACGGCCAAGGGTAGCGCCACGCGCGCGGCGTCGGAGGGAGCCGGGTTGCTGACCCCCACCGTCGATGCGGTCGCCTTCGATACCCTCGGCGTTCGCTTCTATGCCGATACCACGGTCGGCCTCTTCTGGGACACCGTTGCGATCAAGGGACTGACGACGATCGCCATCCGCGTCCACGGTACAGGCAGCGCTTCGATCGTCGTTCCCGCATCGATCGACGTCAGCAAGTTGACCGGATTTACTCCTGTCCCGATCCGAATTCAGCCCGATGCACCCGGTCCGGTCCTCGCCGTCGTCGACCTGTACGCCGTCGCCGGTAACGGAGCCGCAGACACCATCGCTCGCGATTCGATTCTCATCACCGCAACCGCCGTCGCCGTCGATCCGCTGGTGGGAAGTGCCGCCCGGATCGTCGGAGCGGAGAACCTGCCGTCCGACTCCGTCGATTTCGGCTGGGTTCACCTCGACTCCTGCTCTCTTCGCTACGGTGCGTGGAATGCCCCCGCTGCGGTCATTCCCGGTTCGCTGGTGACACAGACGGCGGTTCCCATCGAAGGCGACACCGGCTCGCTCCTGGTTCAGATTCTGAAGAATCCCGCCCCCCTGCACGACTCGGCTGGTGCGTCGATCGTTGCAAGCTGCTGTGACGTCCGCGTCGACGGCGATCTGGCCGCGACCTGGGAGATCCGCTCCTCACTTGGACGTCGCCGCATCGTCCTGCGGGCCCGCATCGGCGCGGCCCGGCTGCTGCTGCCCCAGACGGTATCCTTCGGCCTCATCGATTCGTGTACGGTTCGACCGCTGGTGATCACCAACAACGGTCGCGGCCCGTTTCCGCTCGATGTGACCGGCAACCTGCTGAGCGAGGCGTTCCACCTGGTCGGGTCGGCCGACACCGTGCTGCACATCCCTGCCGGGGCAAGCGATACCCTGCTGGTGGAAACCTGTCCGGACGGTACCGGTATCGCCACCGGTGTCGACAGCGTGCTCACCAGCGAGGGCGCCGGCGCCGTGTTTCTCTCGCGAACCGTGGCCACCTCACGCATCGCCCTGGTGGATTCGCTCGGCAACGTCGTCGCACCGTCGGGCAACGAAACCGAGTGGACCCTCGATGTCGGGACGATTGCCCGGGATTCGAGTCTATCGCGGCAATACCGATTCATCGTAGTCGGAAGCGCCCGACTGTTTGCCGATGCTCCCGTTCACAGCGGCTCCACCGCGTTCGATGTGACGCCACGGACTGCGATCGCCACCGCGTCATCGGTCGACACGGTCGCGTTCGACGTCGAATTCCATCCATTGAACGACACTTCTGCCGACTCGAGTCTGGCGGCGACCGTCACGTACGACCGTCCGTGGGACGATCCTACGCTCGTGCTGCACCTTCTCGGCTCCTGGCGCTCTGACACGACCGTCGCCGCACGTCCGCTCGTGTCGCCACACCGGCTCGACTTCTCGCCGGTTCCGACCGACAGCTGCGCAGTGCTGCGTTTGACGGTGAGCAACCCGACGGCGTCGCCGGTGACGCTGAAGCTGGGATCGAACGAATTCCGCATCGAGGTGCCGGCGTCGAACGTGATTCTTCCCGGTGCGGTCGCCGACACCGTGGTCGTGCGATTCTGCCCGGATTCGGCTTCGACATTCACCGCCTGGCTGATGCTGCAGGGTACGAGCTGGATCGATTCGGTCCGGCTCCAGGGCGAGGGGACGTTGGCTGAACCTGACGTGGTCGGATTGACGCTTCAGGGGGACGACACGGCGGCGCACCCCGGCGACACGGTGCGTCTCGCGCTCCGGCTCAAGAGCACGAGCGGGTCGGTCTCACTGGCTCGATTGTTTGCGAGCATCGCCTACGACTCCTTGTCGCTCTTCCCGGTCGGCGTCGATTCCACGCCGGCGGCTCCCGCGTTCACATGGACGGTGCCGACGCCGGGGCGTCTGGTGCTCGAGTACGACAAACGGGTCGAGGTGCAGCCCGGCGACGTCGCCATCGCCCAGTTCGTTGCGCTCTCGACCGGGTCGACCAGTACCGTCGTGTCGATCGACACTGCCGACGCGGGGACGACACCGATCGCGATCGGACCGGACGCAATCGTGCGGTTGCCCTTCTGCGACGCCGGGCGGGGCGTGGGAGTGCGCACGCTCGCGCGGCTCGCCGCCGCGTCGCGCATCGTCTCCGGCGGAGCGCTCACGGTGTCGTATCAATCGCCCGCCGGTATCCCGGTGTCGCTGCGACTGGTCGCAGTGGACGGAACCGAAGCGGCGCGCATCGAGCTTCCCGGAGGGGACGGTTCGCGACGAACCGAGCGTCTGGCGCTGGAGGGAATTCCGCCGGGCTTCTATGTGCTCGAACTGCAGTCGGGCGCGACGCACGGTGCGGTCACCGTCCTGATTCAACGGTGAGCGCCACCTGATGCGAATTGCACCACTCATAGCATTTCTTCTCCTGTTCAGCACCGTGACGGCGCGCGCCCAACCGTACGTCGAAGCCGCTGGCGGCGTCACCGGCTCGTTCGGATCCGTACCGGTGTTCGCCGGTTCGCCCGACTGCGGCAGGTTCGCGACGGCGCTGCCGATCGTTGACGGCGCCAACGACCGGTGGAGTCTGGCTGCCGGCTGGGTGTTCGACAGTCTCCCGGCTGACATGGGCTTTCGGCTCGGTCTGGCGCTGAATCACTCCGCGACGACGTTTTCGACGACACCGGTGGATCGATTCGTGGCGGTCGTCGACGGAACGCTGACGGCGATTGACAGGCGGTACGAGCTGTCGGTCTCCGACTGGTCGATCCGGCTTCGGCCGTCGGTTCGAATTCAACCGTTCGGCCTGATGAACCTCGATGTCGGTGCAGAGGCGGGCTATCGGTTCGGACTGACGGCATATCAGGACGAGCGGATGCTGGGCGGATATGGATTCGCGACGGCCGGTACGTTCCGCAACGGCGACACGTCGGTGCGGCTGATGCTCGACGACGAGCGCGGTTCCTTCGACGCCGAGCGTATGAGCGCGGGATTGTCGATCGGGATTCCGGTGCGGATGGGGGATGAATTCGAACTGGAGCCCTCGGTGCTGCTCGACCTGGTGTCGCCGCTGACGGGTCGCACTTGGACGACGCTGGGAGCATCCGTGGCGCTGCGGTGGTATCCGTTCGACGCATCGGCCGACTCGTTGACGAAGCCGGTGCCTCAGGAACCGGTTCGCACTACTGCGCCGCCACCGCGGGCGGCGATCGCGCTGAGCGGTCGCGACGAACGGGGAAATCCGACCGACGCGGCGCGCGTGAATCTCTTCGGAACGTTCACGCGCACGAGGATGAATCTCACCCGATGGATCGTCTTCGACACCAACACGGCGGCACTGCCCGGGTCGTTTCCTCGGCTGAGCCCGGCGGCGGCCGCGGCGTTCGAACCCGATTCACTGGTGGAAATGCCAGCGGGTGCGCTCGTGCGTCAGTCGCTCAACGTGATTGCCAGCCGGATGCGTCGCGACACTGCGGCGACGATCTGGCTGGCGGGGCGCGTCGCGCCTGGCGAACCCGCGTGGCTGGCATACGCGCGCGTGGAATCCGTGCGCCACTACTTCGAGTCGGTATGGGAAATCGAACCGGAGCGCCTCGAGGTACGCAATCTCGAGGGGCGGCTTCCGCAGGACGTGCCGGCCGACGTTCCGGCCGTGTTCATCGGCGGAGACGCGGGGGTGCTGCGACCGCTGCACGCGCGGAGACTCGACGACGATGTGGATCCACCGCTGGTGAGCATCGCACCGCGGATCGAGGCCGCCTCGGGCGTGCGGGACTGGGAGATCACGCTTCGCGCGGGAGGCACGGTGCTCGGACGGTACACGAGGGCACAGAGTCGGAGCGGTGAGGACGTGACCCTGCACTGGACCGCGGGCGGAGTCGACTCGCTCGGGCGATCCCGACTCGCGGCCGAGCTCGCGGTGGTCGATTCGCTTGGCCGGCGGGACACGGCCTCGGCATCGGTAGCGCTGGACCTCCACTATCGACTGCGCGCTGTCGATCGCCAGGTCGACCCGGTTCATGGCATCGAGACGGCGACGATCACGTTCTTCCCGGTGAGCGACGACGATACCGGCGCGCGAAACCGAAACGCGCAGGCCGCGGCGGCACTGATCGCTGCGATGGGTCCTGGGGCGACGGTAGAGGCGGCGGGGCGGTTGCCGGATGGTGTGCTGGCGTCGATCGCCGATCGCATCGGCAGGGCGCCTGTTGCTGACGGCGGAACCGATCCGGCCGCCGAACTGCAGAGCATCGACTCGGAGCTGCCGATCGGACGCCGGCTCTCGGCCGACGGTTGGATCCGCATCTCACGTCACTTCGATCCGACGGGTCGGTGAGATCGGTTCCGGCGAACCGGCGTGCCGATCTGTTGCAACCTCTCGCGGCGCTTCACCACGCAAATTCCTAAGTTCTTCCTTCGTCCGAATTCGAACAGGTGGTCGGGCATCCCTCGTCGGCCCCTTCCACTCGGGTGATCACCCACCAACCGCATGGCCATGGGCGAAATTCTCAATCGCCGCCTCAAGCAGCAGAAGTCGATCGCACCGGAGTCGGCAGCCGTATTGAATCTCATCGTGGCTGCGAACTACGTGCAGGACGACATCAGCCGCCTCGTGGGCGAGTTCGGCATCTCGCATCAGCAGTACAACATCCTGCGGATTCTGCGCGGAGCGCATCCCTCCGGCTATCCGTGTGGCGAGATTTCCAGCCGTATGCTCGACCGTGCGCCGGACATCACGCGTCGACTCGATGGACTCGAGAAGGCGGGGCTCGTCGCGCGTGAGCGCCGAAGCGACGACCGGCGCGTGGTCATCACCACGATCACCGAACGCGGACTGCAGCTGCTGTCGAACATCGATCCGCGCATGGCGGAGCTCAATCAGCGACTGGGAACCCGTCTGTCGTCTGAGGAGATCGAGGAGCTCTCACGGCTCTGCGAGCGACTCTACGGCGACGACGTCGAATAGCCACGACACATCCATGATCACGATCCGAAAGTCCACCGACCGGGGTCACGCCGATCACGGCTGGCTCGATACCCATCACACGTTTGCGTTCGCCGGCTACTACGACCCGGAGCACGTGCACTTCCGATCGCTGCGTGTGATCAACGAGGATCGCGTCGCGCCCGGTGCCGGGTTCGGCACCCATCCGCACAGGGATATGGAAATCCTGACGTGGGTGCTCTCCGGTGCGCTGGAGCATCGCGACAACATGGGCAACGGCGGAGTGATCCGTCCCGGCGACATCCAGCGGATGAGCGCCGGTACCGGCGTGACCCACAGCGAGTACAACCATTCTGCGGACGAGCCGGTGCACTTCCTGCAGATCTGGATCATGCCCGAGCGCGCCGGCATTGAGCCGGGCTACGAACAGCGGACGATCCCCGAACCGTTCCGGCGGAATTCGCTGCGACTGATCGCCGGACCGGACGCGAACAGCGGCGCGGTGCTGATTCATCAGGACGCGCGCGTATACAACGCGTTGCTCGAGGCCGGTTCGACGCTCGAGCACGTGCTTGCTCCCGGCCGCTTCGCGTGGTTGCAGGTCGCGCGTGGCAGCGTCCGGCTCAACGACGTGGTGCTCGAGGTAGGGGACGGTGCCGCGGTGAGCGAGGAAGTTCGACTGGAGATCGCGGCCGACGACGACGCTGAGTTGCTGCTCTTCGATCTCGCGTGAGCACATCGCCATCCGTGTGAGACGACGCGCTGTCGAGACCGCGGTATATCGTTTGCGACAGTGGCCGATCGATCCGGAGCGGTGGCGGCGACGACGGACAGTCATCAATTCGATTCGGGGGTTCTCATGCAGCGAGAAAGCGAAACACGAATGAGCGCGTGGATGAAGGTGGCGGGACTCGGTGCCGTTGCGGGAATGCGATCGATGGCGGCACCGGCGATGCTTTCGGCGCACCTGGTCCGCAATCAGAATCCTCCACGACCCCATGAGTCGATGCTCGTCCGGCTGTTCGACAGCCCGATGTCCGCGGGAGTGTTCGGACTGATGGCCGCGGGCGAGGTGATCGCCGACAAGTTGCCGATACTGCCTGATCGGACGTCGCCGGCATCGCTGGTTGGTCGCGCGGTCGTCGGTGCCGCCGTCGGTTCAGTCGTGAGCGAACGGTATGGCGAGCGCCGGACGGCGGGTGCGGCCCTCGGCGCTGCGGCCTCGCTGGCGTCGGCGACCGGCTCCTTCTTCCTGCGCCGTGCCGTGTCGCGGTTCATCCCCGACCGACTCGTTGCCGCGGCCGAAGATGCCGTTGTAGCGGGAACGGGACGGTGGGTGCTTGCGGCGCGTTCGGTTCCGGGCGAACGGCTCTTCAGCAGATTCACATCGGGATACGACCGCGGACGTTCACCATCGACGGCGGGTGAACCGCTCGCCGCGTCAACGTCGTGAACGCGCGTTGGCCGCCCGACCCTCTGAATTCCACCCTTTCCATGATCAACGACACGTATCGGGCGATGCTCGTCGAGGAGCGTGCCGACGGGACGTTTCAGCGACGTATCGTCGAGCGGCGAATCGACGAGCTGCCGACGCACGACACGCTCATCCGCGTCTCCTACTCCTCACTCAACTACAAGGACGCACTCTCTGCGGTCGGTAATCGGGGCGTCACCAGGCACTACCCGCACCAGCCGGGGATCGATGCCGCGGGAAGCATCGTCGAATCGGGTGACCCGACGCTGCCTCCCGACACTCCCGTGATCGTCACCGGATACGACCTCGGGATGGATACTGCAGGCGGATTCGGCCGGTTCATTCGCGTCCCATCTGACTGGGTCGTGCCGTTGCCGAAGGAATTGACACTCGAGGAGGCGATGATCTACGGCACGGCCGGTTTCACCGCCGCGCTGGGACTGTGGCGGCTCTCCGGTGCGGGCGCGGTTCGGCCCGAAGACGGCGATGTGCTGGTGACCGGAGCGACCGGCGGCGTGGGGTCGCTGGCCGTCGCGTTCCTCGCCAGGGCGGGGTATCGCGTCGTCGCGTCGACCGGCAAGCTCGATCGCGAGGAGTACCTGCGCGGGCTCGGGGCGGCCGAGGTCGTCGGACGCGACGCGGTACTCGACGCAACCAGTCGGCCGCTGCTGAAGGGGCGATGGGCCGGCGTCGTCGACAACGTGGGGGGCGAGTACCTCACCTCTGCCATTCGCGCAACGAAGCTCCACGGTTCGGTCACCACCTGCGGCAATGTCGCATCACCCGAGATCGCACTGACCGTCTATCCGTTCATCCTCCGCGGTGTCGCGCTGCTCGGAGTCGACTCCGGCAACACGCAGATGCCGCTGCGACGCGAGATCTGGCGACGCATGGCGACCGACTGGAGGATCGAGCAGCTCCACACGCTGAAGCGGGTGGTGACGCTCGATGGTCTCGACGCCGAGATCGACCGCATCCTTGCGGGTGAACAGGTCGGAAGGGTGGTGCTGCGGCACGACTGAGCCAGCGGGGCTGGGAAAATTCAGAGCGGAGTGCCGACGACGCACGCGGTCGGCTCTCCGCTCGCTGCATTTCTGGGCAGGCAGGAATTCCGCGCAACGTTGCGACCAGAATTGCGTTCGCGTCACTTACCCATCGACAGGCACTTCATCCTGAGGAACGGCGCGTGACCGACGAGAACCGAGAGGAATTCCTTCAACTGCTGCTGCCGCAGCGAGATCGGCTGATGCACTTCGCGCGCGGAATGACGCGCGACATGGAAGAAGCCCGCGATCTCGTCGGTGACGTCATCCTCGCGGCGCTCGAGGGATTCCAACGGCTGCGTTCCCGCGACGCCTTCCTCGGCTACCTGTTCACCATCGCCGTACGCATTCACCGTCGCAGGCGGTGGCGACGCAGGATCTTCGGAACCGTTGACGATCCGGACGAACTGGATCGACCCGATTCATCGCAGTCGCCGGACGTCGGCACCGACATCGAGGCGCTCCATCGGGCGCTGGACCTGCTGCCGGAGAAAGTGCGCGAGGCAGTCGTGCTGCACGAGATCTCGGGGCTGCGCGTGGAGGAAATCCGGCAGATCCAGGGCGGTTCGCTCTCTGGCGTCAAGTCCCGTCTGGCGCGTGGGCGGCAGCGTCTTGCCGAACTGCTCGGCGTCGTTCCCTCCGAGTTCGAAGCACCCGTTCACCCCGAAACGCATCCGACACGGCGTCCTGACAACGACGGTCGACCGGTTGTCCTCTATTCGCAGTCACAGACACATGGCTAGTTCACGAAAGACACTTGAGAATTACTTCGACGCGGCGCGCGCTGCGAGGGGATTGAGCGAAGCGGACGTGCGTGGAATCGTCGAACGACGTGACCGTCGTCACAGAGTCTCGACTCGATGGCGTCGCGTGGCGGGAACGCTTGCGGTCTGCACTATCCTCGGCGCGGGCGCGTTCACCCTCGTCACGCTGACACACGGCGACGGTCATCCGGGCGGTGACGGCCAATCCACTGGCATCGCCGCGGAACGACACGAGCGGTTTTCCTCGCCGCCGGTCCCGACGGCAATCGACTCGTCGGCTATGGGCTCGGCATCGCCCTTGGACGCGGCAACGACGCACGAATCAAATTCGACCATACAACCACATGCAGTACAACTCAGCAGAGGGAATTCAATGATGGCACAAAGGAAGCTCCGCAGCACGATGCTCGCCACGGCGCTGGCGGCGACCACCGCGATTGCGGCCAATGCAACACCGGCTGCGGCACAGACGTCGTCGCCGACCTCGCACACCGACTCGGCGTCGATGATGGACGCGCCGGTCGTGAACCAGATGGCAAAGGAGATGGGTGCGGCGGCCTCGGACTACTGGACGAACCATCTCAACCAGTACAAGCGTCGCATCGACAACACGCTCTCGGCGACTGACCTGGCGAAGCTCAACAAGCTGCGAGTGCGGTTTGCCGTGCTGATCTCCCAGGCGCGCGACGCGGGTGGAATCGGATCGCTGTTCGGAAACATGGCGCTCAGCGTGTCGCAGGGCGTGAGCGACGACAACACGCAGACGATGTCGCTGGAGATCAGCGGGGAGGACTCCGACAGCGATGTCGAGACCGAGATGAATGCAAAGGCGGCGGAGATGAAGTCGATCGTGGCGACGGCGCGCACGATTGCATCATCCTACCGCGGCGACTTCGACAACCTCGGTGAATCGGTGCTCGACGACTTCGTGACGTTCGTCGGCGAGATGACCACCCAGGCCGAACAGTACGCGATCGACCACCGGGGAGAATTCGAAGCGCAACTGGGAACGGAGATGTCCGCGACGATCGATGCGTCGGACTCGGTAGCTGAGAACGTCCGTGCGGAGCTCGATCGACCGGAGACGAAGGAGGCGTTCGGGATGGTCTACAACTTTGCAATCGAACCGTTCGTGATGCTCTACGACGGATCGGATCTGGCGGAGTACTTCACCGACGCGGTTCCGCTGAAATCGATCGGCACGGCGGTACCGGGACTCTCGCAGATGGAGTCACGGGTACTGGACAAGAGCGTACCGAATCCGGCGAATTCGACTGCGACGATCGACTACGATCTGAGCGAGGCGAGTCCTGCGACGACACTACGGTTCTTCGACGCGAGCGGCACGATGGTACGCTCGATGGATCTGGGGGCGCGGCCGGCTGGAAGCGGTCGGGTCACGGTGGACGTCTCGAGTTTTCCGGCGGGCACCTACCTGTACCACCTGACGGTACAGACGACAGCCGGAGAGCAGGTCTTCTCCCGGACGATGCAGGTAGTCCACTGACGAATCGCACGGACGCGGGGCCCTTTCGGGCCCCGCGTCCGTGCTGATCACCGCGACGATGGCGGTATCTCGCCGGGGGGGCGTCTTGCCGCAGCGATGGCGGTATCCGGCCGGGTGGATTGCCGCGGCGATGGCGGTATGCCTCGGGGCGAGGTTCCTCGACAATAGTGGTATGCCTCGGGGCGGATTGCCGCGGCGATGGCGGTATGCCTCGGGGCGAGGTTTCTCGACAGAAGTGGTATGCCTCGGGGCGGGTTGCCGCGGCGATGGCGGTATGCCTCGGGGCGGGTTGCCGCGGCGATGGCGGTATGCCTCGGGGCGAGGTTCCTCGACAGTGGTGGTATCCCTCGGGGCGGCTTGCCGCGGCGGTGGCAGTATGCCTCGGGGCGAGGTTCCTCGACAGTGGCGGTATCCCTCGGGGCGGCTTGCCGCTGCGATGGCGGTATCCCTCCGGGCGAGGTTCCTCGACAATAGTGGTATCCCGAGGGGCGCGACGGCGGAGCCGATCGCGCGGGCGCGGAGGGCAATTCACCACAGCGGTACATTCGTTCGGCGACTGACGTGGCGCTCCTGAGAAGACGTCGCTCCCATCGCCGACGAGGCGCCACTGCCGCCGAAAGCCGCGCGGCCCCTTGGCGCCCTTGGCGGAATCTCTGCAGCCGCTGAGTTCGCTGCCGGTCGGCCGCCTCGGGGCGGCTTGCCGCGGCGATGGCGGTATGCCTCGGGGCGAAGTTCCTCGACAGTAGCGGTAGGCCTCGGGGTGGATTGCCGCGGCGATGGCGGTAGGCCTCGGGGTGGATTGCCGCGGAGATGGCGGTATGCCTCGGGGCGGGTTGCCGCGGCGATGGCGGTATGCCTCGGGGCGAGGTTCCTCGACAGTGGCGGTATCCCTCGGGGCGGCTTGCCGCTGCGATGGCGGTATCCCTCCGGGCGAGGTTCCTCGACAGTGGCGGTATCCCTCGGGGCGGCTTGCCGCGGCGAGGGTGGTATGCCTCGGGGCGAAGGTCCTCGACAATAGTGGTATCCCGAGGGGCGCGACGGCGGAGCCGATCGCGCGGGCGCGGAGGGCAATTCACCACAGCGGTACATTCGTTCGGCGACTGACGTGGCGCTCCTTAGAAGACGTCGCTCCCATCGCCGACGAGGCGCCACTGCCGCCGAAAGCCGCGCGGCCCCTTGGCGCCCTTGGCGGAATCTCTGCAGCCGCTGAGTTCGCTGCCGGTCGGCCGCCTCGGGGCGGCTTGCCGCGGCGATGGCGGTATCCCTCCGGGCGAGGTTCCTCGACATTGGTGGTATCCCTCGGGGCGGCTTGCCGCTGCGATGGCGGTATGCCTCGGGGCGAAGGTCCTCGACAATAGTGGTATCCCTCGGGGCTTCCGCGGCGATGGCGGCATCCCTCCGGGCGAGGTTCCTCGACAGTGGTGGTATCCCTCGGGGCGGCTTGCCGCGGCGATGGCGGCATCCCTCCGGGCGAGGTTCCTCGACAGTGGTGGTATCCCTCGGGGCGGCTTGCCGCGGCGATGGCGGTATCCCGCTGTGCGAAGGTCCTCGACAATAGTGGTATCCCGAGGGGCGCGACGGCGGAGCCGATCGCGCGGGCGCGGAGGGCAATTCACCACAGCGGTACATTCGTTCGGCGACTGACGTGGCGCTCCTGAGAAGACGTCGCTCCCATCGCCGACGAGGCGCCACTGCCGCCGAAAGCCGCGCGGCCCCTTGGCGCCCTTGGCGGAATCTCTGCAGCCGCTGAGTTCGCTGCCGGTGCTCACCCCTCTACCCACCGCGGACCGTCGCCGACCCCTTGGCGCCCTTGGCGGCCACGATCTTGGCGGAGTCTCTAAAGCCGCCGAGCTCGCTGCCGGACCTCACCCCTCTACCCACCGCGGACCGCCGCCGACCCCTTGGCGGCCACGTAAAGAGCTCGCATCTCCTCGCATCGCCTCAGCAGCTCCTCCAGCGTTCCCTCGTCCTCGACACGTCCGTCGCGCAGCACCAGAATCCGGTCGGCGCGCTGCAGCGCCGCGTCCCTGTGCGATGACACCAGACACGTCGCGTCGCCCCGCTGCGCCAGCCGCTGCCACAATGTTGCTTCCGTGTTCACGTCCAACGCGCTCGACAGGTCGTCGAACACCAACAGCTCCGGATCCCTCGCGAAGGTCCGGGCCGCCGCGCTCCGCTGAATCTGTCCGCCCGAGAGCCGGACCCCTCGCGGACCGACCGTCGTCTCCAGACCCGACTCCAGATGCGCCACGTCCGGTTGAAGCACCGATAGTTCCAGTGCCGATTCGAGCGCGTGTTCCGGCTGTCCCATCAGTATGTTGTCGCGCAGCGTGTCGCTGAACAGCCGCGGTACCTGCGCCGTGTAGGCCACCCGCGGCGGTACCATGAACGTCCCCGCATCCGCCACGACCACGCCGTTCCATACGATCTCGCCGCTGTCCCGCGGAAGCAGCCCGAGCATCACTCGAAGAAGCGTCGACTTGCCCGCACCGATTCTCCCGGTCACCACCACGAATTCTCCCCGTCGTATCTCCAGATCGATCCCCTCGATTCCCCGACCCGTCGACTCATGCCGGTAGCTCAACCCGCGAAGCTCGATGCGCTCCAGTCGATGCTCCTCACTGCGAACCACCTGCGGTACGTCCGGCAGCGTTCCGTCGATGTGAATAGGATTGTGCGCCACCAGCGTCTCATCCGGCGCGTCGACCACCAGCGCTTCCAGTCGCTCCACCGATACACCCGTGCGTCGATGCTGCGCGAGCATATCACCCATGAAGAACATCGTCCACGTCATCCGCTGCAGGTAGACGACGAACAGCGCGAAGTCGCCCACGGTGAATTCGCCGCGCGTGATCGCCGAGGCACCGAGCAGCAACACGATCCCGATACCGATGTTCGCCATGTTCGCGTTGACCGAACGCAGCAGTTCCAACATCAGCCGGTCCTTCAGCGCCACCGAGCGTCGCGATTCGTTGAGCTCCTGGAAGTGCTGCAGAATCTCGTTCTCACGGGAAGCGACCTTCACCGCCTGCACCGCGCCGAACGTCTCGCCGATGAATTCGGTCACCTTCGCCGTCGCCTCGCGATGCAGCTTGCGATACCTGCGGATGCGTCCGCCGAGTCCGCGCGCGAATAGCGCGATCGCAGCGACCGGTACGAATACACACGCGGCGATCGTCGCATCGATGCTGAACATGATGCCGAAGGCGATTACGCCGAAGAGCACGATGCCTGTGAAGTCGGTCCATCCCTCGAGGTACTCGAGCACCTCGTCGATGTCGTCTCGGAATCGAGAGACGATCTCGCCCGCAGCCGCCGGAAGTCTCCGCGTGCCCGGTCCGTCGATCAGCCACTCGAGAATGTTGCGCCGCATCAGCGAACCGGCCGTGAAGTACATCGTGCTCCAGGCATAGATGCCGCCGACCATGAATCCGATTCTCGTCGTCATCGTCGCCGCCAGCAGTGCCAGCAGCGTCCAGACGTCGAACCCCGCCGCCGCCTGGCCGCTCAGCCGGTCGAAGATCGCCCGCGTGATCAGCCCAGCCAGAATCGGCAGCGAGTGATGCACCCCCCACAGAAGACAGTTGAGTGCGAACAACATCGGTCGATACCGGATCAGTCGTCCCATGGCACGAAGCGGCGTCAGCCGGCCCGTATCCGGTCGTTGTGCTGTCATGGTTGCTACGAGTGCGAGAGCAATTGAGTTGAGAATTCGTATGCACCGTCGCGGCCCGCGCGTAGCTGCCACACCGTGCCATCGGCGGAGACGGGCCGCGGCCGACGAGGCGATCCCCGATGGCCGACGGCGACTTCGTTCGACCTCACGCCACCAGTTCGGATCGACCGGTGCGCAGCAGCGCTGCGAAGTGTGAATCCGGATCGGACTCGAGCTGCGCGCGGCGTCCGTGTTCGACGATCCGCCCGTGATCGAGCACCATGATCTCGTCCGCCCGCGCCACGGTCGAGAGTCGATGCGCGATGATGATCGCCGTGCGGCCCTCGAGCAACCGCTGCATCGCCCGCTCCAGCAGTCGTTCGGTGGCCAGATCCATTCGCGAACTCGGCTCGTCGAGCACCACCAGTCCGGGATCCTGCAGGAACACGCGCGTGAACGCCAGCAGCTGCGCCTCGCCCGCGGAGAGTCCGCCACCGCCGGTCGTCAGCATCGTGTCGAGTCCGTCCGGCATTCGCGAGAACCAGTCGCCGAGATCGAGCCGTTCGATCACCTCGAGCATCCGCTCGTCAGAAATCGAGTGATCGAAGAATGAGAGGTTGTCGCGCACCGACGCGTGGAAGAGCTGCACCTCCTGGGTGACCATGGCGACGCGTCCGCGCAAGTCGCGCATGCGGGCATCCCGCGTGTCCACGCCGCCGACGCGAACTGCTCCCGATGAGACTTCGTAGAGCCGGAAGAGCAGGCGGGTCAGCGTCGTCTTTCCGCTGCCGGTGCGACCGAGCAGCCCGAGCACGGTGCCTGGTGCGAGCCGGAAGTCCACGTCGTCCAGCACCGGCGCGTGCGCGCCGTAGGCGAAGGTGACGCGGTTGAATTCCACCGCCAGTGCGCCCGTCGGAATCGCGGTGCCCGGACCGTCGCTCAGCCGCGAGCGGATGGCCAGCAGTTCGTCGACCCGGACGATCGATGCGAGTGCCTTCTGCATCTCCTGCAACTGCTGTGAAATCTGCTCGACGAACTCCGCGGTCATCTCCGCATACTGGTAGAAGAGGTAGACGCTGCCGAGCGAGATGATGCCGGCGCCGAAGAGCCCGATGCCCACGCCGAGCGCCACCAGATCGCCGACGGTGAAGACGCCGATGATGATCACCCACAGAAGCGAACGCATCATCCAGGCACGCCGTCCGAAGTGGAACTGGTCGTGGATCACCTGCGCGAAACGGCGCATCGTGTAGCGCCCGCCGCCGTTGGCGCGGATATCCTCCAGACCGTTGAGGCGTTCTTCGACGAACCCGTAGAGACTCGCGCTCGCCTCGCGTTCCTTGCCCGTGGCAGCCACCGCGAGGTTGCGCGCGCGGAACATCGCCAGCATCGCGACGACGACGTAGATCGCCATGGCCAGGCCCATCCGCCACTCCTGCACCGAGAGCACCGTGACGACGCCGATGATCAGCACGCCGCTGCCGAGCACTCGAATGACAAAGACCGAGAAGAAGTTCGACAGCGCCGTGATGTCGCCGTCGATGCGCTCGATGAGCTCCCCCGGCGTACGGTGGTTGTGGAAGCCCATGTCGAGCCCCAGCAGGTGCGCGGCCAGATCCTCGCGAAGCATGTTCGTCGCGGTCCAGCCGACATCGGCACCGACGTAGGTGGCCCACGTGGCGATCACGTGGTGCAGCAGTCCGACGGCGAGGAACGCGGCTCCGGCGATGACGAGCGTCCGCACCTCGGCACCCGCCATTGCGCGGTCGATGAAGAAGCGGACGATCTGCGGATTGATCAGCTGCAGGACGATGGTGGCGAGCACGAGCGCGCCGAGCAGCGTCGCCCGCCGACGCTGCGGTCGGAGGTATCGCGCCAGCAGTGCGCGGTAGCGGGCCATTGAAGTGTTCATTCCGCGGGTTGTCGATTGTCGCTCCACACCGGGGCAGGTGCGACGTGACTGGATTGGTTTCGACTTCCTGCATGCGCCGCGTACGCAACAGCGGTGGCGCATCCTTCCGACGACTCCGCGGCGGAGGTCGGTGTGACGAATTGCGTTCGACGTTGGCCCGTCGGGGAGGGTGGCTGGTGTGAATTCGAACGACCCCGGCAACGATCAACCGCGCCGCAGACCGGTGAATTCACAAACGACAAAAGGCCGCGGATCGATTCGATCTCACGGCCTTCGGGAAGTATGCTGCTTCCTGAGATGCTGGCGCTTCACCCGATTCAACGGAGAAGAAACAGCAGGGCCGTGGCGATCGCGCGAGGCGTCCACGGCCCGTTACAGCACCGATACTGGTCAGGTTCCTGTAACTGCGTTCGGACGAGCCTCAGACGGCGATACGCGCCGATACGGTTGGAATGCAGATCAGCATCGGACTCCTCAGGAGTGTTGACGTTCGTTGATGTGAATGCCCGGCGCCGCTACCGGCCCTGCGAGCAATGAGCAGCGAAGAAACGAAATCGACTCCGAACGGCAAAACAATTTCTGTCGTATGCATTGCCACCCGTATCGATCCCTGCTCACCGGGCGCCCGCCGGACTTCCCGTGTCGATCGGTTGAAATCCGTACCGCCGGAGGATCGGCCCGGTGCTGTCGAGCAGATATCGCTCCAGCCGCAGCGCCGCTGCCCGGTGCGGCGCATCCCGCGGTACGACGATCGGATATCGAATAGGCCGGTGGAGTGCCCCGGCGATCCGGTGCAGGATGCGAACGCGATCGGAGAAGGGAACGACGTCCGAAGCGTAGACCAGTCCGTAGGCCGATTCGCCCCGCGCAACGTAGTCCACCACCTGCCGCACGTTCGCTCCGAAAATGAATCGACTCTTCAGCGTGTCCCACAGCGACGCCGCGCGAAGCGACTCCTCGGCGTAGATGCGCGCCGGTACGCCCGGTGACGCGACGGCAATGCGACCGCCCCGCTTCAGCAGATCCTCCAGCCGGACAAGCGTGTCTCGCTCATCCATCCCGCCGATTACGACCAGATCGTTCGATGCAAGCAGGTGCACGTCGTCGGTGTTCAGCACACCGTGGGACACGAGCGTGTCGACGATCGATTCCGCCGCGGGAATGAATACGTCGAACGGCGCTCCGTGCTCGAGCTGTTCGGCAAGGACGTTCGAGCCGGCGATGTTGAATTCGAACGCCGCAGTGGAGTCGCTCGCCCGCCATCCCTCGGTGGCACTGTCGAGATAGTCCCGTAGGGACGCTGCACCGGCCACCAGCACCTGAGCCGACTCCGGTGATGCTGATTCACCACATCCGACGTATCCGGCAGCTGCCGTGGCCGCAACGACCAACGCAATGGCCACCGCGACGAACCGCCGGTCCGCATGCGCGCGGATCATTGGCCTCGTACGATGACGAAGTGGACTGACGTGCCCGTCGCACCGTCGTCGATGCGACAGAAGTATTCTCCGCCGGGAAGTGAGCCGGTGTCGAGTCGGATGGTCGTCTCTCCGGCCGGTGCGCTGACGGCGAACGTCGGTATCGCCGTCATGCCAAGCGCGTCATACACGGTCACGCGCAGCCGAGCGGAGTGAGTGAGTTCAACGGGAACTGCGACGCGGCCCGTGGACGGATTTGGCCATGGCGCGCCCGCGCGCATCGATGCGACGCGATCGGTCACCGTGTGGTCGACACCGGCGACCGTGTGCAACCGCCAGAGAATGATCGTCCCGTCGTCGGTGCCGGAGGCCACCCACAGCGAATCGAGATTCATCGCAATCGACAGCTGCTCGGCGTCGTATTCGTCGTACTGATGAACCTGATCGGACGTGCCGTCGAAGATCCGCACCGTCCTGTCACCTCCGGCGGCGGCGATGAGGTCACCGTCCGGACCGATCGCAATGGCGTTGGCCGACTGGTCGTGTGCATCGACCGTTCGCAGGTAGTCGCCCGAGGCGGCGTCCCACACGATGACGGTGCCGTCGGAGCTCGAGGAGGCGAACTCCCGACCGTCGTCGGCGATGGCGACGTCGGTGATCGGCGCGGCGTGCTTCTGCAGTACGCCGAGCGGAGAACCGTCGGATGCTTTCCAAAGACGAACGGTCCTGTCATCGCTTCCGGTGATCACGCGATCGAGCGTCGGTGACCATGCAACGGCCGTCACCGCGCTCGAGTGTCCGTCGAGCCGACGAACGGGGAGGAGCTCCGTCGTGTCCCAGATGGCGGCGGTCGAGTCGGAGAAGCCGATGCCCGCGATCACGTGCGTGCCGTCGGGGGAGAAGTCGGTCGACGTCGCCGCATAGTGCGGCGTGACGAAGACGGTCGTCTGAAGCTCACCCGTGGCGACGTCCCAGATCCTCACCGTGCCGTCGGCACTCGAGGAGGCAACCTTCGTGTTGTCGCGTGAGAACGCTACCGACGTGACCGTACCCTCGTGTCCTTCGAGCACACGTAGCAGCGAACCGTTCGACGGATTCCACAGGCGCACCACGTCATCGGCGCCGCCGGAGGCGAGGTAGCGCCCGTCGGAACTGAATGCCAGCGCGGGAATCTCCGTGTGGTGACCGGTGATCGGCTCGGGTTCGCTCCCGAAAATCGTCGGAGTCGACGCCGTGGCGATCGCGCCCAGGTGAATCGTTCCGAGGTTCGTGCCCCAGGCCATCAGCTGCCCGTCGGGTGAGAAATCGATCGACGTCGGATAGCCGATCGTGGGTGGATACTGACGCTCGAATGTTGACTTATCGCCGTTGAGATCGCTGACCTCGATCGACTGCTTGAGAATCGAACCGGCGACGTCGAGATCTTCCGAACCGGAGGCGAGCAGCCCTCCGTCGGGCGAATACGCGATGTCGTGGATTGTCACCGAGTGGTCGTTGTTGGCATTTCCCACCTGATTCAATAGCGGAACCGAGAACAGGCCGACGTGGGTTTCGACGGGGACGGCGAGGGTCGATCCGTCGGGGGAGAAGGTGACGGCTTTGGGTGCGAACTGACCCTGCACCTGCTTGTGGAGCAGTTCGCCGGTGCGGGCGTTCCAGAGTATCGTCGCGAAGTCATCGCCAACCGAAGCGAGATACTCGCCGTCCGGTGAAAACGCGACGCCGTTGACGACCGAACCGTGGCCGCTCAGCGTGTCGACGGTCTCACCGCTGGTCAGATCCCAGATGACGATGTCACCGGAACCGTGCCCTGCTGCGAGTCGCGTACCGTCGCTCGAAACCGCAATGGCGTAGATCGCACCTAGTCCGTCGCGCAGGGTGGCGGTGTTGTCATACGTGGAGGGATTCCAGAATCGAATCGCTCCGTCGACTCCGGCGGTGATGACGCTCGAGCCGTCGGGACTCCAGGCCAGCGCGTAGACCACACCGTGCATCGTTCGCACCGTGTGCAGCAGGTTGCCGGACGCCGGGTCCCAGAACCGCATCTTCCCGTCGAGTCCCACGCTTGCGATCGTCCGTGAGTCGGGGGAGAATTCCAGGCCGGTAACGGCATCGGTATGCCCGCCCTTCATCCAGATGATGTCGCTCTGGGCGAACAGGGCGGCGGGAATCAGCAGGGCAAGAATCAGTATCGCTCGAATCATCGTGTTGCTCGTGAATGCGTGGTCGAATTCGATGCAAACTACGGCGTGAATCATTCCGCCTCTCCATCGGTGCCCGTCATCGTCTTCCCCCGCGTCCCTATGGCCCCTCATCGATCGGATCGGGTCGCCCGAAGGCATGGTCGTCCAGGACGCCATGTTCAGGTCGCGAGTCTCGGAATCGTCGGACCCCGAGGCGATGTACCGCCCGTCGGGACACCGAATGTACGCCACCCGTGGTGGCCACCAGATCGCCGCAGCGGCGCCGGGTCCATGGTATCCCAGGCGACGAGCACGGAGTCAAGGATACCGACCGCTCGGGCGATCTGCCGACCGCCCGGTGAAAAGGCGGCCGAGGGCAATCAACGCGATAATGAACGACGAGTTTTCAAATCCTGTTGGTCATGTCGACTCTGAACATTCCGGGGATGGAATTCCGCGCCGGCAGCTGATGCTGCCGTCGATCAGCGACAGACGAACGGAATTACGCGCCGCGTTTCCCCGATGTCGATTGTGAGGAAATAGGCCCCCGACGGCAGGTCGCCGCGGTTCCATCGCAAATGTTTCGAACCTGCTGCCATCGATCCGTCGACGAGCGTGGCAACCACCCTCCCGAGTTCGTCGGTGATCTGTGCAAGCACATCCGAGGCGTGCGGCAATTCGATCGTGAACTGTGCCGAGGTTCGAACGGGATTCGGCCGAACGACGACCGGTGCGGATTGCCCTGCGAAATGCATCGGCGTATCCGCGATCGTTCGCAGCTGCCAGCGTACGATCGAACCGTCCGCCATTGCCGAGAGCAGCGAACGGCCGTCGGGTCCGATACCGATTCCAACCGGGGGGTATGGATAGGAATCGTAGCGATTGGTCTCGACGAGACTCGCGACGCTCCATACGCGGATCGTCCCGTCGGACGATGCCGATACGATCGAGCGATCGTCCGGCAGGAAGGCGATGTCGACCACCGATGCCGTGTGTCCCCGCAGCACGCCAAGCGGATCACCGGAAGGGACCCGCCAGAGTCGAATCGTGCGGTCGACTCCGGCACTTGCGACCACTGCGCCGTCGTGTGAAAGCGCCAGGGTATTGATTCGACCGTGATGCCCTTCGGCCACCGCGATCGGAGTTGCGTCCGGTCCCCAGAATCGAACCGTTCCGTCGTCACCCGAGGTGATGATGTACTTCCCGTCGGGCGTCCAGACGACAGACCACAGGCCGCCCCGGTGTCCGACGAAGCGCTGATCGGGCAATTGAGACGCTGTGTCCCATCCGACCGCCGTTGAATCCTCGGGTCCGAGTGCTCCCACGATTCGATGCCCATCAGGACTCCAGGCGGCGTCATTGACCGAGTAATTGGCCGATCCGTACAGCGTGCGAACCAGGTGAGTGCTGAGGACATCGTATAACTTCACGGCACCGTCCATCTTGCAGATTGCCAGCGTGCGACCGTCTGGCGAAAACGTGGTGGATCGTACCTCATAACCCGATGGTACGACGGTGGATTTCAGACCACCATCGTCAGTGGACCAGAGCGCAACCCGACCCGACGCGGTGCCGGTCGCAACGGTGGTATCGCCGGGTCCCATTGCGAAGGACCGAATGGGGGAATCGTTTGATGTCAACTGACTCGCGCCGATGTGAATCGAAGTGTGATCATCGCCAAATCTCAGTGTATACAATTGGCCATTCTCATCCGGCACGACGGCACCCGATCCGTCCGCGGTGAATCGAACGGAATTCAGCGACGTGCCGACGCCGGTTGCGCCGCGCTGTACCAGCGAGTCGCCGTTGTCGAATTCGATCAGTGAAAGTCCGCCCGCCCGACCTGCGATCGCAAGGAACCGGCCGTCGGGCGAGACGGCCATATCGCGCGTCTGCGCGAAGCCGCCGGCAGTTTTGCTTACGGTTCCCGAATCGAGACTGAAGAGACTGAACGAGGGTGGAGCGCCGGGCAATGCGTCGACCGCATCGCTGATGGCGGCGAGGTATCGTCCGTCCTGGGAAAACGCCACGGCTCCGACCGCCCGCAGTCCCCAGATGAACTCGTAGATCTGCTCGCCGGTGCGCGTGTCCCACACCCGTGCGGTGAAGTCCGCTCCGGCCGTGGCGACGTAGTGCCCGTCGGCGGATATCGCGACATCGTTGATGTAGGACTTGTTCCCGGTAAGCGTCGCCAGCGAATCGCCCGACGCCGCGTCCCAGAGCACCACGCGGAGGTCACCGTAGCCGGCGCTGACGAGGTAGCGCTCGTCGGCGGAGAATTTCACGTCGACGACGGCGCTCTGGTGCCCATGCAGCACGCGCACGTCCTGGCCCGTAGTGGCACTCACCTCGAGGATGTCACCGCTGCCGGTACCGATTGCCAGCAGATCGTGTGTCCAGGAAACGTCCATGGAGGTGATCGCCCCGAGGTTGCGGCGCAGGTATCGGACGAGGTGGTGCGTGGCGGCGTTCCAGACGATGAGGTCGCCGACGGCGGTGGCCGAGATCACGAAGCGTTCGTCGGGTGTCCAGACGGCGCCGCGCTGGGGCGAGAGTCCTCCGCCGTCGATCCACTCGGCGTCAGGATAGGAGTCGTACTGCGCTCGCAGCGGCGTCGTCGCAAGCAGGAGGGAGGTCGCCAGCAGTGCAACTGCACAAAGCCAAGTCACGAAGCCACGGCGTGCCTCGCGCCACACGCGGAATCGTTTTGTCGGCTCGTCCGCGGCGCGGCGAGCCGATCGGCAGCGTCGCCGGAGCTGCTTCATTGCCGAGCAGGCGCCCGGTTGCGGGATGGTGCAACTCACTGACATACGATCACCCCGCCGACAACGGAGCCGGCCGACAGCACCCGATAGACGTATGCCCCGGCCGACAATCCCGAGATCTCCACCGAATGCGCCCCGGCGGTCATCTGGCCATCGAACACACGTTCAACCATCCGCCCGTTGAGGTCATACAATGCAACGCTCACCCGTCCGGCGCGCTGGACGACGAACGACATGGACGTCCGATCCCGGAACGGGTTCGGCACGACGGCGTTCAAGCCGGCGTGGGATGCGATGGAGAATCCCGCCACGGTTCGATACTTCCACATTACGACAGAACCGTCTTCGCAGCCGGCGATGATGTGGCGTCCGTCCGGGGTGATTGCAAGAGAAGTGGTCGGGTATGGAAACCGATCATAGCGATACGTCTCGGTGCGGGAGCCGACATCCCAGACGCGGATGGTGGCATCCTCACCGGCGGAAACGACGTGGGATCCGTCGGGCGTGAACGCGACGCCGTTCACCGGACCTGCGTGGCCGCGAAGAACACCGATTGGATCGCCGGAGGGAACGCTCCACAGCCGCACCGTCTGATCGACCGAGGCCGACGCGAGGGTGCGTCCGTCCGGTGAGATTGCAATCGAGGTGACACGGCCGACGTGACCCGTTGCAACCGCGATCGACACGCCGGAGGAGTCGTTCCAGAATCGCACGGTGCCATCGTCACCCGCGGTGGCGATCGTCGTACCATCCGGCGTCCATGCAATTGACCACAGTCCGCCGGAGTGCCCCGTCAGTCGCAATTGGGGTGCGACCGAAGCGGTGTCGAATACGACTGCAGTGGAGTCCATCGGACCGATGGCTCCTGCGATGTGCAGACCGTCCGGACTCCACGCGGCTTGATTGACGGAATTGTCGGCAGACGCATACAGCGTTCGCATGAGCGCATGGCGTGTGACGTCCCACAGCTTGATTGAACCATCCATTGCGCACGTTGCCATCGTCCGGCCGTCCGGAGACAAGGAAATTCCCCGAACCTCGGGCCCCGATTTCCAGAAGAGCCCGCTTCTCCACGCGCTGTCATTCGACCATTCAAACAGATCACCGCCCGTCGTTCCGGAGTACGTCGATGCGTCATCGGGGGAAGCGGCTACAGCGCCGACAGGACTGTGGTGAGCAGAAAGAAGCATCCGATCGGAACCGGAGAGAACGTCGACCGAATCCAGAAATACCTGATTCGCGCTTCCGCCCAACAGTACCGTCTTCGAATCGGGCGAGATGGCAATCGTCGTCGTTCCCGGGTAATCCAAACTCGGAAAGTAGGTGGCCCCACCCTCATAATCCCTGATTGTCTGCAGCCGATCAAATTCATATCGGTAGACAAACGGGCCTACGCCCAGCCCGAGAAGATGTTCGCAACCGAACATCAGGTATTTCCCGTCCGGCGTGAAGCGCGCGGAGTGACAGGTACAGGTCCAGAAACCCGCGATGATTTCACCGGAATTGGCGTCCACCAGACGGCCGCCGGTGGGCTGGTCGAAATTCGGCGACACCATGTCGGCGATCACCGCCAACACCGATCCGTCGTTCGAAAACGTCACGGCGCCGACCCGTCGCTGTGCCCAGTACACCTCATGTTCCTGAATTCGACTCGAAACCGACCAGATTCTCGTAACGAAATCGGCGCCGCCGGCGGCAATCCGAGAATTGTCGGGTGCAATGTCCACCGACGTTACTGCGGACTTCGGGCCGGCAAGCACTTCGACCGTGTCCCGTCGCTCGACGTTCCAGAGGATCACCTTCAGGTCATCGCCACCGGAGACCAGCAGGCGTCCGTCACGCGAAAATCGCAGCGCGCGCACGGCGGCATCGTGTTGCTGCAGCGATCCGCGGTATTCGCCAGTGGTGGCGTCGCGCAATTCGATTCGTCCGTCGCCGAATGAAAGGGCGAGCAGATTCAATTGCGTCGAAATGTCGGCGGCGAGAATTGGAACGGAATCCCTCGCCAGAATTCGAATCATGTATCGTGTACGCGTGTCCCACACGCGAATGCTTCCGTCCTGGTGTGCCGAAATTGCATAGCGCGGATCCCGGGCGAACATTACCGCCGACGCCGGACTCGTGCTTCCGCCGAGAATCCAATCGGCATCGGGATACGTCTGGTACTGTGCAGCAGCAATCGAAGTCGCGACAATCCCCATGAGTCCGATTGCGCCAACCCGAAATATGGAACGGTACAGACCGGACGCGCTCGCTATGAACGCCCGAATGTTCATATGCATCCCAGAGCTTTCATTGTTCCCGCCTTCGTCGCATCAGCGAACGATGAATGGTGTGATCCGGCGAATTGCGTTGGATTCGATTGCCAGGAAATATTCTCCGGGCGGCAGGCCGCCGCGTTGCCACCGCACTGCATGGTGGCCAGCATTCAATTGCTCAGATGCCACGGTTGCAACAGTGGCTCCCAGCACGTCGACAACCCTCATCCGGACGAATCCCGAGGTGGGAATGTCGAAGGTGATTGTCGCCGCCGTGTGCACGGGATCGGGTCGCACTACAGCAGCGTCGCATGTGCCGACACGCAGGTCAGGCGCCCCCGCCACGGTGCGGAGCCGCCATCGAATCACCGATCCGTCCTCCATTGCCGAGAGCAACCATGTGCCGTCGGCTGCGACCCCGAGTGCCACCGGTGCGAAGGGATATGCGGAATACCGATTCGTCTCGACCAGCTCGTCGAGACTCCAGATTCGAATCGTTCCGTCGGTCGATGCCGTGGCGATGGAGCGATCGTCCGGCAGGAACGCCACATCGGTGACCGGTGCAGTATGGCCGCGAAGTACACCGATCGGGTCACAAGAGGGAATCGCCCACAGTCGAACGGTGCCATCGATACCGCCACTGGCCAGCATCGCACCGCCGTTGGAAAGCGCCAGCGTGTTGATGCGACCGTCGTGTCCATACGCGGTCGCAATCAGGGATGCGTTTGCCGTCCAGACACATATCGCTCCGTCGTCGCCCGCCGTCGCCAGATACTGCCCGTCGGGTGTCCAGACCACTGACCAGAGTCCACCACGGTGTCCCACATAGCGTTCGTCGGGCGTCGGTGACGCAGTGTCCCACGCGACCGCGGTCGAGTCCGCGGGCCCGATCGCGCCGACGATTCTGTGCCCGTCCGGACTCCACGCAGCATCGTTGACAGAATTGTCGGCCGAGGCGTACAGCGTTCTAAGCGAGTCGCCCTTCAGAGCATCGAACAAGGTGACGACGCCGTTCATTGCGCAGACCGCAATCGTTCGACCGTCGGGAGAGAATCGGGCGGAACGGACTTCGAATCCGTTCGGGATAATCGTGCGAATTGAATCGCCGTTGTCGACCGACCACGTCTTCGCGCGGCCGGAAGCGGTGCCAGTCACATAGGCGGTGGCATCCGCAGCGACATCGAGGGCACGGATCGGCGCGGTGTGCGTGGCAAATTGATTCGAGTCGACATTGAGTAGTCCGTCGCGGAGGTCGAGGTCCAGACAAAACAACTCGCCGTCTTCATCAGGCAGGAGGAGGCGCGATCCGCCGGGACTGAACCGGACGGCGTTCGTTGAATTGCCGAAACCCCCTTTGGCGGCCTCGAACAGCGTGTCACCATTATCAAATTCAAATACGCTGAAGCCGCCACCGTGCCACGCTCGAAAGAAGATGTCCGAGCAGACGATGTATCGTCCGTCCGCCGAAAAAGCCACGTCGCGAGTATGCGGAGCACGAATGAGCGACCTGACAGCGAGGCCTGAATCAATGCTGAAAATTTCAAGTGCCGGAGGGTCGCCGCTCCAGTAGTCGCCCATGTCGTCCACCGCTGCGAGGTACTTCGAGTCCCGCGAAAACGCCACGGCGCCAACAGTTCGCAGCGCCCAGATGAACTCGTAGATCTGCTCGCCGGTGCGCGTGTCCCACACCCGTGCGGTGAAGTCCGCTCCGGCCGTGGCGACGTAGTGCCCGTCGGCGGATATCGCGACATCGTTGATGTAGGACTTGTTCCCGGTAAACGCCGCCAGCGAATCGCCCGATGCCGCGTCCCAGAGAATCACCCGCAGGTCGCCGTAGCCGGCGCTGACGAGGTAGCGCTCGTCGGCGGAGAATTTCACGTCGACGACGGCGCTCTGGTGCCCATGCAGCACGCGCACGTCCTGGCCCGTAGTGGCACTCACCTCGAGGATGTCACCGCTGCCGGTACCGATTGCCAGCAGGTCGTGTGTCCAGGAAACGTCCATGGAGGTGATCGCTCCGAGGTTGCGGCGCAGGTATCGGACGAGGTGGTGCGTGGCGGCGTTCCAGACGATGAGGTCGCCGACGGCGGTGGCCGAGATCACGAAGCGTTCGTCGGGTGTCCAGACGGCGCCGCGCTGGGGCGAGAGTCCTCCGCCGTCGATCCACTCGGCGTCAGGATAGGAGTCGTACTGCGCTCGCAGCGGCGTCGTCGCAAGCAGGAGGGAGGTCGCCAGCAGTGCAACTGCACAAAGCCGGGTCACGAAGCCACGGCGTGCCTCGCGCCACACGCGGAATCGCTCCATCGGCTCGTCCGCGGCGCGGCGAGCCGATCGGCAGCGTTGCGGGAGCTGCTTCATTGCCGAGCAGGCGCCCGGTTGCGGGATGGTGAAACTCACTGACATACGATCACCCCACCGACAACGGAGCCGGCCGACAGCACCCGATAGACATACGCCCCGGCCGACAATCCCGAGATCTCCACCGAATGCGCCCCGGCGGTCATCTGGCCATCGAACACACGTTCAACCATCCGCCCGTTGAGGTCATACAATGCAACGCTCACCCGTCCGGCGCGCTGGACGACGAACGACACGGACGTCCGATCCCGGAACGGGTTCGGCACGACGGCGTTCGAGGCAATCGATGACTCGCTGGGGACTTCCGCCACTGCGCGGTACCGCCATGACACCACCGACCCGTCGTCACACGCTGCGATCACGTGCTTGCCGTCGGCTGTGACCGCCAGCGCATTGGCGAGGTACGGATAGTCATCGTACCTGTAGGTCTCCGTGCGAGATCCGACGTCCCAGACACGGATGGTGCCGTCGTCGCTGCAGGAGACAACGTGAGACCCATCGGGGGTGTATGCGACGTCGGTGACGGCTCCGGTGTGCCCGCGTAGTACACCGATCGGATCCCCCGAGGGAACGCTCCAGAGGCGGATCGTCTTGTCGACCGAGGCCGAGGCGAGGGTGTGTCCGTCGGGCGAGAGCGCCAGGGATGTGACGCGGTCTTCGTGACCGGTTGCGACGGCAACCGTCGCGCCCGTGATCGCATTCCAGAACCGAACCGCACCGTCGTCTCCACCCGTGGCGATCGTGCGACCGTCGGGAGCCCAGACGATTGCCCAGAGTCCGCCGGTATGTCCGACGAGCCGCAGTTGCGATGCGATGCTGGCGGTGTCGAAGATGACCACCACGGAATCGAGCGGCCCGACTGCACCGGCCACGCGCGTGCCGTCGGGGCTCCATGCGGCATCGTTGACGGAGTAGTCCGCCGAGGCGAAGAGCGTGCGGATCAATGCCGCGCTGGAGAGATCCCACAGCTTGATTGCACCATCCATGGCACAAGTGGCGAGCGTCCGTTCATCGGGCGACCAGGCGACAGAGCGAACCTCGTAGCCACCGTTGACGATCTGCCGACTTCCGTGCCCGTCGTCGAGGTTCCACGTAGCGATTCGTCCTGAATGCGAGCCCGTGACGAACGTCGAGTCGTCGCTCGCCGCGAGCGCAGTTACCACCGATAGGTGCGCCGTCAGTGACGTCGCGCCAAGCACGAGTGCACCGTGCTCGTCGCGGTTGAATTCAATCTCGAACACGGCGCCCGATTCGTCGGCCATGCAGGCCGTGGTGTCACCAGGTTCGTATTGGACCGACGTGCAGTTGTCACCGAAGGCGAGCCGGGGGGCGCTGGTGATGGATCCTGCAGAATCCAGTGTGAACACGGTGCAACCGGCGACTGGGCTTGCTCCGGAGTAGACGTTGCAGGAAATGATCTGCCGTCCGTTGGTCGAAAACGAAATCTCGCGCGTGCGAGGTGCGAAGCGCCATGTGCTGAGCTCGGCACCCGTCGCCAGATCGAAGATCTTCATCCCGTCCGGTGCCTCGCCATCGAGCGGATTGATGATCTCGTCGGCCGCCGCGAGCCGGAGCCCGTCTGGTGAGAACGCCACCGCATCGACCGTTCGCTGTGCCCAGACGAACGTCCGGATTTCCAGGCCGGTCTGCGTATTCCACACACGCGCGGTGAAATCCGACCCGGCAGAGGCCACGTAACGTCCGTCCGGAGAGATCGCCACATCGTTGATGTAGGATTTGTTGCCGGTGAATGTGGCGAGCGAATCTCCCGTCCCGGCGTCCCACAGCACCACTCGCAGATCACCCGCGCCACCGCTGACCATGTAGCGTTCGTCGGCGGAGAACTTCACGTCGGCGACGGCGGTCGTGTGCGCGTCGATCGTCCGGACGTCCGCGCCGGTTGTGGCATCGATCTCTCGAATCGTTCCCGTGCCGGTACCGATCGCAAGGAGATTTCGACTCCACGAGGCGTTCATGCAGGTGATGGTGCCGAGTCCGCGGCGGAGGTAGCGTACCAGATGGCGTCCGGCGATATCCCAGACGATCACATCACCGACGTGCGTTGCGGAAATCACATAGTGTCCGTCCGGTGTGACGACTGCCGCCTCCTGCGGCGAGAGCCCTCCGCCGTCGATCCACTCCGCATCGGGATAGGAGCTGTACTGCGCCCGCAGCGCCGGCGTCGCAAGCAGGAGGGAGGTTGCCAGAAGTGCAACTGTGCAACGCGAGGTGATGAATCCACGGCGGGTTTCGCGCCACTTGCGGAACTGCTCCGACCGGTTGTCCGAGGCGTACCTGTCCGGTCGGTATCGCTCCGGGAACCGGCCCTCTTCGGAGCACGCGCCTTCGCGCCGGATGGTGACGTTCACTGACATACGACCACCCCATCGACGACGGAGTCCGCCGATTGCACCCTGTACACGTATGCCCCGGCAACCAACCCGGAGATCTCTGCCGAGTGCGCTCCGGCGCTCATCTCACCGTCAAACACGCGTTCGACGAGTCGCCCGCGCAAGTCATACAGCGCAACGACGACACGCCCCGGCTGTGAAACCTGGAACACCACCGACGCCCGCTCCCGAAAGGGGTTCGGCACGACGACGTTCGACGCAATCAACGACGCGCTCCGGACACGCGCCACCGCACGGTACTTCCAGAGCACGATCGACCCGTCCTCATATCCGGCAACGATGTGGTGGCCGTCGGGGGTCATGACAAGGGAAGTGGCCGAATACGGGATGGCGTCGTAGCGATGGGTCTCGGTGCCTGATGCGATGTCCCACACCCGGATCGACGCATCCTCACCTGCGGAGACCACGTGCGTGCCGTCGGGGGTGAATGCCACATCGTTGACGGTTCCCACGTGCCCGAGCAGCACGCCAAGCGGATCGCCGGACGGAACGCTCCAGAGTCGGATCGACTGATCGACGGATGCCGAGGCAAGCGTATGTCCGTCGGGCGAAAGCGCCAGTGCGGTGATCCTGTCGGTGTGACCTTCAGCGATCGAACGCGTGGTGCCCGTCACGGCGTTCCAGATGCGGATTTCGTGATCGTCACCGGCAGAGATGATGGACGTACCATCGGGCGTCCAGACGATCGACCAAAGACCGCCGCGGTGACCGAAGAGCCGCACTCGTGGGCCCACCGACGCGGTGTCGAACACGACGACCGTGGAATCCATCGGACCGACCGCGCCGGCCACCTGTCCGCCGTCCGGACTCCATGCCGCATCATTGACCGAATTGTCAGCCGAGGCATAGAGAATTCGGACGAGCGAATCGGTGGCAACGTTCCACAGCTTGATTGCCCCGTCCATGGCGCAGGTCGCCATGGTGCTGCCGTCGGGCGAGAACGCAATTCCGCGAATTTCCGGACCGTGATCGACCACGGTGGCCGCCAGCGTTCCCGCGGCGGCCGTTCTGCGTTGCAGCGTGCCGAGGCGATTTCCCGAGACGATCATCGTGGAATTCGGTGAAACCTGGACGGCGTCCACCGACGAGAGGTTTGCCGTGAGTGAGTCGGTCTGCACCGGAGCGCCGGCCGAATCGACCCGTCGCAAGTAGACACCATACCCCAGACCGCCGAGCAGCGCTCGACGCCCGTCGGAGGCGACGTCGATCGACATCAGTGGTGACCAGAAAAACGAGCCGTAGGGATGCGTCGAGGATTGATGCAGAAGCTCGTTCACATCGTAGACATACCACCCTCCCCAGGAGGCACCGTTGGGCCATCGGACGCAGGCCACGAACAGCAGCGAGTCGTCCGGTGAGAGTCGAACGCTTCGCGTGGGACAGGTCACCGCCTCGGCAACGGATTCGCCGGTGACGATATCGAAGATCTGCAGCCCAACCGGCTGGTCGAAATACGGGAAGGTTTCGTCGTGGAATGCAGCGAGCAGGCGGTTGTCATTGAAGAAGCGAACGGCGCCCTTGGCGCGGAGCGACCAGATGAATTCACGGAGCTTCACTCCGGTTGATATCGCCCACACGCCGACCGTGAAGTCTCCGTTCGCCGACGCGATGAGCGAATCGTTCGGTGAAATATCGACGCAGTTGACATCGGACTTGCCTCCGTATACGCTTATGAGCGTGTCGCCGGTGTCGAGATTCCAGACGATTACCCGACGGTCCGATCCTCCGGATACGAGGTACTGTTCATCGCGGGAAATCGAGAGGCAGTTGATTGCGCCGTCGTGCGCCGTCAGCGTATCGAGCGTCCTGCCGTCATGTGCATCGAGAAGGAGGATGTCGCCAGTGGCCAGCCCCACGGCGAGGACCGCCCTTCGACGCGCAATGTCCATACAGCGGATCGGGGGCAGTCCGGTGCGAAGGAAGCGCACCAGGCGTGAACTGTCAACGTCCCAGACGCGCAGTTCTCCGTTCTCATGGGCACTGATTGCGTACCGTTCGTCAGGCGCAAAGACCGCCCCGACGGCCGATGAGGTGCTTCCGCCGATTATCCACTCCGCATCGGGATAGGAGCTGTACTGCGCCTGGAGCGGTAGCGTCGCAAGCAGAATGGCAGTCACCAGCAGTACCACTGCCCTGAGCGACGTCACGACACTGCTGCCTGCTTCGCGCCACTGGAAGAAACGCTTCCTCGGTAACCCGGCCGGATTCTCCCGACGGCACCCAGGCGCGCAACGAGATGCTGTCACTGACATACGATCACCCCGCTCGACACGAATTCCCCGGTTTCCACCCGATAGAAGTACGCACCTGAGGCAAGCGTGCCGCGTGTGGCCACTACCGAATGCGTTCCCTCCCGGAGATCCTCGTGAAGCAGAGTGCGCACGAGCCGACCCGTCTCGTCGTAGAGCCGCAGCGTGGTCAAGCCGGAATGGGGAAGTGAGAAGGTGACGTAGAATGACTCGGAGAACGGATTCGGGCGAACCGATGAGACGATCGTCTGCTCCTCGAGCGACGACGGGGTCGCTACCGCGGCAATCACGCCGCCGTCGCTCCCGATATGCTGCCAGCGTCCGAGGTAGTAACTCGCCTTGCCGCCGGCAACGCGGAAGTCGCCGCCGACCCATACGCCGCTGTCGATGGGTGCAAGCGCGTAGGCGATTCCGTCGCGGTCGACGTGCTGTACACCGCGGCCGAGCTGGCGCCACTGACCGTCGACCAGACGGGCGACACCCTGTACCTGCATGCGTCCGGCGATCTGGAACTGGCCTGCGATGTAGAGGATGCCGTCGCTGATGCAGATGTCCTCGACACGTCGATCGACGCCACTGTCGAGCGCCTGCCAGGTGCCGCCCCGATACCGGGCGACGCGACCCAGGTAGGTCGACGCCGAGTGGCGGAAGTCGCCTCCGGCGTAGATATCCTCGCCGTCGATTGCTATCGCGTGGACGGTGCCGTCGACGCCGTCGCCGAGCTGATGCCAGCTGGAGCCGTCCCAGCGCGCAATGCTGTTGGCGTACGTGGTGCCGGCTTTGGTGAAGAACCCGCCAACATAGACGTCGTTGCCCCGGATTTCGATCGCGGAGACATGGGTGAAGTATGCCCCGGCGGTGACGCCGCCCTGCATGGTGTCCCAGGTATGTCTGCTGATGCTCCAGCTGGCGATTCGCGACGCGGACACGCCGCCCGCTTCCCGGAAGGCGCCGCCAACGTAGAGATCGTCTCCGTCGAGCTTCAGGGCGTAGACATACGGATCGGGTCCGCCGACGCCTCCGCCCAGCTGCTGCCACGCGGTACCGTCATACATGGCGAGATACGCGGCAGTGTCAGAGCCGGCGTGGGTGAATTTGCCGCCGACGTAGACCGTGTCGCCGCGCGCGGCGATCGCGAGCACGGTGTCGTCGACGCCATTTTCGCGACCCTTGCCCAACGACCGCCAGACGGTTCCATCCCAGACGGCGATGCGTGAAGCGCGTATGCCGCCGACGGCCGTGAAATTGCCGCCCACGTAGAGGCGATCACCGTCGATCGCAAGCGTGCGAATCGTTCCGGCGATGCCGATCGTCGGATCGCTCCCGAGCGCCGTCCACGATCCGTTGAACCACTCGGCCACGTGCTTGGCCTTCAGCGTCCCCGCAAGTGTGAATTCGCCGCCTCCGTAGAGCACGCCGACCTGGTCGAAGCAGAGTGCGTGTACCGGTGCGTTGACGCCGCGCGCCAGCGATGCCCAGCCGTTCACGTCCCGCGCGATGTAGCCGGTGACGATTCCATCTGCATGCGTCATCTCGCCGCCTGCGTACAGGACGCCGTTATCGACGACGAGCGCGCGAACCGGGCCGTCGACCGCACCGTACGACGACCATTCGGACCCGTCCCATCGCGCAATCCACGGAGCGTTCACCCGATCGAATCCGTCGCCCGATCCGGCGAAATCGCCTCCGGCGATCACGTCGCCGTCGTGAACGGCAAGCGCCGAGACCGGGCCGTTGAGTCCGTTGCCCAGCGCCGCCCAGCCCGTCCCGTCGAAGCGAGCGACGTTGCGCGCGGCGACGCCACCAGCTGTAGCGAACTGTCCTCCGGCATACACCACCGAACCGTCGATGGCCAGCGCCGTGATGTAGTGGTACTCGGTCGAATCGCCGGCGACACCCGTGCCGAGCGGGTTCCATCCCGCCCCGTTCCAGGCAGCGATACATCCGGTCGGCTTCCCTCCGGCAGACGTGAACGCACCGGCAGCCACGACATCCGAGCCGCGCATGGCAAGCGCGAAGACGTAGGGCGTTTCACCACCGATGCCCGAGCCGACGGCGTGCCACGACGTTCCGTCCCAACGCGCGATGCCCCGAGCGGGAACTCCGCCTGCGGAGTCGAAGATTCCTCCGGCATAGAGGTCGCCATCGGGCGCAACCGTGAGGGCGCGGACGAACGGATTGGCGCCGCCGATTCCGGTGCCGAGCGAACTCCACTCACCGCCGTCCCAGCGGGCCACGCAGTTGACCGGATCGCCTCCGGCCGTCCGGAAGTCGCCGGCGACGAAGACGTTGTCGCCACTGACCGCCAGCGCATAGACGTTGCCCGAGGTGCCGTTGTGGTCGACCGTGCGGTCGTATCCGTTGGCCAGTGGATACCAGAATTCGCCGTCCCATCGGGCGACGTTGTAGGCGTTGACGTCACCGGCGAGAAGGAACCGTCCGCCGGCGTAGAGGTTGCCGTTGCCGACGGCGACGGCGGCGACGAATGGCACGGCCGTATCGGCCATCCCGCCACGCATGACGGTCCAGACGGCACCGTCCCATTGTGCGATGTAGTTGACCGTGAGTCCGGCCGCGTCGACGAAATGACCGCCGATGTAGATGTGAGCGGAGTCGGCGGCGATGCCGAGTCCGTCGGAGCCGAGGCCCCCGCCGAGGGGCGACCACGAGCTGCCGTCCCACCGGGCCACGTTCGCGGCCGGCACACCGCCGGCCATGGTGAACGCACCAGTGACGTACAGCGCCGAGTCGCGCCACGCGATGGCGGCCACCTGTCCGTCGACGCCGCCGCCGACATCGAAAAACGTGTCGTTGGTCAGCCGTACGATGCCCGGCGAGTCGACCGTGTCGGATTCATTGAACGCCAGTTTGAACGCTCCTCCGACGTAGTAGCTGTCGCCGGCATGGACCAGCGAGGTCACCACGCCGTCGAGTCCGCGGCCGACGGAGCTCCAGAAGATTCCGTTCCACTCCAGGAGATTGCGCGCCGCAACGGTGCCCGCACGCGAGAAGCCGCCGGAGATCTGGCCGCCGACCAGCAGCGTGGTTCCGTCGACCAGCAGCGAGCGCACGACGCCGATGACGCCGACCTGGCGGGCGAACTGGAACCAGAGGTTCTCACTCGGCCGGAACCGCGCGATGTTGCCGGCCTGTACCCCGCCGGCCGTGGTGAACGAACCTCCCACGAGCACGTCGCCGTCCATGAACGTGATTGCGTACACCGGACCGTTTGTGCCGTCGTTGAGCGCGTGCCAGCGCGATCCGTCCCAGCGGGCGATTCCGTGGGTGATCGCGTTGCCGGCGATGTAGAAGGCACCGGAGACGTAGACGTCGGTGTCGTGGATGGCGATCGCGTAGACCTCGCCGTCGGTACCGGGAGGGCCGAAGATGTCGGCCCAGTACTGATCGCCGTCGACCGAGTCGGGTCCGAGCAGATGGGGGAGTGCCGTGTCGCCGATGCGGGAGAAGACCGGCTGGCCGGCGGCACCAGTCGACATTCGCCATCCGCTCGGGTCGATGGTTCCGGAGATGTGGCGGGAGAGATCGAGGGTTCCGTCGGAGCGCAGCAGACTGCCGAGCGGAGTCGTGGCCGCGGCTGTGGGGACGGAATCGGTCTGTGCAGACGCCGCTTCGACCGCCAGAAGAACGACGGCGACGATCAACAGTGCTGCGATCGATTTCTTCGGGTGCATGGTTGTGGGGTCGTTGGTTCGCCGTGGGGTGCCGCGCCAGGGCACGAGGCGAGGTGTGGGGTTTGAATTCAATCGAACTCGACGCCCGAGGGCGCTATTGACGCAGCACGGATATGGTGCGGATCGAGCCTGCCATGCGGACGCGACAGAAGTACACGCCGCGTGCGATCCTCGCCGGTGGTTGCCACCGCAGCGTGTGCGCGCCCGCGGCAAGAATGCCGTCGAAGAGCGTGGTGATTCGCCGACCTGTCGCGTCATAGACGGCGATGCTCGCCGGGCCGGCGCGCTCGTTATGCACGTGGATGGTCGCCGTCGATTCGAACGGATTGGGCACGACATCGGAGGTGATGTTCTCCGCGGCCAGAGCCAACCCTGCCGGATGCCGTTCGATACGCGCGTGACGCCAGCGTCCGATCAGCAGCGGCTGGCCGCGGCCCCGTGCACCCTGTGCGTAGTAGATGTACCGCTCGTCGATACAGAGCACACAGAGTCCGAAGGAGTACGACGACTGTGGCGGATAGACGGTCACCCAGAGCCGACCGCCGTCGGTCGAATAGTCGATCCGACCGAATTCGTAGACCACATGCAGCTGTGCGGTGTCGAACCAGTAGAGGCCGTTGGCATAGACGACGTCGAGCTGGTTGTCAGGAGGAAGGCGCGGTTCGACAGTCCAGTTCTCGCCACCATCACTCGAGTACTCCAGAAGGTATTTCCGCGTGTTGGGAACGTCGTTCATGTCCGGCACGAGCATCCGCAGCGTGAGACTGTCGCGGGCATAGAGCCCGAAGGCCCAGTGTTCCGGCGTCTTGAGCGTGCGTGTCCACCGCCAGGTGCGGCCGCCGTCGGAGGTGACATGGATACCGGAGGGCTGCACGTGGGTCATCTGGCTGAACGCGAATCCATGGCGTGCGTCGGCCATGTCCAGGTCAGAGAAGCGGACGGAATCGCATCGGAGTTCCCAGGTGATGCCGCCATCCTCGCTGGCCCAGAATCCACGACTGGTGCCGAGAAAGCCGACGGTACCGGGAGCGTCGATGCGGTGACGGAAGAAGAAGCTGGGTGGAAATTTCCCGTTGGATTCATCGTTCGGCGGAGCGACGAATCCGTGCAGTTCGTCCAGGGTCTGTCCGCGTCGCCATGTCACGCCGCCATCGTCGCTGAGGATAACGGCGTTGACGGAGTCGTCGAACATGGCCACGCCGGCGACGTGGTCGGCACCGGCGGAGGTATCGACGAAGGCGAGCGCCCAGGTGCGAGCAATGCCCTCGGGCAGCGCCGGGGTGCCGCCGAGTTCGGCAAGGGTCTCGGCGGAGTCGCGACTGAGGACGATGCTGCCGTTGTCACGTCCGACGACGAGCGTGCCCTGGCAGGCGGCCATGGTGAGTGGCTGCGCGTCGACGAGTGGCGTGGATGCGGGCAGCCGGGCCCATCGGCCGGCGGTGTCGAGGTGCTCGACGCCGTAAATCTGCGCCGAGGCATGGCAGCAGGACAATGCGATGAGGACGGCGAACAGAGCCGGGAATCGGAGTGGCGGGATGTAGCGATGGTTCATGGCCGGCGGAAGATCATTCCAGAAGCGGTGGCCGCGTCGTGGGTGTGGGGAATTCGGTTCGCTGCGAATCTACAGCATAGACCGGCCCGGACCGCGAAGTGTCGCAGCGGCGGGTGCTGACGGCGCGCCGGTTTTTTCCGAGTCGTGTAACACTCCTCCCGCCGGAAAGTCTATACGGGCGGAACGCATGCATCGACCGCGTGGACGGGCACGCGTTTCGGGTCGGACCGGCGCGGCGCCCCTGCGCGTGCGTCGGTGGTTGGTGCATCGGCGCATCGGTCCGACCACTCGTCGTATGTTGGTCACCTCCGTCCATTGCGGACACGGCTTCGGCGAATTCCACGACGTGTCGACCACAACCCCCGCGCAGTTGTATCCATGAGCAACGCGAGCCCGCATCCATCCTCGGCAACCGATCGCAACGACCGCGACCGTGCGCTCTTCGACCGCTATGCGTCCGGCGATCAGCTGGCGTTCCGCGATCTGTACGAGCTCTACGAGCGTCCGTTGATTCTGTACTGCGAATACCTCATGCGCACCCCACAGGAGGCGCAGGACGTCTTTCAGGAGACGTGGCTCAGAATCGTGAAGGTGGGAGATCGGGGCACGAGGGTGGAGAACTTCCGGGCATTGCTGTTTACCATCGCGCGCAACAATGCGCTGACGCGCCTTGGAAATCTGAAGCAGGCGGTGCGGCAGAACGTACCGCTGGACGTGCTCGGGCCGGAGAACGCGGCGCTCTCGCGCGGTGGCGAGCCGTTTCCGGAGCTCGAGGAGCTGGTGCAGCGTGCGCTGCAGCGTTTGCCGGTCGTGCAGCGTGAGGCGTTCGTGCTTCACGCGGTCTTCGGCTATACGTTTCAGGAGATTGCCGAAATGCAGGGAAGCACGATGACCGCGGCCAAGACGCGGGCTTTCCGTGCGCGCGGCTACCTCCGCAAGCTCATCGGCAACTGGCTCGGGCTGGCAGAGGACGACACGCTCGACGGGGAATCCTCCGGTTGCATTTCACCCCATTTATTTGAGTCCAAACAGTAATGGCAACGGCCGATCTGATCACGTCATTCCTCAGCAATGAGATGAGCCCCGACCAGGAGCGTGAGTTCCTGCTGTCGGTAGCAGCGAGTGATTCGATGCGACTGGAACTGAAATCGCACGTGATGCTGGATCGAATTCTCGATACGCAGGCGCGGGAGGCGACGGTTCCCGGGACGGTACGCAATCTCATCCTCGCCGAGGCGGGCATCACCACTGTCGCCGATGGGCGAAGCGGTTCGTCGAGCCCCGCGCTCCGCGGCTCGGGTTCGTTCATGTCACGAATCACCCGCGGCGCACTCGTGATTGCCCTTGCAGCCACCGGGTTCGCTGCAGGTTATTTCACCGGTGACGAGGCCGCGCAGCCGGCGACGACCTCGTCGGCATTTCATTCGGTTCCGACGGTCAGCGACCGACCGGTGCCGATAACTCCCGTTCCGCTCGAAGGCATGGCCGCGGGTGCAGTTCGTGCAGTGGCCGCGGTCACCAGCCCCGTGATGTCGACGTCCTCGCAGCAGTCGCCATCGCAGCAGTCGCCGCGGCTGGAGACCTCGCGACAGCCGATGCATACGGCGGCTGCGAGCGGCCGATCGATCGACGCGAATGCGACGCAGAGTCACGCTTCGACGGCTGAGCAGAGCCGATCGGTGCCCACGACCGATGTGACACCGACGACGACGACACCGCCCGCCGAGGCGTCGTCGCCGCGAGTCGATCCCAGCGCCAGCGTGCATCTGACGAAGCGTCATCCGAACGAAGTGGACCGCAGCAAGGCGGACGGGCCCAACAACTGATCGATGGTATGAGCCCGGGGCGACCCGAATTCATGAGGGAGCGGCGCGCCCGCTCCCTCATCGCATTTGCCTCCGTACTTGCTTCGATACTTCCGTTCGTCGTTCGATCCGCGATCGCACAGTCCGCACCTCCGGCGATCGCCGACGATTCGGTATCGACCGGCCGTGGACTGTTCTCCCCGTTCGTCCTCGCCGTGTCGGCCGGCCCTCGTTGGCAACTGAATCAAACCGCGTTCGACGCCTCGCCCACGTGCCCGGACTACGGACGCTTCGGCTCCGCATGGAGCCATGAGCTCGTTTCACCCTCGCTTTCCTTCTTCTCACCCCTTCCGGTCCGGCCACCCTTGTGGCTGCGTGCCGGCGTCTCGTATTCGCGGGAACATGTGACGCTGCGCTCCGACGTGCGCGGCTATCCGCAGATCCTGCCCGGTGACAGTCTCACGCCGGTCGGTGAAGCCGAACCGACCGACGTCGGCTATCAGAGCCGGTTCGATGTCGATGCGGCCTCGCTGCAGTTGTGGGCGGGCGCCGAGTATCGCTGGGAGAATCTGCTGCGCGGTGGTCTCGGCATCGGCCTTGACCTGCCGACGTTTTCGAACGAAGCGCGCACGCGCGAAATCGTCACCCCCGGATGGGTGTTCAATTCGACGGGAACGCCGGAGCGTCCGCTGGAGGATCCCACCGTAACGGTGGAATCCCGCACGATGGCGCTGGTTGCCTCCTGCTGGCTCGGCGCGAATCTCGCCGCAGGCCCGCGACTGCGGCTGATGCCGGAGCTTCGGGCAGAAGTGCCGCTCGGCTCGATTTCCTCGACGGTCGACTGGCGTCCGTTGTCGATCACCGCGGCGATGGGATTCGCCTGGCGGTTCGGTACCGAACCTGAGGTGGTGGCCCCGCCGGTGCAGCCGCAGGACACGGCGCCGGCGGTGAAGAAGCCGTACCTGGCGGTTTCGGTCACGGTGCGGGGTGTGGACTCCAATGGTGTCGAGTACCCCAACCCCGCGATCGAGGTGGTCGATGCCCCGTGGACAGACGAGGTTCCGCTCATCCCGTATGTGTTCTTCGACAGCGCTTCGGCATTGATACCACAGCGGTACGACCTGCTCGAGAACGCATCGCAGCGACTGGGGTGGTCGCTCGACTCGATGATTCACGTCACGCCGCTGGACGTCCACTGGCAGATGCTGAACGTGATCGGAAGACGGATGCGGGAACATCCCGAGGCACGGGGTGTGTTTCGGGGTACCGGATCGGTGGAGGAGATGACGCTCGGCGGCGGGCGACTGGCCCTGGCACGGGCGCGGTCGGTGCGGGACTATCTGGTCGAAACGTGGGGAATCGACTCGACGCGAATCGACCTCACGTGGAGTCCCGACCCGACGAATCCGTCGCGGCAGGGAACGCCGGAGGGGAAGCAGGAGAATCGGAGGGTGGAATTGTCGTTCGACGACACGGCGATCCTTGCGCCGGCTGTGCTGCACCGAAGCGCCACGGTCGCGTCGCCACCGGCGGTGCGATTCTATCCGGAGGTCGTCGCCGACGAGGATCTCGCCTCGTGGTACATCTCGGTCTACCAGGGCTCCCGAGAATTCCTGCACTTCCAGGGAGGTGGTGCCGCAGAGTCGCTGAAGCAGGACCAGCTCTGGCCCCTGGAGGACATGCGGATCAACAGCGACATGGCGCCGATCCACTACCGGTTCGTCGCGGTCGACGCCGTCGGTCAGAAGGCCGAGGCAGAGGGGACCTTCCGCGTGGTCGTTCGGCATCGGACCGATTCGTCGGCACTGCAGCCGGAGATCGAGGGCTACAACCTCGTCGGGTTCGATTTCGACTCCTCGGAGCTGCAGCCGCGGCAGTTGGCGGTGATCGAGCGGATCGCGCGGCATGCCGGTGCGGGAACCCAGCTGGCGATCACGGGGTATACCGATCGTGTGGGCGATCCTGATCGCAATCGGCAGTTGGCGCGGGCGCGGGCCGAGACGGTGGCCTCGGCGATCGATTCGACGCAGAAGCGGCTTGACCTGCCGCAGCCCGATGCGGTGGACGCATTCGGCAGCGAGGGAGGGCAGCAGGAGCTGTCGAACGATGTGCCCGAGGGGCGGATGCTCTCGCGGCGTGTCAGAGTGAGCATCAGTCGACTGCGCGGCACCGACGGGGAGTAGGGCCTTGGAGCGGTCGTGGTAGCCGATCCCGTGTTGCAGTATATTGCCGTGTATCAGACTATGACGTGACCGAGTCGCATTGACCTCGCACTCCCCTCGCGGCCCCGTCGGCCGGAGGCGATCCCGACAGCGAAGACAGGGACTTCGCAGGTGGGATCGACCACGAACACTCAACTGGAATGTGATTTATCAGACGCGCATGCACCATTGAGATACGCACCTGCTGATAGTTCCTTCACCGCCGCGCGCTCTATCGTCGCGGTCGCCGTCCTCGCATTCTTCTGCCGGCCCGTTTCCGCGCCGGCACAGGATGCGTGGTGGCTGTACCGTGAGATCGATCAGCGGATGATCCAGGAATACAATCCGCAGGTCCAGTTCGACGCCTGGGGCAATGAGCATGTCGTCTGGGGTGCAGCCGATCCGGAACGCTCCGGACTGCAGCTTTTCTACAGCAACGATGTCTCCGGTCGCTTCTGCAGGCCGATCCAGGCCACGTGGGGCGGCACCGTCTTCGATTCCACCAACGCTGAGATCTCCTCGTTCGTATTCCGGCTCGACCGGAATTCCGTCGTGCACCTGGCCTACGTCGCCAACGTGCAGAACCGGCTGCAGCTGCAGTATACCCGCAACGACTCGAACGGATTTGCCGAACCGATCATTCTGGGTGAGCATCTGCGCTACGACATGGCGGTCGACTCCACCGGGATGCCGCACGTCGTCTGGATCGACGTCGAGAACCAGCGGATCGGTCTCAACTACTGGAACCCCCGGCTGAAGGAGCCCGTGCAGCTCGCTTCGCATCCCTGCAACAGCGTCAGCGGCGGATGCGATGTCGGCTACCCTGACGTCGAGGTGGGCAAGGACGGGCGACTCGACGTCGCCTTCCGCGCGGATTCCTCCGCCTACTTCTTCACCTGGCCTCCCGGGCCGGGTTCCATCGAACAGCTCCCGTCACCGAAGTTCGATCCGAACGCGACGCGTCTCGGAACGGGCGACCTACGCATTCGCATGGCGCTCGACACCGACGGTGACGCGCACATAATCATTCCGCAGGTCCGCTTCGGCTCGTATTCCCTCGTCTACGTCTTTCGGCCGGTCAACGGACCTGCCGGATGGAGGACGCTGGAGGTCAACCGCCTCGACTCGCTGCCGGTCGGATTCGACATCGCCTGCAACGCCGCCGATCGTCTCACCGCCGTATGGACGGTTCGAAAGGACAGGAACGGCGTACTGCAGACACGTGCGGTCGACTTCACGCCGCCGGGCGGATGGAGTGGATGGCAGCTGGGAGAGGAGCAGACCTTCGACCTCGGACGGACCGCTTCGCCGGGCGGGCTTCCTCGCAGGGCCTTTCACGTTGCCGCGCGCGGCGATCGCGTCGCGGTCACGACGCTGGCGACCGAGTCGACGGGAGATTCGCTTGCCACGCGGCTCGGGCTGCTCGAGTTGACGTCGCGTCGACCGCAGATCGCCTACATCGAACCCGATGCCGCCGCGGCCGGGATGAACGTGGTCGTGGAGACCGTGGCGCCCTTCAGGGCAATCGGGGCATTCGGAGCCGACGGATTCGATCCGTCGCGGGTCAGTCTGCGGCTGATCGATCCTGCAGACGCCGACCGTGTGGTGATCGGACCGACCGTCGTCAGTTGGAACGGTCGGCTCCTCTCGACGATGCTCTTCGTTCGAGCCGGGGCCGAACCCGGCGGGGTGCCGATCGCGGTCAACGTCGACGGTCGCGTGAGCAACGTCGATACGTTCCACATCGTCGTGCCGACGGGCGGAACGTTCCAGGGCGGTGGGCGAATTCCGCTGGCACGTTCGCGCCGGGGGGTGATCGTCGTCGACTCGCTGGTGCTGCGCAATGGCGTCTTCACGATCGATCCCGTCGACGTAGATCCTGTGTTGCCGGGCAATCAGGGAATGCTGCCTGTGACGATCCTTTCGCTCGGACCGGTACGCATCGACTCTGACGCGGTGCTGTCGGTTTCCGCGCCGGGACTGCGTGACAGCACGCTAGTACCCGATGCCGGCCCCGGTGGCGGCGGCGGTGGTTCCGGCGGCTGGGTCGAGGGCGGCCGCGGCTACACCGGCGGCGGCGGACCCGGACGACTGTTCGAGGTCGGAGTCGTCGGTGCATCGGTCGGTTCCGGCGGAATGCGCTCCGGACGCTACAGCGGCGGGCCGGGGCTGGCCGGCACTCCTGGCGGAGCCGGGTATCCCGAGGCGCCCGGTGGCGGTGGACTCGGACATCCGTTCGGCGCCAGTGGCATGTTCGGCGGCATATCCAATCGTGAACCCGCCGGAACGTTCTCAGGCGGCTTCGGCGGAGGGTCGGCCGGACACAATGCGCTCGACGCCCTGCGTCGTCCGACCGGCGGCGGAGGTGGCGGCAACGCCACACCGGGCGGAACGGGCAACGCGCCGAATGAAGAGAGCAACGGCGGATGGATCGTGGGAACTCCGCAACTGGTTCCCCTTGCCGGTGGTTCAGGCGGCGGCGGCGGCGGGTACGACGGCAGCGGATTCGTCACCGGCGGCGGTGGAGGCGGAGCCCTCGCGTTGTTCTCCTACGACACGCTCAGTATCGCCGGCCGCATCGAGGCCGATGGCGCTCACGGAGCCAACGCCGGCACGGGCGGCGCCGGCGGCGGCGGCGGTGGCGCCGGTGGTGCAATCATCCTCGGTGCAAAGGGCGCCCTGGTGCTCGATCTCTCAGCGCATCTGGAGGCGCTCGGCGGCGCGGGCGGCCACGGTCTTCGACCGGACGATCCGAGCGGCGGCCAGGGTGGTGCCGGGCGTATCCGCATCGACGGCAATGGCGGGCTGGCGGCCGGACGCTGCAAACCCGCCGTCGGATACTCCGGACCGTCCACGGGCGGCTCCAGCGCCTTCATTGCCGATACCGGTTCGTTCGTCAGCGGCTTCGGTCAGCCCGGAAGCCACGTGCGGCTCTTTGTCAAACGTGAAAACGGCCAATGGGCCTACTCGACGCCGATCGACACGGTGGTGGGCGATGACGGAACGTGGAGAGCCCGACTTCGTGGTGACTTCAGGGGAGAGAAAATCTATCTGGTGGCGATGCAGGCCGTCGACACCGCCTCGGACGACGAGTACGCCGATGCACCCGCCTGGGTGATGTCCTCCGCCGGAGGCAACGTGATCGGCCACCCATCGATGACCTATCCGGAGGACACGCTCGACTTCGGCTGCATCCACTACGACGCGCGTGCGGTCGACTCGATTCCCGTGGCAAATCGCGGAGAGTCCGAACTCGTCGTCTCCGACTTCACCATCGAGCCACCGAACGTGTTCCACGTCGATGCCGACACACTGCGAATCGCACCTGGCGACACGTCGTGGATCGTAATTCGATTCCAGCCCATCGTTCCGGTCAGCCAGTCGGCCCGACTTACCTACCAGGCTCTCAACGTCGCCGGTCAGCGGGCGCATGTGACATTGCTGGGATGCGCTCTGGCGGGGCAGCTCGATACGCTTGGATCCGGCAACCTTGGCGCGATGTGCGAGGGCGAATTCATCGACACCCTCATCACGCTGAGCAACGTCGGTGACGCGCCGCTGACGGTGTCGTCGATCACGGCCGATCCGACCGCGGTGAGCGTTACGGTGATCACGCAGCCGCAGCCGCCGTTCACCATTCCCGCAGGCGGGTCACGCAACGTGGGTCTTCGCCTTGCGCCGCACACCTATGACACGGCCGGTCTGAAGGTCATCATCGAATCCGACGGATTCCCGCAGCAGTCGACGATGCGTATCGCCGCGGTCGACGGTTCGCCGCACGCCGCGATTGTGCCGCAGCTCACGTTCGGTCCGCTGGAACTCGAGCGCGGCGATTCATGTGCGCTCGACACGCTCGTGATCCGCAACGTCGGAGAGCGATCCATGACCATCATGGGAATCTCGATCGATCCCGCCGGCGCGTTCCTTCCGCTGATCTCGCTACCGCCCGGAACACAGATCGCGGCCGGTGATTCGATCGCGCTGCCGATCGAGCATTGCAGCCGCGGGTACTCGGTCGACGGGCACGCCGTCGTGCGTCTGCGAGGCGAGGCGGGATGCGTCGACACTGAGACCGTGGACCTCCTTGGTCGGGTCGCAAGCACGTCGGACCTCGTCATCAGCACCTCCCACGACGTTTCCTTCAGCGCCACGCACGTCGGCGAGTCCGCGCCTTCGGATACGATCGTCGTCGGCAACCGCGGAACGGCGGACGACACGCTCGAGCCGCCGCACCTGGTGATGCTCCAGGGAGGCGCCGACAGCGAATTCACGCTCGGCTCCCAGTTACCCGGCGGGCCCATCGTCCAGGGCGCGGAGGTCCGCTTCGTCGTGAACTTCACGCCGACCTCTGCTGAGATGAAGCACGCTCGCGTCACCTTCCGCAACAAGAGCGGAACGTGGGTCGACTCGGTCGATCTGTATGGCCGCGGCGTCGAGTCTTCCGACAGCGGGTTGTTCGCTGCCGTCTCGCGGATCGACTTCGACACCGTGCACGTCGGCGATCGGTCGGATCGGGACTCGGTACGTCTGACGAATCTTTCGTCGAACCCGGTAGAAATTCTCTCGGCAGCACCCGACGATCCGGTGTCGTTCCAGCTCGATGACGCGCCGCTGCCGTGGACGCTCGCGCCAGGCGCCGACACCGTGATACACTTCCGATTCACTCCACCTGCGGAAGGCCGACGCTCCACTTCCGTAACGCTGGTGAACACGTCGTCCGCACCGGTACCAGCGATCGCACTGACCGGTGTCGGCGGCCTCGAGCACGCGGCACTGGACCGAACGTCAATTGCATTCACATGTCTGGCCGACGGCGGGGATTCGACGGGCGTCGTCACCGTGCACAACGATGGCTCGTGGCCGCTGACGATTTCCAATGCGGCGGGACTCGACGCGACGCCGTTTGTGATCGAGGGACACCCGCTTCCGGCGCAGGTGGTTCCGGGCGGGTCGCTTCCGCTGACCGTTCGATACCAGGGCTCGACCGAAGGCGCGTCGACGACCTTGCGACTGGCGAACTCCACCGGCAGCGATCTGCTTGTCGCGCTCAACGCGTGGGCGTGCGCATCGCGTGACTCGGTCCGACTGTGGCTGTCGAATACCGACGCGTATCCGGGCGACGTCGTCGAGATACCGGTCGACATCGATCTCGGGCAGGCAACCGCGAATGCGATCGACTATTCGATCACGATCGACTTCGACCCGACCGTACTTCTGCCGCTGGTCAAGGGGCGGAGCCGGTTCCAACCGGTCGACATCGGCGGGAGTCTCAGCGCCGATGCATCGCTGACGGAGGTGAAGTCGGGACGCATGAGGCTCACCGGAACGATCGCGCCGGGCGGCAGTACCGGACGGCTGGCGAGAATCCCGCTGCTGGCACTGCAGAGCTCGGTGCCCGGTACGGAGCTGAAGGTGGTCGAAGTCGGCGGAACGCTCGGATCGTTCGATCGACTGCCGGACCAGAAGGCGTTCTTCTCCCTCGACGGATGCGAAGCGGGGAGCGGATCGATCCCGACGGGAATCATCGCGGCACTCGACCGCGTGGTGCCGAACCCCGTCACGGGGAGCGCGACCATCGCATACCACGTGCCCTATCGTACGACCGTCCGGATCAGTCTGTACGATGCGAACGGAACGCTCGTCAAGCGGCTGGTCGACGGTGTTCACGATGCCGGACACTACTCGGTGAAGATCGATGTGGCGGCCTTCGATGGCGGTGCGTACTTCTACGAAATGCAGTGCGGGAATTTCCGACAGGTGCGCCGCATGCAGATAGAGCCCTGAGCATGGCAGAGATTCAGTTTTCGAAGGAGGAGCGCGAGCTGATCGTGCGGAAGATTCAGGACTACTTCCAGAAGGAACTCGAACAGGAGATCGGTCAGTTCGACGCGGAGTTCCTGCTCGACTTCTTCACGAACGAAGTGGGCGCCTACTTCTACAACCGTGGGCTGTACGATGCCCGGGGAATTCTGGTCAACCGGCTGGCGGATATCACCGACGCCTACTACGAACTGGAGAAGCCGACCGAATTCTCCAAGTGACCGCGCCCGATCTCGCGCTCGAGCACGCCATAGCGAACCCCTCGCGTGCTGACGATGATTGCGTCGACTCCGTAGTGGTGAACGAATTCCTCCAGGATCACCGCCCCTGCAAGCAGCACATCGGCGCGTTCCGAGGGAACCTGAGGGAGGGCGGCAACGTCCTGCTGCGTCATCGTCGTTAGCTGCGCGGTCAGACGCTTGATCGTCGTGGAGGTGAGCCGTCGGCCGTTGAGTTCCGCCGCGTCGAACCGCTCCATCCCTGCGTCGATTGCGCCAAGCGTCGTCACCGTTCCCGCCACGCCGACGACTGCGGTGTGCCGTGGAATTGCGATCGCTGTCAGTAGCGCCTCGCGCACGAGGACGCGCGCATGCTCGAGTTCGCCGATCAGCGGCGGGAGCGCCGTGAAGCAGCGTTCGGTGAGGCGTACGGCGCCGACGTCGAGACTGACTGCGCGGTCGACGCCTTTGGAGGAACCCAGAGCTATCTCCGTGCTGCCGCCACCGATGTCGATCACCGCCCGATGTTCCGCTGATGCCTCGACGTTCAGGTCGAAGAACGCGCCGCGATAGGTCAGCGCTGCCTCCTGGTCGCCATCGACCACTTCGATTCCGATGCCGGTACGCTCACGCATTGCCGCGATGAATTCGTCGCGATTGCGGGCGTCGCGCAGTGCGCTGGTGCCGAAGGCCACGATGCGTTCCGCGCCGAACCCCTCGGCGATGGTCCGGTATCGCGCGAGAAATCCCGCGACGCGATCGAACGTATCCGGACCGATGGTCCTCGTCGCGTCGACGCCCCGTCCGAGACGGGCGATCTCGTGGTGGTCGTCGAGCACGCGGATCGAACCGTCGGACTCCACCTCGGCGGTCACCATGAGTATCGTATTCGTCCCGATGTCGATTACCGACAGCCTCATCGTGTCCACCTCGTTGCTACCCATTCGTTTTCACGTTCCTCGGCAACCGCGTGCAGACCATGGTCGGATGCGACGCGCGCCAGCCAGTCGTAGTCCTCGATGAGCACACCCGAGGTGAAGATCGAACTGTCCTCCGAAGGCGTGAGCCGTTCGACGAGCTCGGGCATGAGGCGTGCGATGAGGTTCAGATGGAGATTGGCAAGCACGTGGTCGTACCGCCCCGGCTCGATCTGCTCCAGCTCGCAACTGCGTACCTCGATGGTCTCCTCGACATGGTTGGCCCGAACGTTCTCCACGGCATTCCCGGTTGCCCACTCGTTGTTGTCGAATGCGAGCACGTACTCTGCACCCCGCATTGCCGCGAGGATGGCGAGCACGCCTGTGCCGGTACCCACGTCGAGCACCCGCTTGGAGGCGAAGTCGGCGTCGATCATCAGGCGGGCGATCAGTCGCGTCGACTCATGGTGGCCGGTGCCGAAGGACATCTTCGGATCGATGGTGATCACCACGTCGGATGCCGAGACGACCGGATGCCAGCTCTGCGTGATCACCAGGCCCGGCGCCACCTGCACCGGTTCGAGCGACTCCTCGAACTGCGCGTTCCAGTTCTGCTCCTCGATCCGTTCGCGGGTTATGATGGCGTTCTCCGGCAGCCAGTCCGCGACGCTCTCGGCGACCTCGTCGGTGAGGTCGACCTCATCGAAGTAGAGCACCGCGCGCGTGCCTTCGTCGACGGTACCGGTGACGGGCAGCAAGGTGCTCATTGCGAGGATGCGTTCCAGCGAAGGCCGGTCTGCGGTGCAACTGAGGGCGACGTAGTGCTTCATGCGGTCGTAAGGTAGTAGGTCCAGAAGGCAGCCACTTCCCGAGCGATCTGTCCGAGTGGCGTTGGCTGGTGATCCCGGGCGGGGACGGTCCGTGTCGGGATTCCACTCCGGTCGAAGGCGAGCTTGATTCGCAACAGGTGATAGAAGTTGCTGACGGCCAGCACCCGGCGTACGTCGATACCGCTGGTGACCGAGGGGAGATTCGAGACGGTTGCGCGTGTCGACAGCCCGTTGGAATCGACCAGGATGGCGGTCGGCGGAATGCCGTTCAGCAGCGCCAGGCGCCGCATCGCTTCAGGTTCGCTCACAGGCCCGTCACCGGGTCCGCCGGAGAAGATCACGATGGGAGCGAGTCCCTGATGGTAGAGTTCGCAGGCCGTGGCGACGCGGTCGCGGAGGGGACGCGACGGCGTGCCATCGGCGTAGGTGTGCGCACCGAACACGACGATGGCGTCGGCCGGACGACGGTAGTCGGTGTGCCCGAACGAATAGAACTGCGCGGCGGGGAATGCGATGGCGGCAAGCATTGCGGATGCGAACACCGAGCGGGAGCTCGAGCCGACGTCTGCGGGAATCGAAAGGTGGACTGCGAGCATCGCAGCAACGACGGCGAACATCGCGTGCGTGAGCGGGCAGCGGGGTGCCGCCGCCAGGGACCCGGCGACGATGCGGCCGTATGCGACGGAGTTGAGCAGCAGCGTGACGGCGACCGCCGTAAGCACGCCGGTGATTGCAAGCGATGCTGCGCGCGACGGCCTTCGCGCGAACGAGAAGGCGAGCAGACCTGTACCGATGATCAATTCGATCGGCACGCGCAGTGCGGGTACCACGATGCGGAGATCGATCCACAGGACGGTCTGGTCGAATTCGGGACGGAGCAGTCCGCCAATCGCATTCAGTACCGTGAACGATCCGAGGAAGAGGGCGGCGCCACGAATCGCGACGGCGAGCGGAGTGATGAGCAACGGCCTGGTCATGGCATGCGGATCGGTGGGTCCGATTCATCTTCGGAGCGGGTACCGGCGGCATGGTACACGCGTGCTGAGACTCCTCGTTACATGGGGTCGTTCCGGGCTTTCATCCCGGCGTGCCGGTGTTTGGCACCGACCTTGTTTCCTGCTATACTAGCGCGCCAACGCGGGGGATGGAGCGGGAAATACCACGCAAACCACTATCAGAAATTCCAACTGGAGGAGAGTCATGCAGTATAACGATGAGTCTGCCGGCAGAGATGCCGGTACCACTACGGATTCCGGAATCGGCAAGGGGCTGTTGCTCGGCCTGCTGGCAGGAAGCGCGCTCGGTGCTGCCGCGGCACTGCTGATGGCACCGAAGAGCGGTCGGGAGCTTCGCGACGACATCGCAAATGCGACCGAGGACTATTCCGATCGAATCGGCGACATGATGAGCAGCGCTTCGGCACGGGCGCAGCAGATCGTCAACGAAGGACGCACGCGGGCCGAGCACATCGTCGACGACGCCAGGGTTCGCGCACAGGAAATTCTCGACGACGCCGAGCGCATCGTCAGCGATGCACGCACGAAGGCCTCGGGTGAAGGTGGCAAGGCCGTCGAGAGCGTCCGCTCCGAAGCGACGAAGATCGCCGAGGCCGCGAAGGCAGGTTCCGAGGCGTTCAAGGAGGAGCTGCGCTCGCACCTTCCCGGCGGTAAGGGCTGAGCCGAGCGCTAACCTGGCAATCACTTTCAACGGGCAGGATCATGGTACTTACGTGGATTCTCTATCTGGCCGCCGCCATTGCCCTGCTTGGCGTCGCCGGACTGTGCCTCAAGCTCTGGCAGTTCTTCGGCTCACTTCAGCAGAACATCGACGGTGTCAGTGGAGAAGTGAAGAAGACGGTTGAAACTGTCAATGCCCAGATCGGGTCGATCCAGGGACAGGTCGATCAGATCATGAAGAACGTGGCGGGGATCAGCGGGCAGGGCGAGGAGACGCTCTCACGCGTGAACACGTCGATCGACCGCGTCAACGCGCAGCTCGTCGAGGTGCAGGGAATCGTCTCGAGTCTGAAGGAGATCAGCGGCGATGCCGAACGCATGACCGAGGACGTCGCCGACGTTCTGCACGAAACGCGCAACGTCGTCGTGAGTCTCATCGATCTTGAGCAGGACATCCAGCGGAAGGTGTCGCTGCCGGTAACGGAATTCATGTCGGTCTTCAGCGCCGTCGGACGCGGGATTCGCGTGTTCCGCCACCGGATGGGAGAGGACGGAGCGACCGTGCGACGCTACCAGACGGCCTACGACGAATCCACCGACGATGTCGAATCCATCGATGAGGAGGAATCCGAGGAGCGCTCCGGAGCAGAGGTCCGCGCCGCGGCCGCGGGCGAACGCTTCACACCGCCAGCCGGCGTTCCGAATCGACGTGAGCAGGAGGCCGAGCGACACGAGCTGGCCGAATAGCATAGCAGTTCGCACCACGCGAGCACCGCCCCTCGCACACTGCTCCTCGTATGCTTCTCATAGAGATCGGCAACACCACCGTCAAGCTCGTCCGACCCGGCCACGACGGGGCCTTCGACGTCGTGCGCCTCGATGCACCGGAGGACGTGCTGCGGATGGTCGCCGATGAATCGGGCGAGATTGTCTGCGCGCCGGTCGGAGGGGAGCTGTCCTCACGCCTCCTCGGTCAGATGCAGCGTTCCTCCGACGTCCGGGTGCTCACCGCCTCGGACGTCGCGTCGTTCGTCGGCGATTCCTACCGGACGCCCGATTCGCTGGGACTCGATCGCGTCCTCAATCTGCTGGCCCTCGATCACGATGCCATCGTGATTTCCTGCGGCACCGCCATTACCGTCGACGCAACCATCAACGGCAATCCGCGCTGGGGTGCAATTCTACCCGGATTTGCAACGGCTGCGTCCGGACTGCACGAGCGGGTTCCGACGCTGCCACTGGTTTCACTCGCCGAGGCCGTTGGAATTCCCGCGCGGACGTCGGTCGAATCGGTAGCCAACGGCGTGCTGCTGGGAACCGCACGGGCGGCACAGTCGATCGGCGAGGAACTCGCTCCCCACACGGCGACGGTCCTCACCGGCGGTGACGCCGCGACGATGCGCCGACTGTGGAATGGAACGCTACCGACGATCGATGATGCGCTGCTGTTTCGTGGAATGCTGCGGGTGGTCTCAGATGGCCGGACTCTGTAGTGCGGTGAATCGCTCGAGTGCCCCCTCGATGGAATCGGTACCCGGGACGAGCGCGCGCAGTGCTTCGATCGTCTCGTCGACGAGGGCGTCGGGACAGGAGGCACCGCTCGTGACGGCAATTTCCAGCGGTCTGTCCCTCGGGATCGCCAGCCATCCGTTCGTGATGGTTTGCGAACGCGTTTCCAGGTCGTAATGGCGAATGCTCGACGCGGAGAGAATTTCCTCCGCATTGCGTATGAAGTACGTCGGCATGCGCTGCTCGCAGAGTTCGACAAGGTGCGAGGTATTCGAGCTGTTGTACCCGCCGATCACCACCGCCAGATCTGCACCCGCCTCGACGAGTGCCAGCGTGGCGTTCTGATTCTCATTGGTCGCGTAGCAGAGCGTGTCGCGCGTATCGGCGAAATGCTCCTGGAGGCCATCGCTGCCGTATCGTTCGATCATTGCATCGCGCAGTCGATCGGCGATCGCCTGGGTTTCGCTCGCCAGCATGGTCGTCTGATTGACGACGCCGATGCGCTCGAGATGTCTGGTGGGGTCGAACCCGGCCGAGCAGCGGCCCTGGAACCACGTATCGAAACGCTCCACAGGTTCGGTGCCGACGATGAACGCGCTGAGACGCTCCGCCTCCGGCATGTCTCGGACGACGACCGTTGGCGCGCCGGAACTGCTGTGGGAGAACGTGGCGCGGGTTTCCTCATGGTCGGGCCGGCCGTGGACCACGACCGTGTAGTGGCCATCTCCAAGCGTACGGGTGCGGTTCCAGACCTTCTCGACAAAGGGACAGGTCGTGTCGTACTGGTACGGAGCGATGCCCCGAAGCCTGAGTTCGGCTTCGACTTCGAGGGTCGTACCGAAGGCGGGCACGATCACGACGTCCTCCGGATTGAGTTCGTCCCATTTGACGAGTTGTCTGCCGGATGTGGTCATGATGAACCGTACGCCGCGACCGCGGAGGTCATCGTTGACGTGCGGATTGTGGATCATCTCCGAGAGGAGGAAGACGCGGCGATCGGGATTGGCGGCGATGGTGCGATAGGCGATCTCGATGGCATTCTCGACGCCGAAGCAGAACCCGAAGTGGCGGGCGATGCGAATGCGCAGGGGACCGAAGTCGAGTACCGACGGCGAGAAGTCGCGCCGGCGCGGATCTCGTTCGCGGCGGATCGCTTTGACGGTCGAGATGATCGGGGAGCGGAAGTACTGCGGGATGTCGAAGACTCGTGGCATGAACGCAATATAGACAGCGGCGGCAACCCTCTGAACGGCGCTGCGGGATCGCAGACGGCACCCGCCGTTGCGACGGGGCTGGGTTGATTCAAGGCTACGCGTAGCGGCGGCGCTGAATGAGGCGGCCGCGATTGAAGCGGCCGAGACGACGATGGTCGAAGCGACCGCGGACGAAGTCGAGGAAGAACGTGCCCTTGGAATCCGCACGGAGAAATTCGCGGTAGAGATCGGCCGGGACGTCGTGGAAGAGGTAGATGCCGCCACCGGTGAAGATCACCTCCATGTCACCGTTGTCGAAGTCGTATCCGATCGCATGAATCGCGCTCGAGTTCACTGTCGTCAGTATCATCACCAGATGCTCTTGTTGGACGGTCGACCGGGGCGAATTCGGCCCCATGGTTATGACGCATTGGTGGTGCACGAGGTGTGCCATGCGCTGGACTGTGACGGCCTGCAGACCGCATTGGAACGGCATCTGCCGCACTCGGAGGCGGTGCGTCTGTGACAATGTGCGACGACTGCTTCGGCCTCCCGGCGGTCATCTTGTCAGCCGTGGTCAGAATGCTATTTTGTTCGCTATTCGTCGGTCCCGAACCGCACTCTGCCCGATCGCCTCTCGTAACGACTCAAGATGATATCCGTCCCGACGCACATCGCTTCGCTCCGTCCGTATCAGCCCGGGAAATCGGTGGCGGAGATCGAACGAGAGCACGGGATCGCCGGCGCCATCAAGCTCGCCTCCAACGAGAACCCCCTGGGAAGTTCGCCGCTTGCGCTCGCGGCGATGCGCGATGCCACCACCGACGACCTGAGGAGTTACCCGGACTCCGGCCGCGCGCTGCGTCACCGCCTCGCCGATCGTTTCGTCATCAAGCCGGAGAACGTCATCTGCGGAGCCGGCTCCGAGTCGATCCTCGCCACTGCCATGCGCACGTTCCTCGATGCCGAGGACGAGATGATTTCCAGCGAGTCGACGTTCATCGGATTCCAGGTACTGGCCCACGCTTCGGGACGACGAACGCATTACATTCCGCGCCGCAAGTACGCCTACGATCTCGACGCCATCGCCGCCCGAATCACCGACAGGACCAAGATCATCTACATCGCCAACCCGGACAATCCGACCGGGACCGCCGTCACAACGGGTGACTTGGAGCGGTTCATCGCCAAGGTGCCGGAGACCGTGCTGGTGATTCTCGACGAAGCGTACTTCGAGTACGCCGACGGGTGGCCCGACTATCCCGACTCGATGCGCTACCGGTGGGACAACGTGCTGACGCTGCGCACGTTCTCCAAGGCGTACGGACTCGCCGGCGTCCGCATCGGCTACGGTATGGCCCACTCGGATATCATCGGTGCCATCGCGAAGGTGAAGCTGCCATTCGAACCCGGAACGACCGCGGCGGCGGGCGGACTGGCGTCGGTCGATGACGCGGAATTCCTCCGGCGTACGGTGGAGCTCAATCGCGAGTCGCTGCTGTACTTCCACACGGAGTTCGAACGGCTCGGACTGACGTTCGTTCCGTCGCTTGCGAACTTCGTGACGATCGATCTGAAGACGCACGACATGGCCACGCGGTTCTTCAACGGCATGCTGCGCCGCGGCATCATCACGCGACCGCTCGAGGCATTCGGACTGCCGCACTGTCTGCGGATCTCGACCGGAACCGAGCAGGAGAACCATCGCTGCATCGAGGCGCTCGAGCATGTGGTGCGCGAAGAGTTCGTGCACTGAACCGCAGATCGATCGAGATCAATCCGAATTCTTTTCCCGAACTCTACAGAGCAGGAATCAATACCATGGAAACCGCAGAACAGCTTCGCGGGCAGGAGAAGGGGCACGATCTGTTCCCGATCCACGGAATGCACCACATCGAGTTCTACGTCGGCAACGCCAAACAGGCGGCCTATTTCTATCGCACGGCGTTCGGCTTTCGACTGCGCGGGTACAGTGGACCGGAGACCGGTGTTCGCGACCGCGCGTCCTACCTGCTGGAGCAGGGCAAGGTGCGATTCATTCTCACTGCCCCACTGGATCCCGATTCACCGATCGCTGCGCATATCCATCGTCATGGCGACGGCGTGCGCGATCTCGCGCTGACGGTCGAGGATGCATCCGAAGCATACAAGACCGCCACGGAGCGAGGTGCGCGGGGAGTGATGGAGCCGCGCGACGTCTCCGACGATGGCGGCACCGTTCGCATGGCGACGATCGCCACCTACGGCGACACGGTTCACACGTTCGTCGAGTCGAAGGACTACAAGGGATTCTTCCTGCCGAATTTCCGTGAGATCAAGGAGGATCGGCTGGCAAAGCCGGTCGGCCTCAAGCACGTCGATCACGTGGTGGGCAACGTCGACTGGAATCAGATGGAGGACACGGTCAACTTCTACCGCAACGTCTTCGGCTTCACCCGGTTCGTCTCCTTCGACGACAAGGATATCTCGACCGAATACTCGGCGCTGAAGTCGACGGTGGTTGCCAACGAGAACCGGTGGATCAAATTCCCGATCAACGAACCGGCGCAGGGACTGAAGAAGTCGCAGATCGAGGAATACGTTCAGTTCAACAAGGGCGCCGGCGTGCAGCACATCGCCATGGAGTGCGAGGACATCATCGAGTCGATCGCACGCATGCGCGACAACGGCGTCGAGTTCATCACCGTTCCTGAGTCCTACTACGCCGACCTGCTCGATCGCGTGGGCGATATCACCGAGCCGGTCGAGAAGCTCAAGGCGTTGAACATTCTGGTCGACGTCGACGACAAGGGATACATGCTGCAGATTTTCACCAAGCCGCTTGAGGATCGACCCACGCTGTTCTTCGAGTTCATTCAGCGACGTGGTGGCGAGTCCTTTGGCAAGGGCAACTTCAAGGCGCTCTTCGAGGCGATCGAGCGGGACCAGGCCGAGCGAGGGAACCTCTAGGCCGCGCCGCACGCACTTCCCCAATCACAGACAACAACTCACATGGCAGTCAAGCACAAGGGTGGGTCGTCCACGACGACGAACGACGCCAACGGTGCCGATGCACCGGGCGCAGCCACCACGGACGAACTTGCCGACGTTCAGGAGCCGCAGCTCAGCGGTGTGGTCCGTCTGTCGAACGTGATTTCATCCGAACCGTCGTTCTACCGCACCGTCGAGCGCAACTTCGAGCGTGCGGCCGTGGCGGTGAACTATCCTCGGGGAATCCTCGATCAGATCCGCGTCTGCAACTCCGTGTACATGGTCCGCTTCCCGGTCCGTATCGGCGACGAGATCCAGGTCTTCACCGGGTGGCGTGTGCAGCATTCGCACCATCGACTCCCGACCAAGGGCGGCATCCGCTTCGCCGAGCACGTCACCCAGGATGAGGTCATGGCACTTGCCGCGCTGATGACCTACAAGTGCGCCATCGTCGACGTTCCCTTCGGTGGTGCAAAGGGCGGCGTGCAGATCGACCCGAAGAAGTACACGCCCGAGGTGCTCGAGAAGGTCACGCGCCGATACACGATGGAGCTGATCAAGAAGAACTGCATCGGCCCCGGGGTGGATGTTCCCGCACCCGACTACGGCACGGGTCCGAGGGAGATGGCGTGGATCGCCGACACCTACCAGACGGTGACGCCCGGTCAGATCGACGCGCTCGCCTGTGTGACCGGCAAGCCGATCTCCCAGGGCGGTATCCGCGGTCGTACGCAGGCGACCGGACGCGGCATCTTCTTCGGTGTCCGCGAAGCGCTCTCGAGTTCGGAGAACGCGAAGATCTTCGGCCTGACCGCGGGTCTTGAGGGCAAGCGCATCTGCGTGCAGGGCTTCGGTAACGTCGGCTTCTGGGCGGCGAAGTACCTGCAGCAGGGCGGCGGCATCATCGTCGGCATCGGCGAGTTTGAAGGCGGCATCTACGACCACCGCGGACTCGACGTCGACGAGGTGCTCAAGCATCGCCAGGAGACCGGATCGATTCTCAATTTCAAGGACGCGCGCAATCTCAAGAACGGCGCCGACGTGCTCACCGCCGATTGCGACATCGTCGTTCCCGCAGCGCTGGAGAATCAGATCACGGTGCTGAATGCGCCCAAGATCAAGGCGAAGATGGTCGCCGAAGGCGCCAATGGTCCGGTCACCGCCGGAGCCGAGGAGGTACTGCAGGAGCGCGGGATCTATGTGTTGCCTGATACATACCTGAACGCCGGCGGCGTCACCGTCAGCTACTTCGAATGGCTGAAGAATCTGTCCCACGTCCGCTTCGGACGACTGGGCAAGCGCTCCGATGAGGCGTCCTACAACCGCATCGTCACCATGGTCGAGCGCGCCACCGGGCACTCGCTGTCGCAGCAGGAACGTGCCATCCTCGTGCACGGAGCCGATGAGGCCGATTATGTCGACTCGGGACTCGAGGAAACGATGATCACCGCCTTCTATCAGATTCGTGAGGCGTACGACACGAATCCGAAGGTGGAGGAACTGCGCACCGCGGCATTCGTCGTGGCCATCGACAAGATTGCCAAGGCATACATGGAACTCGGAATCTTCCCGTAGTCCAGCGCCAACACAGCATTGAAGCGCCCTCCCGGATACCATCCGGGAGGGCGCGTTCGTATTGACCTCCGAAGGACGATGTCGGGAAGGACGGCGTCGGCAACCCCGAGCGCCGCGGACCGCCGACCGATCGGAGGCGAAACCACGGCGTCGGCAACCGGGGAAGGGGCACGAATGCTGCAACAACGATCGCCAACGCATCGTAGCGCCGGTACACATCAAGAGGAGAGATACAGCAATGGTGGATGTTGAGATCGTCGACGACGTGGTTCGCTTCACGGTGCGCGGAATGCACAAAGTGTGGGCGCTCAAGAGTCAACTCGAAATTCCGGTGAAGGAGATCGAGTCCGTGGAAATTCCCGAGCCCGAGCTTGCCCGCGGCTGGTGGAAGGGATTGCGCATGCCGGGCACCCATGTACCCGGATTGATCATCGCCGGCACGTTCTATCAGAAGGGCAAGCGGATCTTCTGGGACGTCACCGACCCGGACAGCGTCGTACAGTTCCTGATGAAGAAGGGTGGTGAATATGACGAGTTGATCGTCGAAGTGGAGGATCCGGAGGAGGTGGTCGAACGGGTGTCGGAGGCGCTGCCGAGTGCCGCTGCGTGAGTGGCATCGGGATGGTGAACATCAGAAAGCACAGAGGACACGAAGGGTGCGACGCCTCCGTGTCCTCTTTCGCTTTCAGTACCTGGCCGCGATCATCCGACGATCAACTTCGAACCGATTCGACCCGTGAGTCGCTGTCGCGAGCCGAAGATGTGGGACCAAGTTGCGCCGATCCGGATTCCACCGTCCGCGATCGCTGCGACGGATAGTACAGCAACAGAAGCACCACCCCGATCGTAACCGCCGCATCGGCGATGTTGAAGACGTAGAACCGCTTCAGATTGAAACCCAGAATCGAGATGTCCGGGATGTTCACGTCGATGAAATCGACGACACGACCGTGGAACAGTCCGGCGTAGCCGTAGGCGAGACCGTAGAAGACGCGATCGATCAGATTGCCGACGGCGCCTCCGAGAATCAGTGCCAGCGAAATGCGCAGTCCGGTGATACCGTCGCGTTCGGTCTGCCAGATCAGATAGATGAGGAAGATGCTCGCGGCGACCGAGAAGATGCTCAGCAGGAGCGGCGCGTCGAAGTTGAGACCGAACGCCATTCCCGGATTCTCCACGTAGGTGACGCGCACGACGTCACCGATCAGCTGGAAGCTCTCGTAGAGCTGCATTCCGACGTGGTGGATACCGAAGAGCGTGAATCCCTTGACAGAGAGCTTCGCGCACTGATCGAGCAGGACGATCAGACCAGAGAGTGTGAGGAGCTTTCGCACGGTGCGTGACTAGCCCTGATCCTCGTTGAGTCCCGTCTCCTCCATCCGGCGTCGACCGGGTTCGCACGGTTTCGAGGTGTTCTTATAGATGGTACACACCTGCGTGACCGGCACGGCCATCAACCGCTTGCTGTCGAGGCGAAGGCCGCAGATGCGGCACAGGCCGAACGTGCCGTTGTCGATGCGCTCGAGCGCCTCGCCCAGTTTCTTGATGTAGTCGCTGGTGCGCTGGGCCTGCAGGAAGGTCTTCTCGCGTTCCATCGCATCAGTACCCTGCTCGGCCATGTGCATCGAGTAGGCGCTGTTCTCGTCGCCGTTCTCACTGGAGGCCATCTCGCGAAGCTGTTCGGTGAGGACCTCGAGTTCCTCCTGATTTTCGCCTCTGATCTGCTGGAGCAGCTCGCGGAACTGTTCGAGCTCCTTCTTCGGAAACGGATCTGCCACCGCCGTCCCCGTCGATGGGGTATATATGTTCTTGTCGGCTTTCTTGCTACCGCTCTTGCTCATCGTACTCCTGGTCTTCGACGTGCCCCTGGCTGCCGCCGATTTAGTAGTGGGTGTGACTGGGCCGGACGCCGATTTCGAAGCGGACTTCTTCGTGGGCGTACCGGAGCCGCTCGGACGCGGGGAGGAGGATGCGGTTGCCATCCTCGTCCTGCCCTTCGTCGTGCCCGTCGAGGGCACTGCCTTCTTCGCCGGTGCGGTCTTCTTTGTCGAAGGTGTTTTCGTGCCGGCCGCCTTCGGTGCCGGAGATTTCGTTGCCGCCGCCTTCGTCGGTGGCCTGGAGTTCGATCCTCTCCCGGTCGATCCTGTCGCAGCAGAGGATGAGGGCGTGGACCGCTTCTGAGACTTCTTCGTCGACGGCCGCGTCGCCGCGTTCCTGGTAGGCCCACCCTTCGGCGCCGTGCTCTTCGTCGATGCCGCCGACTTCTTTGGTGCCGCCTTCTTCGTCGACATCTTCTTCGAGGCAGCCGCCTTCTTTGTCGCCGTCGCTTTCTTCGATGCAGCCGCCTTCTTCGGCGTCGCCTTCTTCGGGGCTACCGCTTTCTTTGATGCTGTGGCTTTCCGGGTCGCTGCCTTCTTCGGAGCTGCCGCCTTCTTCGGAGCTGCCGCCTTCTTCGGAGCTGCCGCCTTCTTCGGAGCTGCCGCCTTCTTCGGAGCTGCCGCCTTCTTCGGAGCTGCCGCCTTCTTCGGAGCTGCCGCCTTCTTCGGAGCTGCCGACTTCTTCGGAGCTGCCGACTTCTTCGGAGCTGCCGCCTTCTTCGGAGCTGCCGCCTTCTTCGGAGCTGCCGCCTTCTTCGGAGCTGCCGACTTCGTTGCGCCGGCCGACTTCTTTGACGGCGTGACCTTCTTCGGTGCGGCGGCCTTTCTCGCAGCGCCCGCCTTCTTGGCTGGCGCCGCCTTCTTCGCAGCGCTCGCCTTGCTGGTCGCCGTTGCCTGTCTGGCAGCTACCGACTTCTTCGGCGCCGACGCCTTCTTTGCTTCGTTCAACCGATGTGCCGAACCAGACTTGGCCCCCTTGGCGCTCCCACTCCTGGCGCCTCCCTTGGCGGCCCCTTTGGCGTCGGTGGTGGCGTTCTTCGCGGCTCGCCGCTTGGGGCTCTTGGCGTTACTGGAAGCCATAGTTCGAATCGCTCCGATGGTACGTGTTAGAGTGGTACGCGTCGCCTGCTGCGATGCGTCTCAGGCGGAACCGTTGCGTCGCAACGCGATGCCGCACGGACGACCGTTGATGTCGACATCAACCATGTCGTCGACGGTCTGCTCGGCAAAGTCCAGTGCGAGCGTTTCGCGCATGATGTAGTCGCGATGCCGCTCCAGCGCTTTGGCAAGCTGGTCGTCCGCCCGATAGCTGAGATGAATACGGTCGGTGACTTCGAGGCCCGAATCCTTCCGCAGGTTTTGCACCCGATTGACGAATTCGCGTGTGTATCCCTCGGCGATGAGCTCGTCGTCAAGCTCCGTGTCGAGTGCGACCGTCACGCTTCCCTCGGATGCTACCAGCCACCCCTCAATATCCTCGTAAAGGATTTCTACGTCTTCGGATAAAAGGTCGAAATTATCACTCCCCACCGTGACAGTCAAGGAGCCATCGGCCTGCAGACGCGCAATCTCCTCGCTGCTCAGTCGGCCGATCGCATCGGCAACGACGCGAACGTTGCGGCCGAACTTCGGGCCGATCGTCTTGTAGTTCGCCTTGGCCCTGCGACGCACCACCTGTGCACTCTCGTCGGCGTCGACGAACTCCACTCGCTTCACGTTCAGCTCCTCGCCGATCACCTCGGCCACCTCCTCGTAGTCCGCACGCTCGGCCGCGGTGGAGACGGGAACGAGAATCCGTCGCAGCGGCTGGCGCACCTTCAGCTTCGCCGATTCGCGAAGACTCCGCGCCAGGCCGATCACCGTCTGCGCCCGCCGCATCCGCCGCTCGAGATCCTCGTCGATCAGCGCTCTGTCCACCGCCGGAAGTTCTGCCAGATGCACCGAGTCGAACGGCTCTGCTCCCGTCGTCGCATTCAACGCCCGATAGAGGTAGTCCGACAGAAATGGCGCGCCCGGCGCCATCAGCTTCAGCACCGTCGTCATGCACGTGTAGAGCGTCTGATAGGCCGAACGCTTGTCCTCGGACATCTCGCCCTTCCAGAACCGCCGCCGACTGCGCCGCACGTACCAGTTCGACAACTGGTCGACCGTGAAGTCCCGCACCAGTCGCAACGCACGCGTCGGATCGAACGCGTCCATGTGATGCTCGTATTCGGCCACCAGACTGTTCAGCGCCGAGAGCACCCACCGGTCGAGCTCCGCACGCTCCGAGGCGGCAACTTCCTCGGTGCCGCCACTGTAACCGTCGACGTTGGCATAGAGCACGAACAGACGGTAGGTGTTGACCAGCGCGCGGAAGAAGTCCGCGATCACCGTGCGCGACAGATCGTTCTCGCTGAATGACATCGGTCGCCACGGCGGCGCGTTGGTCAGCATGTACCACCGCGCTGCGTCCGCACCGTAGCGGTCCATGATGTCGAACGGATCGACCATGTTGCCCTTGCGCTTGGACATCTTCTGCCCGTGCTCGTCGAGCACCATGTCGTTGACGAGTATCGCTCGCGTGGCCGGCGAGTCGAACAGTGGGGTGGCAATCGCGTGCAGCGTGTAGAACCACCCGCGTGTCTGGTCGATCCCCTCGGCGATGTAGTCGGCGGGAAAATTTGACTGGAATTTGTCCCGGTTCTCGAACGGGTAGTGCCACTGCGCAAATGGCATCGAACCCGAGTCGAACCACACGTCGATGAGCTCCGGCGTCCGTCGGTAGGTCCTGCCATTGCGGTGGAAGACGACCCGGTCGATGAACGGCTTGTGCAGGTCGATCTCGGAGGCGACCTCGGCGACCTTCACCGTCGTGCCGTCCTCGCGCTCGTAGTCGCCGTCGAGCAACTCCTCGATCGAACCGACGGAGAACATGTCGTCGCGGTCGTCGACGTTCACCCAGATCGGCAGGGGAGTGCCCCAGTACCGATCTCTCGACAGCGACCAGTCCTTGTTCTCCTCGAGCCAGTTGCCGAAGCGTCCCGCGCCGATCTCCGGCGGCTGCCAGTTGATCTCGCGGTTCTTCTCGATCATCCGGTCGGCGTATGCCGTGGTGCGGATGTACCACGAATCACGCGCGTAGTAGACCAGCGGATTGTCGCAACGCCAGCAGTGCGGATAGCTGTGCAGGTAGTCGCGCGAGGATCGCAGCACCAGTCCGCGCTCCTTCAGCGCGATGATGATCTCCGTGTCGACACCTTCCTCCGTCCGATCCTGGAACTCGATCGTCTTGACCGTGCGGCCCGCCCACGGCGTTACCTCGTCGGTGAACCGGCCTCCCGGCGTCACCGGCTGGATCATCGGCAGACTGTACCGCTTCGACAGTTCGTAGTCGTCCTGACCGAACGCCGGCGCGATGTGTACCACGCCCGTTCCGTCCTCGGTCGAGACGAAGTCGGCAAGCGCTACGTAGAAGGCGTCCTCGTCGACGGGTACGAAGTCAAACAGCCGTTCGTATCGCAGGCGCTCGAGTTCGGAGCCGCGAATCACTCCGACGTGCTCCCACGTCCCCTTCGGATCGAGCTTCTCACGAAGCGCACGGGCGAAAATGTAGTGCTCTCCGCTCTCCGTGTCGCGCGCCAGCTCGTACTCGATGTCGGGTCCCGCCGCCAGCGCTACGTTGGAGATCAGCGTCCACGGCGTCGTCGTCCAGACGAGAATGCAGGTGTCGGCGGGAAGATTCAGAGTGTTGTCCGGCTGCTCGGACGCCACACGCACCTTGAGGTAGAGCGAGGGATCGCGCACCTCCTGGTAGCCGAGCGACAGTTCGTGTGAACTCAGCGGCGTCTCGCAGTGCGGGCACTGAGGAACGATTTTGAATCCGCGGTAGATCAGCCCCTTGTCGAAGAGCGTGTCGAGCGCCCACCAGACCGACTCGATGTACTCGTTGGTGCAGGTGATGTACGGGTCGTCGAGATTCACCCAGTATCCCGAGCGCTCGGTGAACTCCCGCCATCCGTGCGGCAGATCGATGTGATGGTAGACAAGCTCCCGCGCCATCTGATTGAACTTCGCCACGCCGACCTTCGTCTCGATCTCGCTCTTCTCGCGCAGCCCGAGCTGCTTCTCAAGCGCGATCTCCACCGGCAGCCCGTGCGTGTCCCATCCCGCCTTGCGATGCACCCGATACCCGCGCATCGACTTGTAGCGGCAGAAGACGTCCTTCAGCGTTCGCGCGAACAGATGGTGAATTCCCGGCGTGCCGTTGACCGTCGGCGGACCTTCGTAGAACGTCCAGCTGCGATCCTCCGGACGCGATTCGACCGACCGCTCGAAGATCCGTTCGCGGTTCCAGAACGCGCGGATCTCCGCCTCGACCTTGCTGTAGTCGATCGTGTCGGGCAGGTGCGGAAACTTCGCCATGACGGGATGCCGTTGTGCTGATGGATGCGGGTCACCACGATGAGCGCCATTCCACTGGAATCGGACCCCTCATCGCAAAGAAGTCGGAACGATAGAGAAACTCGCGTGAACTGCCAACGATCGGCGCCAGCCCGGGCTATTATGCGAACACAGCGGCGTGCAGCGTCCGAATCACGTCCTCGGCTGCGTCCTCTCCGACCGTCAGCAGCACCGAGTGATCACTGCCGCCGGCCGCTACGAACGGCACAGCGATCGATCGCAGCGCGGAGAGCGGACCGGCGAGCACCGCCGACGCGCCGCGAAGTCCGCTGCCCACCATCGCGATCAGCGCCTGGCCGTGTTCGACGTCCACCGCCACGCGCGTGGAAAGGGCAGCGAGCAGCATGCCCTCGAGCCGGTTCGACTCGATGACAGCGCTGGCCTGGCGGTCGGCCACGACAGCGCAGCGGATGGGAACGCCGTACGCCTCGAAGGTCGCCAGCGCACCGGCCAGGGCATCTTCGTCGGATGACAGGTGGACGATCGACACCGCACGCGTCATCGTGATCGAATGAAGTCCGGGCGAGAGCGGAGCGTCGTCGGCGAGAATCCTGGTGCCAGGGTCATCGGCGCTGCGGGAGTTGCGGATAACGACCGGTATCGCCCGGCGAACCGCCGGGAGTATCGTGTCCGGATGAATCACCTTCGCGCCGAACGAGGCCAGCTCCCGCGCCTCGGAGAAGCTCACCGCCGCAACGACGCGGGCGTCGGGAACGATGCGTGGATCGGCCGTGAGAATTCCACTGACGTCCGTCCAGATCTGGATCTCGCGGGAACCGAGCGCAGCTCCCACCAGTGCCGCCGTATGGTCCGATCCGCCCCGTCCGATCGTCGTGCAGATGCCCTCAGGTGTCGAACCGATGAACCCCTGCGCGACGACGACATCGCACTTCTCGAACGGATCGAGAAGTTCACACGGCGCCAGGCGTTCGATCTGCTCGATCACCGGACGCGCATTGCAGTGCTGATCGTCGGTGCGGATGCATCTGCGGCTGTCGCCGAGGTGGGCACGCCAGCCGGCGCGCGCAAATGCCTCGACCAGCAGTGCCGAAGAGAGCCGTTCGCCGAACGAAGCGAAGGCATCGACCGTGCGAGGCGTCAGCTCGCCGAGCAGCGCGACGCCCTCGACCAGTCGCGAGAGCTCATCGAGCAGCGCGCCGAGCTGACTTCGCGCCCAGCAATGAGGATCGCCGCCGATGAGATCGTCGAGAATCGCGTGGTGCCGTCGGTGAATCTCCCGCACGATGCCGCGTGCCGCATCGATCGATCCGATACGACACAGCCCCGCGCAGTCGAGCAGCTGATCGGTGACCCCGGCACAGGCCGAGGTGATCACCACCGGATTGCAGCCCCGCTCGCGGGCGGTGATTTCAACCACCCTGCGCATGGCGTCGGCATCCGTGACGGACGTGCCGCCAAACTTGAGCACGACCGAGCCGGTCTGACTGCTCATCAGTGATCGAACGGAAATTTGTCGGCCATGCCGGTCGTCGTTCCGCCCGCATCGTCGTCGTCGGCCGCTTCTTCGGACGCTTCGTCGCTCAGCGAATCCGGACGTATGAGAATTCCCTCCTCGATGAGCCAGTGAACCAGCTGCTTGATGGTGCTCAGCTCGATGTCGTACATGTAGCTGAAGCGCCACAGGTCGATGGGCGCGCGCCAGACCTCGGTAATGAACGCCTGCTCGAGCGTCAGCTGTCCATCCTCCTTGATGGTCTCTATCGCGGCGTCGAGCAACAGCTTGCCCTCCTCGGCCGTGATGTGCTGCGAGGTGAAGCAGAAATTCTCGTTGTCGACCAGGTCGCAGATCAGAAATCCGCGTCGACGGGGGAGCAGATCCTGGAGGTACGCGAGTGAGACCACGTATGGAGTCTCCTCGCCGCCCCAGAGATCCTGCCAGATGGGAGGATCGTTTGCCCGCAGCCACTCGAAGAATGTGCGCTCGCGCTCCGGAAGCGTAATCAGCCGGTTGGTGCCGAATCGTGTCACCAGCTCCGCGGCCTGCTCGGCCGAGAGCTGGTCGATTTCCTCGCCGCGCAACTCGGATTGCTCGATAGCGTCGCTCTGCGGCTCCAGTCGCCGGATGAGCTGGTCGAATTCAGATCGTTCCATCACGAAGAATTATCGTTGAACCTTTCATGTGCGTATCCGTAAACCACCTGCGACAGCCAGGAGCGAGCGGACGCAACACCCCCGCGAGTGCGCGATCCGCACGCCACTTGTTTACCAGCAGGCCTCAGGTGCATTCGAGGGCGTCTCCGAGGACCATGCCGGGGGCTGCTGAGCATCGCTGACGCATTCGTAAATCCGGTAATATACGGTCACCGCTTCGAGCCATTCAGTGGAATACGTATGACGATTCGCAACGCCCCGCTCGCGCTCGTGATGGCGCTATTTCTGGTCACCTCCGCACGCGCCGGCGACCCATCGAAACTGGTGCTCGAGGGCATCGACCATCTCTACAACGTCGAATTCGACCAGGCGGCGGCGAGTTTCGACAGCGCGATCCAGGCAGATCCGGAAGACCCCATCGGCTACTTCTTCCGAGCCAACGTGCACCTGTGGAGTTACCTCTTCGATCGTCGACCCGAACAGCTGCAACGCTACATGGAACTCAGCGAACGGGCGATCGGCGTCGCCCGAAAGCGACTGTCCAACGATGGCGGGGATTCCGAAGCAAAGCTCATCCTCGGAATGACCCACGGCTATCGCGCGATCGCCCACGCCCGGGAAGAAAATTTCGCCGCCGCGGCCCTGTCCGCACGAACGTGTTACCAACAGCTCGACGAGCTCGCGCGTGCCGACCCAACGCAATACGACGCGCGTCTCGGACTTGGGATCTTCCACTTCTTCTTCGGTGCGATTCCCGCGGGTGCGCGGTTCCTTGCGGGCATGGAGGGAATTCGTGGCGATGCAGCGCTGGGAATTCGCGAGATCGAGTCGGCAGCGAATCACGGTCGGTATTTCCGTCAGGACGCTCGCCTCGTCCTGGCGATGCTCGATGTCTATTACAAGCAGGACCATGAGGCCGGGCTGAAAATTCTTCGCTCAATGGTGTCGGACTATCCCCGCAACGTCGCCCTGCAGTACGCTATCGGATCGTCGTTCCTTGACATGGGAGATCCGTCCGCGGCGGTGCCATACTTCGAAGCGGTGATCAGACTCGGCAACGCCGATTTCCGGTATTTCACCGAAGTCAGCTTCGGCCGTCTCGGCATTGCCTATTACCGGCTCAATGAATTCGACCGAGCAAGGGACTACCTGCAGAAATTCATCAAGTATTCCAGGGACCGATCGCTTCGCAGCTATGCCTGGTACCTGCTCGGCACCTGTTACGAGATCGGAGGAAATCGCACCAATGCGTTGAAGGCATACAACCGTTCGATCGAGAGTCCGCGAACTCCGTCGCCCGAGGATGCGTCGGCCCGCCGCAATGCCCGCGATCGAATCGCAACACCCATGTCCGCACTGGATATCCAGGTGCTTCGATTGGTGAACATTGCTGAAAACCGGGGAGGGCAGAAGGCCGTGCTCGCCGGATTCGATGTCCTCGTTGCAAAGGGCGCCGACGACTCGCAGATCGCTGAAGCATACTATGCGATCGGCCGCGGATACCTCGATCAGAAGAAGTACGACGACGCCATCAAGGCGTTCACTAAGGCGGTCGAGCGAACCTCTCTCGACCGGCAGTGGGTGCTGCCGTACAGCTACTATTACATGGCCGAAGCGTACCGACGCAGCGGAGATCGTTCACGGTGGCAGAAGAACATCGACAAGGCCGGGGATTTCCACGGTTACGACCGCCAGACCCAACTCGAGTTTCTCATCAACAGGGACGTCACGCTGATTGACTGAGCAAATGGTACGCGTGGCGTATCTTCGCGACATGGATGCTGATTTCTGGATTAATGCCTGGCGTGAGGGCCGCACTGGATTTCACCAGCGCGGCATCAACCCGAATCTCAAGCGGTATTTCCCGCTGCTCGACGTAACGCCCGGTGATGCCGTGCTCGTTCCGCTGTGCGGCAAGTCTCGGGACATGGCATGGCTCGTGGAACAGGGGGCGCGCGTGGTGGGGGTGGAGATCGCGGAGCTGCCGATCCGGGAGTTCTTCGAAGAGCGTGGCCTGCTGCCCGAGGTGGCGACCAGCGGGTGGTTCCGTCGGTATCAGTCCGGCGGCTATACGCTGTTCCACGGCGACGTCCTCGATCTTGCGCCCGACGACGTCGCCGAGGTCACCGCCGTGTATGATCGCGCAGCGCTGATCGCACTGCCACCGGAGGTCCGGCAGCACTACGCCGAAAAGATTTCCCACGTGGTGAAGCCCGGAACGCGGGAACTGCTCCTGACCGTGGAGTACCCGCAGGAGCAGATCGACGGCCCGCCGTTTGCCGTGTTCGAGGATGAGGTTCGCCGTCTTTTCGAGCCGGCATTTGACGTTCGTCAGCTTCACCGCGAAGTGGCCGCACGCCGATCGCCACGCTTCGAGGAGGCAGGCGTTTCCGACGTCTTCGACGCCGCGTACCTGATGACGAAGAAGTAATTGGAGCCGACGGGGGCGGGTGCGGCGCCTTCCCACGGCGCGGCCACCAGACCATCGTCCCGACATGCCATCTCGCCTCAACACCCTGCACATCTTCTGCGACTTCGACGGAACGATTTCGTCGATCGATATCGGCGACGCATTGTTTGCCGAATTCGGTCGGCAGGAACCGTATCGCACGCAGCTGAAGTCGCGGGAGCTTCATATCCGCGACTATTGGAAAGTAATGGCGGCGAATCTCATGGAACCCCTCACGCATGAGAAGCTCGATCGGTTCCTTCTGTCGATTCCACCCGACCCGGGGTTCGCGGGACTTCTGGAGCTCGTTCGGGCGAACGGCATTCCGTTCACCATCGTCTCGGACGGGTTCGACCTCTACATCGACCGGTACCTCGAGCTGCACGGATTCGAACCGATTCCGACGTTCTGCAATCAGGCGAGGTTGACATCGGAGGGAGGGATGGATATCGCCTACCCGCATGCTGTGGAGGGGTGCGAGTGCTTCTGCGCGACCTGCAAGCGCAACGTGGTGTTGACCGAATCCGCACCGGATGCGCGCATCGTCCACATCGGCGACGGGATCAGCGACTACTGTCCGGCGGAGCATGCCGACATCATCTTTGCCAAGGGTGCGCTGGCTGCCTACTGCAACGAGCGGAGTCTGCCGCACCATCCATTCAGGACGCTTCACGACGTCACGCGCGTACTGCGCGGGCTGATTGAGCGTCGACGGATCCGTCCCCGCCGTCAGGCCGAACTGAAGCGCCGGCGTTCGATCGAGCGAGAGTGAAGCCGGCGTGCAAGACGCCCCCTGCGGAATCGGCGGGAAGACGGGCTCCGGCACGATCCCTATCTTCGAGGCTGCCCACGGGGCCCATAGCTCAATGGTTAGAGCAGCGGACTCATAATCCGTTGGTTGGGGGTTCAAGTCCCTCTGGGCCCACCACCTATGCCGTTTCTACCTCAGAATCGGCGGTTTTGACAAGTGGGGTGAGAATCGGGGTGAGAAAATCGCCTCGTTCGAGCCTCGATCCGTCCTCCTGACGCTCCAAGCGGAAGGGGACACCACCCGCGTTCACTCGTTCCTTTTTATAGGTGGCGTATACGTGCCGACGGGCGGGCGTTCGTCGCCTGTCGTCACACCCGCCGCGCCGCCGTAACCGTCGATCGTACCACATGCCCGCACCCGCTGAACTCCTCGACCTGATCGAGCGTTTCCGCCGCAACCTCGACAGCTACCACCGTGGCGACTACAACGAAACCCAGCTTCGCGTGGACTACCTCGACCCCTTCTTCGAGCTTCTCGGATGGGACATGCACAATCGGAAGGGATACGCCGAAGCGTACCGCGATGTGATCCACGAGGCGAAACAGAAGGTAGGAGGCGCGACGAAGGCTCCCGACTATCTCTTCCGGATCGGACCGGAGCGGAAGTTCTTCCTCGAGGCGAAGAAGCCGGCGGTGAAGATCAACGTCGACCATGAGCCCGCGTTCCAGCTTCGCCGCTATGCGTGGAGCGCGAAGCTGCCACTGAGTGTCCTTTCAGACTTCGAGGAGTTCGCCGTTTACGACTGTCGCGTGAAGCCGCATCGACTCGATCGACCGAGCGTTGCACGTGTGATGTACTTCACATTCGACCAGATTCCGGAGCGGTGGGACGAGTTCGCCGGGATCTTCTCGAAGAACGCGATCCTTCACGGCTCGTTCGACTCCTACGCCGAATCGGCGAAGAAGAAGAAGGGAACGGGAGAGGTCGACGACGCCTTCCTCCAAGAGATCGAGGATTGGCGGGATATGCTCGCGAAGAACCTTGCCCTTCGGAATCCGGATCTCTCTCAGGATGAACTGAACTTCGCGGTTCAGCGAACGATCGACCGCATCATCTTCCTTCGGATCTGCGAGGATCGAGGTATCGAGGAGTACGGGCGGCTTCAGTCGCTTCAGAACGGCTCGAGCGTGTATCCGCGTCTCGTTCAGCTCTTCCACCAGGCGGACAGCCGGTATAACTCGGGTCTGTTCCACTTCTCAAATGAGAAGGGGCAGATCGAGGGACCGGACGAGCTGACGCCGGAACTCGTGATCGACGACAAGCCACTGAAAGAGATCTTCCGCCGCCTCTACTATCCGGAGAGCCCCTATGAGTTCTCCGTCCTTCCCGGCAGCATCCTTGGGCACATCTACGAGCGGTTTCTCGGCAAGGTCATTACCCTGACCAAGGGCCACCGCGCCAAGGTCGAGGAGAAGCCGGAGGTACGGAAGGCGGGCGGCGTCTACTACACGCCGGACTACGTCTCCGAGTACATCGTTGAGAACACGGTCGGCAAGCTGGTCGAGGGGAAGGACCCGAAGGCGGTTGCGAAACTGAGAGTGCTCGATCCCGCTTGCGGCTCCGGTTCGTTCCTGTTGGCGGCGTACGACTTCCTCCTGAACTGGCACCTCGAATGGTACAGCCGGAACGATCCGAAGGATTGGGCCAAGAAGCGGAACCCACCGATCTACAGAACCACCGTACAGGCACCAATGATCGGAGCGTCGGGAGAGGCGGTTGAACAGGAGGGGTGGAGGCTCACGACGACCGCCAAGCGGGAAATTCTCCTGAACAACATCTATGGCGTCGATATCGACCGACAGGCGGTGGAGGTTACAAAGCTGTCCCTGTTGCTCCGAGTGCTCGAGGGGGAGAGCGAGGAGACGCTTGGGGCACAATTGGCGCTGCTGAGAGAACGCGTTCTGCCAGATCTAGCCGAGAACATTCGATGTGGAAACTCGCTAGTTGGTAGTGATGTGTATGCCTCAGATAATGCAGACGGTGCAGACTTGGGCGTAAGGCGACGACTCAATGCGTTCGATTGGTCCATCGAATTCGGCGAGACGATGAAGAGAGGTGGATTCGATGCGGTCATCGGGAATCCGCCGTACGGTGGTGCGTTGTCGGATACGGAACTCTCCTACGTTCGATCCAGATATCGCCAGGCATCGCGCTTCCCGGATACTTACTGCTGTTTCATGGTTCGAGCATACGAACTTTGTCGAGAAGGCGGTTTTGTGTCATTCATCGTACCCAATACGTTTTGCGATCTTGAGAACTGCGTCGACTTCCGACGGTGGTTTCTCGACAGTGGAACACTGGAACGGATATGGCAGACCGGCTGGGCATTTGACTCGGCAATCGTCGACACACTGGTGTTTATTGTCACTAAGAGGCCACCGGCGGATGAGTTCAGAGTGCGCATAGACGCCGGATCAGAATACGCGATTCAGCAGAGTCGATTCCGTTCCAACGCGCTGTCCAAAATTGATTACAGGAATCGAGATGAGGCGAAGGCAATTCTTGAAATTGCACAACGAACGTGTGTCCCTCTTGGCGAGATCGCCGATATACGAGCTGGGGTCAAGATGTACGAGAAGGGGAAGGGGAATCCTCCCCAAACGGCTTCCACTCTCGATGAGCGTCCGTATTCGGATGCGGAGCAACACGATGGATGGCGACCTCTGTACCGTGGCACAGATATCACCCGCTATCGACTCTTGCCACCCTCTGAATACGTGTGTTATGGAGAGTGGCTGGCGGCGCCCAGAGCACCGCAGCTGTTCGAAAGTCCCAAGATCCTCATGCGTAGGACGGACGATAAACTCAAGGCCTGCCTTGAGTCAGATTCGGCGATATGCGTCAACTCGTGCCATGTGATTAAGCTGAAGACCGGTGGCGTACATTCGGGGATTCGGTATGAGTATCTTCTCGGTTTGCTGAACTCGCGCCTCCTACAGCGTGTTTTCGAAATCCAGAATCCTCAAATGGTGGGGAAAGTCTTTGCCGAGATTAAGGTGGTTTACGTGGCGCGCCTTCCAATCAGGCAAATCGACGTCTCCAATTGCGACGACGTGAGAGCGCACGATGAACTAGTAGGACTCGTACGTCAGATTGTGGCGCTGAACGATAGGCGTGATGCGTGTAGGACCGATAGCGAGCGTACGTTCCTAGAAAGGCAGTTGGCTCAAACAGATCGGCAGATTGACAAGTTGGTATACCGGCTATACAATCTTACTGCGGACGAGATTGAGTTCGTGGAGGTTCTCTGAAAGTAGCGTGAGCAGGGGAGTCTGAAGGTTCTACACGAAATCCCAGACTCCCCTGACTCACCTATTCCGGAGGCGGTGCCTGATTTACAGTGCGCCACCAAACGACGGCTGGCATTCCAACTGAGTCACGTACGATTTCCTTCTCGTCCCTCAACTCCGATCTCGCCTTCTCGAAGCTGTTCCGACCGATTCCGAGACCTTCGACCACCGCCGTCTCGAGATCGTTAGCGCGTATGGGTCCGTTCTCAAGCGCCTCGAGAATCGCGGCTCGAGCACGGTCGACCGCTGTCGGCTTGCGCGCCTTCTCGTCCTGGAGTCCGGCAATGTCGTCGGCTGAGTAGGTGCTCGAGCCGTGCCACTCGATGCCGCTAGTCTCGATGCCTTCGATCTCTGCCGACCTGATCGAGTAGGAGAGAGAGGAGGGGCGAACTCCGAGATTCGTTTTCACGGACGCGAGCACCCGCCGTTGCTTCTCAGGATCTTCCGGATCGTAGCCGCAACAGAGCACAGAACGGGCGGCGGCATTGTAGCCGACAGACCCGATGCCCCTGTCGAGGGCACTTCCACCCGCTCCCTTCTTCCAATGCCGTACGGCGATGATCGCCACGCCGTGACGCTCCGCAAGGTTGGCCAAGGGGGCAAGGACACGCCGGATGGAGGCGTCCTTGTGCGGGTCGATAGACGACGGCAGGAAGCCATTTATCGGGTCGATCAGTACGGCGATCGCTTCGGACTCGAAGATCGCCCGCTCGAGCGTGGGAAGGTGCTTCGAGAGGTCGATCCATTCGCCCGCGTCGTCGTCGCCTTCTGCCACTGACGTGAACGCGTCGACGTTCTCCGTCTCCGCACCTGCCGCGATCAGTCGAGGTGCGAGCATATCGGAGAGTCCGTCCTCTGCCGCCAGTATCACCACGTTTCCCGTCTGTCCCCTCGATCCATCCGGCATCACTCCCGTCGTTGTCACTCGTGCGAGAACGTCGAGAATTGCGGTCGTCTTTCCGACGGCTGTCTCGCATTCCCAGAGCGTCAGGTATCCGGTCCAAAGCCACTCGACAGGACGGGTCTTTACCGTGCTGAGTCGCACGAGTCGAGGCGGCGGGGCGGACATGATCCGGTGCCGCTCCCGTTCCTGTTCCACCGACTCGCGTAGCAGCTCGAGCATTTGCGGGTTCGCCTTCTCGAACGCCGTCTCGACTTGAGCGCTATTCCAGTTCACGCCTTCATTCATCGACGGCACCTCCCTTCGAGCGCGGCAAGCACGTCGGCACGCCGGAAGAGTGTCCGACGAACGCCTTCCACCCGTACGGGCGTCAGGATTCCGCGTCGGCACATTCCGTGAAGGCTTGGCAGGGAGACGTGAAGGATCGCGGCGGCTTCCGTCCTCGTGACAAGGTCGTCAGGAGCGGGCGGCGGTGCCGTCGGCTCTTCTGGTCGTTTGCGCTCCTCGAGCTTTGAGGCGACGGACTCCGCGATCAGTGCGCAGAGGTCGTCGACGGGTACGGGGGTGAGAATCAGTTCGTTCATTGCGGTTCGTCTCGTTTGTGAGAGTGTGCCGCAATAAGGGAGGGACAGAACCGGGGGGCGCAAGGGGGGACATGTCCTAACGATTGTCCCCCCTCGACGTCTTCTCGTTCTTCCGTGCCTCGTTGTACGTCTTACGCGCTCTCTGAGGTACTCCCCATTCACCGGACAGAAAGGCCGGTGAGTGAGGTACTCCCCATTCACTGGACAGAAAGGCCGGTGAGTAAAGGTGGGTCGGGTTGACGTTCTAACCCTGGTGACGAGCCGATGGGAATCGTGTCGCCGAGGCAATCACGGTCGCCGATATTCACCGGTGGCACTACAGGTAATCCATGAGCCGCACCCATCCCGCTTTGGGGATGCCGCGTCGCAAGCGCAGCGGACGCGGAGCGCGGGCCACCGTCGCTGGCATTGCGCCTCGATTCAGGCACTCGCCAGGTACAGCTCCGCTGGGCTCGCGCCGCGGAGCGAGGAGTGGCGGCCTGGTCGTGTTGAAGTGCCGCATGTACGGCTCGGTTCCGCTGTAGAGCTCCGCACCGTTCTCTGGCAGGCAAAGGTACAGGTGCTTGTAGCTCCGCCAGAACCGCTCGATGACCACGTTGTCCAGCGCACGCCCGCGATCATCCATGCGGTTGGCGATGCCGTTGTCGATCGGAATGCTCGTGAAGCTGTGCGCCGTGAACTGGCCGGCCTGATCGGTGTTGAAGATCTCCGGCCATCCGTACCGCGACAGCGCGCGCGAGAGCGCCTCGCGGCAGAAGCTGTTGTCCAGCGAGTTGGAGATCTCCCGGCTGAGGAGGAATCCCGTGCACCAGTCGACGATCGCCGTCAGGTTTAGGAAGTAGCGCGGCATCGGGATGCAGGTGCTGTCCGTGCTCCAGACCTGCTGCGGTCGCTCGATTCCGACGCCCCGCGGCAGATACGGATACACCGTGTGATCGCGGCCCTTCCTCGGCTTCGACAGCGACGGTCCCGGCACCACGCCCTCTGGGCCCACATACCGTCGCGAACTACCATCAGTACGGTAAACCTCGTTCCTTGAAAATCGAAAGTTCGACTTTCGATTTTCCAGAATCCGGCGTAGGTTCGGCCATGGATCGAATCGATCGGCCGGATGCCATTGCCGCCGTGCGGCGCGCCTTCGCGGTGCACCCTGCAGTCGCGTTGGTCGGACCGCGACAGGCGGGCAAGACGACGCTTGCGCGAATGGTGGGAGCTTCCGACGGCACCGTCCACTACTTCGACCTCGAGCGTCCCGTCGACCGGCGCCGGCTCGCTCGTCCCGAGAGTACGCTCGCGCACCTCGATGGCCTGGTGATCATTGACGAGATCCAGCGGGAACCGGAGCTGTTCGACGTACTTCGCTTTCTGATCGACCGCGAGGATTCCCGCGCGCAGTACATGCTCCTCGGCAGCGCATCGCCACACCTCATGCGCGGTGCCTCCGAGTCGCTCGCGGGACGGGTCGGGATCGTTGACCTCGGTGGCTTCACCATCATTGACGTCGGCCCCGAGCACTGGGGTCGATTATGGAACCGGGGCGGATTCCCGCGATCGTATCTCGCCGCAAGCGACGAGGCCTCGGCGAACTGGCGCGCGAGCTTCGTTCGGACGTTTCTGGAACGGGACATTCCGCAGCTCGGCATCTCCATCCCGGCCGATCGCCTCCGACGCTTCTGGTCGATGGTGGCGCATTTTCACGGACAGGTCTGGAATGCCGCCGAGTTTGCGCGGGCACTCGGGACGAGTGAACCAACCGCTCGATCGTATCTCGACATACTTTCCGGCGCGTACGTCGTTCGCGTCCTCGCCCCCTGGTATGAGAATCTGAAGAAGCGTCAGGTGAAGGCGCCGAAGGTGTACGTACGCGATTCCGGGCTTCTTCACTCCATCCTCCAGATCGATACGCCGGCAGAGCTCCAGGGCCACCCGAAGGTCGGAGCGTCCTTCGAGGGGTTCGTGATCGAACAACTGCTGGGCATGATCGGGCGGCATTCGACCAACGCCTACTATTGGGCAACTCATGCCGGAGCAGAACTCGACCTGATGCTGATCGCCGGAGGAAAGCGATATGGCGTCGAAGTGAAGTTGAGCGACGCTCCGGCAGCAACACGTTCGATGCGCACTGCCTTCGCTGACCTGGCATTGGAGCACCTCTGGGTCATCTTTCCCGGCAGCGAGCGATACGGCATCGACGACGAAATCACCGCGCTGCCGGTCACCGAACTCGCGACGGTGGCTGCGGTCGTGGCTGCGGGATAAGCGGCCCAGCTTCGGCAGTTCGATGCCGTGGAAAACCACACGTGAAGTCGCCAATACTGCATCGCCGTTCGATCCGACCTCCGGCATCGCGGCGAGCTATCACCTGCAGCCGACGAAGGACCTGTACAACGGGAACATCGCGGCGTGGACGTCGTTCATCCAGCCGTCGCCTCCGCCAAGCCCGCCGACGCTGCCCCCGGCACTGGAGAATCTTACCGGCTACACGTACGAGTACGACGTGCTGAACCGGTTGCTCCAGGCGGACTTCAAGAGCTACAGTGGCGGGGCATGGATCGATCCCGGGGCGATGTACAACGCGTCGTATTCGTACGATCCGAACGGGAACATCCGGACGCTGACGCGCGATGGATCGCAGTCGAATCCGGGTCCGATGGACAACCTGACCTACCAGTACGAGCAACAGCCTGTGACAGGTGAGGAAAGCAACCGACTGCAGCACCTGGTCGAGAGCGCCCCGCCGACACCGATCATCGGCGACCTCGAAGCGCAGCCGATCCAACAGAACTACTCCTACGACGAGATCGGGGAGCTGACCGGTGATCAGTCCGAGAGCATTTCGAGCATCTCGTGGACGACCTACGGCAAGGTGGCATCGGTGTCGAAGCCGAACTAGACGATCGAGTTCCTGTACGACGCGCAGGGAAACCGCGTGCGCAAGCGCGTCTACGATCCGGCAAACCCGACCGACATGGCGGAGACCTACTACGTATACGAAGCGGGCGGCAAGGTGGTGGCGATCTACGAGAACTGCGTGGAGCCGGCGCCGCCGGGAGAAGAGCCGGACTCTGATGATGATGGCGTACCCGACGCCTGCGATCCCGATCCGAACAACGGCGAAGTTCCTCCACCGGGCGGCGACAGCGATGGCGACGGCATTCCGGATGAATTCGATCCGTGCCCATGCACAGCGGGACCAGAGGGAGATCAGGATTCCGACGGCATCCCGGACGCAACTGATCCGAATCCCTGCGAGCCGAGCTGCGCCGAGCCGTACAACCTCGTCGAATGGGTGATCTACGGCAACGCCGCACAGGGACGAATCGCCGAAGGGAAGCCCTCGAACATCAGCCGACCTGCGTCAACGGGCACGCCGATTACCGAACCCGAGGAGACATTCACGCGAATCCTCGACGAGAAGTACTACGAGCTGAAGGATCACCTTGGCAACGCCCGCGTGGTGGTCTCGGACATGAAGCAGCCGACGACCGAATCCGGGTTGGCGCCGTTCGCCGCGGTGCTGAGTTCGTATGCGAACTACTACCCGTATGGCATGATGCAGCCGGATCGGAGTTGGGAGGGTGAGGAGTGGCGGTATGGGTTTAATGGGAAGGAGATGGATCACGAACTGACGTCGCAGGGGGATTCCTACGACTACGGGATGCGGATGTACAACGCAGGCGTCGGCAGGTTCCTTTCGGTCGATCCGCTGTCGGACAAGTTTCCGTGGTGGAGCCCGTATCAGTTCGCCGGGAACATGCCGATTCACATGATTGATCTGGACGGCTTGGAGCCTGCCGACCCCCAAGCCAACTCTAGCGCAAACGGTCAACAGATCAAATCCACCGACGAGCCTGTTACCGGTGAACGTGGGCTAGAGACTCTACGGGCGTGCATTCACGCCGAACTCAACGGTAATTCCCAAGCCCCGATACCGGCGCCGACGCCATCAACCTTGACGGTTACGCTTACAAGACTCTCGCAGACAAATACAGTTGCGTCCGCCCTCCAGACAGAGGAATACGTTCGCCGAAACGGAGATGCCATTCTGGCTGCTGCCAGTAGTGGCGAACGGATCGTGATAACTCGTAACATCGTCCGGTCGGTTCCGCCTACGGTGCGCAAAGTGACCGGACTCGGGGTTACTGCGACGCAGCGTGCGATTCAAGCGGCGGACAATGAACTTGCCGCCGTTAGATTGCTATCCAAAGCCGGGAAGGCTCTCGGTGTCGCAAGCGTTGGCATTGGCGTTGTCCAAGTGCTCAACGGCGACGAGGCTTGGCAGAAAGGCGTGCTGGATGCGGCGATTACTACTGCCGCTCTGGTTGGATCGCCAGTCGTTGCTGTCGGTGCAACGATATATTTCATTGTTGACGCCACGGTTGGCTGGGATGTTGTTGCCGCCAGGATTGATGGGGCGCTGTCCCATTTGGGAACCACGGACGAAATGCTGCAAACGACTGCCCAGGACAATTCTACCCAACTGCGCAATCCACAGGACGTGACCGATGTGAAACCCCGAACAAGAGGAGCATCATTGGACTCCGCGTATCCGCGACGACTGCAAGATGCGACTGCCGTGCAACCAATCAGATAGGTTAACGATGGAGGCAACGATTGGCATTAATCAACATGCCTGGATCATCATTCTCGCGTTTGGCTTGTGCGTGGGAATTCATGTTAAGTGGGGAACGGACATCTACTACTTCTTCTTTGAAGATTTCCGAAGCGATCCCGATAGGTCGACTCGATATCTTGATTCAGCCGTTCGACTTACGTTTATCCAATGGATGTCGATCTCGGGCTTGGTACTCGGCGTCGGTCGCTGGCAGCTGCCCCATAACGAAATGTACGTTGTCTCCATTACCATCGGAGCAAGTTTGTTTAGTATCAACTATTATTACTATAAGCAGCGGTTCGCAAAGAAATATCGCGTTGCGTCACGGGCACGACGGAAACTAATTGTGACTATATACGTGATATGTGTGTCGGGAATCCTTCCGCTGGGTAATGCTATCCATCAGGCAGACAAATTGAGTCCGTAATTTCTCAACATCGCTCCAATAGTGCGTCGCGCGTTGAGGAGTGGGTCGTTCATGTCAGCGGTTCGTGCCTCAAGCTTTCACCTGCAGCCGACGAAGGACCTGTACAACGGGAACATCGCGGCGTGGACGTCGTTTATCCAGCCGTCGCCCCCGGCAATCCCGCCGACGCTGCCCCCGGCACTGGAGAACCTGACCGGCTACACCTACGAATACGACGTCTTGAACCGTCTGCTCCAGGCGGACTTCAAGAGCTACAGTGGCGGGGCATGGATCGATCCCGGGGCGATGTACAACGCGTCGTATTCGTACGATCCGAACGGGAACATCCGGACGCTGACGCGCGATGGATCGCAGTCGAATCCGGGTCCGATGGACAACCTGACCTACCAGTACGAGCAACAGCCTGTGACAGGTGAGGAAAGCAACCGACTGCAGCACCTCGTTGAGAGTGCACCGTCGCCATCGCCAATCATCGGCGATCTCGAAGCGCAGCCAATCCAGCAGAACTACTCCTATGACGAGATCGGGGAGCTGACCGGCGACCAGTCCGAGAGCATCACGAACATCGCATGGACGACCTACGGCAAGGTGGCATCGGTGTCGAAGCTGAACCAGACCATCGAGTTCCTGTACGATGCGCAGGGAAACCGCGTGCGCAAGCGCGTCTACGATCCGGCGAATCCGACCGACATGGCGGAGACCTTCTACGTCTACGAGGCAGGCGGCAAGGTGGTGGCGATTTACGAGAATTGCGTGGACGAGGAGCCGACGCCGCATCCGGATTCCGATGGAGACGGATTCACCGATGACGTGGACAACTGTCCGTGCGTGTACAACCCCGACCAGCTGGATTCCGACGGTGATGGCGTTGGGGATGCGTGCGACCAGTTCCCGGGCGCACCCGATCCACCGCCCGATTGTGACGGTGACGGCATTCCAAACAGTGAGGATCTCTGTCCGACGGTGGCGCAGGCGGCACCGGACGACCAGGACGGCGATGGATTCCCGGACGAGGTGGATCAATGCCCGTGCGTGGCGAGCGAGACGATCGACTGCAGCTGCGTCGAGCCATACAACCTCGTCGAATGGGTGATCTACGGGAATGCGGCACATGGGCGCGTTGCGGAAGGCAAGCCCTCGAACATCAGCCGACCGGCGTCAGAAGGAACACCGATCGCTCAACCTGTGGAGACGTTCACGCGAATCCTCGATGAGAAGTACTACGAGCTGAAGGACCACCTTGGCAACGCCCGCGTGGTCGTCTCGGACATGAAGCAGCCGACGACCGAATCCGGGTTGGCGCCCTTTGCGGCGGTGCTGAGTTCGTATGCGAACTACTACCCGTATGGCATGCTGCAGCCGGATCGGAGTTGGCAGGGTGGGCAGTGGCGGTATGGGTTCAATGGGAAGGAGATGGATGATGAGTGGAGCAATGCCGGCGGCGGAGTGCCGGTCACTGGCAACGCGTACGACTTTGGATTCAGAGTCTACGAGACACGGCTGGCGCGCTGGATATCGACTGACCCCTGCGAGTTCAAATACCCAGCAATTTCGCCATATGCATTTGTCGCCAACAATCCGATCCTCCGCATCGACCCCGACGGAAGAAAATTCACATACGCATCTGAGGAACTCCGTTCGGCGGTTGAGGCAGTGATCCGATACGTCGAACAACATCATGAAGAGTGGGGGCGCCGCCTACGCTACTTGGCAGAGAGTCCAGATTTCACCATTCATATTGCCCTGCCGTATAATTTTGCTGGTGATGATATTCACTTCGACAATCCAGATACATATACTGGCGTTCCGACGATCCGTTGGAATCCCGAACTGGGATACGAATACGGAGTCGAGGTCAACGGCGAGACGGTGATTCAGCGGATTAGTCCAGCGATCACGTTCGTAGACGAGGCAAGTGGTGCTTGGTTCGTGTTTGGCCCAGACGATAACGGAGAACCACCGTCCCAAGATGAGTTGAAACACCGTAATTTTCAATGGGATAAGGGAAATATACGGGGCGTTGATCCGGACTACGACACCAAGAACGAGCGTAGGTCTGTCGACGACGCATACGATGTTGCAAAAGCCGCCGGTGAAGTGAAATACAAGCGTCAATCACATAAGAGAGACGGTGGGCGCGGTACAATCAAAACATCTGGCGTGACGTCAAACGTTCCCGCTCAGGAGGAGAGTGATACCAGTGAATAGATTAGTCGTGATACTATTGTTGGCGTCCACTTGTTCCTTCGTATCGTGCGTCGGGTCATCACGAAGTGCGGTTCGCAACCCGTTCGCATCGGACAGCTGCGGCGTATTGACGGTCGTCGTGTTCAACCGCAACTGGTCCTCTCAAAGCTTATCTCCTTTGGATGCGTCTGACCTTCTTGAAATGGCGCCGTACGTCACAGGCGACACGATATCCAGCCTTAAGTACCTCCTTGTCGATAGGCTGTATCGAAACACAGGGTCACGTGAAAGCGAACAAGATTACGCAGACGCAGCAACGCTCATACTAATCAGTAGCCCAAAGTGCGGGCGGGATACGTTTGTGATTGGACACAACAGGGTTCTGGTGCATGCTGGACGATACTACCTGCCCGACCGCGCTGTCATGGAAGTGCTCATAGCAGGCATGTCGCCGTCGGCTTTGAAATATATGCCTTATGCGCTTTTTTGGTATTGGAATGATGATGAACTTAATCGCGGTTGGTGGCCTGAGCAGCAATAAACTTTCTGCGTACGATTGTCGGTACGTGACGTGAATTCGTCGCTATCGCTTCGACGAATGATTTTGGCTGATTCGTCTCCGTGTGAGGCGAGCGAGTAAATCAACTGTGCGTCCGACTCCATGATTCCATGTCGTGACATGCGTATCGGAACGCATGCGTCGCGGGGCAACCGCCCATTGGAGAATGCGCGATTCCCGCTATCCGGGAGTTCCGTATTCATCGACAATCGCAGGCAGCCGACTCGGCGGTGCGGTATCTGCTTAAGAGTGGAGGGTTGAACACGTGGATTTGCGACTGATTCTTCAATGAGAGCCCTTCCGACCACATCGTGCGTCGCATCGACGCGCCGCTTTGATATGAACAAGACACTCCTTCAGCGTGTTGCGGGGCGAATGGATGCGGACCTTACAAATTTCCCCGATAACTGGTGGTTCTTAGATTCACGTATCGGACAAATCTATGGCCCATGATGCGCCGACCGATAGAGACGATTCTAATTGGGCTATTGATTCCGTTCATGGATTCTTGTGCAAGAGCAGTCAAAGAAGTTCCACCGCTGTGCGGAACATGGGAGACATTACCCAAGCGTTCGGTCCGTCGGTGGGTTGAGCGGCGAGATGGGTTCCCATGGCTAGCAAGAAGTGTGGTTCTGCTTCCAGACCAATTTGCGTGTGTCTATACCGTTAGCCCGGATCTCACGATAGTTGTTCTTGAGGACGAATCGTCGTCGGGCTTCAATCGTCGCATGTACAATGAGATTGTTGCAATTGACAGCGGAGTCTCGACGCATATAGGATTTCCCATGAGTGACAACTATCGCGTGGTCCAGATCGATGGAACTACTTATGTGTTTCTAACATATTGGTATCGGGGTTCGCGTGACGTAGTATTGGAATATGGTGACGGACAGTTTCGACTGTTAACTGATCAGCCGGCGGACGAAGGGATGGGCGCAGACACAACGGGCATCCATTAGGTCTGGTGGATTCGTCGTACAACAGTGCCGAGTGATCGAAGAGCATACCAATGCGGTCGGAATTGCGACGCGAACGTGATGTTATGATCCCTGCGCCTTGGCGTGAGGACGAACGCTTGTCATCACATTCCGCATTTTGTCAACTCTCAACAACCATGAACTCACGAATCACACTCACCGCACTCGCCCTCGTAATGGCGACCGGTGCTCAGAACCACTGCCTCGCCCAGCGCAACGACTCAACTCGCCAGCGCGACATCGTCGTTGGCTCCGCACGGGCGCATTCGTCGCAGCTCAGTGCTGACGTTCCGTCGATCGCGAACAACCGTGCAGCGGTGTTCATCGAGAACCGCGGTCAGGGGGGCTCGTCTGTTCGGTTCCCTTCTGCGTGAGGCTGGGTTGAACACCTGGATCACGCGCGAGGGGGTCGTGTACGAGTATTTCACCGCTCGTTGTAGTGTCGACACCGGGATGGCTCGGGGAAGGGGTGGTCGGCACCGGAATCCTTCGACGCAGGTGCGAACGAGTCAGATGGTTGATGGTACGACGTGTTGAACCGGCTGCTCACCGCGGACTTCAAGAGCTACAGTGGCGGGGCATGGATCGATCCCGGGGCGATGTACAACGCGTCGTATTCGTACGATCCGAACGGGAACATTCGCACGCTGACGCGCGATGGATCGCAGTCGAATCGGGGTCCGGTGGACAACCTCACGTACGAGTACGAGTCGCAGCCGGTCACAGGTGAGGAAAGCAACCGACTGCAGCATCTGGTCGAAACCGCCCCGTCGCCGTCACCGGTCGCAGGCGATCTCGAAGCGCAGCCAATCCAGCAGAACTACTCCTACGACGAGATCGGGGAGCTGACCGGTGATCACTCCGAGAACATTTCGAGCATCTCGTGGACGACCTACGGCAAGGTGGCATCGGTGTCGAAGCTGAACCAGACCATCGAGTTCCTGTACGACGCGCAGGGAAACCGCGTTCGGAAACGCGTCTACGATCCGGCGAATCCGACCGACATGGCGGAGACATACTACGTCTACGAGGCAGGCGGCAAGGTGGTGGCGATCTACGAGAACTGTGTGGAGCCGGCGCCGCCGGGAGAAGAGCCGGACTCTGATGATGATGGCGTACCCGACGCCTGCGATCCCGATCCGAACAACGGCGAAGTTCCTCCACCGGGCGGCGACAGCGATGGCGACGGCATTCCGGATGAATTCGATCCGTGCCCATGCACAGCGGGACCAGTGGGAGATCAGGATTCCGACGGCATCCCGGACGCAACTGATCCGAATCCCTGCGAGCCGAGCTGCGCCGAGCCGTACAACCTCGTCGAATGGGTGATCTACGGCAACGCGGCACAGGGGCGCATTGCGGAAGGCAAGCCCTCGAACGTCAGCCGACCTGCGTCAGAAGGAACACCGATCACGCAACCTGACGAGACGTTCACGCGAATCCTCGACGAGAAGTACTACGAGCTGAAGGATCACCTTGGCAACGCCCGCGTGGTGGTCTCGGATATGAAGCAGCCGACGACCGAATCCGGGTTGGCGCCGTTTTCGGCGGTGCTGAGTTCGTATGCGAACTACTACCCGTATGGCATGATGCAGCCGGATCGGAGTTGGCAGGGTGGGGGGTGGCGGTATGGGTATCAGGGTCAGGAACAGGACAATGCGATATCGGGATTAGGCAACCTTATATCATTTCGATACCGTGCTGACGATTCGCGAATAGGTCGATTCTGGTCCATCGATCCACTCAGTGACAAATATCCGTGGAATAGTCCGTTTGCCTTCAGCGAGAACCGTACGATCGATGGGATTGAACTTGAGGGTCTGGAAGTGGTTCTGCTGGGGGTCAACAACGCGGCAGCCATCGGACTCGGGGGACAAGGAGAGGCAGGCATAGTATTCGGGCCCGACGGCGTATTTGGCTACGGTGCGGCTGCCATAGGATTCGAGACCAACGTGTCGGCTTCCGCGCAACTTTCGGTTACTGTGTTCCCCGACATGCCATCGGTCCTTTGCGCTCAAGGATCGGGTACGAACGTTGGCGCGACCTTCGGCGAAATAACCGTTGTTTCTGTGAGTCGTGTGTCGTCTAATGGGTGGGTCGGCGTCAATTTGTCCCTCGGCATTGGCGGCGGGTTTCTTCCGGAGTCCGTGGGTGGATACATTGGCTTCACATGGTTAACGCCATTGTCCAAATCAGCAAAGGACGCAGTATGCATCCAGTTGCAGCAAGCCAAGGCCACAATCGATGATCACATTGGCGACAACAATCACCAAATTCACCTCCTGAGGGTTGAGAATGCATCAATTGAACATGCTCTCGCGCGCCACAACCAGTTGGACGCTTACACGGAAATTCAATTGAAAGATCGGCTTGATGAGAACCGTAAAACGATTCAGGACCAGCAAGGTCAAAACGAAGGACTCAAAACGGTCAGCGATACTCTCGGCAAGCAAATTGGGAGGTTGCAATGAGGAACGAGAGTCACCTTCGTCGCTATGTCGCGTACTTCAGCGCCGTGTGCGGTTGCTCCACAGTCGTGGCTGTGCTTTGGAAGCCGAGCGTAGCGTTGCTTATTTATATTACTCTGACCGGCGTTGCCTTTTCAATCCGCGCCAACCATTGTTGGCTCTTAGCATCCAAATTTCTCAGGGAACACGATCCAGAGCTCTATAGGCGCAATCGCCTCTTTGCTACGTTGGAACCAAACGAGATGCTGCAGCCATTCGCGGCTTGGGATCGCCACATTATTGCAATCATGAAGGAACACGATGTATCATCCTTTTTCGAGACTCGAATTGCTTGGTATCTCGCTATTGTATCCTTTGGCATCTTTTTCGTCGGGATCGTGTTTTATGGGATGCGTATTGCCCATGTCATATAGGCTTCTACGTAGCCAATCGGAGATGTTCCGTCATGTGATCCCGGGACCGACGGCGTCGGCAATCGACCCAACACGGCAGGTGACGCGTTCGGCATGATGCTCACGTACAATCACAACGACTTCGTCAACACGATATCGGAATTCGATCCGACGTCGGGCGTTGCTTCGAGCTATCACCTGCAGCCGACGAAGGACCTGTACAACGGGAACATCGCGGCGTGGACGTCGTTTATCCAGCCGTCGCCCCCGGCAATCCCGCCGACGCTGCCCCCGGCACTGGAGAACCTGACCGGCTACACGTACGAGTACGACGTGCTGAACCGGTTGCTCCAGGCGGACTTCAGGAGCTACAGTGGCGGGGCATGGATCGATCCCGGGGCGATGTACAACTCGTCATATTCGTACGATCCGAACGGGAACATCCGGACGCTGACGCGCGATGGATCGCAGTCGAATCCGGGTCCGATGGACAACCTGACCTACGAGTACGAGCAACAGCCTGTGACGGGTGAGGAAAGCAACCGACTGCAGCATCTCGTTGAGAGTGCACCGTCGCCATCGCCAATCATCGGCGACCTCGAAGCGCAGCCGATCCAGCAGAACTACTCCTACGACGAGATCGGGGAGCTGACCAGTGATCACTCCGAGAACATTTCGAGCATCTCATGGACGACGTTTGGCAAGGTGGCATCGGTGTCGAAGCTGAACCAGACCATCGAGTTCCTGTACGACGCGCAGGGAAACCGAGTGCGCAAGCGGGTCTACGATCCGGCGAATCCGACCGACATGGCTGAGACCTTCTACGTCTACGAGGCAGGCGGCAAGGTGGTGGCGATCTACGAGAACTGTGTGGAGCCGGAGCCGACGCCGCGTCCGGATTCTGATGGAGATGGCTTCACCGACGATGTGGACAACTGTCCATGCGTGTACAACCCCGACCAGCTGGATTCCGACGGTGACGGCGTTGGGGATGCGTGCGACCAGTTCCCGGGCGCACCCGATCCACCGCCCGATTGTGATGGCGACGGCATTCCGAACAGCGAGGATCTTTGCCCAACGGTGGCGCAGGCGGCACCGGACGACCAGGACGGCGATGGATTTCCGGACGAAGTGGATCAATGCCCGTGCGTGGCGAGCGAGACGATCGACTGCAGCTGCGTCGAGCCATACAACCTCGTCGAATGGGTGATCTACGGCAACGCCGCACAGGGACGAATCGCCGAAGGGAAGCCCTCGAACATCAGCCGACCTGCGTCAACGGGCACGCCGATTACCGAACCCGAGGAGACATTCACGCGAATCCTCGACGAGAAGTACTACGAGCTGAAGGATCATCTTGGCAACGCCCGCGTGGTGGTCTCGGACATGAAGCAGCCGACGACCGAATCCGGGTTGGCGCCGTTCGCCGCGGTGCTGAGTTCGTATGCGAACTACTACCCGTATGGCATGATGCAGCCGGATCGGAGTTGGCGGGGTGGGGAGTGGCGGTATGGGTTCAATGGGCAAGAAGCGGTAGATGAGATCAACCATGGTCACAGCTACGCCAGCTTCTGGGAGTACGATGGCCGATCAGCGACTCGGTGGATGACCGATCCCATTGGTCGGAACGCTTACAGTCCATATTCCACACTGGGTGACTCGCCGATTTGGATGACTGACCCGAACGGCGACGACTGGTACGAAAACAACAACTACGACTCAACTGATGCCGCGAGCAGCCAATACCAATGGTTCGAAGGCAGCGACGATCACAATGGCTACACTCATTTGGGCGAATATCTGATTGTGGATCACCAAACCGAAGACGCTCTTGACGTCTACGATCAGAAGATTCTCCTCATGTCAATCAACCTGCAGTCGGATCTCGGAGCGAAGTACCGGATGCTTCTTGCCGAAGGGGGTCCCGTGCGAAAGGACGAGTACGGTATCAAAAAAGATGGACGAGGAGTCGATCTCGCAGGTGGCGGTCACAGAGAATCGCTGTACGGGTTACTCATTATCTCGGCAGTGATCGACAACCGAATGCGTGTCGCCTCGATTGCAGGCAATCAGCAGACGCTCCGAAATGCGTTTGGAGACGGTCGTACGTATGAATCGATGTTCTTGTATTCACAGTTCAACGGAGTTCGTTCCGCCGCGTACACGAATTTTTGGAGATGGCGAGATGAACTTGTGACAGCTCGGCGGACCCGGAGCGACATTTTTGCATTCCTTGGCGACGCGGCGAAAGCGCTTGACGCGCCCGCAATCAGGCTGAAGGCGACCTATTCTGTGGGGTACAATGGTTACTACTTCCTTGCGTACGCTCATAACAACGCGAGTAACCTCCTGTTCAACGAGGTGTCGCTGGAGTTCGACGTGAGCAAGACACTCCTCCAGCAAGTCGTGGGACGTATTGATGCGGACCTTCAAATGTTCCCCGCAAACTGGTGGTTCCTCCTTCCGCCTGCGATCGTCGGAAATCGAGCCTGTCCATGACACGCCGACCAATCGATCTGATTTTGTTCGGGTTCTTGATTTCTTGGATGGCTTCTTGTCAGAAGACTGTCAGAGAAGTTCCAGTGACCTGCGGGGCGTGGGAAACTCTGCCCGCGCGATCATTTCGCAGCTACGTTGACATTCGTGATGGAGCCGCTTGGTTGGCGGGATGCATCGTTCTTTTGCCAGGTCAGTTTGTTTGCGTCTACTCGGTTCGCCCTGATTTAACAATCGCTGTGCTTGGGGACGACTCGTCGTTGGGGGTCTATGGTCGAATGTACGATGAAATTATCGCCATCGACAACGGAGTTGGGACATCTACTGGGTTTCCGCAAAGTGGCAACTATCGCGTGGTCCAAATCGATGGAACTACTTATGTGTTTCTAACATATTGGTATCGGGGTTCGCGTGACGTAATATTGGAATATGGTAACGGACAGTTTCGACTGCTAACTGATCAGCCTGCGGACGAAGGGATGGGCGCAGACACAACGGGCATCCATTAGCAGGCCGCTAAAAATCCCCGTTTCGGCAGCCGATCGCCGCCTCGGGCGGTGAAAAGATCGGCAGGCAATTGGATCGTGATGGGGGAATTTCGAGGATCGATAGATGGCCATTGAACGTAGCCTGTGTAATCGGCCGGCGTCCCATGTATTTATCGCCGCATTTCCGGTACGACCGATCTGTCGCAGTCAGTTATCCTACCGTGGTCTCATGCCGGAGCCGGCAGCGCACGAACGATTCTGACTATATTATATGCAGTCATCGCCAGGCAGAATGTCGGTCCGTTCCGCGCCGCTCCCCGCATCATGAACTGTCGCAATCTCCCCGCCGCCTTCACCCAACCGAACGCCTGTTCGATCAACTTGCGCTTCCGACTGCTCACCTGATATCCCGGGTGACGCGTCGTTCGTCGATCCAATACCGACCGCCGACCATCGTTCCGCTGGGCAATGTGAGGAGTAACATTCAGCTCCCGACACCTCGTATGAAAGTCGTTGACATCGTACCCCTTGTCTCCTCCCACCGTTACGCGGTGCTGTCCCGGCAGTCGGTCGAGCATCCGCAATGCCGCCTCGCGTTCCTGCGTTGCCTCGGCCACGGTCAGCTCAACGTCAACGATCAGCCCGTTGCGGTTCTCCATCAGGATATGTCCCATGAAGCACAGCTCCGCGGCGGTCCCAGCGGACTTCCGATACAGGCGCGCCTCCGGATCAGTCGTTGACGCGTGCGTGTGATTGCTCCGCTTTTCACCGTGGAAGTTCTCACCGTCGGAGTCATCATTCTCATCCCGCTCCTTCGGACGGAAGCTCTTCTGCGAGGCCCACGCCTTGATCAGTGTCCCATCGACTGAGAAGTGATCGGTCGACAGCAGATCGGCCCTGGCAGCTTCACCCAAAATGCCGTCAAAGAACAGCTGCATGCCTTCAGCCGAAAACAGCCGCTGGCGGTTTGTCGAAAAAGACTCCGGAGTCCAGACCGGCTCATCAAGTCCGATTCCGACGAACCACCGGAACAGCATGTTGAAATTCAGCTGCTCCATCAGCTGAATCTCGCTTCGAATACCGTAGAGCCGCTGCAGCAGGAGTGCCTTAATCAGGAACTCAGGCGGGATCGACGGGCGACCGACGGCCGAGTATTGACCGTCGAGCCAGTGCGACATCTCCCCGAGCACCGAATCCGCGAGCTTGCGAATCGGGCGAAGCTCATGATCTTCCGGGATGCGCTCCTCGAGCGGAACGTAACTGTACAGGTATTCCTGATGGCGAAGTTTTCCTCTCATGCCACAACTTACCGATTCGTGCCGGGTTTTTTAGCAGCCTGTTAGGTCTGGTGGACTCGTCGTACAACAATGCCGAGGGGTCGAAGAGCATACCAATGCGGTCGGAATTGCGACGCGAACGTGATGTTATGATCCCTGCGCCTTGGCGTGGGGACGAACGCTTGTCATCACATTCCGCATTTTGTCAACTCTCAACAACCGGGTCATCACCGCATCGTGTGGGTGAATTAGGCCAATTGATTTGTCGGATGCAGGTCGAGACCACCGCAATGGAACATAATTGCGGTTCGGAACCGCTGACGATTTCTGAACCCGCAGGCGTTTCGTTTGACTTTCTGTATTCGGCTGTTGGCGCTCTCTGCGTGAGCATTGGTGCGCTTGTGCACGACGGCATTGATCACGCCCCAGAGATGGCGCTTGATGGTCTTGACTGCAGCTCGCACCGGCTCGAGTCGTGATCGCTCGCCCCAAGCGATGAGCGACTTCCATTGCTTCAGAGCCCATGTCCTGCTGGTGTAGTGCCACAGCTGCATTGCATGCTCCTTGATCGTCCAAGCTTTGGCGGTGCGAAGCGAGGACTCGCGCAGCGCTTCAAAGCGTTTCCACGCCTCACGATCCATTGTCTCCGGGTTGCGGAGCCAGTCGTACTTCGTCTTCGTCAGCCGCGTATCTCCCTGCGCCAGCAGCTCGCGATGCTCCTGTCGGCGCACCTTGTCGACGGCGTCGCCGAGATACTTCGCGACGTGGAACTTGTCGAAGCAGATCTTCTCGTGCGCGTCGGGAACATACTTGAGCACGACGCTGATATACGCCTTGTGCATGTCCATCGAGATCGTCTCGATCCGCTCTGCGGCGCCCTCGGGAAGGGATTTGAAGAAGCCCTCAAGACTCTCCTTGCTCCGACCATCGGCGACGTAGATCACGTTGCCCGTCTCCTGATCGGTGACGGTGGTGACGTACTCGTGGCGGCGCTGGAAAGAGGTCTCGTCAATGCTGATATGCCGCGGCATGCATTGCTCGCGACGCTGGAGACCACGTTCGACGGCTCGCTGCATGATGCGGTCGACGGTCGACCATCCGATCCGTAGCTGTCGAGCAGCTTCGGCAAACGTCGTGGCGCCCACCCAGGTAATCACCAGCGACTCGAACAGCGAGGTGAAGTGGCTGCCCGGCTCAGCCCAGGGCACGTCGATCTGGTGCACGCCGTGCTCACGGCAATCCGCACGCGGGATGCTCGCGGTGACGATGGTCTTAAACTCCATGGTATCGAGGTGGCGCCACGACCGCTTCTGATGATCATATCGACTACAGCCGGCGCCACACTCGGGGCAGGGAACGGTCGTCGAGCTGTCGTAGGCGACCTCGACCGTCACAATTCGCTCTGAGCGGTCAACGGTAACACCGGAGACCCTCCACGGCTCGGAGATGCCGAGCAAACGGGAAAACACGTCGGTATCGTACATCCCGGAATCTAGCCATTACCCACACAAAGCGGTGATGCGCCCAACAACCATGAACTCACGAATCACACTCACGGCACTCGCCCTCGTAATGGCGACCGGTGCTCAGAATCACTGCCTCGCCCAGCGCAACGACTCGACTCGCCAGCGCGACATCGTCGTTGGTTCCGCCCGTCGCCGAACGGCGCGGGCAACTTGGAGAACCTGACCGGCTACACGTACGAGTACGACGTGTTGAACCGGTTGCTCCAAGCGGACTTCAAGAGCTACAGTGGCGGGGCATGGATCGATCCCGGGGCGATGTACAACGCGTCATATTCGTACGGTCCGAACGGGAACATCCGGACGCTGACGCGCGATGGATCGCAGTCGAATCCGGGACCGATGGACAACCTGACCTACCAGTACGAGCAACAGCCTGTGACGGGTGAGGAAAGCAACCGACTGCAGCACCTGGTCGAGAGTGCCCCGCCGTCACCGATCATCGGCGATCTCGAAGCGCAGCCAATCCAGCAGAACTACTCCTATGATGAGATCGGGGAGCTGACCGGCGACCAGTCCGAGAGCATCACGAACATCGCATGGACGACCTACGGCAAGGTGGCCTCGGTGTCGAAGCTGAACCAGACCATCGAGTTCCTGTACGATGCGCAGGGAAACCGCGTGCGCAAGCGCGTCTACGATCCGGCGAATCCGACCGACATGGCGGAGACCTTCTACGTCTACGAGGCAGGCGGCAAGGTGGTGGCGATTTACGAGAATTGCGTGGACGAGGAGCCGACGCCGCATCCGGATTCCGATGGAGACGGATTCACCGACGACGTGGACAACTGTCCCTGCGTGTACAACCCCGACCAGCTGGATTCCGACGGTGACGGCGTTGGGGATGCGTGCGACCAGTTCCCGGGCGCACCCGATCCACCGCCCGATTGTGATGGCGACGGCATTCCGAACAGCGAGGATCTCTGTCCAACGGTGGCGCAGGCGGCACCGGACGACCAGGACGGCGATGGATTTCCGGACGAAGTGGATCAATGCCCGTGCGTGGCGAGCGAGAACGATCGACTGCAGCTGCATCGAACCATACAACCTCGTCGAATGGGTGATCTACGGCAATGCGGCACAGGGACGCATTGCGGAAGGCAAGCCCTCGAACATCAGCCGACCGGCGTCAGAAGGAACACCGATCGCTCAACCTGAGGAGACGTTCACGCGCATCCTTGATGAGAAGTACTACGAGCTGAAGGATCACCTTGGCAACGCCCGCGTGGTGGTCTCGGACATGAAGCAGCCGACGACCGAATCCGGGTTGGCACCGTTTTCGGCGACGCTGAGCTCGTATGCGAACTACTACCCTTATGGTATGCCGCAGCCGGATCGGAGTTGGCAGGGTGGGAAGTGGCGGTATGGGTTCAATGGGAAGGAGATGGATGATGAGTGGAGCAATGCCGGCGGCGGAGTGCCGGTCACTGGCAACGCGTACGACTTTGGATTCAGAGTCTACGAGACACGGCTGGCGCGCTGGATATCGACTGACCCCTGCGAGTTCAAATACCCAGCAATTTCGCCATATGCATTTGTCGCCAACAATCCGATCCTCCGCATCGACCCCGACGGAAGAAAATTCACATACGCATCTGAGGAACTCCGTTCGGCGGTTGAGGCAGTGATCCGATACGTCGAACAACATCATGAAGAGTGGGGGCGCCGCCTACGCTACTTGGCAGAGAGTCCAGATTTCACCATTCATATTGCCCTGCCGTATAATTTTGCTGGTGATGATATTCACTTCGACAATCCAGATACATATACTGGCGTTCCGACGATCCGTTGGAATCCCGAACTGGGATACGAATACGGAGTCGAGGTCAACGGCGAGACGGTGATTCAGCGGATTAGTCCAGCGATCACGTTCGTAGACGAGGCAAGTGGTGCTTGGTTCGTGTTTGGCCCAGACGATAACGGAGAACCACCGTCCCAAGATGAGTTGAAACACCGTAATTTTCAATGGGATAAGGGAAATATACGGGGCGTTGATCCGGACTACGACACCAAGAACGAGCGTAGGTCTGTCGACGACGCATACGATGTTGCAAAAGCCGCCGGTGAAGTGAAATACAAGCGTCAATCACATAAGAGAGACGGTGGGCGCGGTACAATCAAAACATCTGGCGTGACGTCAAACGTTCCCGCTCAGGAGGAGAGTGATACCAGTGAATAGATTAGTCGTGATACTATTGTTGGCGTCCACTTGTTCCTTCGTATCGTGCGTCGGGTCATCACGAAGTGCGGTTCGCAACCCGTTCGCATCGGACAGCTGCGGCGTATTGACGGTCGTCGTGTTCAACCGCAACTGGTCCTCTCAAAGCTTATCTCCTTTGGATGCGTCTGACCTTCTTGAAATGGCGCCGTACGTCACAGGCGACACGATATCCAGCCTTAAGTACCTCCTTGTCGATAGGCTGTATCGAAACACAGGGTCACGTGAAAGCGAACAAGATTACGCAGACGCAGCAACGCTCATACTAATCAGTAGCCCAAAGTGCGGGCGGGATACGTTTGTGATTGGACACAACAGGGTTCTGGTGCATGCTGGACGATACTACCTGCCCGACCGCGCTGTCATGGAAGTGCTCATAGCAGGCATGTCGCCGTCGGCTTTGCACGATATGCCGTACGCGCTGTTTTGGTACTGGAACGATGATGAACTAAATCGGGGTGAGTGGCCTGAGGAGCAATAGACTGCCTGCGTACGATTGTCGGTACGTGATGTGAATTCGTCGCCATCGCTTCGACGAATGACTTTGGCTGATTCGTCTCCGTGTGAGGCGAGCGGGCAGATCAACTGTGGGTCCGACTTCATGATTCCATGTCGTGACATGCGTATCGGAACGCATGCGTCGCGGGGCAACCGCCCGTTGGAGCTTGCGGCATTCCCGCTATCCGGGAGTTCCGAATTCATCGACAATCGCAGGCAGCCGACTCGGCGGTGCGGTATCTGCTTAAGAACGGAGGGTTGAACACGTGGATTTGCGATTGATTCTCCGATGAGAGCCCTTCCGACCACATCCTGCGTCGCATCGACGCAGCGCTTGCGGGGGAGTGATCCGGGCGAGTTCGAACCGTCGACGTTCCGCGACTACGGGCAGGACAGCGTGCAGGGAATGGACTACACGTACACACTCCAGGGCTGGCTCAAGGCGATCAATCATCCGTCGCGAAATCCGAGTCTTGATCCCGGAACCGACGGCGTCGGCAATCGACCCAACACGGCAGGTGACGCGTTCGGCATGATGCTCACGTACAATCACAACGACTTCGTCAACACGGTATCGGAATTCGATCCGACGTCGGGTGTTGCATCGAGCTATCACCTGCAGCCGACGAAGAACCTGTACAACGGGAACATCGCGGCGTGGACGTCGTTTATCCAGCCGTCGCCCCCGGCAATCCCGCCGACGCTGCCCCCGGCACTGGAGAACCTGACGGGCTACACGTACGAGTACGACGTGCTGAACCGGTTGCTCCAGGCGGACTTCAAGAGCTACAGTGGCGGGGCATGGATCGATCCCGGGGCGATGTACAACGCGTCGTATTCGTACGATCCGAACGGGAACATCCGGACGCTGACGCGCGATGGATCGCAGTCGAATCCGGGTCCGATGGACAACCTGACCTACCAGTACGAGCAACAGCCTGTGACAGGTGAGGAAAGCAACCGACTGCAGCACCTGGTCGAGAGCGCCCCGCCGACACCGATCATCGGCGACCTCGAAGCGCAGCCGATCCAACAGAACTACTCCTACGACGAGATCGGGGAGCTGACCGGTGATCAGTCCGAGAGCATTTCGAGCATCTCGTGGACGACCTACGGCAAGGTGGCATCGGTGTCGAAGCCGAACTAGACGATCGAGTTCCTGTACGACGCGCAGGGAAACCGCGTGCGCAAGCGCGTCTACGATCCGGCGAATCCGACCGACATGGCGGAGACGTACTACGTCTACGAGGCGGGCGGCAAGGTGGTGGCGATCTACGAGAACTGTGTGGACGACGAGCCGACGCCGCGTCCGGATTCTGATGGAGATGGCTTCACCGACGATGTCGACAACTGTCCCTGCGTGTACAACCCGGACCAGCTGGATTCCGACGGTGACGGCGTTGGGGATGCGTGCGACCAGTTCCCGGGCGCACCCGATCCACCGCCCGATTGTGATGGCGACGGCATTCCGAACAGCGAGGATCTTTGCCCAACGGTGGCGCAGGCGGCACCGGACGACCAGGACGGCGATGGATTTCCGGACGAAATGGATCAATGCCCCTGCGAGGCGAGCGAGACGATCGACTGCAGCTGCGTCGAGCCATACAACCTCGTCGAATGGGTGATCTACGGCAACGCGGCACAGGGGCGCATTGCGGAAGGCAAGCCCTCGAACATCAGCCGACCGGCGTCAGAGGGCACGCCGATTACCGAACCCGAGGAGACATTCACGCGAATCCTCGACGAGAAGTACTACGAGCTGAAGGATCACCTTGGCAACGCCCGCGTGGTCGTCTCGGACATGAAGCAGCCGACGACCGAATCCGGGTTGGCGCCGTATTCGGCAATGCTGACCTCGTATGCGAACTACTACCCGTTTGGCATGGTGCAGCCGGATCGGAGTTGGCAGGGTGGGCAGTGGCGGTATGGGTTCAATGGGAAGGAGATGGACAACGAGTGGAGTGGGGAGGGGAACGTGTATGACTATGGGGCGCGGATGTACGATGGAAGAATAGCACGATGGACCACAGTAGACCCGGACGAAGCAAGCTATCCGTCCAGTGGTTCGTACATCTTTAGCAGAAACGCGCCAACATCGCTCGTTGATCCAGATGGCAAGAAGGTTCAAATGACCTTTGATAAGAAGAACGGAACCATCTCAATCGTCGACCTCGATCAGTATGATGCTGCACTGCCAACCATTACTGTGTCGGCGTCCGATTATAAAATTGGCGGCATTCGAGATGCCAATGGCAATCTCGTGAAGAACCAGAGACTCGTGATCGAGGGCGTCTTCACTGGCGGTCACTCATCCGTTGACGGCACCGTGACCACAGATCCTTCAAAGCCCAACGAACTTGCACTTCCCGACGGACGCTATTCGTTGCTGGAGCTCCCGAGCTCTCACCCGCTATATCGTGACGAGTATCGGGTTGATCCGGACGACGGGAGTCCCTTCAACGATCATGACGAGGGTCATCGCAATCGCCAGGGCGAAGTTCGCAGCGGCTATCGATTCCATCTCGGATCCGTTAGCTGGGGTTGTATCACCGTCAACAAGTACGGAGCGGAAGCGGTGCAGCGGGATGAAGAATGGGGGGTAGTTCGTGACATCATGGATGCGACGTCGACGACCCGGGTTCACCGCGAAGAGGGAATTCAAGGATGGATTCCGTGGAGCACGACTACTGACTTCGGCACGATTGACGTAGTTGGCGGTGATGACGGCGGTGAGCACGGGCTCGTTCACTCGGGAAACAATCGAGATAGCGTTGCTCCAGCGGACACAACATCCACAACTACGACCCGATAGAGACCCGGTCCTACGGTAGCATGGAGTCAAAATTGTCATTCGGTCGCAAGCTGGCTGCAGTGGTTGTGTTTGCACTCATTGTAAGCGGCTGTTCGAGAGTATACCAGGATCATCGGGGAATCTACGTCGATGATCAACTCGTCGATCAAGCTCCCAACGGAATCGACTACTATGAGCTTGTCGATCGCGCATTCGAGCGAGACCAGGCATCGATCGCCAAGTTGGCCGGGCTGCTATTCGATTCCGAATTGGTGACGTTCGAGCATGGCGCAAACCTGTTAACCATAGTCGATTCGGTATCGGATACGATCTTCTATGAGGCTGTCATCCGGTTCGCAGCACAGCATCGAACGACTGCCTACGAGTCACTCTTGTTTGCAATTGACCGTCTGTCGGTCGATGTTAACAGGGACCCTATTCTCAGCGATTCACTTTATCGCCGGCACGCGCATTTGCTTCGTATGCTGGGCGTGCAACGGTAGTCGACGCGTATGAAGTCGGTGAAATATCACAGCCGATGGGAAATCGGGATGACACACGTAGAACGGTGGATTCATCGCACGTGTGCGCCACTTCCGATGCCAATTGTATGGCGGTAGGAAGGTCCTCCGGCGATCGGGAACCGGGGAATCATCAACCGGGGCTGGACGACAATGGACACAACGGCTGTTGCGCGCGGTAGCGACGGATCCCGACACAGCGCTATGTCGACTGGACGCCGCAGCGCTACACGCTCAACCGGATCGCCCACGTTTACACCGACGACGGCGTGCACACGCAGTACTCGTACGATCCGCACGGGAACGCGGAATGGGTGCGACAGGAGGTGCCGGATCTCGGCACGAACTACGTGCGCTACGAGTACGACCTGATCAGTGGGAACATGCTCGGGATGTTCTACGACGAAACGTGGAAGGACCGGTACTTCCATCGGTACCGATACGACGCCGACAACCGGCTGACTGAGGTGCTGACATCCCGGGACGACGTGATCTGGGACAGTGACGCTCGGTACTACTATTTTCCACACGGTCCCCTGCGCCGGGTCGAGTACGGGCAGGACAGCGTGCAGGGAATGGACTACACGTACACACTCCAGGGCTGGCTCAAGGCGATCAATCATCCGTCGCGAAATCCGAGTCTTGATCCCGGGACCGACGGCGTCGGCAATCGACCCAACACGGCAGGTGACGCGTTCGGCATGATGCTCACGTACAATCACAACGACTTCGTCAACACGATATCGGAATTCGATCCGACGTCGGGCGTTGCTTCGAGCTATCACCTGCAGCCGACGAAGGACCTGTACAACGGGAACATCGCGGCGTGGACGTCGTTTATCCAGCCGTCGCCCCCGGCAATCCCGCCGACGCTGCCCCCGGCACTGGAGAACCTGACGGGCTACACGTACGAGTACGACGTGCTGAACCGGTTGCTCCAGGCGGACTTCAGGAGCTACAGTGGCGGGGCATGGATCGATCCCGGGGCGATGTACAACTCGTCATATTCGTACGATCCGAACGGGAACATCCGGACGCTGACGCGCGATGGATCGCAGTCGAATCCGGGTCCGATGGACAACCTGACCTACGAGTACGAGCAACAGCCTGTGACGGGTGAGGAAAGCAACCGACTGCAGCATCTCGTTGAGAGTGCACCGTCGCCATCGCCAATCATCGGCGACCTCGAAGCGCAGCCGATCCAGCAGAACTACTCCTACGACGAGATCGGGGAGCTGACCAGTGATCACTCCGAGAACATTTCGAGCATCTCGTGGACGACCTACGGCAAGGTGGCATCGGTGTCGAAGCCGAACCAGACCATCGAGTTCCTGTACGATGCGCAGGGAAACCGTGTTCGCAAGCGGGTGTACGATCCGGCGAATCCGACCGACATGGCGGAGACCTACTACGTCTACGAGGCAGGCGGCAAGGTGGTGGCGATTTACGAGAATTGCGTGGACGAGGAGCCGACGCCGCATCCGGATTCCGATGGAGACGGATTCACCGACGACGTGGACAACTGTCCCTGCGTGTACAACCCCGACCAGCTGGATTCCGACGGTGACGGCGTTGGGGATGCGTGCGACCAGTTCCCGGGCGCACCCGATCCACCGCCGGATTGTGATGGCGACGGCATTCCGAACAGCGAGGATCTCTGTCCGACGGTGGCGCAGGCGGCACCGGACGACCAGGACGGCGATGGATTCCCGGACGAAGTGGATCAATGCCCGTGCGTGGCGAGCGAGACGATCGACTGCAGCTGCGTCGAGCCATACAACCTCGTCGAATGGGTGATCTACGGCAACGCGGCGCAGGGACGAATCGCGGAAGGCAAGCCCTCGAACATCAGCCGACCGGCGTCAACGGGCACGCCGATTACCGAACCCGAGGAGACGTTCACACGAGTCCTCGACGAGAAGTACTACGAGCTGAAGGATCACCTTGGCAACGCCCGCGTGGTGGTCTCGGACATGAAGCAGCCGACGACCGAATCCGGGTTGGCGCCGTTTGCGGCGACGCTGAGTTCCTACGCCAACTACTACCCGTATGGCATGCTGCAGCCGGATCGGAGTTGGCAGGGTGTGGAGTGGCGGTATGGGTTCAATGGCGATGAGAAAGTCGATAGGGAATCTGGTGCGACCGGGCTCCTACACACCCATTTCCGGGAGTACGATCCGCGGATTGGGCGATGGTGGGCAATAGATCCAAAGGCGCAAAGACACCCGAATGAGTCTCCATTCGATGCGCTAAGCGGTAACCCGGTCGCGATCGTTGACCCCAGAGGTGATGACCCACCGATTACGGTGTATCATAACACGTCAGTCGCATCCGGAAGGGCGATTGCCGAACAAGGATTCAAAGCCGGTAAATCCAATTACAACTGGTTCATGACGAACCCATCTGGTGCTAACGCCGGATCAGATGTGGCTGCCGCGCCGGTGCAATTCCAACTTCAACTTGATGCCGGAAATTTCGATTTGGAGATTTCACGAAGCGAATTCACTGCCCTGTTCCAGAGAGCCAAGGTTGAAGTGGGTCTTGCTGACGTTCCGAATGCATCCCTCTCTCGCGCGCAAAGATCGGCAATTGACGCAGTCAGATATAGGTATATTGGTGAACGACTTGCGGAAACAAACTCTCACTCAGCGGTGATTCGGGCGTCGAAGAACACGTTTTATGCACTTGATGATGCTGCGACCATAGGGCGTGTTGAGACAACCGGCATTACCCGGGGGGCAGCGAATGTATTTTCTGCGCACATTTCGCGTCAACCTTCCGCAGCTGAGTCGGAAGCTGCCATGTCCGAATTCGCAGGATCTCAGTTGCGATACATAAGATGGGCAGGAAAGACGGCGGTAGCGGTTGGCATAGCATTCGACACGTACCAACTATATCGGACGGGATTTCGGTATCGAGATGTGGCGCGGACCGGTGGTGCCTGGGCTGGCGCCCTTGCGGGAACAGAACTTGGCGCAGAGGCAGGTGGCGCAATCGGCACAGCGATTTGCCCTGGACCGGGAACGTTGATCGGCGGTTTTGTCGGTGGAATAATATGCGGCGTCGGCGGCGCTGTTGTCGGAGACGCTGCTGGTGCCGCGACGTACGATTTCTTTTTTTCAGTTGGAATACGGTGAATGGCAACGAATGGACACAATCGTTGGATTAGTGATCGAACGGGTCCAGATAGCAAACGACGGTGTCGGAGAGTCGACCATGGATCTGAGCGACGGAAACCGGTACCTACTGCGTATCGGCGCCGTGCTAAAAGCCGTTTCAGAATATGCAGTGGGCGAACCGCATGAATTTCGTGAGCCGGTCGGCTATCGAATCACGTCGGTTTGGAGCGATGGTTGGAACATTCTCATGAATCTCTCGGATGATATGGTTTTCACGTTCGAGCCATCGTCGGGCGTCACAGGCACGGGCAGGTTCTTTGACACAATGTCGTTTTTTGACCGTGGCAGGCTTGCTGAGTTTAGATTCGGTCCAGAATTCGAGGAGGGGTGGAAGGACGCTAGCAATAAACCTGTCGAAGACTGGTAGGTCGTCGGAGATCGAAATTGCGAGGGTCGTGTTACGACGGGGACAATCGTCTGGCCGACTTGTTGGCATCCCGGGACGACGTGATCTGGGACAGTGACGCTCCGTACTACTATTTTCCACACGGTCCCCTGCGCCGGGTCGAGTACGGGCAGGACAGCGTGCAGGGAATGGACTACACGTACACACTCCAGGGCTGGCTCAAGGCGATCAATCATCCGTCGCGAAATCCGAGTCTTGATCCCGGGACCGACGGCGTCGGCAATCGACCCAACACGGCAGGTGACGCGTTCGGCATGATGCTCACGTACAACCACAACGACTTCGTCAACACGATATCGGAATTTGATCCGACGTCGGGTGTTGCATCGAGCTACCATCTGCAGCCGACGAAGGACCTGTACAACGGGAACATCGCGGCGTGGACGTCGTTTATCCAGCCGTCGCCTCCGCCAATACCGCCGACGCTGCCCCCGGCACTGGAGAACCTGACGGGCTACACGTGCGAGTACGACGTGCTGAACCGGTTGCTCCAGGCGGACTTCAAGAGCTACAGTGGCGGGGCATGGATCGATCCCGGGGCGATGTACAACGCGTCATATTCGTACGATCCGAACGGGAACATCCGGACGCTGACGCGCGATGGATCGCAGTCGAATCCGGGTCCGATGGATGAACTGACGCACGAGTACACGAGCCTTCTCAACGCAGGCAACGGGACATATTGTTTCAACCTTGGCGTTCAGTTCCATTCGCCACTGTAGAGTGGCGATCCTCTTCAACACCAAAATGAACTCACGACTCACGCTCACCGCACTCGCCCTCGTAATGGCGACCGGTGCTCAGAACCACTGCCTCGCCCAGCGCAACGACTCAACTCGCCAGCGCGACATCGTCGTTGGCTCCGCACGGGCGCATTCGTCGCAGCTCAGTGCTGACGTTCCGTCGATCGCGAACAACCGTGCAGCGGTGTTCATCGAGAACCGCGGTCAGGGGGGCTCGTCTGTTCGGTTCCCTTCTGCGTGAGGCTGGGTTGAACACCTGGATCACGCGCGAGGGGGTCGTGTACGAGTATTTCACCGCTCGTTGTAGTGTCGACACCGGGATGGCTCGGGGAAGGGGTGGTCGGCACCGGAATCCTTCGATGCAGGTGCGAACGAGTCAGATGGTTGCTGGTACGACGTGTTGAACCGGCTGCTCACGGCGGACTTCAAGAGCTACAGTGGCGGGGCATGGATCGATCCCGGGGCGATGTACAACGCGTCATATTCGTACGATCCGAACGGGAACATCCGGACGCTGACGCGCGATGGATCGCAGTCGAATCCGGGTCCGATGGACAACCTCACGTACGAGTACACGAGCCTTCGCAACGCAGGCAACGGGACATATTGTTTCAACCTTGGCCTTCAGTTCCATTCGCCACTGTAGAGCGGCGATCCTCTTCAACACCAAAATGAACTCACGAATCACACTCACCGCACTCGCCCTCGTAATGGCGACCGGTGCTCAGAACCACTGCCTCGCCCAGCGCAACGACTCAACTCGCCGGCGCGACATCGTGGTTGGCTCGGCTCGATCGCATTCATCGCGTCTCAGCGCCGTGGTACCCTCGATCGCGAACAATCGCCAAGCGGTGTTCATCGAGAATCGAGGACAGTGGGACTCGACGGTTCGGTTCCTGCTGCGTGGTGACGGGCTGAACACGTGGATCACGGGGGACGGCGTGGTGTACGAGTACTTCTTGACGCGAGACAGCGTCGATATTACTCGCGCCTCACACAGAGGCGGTCGTCGCCGTAATCCTGCGATGCAGGTACGTACGAGCCAGGTTGTGCGGATGCGATTCGATGGTGGAGATACCACGGCGCGGAGTGTTGGAATTCGTCGGTTTCGGACCTACTAAAACTACTGGGCTCGGCCCATTCCACTCGGGTCGTGCTGCAGTTGTGGAGTGCTATTGCCAGCGTCGAGAATCAGGGACGGTAGGATTCCCGCGCAGGGATTCTCGTGGGGCGTGCGCCACCGACGGCGCCGATGGCAGAGGATGGTGTCGCATTCGACTTCTTCACCGTGACCGACAAGGCGGCCGAACTCGGTCAGAATTCGCTCGATGTGACGAATCACCGCCCGCACAGTCTCTTCTGGGTCATTGCCAGAGGTGGATTCATGCTATGCGCTACTTGTTCCCATGACGATCGGTTCGCCGCGGATTCGGCGCGCGCCCTTGCCCGCTCGATGCTCGTCGCATTGTGCATGCTGGCGGCGGCAGCGTCGTCGACTCGCGCTCAGAGCGACGTGCTCTGGATGACCGGTGGGCATGACGGAGAGGTGGGCGACCTGGAGTATTCGCCTGATTCGAAACTGATCGCCACGGGTGGATTCGATGGGACCATTCGATTGTGGAACCCCGAAGCGCACACGCTCATCCGCACGGTGATTTCCGGGCACGGGTCGGTCTCGCGGCTACAATGGATCGAGAATGGGGCGACGCTCGTGAGCTCGGGCACGGACGGGACGATTCGCTTCTGGTCGGTTCCGGGGTTGCAGGTGCTCCGAACGATCGAGCCGGGCCTGGGAGCAATTCAGGCATTCATTGTTACCCCCGATGGACGCCGTCTCATAACAGGTCACTCCGACGGAGACATCGTCGTCTGGGATGTGGCGTCGGGAACGCCGATCGATACGCTCACGGGTCATTCCAGCATCGTTTATCGGCTGGACGTTTCGCCCGACGGTGAATACCTCGCCTCGGTGGCCGGCGACCTTCAGTTGATGTTGTGGGACCTCAATTCCGGGGAATTGGTGAAGTCATCCGTGACGTCGCTCAGACCCGTCCACGCAGTTGAATTCTCGCCGGACGGCTCGATGATTCTCGCCTCGGTCGATAATTTTATGGAGATTTTCTCCGTCCCGGAGCTCGATACCATCGGTGTCAGCAAGATCTGCCGCATCTGTCGCGGTGATACCATTTACGGGTCCGAAACTGTCCGGGACGTTGCGTGGTCGACCGATGCGCGGCTCGTGGCGGAGGGTGCCGAGAACCTTGATATTCCCGGTTCGATCGTCGATCCGTCTCTCATGATCGTCGATCGATTCGATTCCTCCCGGATTTTTTCACGTGGCTTCTCCGCCGATGTCGGCTTCCCCACCGCTCTCGACTTCTCTCCCGACGGACGGTCCATGGCCTGGAGTTCCAGCGTCGGCACCATTCACGTGGGACAGCTCGCTTTGCCCGATTCACCGGAGATTTTCACGAGTGAACCGGAGGTCATTACTGGCCATACGGAGCAGATCTCAGCTGTCAGTTTCGACCGAACCGGGGAGAGGATCGCAACGGGCAGCGAGGATGGTCGCTGCCTCGCATGGACTGCGACCGACGGTCGGATCGCCGATACGTACGCGTCGGCGGATCTGCCGGTGCACGCGCTGTCGTATTCGCCCGACGGTCGGGTTCTCGCCATCTGTGCGACCGACGGCGCGGTGCAGCTCTGGTCGGCACTTCCGGCTGCACGTCAACGCACGCTGTACGCATCGGCCGATGCGTCAGTCAATGACGCCGCATGGAATCCGGGCGGGACTCGTATTGCCGGTGCGGTCGGGCCTCCGGATTCCGTTGCAGTGGTATGGGACACCGCGACGACTGCCCCCACGGATCGAATCGCAGGACAGTCCGGCGGCGTCTGGGCGATCGAGTGGACGCCGGATGGTCGGTACATCATTGCCGGAGGGGACGACGGATCGATTCGAATTCGGAATGCCGTCAGCCACGATGTGGTCGCTTCTCTCGACGGCCACGACGGACGGGTGACCACGCTTTCGCTCTCGCACGACGGATCGATGCTCGCAAGCGGCGGAGTCGATGGCACCGTTCGATTGTGGAGCGTTCCCTCAGGCGATCCCCTCGCCGTTCTGCGGGTGGACAATGCCTCGGTCAACGATGTGGAATTCGATCCTCGCGGTGAGTATGTCGTCTCGGCGTACTCCGACCGCACGGTGCGTGTATGGAGCGTCGCGTCGCGTACGGAGACGAACCGGTACGTCGGGTATCCGTTCGCGTCGACAGCGATCGACGTGAGTGCCGATGGTGAACTGCTCGCCGAGGGAATGGCGGACGGGGCGCTGATGCTTCGCCCGTTCCAACGTGTGGCGGGAGTCGACGAATCGCTGTCGGTGCGCGACGCCATGATCGTCGCGCCCCAACCGGCGAGGTCCCGCGTCGTGTTCTCATTCGCGGCCAGGCGGTCCGGACATCTGTACCTGGAGGTCTTCGACCTGAGGGGTCGACGGATTGCCACGCTCTTCGACGGCGACTCGGGTGAGGGTCCGCACCACGTGAGCTGGAGTCTGACGGGCGTACCACCGGGACTCTACCTGTACCAGCTGCACGGAGCCGGCAGCCACGCATCCGGTTCGGTAATCGTTGCACCGTAGGCGGTCGTGAGCCGAACCCCCGCTGGCCGAAACCGACGGATCGGGGGCTCGATCGACTGGTGAACGCTGTCGACCGCCGTTCGACGCCGTCGGTTACAAACTCTTGTTGTCCAGCCACCACACGCACCGTTAGATTCGCATCGGTCGGAAACTGAACTGCCGAGTCGATCGGACGAACAATGGGTTGGCAAACGACGCTGCCGCCCGAGACTGCCCACTGGTGACCACGACTTCGAAACAGACATCGAACGCGGCGCGGCCGCAACCGACGCGGCGGGAGCGCGAGCGCCTGGCGCGGCGGCAGTACATCATCGACGCCGCCACGTCGGTCTTCGCGAGGCGCGGCTATGCTGACACGACGCTCGACGAGGTTGCAGAGCGGGCGGAGTTCGGCAAGGCGAGTCTCTACAGCTACTTCGCGACGAAGGAGGAGCTCTTCGGGGAGGTGATTGCCACCTCATTCGGAGCCGTGCGGGACATCGCGGCCTCGACGCTGGCGGGGGAGGGGGAATTCGAGGGGAAGCTCGAGCGATTCGTACGTGCGGAACTGGAGTACTTCTATCGGAATCCGGAGCGCATGCACCTGATGCGCACCGAAGCGCATCACCTTCGCGGTGCCAACCCGATGATCCGGCTGATGCCGGAGCTGCTGGGGATCGTCTCCGACGTGATCGCGCTGCAACAGAAGGACGGCACGATTCAGCCGCGGCCGAGCGCCATCGCGCTGTCGATGCTGCTGATCAACCTCGTCTTCGGTCGATCGCTGGCGCATGCGTACGAGCGACTCTGCGGAGCGGGAATCGACGGTCCTGGAAGCGACGATGCCCGAATGGACGCGCTGCTGGAGGAGCTTCGCAACGCCGATCAGCAGTCGCGTATCGCGGAGGATACCGATCTGATCGTCGGCCTGTTCCTCCGCGGCGTTAGCGTCCGATAGGAATTCACGCCAGGTACCGGGCGGACCTTCACACGGTCAACAACAACGAACACGAATGCACTCTCAACACACCAGACGGACTGCGCTCCTTGTGACGCCGAGCATTCTCCTGATCGCTGCGGCAGTAGCCATTACCGGGTGCGGCGGTGGTCAGAAGGTCGAGTCGAATGTCGAATCGACAGTAACGCTGGGTCCACGGGATTATGCCGTCGCGACCACCGAGCGCATCGAACCGGGATTGCGAATCACCGGAACGCTCGAGCCCTCGCGCACCGCCGACGTCAAGGCGCAGGTGGCCGGCACGATCGCGCAGGTGCGGGTTGACGTCGGAACCGCCGTGGCGGCCAACCAGGTGCTCGGAGTGATCGAAGCGAAGGGAATTCGAAGTCAGGCGACGAGCGCCGAGGCGGCGATCTCCGCAGCCGAGGCGAACCTCGCCCTGGCGAAGCAGCGGATGGAGTCGATGCAGTCGCTCTACGAATCCGGCGCGATTTCCGAACTCGACTACGAGAACGCGAAGACGGCTGTCGACGCGGCGCAGGCACAGGTGACCGCGGCCAAGGCCCAGTCGACCGGCGCCGCCGAGCAGGTGAGTCGCGCGACGGTCAACGCTCCGATGACCGGCACCATCAGCCGGCGCGTCGTCAACGACGGCGAAGCGGTCAACGTCAATCAGCCGCTGTTCACCATTGTCAACACCGGACAACTCGAGCTCGTCGGTCAGATCGACGCCGCCGATCGCGAGCAGGTACGCATCGGACAGCCGGTTGCGATCGAACTGAGCGCGGACACGAACAAGGCGGTACGTGGTTCGATCGAGCGCATCGATCCGGTGGCCGATCCGCAGACGCGGCAGGTGCGTGTGTTCGTGATCGTGGACAATTCGAACGGGAGCATCGTGCCGGGACAGTTCGTCTCGGGAACGATTCTCACGAGTTCCATCAGTGCGGCGACGACCGTTCCTGTCGGCGCGGTACATCAGCGGGGCGACACGAACGTGGTCTACATCGTCGACAACGGCGTGATCCGGGCGCGCGAGGTCACGCTGGGTGCGCGGGACGAGCGCAAGGGGATCGTGCAGGTGCTCAGCGGGGTACATGACGGCGACGCGGTAATCACCGCGCCGGCCACGAGCATCGAGCTCGGCAGTCACGTGCAGCTTCCTACCGCCGCTGCAGAGGGCGCGGCGAACGACACCACCTCGAAGACTCATGAGTAAGACGACCCGTAAGAAGAGCGAGGCATCGGCGACGGGTGCCGCGGACGAAGGAGTGCGAGCCGGTGTCGGCGGAGGACTCAGCGCGGTAGCGATTCGTCGGCCGGTATTCACCGCCATGGTGATGCTCGGCCTCGTCGTGCTTGGAATTTTCAGCTTCGTCCGACTTCCGATCGATCAGTTTCCGAACGTCGACATCCCGGTCGTCACGGTGCAGACCACCTATCCCGGGGCGAGTCCCGAGACGATCGAGCGGGAGGTGACCAAGCGGATGGAGGAGGCGTTCAACCCGATCGAGGGCGTCGACAAGATCACCTCGCAGACGCTCGAGGGCGTCTCGGTGGTGATCGTGGAGTTCAAACTCGGGCGCGATGCCGACCAGGCGGCACAGGACGTTCGCAGCAAGATCGACGCGATCCGGCGCGATCTGCCGGAGGACATCGATCCGCCGGTGGTGCAGAAGTTCGATCCCTCGGCGACGCCGATACTGTCGCTGGCGCTGTCGTCGAAGACGATTCCCACCGTCGAGCTGACGACGCTGGCCGACGAGCAGATCCGGCGGAAGCTCGAGACGGTTACCGGCGTCGGTGAAGTACGCATTGCCGGTGGACTCGACCGCGAGATCCGGATTTATCTGAAGCCGGCTGAGCTGCGGGCGCTCGGAGTCTCGGTCAACGAGGTGATGGGAGCGTTGGCGTCGCAGAATCTGGAAGTGCCTGCCGGGCGGCTTCAGCGCGACAACACCGAGCAACTGGTGCGCGTGACCGGGCGAATCACCGATCCCGCCGAATTCGCCCAGACGATCGTTGCCACGCGCAACGGGGAGCCGATCCGTCTCGGCAGCGTCGCGCGTGTGGTCGACGCGACCGAGGAGCAGCGGTCGATGGCGCTGCTCGACAGCACGCGCGCGCTATCGCTGGACGTGCTGAAGGTCTCCGGCGCCAACACGGTCGACGTGGCCGACGGTGTCAACAAGGCCGTCAAGGAGCTGAAGAAGTCGCTGCCCGAGGACGTTTCCATACAGGTGGTGCGCGACAACTCCGTAAAGATTCGCCAGTCGGTCGACGACGTGATCTTCGAGCTGATCCTCGGCGCGGGCCTGACGGTCATCATCGTGATGCTGTTCCTCGGCGACTGGAAGGCCACGAGCATCACGTCGCTTGCGCTGCCGGTGTCGGTGATCAGCTCGTTCATCCTGATGTCGGTGCTTGGATTCACGTTGAACATCATGACGCTGATGGCGCTGTCGCTGTCGATCGGAATTCTGATCGACGACGCGATCGTCGTGATTGAGAACATCGTGCGCCATCGAGAGATGGGGCAGAATCACTTCAGCGCGGCGGGCTCAGGCACCCATGAAATCGTGCTCGCGGTCATGGCGACGACCTTCACGATCGTGGCCGTGTTCGTTCCCGTGGCATTCATGGGCGGCATCGTCGGTCGCTTTTTCTTCCAGTTCGGAATGACCGTTGCCTGGGCGGTGCTGGTCTCACTGTTCGTGTCGTTCTCACTGACGCCGATGCTCTCGGCCTGGTGGGGCGTCAATCCGCACGATGCTGCCGAGGTGCGCAGGAGTCGAAATCCGATCACACGGGTCATCGGTGGGTTCAACCGCTGGTTCGACGGGCTCGCCGTCCGGTACCGGTCGGTCATCGGATGGGTGCTTCGCCACCGTCTGGTCACCATGGTCGTCACCGTCATCGTGTTCGTCGGTTCGATGATGCTCTTTCCGCTGATCGGCGGCGGATTCCTTCCTCCGTCGGACAACAGCGAGCTTGCGCTCACGTTCAAAACGCCCGATGGCTCTTCCCTCGACTACACTGCGAGCAAGGCGAAGGAGCTCATTCGGGTGCTGGAGGCGACCGATGGCGTTGCCTACACCTACACGACCATTGGCGCCGGGCAGACCGGCAGTGTCAACCAGGGCGACATCTACATCGCGCTCGTGCCGCCATCGGATCGCGATCTCGATCAGCAGAAGCTGGCCGTGCTGCTGCGCAAGCGCGTCGCGCCGGTGTACGGGGTGAATTCATCGATCGGAACGCCGAGCAGCACAGGACGGAAGACCTCGCCGATTGCGGCCGAGGTGAGCGGACCTGACATCGACGAATTGCAGCGCGTCTCCGAGCGCGTGATGAAGCAGATGGCGGCGATTCCGGGTGTTGTCGACGTCGAATCATCGGTCGGGAACCCTCGTCCGGAATATCAGATTGATGTGAACCGTTCGCGGGCGAACGATGCGGGGCTCGATATCGGTTCGATTGCAGGCGTCGTACGTCCGCTCTTTGCTGGAAGTGTAGCGACGCGATGGGAGGATCCGACAGGTGAGGAACGCGACGTTGTGGTGCAGCTTCCGGAATCCGATCGGATGTCGATCGAGGACATTCAGCAGCTGCCCGTTGCGACGATGCGACGCGATGCGATGGGTGTGCCCGTTACCATTCCACTCGGACAGATTGCCTCGGTAAAGCGCGCGAACGCTCCGTCGGAAATCGATCGGAAGAATCTCCAGCGCACGATCACGATCAATGCGAATACGACGCCGCAATTCTCCGTCGGCGAGGCGTCGTCCGCTATTCGCAAACGCGTGGCGTCGATGAATATTCCGAACAATTATTCGGTGAACCTTGGTGGCGAAACCGAGCGGATGGAGGAGACGATCGGATACGTCCTGCAGGCGATCCTGCTTGCAATCATTCTTATCTACCTGATCCTCGCCTCGCAGTTCGAGTCCTTTACCCAGCCGCTGGCAATCATGTTCTCACTTCCGCTGTCGCTCGTCGGCGTGCTGCTTGCGCTGCTGATAACCGGTGACACGATGAATATGATGTCGATGATCGGTGTGATCCTGCTGATGGGCCTGGTTACGAAGAACGCAATTCTTCTGGTCGACAACGCCAATGAGCAGCGATCAAACGGGATGAACCGGACCGACGCGCTGATCGAGGCGGGCGCGATACGACTTCGCCCGATCATGATGACGACCCTGGCGATGATTGCCGGAATGTTCCCGATTGCACTCGCGCTTGGAGAGGGAAGCGGTTTCCGCGCACCGATGGCTCGTGCGGTCATTGGCGGACTCATTACCTCCACGATGCTGACGCTCGTCGTCATTCCGGTCGCCTACTCGATCCTCGATGACATCAGCGGGTACTTCAAGGGAAAGATGCTCTCGAAGGAACGCGAGGCGGAAATCCACCGCGAGCAGGAGCTCTCCGGACTCGCTCCGAATGCGACCTGGGATACAGGCGACGTGCCGGGTGGTGCCTGAGCCGCCGGCAGGGGAATCGTGATCTGCAGCGGGGTGCGCTCAGAGCATCTCGACGTCGACTAGATTGCCTTCTGCAATCGAGCGCTCCGATTCAGGTACGATGATCAGACAGTTGGCAAGACTCATCGAGCGCATGACGCCGCTGGATTGTGAACCCGTCGTGGTGACGACGAGGTTGCCGTCGACATCACGGCTCAGGATGCCACGCACGAAGTGGCGCTTGTCGTCCTGCTTGGCAATCGCCACCTGCGTGCGTGCCTTCAGCCGCCTGGGCGGCTCGGTCGATTGCAGCAGCGCGCGAAGCGCCGGAATGACGAACTGGCGGAACGTCACCAGCGACGAGACCGGATTGCCGGGCAATCCGAAGACGAGGGTCCGTTCATCGCCGTCACCGTAGGTTCCGAACAGCACAGGTTTGCCGGGGCGAATGTTGACCCGGTGAAATTTCACCTCGACACCGAGCTCGGGCAGCAGGTGCTGCACCAGGTCGTAGAGTCCGGCGGACACACCGCCGGTGGTCACCATCACGTCGTAGCGCAATCCGGATTCGAAGTGTTCGATCAGATCTTCACGATCATCGGTGGCAATGCCGAGGTCGATCGGCTCGGCACCCGCCTGCTGGGTCAGCGCGTAGAGTGCCGGCAGCGAGCTGTTTCGAAGCTGACCCCGGCGGGGTCTTTGATGCGCCTCCACGAGTTCATTTCCCGTTGCAATGAGTCCCACCTTGGGCTTGACTCGAACGGGAACGTTGCTGACTCCGAGCGAGGCGAGCACGCCGATATCGCCGGGGGTGATCGTCTTTCCTGCGGCGATGACCTCCTGGCCTGTGGCAATGTCCTCTCCGGCAAGGCGGATAGAGGTGCCGACGTCGACGGGGCGGCGCACCTGGACGATGCCATCGGCCTCGGAGGTGGACTCGATCTCGACGACGGCGTCTGCGCCACGGGGCACGACCCCACCGGTCATGATGCGAACGGCGTCTTCGCGGGAGAGGACACCGGGAAATGGAGCGCCCGCCGCGGATTCACCGATCACGCGAAGCCCGATCGGCCGTTCGGTCGAAGCGGCGGTCACGTCCTCGGCCCGAATCGCGAATCCGTCCATCGCCGAATTGGCGGAAGCGGGAACGTCCTCGTTTGCGACGATCGGCGCGCCGAGCACGCGGTCGAGAGCCAGCACGAGGGGAACGGTTTCCCGGGGCATTTCGCGGGTGATCGAGCCGAGCACGAGAGCGAGGGCGTCGTCGAACGAAGTCAGCATGGTCTGCGGTGCGATCGATGGAACATGATGGGGCTTCCGGTCCCTACCCGCGTTCGATGCGGTAGAGGTTGGCAATGCCGACGATGAGGAACACGATGTTCGCCATCCAGGCGGTCAGCACGGGAGGGAAGTGTGCACCATAGGTGAAGGCCTTGCTGACCTCGGTGAGGATCAGATAGATGGCGCTGATGAGCGCCGTCACGGCGATCGTGATTGCCGCACCGCCCTTGCGCTGGCCGCCGGAGAACGGGATGCCGAAGAAGATCACGATCAACGCGGTGAAGGGGAAGGCGATGCGGCCGTAGTAGTCGATCCAGAGGCGGTTGAGGTCGGCGCCGGCGAGCGCTTCGCGATGAATCCGTTCACGGTGTTCGTCGAGTGTCAGCTCGTAGACGCTCTGTTGCGAGAGGTTGAGCTCCGCCGGAGTGACGGGCAGGCCGGGCAGCGGGCGTTCGTCGAACCGCGTGGTCGTGACCGTCGACGACGGCTCGAAGTTTCGTGCCACACCGTTGACGAGGATCCACTCTGCCTTCGACGTGTCATAGCGCATCACCTGCGCGTCCACCCGTTCGGTGATGCGGATCGACGTCGTCGTGTCGACCGTACGCTCGATGTCCGTGGCGGTTCGGCCGCTGATATTGGAGACGACGATCGGCGCAGCGGTGTCGAAGCGTTCGAGACTGACGCGACGTGCCTCGCCCGTCGACGGGTCGAAGTAGTCCATCAGCAGGATGAGCGACGGTGAAATTCTCAGGAATACGTTGCGCTGACCGCCGACGAGATTTCGCCCGAGATACTTCCGGTCGATGGCGTAGACGTTCTTGTTGGTCGTCGGCACGACCCAGTTGTCGAAGTAGACGGTCGCACCGCTGACGAGCAGGCCGAAGGCGAGCATCGGCATGATGAAGCGGCGCATGCTCCTGCCGGTGGCGCGGATGGCGGTGAGTTCGTGAGAGGTATCGAGCCGACCGACGGTGAACAGACTTGCCAGCAGCATGGCGATGGGAACCACCAGCTGGACGATGTCCGGAACGCTGTAGATGTAGTACCGCAGGATGACGGCGTTCGACACGTTGCGGTCGAAGAAGTCGTCGAGGTTCTCCATCAGGTTCACGGCGATGTAGATCACCACGAACGCGAGGATGGCGAAGAAGAACGTCTGGACAAACTGGCGGAGGATGTATCGATCGATTCTGTCCATGGTTACGATCCGATGGGCGAGCACACCGGCGCGCTCGCGCGGAGATCACCTCCGTTCTTCACGGCGAATGTAGTAGCGGCTTGCAAGACCCGACCCTACGACCCCGAGTAGCGCACCGACGAGCGGGAACAGCAGGGGCAGCAGGGCGAATCGACCGGGGAACATGTGTTCCAGGCCGGGGAACAGCAGCCACGATGAGTAGAGGATGGCGGCCGACAACGATCCGCCTCCAAGACCGATCACCAGTCCCTGCATGATGAATGGCGCGAGCACCCACCGCTCTTCGGCACCCATCAGCCACATCGTCCGGATGACCGAGCGTCGGGAGACGACGGTGAGCTGTGCGGTGGTAGCGGTGATTCCGATGGCGCCGAGAGAGAGCGCGATTCCGATGGCGAGGGTGATTCGGAAGAACAGTGCGGAGCGCTCTTCGACGGTCGTCAGCAGATCGCTGGGGAAGGCCACGTCGTCGACGCCGTTGATTCCGGCGATGCGTCCGCGAACGGCCTCGACCGAATCGAGCGTCCGCGCTTCCTCGCGCAGGGTGACCTGCACGGTCAGCGGGAGGGGTACGGGCATCGAGGGATCGACGGAGAGATCGAAGAGCTTCGCCGCTTCCTCTCTGGAGCGAACGCGGGCGGATTCGACGACGGGGAAGGCGGTGATTTCCGAGGCGATCTGTCGCGCACGCAGGTCGCTGACTTTTTCGGCGAGGAACACCTCGACGTTGGCCGATCGTCGCGCCGCGAGCAGTTCTCCGCGGTAGGCGAATGCGACGACCATCAATCCGCCGACGATTGCGAGTGCCACGCCGATGAGGAAGGCGCTGATGAAGCTTGCGGCAGCCACGCGGCGCAGCGCTGCAAGACCCTCGCCGATGAGGAAGCGGACGGTCATCGTTCGCTCGGGAAGGAAGTGGTCGGATGGGCGAGTTCTTCGAGCAACGCAGCGCCGTCGTGCTCGATTCCCCAGGACTGCATCGACTCGAGCATCTCGTGGTCGGTGAGTCGGTAGTGGATGGGAGTAACCGTGACGAATCCTTCGCTGAGCAACGCATCGTCCGACTCCTCGGTGCCGGAGTGGCGGTAGCTACCGGTCAGCCAGTAGTACGGCCGTCCCATCGGATCGTAGCGTTCTTCGTAGTGGTCATCCCAGAACCCCTCTCCCTGCTGGACGATGCGCACGCCCCGGATCCGATCTTCGCCGAGTGCCGGCACGTTGACGTTGAGCAGGACGCCCGGTGGAATGTGTGCCCGCGCAGTGCGGACAGCGATCCACGCGGCGACTCTGCCGGCGACCGTGAAGTCGGCCTCGTCGCTGAAGTCGTCGAGCGAGATGGCGATGGAGGGAATTCCGAGCACCGTTCCCTCGGTCGCGGCGGAGACGGTGCCGGAGTAGATGAGGCTGATAGCGGTGTTGCGCCCGTGATTGATGCCGGAGACGACCAGATCGGGTCGCTGCGGAAGAATCCGGCCGACGGCCAGCTTGACGCAGTCGGCCGGCTTGCCGTTGACCGCCCATCCGAAGAACCGGCCGTCTCGTTCATGCTCCTGCACACGGAGCGGCACTGAAACCGTCAGTGCATGTCCGACGGCCGACTGCTGCGTATCGGGTGCGACGACATCGACGTGACCAACCGAACGGAGCGCGTCGGCCAGTGCCCGGATTCCTCCGGAATCGATTCCGTCGTCGTTCGATACGAGAATTCGAAGCAAGATCTCGAGTTCGAATTACTGGTGAGCAGCGTCGCAAGCCGCCGGGGCGCGGAGAGAGGATGCCGGCCTACGACGCCCTGACGATGTCGTTGTAAATGACGAACGCCATCAGGAGCAAGAGGAGGAAGAAGCCGACCTGCTGGACGGCCATTCGGATCTTCAGGGGGACTTCCCGCCGCATGACGCCCTCGATGAGGATGAACGCGAGGTGTCCGCCGTCGAGAGCGGGAATCGGAAGGATATTCATCACCGCCAGCGTCACCGACAGCAGTGCCATCAGCTGCAGGAAGCTCTGCAGACCGAGGGTCCAGGAGAGCTTCGCTGCACGGGCAATGGCGACCGGGCCGGCGACCGACTCGCTGAGGTTGGCATGGCCGGTCACCAGGTTGCCGACGAGGCCGAAGATGTCACCGACCATATTGGTCGTCGTCGTGAAGCCCGCGCCGATGGCGGGGAAGAACCCGTAGTCGATGGTCTTGATCGGTCCGGCGACGGTCGGCTGCACACCGATCTGTCCGTTGTCGGCGGCCTTCACGCTGGACACCAGCGTATCGCCGCCGCGAACGAAGCGGATGTCGATCGGTCGCTTTGCGTTCGCCTCGATGTACTGCTTGAATGCCATCGCGTTGGCGACGGGCGTGTCGTCCATCGCGAGCACGACGTCGCCCGACTTGAATCCGGCGGCGTCGGCCGGTGTGCCGGGAAAGACGTTGGCGAACGAGACGTGGACGCCGGCAGGATTCGGAATGATGAAGTCGCCGTTGCGCGGATCCGACGGGATGGCGGTGCGGGGGATGTCGATCGTCATTCGACGACCGTCGCGTTCGACGCTCATGCTGACGTCGTTGGCGGCTTCGTCGACGTTGATGCGCTCCCAGATCTGCTCGAAGTACTGGATCGGCTCGCCGTTGACCGACAGCACGCGGTCGCCTTCACGAAGGCCGGCCTCATAGGCAGGGTCGCTGTGGGGCAGCAGTCCGACCTGCGTCGTGTCGTAGACCTTTTTCCCCGAGATCATGTTGAGTACCGACAACACGATGATCGCGAGGATGAAGTTCATGATCACGCCCGCGCAGATCACGAACGATTTCTGCAGTGTGTTCTTCGAGCGGAACTCCCACGGCTCGGGCGGGTGATCGGCGTAGGACGTGTCCATGCTCTCGTCGATCATGCCGGCGATTTTGACGTAGCCACCGATCGGCAGCGCGCTTACGCGGTAATCGGTGCGTCCTTCGAGGTCGATGTCTTCGGGCAGCTTGCCGAAGGTCAGGCCGGTCTTCCAGTTCCAACCGAACACCCGTGGACCCATTCCAAGGGCAAACACGTCAGCGCGGATGCCGTTCCACTTGGCGGCAATGAAGTGTCCTGCTTCATGAACGAACACGAGCACGCCGATGAGCACGATGAACGGCAGAGCGTATTGGAGAATCACCATGTCGACTGGGAAATGCGTGGATCTGGTGCCGGGCCACACCGCCTCGGCGCCGCTCAGCTGCGGGCGCGGGAGGGGGTCGACGGCGTGCCAAGATATGAACGAACGGCCTGGCGCGTTCGTTTATCGGCATCGATGACGGACTGTAGCATGACCGCGTCCTCCACCGGTGCCTCCTCGAGCGCGCGTTCGATCAAACGAGGAATATCGGAAAACCGGATCTCGCGATCGAGGAAGGCGGCGACGGCTATCTCATTTGCAGCGTTGAGTACCGCCGGTGCCGTTCCGCCCCGTTCGAGCGCCTCGTAGGCCAGGCGCAGCGCAGGAAAGCGCTCCGTGTCCGGTTCAAAGAAGCTCAGCGTCCCGACCGTCGGAAGACTCAGCCGACCGTTGCGGCTGGGGAGTCGACGGGGCCACGACAGCGCGTACTGAATCGGCAGGCGCATGTCGGGCAGGCCCATCTGTGCGATCACCGAACCGTCGATGAACTGAACCATGGAATGGACGATCGACTGCGGGTGGATCACGACGCGAATCCGATCGGTCTCCACACCGAAGAGCCACCGTGCCTCGATCACTTCGAGTCCCTTGTTGATCAGTGTGGCCGAGTCGATGGTGATCTTCGGGCCCATGTCCCAGTTGGGATGACGCAGTGCCCGTTCGGGCGTGACGTGATCGAATTCCGACGCATCGAGACCATGGAACGGCCCGCCGGAGGCGGTGAGGATCAGGGCATCGACTGTCTCGGGATCTTCGCCGGCGAGGCACTGGAAGATCGCGCTGTGCTCGCTGTCGACCGGAATGAGCTCCGCGTCGTGTTCACGCACGAGCCGGTTGATGATCTCGCCGGCGATCACCATGGTTTCCTTGTTGGCCAGTGCAACGCGCTTTCCCGCGCGGATGGCCTCGACGGTGGGCACCAGTCCGCTGGCGCCGACCATCGCACTGACGACGATGTCCACGCTGGCGGCACCGGCCGCTTCTCCGAGCGCCTCGTGTCCAATGAGCACGCGCGATTCGGAACCGAATCGACGGCGCAGCGCCTCGCCCGCGCGTTCATCGCAGACGACGACACCGTCGGGCCTGAATTCCTCCATTTGCCGGGCAAGCAGTTCGACGTTGCGATTGGTCGACATCCAGGCGACGCGAAACCGATCGGGATGTTCCCGCACGACGTCGAGCGTCTGCGTGCCGATCGATCCGGTGGAGCCGAGAATCGCAAGCTGCTGCATGGTGCCGTTGGTTGATCCGCCGCCGGAGGACCGTCGTCGAACGCGGTCGGCCCGTGGCTCAGTCGAGGTATTTGTCGGTCACGTCGATGCCACCACGGGCGGTGAAGAATCGGAAGTCGTGGAATGCCAGGGTGTTGTCGGGCACCACCTTGATCCGCACGAAGTACTTGAGCATCAGCCGCGTCAGACGGCTCATGTCGCCGCCGTCGGTCAGGTACTCGATGATCGTCGGGTGAGCGCTCAGCGTCAGACGGAATTCACGCGCCTCTTCCTTGAACCGCTGCAGCCACCGCTCGATGCGGCGTGTGACCGTGCTGCGCGACTGCACTAGTCCCGAGCCCTCGCAGGTGGGGCACTGCTCGGAGAGCGTATGGAGAATCTGCTGGCGGATTCGCTGGCGGGTCATCTGCACCAGTCCGAACTGGGTCATTGGCAGCACGACGGACTTGGCACGGTCGCGACGCATCTCGCGTTTGATCTCGTCGTGGACCTTCTTGCGATTGCGCTCGTCGTAGAGGTCGATGAAGTCGACCACGATCAGTCCGCCGATGTCGCGCAGCCGAAGCTGGCGCGCGATCTCACGGGCCGACTCCATGTTCGTCCGCAGCGAATTGATTTCCTGCTCCTTGCTGTCGGCGTAGCGCCCCGAGTTGACGTCGATCACCATCATCGCCTCGGTCTGCTCGAGGATGATGTAGCCGCCGGAGGGCAGCCAGACGCGCGGCTCGTAAATGCGCTCGATCTCCTTTTCGATGCCGGTCTCGTCGAAGATCGGCTTGTCGCCCGAGTAGAGTTCGACCTTGTCGGCAAGCTGAGGCGCCGCCCATTCCACGTACTCGTGGATGTCCTTATAGAGTCGGTGGTTGTCGATCACCACACGGTTGATGTCCGGGGTGAACATGTCGCGCATCACGGTATTGGCGACCGACTGGTCACGATACAGCAACGTCGGCTTCTCCGCCTCCTTGAGCTTCACCTCGATCGACCGCCACTGGTTGATCAGGTTGACGAGATCCTGACGGATCACGTCGCTGTCCTTGTTCTCGGCGTTGGTTCGGATGATGCAGCCGTGGCCTTCGGGCAGCAGACTCTGAGCGATGCGGCGCAGGCGGCGGCGCTCCTTCATGTGCTGCACCTTGCGGGAGACGCCGATCGACGGATCCAGCGGCAGCAGTACGAGGAAGCGGCCGGGGAGCGAGACCTTCGTCGAGACGCGCACGCCCTTGGAGGAGTAGGATTCGCGGGTGACCTGGACAATCACGTCCTGTCCGCGCTCCAGCGCGATGGTCACTTCGCCGCTGCGTTTGGTCTGGAACGTCGGGAGTTTCGCGTCCATGGTGTCGCCGCCCTTCGGAGGCGACTCGCCGTCTCCGGAGCGGCCGGAACCGCCACGGTTTCGCCCCCGACCTCCGCGGCGCGAACTGCGCTTGCGCGCAGCGCCGGTTGGCTTCGCATCGCCGTCGGAAGGCGCCTTCGGCTCTCCGCCGGCGTTCGACTTCGATTCATCTGACGCCCTGGATTCACGTGCGGATTCCCGCTCGCCGGAATCGGACGTCGACGTCCGGTTACTCTGACCCTCTTCGTTGGCACCGGAGCCGGCTCCGGTGGGTCGCGATCCCTTGCGTGCGCCACGGCGTCCGCCGCGGCCGCGTCGAGGACGCTCTTCCGATTCGGTCTGCGGAGCGGCATCCGGCTCGGAGGCGGCATCCGGCTCGGTCGCCCGCTCCTGCGGCAATGAACGCGCGTTGCGCGGCTGGTTGCGAGGTGATGGTTTCGAGCCACCCTTCGTGCTTCGATCCTTCGACGGGCGCTCGTGTGCCGAGCGGTCGTTCGTGGTTCGATCGTTCGACGAGCGGTCCTCGCTCGCCTCAGCCGCGGACTCGGTGTGCGCGGCGTCGGCTTCCCCTGCGGAATCCGCCTCTCCGCCGCGACCGCGACGGCCACGTCCTCTGCGGCCACGACGCCGCCGACGCTTTCGCTCCGCCTCTTCGGCACTATCGCCACCGGAGGCATCGGACGTCGGATGGTCGGTCTCGGTCGGCTGTTCAGTGGCTTCGTCGTCGTGGGGCTGCGACGCGGGTACGTCCCGATGCTGATCCTCAGCGTTCTTGCGACCACCTCGGGAACCTCTCTTGCCGCGTCGCCGGCTCTTCTGGCGCGACTCCGACTCGTGATCCTCGGGAGCCGCCACGCCTTGGCTCGACGATTCGGTTTCCTCGGACTGCGATGGTTCGTCCCTGGGTGTCGGCGACGATGAACGGGAGGGCTTCCTTTTCGCGGCGGACCTTCCGGAGGATCCGGATCGCGTAGCGGGAGATCGATCGGCGCCGTTGCCGGCGGGGAGTTCCGCGGGAAGCGGCGTTTCCTCGGCATCATCGGAATCGATCTCCTCGAGGAACTCCTTGAATTCGTCGAGCTTCGTTCCGACGTCGCTGAAGTGAAGGAAGGCGTGCTGGCTTTCGCCGATGTCGATGAAGGCGGCGTTCATACCCTGGACGACCCGCTGCACTTTGCCCAGGTAGATTGAACCGATACGGGACTGCTTGTCCTGGACTTCGAGGAATATCTCGGCCAGGCGCCCGTCCTCGGTCAGCGCGACGCGCATTTCATTCGACGTCGCGTTGATGATGATTTCTTTCTTCATACGTGGGTTCTAACCCAGACAATAGAGTAGAACCCGCACAGATGGGGAAGAGAGGCGAGGGTAGGGGTACACGGGCGTTGCAGGACGGCGTCGCGCCATGAGAGCGCGCAAGCACCGGCGGCCTTCCGTCGCGCGTCCGACAGCCGGGGCAGTCCCCTGCGTCGGTGAACGCATGATGTCCGCGGCGACCTCTGCTGCGGACACTCGACAGGCGGAATGGACCATCCCCGGCGGCTTCCGCGCCGGGCGTGACGTGGGGAGAGAACGAAGAGCGGGTCTGGGGCTGACGTCACGCGGCCGGTGGGCTCCCGACGCCGGAGGGCTTCAGGCGGCAGGGCGGGCACTGGGATGGCTCCTTCAACGGCGAGCCGTGGTTCGACACTTTCTGTCCCTCACCACCTGTGCGGTCAGGTGAAGGGTATACAAATAAAAATGAGGTCAAGCTGATCTGTGTCGCACCGCGTAAATACCGACCGCTGCTTCCTTCCGGACCTGACGGGGTTGAGTACTACACGGTCGCACAGGACTTGACCTCAAAAACTTTCTCGATTATAGACCGACAAATATACGCGCCGACGTCGCCGTCGCCAAACGAATTCACGTAAGTGTCTGTGCGTACGCCCCACTACAACCCACTTCTCTGTTCGTACTTGATCGCGCTCAGCTCCGGCGCCTTCAGCCCGATGCTGAATCGGAACGCCTGCGTCGGGCCCAGCGGACTCCAGTCGAACTTCATCTCCCAGCAGTGGAGATCCTTCACGAATGAAATAGTCGGAATCTGCAGGTCCCCGTTGAGCACGTCGAAGGTGAGCGATGCGGTCACGTTCGTCGTCGGCGTGAGCTTCAGCGACAGGTCGGTGCGGACGTCGAACTGTTCGTCGTACCGACTCTGATCGATGGGGTTCGGTACGGCCCGACGCGTCAGGTAATACGTTGCGCCGAAGGTCATCGACCACGGCACCCGATAGCCATCCTGACCGCGTACCATCGTTCCATGGAATTCCTCAGGATCGAACGGAACGTGGCCCAGGACGAACCGTCCCCGCGTCGGACTCAGCGTGTCGGTCTGCTCCGGCACGCCGAGCGCTCCGGCGGTGAGACCCTGGTCGCTGAGTGTGGCGGAGAACGTGAGGTTGGCGTTGCTCACGAACGGATGGAATTCATCGATCTGCACCGCCCGTGTCTCGCTGATCTGCACGCTCCGATACCATTGCACCCCCGCACGACCCGTCAGCGTGAACCAGCCCACCGGCGCGCTCAGGCCGATTGTCAGCGGACTCCACGCCAGCGAGTCGGCTGCCGCATTGTACCCTGTCGACAGGTTGATCGACCCCCACGTGACCGTTCGGTCCCCACCCGTGTCGCTCTGCCGGATCTTGGCGTCGAATGTATTGGCAATCGACAGCGACACCGACTCTGCGAGCGTCCTCGACGGCGTGATGCCGAGACCGGCGTCTCGCGCGAACACGTAGTACTGGCTGACACGCTGCAGGTCGCGATCGTAGGTGTTGGAGTAGTAGCGGGGAAAGTCCGGGTTGTACGTGAACGACACCGAGGGCGTGATGGTGTGCCGGATCGCGTCGACGCCGAAGATGCCGCCCGGTCTGATCAGCCCGTAGAGTCGGGTCTGCACACGCACGCCGGCCGACCACGCGAAGACGGGGTAGATACCATTGACGAAGCCCGTATCGCCCGAGGGTCGGATGAACATGCGGCGATTGAACACTGCGATCGACGGGTTGAACGAGGGACTGACGGAGATCTTCCCGAAGTCCGGATTCCATGACAGGTACGGGCTGATGGTCATCCCGCGCTGCCAGTCGGTCTCCGGTTCGACGCCCGCGACCGTATCGATACCGCGCGTGTACACCGCCGCCAGACTCGTCTGCGCGCCAAAGGAGAGGGCACCGAGGACTCCGGCGTCGTGATTGGTGGAGCCGAGCAGCGGCACCTGGTTGATCCGCAGCGAGAGCGACGGGATCGTCTGTGACATCGCGCCGGTGACGATGTCCTGATTTCCACGGTAGCCCAGTGAGAGCGAACCGAAGTCCCACGAGGTCGAGTACGACAGGTCCGAGGTGATCGTTCGCGTGGTCACGTCCTCGAAGGTGGTACCGAGATCGGCACGGCTCGTCGTCCGGCGGATCGGATCGGTGCCGGTGGCGAAGCGGACGTTGCCGCCGAGGCGGCTCGAGGTCCCCAGCTGCTGTTGGTGCGCGTAGTCGAACGTCCAGTTCGTGTTCAGCGGGTCGTCCGGATCGTTGCGTGTCTGACTGTACTTCACCGTCAGATCGGCCTGATCGATGACGTGGCGCAGGCGGAATCGGACCGTGGGTGAGATCTCGTAGCCTCCCTTGCTGTAGAGGTTGGCGGTCACCTTCGCGTCGATGTAATCGTTGCCGGCCCAGTAGTAGCCAAGCCCGATGATGGAGAATCCCCGCGTTGGGCTGCGCTCCCACGTCGGCACGATCAGACCGGACGCCTTCGCCTGGCGGTTGAGATCGAAATACAGGCCGACGGGGATCTTCGCAATCGGAACCCCCTCGATGGCGAGCGTGGGTTCGTCGAGGTAGATCTTGTCGTTGAGATCGGCGCGCATCCGATCGGCGTGGAAGTAGTAGTGCGGTTGGGGTTCGTCGCACGTGGTGAAGTACCCGTCCTGGATGAAGACCGTCTTCTGCGCCACGCGCTTGATCTTCTCACCGTAGTAGTAGCCGTCGCCGAACGCGGTCTGAACCGCTTCGGAGCGTCCGACGCCGGTCTTGAAGTCGTAGGAGATGCGTCTGGCAGTGACCTTCTGTGCGCCGTCGGTAAAGACCGCGGGCCCGATTTCCTCCCGAGTCGTCGAATCGAATTGCGCCATCGCAACGACCGTCGAGGCCTTCAGGTCGATGACGATCAGTTCGGCCGTCAGCGTCTTCCCTCCGAATCTCACCGACGCGTCGCCGTAAAGGGTCACGGTGCGTTCGATCTGATCGGCGACGATGCTGTCGCGTGCCGAATAGACGATCACCGTATCGACGCCCGAGGGGTTGACGATCACGCGGCGGCCGGTCCGACGACCCGTGATTGCCGCGCCCGACGTGTCGCTGCTGAGCGAGTCGGACCGGAGCGTATCCGGATGCAGCGTGTCGGCCGATGGTGTGGGTACGCGGGTGGTATCGGGCTGTGCGCGCACCGGCGCGGCGACGACGCCGAGGGCGGCGAGCATCAACAGAAGGCAGCAGAGCAGGCGACGGTACCACTGGTGCATGCGCAGACGGAATTCCGGGAGGAGCGTTCGCGGGATGCGTCAGATGTGACGTCGTTCGACGCCGGCCGGGACGTCGAGCGCAAACGACTTCGAGGTGTCGATGGTTGTGTCGACCTTGTCGACCGATATCCAGAGCGTCTGCGCGGCGTCGTCGATGTTCACGACGGCGCTGTGCGGGAACATCCGCTCGCCGGCCATGCGGAAGTTCGCGTATTCGATCGACAGCTCCTGCACGGTGTCGGCGCCGGAGATCCGCATCCGGACGAACCGCACGACGCTCTTCCGTGCCGGATCGATGGTGAACGTCTCGGTCCGGCCGCCCTTGTCGACCATGTAGCGCAGACCGTCGTCGGACGACTCGGTACGGTACTCGCCGCGCTCGGGTACCGAGGGAAGCTCACCCCGGAAGAGCGCCACGAGTTCGTCATACCCGACGTTGACCATCATCACCTTCCGAAACGTATCGTGATCCGGCGTGCCTTCGAAGACGGTGTTGTCCTGAGGACTGAAGAATTCAAACGTCTGAGGCGTCGCGCTCATCGCGCCGACGGGCATCCCGAACGGTCCGGTCAGAATCGTCTTCACCGAGTCATGGGCGCGAACGTAGGCGTCGAACCAGATCTTGGTCGGGACACCGCTGGCGGTGAGCGTCCCATTGATGGTCAGCATCGGTGTGGTCGCGTAACCGGCGGTGACCTCGTGCAGCAGTGCATCTGCCTGGTCGTCGTCGAGCGTCGTGCGGGACGCGCCGGCGCAGCCCGCGATCGTGACGACGAGGGGAACGGCGAAGAGCAGGAGACAGCGGGACGGGAAGGAATTCATTCGTGGGCGCCTGGGCGAACGATGGATGGGATTGCAGCGGAGCGTCGCGATGACCACTACCGTTGCGGGTCGTCGAGACGCTCGAGCTTGTGACGAATCGACGGAGCGTTCGGTTGCATCTGCAGCGCGCGCCGGTAGGCATCGCCGGCGGAATCGGGATTGCCGTCGGCGGCAAGCGCGTCGCCGTAATGTTCCAGAAGCTCGGCACTCGCTCCGCCGGCAGCAGCGGCGCGTCCAATGTACTGCACCGCCTTGGCGTAATCGCGGGATTGGAAACAGATCCACCCGATCGTATGGAGGTAGTCCGGGTTCTCCGGTTCCTTCGACAGCGCAAGCTCGACCATACCGCGGGCTTCGTCGAGTCTGACTCCGCGACGGGCGAGTGAGTAAGCCCATGCGTTCATGAAGTCGGGATTTTCCGGATCGGCCGTGAGCGCGCGACGAAAGGCGTCGTCGCTGACGGCGAAGCGTCCCCGTCTGTCGGCCACCCGGGCCAGCTCGCACCACGCATCGGGTTCGCCGGGATCGATGCGCGTCGCCAGACGAAGCTGGTTCTCTGCGATGTCGAGTCGACCGACCGCTTCATGGGCGCGACCGAGCAGCAGGGGAACGCGCACCTCGCTGTCGAGAAGCCGTGCCGACGGAGACAGCCATCGGACCAGGCGCCGTGCCTGACCGTCGGCGAGATACCGTTCGGCTACCCTGATCCATTCGTATGGATCGGACCGATCGTCAGCGAAGGCCCGCGCAATCAGCGTGTCGCCGGACGTGTCGCCTGCGAGGTAGAGCAGCCATCCACGACGCAGGTCCAGTTCCCATGAATCTTCGACCGGCGGGACCGAACGGGCCAGATGAACGGCGTAGGCGCGAAGTTCTCGCGGTGGGTCGTACGATCCGTCGAGTCGTTCGGCGACACTTCCGAGGTAGTGGTCATAGAATGCGGTGGCTGCCGAGTCGTCGTTGAGTGCTTCAGGCATGTCGTCGTACAGCCTTTCGGCATCGTCGTAGCGTCCGGCCGACACGAGCGAGGAGAGGAGCGTGGAATACAGGGTCGGGTTACCATCGCCGATAGCCGTGATCCGGTGGGTGATGCCGATCGCATCGTCGAGATTTCCCACCCGGACGTACAGACTCGTCAGATCGTAGAGCAGCTGCGGATCGTCCCCGACGGCGCGAAGGACCGTTTCGTACTCCGCTATGGCCTTCCATGGATCGGTGCGGTGACAGGAGAACGCGAGCATGTAGTGGGCCTGAATGTCATCGGGATCCATCGCGAGGATGCGAGCGTACTGTTCGGCCGCTTCGGGGTAGCGACCGAACTCGATGAGCACGTCGCCAAGGAGCGATCGGGCATCGACGCTGCCGGGCGCCAGGTCGACCGCGGCGCGAGCGTGACGAAGCGCGCTGTCGCCCTGCTCGAGGTAATCGAAGCAGCGAGCCATCGCGTAGTGCACCGCGCTGCTGGCCGTATCGAAGCGCAGGGCGCGTCGATATTCGTCGATGGCGGACTCGTACTGCTGCTGCATCTGCAGGAGCGAACCCTCGGTGAAGAACCGTTCGGTGAGGCGGTGTCGAAGTTCTGCCAGCTGTTCGCGCTGCGTCGCTTCGGTCGGGATCGGATCCTCGGCGGCATCGACCGATCGGCCTATCCCACCTGCCGTGCCGCATGCTCCGAGCGCGAATGCGAGCAGCACCACGACGGCGACGAGCCAGGGAAGGGCGTACGTGGGTCGCTCGAGGACTGTTCCACGACCCACCCGACCGTGTGCGTCGGGAGATTGTGGGTGGATGGTTAAGTTGACGGTCTTTCGAATTTTCATACCTGGCAGGCGTTGCAGGCGGAACATACAAATGCTCGACAAGCTCCGACAGATACATACGCGGTACGAGGAGATCGAGCGGCGGCTGTCCGATCCGGCCGTTGCGAGCGACCCGAAATTGCTCCGCGAGGTGATGCGTGAGAAGAAGCAGTTGACGCCGATCATCGAGGAATACCACGCCTATGCCAGACTGCTCGACGAGCTCCAGGGGGCCGAGCAGGTAATGCGATCGACGAACGACCCGGAGATGCGTGCGCTGGCCGAAGATGAGTTCGAGCATCTGCGGGAGCGGCGAGGCGAAATGGAGGAGACGATCCGCATGCTGCTGATTCCGGGTGATCCGGACGACTCGAAGGACTGCATCGTCGAGATCCGCGCGGGTACCGGTGGCGACGAGGCCGCGCTGTTTGCGGCGGATCTGTTTCGCATGTACTCGCGGTATGCTGAGCAGAAGCGGTGGAAGCTGGAGGTGCTCGATTTCCACGAGTCCGATCTCGGCGGCTACAAGGAGATCTCGTTCATGCTCTCGGGCGACGACGTCTTCGGTTCGATGAAGTTCGAGTCGGGCGTCCACCGCGTGCAGCGGATTCCGGCGACCGAGCAGCAGGGACGGGTGCACACGTCGGTGGCGACCGTTGCGGTGCTTCCCGAGGCCGAGGAGGTCGAAATCGACGTCAATCCGTCGGACATCCAGATGGACACGTATCGATCCGGCGGCAAGGGGGGCCAGAACGTCAACAAGGTCGAGACGGCGGTCCGTCTGACGCATGTGCCGAGCGGTGTGGTCGTGGCCTGTCAGCAGGAGCGGTCGCAGCTGCAGAACCGGGAGCGCGCGATGAAGATGCTGCGTGCGAAGCTGTATGAAATCGAGCGGGAGCGGGTCGAGGGTGAGTACGCGGCGCAGCGCAAGTCGCTCGTGGGTTCGGGAGATCGCTCGGACAAGATTCGCACGTACAATTTCCCGCAGAACCGCGTCACCGATCATCGGCTCGAGGGTGAGGCAAAGAACCACCCGCTGAATTCCGTCGTCGAAGGCGATCTCGATCCGATCATAACCGCGCTGAAGGTCTCCGAGCGGACCCGCATGCTGAAGCAGGGCGTGACGATCTGAGGCGCTGAACTGGCGCGAATCAAGCCGGAGGGAATTCAATGATCGATTGAATTCCGTCATGCAGTGTGGCGCGTGGCGCCGCGGGTTTTATATTGCTGCAGCGGCGCGAGCCCACGCCGCTCACGTCGGTCCCGCCGACAATCGGCGACCACAGCACCAGAATTCTCCGTTCCCCAACTCACCGGCCCATTGCGACGGCATCGCTGCCGTCGATTCCGCAGGAGTCCCCATGATTCGCACGAGGTTCACACGTTTCGTCGGCGGTACCACGACCGTTGTCGTTCTGCTGTGCGCGTTCGGTGGCTGTCAGCACGACGCGGTCGATCACCTCGACAAAGAGCAGAGCGCCACAGCCACGCCGGTGGTCGACAGGGCCCCGGTCGACACCGTCGATCCGCGGACGATTCCGCCCGAAGGCGTTCCCCCGGTGCCTGCCGGATTTGATGTCGACTCGGCGCTGGCAGCCCTCGACAGCGCCACGCCCGACGCGTTCCCCGGCATCGCCTACCATCGCGTCTACATCTCCAGCCGGTCGATGCGGGACTCGATCCATCGCGCGAACGCGCCGCACGACTCCACCATGGCTGCCTACCGGGTGCTGACGACGCTCAACCGCTGCAACCTCGGGTACATCGGCGTCGGTGACACGATCATCACCGCCGACAGCATCGTCGAGGATCTGCGTGCCTACTCGGTCTTCCCGCTGTCGTATCCGGCCGGGGCGAACATTCGCAAGCTCATCGTGATCTCCAATGCCATGCAGGCCTACGGTTGCTACGAGTACGGACATCTCGTGCGTTTCGCCGCAGCCAACACCGGGCGCGAATCCAAGCCGACGCTGCCCGGTCGCTACGCGCTCAACTGGAAGCAACGTCTGCGCATTTCGTCGCTGAACGACAACTGGAAGCTGCCGTTCACCTGGAACTTCCAGCTCTACGCCGGCAACGCGTTCCATGAATTCAGCATGCCCGGCCGCCCCGTGTCACATTCGTGTGTCCGTCAGTTCAAAGAGGATGCGGAGTGGCTGTATCACTGGGGGGAGGGAGGCCGACTCAACGGAAACGACCGCATCATTCCGCTCAGCGGAACGCCCGTCCTTATCGTCGATATGTTCGACTACAGTCGGCCGAAGTATGGTCCCTGGCTCGATCTCACCTCCAATCACGACGGTCTGGTATCCCTTCCCGACGCTCCGATGGGCGTCGATGAAGCGTTGATTCCGATCTCACAGGTTCCTCCGAATGTTCGAGGAGGACTGCCCGATCGAAAGCGGTACGAAACGGCCGAGAAGGTGTTGAAGGAACGTGGTGTGCTGCGTGCCGAGGCGCATCTGGCGCCATCGATCGATTACAACAAGCAGCGAGAAGAGCGTCGCAGACGTCGCGAGGCGGCCGCGGCGGCGACGGCCGTTGCCTCGCGCGATCGCGCTCCAAAGAAGGCGTCGGTCACCGACACCTCGACCGAACACACGGCCTCGGCGGTGGAGGAACCCGAAGTCCGGAACATCGATCCGCCGCATCCGGCCGAATCGGCACAGCCCACTGTCATCGGTCCGATCCTGCCGCCCTCGAACGGAGGGAAGTGAACCACCCGGTCGCTCGGCAGGTGTCGGGAAGCGCTCCCGCCGCGGGGTCGTTTCCGGGCCGCTCTACCGTCGCAGGTCGACGACGCGCGTGTCCTTGGGAGGGCTGAAGCTGAATCGGGACGCTGGAATCGACCCGTTGTAGTTGGCCGAGTTCACCGTTATGGTCATCGCACCTGCTGCGGCACTCGTGATGCCGATCTGCTCGAAGCGATAGGTCGACTTGTTGATGTACAGCGTCGCTTCGGTCACATCGCCGATGCGAGTGCCCGAACCAGCTGTGGCCCGCACCACCCAGACAGACTTCCCATTGACCTTGTCCGAACCGACGAGGGTGGTTTCGTAGTCACCGGGAAACATGGTGAGAATCTGGTCGGGTGTGATCTGGCCCGCCCGCTTCGAGGCCGTGGAGATCACGACCTGGTTGCGCGATGGCACGTACCGCCACACCGAAGCGCCGTCGCTCACGATCGTCTGATTGGGATACTCGAGCCGGTATCTGTCGCCGGTGGAAAACCAGAGTGTGCCGCTGGTCGTGCCGCCTGCGTCGCGTTGTGAGAATTCCACCTTACCGGCAGTGGTGTTCTTGTACAGTGAGCGCGTCCGGGCAACGATCTGCGCGCCGTCGTCGGTCCGCTGGCGAGGCGAATATCGTGGTGATGCGATCGCTCCGGCGATCAGTGATACAGCGAGCGCAAGTGTCGAGAACATGGTCGTCATGATCCTTCTGTCGATGAGTAGTTCCTGGATTCGCACTCCGTGAGGATGCGGCAGTGTTGCCTGTGTGCTGATTCCGACGGCCTCGGATCGCGCGCGTTTAAAGGCGGGTTCGGCGTCGGCTCGGCCCGGTCATAGATTCAGTTGCAGTTCGAGCAACGCCGTTGCCGACGTCGGTCCGTCGATCTGCTGATCGCTGCCGGGACTGATGACTCGTCGGTCGGTATATGAGATCACTGACACGCCGGCCGAACAGCGGACGATTTCGCCGATGCTCAGCGAACCGTATGCCGATGCCACCAATCCCTCTCCCGACAGCGTGACCAGTCGCAGATGATCCGGAAGATCGCGGATCGCGCGATAGAGGGCCGCGTCGAATCCGTCGACGCGGAAGATTGTCGCACTGAGAGCGGCGTCGAACCGCGACATTGAGCGGAAGCGACAGTCAATGCCAAGCAGCGAACCGCCGACCGAGGCGCCTGCGCCCGTAGTTGCTGCAAAGGACCGCTCCACTCGTCCGCGGATTCGTGTCGAGCCGGTGGGGGACTCCCAGTCGATGACGAGTCTTCCGTCGGTCCTCGTCGCGTCGACGACCGTTTCGGATTCGACCGAGGACGCCGCGCGGTCCCACTTCGACGTCGTCCGCAATCGGCCGCTGAGCAGCGTTACCTCCGTTGGCTGCCAGGTGATCTCGCACCCGGCGTGTGAGTCGGTCGTCGGAAAGTCGACCGTGTAGGAGCCGTCCGGATGGTGTTCGAGGTCAAGCCACGCCTGAACGCGAATCGCGTTCGTGACGGGCGCCCGGACCTCAGCGTGCATCGACGCGACCGGATCCGGGTCGATCTGCGATTCGACTCCACCGGCATGCGGCGAGGCGAATTCAGCGGTGCGGAGGAACGCGCTAACGCCGACGCGAACCGATCCTGCACTCGCATTCGCTGTACCCGTTGCGGCGGCGCCGCCGGCGGATGATGCAGCGACTTCAGCGGTCGTCGTGACGTCGGAAACGTCCGCTCTGGCGTCGAACCCCGCCACCCCGACGGTTCGCAGGGTTGCTCCCGACTGCAGTCGGACGTCGTGATCGAAGTGGCAAATATACCCGCTGCCGCCAAGTGCGATCGACCGCCCGCGCCAATCGAGCCGGGTTCCGATCAACCGCTCGTTCACCACTGCGAGTCGCCGGATGTCCGCATGCGTACGGTGGTTGCCGTCCGAGGCGAACGATGTGACAGTCCCGGGTGTGCCATCGCCACCGACGTCGCCGTCGACCGAGGCATCGACCATCCGGCTCGAGGCGAAGACCGCTGCGGCTGCCCGTCGAGAACCTCGCTGCCACACCGATTCGGCGGCGATACCCCGCAGATATCCGACTTCGGCTGCGGTCGTGCGGGGTGTGAGCCGAATCGCATGTTGCCTCGACGACGATCCGGCATCGGCGGAGACCGAACCCAGCACCAACCCCGCGCCCGCGCTGAGCCTGTAGTCCCCCAGGATTCCGACGAGCTGCGTGTGCCGACCGAGCGGCACGCGCGCCTGCAGACTTCCCGCGACCAATGCCACCACTCGAGCTATCGTCGGCTCAGACACAGATGTATCGACGCGCTCGAGCGACGAGTAGTCGTAGCCCACCGTGTCATCGATCGCGATCGGTTCGCCCGCGTCCTTGTCGAACACAGCGGTGAGCGCAAGGGCAGCCGATTGGACATCGAGCACAGTCAGTATCGCCGTTGGCGACCCGAGGTATCTCGGACCGACGTCGACGGTGTCCGCTACCCCGGACGTGTCGGACAACGCCGGCAGAATGCGGCGCAGCGTCGAACGGTAGCCGCGACGCTGCTCGAGGTCGCGCATGAGGCGAACGCTCAGCCGTGTCCGTATCGATCGCGCCCCGGAATCGGTTGCGGGTCCGATTCGGCTCGCCACCTCGAGAACGCGCAGCTGCACGTCGGTGATGATACCTTCGTCGCGAAGCGACCGGAGGCTTTCGATGCCTGCGGAATCGATTCGCATGCGGACGGCCTGCGCAGTGGCGGGATCCAGCCCGGGCAGATCGGCAAGTTCATCGACCGATGCGTCGCGCAGATCGATCCGGGCCGCCGCAAGCCTTCGAAGCCGATCGAGCAACTCGTCGGCGTCGACAGTGCCGTCGGGCTGTCCTTCGATGAACCGCTGGACGATGTCGGCGAGGATCTCATCGGTTGCGCCCGTCTGTGCGGCCGCTACCCGCACCGACGAAATCAGCGCGAGGACGCACACCGCACACAGAGTCCACGTGCGGGATGGGGAGACTGAATGCGTTCTCATGGGTCGGCGGTGATGGTTGCGGGAACATCGAATCGAACGGCGATTGACTCACGAATTCCGACTTCGCTCGACCAGCGTGCCGCTACGTCGACATCCAGATGATCCGGGCACCTGACTGTCGCTCCGAGCGCTATGGCCGCCGGACCGCTCGACAGGCTGCCGAGGATGGCGACTCCATCGGCGATGGCAGTTGACAGTCCGAGGGATGTGGCGATGATGCGTCCCGGCGCTGCCATGACATCGAGAGAACCGATCGTTCGATCGCCGAGATCGGCCGCTGTTCCGAGCGACAGGCAACGTGGTGGTGCGTCGCCGTCATCGGTCCGACCGAGCAGATTCGCAAGTGCCGCACCGAGCGCGACGGTCGGACTCAGATGGGCGAGGACTCCGACGTCGACGCGAGGCAGGAACGTCGAGCCATAGTGATCGATGGCGATCGTTCTGACTCCGAGCGTCACGCCCGCGCACATGCTGCGGGTAACTGTGTAGGCGACATGAACGTTCGCCTCGATCCGTCGATAGGGGCCGGTCGTCAGCCCGGTCAGTGACGCACCGAATCGGCACCGATCGATGGCGGGAAGTGAAATTGCGGCAGCGATCGCGGTAAGATCGACGCTCGCGAGCGCGCCCGGACACGCAGCGGCCACTGCACTCAACGAATCTCCGACGAGCGCCGGATTGGCGATGGCCAGTTCCGCAATCGACGTCCGGGCATGCACCGCGCCCCCCAGCGCGAGCAGTACGGGACTCGGTGCCGGGACGACCTGTGCCGTTGCCTGCACAGCCGTCAGTGCGACGAGACCGAGGGCTACGACGGCAGCGAACCAGTGCTTCCGGTGACGGAGAATCGCCGAGCGTGAGGGTGAATTCAAACGTCCCATTTGACGCGCGCGGGGCGCCCCAACGAGGAGCGACGGTGAATGATCCGCGGTGCGTGGTGGTGTCTGTGCAGAGTAGCGAATCGCCCGGCTCTGCGCAAGTTGCCGACGAGCGGACGACCCGCTTCATCGGTGAACCCCTGTGGTTTCGTAGGTTTCGAATTCAACGCCGAATGGGTTACCAGCGTCTGTTACCGTGGTCGCGCGATCGGTGCGCGGGCCGCAAACCATCCGGAATCTCGTCCGCGCGGTGCCGTACATGCCGCGCCACACATTGCTTCGCTATGAACACACGATCCATGCTCCCCGCCGCCGTTGCACTCGTGCTCACGATTGCCACGCATTCGGCGAGGGCCCAGGAAATCGACGCGTCGGTTTCGGTCAACACCGACAAACTGTCGACGTCGGCACAGAACGAACTCGCCGGATTTGGCGACGAACTCGAGCGGTATCTCAATACGACTCAGTTCACGACATCGGAGTGGGAGGGACCGAAGGTGAAGATGAATTTCAACGTCATCTTCACAGGCGAATCTCCCGACGGCGTCTACAGTGCGCAGTTGGTCGTCGGCAGTCAGCGCGATATCTATGAGTCGGAGGACAAGTCGCCGATGATGAAGCTTCTCGACGACAGCTGGTCGTTCCGCTACGCACGTAATCAACCGTTCTATCAGGAGACGGCGAGTTACGACGAACTGACCGGACTGGTCGACTTCTATGTCTACGTGGCGCTCGGTCTGGACCTGGATTCCTATGACTTTCAGGGTGGTGCGCCCATGTACGATCGGGCGCGTCAGATCGCCAATCGTGCCACGATTCGCAATGACATTCCGGGGTGGTCCACCGACGTCCAGGGTGGAAAGTATTCACGGTATGGACTGATCACGGAACTGACTAATCTTCGCTACCTCCCGATTCGCCGGTTCATTTACGACTATCATTACAATGGTCTCGATCTCCTGTCAAAGGACCGTGCGGCGGCGCTGGATTCAATGAGCACGTATGTAGGGCACCTGGTGGTGGCGATCGATCATCTGGTCGAGCCGAGCACGCTGGTTCGGATGCTGGCCGAGGCGAAGAACGTCGAGTTCGCAACTGAATTCCGTGGATACGACGATCCTCAGATCTGGCGCGCGCTCATGTACATCGATCCCGGTCACGCTTCGAAATACGAAGCTGCGCGAGACGCACGGTAGCTCTCAGGCAGTCACACGCGATTTGGCAGTACGCAACGGCCCCGATGCGTTCTTCGCATCGGGGCCGTTTTGATTCGATTCAGCAATTCATCTGGACCCGGTTACTTTCGAAACCTTTCCGTCGATTGTGAAGTCCGGACCCGCAATGCGGTACAGGTATGCGCCGTCGGCAAGATCGCTGCCGTCCACGGCGATACTGTGGCCGCCGGCGGGCAGATGCATCCGACGTGTCGGCAACGCGCGACGTCCGTTGGGATCGTATATGTCGAGCCGGACCGTTGCTGCCGAAGCTGTACGGAATTCGATCGTGAACGACTGTGCAAATGGATTCGGCCAGACGTGGCTGCTCAACAGTTGTCTGCGCACCGCGTGCGTCTGCGGTTCAATACCAGTCAACGGTTGGTACCACACACGGTCGTTGACGATGGTGGCGCGAAGCGAATCCAGATCGCTGGCCGCTGCAAGCACGAACGCGACTCGAACCGAATCGCCGCCTTCAAGGGAAATTCCACTCGCGCCAATGATCATGCTGGCATCGCTCACCGGCGGCTGATCGGTCGAAATGCCGCCCGAGAGAATTGCCCACTTCTCCTCCGGCGTAAAGCCGACCGTGATATCGTATCGCGGATCGTATTGATCGAGTGGCGTGTAGGAAAGCGGTTGCGGCGTCAGCAGCGCGGCTCCCACCACCGGTTGCGTTTCATCGACATTGTGGACGTAGCCAATTGCCGTCTGGGAATCGAAGGATGCCTGGTCGCCGGCCCCGTCGACGCCGACGTCCCAGTCGAGGTAAAGGCCGCAGTGAAGACCCTCGATCCGCGCACCACTGACGTTCTTGATGGTGTATTCGGCAATGACTGAATTGTCGGCACCCAAGGCCTTGAATTCATACGTGTGCATGGCAACCTCCACGCCGACTCTGCGATCGGCCGGTTGGTGCAGGTCGTCGAAACGAGCTGATCCTACCTGGAGGTTGGCAGCCGAATCCATGTGAAGTCGGTACGGCGCCACCAGTTCGAAGCCATGTGCCGTCCCGCTTGAAATTGAACCCACCCGAACGACATCGGACAGATGCGCGGAATCCGTGGCGATGATCAGTCCGCCGTGAAAGAGAAAGTTGCGGCCTCCGTTCCAAAGAAATCCATCGCCCTGCCCGTTGCCGATTCCATTGAAGGCGATGTTTCCGATGCTGTTGAAAGTGGCGGTTATGTCGTTGTGGTCCGTCGAAAGCCAGGTGGGATTTGCCCTGAGCTCGATCATCGTGGTCGTCTGATGGTCATCGGTGTACACATTGACGCGGAATCGGAGCGTCGCATCGGGATCGAGATTCGACGGAAGTGTGAATTCAAACGTTCCGTCGGACGTCGTGCGCGTCTCGCCGGTCGCCATTGAATTCATGGTGACCGAGGGACCGTCGATCACGAGACCGGGGTCGCTCTCAGGAATCATCTCCACGACGACGGCATCACTGGCGGCTAGCAGATTCGTTACGTCGAGTTCTACCCGCACGTGTTCACCGGGATCGAGAACACCATCGGAATTGGCATCGACCACGCGATAGTCGGTTACGCGTGCGGAGGCGATGCTGCTGCCGGTCGTGACGGCCCGCGCGACGTTGAGTCGGCCGTCACCCATGCCATCGGCGTAGGCGGAATTAATCGAGGAAATGTCATCCGACGTCGCCCGGAGCACCTCGCGTGTCTGTGCAGCACTGAGATTCGGAAACGCCGCGCGAACGAGTGCAGCGCCCCCGCTGGCGACGCCTGTGGCGTGCGAGGTTCCCTGTTCGAACGCGTACCCGTTGAATGCAGCCGTCGTATAGATGTCGCGCCCGGGGGCGGAGATTCCGACCCGCGAATTGTAGTTGCTGAAATCGCTCTTGGTATCGCCGTTGTCCACACTGGCCACCGAGAGCACGCCCCGGTAGCTCGCCGGATATACGAATGAACGTTCGCCGTCATTGCCGGCGGCAGCGACGACGACGGCGTCGTACTGATTGGTGACGACGTCGATCACTTCCTGCTGGGCGCGCGAGTATGCGCCGCCTCCCCAGCTGCAATTGATCACGCGTGCACCCATGGTTGCCGCGTAGAGTATTCCGTCGAAGCCACCTGGCAGCGCGGGATCACGTCCGTCCTCGGCACCCTTGACAGCCATGAGGCGTACGCCCCAGGCAACTCCGGCGATGCCGATCCCGTTGTTCCCGGTCGCGCCGACGATCCCTGCGATCTCGGTACCATGGGATTCTCCCGCCATGCTGGGATCGTTGTCGGGAGAGTGTCCGTCGGAGCCGGCGAAGTCGTATCCCCACCAGTCGTCGACCAACCCGTTCCCGTCGTCGTCGATGCCATTGGTCCGCTTGTCGTTCCCGTGGGCGTCGCTACCCGTCTCGCCCGGATTGTTCCAGATAGCCGAAGCAAGGTCGGGGTGGAGTTTGTCGATTCCGGTGTCGACGATCGCGACGATCATCGTGCTGTCGGCTCGCACGTGCTCCCAGGCGGTCGGGGCCCCGATGCGGTCGAGGTACCACTGCTGGGCGAGGTATTCATCGTCGGTCGAATACATCAGATGCGGAAGGAAGACGGGCTCAGCATAGTCGATGCCTCGAAGCCGTGTGACGAGCGCAGCTGCGACCTCCGGTCGCAGCGGACGGGTATACTCGATGACGTAGATCCGTCGGAGGCCGGCGAGGGAAGCGCCATTGCGTGAACCGATCACTCGGTATCGGGTCGATGACTGCCGCATGGCGGCGTCGATCATTGCGCGGTTCAGCCATGGCTGAATGGCGGTGACGTTCAGCCGGGCATCGAGTGCTGCGCGGAGGTCCTGTCCGATGGCGTCGCCGTCCGGAAGCTGGTCAACCTTCGCCAGGATCATCCCCGGCGCCATTGCAGCTGCTGGTGCTCCCTGTGGTTTCGCGTCTGCGCGTGCGATACGCGCGGCACAGAGCATCAACAGGAGGAGAGATAGAATTCGGTACCGGTTCATCGAAAAAATGGTCGCTGGTATGGTGTCGGGTGATCGTCGCCAGCGCGGTCGGGCAGCGCATGTCACCTGGAACCCGACTGCATGATTTTGACGGTTCGGCGCTCGCCGGCCGAACGCAGTCTGACGAAGTAGATCGCCGACTGACGCACTGGTGGAGCGAACGTCGTCGAGTACGATCCGCGCGGAAGGTCGCGATCGACGAGTACCGCGATGTGCCGCCCGAGAGCGTCGAAGACGTCGATCACCGTGTGCGCATCGGATGGAACCTCGAAGTCGATGCGCGTCGACCCTGCGAACGGATCGGGTCGTCCGCCGGAGAGTGCGAGTGATGACGGAAGCTCGATCGGGCCGCCCGCTCGTCCTCCGCTTCGTTCGAACGCGCCTCGAACGGCGCTGGCGGCGGCAGCGAGATCTGCGTCGGACGATCCGGCGATCATTGCCAGGGCGACCGTCGTGTCCTCGCCCGCGCGGAGTGCGATCGGTCCCGCACCAATCGCCATCGACGCGTCGCCGATGGACGAGCGATCACGTTCGACGCCGCGGCTGATGGCCATCCACTTCTCCATCTCCGTGAAGCCACCGGCAAGCGGCTCGTCCACGTTGTCAAAGGCCGTGAAGTCGAGCGGCTGGTCACTGACGAGCATCAACGCCGCTCGTGGCAATGACACATCACGCACGCTGCTGATACGGCCGAGACGGTTGACAGGGTCGAACTCCACGAGGTCGCCGCTGCCGTCGGTACTGAGGTCCCAGTCGGCATACAGAGCGACGAACAGCGAATCGAAATCGGTCTGCGAAGCATTAGTGATGCGGTATTGAAGCAGCAGTGCGCCGGCGTCGGCATCGACGGCCACGGGATGCGCCTCCAGTGAGACCCTCACTCCAAGCGGCGCGGCGATGGTATCGACCGCATCGCCGAATTCGGCCGTCCCCACCACGGGTCCGGAAACGCCGTCAGGACGGACGCGGAAGGGACGCGTCGACGCCAGTCCCCGCGCCTGGCCCTGCGAGGTGTCACGGATGACGTTCGGAAGTCGATCCGGTCCGGTACCCAGAATCAGTCCGGCCTCGGCCAGCAGGTTGTCCGAGTGGTCGAAGTGGAATCCGATACCGCGCCGATCCCACGGAACGTCATCGAATCCGATGCGTCCGTCGCCGCCGATCGATACGCTCATGCGCTGGCTGCGGAGCGTGGCCCAGTTGGGGTTGATCGTCAGTTCGAGGCGCGTGGCACCGATGGTGTCAGAGCCATCGATCACCCAGACGTCGACGGGAACCAATGCGTCGATCGGGCAGTCGGGACTGGCAGAGAGCAGGAGGGAATTCGAATCGATGGCGACTCTGTCACCGGAGGCGACGATCGCAATCGACGTGGACGATGACGGCGCAGTGAGCCAGCGATGGTCCTCGGGATCGATATCGATGCGAAGGTCTTTGACATCTGTCAGTTCGTTGCGCAGCCACAGGCGCAGGGAAGCGCGTTCGCCAGGATCGATTGCACCGTCCCCGGAAGCGTCCACGACGGAGACGGAGTCGATGTCGATCAGCCGCGCGACGGTCGCGTTGCGGATGGCACGGTCGATGTCCAATCGGCCGCTGCCGAGCAGGAGTCTGACGTCGGGATTCCGGTCGTCGATTCGGGTGGCGGTCGCGCGGAGGATTGCGCCAATCCTCTCCGGGGTGAGCGACGGAGACGTCGACTTCAGGAGTGCCGCAGCACCGGAGACGATGGCGGCGGCCATCGATGTCCCGCTGGATCGACCGTACCCGCTTCCGGTGGCAAATGCGATCGGTAGTGTCGCATAGATGTCGCTGCCCGGTGCCGAGATGTCGACGGTACTGCTGACGTTGGTGAAGGACGAGCGGACGTCGTTGCTCCCGACCGACGCCACCGAGACGACACCGCGATATGCGGCGGGGTAGACGTCGACGTCGGCGGATTCGTTGCCGGCGGAGGCAACGACCAGTGAACCGAGCGACTCGGCGGCGTCGATGACCTGTTGCTCTGCGCGTGAATAGCCGGGACCGCCCCAGCTGCAATTGATGACCGCGGCGTGCATGGTCGCTGCGTACAGGATTCCGGAGAATCCATTTGAAAGAACGGGTATAGCGCTGGTGGCATCGTCGCTGATTTTCACCGGCATCAGCCGCACGCCCCAGGCCACGCCGGCGATTCCAGTTGCGTTGTTGCCGGTGGCACCGATCGTGCCTGCCACATGGGTACCATGCCAGTAGCCGGGCGAGGGATCGTTGTCAGGATGGTCGCCGTCGTTGCCGGCGAAGTCGTATCCGTGCCAGTCGTCGACCAGTCCGTTTCCATCGTCATCCACGCCGTTGGTTCGTCGATCGCGGCCGAGCGGGTCGCGACCGGATTCACCCGGATTCGTCCAGATGGCCCCGCGCAGATCCGGATGCAGCATGTCGACTCCGGTGTCGACGACGGCAACGACCACCGAGGAGTCGCCGCGGGCGACGTCCCAGGCCTCGACGGCATGGATCCCCTCGAGGTACCACTGTTCTGCCGTACCGGGATCGTTCGTTCTGAAATGAAACCGCCGTGGGTGGACCACCTCGGCGAAGGCGATGCCGGGGAGGTTCCCGACGACAGCTGCGGCAAGGACTGGAGACAACGGGGCGGTGTAGTGCACACGGACGATCAGTCGAAGTCGATCGAGGGCGTTGGAACCGGACGCCACCTTTCTCGACTCCAGGTTCCGGAGTCCGGCGAGCAGGTGTGGGTCGAGGAAACTGGAAATCGAAGTGACCCGGAGACGATCGCGCACGTGCCCCAGGGCCTCATACGCAGCGGCAGTCGGTTGATCCGTCTGAGCGGCCAATTCGACGGTGATAACGCCCGGGAGTGCCGTTGAATCGGTCGGGAACGACTCAGCCTGACAGTAGAGGGTGGTCAACGTCAGGGCGGTGGTCAATGCCAGGAGAAATCTGGGCAGAATGGAATTCATGAACGAAGGGAGAGGCGACCGAACGAGAGGTCCCTGCTTGTGTCAGCCACTGTGCGGGAGAATCTAGGTGATTATCTTGTGACCTTCTCAATGCCCGAACGCATTCAAGTCACCCCGACACGTCCATGGACATCTCTTCGCAGATCGGTGTGATCGGCGGCGGTATCGCCGGCCTCGCCTGTGCTCGCGAGCTGGCTTCGCGGGGCGCTGATGTCGTAATCGTCGAGCGGGCAAGGGTCGGCGCGGGCGCATCCAGGGCTGCGGCCGGAATGCTGGCTCCGCTGGTCGAGGCGCGGCTGGTGGAGAATCGGCTTGCGCAGTTCGGGATGGCGGCGATCGCCGCGTATCCCGACTACGTGCAGGAGCTGCAGGAGGAGACGGGCAGCATGGTCGATCTGCGCAGGGAGGGAACGCTGCTGGTGGCGACCGACCGCGACGAGGGCGAGATGCTCCGCCACCGGTACGCCGAACACGTCGCACTGGGACTGCCGGTCGAACAGCTCAACGGATACGAGTGTCGTCAGCTGGAGCCGCAGCTCTCTCCCGGAATTCCGGGAGGACTATACTCTCCTCAGGACCTTCAGATAGACAATCGTCGTCTGCTCGAAGCGCTGTTTGAATCCTGCAGAAAGCGCGGCGTCACGGTGCTCGAGGAGCAGGGAGTCGGGGAATTCGCTGACACGTCGGGGCGACTGGTGTATCGGGGCGCGACCGTGACGATTCACGCGGACACGTGGGTCGTCGCCACCGGCGCGATGGGACCTGCACCGGGTGGGATGCTTTCGTGGCTGCACGAGGCAGTCCATCCGGAGAAGGGGCAGATCATCCGGCTCGATCAGTCGCAATGGCCGCTTGTGGAGCACGTCGTGCGCAGCCCGCGTATGTATCTGGTTCCGAAGTCCGACGGTCGGCTCGTACTCGGCGCAAGCGCAGAGGACCGTGGGTTCGACGATTCGATCACTGCCGGTCAGATCTTCGAATTGTTGCGTGCGGCATGGGAATGCATTCCGGGCATTTACGAACTGCCGATCGTCGAAACGACGGTGGGATTCCGTCCTGCAACCGTCGATCATCATCCGATCATCGGAGCGACGGAGATTCCGGGCGTCTTCGTCGCGACCGGATATTTCCGACATGGAATTCTCTTCGCTCCGCTCGGTGCCCGGGTGCTTGCCGCTGCGGTGGAAGGCGGGACGCGTATGGGCGCGGACGAATCACAATGGCTTGAACTCTTCTCCCCGGAACGTTTTGGTGCGACTGTTTCTCAACGGTGAATCAATTCGGATTGAACCGACGACGCTGGGGCGGCTGCTGGAGGCGCAAGGCATCGCAACGGAATCGAGCGGCGTGGCGGTTGCGCTCAACGACGAGGTCGTTCCGCGAGCGCGCTGGTCGGAACAGCTCCTCGCCGACGGCGACCGGCTCGAGGTGATCACGGCGACCGCCGGAGGGTGAGTCGCCGACCGCGCGCGTGGCACCGACCGGACGTGCATCGACGGTGGGAACCGGCCAGGACAGGGTGAGCCTACGACTACGAATCGAGGATTGTATGAACGACCAAGTGAACGGGACCGTGGTTGGGGACGCGGAGGATGGCGTGGCGGACACCGACGTCCTGGCGATCGCTGGTCTGCGATTGACGTCACGGTTGATTCTCGGCACGAGCCGATATCCCAACGCTCAGCAGATGCGCGAGTCGCTGCAGGCGTCGGGGACCGAGCTCGTGACGGTGTCGATCCGCCGACTGAACGTAGCCGATCGCGCATCGGGTTCGATCCTCGACTACATCGATCGCACGCGCTACCATCTGCTTCCGAATACGGCCGGCTGCTACACGGCTCGCGACGCGGTACTGACTGCGCAGTTAGCGCGTGAGGCACTGGAGACGAACCTGATCAAGGTGGAGGTGATCGGCGACGAGGACACGTTGTACCCCGACGTGGAGGTATTGCTGACCGCGGCGTCACAGCTGGTGAAGGACGGGTTCCAGGTCCTGCCGTACTGCAGCGACGATCCGGTGACGTGCAGGAAGCTGGAGGACATCGGGTGTGCGGCGGTGATGCCGCTAGCATCTCCGATCGGATCCGGAAGGGGGATTGCCAATCCGTACAACCTCCAGATCATCCGCGAGAAGGTATCTGTCCCATTGATTGTCGACGCTGGAATCGGGACGGCATCGGATGCGGCGCGGGCGATGGAGCTCGGTGCCGACGGGGTGCTGCTGAACACGGCGATCAGCGGGGCGCACGAACCGGTGCGGATGGCACTGGCGATGCGGCGCGCCGTCGAGGCGGGCCGTCTGGCCCATCGTGCCGGACGGATTCCGACGCGCCTCTACGCCCGCGCCTCGACAACCCCGGAAGGCATGATCGACCGGGTGGAGGGATGAGGGGGCGGGGACAAACGAATGCTCACCTATGACAGCATCAATGACACAGTCAAGACCTGACGAAGCACTTAAGTCGGACGTGCAGACGTACTGGAATCAGCAACCGTGCGGCACGCAGTTCTCGAAGAGCGATCGGTTGACAAGGAAGTACTTCGACGAGATTGAAGAGTACAGGTATGCGGTTGAACCTGAGATTTTCGCATTTGCACAGTTTACTCGTTACCATGGCCGCCGGGTATTGGAGGTGGGCGTCGGGGCCGGCACGGACTTTCTCCAGTGGGCCAGGTCCGGTGCTCAGGCAACGGGCATCGATGCCACCGTCCAAGGCATAGACCATACGCGCCGCCGCCTGGAAGAATATGGCTTCCCACAATCGGACCTGATGCAAGCGGATTGCGAGAATCTGCCATTTGCTTCAAATACATTTGACTTGGTTTACAGTTGGGGCGTCATCCATCACACACCTGACACGGGAAAGGCCCTGCAGGAAATCGTCCGTGTCTGTAAACCAGGAGGGGAAGCCAAGGTCATGGTATACCACCGGCGGTCGCTCCTGGTCGCGTTCTTTTGGGTACGATATGCATTGTTGGCCGGACGTCCTTGGCGTTCGCCCTCGTGGTGCCTCTTTCACCGAATGGAGAGTATTGGTACAAAGGCGTACACACGAGATGAAGTCAAGCAATTGCTGGTGAATCTGCCGGTGGCCGACGTTCGCATCGAAACGAAGCTCACGTACTATGACCGGATGGGGCGACAGGGGCGCATCCTTCGTACAATCGGCCGATTTTTATCGCGACTGCTCGGTGACCGCTTTGGATGGTTTCTGACGTTGAATTTTCGAAAGCAGGATGTCTTACGGACGTCGACTGCATAGCGCGTTTGACCTGGCGCCTGTGAATACGCAACTACTTACCCTTCCATTTCGCTTCATCGCAATAGCGGGAAGTTCTCGCTCGATCGATCGATCGATTGAGATGGCTCGTTCATCGTCTCGTCCGATCGGTCTCATGTTGAGGGATAGATTCCACGATCGCGAAAGAACGGCCCGCCTTGTAGAGTACTTCCATTTGCGGAATCCGGTGGGACCGATTGTAGCCATCTCCAACGGCTACGGTGATCTCGGGCTGGAATCGGTCCATTTCCCATCGAAGCATCTGCAATCGCTACATGCACCCACGAATCGTCAATTCCGTGGATGGCGGGGATATTCGACTCATAATATGTCGCAGGTATGTCGCGCGAACGAGTTGCGAGCCGACTATGTCGCCTTCGGACCTGTCTTTCCCCCGAAATCCAAGGTGGGAGGCAAGCCCTCGGGATTGGCGGGATTGCATGATGCATGCAAATCCAGTCAGTGCCCGGTATTCGCCATTGGCGGTGTCGATGCTACGAATTTCCGCGACTGTATTGAAGCAGGGGCCTACGGCATCGCGTCCATTTGGTTGACCGATCCTGAGAACGCGGAGTCCGCCAGTCTCGTAATCCGAGGGTTAGATCAAGATGCGCATTGTCCTATCGATCGCCGGGTCGGACTGTAGCGGTGGCGCTGGTATTCAGGCGGATCTGAAGACTTTCGAGGCGCACGGCGTCTACGGGGCGACCGTCATCACCGCTGTTACAGCCCAGAATGCGACGGCGGTGTCGGACATTCGTGTCGTGGAACCCGAGCACGTGGAGGCGCAGCTGAGGGCCGTGGCGGAAGGTTTCCCCGTTGATGCCATAAAGGTCGGGATGCTCGCTTCGGCGGAAACGGCCAAACTGATCGGTGAGTTCGCGGCGAAGCGTTGGGCAGGCGTCCCGATAGTGGTGGACCCGGTAATGACGGCAACGACCGGGACGTCGCTGGTTGGAGCGGGCGTGGTTGATTCTCTAACCAAATATCTGCTTCCGCGAGCGACAGTGATTACGCCCAATCCTTCGGAGGCCGAGCGGTTGGCGGGGCGGCCAATCCAAAGTCTGGCTGAGATGGTAGGGGCTTGCGAGCAGTTATGCACGTTGGGAAGTCGTTACGCGCTCATTACTGGTGGCGATCTTACCAGCGACATGTGGCGGTCCGGTTCACCCGAGTGTTGTGACTTGCTCGGCGACGGGCGTCGCTGGCTGCTGTACCGAAGTCCGCGGATCGGAACCGGCCACAAACATGGAACGGGTTGCACCATGTCTTCAGCGATTGCCGCCAACCTCGCGCAGGGATTGTCCGTTGAGTACGCCGTCCTTCATGCTAAGAACTACATTGTAGCGACGATCCGCCGCGCGCCTGACATTTGCTCAGAGAATGGGCCGCTACGGCACTCGCCTGGTTGCTCCGCAACCGCGCCATCGCCATTGGCGGCTTCTTCGATACTCGACGCCATCGATGTTGCCCGCCGTCCCGGTTCTTGATAATTGATGGACAGTGCTGTACCTTCCTATCTTTACACACCATGGCGTGCCTCATTCCGAATCGTCCACGCGGTCGGAGTTTCGGGTCATCAAATTAGTGCCGGTTAACACTCCACACTTCCGGGCCGGTGCCCCCAGTACCTATGAAAGTCATCACATTTCTACTGTATTTCGTACTTGTCGCTTGTCTTGCTGCCTGCGGAAGTGACTCGGGAGTCGTGACACCGCCGAGTACAGGATCCATTCGGGGCATTGTTTTGAATGCAGCCACGGGTCAACCGGTGGTCTCGGCAACAGTTGCGACGATCCCATCGTCATCGGTTGCCACAACGGACGTGTCAGGGAAGTTTCTGCTCCAGGGGCTCGAGCCTGGTCAGTTCGTAGTCGTGGCGACTAGTCCCAGCGTCGGAACCGGTATTGATACGGTTTTGGTTGCGGCAGGGGACACGGCAGCTGCAACCATCATTCTCGGTGCCGATGGGTCAACGCACTCGGACACGCTCGTCGCGCCGTTTGCTCCCACCCCGACCGATGGTTCACAGAATCAGCAGGTGTTCCAGGTACTCGGATGGCGCGCCGCTGGGCCTGGCGTGCTGAAATTCGACATCTACTTTGGGACTGATCCTCAGCCTCAGCTTGCTCGCAGCAATCACGACACCAATCGCTTCGTGGTCGGCAGTCTGCAGCCCGGCACCCAGTATTTTTGGCGAGTCGTTGCTCATGACACTACGGGAGCGGTGAAATCCAGCCCCGTTTGGACATTTTCGACGACGACGCTTGTAAACAATAACCCACCACTCAAGCCAAACACGCCGGCACCTGCGAATGGAGCGGTGTCGCAGCCCTATTCGCTGACGCTCCGGTGGTCCAGTTCGGATCCCGACAACGACCCAATTACCTATGATGTGCTCTTCGGGACTGACCCGACGCCTTCGACGGCGGTCTCTCAGAACTCGCCGACGGCACGGTTTGATGTGTCGGGCCTTGCACAACAGACTACATATTTTTGGCAGGTAATTGCTCGGGATAATCACAATGGCGTCACGGCGGGACCGGTCTGGTCCTTTACGACGAAGACCAACCTGCCTCCCAATGCACCAAATGGCCCAAGCCCTTCGAATGGTTCGGTGCGGCAAGCGCTCAACCTGCAGCTTCGTTGGAATGCCACCGATGACGATGGCGATCCACTGCAGTTTGACGTCTACTTTGGGACGGACAACCCACCGACCACGCGCCTTGCGTCATCCATAACTGCGAAATCTATTTCCGTTAATGGACTGCAGGAGGGCGTCACGTGCTATTGGCAGGTAGTCGCACGCGATCCCTCGGGCGGAGAGACTACCGGACCCGTTTGGAGCTTCTCGACCACTGAACCCTATACGCGTGCGCTGATCGCCCACTTACCATTGGACGGAGATGCGTCTGATGTTTCGGGGCACGGCCACGATGGAACTGTCATTGGTGCCGTCCCGATTCCCGATCGGCATGGTCGTCCATCCGGTGCCCTGCATTTTAATGGGTTCAATGATTATGTCCGCGTCCCACATGATCCCGAGTTGAATTTTGAATCGCAGTTGTCCGATTTCACAATCTCTGCTTGGGTAGAGCTGGATGGATCTCAGGATACCTACGATGGCATTGTCGCCAAGGGCCCTGTTGAGACCGACTATCCCGGCTACATGCTGGTTATTTTAAAGGGTGACCGCATGGGCGTCGCTGTTGGCGAGCCGGGGTTCATCGTTGGTAATGGGTCCACTGGACTCAACGACGGCCACTGGCACCTCTTGACGTTGGTTGTCAAGGCTCAAGATCACGTAGCCCAGTTATACGTTGACGGGCGACTGGACGGTCAGGCGGCCGATCCTTCTGTCGATTTGACGTTCGAAAATTCGGAGCCACTATATATCGGAGTCGAGCGCAATAGGAAGGATTTCTTCACGGGCTCCATCGACGATGTCCGCATCTACAATTATGCATTGGCACCTTCCGATATCGTGAGCCTGTTTCTTGAGTAGCGGTGGTTTCCATCAGTCATCTGAAGCGTAGCGTTTGTCTCCGGGGAGACGGATTGCCCGGCAGAATTGGTCTGAGGGTTCTGCCAGGGCAGTGAATGGCCGTCCTTGGTATCGAAGGTTGATTCCCATCGTTCGCTCCATCGCGATAGTTGCGCAGTGACCACCTCGAGTGCGGCTATCGACGACGTTGTCCTCGACTTCATGGACGGCCGTCCGTCATTGTTCCTCCATCGTATGTCATCCATAACGCCTCGCCTCCTCGCCATCACGGTGATCGCCGTGGTCACTGTGGTGGCCGCCGCCTCCGCTCAACCGGCGGTCTCGGATTCCATCCCGCTCGATCCCCATGTCCTCCATGGTCAACTGGACAATGGGCTCACCTACTATATCCTCGAAAATCGCCATCCGGAACATCGCGCCGAGCTTCGACTCGTCGTCAACGCCGGCTCCGTGCTCGAGGACGAGGATCAGCGCGGGTTGGCCCACCTGGTCGAACACATGGCCTTCAACGGCACTACGCATTTCAAGAAGGGAGAACTCGTCAGCTTCCTCGAATCCGTGGGGATCCGCTTCGGCGCCGACCTCAATGCCTTCACCGGTTTCGATGAAACCGTCTACATGCTGCAGGTGCCCACCGATACCGCACGAATCCTTTCCACCGGTATCCAGGTGCTCGAGGACTGGGCCCACGGTCTGCTCTTCGACGATGAGGAAATCGATAAGGAACGCGGTGTCGTCCGTGAAGAGTGGCGGCTGGGGCGAGGCGCCGATGAACGGATCAGCGACAAACAGTTCCCAGTGCTGCTCAAGGGATCACGCTATGCGGAACGGCTCCCGATCGGTCAGCTCGATGTGATCGAACATGCCCCGCACGACGTGCTGCGACGATTCTACCGCGACTGGTATCGACCCGATCTCATGGCCGTCGTGATCGTCGGTGATTTCGATGCGAAGAACGTCGAACGCATGGTCCGGGATCACTTCTCGAACATTCCCATGCCCGCGTCGCCACGGCCCCGTCGACTCTTCGATGTACAGACACCGGATTCGCCTCGCGTGGCTGTCGTCACCGATCCGGAGCAGACACGGTGGGATCTCGAGGTCGACTATATGATTCCGAAGGAGCCGCATGGCACCGTCGGAGACTTTCGTAAGTCGCTCGTCGAGCAGCTCTACTCCCGGATGTTCAATTCGCGACTCGGTGAGCTTCGACAGCGACCCGATGCGCCGTTTCTCTACGCGTCCGGTTCGCGCTCGGGCCTGGCACGTACCGTCGACTTCTACACGCTTCGAGCCGCGGCAAAGGAAGGCCATGCCACCGACGCACTTCGTTCGGTGTTCACCGAGGCCGAACGCGTTCGACGATTCGGATTTACCAATTCTGAATTCGAACGGGCGAAGACCGAACTGCTGCGCTCGATCGAGCAGTCCTACGACGAACGCGACAAGAGCGGATCGGGCGGCCTTACCTGGCAGTTCGTCGGAAACTATCTCGACGGTTCGCCAGCTCCGGGAATCGATCGTACGTACCAGCTGTACAAGCAGCTCGTTCCAACGATCACCGTCGGTGAGGTCAATGCGCTCTCGGGTGCATACATGTCGTCCAGCCAGCCGGTCGTCCTGCTCGGTGCTCCCGAAAAGAAGGATGTTCCCGCGCCTCGCGGAGCCGATCTTCTCGCTGTGATCGACAGCGTGCGCTCGATGGATCTCAAGCCGTGGGTGGATGCCGTTTCGGACAAGCCCCTCATCGCAGCGCCGCTGGAGCAGCGCCCGATCGTCGGGACCGACAGCGTCGCCGGACTCGGCATTACGAAGTGGACACTTGCCAACGGCGTCACCGTCTACGTGAAGCCGACAGACTTCAAGAACGATCAGGTGCTCGTGACGGCGTTCTCGCCGGGAGGCACGTCGCTGGTCGCCGACAGTGACTTCGTCAATGCATCATTCGCCGCATCGATCGTTGGCGATTGCGGGCTTGGGAGCTTCGACGAGGTGCAATTGCAGAAGAAGCTTGCCGGCAAGGTCGCGTACGTTTCCCCGTACATCGCAGAGCGGGAGGAGGGGCTCTCCGGCAGCGCATCGCCGAAGGACCTCTCGACACTGATGCAGTTGATCTACCTCACGTTCACCTCGCCGCGGATAGACAGCGATGCGTTCGCGTCGTTCGTCGCCCGTGGCCGCGAGGCATACAGGAATCGAAGTGCGAGTCCCGAGAGTGCATTCAGCGATACGCTGCAGGTGACGTTCGCCGGACACAACATTCGCCGAATGCCGCGGACGGAGGAGACGTACGACAAGCTCCGGCTCAATCGGGCGTTCAACATCTACCGGGATCGATTCTCCGATGCCGGGGACTTCACATTTGTGTTCGTTGGGTCCGTCACGCCGGAACAGCTCAGGCCACTGGTCGAAACGTATCTGGCCAACCTGCCGTCGAGCGGTCGAACAGAGTCACCAAGGGACATCATCGTGCCCGATCCCCAGGGCATCATCGAAAAGACCGTTCGTCGCGGTATCGAACCGAAGAGTGAAGTAGCTATCGTCTTCAGCGACACCCTCACATCAGCGGATCGAATGACGCGCTCGACGATCTCGGCGATGTGCGCGGCGCTGGACATCCGACTGCGCAACCTGCTGCGCGAGGACAAGAGCGGCACGTATTACGTCCGGGTCCAGCCCTCGACCGACAAGTATCCGCGCCCGGAGTACAGCGTCAGGATCTCGTTCGGATGTGCTCCCGATCGTGTCGATGAGCTCAGTGATGCGGTGTTCCAGCAGATCGAGCAGGTGAAGGCCGAGGGATTCACGTCCGAAACCGTCGAGAAGGTGCGGAAGATTCGCCAGCGTTCTCTGGAGACCGCCCGTCAGGAGAACTGGTTCTGGCTGAGTCGGATCGAGGATGCCCTGACGTATCACGAGCCCGTGGAGCAGATCCTCGACGATGGACCCTACATCGAGGCAATCACGCCTGACGCACTGCGAACGGCGGTTCTTCGTTACCTCGATCCGAACGACCACGTTCGCGTCGTACTCGTTCCGCAGGAATCCACGGTTGCAGGCAAGGCCGAAGCGCAGTAGTGCCGCGCGGCGACCGACGGTGTCCGGTGCACCATCCGCATCGGCTTCCCGCACAGCTCAAGACCCATGCTCGTCGTTATCAGCGACCTTCACCTCAACGATCACACCTCCGGACGCCACAGTCCGCCGCCGGACGCGTTCGAGCGCGTCTTCCTGCCACAGGTGGTCTCCCTGGCTCGGAGTCGTCGGGCGCGCGATGTGAAGCTGCTGTTGCTCGGCGACACGTTCGAGCTCATGCGCAGCGAGCACTGGCTGCGCGCCGACGAGGCCGATCGACCATGGGGCGATCATGCGCAGGCCGACGTCGATGCGGCCGACGGCAGCGAGTCGGGAAGGACGGCACAGGTGTGTCTGCGCATCCTCGGACGGCTCCCGTCCAACCGACTGCGTGCGTCCGTACCCGAAGACACCATCCTCTACCACAATTGGGAACTCCTCGAGGGAATCCGTCAGTTCGGTGAGCGCGTGCGCAGCGAGCTCGGGCACGCGCTTGCGGTCGAGGTGCTGTTCGTTCCCGGTAACCATGATCGACTGACCAACGTGTACGCCTCGGTTCGCGACGAGGTGGCGCGCATCCTCGGGTTGACGATTAATCACCAGACCGTCGACGGCGATCCCGACGGCACGTGGTGGTTCCGGAGCTCGTTTGTCGACCCTCAGCACGGCGCGTTCGGCCGCCACGGGCAGGAGTTCGATTACTGGAATTACGGTGGGGAGAATGACTTCACGAGACGCGGGCACATTCAGGTGCCGGTGGGTGATGCCCTGGGAATCGAATTCGCAACGAAGCTCCCGCATCGTATCGCGTTGCGCCGCGAGGACAACCCGCTGATCACCGACTCGCTCGTTGAATTCATCAAGGATATTGGACTCGTCCGACCGTTCACCGATGCGATCAGGTGGCTCTACTTCGCAATCAAGCGGGAAGACAGCGGTGCGGTGCGGGCGTCGCTGAACGAGGCGTTCGACGAAGTGGTCACCGAGATCCTCGACCTGAAGTTCATCCAGCAATGGCGAAGTCCCGGAACCCTGACCGATGAACTGGTTCGCGCCGCGTCATCGCGTTGGCTGCGATGGATTCCGAAGGCGCTCATCGATCGCCTCGACGCCGAGGAGATTCTGCCATTCTTTGCGGGCATTGGACACAACCCGAGAAATCCCGAGGAGGACGTTCACCTTCGTGCGGCATATCGCGAGCAGATCTGGCGCGAGGATCCGCGCATCCAGTTGATTCTCTACGGGCACACGCATTTTCCGGTGCAGCGACCCCTCGACGCGGCTCACGACCACGAGGTGATCTACATCAATACCGGGACGTGGCGTGACAGCATCTTCCGAACGACGCTCTACGATAGGGATGCCGACTTCCTCAAGCTCGGTCAGATTGCATTCACCACGATCTATCGAGCCGACGAGGACACCGACCGCAAGTCGGGAGAGACCGTCAGCTTTGACGCATGGAGCGGTGCCACCAAGGCGCTGCGCCGCTCCGACCTGCTGCCGCGCGTCGGGTAGCCGTTCGACCGTCGCGGCGCGCACGCAAATCGATCCACCACAGCACCGAATCCATTCCGTCCATATATCGGAGGCTCGGGTCTCGCCAACGCCGTCCTATTGAGTATGTTGTGAATCTGTAGCCATGATGAAGCCCCTGGACTCCATAACCGGCCGCGTCTTTCGCGACACCTCCCATCTTCAGGATCTGATCGTTTCGGTCGAACCCGGCGACAAGCGCATCGAGTTCCAGGAGCTTCGGCGCAGCACCGAAGACGCCGGAGCTCGTACGACCTGCAGCTTCATCGTCGGACCCGACCGCTATCGGCAGATCGACGTGCGCTTTCTTCGAGGGGCCGAGAAGTCGCGGACGCTCGTTGAGGTGGAGGAATCGGGCGCGGTGCACGTGCACCATAACCGCAACGGTCGCTCGTTCCAATGTCGTGACACGCCGCTGCTCTTCGATGGCCCTGGTGCGCTTTTCGACTACGTCAACGTGGTGATGATCCTGGGTCTGCCGCGCGGAACCGAGCGCGTGTCGCCGGTGTACATCATCGATCACCGGTCCGGCGAACTCATCCGCTCGATCAACCATTTCCGCTGGAGCGGGGACAGCGTGATCATCAACAAGGGCGTGGATGTGCTGGCGGATTCGGAAATCATCTTCCTTCCGGACACATACATTCTCTCCGAATACGTCGCCGGTGGGTTCCGCACGACCTTCGACCTTGGCGATGATCCCGACATCGGGCACGGCCCCTTCGATTACTGAACCACCCTGTATCTCTCGTTCATGACGGTCGGAAGTCTCCACGTCATCACCGACTGCACGGTGCAGCAGCGCTTCACGCCGGCCCGGCTTGCCGAAATGGCGATTGCCGGGGGGGCCGACGTCATTCAATACCGGGATAAGACCGCAGACGTGGGGCGGATGATCGATCAGGCGGGTGAGGTGCGCAGCATCTGCGTTTCCGTCGGTGTTCCGCTCATCATCGATGACCGCGTCGACGTGGCGCTCGCGGTCGATGCCCAGGGCGTTCACCTCGGCGAGAATGACATGCCGATCGCCATCGCGCGGCGGTTGCTCGGGCCCGACGCGATTATCGGAGGTACGATTCGTTCAGCGGCCGAGCTTCGGGCGGCCATGGCCCACGGAGCCGACTACGTCGGTCTGGGGCCGCTGTATTCGACGGCAACGAAATCGGTGCAGCATGCCGTGCTGACCGCACAAACGGTGCGTGAGGTTTGCGCCGCGGCTCGCGTTCCAGTCATCGGCATAGCTGGTATCACTGAGCGCACCGCATCTGAAGCCATGGCGCTCGGACTCGACGGGGTGGCGGTCGTCGCGGCCGTCTGTGCCTCGGACGATCCGGAGGCGGCCACGCGCGCGCTGCGCCGCGTCGTCGACGAAGCGCTCCGGCTCAGGACCAGCGCCTGATTTGCCACCCGTGCAAAAATTCCCGCCAGGCCATCGTTCGATTCTCCTGATCGCCCGCCGCCCACCCGTCCGGATGCGTTCACCGCGCGACATACCCACCATCGACCAACAGCGAATGACCGTCGACGAAAGATGAACGGGACGAGGACAGCCAGATGACTGCTTCGGCCACCTCCTCGGACGTTCCAAGGCGACCTGCAGGATGGAGGCTTCGAATGGTGTCGTAGATCTCACTCCCCTTCGTGATTCCAGCGTGTTCGAGAAGCGGGGTATAGATGAATCCGGGACAGACGGCGTTGATATGGATATTCTGCGCTGAGTACTCGATCGCCGCTGTCTTGGTGAGGCCGAGCACGCCGTGCTTTGCAGCGACGTAGGCGGAGGCGTTGGCGAAGCCGACAGTTCCCAGAATCGACGCCATGTTGACGATCGCGCCACCGCCAGCCTTCAACATCTGCGGTATCTCGTATCGCATGCAGTAGTAGACGCCGATGAGGTTCACACCGATGACTTCCAGCCAACCCTCATCCGGGTATTCACCCGTGGGCATCGAGGGGCCGCCGATCCCGGCGTTGTTGCATGCGAAGTCGAGCCGGCCGAATCTCGCCACAGTGGCGTCGATCAACTGTTGTACCTCGTCGGATTTCGCCACATCGCAGGCGATCGAGGCGGCGGTGCCGCCGCCACGAGAGATTTCTTCGGCGGTATCCGCCGCGGCATCCGCATCGATGTCCGATGCGACCACCTGTGCGCCATGCTGCGCGTACAGCAGCGCCGTGGCTCGGCCGATTCCTGAGCCGGCACCGGTGACCAGCGCCACCTTCCCGTTGAATTCCGATTCCATGGGAACCTCCCCAGTCTGGTGTACAATCCGTTCGCGACGTTCAAGACGTGCAGCAAACCTCGGGCGAATCCGGGAGGAAGTCCATGACATCAATCATGCGCCGTCACGTCCACCACGCATGAGCGGGTAACGATCGAGCACCTCGGCAAGCCGCTCGCCGCCTTTGATTCCGAAGTCGAGCGTGCGGATGGGGAACGGGATGGTGATTCCATTCCGATCGAACGCAGATTTGATCCGCATGATTGCCTCGCTGCGGGCACCCAGGAAATCAGTCTGCCGGGCAAATTCAATCCAGAACCGTACCTGGAAATTGATGGATGAATTTCCGAACTCCGTGAAATACAAATCTATCGGATGGTCCGTCAGCACTCCTTTGACTGACCGCACTGCCTCGAGCGTCACGCGTCGGACGGACGCGAGATCATCACCATAGGAAATGCCCACCTCGAGATCGATCCTTCGGTGGCCGTGCCGGGAGTAATTGAGTAGCGTATTCTGGAAGATCTGCTTGTTCGGAATGACGATTTCCTGGCCCTGCAGCGATCGTAATTCACTCGTTCTCAGGTGAATCGACTCGACGATGCCGAGCTGCTCGTTCGTTTCAACCAGATCGCCAATTCGAAGCGGGCGCCGCAGCGCCATGATGATTCCGGCGATGAAATTCTCGGCGATGTCCTGGAAGGCGAATCCCAGTGCCAGACCAACGATACCGGCCCCCGCAAGCAGCGTCGTTACCGTTTTGTCCAGATTCAGAATCCCCAGCGCAACGAACGTTCCAAGAAGGATGATTGAGGTGTAGATCAGAGATACGAACAGGCGCTCCAGCGTCGAGTTGGTCAGGAACCGTCCCACGAGTCGCTGCGCGAGATTTCGTACCAGCTTCGCAAGCAGCCAGAAGGCGATCATCACGACGACCGCCATGATCACGTTCGGCAGGTTGATGAAGAACACCTGGTACCACTCGACAAGGCGATGCGTGATCAGGTTCCACGCGTTCGTCAGTTGATTGTCATTCATGCTTCGGACAGTGAGTGTGAGGTTGCACGGGAGACGTCCGTTCCAGGCCGTTGCATCGGAACTGCGATACGTTCCTCGAGGCGTTCGTTCGTCATTACTATCAGGGGAAGGAAAGAAGGTTCAGTACCACCAGCCGATCGAAATCATGACGAACAATTCGCAAATCGCACGGAGAGGAATGATGAAAAATATTGCACGCACCCGGAATTCGCCGACACTCGTGAGAAATCTTCGTAACGCCGCTGTGACGGCAATCATGCTCATCGTCACCGCAGCCGCAGCCGGCGCGCGACCTGCAATGCCCATCACCGATCAGTCGGTACGGCAGTGGGTCGTCGATCAGCTTTCGAGCGATCAGGCAGTCCGCCACGATGCAATATCCGTCGAGGTCAACGATGGTACCGTCATCCTTACCGGATCGGTTGCCTCACCGTTCAATGAACGCCGCGCCGCCAGCATTGCGCGCACCGTTCGCGGTGTGACGTCGGTCGATGATCGGCTCGTCGTCGATGCCAATGTTCAATTGGGAAATGAGGTGCTGCGCAGCAGCGTCGAGTCCGCGCTCGCGGATGTACCGCTGTCGTCGAGCGAACGAATCGACGTCAGCGTGACCGACGGCAACGTACGACTCAGCGGGCAGGTACGTGACTGGCAGCACCGGCAGCTTGCCGATCAGGCGGTCGGGCGACTCATCGGCGTGCGTTCCGTAGACGATCAACTGACGCTCGCGCGGCAGACAGCGGCCAACGACGACGCCGTCGAGTCCGCGCTCCGGAACCGACTGGCGTGGGACGGATTGATTGATGCCTCCGCAACCTCGTTCGACGTGAATAATGCGACGGTGACGCTTCGAGGAACCGTCGGAAGTGCCGCCGAGCGGATGCGGGCGATCGATGATGCCCATGACGTTGGTGCCGTCCGTGTCGATGCCGCCGGGCTCCGTGTGGCCGGCTGGGACCGGGCTGCAGCGTTTCGAGATGACAAATTCGACGTCAGAGAGGACGGTGAAATCCAGGCAGCGGTCGAGCGTGCACTGTGCAGCGACGCGTGGGCGGGCGGTCAGGATATCCACGTCGCCGTCGCCAATGGTGAGGTGACGCTCACTGGTACCACCGCGATGTTGAAGGCCGCACGGATGGCCCGGCAGGTCGCGCGCACCGTCACGAACGTGGCCGGCGTCGAGTCCCGAGTCAGTGTGCAGGTGAATTCGCATGTGTCGGACGAGACGCTGAGCGCACGTGCGATCGCTGCGATCCGACGCGATGCCGCTCTCGAGGGAACAGGGGTTTCCGTTGTCGTGTCCGGGAACGAGGCGCGACTCATCGGGTCGGTGGCATCGCAGTTCCAGAAATCCGTTGCCGATGACGATGTCTCCCGCGTGAAGGGAATCGTCGCCGTCGACAACCGGATCGGGGTGGAGCACAGCAGTGATCCGCTCGTGTACAATCCGTGGGTCGACACGTTCATGCCGTACGATTACACCTGGTGGACCGACTATCGGCCGGCCTCGCATTCGGGAGTCAGCGACGATGCATTGAAGACCCGGATAGTCGACGGATTCGCGAACAGCCCGTTCGTCGAAGACAACGCGGTCACAGTGACCGTGCGAGATGGTGCGGCCTTCCTCAATGGTCGCGTGCAGTCATGGACCGAGCGGTGGGTGGCTGAACAGGATGCCTTCAATGCGGGCGCACGCCTGGTATACAACAACGTCAAGGTGAAGTAGGGGCCACCGGCGCTGCTCCAGAGCGCTCGACTGCGGATTGCCACAAACCGAAACCGGCCTCACTTCAACAGACCGGTAGTCAACCCTACGAATTACACAGTCTGTAACATGAGGCCGGAATCGGAAGGACCGGGAATGTCCGAAGTGGCTGTCCGTACCACTCGGGCGGCCCGGTACCGAACTGACGGAGTATACGCGGGGCAGACGGGGATGTGGGTGAAGCGGCACTACAAGGAGTAGCGCGGCGCAATTTGCACAATTCGACGCAGCCGACCGAATTGCACTCGCGCGGTATGGGAATTGCACCATCCATACCGCCGGTGTAGCGGTCGGCTGCGCCTCCGTTGGGGGCACTTCCACGACGGTCAGCGAGCCTCCGCAGCAGCACCCCCACAGAACAACACTCGAAACTGACGAACCATGAAATACACTCCAGAAAATGATCGCGCCCGGTCTGGACCCTGGTACGACAGCCGCCACCGGGGACGCGGTGACGACATCGAACAACGCGAAATGCGATATCACCGGACGCAACAGGGACCGGGCTTTGGTGAACGGCTGCAACGGATCGATCCCCGAAACCCACGCGACGCCGAGGGAATCGATCGCATGAGGCGTGGTTTTGATCGCACCTCGGATTGCTACGTCGGATCGAGCTACGGCTCCGGAATCGCTTCGGACGATCGCCGCCACGTCCAGATACGTCCGGTCGACTACGGCGATGGCAGGCCGGGAGATCGGCCCCTCGACGAGCGGAGCTATCGAACGCGTTACGGCAGGGCGGAGTTCGGCGAATACATCGCCGGAGGGTACGGACACGACGCAGGCAATCGGGGAGGGTCCGGATTCAATCAGGGCCGCACTGGGGGATATGGAAGCGGACTGAGGCGCGTGCGTAATGATCAGACAGCCTCGCGCGGCGGCTACGACCAGCGCGGTCAGCCCGATGAGGTCGGGTATCGAGGGGAATTCGGTCGCAGTCGCTTCGGTGGCGGCACCTCGACCCTGGGTTCTCAGGGTGGCTACGGACGCGAACACACCCGTCATCGCACTGCCCGCCCCGACGAGTTGGGTTCCCCCGAGGATCGACGTGATACTCCAGCCGGGCGCCGACCGGGGCCTCGGAGATAGGGCACCGACAGCGACATCCAACATCCATTCAAACCAGCGGAGAATTCATTCATGTACAATCGACGCAATGATCGCAGTCGCCATCGGGAGTGGGATGATCGTGGCGACCCTCGATCCTACGAGCGACGTCCCGAATGGTCGGATGAGGACCGAGGATTTGACCGCACCACCGACTACCGCGCAACCGACGACCGCGCAACCAGAGACATGCGACCCGACGAATATTCCCTCGGCGGAGATCAGTACCCCGACACCGGGTATCGGTATTACGATGGCAGACAGTACGCTCGCGGCGGATACGACCTCAACAGCTACCGGCGCCGTCCGTCACGGGCAGAACGGGACCTGCGCTACCAGTACGGCGGGGATTCCGATCACTACGCCGATACCCAGGGTGGCGGGTTCGGATCTGAAGCCTTCGACGCACAGCGCTATGACCGCTCACGCGGCATCTCAGACGGGGATCGCTATCGCGATCAGCGCGACCCGTACCAGTATGGACGTCCGGATTCGCAGGGCGATCGTCGCGGATACGCTGCCTCCGATCGGCGGCCACCGCGATCATACGAACCCGATGCGAGGGAATGGGAACGCCACCGACGCCCCTACGGATACCGGGGGTACGACGAGTCTGAATCCTACGACGGGTGGCGCTCCCCGGATGACCGACGGTTCAGCCGAAGTGGACGATACGATCGCGGCCGCGGGTACGAGGAGCGCCGGTGGTACGGTGATTACCAGCCCCATGATGCCCAATTCCCTGCCCACGATGGACAGTATGACCGATGGCGGGGAGACGTGCGCGGCGGAGAACGGTATCTCGGCGACCGCGACGGTGAATACCGATCCAAGGGCAGGCGCGGCTACGACGAACGGACCGGAAGCGACGAGGACCAGTACGGTACGCGTGGTGGGTTCGTCAGTCAGCCCGCTCCAGGCGAGTCTGAATTCGCCCAGAATGACTACGGTCTCGGCGGAGGCATCTACGGAGGACACAGCGACCGCTACGAGGGTCGCCACGTCGGATACGGCGGCGAAATGACTGGACCGGGAGGCTACAGCTATGGGCAGTCCTTCGGTGCCAACCCCTACGGCGGCTACGGTGACAGCAAGGAAGCTTATCCCCTCAACTCCGAACAGCGTCGCCTCGGCAGACAGAATTACTCCGACACCGAGTACTCCGGAACCAACTATTCGTCTGGCGATCAACTGCCGCCCGACGGTTCACGATGGCACCCGAATCAAACCGGCGGTGCAGACCGGTACGACCAGCGATACGGTGAGGACGGCGTGAGCGATTTGCCCTACGGGTCCGACAGCAGCGGGGGCCAACCGTACGACTACCGTGGTGTAGACCGCGTTGACTATGAGCGCCCGGAATCAGACTCGCGTCGCTCGGCCCTTCCCGGTCCCGGATACGACCCGAACTATGGTCTCGATGAACAGCCGATCGCTCCCGACACGGAAGCACGCATGAATCTCGGTAGCGACGCGATGGCTGGACTCGGCCGTGGCATCGGTTCGGACGTCGCCAGTTCGGGTCCGCATGCACTGGCAAAGGGGTCATCAGCCGTTGGCACCGGATCGGTCGTGGCATCGGGTGGGAGGACGGCGACTGGAACGGATTCCGGCGCGGCGCCCTCGGTGAGTCCGACCGCCAGGCGCACGCGCACCTCATCCGGATCCGCGTCGGCGGGTCAGACGGCATCCGGCATGACCTCGAAAGGCGCTGCGTCCAATTCCGAGCGCTCGTCTTCGACCGCAAAGAGAAGCATATCGACGTCGAAGTCGGGGTCGAAGGCGAAGTCGACCGCCAAATCGAAGTCCGGTTCGGACAACAGCGCGGCGACCGGATCGACGCGATCGAAATCGAGCCGACGCGGAAGTTCAAAACGCGGCGCATCGCAAGACACGTCGGATGCATCGGAATCCGTCTGAGCCCGCACCGTTTGACCGAGCGAAGGCATCTGTGACAACGGCAGAGGCGTCTGCAGTGTTGACCGATCGCTGCGTCGACATCGCGTGCGACCCGGACAGGATGGCAGCACAGGGTGCTACGGAAACGCCGAAATCTGCCCGAATTCGACTGGCATACTCGTTGAATACGCCCGTCGCAGACGATCACATTCCTGCTCGTTCGCTGGCCTGGGCGGTCGGGCAAGGGAATGCCTCAACATTCAAACGGCAATCAACGTGAGGTACAGGTCATGGCAATCGTTCGATTCAATCCGCTCAACGAAGTCCTGGGACTGCAGCGGGAGATGAACAGGCTGTTCGACACGTTCGCGCCCGCACGGCGGGACGATGAGGGCTACGAATCGGCCGTCTGGCGACCAGTCGTCGACGTGCATGAGGACGAGAACGGCTATTCGATCGACATCGAGCTGCCCGGCATGAAGCGGGACGACGTTACCATCAACTATCAGGATGGAACGCTTGCCGTCTCGGGTGAGCGGCGGTACGAACATGAGGTGGGCGCTCCGGCGTCCGACGGCGACGGCGCTCGGGCGAAGGAGAACGGGAACGGAGACGACAGCGGCACCGTCAGAAAGCGACCAGTGACTGTGCATCGGGTCGAGCGTTCGTACGGGAAATTCTATCGGAGCTTCACGTTCCCTTCCGCGATCGATGAGAAGGGGATCAAGGCAACCTTCCACGACGGTGTATTGAACGTCAGGGTGCCGAAGGCCGAGGAGGTCAAGCCCCGGAAGATCTCGATCGACTGAGCGGCCCGCCCGGGCATTCAATGATGCTGAGAGAGGGGACAGTCGCTGCCGCGTAGCAATCGCGCGCGAGGCGATTGTCCCCTTCGCATATCCAGCCGACCGCTGGGGGACTGCGAGAGCAATCCGAGACGAATTCGTTACGCCTTGTCCCAAGAAACGCGTTGGAGAATCTGGCGGTCGGGCGCTATTTTGAAATTTTGTCCCTGTTCACCAGCGAATCAAGGGGGTGGTCACGCGATGCCGCGAGCTGGAAACAGAACGCGACCGGAGATGGAGATCCGGATCTCGGGACTGGCCGACGGAGACTATCCGTTTGAATTCGAGACGGCGCCGGAGGCGATCGGTCTCGAAGGATTCGTCGGCACGGTTCGCGTTGGCGGATCTCTCCGCAAGTCGTCCAATCAGTTCTTTCTCACCGGCCGGGTGATCGGCACGTACGTCTCCCAGTGCGACCGCTGCCTTGTCGAGGTTCGTCAGGAGATCGACGTACCGATCAACGTGTACTATATCACGGCTGACGAGGCGTCGGCATCGGCACAGGAGGAGGCGGAAGTGGAGGTACGGACGCTCCATCCCGATGAGCACGCGATCGTGCTCGACGAGGAGGTTCGCCAGAGCATCTCGGTCGAAATGCCGGTGAAGGTGTTGTGCAGAGAGGAGTGCCGCGGACTGTGCCCCAACTGCGGGGCGGATCTCAATCAGGGAGAATGCGGATGTTCCAGCGAGGACATCGATCCTCGCTGGACGCGGCTGGCAGAGCTGTTCAAGGGGCGTGGCAGCGGGGACCAGGAGGGGTGAGCGTGTGCTGAGGCGAGGTGGACGCATGCAACGAGCAACCAAACCATAGACGGTACAACGATGGCGCATCCAAAACGGAAGATTTCCAAGTCGCGGCGTGACAAGCGCAGGACGCACTACAAGATCGCGAGCCCGAAGTTCGGTCAGTGCCCGAACTGTGGGGAACTCAAGCAGCCGCATACCGCGTGCACGAGCTGTGGGTACTACAACGGTCGGGTGATACTCCGCACGCACGAGACGACGTGACATCGTTCTTCCTGCCGCGGCTGATGCGGCGGGAACCTGCAGTCGGTCCAATCGTCCACGTCGTTCTCGAGGCAGAAAATGTCACACAGGGCAATCCACAAGGTGGTGGCTGGTCTGGCGCGTGCCAGGCAGATGGAGCGGGTGGCCACCGAGCACTACAACCACGCACGTCACCGTTTGAAGGTGCCGGCGGTTACGTCGGTTCTCGACAAGATCGAGAGCGACCACGTTCGCATGATCCAGCTCGTCGATCGCGAGCGGGAGCGGCTGCAGGCCGAGGCGGGCGAGGGCTTCTTCGGTGAGGCCGCCGAATCGTTCTCCCGCGCGTTCACCGACGTCGTCGGACACCTGCCGGCGATCTTTATCGAAGCCGAGACCAATCCGACGCCGGACACACTGCTGCGCATTGAACGCCATCTGCTCGAGCAGTACGAATCGGTGCTCGAACTGGCGCAGGAGGAGCAGACGCGCGAGGTGCTCGGTGAGCTCATCGGCGTGTGCCGCGACCACATCAACGCGATTACCGCGGTCGACCGGATCTGATCGATCCCGCCGTCGCTCCGACCGCACGTGCCATGATCCGCTCGCCGTTCCTGCGCCATCTCTTGGCGAACCTCCGCATTACCTTCTTCCTCATCATCGCTGCGGTCGGCGTCGTGGTCGGCTATGCCCTGTGGATGCATCAAACGGCTCACTGGGAAATCGTCGGCTTCGTCGCCGTCGGTATGACGCTCAGTTCGATCATCAACGCCTGGTATGATCGCAGGCGTCGCCCATCCGACGATTCCTGAGCGATCCACTCGCAACCATTCCGCACTGCCGCCACGTCAATGAACGCGATCCTCGTGCTCTCGACCGCGCCGTCGACCGATGACGCGCACCAGCTCGCCCGGACACTCGTCGAGGAGCGATTGGCGGCCTGCTGCAGCATTGTTCCCGGCGTGAGTTCGATCTATCGATGGCAGAATTCAGTCGAACGGTCTGACGAGTGCCTGATGCTGATCAAGACGTCGCGTGAGCACTACGAGGCCCTGCGCACAAGAATTCTGTCGATGCATCCGTACGACGTTCCCGAAATCCTGGCGGTGAACCTCGACGCAGGCGATCCGTCCTACCTCTCCTGGCTGGCCGCATCGCTCGGTGCACCCTGAGCGCTCCCCGACGCTCCATCATTGCCACCATCGACGCGTGCGTTGCCGACCTCTTCTGACCCGTCCTCCGTTCCGGAGGCAATCTGCCCGTTCGCTTCCTTCGACCGCTCTGCCAGAGCCGCCAGTTTCGCCTCCAGTATCTCCCCTTCGGTCATTCCAACCGAACGGTACACCGTCGCGCACAACGCGAGCATCAGCCGGCGCTGCTGCGGCAGTTGCCGGGCAGCCACGGTGTAGAATCTCGACGCTTCGTTGTAGAACCCGAGGCGCTGGTAGTGGGCACCGATCAACATTGCCAGTGCCGGATTGTCGTTGCCAAGCTCGAGCCGAATGCTGGACTCACCGCTCTCTGCGCGTGGCCCCAGGACGTCATCGGCTGGATGGAACCTCGCCGATACTGTGCGGTTCGTATCGCCTGCGTCCGCAAGTGTCCAGGTGTAGTGCACACCGGGAAACAGATGTGCCGCGGCATCCTGCCACACGAACGAGGTATCGCGAGTCCGCGTTCGAAGGACGACCTGGCCAAGTTCGTTGACGACGCGAATGGCAAACGTGTCGACGCCATCGTGCCTCAGCCACCGGAATTCCAGAGGTGCGCGAAGGACGGTCGTGCTTCGCGGTTGCAGAATGAGCAGCGTGTCGGGCAGCGCACCGATCTGCCGTTGCAGCTGCGCTGCCGCGGAGGCGATGATCGACCCATCGTCGACGGTCGCCGAGTCGCTGCGATCTGCCGCCAGCCGACCGATCCCAGTGAGGTCACCGCCAGTCGAGTCTCCGTTCGACCGCGACGCGGACTGCAGTGTTTCCGCGGCCATCATCGAGTCGACCTCCGGACGCAGGTCGTCCAGCTCCAGCAGCGACCGTTCGACCGCTGCATTGCTGCGGTCGCCGGCAGCGTCGACAATCGTTGAATACCGCAGCCGGCGTCGGCCCCGGAAATGAACGATCGCTCCATTGACCGACAGCTCAATGCTGCCACCGCGCCCCACTTCGACAATGATGTTCGAGTCGAGCCTGCGCGGTACCGACGCTGCCTCTTCGACGCTGTCGTGTTGCAGGTGGACGGACCCCTCGAAGCAGACGATGCGGACGTCGCGCGGGATCGAATCCGGTGCCGCCATGGTATCTGGTGCTGCCATCGAATCGGCCGTTGCCGTGGCGTCACCGACGTCGGCGGCTGCCGGCTGGGCGACGATCGGTCGTGCGACGGCGATTGTCACAACCGCCAGCATGGCTGTCGCCAACGGGAAACCGAAGCGTCTCATGAGGGTGAATGCGTGGTCGGATTGAATGAATTTTAAATTCGATGCGAACCGGCAATCCAACCGCTGGTATGATGTTCCGCAGTCGGTAAATTGGCGCGGTCGGGGCGGTGAACTGAGCGTGCGGAGCTCGAAGGAGCGCGGGTTGTGTAGTCCCTATCGAATCCGTACTCTCTCGGCACTCACCCCGGACATAGTCCGAGCACACGTCTCTGTATCTCCGACGGTTTCTTCACTCGGTCGCGCAGTTCATTATTCGTGCCATGTCCGGCTGGTACGTCCCGTCCTCCACGTTCAATCCGTTCAGGCGAATCGTTGCTGAACCACTCCGAATCCGCTTCCGCGTCCGATAGTTTCGTCTCGGTGCTTGCGCATGCCGAGGAACTCATCGATGCCGGGGACAAGCGCAAGGCGCGGTATCTGCTGACGCAATTCGTTGAACGCAAGACGATCGACGCGAGCATTCTGCCGGCGCTCGCGGCGCTCTATCTTCGCATCGGCAAGCCCGATCAGGCCGTCCGCACCATCACTCGTGCAATAGAGAACGACGAAGACAACGCCGATCTTCACAACACGCTGGGGTTGATCTTCGCGCTGCTCGGTCGGGAGGAGGAGAGCCGAGTGGAATTCGAGAGCGCGATCCGGCTCGAGCCGGACAATCCCGAAGCGCTTCGGAATCTCGCCTTCGTCTTTCATCGGGCCGGCGACAGGATGCGCGCCTACGCCACCATCGTCCGTTGCGCCCATGCCACGCCGTTGTCGGTCGAGCTTCGGCTCATTGCCGGCACCCTGCTCGAAATGGATGGTCGTCTCGACGAGGCCGCCAGCTGCTATCAGGAGGTCGTCGATCTCAGCGGTGTGAACGAACAGCTCCAGCTGGCGCACCAGCGCCTGGTGTCGATCGGTGATCACGGAATGCGCATGGCGTTCGAAGAAGTGGTCGCACAGCTCGCCCGAGAAGTAGAGGCCGCAGGGCTCGCCATCGAGCGTATCACCGACGCTCCGGATTGCCGGACCATCGACCCGGACGTCGAGCCGCAGTCGGCCGACGCGCACGACGTGCACTGAACATGCTCGCCGGCACAGGTGGCTGTTGCCGCCGGAATTCACCGCTACGCCACATTCTCTAACACACTGCCCGTTGGTCAGTCGTCGCCCGTTCCCGATATTGTCCGCGCTTCCTTAGCTCAATTGGTAGAGCAACTGACTCTTAATCAGTAGGTTGGGGGTTCGAGTCCCCCAGGGAGCACAAGAAGCCCGGCGCATCCGCGTCGGGCTTCATTTTTTTGCGGGGGATTGGCGTATCGGAGGACACAATAATGCGATGGTTTTGACGCAGCTACGCGTTGGACGAAGCCACGTCCGGTTCGATCGATTGTGTGACAGTCGGCGGACGTTTTCCACAACCGTCCGGTCGGTGACCCTCTTCGATCTGCGACGATCGCAGGGGTTCGGGGTGCCTTGGGGAGAAGGGGTGGATAACCGCGCCCCCTGCGGTGGAAAACCGCACGAATACTGAGGATGATGGACGTGGAAAAGTGGTGGGAAAGAATCCGTTGGAAGCAGTGGCGGCGCAGGCGTACGTTTGTTCTGCGGTTACGATGGGACGGGCGGTCCGGCGGCACGTGAGATTGGGCCCGTGCTTCGCGCCACGTCCCGTAGCGCGCTCTGACGTCAGATTATGCCCCGGTTCAATGCTCCCGAACCGGGGCAATTTTTTTGTGGCAGAGAATCGATCGACGTGAGTCGCCTGAGGACTCAGGAAACGGCGACTTCTTCAGAGGTGTGGCGCTCTGTGACCACCGGGGTCGGCGCTGAGGTCTCGCGCGCGGTCGACATCCGGCGGAGCCGCATCGACTTCGTGCGGAAGCGCGGAACGAACGGCGACAGGATGTAGCTGCGGATGTTGTACCACCAGAAGCTTCGCTCCAGTAGAACCGGGTCGATGTGGTGCTCGATCTTCGCGTGTGCCTCCGGCGTCAGACTCCAGTGCAGTCCCGCACGATGATGGTGAATCGTGTGATACCCGTTGTTGAAGAGCATCTTGTTCAGGAACCCAACGAAGTTCCGCGAGTGATTCCACTCCGACTCCTCGTCGGCATGCACGTGCTGGATGTAGTTGAAAATCAGCACGCTGAAGAGCGCGAACTGCTGCGGTATCACGATGTAGAGCAGAGCCTTCTTCCAGTCCACCAGCAGTCCGATTCCAATGAATGCCACCAGAACGACGTACTGCAGAATGCAGTGGATGAACCGGCCGCGGTCGTTACGCCACAGGTCCCGGAGATAGCCCATAATCGCGCGCTGTTGAAAGTACCCGCTGATCGTCGGGTAGGTCAGCAACGTGACCATGTTGTTGGCCTCACTGTAGCGGTAGGTAATCGTGTGGTCTCCCTCGCGGTTGTTCAACACATGGTGATTCTTGTTGTGCGTCGGAACCCATGCGAACGCCGGGAAGCCGTAGAACATGGTGATCCAGTAGTCGGTCAGATCGTTGAGCACTGCGCTCCGCCAGATCGGAAGGTGGTTGTGATTGTGAGCAATCACCGCCACCGAGACTGCCATGAACAGTGCGATCGGATAAAGGATCGGGTTGACATCGCCGATTACCCACTGCAGCGGAAGCAGGGCAGTCGTGATGGCCATGTAGACGAGCGTGCGGCGATCAGCAGAATAGCGCAGTATGGACATACGGGTCGGAACGAGTGGGACGTGAGCAGGTCTGAAAAGGTGCCCGGACTGAATCGGTCCGGCAGAGAATGAACCCGCAAAGATAGGGACCCACGAGGTTTCTCAGCAGTCACTGGCGGAGTATCTCGATTTCTGCCTCTCCTGCGGATTCTCCACCTCGCCTACTGCACCACCACGAGCGGAGTGGCGTCCGAACCATAGGGTGAATCGACGATCAGCGTATAGGTGCCGGACGGAACACCATCGAGGTCGAGATCGATCTCGTGTCTGCCGGCGGTGAGCAGTCGATCCGCGATGAGCGTCCGAGTGACTCCCGCCACGTCGAGGATCGACACACGCACGTGCAGCCAGTCGGCGAGAAACAGCCGCAACGTGGTCCGATTCGACGAAGGATTCGGAATGACCTTCTCGATATGCGGTCTCGAAGCCAGCCACAACCCGCGCTCAAAGCAGTTGCCGATGATCGTGAACGAGCCGTTGTTCGTGTCGACGTCGAACAGATCGCTCCTCATCGCAAATCCGCTGAACAGCAGCGGGGTCTCGAACCGGGGTCCACTGACCGATCGACACTCGAGCGCCGCCAGTTCGCCAGGATGCGATCCGTCATAGGTGCCCTCGATCCGAATCCGTCGCATCGCCGAGGTCGAATCGACGACGTCACCGATTATCGTCGCACCCTCGACCGAGCGGACATCCAGCACCGAAGCGTCGACGAGCATTTCGACCGTCCACGGCTGCGGCAGCAGCCCGGCCATCGCAACCGTATCGTCGCTCGCGATGGTGATGGGAATTCGGACATTCGTATTCGCAACCGCAGAGTCGTCGGGAAACGTTGCGACGACGCCGATCCGTTCATCGCGAACTCCATGAAGTCCCAACGGTCGAGAGATTCCGCACGTGGTGTCGGTAAGTGTCAGGGTCTGCCGTGATTCACCGACCGGTGTCGCTGTGAACGTCATCGTCAGGACCAGCGAGGATCCGACGGATACATCCACCTGCCCGGAGGGCTGAATCGCGAACGGGACGGACGCGGGCGGAATGTTCAACGTCACGTTGGACGTACCCGTGTTGGTCACCGTCACGGTTCGTGTTGCGGTGACGCCGGCGTCGACGTATCCGAATTCCACCACGTCGTCCGAAAGCTCGTAGTCGGTGTGCAATCGCACTCCGGAGAGCGCGATCGTGCTCGTGCCGCCGGAAGCATTGGTCGTGAGTTCGAGCGAGGCGGTCGACGCTCCGTCCGCGGATGGCGCATACCGCGCGGGAAACGTCGCCGTCTGTCCCGGCACGATCGTCGTCGGAGTCGGAATTGCAACGGAGAAGGACCCGTCGGCGTCTCCCATGACCGCTGCGTCCATGATGATCAGATCGCTGCCGCCCGTATTCGTGATCGACACCACCGTGTCTCGTTCCGATTCGCTGCAGCGGATCGGTTCGAACGTCAGATCGTCGATCGTGATCTCAGGCGTCCGATCGACTTCGCGAAGAGGAACGTCGATGGTCGCCTCGGAGCAGTGCGGCGTGAACGCGAGGCGAAGAACGCCATCGTAGAATCCGCCGGAGGGAGGTCCCGATATGCGGATCGCAAGATGGATCTCCTGATCGGGAGCAATGTTCAGAGGCAATTGGCCGGACAGCACGCTCACGCGGCCATCGACCGGTGTGAATCCCGCGCTGATGATTGCAAGCGGCAGCGTGCCGGTGTTCTTCACGACCGCGAACGTATCTCGCGGATAGACGACGTCGGGCCGATCGGGCAGCAGCAGCAGTCGATCGGCCTCGAGTCCGATCGAGTCCCGATAGCCGAAGACGGTCCATCGGGCGATGCCCCTGGACGTCGCCAGGTCGATCACGGCCCGCTTCGAGCCACGCGCCGCTGGTGCCAGTCGAATTCCGATTCGCCCGGTATCGAGACCCCCGGGCTGAATCGTAAGCGGTGCCGCGTTCGACGGCACGGGCGTAAGGAGTTCGAACCCCTCGCCGTTCGATACGATGGTGGCGCCAGTGACTTCGAGCGGCACCGAATCGTGGTTCACGAGGGTAAGGACCGAATCGATCACGTCCTGGCAGAGCATCGTGTCGAGTCGCAGCGTGTCCAGCACCACCAGCGGCTGGTCGAGACCGACGCCGTAGAGCTGCGTGGGCGTCGCGGCGCATTCGGATGCGATGCCGAAGTCGAGACGTGCCGAAATGCGGCCGACGTCAGCAGGCGCGAACCGGAGCGTCACATCGAGACATCCGCCCGGCGCGAGGATGAACGGACCGCCACCAGCGACGATCGAAAACGCACCGCCGCCACCCTGTATCGACGCGGTTCCACGCAGTTCGCCGCTGCCGTGATTGCAGAGCGACGCAACAACGACGCTGTCACGCGAGGCAGAGACAGCCGTCGGCTCGAATGCAATCGTGCTCAGCGTTTCGACACCGCAGGGATCGATTCCGATGCCGCTCAACTGCGTGGTGTCACGCGATCCGCACGCGTCCTGGACGACGAGGCGCGCCGATCGCATACCTGTCGCAGCGGGCGCAAATCGGATTTCGACGACATGGCACTGGGTGGGATCGATGGACGTGGAGGGAATGCCGGAGACGGGGGTGAATTCAGATGCGTCCGGGCCGATCGTCCACGCTGTGTCGATCCAGCCGGACGCCGCTCCGTCGTTGCAGGCAAACGCTGTCACCGCCGAGTCGCGTGCTGCGCCCACGGCGATCACGCCCATGTCGACGCGGTCGACGGTCCGAAGTCGTGCGCTGTGAACGGCGAACGGTCCGCCGACGTCGACAGCGGCGGCAGGGAGGAGGATTTCACGAATTCGATCGCCAGCGGCATCGGGAACGTAGATGCGATCGGAATCGGACTCCAGAAGCCACGGTCGCTGCAGCTGCGCAAGCCGCGCCGGACCGCCATCGCCGGCGCTGACCGACTGCCCGGTACCCGCAAGCGTCGTGATCACGCCGCTGCGGCGGTCGATCTGCCGGATGCGGTGATTGCCGACGTCAGAAACAAACACATCGTCGCCGACCACCGCGACTCCGACCGGATCGTCAAAGGTCGCATTCAACGCGCTGCCGCCGTCGCCGCTGAACCCGGAAGCGCCCGTGCCTGCGATGGTGCGGATCAGTCCACTCTGCATGTCGATCCGACGAACGAGATTCGCGCCGTCGGTCGTTCCGAGCCGTACGTTGCGTTCGACCACATACATCGTGTCGTTGTCAATCGCGATCCCACCGGGAACGCGGAGTTCGGCGTCACGTGCGAGTACGTCATCGGCTGCACTCGCTCCGCGACCGGCGAACGTAGAAATCACAGGAGGATTCACGCCGAGATCGATGCGACGAATCGCGTTGTTGCCCTGGTCGCTGACATACAGGTACCGTCCGCTTGCTGCCAGCGCAACCGGATACTGCAACCACGCCTGCCGGGCATCACCGCCATCGCCACGGAACCCCGACTGACCCGTGCCCGCCAGTATCGTGAACGCACCGGTCGATCGATTCCAAATGAACACCTGGTGCGCGTCGCGGTCGGCGATGAAGAGCGTGTCGTTGCGCATCAGCACGTCCGTCGGCGCCGTCATTCCGCTGACTGGCAGCTCCGTGGTTCGCTCTAGTAGTCGGTCGATCACGCGGATGCGATCGATGCCCTGCTCGGCCGCGTACAGGATCGTTCCCGACGGAGCGACCGCCGTCGGCGTGATGAACAGCGACTGTGCAAGCGGCGCCCCTTCGTCGTCGCGTAGGCCTCCGCCGGCGACCAGGCGGATGAACGGTTCGCCGAGCAGTCCCGTGGAGACGCGCACGAGCAGTGAGTCGAAGTCGCTCGGCGGTGACCATGGCATCGACAGCCCGGTCACCTGGACTCCGATCGTGTCCCAGCTTCCGCCACCGTCACTGCTGACGTCGACCGTGACGGGAACGTCGGGTGCCACGCCACGCCAGGTGATCACCACGGGCTGGCATCCGCTGAACACGTCGCCGGAGTCGGGGGACGTCACTTCGAGTTGTGCATGGACACCGGGAGGGGTCGTCCCTCCGACGAGCTCGACGTTCTGAGCGTCGCAGGGATCGCCTGCCAGCGCCAGCCGTGCACCATGGACGAGGGAATCACCTGGGGCGAATTCGATCGTAATCGTCCGACTCTCGTCCTGGGAGAGCGAGATCGGTGGCGGTGATCCGCCCCAGTCCACGACCGAGAACGGAGTTCCGGCCGTGATGTCCGATCCGGTGATCGTGAATGGTCCGTTGCGGGCGGTGAGCGTTACGGTGCGTTGAGCGGTGGCGGGGGGGACGACGGGGCCGAACCAGACGGGAGAGGGCGACGCCTCCAGGGCGACGATGGCCGTTGGAGGTGCCTGGTAGCTGGCAAGTCCGACGGCATCCAGCGGCACGACGCGCAATCGCACGTTACGCTCCACCTGGTCGAGCGTGCATCCGTATGGCGCGACCCAGGAGATCTGACAGGGCGTGGCACCGCCGGCGCGCGCGGCGATGTCACGGTAGACCGCCTGCATCACCGATGCATCGTGTACGCGCTCGTACCAGTCGCCGCCCGTCGCATCCGCGATATCGCGAAGATCCTTGTTGACCGGCGTGCCGATCGTTACCACGTACACATGCACCGACGCGGCCGATGCCGCCGCAACGATCGCGTCGACGTCGGTCGCCGCGCCGGATTTGCCGTCGGTGAGGAACACGACAACGCGACGCGACGACGCCCGTTGTCCGGCAAGCATCGCAATCGCGCCCGTCAGGGAATTGAGCAGTGGCGGATTGTAGTCGGTGCCGCCCGCGAGTGTGATTCCGTCGACGGCCTGACGCAGCGCAACGGCATCGCTCGTAAAGTCGCGTTCGATCGACGACGACTCATTGAACGAGGTTACCGCGACGCGCGATCCTCCGCTGAAATCGACCGCGTCGATGAAGGCCTCGACGCCGTCACGCACGATGTCGAAGCGCGTCTGGTCGACCGTGACGGCCGACTTCATCGAACCGCTCCGGTCCACCACGAGCACCGCATTGAACGGCGTCGGCGCCGATGGTGGAGAACAGCTGAGCGTGATCGCGTCGATCGGAGTACCGTTCTCACTGAGCTCCAGGTCGCTCGTCGAAAGTCCGCTCACAGGGGAACCGTCAGCATCGAGCACGCTGAGCCGTGCGGCGATCCTGGGGAAACCGCTCGCATCGAGGTGCGAGAGCGTGACCGTCTGGGCGCGGGCTGTTAGTGCGATGAGAAGCCCGGCGACGATACCCGATATGTCACGTGCGATTCGTGTCATGAAGAATTGAAAAATAGGACCCGGGGCGACGGGTTGCAGCCCGAATCCCGACACTGCTGACGTCGGCTACACTTCGACCGCAATCGGTTGCTTGGCGCCGGTGGAGCGGGCGAGCCGCAGGAATCGCAGCGTATGGAGCATCGCGGCGAGGCTCAGTCCGAGCGTCAGCCCCCACCAGAGGCCGACCCCGCTGAGATCGAATTCGAACGCGAGCACGTATCCGACCGGCAGTCCGACGAGCCAGTAGGAAAACAGGTTGGTCAGCATCGGACGGGCCGTATCCTTCAGCCCGCGCAGCGCACCCATCGCCGTCACCTGCAGCCCGTCGGACACCTGGAATGCGCCCGCGACCAGCAGGAGCGACGCTGCGTAGTCGACCACCGCGGGATCGTCGGTGAACAGATGCGGCAGGATGTGCCGTAGCGCAAGGAAGACCAGTGCCGTGGCCGACATCACCGCGCCGCCGAGTGCGATCCCCACCTGCCCCGAGCGCCGCGCCGAATCCGGTTCGCGGCGGCCCATCGCCTGTCCCACGCGGGTTGACACCGCGATCGAAATTCCCAACGGTACCATGAATGTGAACGCAGCGAGGTTGATCGCCACCTGATGTGCCGCGAGCGCCACCGTTCCGATGGTTCCCATCAGCAGTGACACCATTGCGAACACGCCGTTCTCCATACTGTGCCCGGCACCGATCGGTACGCCCAGGCGGAGGATATGGCCGATTCTTCGAGGTGTGAACGTCCGCGCGTGCTCGATGAACAGGTACTGCCGGAACTCCCATGTCGTCACGATGTAGTAGAGCATCATCGCCAGCATTGCCCACCGCACGATCGCCGTCGCGTAGCCCGCGCCTGCCGCCCCGAGCCGTGGTGCGCCAAGGTGGCCGTAGATCAGGATCCAGTTCGCCGCCACATTGATGAACACGGCAATGAACGAAATGGTCATCGCCACTCGCGTTCGGCCGATACCGTCGGTGAATGCTCGCAGTGCGCTGAAGACCATGTTCGCCAGGAATCCGAAGCTCATCGCGCGTACGTATTCGACTGCAAGCTCCCGCGTGAGCGTAGACGGGGCGAACGCTCCGATGAGCGGGCCGATGTTCCAGTAGAGAACCATGGCGACGACGGTGAGGCCGGCGGCGATCCACGCGCCGGCACCGACGCTTGCGCCGACCTCCTCGGTGTCGCCTGCCCCGTGCGCGTGCGCGACGAGCGGTCCCACGGCCGCGACGATGCCGAAGGAGAAGACCATGAAGACGAAGTAGAACGCGCTGCCGATTCCCACCGCTCCCAGCTGCTCGGGACCGAGCCGACCGACCATGACGGTGTCGATGAATCCCATGCTCATCTGGCTGAGCTGCGCGAGCACGACCGGTCCCGCCAGGGATACCATTGCGCGCATCTCGGTCCGTATCGGAGAGTCTGTTCGCATCGACTGATTCGTTGACGGGGGGGTGGTCGACAGCCAGGGGCTGGGGAAAATCCGTCGGGGAAACGAAAACGCGGATGGCGCACCGTGGCGCCATCCGCGTACGATTCGTCGCGGCGCGTTGTGCGAATTGCTACGGCATCTCCTGCATGTCCTCGCCACCGCTGTCGTCGCCGTTGGAGCGCTGTCGGCGTTCGTGCCTGTCCTGGCGGCCGAAGTTGTAGCTGACGGTCAGCATTGCCTGCCGCGATCCCCAGCGGTGAGAGAATGCGGTGTGATACTGCTCTGTCGTCCGTTCGGCACTGAATCCCGTCTGGTCGAACAGGTCATGCACGCGCAGGCCGATGCTTACACGGTCGTCGAAGAGCTTCTGCGTGATCGCGAGATCGGCCGAGGAGAAGCTCGAGACCTCGCCGCCCGCGATCGCCCGCGGTGCCCGGTAGAAGTACGACAGCTGCACCGCCGTACCGAAGGGCATCGTCACGGTTGCGTTGCCGCGCGCCGACCAGCTCACGTCCGAGCTGCTGAAGTCCTCCGAGAGGTTGCTGGCGTCGGCGACGAACTTATAGGCGTTGAAATTCGCGTAGGCATTCAGCCATGAACCGAGCCGCACCGACGCGATTGCCTCGAAGCCGTAGGATTCGTTGCTGGCGAAATTATCCCACGTCATCACCGTGACGCCTCCGGTATCGAGCCGCTCGACGCGTTCGAACGAATTGGTCGTGTTCCGGTAGTACGGAGAGACCGTGAAGGTGGTCGCCCGGGTGAAATTCGTGTAGCCGATCTCGATCGCGTCGGTGTACTCGGGGTCGAGGTATGGATTGCCGACGCGGACGAACAGGGGGTCATCGTAGTCGCCGAAGGGATTGAGCATCCAGCGACGCGGACGATTGACGCGGCGACTGTAGCTGGCCTTCAACTGCTGACCCTCGGTCGGTTTCCAGGCGACGTTGGCACTGGGGAAGATGCTCGTGTAATTGTGATCGAAGGACTCTCCGGTCGTCGTCAGATCGAACTTCGTGACGGCCAGTTCTCCACGGAGGCCCGCCTGGAGACTGAGCGTGCCGAAGGTGTGATCCAGCAGCGCGTAGACGGCGTGGATCTGCTCATCGTAGACGAAGTCGTTGTTGAGGTTCACGTCCGGTCTGAATTCACCCACGCCATAATCATACGAGCTCGAGTAGAACGTGCTGGCGTCGCGTTCGATGCTGCCCTTGTACCCGGTCTCGAGCTTGCCGAGCACGCCGACCGGATGCACGATGTCCACCTGCAGAGCGCCGTCCTGGTTGCGCTCGGTCTGCGTCACCAGCTGCTTGGCCGGTGTGGTCGAGACGACAGCGCCATCGATCGGATACTCCATCTCGTGGTAGGCCTGGTCTTCGTCCTGCTTCTCCCAGGAATAGCGCAGCTCCGCGTGGATTTCATTCTCCGACGGGGACACCACGTGCGCGAATCCAAGGCGAATGTCGGCGTCGAGGTTGCTTCGATCCTCGTCGGAACTCCGGTCGTAGTGCTCATACGGGGTGAAAGCCGAATCATAGAACATATAGTCGGTCAGCTGACTCGATCCGCCGTCACGAATGCCGAGAATCGTGGAGAGCGACAGACTGTTCTGCTTGTCGAAATCATAGTCGACGGTCGTGTTGAGCGAATGCGACGTTCGGCTGCGATCCCCATGACTGGTGTCGGCGACCGTCGTCATCGGATCGAGATAGAAGTTCTCCTGTCGATGCGAACCCTCGGAATTGCGGTCGCCGGAGCGGAAGCCGTAGGATGTGAAGAGATTCCACGGACCGGTGCCGTAGGTGAGACTGCCACCGAGACTGTATGTATTGAGTGTACCGATCCCGCCTTCGATCGAGCCGCTCAGTCCGGCGTCGGTGTTGTCGGCGAGCACGATGTTGAGAATTCCACTCATACCCTCCGGGTCGTATTTCGCAGAAGGGTTCGGGACTACTTCGATGCGCTGCAGCGCGCCGGCGGGCAGCGATTCGAGGTAACTGGCCAGGGCATCGCCGGTCAGCGGGACGGGGCGACCGTTGATCTGCACCACGACGTTCTCGCTTCCACGCAGACTCACGTTGCCGTCGACGTCGACCTCGACCGACGGGATGTTGCGCAGCACATCGGTGGCCGAGCCGCCCTTGGTGATCGGCTGGTCGCGAACGTTGTAGATGGTGCGGTCTGCATCGACGCTCATGAACTCGCGTTCGGCACGGACGCGCACCTCCTCGCCGACGAGCTCGTCGATGTCGAGTCGGACGTCACCGAGGGCGACGCTCATGGAGCGCGGAGTGATGGCGATGTCTCCGACGATGTGCGTCTTGAAACCGACGTAGGAGACGCGCGCGAGGTAGCGACCGGGGCGCAGTCCCTCGATATGAAACGTGCCGTCATTGGCGGCGATGGCTCCGGTGACGAGACTGGAATCGCGGGCCGACATGATCGAGACGGTCGCGGCGCTCAGCGACTTGCCGTCGGCGCCGACGACGCGACCGGAGATCTCGCCGGAGGGTGCGGAACCGCGGTTCGGAGGCTGGGCCAGCGCGTGGCTCGCGCCGGCGGAGAGCAGCACCGTCACGACGAGGCAAAGGAGTGAATATCTATTCATGGAAGTCCGTCGGTATCGAACGTTGGTACGTGGCAGGGGGGCGTCCGCGCCGCTTCTGCGGCTGAGCGCGTGGGGTCGGCAGGGGAGTTCGAAAAATACGTGAGTGGGTTGCACCGGCGCTTCGGTTCCCCACGTTACGATCGGTTGCAGTGCAGCGGTGGCGGGGAGAGGATCCAGCGACGCCGTCCAGGGGCTACTTCGAAGCGTCAGTACCGCGCGCGGCCTCGACCAGCCGGCGGACGCGGAGACCGTCGACGGGACGTTCCAGGCGTCCGTCGTACTTCAGCCAGCTTCCGACGATCACGCCATCGCATTCGTCGCGAAGCATGCGCACGACGTCGGGAGTGGCGCCGCTTCCGATGAGCACCGGAACCCGGACGGCGGAGCGTACGGCGCGGAGTTCGTCGATGTCGACGCCCTCGCCGGTGCGATTGCCGGTGACGATCAGGGCATCGGCGAGACCGCGCTCGACTGCATCCCGGGCGTGAACGTCGAACGGAAGCGCTGCGGGCTGGACAGCGTGCTTGACGTTGACGTCGGCGGCGATGCGCACCGAGGGTGCCAGACGATGGCGATATGCCAGCGTGCGGTTGGCGTCGCCTTCGATCCAGCCCTGGTCGGTCAACATGGCGCCGGTGTGGACGTTGACGCGAACGAAGGATGCGTCGCAGGCGGCGGAGATCGCCAGGGCACTGACGGGATCGTTGCGAAGCACGTTGATGCCGAGCGCCAGGTGGGTGGCGCGGCGGATCTCGGTGACGATGCGGGTCATCGCCGCAACGGTATGCGGACCGACCGAGCCCTTGCAGAAGGGAACGTCACCGAAGTTCTCGATCATGATCGCGTCGCATCCGCCGTCGGTGAGCGCCGCGGTGTCGGCCATGGCGGCGTCGAAGACCTCGTCGAACGAGCCGCGGTATCCCACCGACCCGGGCAGCGCCTTGAGGTGGACCATGCCGATGACGGGCCACGCGACGTCGTCCACGAGCGACGCTGCGGCGCGGCCGTCGACGTCTTCGCGGGCCAGGGAATCAGGGATGTCGATGCGCGAATTCATGATCGACTCAGAAGGGGAGGTTCATCCCGGGCAGTCCCGGCAGATCGGGCATGAGGCCTTCAGTGGCGGCCTTCATTTCGTTCTCGGCCATCTTCCTGGAGGATTCCAGGGCCTTGTTGACGGCTGTGAGCACCAGATCCTCGAGCGTCTCGCGGTCCTCGGGGTCGATCGCCTCGGCGGCGATCGTCACATCGGTGAGTGTGCCATTGCCGGTGACGGTCACCTTCACCGCACCGCCTCCGGTCTCTTCGGTGACTGACATGGTGGAAATCTTCTGTTGCGCTTCGGCGACCTTCTGTTGCATCAACTGAAGCTGCTGCATTGCCTGCATCATCGGATTCATCGGCGGGGCACCCTGAGAGATGTTGGTTTGAATTCGCACCGGTTCGTCGGCCGGGCTGACATTGGTCATACGTCGCGGTCGCGACGCTACGTATACTGGATTTCGAAGCCGCTCGTCAGAGCGGAAGGGATACCTGGTGTATGCCGGAAGCGGGGACTGCACCGCCCGACCGGTCCGGTCCACTTCTCAGCGTCGAAAGACCGACAAGCTACGCACGGGCCGTCGATGGAGAAACCGTCGGCGCGTCGCGGGCAGCAGGCCGGCGATGAGCCGAACGGGAGCCGGTCGCGACACGATTGAATTTGGTCCGGGCGTATTCTATGTTGACCGGATTGATCCCGGCCGGCGCCTCCAGTGGCATCCCTCGCGGCCGCGCCGCACGACACGATTCTCTCCAATTCCTCATTCAGTCTTCGGAGTGGCAATGGACACCTCACTCGAAGTTCTCGACGATGTCACTATTCGCTTTGCCGGCGATTCGGGAGACGGCATGCAGCTGACCGGCGGTCAGTTCACGCAGACCTCGGCGCTGGTCGGCAACGACCTGGCAACGCTGCCGGACTACCCTGCGGAGATTCGGGCGCCGGCCGGCACCACCTACGGCGTCTCGGCATTCCAGCTGCACTTCTCCTCGAAGGACATCCACACACCGGGCGACGCGCCGGACGTGCTGGTGGCGATGAATCCCGCGGCGCTGGTGACGCAGCTCGGTTCGCTCAAGAAGGGTGGGATGATCCTCGTCAACGAGGATGCCTTCGACCGGCGCAACCTCGAGCTGGCCGGCTACGAGCAGAATCCGCTCGAGGACGGATCGCTGGCCGGCTACCAGGTTTATTCACTGCCCATCGGCAAGAGCACACTTCGTGCCGTCGATGGACTCGGGCTGTCTACCAAGGATGCCTCGCGCTGCAAGAACTTCTATACGCTCGGAATTCTCTACTGGCTGTTCAACCGGCCGCTGGAGCCGACCATGCGGTGGATCGAGCAGAAGTTCGGCAAGAAGCCCGAGTACGCAGAGGCAAACCGCCGCGCGCTGCAGGCCGGATTCAACCTCGGCGACACGATGGAACTGTTCACCACGCGCTACGACGTCCGGCCGGCGAAGCTGCCGCCGGGACGCTATCGCAACGTGACCGGCAATGAGGCGCTCGCGCTTGGAATGATCGCCGCCTGCCACCAGACCGGACTCAAGGGATTTCTCGGCAGCTATCCGATCACGCCGGCCAGCGACGTGCTCCATGAGGTGTCGCGCTTCAAGAACTTCGGGTTCGTCACCTTCCAGGCCGAGGATGAGATCGCGGCAATCTGCTCTGCGATCGGCGCCAGCTTCGGCGGCTCGCTGGCCTTCACGACGACGTCGGGTCCGGGCGTGGCGCTGAAGACCGAATCGATCGGCCTGGCGGTGATGACCGAGCTGCCGGTGGTGATCTGCAACATCCAGCGCGGCGGGCCCTCGACCGGACTGCCGACGAAGACCGAGCAGGCGGACCTGCTGCAGGCGATCTATGGCCGCAACGGTGAAGCGCCGGTCCCGGTGGTAGCCGCTGCGACGCCGGGCGACTGCTTCAACATGGTGCTGGAGGCATCCCGCCTGGCTACGAAGTACATGACGCCCGTCTTCTGCATGACCGACGGTTACCTGGCCAACGGCGCCGAACCGTGGAAGATTCCCGAGGTGGAGGACCTGCCGGACATGAAGGTGGAGTTCGCCACCGATCCGGAAACCTTCCAGCCGTATTCCCGCAACGAGGTAAACTCGCGTCCCTGGGCGGTGCCTGGAACGCCGGGGCTGGAACACCGGATCGGGGGAATCGAGAAGAAGCACATCACCGGAAACATCAGCTACGATCCCGAGAATCACGAGTTCATGGTTCGCCTGCGGGCGAAGAAGGTGGCGGGCATCGCCGATGACATACCGGAACTCGACGTGTTCGGTGATCCTGAGGGTGGAGACCTGCTTCTGCTCGGCTGGGGCTCGACCTACGGCGCGATCCGTGCCGCGGTGGAACGTCAGCGTGCACTGGGAGTGAGCGTGTCGCACGCGCACCTGAACTACGTCAATCCGCTTCCGCGGAACACGGGCGACGTCGTGCGCCGGTTCAAGCATGTGGCCGTTCCCGAGCTCAACCTGGGACAGCTCGTGAAGATCATCCGCTCGGAATTCCTCGTCGACGCGCAGGGGTGGAACAAGGTGCAGGGCCTTCCCTTCACGCCGGGCGAACTCGAGGAGAGAATTCGGACGATCCTCTCGGGCAACGGCAAGTCGTAGTCGCGCAGACGGCGCCGGATGACCCTCCGGCGTCGAGCATTGCTAACGGGAACAATTCATTCGAGCCAATACATACCATGGCAGAGCAATCAACCAACGGGACCGCCGCGAAGCTGACCGCCAAGGATTTCGCCTCCGACGCCGATGTGCGGTGGTGCCCCGGATGCGGCGACTACTCCATTCTCGCCCAGGTGCAGCGGACGCTGCCGGGAATCGATCGCAAGCTCGAGGACTACGCGTTCATCGCGGGCATCGGGTGCTCCAGCCGGTTCCCCTATTACATGGGGTCGTACGGATTCCACGGAATCCACGGACGCGCTCCGGCGATCGCCTCGGGACTGAAGATCATGCGCCCCGATCTGTCGGTCTGGATGGCCACCGGTGACGGCGACGGCCTGTCGATCGGTGGAAACCACCTGATGCACATCCTGCGGCGCAACATCGACGTCAACATCCTGCTGTTCAACAATCGGATCTACGGGCTGACCAAGGGTCAGTATTCGCCCACATCCGAGGAAGGTAAGCGTACGAAGTCGACGCCGTTCGGATCGATCGACCATCCGATCAATCCCGTTCTCCTCGCGCTCGGCGCCGAGTCGTCGTTCGTCGCACGGACGATGGATCGCGACCCGAAACACCAGCAGGAGATCTACAAGCGGGCCTACGATCACAAGGGCACGTCGTTCATCGAGATCTATCAGAACTGCAACATCTTCAACGACGGCGCCTTCTTCGCGCTGACCGACAAGGCGACCAAGCCCGACAACGTGGTGGTGCTCGAACACGGCAAGCCGCTGGTCTACGGCCAGAATCGCGAAAAGGGCATCCGCGTCGACTGCGCGTCACCGGAGATCGTGTCGCTCGAGGATGGCAAGTACTCCGTCGACGACCTGATGGTCTACGACGAGACGAATCCCGAACTCGCCTACATGGTCGCCCGGTTCACCGATCATCCGGAGCTTCCGACGCCGGTCGGTGTCTTCCTGGCGATCGAGCGTCCCGTCTACGAGGATGCCGTTCGGCACCAGATCGACTTCGTGACCGAGAAACTCGGTCCCGGCGACCTGCACGCGCTGCTCAACGAGGGCGACGTGTGGGAGGTGCATCCCGAGACGAACGGAACCGCCTGAGGCGCTTCGCATCGAACAGAATTGAAGCAGGGACCGCGAGCCATCGCGGTCCCTGCGCTGTTTCGTCCCGGACCGACGGCCCTCACTGCAGCGGAATTTCGCTCGGCAGCATCGGGATCGGCTGACCGTTGTGGTCGATCAGGAACTGGATCGACTGGCGGATCTGCTCCTGCTTGGTGCTGATGTCCGGAAGTCCGAACCGTAGCAGGGCGGGGTCGAAGAGTCCCGCTCCGGGGACCTCCTCGATGGTGACCTCCTCGTCCGGTTTCAGCCCGGCCCGTTCTCGCGCCAACGCGACTGCCAGATCGAGTCCACCGAGTCGGTCCACGAGCCCGTTGTTGACCGCGTCGGCTCCCATCCAGACGCGTCCCTGTGCCAGCGTCTGCACGCTGTCGACCGACAGGCCACGTCCCTGGGCGACCTTCTGCTTGAACGTCTGGTAACTGGCGAGAATCAGTTCCTTGTATCGCGCCAGTTCCTCCGGTGTCAGGTCGCGATGTGGCAGGCCGAGTCCGATGAACGGCAGACTGGGGCCGGACGTGAGGTCCGCGTGCCGGCCACGCTGGACGTAGTCGAATTTCGCACCCAGCGAATCGAACGCCCCGTCATTCCACAGCCAGGCGGAGATCACGCCGATCGAACCGGAGATCGTGGTTGGCGCTGCGAGAATCTGATCGCCGTACATCGAGACCCAGTAGCCGCCCGAGGCGGCGACGGTTCCCTGTGAAATGATCACCGGCTTCCGCGCCGTCGCTTTGCGGATCGACTCGGCCACCAGGTCGGCGGCCAGTGCGTCACCACCCGGAGAGTCAACCCGCACGACAATTGCCTTGACCGATCCATCGCCTGCCAGCGCATCGATTTCGCCGGAGAGCGACCGCGCGTTCATGCCGCCGGTGAGACTCGTACCACCAAGTGCATACACGATCGCCACGCGCGGCGGCTCGCTCCAGCGATCGTCGTTCGGGCGCTGGAATCGTTGCAACGACCCGGTGCCGACCGTACTGAGCCCGCCTCGGTGCATCGATTCCGCTACGGCGCCGATATCATCCCACCGCGCCATCGTATCGGCGAGGCCGCGCTGTACCGCGTCCTCTGCACGCATGATCACCACCGAGTCGACGATCCGATCGAACTCGGCGTTCGACGCTATGCGACCCGAGGAGACGATGTCCTGACGCGCAGTGCGATACATCACGTTGACCATCTCCTGACGCTGTTCGCGTTCACCCTCGGACATCGAATCACGAGCGAAGTTCTCGTATGCCGACTTGTAGCGGAACAGGCGGATTTCGCGGAAGCCGATGCCGAGTTTGTCGAGCATCTCGCGGTAGTAGGTTCGTCCGCTGGCGTAGCCACGCAGCTCGAGATCGCCCAGTGGATCGATCACGATCCGATCGGCGACCGAGATGAGCGCGTAGTCGTCGAGATCGGCGCGTTCGAAGAAGGCGATGACGTACTTGCCGGACCTTTTGAACTGCAGGAGTTTCTCCCGGATCTCCCACAGCATCTCACGGTCGATGGCCATGTCCGACGCGTTGATCGCGATACCCGCAATGAGCGGATCGTCTTTGGCGGCGTCGATCGCATCGAGCGTCTCCTCGAGCGTCTGGCTGTTGTCGAACAGCGCGAATCGCTGGTAGGTCATCGAGCCGCCGAGGCTCACCGACAAACGCGCCGATCCGTTGCCCAGCGAGCGGAGGAACGTGCGATCGTAGCCACCCACGCGCAGCGAATACGAGGTGGCAGCCCGACTGTACCCGTCTCCGGCGTCGTGCAGTGCCGTGTTCGACTGCAGTCCGAGTCCCCCCAGACTGAGCGCGGCACCGAGTGAGATGCCGTGTACGCCGTCGAGATCCATGTAGCGTCCCGAGAGCCGGACGCCGTCGATCGGTTCCACCACCGCACCGGCGCTCCACGTTCCGTCGAAGAGCCGATCGCGCTCGCGCAGTGAGTAATCGACGAAGAGGGTGACGAATGCGGTGCCGAACGGCCGGATGCCGACGTCGAGAACGGCTTCCTTCGTGGTGCCGCCGAACGTGAACGCACCGGTGAGGCCGATCGATGCGTATCGGTTCGGTCGGCTGAGGAATCCGAGCAGCATGTTGCTCGGCCTGTCGAGAGAATCGTCGCCACCTCCGGACCATCCGTAGGAGATACCGAATCCGCCCGATCGATTGCCTGCGCCGAGACTCACACGGTACTCGGTCACCGGCACCGGAAGGGTCTTGTCATGGACCATACCGAACGAAAGACTGGGTACCGCGGCGAAGAGACCCCAGCGCTGAAATGCATTCCACTGACCACCACCGTCGGTCCAGTCCAGCTGGAAATCGGGGCGGTCGAGCGTGGCGAGAAGTGCCGGATTGAGGAATCCGTCGAGTCCCCACCGGTACGCGCCCGGTGAGGCGATCGTGAGATCCGATAAGGATCGATACGTGGGGAACTGAGGCTGCGCCACGGCGAGCGCCGGCAGGAGCAGCAGGAAGGCGACGCAGGTAGCGTGTCGAAGACGGTTCATCGCGGGTACTCCAAATCTGCGTGTGTTCGTTGGCAGACCGACTGAACAAAGATATCGATCAGGCGCCCGACGATTGCCGCAAACGACGTCGGGCAACGCAGGTGGCCGTACGGGCCGTGGCGCGTGGCCGGGCGTGTTTCAATTCCGGGAAGTTTCGCTGTCGTGAGTACCGGGTTGCCAATTCTTTTGCCGGTGTTATATTTGCGCCCGTTCGACGTGGCCCGTCCACTGCCGGAGCCACCGAGGCCACGTCGCACCAATCCTCAGAAACCCGCGCGACCTCGCCGGCAATTCGGACGGTACGTCCGAGCACCATTACATCCCGTTTCCCCTGCAGTCGATGTGACGGTGACAGGCACACTCATGAATTCATCTCCCACCCGCATTCCTCACCAACAGGAGTCTGTCGAATGATCAGATCCCTCAGCATTGTCCTCGTGCTCCTGATAGCATCCGTCTCGTCGATGGTTGCGCAGGAACACGAGGTCGTGACCGCAAATGGTTCGAAATCGTTCAATTTCACATTGAACGGATTCGGCGATTTCGGACCGGGCGGTTCGTTCATCGGAGCGACGCCGCTTGGAAATTCCGAATTGGACAGTCTGCTCAATACTGCGGCAGAGCTGTTTGGAACGGAATTTCTCCGTCCCGTCTACGGTTTCGGCATGACGTTTTTCGTCGCGGATAACTTCGGGCTCCGGCTGGGCCTCGGAGCGAACGCTGATATTGCGGAACCGACGGCTGAACGATACCACGACGTACACCGATGCCTCCTTGGCGCTTGGATTTTCACCGGCGCTGGAGATTCACGTCATTGAAACGGGACCCGTCTCGTTCTATACCGGCGTTAATGGTTCGTTCGTAATCGCAACGCAATGGACGGGGTACGGCGATGACCGCCGTACCGATGTGCAGAAAGGATTCTCGGCCGGCGCGCTGATAGGTGCCGACGTGTTCATTCTCGACAATCTCAGTCTGGGAGTCGAGAGCGAATTCGGAATCGAGAGTCGCTCGACAACGTCGTCCATTGGTGACGAGAAATCAACCGGACCATCCACGTTCACGATTGGTTTCCGCCTTCCGGTTCGCCTCAGTGTCGGACTTCACATTTGAATTTCCCGAATCCAACAAAAATAACCCCGTCAACCACAGCGGAGTATCCCATGACCATGAGAACGCTACTCTCGGCTCTCTTCATTTGCCTGATCGCTGGCAGTGCCGTGCAGGCACAGAACACAACACCGCGGACGTCCACGGGCGACATGGCACTGAATTTTTCGATCAACGGATTCGGAAATTTCGGTGTTACCGGTCCGCTCGTAGCCGTCGTGCCGTGGGGCGGCGACACAACGCTGCAGCAGCTTGCTTCAATGCTCGGAACGCAGCTCGTGCAGCCGATATTCGGTGTCGGTGGCACCATGTTCGTCAGTGACAACATGGCAGTGCGATTTGGGATCGGCTTCAACACGTCGACGACGTCGACGAAGCGGTCGCAGACCTCGGACACCTCCGATACGGAGACACGTTCGTCGTTTGCAATTGCGCCGGCGTTTCTCTACCACTTTGCCACTGCCGGCCCGGTAACGGTATATACGGGTGCGGAAATCCAGTTCGGTACGGCGTCGACAACCTCCGGGTTTACCAATGCGACGGACTCCATGATTACGGGCAAATCCCAGACGGGATTTGGCGCCGGCGTGATTATCGGCGCCCAGTTCTTCCCATGGAGCAATATCTCACTGGGTGCGGAATCGCAGTTCGGTGTGACACTCGCGTCCCAGTCAGAGGACACGGGGCCGACAACGAATGATCTGCCGTCGACCACGACGATCGGATTCACGCTCCCGTTCAGCGTACGACTCGGGATTTATTTCTAGTTCACCGAGGAGCCCCTCCCGGTGGCATTGCAGTAATCACAGGCGGCGTCCCGAGCACGGGGCGTCGCCTGTGTGTTTGCAGACCGTTCAAATGCTACCGTCTGCTGCGTTGCCCTCCTCTCAAGTCGCTGCGGCGAACGGACGGCCGCCGGATGCGTGACAAACGTCATGGTTTCCGCCACGGAGGGCCACTACGTTCGGGTTGGAGCGGGGAATCGTGCGACGTCGAAGAGTGGAGGAGATTCAGGTTCAACGCTGAGAGGAATCGCCATGAAAGTCATCATCGCCTATGACGGCTCCGTCGGTGCCGATCACGCGGTTCGCGAACTCAATCGGGCGGGTCTGCCGATTCACGTCGAAGCGCTCGTGGTAAGCGTCGCTGAACCCTGGCCCGACGCTGCGGTGATCCATGACGAAAAGGGAACGCTGCAGACGCCGTTGTGGAACCAACGGGACGCTACCGCACTCGCCGGTGAGGCGGCGGCTATGCTCCGGGAGCAGTTCCCGGGATGGCAAGTTGCTACGGCAGGTTTTGAAGGGGGAGTGACACGATCGATCGTCCGTCGGTCGGAGGAATGGGGTGCGGACCTGGTCGTCGTCGGTCCGCATGGGCGTGGTCGGCCGACGCACGACTGCTTTGGGAGCATTTCACAGCAGGTGGTGACCGGGGCGCATTGCTCGGTTCGGATTGCCCGATACAATCCGGAGAATCTCGACGAACCGGTGCGCCTCGTCATCGCGACCGACGGGTCGGCCGATGCCGGAGTCGCTGTTGATTCGGTCCTGCACCGCGAGTGGCCGGAGCATACGACGCTAATGGTGGTCAGCGGTACGGTGGGCGACGACAATCCCGATGCGGCTGCTGAAGCATACGACCGGTATTCGACGCTCCATGAGCAGATCGAACGCCGTGCGCGAGCCGCAGGACTCGGATTCCACTCGGTCATCGAGCAGAGCGACCCGAAGCAGCTGATCCTCGATGCGGCCGAAGAATACCGTGCCGACTGCATTTTCGTCGGATGCCGCGGGTTGACCCGATTCGAGCGAACGCTCGTCGGAAGCGTCTCGGCCTCGGTGGCTGCCCGCGGGCGATGCTCGGTCGAAGTGGCCCGCCGCCGGCGTTAGCGCCGCGTCCATCGGGCGAGACCTCCGGCAGTGGGGTCGGACTCAGATGTCGCGGTAGATCTCGCCGCCCGACTCGACGAACTCGGTCGCCTTGTCGCGCATGCCGGCCTCGAGCACGGCCGATGCGTCCAGTCCGTGCTCGGCGGCATAGTCGCGCACGTCCTGTGTGATCTTCATCGAGCAGAAGTGCGGACCGCACATCGAGCAGAAATGCGCGACCTTCGACGACTCCTTCGGCAGTGTCTCGTCGTGGTACTCACAGGCGCGCTCCGGGTCGAGTCCCAGATTGAACTGATCCTCCCAGCGGAATTCGAACCGCGCCTTCGACAGTTCGTTGTCGCGCGCCTGCGCCGCAGGGTGTCCCTTTGCCAGGTCGGCGGCGTGGGCGGCGATCTTGTAGGCAATGATTCCCTCGCGGACGTCGTCGCGGTCGGGCAGCCCCAGATGCTCCTTCGGCGTCACGTAGCAGAGCATCGCCGTCCCGAACCACCCGATCATCGCCGCGCCGATCGCGGAGGTGATGTGGTCGTAGCCAGGTGCAATGTCGGTCGTCAACGGGCCGAGCGTGTAGAAGGGTGCCTCGTGGCAGACCTCCAGCTGGCGGTCCATGTTCTCCTTGATCATGTGCATCGGCACGTGCCCCGGTCCTTCGATCATCACCTGTACGTCGTGCTTCCAGGCGATGTCGGTCAGCTCGCCCAGCGTGTCGAGTTCGGCGAACTGCGCCTCGTCGTTCGCGTCGGCGATCGAACCGGGCCGAAGGCCGTCACCGAGGGAGAACGAGACGTCGTAGGCCTTCATGATCTCGCAGATCTCCTCGAAGTGTGTGTAGAGGAAGCTCTCGGTATGGTGGGCCAGGCACCACTTTGCCATGATCGAGCCGCCGCGTGAGACGATGCCGGTGACGCGACGGGCGGTCAGCGGCACGTAGGCGAGGCGGACACCGGCGTGGATGGTGAAGTAGTCGACGCCCTGCTCGGCCTGTTCGATGAGCGTGTCACGGAATATCTCCCAGGTGAGTTCCTCGGCACGTCCGTCGACCTTCTCGAGCGCCTGGTAGATCGGTACGGTTCCGATCGGGACCGGTGCGTTGCGCAGGATCCATTCCCGGGTCTCGTGGATGTTCTTGCCGGTCGAGAGATCCATGACCGTGTCACCGCCCCAGCGTATTCCCCACGTCATCTTTTCGACTTCTTCCTCGATCGACGAGGTGACCGCGGAGTTGCCGAGGTTGCAGTTGATCTTCACCAGAAAGTTGCGGCCGATGATCATCGGCTCGAGCTCCGGGTGGTTGATGTTGGCCGGAATGATGGCGCGACCACGAGCGACTTCGTCCCGGACGAATTCGGGCGTGACGTACTGCGGAATGCTCGCACCGAGGCCGTTGCCGCCATGCATGGTCGGGTGAAAGGCGCGATCGCGCCCGACCTTGGCTTCGCGCTGGCGTCGGAGGTTTTCGCGGATGGCGACGAACTCCATCTCCGGCGTAATGATTCCCTGGCGGGCGTAGTGCATCTGGGTGACGTTCGCACCGGAGCGGGCGCGCCTCGGACGTCGGATGTGGGAGAATCGCAGGTGGGCAGTGGACGCATCGGCGAGCCGTTCGCGACCGAATCCACTGGAAGGACCATCGAGCCGCTCGGTGTCACCGCGCTCGTCGATCCATGCGGCACGCAGCTCCTCGAGGCCATTGCGCAGGTCGATCCGCACGGACGGATCGGTGTACGGTCCCGACGTGTCGTAGACGACGAAGGGAGGGTTCGCTTCACTGCCGAACATCGCCGGTGTCTCGTCGAGGGTGATCTCGCGCATCGGCACCCGGATGTCGGGCCGGCTGCCCTTGACGTACAGCTTGCGCGATCGGGGAAACTGGGGAACAGTATTGTGGTGCGGCGTTCCGTTGCCGTTGGTCGGGTGCGTATTCATGGCGGTAATGTGGGCTTCGGTGCAACAGGTTGGCGCGCATCCCGCGCGATCCACCGCAGGTGCGCAGCGGTCGAATCCACCGGCAGGCAGGGCCGGGCAGAGGTCCGGGCGCGTCGATGCGAACCGTCAAGATGTGGCGAATCGGCGGAACGACCAACGGAACGCGAGCACGTCGGCGTTCTAAGAACGCTACTCGCGTCGCGACTGCGGGCTCGCCGGTTGAATCGAGACGCGATCGGAATGTTCGAGGAGGATCTGCAACACCGTGGCCCGAGCGTCGGGGCCGCTCGACGCCAGCGTGCGCGCAAGCTCCAGGGGTGTGCGACCGTGGCCGTCGGTGACCGACGGATCGACACCGGCCAGCAGGAGCGCCGTGAGCGCAGCCGGCTGTGCGTCCGCGACAGCATGGTGCAGCGGCGTCATTCCCGAGGAGTCGCGCTGATTGAGATCGCGCAGGTGAGCGATCATCGCCTGGAGAAGATGCGCGTCACCAAGAGCGATCGATCGCGCCACCGGAGTCGTGCCGTCCGCGTCGGCCGCCATCGGATCGGCGCCGTGCTCCAGCAGGAGACTCGCCATCGCGACATCGTCGTTCGCCGTTGCGATCGACAGGGCCGTGCGACCGAGTGAATCCCGTCCCGTCGGGGTGAATCCATTCTCAAGCAGAACGGCCGCCAGTCGCCGCCGTCCGGATTCCACCAGTCGCTGCAGCACCGACCCCCGTGTTGCCGGGGCGAATTCCACTCCGCGCCGAAGCAGCTCCGACAGAACGCGGTCCTGCCCGACCGACACGGCCAGATCGAGCGGCGTCCATCCGCGCCGGTCGGTAACCTCCGGGTGCGCGCCCGCGTCGAGGAGCGCGTCCACGAGGGGAACGCTCCCGGAGATGACCGCGTAGTGCAGCGGAGTGAATCCTTCCGTGTTGGCGTGGTCGTCGACGTTCGCGCCATTGTCGATCAGCACCTGAGCAATCCGTACGCGCCCCGTCATGGCTGCAACGTGCAGCGGTGAAAGCCGATCGATTGCCGTGTAGAGGTCGACTCTGGCGCCGTGCTCGAGGAGGAAGCGGACCATCGTGGTGTCGCCGGCCGTGATGGCGTAGTGCAGCGGTGCGATTCCTTCGCTGTCGATGGCATTGATCGCCGCTTCGTCGTGACGCAGCTGTCGCCCCAGTGAGGCGGTGTCGCCGGATCGTACCGCTTCGTGAACGTCGCCGGCACGGGCCGGTATGGCTGTCGCGATCATGCCCAGCAGCGCGGGTGCGAGCAGACTGGCGATTCGATTGCGGAGAGGTCGGCTTGCAGAGAGCATCGAGTCGGGAAGACAACGTGAGAAGTCCGTCGAAGAAATATCCGCTCAGCGGGTATCCGGTAGCGGGGCGCACCCCGGAATACTGGACGCCACAGTATACGAGACGTTGAAACCCGCGTCGGACGCGGGCGTGTAATTGGTCGTAATCGTTGCCATTCCCACACCCCATTCAAGTCGCTCGCGCGACGACGCCATGCACATCCTGATCCTCGGCGGTACCGTGTTCTACGGTCGCCACCTCACCGAAACCGCCCTGCGGCGGGGCCACCACGTCACGCTGTTCAACCGTGGAATCCACGGGCCGGAACTCTTCCCCGAAGCGAACCACGTTCGCGGAGATCGAGACGGAGGAATCCAGGCGCTGCGCGGAATTTCGTTTGACGCCGTGGTCGACACCTCAGGACAGATTCCGCGCACGGTCGGCGATTCGGCGGCGCTGCTGAAGGATGCCGTCGGGCACTACACGTTCATTTCGTCACTGTCGGTATACAGTGACGTCTCGCAGCGGGGAGTCGACGAGAGCGGTCGCGTCGATCGGCTGGAGAATCCGGAAGAGGAGCGTCTGACGAACGAGACGTACGGTCCGATGAAGGTCGCCTGTGAGGATCGGGTGCGAGAGACGTTCGACACGCGTGCATTGATACTTCGTCCGGGACTGATCGTCGGACCGTACGACTGGACTGACCGATTCACGTACTGGCCGGCACGCGTTGCGCGCGGAGGTGCGATGCTCGCACCTCAGTCTCCGGAGATCCCGGTGCAGTTCATCGACGCGCGCGACCTCTCTGAATGGACCCTCGACGCGGTCGAGAGGTCACTCTCGGGAACGTTCAACGCAACCGGACCGGAGTCGCCCGCTACACTGGGTGACGTGCTCGAGGCTGCCATTGGAGTCACCGGCAGCGACGCGGTTCCCGTCTGGGTAGATGCAGAGTTCCTTCGTGAACACGAGGTTCTGCCGTGGATGCAGATGCCGCTCTGGGTGGGCGATGGGGAAGAGGAGAAGGGATTCAGTCACATCGACTGCCGTCGAGCGATAGCCGAAGGTCTGCGGTTTCGACCGCTGGAGGAAACCATCGTCGACACGCTGCGGTGGTTCGGCACCCAGGGATCGCGTCGGCTGAGGGCCGGACTCGAACCCGATCGTGAGCAGGCGCTGCTGGAGGCGTGGCGATCGCGGGATTGAGCCTGGATGTTCCCCTCCACCGTATGCCTCGGGTCGAACCGAACACCACCGGACGCGACTATTGAGCTCCCGCCTTCTTGAGTGCGGCGACCACATCGTCGTACCCACCCTCGGTCGCCACCTCCATCGGCTGCTTTCCCTCGGAGGATTTCGCGTTCACGTCCGCGCCGTGCGATGCGAGCGCTTCGACGGCGTCGGCGAAGCCGTAGAACGCTGCGCCGTACAGAGGTGTCCACCCGTCGCTGTCGCGCGCCTCGATGTTCGCGCCGTGATCGAGCAGCAGGGAAACGATGGAGCTTCGGCCGGCAAATGCGGCCAGGTGCAGTGGCGTCAGCCCGCTCATGTCGGCTGCATCGGCATCGGCTCCATGATCGAGGAGAATTCTGACGGCATCGAGGTGACCGTCACGGGCGGCGAGGTGGAGCGGCGTGTTCCTGCGGTTGGCCGCGGCACCAACCTTTGCTCCCTTTGCCACGAGCAGACGCACCATTGCCGTCTGACCGCTCTTCGCCGCGTAGTGCAGCGGCGTCCACTCATCCTCGTCAACGGCATTGACATCCGCGCCCCGGCTCAGAAGGATTGCGGCCACCGCGGAGTCACCGTCGCGTGCCGCGAAATGCAGCGGTGTCCACTGATCCTTGTCGCGGGCATCGACGTCGGCACCGTGGTCGAGGAGGAAGGTGGTTTCGTCGGCGAATCCGGCGGCCGCGGCCGCGTGAATCGGCGCCATTCCGTCGTCGTTGGTTGCGTGGATGTCGGCGCCATGATCTACGAGAAGCGCGAGTTCCTGGATCGAACCGTTCACGGTGGCCATGTGGATCGGGAAGTCACCGCGGTTGCTGTGCAGTGAAACCGATGCGTCATGATCGAGCAGCATTCGGGTCACTTCCGTGGAGCCGTAGAACGCGGCCATGTGAAGTGGCGTCGCGCCCGAGGTGTCGACGGCATTGACATCCGCACCATGATCGATGAGTAACCGGGCGATGGCGGGTCGATCGAATCGCGCGGCGCCGAGGAGTGCCGTCCATCCGTCGTTGTCCTTCCCATCCACCGGTGCGTTGTGATCGAGCAGGACTTCGACCACACCGGTATGGCCGGCGTAGGTCGCGTAGTGGAGCGCGGAGTAGTCGTCATTGTCGAGAGCACCGACGGCCGCGCCGCGATCGAGGAGCAGACGGACCAATTCGGTCTGGCCGTTTCGGGCGGCGACCATGAGTGGAGTTTCGCCGTCGGAGGCGCGTCCGTCCAACTCGGCGCCATGTTCGAGCAGGAGGAGCGCCGTGGAGCGCCGGCCGTCGACCATCGCCAGGTGCAGCGGCGTCAGGCCGTCATTATCGCGGACACTCAGGTCGGCGCCGCGTTCGAGCAGCATGCGGACGGCGTTGACGTGGCCCTGTCGTGCTGCCAGGTGCAGTGGTGTCGAACCGTCGTTTGCCCGGTCGGAGATCGAGGCACCGGCCGCGAGCAGGGGAATCATCGCGTCCTCGTGGCCGCGGGAGGAGGCCAGGTGCAGCGGGGTGGCACCCTTGCCGTCGCGGGCACTCAGGTCCGATCCGTAGTTGAGCAGCAGTCGAACACAGACGCGATTACCCTCCTGTGCCGCGAGGTGCAGCGGTGTGGCACCGGCCTGTGTTCGTGCGGAAACCGACGCGCCACTGAGCAGCAGCAGATCGGTCACGTCATTGGCACCGGAGTATGCCGCCACATGCAGTGGAGTCCAGCCGTTGTTGTCCTTCGCATCGATGCGCGCGTGTCTGGCGAGCAGGATACGGGCGACGTCACGATTGCCGATGGCGGCGGCGACGTGAAGTGGCGTCCAGGAGTTATCGCCGGCGCGGTCGTTGACGCACGAGGGATCGTCCTGGATCGCCTTGCGAACGCGGGTGGGGTTGCCATCGGCGACGGCGTCGAAAATTTCGGTGGCCGAAGCGTACGAGCATGAGAACAGGAGGAGGAGGAGGGCGGCGATGGCCCCGCAGCGGAATGCGAGCATGATGATCGGGGTTGATCCGTGTGGATGAGGAGCACGGAAATTATCACTCCTGACCCGATTGCTTTGCGTATTTTTAGGGTTTCCCTGCGCCGATTCGACCCTTTGCCCGTCGGAGCGCACACCCACGTACATGCATCCAGATCGGAATCACGCTCGCAATCCGTCGACACCATGACGGGTGCGAATGGAGCTGCCCGAGGCTACACACACAACCGTTAGGACCCGATACTCAATGGCAACATCATCAGAACGCACGATCCCGGTCACGCTCGAGGAGGAGATGCGCTCGGCCTATCTCGACTACTCGATGTCGGTGATCGTCTCGCGTGCGCTTCCGGACGTGCGAGACGGACTCAAGCCGGTGCAGCGGCGCTCGCTGTACGCGATGTCGGAGCTGGGACTGGCGCCCAACCGGCCATACAAGAAATCCGCCCGTATCGTCGGCGAGACGATGGGTAAGTACCACCCGCACGGCGACTCATCGATCTACGACACGGTCGTCCGCCTGGCGCAGGACTTCACCATGCGCCACCCGCTGGTCGACGGTCAGGGCAACTTCGGTTCGATGGACGGCGATCCCGCAGCGGCCATGCGCTACACCGAGGCGCGACTGACACCCGTCGCGGTGGAAATGCTGCGCGACATCGACAAAAACACCGTCGACTGGGTTCCCAACTTCGACGACTCGCTGCAGCAGCCCTCGGTGCTGCCGGCGAACTTTCCGAATCTGCTCGTCAACGGCGCATCGGGAATCGCCGTCGGGATGGCGACGAACATTCCTCCGCACAACCTCGGTGAGGTGATCGACGCGGCGGTGGCGCTAACCCACGATCCCGGCCTGGAAGTCGACGACCTGATGAAATTCGTCAAGGCACCGGACTTCCCGACCGCCGGCATCATCTATGGCTACGACGGTGTCGTCGAGGCGTACCGCACCGGGCGCGGACGCGTCGTGATGCGGGCGCGGGCAACCGTCGAGGAGCTCAAGAGCGGCAAGGAACAGCTGGTGATCACCGAGCTTCCCTATCAGGTCAACAAGGCGTACCTCATCGAGAAGATCGCCGACCTGGTCCGTGACAAGAAGCTCGCCGACATCTCGAACATTCGCGACGAGTCCGATCGCGACGGCGTACGCGTCGTCATCGAGTTGAAGCGCGATTCGGTGCCCGAGGTCGTACTCAACAACCTCTACAAGCACACGCAGATGCAGCAGACGTTCGGCGTGATCATGCTTGCGCTGGTGAAGGGGCGTCCGAAGGTGCTCACGCTCAAGGAGATGCTCCATCACTTCCTTGAGCACCGCAACGAGGTCGTCGTCCGCCGGACTCAGTTCGATCTCGATGCCGCCGAGCGCCGCGCGCACATCCTCGAGGGCTACATCATCGCGCTCGACAACATCGACGAGGTGATCGAGGTCATCAAGAAGTCGCCCGACGTCGATACCGCCCGCCAGCGGCTGATGGAGCGCTTCGGCCTGAGTGAGATTCAGGCGAAGGCCATCCTCGACATGCGACTGCAGCGCCTTACCGGACTCGAGCGGCAGAAGATCGAGGATGAGTATCGCGAGACGATTCAGCTCATCGAACGCCTGCGGTCGATCCTCGCGTCAAAGGATCTGCAGCTGGAGATCATCCGCGAGGAGCTCATCGACGTAAAGACACGCTTCGCCAACGAGCGCCGTACCGAGATCGTCTACGACTACCAGGACTTCACCGTCGAGGACATGATCGCCGAGGAAGACATGGTGGTTACCATCTCCCACGGCGGCTTCATCAAGCGCTTCCCCGTCAGTGGCTACCGTCGCCAGCTCCGTGGTGGAAAGGGTGTCACCGGCATGCAGACGCGCGGTGACGACTTCATCGAGCACATCTTCGTCGGCTCGACACATCATTACCTGATCTTCTTCACCGATCGCGGCCGGTGCTTCCGCGTCAAGATCTATGAGATTCCCGAGGCGGGTCGAGCAGCCCGCGGTCGCTCTCTGGCGAACCTGCTGCCGAAGGAGAAGGATGAGAACGTCACGGCCGTCATGGCCGTCAGGGACTTCGATACCGAGGAGTCGGTGATCATGGTCACCGAACGCGGTACCGTCAAGAAGACACCGCTTCGCGATTACTCCAACATCCGCTCCAGCGGAATCATCGCCATCAACCTGCACGACGACGACCGCCTCGTCGGCACGCGACTGACCGACGGTACCAACGATATCCTGATCGGTTCGTACAAGGGAATGGCCGTCAGGTTCAGAGAAACCGACGTGCGGGATATGGGCAGGACGGCCGCCGGCGTCCGCGGCATCAACCTCGCCGACGATGACCGCGTGATCGACATGGTCGCAGTGAAGCGGTCGGATTCGAACCTGCTCGTCGTCTCAGAGAACGGCTACGGAAAGCGTTCCCAGGTCGGTGATTTCCGCCTGACCAAGCGGGGAGGAAAGGGGGTTATATCCATGAACACGAGCTCCAAGACGGGCAATGTGGTCGCCATGAAGGAGGTGGTCGATGGCGACGACATCGTCGTGATGACCGTCAACGGCATGGTCATCCGCCAGCATGTCTCGGAGATCCGCGTGCTCGGCCGCAACACGCAGGGTGTGCGGCTCATCCGCCTCGGTGACGGCGATCACATCACCGGACTGGCCGTCGTTCCCGCCGATGACGAAGCCGAAGCCGAGCCGGTCCTCGACAGCGAGTAACCGGAGACTGATCGCTTCTTGCGCGACGGGTGCCGCCCGGTGTATCATTGAGGTTCGCCGCGACACCCGTCGCGTATGGGCCTGCCGGCAGGGCCACTGCAACAGGCGACGGCGCGCGCATCGCCGCGGTGGCAGCATGCATCCGCTCGCAGTGCGCTGCGGAGTTGCGGAACAGCACGTACTGCAGGAGTGGCGGAATTGGTAGACGCACTGGACTCAAAATCCAGCGGGCTTCAAAACCCGTGCGGGTTCGACTCCCGCCTCCTGTACCATCGGCGGCGGCTCCCATCGGAGCCGCCGCCGCTGTTTTCACCCTTGCCGCCGCCTCCGCGCCGTGACGCACCCTCTTACATCTGCGGGCTTGCCGGCGGCATCCGAGCCCGCGTATTTTCCTCGCCAACTCATCAAGAACGACCGAGGGAACAGGCCCGATGACGTCGTAGCAACCGGCGGCTCCGTAGCTGGAGTCGTGTCAGGTGCTAAATCCTGCCTGGCGTTGTGCCGGGGAAGATGAGGGCACGCATGAGTCTCGCGGCGCCGTCCGGTGCCGATTCACGCGCCCTTCGATCTTCCTCGAAGGGCGTTCGTCGTTTCCAGCGATTGCGACGACGTCCCCTGCGCCGGGGAAGATGATCATGGCCCGCCGCCGCTCGGTTCCTGATGAGTTGCTCGAATTCCCGACCACGTCATCAGGAGGAAGCTGCCATGATCGACTCGACAGCCACGCCGACAGCCGCACCGCGCGGCCCGGGCGAGCGCCCGCTCCGCCCGCCGACGGTTCCGTCCGCCACCGAATCCGATCGACTCCGTCGCCGCGTTTGCGCCCGCACGATCGTCGGACCCGAACAGCCGTTCGTCCTTGCCTCGGGCGACCATGTGGCGCCGCTGACCATCGCCTACGAGACGTATGGTCGACTCAACGGCGACCGCGCCAACGCCGTGCTGGTATGCCACGCGCTCACCGGCGACGCCCATGCCGCCGGCATCGATGAATCCGGCCGTGCCGGCTGGTGGGACGCGCTGATCGGACCGGGCCGCGCGATCGATACCGATCGCTGGTTCGTCATCTGCTCGAACGTGATCGGCGGCTGTGCCGGCTCCACCGGACCGCGATCGCAGCCACGCGGCCTCCGCTTCCCGAGCATCACCATCGGCGATATCGTTTGCGCGCAGAAGCTTCTGCTCGAGCGGATCGGTGTAGAGCGTCTCGCCTGTGTGGCAGGAGGGTCGATGGGTGCAATGCAGGCGCTGGAGTGGGCAGTCCGATTCCCCGACCACGTCGATCGGGTCGTCGCGATTGCAGCGGGCGCGGCGCACTCGCCATGGGCAATCGGATTCGCCTCGGTCGCACGCGAGATCCTCGACGCCTGCGCAACTGCCGGACGTCCGGAGCGCGGACTGGAGATCGCCCGGCAGCTGGCGATGCTCACCTATCGGAGCGAGCAATCGCTCGACGCGCGATTCGGTCGCAGCAGAGTCGGCGATGCCGCATCAGCGTTCCAGGTCGAGGACTGGATTCGCCATCACGGCCGACGGCTCGTCGAGCGATTCAACCCCGAGAGCGTACCGACTGCTGACCCGCGCGATGGATCTCTTTGACCTGGTAGCGAGTCGAGCAGCCGCTTCCGGCTCTTTGGCGGGTGTCGCTGCACACGTACTGGCAATTGGAATCGATTCCGACAGACTCTATCCCTGCGATGAGGTACGCGCGGTCGCTGAAGCCGTTCCCTTCGGTACCTACGCCGAACTGAGCTCGCCTCATGGGCACGACGCGTTCCTCATTGAGTTCGAACAGCTCGCATCGATTCTTCACCCCTTTCTGAATTACGGTGCGACAGGCGGCGTGGCGACACGGCGAGCGACCTGCGACGCCGTCGCAGCCGGGGAGGGACGATGATGGGAGAATGCAAACCGAGGGAAACCTTCAGAGTCGGGCTGCTCGGATTGGGTACTGTCGGCACCGGTGTGTTCCGAATACTGGAACGCGAACGCGAGCGGATTCGGGCGCGAACGGGGCGCAGCATCGAGGTCGTCGGAATCTGCGTCCGCGATCCGCATCGTCAACGGACCATCAGTGCGCCGAAGCAAATGCTGTACGACGATCCGGAGGCACTGCTTGCCCAGTGCCCGGTCGACGCGGTGGTGGAGGTGATGGGTGGTGAGAAGCCGGCTCTGCCTGTCATGGCACGTGCACTGCGCAGCGGACTGTCGGTGATAACGGCCAACAAGCTGGCGGTCGCGCGGCACTACCAGTACCTGCACGAACTCGAGTCTTCGCACGGCGGAACGCTGCACTACGGTGCGGCGGTATGCGGATCGATTCCAATTCTCAAGATCATCGACGAGACGTTCGCCTCGGAAGCCATTCTGAAGGTTCGTGGGATCGTCAATGGGTCATCGAACTTCGTGTTGACGCGAATGGAGGATGGTGCCGACCGGGATACGGCGCTGGCGGAGGCGCGACGCTTGGGACTGCTGGAGGCGGATTCGTCGGCCGACCTGTCGGGAGCCGACGCCGCGTGCAAGCTGTCGATCATGGCCGCACACGCCTTCGGCGTCCACGTGGCACCGGAGTCGATTCCGACCGAGGGCGTATGTGACGTCAGCGAACGCCACGTGCGAACGGCCCGGGAAGCCGGGCGGCGCATCCGGCTGATCGCCGAAGCGTCGATGCTCGACGGGGAGGCGGTGCTTCGGGTATCTCCGCAGTGGCTGGAGGCGAGCGACTCGCTTGCTGCAATCCGTGAGGAAGTCAACGCGGTGGAAATCAGCGGGACGCACGTCGGGCGACAGTGCTATGTGGGGTGTGGGGCGGGTTCGCTCCCGACGGCCAGCGCGGTGGTGAGCGATCTGCTCGAAGCGGTCGACAGGCGGGCATATCGCCGCCGCCGATCGGCGGTTCAGACCGACACAAAATATACACTCTGCTAAGGTGTCTCTATTGTCGGAGCACCGCCGAGTCCCTAACTTTATGGCTCTTTTGCGTTCTGCATTCCCCCAGTCCCCCATCAGAGGGTGGTTATCGGGGAGCAACTGCATTGCGCCGGCGGCATATCAATCGGGACTACTACAATGGCGAAGCAACAGACGTTTCTCGACAAGTCGATCAAGAAGGGAGCAGGCTCCGAGCTGCTGTCGGTGAAGATCGTGGTGGGAGAGCGGACCGATCAGGGCACGGTGAAATTCACCGAGCGCTTCGTGAAGGTCAAGGATCTCAACGAAGTCGAGGCGACGGCGAAGCAGGTGCTCCAGACCAATCGCTGAGGCGGCGACGACCGTAGCGGCGAGCGAATGATTTCACATGATCAGACGGGGGCAATAGAACCATGAAGAAGGACATCCATCCGCAGTACGTACCGGCGAAGGTTACCTGTGTGTGTGGCAACGAGTTTGTCACGCGCTCGTCGGTCGGCGATATCAAGCTGGAGATCTGCAGCGAGTGTCATCCGTACTTCACCGGACGACAGAAGGTGCTCGACACGGCTGGCCGCATCGACCGCTTCAACCAGCGGTTCGAGAAGTCGAAGACGATCCGTGCTTCGAAGCAGAAGCAGTCATAGCACTGCGTGATCGGCAGGTTCCAGAGAATCAATAATCGAAAGCGAGATCAGCGTTGAACAATTCCGGTGGCATACAGCTTCATGATCCCCGCGGTGGCGGCGGCAGTGGTCGCGGTGGACGATTCGCCCGCGATGGTCGTTCCCGCATGCGGCGCAACGATCCAACGCGTCGCAAGCGCAATCCGCTTGGGAAGATGGCCTACATCGACTACACGAACATCAAGCTCCTGCAGCGGTTCATCAACGATCAGGGACGGATCCTGCCGAAGCGGATCACCGGTGTGAACGCAAAGCAGCAGCGTTCGCTCGCTCGGGCGATCAAGTATGCGCGCCACCTCGCGCTGCTTCCGTTCGTGGCCGAAGATACCCGGTAGGGAGGCGCAGAGATCGCGGAGAGGGATCGCTGAGATCGCTGAGAGTAGTACGAGCGCCGATGGATTTGATTCCGTCGGCGCTCGTCGCGTTTGGTGTGGGCGGTTTGAGCCGGGCGCATGTCCGGCGGCGGCGGCAGGAGTTAATCTCGAGGTGGGGCGCACGTCCGGCGCGGCGGCGGGAGATGTTCTCGAGGTGGGCGCATGTCCGGCGCGGCGGCGGGAGTTGTTCTCGAGGTGGGGCGCACGTCCGGCGCGGCGGCGGGAGTTGTTCTCGAGGTGGGCGCACGTCCGGCGCGGCGGCGGGAGATGTTCTCGAGGTGGGCGCACGTCCGGCGCGGTGGCGGGAGTTGTACTCGAGGTGGGGCGCACGTCCGGCGCGGCGGCGGGAGTTGTTCTCGAGGTGGGCGCACGTCCGGCGCGGCGGCGGGAGTTGTTCTCGATGTGGGCGCTTGGCGCGACGGCGGAGCCGTCGCGCGGGCGCGGCGGGCACGATGCGTCGGCGGTACATTCGTGCAGTGGCGGTGGCTCAAGTACTGACGAGACTACGTTTCTGCCGGCGCGCAGAACTTCAGCGATTTCAGCGGTCTCCCTCCGGGATCTCAGCGACGGCTCGGCGCATGGCGTGCATCGTCTCGGCCGGATTCTCCGTTCCGAATATTCCCGAACCGCTGACGACCACGTCGACACCAGATTCGAAGACCGCTGCCACATTGTCCAGCTTGATTCCACCGTCGGCTTCGATCAGACACTGCCGGTTTTCGCATTCCTCCAGCATCCGCCGCGTACGCCGCGCCCGCTCGAACAGATTCGGGATGAACGACTGCCCGCCGAAGCCGGGTTCCACCGACATCAGCAGCACCATGTCGACGTAGGGAAGGATTTCCTCGATCGCCGAAAGCGGCGTGGCAGGGTTCAGCGTCACTCCTGCCCGACATCCTAGGTCGCGAATCCGAGCCACCGTCCGATACAGGTGCACCGCCGCCTCGACATGCACCGTGATGTACGTCGCACCGGCCTCTGCGAATGCCTCCAGATAGGCGTCCGGCTCACTGATCATCAGATGACAGTCCAACGGCATGTCGGTGATCTTCCGCAGTGCCGCGACGACCGGTGGTCCCACCGTGATGTTCGGAACGAAATGCCCGTCCATTACATCGACATGCAGAAAATCGGCGCCACCGCGTTCGGCAGTGGCCACGGCATCGGCCAGCCGTGTGAAATCGGCCGACAGAAGAGAGGGTGCCAGCAACAAGCGTCGAAGGTCGGTAGTCATGGCGTGAACGTTCCGGACGTGGTCAATCGGGAATTCGGGGTTCGTCGTGGACGCCGCCCGGCATCTCGTTGAGCATGCCGGCACCGTCGGAGGCACTCGGGAGGTTCTCGCGAAGGTCGGCGGCGAGTTCCGCCAGGCGCGCGTCGACCATAGCGTTGATCGTGCCCTTGGGATACGCACCGTTGCGCCCCGGTTCACCAGCCGCCACACCGGTGAGCAGTTCGACGCCCTGATCGATGGTGCTGATGGCGTAGACATGGAATTTGCCATCCTCCACCGCCTGCACGACATCCCGGCGAAGCATCAGGTCATCGACGTTCTGGATCGGAATCATCACTCCTTGCGTACTGGTCAGTCCGTCGGCGCTGCAGACGTCGAAGAACCCCTCGATCTTCTCGTTGACCCCTCCGATCGGCTGAATTTCCCCCCACTGATTGACCGATCCTGTCACGGCGAGATCCTGGCGGATGGGCACGTTAGCCAGGGCTGAGAGAAGCGCATAGACCTCCGTCGACGAGGCCGAATCACCGTCGACACCGCCATAGGACTGTTCGAAGACGATCGATGCTGCGAACGAGAGGGGACGTTTCTGCGCGAAGCGGTGGCGCAGGAATCCGAGGAGGATGAGCGCGCCCTTGTTGTAGATCGAACCCGAGAGCTTCGCCTCGCGATCGATGTTGATCACGCCCTGGCCGCCGACCGAAACCGTTGCGGTGATGCGCGTCGGCTTGCCGAAGTTCGACTGTCCGACGCTGTAGACCGCAAGGCCGTTGATCTGTCCGACACGGCTGCCCCGTGTATCGATCAGCAGCGTGCCGCCGAGTATCTGCTCCATGAGCTTGTCGCGCCACATCGAGTTGCGCTCAACCATCTTGCGGTGCGCCTTCTCGACGTGGTAGCGCGTGATGAGTTCAGCACGATCGCGCTGGGCCCAGAAGCTCGACTCCCGCAGCAGATCGGCAACGTCGCTGAGCCGCAGCGAGATCTTTCCGCTGTTGCCGGCGAACTCGACAGCGTACTCGAGGACGGTGGCGACGCCATCGGCGTCGAAGTGTAGCAGGTGCTCGTGGTCAACCATGCGGCGCACGAACCCCGCGTACTGCTTGAGCACCGCGTCGCTGCGCTCGATTTCGTAGTCGAACTCGGCGTTGATCTTGAAGATTTTGCGGAAGTCTTCTTCGGAATGGTAGAGCACCTGGTAGAGCCGCGATGGTCCGATGAGAATCACTTTGACGTTGAGCTCGATCGGATCGGGCTTCATCGTCGAGACCTGCGAGCGGTACTGAAAGAAGCTCTCGACCGACTGGATCTCCAGCCGCCGGTGCAGCAGCACGCGCTTCATCGCCTTCCAGACACCCGGCTCGGAAAGCGCGTCGAGCGCGTTGATGATCAGATAGCCGCCGTCGGCGTGCAGCAGCGACCCGCCCTTGATCATGGTGAAGTCAGAACGCCAACCGGAATTCTGGTCGTAGGTCCGCTCGACGGTTCCGAAGAGGTTCATGAACGTCGGCGTCGTCTCGACGATAACCGGCGGACCCTCCGTCTTCGAATTGTCCAGGATCACGTTCACCTCGTAGCAACGGAACGGATCGGGTTGATCGCTGGCGCTCTCCTCACCGTTCTCCTGCGACTCGGATCGCTTGAATATCTCCAGGTGATCGAGGATGTGATTGCAGACGCCGTCGAGGTAGTCGGCGACCTCCTCGAACGGGTGACGGGTCCGCACCTCCTCGAGCGTGGCCAGTACCAGGTTCTCGGCGGATTCCCGTTCATAGTCGTAGAGCTCACGCTGGAAATCCTGTGACAACCGCATTCCCTGCCGCGCGAGCGTGTAGAGCTCCGACTGCAGCACCTTGTACTGTTCCTGAAACGTCTTCACCTGCTCGTCGTCGAGCTTGCCCTCCTTGACGAGGTCGGGCAGCGCCGTCATCGTGCGCGGTTCACCATCGACGATCGGCATCAGCTCCGGCTGCACCATGTTCGCAGACGTCTGCCGCTGTCCGAGCGCGAAGCCCTGCGGTTTGATCCGCTCTTCGAACTCCTCGAGCATCTCGCGCTCGCGTCGCTGAAAATTCTCTACGATCTCTGCGCGACCGGAGCGATAGCGCTCGTCCTCGAACATCTTTCGGACCTGCTGCTGCAGGAAGTCGATGGCCTCCTCCATCGACTCGGCGAACATGCAGGCGCGACCCTTCGGGAAGGTCAGCAGCCGCGGGCAGTCGGCGTCGTCGAAGTTGTAGACGTACGCGTAGTCGTGCGAGACGTGCCCCTCAGGCCGCATCCCGTCGAGGATTCCCTTGATGGTGCGCAGCCGTCCGGTCCCCGACAGGCCGCTGACGAAGATGTTGTAGCCGGGAGAGAAGATCTCCGCTCCAAGCCGGATGGCATCGAGCGCGCGCGGCTGTCCCATGATCTCTTCGAGCGGCTCGATGTATGCGGTCGACGGGAAATCGAATGCGGTGGGATCGGCGAACCAGCGCAGCTGCGATGCTGGCAACTGCGGATGCTCCGGTGCGTTCTTGCGTTTCGTCTTGCGGTCTGCCATGCCTTCGGCGGCGGTATATCGTGGGTCGGTGCGTGTAAAGACCAGCAAGTATAGCAATTCTCACGCCGAGTGAAATCGCTCCTACGGTGCCTCCCGCACCGTCCGTCGGGTCGGCGACCGCCTTCGAATTTTCCCTAGCTTCCGCCTTCTCGATTCGATCAATCACTTCGTAATCCGGCCTCCTCTCACATGTCGCAGACCGTACCCGCTTCCGCACCCGTGTCGCTCGATACGATTACCTCGCTGGCCAAACGCCGCGGCTTCGTCTTCCAGTCCTCCGAGATCTACGGCGGACTCAATGGATGCTGGGACTACGGTCCCTACGGCGTCGAACTGCTCCGCAACATCCGTGAGGCATGGTGGCGCGCGATGACCTACCGCGATGACATCGAGGGTCTCGATGCGTCGATCCTCATGCACCCGCGCGTCTGGGAGGCCTCGGGTCACGTCGGCTCCTTCGCCGATCCGATGATCGACAACAAAACCTCAAAGGCGCGCTACCGCGCCGATCACCTCATCGAGGGTGAAATCGATCGCCTGCGTCGCAAGGGGAAGGATGCCGAGGCCGAGGCGCTCGCCGAAAAACTCGATCATGCCGTCGAGCCGCGTCAGTTCTACGATCTCATCATCGAATACGGTATCAAGGATCCCGTCGGTGGAACCGATGACTGGACCGAAGTGCGGCAGTTCAACCTGATGTTCAAAACGTTCATCGGTCCGGTAGAGGATTCCTCCGCCGTCGTCTACCTGCGCCCGGAAACCGCCCAGGGTATCTTCGTCAACTTCACCAACGTGCTGCAGTCCTCCCGTCAGAAGGTTCCCTTCGGCATCGCCCAGATCGGTAAGTCGTTCCGCAACGAAATCAATACCCGAAACTTCCTGTTCCGCACCCGCGAGTTCGAGCAGATGGAGATGCAGTACTTCGTCCGGCCGGGTGAGGATGCGAAGTGGTACGAATACTGGCGGGAGCAGCGGTGGAACTGGTTTCTGTCGCTGGGCATGAATGAATCGCGAATGCGCATGAAGCCGCATCCGGAGGACAAGCTCGCTCACTATGCACGACGAGCCGACGACATCGAGTACCTGTTCCCGTTCGGCTGGGGAGAACTGGAGGGAATTCATAATCGCGGAGAATTCGACCTGACGCAGCACACCGAATTCTCCGGTAAAAAACTCGAGTACTACGATCAGCAGGCCAATGAGCGATATACGCCCAACGTGATCGAAACGGCCGTGGGAGCCACGCGCTCGCTGATGGCGTTTCTGTGCGATGCATACGAGGAAGAGGAGGTGGGCGGTGAGAAGCGGACCGTGCTGCATTTCCATCCGAAACTGGCTCCGTATAAGGCAGCGGTATTTCCGTTGGTGAAGAAGGAGGGAATGCCGGAATTCGCTGAGAAACTTCATGCCGAGCTGCAGTCCTCGGTCAAGACGTTCTACGACGATTCCGGGGCCGTCGGCCGGCGCTATCGTCGGCAGGACGAGGTCGGTACGCCGTTCTGTATCACGGTCGACGGCGAATCACTCGAACAGAACACCGTAACGATCCGCGACCGCGATTCGATGGAGCAGATCCGCATCGACGCGAGCGCCGTCAAGGGCTGGCTTGCCGAGCGGATCGGATTCTGAGAAATGAGAGCCACGATCACCGCGATTCTCCTCACTGCGCTCGCGGCGGTTCACGCGGTGGGTCAGGTGCGGTACGATGATTTCCGGGTGATCGATGGAATTACGCTTGGCGGCACAGCGCAGCAGGTCGACAGCGTCGTGCGACTCACCTATGCGCCGCCACTGAGCAGTCCGCGGTATACCGAAGGAACGATGTGGTATGCCAACCGCGTGTTCCTCGGCGATGGATTTGCCACGCAGTTCCAATTCAGAATCACCAGTCCCTCGGGCGGTGTCGATGCCAACGGAATTACCGGCGGCGACGGCATCGCCTTCGTCATTCAAACCACAGATCAATTGCACCTCTCCGGCGGAGCCGGCGGCCAGATCGGCTACGATTCGATTCCGGCCTACCTCGCAATTGAATTCGATACGTTCGACAATCCCGAATTCGCCGACCCAAGCAGCAATCACGTTGCCGCCATCGAACGCGTCGCAGGTACACCGTTTTCACTCGGCTACAACGACTCGCTGCCCGATATCTCCGACGGCCGGATTCACACTGCAACGATCGTGAGCGAAGACGACCTGCTACAGGTGTTTCTCGACGACTGCACCTTTCCGGTTCTCTCCGTGGTCGTCGATCTCGACGTCGCACTGCCGCTCCGCAATGGCTACGCCTGGGTCGGAATTACATCCGCAACCGGTTCTGCATGGGAAACGCACGAGATCCTCAACTGGCGGTTTGACGGATTCGGCATTGCCACGCCGATCGATGCGCACCACGGACTCTGTCCGGGTGATTCGCTGCAGTTGATCGCGCCGGGTGCCTATGCGTCAAAGCGATGGAGCACCGGGGAGAATTCAGACACGATCCTCGTCGACGCACCCGGAGTGTACTCGCTGACCGCGGCCGTCGACGTCGGATGCTTCACGCAGACCCGGACGTGGACGACGACCATTGCTGCATTCGCGCCGCCGTCGCCGACGGTATCGCCGTCAGGACGCATTACGCTGTGTGACGGGGATTCGATCGATCTCGATGCGGGCGACGGATATGCCGCCTACCGGTGGACCAGCGGGGACACAGGGCGCTATTCGCGCGTTGGCGCGGCTGGCGACTACGCCGTCATGGTCGTCGATTCGAACGGGTGCACGGGCGGATCACTGCCGCTGCACGTATCGATTCGTCCTTCTCTGACTCCAGCCATCGAACCGCACGGTCCGCTTTCGTTCTGTGATGGAATGAGCGTCACGCTCCGCGCCGAAGCGGGCTACTCCGCCTATCTGTGGTCGACCGGTGCGACGGCGGATTCGATCGTCGTGAGCACGTCCGGGAATTACTTCGTGCGCGTCACCGACGCATCGGGATGCGAAGGGAATTCAGACAGCGTCGAGGTCGTGGCGTTTCCGCGTCCGCAACCGACCATCACACCGAGCGCGCCACCGGCGATCTGCGCGGGTTCGACGATTACGCTGACGGCCGATCCGGGATACGTTGCCTACCGATGGTCGACGGGTGACACGACGCCTTCGATCGAGGTCGGTGTCGACGGCGACTATTCGGTGTCGACGGTCGATTCGAACGGCTGCAGCGGCGAATCCGATGCGGTCCGAGTACGTGTGCGTCCGACCCCGAAACCGCAGATCGATCCGCCGGGGGAGTCGTTCGTCTGTTCGGGTGACAGCATCACTCTGCGGGCGCCGGCAGGATTCCGCCACTACATCTGGTCGACAGGAGATACTTCGGAGGTGATCCGAGTAGGCGATGCAGGGACGTATTCGGTGACCGTGGTCGATTCCAGCGGATGCACCGGGACATCGTCGGCGGTATCGGTGGGCGTTCACGTTGCCCCTCGCATTCGCATCGTCGCGTCGCCGTCGTCGCCGGTCTGCGAGGGTGAATCGGTGCGTCTCTCCGCGAGCGGTGACGGCACGTCGTACCAGTGGTCGACCGGGGATCGATCTCCTGCGATCGACGTGCATGAATCCGGGCGGTACACCGTGCTCGCAACCGATTCCAACGGCTGCGCCGCAGTCGATTCGATTGACGTGGTGGTGTATCCGTTGCCTGATCTGTCGATGAGTTCCGACACGACGATCTGTCGCGGAACTTCGGCAACGGTGTCTGCCAGGTCGTCATCGGTGGTTCACTGGTCACCGGACGCATCTCTGTCGTGTTCAGACTGCGACTCGCCCACCGCATCGCCGGCGAGCTCGAGGACGTACTACGCTCGTGCAACCGGAGCGGGCGGATGCACCCGGCTGGATTCGGTGCGCGTCCGCGTCGTCGATGCTCCGGCTGTCGCAACGATATCGGTTGACACGACATATCGCGTTGCGCCAGGGCGCAGCGCGGTGCTGCCGGTTCGGCTCCGTGACTCGCTCGACGCGTTTTCTCTGGACACCGTTCAGGTGTCGGTTGCATTCGACGGTGGAATTCTCGTGCTCAAGGACGATCCCGCGTTGATGCAGGCCGGGACGCTGCTGGAAGGATGGACGGCCGGCGGGATTTCCCGGGGGCCGGGCAGTTTTGCCGCCACGTACGTGGCGCCAACGGGAACCGTTCTTTCCGACACCGGCGTGCTGCTGCGACTTCCGTTTACGGCGTACATCGGATCGGTCGTCGACTCGCCGGTGCGGGTGGTGATTGCACCCAAGGATTTGGGCTGCACGACGCTGCGTTTCGAACCGGGCCGAATTCGCCTCGACTCGATCTGCGGGTTGAACTTCCGTCTGATCGAGCCGACGGCATCGAAGTACGCGCTGGCGGTACCGGCTCCCAATCCCGTTCGCGAGCGTGCGACGATTGGCTTTTCGGTCGGACTCGACGGACCGACGCGTCTGGTGCTGTACGATGCGACGGGACACGAGGCCGGGCGGCTGGTTGATCGCTACCTGACCGCGGGGGAGTATTCGGTGGAATTCAATGGGTCGGGAATGGCGTCCGGGAGTTACCTGCTCCGATTGACGCAGGGCACGGTGACACGCGAAGTGTCGGTAACGCTGCTCCAATAGTCGGGCCCTGTCAGTTCCGCCAGCTCTGTCGTTTCCCGCCGGGATGACCGCTGCCCTGTATTGAACCCGAGAGGAGATTGAGCTTCGCAACCATCCCGCGCCTCGAGTGTTCTAATGGAAACATCCACGCACTGATGGTCCGCGCACTCCTCGTCGTTCCGATTCTCCTGATTGCCCTGTCCGATCCCGCGAGCGCCCAGTCGCGCTGGTCGACGTGGGTCTTTGGCTATGAAGCCGAGGTCGTCTTCGACAGCGCCGGACCGCACTCGGTTCCCGCCGGGCGAACATGGACGACCGAGGGCGTCGCTTCGATCAGCGATCCAACGACGGGAGAACTGCTCTTCTACACCGACGGCGTGACGGTGTGGAACCGCCTGGACCGTCCGATGCCGAACGGACTCGGCCTCGCCGGCCACGACAACGCCACGCAGTCAGCGCTGATCGTTCCGCTGCCGGGCGACGACGAACGCTACCTGATCTTCACCGCCGACGCTGCGCCGTACCGAGACCCTCCGAATTCCGGCATCCACTATTCTCGCGTCGACATGGCGGCCGATGGCGGCCTCGGCGATGTGGTGGAGAAGAACGTCGAACTCATTCCTACGGCCGCCGAGAAGCTCATCGCGGTCCATACCTGTGCACCCGATGACGGCTACTGGGTAATCTGCCATGAACTCGAGACGGACGCCTTCGTGTCGGTCCGCGTCGATGCCGGTGGTGTCGGAATGCCCGTCCGCTCGCACGCCGGCGGGAGGTACACGGCGGACGTGGAGCAGACCGACATCGGGGAACTCAAGGCCTCGGCGGACGGGTCGATGCTCGCCGCTGCACGCTGGTATCAGGGACGCGTGGAATTGTTCGATTTCGACCCCGCTGCCGGTTCGGTTTCCAATCCGCGCTTCATCGAAATGCCGGAGGAGTCGCGCCAGGTCTACGGGGTAAGCTTCTCGCCTGACGGCACGAAGCTCTATGCCTCGGTGGTCGGCGGTGCGCTGCATCCGAATCAGGAGGCAATTCTGCAGTACGACCTCACACCGCAGGACGTGGCGGCGATCATCGCATCGAAGTACCGCGTGATCTCGCGCCAGGTTCCCGGCGTCAACGCCGACTACTGGGGCGCGCTGCAGCTCGGACCCGACGGCCGTATCTACTGCGCTCCCGACGGCAAGAAATGGCTGGACGTCGTTGCCAATCCGAACGCGGCGGGTCCTGCCTGCGACTTCCGCCAGCAGGTGCTGTTTCTCGACGGACGAACGCGATACGGCCTTCCGAACGTGGTGACGAACGAACTCTCCGCACCGAGCGTTCGCACGAGCGGCGATACGAATCTCTGCGCGGGTTCTTCGGTCGAGATCGCTGCAACCGGCGCAGCAACCTATCGCTGGTTTCCGGCCGACGGACTTTCGTGTGCCGACTGTGCTGCACCGACGGCCTCGCCCGATGCGACGACGACGTACACCGTGGTCGGCAGTCGCGCCGACGGATGTTCGGCGACCGCGTCCGTGACGGTCGGCGTGCGCGAGGGCCCATCGGCGAGACTGCGAATCCACGGCGACCACCTGCTGGCACCTGCTGACAATACCGTAGTTCCGATCGTTATTGAGGGTGAACTCCGGACTCGGGCTCTGGACTTCGAAATTCGATACGACACGACGTGTCTGCTCCTCGATCGCGTTCGGCGGGGCGCGGCGCTTGGAGGAAACTGGGCGTTGACGCAGATCGCAATCGAACGGGGGATGTACCGGGGGCGGCTCGAGTGCACCGATCCCGCGGCGGTGCTGCAGCGGTCGGTGCTGCTGCTGGACTTGCGGGGCTTCATTGGACGGGCGACGTCCGGGTACCTTACGGTGGAGGCAGCTTCAGATGCGGTGGAATGCGGCGAGCTGGCACCGACGAGCGCGCTGATGACCATCGGACCGCTGTGTGGGGTCGATCAGCGCTTGATGATTCGCGGTGGGGCACGCTACTCGCTTCAGCTGCATCCGGATCCGGTCGAAACACATTCGACGATCCGGTATTCGGTGGGACTCGATGGTCCGACGGTAGTCACGATATTCGACGCCGACGGCCGCGTCGTAGCCCGGCCGGTCGACCGGGAGGTTGCACCGGGAGAATACGAGGTGCCGTTGGATGCAGCCGAACTTGGTTCCGGCGTCTACACCTGTCGGCTCCAGCAGGGTTCGGCCGTCCGTGAAATCCGCTTCGTGGTAATTCGATAATTCGTCCAGCAGCACCGGTACCATTTCACCAGAATCGTTCGGTTCAATTCGCTCGATGCTTCGACAGTTCCTGTTTGCATTCATATTCTCAATTGTATGGGTGATTCCGGTCATTGCGCAGGTGCGCATTGCCGGATTTCCCGTGCCGGATTCTACGCTGCGCGCCGGTACTCCGATTCCTCCGTACGTGCGGAACAACGCGCTGCAGCTGACCGACACGCTCCCGAATTCCACCGCCAGCGCCTGGTACCTTTCAAAGCTTCCGGTCTCCAACGGATTCTCGACGCGATTTCGGTTCCGAATGCACGCGCCTGGTGGACAGCTCGATCCGCTCGGCGACCGGGGCGGCGATGGGTTCGCGTTCGTGCTCTACTGGGGCGATCCGTATGCGAGCGGCGGAAGCGGGGGCTTCATGAACTTCTATCACCTCAGCAATCGGATTGCGATCGAATTCGACACGTACTTCAATCCGGATCCGTTGCTGGAGGATCCGAACGGAAATCATCTCTCCGTCTATACGAACACCGCACCGGGTCCTGTCGCCACCTCTACCGCCGTACCCGATCTCAATGACGGCGCGATTCATACGGCGTGGATTCGCTGTGACGATCAGGTGCTGGAGGTCTACATCGACGACTGCGTGACGCCTGTGCTGTCCACGGCATTGAATATTCCCTCGTCGATGAAGCTCGACCATGGAAGGGCATTCGTGGGCTTCACCGCGGCGACGAGTTCGGCGTGGCAGTACCATGAGATTCTCGACTGGTCGTTCAACGGGTATGGATTTGAACCGGACGATCACGTCTATTTGTGCGACGGCGGCAGCACGACCCTGAGCGCGCCTGCGGGGCTGGCGTCGTACCGATGGAATACCGGCGCGACCACGAGGTCGATCACGGTTTCACAGCCGGGCACCTATACGGTGACGGTTACGGACACGCTCGGCTGCCGCTCGCAGGCGATGACGTGGTCGGCCGTGGTGGAGTCGCATCCGGCGCCGCATCCTGATCTCGGAGCGGATACGATTCGAATCTGCGAGGGACAAACCGCCACGATCGCGGCCGAGGGGCCGTTTCGTGAATTCCACTGGTCCAACGGTGAGAGCACGCCGTCGATCAGCGCCGTGCAGGCCGGACGGTACTGGGTAGAGGTCGTCGATACGGCAGGATGCGCCGGACGTTCGGATACCGTCACGGTGCTGGTAGCACCAGATCCGCAACCCGTCATTCGGGCACTGGGGCCGACGACGACGTGCGGCGACAGCGTGGAATTGGTGACGCAATTGCCGCACGACGGTTACCGATGGAGCACCGGAGATACCACTCGGCGGATCGTCGTGCGACAGAGCGCGACCGTGCGGGTGACCGTCACCAACGGCTCCGGCTGCGAGGCGACATCGGATCCGATCGTCGTTGCAATCGCGGCCTCACCTGAACCGCACATACTTCCGGAACAGCCGGGCGCGATCTGCCGCGGCGAACGGATCGAATTGACCGTCAGCGGCACCTTCAGTCAATACCACTGGAATACGGGCGACACCTCGCGATCGATCACGGTCTCGGACCCGGGTGAATACTGGGTTGACGCAGTAAACGAGGCGGGTTGCATGGGCCGCTCCGATTCCGTGCGCGTCGAAGTCGCCGATACACTGCGGCCGACGGTCGTTGCCGACGGGCCGTTGGTGCTCTGTGATGGCGGGTCGGTCGTGCTCGCGGTCGGTCGACCATACGAGACCTACCGCTGGTCCACGGGTGAGTCGACACCGTCGATCACCGTCAGCGAACCCGGGACATACAGCGTGGCGGTCACGAGCGAATCCGGTTGTTCGGGAACATCGGATGCGATCGTCGTTGCGGCAGGACAGGGGCCCGAGATGCGAATTCAGGCGCTGGGGCCTGCGCTGATCTGTCGCGGTCAATCGGTTGGATTACGGGCCGAGGGCGATGCGGTCGCGTGGCGATGGTCGACGGGTGAAACGACCCGGGAAATCACAGCCGATACACCGGGCGTGTACCGCGTGGTTGGATGGAGCCAGGACGGTTGCCAGAGCGAGGATACACTCAGAGTGCTCGACGGCGGCGTGCTTCCTGTCGATGCGGGAGAGAACGTCGAGATCTGTCGAGGCGACACGGTTCGGCTCCACGCGCTGGGCGGAACGGTGTTTCGGTGGACGCCGTCGGCGGGATTGAGCTGTATCGACTGCGATCGACCGTACGCATCGCCGCGTGTCACGACGACGTACCGCGTTGAGATCGCGGACCCCTCGGGGTGTTCGGGCATCGATTCGGTCGTGGTATACGTCGACACGACGGTGCGCCGGGCGCGAACGCGGGTGGGCGATTCACTGGCGGTGCGGCCCGGGCATGTGATCGAGGTACCGATATCGATCATCGATTCATTGACCGATGCCGACGTCGGCGAAGTGACCGTCGAAATTCGCTACGACTCGACGCAGTTGAAACTCGATGATCCGACTGGTGACTGGATGATTGCTGACGGAATATTCGCGGGCTGGACGATGGGGGAAATCAGGAATGATCCGGGTGAATTCATTGTGCGATTGATTGCGCCACCCGGAGGTTCCCTACGCGACACGGGCGTCGGGTTACGGCCAAGGTTTCTGGCATTCCTGGGCGCGCACGACTCGGCCGACTTCGACATTCGATTCGAGTTGCCGGGGGAGGGTTGTGCAGCCCTCGACGCGGTAGCGGGAACGATTCATCTCGACTCGATCTGTGGCCTGAGCACGCGCTTGATCGACGTATCGCCGACATCGTATTCGCTTCGACAGAACGCGCCGAATCCATTTTCCGACCGGACCCTGATCAACTTCTCCCTCGGCCTCGACGGTCCGACGCGGCTGAGTCTGTACGACGCGTCGGGGTGCGAGGTCGCGCGTCTGATCGACGAGCGGCTGGCGGCGGGTCGCTATGCGGTCACCGTCGAGAGCGCCGGCCTGTCGTCCGGCGTCTACACGTGTCGCCTGGAGCAGGGGAGGGTGGTGCGGGAAATCCGAATGGTGGTGGCGCGGTAGAGGGTGTGCGGGGTTGTGGGGCGAGACTCGAGCGTTGCCGGGGGGATGCGGAAATGGGCGCGATGGTCGGGGATGGTCCTCGGATGTGGCATCGAATACCCACGGCGATGGGGTGGGCAATCGGGGGTATGGCATCGAATACCCACGGCGATGCCGTGGGCTAAGGGAGGGCGGCCCTCCGGGCCTTCGTATTGAGGCGCGCCGCGCCGGCCGAGGTGTTGGGCGATCGCGGCAATGAGTGTTCGATACTCACTCCGAGTGGAGCGGCCATCGGGAGTCGCGCCGGAGTCGCTCGTGGCGCCCGAGTCGCGAGTAGCGAGAGCATCGGGAGTACGGCAGGAGTCGCCACTAGCGCGAGCATCGAGAGCAGCGCCCGAGCCCGCAACCGAGAGCCACAATTGCATAGGCCATCCACGCCGACACCAAGGCCCGGAGGGCCGCTCTCCCTTAGCCCACGGCATCGCCATGGGTATTCGATGTTCCCAATCCGAGTGGCGCGGCCGTCGGGAGTAGCGCTGGAGTCGCCACTAGCGCGAGCATCGAGAGCAGCACCCGAGCCCGCAACCGAGAGCCACAATTGCACACGCCATCCACGCCGACACCAAGGCCCGGAGGGCCGCTCTCCCTTAGCCCACGGCATCGCCGTGGGTATTCGATGTTCCCAACCCGAGTGGCGCGGCCGTCGGGAGTAGCGCTGGAGTCGCCACTAGCGCGAGCATCGAGAGCAGCGCCCGAGCCCGCAACCGAGAGCCACAATTGCACAGGCCATCCACGCCGACACCAAGGCCCGGAGGGCCGCTCTCCCTTAGCCCACGGCATCGCCGTGGGTATTCGATGTTCCCAACCCGAGTGGCGCGGCCGTCGGGAGTAGCGCCGGAGTCGCCACTAGCGCGAGCATCGAGAGCAGCGCCCGAGCCCGCAACCGAGAGCCACAATTGCACACGCCATCCACGCCATCCACGCCGACACCAAGGCCCGGAGGGCCGCTCTCCCTTAGCCCACGGCATCGCCGTGGGTATTCGATGCTCACCCCCAATCGGCCCACCGACACCATCGTACACCTCCCACACCAAGGCCCGGAGGGCCGCTCTCCCTTAGCCCACGGCATCGCCGTGGGTATTCGATGCTCACCCCCAATCCGAGCATCGCCCGAGTCGCTCGTGGCGTCCGAGTTACGAGTGGCGCTCGAGTCCGGAATATCGCTCGAACCGCGAGCTTCGAGCGCCACCGCGAGCTTCGAGCGCCGCGTGTATCAACGTCGGGTATTGCGTGCATCGCCCTTGCCCCCGATTCGCGTCCGCCCGCGCCACCATGCTCGCGGTCAGCGTCCGCTGACGACGACCGTCCGCTGACTCGGACGGCGCCTCGCCTGTATGGCGCAGCCCCGCATGTCCTACGGACACCCCTCCTGGCTGGCCGTGTGGTTGTCCTCCCAGAAGACATGCTTGTCCTTCAGATTCTGCGGGCCGAGGAACGTCAGGTCGTACTTCGCCTCCGCCGTCATTTTCACATACGCCTTCTTGCAGGTCGGACTGAACGAGAGCTGCGATCCGACGGTGAACCCGGGATAGATCGCCGCCACTTCGAATCCCGCAATGTTCAGCGAAACCCGCGGTACCGCGATGCCGAGCTGCGCGTCGACCGGATTGAACACGCTCGCCGCGTCAGCACTCTTCGGCGTCATCGAAGTGTCGCCAACCGTCGCTCGCGTCGAAATCGTCGTCCCGTTGTATTCGAGTCCCGACGAGCCGTTGTAGTGAAACTGCGAGCTGACCGTTGCCGAGGCCTCCGCAGTCACCACCATCTTCGCTACCATCTGAACCCCGATGTCGATCGTTACCGGTATCGGAATCGGAATCAACCCGCCCGGCGTCGGGATCGCCTCGACCGGTATGCTGATCGCCGCGTTCGGAAACGTCAGACTGATGTCGTCAAGCCCGCTCCCCGCCGCAGCAAGACTTACCGTGATGTCGCAGTCGACTCCTGAATTCGAGTTGCTGAACGACTGCAGCTTCCGCTCCGCAATCGTCATCTCGTTGGTCTGCTTCGGTACGTTGAACGTGCCCTGCCCGGTGAATGCCACCGACGCCTTTCCATTGACCTTTTTCGATGCAACGAACTTCACGGTGATCTTGTCGACGTGCCCGTTGCTGTTGCCCGCCGCGTCGAATTCCATCTCGTAGGTATAGTCCCCGACGGTGATGTCGCGCTTGATGGGGAAGGAAATCGGATTGTCAGCCGTGTAGCTCGTCGATGCGATCGTCGCGCCCTTGCGATCCTTCCAGCGTACCGTTCTCGCGCTGGTGATCTCGGGCGTGAAGTCCCACGCGATCGTTCCGTTGCTGATCAAATCGGTCAGCTTCGCGTCCTCGGTCGTGAGCGTCAGATGGCCCCCGTCGTCAGTGACTCCCGTGACCTTGCGCAGCAGCTTGTTGGCTACCAGCAGCACCGTGCCCTCGCTGATCGACGCGCCGCTGTCGTCGAGCTGCGACTCGTCGAGAACGACGGCTCCGGTTGCCGTGTCGAATGACACCAGCGACGCCGCCTGGGCGCCGTCGAGCACCACCGCGTCGTCGGTATACTCGACGTCGTACTGCGGTTCGGGCTGGTCGAACCCGAGATCGTCGGAATTGTCAGGGCCGGTGGCTGAATCGCTTCCGCAACCGGAAGCAAGCGTGAGAAGAATGAGAGACAGAACGAGCGTGGTACGTGCGGTAATTCGTTGAATCATGATCCCCTTGTGGTTGTTGAATGCGGCCGGTGTGAAGGAAGATAGTGATCACAGAGAGGACCCCATGGGAGTCGCCTTGCTCGATGCAGCGGTATCTTCGCAGCCACTTCACGAATTCCCGACTCCATGGACATCATCATCCTCGGTACCGGCGGCAACTGCATCGACATTCTGGACACGCTGCTGGACATCAACGATGCTCACGGGTCCGTGCGCTTTCGTCCGATCGGCTTCCTCGACGATCGGCGCGAGCTCCGGGGCCACCTCATCCACGGCGTCGAAGTCCTCGGCGGACTCGAACGCGCCACGGAATTTGACGCCAATTGCAGGTTCATCAACGGCATCGGCAGCCCTGCGAACTTCACGCGTCGAGAGGAGATCCGCGCTCGAACGGGGATCGGACTCGACCGGTTTGAAACCATCGTGCATCCGTCCGCTTCGGTCTCCCGCATGGCACACCTCGGACGCGGCGTGGTGGTCTTCCAGAACGTGACGATCACCTCCAACGTGCGCCTCGGTGATGGCGTTGTCGTGCTGCCGAACACAGTTGTAAGCCATGACGACGTCATCGGAGATCACACGCTGATCGCCGGCGGCGTCTGCATCAGCGGCGGCGTGAGCGTCGGAACGCACTGCTACATCGGAACGAACGCTGCGATCAGGGGCGGCGTCGGGATCGGCGAGAGGGTGATGGTGGGAATGGGAAGCGTGGTGCTCAACGATGTCGAGTCCGGCAGTGTCGTCGTCGGCAATCCCGCGCGAGTGCTGTCACAACGGGGGAACGTCGACCGAGGAAACGAGTCCGACAGGGAATGAAACCACAGAGGGCGCGGGGGCGACGTATCCGCCGCACCTTCGCGCCCTCTGTGGAAAATCTCCCTGATCGATCAGGCAGACTGCCGCTGCTTCTCCTCGCGATACACGTATACCGGCTCTCCCTTCTTTTCGATGACGTCACCGGTGACGACCGTCTTGTGCAGATTGGGCCGGTCGGGAAGGGAGAACATGACGTCGAGCATCGCCTCCTCGACGACGCCGCGCAGCGCCCGCGCTCCGGTCTTGCGCTGCTTCGCCTTCTGAATGATCGCCTCGAGCGCGTCATCGGTGAATTCGAGCTCCACGCCCTCCATTGCGAAGAGCTTCTTGTACTGACGGGCGATGGAATTCTTCGGCTCGAGCAGGATCTGCCGCAGCGCCTCGTCGGAAAGCGGCTCCAGCGGCGCGATCACCGGAAGTCGGCCGATGAGCTCCGGGATCAGTCCGAATTTCAACAGGTCCTCCGGCTCGACGTGCCGGAAGAGCTCCGCCCGCTCCTCGACGCGCTCCTGCACTTCGGCACCGAACCCCATCGTGTTCTTGCGCATCCTGCTGGCGATCACCCGCTCGAGTCCGTCGAACGCACCACCGCAGACGAAGAGAATGTTCCTCGTGTTGATCTGAATCAGCGGCTGCTCCGGATGCTTGCGTCCGCCCTTCGGGGGAACGTTGGCGGTAGTGCCTTCGAGGATCTTGAGCAGCCCCTGCTGGACGCCTTCACCAGAGACGTCGCGGGTGATCGAAGGCGAATCGGCCTTACGCGCCACCTTGTCGATCTCGTCGATGTAGATGATGCCGCGCTCGGCGCGCTCGACGTTGTAGTCGGCGTGCTGCAGCAGGGTTACCAGTACGGTCTCGACATCGTCGCCGACGTAGCCGGCCTCGGTGAGCGTGGTCGCGTCGGCGATGGCGAAGGGAACGTCGAGCAGTCGTGCGAGCGTCTGCGCCAGCAGCGTCTTGCCCACGCCCGTCGGGCCGATCATCAGGATGTTCGACTTCTCGATCTCGACATCGTCGAATCCCGAGAGCGTGTCCTGCGACTCGATGCGCTTGTAGTGGTTGTAGACGGCCACTGCAAGCGCCTTCTTCGCGTAGTCCTGTCCGATCACGTACTCGTCGAGAATCGCGTGGATGCTCGACGGCGTCAGCCGCCGTTCCGCCTCAGGCGCACGGAACAGACTCGTGTTCGCACGCAGGATCTCGACGGAATTCTGAATACAGATGTCGCAGATGTACGCATTCGGACCGGCGATGATCGACGTGACCTCATCGGCGGTTCGACCGCAGAAGGAACAGCGCACGGTGTCGTTGGGAAGGGAATTTGATTCGTTGCTCATTGGGCTCCGTCTTACTTCTGATCCGACTGCTTACCGCCATCCTTACGGGACTCCTTTGATTCCCTTCCGGGCTCATTGATGATTTCCACGTGCGAGTCGTGCTTGGTCGAAGGAATTTCAGGCAATCCCTTCGAGGCCTCCTTTCGGCTGGAGAGCACGCGATCGATCAGACCGTAGTCCTTGGCTTCCTGGGGGCTCATCCAGTAGTCGCGATCGGCGTCGGCGCGGATCTTCTCGAGGTCCTGACCGGAGTGCGCCGCGATGATTTTATACAGCTGCTCGCGCAGGCGGATCATTTCCTTCAGGTAGATCTCGATTTCGGTGGTCTGTCCCTGCGAGCCGCCCGAGGGCTGGTGCATCATGATGCGGGCGTTCGGCAGCGCCATGCGCTTGCCCTCGCTGCCGGCGCACAGCAGCACCTGGGCCATCGATGCAGCCATGCCGACGCAGATCGTCGAGATGTCCGGACGCACGTACTGCATGGTGTCATAAATCGCCAGACCCGCAGAGACCGAACCGCCCGGCGAGTTGATATACATGATGATGTCCTTGTTCGGATCCTCCGACTCGAGGAAAATCATCTCGGCGATGATGATCGACGCCACCTCGTCGGTAACGGGCGAATCGAGGATGATGATGCGCTCTTTCAGCAATCGGCTGAACGGATCCCAGACCTCTTCGCCACGTGCTGTCCGCTCGACAATTCTTGGAATGATCATGGTGTGATTCGCACTCGCTGTTTGTGTGTTGTACGCCTCTTCACTGTCGCTGTCAACATCCGTCGACCACATCTGCGTGGCAACTGGCTGATCGGGTAGGAGGGGCGCAGAGAGAGAGGAGTCTCACGCCTTCGCGGGGTCGTTATCCGCAGCGGGGGCGTTGTCGGCTGCGTTGCTCTCATTGGCCTGGTCGCCCTCAGTGTCCGCGTTGCTTCGATCGCTGTCGTCGGCCACGACGTCGTACTCGTCGCCGGGAGATTCCGCGGGACTCGACGCGTGGTCTTCTGTCTCGGACGCCGGTCGGCCTGCAGCGTCCGGTGCGGATCCCGCTGCGGAGGAGCGGCTGCTCGCAGGAGCTCGTGCGGCCACCTCCGTATCCTCGACGTCCTCGACGATCGCGTAGTCCTCGATCAGCTGCATCACCTTTTCGGCGATGATCCGGTCCTCGATCTCTTTGGCGTTCTTCAGATACTGCAGCAGCATGGATGGATCGATTCCCATCCGCTGCGCTTCGATCTGAGCGAGTCCTTCGTAGTCGTGATCCTCGGCACGCAGATCCTCGCGTTCGCGGATCCGGTCGCGCACCAGCGCCCAGCGGGCCGTTCGCTCGGCGAACGGGCGCATCCGCTCGAAATACTCCTTCTGATCGTAATCCTCGGGAAGCGTTCCGTCGGGCCCTTCCTTGAGTTCGTCCTCGAACTGCTGCAGCACGTTGTAGACGAACGTCGCGGGGACCTCGAATTCATAGTCCGCCATCAGCGTGCCGATGAGTTCGTCGCGCAGCTGCTTGCGGTACTGTTCGTCGTAGGCCGCGGTGATGTTGTCGCGAATCACCGACCGTAGCTCCTCCATCGATCCCTCTTCGTCGTCGAGCAACTGCCGTGCAAAGGCGTCGTCGAGCTCCGGCACCGTCGCGCGGGCGACGTGGCGAACGGTCGCCTCGTAGTCGAGCATCGACTCGCCTTCACCCGTCGGCAGCGCAACCGGGAACGTATCGCCGACCTTCGTGCCGATCAGCTTCCTGCGCAGGTCCTCGTTGACCTGCGGACGCCGAAGCACCACGCGGATGCCGGGCGTCACATCGCCGATGATCAGAGTGCCGTCCTCGTCGAGCTTCTGCAGATCGATCGTCGCCACGTAGGATTCGTCGAGCACTTCCTCGGCGTCCTCGACCTCCATCTGCCGCTCGCGCAGCCGCTCCAGTTCGGAGTCGACCTCCTCCTCGGTGACCGTGTGATAGATGCGCCGCCCATGAAGCCCCTTGTAGTCCTTGAGTTCGAACTCAGGCATGGTTTCGTAGAGCACGCGGTAGTCGACGCCACCGTCCTCCCGCCGATCGACAGACACGATGACCGGCGCACTCACCGACTTGACCTCGTGTTCCTCGGCATAGCGGACGAACGATTCGTTGATCGCTTTCTCGACGGCCTCGTTCTCGATCGTCGGGCCGTACATCTTGCGGATCAGACTGACCGGCGTGCGGCCCTTGCGAAATCCCTTCAGCGAGATGTTCGACTGTGCAGCCCGGTAGGCATCGTCGATGTATGGCCTGAGCTCGTCCGGGCTCAGCGAGATGTCGATGGTGCGCTGGATGGCTGTCGTCTCTTGCGTCGTCGTTTCCATTGATCGGCTGATGGTGTGTGGTGCGAGAGGAGGGACTCGAACCCTCACGGGATAAACCCACTAGATCCTAAATCTAGCGCGGCTGCCAATTACGCCACTCTCGCAATTCCACCCGCTTAGTAGTAGGAGATGTTGGTCCGCCTTCCGGCAGGGTCTATGGGCGCCCGCATCCGGGTCAAGACCCGCAATATACGAATGGAATTCGACGGGTTCGGCCACACAGGAGCCCGTATCGCGCCCGCTTACGCCTCGTCACACCCCCGGCCGCAGCAGGTCGGTGGTCGTGCTCTCCGTTGTGGGCTTTTCCATATATTCGCCATCTGTTCCGCCTACCCCGTTGCCCGGGCCGCGGAACGACCGCCTGTTCAACGCCGCATCCCGGCGTGAATCAAGTCCAGGAATTTTTTTCAGTCGGGGTCCATCCTCCGACGACGGCCCTCGTCGGATGGTCCACGCACAGCAGCCCTAGCCCGATCGCTCACAATGAACATTCCGTTCGTCGATCTGAAGGCCCAGTATCATGGCCTGAAGGAGGAGATGGACCGCGCCATCGCGGAGGTCGTTGAGAACACGGCCTTCGTCGGGGGAGCGCGCGTCGCCGCCTTCGAAAAGCAGTTCGCCGCCTACGTCGAATCCGAACACTGCGTCTCCTGCGCCAACGGCACCGAAGCCATCGAGATCGCCCTGCGCGCCCTCGGTATCGGTCCCGGTGACGAAGTGCTCGTTCCGGCCAATTCGTTCATCGCCACATCCGAAGCCGTGACAGCTGCCGGGGCGACGGTCGTGTTCGTCGACAACGAGCCGCGGCACTACACGATCGATCTCGAGGATGCCGCACGCAAAATCACCTCGCGTACTCGCGCCATCATCCCGGTGCACCTCTACGGACACCCGGCCGATATGGATGCCGTGCTCGCGCTGGCCGCCGAACACGGGCTTCGCGTCGTCGAGGATACCGCGCAGGCACATGGCGCGCGCTACCGCGGACGCCGCGTCGGGTCGATCGGTGATGCCGGTACGTTCAGCTTCTATCCGGGGAAGAACCTCGGCGCCTACGGCGACGGCGGTGCCATGGTCTTCCGCGACGAAGAGGTCGCCGCCCGCGCGCGGCTGATCGCCAACCACGGCAGCGTCGTCAAGTACCACCACGAGGTCGAAGGCCGCAACAGCCGTCTCGATGGAATTCAGGCCGCCGTGCTTTCGGTGAAGCTGCCGCATCTGGACGCGTGGAATCGCCTGCGCCGTGAGCACGCCGCCGCCTACTCGAAGCTGCTTGCCGAATTCGACGGCGTGGAGATCCCGCTGGTGGCCGACTGGGCCGAACCGGTCTTCCACCTCTACGTCGTGCGCGTGGCCGATCGCGACGGACTGCAGAAACGCCTCGGTGACCGCGGCGTGGCCACCGGAATTCATTACCCGATTGCGTTGCCCCTGCTGGAGGCATACCGCCATCTGGGACATACCGCCGACGACTTCCCGGTGGCTGCCGCGCAGACGCCGCGTCTGCTGTCGCTGCCGATGTTCGCCGAACTGACCGATGACATGATCGCGCACGTCGCCGAGGCAATGGCGCGGGAGACGGCGCTCACCTCGGCCTGAGCCGCTCCGAATGCCCATGCGTCCACCGACAGTAGTCGTCACCGGCGGCTGCGGGTTCATCGGTTCGAACCTCGTCCACTATTTGCATCGGGAGCACCCCGACTGGACGATCGTCAACATCGACCGACTCAGCTATGCCGCCGATCCGGACCGCGTCGCCGATCTCGAAACGAGCGACCGCTACCGGTTCATCCGCCTGGATCTCGTCGATCGCCACGACGTGCACTCCGTGCTCGAGGAGATTGCCCCCGACGCCGTGTTCCATCTGGCCGCCGAGACGCACGTCGACAACAGCATTCGTGAATCGGACCCCTTCATCCGCTCGAATGTGATCGGCACGTACAACCTGCTCGAGGCGCTCAGGATGCTGTGGTGCAGCGGCGAGGCGAAGGGGAGACTGCTGCACGTCTCGACCGACGAAGTATTCGGCGAGACTGCCGAGGGTTTCTTCACGGAACGCAGCCCGTACCGTCCGAGCAATCCGTATGCGGCCTCCAAGGCATCGAGCGACCATCTGGTTGCGGCCTGGCACCGCACCTACGGGCTCGATGCGGTCACGGTCAACTGCTCGAACAACTACGGTCCTCGCCAGCACCGCGAGAAGCTGATTCCGACGGTCATTCGAGCCGCGCTCGAAGGACGGCCGATCCCCGTCTATGGCCACGGCGAGAACGTGCGTGACTGGCTCAACGTCGAGGACCACTGTCGAGCACTGGACATGATATTCGAGCGGGCCCCCTCCGGCGAACGCTACGTCGTCGGCGCCCGCAACGAGTGGCGCAACATCGATCTGGTCCGGCTGATCTGCGAGTTGCTCGATGAGGAGGTCGACACGCCGCCAGCGGGCGGCCACGCCTCGCTGATCGGATTCGTCGACGACCGACCCGGTCACGATCTGCGCTACGCGGTCGATCCGGCGAAGCTCGAGCGGGAACTCGGGTGGAGCCCGCGCGTTCCGATCCAGGATGGAATGCGCACAACAGTCCGCTGGTATCTGAATCAATGGTTGACAACGCGGCAGGATATCTCGTAACCGGCGCCGCCGGCTTCATCGGTTCGCATCTCGTCGAGACCCTTCTCGAGGAGGGGCACCGTGTCGTCGGACTGGACAACTTCGATCACTTCTACGATCCGGAGGTCAAGCGCCGCAACGTCGAGCGGGCCCTGGCGTTTCCGCGCTTCCGGCTCGTCGAAGGGGATATCCGGGATCTCGAACTGGTGGAGGGACTGCTCGCCGACGAGCGGATTTCCACCGTCGTACATCTTGCCGCCCGTGCCGGCGTGCGTCCGTCGATCGAACAGCCGATGCTCTATACGTCGGTGAACCTCGACGGGACCTCGTCGATCCTCGAGGCCATGCGTCGCCGGGGCGTCTCCCGGCTGCTGTTCGCCAGCAGTTCGTCGGTCTACGGCAACAACGAATCGCTGCCGTTCCGAGAGACCGACAACGTCGACCATCCGATCAGTCCGTATGCCGCCACGAAGAAGGCGGGGGAGCTCCTCTGCCACACGTATCATCACCTCTTCGGTATCGACGTCGCATGCCTGCGGTTCTTCACCGTCTACGGCCCGCGGCAGCGTCCGGAAATGGCCATCCACAAGTTCACGCGGATGATGGCCGCCGGCGAGGAGATTCCGATGTACGGCGACGGTTCCTCGGCACGCGACTACACGTACATCGACGACATCGTGCAGGGCATCCTGGCGATCGACCGCAACTTCACCGGATACCGGATCATCAATCTGGGCGAATCCGAAACGACGACGCTCGCACGGCTCATCGAGCTGATTGCCGACGAACTAGGGGTCACGCCACGCATCGATGCGATGCCGCTGCAGCCGGGCGACGTGCGCATCACCTATGCCGACATCGACGCGGCCCGTGCGCTCGGCTATGCGCCGGTGACGCGGATCGAAGAGGGTATCGGAAAATTCGTGCGGTGGTACACCGATGCCGTGTCGCGCAACGCCCCGGCCGAGCGCGACACATAGCGCCCCGCCCGCGCCCGGCCACAGTCACCTCCGCTCACGCGCAGCGCGAAACGGAGGACCGGAGAGGTCAAACAGCAGGAATCAACGAGGTCACATGAGCCAGAACACCTTCACACTCGCTGTCATTGGTTGTGGACGGTGGGGTATGAACCACGTCCGTACCGCGCACCGTCTGTTCGGCGCCGACCTGCGCGCGGTCTTCGACGCCGATGCGTCCTGTGCCGCACGCATTCGCGACGTCGACCCGTCGATCAGATTCGTCTCCGACGTTCGGGAGATCCTCGATGACGAGGCGATCACCGCCGTGGTGGTGGCAACGCCTGCGGAGACCCACTACGAGATCACGCGCAGCTGCCTCGAGGCTGGAAAAGACGTGCTCGTCGAAAAGCCGATCACGCTGCACTCCAACGAGGCGCGGGAACTCGAGCGACTGGCCAATGAACGCGGTCGTATCCTCATGGTTGGCCACCTGCTGCTCTACCATCCCGCGATCCTCAAGATCAAGGAGCTGATCGACGACGGTACGCTCGGTCGGCTGCAGTACATCTACTCGAATCGACTGAACCTCGGGACCGTTCGCAAGGAGGAGAACATCCTCTGGTCGTTCGCACCGCACGACATCAGCGTGCTGCAGCTGTTCATCGGCAAGACGCCGCTACGTGTCGAGTCCATTGGAGGCACGTTCCTGCAGCCGCGGATCCACGACACGACGATGACCACGCTCGAGTATCCCGGCAACGTCCACGCCCACATCTACGTGTCGTGGCTGCATCCGTTCAAGGAACATCGCCTGGTCGTCATCGGCGATCGTACGATGGTCACCTTCGACGACACGCGGAAGACCGACAAGCTGGTGCTCTATCCGAAGGGTATCGACTGGATCAACGGGGAGCCGATCAAGCGGGACGATGACTTTCAGGTGGTCGACTTCGGGGAGGCGATGCCGCTGGATGCAGAGCTGGAGCACTTCGCCGAGTGCGTCCGCACACGTACCCGCCCTCGCAGCGACGCGCGCAACGGCATCGAGGTGCTCGAGATTCTCGAGGTCGCACAACAGCGGCTGGAGAATACGGCGGCACCAGCGGCCGAACCGGTCCAGGAACCACGCGCCTACTACGTACACGAGACGGCCATGGTCGATGAGGGCTGCCGCATCGGCGCAGGAACGAAGATCTGGCACTTCAGCCACGTGCAGACCGGGGCGCGTATCGGATCGAAGTGCTCGCTGGGGCAGAACGTGAACGTCGGCAACAACGTGACCATCGGCGACAACGTGAAGATCCAGAACAACGTGTCGGTCTACGAAGGGGTAACGCTGGAAGACTACGTGTTCTGCGGACCGTCGATGGTGTTCACCAACGTGATCAATCCTCGCTGTGAATTCCCGCAGCGTGGTTCGGAGCACTACGCGCGCACGATCGTACGCTATGGCGCATCGATCGGGGCAAATGCAACGATCGTCTGCGGACACAACGTGGGTCGCTTCGCCTTCGTCGGCGCCGGATCGGTGGTTACGCGCGACGTACCGGACTACGCGCTGGTCGTCGGCAATCCCGCTCGCATCGTCGGCTGGATGTGTCGCTGCGGCACGAAGCTCGAGTTCGTCGGCAGCGAAGCGACGTGTCCCAAGTGCGATCGCGAATACGCCCGCATCGCAGAACACGAGATCGCCGCGGTCGAAGCGGAACCATCCGCTGCGGTCGAACCCGCCCCGACTCCGTAGCCGCAGCTGTGCCTCGCATCGTCGCCAGGGTATACGATCGCCCCGGTACGCCGACCGTGCAGCCGCTGACTTCAACCCGTGCCCTCGAACCCCGCACAGACACACGACATCAACAACACGCACCAATGCCAACAACCGATACCGAGCGGCGCCAGATCCAGTTCATCGACCTCGCCGCCCAGCAGAGTCTGATTCGCAGCGAGATCGACGCCCGCATCGCCCGCGTGCTCGATCATGGCCGCTACATCATGGGTCCGGAGATCGCCGAACTCGAGGAACGTCTGGCGGCGTTCACCGGCCGGCGTCACGCAGTCTCCTGCGCCAGCGGCACCGACGCGCTGCTGCTTCCTCTGATGGCCTTCGGCGTCGGCCCCGGTGACGCCATCTTCACGACGCCGTTCACGTTCATCGCCACCGCAGAGGTCATATCGCTGCTCGGTGCGACTCCGGTCTTCGTTGACGTCGAAGCGGACACCTTCAACATCGACGTGGCAAAGCTGCGGGAGACGATTGCGAACGTGGGCAGCACCCATCCGGAGCTGACGCCCCGCGGAATCATTCCAGTCGACCTCTTCGGACAGCCGGCTGACTACGATGAGATCGCTTCGATCGCATCGGAACACGGCCTGTTCGTCCTGGAGGATGCGGCGCAATCATTCGGTGCCACCTACAAGGGACGGCGCGCGGGCAACATGGGGGACGTCGCGGCGACGAGCTTCTTCCCGGCGAAGCCGCTCGGCTGCTACGGCGACGGCGGAGCGATTTTCTCCGACGATGACGAACTCGTCACGACGATGCGCTCGATCCGCGTCCACGGACAGGGCAGCGACAAGTACGACAACGTGCGGGTGGGACTGAACTCGCGGATGGACACGATGCAGGCGGCGGTGCTGCTGGCGAAGCTGGACATCTTCGAGCGGGAGATCGACCTGCGACAGGAGGTGGCCGGCCGCTACGCTGCGGGCCTGGCCGACGTGGTGACGGTGCCGACGGTTCGCGACGACCGACTCAGCGCGTGGGCGCAGTACTCGGTTCTGAGCGACGACCGCGCGGGCCTGATGGCGCGGCTGAAGGAATCGGGCGTACCGACGGCGGTTTACTATCCGGTTCCGCTGCATCTGCAGACAGCCTACCAGCCGCTCGGCTACGGGCGCGGTGACTTCCCAGTTTCCGAGGATCTTGCCAGTCGGATCTTCAGTCTGCCGATGCACCCGTACCTGGGGGCTGAGGATCAGCAGTATGTCATCGATGCCGCACACGGGCGGTCGTAGACCCGTCGGCATTACGTATCAACGAACGATCAACCAGAACCAATCGCTACAGACCATGCCCGACATTCGTGGCAGCAAGGTGCTCGTCATCGGCGGCGCCGGCTTCATCGGTTCGCACGTCGTCGACCAGTTGCTCGGTGAGGACATCGAGCAGGTCATCGTCTATGACAACTTCTCGCGCGGCACGCATGAGAATCTCGAGCGGGCACTGGGCGATCCCCGCACCCGCATCTTCGAGCTGGGCGGCGAGCTGATGCACACGGACATCCTCGGAGCAGCGATGAAGGAGTCCGACTACGTGATTCATCTCGCTGCCCTGTGGCTTCTGCACTGCCACGACTATCCGCGATCGGCGTTCAAGGTGAACATCGAGGGCACGTTCAACGTGCTCGAGGCGTGTGTGCAGAACGACATTCGCCGCCTCGTCTACTCGAGTTCGGCATCGGTCTATGGCGATGCCCTGCAGATCCCGATGACCGAGGAGCATCCGTTCAACAACCGGACGTTCTACGGCGCGACCAAGATCGCCGGCGAGGCGATGTGCCGTGCCTACAACGAACGCTACGCTCTGCCCTACGTCGGCCTGCGCTACATGAACGTCTACGGCGCGCGACAGGACTACAAGGGGACGTACGTGGCGGTGATCATGAAGATCCTCGACAGGATCGATCGGGGGCTGCCGCCGATCGTCTACGGCGATGGATCGCAGAGCTACGACTTCATCTACGTGGAGGACATCGCGCGGGCGAACGTGCTGGCGCTCAAGAGCGATGCGGTGGATGAATTCTACAACGTTGGCGGCGGAACGCAGACGTCGATCCGCGAGCTGTGCGAGATGGTGCTGGAGATCACCGGTTCAGACCTGGAGATCCAGTACGAACCCGCCGGCCAGACGTTTGTGACCAACCGCGTCGGCAGCACCGACAAGGCCGACCGTGACCTCGGCTTCCGAACGACGATCGATCTGCGCGATGGTCTGAAGCGACTGATCGAATGGCGTCAGAACCACAAGCAACGGGAGGAGGAGCTGGCAGCATGAGAATTCCAATCACAAAGACCGTCTTCGATCAGGAAGAGCTCGATCTTGTTCAGGAACCGATCAAGTCTGGTTGGGTGGTACAGGGACCCTTCGTCGAGGAATTCGAGAAGCGCTTCGCCGAATTCACCGGCTCACCGCACGCGATCGCGACGACCTCCTGCACGACGGCGCTTCACATCGCGATGGCAGCGCTCGGACTCGGGCCGGGCGACGAGGTGATAGTACCCGCCTTCACATGGGTCGCCACGGCGAACGTGGTCGAGTACATGGGCGCGCGCGCGGTGTTCTGCGACATCGATCCAGCCACGTTCAACATCGATGTCGGACGCCTCGAAGCGCTGATCACCGACAGGACTCGGGGGATCATTCCGGTTCACCTGTTCGGACTCGCGGCTGACATGGCTCCGATACTCGAGATCGCACGGGCTCATCGACTGTGGGTCGTGGAGGATGCTGCGTGCGGATTCGGTGCGCGCTACCACGGACGGCACGTCGGAACGTTTGGTGAATTCGGCTGCTTCAGCTTCCACCCTCGAAAGGCGATCTCCACCGGAGAAGGGGGGATGATCCTGACGTCCGACGACGACCGCGACCGACTCTGTCGCACGCTTCGCGACCACGGAGCCGGCAAGTCCGATCTCGCGCGACATGAGGGAACGTCTGCATTCCTGCTCGCGTCCTACGACGAACTCGGATTCAACTTCCGAATGACCGACATCCAGGGTGCAATGGGTGTGGCCCAGATGAAGAAGGCGCCGGCGATCCAGGCGGCCCGTACCGCGCGTGCGGCGCGCTACGACCGGCTGCTTGCCGACGTCGCGTGGCTTCAGACACCGCACGTGCCGGTCGATTGCGAGCACGGGTACCAGTCCTACGTCTGCTGGTTCGCTCCCGAGGAGCCGTCACTGGAGAACCTCGAACGTCTCAATTCGCTTCGCAACGAACTGATGGCGACGCTGGAGCAACGAGGTATCTCGACCAGACAGGGAACGCACGCGGTGACGACGCTCGGCCTCTATCAGACGCGATACGGCGTACGCGCCGAGGACTTTCCGGTCGCCCTCATGGCCGACCGGCTCAGTCTTTCGCTCCCCTTGTATGCGCAAATGACCGACGAGGAACAGGACTTCGTCGTCGCGAATCTTCGCGAGGTCTACGAGTCGCTCTCCAATCGCGACCAGTCGGTTACCCAGGAACCCGCAAGCTGAGGTCCGCTCGATGTGTGGTATCGCCGGAGTCTTCAACGTCAATGGTCGGCCCGTTTCCATCAATGTGCTGCGCCGCATGGCTGACGTCGTCAGTCACCGCGGTCCGGACGGCGAGGGCTTCTGGACCGACTCGTTCGTCGGCTTCGCGCACCGTCGGCTCGCCATTCTCGATCTGTCCCCGGCCGGCCATCAGCCGATGCAGAACGACGACGGTTCGATGATCATCGCCTACAACGGCAAGGTCTACAACTTTCAGAACCTCCGAATCGAGCTCGAACGCCTCGGCCATCAGTTCCGCAGTCGCACCGATACCGAGGTCGTGCTCAAGGCCTACGAAGAGTGGGGCGCCGACTGCGTGGATCGACTCAACGGAATGTTCGCTTTCGCCATTTGGGACGGCAGGCGGCAGGTGCTCTTCATCGCGCGCGATCGCTACGGAATCAAGCCGCTCTACTACCGCTACGACGACGGCACGCTGCTGTTCGCCTCCGAAGTCAAGTCGATTCTCCAACATCCCGATGTCTCCGTCAGTGTCTGTCCCGAAGCGCTCAACGAGTACTTCTCGTTCCAGAACGTCTTCACCGACCGCACGCTCTTCGAAGGAATTCGTCTCCTCCCGGCGGCCCACACGCTCACGTTGCGGCTCGGCGACGTCAACTCGCTTCGAATCGAACGGTACTGGGATTACGATTTCGCCGAAGACCACACGCTCGGACGCGAGGAGAGTGTCGAGGAACTCTCGCGACTCTTCGAACAGGCGGTCAATCGGCAGCTCGTGTCGGACGTGGAGATCGGTTCCTATCTGAGCGGTGGTATGGATTCCGGTTCGGTCACATGCATTGCCGCCAGGAATTTCAAGAACCTCAAGAACGTTCACCTGCGGTTTCGACCTGTCATCGGCCTCGGGTCTCGAACTCGGCTTCGACGAACGGGCGAAGGCGGAATTCCTGTCGAATCTGTACAAGACCGAGCACTACGAAATCGTGCTGAAGGCCGGCGACATGGAGAGGGTGATGCACGACCTGATGTGGAACCTCGAGGATCCGCGCGTGGGCCAGTCGTATCCGAACTATTACGTCGCACGGCTCGGCAGCAAATTCGTCAAGGTGATGCTCTCCGGAGTCGGCGGCGACGAGCTGTTTGCCGGATATCCGTGGCGCTATTACAGGGTCGTGTCGAATACGAGCGCCGACGACTATATCAACAAGTACTACGACTACTGGCAGCGACTGATTCCCGATGAGGAGAAGCCGACGTTCTTCCGTAAGGAAATTGCCGACCGTGCCCGTGCCAACGATACCCGCAGTGTGTTTCGCGGAGTGATGAACGGCCGCGCTTTCAACGTTACGACCCCGGACGACTACGTGAACAGGTCGTTGTATTTCGAGGCCAAGACGTTCATGCACGGACTGCTCGAGGTGGAGGACAAACTCTCGATGGCGCACGGTATGGAAACCCGGGTCCCATTCCTCGATAATGACCTCGTCGACTTTGCGATGAAGGTGCCGGTCAAATACAAACTGCGCGACGTTCAGACGGTGCATCGGCTGAACGAAAACGATCCGGGTATCAAATCCGAGAAGTATTTCCAGCGCACCAACGACGGCAAGCTCGTGTTGCGCGACGTTCTGGCGAAATACGTTCCGCAGGATTACGCACAGAATATCAAGCAGGGGTTTTCGGCGCCGGACGCGAGTTGGTTCAAGGGGGAGAGCGTCGACTACATCCGGCGGCTGCTCTTCGACAAGCGCGCGCGGATCTACGACTACATCGAGCCCGACGTCGCACAGAAGTATCTGCACGAGCATTTCAGCGGAGCGCAGAACAGGCGTCTCCTGATTTGGTCACTGCTCTGTTTCGAGTGGTGGAATCGTGTGTTCGATCCGCGTTGACAGACGACCCGGCTCGAACCAGACAACCAAACCGACTGTGTTCATATTTACCTCCGACATCGACTGGGCTCCCGAGGAAGCAATTGCTGACACGCTGTCGCTCTTTGCCGAGCGTGGCGTTCGGTGCACGCTCTTCGCGACGCACGATTCGCCCGAAGTTCATGCCGCCGATCGATCGCTGTTCGAAATCGGACTCCATCCGAATTTCAACGGATTGATGTGTGGCGACGGCGGATCGGTCGATCGAATTCTCGACCAGGTTCATGGCTGGTATCCCGAGGCACGAGGCGTTCGGTCGCATTCGATGACCCAGAGCACGGTCATCCTCAACCGGTTCGCGCAGCACGGGCTGCTCTACGACGCAAATCACTTCCTGCCGTATTGGTCGGGCATTCAACCGTTCCGACTGTGGAACGGGATGATTCGGATCCCGTATAACTGGGAGGACGACATCCACTGGACGTATGGGCACACGTTCGATAGCCATCGACTCGACGAGGCATCGACGCTGAACGTTCTCGATTTTCACCCGGTGCACGTGTTCCTGAACACCGAATCGCAGGAACGGTACGATGCGGCCCGTCCACACTACCACGATGCAAATCGATTGCTTGAGTTGCGGAACACGACGTCGACACCGGGTACGCGGGATCTTCTGATCCGTTGCCTCGACGCCTATCGAACAGCCGGTTCCGCTTCGATGACAATGCTGGATGTTGCTCATGAATTCAGCGAGTTGAATTCGACGGCGCAGACCACCGCAGCAGCCACATCGTCATGAGAGTATTCATTCTCGGTCGTACCGAGGTGCTCTTCAATGCGGCACGGCTGCTTTCGGAGCGTCACGAGGTCTGCGGCATTCTCACCGCGCCCGCCTCTCCTGAGTATGCGCGCAACGCGGATGACTTCTTGACGCTTGCGCGCGAATTGGATGCTCCGGCGCTCGTCTCCAATCGCCTTGGAAGCGACGAGCGCGGCTTCATCGCATCCTCCGACCCGGAGATCTGTGTGAGTATGAACTGGGTGAGCATTCTCGGGACGAAGGCCACGGCGTTATTCCCGCGTGGAATTCTCAATGCACACTTCGGCGATCTGCCACGATACCGTGGCAATGCTGTAACGAACTGGGCGATTCTGAGGCGCGAACCGGAGATCGTATTCACGATACACGAAATGGAGCCGGACGGGCTCGACTCGGGTCCGATTCATTTGCAGCGGCGCATGGCGCTTCGTGAGGATTCGACGATCGCCGACGTCGTGCAATTCGCCGAGCGGAACGTGCCGGAAATGTTCGTCGAAGCCGTCGACGCGATCGCCGACGGGACGGCTCGACCGCATCGCCAGGACGAGGAAGGAATGCAGGCATTCCGCTGTTACCCGCGGTTGCCGTCGCACAGTCGGATCGACTGGCGCGATACTGCGGTCGACATCGATGCTCTCGTTCGTGCTTCGACGCAGCCGTATAGTGGGGCCTACTCCTATCTCAGAATCGAAGGAGCAATTCGGAAGGTCCTCGTGTGGTCGAGTCGCGTGGTTGCCGATGCGGTGGCGGACGTGGGGTTTCCGGGACATATCATCCGCAACGACCGGGAGACCGGTGAATCGTGGGTGTATACCGGGCGCGGCGTGATTGCTCTTCGGTCGGTGCAGTACGCGGATGAACCGAAGGCGTTTCGTCCTGCCGACCGCTGGAGAAGCATTCGAATGGGGTTCGGTATCGACGTAGAGGAGGAGTTGATCGCATTGACCCGGCGGCTGGAGGGGAACCGATGACGGCATCGCCTCGTCCACGTCCGTCCCGCTCACGCAGGGGTGCTCCTCGGGTGTTCCTGGGACTTCAGGAGATCGCGGGCTATTACTCCGGGCTGCGCGATGGATTTGCCCGGATTGGAGTCGACGCCACATTCGTAACCAAGGTGCCGACGCGGTTTCAGTACGGAGGTGGAGACGTCAGGTGGTTGTCCGGACTGATCGCGCGAGCGGCCGATGGATGTTCACGATCGCTCCGGAGTCGGCTGATGTGGAAGCCCATCCACACGGCATCGCTCATGGGGCTGTTCGTGTGGGCGATCGTTCGCCACGACGTATTCGTGATGGGATATGGCTCGACGTTTTTCAACTACCGCGAGCTGCCGCTGCTGAAGTGGCTGGGCAAGCGTCTCGTGTACGTCTACCACGGCACGGACACGCGTCCGTACTTCGCAAGTGGGAAATATGACTTCGAAGCGACGAAGGCGCTGGAAGACCTGCGAGCACAGAAGCGTCGGATCGAAGTGATGGATCGCTACGCGGATGTGATCGTCGAACAGCCATCGGCTGCGGCGTTTCATGAGCGTCCCGTGGTGATCTTCCTCGCAATTGGACTGCCGATTCATCCGGCGGCGCGACTGGCTGCCGAGCGGCATTCGTCGACCGAATCGCAGCAGCGATCGGATCATCCGATCCGAGTGCTCCACGCGCCGTCGCAGATCTGCAAGGGAACGCCGGAGATTCGTGAGGCCGTCCGGCGGCTGCAGGAGCGTGGTGTACGATTCGAATACGTCGAGGTGTCCGGTGTGCCGAACGCGACGGTCCTCGAGGAAATCGCTAGGGCGGATTTCGTAATCGACCAGGGCTTCTCGGACACACCGATGGCGGGATTTGCAAGTGAAGCCGCTTTGCAGGGCAAGCCAGCGGTGATCGGCGGGTACTACGGCAAGTGGATGCGCGACGAGATTCCCGCCGGTATGATTCCGCCGTCGGAATTCGTACGGCCGGAAGAACTCGAGCAGGCGATCGAACGCCTCGTGGTGGATGCGGAGTATCGGCGCGACCTCGGGCAGCGCGCCCGGCGGTACGTGCTCGAGCACTGGACGTCCGAGCAGGTTGCCCGCAAGTTTCTGCAACTGTTCGACGGCGCCATCCCCGAGCCATGGATGTTCGATCCAGGCGAGACGCGCTATCCGTATGGTTTGGGACTGACGACCGAGCAGGTACGCCAACGGGTGGCGGCCGTGGTGAAGCTGGGCGGACCGCAGGCGCTCATGCTCGAGGACAAGCCGGAGCTGCGGGCGATTTATCTCGACATGATCGGCGACGAGACAGTCGCGCCGGTCGAGTTCACCGAACGTTGAGTCGCGTCGAATGCTCCGACAGTTTCTAAAGGACAGTGCGCTCTACGGACTGACCGGGATCATCTCCAAAGGCATCTCGTTCTTTCTCGTTCCGCTGTATACCCGCGTGTTCGTACCCGCCGATTACGGCGTAATCGACTATCTCGCTGTCGTGGCGGCGCTGATCAACATGACCGTGGCGCTCGAGGTGTCCCAGGCGGTGGCACGGTTTCATCCCGAGGTGGACGAGCAGGGGAAGCGGCGACTGGTATCGACGGCGCTCTGGTGGACGATGGGCGCGTACGGCGTGTGGGTCTCCGTCTGCTTCGGATTTGCGCCGCAGATCTCGCGGATGCTCTTCGACAGCGCTGCCTACGCGGACATCTTTCGTCTGGCGATGCTTGGAACTCTTGGCTACGGCGTCTTCAATCTGATGCAGGGCCAGCTTCGCTACGACATGCGTCCGAAGGCGTTTGCGACCGCCAACGTCGCCAATGCGGTCTCGACGATCGGGGTAACCGTGGTGCTGGTGCTCGTCCTGCACTTCGGTGTCATCGGGACGTTCTACGGACAGCTGACGGGATTCGGCGTCGGCATCGTGATTTCGTACTTCTTCGCGCGAAATCGCTACGCATTCGAATTCGACCGGGCGATGTGGCGCGAGATGCTCAGCTTCTCGGCACCGCTCGTGCTCTCGGGACTCGGCGTGTTCGTGTCGATGTACGTCGATCGGCTGTCGATCAAGGAACTGATGACCTTGAGCGACGTGGGACTCTACGGTGTGGGGGCGCGCTTCGCCTCGCTGGTCGGCGTCGCGTTGGCCGGCACCCGCATCGCGACGACACCTCTGATTTACAAGCGATACAGGGAGGAGGACACTCCGCGTCAGCTTGCACGGGTGTTCCGGTATTTCAGCGGCGCGATGATGATCATCGTCCTCGGTATGGCGCTCTTCTCGCGTGAGGTGGTCGTACTGATGACGGCCCCGGCCTACTACTCCTCTCATTCGGTGATTCCGCTGCTCGGTGCGGCCACCGTCCTGGCCAACCTGTACATCTTCGCGCCGGGTCTGGCGCTGGCAAAGCAGACACGTCTCGTGGCGATCATCAACATCGCGGCAGCCGTGCTGAATCTCGGTTTGAATGTCGTCCTGATCCCCATTCTCGGAATCGTGGGCGCGGCCCTGGCGACGATGACGGCCTCCGCCGTTGCGTTCGCCGCCTACATGGTGACCAGTCAGCGCCACTACCCTGTGCCGCACAGATGGAGGGGAATCGTGATCGCGACTGTTTCAACCGCAGTGCTCGCGACCACGGGCGCCCTGCCGTGGAGCGTGTCGTCGGCTGGACTGATCGCGCGAATCTGCGGTTTCGTCGTCGGAACGGCCTTGGTCGTCGCGTTCATCGATGATCGACATCTGGTCCGACGGTACGTAGCGCGCTTCGTGCCATCAATTACTGCATAACTGCTGTGGCGCCTGGACGAATGCACAGGGTCGTCGCGGGTACGGGTGAACCTACTTCTCATTGCATACTACTTCCCGCCATGCACGCACGTCGGCGCGTTCCGACCCGCGTCGGTCGCGAAATACCTGGCGAGAGCCGGGTGGGATGTGACCGTGCTGGCTGCCACGTTCCCGGGTTCGTTCGAAGCCGGCGATGGCTACCGAGTCGTCCGCGTACCGGCATTCGATGTCCTCGCCCCGATGAAGTCGGCATCGTCAACGACGTCGTCTTCGGCGTCGCCGGCAGACGTGGCAGCGGTGACGATTGAAAATGGATTGTTCCCTTCCCGTCAGGCCGCGGGTCGCCTTGCCAAGTCGATTCTCGCGTTTCCCGACCGACACAACGGCTGGCTCCTTCGCGCGGCCCCGGTCGCCCGACGACTCGTTCGCCAACACCGCATCGAGGCGCTGCTGAGTACATCCTCTCCGCAGACCAGCGCCCTTCTTGCCCGTCGCATTGCGAAGGAATTCGACCTCCCCTGGGTCGCCGACTTCCGCGATTTGTGGTCCCAGTATCAGCGCTATGCGTACGGTCGGTTTCGTCGCGCGTTGGAAACCCGACTGGAGCGATGGACGCTGTCTCGCGCAGATTCTCTGACGACCGTCACCGAGCCAATTGCCGAGCGGTGGCGCACGCTGCACCCGCAGGTCCCGATTACGGTCATTCCCAACAGTTTCGATCCCGAGTTGGTTCCGGTGCGACGCACCGACGGTCGACGGCCGCTGAGGATCACGCTCACAGGGAAGACGCTCGAGGGATTCCAGGATCCCTCGATCCTGTTCAATGCGATCGGTCGGCTGCGTCGCTCCGGGCGTATCGATGCCTCCGACGTCGTCGTCCGGTTCCGTGGCAGCCAGTTCGAGTGGATGCGGCCGCTGACGGAGCGGTACGGCGTCACCGACCTCGTCGAATTTCTCCCACCGGTTCCACGCGTCGTCGCCCTGCAGGAGCAGGTCGACTCGTCGTTGCTGCTCGTGCTCACCTGGACCGATCCGAACGAACGCGGTGTGCTCACCGGCAAGCTGCCGGAGTATCTGGGAGCGGGAGTGCCGATCGTTGCCGTCGGACCGTTTCCCGACGCAGTGTCGCGAGCACTGGATACGACGGGAGCCGGAACGTTCTTCTCTGAGGCCGATTCGCTCGCGGAGTACCTGGCAGCGTCAATCGGCTGTATCGATCGCGGAGAACCGATCCCGTACGGTGGAATTCCCGAACGCATCGAGGAGTATGCCGCTCCGAAGATGGCCGAACGGTTCAGCCGCGTGCTGGAGTCGGCAGCCATCCGACACGCGAAGCGAAGTGGGAACGACCTGCAACGACGGGAGGTGAAGCGATGAGGTGGAAGGGGCGGCAACTCCTCGCCATCCGGCCCTACGGCGTCGTGATCGTGGTGCTGGCCATCGCGTTCGGCGCATACCTGTACCTCTGGCCCGATGCGCCGTACGCGACGCACGACACGCCCGGATACGTCGCTGCCGCGCATGACCTGGCAGATGGTCGGATCGACGCATTACAGGACCGGACACCGGGCTACCCTCTGCTGCTGTTGATTTCGGGCGCGCCGAACGGTGAAGCCCGCGCGCTCTTTGTGGTTCAGCTGGCGATGCACTTCGCCGCAGTGGTAATCCTGCTGCTGGCGATGCAGCGGTTCGGCGTCGATCGCCGACTGCAGCTGGCGTTCGTGCTGATCGGGATCGCACCGCCGTTCGTCGCCCATACGGCCTATGCTGGCACCGAAACGATGACGGAGCTGGCGCTCGTCGCGGCAACGGTTCTGGTTGTCGGTTGGGCCGAGCGAGGCCGGGGTACCGGAGTGGCGCTGGCCGCAGGGATTGCCATCGCGGTTGCCGCTGTCACGCGTCCAACGTATTGCGCGTTCGGCATCGTCGCCGGTCTGCTCGTGCTGGTGTTCGGTCCGGCGCTTCTCGGCCTTCGGCGCCGAAGGATCATCCCGGCAGCGGTTGCCATCGCTGCGCCGGCATCGATCGCGGTTGGCGGTCTGATCGCATACAATGCCACGCAGTTCGGCTATCCCGGTCTGACGCCGTTGGCCGGTTTCAACCTTTCGACGAAGACCGCTGGACTGGTGGAGAATCTGCCCGACGAGTATGCCGACGTTCGTGCGGTGCTGGTACGTCATCGGGACGCCGAGTTGACGATGCCGCACAGCACGCACACGGCGCGCATGTACATCTGGGATGCGATTCCGGATCTGCGCCGGACGACCGGATTCGACGAGGGCCAGCTGTCGCAACTGATGATGCGGCTGAATCTCGGTCTCATCGCCGAATCTCCGAGGACGTATGCCGAGGACGTAGCGCGTGCGACCGCGACCTACTGGATGCCGGAGACGTCGCCGCGACCGTTCACCGCGTCGACCTCGTCGCAGCTGATATGGTCCGTCGTCGGCGCATTCGTGCTCGCGTCCTTTGGCGTCGTGATGCTGATGATGATCGGTCTGGCGCTCATCGCGCGCCTTGCCGGCGCTTCGGGCGTTGCAGTTGCCGTTCGATCGGCAGTGGAGGAATCCCGCGGGTCGACCTTCGGTCTGCTGTTCTCCTTCGCCGTCGTGTTCTACACCATGGCGGTGTCCGTGCTGGTCGAAGTCGGCTATCCCCGCTATCGCGTGCCGACCGATCTGCTCATCGTCTTTGCATCCGCAGTCGGGGCGGCCGTCGTCGGACACCTTCGTCCGCTGATTGCCGGTGCAGCTTTCCCGCACGATTCGGCGGCGTCGGGAGGGAGTAGAGTACAGCCGATCAGGCGGAACGTCCCCGGCATCGGGCGCCCCGTCTGGACAGCAGCCCTCTCTCGGGGCATCGTCGGAGTGATCATTCCCGTGTAGTCTCAGCATGAACCCGTCGGTCATTCACATACTCTGGAGCGGAACGATCGGCGGCATGCCGCGCGCGGTCTACCAGCTCGTGCGTGCGCAGAAGGAGTTGTCGTCCTATCGGCCGGCCGTCCTCTTCGCGCAGTCGGGCGGACACTACTTCGATCTGATCCGGGACGCGGGTGTGGACGTGCATGAGCTCAATCTCGATCGCGATCGGAACGTGCTCGGTTCGCAGGCGGCGGTGGAGATCCTGCGCGGCTACGACATTCACCACTTCCACGCCGCGGAGCTCTCGCTGATGCTGGCGAGCACGCGCTGTCGAGGTGCCCGTCGCGTGTACACCAACCGAGGTGGACGCATAGCATACACGGGCAAGCAGAAGTGGCGATACCGCTTGGCCGGAACGTTTCTCCGTCGGTCGTTCCATGGATTCTCCGGCAACACCGCGCACGCGTGTGACAGCAGCGCCGCGCTGTTCGGAATCGACCGGGAACGATGGCAGGTGACCTACAACGGACTGCTGTTCCACACGCTCGATCCCCGGCGAGACGTAAGCGAGGTTCGATCGGAGCTCGGGCTCGATGAGCATTCGCTCGTCGTCGCTACGTCCGCTGCACTGCGCGACTGGAAGCGGATCGACCGGCTGATCGAGGCCGTTGCACGGATCCGGCGTCAGGGTCTTCGCCTTGTGATTCTGGGCGATGGTCCTGCCCGGGCCGAGCTCGAGAAGCTTGCCGTCGATCGTGGCATCGCAGACAGCGTTCGATTTCCCGGCATGGTTCGACATGTCGGCGATTACCTGCAGTTGGTCGACGTATTTGCACTTCCGTCGGACTCTACCGAATCCTTCGGCAATTCCTCCGTCGAGGCGATGTACCATCGGATTCCGACCATCATCTTCGGCGACGGTGGAGGCATGGTGGAGCATATCGAGGATGGCGTGAGCGGCTACGTCGTCGATTCGGTCGACGCGCTCGCGGCCCGCATCGAAGCTCTGCTCGATGATGCCGACCTGCGTCGCAGAGTCGGAAACGCCGCCCGTGCGTTCGTCACCTCGCGCTATTCGCTCGAGCAGATGATCGCATCGTATTCGAAGCTCTACGACTCCGCGCTCGGGGGGCGACTCGCGGTCGGTACCTCCGTCCACCAACTCGACGAGGCCTGAGGATGTGTGGTATCGTGGGGTTGTTCGATCCCGACGGACTCTCCGACAACGCCCTCGGCCGTCTCGAGACGGCCCGGGACCTCATCGACTATCGCGGTCCGGACGACTCCGGCATCTGGGTCTCCTCCGACCGCCGGTGCGCGCTGGCACATCGTCGGCTCAGCATTCTCGACCTGTCGCGCGACGGTCACCAGCCGATGCGCGACGCGACGAACGCGGTGGAAATCACCTACAACGGCGAGGTGTACAACTTCGCGGAGCTCCGTTCGGAGCTCGATCGTGCGGGGGTGGCGTTTCATTCGCGGACCGACACGGAGGTGATCGTCAACGGCATCGCGCGCGAGGGCGCCGCGTTCGTCGAACGCCTTCGCGGGATGTTCGCCTTCGCCACCTACGACGCACGCAGCGGCGAACTGCTCCTGGTGCGAGACCGCGTGGGCATCAAGCCCCTGTACTACACCCGCGTGGGTCGCGGGGTGGCGTTCGCCTCGGAGATCAAGGCGCTCCTCGCACTGCCCGGCGTCGAACGGACTCTGGATTCCCAGGCGTTGCGCGAGTACCTGACGTTCGGGTATGTCTACTCGCCGCTGACGATGTTCGCCGGCATCCGAAAGCTTCCCTCCGCGCATCTGGCGTGCGTCGGAGCCGACGGCGAAATGCGCATCGAGCGGTACTGGACACCGTGGCAGCATTCGATCGAACTTTCTCCGGACGCGAGCGAGCGCGAAGTGGCCGATCGACTGCTTGCCGAACTCGAGGAGTCGGTCCGGCTCAGAATGATCAGCGATGTGCCGGTCGGGGTGTTCCTCTCTGGCGGTGTCGACTCGACGGCGAATCTCGCGATGATGTCGCGTCTCAGCGGTTCGGCGATTCACACGTTCACCGCTGGATTTCGCGGTCAGGATCGCGTCGATGAGCGCGACGTCGCTCGACGCGCCGCAGCACATTTCGGCGCCGATCACCAGGAAGTGGAGGTCACGCGCGAGGATCTGACCGACGTACTGCCCGAGCTCGCGACGTATCTCGACGAACCAGTTTCCGATCCTACCGTCATTCCGATCTACTTCGTTTCCCGACTCGCCCGGCGTTCGGGCGCCATCGTGATTCTCAACGGCGACGGCGCGGACGAACTGTTCTGCGGCTATGAGAAGTACATGAAGCTGCTGCGCCTGGAGCCCTACTGGCGAATGTTGCGGGCCGTTCCCGCCACAGTGAAGCGCACGATCGCACGGGGTGGACGCCGCACGGGAATGCCTGCACCAATGGTCGACCTGATGGAGCGCTCGGCACGCGGAACCGAGCTGTACATCGGCGGCACCAGTCCGATCAAGGGTGTGCCCGCATTCGAAGCGCTGAGCGGCGCACCGGGCACGAACGGACACGACCTCTACCGCGCGGTGCGTGCCGGCCGCGAGGACTACGGCGAGCTTCCCCACGGTGGCGACTACGCCGCGTGGCTCAGCTACTGGGGAATGCGCTCGAGCGTGGAGGAGACCTTCCTCTATCGCGCCGACCGTATGGGAATGGCGAATTCAATCGAAATACGGGTCCCGTTCCTCGACCACCACGTGGTGGAGTTCGCCATGCAGATGCCCCAGCACTTCAAGTACACGGGCGGGACGCCCAAATACATTTTGAAGAAGGCTCTCGAGGGAACCGTGCCGAATGAATTTCTCTATCGACCCAAGCAGGGATTCTGTGTTCCGGTCGGGGAGTGGGCGGGAGGAATGATGAATGAAACCGTGGCCGAGGTGCTGCCGCGGATCGAACGAGACTGGGGGATGCTCGGTGACGGACTGGCCCGGGCGCTCATCTCGGCAGCACGCTCCGACAGCACCGACGGAACGCTGACGTGGAACCTCTATTCTCTTGCGACGTGGTACCGGCGGTGGTTTGAATAGAAGGGAGAATCCCATCGACCATCGTCACTGTCGCACGCGAATCGCTCTCAATCGTATGGACCATGCAATGCTGAACCCAATCGTATTCGACCTCATCGTCTGCCCGGAGTGCGGAGGCACGGAGTTCGACACCGTGGATCTGCCTGATCGCGACGGATTCACCGATTGCGGAGCGATCATCTGTCGCAACGATGCGGCGATGTACCTCGTCGAGTCGGGCATCCTGCGCCTGCTGCGGCCGGTCCTCGCCGACGTCGAGCGGGAGCTCGCGTTCATCGATGCCTATCGCGATCTGTTGCCCGGCGAGCCCGTCGCTCGACGCGAGGAGCAGCTGCGATCGCAGGCCGATGCGGATGACCGGGAATGGATCATGCATGAGAAGGAATTCTGGGATGAGCGGAAGTACCGGCCCGACCAGCAGAACGGCGTGCAGCCGTACAACTGGAATCGATTCGAGCAGCGCCGTCGGCATATCACCGACTATATCCAGGATGGAATCAGAGGGAAGGTGGTGATGGAATTCGGCGGCGGGAATTCCGCGACGCTCTATCACATCATGAATCCGGAGACGTTCGGATACACGCTGGTCTGCAGCGACATTTCCTTCAACGGATTGCTCGCGGCGAAGCATCATCACCCGACGGCAATCTGTATCCAGTGCGACGCCATAGAGCCGCCAATTCGAGACGAGAGCGTCGACGTGCTGATCGAACTCGGCTGTCTTCACCATCTGCCGAATAACGACCGGGTGCTCGAGCGCCATGTCGAGCTGCTCAAGCCGGGCGGCTACCTCGGACTGCACGATCCGATCAATCGGCGCGGTCCGTTCTTCACCTCCGTGCCCGGGCTGAAATCCCTTGCAGCCGAAGAGAGCGACCACAACGAGTGCATCGATGAAACGCACACTATGGAGTTCCTCTCGCGTGCGGGTACCATCGTTCACGCTCATGTGGAGGGAACACCCGTGCGGACGTGGATGGTGAAGGCGCTCGTGGATAAGATGAAAATCGACAATCGCGCGCAGCACACGTTGACCATCGGAGTCGACGAGGTGGTGAAGAAGACGGTGGGTCGGATGTGGAAGCGGATGGATGCGAATTCGCTCTTGCTCCTGTGGCGCAAGGACGAGCCGAACGGAGCAAACAAGAACGGGAGCGGAACAGACTGACGTGAACTGGTTCATCCTCGGTGCATTCGTCGTATTCCTCACCAGCCGTGTGCTGAGCGAGACGATCGGAATTCTTCCGAAGGCGGTCGATCTCATCGACCTGCCGTTCATTCCGATCGTCGTGTTCCTTGCCCTGCTGGTAAACAACCGGCGCAACGTCGACTGGGCGCTGCATCGGAGGATATTCACGTTCGTCCTGCTGTTCGTGGCGCTATGGTCGGTGTCATATTTCGTGAATATCGAACGCGTACACATGCCGGTGGCGGTGCTGTATATGTTCGGTATTCTCGAGGGGCCCGTTCTCTACCTGTCGCTGAACATGCTGATCAGGGACAAGGAGAAGTTCAGCAGGCAGGTCGCACGATTCATCTATATCATGGTACTGGTGGAATCGGCAGCCGTGGTATTCGTGAACTTCCCGATGTTTCTGGCGACGAAGAATCCTGATCTGGTATCGGGAACCTTCGGCCACAACCCATATCAGTTCAGCGCCTTCCTCATCATCATGGGCGGGTTCTTCCTCGGGAGAATTCGTAACGACACCAAGTCGCGGGTATACGGAGTTGCGATTCAGGGCGCCATATTCATCACGTTTCTGTTCCTGCAGTACAGGATAGCCACACCTGCATTCTTCATCTCCTATGCCGTCGTGCTCGTGCTGCTGTTCGGGCGACAGGTCGCGCGGTTCGTCGGCATCGGATTCGTGCTTTCTCTGCTCGGAGCGACAGCGTTCGCGATCGTGCTTCAGAATTTTCAGGAATTGAAATTCGATGACTTTGCCACGCTTGCACAGCATCCCGAGGTGTTTGTCGAAGCAGGTCGCGTGCAATCGTATCTGATCACGGGCGAGATGTTCATGAACGAACCGGGGGCCGTCGCCGTAGGAACGGGACCAGGCACGTATGTGAGTCGCGCCAACTACATGTTCACCTACGAATTGAACGACCGCGACAAGGGCGTCGGCAACATCATCAAGTCCGTATTCGGCGATCAGACGTATTACACCGACGTGCAGATGAAGTACATGGAACCGCTCAAGAACGAAGGTGAGATCCTCGGGTCGGTGCAGTTGAACAGTCCGTTGTCGAGCGTCCTGGCGGCGATGGCGGAGATGGGACTGCTGGGCCTGGCGCTGGTGACGGCCATCTACGCGACGGTAATCCGCCAGTCGGTGAAGTACCTCCGCTTCGCGCAGAAGTCACGGGACGAACTGCTGCTGCCACTGGCCACGGCGCTCGTTATGGGCGCGCTCTATCTGGTGCAGCTTGCCCTGCTTGATAACTATCTCGAGATCGCGCGGGTGACGCTTCCAGTCTGGCTGCTGTTCTGGACGGTCAGCACCCTGGTGCAGCTGCGTACCAACCAGGCACGTCGCGAGGCGCTGTTCGACATGTGGGCATCCGGTCGATCGATCAAGACGGTGGCCGGGGGCACCGAGGCGGTCGTACCGCGATGAAGAATTCGACGCCGAGCAACGGTGGAGAACTCCTCGTGGTGACGAACATTCCGACACCGTACCGGCTTCCGATGTATCGGGAATTGCGTCGGCAGCTTCAGCGGCTCGACTCCGACCTGCACGTGCACTTCCTGGGGCGAGGCAATCGAGCCCGACGGTGGACGATTTCGCGGGAGGATCTCGTCGGACTGAGCGTTTCCTCGCCCGTGCCGGTCACGCTGGAGGATCGTGAGGAGTCGGACGCTTCCGGGACCGCGGTTGTCGACCATTTCGCGCAGATCAGTCGGATGATCGCCGAACGCGGGCCGCGACTCGTCGTCCTCGCGTGGGCGATGGACGGCCTCGCCCTGCGCCTGCTATTGTTCTGCCGCCGTCATCGGGTGCGCTGCATGGTGCTCTCGGGTGAAACCGAAGAGACCGCTCGCATCCGATCCTATCCGACCCTTCGCAAGCTCCTCCGGCAGCCGTTCTTCCGACTTGCCGATGGCTTCATTTCCTACGGATCGCAGTCGGCACGGTACCTGATCAACCGCGGTCTTCCGCCCGACCGTGTGGTGACGGGAATCAACGTCGCCGATACGAGCTACTTCCGCGAGGGTGCCGAGGCCGCCCGGCACTCGGGTGAAGCCGACGCCTTCCGCTCGGGATTCACGAGGGCCGACGGATCACCGTTTCGACTTCACCTGCTGTTCGTAGGCGAGCTCTTCGATTTCAAGGGCGTGGTTCCAACCATCGAGGCGCTCGCGTCAATCGCGCGCAGCGACATCGTCCTTCACGTCGTTGGCTCAGGTCCGTACGAACCCGCTGTGCGCGAGGCGATTGCACGGACGGCAATGACCGACCGCGTGTTGATGCATGGATATCGCCAGAAGCCCGAACTGCCATTGTTCTACGCCGCTGCCGACGCGTTGGTCTTCCCATCCTGGGGCGACGTGTTCGGACTGGTCATGGTCGAGGCGGCGGCAACGGGACTGCCGATCATCGCATCACCGGTTTCCGGCGGCACTGCAGATGTGGTCGATCACGGGGTGAACGGATTCGCGGTCGACGCGCGCGACCGTCACGAATTCGTCGAGGCGATCGAACGTCTGGCGGACGATCCGGAGCTCCGTCGCGCGATGGGAGCCGCGTCGGCCCGCAAGGCACGCGAAGAGTTGACACTCGAGCGGAGTGCCGCTGCGTACGTGCGGGCGTTTGCCGGCGCTCAGTGACAGCAGATGAATTGCGAAGTAATTACCAACACGCTCATGCCCGATCGATCCGCCTCAGCCATTGTCCCGACGGCTCGCGTGCCGCAGCGCGAACGCCGAGCGGCCGTCCGGCCCCGCGTCGTGATCGTGGGTCCGACGCCGCCGCCGTACTTCGGTGTGTCGAACGCGACGCGGTTGATCCTCGATTCACCGCTCAGCGACGACTTCGAGTTGATTTATCTCGACACGAGTGATCGTCGTGCGTCGATGAACTTCGGTCGGCTCGATCTGACGAACATCTACCTGGCGCTGCGTCACGTTGCCGAGCTGTCGTGGATCATGGTGCGCAGGCGTCCGGACGTCGTCTACATTCCGATTTCTCAGGCGCTCGCCGCCTACTTCCGGGATGCGCTGTTCATGGGAATAGCGTCGCTGGGCGGAGCCCGGGTGATCGCGCACCTGCGTGGCGGCTACTTCCGGACGTTCTACGATCAGGCATCCGCTCCGGTACGCATGTTCCTGAAGGGGTCTCTCCGATTCGCCGACCGCGTCGTGGTACTGGGCCACTCGCTGCGCCACCTCTTCGAGGGACTCGTTCCTGCCGGCGACATCCGCGTGGTGCACAACGGGGTCGACGCATCGAGATTCGAGCATGCCGAGCACCGGCAGCACGACGGGCCGATTCGAATTTCCTACCTCGGCAATCTGATTCGTACCAAGGGATTCTTCGAGGTGGTCAAAGCCGCGGGCGAGCTCTCGAAGCGTCACGCGATCGAGTGCCGGCTGGCGGGTTCCTGGCGCAACGAGGAGGATCGCCTCGAGTGTATGCGCTACATCGAGGACAACGATCTCCAGGATGTGATCCGCTTCGTCGGAGTCGTAAAGGGGGAGGAGAAGCTGCGGTTCCTCGCCGAGACGGACATCTTCGTATTCCCCACCTACTACACGTACGAGGGGCAGCCATGGGTCGTGCTCGAGGCGATGGCGACTGGACTGCCGGTGATTACGACCGACCACGCTGCGATCGCCGAGACGATCGTCGACGGCGAGACCGGGTTGCTGGTGCGCAAGCGGGACGTCGACGATCTGGTGGAGAAGACCGAGCGACTCATCACCGATCGGGCGCTTCGCAGATCGATGGGAGACAAGGGACGCGAGCGGATTCAACAGATCTTTTCCGAGGAAAATTTCATCAACGGACTCGGCGAGCTCTTCACCGAACTGCATCTGGAATCGAAGTGATGGCGGACGGACGGTCGATTGAGAATTCCAGACGCAGTCTGCAGCACTGGCTGGAGGAGCGCTACTACGCCGGCATCGAGCCGCACGACGCGCTTACCAGTCCACTGATTCAGCGGACGCCACTGCGGCGCTCGTCGCTGGTGCGGCTTGCCGCGCTTCAGGCCCTGCGCCGGATGCCGGTCGATGTTCGCCCCGCGCTCGGCGTCCGTCGTGCGGTCAATCCGGTTTCGCTCGGCTGGGCGCTGTCGGCCTATGCGCTGATCGGTGGCGAACAGTCCGAGGCATGGGTGGAGCGCGCGCTCACGATGCTTCGCGAATCCGAACCGCGCGGCTACTCGGGTGCGGCGTGGGGTTACTACTTCGACTGGCAGACCCGCGCCGGCTTCAAACGGGCGCACCTTCCGATCATCGTCTCGACCGCGTTCGTCGGTATTGGGCTGCTCGATGCGTGGAAGGCATTCGGACGCAATGAGTACTACGACTATGCCCGCAGCGCATGTCGATTCATCCTTCGTGACCTCAACCGCGAGATGCATCCGGAGGGATTCTGCTTCAGTTATTCACCGGACGATCGCGAGCAGGTCTTCAACGCGTCGATTCTGGGAGCGGACCTCCTGGCACGGGTGGGGGCGGTCTCCGGCGACGGCGAACTGCTCCAGGCGGCCCGGGACGCTGTCGACTTCGTCGTTGCGCATCAGCGGGAGGACGGTTCGTGGGGCTACGCACTCGGGGACTACCGCACGTTCGTCGACAACTTCCACACCGGGTACGTGCTCAACAGTCTGCGTGGGTACATCCGGGCGTCGGGTGACGAACGACACGCGGGCGCGCTCGCGAAGGGGTATCGCTTCTATCGCGAACACTTCTTCGAGGACGAGCGGATTCCGAAATACTACCACAACCAGCTGTATCCCATCGATGCGCACGCGGCATCAGAGTCGATCATCACGCTGGTGAATTTCGGCGACGTCGAAGCGGCCTTGCGTGTCGCCGAATGGACGATCGAGCACATGCAGACGCCGCAGGGGTATTTCATTTATCAGATCCACCGCCGATTCACCAATCGCATTGCCTATCTGCGCTGGTCGAACGCCCGCATGCTCTACGCACTGGTGAAGCTCGAGCAGGAATTGAAGCCGCAATGAACCACCGAATCTGGATCGATCTGGACAACTCGCCGCACGTTCCATTGTTCGCGCCATTGATCCGGCATCTGCGTGCTCAGCGATGGGGTGTATTCGTCACCGCGAGGGATTTCGCGCAGACGCTCGACCTGGTCGAGCAGCTCGGCGTCGATGCGGTTGCGGTGGGACGTCACGCGGGGCGCAGCAAGGTGCGCAAGGTGTTGAACCTGCCGGTTCGCAGCACACAGCTGTTGATGGCGGTACGAGGATTCAAGCCGGAGCTCGCGTTGTCGCACGGTTCGAGAACGGGGACGATTGCGGCGCGAATACTTGGAATTCCGACGGTGGTGATGTTCGACTACGAGTGGACGGAGATGTCGATTTTCACCCGACTTGCGACACAGCTGGTCTGTCCGCGGGCGATATCGGACGAGCGGCTGGAGGATGCGGGAATTCCGACGGCGAAGACGGTGCGGTATGACGGATTCAAGGAGGAGTTGTATCTGCCGGAGTTCGCACCCGACACGGAATTTCGTTCGGAGCTGGGGGTTGGGGCGGACCGGAGGCTGGTAACGATTCGGCCGCCGGGACTGATTGGCAACTACCACGACTCGCAGAGCGAGGCGATCTGTCGGGAGCTGATCGGGCGGGCTGCGGCCGACGGAGCCAATGCGGTGGTGATCCTGCCGAAGACGCGACTCGAGCGCGAGCTGGTGGACGCGGCGATGCCACCGAATCCTGCGGCGACGGTGATCATTCCCGAGCGGGCGCTGCCGGGGTTGCAGTTGCTGTACCACTCGGACCTTGCGATCAGCGGAGGCGGCACGATGAATCGGGAGAGCGCACTGCTGGGCACACCGACCTACAGCATGTTCACCGGTCGTCGCGCAGCGATCGACGAGGAGCTGGCGCGGCGGGGGCTGCTGACGTTCCTTTCGTCGCCGGCAGATCTTTCGAAGATCCGGTGGGAGCGCCGGCGGACGCCGCCGGAGCCGCCGACAGCAGATCATCGGCTGCTGCACGAGTTGACGGACATCCTCGAGGGTGCGGTGCGAGCGGGGTAATCGGGGGCCCGGCGCGGAGGCGGAGGGGGGTCGACTCGGGGGGATTCGCGCGGGCATCGGCGGTCGACCGACCGGGGCTTCGCTCGATTGTTGGGGCGAACGCCGCCCGCGAGACGTCGCTTCAGCGGCGAACTCGAGCGCGACACATCGTATAGCAAGTCATTCGGAGCACGGCCCATCCTCTCGAAGGCGCGCCGGCGCGACACCCGCCCTTTCAGCATGAATCGCGACGCCCCCGATCACCAACGACCTGGCGATCTTGGCGATCCCGCTTGGCGATTCCGCTTGGCGGCCTCGGCGGTCACGTGAAGGGAATTTGTGAATTGGTAGGGGCGCTCGTATGTTTGCGGCGACTCGAAGTGATTGTAAAGAGGGTCCGGCAGTCAGCAGTAGGTCCGGCACGTGCAGTGCCATTCCACGCGCATTCCCTCTCGAACGATGGTCATACCCTACTCCCGCTTGCTGCGCAGTGCGCGCAGGAGGCCGGGAGCGCGCCGTTTGTGATCACTGCTCGATCCACATTCTGGCACGGGATTGCCGCATCGGCGGCCTCATTCGGACCATTGCCCAGGGGATCTGGGGTCCATCCATGATCACGTACATCCGCACGCTCGGATACGCAAAGCTCCTGCTCGCCCTGCTCGACATGCTCATCCTGTCGGGCTTCGCCGCACTGATCCTGACGCTTCGTTCGCAGGTGACCAACTACAACGTCGACGCAAGTGAGGTCGCCTTCTTCGCGCTGTCGTCGTGTGCCGCCATCCTCATCTTCCGCGAATTCCACCTCTACAAGCACAAGGTATTTTCAACGCGATCCGATCAGGTGATCGTCATCGGAAAAGGGATGCTTTGTGTCGGAATCCTGCAGGCGGTCACGATATTCCTGATCAAGGATATCCACCTGCTCGACTACAGTCGCACCCACATTCTCCTGTTCGTCTTCGGCGGCTGGGCCGCCCTCGCGGCGTTCCGCATCACCCTGTTCACCGCCGTCTACGAACACCTCACCGGCAACCCCGTTGTGCGCCGCCGCGTCGTCGCCGTAGGCGCCGGTTCGGCCGGTCAGCAGCTTGCCTCGCGGATCTACGACTCGGCGCACCTCGGACTGAAGCTCGTCGGATTCGTCGACGACGATCCGCAGAAGATCGGTCATCAGCTCCTCGGTCTTCCCGTCATGGGCTCCACCGACGATGTCGCGGAGGTCGTTCGCCGAACGAACGCGGACGAGATCTATGTCACGATCAATTCGATCAAGTACGAACGGCTGCTGGAGATCATCGACCGCTGCCGCCACACTGGACTGCCGGTGACCGTCACGACACAGCATTTCAGAATCGTACCCGACCGCATTGGTACCAGCGAATTCGACACAATCGAGTCGCTCACACTGCGTCCGCACGATTTGACGTCGACGAACCTGCTGCTCAAGAGGGTGGTGGACATCATCGGAAGCGGACTGCTTCTGCTGGCCCTCTCACCGGTGTTCGCCGCGATCGCCATCGCCATCCGTATCGACTCCCGTGGCCCGGTCTTCTACAAGAGCCAGGTCATCGGTCGTGCCGGCCGCATGTTCACCTGGTTCAAATTCCGCACGATGCGCGATGACCGCGATGAGACGGTGCATCGCGAGCATTTGAAGAAAATCATCGAAGGCAACGGGACGACCGAGAAACTGCGCAATGACCCGCGCATCACGCGGGTGGGTGCGCTGCTGCGGCGGCATTCGATCGACGAGCTCCCCCAGCTGATCAACGTGTTCCGAGGCGAGATGTCGCTGATCGGTCCGCGTCCCTGCCTGAAGTACGAGTACGACCACTTCGACGAGTGGCACAAGGAGCGCTTCCGCGTCACTCCCGGCATGACCGGCCTGTGGCAGGTCTTCGGTCGGAATCGTACCGATACGACGTTCAACGATTCGATCATTCTCGATCTGTATTACATCCACAACTATTCACTCTGGCTCGATCTGAAGATCGTCCTGAAAACCATCCCGGTTGTCGTGCTGGGACGAGGAGGTGCATAGCATGACCAGACTGGGCATCATCGGATGCGGGTACTGGGGTCCGAACGTGGTCCGCAACTTCCATGGTCTGCCGAACGCGAGTGTGAGTGTCGTGTGTGACTCGCGCCCGGGTCGGCTCGACTTCATCCGCGAAAGCTATTCCGATATCGATACGACCGACGATCTGGAGGCCGTGCTCTCGGATCCGTCGATCGACGCCGTCGCCGTGGTCACACCCGTGACGACCCACCGCGAAATCGCCGTTCGGGCGATGCAGGCGGGCAAACACGTGTTCGTCGAAAAGCCGCTGGCGCACACGGGTGCCGACGCGTGGGCGATGGTGGAGGCAGCGCGCACGTACGACCGCGTGCTGGCCGTCGGACACATCTTCCAGTTCACCCCCGGCGTTCGCCGGCTGCGCCACGAGTTCCAGCAGGGTACGCTCGGTCGCGTCAACCATCTGACGTCGACACGTATCAATCTCGGACCTCCCCGAACCACCGTCGACGTCGTGTGGGACCTGGCTCCGCACGACTTGTCGATCATCCTCTACCTGCTCGAGGAGATGCCCGAAACCGTTCGCGCGACCGGCAGCAGCTTCCAGTGGGACGGTCTGATCGACAACGCGCATATCGATCTCGGCTTCCCGGGTGGCGCTACCGCGCACGTACACGTCAGCTGGCTGAGCTCCAACAAGACGCGGCTGATGCAGGCCTTCGGCGAGAACGGTACGCTGGTCTACGACGAAATGCTCGCGCTCGATGGCAAGGTGAAGTTCTACGACCGCGGCGTCGACAATCGGGTCAACGCGAAGGACACCGACAAGGTCGCGCTCGGCTACGGGGCAGGTGAGATCCGCGTGCTCGAACTCGAGCAGCACGAACCCCTCCGGATGGAGTGTGCGGAATTCGTGCGGGCGATCGCCACGCGGACGCCGCTGGTCAACGACGGCGTGATCGGTGCTCGCGTGGTCGAACTGCTCGAGCGAATCACCGGTGAGATCGATGGCGTGACAGCACCCGCGGTTCGCCCTGAGCATCACGTTGAACGCCACACGATTCCTGCGGGCAAGTGAACGCCGCCTTCGCGATTCGTTCGCCCGCGGTTGCGTAGTTTTATCGATGGCTGACGGTCGATCGTTCTCCGATCACCGTCGGCCATCGTCTGTTTTCAGTCGACTCCTGCCCAATTCGCTCCCGCTTCATTCCATGTCCCACTACGTTCACCCGCAGGCGCTCTGCGAGACCGAATCGATCGGTGCCAACACGCGCATCTGGGCCTTCGCACACGTCATGAAGGACGTTCGCCTCGGTGCCGACTGCAACGTCGGCGACCACAGCTTCATCGAGTCGGGCGTCACCATCGGCGACCGCGTCACGATCAAGAACGGCGTCGCCGTCTGGGAGGGCGTCACCGTCGAAGACGATGTCTTTCTCGGACCCAACTGCGTGCTCACCAACGATCTGTTTCCCCGCAGCCGCGTGTACCATGACCATGTAGTGCCGACGTTCATCCGTCGAGGCGCATCGGTCGGTGCCAACGCCACGATCGTCGCCGGCGTCACGCTGGGCGAGTACTGCATGGTCGGTGCCGGTGCGGTGGTCAATCACGACGTCGCTCCCTTTGCGCTCGTCGTCGGTGTGCCGGCCCGCCGCGTCGGCTGGGTCGGCGTTCGCGGCGAACGCTTGGCATTGTCCCCATCGAACTCCGTCGTTGAGAACGACAATGGCCGCTACGAACTGCGCGACGGCGTCGTGACCCATTCTCCATTCTCCGTCGTCGGTACTCCGCTCTGATCCGGGATGTCGCATCACGTTCTCATTACCGGCGGCGCCGGTTTCATCGGGTCGCACACCGCCGATCGACTGCTGTCGCTCGGCCATCGCGTTCGTGTGCTCGACAACCTCCAGAAGCCGGTGCATCTGAAGGGGAAACCGGGCTATCTGTCCGATGAACTCGAGTTCATCGAGGGCGACGTACGCGATCGCGATACCGTTCGCAGGGCACTCCAGGGTGTGGACGTCGTCTTCCATCTTGCCGCCTATCAGGACTACCTGCAGGACTTCTCCACGTTCTTTCACACCAACGCCGTTTCCACCGCGCTCATCTACGAGCTCATCGTCGAGGAGCACCTCCCGATCGAGCGCGTGGTGGTCGCCTCGTCCCAGTTCGTCCAGGGGGAGGGACTCTATCGCACCGTCGATGGCGAATTGCGTCGACCGACGATGCGCTCGCTGGAGCAGCTTCGTCGAGGCGAGTGGGAGCTTCTGGACGAATCCGGACGGCCGATGCAGTGGCAGTGGACGCCGGAGACGCATGCCAACCCGCCGAATGCCTACGCGATGAGCAAGTATTCGCAGGAGATGCAGGCGATTCGCTTCGGCATGCGCTACGACGTTCCCTCCGTCGCGCTTCGGTACTCCATCGTGCAGGGCTCGCGCCAGTCGTTCTACAACACATACTCCGGCGCGTGCAGAATTTTTTCGCTCCATTACTACTTCGATCGCGCGCCGACGGTATATGAGGACGGACGGCAGCTGCGCGACTTCGTGAATATCCACGACGTGGTCGATGCGAACGTGCTTGCAATGGATGACGAGCGCGCCGTTGGAGAGGTCTTCTGTGTCGGTGGCGGCACTCCGATCGGCGTGCTGGAGTTCGCGCGCGCGGTGGCGAACGTATTCGGCAAGGAATCAATCGAGCCCCGAGTGCCGGGCGAGTTTCGCTTCGGCGACACGCGTCACACGCTGTCTGATATTTCGAAGCTCCGCCAGCTCGGCTGGCAGCCGAAGCGTTCAGTGGAGGACTCGGTGCGCGAATACGCAGAATATCTGACCGCGCAGGGAAACATCGACGACCTGCTCGATTACGCCGAGCGTACGATGAAACGGATGAACGTCGTCCAGAAGGTGCAATGAAGGCGTTTCTGCTTGCGGCCGGACTCGGCACCAGACTCCGGCCGTTGACCGATGAGGTTCCGAAATGTCTGGTTCCGATTGCCGGACGTCCGCTGCTCGCGTGGTGGCTCGATCTGCTCCAACGGCATGGAGTCACTGACGTGCTGATCAATCTCCACCATCTGCCGGAATTGGTGGAGAAATTCGTGCAGTCGTACCATGGACCGGTGGGAATTCAGACGGTATTCGAACCGACGCTTCTTGGCAGTGCCGGCACGCTCAACGCCAACCGATCCTTCGTTTCCGGCGAGCGCGATTTCCTGATTCTTTACGCAGACAATCTCACCAGCGCGGATCTTACGGCGCTCATCGAGGAACACCGCGGCGCCGGGGGACCGACAATGACGATGGCGCTCTTTCATGCAGAGCATCCGTCCGCCTGCGGGATAGCGACGCTCGACGACGAAGGAACGATCGTGGCATTCGATGAGAAGCCGGAGGCACCGACGAGCGATCTTGCCAATGCAGGCCTGTTCGTCGCCACGCCGGAGTTGTTCGAATTCATACGACCCGAATCATATCCGTGGGATCTCGGGACACACGTGCTTCCGGGGCTCATTGGACGAATGCACGGCTGGCAGACGGAGGGATACCTTCGCGACATCGGAACGCGCGAGAGTCTCGAGCGAGCCGAACGGGAATGGAGTCAACATTCGATGCACAATGATCATCACTGAGACACCACTTCGCATCAGTATTGCCGGCGGCGGCACCGACCTTCCCGAATACTACCGTCAGCACGGCGGCCGGGTCGTTTCGACGACGATCGACAAGTACATCTACGTAATTGTCAACCATCGATACGACGACAAGATCTACGTCGATTATTCGAAGAAGGAAATCGTGTCGTCGATCGACGAGATTCAGCACGAACTCGTTCGCGAGGCCGCGCGGATGACCGGGATGACCAACGGGTTCGAGGTTGCGATGATGGCGGACATTCCGTCGGAGGGCTCCGGGCTCGGTTCTTCCTCGAGTCTGACGGTCGGACTGCTGAACGCATTTTATCAGTATCGCGGGCGGCAAATCGGGCCGGAGCGGCTGGCCGACGAGGCGTGTCGGATCGAGATCGACATCTGCGGCAAGCCGATCGGAAAGCAGGACCAGTACGTAGCGGCGTATGGCGGATTGAACGTGATCACGTTCAACGAAGACGATTCGGTGACGGTCGATCCGATCGACATTCCCGATTCGCATCGCCGGAGATTCGGGAGCAACCTTCTGCTGTTCTTCACCGACATCGTTCGAAAGTCGAGCAACATCCTGTCGACGCAGCGGGAGCGGATTGGCGATACGACGGACTTTCACCATCAGATCAAGGCGCTGGCGTGCGAGGTGGAGTCGGCGTTGAGGGCTGGCGATTTTGACGCGATCGGAGACATTCTGCATCGCAACTGGGAATTGAAGAAGCAGCTTGCCACGGGCATCACCAACGAGCAGATCGACGGGATGTATACGAGTGCGCAGGATGGCGGTGCGCTGGGGGGAAAGATTTCCGGAGCCGGAGGCGGGGGATTTCTCATGGTGTATTGTCGGCGTCCCGATCAGGATAATCTGCGCGAATCGCTCGACAACTATCGGGAAATGCCGTTCATGCTCGAGCCGTACGGCAGCAAGATCATTCTCAACCATCAGCGCTACAGCTGGAAGTAACCACCATTGGCGGGCGGGACGGTGCCACCCGGACCGCATCCGCCGGACGAAGAGCCGTCTGATGAGACGAAGACAGATACCGCGGCCGGTATGGCACGTGATCGGCCTCGCGGTCTATTCGCTGCTGCTCATACTGATCGTCGCTGCGGAGTCGACCAGCAGCAAGGCGAACATCCATTCGATCCCGGATGCCATCTGGTATTCCCTCGTGACGCTCACGACCGTCGGGTACGGCGATCACTATCCGGTGACGCTGTTCGGAAAGGTGATAGGATTCCTTTTCCTCATCGGCAGTCTCGGTGTCCTCGGTTTTCTGATCGGTGAAATCAATAAACAGGTGCTCGACAGACGCGAGAGGAAGCGTATGGGACTCGACGGAACGCGATTCGCGGGCCACGTCATCATCATCGGCTGGGACGATTTCGCCCGGTCGATCACAAGGCAGTTGCTCGGGGCCGAACGGCAGGTGGCGATCATTACCGACGATCGCGACGATGTCGATCTGATTTATTCCGCATTCCCCGATCGCCCTGTCTTCGTCCTGTTCAGCGAACTGAATAACACGAACCAGTTCCACAACGTGAACATCGACAGTTCGTACATGGTGTTCCTCAACGGGGGGAACGACACGGACAAACTGATCGCGATACTGAACCTGAAGAAGGTGTACGGGAAGGTGAAGATACTCGTGACGCTGGATAATCCGGACTTGAAGGATACGTTCCAGAGTGCCGGCGTGACGTATGCATTGTCGAAGAATGAAATTGCGTCGAAACTGATTGCTTCCTACATCTTCGAGCCGGACGTGGCGACGCTCTCCAATGATCTGATGTCATCGACGGAGACAGCCGGACAGTACGACATTCAGCAGTACGAGGTATTGCCGCAGAATCCATTTGCCGGTCGCACGTTCGGCGAGGCATTCAATACGATCCGGTACGAATTCAAGTCAATGCTTCTCGCCGTCGTGAAAATCGAGGGAGACAAGCGAACGATCATCAAACTTCCACCGGACGATCTGAAGATCGAGGTCGGCAATTTCTTGATCGTGATTACCGACGGCGAAGGCGAGAAGGTGCTCGAGGAACAGTTCCATACGAAGGAGGGCGTCATCGACCGGCACGAGGACAAGCACACATAGGAATTTCACAACATGAATTTCAGCCAGTACAAGTCGTATCTCACCGCGGCGACCGATTCGGTCGACGAATCGGAGGTCGCGCGATTCATCGAATCGCTCTACGCCGCCTATCGCACCGGGTCGACGGTGTTCGTCATCGGCAACGGTGGCTCGGCGGCAAACGCGAGTCATTTCGCGCAGGATCTCGCGAAGGGCACGTGTCAGGACATGGAGCAGGAGAAGCGGATCCGCGCACTGTCGCTGACGGACAATCTTCCGTTCCTCTCGGCGCTTGCCAATGACGAGGGATACGACCAGGTGTTCCTGCAGCAGCTCCGCACCTTCTGCCGGGAGGGCGACGTGCTGGTGGCGATCAGCGGGTCGGGCAATTCTCCGAACGTGTTGCGGGCGATCGAGTACGCCAACGCGCACGGGATGAAGACGATCGGTGTGACGGGGTTTTCCGGAGGGCGGCTGCGGGAGATCGCACAGGAGTGCGTGCACGTCCCGCTCGACGACATGTGTACTGCCGAGAGCGTGCATTCGATCGTATTTCACTACGTGGTGCTGCAGTTGAAGGAGCGGATGGCGCAGGAGGTGGTGGAGGCGCGGTGAGGCGGGGCAACTTCAGAGTGTGGTGGGGACGACCTTCGGGTCCTCCGTGTCCGGCACGGTCTAACCGACCTTGTGGCAGACGGCCTCTACCGCCGACGCCACCTCTGCGGCCGTGATCCCGAGCATGCACTGAAAGTGCCCCTTCGGGCACTCCAGCCGTCCGATGGTTGTACATGGCCGGCAGGAGAGTCCGAGGTTCTCCACGACGCGGGAGGTGGTGCCATACGGAGCGAATCCGAATTCCTGCACGGTGGAGCCGAAGATTGCGACGACGGGGCGTTTGCGAGCGGCGGCGACGTGCGCGAGGGCGGAGTCATTGGAGACGACGGCGTCGCACGCATCGATGGTTGCGGCGGCGTCGAGGATCGATCCTCCACCGGCGAGATTCAGGACGGTAGCCGGCGTGACGTTCTGAAGGATACCTGCGCGAATTTCCTCACAGAGCGTGTGTTCATCACCGCCTCCGAGCAGCACCACCCGGGCATTCCAGCGTGTGATCAGCGCACAGCCGAGTTCGACGAAGCGATGGACGGGCCATCGTTTCGTTGCATGGCGCGCACCGGGCGCGAGCGCAATCGTCGGACGCTCCGGAAGCGGTTCGATCGCAGCGTAGGCACCACCGGTGAACAGATCGAGTCCGGCGCCGTCGTTCTCGACGTCGAGGTCATGCGCCAGGGTGAGGTAGCGTTCTGCCACGGGGACGACTGGCCGCAGGAGGTTCTTCCTGAAGTGCACGAGCAACCACTTACGGACGGTGGGTTTTTCGAAGACGAGCGTGCGACGACCGAGACCAAGCCGGAAATATCTGCTTCGGATCGAGTTGTGGAGGTCGAGCACGAGGTCGTAGCCATGGGCGTCTTCGGCGATGAGTGCGGCCTTGCGGCGCGCGAGCTGACGCGGGCGTTCGTGTGACTCGATGGCGAACACGCGATCGATGTAGGGGGAATGCTCGAGCAGCGGCGCGAAGGATCGCTTCGTGAGGAAGTGGACGTCGGCGTCGGGAAAGCGGCGGCGGAGGCAGCGCACGAGCAGGGACGTGAGGATCACGTCACCGGCGGAGCTGAAGCGTATCAGGAGGATTTTCATAGTTTCACGCCCGCACCAATTCCCCACGACCATGACTACCAGAATGACTCGTCCGACGACGCTTGGAGCGCTGAAGGCCGCCGGCTATCACGTCCGACCGGTGAAGGACGAAATGCGCTCGAATCTGATCGCGAAGCTCCGCAGCGGCGAGGAGCTGTTTCCGGGAATCGTCGGTTTCCGTGAGACGGTAATTCCGCAGCTGGTCAACGCGGTGCTTGCCCGGCACGACATTCTGCTGCTCGGACTGCGTGGGCAGGCCAAGACACGGATTGCCCGGCTGCTGCCGCATCTGCTCGACGAGGTGATACCGATCGTCGAGGGATCGGAGATCAACGACGATCCGTTCGCGCCGACGAGCCGTTTCGCGCGTGATCTGGTGGCCGAGAAGGGCGATGATACGCCGATCGCGTGGATCTCGCGCGAGGCCCGCTACGGCGAGAAGCTGGCGACGCCGGACGTAACGATCGCCGACCTCATCGGAGACATCGATCCGATCAAGGCGGCGAGTCGACGGCTGACCTATGGACACGAGGAAGCGATCCACTTCGGGATCATCCCGCGCACCAATCGCGGCGTGTTCGTCATCAACGAACTTCCCGATCTGCAACCGCGCATCCAGGTGGGGTTGTTCAACATCATGCAGGAGCGCGACATCCAGATCAGGGGATTCAACGTTCGAATTCCGCTGGACCTGATGATCGTCTTCACGGCGAATCCTCAGGACTACACCAATCGAGGAGCGATCATCACGCCACTGAAGGACCGGATCGACTCGCAGATTCTGACGCACTATCCGCGGCGACTCGAGGAGGGCATGAGCATCACGCGCCAGGAGGCATGGACGTCGCGGGAGGCCGACGGAACTGTGGTGATGCCGGAGTACATCGAGCAGATCGTCGAGATGATCGGGGCGCAGGCACGCCGGTCGGAATTCGTCGACCAGCAATCGGGCGTCTCCGCGCGCATGACGATCACGACGATGGAGGCGCTGGTGTCCAATGCCGAGCGCCGCGCGATTCTCAATGGCGAAGGGGTGATCGTCCCGCGCATCGTCGATCTGCAGCAGGCGCTCCCCGGAATCACCGGCAAGGTGGAGCTCGTCTTCGAAGGCGAACAGGAGGGTCCGGTGAAGGTGGCGCGGGCGCTGATCGGCAAGGCGGTGCGGGAGGTATTCGCGATGTATTTCCCGAACCCACTCGATCGGCCGCGTCGGGGCGGAGAACGCCGGGAGCGGCCCGAGGACCCCTACAGCGAGATTCTCAAATGGTTCTCCGGCGGCAACACCGTGACCCTGGAGGACACCATGCCGTCGGATCGCTACCTCGCCGAACTCGATCGGGTGCCGGGGCTGCGTGAGATGACCGTGCGCCATCTGAAGGTCGATGCCGGCAATGACTATGAAGTTGCCACCGCCATGGAATTCGTGCTCGACGGACTGCATCAGAACTCGAAGATCGCGCGCGAGGATGCCGACGCCACCATCAGCTACACCGACATGATCGGAGCGATTTTCACGGGCAGAGGAGATGATCCCGACGACATCGACGAGTTCTGATCGCCACCTATGAGGTCGTGAGGACTTCCCGGAGCGTCGACACCACCGTATCGACATGATCCCGCTGGAAAATGAACGGGGGGAGGAAGCGCAGCACGCGTTCGCCGGTTGCGTTGATTATCACGTTTCGCTCGAGCATGGCCTGGACGACGGGGGCGGCCTCGACGGACAGTTCGACGCCGACCATCGCGCCGGCGCCGCGCACGTCGGCGACGACCGACGGGAGGGCCGACTGCAGGTCGCGCAACGCATCGAGCATATAGTCACCGACTTCCCGCACGTGATCGGACAGTCCACTTCTTACCTCTTCGAGCACGACGCTACCGGCGGCGCAGGCAAGGGCGTTGCCGCCGAAGGTGGTTCCATGCTGGCCGCTTCCCCAGGTGGCGGCGACCTCCTCGGTAGCGAGGATCGCGCCGAGCGGGAGTCCGCCACCGATTCCCTTTGCGAGCGTGACGATGTCGGGGCGAACGTCAAATCGTTCGAAGGCGAAGAAGTCGCCGGTGCGGCCGGCTCCGGACTGGATTTCGTCGGCAACGAGCAGGAAGCCATGCTCGCGCCTCAGCTCTGCAATCGTCCGGGCGAATTCCTCCGTTATCCAGTTGATGCCTCCTTCTCCCTGGAGGAATTCGACGAACACGGCGCACGTGGTCTCGTCGACGGCCGCGCGAAGCGAGTCGGCATCATTGAACGGGAGCACGGCGGTTTCCGGGAGGAAGGGACCCATGCCCTCCTTGTGACGTTGTTTACTGGTGATCGAGAGTGCTCCGTAGGTACGACCGTGGAATGCGCCGGTGAATCCGATGGCGCCGTGCCGCCCGCCATGCGCACTTCCCCAGGCACGTGTCAGCTTCAGCGCACCTTCGATCGCTTCGGTTCCGCTGTTGGCCAGGAAGACCTTCGGAAATCCGCTCGCGGCGGTGAGCCGTTCGGCGAAGTCGATCTGTGCGTCCTGATAGAAGAAGTTCGACAGGTGCATGTACCGATGCGCCTGTTGCTCGATCGCCGCGACGATTTTGGGATGTGTATGGCCGAGGGCGTTGACGGCGATGCCACCGAGGAAGTCGAGGTAGCGGCGACCGTCGCGGGCGAGGACGTACATGCCGTCAGCGCGGTCGACTTCGATGGCCAGGCGCTTGTAGGTCGGAACGAAATGTTGGTGCTCGCGATCGGCGAGCGACGCGTTGGTGGTCGTATCCATCGTCAGTTCGGGTGGTTGTGGTCGGGTCGGGAGCGTCGTGCTGGTCCTGATGCGTCGAGCCCCTTCACCTGAGTCCGAAGTGACCGAGGGAAAGGGGCCGAATTGTCCGAGCTACTTCTTCTTCTTATGCCGGTTCTTGCGAAGCCGCTTCTTGCGCTTGTGGGTCGCCATCTTGTGGCGCTTCCTCTTCTTGCCGCAGGGCATGGGTTACCTCCGTGATGGACTATTGAAATCGCTGAATCGTATACAGAGTGACGAATATACGAAGCCGGTGGTGAACAAGTCGCGTCGAAGGGTGACTGACCGGCGGTCGGCTCCGCGGGGGTGTCTTGACCGACGGAGTGGCCGGACATAACTTGATCGTTTATGAAAATCCGCAGACCAGTGCTTGCGGCAGTACTGTCGCTACTCGCAGCGGGAGCGGCAGCCTGCCAGCCGTTCAACAATTTCACGACCTACTTCAATCTGTTCTACAACATGGAACGGATCATGGACGAGGTCGAGCAGCAGTTGCTGTACATCCGCGAGCAGAAGTCGGAGACGCCCACCTACTACGTGCCGTACGACAACGCGGTGGTCGACCAGGAGGGTCCCTACGATCATCTCGAGCGGTTGTCGATGTCGATGTCCGAGGCGAAGGCGAATCGGGTGAAGCTCGATTCGATTCTTCTGAAGGGATCGAAGCTGCTGGCGCAGCACGGCCAGAGCGACTACCTCGACGACGCGGTCTATTACATTGGCAAGGCATACTTCTACGAGCGCGATTTCGACAAGTCGCAACAGAAGTGCGAGGAGCTGATCGCCAATTTCCCGGACAGTCGCTGGCTTCCCGATGCGCACCTGGTGCTTGCGATGGACCAGCTGCATCTGCACAACACTGCCACAGCCAAGGTGACGCTCTCGCGTACGATCGACGTCGCGTGGGCCGACAAGCGCATCGACGTCCTGGTCAATGCCTTCCGGCTCAACGCCGACGTGTACCTCGGCGAGGGCAACATCGACGAGGCGCTCAAGCCGTTCAAGCGGGCGCTGATTCTGAGCACCAGCGGAGAGGACCGGGCGCGCTGGCAGTACGAGCTGGCGATGGTGTACTACCGCGCGGGAGACTTCGACGGTGCACTACGCGAGTTTGCGCGGGTGGACGCGTATTCGCCGTCGGTGCTCATCCAGTTCGAGACAGGACTGCACAAGGCCGCGGCACTGCGTACGCTTGAGCATCCGGACGAGGCGGCGAAGGTGCTGGCCGATCTTCGGGACAATTCGAACTATGAAGAGTGGACGGGGCTCGTCGATCTTCAGCAGATGGAGATCGAGGCGCAGTTGAAGGGCAACGGTCGGGTGGATGATCAGTCGCTTGCGCTGCTGGACTCGGCCTACCCGAGCGGGAACTACTCGGCGTACGGGATCTACGAGCGGGCAATCCAGGCATATCGTGCCGGAGACTACGCCACGGCGCTGCCGGACTTCCAGCGCGTACAGTCGGCCAGGGCGCCGTTCCAGGATCGGGCGCAGCGGATGGCCTCGCTTCTGTCGTACCACCAGGATCAGTCGCGCAGGATCGGTGAGCTGACGAAGGTCAACCTCGTGACGTTCCCCGACTCCACACGGTCGCGCGTCGCCACTGCCCACTACAATCTTGCCCGGACGTTCTCGACGCTTCAGAAGCACGATTCGATGGCGCTGCATTACCGGCTGTCGCGGCAGTGGGCACGACCGGGAAGCTATGAGGAGGCGCGGGCGATCTACGGACTGGCGATGATGGCGCTCGAGGACGGACGACGGACGGAATCCGATTCGTTGCTCGAGATCCTGGTCGAGGACCATGAGCAGACCGCGTTCGCCGAGGACGCCCGTCAGCGACTGGGCTACACCGAAGCGGCCATGCACGATCCGGAGGTCGATCTCTACACTTCGGGCACCAGCTTCATGAAGGTGAAGGAGTACAGGCCCGCTCTTGAGCAGTTCAAGAAGCTCGTCGCCACCTACCCGCAGTCGAGGTTCGCGCCGGCGGCACTTTACGCGATCGGCCTGATCTACGAGAAGCAGTTCGACCGGCTCGACAGCGCGTTTGTGTATTATGCGCGCATCGTCAACGAGTTCCCCGACAGCGAGCATGCCGATCGCGTTCGGCCGCTGGTGGCAGCGGTGATCAACGCACAAAGCGGCGGCGGTGCGTCTCCGCAGGCGCATCCGGACCCACAGCTGATTCCGCTCAACGAGACGGGCAATCTGCGACCGGATTCGGTCCATCCGGGTGTCGATTCCACCAGCAAGGTGGACCACGTCGATCCCAGTCAGATCGAGCGCCAGCGGCGAGCCGATCAGGCGCGGATGCGGGGCGAGCTTCCGGGAAATCGTCAGATGGGGCTCGACGGCAACTGGATTCAGAACGGCAACCGCTCGGCGCCCGCGCCTCCGCCGGACAGTTCTGCCGACGGCAATCCGAAGAAGGACGGGTAGAGTATTCACCCGCTAAGGCACAGTCCACGCCGAATTATCGCATTCATGATCGTCCAGCATCGCGCGTCGGTGACGAGCTACGACCAGGTCGCCGACAACGTCTTCACGCTCCGATTTCACGCACCGCGCATCGCTTCTGAAACCCGCGCCGGCCAGTTTCTCAACATTCGACCGGACATCGGCTTCGATCCGCTGCTGCGCCGCGCCTACAGCGTGCATCGCGTGATCGGCCAGGAGGTGGAGATCATCTTCAATGTCGTCGGCCGAGGTTCCGCAATGCTCGCCGAAAGACGGGAGGGCGACGTGGTGGACATCCTGGGACCGCTCGGGGTGCCGTTTCATCTCGACGGGACCTACCGGCGTGCAGTGCTGGTTAGCGGTGGCGTTGGGATCGCTCCGATGCCGATTCTCTCCGAGACGCTCCTCGCGCGCGGCGTGGAGGTGGTGAACCTGTTCGGAGCACGGTGTGCGGCGATGATCCCGGGAGACGGTCGACTGCCGAACGCCCGGTATGCAACCGACGACGGTTCACAGGGGATGCGGGGAACGGTGGTGGATCTGCTCGCTGCGTTCACCGATGAGAACGGCATCAGCTCGACGCGCGTCTTCGCCTGCGGTCCCAATCCGATGCTGCTTGCGCTCGGTGCCTTCTGCCGGGACCGGTCGCTGCCACTGGAAGTGTCGCTTGAATGCCAGATGGCCTGCGGCATCGGAATCTGCCAGGGATGCCCGGTTGAAATGCGGACGGGGTCGGCGAGGTACACCCTCGTCTGCACGCACGGTCCTAACTACGATTTTGAGGACATCATGCTGGAGTCGATCCCGTCGGTGCACTGACCGCTTCACCACCGCTCGCAACCGGCCATTGCCGGGCGGCCCACGGTTGGTCCGGTCTCACCGGATGCGTAGCTTTCGGAATTCACGCAACTGCCCATCACCAATGCCATCGACCGCGGTCTGCATTCGCAACGTCACCTTCCGGAATCCGGTGCTGACGGCATCCGGCACGTTCGGATACGGCATCGAGAGCGACGATTTCGTCGACGTCTCGACGCTCGGAGGCGTCGTCACAAAGAGCATCAGCCGCAATCCGCGACCTGGCAATCCACCGCAGCGCATCGCCGAGACCAGAGCGGGAATGCTCAATTCGATCGGTCTTGCCAACGTCGGCGTCGACGTGTTCCTCGACGAGAAACTGCCGGAGCTGCGTCGGCGAAGGGCAACCGTCGTCGTCAATATCGCGGCGAGTTCGGTCGAGGAGTACGCCTACGTCCTGGAGCGGTGCGAGGACCACGAGGGGATCGCCGGCTACGAGATCAACGTGAGCTGTCCGAACGTAAAGGATGGCGGGTTGAATTTCGGCACGCACTGTCCTTCGGTCGCCGAGATCACACGGGAACTGCGGCGGCGTACTGAACGGATGCTGACGATCAAGCTGACGCCGAACGTCACGTCGATCGCCGAATTCGCCCGTGCCTGTGAAGGCGAGGGAGCCGACGCCGTCTCCTGCATCAACACGTTCGTCGGAATGTCGGTCGACGCGCACACGCGGCGGCCGCGGCTTGCGACGATCACCGGAGGATACTCGGGTCCGGCGATCAAGCCGCTGGCGCTGGCGAAGGTCTATGAGGTCCGGCGTGCGGTGAATATTCCGATCATCGGCATCGGTGGAATCATGAATGCCACCGACGCCATCGAGTTTCTCGTCGTCGGCGCGTCGATGGTGCAGGTGGGTACGGCGCTGTTCGTCGAACCCGGCTGCGGCGCGGCACTGGTTCAGGGAATCGAGGACTACCTCACCGAGCACCGGATGGGTTCGATCGACGATCTCATCGGATCGATGGATACCTCACTGCAGCCGACGCTGGTCAACGCGGGTTGGTGAGCACGGAGCGACTACCACGTACACTGAAATTCGACCTTCGAGACATTGGCAAAGCTACGACTGACGCGACAGGACGAGGCGACACCGCAACTCTTTGCACCCGAATCGGGTGCACCGTCTCCGACGACGGACTCGGCGGAACTTGGAACGGATTTTCTCGACGACCTCAATCCGGTGCAACGTCAGGCAGTCACGGCATCGGAGGGACCATTGCTCATCGTGGCGGGCGCCGGTTCCGGCAAGACCCGGGTTCTGACCTACCGCATCGCATTTCTGCTGGCTAAAGGGGTGCGTCCGTGGAACATCCTTGCTCTGACGTTCACTAACAAGGCGGCGGCGGAGATGAAGGAGCGGATCTCGCGACTGGTGGGCGACGAGCGTGCGGCGCCGCTGTGGATGGGAACGTTCCACTCCGTGTTCAGTCGGATTCTTCGAAGGGAAGCCGTGAAGCTCGGGTACACGCCGAGCTTCACCATCTATGATACCGACGACTCGCTCGGTGTGGTGCGCGCGGCGATGGCTCAGTTCGGCATCTCGGCACAGGACTACTCGCCGAAGATGATTCTCGCTCGGATCTCGGCGGCGAAGAACGCGATGGTTTCGCCGGCAGCGTACCGTTCACAGGCGGGCAACGCGATCGAGGAACGAATTGCGCTCGTCTATGAGAACTACGAGAATCGGTTACGCGGCAACAATGCGATGGACTTCGACGATCTGCTTGTGCGGACCATCGAACTCTTCGAGCGGAATCCCGACGTCCTGGAGCGCTACCAGGACCACTTCGAATTCATTCTGATCGACGAGTACCAGGACACCAACCGGGCGCAGTACACGGTGGTCAATCAGCTGGCGGCCCGGCGGCGGAACATCTGCGTCGTCGGCGACGATGCGCAGTCGATCTACCGGTTCAGGGGAGCGGACATTCAGAACATTCTCGACTTCGAGCGGGACTACTCCGATGCGCGGGTGTTCCGTCTGGAGCAGAACTACCGTTCGACCAAGACGATTCTCGCCGCGGCCGACGATGTGATCAAGAACAACCGCCGCCAGCTCGCCAAGACGTTGTGGACGGAGAACCTCGAGGGCGAACCGATTCACTTGAACACACTTCGCGACGAGCGCGAGGAGGGGCACGAAGTCGTGCGGGTGATCCAGCGCGAGCACGAGCGGGGTGTTCCGCTTGGTGAGATGGCGGTGCTCTACAGGACGAATTCGCAATCGCTGTCGATCGAGGACGCGCTGCGCCGGAACAACATTCCATACGGAATCATCGGCGGCGTTGCGTTCTACCGGCGAAAGGAGGTGAAGGACGCGTTGTCGTATCTGCGACTGGTGGTCAATCCACAGGACGACGAATCGTTTGCCCGGGCGATCAACACGCCGTCACGTGGTGTCGGCGACGTGACGATGAAGCGCTTGCGCACCCACGCCGCCGAGCACGGCATACCGTTCCTTGAGGCAGCGGCACGGCCGGAGCGCATAAACGGCGTAGCGCCGCGGGTGGGTCGGGTGCTCTCGACGTTCGCGGAGATGATCCGATCGGCGCACGAGAACCTGGAGCACCTGACGCCGTCGGATCTGGCGCACGGACTGCTGACGGAGTCGAGACTGTTACAGAGCTACCGTGACGAGGGAACGCCGGAGGCGATGGCGCGATGGGAGAACGTGGAGCGGATCCTCTCGCACATCGCGGAGTTTTCCGACGCATATCCGGAGGCGACGCTCGACCGTTACCTGCAGGAGATCACGCTCGTTTCGGAAGCTGATACCTACGATGCGGTTGCCGACCGCGTGACGTTGATGACGATACATTCCGCTAAGGGTCTCGAGTTTCGGACGGTGATGATCGCGGGACTGGAGGAGGGGCTGTTTCCGATCGGGAACTCGATGCAGGAGCAGGACGAGCTCGAAGAGGAGCGGCGGCTGTTCTACGTGGCGGTGACGCGGGCAAAGGAGCGCCTCTATCTCTTCAACTGCGAGCGACGTTACAGGTTCGGCGAGCTCAGTTATCCGACGGCGTCGCGGTTTCTCACCGAGATCAGATCGGATCTGTTGAAGATGAATTCCTCGACACCGTCGCGCATCGCGGCGACGCCGGCAGAGGGCGGGGGCCAGAGCGCGACGATCCGGAAGCCGTCGCGAACGACGCGTGGCAACACGCGGCCGGTGACTTCGTCGTTTGACCAGACGCCACCGACCAAGCATCTGGAGAACTACTCACAGATCGACAAACCTCTCGAGGTTGGTTCGGTGGTCGTGCATCCGAACTTCGGACGCGGGAGGGTGGAGGTGATCGCTGGGCAGGGTGAGAAGACGCGCCTGACGGTGCGATTCGAACAGGCCGGGCGGAAGCAGCTGATGCTGAAGTTTGCGAACCTCCAGGTGGTATAGGTCTGCCACCGACGCGCGTCGCGATCGGACCGACCGACGGGTTCGGACACCTCGGGTCCCTGTCCGGAGCGGGAAAAAATGCGCTGACATCGCGAAACGCAAGCGTAGCACGGTATAATCATTATATTACGCTTTGTGACGCTGGTTTGTTCCCGTCACCAGCGGGAAATCGTAGCGGGACCGACGTCCTTCCCCTCACGCCGGGTCACCCCGGAGCTCAAGCCCGACGCAGACATCACTGACCGAGATCAACCGTATCGACCAGTCGACTCTACCGATTGCGGGTCTGTTGGACCCCTCATTCTGTACTATTTCTGAGTAAGGAGACGGCGCCATGTCAAAAGGAGGAGCCGGCAAGGTATACTTTGTTCTGTACCTCGCTGTCATTCTGGAACTGCTGATCATCTTCATCGAGCGCGATGAAGCCGAGTCGAACCTGCGCCGTCAGCAGCGGCAGGCGATCGAGATCGTGCAGACGATTCTTTCGCAGCTGCAGACGGGCAGTGGCGCGACCGATATCAGCACCAACCCCAAGGATCAGATCGTTCTCGATGAGGACCAGCCGGGCGGTATCGAGCGCAGCTACGACGTCATGGTTTCCGTCGGCGACAAGAACGCCTGGGTCGTCGCCGATGGAAAGCGGGTGCGGGGCGACGATATTCCGCTGCTGGAGTACAATGTCTCGTATTCGCCCAATGTCAACCTCGATGAGACCGACCTCGGTCCGGATACGAGCGACATCGAGGGCGGCACGAAGATTTTTGAAGCCCACCTGGGTACCGAGGTCGGCAGTTACACCGAGCCTCGCCAGATACTTGGTGGGAGTATCCCCACTGGCGATCCGACCAATTATTTCACCTTGAACGAGGAGAGGACCGCCGAAATGGTGGCGCAGGGGAAGAAGGTGAAGGTGTTTACCGTCAACTTCAAACCGAACAACGGCGCTGGCTGGTACCGCCTGAGGTTCAATTCGCATACGAACAAGATTCTCGGCATCGCCGGCACCGGAGATCCGAATCCCGACGACACCATTCGAATCGGGAACGTGAACCTGACGGTCAAGCAGTTGCAGCAGGTGCAGCACGCCCTTGCCAAGCGACGGCAGCGTAGTGAGCCACCGACCGAGGTCGAGAACTACATCACCGCGCTGTTGACACCGAATGCCTACAAGAACTTCGAGCAGAACCGCTCGCAGAATTCGTTCAACATTCGTGTCATCAAGCCGAAGCCGGTCGCCGAGCACCCGGTGGCGCAGATCATCGGCGTACCGGACACCGTCTACTGGTACACCGGAGCCGACCTGCGGGTTCAGGTGAAGCTCGGACCCGCTGAGGCGCAGAAGGATATGACCGGAATTCAGGTCGATGCTGATAAGGAGCACTCACTATATACATATCGTGTTCCGGTGACGACCGCAGGTGAAATTCCGCTTGTCGCCAAGGCGTCCAATGCAGGCAAATTCGAGGAAGACAAGCGCGTGCTGATGGTGGAGATGCCCGCCATGGCCGGCGGCACCGAAAAGCGTGCGGCGATCGACAAGTGGAAGGGACTTCGAGCCGTGGTCGGAAGGAAGTTCAATCCGACAAGCGAATGGGAATCGAATCACATTCCCGAGAGTCACTACCGGACGGTAGTGTACATCAAGGGCAAGGAGGTTCTCAACAAGGCGGGAACGACGTTCCGCGATGGCGATCTGCCGGATGACCTGACGGTCGATGGCGACTGGCGCCCCAGCGACATCGTCGCCGAGGTATTCTGGACGCCGCTTGGGACGCCGTCGCGCGACAACTGGGTGCTGCTTGCGGCGAACCAGCCGCCGTCGAATCCCCTCGTGGGAACGACGCCGAAGGTTCCGCTGCAGAGCAAGTCCCTGGAGATCACCTGGCCGGCTCCGGACGTCTTCGACGGCTTTACGCATGATGCCGTGATCACGAGCAAGGACCAGTCCTGGACGCTCGGCCCGATCACGATCAAACAGCTTGTCGGATCCAACCAGTACGGGGCCACGTCGGTCACCGCGACCTGTAGCGAGTGCGAGGACTACGGCATCGGCGGACTGAACATGACCAAGATCGATGAGTTCCAGTGGAATCTGCAGGCGCGGATCACTGATGCGTCGAAGCTCAGACGCGAAATCATCGGTAAGACGTTCGATGTCCAGCTGACCATGACGGGTCAGGGTGGTGCGACCGGCAACAACTTCGTGCAGTTCACGGTTCAGGCACCTAAGCAATAGTCGACGCATCGTCGACCGGCGGTCGTCTCGCCTGGAGGCGACCGCCGGTGACGTTTGCTCGTCGACGTCCTTCGTTCCTTCACACCTCGGGCGTGTCCTTCGTCCCAACGCACTTCTCCCGCCAATCGGATCATCCCCGGCATCCCACTGACATTCAACGGCAGGAGAGCGGCTGAAGCATCTGCAACAAAATGCTTCCGCTGACCCGACTGCTTTTGTTAGTTTGGCGCGTTGTTTTTCCCAATCCGACGAAGTGCTCGCCTTCACCCCAGCTCTCCATGGAGTTCTGCCATGGAATTGTCGGCACGGGCCGCGGCCCCGTTCCTCATCGTGCCGAGTGCGACCGTTGCGCTCGGTACGTTCGCGCATGCTCAGGAGTCTGCGTATGTCGCCGCAGATGATCCGCCCGGTGGTTACCACAGCCGTGAACACGTGGTCGCCGCGGCGTCCGAACGGTCGATCGAAGCCGTCGACGGCCGGCTGCTGAGTATCAGTGACAATGCTTCCTTCGATGAATTCGCACTGCGACAGGAATTGGGTGACACTCCGACTGGCACGATGCGCGATCGAGAGTTCGCATTCCTTCTCCCGTCAGGACCGCAAGGATTCGGCACGTCTCGAAGACGTCGGGCACGTGGTTTCGCCCGGCGATTACGGTGAAGCCGCGCTGAGTTTGCGGTGAACTCCCCGGCGTCGGCTTGTAATTCGCCCCTTCCCCGGTGGGTCGACGACACGATCGAAACGTCGTTTCAACACACTATAACGCTGAAGACTATGATGAATCTCGTATCACGACTGGCGAGGCCGCTGCCGCTGCTCGCCGTGATGGGCCTGATGCTGGGTGCGGCTGCACCCACGCTCCATGCCCAGGCGGACTCTACCAGCGAACTGATGCGGCTCAACCGCCGACTGAATCGTGTGATTCAGAGCTCGTCGATTGACGATATAAAGTGGAAGAACATCACGATCTATCAGCTCGGGGAAGACTATAAGAACCGTTTGCTGCAGATCTTTGCGAAGGAGGATGAGAAGGACAACGCGGAGATCGACGCGATCTGTGAAATCGTTTACGACGAACCGCTGCAGAACTGCCGCGATCGGATCATGCAGATCGTGCGTTCGCCGCAGGGACACAGCTACGCGTTGTTCAAGAAGAAGTTCGCGCAGGTTTACAATGTTGACGAGGAGGACTTCGACGACGCGGAACTCAATCGCGGCTATCAGCTCGCTCTCGCACTCGATGCCCGGCAGCAGGCACGTCCGAAGGACTTCTTCCTCGTCACATCGACGAAATCGACTGGCGAGCCGATCCTGATCGCCATGCTCGGCGTCTCGGACGTCGAATCGAATCCGACTGTGAAGGGCACGCCGTGGGTCGGCATGGACCTGTACAACTTCCTGACAAACAACTCGAGCAACCAGGGGATGTATCAGGAGTTGAAGACTTCGGTGGCTGACAACTCCGCCGGCAGCGACGATCTGATCAACAAGATGTTCGTGCTCCGTAATCTCGATGAGATCACCATTGCCGAACGGACCAAGCTGCAGGCGACGTATCTCCCGGCCGATCAGTACGCGTTCCTCCTGACATTCATCAGCGAAGGCCATCCGGTTCGAGGAAAACCACAGGATTCGTCTGCGCCTGCCACCGTTTCGCTCTTCGGCCCGTCGTCGAGCAGCGGTGGTGGACTTTTCGGCAGCTCCAATGCGACCGGTGTCAAGCGAGTGCTCGAAGGCGCCGAGGTTCCGGGAACGGGTCAGTATGCCTACGAGGCGTCGCTCGGATCGGATATTCTCGCCTCGCTCGTGTCCTACGACATTGATGAGAACAACGTCCCGACGGTCAACTGGGGAATCGAGCTGAAGAACAACTTCGACGAGATCAACTACCCGTCGATCTGGGGCGGTCGTATGTCGCTTTCGGCGATTCTGAACAACGTGAGAATCGGCGCCGTCCTGCCTGAGCTGCGCTTCGGCGGACAGACGATCGGGGAGAGCGGAATCGGCGGACGTCCGCAGAACATCCTCGGCGGCTACGGCGCGCTGGTCGCCGGCAACGTCGAGCTGCCGTTCTTCGGCAATGCCGGGCTGTTCAACTTCTACGCCTCCTACACGTTCGCCGAGCAGTCGACCCAGAACATGGCGATCCATGCGTTCGACACGAACGACATGGGGTACTATGAATCGGCGGGCACCGGCGATATGGCCTACCTGATCCGTTACGCGCTGCAGGGGTATTACTCGTTCGGATTCAGCATCGATCCGGAGTCGAAGCATCTGTTCCGGCTGAAGTTCGGCGGCACGGTCTACGAGGCCGACGAATACGAACGTCGTACCGACACCACCGCGCCGTCTGCGGCGACCGGAGGAATCGGAACGATTCCGGGACTGGAAACCACGAGCGCGTCGACGGTGATGCAGAAGCTCGGCACCGAGACGATCGGTGGGGTCTCCGGACGCATCGAGTACATGCGTGGGGGAAGTTCGATTCCCTACGGAGCCGCGCTGCAGTATTTCGACGGAGCCCTGCTCGCCGAGGCGTGGCTCCAGTTTATTGTCTCGCAGAAGTTTGACATCAAGTTCGGCGGCAAATACTTCACACCCGTTTTTCGCGATCCGCATGCATGGGAAGGCACCAATCTGGTGGTGCCGACGATCAGCGTGAAGTATCACTTCGGACGATAGACAACGAGACGTATCGACCAACCAGTCACCGAACGCAAGAAGTATGAACAGGATAATCTTGACGGCCCTTGCGGCCATCATCATCGCCCTCGTCGTCGATCGCACTCCGGTCTACTGCCAGCCGACGCGGCAGGAACTCACCGCGGCGATCAACGACGTCACGACGCTCGATCCTGAAATCGAGAAGTACCTGCCTCGCTGGAAGATTCTCGAAGCGGATCTGAAGCTGAAGCTGGCCGAGTTCTTCAAGATGAGCGGTGTCCCGGTTTCCGAACAGGATTCGATGATCGTCACCGCGACGTTTCCCGATCCGAAGGACGAATCGCAGTCGCTGCTGTCGATTCGCGTCGGCAATCTGCCGGCGGCATCGATCAGCGGAACACAGAACATCAAGACCGCACTCGGCGAAAAGACCTACCAGGAGATTCTGCGGCGCGATTACCGTCACGACGTCATTGAGCCGGCAATTCCGGTGACGCAGAGTTCCCGCTCGCGGATTCCGAACGTGCTCGAGCCGACCAACGCCAAGCAGTTCATCGCGATCTCGGCATTCCGCCAGGTCGTGCAGCTGGGCAGTTCGGGCGCGCGTATCGAACACGTGATCGGCGACGACGAAATCGGGTACCCGTTCTGGTCGGCCGGTCAGGCAAAGGCCTTCGTCCATTATCCGATCATTCCGCTGAAGGACCCGGAACTGCGGGCAAATGGCGTCCCCGATATTTTCACGATCCAGCTGGGCGGCGTCTACAGGTTGAAGATCGGCGACCAGTACAGCGGCGATCTGGCCAACATCGTGCAGCCGCGGCTGCTCGACGGTTCGCCCGGAAAGGCATTGGCTCACATCGAGTATCGTCTGCCGCAGGTCAACGACATCGGGTTCTTCGTCCATGCTGAATTGCCGTTCGACAAGCTCAGCGGCGTCACCGAAGTCAATCCGCTCACGGTTGCCTACCAGCCGTCGACCAACCTGCGTGCCGGTCGGTTCTCTGACGAACCCGACTCTGTGCTGTCGGCGTACTTCCTGCGCAACATCGCGCAGGGAGGAATATTCTGGGAGAACTGGCTCAATGACTACGAGCATTTCTTCCGCATCAGCCTCGGAATTTCCTACCAGGATATCTCCCATGCCGCGCTCGTGACGAGCTCTGATCCGGTTGAGCTCTATGACGCAGACAAGTACGGACTCGATCGCCAGGAGATCGCCAATCAGGTGGTCGGCGTCGTTCATCGGGATCTGATTCATCCGACGGAATTCGAGGACTGGATTTTCGCCAAGGTCGAGTACCTCAACCAGTCGGGATTCCCGTTCGGATTCTCCGCACAGCTTGCGAATCGGAATCTGCTGATCTCGGGATTCGTTCCGGTCCTTCGCAACTGGTTGTTCCTTGAAGCGAAACTGTCGACTCCGGTGCTTCGCGATCAGGCCGCTCCGTGGGAGCAGAGCCCGTTCGTGATGATCTCGCCGGTGCTTCGCTTCAAGATCGACTGATCTGCACCGTCGCGGGCGCAGTCGTGATCCGACGAGTGATCACGACTGCGCCGCGGCCGCGCTTCGTCCGTGCGTGCGCGATACCAGGACCGCATTACGCGCCGGATCGAGGTGCCATGAGATTCCCGAATCCGTCCGACCGACCACCACGCGAGACCCCGCGCGCAGCGGTCCACCCGAAACGTTTGCATCCCTGGTGTGTCTTGGTCGTAGCTGTCCACCGTTCGCCGTCCGACCTATCATTTTCCCCGTGAGAGCCGTTGTATATACCGAGAGCGAGCGACTGGATAGCTGAGGATGCCGCGCTCGCCGCGACGACCTCGAATGCTCCCAAGCGCCCCGGCGGCTCGCGCCTCGGTTCTCCAGCAGGCCGGCTGCCCGCAATCCCTGGCAGGTCCTGATATAGATGTCTACCCCACGTGCGATCTCCACGTTGATGCTGCTGGCGATGTGTATCGCCCGCGTTGCCGTTGCCCAGACGGGCGACGCCAATGCAGCACGCTCCGACGACGAGATCGCTCAACGGCTGGAGACCACCACGATCGGATTGCGTGACTCGTCGGTCGAGCTGTCGGTCCGTAATATTGACATCACGAAGTTTCCCCGCGTCGGCATCGTCTTCGACGTCTTCAACAGCGATCACGCATTCGTGCAGGGAATCAGGAAGAGCGATATCCTCATTACCGAAAACGGCGTTCCGCAGGATGTGCAATCGCTGTCGCTCATCACCAGCCAGAACCGCGTTCCAATCGACTTCGTATTTCTGATCGATCAGACCGGAAGTATGGGCGGACACATCGATGCCGTCAAGCAGAACATCGATGACTTCACGACGCGTCTGGCGGCGAAGGGTATCGACTACAGACTGGGCCTGGTCGTGTTCGACGACCGCGTCGCAAGCCGCCACTGGCTCACCGATAATCTCGACGAATTCAAGGGGTGGATTTCCGAAATCACTGCAGAGGGGGGTGGTGACGTTGCAGAAAACGCGCTCGAAGCGCTGCGCGCGGCCACAGGTATGAACTTCCGCTCGAGTGCAAATCGGTGTATCGTGCTGATCACCGACGCGCCGTTCCACCAGTATGGAAGCGGACGGACGATGTACACCGCACGCACGATGCGCGCGGTACTGAATCGCTACGAAATGCGGACGTTCTGCATCACCTCTCCCGAAGACAAGGATTATAACATCCTTGCCGACGGTACCGGCGGCCAGGTCTTCGATATCAATCGTCCGTTCGCAGAAATTCTCAACCGCTTCGTGTCGACCATGACGTCGCTCTACACGGCGACGTACCAGTCGAATGCCGACGTAATTCCCGACTCTATCGACGTCGAGATTTCGCTCAAGGGAACCCGGCTTCGCTCACATAAGAAGTTCGCCGTGCTCGACATCGGCAGGAAGCTGATCGTCGACAACGTTCTCTTCGCTACCAACCAGTACACGCTCAAGTCGCAGTCGTTTCCGGAACTCGACTACCTGGTGCGACTCATGAAGGCACGTCCGACGCTGAAGGTGAAGATCGAGGGTCATACCGACAATGTCGGCTCCGATGAGTTCAATATGAAGCTCAGTTATCAGCGTGCCGAGGCGGTGCGGGAATACATGGTAAAGCACGGAATTGCGCGCGAACGCCTCTACACCCTTGGATACGGGTCGACACGGCCGACCGCCACCAACGATACCGAGGAGGGACGCCGCCTGAACCGGCGGACCGAATTCATCATCGTGCAGAAGTAGCCGTACCGCATTCGTGTGAACAGAATATTCGTGGGGGAGATCCGATAGGGTCTCCCCGTTTTCGTTCCGGTCCAGGTGCAGTCAATCGTGCTGCAGCCGGTCCGAGTGAATCAATGCGGGGAATTCGAACGCGGTAAAGTGTGGGGAATGGAGTCAACCGCTGCGAGTAGTTCGCGGGCACAGCTGGATATCTCGCTCGGCCGGCGCGGTGAGCCCCGCTCGTCGTCTGCGAGCCACGATCCGACGAACAGCGTCCGCGCGCCGGCGGCGAGAAGCGCGGCGGCATTGTCCCGTGTGACGCCCCCGGAGGGCGCAAGCGGAAGATCCGGAAACGGACCACCCAGCGCTCGCAGGTATCGAATCGGATCGGGCGGCATGGGGAAGAGCTTGAGCAAGTCCGCTCCGGCCTGCAGCGCAGTCACCATTTCGGTCGGCGTCGCCACTCCGGGTATTGCCACCATATCGAGCTCGAGCGCCGTCGCTACCGCACGAGGATCGAATATCGGGCTGGCAAAAAACATCGCGCCGAGCTCGTCGACCGTTCGCACATGCTGCTCGGTCAGAACGGTTCCGGCGCCGATGATGATGTCGCCCCGGCGTGCGAGGTCGGCAATCAGCTGCTCGTGGCCGGGCGTCGTGAGCGTGACTTCGATGATTCGAATTCCGCCCGCGACGAGCGCATTGGCGATCGCTGCTGCACGTTCGAAGTTGTCGACCCGTACCACGGCGATCACCCGCTGGCGTTCGATTGCGTCGCGGATCGTGCTACGCCGGCTGCTGTCGCGCGGCCGGACGTCCGGTTTTGGTGTAACTGGGGCCATGCTCGTCTGTCCTATATTTGTTTCCATTCGACCACGTCATCAACACGCCCTGCAGTTCCGCGGCTGATACGGCCCAATTTATTTATCGACCATCAATGAACCGATTGCTTCGGATTCTTCTCCCGTTCGTGGCGGTTTGCAGTGCTGCGCTCGCACAGGAGCCCGTCAGTTACAACACGACCCTGTTCGGCTCGATCGACCCGGCTCCTGACCAGGGCGGTCGGTATTCGGCGCTTACCGGATACGCCGCTCCGGACGGACGTGAATATGCGCTCCTGGGCGGCTACAAAGGGACCCACATCATTGACGTGACCGATTCACCCATCAGGGAAGTGGCGTTCATTGCCGGACCGACCAGCGGCTGGCGGGAACTGAAGACACTGGGCACCTATGCGTACGTCGTCACCGAGGGTGGAGGCGGGCTGCAGATCATCGACCTGTCGCAGCTTCCGGCCACAGCGACCCTCGCCACTACCGACAAACGCTACATCACGCAGGCCCACACCATCGATGTCCAGGGTCACTACATCTACATCAACGGAGCGATGCAGGGAGGTGCAAGCGGCGGTACGCTGATTTTCGACGCCGCGGCCAATCCGCTGCAGCCGACTCTCGTCGGCATCTACTCGAAACGCTATGTGCATGATGTGGCCATCCGCAACGACACGCTGTACGCAGCCGAAATCAACGACGGGCAGCTCGATATCATTTACCTCGGAGCCGATCGCGCCAATCCGACCCTCGTCGCCGACATTCGCTACCCCGGCGCTGGTACCCACAACGCCGATCTGACGAAGGACGGTTCGTACGTGATGACCACCGATGAAATCGGAACGACGGAGAAGACATTGAAGGTGTGGGACATCCACGACGTGAATGATATTTCAAAGGTGGCCGATTTCACGCCGGTGCCGGGACAGATCATCCACAACGTGCACATCATCGGAGACATCGCCTATGTGTCGTGGTACACCGCGGGAACGCGCATCCTCGACATCTCCGATCCGACCAATCCCGTCGAAGTCGGCTTCTACGACACCTACCCCGGTGCCAGTGCGACCTACGACGGAAACTGGGAGGTGTACCCGTTCCTCCCGAGCGGAAAGCTGCTGGCCAGCGACATGCAGACCGGTCTGTATGTATTCACCTACAATGGCGCCCGCCGTGGATCGGTTGAGGGAACCGTGCGCGATGCGGTGACGAATCAGCCGATTCCGGCCGCGAGGATCGACGTTCCTGCGCTCGGTCGCACGACGGTGACCGACGCCAACGGCCACTACCGAATCGCGGAAGCCGAGGACACGCTGGCGTTTTCAGCAACGGAGGGACGACACCACACTGCAACCGGCACCCTGGTGCTGAGCCACGATGGCTCCACGCAGGACATCCTCATGCAGCCGACACCGTTCGTTCCGCTGCACCTCAGCGTCGCAAGCGCGACCACACGGCTTCCGGTCAAGCCGTTCAGCTATCGTGTGGTGCAGAGCGAGGGAGACACGGTGTCGAATTCAAATCCTGAAACGCTCGAACTCCCCGCAGACAGCACCGTCGAAATTCTCATCGGCGCATGGGGATTCGTGCCGCGCAAGGTCACCGTCACGACATCCGCCGAACCGCAGCAGCTCTACGTCGAACTTCAGCCCGGATACGTCGACGATGTGGAACTCGATCTCGGCTGGTCGCTCTCGGACGTCACCGACGACGCGTCGACCGGCGCCTGGGAACGAGGTGTGCCGATCGCGACCGTCGTCGGGGCGGACACCGCCCAGCCCGGCGAGGATCACACACCTGACGGTAGGATCGCCTTCGTGACCGGACTTACCGGGTCGGATCAGGGTGCGGGCGCCAACGACGTCGACGACGGTCACACGTCGCTTACGACCCCGCGCTTCGATCTGAGCAACGCGAACACCGATGCGGCAATCGACGTGGCATTGTGGTATTCGAAGGATCTCAATTCGTCGGCCGACGACGCGCTCGACGTACTCGTCTCCAACGATGACGGAGTTACCTGGTCGACGCTCGAACGGCTCAACGCGTCGACTCGCGGCTGGTCGGTGCGGCACTATCCGCTCGACGGCGTGGTGGACTTCACAGACCAGATGCGCTTTCGCGTCGTCGCCTCCGACCTCGGCAGTCCGTCGCTCGTCGAAGCTGCCGTCGACGACTTCCGTATCACCGGTGTCGAATTTCCGTTGGGCGTGCGCGCGTCGTCGATGGTGGACCGTTCGAGGGTCACCGTCGTACCCAATCCAGCTTCGTCGTGTGCAACCATCGTGGTCAGCCACGCAGTTCCGGCGGTGGCGGCGCGACTCGATCTCGTCGATTCGAGGGGAGAGAGGGTTGCAACGCTTTTCACCGGAGCGATGCCCTCGGGCGAGTCCCGTGTGTCCGTCGATCTCCGAGGACTTCCATCCGGCGTCTACCAATGGAGACTGTGGTCGGATGGCCGCTCCGACGCCGAGGGCACGCTGACAGTCGTGCAGTGAGCGGAGACGGACGTCTGGAACAAAAGAGGGGGCGGCACCACATGGCGCCGCCCCCTGAAGGTTCGTGTCGAATTTGCGTTCGGTAAACTCAGTGAATTTCCAGGTACCGCTCGAGTTCCCATTCGGAGACCGCGATTCGGTAGGAATCCCACTCGGCCGTCTTGGCCGCGATGAACTTCTCGTAGGTGAATTCGCCGAGCGCCTCCCGGACGACCGCGTCCTGCTCGAGCGCGTCGAGCGCTTCCTTGAGCGAACCCGCCACCGAACCGATTCCGCGACGCTCGATCTCCTCGGGTCCCATCTCGAAGATGTCGTCCTCGACCGGCTCAGGCGCCGTCATCTTCTTCTCGATTCCGTCGAGTCCGGCGGCCAGCAACACGGCAAACGCCAGGTACGGGTTGGCTGACGGATCGGGACAGCGGATCTCCACGCGCACGGCCTTCTCCCGTCCCGGAGTGTAGCGGGGAACGCGAATGAGCGCCGAGCGGTTGCGCTGCCCCCAGGCCACGTTCACCGGCGCTTCGTACCCTACGACCAGTCGTTTGTAGCTGTTGACCGTCGGGTTGATGATCGCATTGAGCGCCTTGATGTGATGCAGCTGCCCGGCGATGAACGACAGCGCGGTTTCGCTGAGGTGGTACATGCCGTCGCTGTCGAACATCGTATTGGTACCGTCGACGGTGAACAGCGACTGATGCACGTGCATTCCCGAGCCGTTGATGCCAGCGATCGGTTTGGGCATGAACGTCGCGTGGAGATCGAAGCGATTGGCAACCGACTTCAATGCGTACCGCATGGTGACGGCCGCGTCGGCGCCGCTGAGCGCGTCGCAGTAGCGGAAGTCGATCTCATGCTGACCCACGGCGACCTCATGGTGCAGTGCCTCGACGTCGATACCGAACGCCTGCAGGGCGAAGGTCATTTCCTGCCGGATCTCAGCCGCCTGGTCGGTTGTCTGATCAAAGTATCCCGCCGTGTCGTGCGGCATGGCGCTCAGCGCACCGTTGGTCTTGTTCAGCAGGAAGAACTCCAGCTCCGGACCGACGTTGAAAGTGTAGCCGAGCTTGCGCGCGCGTTCGATCTGACGCTTGAGGATGTGGCGCGGATCACCGGCGAACGGCTCGCCGTCCGGCATGTAGACGTCGCAGATGATCCGTGCGCGCGTACCGGTGGGCGAGCCGATGGTCCAGGGAATCAGTGCGAACGTCCCGAGATCGAGCTTCAGGAACATGTCGCTCTCGTGGATGCGGGTGAATCCCTCGATCGAGGATCCGTCGAACCACACGTTGTTGTCGATCGCTTCTTCGAGCTTCCAGACGGGGATCGTCACCGCCTTGAGCGTTCCGATGATGTCGGTGAACTGCAGGTTGATGAACTGCACGTTCCGTTCACGCGCGAGCGTGAGTACGTCGTCCTTGGTGGCCCCGGCGCTCACGTGCGTCGGCCTGGCGAGCGTCGCATCCATGATGGTCGTATGGCCGTTGGTTGTGCTGCTGGACTCGTCGATCGACATGTCGAATGTCCTCCTGATTCGAATGAGGTCGGAATGGTTGGAAGCTCACCGGGGAGCTGTGTCGATGCGTTTCGCCGCGGCTGCCGGTGCGTCTGCAGCTTCCACGGCGTCGGCTGCTTTACGATCTTGTGTTCTTTGCCTTTCTCGTCGTGCCGTTCGCGGTGGCGCCCGCGGTTGCCTGCGCCGATCCACGGCGACGTCCCGCGCGGTCGGAAGCAACGATGTCCGCAGCGTAGGAGTCCGGAAGCGCCACCGTCTCCTTATGTGAGGAGAGCACGAGGTTCGTTCTCGTCGAGACGACGCCTGGCCACCGTTGAATCTCGCCCAGCAGTGTCTCCAGCGACGCCGTGTTGTGCGTGCGGATCTTCAGCAGGTGCGATGCCTCGCCGGTTATCGCGTGACACTCCAGTACTTCCGGATGCTTCGCCGCAGCAGCGATGAACGCGGGGTAGGTGGCCGAGGAGTCGACCCGCACCTGGATGAACGCCGCGATGTCCAGCCCGAGCCGCTCCGGATCGACAGACGCCATGAAGCCCCGGATCACGCCCCGCTCCTCGAGCTTGCGGACCCGCTCGGCAACCGCCGGACCCGAGAGCCCTACCTGCTCGGCAAGCGATCCAAGAGCCACGCGCCCGTCGCGCTGCAGCACCGAGAGGATCGCAAGATCAGTACCGTCGAGATCGGTAGAGAATCGCATAGTCCTAAGAATTCAAAGGGAAAGCACAAACCTACAGAGAATATCTACGCCGGCAAGCGTGAATGGCTAATCGTTACAAGCGTTCCTGACGCATGGCCTTCGCGACTCCCGCTGGAGAATCCACCCGACCCACATGATCGACCGCTACACGCGCCCCGAGATGGGTGCCATCTGGACCGACGAGAACAAGTACCGCATCTGGCTGGAGATCGAGACGCTCGCCGTCGAAGCGCAGGCAGCACTCGGTGCCGTGCCACGTGAAGCGGCCGTCGCCGTCCGCCAGAGGGGTGACTTCGACGTCGCGCGAATTCTCCAGATCGAGGAGACCACACGGCACGACGTCATCGCCTTCCTCACCAACGTCGCCGAATACGTCGGCGAGCCGTCCCGCTACGTCCACCTCGGCATGACGTCCTCCGATGTGCTCGACACCTGTCTGGCCGTGCAACTGAAGCAGGCCGGCGAACTGCTGTTGTCGGCCCTCGAGCGGCTCGGTGAGGTGCTGGCGCGCCGGGCGCGCGAATTCAAACACACCATCATGATCGGGCGCTCCCACGGAATTCACGCCGAGCCGACCACGTTCGGACTGAAGCTTGCGCTCTGGTATGAACAGAACCGGCGGAACCTCGCGCGGATGCGCCGCGCGCTCGAGGTGATTTCCTTCGGCCAGATTTCCGGTGCGGTCGGCACGTATGAGCATCTCGATCCGAAGGTGGAGGAATTCGTCTGCCAGCGGCTCGGCCTCCGGCCCGATCCTGTCAGCACGCAGGTGATACAGCGCGATCGCCACGCCGAATATTTCGGGGAGCTCGCGGTAATTGCTGCAACGCTGGAACAGTGGTCGGTGGAGATCCGCCACCTGCAGCGGACCGAGGTGCTCGAAGCGGAGGAATTCTTTGCCCAGGGGCAGAAAGGGAGTTCGGCGATGCCGCACAAGCGCAATCCGATCATATCGGAACGAATTACGGGAATGGCGCGGCTGGTACGATCCAATGCGATGGCGGCGATGGAGAACGTGGCGCTGTGGCACGAGCGGGATATCAGCCATTCGTCGGTCGAGCGGGTGATTGCTCCGGACACGACGATTCTGCTCGATTACATGCTCGATAAGATGACCACGCTGATCGATCGATTGCTGGTGTATCCGGAGAACATGAAGAAGAATCTGGAAATCACATCGGGTCTGCATTTCTCGCAGACGATTCTCCTGGAGCTCGCGCGGCGCGGGATTTCCCGTGAGAAGGCCTACGCAATGGTGCAGCGAAATGCAATGGAGGTGTGGAAGACGCGCGAGCCATTCGCCGAGGTGCTCAAGCGCGACGCGGAGCTGACGAATTTGATTTCACCCGAAGAAATCGACGCGATCTGCGACCTGCAGAAATCGATCCGTAACGTGGACTACGTGTTCGAGCGCGTTGGGCTGGGTGCAATCTGAGAGTGGAATTCCAATTGCGCCACTGGTCGGCGCACCGACTGAAGCGACGAACACATCGTTGCGTCGCGTGATGCCTCCCAATTGATCTCAGAATCTCGACATGTCGCGGCCGAATACCGCCGTCTTCATCCAGTCGAATGCTACCAGCACCTTGTTCTTCAATCCCACCAGACGCGTCAGGTAGGCCGAACGCCAGAAGAGGAAGGTGAGCGCTCCTCGCAAATGAATTCTCCGTCTCGGTACGTCGGCGAGGGCTTTGCTGTCGCCGACGTAGGCGAGCATTCCCAGGTCGTTGAATCGAAATGGTTTGACCGTTCGTTCCGACGCGCGACGGTTCAGCGCCCGCGCAAGGTACTTGCCCTCCTGCATCGCAAGCTGCGCCGTCTGCGGCATCGAATGCCCGACGATTGTCGCGCAGTCGCCGGCGGCATACACCTCCGGGTGCTCGGGAATCCGCAGAAATTCATCCGTCAGAATTCGCCCGCGCTCCCTGGCCACCTTCAGCGAACTCGTCAGACCCGTAGGACCATACCCGGTCGACCAGACGATCAGCCCCGCAGGAATTCGCTCGCCGCCCTCGAGCTCCAGATATCCGTCGCCCACCGAACTGACAGGCGTGCCGAGTCGGATCTCGATGCCGTGACGCCGGAAATGGCGCATCGTGTACTCACGCAGATCGCTGTCGAACGTGCTGAGGATCGACCGCATCGCTTCGAAGAGCGTGATGCGGACCTCCGACTCCACGTTCGGATAGCTCTTCTGCAGATCGTCCTCGAGCAGGTCGTGGAGTTCGGCGGCGAACTCGACGCCCGTCGGCCCACCGCCGACGACGACGAAATGCAGCAGCCGCGCGCGCTCCTCCGGCCCGATTCCAGGCACTTCCGCCCGCTCGAGACATTCGATCACCTTCTCGCGGATGCGTCGCGCATCGCTTATCTGCTTCAGAAAGTGCGCGTGCGCCACCACGCCGGGTATGCCGAACGTGTTGTTCCACGCGCCGACGGCAATCACCAGCACGTCGTAGCGCAGGGTGAACGTCGTGCCCGGTTCGACACTGTCGACCGTCACGCACCGCTCCTCGAAGTCGATCGCTGTACAGGTTCCCTGGTAGAATTCGATTCCTCTGCGCGCCTTTCGCACCGGTTCGATGATGCTGCGGAACTCGACGGTTCCTACTGTGGTGCTCGGCAGCAGGGGAGTGAAGAGAAAGTGGTTCCGCGTACTGACCACCGTCACGTGATAGCGTTCCAGGTCGATACTCTTCAGCGTACTCATCGCGGCGAATCCGCTGCCGAGAATGATCAGGCGCTCGCGCGTGTTCGGGGACGGTGGGGTGTGGGATCGGTACGTCATGACAGTTGTCTATTGCGTGTTGTGCGACCTGGATCTGCCCCGCAAAGCGGACGCCGCGACCCCGGTCACGGGTGCGGAATGCTTTCAGCTTCGGCAGTCGTGGACTAACTTGCGCGCTTCGCCGGACCGCACGGGCCGCTCTGAGCCCTGCTTGCGGAGCGTCGGAACAGCCATCGAACTCCTCTCAGACGAACTCGCCGGGTCGGTCTGCACGTCGCTCGCGCGAGATACCTTCGGACCAGCGCTCCCACTCCGCCCTCAGCCGGCGGCTGCCATCGGGAGTCGAACGTCGTACCCCCGAACGCCAACACCATGATAAAGCACGTCGCATTCTGGATCGTGTTCATCGCCGCAATGGGGATGATCGCGTGGAATCTGAGGAGACTCTATGCCTACCTGTCGGTCGGTCGGCCCGAGAATCGGTTCGACAATATGGGGCAGCGGATCCGCAACGTGCTGGTGATCGCCATCGGTCAGTCGAAGATGATGCGCGATCCGGTTGCCGGAGCGGTGCACGCGGCGATCTTCTGGGGATTCCTTGCGTTGCTGGCGGCGGTGATCGAGTCGATACTCGAAGGGCTCTTCGGTGTCGGGATCGGCTGGCTGGGACCCGTCTACTCGGTGCTGACCGTCTCGCAGGACGTCTTCTGCGTGTCGATCATCCTTGCCGTGGCGTGGGCATTCTGGCGCCGATACGGGCAGCGTGTGCGGCGCCTGCAGGTCGACCGTGCCGAGAGCCGTGACGCATCGCTCATCCTCGTGCTGATCCTGGTGATCGTCACGTCGCTGCTGCTGATGAACGCGGCGCGGCCGGTCACGGGGCACGAGTACGACTGGGCGGTACGACCGATCGCCTCGCTGATCACGCCGGCGATTGCGGCGATGTCCCCGCAGGGCGCATCGGCATTCTTCGAAACGATGTGGTGGCTGCACATCGTGACGATCCTCGCGTTCATGAACTACCTGCCGTATTCGAAGCACCTCCACGTGATCACGTCGATCCCGAACGTGCTCTTCGCGCGGCTCGGAAGGGTGAACACGCTGCAGAAGATCGACTTCGAGGCCGAGGATGCCGAGCAGTTCGGCGTCAGCGACATCGAGCATTTCACCTGGAAGCAGCTGCTCGACGGCATGACCTGTACGCATTGCGGCCGCTGCACGTCGGTCTGCCCGGCCAATACCACCGGCAAGGTCCTCGACCCACGGCAGATCATCATTGACATTCACGACCGGACGAACGACCGAGCGCCCTGGCTGCTGGGAGAGCCTCAGCGCGCGAAGCTCGCCTCGAGTGTGGCGACCGACCCAGATCGCTCGGACGAAACGGCCGGCGACGCGTCGGAGGCGCAGCAGCGGTCGTTCATCGGTGGCTACGTCTCGGTCGAGGCGCTGTGGCAGTGCACCACCTGCATGGCCTGCGTGCAGGAGTGTCCGGTGATGATCGAGCACGTGCCGGCGATCGTCGACATGCGGCGGTCCCTGGTGATGATGGAGGCGGAGTTCCCCGCTGAAATTCAACCGGCGTTCACCAACATGGAGAACAACGCCACTCCATGGGCGTTCTCCGCGGCCGAGCGCGCGGACTGGCGCGAAGGCACTGACATCAGGACGCTGGAGGAGACATCGCAGGAGGAGAAGGACGAGCTCGACGTGCTCTTCTGGGTCGGCTGCGCCGGCAGCTACGATGATCGCTACCGGCGTGTCACCCAGGCGTTCGCCGAGCTCATGGACCGCGCCGGCGTCAGTTACCGCATTCTCGGCACCGAGGAGCGGTGCACCGGCGATCCGGCACGTCGCATGGGCAACGAATATCTTGCGCAGTCGCTCATCGAGACGAACGTCGAAACGCTCAACGGCTACGACATCAGGACCGTCGTCACCAGCTGCCCGCACTGCTTCAACACGCTCAAGAACGAATACCCGCAGTTCGGCGGCAACTACGAGGTGATCCACCACACGGAGTTCCTCGACGGGCTCATCCGCGATGGACGCATCACCGGCATGAGCGAGCAGGTGAAGAAGGTGACCTATCACGACTCGTGCTATCTCGGCCGCTACAACGGCGTCTACGATCCTCCGCGGGCCATGCTTTCGAACGTGCCGGGCCTGGAGATCGTCGAGATGGACCGGAATCGAAGTCGCGGCTTCTGCTGTGGCGCCGGAGGCGGCAGAATGTTCATGGAGGAAACCGAGGGCAAGCGCGTAAACATCGACCGGACACAGGAAGCGCTTTCCACCGGTGCAGAGACGATTGCCACGGCGTGCCCGTTCTGCATGACGATGCTCAACGACGGCGTCAAGCAGGAGGCTCCGGACGCAGGTGTGGTGGTCAAGGACGTCGCCGAGGTGATCCTCGACTCGATCAGGGCCGGTGAGGAGAACGGGGGGCAGTAGTGCCGACCGATTTCTCTGCAACGGCGGTAGGAGTCGGGCGACGGCCGCCGGCGTCGTTCACAACGGTGCATCGGGCATTTTGAGACGGGAACGAATCGTTGGGCTGAAGCGTACACAATGGATCACCGGCTCGTGACTTTCCGCGGGACGGCGGGTCCATTACGGTAGTAGCCATTTCTCCCAGGACCTTACTTCAATTTCTCCCACCCGTGGAGTGCAACCAATGAAGCTCTCGCGCACGATCGTGTTCGCGGCGGTGCTGTCGGTGGTTCTCTCGTATGCCCTGAGAGCCCAGAGCCCGGCCTATTCGTGGATTCGCTACGGCAGCGCAATGAACGGGGGCATCAGTGCGATGTCCACCTCGAGCACGGGCGACACGATCGTCAGCTTCGGAATGCGGCGGCTTCGCTGGTGGAGCCGCGACGGAGAGCTGCTCAGAACCCAGGACGTCGACCTCGATCAGCCGGTCTCACCGGGCAGCGGAACGACCTCGACATTGACGGTGTCTCCCGACGGAAGCATGATCGCTCTGGGAACCTACGCCGGCGACGTCCGCCTCTACGGACCCGACTCCGGCGCTGCGCTCGCGTCGATCACCGACGGACCGCCGGTCATCCGACTGGAATTCGCCCCCGACGGCCACCACCTGTTCATGCTCACCAAGTACGGCGCGTCGATGCTGGAGTGTCCGTCATTGCGGCAGGTCGTTTCCTACGGCGATCAGTACCGTCCCAACGAAGGACGGGTCTCCCCCGACGGACGCTACGTAGCGGTCGCCTCCGGCACCCATAAGCGCCTGGAGATCTACGACGCCGTCACCGGCGCGCTCATCGACTCCGTCGCCACGGAGTTGTCTCCCTGGACGCTGGCGTTCACATCGCCCAGCGAAGTCGTCGGCTGCTACTACAACCGCATGGTGCGCGTCGACATCGGTCCGTCGGTCACCGTCAGCGTCGATACGCTCGGCGTCGGCGAGGAGGACGACTCCCACGTGTACATCGATCGCGTCCGTTTCTCCGCCGACGGCTCACTGCTTGCCTTCCAGGTCAGGATCTCCAGCACCGAGTCCAACATCGAGGTGTGGGACACGCGGCAGCTCGATCGCATCGCGTCGATCCGCAGAGTGCACGTCTACGGCGTGACGATCACCGACCTGCGTGTCGGCCGCGACGACCGTTCGCTCATCATCGGTGAGGCGAGCGGGGGACTCAGAGTGGTGGACTTCCGTGACCCGCAGGCGACGACCATGCCGATGCACGGGCACAACAGCTACGTGCAGTCGGTGGCGTCCTCTCCCGATGGTCGCCTGGTCGCAAGTGCGGGCGGTTCCTACGTCCGCGTCTGGGAAACCGCGACAGGGAAACTGGTCCGGCATCTGGAGGCGACCGAGGGGTACGTCTGGGCCGTCGCCTTTTCGCCCGATGGCAAGTCCCTCGTCACCTCCGAGTCTCCCCGCGGTGACGATGCGCTCGTGCATATCTGGGATCTGGCCACCGGAGAGCTCGAGCGCTCGATTCGACTGTCGAACAGCTACGGCGTGTTTGCGCTCGCCTTCTCGCCGGACAGCCACCTGATCGCCACAGGGGGAGCCGACGCCATCATTCGGTACTGGGACGTCGATACGGGCATACCCGTCAGCACCAGCATCGGGCACGGCAAGACCGTCACCTCGCTGGCATTCTCACCCGATGGTACCCAGCTCGTCTCAGGTTCCAGCGACTGGACCGTGAAGCTCTGGGATGTGGAGTCGGGCAACAACATCCGGACGTTCAGCGGTCATACCGACGCGGTCAACGCCGTCGCCTTCACACCCGACGGGAGCCACGTGGTCTCAGCCAGTTCCGACTCGAGCGTTCGTATCTGGAACATCGAGGATCGGTCCTCGCGTGAGCTGCGGGCGGGCACCTCGGCACTCTCCGGCGTGGACATTTCGAGCGACGGGCGATGGCTGGCGGCCACGAGCGTGAGCAACGATCTGGTGATCTGGAACTACAAGTCGGGAGAATTCCACCATCGGTACCACTACGATGCCGAAGCGGCGTACTTTACGTCGAACGACTGCGCGATCCTGCCGGACGTGCGGCACATCTTCTTCGGTACCTCCGATGGCTCAGTGATCATGTGGAATGCGACGGTGCAGATGGGCGGGACGATCGTCGCTGGAATTGCCCGCCATGCGGCCTCCACGCAGTCGGACGTGCGTATCGCGCCGAATCCGGTTCGCGACGTGGCGCATATCGCTCTGGAACTGAAGTCCCGTGCAGCGGTGCACGTCGATGTGCTGGATGCGAACGGTTCACTCCGGGCGGTCGTCGACGACGAGGAGCTCGGGCCCGGCGAGCATCGCCTCGACTGGCGGACCGATGGCTGTCCGAGCGGCATGTATCTGCTGCGTATCGAAGCCGACGGAACGGTAACCTACCGCCGGTTGCTGGTCGTCCGGTAATTCATTGCGTTCGCGACGTTCCGCCTGACAGTGCGGATCGATTCTTGCCCGACTCCCGGGCCGCGGTATTGTCGCCGTCATTGGCGGCATGCCAATGGAATCTGATTCGACGTACATCGGTCAACGGAGTAATGATGCGAACGTCCACTTCAACTCTGGCGTGTCCTCCGATGGAAACTATACGAATCATCGTCGTCGACGATCACGCGATCCTGCGTGACGGACTGACGGCGATGCTGGGTTCCGAGCGGGGATTTGCCGTGGTGGGAGAGGCGCCAGACGGGAGAGCGGCCGTGAATCTGGCCGCCGCGCTCGAGGCCGACGTCATCGTGATGGACGTTGCGCTTCCGGTGCTCAACGGGATCGAGGCAACGCGGAAGATCGTCGCCATGAATCACGACGCTCGGGTGATCGTGCTGTCGAGTTACTCCGATCGGAGAACCGTCAGTGCTGCATTTGACGCGGGTGCGTGGGGATTCGTGGCGAAGATCGCGGTGGCCGAAGAGCTCGTTCGTGCAATACTGTCGGTGCATTCCGGGCGGCGCTACGTGAGCCCCGACGTGACGGGCGCGGTGATCGATTCGCTGCTGCATCCGGCCGACGAATCGGCTCCCATCGTTGGCCTCGGCGGACGCGAACGCGAGGTGCTGCAACTGATCGCCGAAGGCCGTACATCGCCGCAAATTGCGCAGGAGCTGAACATCTCACCGGGAACGGTCGAGACCCACCGGCGCAACATCATGCGCAAACTCGACCTGCACAGCGTCGCCGAGCTGACGAAGTTCGCAGTGCGTGAAGGCATCACCTCACTGTAAATCACCACCCGAATCCGCAGATACCGGAAACCGTCCGGAGAAATACCCGAATCCCGAGATTTACGACCCAGTGCAGGGTCACTAGATTTGATGGGCGAATTTCGCGGTGCGCGATAACGGTCGCCGGCCTATGCCCGCGACCACCGATCTTCGACCTCGCGTGCTGACACCTCCCGGCGGCTCGACCTCCCCGCCGGAGCCCGGTTCGATGTTGCCCACAGTCGTATTCGATGAACAGGCCAGATCCATGGCGGTGCTCATCGATGCGGTTCGAACCGGAGGCCGCGAGGCCGAGGGTCGGATGATCGACCTGCCGCACTGCCGTCAAACGCCTCACGACCGAGCCACTGCAAAAGGTGCGACGACGCCTGATGTCTCCGGAAAGTGACGGGGTGAGTCCGATCCGACAGCGGCAAGGCCACCCGGCGTTCGGCACATGCCGAATTCGGGCGGCGCCGCTGTCGGTCGGCGTTTGGTCCGTATCAGGCGCGATTGGTTCACGTGCAGTCCAATTCCCCCCGGGTCGCGACCTCGCGACGTTGGGTACGCTCTTACCATCGATCGTATTCGACACCATGCCACACACCGTCGGTTCCGCCGAGCCCAGGCGCGTTCAACGCCCCCGGGGCGCCCACGCATCAATCCATGTTCGCGATTCCATTGCCGGTCCATTCGTACGAGTATCTGCGTCGGAGCGGTGGTACGCGATCGCTGCGATTTCTCATGACGTGGATTCGCGGGGTGGGAGGTGAATGACCAGAACGTTTCCAGAGGAGCACAGCGTTTGCGTCCGGCGGCACTTGCGGTGGGTGACCTTGCGCGTGCGCTCTACGACGCCCTCGATTCGGACGACGTGGCCCGGAGATTCCTCAGGCACATGGTGCCCACGACCGCGGACTGGGGAATCGTCGAGATTCGAGAGAGTCAGTCCTCGAGAGTCATCGGATACGATCACGCCGATTCCGATCGTGTGCCGAGAGTCGAGGAACTCGTCCAGCGCTATTCGAACACGGCATCGCTCGTTGCGCAGGCGTTGCTGCGCTCGAACCGCAACCGAAGGCAGCCGGCGAGTGTCGTGGCAACCGGCGAATCGCTCGCGATGGCCTCACATGACGCCGACCACCTCGAGCTGCTTCGCGAGCTCCGGCCGATGTCGATGATCGCGACGTGGTCCGAGCTTCCCGACGGCAGAGTGCTCGCCGTCCTCCTGGTGCGTGACGACACTGCGCCGGCCTTCGAAGAGTCCGACTGCCGCGGGTGCGATGAAGCGGTCCGACTTCTGATCGTCGCGCTGGGATCGGCCCTCTCTGCTGAGAGACTCACGCGTGACGCCCGCACGCGCGACCGCTTCCTGGCCGTGCTGGGCCACGAACTTCGCGTTCCGCTCGCCCCTGTTTCGGGAGCGCTCGACGTGCTTGCCGAGTTGGACACTCCACCAAACATCAGGGAGCTCACCGCGTTGATAAGGCGCAACGTCGACGTACAGCGGAGATTGATCGACGACATGCTCGATCTGGGAAGAATCATCAACGGCAAGGTGCGTCTGGAACGAAGCCGCGTGGACGTCCATCGACTCGTCGCGGATGCGATCGGCATCTGCCGCGGCGAATTACGCGCAGCTTCACTTGAGCTCGCGACCGACCTGAAGGCCCAGCGGTTGATCGTCGATGTCGACGGCGCACGCATCCAACAGGTCCTCTGGAATCTCCTCCGCAACGCCATAAAGTTCACGAAACCGGGCGGTCTCATCACCATTTCGTCGTGGGATGAAGGACCGTCGATTGCAGTCTCCATACGCGATACGGGAGTTGGAATCGAGGCCGACCAGCTCGAACGGATTTTCAATCCATTCGACCAGGGCCGCCGTCCGGCGGGAGAAGGGCTGGGTCTGGGCCTTGCGATCTGCCGTTCGGTGGTGGAGCTGCACGACGGTTCGATTACCGCGGAATCTTCGGGTGCTGGCGACGGCGCGACGTTCACGATCCGCCTTCCGGTTCTCGATCCGCAATCCGACGGGAACCCGTGATCGCCGAGGTTTGAATCGGCAATTCGGGTATCAGCGACACGCGCGTCACGGCTGCGCAAATCACCACTTGTCGAGTTCCCGGATCGACTCCTCGAGCAGTTCGAGCTGCTCGGTCATTTCGTGCATCCGGGTGCCGAAGTATTCATCGGCTCCGGCCGACAACGCACCGTCACGAGACCGACTGGCGATGGCCGAAATGCGAACCAGATTCAGGTCGAGCGTTGCTGCGATGTGACTCAACTGGGCGGCGATGGCCGAATAGCGTGACTCGAATTCCTCCACGGTATTAAGCAGTTCGCGCCGTGCTGCCAGCGACTGCTCGGCGGTGGCGCGGGCCGGCGCATCCGCATCGACGGTGCGGACATAGCGTTCCAGCGATCTGATCTCCTCACCGAGCGCCACCGGATCATGGCGCTGAAGATGGCCTTCGGCGACGCTCAGGTGTCGATACAGCAGCCGCTCGCGCCGCTCGACGTCGTCGAGGAAGGTGCGGTAGCCGTCGAACATTCGGCGATGTGCACGTGGCGTGCGGCGGATGACGCGACGCGTTTCGCGAATGGTCGCCACGATCGATGCGTGTCGTTTCTGCATCGAGGCGGAGCGACGCACCATGTCGACCTTCCGCAGTCCGCTGGCGACGAAGCCGCCGATCGATCGTCTGCTCGGGTAGGCCTCCTCGCGATGATCATTGCCGGCGACCTGCTCGCTGCCGCCATCGCCACCACGATCCGACGTCGCATTCTCGGAGCGCAGCGCACGCGCAAGCGCCTCGAACGCGGTGATGATCCACGCGTCGATACGATCCAGTAGATCGCGTCCGCCCCTCGGCGTGTTATCCCGGTGATCCATGTGTCATTGGAGAATTCGGTGGGTGCGTTGCACGAATGAATATACCGAAGCTCCGATGGCATCGGTGGCGGGCGGGGCGTCCGAGCGCCGTCAGCCCGCCGAACCGCGCGGATTCGAATGAGCCGAAACGCGTACCTTTGAGGCTGTCCGGACCGGTGCGATTGCCTCAGCGTCCACCGCTGCCGGGGGTGTCGCGCCGCCATGAATCCGACCGCGCGGCACATCGAACTTTCAACCGCCAACGAACGTGGGCACGACCGTGGAATACAGAACCGAACGCGATACGATGGGGGAGATGCAGGTCCCCGCAGATCGGTATTACGGCGCGCAGACGGCGCGTTCACTGCAGAACTTTCGAATCGGTGGCGACCGATTTCCGCGCGAGCTCATCCGCGCGCTCGGGATCGTCAAGCAGGCCGCTGCGATGACCAACCGCGATCTCGGAGTGTTGCCCGAGGACAAGGCCGAGCTCGTCGTCCGGGCTGCGGCAGAAGTGATCGACGGCCGGCTCGATGATCATTTCCCGCTGGTCGTCTGGCAAACCGGAAGCGGTACGCAGTCGAACATGAACGCCAACGAGGTGATCGCCAACCGCGCGATCGAGATGGCGGGAGGCGTGCTTGGCTCGAAGTCGCCGATCCATCCGAACGACGACGTCAATCGTGGACAGTCCTCGAACGACGTCTTCCCGACGGCGATGCATGTCGCCGCAGCCGAGCGGATCGTGCGCCACCTGATTCCGCGAGTCGAGGCGCTGCGGGACGTTCTGAAGGCAAAGAGCGACGAATTCATGACGGTGGTGAAGATCGGCCGCACGCATCTGATGGACGCCACGCCCCTCACGCTGGGGCAGGAGATCTCCGGATGGGTGCAGCAGCTGGACAACGGACTGAAGCGTATCGCGCAGGCACTCGACGGGCTCTACGAGCTGGCGCTGGGAGGCACGGCGGTGGGAACGGGGCTCAATACACACCCGGAGTTCGCCGAGCGTGTGGCCGCGCAGATCGCCGAGATCACCGGGCTGCCGTTTCGAACGGCGCCGAACAAGTTCGAATCACTGGCTGCGCACGACGCGGTGGTCTTCACCTCGGGCGCGCTCAAGACGCTGGCGACGTCTCTGTTCAAGATCGCCAACGACGTTCGCTGGCTTGCCTCGGGTCCACGCAGCGGGATCGGCGAGATCACGATTCCGGCGAACGAGCCGGGCAGTTCGATCATGCCGGGGAAGGTGAATCCGACGCAGGCGGAGGCGATGACGATGGTGTGCGCCCAGGTATTCGGCAACGACACGGCGATCACCGTCGGCGGGATGTCGGGCAATTTCGAGCTGAACGTCTACAAGCCGCTGATGATCTTCAATCTTCTGAATTCCATCCGACTGCTTGGCGACGCCTCGGAGAGTTTCAACGAGCACTGCGTAGCAGGGCTTGAGCCGAACGAGAAGGGAATCCGGACGCATCTGGAGAATTCGCTCATGCTCGTCACGGCGCTCAATCCGCACATCGGCTACGACAACGCGGCGAAGATCGCGAAGAAGGCGCATGCCGAGGGCACGACGTTGCGCCGGGCCGCGCTGGACCTCGAGCTGCTGAGCGAGGAACAGTTTGACGAGTGGGTACGGCCGGAGCACATGGTGGGAAACGGCCGGAAGGGATGAGCGACGCAGCGCGGGATGCGAGGCAGAATTCACGACGCCCTACACTTCTTGAATCCATGCGAAGGCAGACGACACTCCCCATGGCGGCGCTTTGTGCGCTCCTGATCGGCCCTGTCTGTGGCGGCACATTGGCGGCACATGCGCAGACGGCGGAGATCCGTGTCGTGCACGCGGCACCGGGCACCGGCAGCATCGACGCGATCGTGGGCGACACGGCGCTGGGCGATGCGGCGCAGTTCACCTCGAGATCGATCGCGTATGCATCGGCGTCGCGGTCGTTTCAGGTCGACACGGGTTCGACCCGAGTGCGCGTGAGATCGAGTTCCGATCCTGGGGCGACGATCCTGGCGGGGGATCTGCGAGCGGTGCCTGGGCAGCGACTCGACGTGGTGCTGCTCAACGAGCCGGCGTTCATCGAATCTGCGACGATGACGTATCCGATCGACATGCCGGTCAGTGGCGATGCGGTTCATCTGCGGGTATTCAACGCGGCCGCGAACGCAGCGCCGTTCGACGTGACGCTGCGGGATGTCTCGGGAGCGGCGGTGGTGGACAGCGCCGTCGGATTCAAGCACGCGACGACATTCGGGACGTTCGCACCGGGGCTGTTGGAGGTGGAGGCGACCGATCGGAGCACGGGCGAGCGGATGGCGTACGGCGTACGACTGATCGAAGGCGGGACGAACGCGACGGTACTGATCATCGGGGTACCCGGCGCACTTCGGATCGTGCTGCTTGACGAGGCGCGCACGGCGCCCCAGTCTCCGTTATTGCAATTCGGCGACGGGCAGTCGCGTGTGCGATTCGTCAACGTCGGCGCTCCGACGATGCTGTCGTCGTTTCTGCTCGACACGATGTCCGTCGCGGCAGTTGGAGCCGACTCTGCAACGGCGATGGCCTCGACGACGGCCGGTGCCCATTCGGTCGGCTTCGTTCCGGTCGACGGCACCGTGCATCTCGACGGGCGCGATGTCGACTGCCGTCCGAACACGGCCTACACAGTTTTCGCGTACGGAACGGCCCCGGGGGATTTCCACACGTCCGTACTCGATCGCCTCACCGACCGGGCAACGGCGTCGGACAGCGTTCGCGTTCGCCTCGTGAACGTCTCGGCAGTGGACGTGCCGCTGCATGTCGTGGCACTCGACCGCAATCGCAATCAGATGGAGGCATCGCTTGCGGCGGGTGGGTCGACCGAGTACACGTCGCTTCGCGCAGGGCGTGTGAGCTTCGTCATCGATGAGGGGGACGGAACCGTGCTTGCGCGGCGCAGCGGTGCATTTCACGGCGGTTCGACGATGACCCTGCTGCTTTCCGGCGGCTCCGATCAGCGATCGTTGCGCGTGCTGGCACTCGACGACAGCGACGAGCAGGTGGAGGCACTTCGATCGCTGGAAGAGGCCACCGGTCGTCTGCGCGTGGTGAATCTCGTTGCGTCCGGCAGCGCCTACGACGCCTTCATCGGTGATGCGTCCGTGCCGGCCGCGACAGTTGACTATCGCGAGGCCAGCGAGGCCGTTCGAGCCAGCGATTCGGTGCGGCTTCGGATCGCTCCGACCGGTGCCGGGGCCGGCGCAGCGGTGATCGATACGGTGGTCGTCGCGGGTCTGGATTCGCTTACGGAGGTATTCCTCGTGCCGCAACAGGGGCGGAGTGAGCCGCGTGCCGAGGTGCTGCAGAGCTACGTGGGAGCCGATGCGACGCCGGAGACGATGCAGCTTCGGATGCTCAACGCGGTGACGCAGCCCGCTCCGCTCGATCTCTCCGCTCGTCCGTCCACCGGCTCCGAACTGCGCTACGATCTCGGCATCGGTACGTTCGTCGACTTCACGCCCATTGCGGCGGGTGACGGAATGGTTGTGGTGTACACCGGAACGCACGACTCGGTGATGATCGCTGCGCCGGTGCCGTTCGACGCGGGTCGCCACCTCACGCTGATTGCGACCGGATCGAATGCGGACGGCGATCATATCGTGCTCAGTCTGCTCTTCGACGACGACACTACGGCGCAGCGTCCGCTATGGATGCTGCGCGACCCGGCGGCGGTTCCCACGAACGTGGCGGCAGCGGCATCCGGCGTTTCGATCCACCCGAATCCCGTTTCACAACGGTGCTCGGTGTCCTTCGATCTGGCGCGCGCCTGCGGCGTACGTCTGGTGCTGGTAGACGACGGAGGCAGAGTGGTGAGCGAGGTGTTCGAAGGAGCGCGCCCCGCGGGCCGGAGCGACGTCCTGATCGACGCCACTGCGATTCCCGCGGGGCACTACTTCCTGGTACTGACCGGTTCGTCAGGTCACCCAGTCATCCGCCGGCTGATCGTGGTCCGTTGAGCCGGCGGCGTGATACGGGGTCATTGGCCAATTGAAATCGAAGCGGTGGTCACGCGGGGATAGCGGTAGAAGACGTCCATGGTGGCGTAGACACCCTGGCTCCGGCGAAGAGAACCCGGCGTGATGCCGACCCCGACGACGCCATCCATCTTGCCCTTTGCGAGCAGATTGGCGTGATGCGCGGGACTGAGTATCCACTGGGTGACGATGTAGCGGGCCATTTCGTCGTAGGTCCGGTATTCTTTCCGAACGGGATCCCACGGGCAGTAAAAGCCGGCATTCTCGGCACCATAGGAATCGTCCGGTCCGCCCAGTTTCATGTACCTGTCGCCGAGACTCTGCATTCCTGGCACGTCGGCCACGTGGGTTACGCGGGCGATGCGCGCCTGGTACTTCGACATCCATTCGGCGCCACTGGTGGCCTGCGGCTGGACCGGCAGCGCTTCGAGTCCGTTGAGCACGCGGAAGTGATTGACGTATTCGACCGTCCGACGTGCAAGCAGCTGGCAGTCGACACTGCCGCTTATGCGTTCGCGGAGTTGCGGCGCATCGATCGGCAGCGGAGCGAGGACCGACGGAGCGGCCGCTGCGCAGCCCGTCACGACCATTGCCAATGCGAACATCGGGAAGAGGAGGAGAGAGGAACGGTTCATAATGAAGCGACGCGAGAGCCGTTGTGAAAATTATTTATGTACGGAGAGGGTGTTTACGCGGGGAACGACGCACACCTGGCGGCGTCATTCAAGGATGTGTTCGACGGGAAGTGACAACGACGAATCAATCGTGAGCGAAGGAAAGGACGATAGCGATCGCGGGAGCGATACGGCTGGTAGTGCGGCGGCCGCAGGGAATGCGTCGCCGGCTGGACTGTCGCTGGAAGACAAGCTCGATAACGTACCGAGCGATCCCGGAGTGTACCAATACAAAGATTCCTCCGGAACTGTCATCTATGTCGGAAAGGCAAAGAACCTTCGGAGTCGAGTCCGAAGCTACTTTCAGCAGGGTCGGCCGCGCGATGCAAAGACGCGTGCACTGGTTGCGAAGATCGCAGATCTCGAGGTCATCGTCACAGACTCGGCCGTCGAGGCGCTGATCCTCGAGGACACGCTGATCAAGAAGCTCCGTCCCCGCTACAACGTGCTGCTCAAGGACGACAAGAGCTATCCGTACATCCGGGTGACGAGCGAGCCGTTCCCACGCGTCTTTGCCACCCGTCGCATCGTCCGTGACGGCAGCCGCTACTTCGGACCGTACACCGACGCCAAGTACGTTCGCCATCTGCTCAAGACGCTGCGGTCAATCTTCACGATCCGCAGTTGTGACTGGAACCTCACCGACGAGACGGTGGCCGAACGACGCTACAAGGTCTGCCTCGACTACCACATCGGCAAATGTCTCGGGCCCTGCGAGGGACTGCAGTCGCAGCAGCACTACGCCGGAATGATCGATCAGGTGGTGCAGGTGCTCAAGGGAAAGACGCGCGATCTGGAGCGGACCCTCGAGCTCGACATGGAACACCTGGCCGAGGCGATGCGATTCGAGGAGGCAGCGGATCTGCGTAACCGGCTGCAGAAGCTCCGCGAGTACTCCAGTCGGCAGAAGATGGTCGTAGAGGATCTCACCGACCGTGACATCATTGCCTTTGCCGCGGAGGATGAAGACGCATGCGCGGTGATCCTCCGCGTTCGCGACGGCAAGCTCGTCGGCAAGCAGCAGCGAACGATGACGGGCGTACTGGAAATGCCGCGAGAGGAAATTCTCGAGACCATCATCCAGCGTCACTACACGGCGACCGAAGAGGTTCCCGAGGAACTGCTGCTGCCCTTCGACGTTGGTGAGGATCACGAACTGCTCGAGCGGTTCCTCACCGATCGCCGTGGCGAGGGCCGCGTTCGGATCGTCGTACCGAAGATCGGTGACAAGCAGAAGCTCGTCGCTCTGGCGCAGCACAACGCCACGTTTCTGCTGCAGGAACTGAAGCTCCAGCGCGCAAAGCGTGCCGATATGGTGCCGCATGCCGTGCAGAGTCTGCAGCGCGATCTGCGGCTGAAGTCCCTGCCGCGACGGATCGAATGCTTTGACAATTCCAACTTCCATGGAACCGATGCGGTCAGTTCCATGGTCTGCTTCATTGACGGCAAGCCGCGTCGCAGCGAGTACCGACGCTACCGTATTCGAAGCGTTGAGGGACCGAACGACTTCGCATCGATGAAGGAGGTGGTAACCCGGCGCTACCGTCGCGTGATGAACGAGGGCTGGGCGCTGCCGGAGCTCATCGTCATCGACGGCGGAAAGGGGCAAGTCTCTGCCGCAGTCGAAGCGTTGCGGGAACTCGATCTGGACCACATCCCGCTGGTCGGTCTTGCCAAGCGGCTCGAGGAGATCGTCCTTCCGGACCGGAGCGATACGTTGCTGCTGCCGAAGAGCTCCAGCAGTCTTCGGCTGCTGCAGCATCTTCGCGACGAAGCGCACCGCTTTGCGATCACGTTCCACCGCGAACTGCGCGCCCGACGCATGACGCAGTCGGAGCTGACGGAGATTCCCGGGGTGGGCCCCAAGACGCTCAAGCGCATCTTCGCGGCGTTCCCGTCAGTCACCGCTGTCTCCGAGGCCTCGCTCGAAACGCTCCAGGAGGCGCTTGGAAAGGCGACGGGCCGCAACGTCTACGAATTCTATCACGCCGAACCCTCCGACTCCGATGACGAGGGAGATTCGTCCTTCGAAGAATAACTGAGCTCAACCATGACACGATTTCAGCCGGGCGACGTTCTCACCTTTCCGCTGCGAGGCGACATCTACGGGGTCGCCAAGATCATTCACGTGGAGGATCTCGCACTGCACGACAACTACCACCTCGAAGTGTTCGACATGCTGGTCGAGGGAGCCGAGGAAATCATCGATGAATTCGGTCAGCACTCGCGCATCCACGACGTCGAGATTCCCGTCGATACACCGATTGCGGTCGATCACGTCGCGCTGACCGAGGAAGCCCTCCTGGCGAGTGCGCCCGTCAAGATCGCCGAGCATCCCCTCGATGAACGTGAACTCATCGGCTATCACGTCTGGGTGCAGATGCGCTACCAGGAGGCCGTTCGGCAGGGACTCATCCGCGAGCGGAACGATGAGCCGGAGGATGTGGATGAATTCGAGGTGGTCGACGACGACGAGGCGTACGACGAGGAGGCGTTCGAAGAGGGAGAGGAGGCGGTCGAATCCGAGGACGACGAGGCGACGCTCGAAGAAGCCGAAGCCGTTGGCGCCGCTGGCGAAGGGGAAGAGGAACCGCCGGCAACGCGGACGGTGACCGTCGATGTGAAACGGTGGCATCGCGTCACCTTCGAAATCCCCGTCGACAAAATGCTCTTCGAGAATTACGATGAGATCGCCGCGCCGCAGGGGCGCGAGTCGAGCCGCCTGGAGGAATACCTGTCCTCCCACTTCAACGAAGGCAACGTCGAGGCGATCAACGATCTGGTGGCGCGGTTCCTCAGCGGCGATTACGGCGCCGGACACGAGCTGCTCGACTTCGGCGCCCCGGCCGCGACGGCACTTGCCTCCACACTCGCTGGTGAGGTCGATCCGGAGCTGGCCGACGACATCCTCCGAATTCTCACCGAGATGGGGATCGACCCGGGCTATCAGCAGGTGGTCGAATTCCTCGAACGGCACGGCGACCTCGACAACGACCCGCTGGCGCTGCCGGCGGCCCGCAACTACTGCTACGCCGTGATGATCACCGGTGGCGATCCGCCTCCGCTGCGTCCGTATCTCGAACGGCTCGAGACGTGGGATCACCCCGAGCTCGAGGACGATCTGCGGCTTGCCAGGCAGGCCGTCGCCGAGACGCCGCGGACCGAGCCCGAAGGACCGTCCACCGGTCAGTCGAGCGATCCGTTCGGACTGTAGCCGTCGCGCATGCTACTGCCCGTCGCGTCGGACGAGTGTCGAGGTCGCCTGCGCTTCGGGCATCAGCAGAAGTTCGTGCACATTGACATGTGGCGGTCGGGTGGCACAGAAGAGAACAGCCTCGGCGACGTCGTCGCCTGTCAGCGGCGTCATTCCCTGATAGGTCGCCGCCGCGCGCTGCTCGTCGCCGCGGAAGCGCACCGTGGAGAATTCCGTTTCCACCAGGCCGGGATCGACGGAGCTCACGCGGACGTGCGTGCCGAGGACGTCGATCTGCATTCCACGTGTGAGCGCCCGCACCGCGTGCTTGCTGGCACAGTAGACGTTTCCCCTCGGATAGACCTCTCGACCGGCGATCGAGCCGATGTTGATGATGTGACCGCGGTCGCGCTCCACCATGCCGGGCAGCACCGCACGCGTGACGTAGAGCAGACCCTTCACATTCGTATCGATCATTTCCTCCCAATCATCGATCGACCCCTCCCACAGTGGATCGAGTCCCCGACTCAGTCCTGCGTTGTTGACCAGAATGTCGATCTCACGCCACTCCTCGGGAAGTTCGGCGATGGCCCGCTGTACCGCATCGGCATCACGGACGTCGAGTTCGACTGTGAGCACATCCGATGCGCCGTCGGTGTAGAGTTCAGCGGCGACTGCCTCGAGTCGCTCCAAGCGTCGTGCGGCGACGATGATTCGCGAACCCGCGCCGGCAAAGGCGGAGGCGCAGGCAGCGCCGATGCCGGCCGAGGCGCCGGTGATCATGACGATGCTGTCGGTCAGGTCGAGCATGTGGTTGAATCAGCGTTGGTTGGTTGTGTCGTGTGTCGGTTCGAGTATCCTCGGCGCCGTCGCGAACCGCCGGCGCCACACGTCCTCCCAAGATAGCCCGGCCGCGTCCGACCGCCCGATGACCCGGCCGATGGCACCGTTTCTGTATGTTGCGGGCCGTTTCACACACGTCGATCCCGAGCTGTTCAAGAGGGTTAACCCATGCCACGTTTCGACCGCATCGCCGCCGTCCTGTTTGCGTTCCTGTTCGCCATCACGCTGATCACACCGTGTCACGCCGCTGCACAGACGCGTGAGGACTCGGTGACGGTGACGCACGTCAGCAGCGATCCGTATGTCTGCTGCTTCAATTTCATCGTCTACAACGGGCACGCCGACACGTCGAAGCGCATCAGCGAATTTCGCGTCGACCTCGTCTCGGGCAACGCGCGAATCATCGCCGGCGCGGGAGCCGCCGGTTCGCCCATTGACTGGAGCGTCTTCATCGACGGCGACCTCCGCGGCGTCTCGTGGTTCGCCAACACGCGCGATGCGGAGCTCGACTCCGCCGAATCGACAGGTGGATTCAGGATCTGCGTCCGCGATACCGGAGTCTTCCGACTGGCGTGGACGACGCGGAACATCGACAGCACGCTGAGCACCGATACGCTCACCTTCGTCTGTACGGCAAACGACTGTGACGAGGCCTTCTTCCACCAGGTGCCCAGCAGCGAAGAGTGCGTCTTCGACATCGACCTGGCCAGCAATACGCGCAATCGGACCATCAACCGGTTCGGCCTGGAGATCGTCACGCCGAACGTCGAATTCCGGCCGGAGGGAGGCAGGGTGCCATCGGGCTGGAGGCGGTCGAATCCCGACAGCAATCAGATTCTCTATACCACCACCAGCTCGGGGCTCACCTTCGGACAGTTCGTTCAGGGCTTTCGCGTTCGCATCGACGGATCGGCCGACAGCACGTTCCGTCTCGTCTATCGGACGTTTGAATTCGACCAGCAGCTCTGCTTCGACACCGTCACACTCCACTGCCGCGGGCTCGATACATTCGACTTCGTATCGGCAGTCGACACCGGTGGAAGCTGTTGTCACGATCTCTACTTCATCAACCGGCACGTGCCCGGCTCGACGGTCGATCACATCCGGCTCGAGGTGCTGACGCCGGAGGTCACCTTCAGCGGACCGCCGACGCCGCCGCCGGGTTGGATGCTCGTCGGATCGTCGTCCGATACCGCGCTGTTCGCCGCTGCATCGAGTCTGGCCTCGGGTGACACAGCCATCATCAGGGGATTGTGCTTCGACAACAGTCTGGCGTCGAACGATTCGATCCATTTCCAGATTGACGTCGTTGGCGACGACGTGCGCATCGAACGCGGAACCGTGGGCGTTTCGTGTCAACGGCCGCTCGTGTTCTGCGACTCGGTGACCGTGGACGTCGACTCGACGTTCCCGTCGCCCTATCGCTGCATCACGGTGAACGTGTCGAACACGAATTCGCTTGGAGCGCTCATCGAGCGCGTGGCCCTGCACCTGTCGAATCCGGGAACGCGGCGGGTGATACTCAGCTCGACGCCGCCGGCGGGATTCGCCGTCGAAGCATCGGGTCCTGATTCGATCGTGTTCAGCGGCGGTCGGATCTATCCTGGTGAGACGAAGGGATTCGAGCTCTGCCTTGGCCTTGGCGACACCACCACCGGCGATCCACTGACGATCCGCTGGGCGACATCCACGGCAGCGGGCGCGCTGTGCAGCGGTTCGGTGGAGGCGAATCTGATTCTCGACCGGACGTGCGACAGCGTCGCGTGGAGCGAAGTGACCTCGGCATCGACCGACGAATGCTGCTTCGAGGTGCGATTCCTCAACCGCAACGACCAGTCGATTGCGGTGCAGGGACTGCTGTTCGCCGTCGGCCGACCTGACGTGATCTTCAGCTCGGCCGCGGCGCCCGATGGCTGGACGCTTTCGACGAGCGACTTCCCCAATGCGCAGATCGGATTTGACGGAGGACCGATCGCGTCGGGCGGCGCGCAGGGCGGATTCAGTTTCTGCATCAATACGTCGCAGCTGCCCGCAGCACGGCCGGTCACGATTCCTGTCGTGTGGCGGTCGTTTGGACCCGATGGAGCGATCTGTTTCGACACGGTCCGGCTGGTCTGCAGCGGAGAAATCGAGCAGCGCTGCGACACGATGCTGTTGCTGGGCGCGACGACGATTGCACCGAACACGGTGCAGGCGCAATTCCGACTGCGCAACCAGGCATTGCCGGCCGCACCGGTCGATACCGTGCGGTTCACCATCGTCGGTGGGACGGGCCAGTTCTTCGAGGCCAGCGGCCCGGCCGGTTGGAACTTGCTGCGGCTCGACGACAGCACGGTTGTGTTTGGCGGTGGAGCACTGCTCAGCGGCGATTCAGCCGACTTTACCATCAAGGCGACCAACGTGACCGATCCGCCGCTGGTGGTGACGATGTCGTCGGTGCGAGCCGATCAGACGTGCTCTCAGACGTTCAATGTGAATGCGACCTCGGGCGTGCGTCAGGCGGGTGCAGCGATTGGCGGGTTGTCGCTCGGCGCCGCGTCACCGAATCCCACGACGGGACGAATTGAAATCCCATTTACGCTGAAGAATTCCGCGGACGTATCGATCGTTATTTGCGATGCGGTGGGGCGTCGGCAGCGCCGTCTGACACTCGGTCGGCTCGAATCCGGCGCCCATTCGACGTCGGTCGATCTGAGCGGACTTCCTTCGGGCGTGTACCTCTACACGCTCGAGGTACGCGGCCGCAGCATCACCCGGCGGGTGGTCCTGGCGCGATAGGGTGTGGGAGATGGGGGAGGAATTGGTGCAAGGTCGGCGATCGGATTTGTGGTGACCGCGACGTGTTGGACCGCGAGATTGTCCCTTGCTGTGCATACCCGCATGAATTCGAGCGACCGCGCCATGACCAATTGAGACACCACCTCGTATGCACCGGGTAATCAGCAGCACCGGGCTCGCCGTTCTGCCACCCACCCGCGATGCTCGTCAGGCGTCATTGCATCGTGGTCACCACCACTCCGACGATACGGCTGCGTAGCGAATCGAGCGCGGAAATGCGCTATCGAATTCGTGCGATCTCCGTCGCTGCCCGTTGCGAACGCGACGGAACGAGGTGCTGCGGCCGTTCCGCGACCGCCACCGAATGAACCACGATTGACGACTGCTTTGTCTGCAATGCCCATCTGCTGCCGCGCGATTGGCCGGGGGAAGTGCCGGGGAGAAGCGGTCCATAAGCAGAATTTCAGATACCGGAATGGGAGTCCGAAATGGTTCGACGAATGGCCATGCTCGCAGAGGGGCTCCCACATCCCTGTAGGTGATCGACATACTCGGACGCCGCGTCTCAACCATTGCCTCCGGTTCGGTGACCCACGGTAGGTACGTCACTTGGCTCGATGCGACTGACCTGCCATCGGGACGGAATCTCTGCGTGCTTCGCGTGCCCACGATGATGCTCCACCGCCAGGCGGAGATTCGCACGGAGCGCACTTGGTCGAGTTCAGCCGCCGTATTACATTCGGCCTTATCGTATTACATATACCGACGAGGATCGCAATGACGGCATCGCACGACACCACCGTCGTCCTACGACTTCCACAGGATCTCAAGCAGCTGCTCCAGGACGAGGCGGCGGCGAAGGACGTTTCGCTCTCGGAGCTGATTCGCCTCAAGCTCATCGCGGAGCATCAGCGCCCCCATCGCGAACCGCACGTTCGCATCGGCGAGACAACGGTGCGGCTCGACCAGGTCATCCGACCTGACATGCTCGTCTGGGAGGACGTCGAGGAGTCGGAGCCGACCGACGAGCCGTCCGCACGCATGATGGATGCGGCTCTGCGGATGAGCGACGTGGCCCGGCAGATGATGCGCGACGCGCGCCGCGTGCGAAACGTCGTGTGGAAGAAGGAGGGGGCGGAGCGCATTCAGGCCGACGGGCGCCACCGTTCGGAGCGGTCGGGTGAAATTCGTGCGATCATCGCCTCGGCACGCGCCGAGGCGAAACGTCTTCGCTGCGACTGGGTGGGAACCGAGCACCTCCTGCTGGGAATCATCGCGCGGCAGAAGTCGACCGCCCGCGGGCTCATCTCCGCACGGGCCGACCTCGATGCGATGCGAACGCGCATCGACGAGGACATCCGCTCGGGCGGATTGACGGGGAAATACATATCCGGTGAGTCGACGCTGACGCGCCAGGCGGTGCGGGCGATCGACTCCGCCGCGCGTCGATTCGCCGGGGCGACGCTCAAGGGGGGCGATGACGTTCGACTCCTGCTTGCGCTCGTGTCGAATCCGGAGTTCCTCTCCGCACGGATTCTGGAAGAATTCGGTGTGGTGCAGGCGGAACTCGAGCAAGCGGTGGAATACGAGCCGGCCACGGCGGTCGGCACTGCCACCGACATCATGCGATCGGCGCGTGAGCTGGTCATCGAACGCGGAGACCTGGCGATGTCGCCCGAGCACTTGCTCTATGCGGTGCTCGACCATGTCGAGCAGCACCGATCGAATGAGCAAGCGAAAACCGTCGCACTGAGTGCTGACGAAGTTGCAGCGATTCGCTCCGATGTCGTCGAGGTGCTCGGACCCGCAAAGGCGGGCCAGAGACCATCGGAGACGAACAGGCCCGTCCGGCTTGACAAGCGTTGCGAAGCAGTGATGCGTCGCCTCGGATCGTTATCGGGACAACCCGCGATCTCGGCGCTTACGATGACGAGCGCGGTAAACGCGACGAGCATCCTTCTGGCGCTTCACGATGCGGGTGGTGCCGCTGCGGAGATTCTCACGCGGCAGGGCGTCTCTCGGGATCGGCTCCGGGGATAGGTGGCCGGCGGCAGCGGCAGGACGCCGCTCGCACGATGGCGGCAGGAAGTCCGATCGCGCTTCTCGCCTGCGTGTACGCCGGTGCCGGGAACCATGCTGCGGCTGGAAGGGTCGCGATCGGCTTCGGGCTCCGGCAATGCAGTTCCGTAGGGGCACGTGGTGTTGTGGGAGGTGAAAAAAAAGAGAGAGGGCGGCTCCGTAAGTCGGAGCCGCCCTCTGCGCGTCTGCTGTGTCTCGCGAACGATGCTACTTCGTCAGCATCATCGTTTCGGTCTTCGACCAACTGCCCGAGGTCAATCTGTAGTAGTACAGACCCGACGGGTACGATGTCGCATCCCAGGTGACCTGATAGGATCCCGGATCGAGGTTGCCATCGACCAGGGTTGCCACCTGACGGCCCGACGCGTCGTAGATCACCAGCCTGGTGTAGCCATCGAGGCCGAGCGAGAAGTTGATCGTCGTCGTCGGGTTGAACGGATTCGGCGTGGCCGAATTGAGCGCGTACTTGCTCGAGTAGGCCTCGATGAGCCGGAAGTTCAGTCCGCACACGCCTTCGATCTTCACCAGTCCCGGCGTCTCCTGGACGTCGGCACACAGCGCATTGATCAGTGTCATCGTGAAGTCGACCGTTGACTGGGTCGAATCTCCGATGAACGTATCGAAGGCCAGCTGCACCAACGGCTTGTCGGTTCCCTGCAGCGTCTGGCCGTTTGGAGCGGTGAAGGTGACCCGCACCAGGCCGGTTGCCGGATCGCGGGTACCGATCGTGTAGCTCCAGCCCTCGAGCAGTGTTCCAGTGAGGTCGAGCGAGTCGAACCTCATGCAGCCGGTGCCATAGTCGAGTTCGAGGGTGAACGAGGTGATCTTCGCCTCATCCAACGATCCATCGAGCAGCACTGGAAGTGACAGTGCCTTGCCGGGGTACACCGAGATGTCATTCGGAATGTGCGCAGGCACGAGGACCGTCCGCGAGTTGCCGCTGAGGTTCGACACCAGCGGGCTAAGGATCGGTATCTCATTTCCGAATTCATCCAGGATCCTGAACGACAGCTGTGCCGCCTGGTTGCCGGTCAGCCCGTTCGTCCGGAGGATCGTCACCGGAACGTCGACGCTCTCACCCGCTTTGAGGGTGTCGGGGAAGCCCATGAGGTCGACGCTGAACGATGACGGGTTCGGCCCACCAAGCGTCGGCGGTTCGACGATGATGGTGGCAGAGCCCGTGTTGGTGAGCGTCACCGTGCCGGAGGTGTTGAAGCAGTTGAGCAGGTCGCCCAGATCCGCACTCGTTACCTCAGCGGTGTAGGTGAACGTGTAGGCCGACAGTGCGCCGACCGAGTCGGAGATGCACCGGTCGTGGTCACCGAACACCAGCAGATCCGCGGTCTTGTAGCCCGGCGACTGCGGCTGGAAGATGATATCCACAGGGAAGGTTTCGCCGACTCCGAGCGTCACCGGCAGCTGTGCCCTGGTGGCAGGCGCCACCGTGAAGTGGCCCGCATCGGGCTGCTCGTTGGCAATCTGCAGATCGGTGATCGTCAACGGCCGTGACGAGGCCATCGTCGCGTTGTCGTTGGTGATGATCACCTGCTTGGTCACCGGTGGCATCGGATCCACGTACGACGCCGTGTCGAACGCAAGATCGCTCGTTGAGATGTGCGTCTCGATGCCGACACCAATCAGCTTTCGCTCAACGGTGTCATGGGTGTTCGAGAGCGCATCGAACGCAACCAGCTGAACGGTGGCCGAGTAGGCCCGCTCCTCGGTCGGCCGGAAGAGGACCACCTGCGGATAGAGCGTCGGCGCGTTCGGTGGCACCACGTGGAGGATGTTGTCGCCTGGCAACACCTTCGTGTTGGAACCTCCCGTCGTGTCCAGTTCGAACGCACTGGCGTCAGGGCCAGGCAGAATCTGGAAGCTCGTAACCGTGAAGTCGTTGTTACCGGTGTTCGACACGAAGATCGTATCGAGGTACTGGGTCTTCGGGTTCTTCGTGCACTCATTCGGCTTGACCACCCACTGATCACCCCAGTCCTTGCCTGTCAGCTGCGGACCCGGTTGGGTCACGACCGCTCGCCAGATGGAGGTGTCACGCTTGTCACGAGTATTGGCAAACACGCGGGCATGTGCCTCGTAGGTGCCGACGGCACGAGCGTGGAAGGTCACCGGAAGTTCGATGGACTCACCCGGTCCGAGCGTCGTGTTCATCAGCGTCTGCTTGTCGGCCGGCGTCATTTCGAAGTCGGCCGTATCGCCGAAGAACTCGAACACGTACTCGGAGTTGGGTCCACCGGGTGTGAATGTGAGCTCACTACCGGCGGCCTGACTCTGGTTTTCGATCTTCATCATCTTGGTGGTATCGATACCGACACCGACCACACCGAAGTCCACATCGTACACCCAGATGATCGGGCGGCCGGTGGTCATCTTCAGCTTGATACCATACTCGGAGCAGCCCAGCTTCACGTAGAGCGAATCCTCGTAGGACCGCTCCGGACGCTGCGGCGACGCCTTGATGGTGATCACCACCGACTCACCGCTCTTGAGTGTCAGCGGCAGCGGCGGCTGGATGTCATCGATCGAGAAGTCCTGCAGCCCGTCGGCGAGCCGGGCCTGCGTGACCTCGAGGTCCTTGTTCAGCGGATTGGTGACGGTGACCGTCTTGGTCAGCACCTGTCCCGGCTGCATGATGCCGAAGTCGAGCGAGTCCGCCGGATCGAAGGTGATGTACTCCGCTTCGTACTTGTAGTAGACCCTGGTCACCTTGCCCGTTCGATCCTTGATCACCACCGTGGCGCTCGCATCCTTGCTGCGATCGATCGGTGAGACGACCACCGTTGCCTTCGAAGCGCCGGTGACCGGCTGCGGATCGATGTTGCTGATCTTCGCGTTGACGTTGTCCTCGAGATGAATGTCCCGAAGACCGACCGGGTTCTGGTTGAGGGCCTGGATGTCGATCGTCAGATCGAAGCAGCCCATGACGGTGTCGATCTTCAGCGAGTCACCCGGTCCGACGACCAGCCGGATCGGTGCCAGCGGATAGCCATAGGAGACACCGAGCCATTCCTCGTACTCCGACGGATGCAGCAGGTGCGGGTCGCCGTCGTCACCGCCGTTGCCGAGCGTCGCGACGTCCTTGCCGTCGTCCTTCTTCTTGGTCCGACCCGGACGATACTCCTCGTGGCCCTTGTACAGACCGTAGCAGAAGGCGTAGAACTTCGCGGAGTCCTTGCCACGGAGGTAGTTGTCGACACCCTGCGGCACGTTCATCGTGCCCCAGACCAGATCCGTTCCATTGATCCTGCCACGGTTGAAGACGAACGGCGATTCACTGCCGCCCGAACCGAGCATGATGTTGTACTGGTTGTTCGTGTCGGTGACGACGTTGATGAAGTGCTCCATGCCCGGTGGCTGCAGCGGGGCGTAGAACGGTGCGAAGCTCGGCCACTGCTCGCGCGGCGTCATTTCGACCATGTACGCGCCCCAGCCGTCGTACTGCGCACCGACGTATCCGCCGTAGCCGCCGGTGGTGCCGCCGAACTTCACAACGGCGATGGTATTCATCATCGCCTGCGCGGGCTGATCGGTCCGGTAGCGACGTGCCACCGGCGTCCCGATGAAGTCCTCGTGGAGCTTGCCCTTGTCGGAAATGGTGAATGGCGTTCCGGACGTGTTGGTGTTGTCGACCCACGTACCACCGGTCGGTCCGCTATGCGTACCGTAGACGCGGACGATTTCGCCCTTTCGTTTGTCCGACGGGTCCTCGTTGGGTGCACCGGTCGGCCGGCGCGAATCCCACGTCGGCATGTAGACGAACTCGGTGCCGTGCTGCTCGACGGGGGCGAGCGCCTCCATGAGCATGTTCTTGAACGAATTCTCACCCAGACCCTCGGCGAACTTGCGCACCATCGCGCGGGTGTTGCCCGAGTAGACGCCGATCGGCTTGGTGGCGAACACGTAGGAACCACCGAGGTCGGGCTGCGTTTCGGCGTAGATCGAGGTGTCGACGTAGCTCTGGACCTGGTAGACCTGGTCCTTCATGAGCGTCACGTTGCTCGTCGCCGGGAAGTTGTGCAGCGCACCGTTGGGAACGATGTTGACCTTCGTGTTGTCGTAGGCCGCGACAATGGTGATCTCCGACGGCGCCATCTTCGGCGTCTTGTTGTAGTCGAACTCACCGCCAGGTGTCACGTCGTTCGCGGTCTCGGCCGGCAGCATGGCCGCGTAGTACTCGGTACCCCACGACTGCACCGGCAGCGGCGTCCACGCCTCGGTTCCGAAGATGGTGAGGATGAACTGGTAGACGACGATCGGGTGGTCGGACTCGATCCGGAAGGAGGAGGTGACCGCCGCACCGGACTCGGTCGTGATCGGCTGCGGCGCGGTGTGCGTCTGATCGTTCAGATCGACGACCTCGAAGTGACCGGCGCGCAGCGACACGTTGTTCTGATACCCCAGACCCGTGATACGGGCCTGGTTGTCGACCGCAGAGTAGATGAAGATGAAAATGCGGTCGTCGAAGTGGCGATCCCTGGCAGCGAATCGCGCGTCCTGTGTGTTGGTCGTCGTATCGGGGAAGGCGATGACGTATGTCGTGCCACCGGCATCCTCGAGATCATCACCAGCCTGCGCCGACAGTGTGTTGGGGGCGATCAGGGTACTCAACAGTCCCAATAGCAGGACCAGAGCCGCCCATGACCACCTGCAGGATGTCCTGGAGTTCATGCGCTACACCTCGCGGAATGGATGTTGAAGCTCGTTTGCATAAACGAATCGTGTATGAGTTTGAAGTCTTGACTTCGATCGATGCGCCGGGTGCGCCAATTACCAGCCCTGCGCTCGCATCGACGAGCGCATCGCTACCGCCATGGGAACAAGAGGGAGGGGATGAACCAAGAGATCACGCCCGTTGCGGAACCGCCATCGTGGGCACGTCCCGCCGTGGCCCGACGTGGATTCTCGCATTAAAGAGACCACGCGGTGAGGTCAAATGTTACAGTCGGAAGGTCGAAGATTGTCAGATCGTAAAAAAACAGCTTCAAATATAGGGGAGACGGGTGGTCAGTTCCCAACGCGGGGCGGTTCGGTCAGTCTCCCCATGCCAGTACCTCGAGGCGAACCCGTGCGGTTCCCGCCTGAACCATGGTAATCGCTTCGGCGGCACTGCGTGAGAGGTCGATCAGGCGTCCCGACGCGTTGGGTCCGCGATCGTTGATGCGCACCACGACCGACCGACCTCCGTCGAGATTGGTCACCCGCACCTTGGTACCGAACGGCCAGTCGCGGTGCGCGGCGGTCAGCTCCGAGGCGTGGTATGGTTCGCCGCTGGCCGTCGGCCGTCCCTCGAACGTGTCGGAGTAGTAGGAGGCAATACCTTCGACAGTCTGAAGCACGGTGCCCGACGACGCGTGCGTGTCGGCCGATGTCGACGAAGGGAGGCAGCCGTTGAATGCGATCGCCGATATCGCCGCCAGCACTGCCGCTGTCGCACCACCGGCACGCATTCGCCGTCGCCCGCGGATCACAACAGCGCCCCGATCTGCTTGCGGCGCAGGTAGTCGACGACCGACTGTACGCGCTGCGATTCGCCGCGGCGGCAGACAAGCAGCGCATCTGGCGTATCGACGATGATCAGATTCTCGACTCCCACCAGCGCGATCATCTTTCCCGCGGTGCGCACGAACGTGCCCTCGGTGTCGATGGCGACGACGTCGCCGACAAGCGAGTTGCCGTCGTCATCCTTGCGCGACAACCGGTAGGTCTCGTCCCAGCTGCCGACGTCGCTCCATCCGAATTCGCATTGGGTGACGAAGACGTTGTCGGCCTTTTCCATCACGCCGTAATCGATCGAAATGGGGTGGATCTGCTGGTAGATGCTCTGGAGTGTCTCGGAGTACCGGGGCGTGCCGCGTGTCTCGTCGATCACCCGCATCCGCTCGTGCAGTTCCGGCAGGTACCGCGACAGCGCCTGGTCGATGGCCGAAACACGCCAGACGAACATGCCGCTGTTCCAGAGGAAATCGCCGCTGGCGAGGAATCGTTCGGCCGTCGGCAGGTCGGGCTTTTCGGCAAAGGTGAGCACGGGACGAAGTCCTTCATCGTAGAACCGCCCGGTTCCGTCCGGCGCGTCCTTGCGCTGGATGTATCCGTAGCCGGTCTCGGGCCGGGTCGGGAGAATTCCCATGGTCACCAGTCCGTTGAGCTCGTAGGCGGCATCGCACGCGAGCTTCAGCTTCTGCTGGAATTCCCCGACGTTCTGGATGAAGTGGTCCGCCGGCAGAACGACCATCACACCGTCGGCGTCCCGGTGGCGCAGCTCGCTGGCAGCCAGCGCGATGCACGGCGCGGTGTTCCGTCCGAACGGCTCGATCACCAGATTCTCCTCGGGAATCTGCGGGACCTGCTCGAGGAACGCCTCGCGCTGCGATCGATTGGTGACGATGTAGATCTGGTCGAACGGAACCAGCGGTTGCAGGCGGGAGATGGTGTTCTGAATCATCGTCCCTTCACCCAGGATGTGCAGCAGCTGCTTCGGCGACTTCTCCCTGCTTCGCGGCCACAGTCGTGATCCCACGCCGCCAGCCATGATCACCGCGTATATCTTCATGGATTCTCCGCAAACAATTGTTGATTCAATGCACCGCGACGCGCGGCACCCGCGCCGAGATGCTGGTGAGCACCTCGTACGGAATCGTTCCCGCCCTGCTGGCCAGCTCCCAGGCATCGATCGCCTCGGAGCCGTCGCGTCCGATGAGTGTCACCGCAGTGCCTTCCCCCGCGCTCATCTCTCCCATGTCCAGCACAATCTCGTCCATACAGATCGTGCCGGCCACCGCAACCCGTCGTCCACCCACCAGCACGTCCAGTGAACCGCTCAGCGTCCGCATCAGTCCGTCGGCATACCCGATCGGGACCGTCGCCACCGTCGTGTCCGTGCGCGTGTGATACCGGCTGCCGTAGCTCACCGGGGTTCCGGCTCCGACCCGTCGAGCGGCACCGATCACCGAGCTGAGGGACATGACCGGCCGCAGTGCGGAGTCGGGCTGCATCCGCGCGTTCGGATGGTATCCGTAGAGCGCCAGTCCGGGGCGGACCATGGTATGGTGCGAATCCGGATGCAGCAGCACTCCGCCGCTGTTGGCGATGTGAACGTCCTCGATCGCGAATCCCGCCTCGGAGACGCGCCCCAGCGCCGCATCGAATGCCGCGAGCTGCGTGCGCGCGAACGTCCCGTCGGCCTCCTCGCTGGTGGCGAAGTGCGACGCGATCCCCTGCAGGACGAGCGAGTCGCGTGCGGCTACTGCCCGCGCAAGCGCCGGAGCGTCAGCAGGGTCGGCACCGTTGCGACTCATGCCGGTATCGAGGAACACGTGGACGCGAATCCGACGTCCGGCCGCGTCGGCAGCAGCGGCAATGCCCTCGATTGCCGCGACGGTGAAGACGAGCGGCTCGAGATCGAGTCGGACGATGTCGTGGTAGTGGCGCGCCAGCGGCGCGCGGAGCAGTGCGATGCGATCCTCCACACCGATTGCACGCAGCGCCTCGGCTTCACTGATGGCGGCGACCGCGAAGTGCTCGACTCCGGCACGCTGGAGTTCGGGAACGCAGATCTCCGCGCCATGTCCGTAACAGTCGGCCTTGACGACCGCCATCACACGCACCCTCGGATCGAGCTCGCGCCGGATGAGCGACAGGTTGGAGCGCAGTGCCTCCAGATCGATCAGCGCAACGGTGGGGTCGGCGAATCCTCCGGCGGCTCCGGTGGTGGAATCGGAGCGTTCATGCTGCGAAGCGTGTCGTAGCGAATCACGCCCGCCGAGTGTCCGTCGCCCCATACGATCCGGAGCGCCGAGCTGCCCACCAGCATGACCTCCGCGATCGTCGTCGCCGCCTCGGGGAGAAGCGGGATCGAGCCCGCCCTCGATCGACACGTCGCGCACGGACAGCCGATGCGCAGGGTCCGTGCCTGCAGCGTCGAGCGGCTGCCGTCCTGCCACGTTATCTCCAGTCGCCGTCCGGTAGGGTAGTCGATTTCCAACGGATGCATCGTGGTCAAGCAATTCGTTCTGGCCTCCGAGTCAGTAGATCCGCTTCCGCTCGGCCGGCTGCACCAGCATCAGCGCGATCAGGACGAGGGAAATCAGTGACAGCAGCGCCATGACGCCAGCCGGGTACACCGCCGGAGCGGTCACCATCAGCCAGCCGAAGTACCCCAGGATCGCCAGCGTGACGATCAGGCAGACGTAGAGTGCCGAACGTCGGCCCTTCTGCAGTTGCAGCCCGCCGAACACAAGGATGATGCCCGAGGCGGCGCCGGTGATGAAGGAGATCGAGCTGCTGGCCATTGCCCATCCGAGCACGCCAAGCACGAGGGTGATGATGCCGAAGAGCATCTCGTAGAGAGCAACGGTTCGCATGATCGGCGCGTGAGTCCAGCTGTGAGGAAATCGTCGCCAGGCCGGCGTCCGTGTGCAGCGCGTCGCCACCGGCGTGATAGGGCGCTCCAGGGGTGCCCCGCCTGGAACAAAGCCCTCAAGATACGCATTGGCGATCGTCCGGTCGTTTCACGCGTCAGTCCCCGAGCGCCTGCAGGACGGCGAAGAATTCGCGGGTCGGCGCCACGTCGTGCACGCGCAGCATCGTCGCGCCGTTGAGCACCGCCACCGCCTCGGCCGCGAGCGTGCCGTTCAGTCGCATCTGCGGTGCGGTCAGTCCCGTCAGCCGGCCGACGAACGATTTGCGCGATGCACCGACGAGAAGGGGTACCCCCAGCTCGAGAAAGCGCTCATGGCGTCGCAGCAGCGCCACGTTCTCTCCGACGCCCTTCGAGAATCCGATCCCGACGTCGGCGATCACCTCACGTACACCGGCGGCACGCGCCCGCTCGATGCGGGTCCGGAGGAATTCGAACACCTCCTCGACCACGTCCCGATAGCCGATCTGATCGACCGGACGGATGTCCGAGGGGTCGTGGCCGTGCATCAGCACGTACCGTGCGCCGCTTTCGGCAGCGACGTGGAAGATCTCCTCGTCGAATCGTCCGCCGCTGACGTCGTTGATGATCCTCGCGCCCGCTTCGACCGCGCGCCGCGCCACCTCCGGTTTCATCGTGTCCACGGATATCACCGCATCGGGCCGCGCGCGCCGTACGCCCTCGATGACCGGAATCACCCGGCGAAGTTCTTCGGCCGCTTCGACCGCGCGGCTGCCGACCCCGTAGTCGCGGCCAGGAGGACGTGTGGACTCGCCGCCGATGTCGACGATGTCCGCACCCTCCTCGAGCATCCGCAACGCGTGCTCGATCGCGAGTTTCGGCTGGAGATAGCGTCCGCCATCGGAGAAACTGTCCGGCGTGACGTTGACGATGCCCATCAGCACCGGCATCTCAATGTGTCGCATCGCGTCGCGTGGATTGAGGGAAGTAGAAGTGGAGAATTTCTTCGGCGCTCCGGCCGGACATGGCCATAGAACGCGCGCCGTCCTGACAGAGTCCGACACGATGACCGAACCCCCGTCCTTCGATGAGCCACCGCGCACCCTGCCGCTGCAACCGGTCGATCGTATTTCCCGGCATCACGTTGAAGCCGAGCGCGCGGCCGACTCTCACCTTCAGGTCGTCGTCGACGAATGGGGCGCTCGGCGCGCTGCTCAGCAGATCATCCGCGGCCGGACCTGCGGCGATGCTTCGACGCCATCGGTACCAGCGCGACGTTCCGGCAGTATGGGCAGCCAACGCGACTGTACCCGGGCTCGTCGTGTCCCCACACGTCCGATGGCAGCAGCGTCGACCCTCCGCAATTGACCGAGTAATAACACACCGGACCGACGTCGAAGTGACCCGTGTCGGCCCGGAGCACGGCCGCGCGAATCGCCGGTGTGACGCCGCCGGCGTCGTAGCGCTGACAATGCGTCAGATCGCAGAGATCGACTCCGACGTGACGGCCCCGATGCAGATCCAGATAGTTGCGCTGCAGGACGGCAAGCGCGATCAGGTACTCGTGTGGATCGCCTGGTTCTGATTCCGCCGCAAGCGCGCCGGCGAGATAATCCCGCCGGTCGATGATCGCCGTGAGACGAATTCCACCCCCGGTGAACGCCATCCGGATTCTTCCCTGAAGCATCCGTTGCCGCGCTGCGGAGCGAAGGATTATCGTACCTCCCGGCATCGACCGGATGTCGTGGAGCGCGGCGCGTTGAACTGACTCGGCCGAACCGGTTCCGGCACCGGCAATCGTGAATCGCGCGCGGCGACGGCCGTCGACCCGCGCGTCGAGCACCGTGACCTCGGCCAATGCGTCGCCGCCGAAGAGCAGCACGCGCACCGAGTCAACCGCCGGTCGATAGTCGACGCCGATGACCGAGCCGCCGCCGCTGACGGCTGCGCTCGCAAGCGCGATGACGAATGCTACCAGGTGTGCGGACATCGGATGAATTCAGAGCAGTTCCTGCAGAACCTGACCGGCGATGCGTGCGGCGTCGGAGCCGTGGGAATTAGGGGCGAGCACGGCGATGGCGTAGCGCGGATGGTCGACGGGGGCGAAGCCGATGAACCATCCGGCGACGTCGGCGCCGTCACGCTCGGGATCGTCTGTGCCAGTCTTTCCGGCAACGCTGAACCGCGAGGTCCACGCGGCGGAAGCCGTTCCTTCACTCACGCAGCGGCGTAGACCATCGTACAGCGGTTGGTACATCGCCGAGGCGATCGGTCGCGCGCCGGGTTCGCCAATACCCCGATGGGCGAGCACCAGCGCGGTACGAAGCATCTGACCGACCGAGACGCGAAACGCCTCTCCAAGAAGATTGGAAGCAGTCAGGCGGACGCTCGAGGTCGATTCGCAACTTCCGGGGAATCGGCTCGGTCCGACGAATCCCAGAGATTCGGCCGCACGCGCGATCGCGTCGATGCCGATCGAATCGGCGATCGTTCGGAAGTAGAGGTTGCATGAATGGGCGATCGCGCCGGCGAGATCCAGCCGCCCGTGTCCGTTGCGGTCCCAGCAGTCGAAGGCGCGACCGCCGATCGTATCATGCCCTCGGCATTCGTAGGTGAACGACGACATCCCGGCTCCACGCCGCAGCGCCGCAATGGCGATGGCGAGTTTGAAGACCGACGCGGGGTGGTAGCGCTGCACGAAGGCATCCGACGCCCGTGCCGAGGCGACGATCCGCCCGGTGGTCGCCTCGGCGACGAGCACGACGGCCTCGGAGCTTCGTTCGATCTGAATGAGCCGTCGACCCTGCGCGTGGGCGACGGCTGCGGCCATCAGTCCGACGACCGCGCAGCATCGCACCAGGCGGGCGTGAAACGAACCGCAATCGATTGGCGGCATGGGATTCGGGTACATTTGCAGGATTGATCACTTCGGAACGCAACGAACGAGCAATGATGCGAAGGAATCGCGACGGAGCGAAACGCGGCGGTGCAGCACAACGATCCGGCGACGGCAATCGGAGAACCGGCCGCCGGAATGCCACCGAGGCCACCCCGAGTGAGACGGGCACGCGACTGAACAAGGTGATCGCCGATGCCGGCGTGGCCTCCAGGCGCGCCGCCGACGGTCTGATCGCCGAAGGACGCGTCAGCGTCAACGGCCGGGTGGTGACCGAGCTCGGCACCCGTGTCGCCGCCAACGACCGCGTGAGCGTCGACGGCAGAACGATCGGAAACCCCGAGCGCAACGTCTACGTGCTGCTCAACAAGCCCAAGGACACGATCTCCACCACCAGCGACGAGCGTGGTCGTCGCACGGTGACCGACGTCATCGGGTCGAAGCAGCGGATATATCCGGTCGGACGACTCGACAGAAATACGACCGGCGTGCTGCTGCTGACCAACGACGGGGAGCTGGCCAATCGCCTGATGCACCCGCGCCATGGAATTCAGCGACACTACGCCGCGGTCATCGACAAGCCGCTCGAATTCCGCCACGCACGGGCGATCGCCGAGGGCAGTGTCGACCTCGGTGGCGGCGACGTGACCGGACCGTGCGAGGTGGTGGTCGAGGACAAGGACCGCCGCAATGTGGATATCACGCTCACCGAGGGACGCAATCGGGAGGTCCGGCGCCTCTTCGAGGCCTTCGGCTACACGGTCGTTCGGCTGACGCGCCGGAGCTACGCCGGCTTGACGACGCGGGGGCTCGCCCGCGGCGAGTGGCGATCGCTGACGCGCTCGGAAGTGGCGGCACTCCGCCGTCTCGTCGGACTGGACTGAGAAAATTCACCCCCAAACACCGAACGACTCTCGAAGCCATCGCCACGCACTCATGACGTTCCTCGAGCTGTTCAGAGCCGACGTACGAATCGAACGGGACATCGACTATGGCGGCCCGGGCGGGACCGATCGGCACCGTCTCGATATCTATGCTCCGCCGCGGGCCGACGGGCTGCCGGTGGTGGTGTACTTCTATGGTGGCGGCTGGCACAGCGGCGACAAGCGGCTCTTCGAGCACCTCGGCCGCGCGTTCGCCATCCGGGGGTCCATCGCAGTGACGGTCAACTACCGGCTGACGCCGCAGGTCACGCACCCGGCGCACGTCGAGGACTGCGCCCGTGCCGTCGCCTGGGTGCACCGCTCGATCGTGGCGTTCGGAGGCGATCCGGATCGCATCGTCCTCTGCGGACACTCCGCCGGCGGGCACCTCGCGGCACTTCTGGCGATGGATGATCGATTCCTCGACGGGGCGGAGGTACCACGCCGGGTGATTCGCGGTGTGGTGATGATCTCCGCCGCCTCCGACCTGCGGGAGCACGACAGCACCGGCGGCTTCACCAGCATGGAGATGCTTCATGCGGCCTTCGGCCCGACTGCGGCGGACCTCTGGCAGGCGTCCCCGGCTCGACTGGTTCGACGGGGACTGCCACCGTTTCTGATCATCGTTGCCGAGAACGATCCGGAGGGACTACAGCGCCAGGGCCGTACACTCGCCGAGAATCTTCGCCAGGCGGACGTCGACGTGTATTATATACGGGTGCTGGGCCGCGACCACTTCTCGATCGTGCGCCGCTTCGGTCCGTCGGACGACACGACGGCCAACGCGATCGCCGACTTCATCGAGCACGTCGCCGACGGGGCGTGACGCCAGCGCAGTCGAGCGGCCGATCTCTGCCCGAAACCACACTTCAATCGCAATTCGCGTGGAAGAACACCTCCTCGTCAGTCTGGCGGCCGTCTTCGTACTCGGCATCGGTGCGCAGTGGATCGGATGGCGATTCCGGCTGCCGTCGATTCTGCTGCTGCTGGTGTTCGGCCTGGCCGCCGGTCCGGCGGCCCAGTACTTCTATGGCGCGAAATTCATCGACACCGACGGTCTCCTCGGACAGCTGCTCGTTCCCGCCGTGTCGCTCTCCGTGGCGCTGATCCTCTTCGAAGGCGGTCTCGGACTGAAGCTTCGCGAGCTGCGGCGCATTGGCGGCGTGGTACGCAACCTCATCACCATCGGAACTCTCATCACGTGGCTGCTCGCCGCACTCGGCGCCTACGCGTTCATCGGGCTCGACGTGTCGCTCTCGCTGCTGCTGGGTGCGATCGTCGTGGTAACCGGACCGACGGTGATCGGTCCGCTGGTGCGCCACGTGCGGCCGATCGGAAAGACGGGATCGATTCTGAACTGGGAGGGAATTCTGATCGATCCGGTCGGCGCGGTGCTCACGCTGCTGGTCTTCGACGCCATTCTGATCGGAGATGTGGGCGAGGCGACCACGCAGACGGCGCTCAGCGTGCTTCGCGTGCTGGTCGTCGGCGCGCTGATCGGCCTGCTGGGTGCCGGCGTGATCGTGCTGATGCTGCGGCGCTACTGGATACCGGACGCGCTGCAGAATCCGGTTTCGGTGATGATCGTCGTGGCGGTCTACACGCTGTCGAATGTGATTCAACACGAATCCGGGCTCCTCTCGGTGATCGTCACCGGTGTGGCACTGGCCAACCAGCGATGGGTGACTGTCACACACATCATCGAATTCAAGGAAAACCTCCGTGTGCTGCTGCTGGCCGGGCTGTTCATCCTGCTCGGCGCGCGGCTCAACGTCTCCGACCTCGGCTACATCACGCTCGGCTGCGGCGTGTTCATCGCATTCCTCATGCTGGTCGTTCGCCCGATCGCGGTGTTTCTCTCCACCGGGCGATCGGAGCTGTCGTTCAAGGAGAAGGTGTTCCTCTCGAGTATGGCGCCGCGCGGCATCGTCGCGGCGGCGATCAGTTCGATCTTCGCGCTGCGTCTGGAGACGCTCGAGAACGTTCCTCACGCCGGCAGCGAGCAGCTGGTGCCGATCACGTTCCTGGTGATCATCGTCACGGTCACGATCTACGGACTGGCGGCCGGCCCGCTTGCGCGGATGCTCGGACTGACGGGACCCGATCCTCAGGGTGTGCTGATCGTGGGTGCGCATTCGTGGGCGCGCAGGATTGCCCAGGCGCTGCAGGACGAATCGATCCCGGTCGTGCTGATCGACACCAACTGGGCGAACGTGACAGCCGCGCGGCTCGACGGGCTGACGACATACTTTGGCAGCGCGCTGGCCGAGGAGATCTCCGACAAGGTCGATCTCAATGGAATCGGCCGCGTCTTCGCGCTCTCATCCAACGATGCGGTCAACGCGCTGGCGTGCCTGCAGTTCTCCCATCAGTTCGACCGTTCGGAAGTCTACCAGCTGGCACCCCGGCAGGAGGGAGGCAAGCGTGACGAATCGGTCTCGCAGAATCAGCGTGGGCGACTGCTCTTCGGCTCGCACGTGACGCATGCCGATCTGGCCGAGCGGTTCGATCGGGGAGACCGGGTGAAGGTCGCTCGACTGAGCGACGCGTATTCGTTCGACGATTTCAAGGCGCGCTACGGCGAGCATGTGATGCCGATGGTGGTGATTTCTCATGGCGGGCAGATGACCGCGTACACAAGTGACAATACGCCCTCGGCGCGCACCGGCGACAGCATCGTTGTGCTGGTGGAATCCGATCGCGAATCGGGCAGCGTCGAGACGGCACAGGCACCGGAGATTCCGGAGGCGTCATGAGCTGGATCTTCGGTGCAATCGGACAGGAGATCTCGCGCGAGCGACGCGAGTCGTTGCGCGCCCACACCGCCGGAGCGCTGCACACGATCGACAGACCGGGGCTGATGATCTCCGCCGGCGGATTCGAGCGCACCTGCTGCGCAGGCAGCATCGAGTCGCGCCGCGGTGGTCCGGAGGGATACGTCGTCGTCGGGGTGGGCATCGGGGCCGCTACCGGCGATCGCTACATCTTCGAGTCGGCCGACTGGGCGCCGGTGATGGCCGCGCCTCGCCCCGACTTCCGCAGCGTCGACGGACACTACGTGGCGCTGCGATACGACGAGCGCGGTGTCGACCTGTTCTGCGATGAACTCGGCATGCGGACCTGCTACGTGGCCAGGCTCGGCGACTGCACGGTCTTCTCTACGCGGCTCGACTGGATCGCCCGGGCCACGGGGCGGTGGCAACCGGATCTGATCGCCTTCGGCGCCCACTGGCTCGCCTACAACCAGTTCGTCTGTGACAGTCTCGTCGCGGGGATCGATCGGCTCGGACCCGGCGCGCGGGCGCGACTGACGGCGCACGAACTCGACGCGCGGGAGATGCCGTGGACGCCCGATCCCGGTCGAGCGATCGGCGGCGATACCGAAATGGTCGACCTACTCGCCTCGATCGTTGCGCCGCACGTCGCCGGCGGTCTGCGCCCGTCGCTGGGTCTCAGCGGTGGACTCGATTCGCGGTTCCTGCTCTCGGTCCTGGCCGCGCGCCATCCGGGGGAATTCGTCGTCCACACGTTCGGACCCTCCGCCGATCCGGACGTAGCCGTGGCGCGGGAGCTCACTGCCTCACTCGGACTTCCGCTGATGTGGATCGACGAACCGCTTCCGCCATCGGAGCGGTTGCTGGAACTGCTGGTCGGATACGCTGCCGGATCGAACGTCGTGGAGCCCGCCTCGTCGGTGGCGAAACTGCGGCACTACCCGGTGCTCGACGCCTCGGGACGTGTGTCGATCGACGGAGGGATGGGGGAAATTCTCAGGCGCCAGTTCTGCAATCGCCTCGCGCTCCGCGGCCGCGGAGCGGTCGCACGGCGCGACGTCGGCACCATGGCGCGCCACCTGTCGCAGCGCCGCGCCGATGTCTTCACACCCGAGGCGCGCGAGCGGATGGTGGCCGGACTGCTGCAGCAGCTCGACCGCGTCGTCGGAGAGCTTCCCGACGGCACCGCCGACGAGCAGCTGGTCGACCTGCTCGTCGTGCGCTCGCGGTATCCCAACATGGCCGGCTACGAACAGGCCAGGGCCGACGAGGGAGTGCTCGGCATGATGCCGTTCGCCCAGGCGTCGCTGCTGCACGCCGCGTTCTCAGTACCGCTCGAGGAGCGGCGCAATGCGCGGATGGTTCGTCGGATCATCGCACTGTTGACGCCGCGGCTGAGGGAGGTGGCGCTCGTCAAGAGCGGCGTGCGCTATCCCTGGCGACTGTCCACCGTGCCGGCCTGGGCCTACGCGAAGGTGCGCACCCGCATCGCGGGACGCTACGTCGATCCCGCCCGCTCGCGGATGCTCGATTCACTCGAACCCTTCGTTCGCGAGCTCGTATCCTCCGGCGGCGTTCGGGACAATCCGATCTACGACCTTCGGGCAATCGATGCGTTGGTGACGCGATACTATCAGAGCGCTGATCCCGACGCGGCGGCCGAACTCGACTGGTTCATCGCTTTGGAACTCTGGTTCCGGGCGCTGCGGGGCGGCCGGCCCGCCGACTGAGCGCATCGGGATGCCGTCCGGTGGTGGCATGTTATTCGCGTCGGCCGTCGGCATTCACCGCGCAGGCTCACCCTGCCGTTGCAGACGAATCACTGCCGCGGTTGCCGGCATCTCAAAGGCATCGACGAGGATGCGGTGCTATCTTTCCAGGCACTGCGTCGTGTGAGGGGGCGTCGGGGACGCCGCCGCGAGCGGCCGGCCCGCAGTGGCTGCCATGTCGGTCCACGATCGGACCGGGCAGCGGGGCCGCACGAATCAACGACTGAGGGACATCGCCATGAACGATCTTACACGAGACGAACTGAGGGAACTGACACAACCGGGGAGTGGTCCGTGTGTGTCGATCTACATGCCAACGCATCAGGCGGGCGCGGAGATCCAGCAGGACCTCACGAGGTTCAAGAATCTGCTTCGTGCAGCCGAGGAGCGTCTGCGGATGCGGGGTATGCGCGATCCGGAGGTGGCGCGGATGACCGCCTCCACCTGGGAGCTTCTCGACGCGAGAGTCTCCTGGCGCAACCCCCGCGCCGGCTTCGCGCTCTTCATCAGAGCCGACGGTGAGGTTCGCAGTTACCAGCTTCCCGAGACAGTGGACGAAGCCGTAGTGGTCAACGATCGGCCCTACGTACGGCCGCTGATCAGAATTCTCAGCAGCGATGTCACCTTCTACATCGTGTCGCTCGACCTCGACAACGCGCGACTCTTCCGCGGTTCCCACTTCGATATCGTCGAGGTGACGCCGACGCGCATGCCGGGTGCGATCGACGAGGCCCTGCACTATGACGAGACCGAGCAGCAGATGCAGATGCATACGGCCATCGCCGGCACCGGCCTTCCTGGCTGGTACGCGAAGAGCGCATTCCATGCGAAGGGGGGACATGAAGCGGAGAATTTCAAACGGGATGACGTGCTCGAATTTTACCGTCTGGTCGACCGCGGCGTGCATGAGATCATCGCCGGCACCGAGGCTCCGCTCGTCCTCGCCGGCGTGGAATCACGCTTCCCTATCTACCGCGACGCCAACAGCCATCCGAAGCTCATGGAGTACGGCGTGGCCGGCAATCCGACGCTGATGACGCTGCAGGAGCTGCACGACCGCGCCTGGAACATCGTTGCGCCCTACTTCCAGACCGAGGAGCACCGCATGGTGGCGCAGTTCGCCAATCTCAGCGGTACCGGCAAGGCGACCAGCGACACGCGCGACATCCTCGCCGGCGTGGAGCAGGGTCGTGTCAACGCGCTGTTCGTTCCCGCCACCGGATTCCAGTGGGGCGCCTACGACACGGCGACCGATGATTTCGAACTGCTCGACGAACACGACGCTCGCGCAGAAGACCTGATGGACCGCGCTGCGGTGCGCGGTCTGGAGAACGGCGCCCGGGTGTATGTCGTCGCCGATGAGGCCGTTCCCGGAGATGGTCAGATGGCTGCGGTGATGCGCTACTGATCGGAAGAGCGGTTCTCCGATTCGATGCGTTTGCGGGCGCGGGCCGTGGTGGCTCGCGCCTGCACTCGTATTCACACCCTTCTCATTGATTTCTCGAGGTGCCCGAATGAGTTCGTTCCGCCTATGTGCATTCTGCGCCACGGCAATCTGTTGCCTGATCATTTCCGCCTGCGGTCCCGAAGGGGCCGAGGAACCCGGTGACAGCCCGGCTGTCGCCAGCGGTGCGCTCAGGGCCGACACCGGTGGGCGGAGCCCGGCGAATGAACCACCGGAATCGGGTGGCCAGCCGCAGGCCTCGGTCGTCACACCGCTGGATGAAGGAACGATCGCGGTGACACTGGGTGGCGTCGGAGGTACGGTCGACTTCGCTGACGTCAACGCCCATGTCGAGGAGCAGCCAATGAACGGAAGAACGCGGACGACGCTGTTCGTCGAAGCGCACAAGGTGCCGCCGGGACGCCATCTTAATCTCGACCTGTATCGGGAGAACGCGTCGATTACGCCGGGCCGCTATACGATCGAACCCGGAAGCGGGAAGGAGCTGACGGCGTCGTGGGAGGACAACGGTTCGTTCTTCCGTTCGATCGACACTGCCCACGGGTACGTGGAGCTCAAGTCGATTAGTGACGATCGGGCCAGCGGTCAATTCGAGCTGACGCTCGTGCCGCTGCAGGGCGGACGGGCGCAGCACCTGACGGGGAAATTCGATGTGAAGGTGCAGCCGAGACAGTAGGTGGTGGGGTCGTGGCCCTGACTGCAGGCCTTGCGGCGGTCATCGGACAGGGCTGCGAGCGAGCGGCCGGAGCTCTCAGGCATCGAATGCGCCGAGCAAGCGAAGCAGGGCGATTCCTGAATCCAGGCGCAGAGCGGCGTCCTCGACCGAGCTCTTGCAGTCCTCCTCCCACCGCAGCTCCATTACGCCTCGATTGTATAGCAGCTCGTCCGGAGCGAGTCCCAGGATGCGTTGACGGACGGCTTCGCCCAGCAAATCGGCGTACACGTCGGCATCGTCGGTCCAGACCTTGAAGGCGGAGTCGAACTTCGCGTCACCGGTTTCAACGCGGTTCGAGGCGATCCACTCCGCCAGGGACCACTTCGACGGTGCGGCCTGCACCAGCACCGGAACGCTGGCGCGCGCGAGCGTCGACATGGTCACCATCGCGGGAATGCCCGGCTCGAGTTGATCGTAGGCGGCGGCGACGAAGACGCCCATTCCATCGAGCGTGCCGTCGACCTTCAGGCCACGGGGATCGAAGTGCAGAGAATTGCGCCGGGCGAAGAGTTCGAGCATGGCGTGGCAGAAGAGTGCCTGCTGGGCCTCGCGCTCCTTATATCCGCTCGTATACGATATCGCCGCCACGACCAGGCCGAGACCGATGAACGCGACCGCGATGATTCCAACTGCTTCGAGTGTGGTCATCGATGACAGAAGGGGTGCTCAGGGGAGCGATCGACACGGCCACGGAGGAATTCCGGAACCGCTACCCGCGGCGGAAGATACAGCAATTGGTCTGCGACGCCGTTGCCGCGGAGGACCTACGGCCGCAGCAGGTGCAGCCGAATCGACGGCAACAGGGAAATGGTCGGCGCCGGCAGATGGTAGTATTCGAACGGCGTCGTCAGCAGCCGCCAGAGCCATCCATGGATCGGCAGACCGCGCACGTCGAGGTCCAGAGCGATGTACAGTCGATGCTCTCCGCCGCCCTGATCATCGAGACCGCGGACGCTGTGCCCGATCGCCAGGTCGAGCCAGGCCGGCCAGTACGGCGCCGCCTTCGGCGGTAGCAGCGAGTGAACGTCGACGCTCACCCAGTAATAGCTGCTCTCGTAATCATCGATGATGACGCGATTCGAACCCGCGCGGAATCGCTCCGACGGCCAGTAGCTTGCCTTGAGTCGGATGGCATCGAGTGCAGGCCACCGGTGCGCTGCCACCTGCAGACCCGCGCCGAGGATGTCCGCCGTCTCGTCGCCCCATGAGAATCCCCATTCGGCGGAGAAGCCGTCGCGAATCTCCACCCACGTCTGATACCCGAGCGCCAGCCCGCCTGCCGTCCAGATCGACGTCGTCGAGTCGACACCGCACCAGCGGAACACGTCGTCATAGACGCCCGCGGCCATATAGGGGAAGAACGCATGGCCGAGCTTGTCGGCGCCCAGTGCGTAGCGCCAGTCGTCGGACCAGTTGAAGTGGAACGCGCTCTTCTCGCCCTTCCACCAGATATCCGTCTGCAGCAGGTGCCCTGCAACGAATGCGCCCGTCGAGATGGTCGCCACCACTGCCAGTCGGATCGGATGCAGTGAGTCGGCCGCGACGGGTCCGCCAAGCGAGTCGACAGTGACGGAGTCAGCGGCGGTCCGCACCATCGATCCGCCTGCGCCCGCGATGCGTCCGAATGCAGACGGATCATACGGCCCGGAGGCGGAGGCAACCGCCGCGCATGCTACCAGCAGCGGCGTGAGCAGACCGACGATGGATGTGGATCGTGGACGCATGGGCCGCAACCGAACGGGGGCGCACCTCTGCACGAGACGCGCCCCGGATGAAGGGTCGCTCGCAGACGCAGGCGACGGCGTGCCGCTACATCCCCTCGCTCGCGTTCGGCACGTCGGCGACGGGCGCTGCCACCTCGAATCTCCGTGCTCCGATGAAATGTGTCGAGTAGTAGTCCGACTCCAGCGAGCTGACGATCACGCCGTTGCGGCTCGAGGCGTGGGCGAACAGGTGGTTTCCCAGATAGATTCCGACGTGCGATACGTAGACGGCGCGACGCGTGTGGAAGAAGACCAGGTCGCCGAACTGCATCTGATCCTCACCGACTTCGTCGCCGGCGTCCCACTGTGCTGCTGCGGTCCGCGGCAGTCGGTGCCCGATGGCCCGGTAGACGGTGCCGGTGAACGCCGAACAGTCGATACCGCTTCGTGAGGTGCCGCCGAAATGATACCGCGTTCCGATCCAGTCCCAGATCGTCTCGATCATCTGCTGGCGATCGATACCGTTGTCTGTGAGGTAGCTGTCGTCGTTGAGTCGGCTCATGTAGCGGGTGAAGTCCTCGTAGACCTGGCTGGCGTCGTCGCCCTGCTGATCGTCGTCGGTTGCCGCCTCTTCGTCATCGGACAGTTCCGAATCGCTGAAGTCGGCCGTCACGGTGGCATCGACCGACGCTGCAGCGTCGTCTGCGGCAGTGTCGTCATCGGTATCGAGTTCGAGCAGCCGGGCAACCTCGGGGAGTTGCTCGCGCAGCAGGCGACGCGAGATCCGGCGGTCGCGGTCGATGCGATCGGCCGCAGCGGACTTCGACTCGACGCTGCGCCGGTGACGGCGGCGAAGTTCCGGCGCGTCGCTGCCTCGGTCGGGCCATGTGTGCGAATGCGAGGCAATGAGCGCCACCGACGGTGCGTCGGGAGCCGCGGCCGCGGTTCGGCAGAACGCGAACAGCATCAACGCCGAGAGGGCGGCGGCGGTCATCGTGCGAATCAGTAGGTGCATCGGCACGCTGTCTCCGGAAAGAGGGTTACGGGAGGGAATGAACGAGGAGTCCGGCGGCCGCGTCGTGCCCCCGGATCCGGTTCAGTTGCTGGTCTTGCGAACGCGGGTGAGCTCGAGTCTGTCGAGAGGATCGACGGCATAGCCCGCGACCCACGGCTGGGTGAGCCGCTGCACGAGACTGTAGTAGAGGATCACCCACGGGGCGTCGTCGAGGATCACGCGCTGGGCTTGAGCGTACATCGAGGCGCGCGTCGCCTCGTCGAGCGAAGGATCGAGCGCGGCGCGGTACAGGGAGTCGACCACGGGGTTGGAGTACCGGGTGTAGTTCGGTCCCTGGGGAGCCGCGTACGGGGAGTAGAACAGGGCGAGAAAATTCTCCGGGTGCGGGTAGTCGGCCATCCAGTTGGCTCGCCAGAACATGAGGCGGCCTTCGTCCCGAAGCTGGCGCTGTTGGGCACCGCTGAGCGGATCGAGCCGGACGTCGATGCCGATCGACTTGAGCTGCGCCTGCACTGCTTCGGCGATCGAGGAGATGCGTTCGTCGCTGGTCAGCGTCAGCGTGATGGGAGGAAGTCCGTGCCCGTTGGGATAGCCGGCCGAGTCGAGCAGGCGGCGTGCGAGATCGGGATCGTAGTGGTATCCGTCGACCTTCTCCGCACCGGGCGTCGCCGGCGGGATCGGGCCGTAGACGCCCGGCGTCGCGCGACCACGCATCACGAAGTCGATGATCTTGCGACGGTCGATCGCGTAGTTGATCGCGCGCCGCAGCCGGGCGTTGCCGACGAAGGGAGAATTCTTTGCTCCGTCGGTACCCTTGCCAAGCGTGAAACCGTAATACTCGACCGACATGCCCGGGGAGGAGTAGAGGTGGTACTTCGAGTAGCCGGGTGTAAGGGCCGTGCCGTCGGAGGTGAAGACCGCCTCGGCGTGCTTGGCGTCGATGAAGCTCAGCGCGTCGAGCCGCCCCTGCTCGAATTCGGTGAACTCCGTCGAGTGGTCACGAATGAAGCTGATCTCGACCGAGTCGAGATACGGCAGCTGCGTCCCCTGTGCATCGCGCTCGTAGTAGTTGGGATTGCGCGCCAGCACCATCTGCTGACCCTCGTCCCACGACGACAGGCGGAATGCTCCGGCACCGACCGGGTTACGGAAGAATTCCTTCCCGTAGTGCTCCACCGCCTCGTGCGGAACGATGTAGCCGTACGGCATGCTGATCGTGCTGAGGAAGGGAGGGAACGGACGCTCGAGCTCGACCACGAACGTGGTGTCGTCAACGACGCGAAATCCGGAGACGTGTTCGGGCAGATCGGCCGCACCATCGCGGCGTGCCTCGTAGAATTCCTTCGCCCCCTTCACCTTGCCGAGGAAGAGCCATGCGCCGCTGGAGGCGGTCGCGGGATTGACCACGCGCTCGAAACTGTAGCGCACGTCCGATGCCGTCACCGTCCTGCCGACTCCTCCCGGAAACGCCGCGTCGTCGGCGAAGCGGACGTCGCTGCGAAGGTGGAACGTCCAGAGCAGCCCGTCGTCGCTGATGTCCCATCGCGAGGCCAGTCGCGGCACGACGCGCAGATCCGTGTCGAGACCGACCAGCCCGAGGTAGATCTGCTCGCCGACCCACCATGCCGCGCGGGCATTGATGCGGACCGGGTCGAGTGACGGCATCGGATCGGACTCGTTGTAGAAGAACACGTTCCGATGCGCCAGGTCGTCGGCTTCGCCGCCACCGCAGGAACCAAGCGCGACCGCAGCGACAATCGCCGCCACGGCCGACGCGAGGAGCCGCCTTGCTCGGGCGCGTCGATTGTCATCGGGCGTGAACACTCTGGGCATGGAGAGCGGGAGATTCAGATGCTGTCTGATGATTGGGGAGGGACGCCGCCGGCGCGCGGAAGCAGGAGGGAAGGTGTGATCAGTAAGCGTTGCTGTCGAACCACGTCCAGGTCAGATCGCGGCGGTCCATGGGATTGGAGGAATAATCACGGACGTAGGGCTGCACGAGCCGGTAGTCCATGTCGTGATAGATCAGCAGCAGTGGCGCGTCGTCCATGGCGACCTGCTCGGCCTGCTCATAGAGCCGCATTCGCGCAGAGTCGTTCTGCGTAGCCCGTGCCTGCTCGAAGATCCGGTCGAATTCGGGATTGCGGTAGCGTACCGAATTGATCGGCGACGGCCCCTTGTCCGGAATGTTCTTGCTCCACAGCAGGTTGAGGAAGTTCTCCGGATCGGGATAGTCCGCGATCCAGCCGAGCCGATAGAATGCCGCGTCACCGCGATCGACGATGTCCAGGTGCTGTCCCCATTCGAGTTCCTTCATACCCACGTCGATACCGAGTCCGACCGAGAGCATCTGCTGCACGGCGATGGCGACGTCGCGATTGCGTCCGCCGCCGGAGTTGAGCTGCAGTTCGATGTGCGGGAATCCCTTTCCGCCGGGGTACCCTGCCTCGGCCAGCAGTGCGCGGGCGGTGTCGAGGTTGTAGCTGTATCCGTGCACCGCCTCGGGGTCGTATCCCGGCATCGACGGAGGCACGATTCCGTGGATGGCCGGACCGGCCGCCTGTCCGTCGAGGACGTAGTTGATGATCTTGTTGCGATCGATGGCGAAGCAGAAAGCACGACGCACGCGCGGATCCTTGAACACGGCGCTCGTGTTGAGCATCCCGTAGTACTGCGTCGACAGCGCTTCGACCCTGTGGAGCTGGTAGTTCGCGTACTGCGGCGTCAGCTTCCCGTCGGTCGTTACCACGTTGCGGAAGGATGTGCTCGGAATGCGATAGCTCTCCTCGAGCTTGCCCTGCTTGAATTCGCGCAGCTGCGATTCCTCATCCTTGAGCGAGGAGAAGGTAATCTTGTCGAGGAACGGGAGCTGGTTTCCGTAGGAATCCGACCGCCAGTAGTGCGGATTGCGTACCAGCACGAGTTCCTGGTCCTTGTCCCAGTGATCGAGCACGAACGGGCCGGTGCCGACCAGATGGCCGAAGAAGTCCTTGCCGTAGTGCTCCACCGCCTCGTGGGGGTAGATGTAGCACATGCCCAGGGCGGGGTAGTACTTGAACGCGGCGAACGGTTTGAGCAGATCGATGGCGAAGGTGTAGCGGTCGACGACGCGGAAGCCGCTGACGCCTCCTGCCGCCGGTGCGCCGTTTCCGGTGCTGTGGTAGTAGTCGGTCGCACCCTGCACCTTGCCCAGGAAGTACGTCGCGCCCTTGGTCCCCGTCGTCGCGTCGAGAATTCGGTCGAAGCAGAACTTGATGTCCTTGGCGGTCATCTCCCGACCCTTTCCGTCGGGGAACACGGGGGAATCCTGGAAGTGTATGCCGTGGCGCAGGTGGTAGGTGTAGCTCAGTCCGTCGTCGCTGACCTCCCAGCGCTCGGCCAGCTCGGGAACGAGCGTGAGGTTCGAGTCGAAGTCGACCAGCAGTTCGCAGATCTGGTTGACGACGTGGCTGGAGGGGGCATCGTTGAGTCCCACGGGGTCGAGCGTCTTGATCGACTCGACTTCATTCATGTGGTAATCACCGCCGTAGAACTTTCCGCCCTTGGCCGGATGCAGAACGGTCTGCTCTTCGCCACCGCAGGAGATCAGCAACAATGAAATGGTAGTGAAGAGAAGCGCGCGCGTGGGCAACTGCATGTCGGATGGGAGAGGTTGGGCAATCGGTAGCTCCCAACATCGCCGATGGGCGAGCCGCGGACAACTAAATATTTTGTAATTGAGACCTCCGATCGGGAGCTCGGGGCGCCATCCGGAGCGGTTGTTTGGGCGACGTGGTAGAGCGACGGGTGCGGTGCGTATGAAGGAAATTTTTATGTTTGCGCGTTCGGTCATGAGGTCCAGCCGCACTGTCCACCGGTCCACGAATCCGTCTCCGAGGGGAGCGGATCGCCGCCCTGCCGTCGACTCCGTAGATTTGCCGCGATTGAATCGATCGCACACCGGCAGGAGCATGCAGTGAACGACACCTCCCGCGAACCAGATTTCCTTCCACGAGCCGGCGCCGGCTGTCTGATACTCATCGGCGTGTTCATATCCGCGCTGTCGGCCGTCACGTTCTTCGGTGGCGGGGGTGCCTGGCTCGTCTACTTCATTCTCGGCGTCGGCTTTCTCGGATCGGGCGTGTTCTGGTATCGATACGTCCTCGACACCGAGTCACGTCTCACGCTGCAGCATGCGGAGAAGGAGATTCTCAATGCTGCCCGCCAGCACGGCGGCGAGGTGACCGCAGCCCAGCTCGTACTGGAGACCTCGCTGTCGTCGTCGGAGGTCGAGCGGGCGCTGGCGCATCTGACGCGCCAGGGCGTGACACGGCCTGAGCTGCTGGAGGACGGCACGGTGAGCTACCGCTTCTCGGGTCTACTTCGCGAGTAACCGGGTCCTCAGGGTCGGCGCCGCCGCCGGCCGCATGTGAACGTTTGTCCGCACGTACGACACTGCCGGGTCCACGTCCCCCGTCGGCAGCGACGTCGTCCCCAGGTCCAACTCCATTACGGCGTGCCAGGTGCGGAGCATCGCCGGATGGAACCATCGGTCCAGACTCCAATGTGCACGCTCCGCTCCGCTCTGGTCGCGGTGGCGCTGATGTCGTTCGTGGCAGCGACAGCACGCGCCCAGACCGCTCTCGCACCGGACGCAATGATGCCGCGAGGCGCCAATCGTGGCGATGTCGCCTGGCATCAGATCCAGACCGACCACTTCCTGATCGTCTTCCACGACGGCCTTCTGCAGCAGGCCCGGCGGGCCGCGGCCATCGCCGAGGCAATTCGTCCGGCTGTCATCGCCAGTCTCGGATTCACTCCCGAAGCCCGAATTCCCATCTACCTCTCGAACCTCGATGCAGTGCCGAACGCGATTGCCGTGTCCGACCGCTACATCTACATCTGGATGCGGGGTGTGCTCGACGCTGCGCCGTTCGGCAGCGTTCGTGCCGCGGGCCGTTCGATGTGGTTGCGCTCAGCGATCACGCACGAATTCACCCACATCGCCATCGAGTCTGCCACGTCCGACGTCGCGCGCGCTCTCGGAGCCGGCGGTGTCCCCCGATGGTTCCACGAAGGAGTGGCGCGGTTGATGGAACCCGACGGCTGGACGACGGATGTGGATGGGGTGCTCCGCGCAGCAGCCGCCAGGGGCATGTTCTCCTACGATGAACTCGCCTCCGGTGCCGTGGGTGGAACGCTCGTCTACGAGGGCGGACACGCGCTCGTGCGGTTCATGCTCGATCGGTACGGATCGGACGTGCTTCAAAAAATCCTGCTGCACCGGACGTCGACGGGACTCTACGACTTCCCGGAGGCCGTTCGATCGGCGACGAACCGCTCGGTAGAGGAGGTGTTCGATGAGTGGCGATCGACGGTCACGACCCTGTATGCGATCGAAAACGCGGCGCGTGAACCGATCCGGGACGTCGGACGCACGGCGGCGATTCCATGGTCACGGGCCGACTGGATCGCCGCGTCCGGAGATGGCGGCGATGTGGCGGCAACGATCGCGTCGTCCGACGGACGGCGCCGCATCGAGGTGGGCTCGGTCGGCGGTGACGGTGCTCCGACACGTACGCTGGTCGACCGGATCGGTATCGACGACCAGATCTCCTGGAGCCCCGACGGCAGCGCGATCGTTTATTCGTGTCTCCACCATGGTTCGCACAGGGCGCTTGTGCAGGACCTCTACGTGATCGGGACGGATGGCAGTGCTTCGCGCCGGCTGACGAGCGACGCGAATCTCTCCGATCCGGCCTGGAGCCCCGACGGAAGCCGCATCGTGGCCGTCGTTCGACGGCTCGGGCACGACGACCTCGTGACGGTTGATCCTCGCAGCGGAGACGTGCGGGCGCTCACCGACTTCGACGATGGTTTCGAGGTGTCGGACCCGACGTGGAGTCCCGACGGGCGGCGCATTGCCTTCAGCATGCTCGACGAGCAGGGTCGGCGAAACATCGCAACGATCGGCTCTAACGGACGGGGATTGCGGATGCTCAGCGACGACGGGCAGAACGACCGTCGGCCGGCATACTCTCCGGACGGCCGGAGTGTGGCCTACGCGAGCGACGAGGGCGGCGTATCGAACATCGTGGTTGTCGACGTCGACGGCACGCGGCGTCGGTGGTTGAGCGATTCGGATCTCGGCGTATGGGGCGCGCGCTGGGTGCATGGGGGCGACTCGGTGGAGGCGGTCGGCTTCGACCATGCGGGAGAAATTCGGGCGGTGGTCATCTCGGCGGATCAATCGGTCCGTCGGGCACGGATCCCTGCGTTGGCGGCACGGTTTGCCGGCTGGAGGAGCGTACGGCCACCGGTGCCGGTCGAACCGACGGCGACCGAAGGTGCATCGGTTGCGGTGCGATCCGAAGGCTACGATGCGGCGGAGCACATCTCGACGTTGCTGCCGTTTGTACCGCTTGCGGGGACGGATCGGACGCGGGACGGCGCGTCTGCCGGGGTACGGGTTGGCGCGATGACAGTCTGGCGCGATCCGCTTCAGCGACACACGATCGTAGCGGAGGCGGACGTGGGGACGGTATCGTGGCAACCGGGCGGGGAGGTGATGTACGTCAACCGGACGATGTCGACGACGATTGCGATCGACGGCGATCTGTCATTCGGCTACAGCGGGCAACTCTGCGGGCATCCGGTCTACGAGCGGCACCTTGGTGTGTCCGTTATTGCATCCTACGACATTCCTCACCCGGACGTTTTCAACCTCGACGCCGTCGTCTCGGCGGCCATTCACAGACGGTCCCTTCGACCATGGAACACGGCCGAGTGGACCGCCCAGGACGCGGCCACACCGGAATCCGCGGACCTCACGGAACTGGCGTTCGACTACGACCTTCGCTTCGGCGCGGGCAGATTCAGCGCGGGTCTGGTGCGAAGCGAGCCGTTGCTGGGGAGCGACCGCGCCTACACGCGGCTGTCGGTCGATCTCGACGCGCCGCACGTGTCGGCACTCGGCATCAGATGGAGCGCGGGAGTCGATCTTGCGGCGCAGTGGGGTGCGTCGGTCTCGCAGGAGCAGCTCGGACTGACGAGCGTGGACGAATTCGACGGAGGGTTCTCACCATCGTCACTGCTGGGGTTCGATGAGGCGGTCCGACGCTACAGGATGCCAGGAGTACGACGCGAGGTCAGCGGCAACGCCGTGGCGCTGGCGACGCTCGGCCCCGTGTTCGACCTCGAACGGCTCACGCGTGCGGTGCCGGTGGTCCGATCGGTTCGCATCGAATTCATCCCCTTCATCGATGCGGCCGCCGTATCGGTGCCGCAGGCCGAGGATGCGTTCGCCTGGTCGGTCGGCATGGAGCTGCGCACGTGGCTCTGGAGCGATTTCCGGGTGGATGCCGGGTTGGCATTCGAGGCCGCCACGGGGCGAGGCGACCCGTATCTTCGCCTGAGCAGACGATTCGATCTCTTTGGCGTCCGATAGCACCAGTCGTATGGAATTCATTCAGTCGATCCGGCGTATCGTCGGAACCGAGGAGCTGCTCGTCCCGAGCAATGCGGTCCTCGCAACCAACGCCGCCGGGCACCTGCTGCTTCAACTTCGATCAAACGTGCCACTGTGGGGTCTGCCCGGAGGCATCATGGACATCGGGGAATCCGCCCTGGACTCGGCACGTCGCGAGCTGCGGGAGGAGACGGGACTCGACGCGGGCGATATGACGTTCTTCGGACTGTATTCCGGGCCGCAATACAGAACGACCTATCCCAACGGCGACCGGCTCGCGATCGTGCAGCTGGTGTTCCTCACCACGGTGGGCGAGGAGGATCCCGTCGCCGATCATGAATCCGAGGACCTACGGTACTTCCCGGTCGATCGCCTTCCCGGCTCGATCAATCCGCACCACCATCAACCGCTGTGCGACTACATCGACTACCTCCGCGGCGCACGCCGTCTCCCGGTGATCTCCTGAGCGAAGCATGACGACGGTCGTTGCGTGCAGTCGACCGATGCGCGTTGTTGTCGGGTGAGATGACCCTGCGTATGCCGGCGCAGGTGATCGGGCGGCCGCCGCTCACACGACGGCCGGGCGAAACAACCGACGCCCTTCGAGTGTCATCTGAATTCCCCATGCACCGAGGCAATCCGCGCGTTGCAGTTGGCGTCTCACTTTAGTATATCCGGTTTCTTCTACCGCTTGGACGTCCCAATTCTCCCGACCGATTCCAATGAGCAGATTGCATAGATCGTTTGAACTGTGCCTCGCACCAGCCATGGCAGTCCTCGCGCTGCTCATCGTGGGCACGACACCCGCCGGTGCCCAGCAGTTCGGCAAGAACAAGGTGCAGTACCGCAGCTTCGACTGGAAGTACATCCAGACCACGCACTTCGACATCTACTTCTACGATTCCTCCGGCTACTACCTGGCCAACTTTGCCGCGCACGTGGCAGAGAACGCGCTGGAGCAGATCGAGGGACATCTGCACTACCAGATCACCGACCGCATTCCCATCGTCGTCTACCGATCCCACAACGACTTCCAGCAGACCAACGTCGTCGGCGAGTACATGCCGGAGGGAGTCGGTGGCGTCACCGAGCTGTTCAAGAATCGCGTGGTGGTTCCCTACGAGGGAGACTGGGAGAAATTCCGGCACGTCGTCCACCACGAGCTGGTGCATGCGGTGCTCAACGACAAGTTCTACGGGGGTTCGATCCAGTCGCTTATCACCAACAACGTGCGGTTCATGCTTCCGATCTGGATGAATGAGGGGCTGGCCGAATACGAATCGGAGCACGGCTACGACATCGAGACGGATATGTTCATCCGCGACGCGGTCATCGGCGGATACCTTCCGAGTCTGTCGCAGCTCGACGGGTACTTCGCCTATCGTGGCGGGCAGGCGTTCTACTGGTATGTCGAGAAGACGTACGGACGCGACAAGATCGGCGAGCTGCTCAACCGCGCGAAGGTCAGCGGCAGTCTCGATCAGGCGTTCATCGGTGCCTTCGGCAAGACCGTCGATGAATTCTCCAAGCAGTGGATGTACGACCTGAAGAAGATCTACTGGCCGGACATCGCCGATCGTCAACGGCCGATTGACTTCGCGGTGAACCTCACCGACCACGAGAAGACCGAATCGTACTTCAATACGTCGCCGGCGTTGTCTCCAAACGGCGACCGCCTCGCCTTCATCTCGGATTTCGACGGGCCCCGGTCGGTCTACGTGATGGACGTGACGACGCATCAGGTTCAACGGATCGTCGAGGGCGAAACCAATTCCGACTTCGAGGAGCTCCATCTGATCTCTCCCGGCATTGCGTGGAGTCCGGACGGACACCAGATCGCCTTCTCGGCAAAGTCCAGCGGCAGCGACGTGATCTACGTGATCGACGTTGACCGCGACACGAGACGGGAGATCGATCTCGACATGGACGCCATCTACTCGGTCGACTGGTCGCGCGACGGGCGCCGCCTCGCCTTCGAGGGCATCCACGGCTCGAGTTCGGACATCTACACCTACGACCTGACAAACGATTCACTGGCCAACCTCACCGCCGACGTCTACTCCGACTACGATCCGCACTGGGCGCCTGACAGCCGGACGGTCTACTTCCTGTCGGATCGACGCGGGCATGCGGTACGGAGCTCGACGTCGTCGAATCTGCTGGTCTGGAATTACGACTATGACGCGTGTGACATCTACTCGATCGACGCCGACACCTACGCGCTGAAGCGAATCACCAACAGCGACGACGTACGCGAGAGTTCGCCGATTCCGGGAGCGGACGGTCGGCTGATCTACGTGTCGGAGAAGAACGGCATCGACAACATCTACGTGGTCGACCAGCCGGGTGGCACGCCGCGGCCGATCACCAATTCGATCAGTGGAATCAAGCAGCTGTCGGTATCACGCGACGGAAGTCGACTCGCCTTCAACGCCTGGAACACCAGCGGCTACGACATCTTCATGATGCGCATGCCGTATGATTCCCACATGGATGTCGCGTCGCTGGCGCCGACCAAATTCGTCCTGCATGCGCGCGGAGACAGCCGAGCAGATTCAACGGCTCGTCCGGCATCCGGTGTCGATTCGGCCGTCACCGTCGTGACCGACGTCGGCTCCTACGGTCGCGTGCGGGTCGATCCCACTGAGAGCGTCGCGATGCGGGACCAGTCGACCACACCCGTACTGCCGGCGACCTCGAGCAGTTCGGCCGGATCGATGGATCCTCCCAGGGACGCGCTCACCTCGACGGGTGAATACCGCATCAAGGACTACAAGCTTCGCTTCACGCCCGACATCATTCAGGCGACCGGTAACTACAGCTCCTTCTACGGTGTGCAGGGCGTCGTTCAGATGCTCTTCAGCGACATGCTGGGCAACCATCAGTTGTATCTCGCCTCCAACCTCCAGCTCGATCTGAAGAACAGCGACTTCATCCTCAGCTACGCGTACCTGCCGGAGAGGATCGACTACCAGTTCGGACTCTTCCAGTCCTCGCAACTGCTGTGGGTACGCGAACCGGAGGGATCGCTGGCGCTGACGCGGTTCCGGCAGTTCGGGGCCAGCGCCACCGCATCGCGACCGTTCGACCGCTTCAGTCGGATCGACGCCTCCCTCACGGGCTTCGGCGTCACACGTGAGGCCGTCGCGGAGTCGACACTGCCGGATCAGTCCAAGCCGGTGCTCGTTCCAAGCATCTCCTACGTGTTCGACAACACTGAGAACTGGGCGTTCGGGCCGGTGGCGGGGTCGCGCTACGACATCACGGTCTCGGCGAGTCCGAAGCTCGGACCCGACGGCGTGGGATTCGTCACGCTGATGGGGGACATGCGGCATTACGTGGACCTGGGAAACCAGTACAGTCTGGCGCTTCGGGGTGCCGGCGGGGCGAGCTTCGGCCCGGGACCCCAGCGGTTCATGATCGGTGGTGTCGACAACTGGCTCAACTGGGATTACACCGACCGGATGCCGATCGAGAACGCGGAGGACTTCACCTTCCTCACGCCGAGCAATCCGCTGCGGGGCTTCGACTTCGGTCAGCAGATCGGCTCGAAGTATTTCCTTGGGAATATGGAGTTGCGCTTCCCGCTCTTCCGGGCGCTGGTGACCGGTCCACTGCCGATGCTCTTCCAGTACGTTTCCGGCGCTGTGTTTCTGGATGCGGGAGCGGCATGGGATCACGACTTCCATCCGTTCACACGTGACGTGCGCGGCCAGTTGATGACCGATCAGCTGCTGCTCGGTACCGGCCTCGGAGCGCGCGCCTACGTCTTCGGAATTCCTGCCAGGCTCGATGTCGGGTGGAGCTTCGACTTCGACCACTGGAGCAAGCCGAAGTACTATCTGTCGATGGGATACGACTTCTAGCACACTGTCGAAGCGCCGTCATCTGCGGAGCCGGTCCCGCGTCTTCACGGGATCTGCCCGTCATTCCGACGTGAATGCCACCGGAGCATCCCGCTCACCGCGGCGTCCCTGGGGCCGCAGCATTTGCTCGAATTCGGACACCTTGCGGCCAACCGGCATTTGAACGGTCAACGCACCCTCAGTACATCGGGAGGCTTCCAGGCGGTGGCGTCGCTGATCGCGGCGCGTACGGCATCGACGGTGATCGCCGAGACCGGCTGATCGTCCGGCGGCTGCACGACCGCGCTGCGATCGGACAGTGGACGGAACCGTCGGAGGTTGTCGGCCGAAGGGGGAAAGAGCCCGACGGTCGCGCGATTGAAGGCCGACGCGAGGTGAATCACCGACGTGTCGGGGGAGACCACCAGCGACGCACGCGATACGATTTCCGCCGCCTCGAGTATTGAATCCGACTGTGGTGCGACGGCCCCATTCGAGGCGGCGCAGATTTCAGCGGCACGTTCCCGATCCGCCGGGTCGTGCAGTACGACGACCTCGCCGAGGGTTCCGAGGGCTTCCACCAGTTCCATCCATTTCCTTCCCAGCCAGAAGCGCGCCGGGCTCCCGGCAGAAATGTTGACGACGACGAATCCATGCGCATCACCGATCGACCGTCGAACGGCGTTGCGGGCGGATTCGGGAACGTTGATCCGCGGCCTTCGGGCGAATCGCATCTCCGGTGCAAGGATCTTCAGCGGAGCCAGGGCGATGTCGACGAAGTGCCCGGGAGGATCTGCGTCGGGAACGTCGGTGACGGCGCGGCGCGGTCGATTGCTCGGGTGAACGAGGATGCGGCGAGAGTTGACGATCTCGGCGACGATTCGGGAGGTGCGCGAATGGCTGTGCTTCGGATCGACGTACAGGTCGTTGCGTCGAAGGCGCAGGGCGCGCAACAGACCGGCGAAGGCGATCGGGCCGCGTGGCAGCTCGATGACGCGATCGACGTCGGGATCGTTGCGGGCGATGATGGCGTTTCGTTGTGAGCAGACGACGCTGATGCGCGCCTCGGGGTAGAGCAGCCGCAGTCCGTTGAACAGCGGTGTCGTCAGGATCATGTCCCCGAGCTTCCCCGGCTGCATGACCATGATTCTTCCAATCGCCTCGTCGCGCATCGTGATACCACCTGCCGTTTGATTCCCTCGCCGCATCTACCGAGACGATTCGGGCTGACCGCGAAGCACTTCGAATTCAACCCGCCGATTCTTCTGGCGACCGTCGCCGGTCGCATTCGACGCCACCGGCCGGCTCTCACCGAAGCCCTCGGCGCTGAGCCGCGAGCGATCGATGCCATGCGAGGCAATGTACTCGGCGACGTTTCGCGCGCGCTCCTCGGAGAGCTGCCGGTTCGCATCGGCCGATCCCACGTCGTCGGTGTGTCCCATGATCCGGATGCTGACGTCGGGATTCTCCTGGAGCATCGTCACCACGCGGTCGAGCTCGTCGCGGCTGACCGGCTTGAGTTCCGCGGTGCCGGTTTGGAACAGGATCGTCTTCAACCGGACGATGCTGCCGGTCTCAAGCGGCGTCATCGGAAGGTCGAGCGTCTGTTGCCGGAACTCGTCGGATCGATCGACGCGGACGTCGCTGCTTGCGGCGGCGAAGCCGTTCGCACGGGCCGTGACACGATAGGTCGTTCCGCCGGCAACGGTGATCCGGTAGCTGCCGTCGGTGGGACCGGAACGGGCGACGCCCGTGTCTCCGGCGCCGACGGCCTCGTAGCGCAGCTGCGCCTCGATCGGTTCGCCGGTGCGTTCGTTGTAGACGCGTCCGGCGAGCAACACGACCGGTCGCGGGCCGAGCACCTTCGGAAGGCGGATCCTGTAAATGTCCTCACCGCCGAATCCGTCCGACGCGCTCGCTCCGGTGGTGTCGCCCGATGCGAGCGTCGTGGAATCCTCGGTGACGAAGCAGGCGTAGTCGCCGGCCGCCGAGACGGTGAAGTAGGCGTCCCACCCGGCCGAGTTGATGCGCGGCCCCAGATTCTGCGGCTTCGACCAGTGGTGCCACGTGTCGTCGAGGCGACGCGACACGAAGATGTCGCTGCCGCCGTAACCGCTTCTGCCGTCGGTGGAGAAGTAGAGCGTGCGGCCATCGGAGGCGAGGAACGGCGTGGCCTCGTCGCCGACGGAGTTGATCTCGTCTGAGAGATTCTCCGGTTCCGACCACTCGCCGTTGCGGAGGTGGCTGACGTAGAGATCTCTCCGGCCGTAGCTGTCGCGCCGCGCGATAGCCAGAATCATTGCGGTGCCGCTGTTGGCCAGCGCGTACTCGCTGTAGCGGGAGTAGTTGTAGAAGTTGCGGATCACCAGCGCCGCCGGGTGCGACCAGCCGGTGTCGGTACGGTGCGTCACCGAGACCCCCCCGGCGACCGATCCGTCCGGCAGATAGATGTTGCCGACCAGAAGCGTATTCCCATCGGGAGAAATCGACGAGACGTAATTCGAGTTCACCGTGTTCAACGGCGGGCCGAGATTCTCGGCCGTCGTCCAGTGCCCGTCGGTGAAGTGCGACACCCAGATGTCGTCGTTGTCGAGACGACCGCCGGTATTTCCCGGGTAGTTCTTCCGGGAGAAGTAGAGCGTCGTGCCGTCGGGACTGATCCGGGGAAAGACGTCGGTGAAGGGCGTATTGATCGCCTCACCGAGGTTCTCGGCCGGCTCGGTGAAGTCCATTTCTCCGGCCAGGTTGATCTTCGCCTTCAGTGGCTCATTCGATTCACTGATACCGATCGCGTCGATCTCGTTCCACCCGTCGACTGCGCCGGGATCGGTGTCGACCTGCACCTCATCGACGCGGTAGTCTGTCAGCGGAAACGTGATCGTGAGCATCCGGCTGGGAACGTCGGCGGCGGCCGGCTTCGCCTCGTAGACCTGGTGCCCGACGCCGAGCGTATCGAAGACCGTCACACGGATGACCGCGCCGGGATTGGCGTTCTCCGCAATGGCGACCTGCCGGATGCGCATCGGACGACGGTAGAACACGCGGATGAACGCCGTGTCCGGCCGCTCGTTGCCCACGAAGTCCGCCGCGACGCGCCAGGCATAGGGGCTCGATCCTCCCGGAGGCATCGAATTCGGTTCGCCGAGCACCTGCCAGGCACTGAATGCGTCGGCACTGAAATGAGAGGAGTAGGCGCTCATTTCCCACGCCCATTCCACCGTCTGTGCGGAGGCGACGCGGGCCGAAGCGATGGCGATCACGATGAGCGCAATGGCGCGTGTGGAGGTCTTCATGCTGGTGCGTGAATGTCGAATCCACGCATGATAGGGAGGCTGCAGGGTGGAGGACAAGGTCATCCGATGTGATTGCGACGCGATGGCGAACCGACCGACCGGGTGCCGGAGGCGGAGCGCTCAACCGCTCAGCCGTTCGAGCACACGCGGTGGAAGTGTCCAGAGCAGAACACCGGCGGGCGTCGGGCGCAGGCGCTGCAGATCGACACAGGTGACCGACGCCTTTCGAACATCCACCCGCAGCGTAGACTCCGCCACAAGGCCACTGATGATGCCGCCCATGCTCGGCTGATGTCCCGTCAACAGCAGTCGACGGACGTCCTCGTTCTCCGCAATCAACGCCGCTGAATCCTCGTAGGGTGCGAACGGAACCAGCCGCTCGTCGAAGAGGATGTCCTCAGCATGACCGGTTATGCGTGCGAAGATCTCGGCTGTCTGTCTCGCACGCGTGTAGGGACTCGAGGCGATCCGGTCGAATTCGACCCCGAGCCGCCGGAGGCCCTTTGCGACCATCGCTGTTCGCAGCGTCCCCTTGGTGCTCAGTCGCCGATCGGCGTCCCTGCCGCTGGAAGACGACTCTTCGGCGATGCCGTGACGCACGAGGTAGAGAATCATGCGGCGAAGATACGAACGCACCGCCCAACCGACGGGGGCCCGTATCTTCGGGATTCTTCGTCCTGTCCACGCTCACAATCGCGACTTCGCCCATGGCTGAATTTCCCCGCCCACCCAGGCGTTACTCCCAGTTCACCAGCCGCTACCCCACGCTCGAGACTGCGTGGAAACTCATCGCCGATGCCGGCGCCGACGGTCCGCTCACAGCGCGTGAACAGCGCCTGATCAAGCTCGCGATCGCCATTGGCGCGATGCGCGAGGGTTCGGTGCACGCCAGTGTCCGTAAGGCGGTCGCCATGGAAATTCCACGGGAAGAAATCGAACAGGTGATCGCCCTTGCTGCCGGTACGCTCGGAATGCCTTCGACCGTTGCCGTCTACTCATGGGTGCAGGACTGCATGACCCGTGAGCAGGGCGGGGGCGAGTCCGAAAACGTGTAGGCAGCATACCTCCAGTTCCTCATGAACGTTCCCTCCTCGTCATCACCGCCGACGGTCGTCATCCTCGCCGGTGGTCGCAGTCGGAGAATGGGCGTCGACAAGGCGACGCTGTCGCTCGATGGTCACACGTTCCTCGAACGCTCCGCGATGGCGGCTCTCGACGCCGGGCTGAACGCCGTCGTCATCGGCCGCGAGCAGCCGGGAGACTGGCGGATTCCTGAGGTGGACTTCTTCGACGACGAGCAACCCGACGCCGGACCGCTCGCGGCACTTGCGACCGCGCTTCGCCGTGTCCGCAGCGACGTGCTCGCCATCGGCTGCGATATGCCGTGCCTCAGCGGCATTGTGCTGCTGTGGCTTGCTCTCGAAGCTACCCGTGCTCCGGCGCCCCTGGGCGTCGTGTGCGCAGGACCCAACGGCGTCGAACCGCTGCTGTGCTGCTATCGACTCGAATCGCTGCCGCTGATCGACCGGCTGCTTGCCAGCGGTGAGCGCTCGCTTCAGGCGCTGCTCGATGGCGGCAGCTTCGTCAAGGCGGTCATTCCGGAAGAGATGCGACGGGCGGTGACGAACGTGAACACGCCGGAGGAATTCCGTCGTCTGATCGAGCGGGACTGATCCCTCAGACGTCCGACGCCCAGTCGCGGGGATTGCGCAGCCAGTCCATGAGCCTACGCTCGGATTCGGTCGCGTCCATGTCGGCGTCGTAGTCGAAATTCACCACCGGTGGAAGACTCATCAGAATGCTCTCGGTGCGGCCCTGCGTCTCCAGGCCGAAGAGCGTCCCACGGTCGTAGACGAGGTTGAATTCGACATAGCGACCACGACGCAACAACTGGAATTTCTTCTCCCGCTCGGAATAGGGCTCGTCCCGGTGTCGTTCGACGATCGGCATGTACGCGGGCAGCAGCGCGCGGCCCATCGCGAACTGAAACTCCAGCCAGCGCTCCATTTCGGGCGGCGTTCCTCGGAGATAGTCATAGAACACGCCGCCGACGCCACGCGCCTCACCCCGATGTCGGATGAAGAAGTAGTCGTCGCAAGCCGCCTTGAATTTCTCATAGACGCCCGGACCGAATGGCTCTGCGGCGTCGTGCAGGACGCGATGGAAGTGGCGCGGATCGCGTTCATCGGCGATGTACGGTGTCAGATCCGCACCGCCCCCGAACCACGCATCGCCATTGGACTGCTCGAAGTACCGGTAGTTGGCGTGCACGGTTGGCACGCGCGGCGAAATCGGGTGGATGACGAGGGAAATTCCGGTGGCGAAGAACGAGGCGCTCTCGACCTGCATGCGCTCGGCGAGCTTCGCCGGCAGTTCCCCATGGACGACCGACGTGTTGACGCCACCCTTCTCGAAGACCGCTCCGTTCTCGATCACTCGGCTTCGACCGCCGCCGCCGCCGGGCCGCTCCCACGCGTCCTCGCGGAAGTGTCCACGTCCGTCGAGGCGCTCCAGTTCGGCGCAGATTCGGTTCTGAAGATCTTGGACGAAGGCGACCATGCGGTCGCGAATCGGGGCTGTCGGCATGTGGGAATTCGGGGACGGGGTTGTAGAAAGCCGCCAAGATCGGGAAGTGTCCTCACCGGTCGATGTCGCGTTCGACGGTGATGGTGATGCGACGCTGCGCCTCGAGGCCGCCGCTGGTGGAATCGACGCCGCCGGCCACCTGGCGGAAGCGCAGCCGGTTGGCCGCGAGCAGCGCCCGCACGTCGGGCGAATCCGACTGCTCGATCAACTTCTCGAGGAGCGTTCCGGCGAACCACGCGCGAAGGCCGGAGAGCTCCGGATTGCCAATGGTGTCGCCGGGATCTATCGTTTGCTGCTCGCCATTGACGGTGAAGAACGAGATGGGATCCGGCTCCTCGAAGAGTCCGTGGAACGGTCTCGGATCGGCGAATCCGGTCACGGTGATCTCCAGGTGCTCCGAGGAGTCGGCGATGCTCGCGAATGCAGGGATGATCCGATCGGCGATGGCCGTGCGCACCTCGCCGAAGACGTCCTCGACGCGATGTCCCCAGGCTTCGTACTGCTTGTAGCGCGCGCTGCCGGGACTGAACCGCTCGATATACGTCGCACGGCGAAGGCCGTGCGTGAGCAGCGTGATCATCGAGTCGAGCGATTCGGGCGTGTTCGGCCGATAGTATCCGGTGACGAAGAAGGGAATGTTGTAGGCACCGAGATCGAACGATTCGACCGTGTCCGGCAGTGGCGGTGCCTTCTCGAGCACGATGGGAACGGGTTTCGGAGGTGGGACGACCGGGCGGCCGCTCCAGATGTCGACGCCGCCGGGCCCGCCCGGCCGGGCGGTGGCGAGGTAGAACGTCGACGTGTCCGATGGTGCGACGATGAACAGCTCGTCGTATGGCGTGTTGATGTCGCCTTCAAGATGCTCCGGCTCCCCGATGCGCCCGCCATTCATTGCTGCGACGTACAGGTCGTATCCGCCGGCGCCGCCGACGCGATCGCTGGAGAAGAACAGCCACCGACCGTCGGGCGTCAGGTACGGTGCCATGTCGTTCGCATCGGAATTGACCGACGGACCCGCGTTGACGGGTTCACTCCAGAGGTCGTCGTCGACACGGTGGGAGATCCAGATGTCGAGTCCGCCGTAGCCGCCGGAACGATCCGAGGCGAAGAGCATCGTATTGCTATCCCGTGACAGCGTGGGCTGCGACTCCCAGTATTCGGTGTTGACCGCGGGGCCCATGTTGCGCAGGGCGGCGATGATTCCCTCGATGATCCGGCCGATGTACAGATCGGTGTCACCGTAGCCGCCGTCTCGATCCGATGCGATCACGATTGTCTCGCCGTCTCCGGCGATGGCGGCTGAACCGTCGTTTGCCGCCGTGTTGACGCCCTGCAGCACCACTGCTGGCCGCCGCGCCCCGTTGGTGTCGAGCCGCGAGTACAACAGATCTGATTGGCCCGACGTGTCACTTCCGTGGGAGAACGGCCGGTGCGAGGTGAACAGCAGCATCCGACCGTCCGGTCCGATGCACGGTGCGTAGTCGTTACGGATCGTATTGACGCGTCCATCCATCGGAACGAGCACGTACTTGTCCGGAAGAGCCGGATGCACGACGAGCGTGTCGCCGGTTTGCAGTGAGTCGGTCTGTGCGATGGCCGTTCGATTGGCGATGAACGCCACGGCGATCCACAGCGCGAGGAGGATGCCCGGAGCGGTGGATGACTGACGGATGGGGAAACGGTATCGCACGGGCGGTGCTTTCATGGCGCAAAGAGGACGCCGACGGTTGCCTGGATCGCACTGCTCTCCCACTGGTTGGTTCCCTTGTCGGAAATCGGACCGAGTGGCAGCACGTACAGCAGTTCGGGATTGACGTACAGAGGACCGCTCACGTGAAGAATCGCCCCGCCGCCGGCTCTCAGCGTGAACGTCGCCGTGTTCGCCAGCGCGAAGTTGCCGTCGAATACCACCTGTTCGGTGGAGCCGCCCAGGTAGTGCACCCCCGGCGGCCCGGTGATGCGCTCGGTCTTGACGTAGTGTTCCTGCACGAGCAGACTCATCGACGGTCCGACTGCCACGTAGAGCGGGGTGGACGGAATCATGACCGCAGCGAAGAGGTCGAGTGTTGCGGTGCCGAGCGTCGCATCGAGGCGATTGGCCAGTTCGACCGTCTCGACGCCATTACCCGATCCGAAGAACGGGTACTCCTGGGACGTCGCGTCGAATCGACCGTCGCGACGCTCGTAGAGCAATCGCGGCGACAGTCGGAAGACGCGGCCGTATGGAATGAACGCCCGCACGCCGCCGACCGCTCCGAAGCCCGTTCCGCCGTCGAACTGACAGCAGGTGACGCCGCCATCGGTTGTCACGAAGGTGCCGTCGTGGATGTTGTAGTCGAAACCGGCGAACGGACCGATCAGCAGCTTGACGCGAAAGCCCGGAACGAGGATGTGATCGCCTTCATAATCATCACGTGGCGGATCGGCCTGCGCCGGGTGCTGAGCCGCTACGAGCATCACGCAAAACAGGACGAATCCGATCTGGCTGCAACGACGCCTCATGGTCTTCCCACCGCGATGCGAAGTGTCTCGACGCGCCCACCGGCGTCGAGCACCACGAAGTAGTCACCGGCGGGCAGTGCCCGCGTCGACAGCGCGATGCTCCGGGTTCCCGCGTCCATCGATTCGTCTGCGAGCACCGAGACGCGCCGCCCGAGGAGGTCGTAGAGCGACAGCCGGATCCACGTCGTCTGCGGGATCGAGAGGCCCACGGCCGGCTCACCGGACGACCCCGTCGACAGACCGGTGATTCGTGCATATCGCTGGCTTGCATCGATGAGACGTTGCGGGATGAAGCATAGGCTGTCGATCGCCACCACGCCGTCGCCCACGGCTCCCGCACGCGGATTGTCATCGGTGAACCACGCCGAGTCGAGTCCGATCGACGTGCTCACCGTATCGCCCAGCAGAACCTCGAATCGGAGGTGTGTGAGGATCGAACCCGGTGCGCCGTCGCGAAGCAGTCCGCCGGAGACACGCACGCGCGTCGAGGCGATCGGCCCATCGTATGTCGTGAGGTACGATGCCGTCGGCATGGCATCGCTGAGGGTTCCGGTGGCATCGACGAACGGTTCGGCCGGGTGTACGACCGTTTTGTTATACGTCACGGTGAAGGCGTAGTCCTCGACGGCGTACTCGGCCGGCAGCCGGTGCCGGAGGTACACGGGCAGCTCGACGGTGGCGCCGGGCTTCGCGGCCGCCGCGCCCTGCAGTTGAATCCACACGCTGTCGAGTCCCACACCACTGAATGCGATGTCGATGGGCGGCTGTGCACAGGCCGAACCAGTTACGGCGGTGTCCGACGTGATGGTTCGGATGCGTGTGGGGTGGAAGCACACCTGGACGTCGCGCTGGCCCTGCGGCGGGATCTCGGTAAGGTCGGGCGATTCGACCGAGAAGTCGGGCGACGACAGCGCGATCGATCCGACGTCGAGCGGTGCGTTGCCGGTGTTGCGAACGGTGATCGTCCTGCACCGCGTGTCGCCGACGAGCACCGTGTCGAAATCGATCGACGTCGGAGACAGTTCACAGTAGGGCGCCACGGTTTCACCCGAGATCGTGAACGCCTGCTCGGTGGGCTCCTGATGCAGCAGTGTGGCGATCGAGTCGTAGACCTGCAGCAGATCGTCGGCCGAGAGTGCGTGGAAAAACTCTCCACCAGTCGACGATGCGATCTGCTGAAGGATCTGCAGACCCTGATTGGAAATGTCGGAGACCATTCCGACGGTGTAGACCGGAACCTTCGTCTGCTGGTAGCTCTGCAGCACGTCGGCGAGCGTGCTCTGACAGTTGCCCTGCGGATCGCCGTCGGTGATGATGATGATTGCCTTGCGGGGATTGGTGCGTGTCGCGATGAGGTTGAACGCGTCGACCAGCGCGTCGAAGATGCAGGTGAAGAACGAGGTGCTCAGCCCGTTGACGGCTGACTTGAGCGCACTCTTGTCGGTCGTGAAATCCTGGGCGAGTCGCGGCTGGCCGCTGAATGGAATCACCGCCATCTCATCGCCGACGGCGAATGACCCCTGGTCGCTGTCGTAGGTCGTGTCGTTGAGCCGATCGATGAACCGGTTCGCCGCCAGCTTCGCAACCGTCAGCCGCGGCGTGAGATCGCCTGAGCCCATGGAGAAGTCCATGCTTCTGCTGACGTCGAACACCAGAGCGATCGACAGCGACTCGATGATGTGGGACGTCACCGGAAGCACCTGTTGGTCGGTCCGTCGATCGGAGCCGGCGTCGTAGCACCACTGGAACGAGCGGGAGCGCTGCGGTCCGATCACCATCGGAAGCAGGCCCGTGAGGTCGAATCCCGAGAACGGCGTCTCGGCGACACCCACCGAGTCGAGAAGCATCGCCTGGTCGGAGGTGTTTTCGAACGTCACCGAGCGGCACTCGCGCGTTCCGCACTTGGTGGTATCCGAGGGCTCGACGGTGATGCGCAGCACCGGATCGGATTGTGCCTGTGCGCAGACCGAGAGCAGCAGCAATGCGGCGGCGATCACCGAGCTGCGCGCGACGACGCCCGAAACGGCGTTGAAGACGTGCGATGAATTCATGGCGGCAGAGTCAGACTCTCGAGCGAGGCGCGGCGGGATGTCGCGCGGTAAAGGCGGGATTGCACCAGACAGGCAGATCGACACACGGAGGTCAGTGCGGTTACCAACCGCGGGGAAAATAACCGAATCCCCACGATCGCCGTCGGGATTCGTCATGCCGATGCCTCTCGCCGTTCGTATCTTCAGCGAGTACACCATGAAGTCCACCAACACTCGAAGCCGAACCCGAAGCAAAGTCACGCCCGAGGCGGACTCGGAGGCAGGCGCAGCCGTACTTCCCCTGCAGTATGTCAAGGGGATCGGGCCGAAGCGTGCCCGGGCGTTGGCCGACATCGGCGTGCGCACAATTCGCGACCTGCTGCTGTTCGCACCCCGCGCGTACCTCGACCGGCGCACGGTTCTGCCGCTGCGGCAGATCCGGATGATGCTCGGGAGCAGCGAAGGACTGCCCGAGGAGGTCACCGCCATCGTCGAGGTCAAACGCATGGACCTCGCCGAGTCGCACGCCGGTCGCAAGCGCCTGATCGTCCGCGTGGTCGACGACTCGGGCGACGCGAACCTCGTCTTCTTCCGCGGCGTGCAGTTCTTCATCCGCGCCTATCAGCCGGGCGAGGTACTGGCCGTCTCCGGGCCGCCGGAAATCTTCGGCGGTCAGCTGCAGTGGACCCATCCCGAGCTCGAGAAGATCGAGCACGAGGAGCGCGCCCGCATTCACTCCGGAAGGATCATCCCCCAGTACCGCCAGACGCAGAAGATGAAGCAGGCCGGCCTGACCTCGCGCTCGATGCGAACGCTCTTCGAGTCGTTCTACGAACGATTCGGTGAGGAGGAACTCGAGGAAACCATACCGGAGCGACTGCTCCGGGAGCATCAGCTGCTGCCGCTGAAGCAGGCCGTTCGGGAGCTGCACTTTCCCACCGACGAAGCCATGCTCGAGCGCGCCCGCCACCGGATGAAGTTCGAAGAGCTCTTCTACTTCGAACTCGGCCTGGCGCTTCGGCGCGAAATTGTCCGCCACCGCGATCCCGGCATCTCGTTCGATCCGCACAGTCGGCGTGCACGCGGCCTCATGCAGCGGCTCGGATTCGAACTCACCGGGGCGCAGAAACGCGTCGTGCGCGAAGTCGCCGACGACATGGCCGCCGCGACTGCCATGAACCGGCTCATCCAGGGCGACGTCGGTTCGGGCAAAACCGTCGTGGCCCTGCTCGCGATGCTCGTCGCTGTCGACAACGGCTTCCAGTGCGCCTTCATGGCCCCCACGGAAATTCTCGCCGAACAACATCTGCATACCCTCCAGCGGATGCTCGATGGCCTCGATGTCGAGGTCGTGCAGCTGGTCGGCGGACAGAAGAAGCGCGTCCGCGAAGAAATGCTCCAGCGCGTCCGCCTCGGTCAGGCACAGATCGTCGTCGGCACCCACGCGCTGTTTCAGGAGTCGGTCGACTACGCCAACCTCGGACTGGTCGTGATCGATGAACAGCACCGCTTCGGCGTCGAACAGCGCGCGCAGCTTCGCAACAAGGGACGTCGCCCCGACACGCTGATCATGACCGCCACCCCGATTCCCCGGACGCTCACGATGACCCTCTATGGCGATCTCGACGTGTCGGTCATCGACGAACTTCCAGCGAACCGCAAGCCGATCCTTACCGGTATCCGCTTCGAGAGCAACCTTCCCGGCGTCTGGGACTTCGTGCGACTCGAAGTGCAGAAGGGCCGTCAGGCCTACATCGTCTACCCGCTCGTTGAGAAGTCCGAGAAGCTCGAACTCAAGTCGGCAGTCGAGCACTTCGAGTTCCTCAGCACTCGCGTCTTTCCCGACCTCCGACTCGGCCTGCTCCACGGTCAGATGCTCTGGTACGAGAAGGAGGACGCTATGCGTGCCTTCCTCGAGCGCAACATCGATGTGATGGTTGCCACGACCGTCATCGAGGTCGGCATCGACGTGCCCAACGCGAGTGTGATGGTGATCGAGAATTCGGAACGGTTCGGGCTCTCGCAGCTTCACCAGCTTCGCGGACGAGTCGGACGGGGTGCCGATCAGTCGTACTGCATCCTGGTGACCAAGGACCACTACCGCTACCAGCTCCGACGCGGGATGACGCAGAACGACGCGCGCATGGAACGACGCGCCACGATCCGTCGACTCGAAGCAATGCGCGACACGACCGATGGATTCAGGATCAGTGAAATCGACCTCGAGCTTCGAGGACCTGGCGACGTGGTCGGAACCAGGCAGAGCGGTCTGCCGGAATTCACCCACGCCAACCTCGTCACCGACGGCGCGATAATCGGCCTTGCCCGAGAGGCGGCGTTCGATCTCGTCGAACGTGATCCGGATCTGCGACTTGCCGAACACGCGATGATTCGCGAGGTCTTCGCCCGAGCCACGATGCCCTCGCTCAAATACGCCGACGTCGGCTGAACCCGCACGCGGTTGGCATCGAGGATCCGTCACCCTCGGGCCCTCCGTGTCCTCTGTGGTTCATCTCCCGAATTCTCATTCCCAGCACAACCATGCCTGACCCGACAACCATCACCGCGCTCGGATTCGTCACCGTCTACGTCGATGACTTCACCGCCGCCCTCGAATTCTACCAGGACATCCTCGGTCTGGAGCAGTCGTTCCAGCCGGACACGGAGTCGTGCTTCTTCGCCATCGGTGCCACACGCTTCGGGCTGCTGCTGCGCGGCGGACTTGCCCCGGCGAAATCCAGCGCCGAGGCCGCCCACACGTCCTTCGTCCTCATGGTCGACTCGGCCTTGAAGCTCTTCGAGAAACTGCGGCTCAACGGCGTCAAGCTGCTGCACGAGGCGCCGATGGACATGGGGGAGGGCGACTTCTGGTTCCAGTTCCACGATCCTGCCGGAAACGTGCTCGAGGTCCTCGGCGGCAAATGATCCTCGACGGTGGATTCGCCGGCCGTATCGACCGTGACAGGGTTCCCGCCATGCGCACCACACGCTGCACACTACCGCATTGCACTTACAGCGCCACTTGATGTCATGAGGGATTCCTCATCAGAACCCTACTACATTCGTTTACATTTCTATTTGGACCAAGTCCAAATAAACGTGTATGTTCGCACCGCTTCTCCAAACGACCTCAAAGCCCTGCCTACGATGACCCGCCTTCGCACTACCTCGAGCATCGCACTGTTTGCCCTGATTCTGTCCACGGCCCTGTCGTTGACGGTCCTCGCACAATCGGACGAGGACGACCACGATTCGGGTCGATCCGGTGACCTCGACGTCGAGGCCTACGGGGAGTTCAACTATCAGCGCTACAACTGGCAGACCGACACCGCCCGACGCGCGACGGTCGATCTGGAGCGCGCCGCGGTCGAGGCCACGTATCAGGTCAACGACATGATCTCCGTCGAGGGCGAGGTTGAATTCGAACATGGGGGAAGCGGCGTCGCGATGGAGTTCGACAAGGTGGAGGAGTTCGGCGAGTTCGAACGGGAGGTGGAGAAGGGCGGTGAGGTCACGCTCGAGAAGCTCGCGGCCACGTTTGCATTCGATCCCTGCGTGAACCTGCGCATCGGGCACATCTACGTACCGATCGGACTGGTCAATTCGGACTACGAGCCATTGGACTACTTCACGACCACGCGGCCCGAAATGGAGTCGGCCATGCTCCCGGCGACGTGGCACGAGACCGGCCTCGAACTCTTCGGCAGCGCCGGGCCGTTCAGCTACCAGGCGCTCGTGGTGAACGGACTGGATGCCACCGGGTTCAGCTCGGCCAACTGGATCAAGCACGGACAGCAGGGACGCTTCGAGCTGGTCAACGCGGAGAATCTGGCACTTGCCGCCCGGGTGGACGTCGAGCCGATCGAGGATGTGACGATAGGGGCGTCGGGATACTTCGGAAACTCGGCGGACAATCGACCGAAGCCCGACCTCGAGGTGCCTGCGGACGTCACGATCGGCGAAGCGCACGCAACCCTCGCACGAGACGGCATCATGGCCCGCGGCGTCGTGCTTTACGGCGAGCTGCAGAACGCCGGCGCGGTCTCCCGTGCCAACCGCAATCTCTCGAACAACCTCGACGTCAAGCGCACGCCCGTGGGAAGTGCCGCCTTCGGGTGGTCGGTCGAGGCCGGCTACGACCTCTTCGAGCACATCCATCCGTTCGGAATCGACAACCAGCGCCTGGACGTCTTCGGCCGCTACGAGTATTACGACACCATGTACCGGGTCGACGCGACCGTCTTCGACAACCCACGCTGGGAGCGCTCGGTCTGGACGGCGGGCATCAACTACCGACCCCATCCGGACTTCGTATTCAAGGCACAGTTCAGCCGACGGACCCTCGGACTCGACACCGCCAACAGGGAGGACACGTTCTCGCTCGGAATGGGATTCGAATTGTAGTGGCCAATTCTAACGACCCCAACTTCACATCAACGCAGCCATTTAGTGAAACCGACGTACTCATCACGAATTGCGATCGCCGTTCTCGCGATCTGCGCGGTCGCGTTCTGCGCCTGCAGCGATGACACGCCCACGCAGCCGGATGCCTCGGACGAGGCGCAGCGAGCCGTGCTGTCGAATCTGGGAACGAATGTGCTGATGGCCACCTACGTCGACCTCGACGCAAAGGCCGATCTGCTCGTCCAGGCCGTTGATGCGTTCGACGCCGACCCGACGCAGACCGCACTCGATGCGGCTCGCGAGGCATGGCGCCAGACGCGACGTCCCTGGGAACAGAGCGAGGGATTCCTCTTCGGTCCGGTTGAGACGAACGGGATCGATCCCGCGATCGACAGCTGGCCCGTAAACCGTGCCGACCTCGACGCGGTGCTGGCCGGCAACGCCGTGCTCACGCAGGAATACGTTGCCTCGCTCGAGGGAACGCTCAAGGGGTTCCACACGATCGAGTACCTGCTCTTCGGAGATGCAAACGACAAGACGCTGGCGGACTTCACTGACCGCGACCGGGACTATCTGGCGGCGGTGGTTCAGGCGATGAAGGCGCGAACCGCCGCACTCGCCGCGGCGTGGTCGGTCAACGGCGGGAATTTCGTCGCCGAAGTGACCGATCCGGGCCGGACCGGCAGCGTCTACGTCTCGAACCACGACGTGCTGCAGGAGCTGACGGAGGGCATGATCGGCATCGCCGACGAGGTCGGCAACGGCAAGATCAACGATCCGTTCGTTCAGCAGGATGCCTCGCTCGTCGAGTCGCAGTTCAGCTTCAACTCGCTTGCCGACTTCGCGAACAACATCCGCAGCATCGAAAACGTGTGGCTCGGTCGCTACGGGTCGACCGACGGCGACGGAATCGGCGCGCTCGTGGCCGAGCGGGATCCGGATCTGGACGCGAAGGTCCGTGGCGAGATCACCGACGCCATTGACGCGATACGACGGATGACTCCCGACTTCCGCACAGCCATTGCCCAGAATCGCGCCGCTGTCTCCGAGGCGCAGCAGTCGGTTCGCGCGCTTCAGGAAACGCTGCAGGCCGAGGTGCTTCCACTCATCAACGACCTGTAATCCACGACAAATCACCGCCAGATGACGTCCCTGCGAATACACCGAGATGCCGCCCTGGTCGCGATCCTCGTCGCGGCCACACTGGCCTCGTGCGACTCGCCGACATCGGCGCCCGCCGACACCGACCTGGCGAGCTCGATGCGTCCGGGAGGAGCGACGACGATCGACAATGCGACGAGCAACGCCTTCTCGATGCCGGCTCCCAACCTGAGTCCGGCCGATCTCGACATGCACGTCGTCGGCGATGCCGCGTTCGAGGCACGGTTCGTCACTCCGCCTGCCGCGGTCCACGGCGGCCTCGGTCCGGTGTTCAACAATGTCTCATGCATCAACTGCCACGTTCGCGATGGTCGCGGTCGTCCGGATCTCGGAACGCTCGACAGTCCGCTGCTGTTCCGGCTGTCCCTTCCCGGCGCGGCCGCCAACGGCGGACCGGTGCCGGTGCCCGGATTCGGTACTCAGCTGCAGCAGCACGCCGTCATCGGCGCCGAGCCAGAAGCCGACGTGGTGGTCTCCTATACGGATGTCTCCGGATCCTTCGCCGACGGCACACCCTACAGTCTGCGTCGTCCGGAATACGTGCTGACGGCTCCGTATCGATCGATGCCGGCGACGGTGATGGTGTCTCCCCGGATCGCGCCTCCCGTCTTCGGCCTAGGTCTGCTCGAAGCCGTTCCCGAGTCGAGCATCATGGCTCGTTCGGATCCGGCCGATGCGGATGCAGACGGAATCAGCGGGCGACCGAACATGGTCTGGAGCGTGGCGGAGGGCAGGACCGTGCTCGGGAGGTTCGGATGGAAGGCGAACGTACCGACTCTGATCGAACAGACCGCCGGGGCGTACAACGAGGACATGGGCGTCACTTCGCCACTGCTGCCGTTCGAATCATGCCACGAGCAGCCACAGTTCGAACATGGTGGCAGCAGCTCCCCGGAGATCAACGCCGAGACGCTGAACGCCGTCGCGCAGTACGTCCGGACGCTTGCCGTTCCGGCGGCTCGGAACCTCGACGATCCCGTCGTCCGCCACGGTCGCGCGCTGTTCGACCAGGCGGGGTGTGCCGGCTGCCACACGCCCACGCTGACCACGGGGACGAGCGACATCGGCGCGCTGTCGGAACAGACGATACATCCGTACACCGATCTGCTCCTGCACGACATGGGCGAGGGCCTTGCCGACAACCGGCCTGACTTCCTCGCGACCGGATCGGAGTGGCGCACGCCACCGCTCTGGGGTATCGGGCTGACCCGGACGGTAAACGGTCATACGTTCTTCCTGCACGATGGACGTGCGCGGTCGTTGAGCGAGGCAATTCTGTGGCATGGTGGTGAGGCCGAATCGTCGCGAACCTTCTTCCTGGGTCTCGACAAGAGCGACCGCGACGCGCTGCTCGCATTCGTTTCGGCGATCTGACGCGATGAGAATTCAACCCGACGAATGCTCCGGCACTGCTCAGTCGTCCGACAGAATCCTCCAGCGATAGAATCCGAGGAAATAGGGGTTGTCGGCGACCGGATGCCATCGCGGATTCGGGTGGAGCGCCAAGTCCCGAAGTGAGACGTGCTTGACGATTCCCGGGCGGTGGCCATCGGGGCCTGTGTGGTAGATCGTCTCACCGCCGCCGAGGTAGATCATCGAGTGGTACGGCCACTCGGCGTCGCCGTCGTTGAGGTAGAAGATCACATCGCCCGGCAGTGCGTCGTGCACCGAACGCGAGATGAACTCGAGCGAATTGTCCTTGAGTCGTGCGGCCTCGGCAAACGCCCGGAATTCGTCGAGCGATCGGTTCGATGCGGGATGTGCCGCGGCGTCGCTCATCCGCGCGCCGGCATTGAACACACGGGGACCGACCAGCGGCACATCCGGATAGTTGTACTTCGCGACGTCGGGGATCACCGCGCCTTCGAGCCACTGCCGCGAGGCGAGCCATTGATTGTCGTGTCTGCGAAGCGCTTCCCGGTAGCAGTAGCGAAGCAGTCCGGCGCAGTCGCGGTCGTGCCAGCGGTCGTCGAGATGGCGCAGCTGACCGACGGCAATGGCGGTGAACCAGCGTCGGAATCTGTCGCGGTCAGAAGCGGAGCTGAGATCGAGCGCATCGGGATACCCGTTGTGATTGCGGTCGGCAAGCGACGGCGTCAGCTGCAGGGTCGCCTCGATTGGAGCGATCGCGCCCGCGATCGTGACGTGAATCACCACCTCGCCCGTCCGGAACCCCGGAATCAGCCGGTAGTGAAGTGCGTCGAGGCGCACCACTCGCACCAGGTCGCCGCCGCTGACGAGTTCGACCGCCGGCGGACGCGGCAGTAGCGTCGCATCGAGATCGTTGCCGAATCTGGAGATCAGCCGGATGGTGAGTTGCGCCGATGTGACCCCGTCGGCCGGCAGCACATGCGGCGTGAGGACGACATCATAGTCGCGCACCTCGCGGTCGAGCATCCGATGCGCCCACGCGCCGAGGACCACCACGACGGCGCCGACCGCGATCCAGATCAGCAGACTGCGCAGCCACGTCGGGCGCCGGAGATTCGCCGTTTCGGTGGCCTCGGACGTCATTCGTTGGGACGAAGCGTGAGCGAGCCGGAGCCCTGGCGCAGCCCGTTGACTTCACGGAACGTCCAGCTGGCGCTGGGATAGAATGCGATCGCCGAGCGCAGCGGATCGAGCCGGTCGGCAACGTCTTCGGGAGAGAAGCGGTCGGAACGCATCAGGAGCTGCTTCAGGTATCGGGTGGCGTTGGCCGAGAGCGAGTCGATGCGGATCGATCCGCTGATGTAGCGATTGTCGACGTCAGGCCCCGAGCCGCGCGACGCGGCGAGGGCGGCGACGGCATCGTGAAGTATGCGCGGAGTGGAGGCGATCACCAGTAGCCGAGTGCCGATGAGCGCGAAGCTCGGCTGCACCCGGTTGGCGGTTACCGTCGAATCGTTTGATGTCGTGTCGCGGGCGATCCATGACTCGACGGTGTCGGCCGATCCGCCGCCCGCCGTCGAGTCGCGCTGATAGTCGAGCGAGGTAATGTTGGCCAGAAACGTGCGCACCGTCGTGTCGAATCCCACCGGGGCGTCCCGCAGAGGCACCGCCGCGACCAGATTGAAACCGGTGTGGGAGAATCCATACGGTTGGCTCAGGTAGTCGACCCCGCCGTAGGCAACGGTCATCGCTGGCGCCAGGAACGGCGCAATCTGTCGACTGACGTCCACGCCGGCGATGCTCTGGAGATCGCCCTCGGCGTGGTTGCCGAGCGATCGAACGTTCGCGATGTAGTTCCAGAGCTCGACCGGGTCCTCACCGCCAACGGTCGAAACGGCCTCGATGCCGGGAACGTTCCACAGTGCCGCCTCCCGCAGGTCGGTGTTTACGATCGGCGCGGTGACCCGGCGGTTCAGCGCCCGCGCGACGATCGCCAGCCGACGCGCGGCCGGTGACTGCGATCCGGTGACGTCGAAGTACTCCGTCGGATTGAACCAGACGAAGAGCAGGTCGTGCGCATCGTCGGCGCCGACGCGGGCGTACTGACTGCGGAAGACCGGATCGATGCCGATGGAATTTTCCCTGGCCTTCGTGAACGTCTCGATCGCGCGTCCGATCAGCGCGGAGTCGGTGGCCGCCACCAGGTAATCGCCCGGCGTCGCGTAGGCGATCGACTGTCCGCTCGCGGCACTGACGACCTCGGCGACCGCCTCGCCATCGACGTTCCATCGCCGGATACCGAAATCACCACCGAGCGCCTCGTAGGCACCCACCATCGATTCGGCGACGCCGAGATTCTTGTCACGGTAGCTGACGATGAGGTAGTCGGTCCCGTAGCGGGCGATCAGAAAGTTGTCGCGCACCAGCGTTTCCGGCGAGAAGCGATCGGCGAGGAATCCGACCGACTCCGAGAGCCGACTCCGGATGCCGTGGATCACCCGCAGCAGGGGAAGCCGCCATGCGTCCTCGGGAACCGGTGAGCCATCCAGCGCAGTGCTGAAGCGGGAATCCTCGAAGGCATCGAGTTCGTCGTCCACGTTTGGTGCGGCTGCCACCCAGGCGGGATCGTTGGGGAAGAACAGCGAGATCTCCCGCGCCTTCGACATCGTGTAGTCGGCGTCGTCACGGCTCCGTTCATCGAAGGCGAAGGCCACCGACGACGAATCCAGACGGAGCGTTGCGGTGGACGTGCGGTATCCGCCGACCGGCGTGTGCGATGCGGGATCTCGATCGAGCGCGCCATAGATCGAGTCGAGCATCGCATCGGCCCGCGGTGTGCCGATCGCCTTGATCGAGGCGATGGCGACTTCGTACTGCTCGGGGTCGAGGGAATTCAGAGCGTTCGAGAGGACATCGAGTGCCGAATCGCGCTGTGTGAGATTGCGCGCTTCGAACAGCGCCACCTCACGGACCGGGGCCGGCCGGCCGTTCATGACGAGGTCGGACACCAATCGCATGCGCGCATCGGCGTCGAGGTCCTTCCATGACGAACCGGTTCGGCGCGCGACGGTCGTGTCGAACATCTGGCGGTAGCTCACCGCATCGACCATCGGGCTCATATCGTCGGGATCGATGTCGACCCAGACGTACAGCGCGAAGAGTCCCAACGATCCGACGATGACCAGCAGCGTGACGAGGAGAATTCGGCGCATGGTTCAGCTCAGGCGTGTGGCGCGGGCGTGTGTGGACGTCAGGTGAATTGGATACCGGCAGGCGACGCTGCAGCTCTCAGAACTGTCGAATGCCGACGATGGTCAGCACGATGAGCATCGTTCCGGAGAGCGCCAGAAAGGAGCCGACGGCTTTGAACCCGGCGGTGACGATCTGCATCCGGTGCAGCGGGGTGCGCTCGGCATGCACCCACTGGAGTATGAACGGATCGAGCTTCATCAGACTCGGCACGGGCATCAGGGCCACGAGCAATCCGATGGAAATGAAACCGGCGCCGACGGCGTACGGCAGGTACGGTACGATCAGATCGAGTACGGACATGGCAGGAATCTTCGCGGATGGGAAGGAAGGAATGACTGCAAGTATACGGTGCGGCCGGTCCGGCGAGCAAGGGAATGCCTCGCCGTGGTGACGCGTGGCTTCAGCTGCCGACCTCGAGCGACATGCGAACCTCACCCTGCTGCGGGAATCGTTCGGTCTCGTGACCGTCCTCGAAGATTTCGCAGTACACCCCGAGCTCGGCGACCGGTCCGCCGCCATCACGGAAATGCGTCAGTGGTATCGCCGCCTCGAGAACGTCCTGCACCGCGGCCGACATACCGACGAGCCGCACGCGTCCATGCGCGTCGGTGCTGGATTCGATCGCGATGCTCTCACGGGTGAAGCTGACGACGACGCGTCGGTCGGTGCCGACGGTGAAGCGCACCAGCGCACCGTCGCCGAGCTGTTCGGCGGGATCGTAGCGGAAGTAGAACATCGAATCATCCCGCCCGAAGTGGACGCGGCGCTCGGCAGCGTCGGCACGGTGCATTGCGCCACCGATGCTGGCGACGACGAAGTGACCGGCGTTTGCCCACTCGTCGTCGGAGGAGTAAAGTCCATCGATCGTCGGATGAATCAATCCCGATGGCGCCGAGACGCGGGGCGCATGCAGTGGCGTGCGGATCGGCTGCTCGAGTTCGGCCGGTACATCGACGCCGATGATCTGATAGACGCGGCGAAGGTGGTAGCGGAACAGTCCGTCGAAATCATCCTGGTTGGCAGAGGTGTGTTCGTCGCCGAACCACCAGAACCAGTCCGACCCCTCGGCGATATAGATCTCCTCCATGGCTTCGGCGAAGCGTTCCTCGCCGATATTCTCCCGCGTATCGATGAGCGTCTGGCGGGCGTCGATCAGCGCGTCCCACGCCCGGTTGTCTTCCTCATGACCGATCCAGATGCGGAAGTTCGATCCGATCCAGCTTCCGGCGTAGATGCGTCCCAGCGTGCGCTCGGCACGCCGCGTCCGATCGGAGAGCACACCGGAAATCGTGGACGTCCGGATTTCCGAAGACTCCTCGAGGAGCCCGTAGAGCTGCTCGAGGAAGGTGCGACCGTTGTCCTGATAGAATTCCCAGCAGTTCTCGCCATCGAGGATCACGGGAACGACGGCTTGATCGAGGGCGTCGACGCCACGCTCCTGGATGATTCTGTTACGGACCTCGATCAGGCGTTCGTGGAAGTCGCGCGCGGCGTCCTCGGGTCGCCACGAGCTGTAGACGAATCCGATCGTGTCCGAGAGATCATGGTCGCGGAAGAGCGTCCAGAGCGGTCCGTGCGGCGTGACGAGCGTGTAGGGGAAGTATCGCGAGGTGGGGCGCCACGCTTCGCCCAGGGTTCTGCGCAGGACGCCTTCGTCGGTCGCGGTCCACAGAAAATTCTGTTCTCGAATGAGCGCCAGAGCCGCGTCGCTGACGCTTCCCTCGCTGGGCCACATTCCCCGGGGGCGGCGTCCGAAGTGGTGCTCATAGAGTTCGACCGCGCGCTGGATCTGTGCGGTGGCATCCTCGGGCACGTGCACGCGACGGGTCGGCAGCGACATCGTCGGCATCGCCTCGAGTGCGGAGAAACTGTCGCAGAGGATAGGGAGAATCGGGTGGTAGAAGGGCGTGACCGACAGTTCGATGCGCCCTTCGTCCATGAGCCGCCGGTAGGTAGGAATCACCTCCCGCAGGATTCCGATCGACGCGTCCAGCAGCGCGTGCTTCTCCTCCTCGGTGAAGTCGCGCCCCTTGGCCAACAGCGATCGGAACGGTTCTCGCTCGCGTGAGTAGGGGCCGATCCAGGTGAGGTTGTACCACGTCTGAAGATCGCGCCAGTCCTGGTGACTGAAGGAGGCAGCCGCGTGGCGCAGGCGAACGGGATCGTCGCGATCTCCGCGAGCGCCCTGTTCGTACAGCTCACGGTAGCGCGGATAGGGAAGGATCATCCGCTCGGCGTTGCAGAGGAAGAAGTCGCGCAGGATTTCCACCTGTTCCTCGACACCGAGCTCCGCGGCAGGGCGACGCGAGAGCTCCAGCTGCGGGTCGGTCGCGCCGTTGTCGACGTAGTCGACCAGCTGCACCAGCAGCGACGGAACGACGTTGACGGTCTGGCGGATCGTCGCGAACCGTTCGGCCGCGGTGATGATGTCGAGGTAGTCCTTCGTCGCGTGCAGTCGCGTCCATGGGAGCAGGAAGCGCCCGCCCTGTCGGTAGTAGGGCTGGTGCTGGTGCCAGAGCAGTGCGACGGTCAGCGGGCGGGGCATGTTGGAAGGGTCGACGGAGCAATGGGAGATGGGCATCGGCCGGAGAGCAGCAGGATGGACGCCCACCGGATGCAGTCGGGCCCTGCCGCGCGTGGCGACAGGGCCCTCGAAAATCGTGATTCCGATGGAATCCCGTCAGTCGTTCGGTTCCTGCTCGTAAATCAGGTCGTCGGTGTCGCCGAGTTTCCGGGCGTCGATGCGACTGGCCAGATCCTTCAGCGAGATGATTCCCACGATCCGGTTGTCGGCATCGACAACGGGAACACGCCGGACGGCGGCGCGCTGCATGATCTCCGACACCCGGCTGAGATCGTCGCCGGGCGAGGCACAGTAGAGGTTCTTCGAACTCATCACCTTCTCGATCGATTCATCGGGGCCGTGAGCACCGTCGCTGCAGGCACGAAGGGCGATGTCGCGATCGGTCACGATGCCGACGAGCGTCCGATCGCTGCCGGAGGCTGTGACGGGGACGATGCCGCAGTGCTCCGAACTCATCACCTCGACGGCCTTCGCGACGGTCTGGTGGCGATCGACCGTGCGCGGCCGTGGCGTCATGATTTCCTCGGCAGTCGAATTCTCCATTGTTCTCCTCACAAGGTTGGGTTTGTACCGTCGTTGCACGTTCAGGTGGACGACACTCTGCGGTGGGCACGAACCAATACCTTGCCACCGCGGTATATTTCGGGATGCCCCGTTACCGCCTGGTGGTTGAATACGATGGAACGCGCTACTCCGGATGGCAGGTGCAGCGCAACGCCCGGAGCGTGCAGGGCGCACTCATCACCGCACTGAATACCGTTGCCGGAGACGTCGGGGAGGTGATGGGCTCGGGCAGGACCGATTCCGGCGTCCACGCCGTCGGACAGGTGGCACACGCGGATCTTGCGAGGAGCGTCGACGGCAGTGACCTGCGAATGCGGCTCAACGACGTGCTTCACCACGACATCAACGTGCTTCAGGTCCATCAGGCACCGCCGCGCTTCCATGCTCGCCACGACGCCATCGGTCGCAGCTACGTCTACCAGATCACCCGGCAACGCACCGCGTTCCTGAAGCGCTACGTCTGGTGGGTACGCGATCCGCTGGATACCGGTGCGATCCGTCGTGCAGCGGCGACGATGGTCGGTATGCATGACTACCGCGGATTCGCCGACGCCGAACGGGCGACCGGAGCGCTGAAGGTGCTCGTCGAGTCGATCGACATCGCCGAGGCCGGGGAGATGGTGCTGGTACGCGTGCGCGCCAGTCACTTCCTCAGAAAGATGGTCCGGCGGATGGTCGGCGCACTGGTCGAGGTCGGTCGCGGAACCATGCCGATCACCGCAATGGCCGATGCGCTCGAGGATCCGGAGCACCACGCGATCGCCCTGACCGCACCGCCCTCGGGCCTGTTTCTCGATCAGGTGATCTATCCGGGAGAATCGTTCCGGCCGGAACTCGTTCCCCCCGTTTCCGTTTCGACGATGAGGCGATGAGTGATGGATGAATTCGTCCAGGTGGCACTGCCCGTTCCGCTCTTCAAGAGCTTTACCTATTCGGTTCCCGAGGAACTCCGTCCGCGCATGGCGCGTGGCGTCCGCGTGCTCGTACCGTTCGGGCGGCGCACTCTCACCGGATTCGTTCTCGAGGGCCTCGATCGGTGCGACCTCCAGAAGGTTCGGCCGATCCTCGATGTGCTCGACGACACCCCGATCTTCTCGGAGCCGATGCTGCGGTTCGCCGCGTGGATGAGCGGCTACTACATCGCGCCGATGGGTGACACGCTGCGGTCGATGCTGCCGCAGGGAATGATGCGCGAGAGCGCCGAGCGCGTGATGCTCGCTCCGCTCGACATTGCAGGTGTGCTGCCGGAACTTCGGCGCTCGGCGCCACGCCAGGCGGCAATCCTCACCGCGCTGGCCGATCACCCCCGCGGCGTGGCAGTCTCGTTCCTGCGCCGCAAGGTCGGTGCCGATCGCCTGCACGCGCAGCTCGCGGCACTCGAGGCGAAGGGGTTCATCGTGCGCAGCACGACGACCTCTCGCGGTGCCTCGGCAAAGCTCGTTCGCGGCGTGCGCATCGCCCAGACGCTCGTCGACGATGAGGACGGACTCAAGGCGCTGTTCGATCATCTCGATTCCACCGCTCCCAAACAGGCCGCGCTGATGTCGCTGCTCTACACGCATTCGGAGCGCAACCCGAGCGCGTATGTGTACGCGAGTGAACTGCTGAAGGCCGCGTCCGCGTCGGATTCGGCGCTCAAGGCGCTGCGCGATCGCGGAGCGGTCGAAATCGATCAGGTGCCGATGTCGCGGGAAGAGGTGCTCTCCGAACGCACCGGTGATGGCGACGATACCGACATCGCCGAGAGCATGATCGAGGCCGGCCAGCGGCGGATCGTCCCCAACCGCGATCAGTCGATTGCGGTCGCGGAGATTACCGCTGCTGTAGACGCACGGGAGTTCCGGACGTTCCTGCTGCACGGCGTCACCGGCTCGGGCAAGACGCAGGTGTACATCGAAGCGATCAAGCACGTGGTGGCCGGAGGGAGACGGGCAATTCTGCTCGTTCCGGAGATCGCCCTGACGCTCCAGCTGGTCGAACGATTCGTCTCCGTCTTCGGCGATCGCGTCGCCGTCCTGCACTCGCGACTCTCCGACGGCGAGCGGTTCGACGCCTGGCGACGCGCTGCGGCCGGGGGTTGCGATGTCGTCATCGGCGCTCGGTCGGCGCTATTCGCTCCGCTGCGCGACGTCGGTATCATCGTTGTCGACGAGGAACACGATGCCAGCTACAAGCAGTACGACGCGCAGCCACGGTACAACGCGCGCGACGCCGCGATCATGCGCGCCAGCATCGAGGGAGCCGTGGCCGTTCTCGGTTCGGCGACGCCCTCGGTGGAATCCTACTACAACGCCGAGCTCGGAAAGTACCGGCTGCTGTCGCTTCCCAGACGCGTCGACGACGCCCAGGAGCCGGGCATCGTCATCGTCGATACGGTGACCGCACGCCGACAGAACCTGATGCGCGGTTCGCTGTCGGTACGCCTGATCTCCGACATCAAGCGGACGCTCGCGCTGAAGAAGGGCGTCATCCTCTTCCAGAATCGGCGTGGCTTTGCCTCCCGCCTCGAATGCACCTCGTGCGGTCATTCACCGATGTGCCCGCACTGCGCGGTGACGCTCACCTTCCACAAGCGGCTGGACGAGCTGCGATGCCATTATTGCGGCTTCGCCCGTCGCGCCGAGCGCGTGTGCGAGGTGTGCGGCAATCATGACCTGCGACAACCTGGAATCGGGACACAGAAGGTGGAGGAGGAGCTGATCGAACAGCTCCCGGATGCACGCATTCAACGAATGGATCTCGACACGACGACGCGTCGCGGTTCGCACCGCAGAATCCTCGCGGCCTTCGGCCGTGGGGACGTGGACGTTCTGCTCGGAACCCAGATGGTCGCCAAGGGGCTCGACTTTTCGCGTGTGTCGCTCGTGGGGGTGGTGTCGGCCGACACGCAGCTGCTGCTGCCGGACTTCCGTGCCAGCGAACGGACGTTCCAGCTGCTGACGCAGGTGGCTGGTCGCGCCGGGCGTCGTGGCGGCATGAAGGGCGAGGTGATCATTCAGACGTCACATCCGAACCATCCCGCCGTGCTCGCCGCCTTTGCCAAGGACTACCGCCAGATGTACCTGCAGGAGCTGCAGACGCGGCGCGAACTCGACTATCCGCCGTTCGCGCGGTTCATCGTCCTGGAGTTCCGCAGCGAGGATCAGCGCGAAGCCGAGGCGCATGCCCATGCGTTCCGTCGGCTGCTGCCGGAGGAACACCCCGCGTTCGCGGTATTGGGCCCGACGCAGGCGCTGATCTGGAAGCTCCGCAACTATTACCGGCACCAGATTGTGTTCAAGAACCACCGTTCAAAGGATCCCTCCGGGCGGCAGTTCACCGCCACGTTCATGGACGCTCTGGATCGGTATCGGAGTGAACACGGAACCTCGTCGGTACAGCTGATCATTGACGTGGATGCGCAGGGGGGGATGTGAGCGTGCCGAGCGGAGCGCCCGCGCCGAAGCGGCGGCGCCGGAAGTCACGGGTCGATCGACCGACGCAATGGCTGTGGTGGTGTCTGATTCTGACCTGGATTCCAACGCTTCTCGGCTATGCGGAATCGGTCGGCTGGCCGGTCGACCTGCTGGTGCACTTCCGCGTGCAATACCTGGTCGTCGCAGCCGTGCTCGCCATCGGGTTCCTCCTCGTCGGTCGGCGAGGGGGCGTCGCGCTGAGTCTCATCGCCGTCGCGCTCAACGGCGTCGCCATCGCACCCCTCTACTACTCCGGTCTGGCACAGTCAGACGAATCGCCGCTGCACCGTGCGCTGCTGCTCAACGTTCAGACATCGAACACGGCAACCGACGAGGTGGGTGCGCTCATCGATTCGGTCGATGCCGATGTCGTCGTGCTGCTCGAGGTGAACGATCGGTGGCTCCACGATCTTGCGCCGCACCTCAGACAGTACTCCGGGGCCCTCGCCCGTCCGCGCGGCGATGATTTCGGACTTGCGGTCTACACCCGACCGCGCATCGCCGAGTCGCATCTGCAGCGCCTCGGCGATGCCGGTGTTCCGGCGTTCGTGGCGAGAGTCAGCCTCGATTCGACGGAGCTGACCGTCGTCGCGGCGCACCTACTTCCGCCCGGCAGCCGGACGATGGATGGCCGCAATGCCGAGGAGTTCGACGATCTGGCCGACGTCCTCTCGAAACTCGAGCCGACATCCCATCACGTGCTGCTCCTCGGCGATCTGAACGCGACGCCGTGGTCGGCGCGGTTCCACGCACTCATCGATTACTCGCGCATGTTCGACGGTCGTCGGGGGCACGGACTCAACGCCACCTGGCCGACCTACGCGCCGCCGCTGCTGGTTCCAATCGACCACTGTGTGACCTCGCGGTCGGTTCGTATCGACGCCATGTCGACCGGACCGCGCGTGGGATCGGACCATTATCCGCTGATCGTGGACTTCCGTCTTCGGTGAGTCTGCCTGGTGGAGCAACGCAGAAAGGCCACGGCGCTGTGCCGCGGCCTTTCGCATGTGCGCGGGCGCGCAACGCTCCCGCACAATCTGTCCTGGAGCCTTACTTGCCGGGCGGAGCGGCGCCCTGAGGCACGACGGCGCCAGGCGGCTGCGCTGCGCCGGGACCCATGCCGCCGGGAGGACCCGGAGGATGCTCCCTCGAGGTTCCGATGTCCGGCACTCCGGGCATGCGTTCCATCGGTCGGCCGTGCACCAGCTTGTAGTCCGACGGTGCGGTGAACATCGAATCGGCGAGGGTGGGGGACAGATCGAGCTTTACCGGAATGAGCCAGAATTCATCCGGATGGGCCGTCGCCGTCTGCGTCAGGTGTTCGGCAAGCGACAGCCCTCGCCAGACGTAGCGCTGCACGTGGTAGCCCGGCCCCTTCTGATCGCGAATCTGCAGGTGGTATCCGTTGACGACCGTATCGCCGATGACGGTGTCATTGGCCATTGCCATGAGGTAGTCACCGAGCGAAACGTTGCCGAGGGTATCGTTTGAGAGGTACTGCTCTTCGCCGGTGTTGGTGTCGACGTTGCCCACCTTGCGATCGACGTCGAGGATATAGAAGTACTTGCGGTTGGCGATCCGCATGGTGTTCTCCTTGGGCCCCGGGTGATCGGCGGGGTAGGGGTGCATGTCTTCGGCATGCCGCTCGAGGATGCCATAGCTGTCCCAGACGGTGCGGCGTTCACCGGTAAGCGAGCCGGTGTAGCGCTGCACCAGGATACCCTTCGGTGTCCCGTAGCGTGCCGCACCGCCCTCCGGCGTACGGACCGGGATGTCGTCGGGTCCGGCTGGCGCCGGAGGAAGCTGCGCGATCGCGTCGAGTCCATTGCGAAGCGCGTTGCCGGAAGTGTCGGTGCCGGAACCGGAGTCCGAAGCACTGCCGGGAGTATCGGCACTGCAACCGGCCAGCACGAGTGCAGCCACCGCCGCGGTGGCAAGGAAGGGCGAGGCGACCCGGATTCGTCTGATTCTCATTGTCAGTATGTCCTTGGGAATTGGTCGTGACGCGGCGCACCCGCTCACACCATGTCGATACGATGGTGCCGCAGCAGATGGTCGAGCCACATGTTCGAAAGCTTCTCTGAAATGCTGTTGGCGCGAAGTCGTGCGTTGAGGAATTCGAAGTCGACCTGATCCAGCGGCTGGTCCTGATTGAAGCAACTGAAGACGAATCCCAGCTCCTCGCCGGTCGTCGGGTCGACGTGCCGCTGTAGACACTGCGCGCAGATCTCCTTCATCATGCACTGCATCGGCGAGTTGATCGACCCGACAGCGACATGCTCGTGGAGCCACTGGGCCAGCACGCCGTGGCGTGCCTGCTTGACCGCCGCCATCATCCGGTCGGATCCGATTGCCACCAGGTGGCGCACCGATTCAAAGGGAACGCGCCGCTCGCCAAGCGTCCCGTCTGCATAGGCGATCATCGCCTGCAGGATGTTTCCCTGAATGAAGCGATCCTGAGGGCGGCGCGGGTCGATCTGCTGACCGGTGTCGGCGCTCCAGATCACCTGGTCGGCCGAGTCCTCGACGTCCTCCATATGGAAGACGTCCTCGCCGCGTCGGTACCCGGCGAAGTAGACGACGCGACAGCCGTTGGCACGCATCGCCTTACCGATTGAGAACAACACGGCGTTGCCGAGGCCGCCACCGCAGAGGATCACATCGGTGTTCTCCGGAATCTCGGTCGGCGAACCCGTCGGACCCATCAGGACGATCCGCTCGCCCTTGCGAAGTGATGCGCAGAGCCGCGAGCTGGCGCCCATTTCGAGAATGATCACGCTCACCAGACCACGCTCGACATCCACCCACGCGCCGGTCAGCGCCACGCCCTCCATCGCCAGCGGGGTGTCCTCGATGACAGGAGCGGTCGACTCGAAGTTCTGCAGTCGGAAGAACTGACCCGGTCGGAACCGCTCGGCCGCCTGCGGCGCGTGGACGACCACTTCTATGATCGTCGGCGTCAGCCGGATGACCTCATGCACCGTAGCGATCAGCCGGTTGTCGATGCCGTCGACGAAGGCATCCCATTCCTGGTCGCGGTCGTTCTGCCGATCGGGGTCGATCGCCTCGATTCGATCCTCGAACAGTCGACGGATGTGCGGCAGTCCGTCACGTGCCGAGGCCATTGCCTTGACGACGTTGCCCGAGTAAACCGGGTGGTTGTCGCCGAAGTAGCTGATCAGCCGTCCGTCGCTCTGATACGAAGTGAAGAATCCTGTCTCTCCCTTCTCGGCCTGACGCAGCAGGACGGTGCCGAGTGATTCGGCAGCGGCGGAGTTGCCGTTCTGCCTCGAAGCGCCGTTGCGGGCCGTGGTGCCGTTGCCCGTCGGGGTATCGTGCGGCCCGTGCCCGTCTGAATCGATTGGAGTGTTCATGGGTGTGATCGGCGCGATTTACTGCGTGACGGAGGTAGGGGTTTCAGCGACGTACGATTCGAAGTACTGGTCCCACTTGTCGTGGGTGAAGACGCCGGGCGTCTCGCGACCGATCATCGTGTTCGGCGACGTCCCGGCGGCGACGATCACCGACCGGGCGTGCATCGTCACGGTTTCTCCGGTACCGCGCCAACGCCCATTCTCATTGAGTGCCTGCCGCTCGAAGACGATATCGCGCACCGCGCCGTGATCGTCGGCGATGCATTCGGTGGGCGAGAGCTGCTCGATGAAGTAGATGCCTTCCTGCAGCGCCTTGATGATCTCCTCGTGGTTGAGCCGGTATGCCGGTGCGTCAACGATGCGCTTGCGGTAGACGAGTGAGACGCCGCCCCAGGATCGCACCAGCGAAATGAAGTCGGGCCCCCGGCCCTCGGCTTCGGCCCGCTCGCGTTCTTCGCCGATTGCGCGGCCGTGCGCGATGTACTCCTCGAGAATGGACCATTCCTCCGGCGTGAAGGCCGCGCGGAAGACATCCTCACCGAGCTCGGAACGCAGCCGCTCGGACTGACGCATGACGCGTTCGGCAAGCACCGGGTAGTAGGCCATCGCCTCGGTGGCGGTATCGATTCCGGTCAGTCCGCCACCAATGACAACCGCGGGAAGGCGCAGCTGCAGGTTCGCCAGCGCGTGCGGCTTGTAGGCACCGGTGAGCTGCAGGGCCATAAGGAAGTCCGATGCCTTGCGGATGCCGCGCAGCAGGTTGTTGCGCATCGAGACGACCGTGGGCTTTCCGGCGCCGGTCGCGATGGCGATGTGATCGAACCCCATCCGCCATGCGTCGTCGATCGACATTGTGCCGCCGAATCGCACGCCGCCGTGGATGCGGAACGTGCGCTGACGGGCAAGGGCGATGTAGATCACCTTGAGGAAATTCTTATCCCACCGAACGGTGATGCCGTATTCGGAAACACCGCCGAAGCCGAGGAGGTTTCGTTCGTCGAGTTCGTCGTAGTGATCCCGCCAGTCGCGAATCGGCTCCGGAAGGCGATCGCGCGAACCGGTCAGTTCCTCCGGAAGCGGTTCGATCTTCAGTCCGTCGATACCGACGACGCCGAAGCCCTCGTTGAGCAGCAGCGAGGCGAGGGTGTAGCCGGCCGGGCCGAGTCCGACCACCAGTACCTTGAGACCGTTGTAGGGCAGCTGCCACGGGCGATGAACACGCAGGGGGTTCCACCTGGTCAGCAGCCAGTAGATCTCGAATCCATAGGGAAGATCGAGCACCTCGGTGAGTACGGAGGTTTCGATCTGCGGGATGTTGACCGGCTCCTGCTTCTGATAGATGCAGGCCTTCATGCAGTCGTTGCAGATGCGGTGGCCGGTGCCGGGGCAGAGGTGATTGTCGATCATGATCGTCGCCAGCGCACCGAGCGGATCGCCGAGATGCTTCAGGTAGTGCATCTCTCCGATCTTCTCATCGAGCGGACACCCGTTGAGCCGGATACCCAGCGGATTGGTGCGGACTGCGCCATCGCGCTCGAAGAGCCCCTTCGTGCACGAGTCGCGATCCCGCTCGTGGCAGAAGACACAGTACTCGACTTCGTTCATCACCTCACGGTGACCGTAGCGCCGATCGGTGAGGTGGAAACCGTCGCGTGCGCGGTAGGTCTCCGGCGGGCCGACGAAGCTTCCGGATGGGAGGCCGGTCGCGGGCTCCATCTCGACGAGCGCATCGAAGTCGACCGAGGCCGGCGTCTTCAGCGACGTCCAGCTGCGCGTCTCCTCTGACGGCGCGTAGTGCTCCAGGGCAACCCACCGTTCGAGGACGTCGAGCACCGCGCCGACAGGCGTGGCCGGAGCATCGTCACTCGACCGAACGCAATCGAAGGGGCCGTCGTCGGCAATCGCCGCATCGAGGCGCGCGAGGAGCGCGCGGTCGTCGTCGGTGAGATCGGTGCCGCGCTCCAGGCGAACCAGCTCGTGCGCTGCGGTGGCCAGCTCCTGTTCGCGATCGCGTCCCGGAAACCATTCGGCCAGCAGGCGGCTGCGAACGCGATCGAAGTCGGAGCGAACCGCATCGCTCACCAGGTCGTTGGCCGAGCGATGGCGCTTCAGTGCCCGCCGCGTGACGAAGTCGCGCTTGAAGGAGAACACGGGGAGCTCGATCTCTACCAGGTCGTGGCGCTGCTGCAGTGGCACTTCAATGCGGAACATCGTCGCGATGAAGCGCGACAGGTGCGGTGCGGATTCGACGATCACCGAAGAAATTTCTTCGGGCTTCATTCCCTCGCCGAGCGTATCGCGATAGTGTTCGAATCGAGCGAAGGCCTCGGGATCGGATTGAGAATAGGACTGGTAGAAGCGCGTGGCGAGGTCGCGAAGTCGTTCGGGTCGGTAGAGGTCCTCGTAGGTAAAACCGTCGATACCGAACACCAGACTACGAGACTCGCCCGGAGGGCGTTGGGTGTGATTCATGGCGGAACGGGGATCGAGACAGAAGAGTGAACCGAATGCCGAAGTGGCTCGCAACATAACACTTCGACGACGTGCCGTCGGCGAGCATCGCCGGCCACCGGCGGGAGTCCGTACACCCGATACGATGCTGCGTTAAAAAGTTTGTCGCGCGGGAAAAAGATTTTGGCGACGCATGGCGATCCGTGTACATTTGTGGTCTCGCACGTCGAACGGGCCTGTAGCTCAGTTGGGAGAGCGTTTGAATGGCATTCAAAAGGTCAGCGGTTCGATCCCGCTCAGGTCCACTCACGAGCCCCCGACCGGTTCCGTCACCGACGGAGCCGTTCTTCTTTCAGGAGCAGCTCGAGGCGCCGGATCGGCGTAGCGAAACCCAGTACGGGAGTCCCAATTCGGGGTGGTAGTTCAGTTGGTTAGAACGCCTGCCTGTCACGCAGGAGGTCGCGAGTTCGAGTCTCGTCCATCCCGCTTCCAACGCACACAACACGTCGATGCCGATCCCACCCGGGATCGGCATTGCTGTTTCTATGGCTATCCTACCGATTTACACGTACGACCGGCCGATCCTGCGTCGCAAGCTCCGATCGGTGGCCGATATCACCGACGACATCGTCGCACTCGCTGCATCGATGCATGAGACGATGAAGAACGCCGAGGGCATCGGACTGGCGGCAAATCAGGTCGGCCGTGATCTCGCGCTGCTCGTCGTCGACATCTCCGATGTCGAGGGCTACGACGCCACCGAACCCCTGACGCTCATCAATCCCAAGGTGGTCACTGCATCCGATGAACTGGATACCGCCGAGGAGGGCTGTCTGAGTCTGCCCGACCTGCGAGCCGACGTCACGCGCCCGGCGCAGGTGCAGGTTGCCTTCGTCGATCTCGACATGCACGAACACACCATCGAAGTCGATCGGCTCATGGCTCGGGTGATTCAGCATGAGATCGATCACCTGAACGGAATTTATTTCTTCGACCACCTCAGTCCCATGCGCCGCGCGCTGCTCAAGCGGCGACTGATGGACATCAAGCGCGGCGACGTGGAAACCGAGTATCCCCTCATGCGCGGTGAGGCGTCCTGAGCATACGACCCAGGTCAACATGACTTCCAACGAAATTCGTCAGTCCTTCCTCGACTACTTCAGCCAGCGGGGACACACCGTCGTGCCGTCGGCTCCCGTGGTGCCGCACGGCGATCCGACGCTGCTGTTCACCAACGCCGGAATGAACCAGTTCAAGGACGTCTTCCTCGGAACCGGTTCCCGCGACTACTCGCGTGCCGTCGACGCCCAGAAGTGTCTCCGTGTGTCGGGAAAACACAACGACCTCGAGGAGGTGGGGCGCGACAGCTACCACCATACGTTCTTCGAGATGCTCGGCAACTGGTCCTTCGGCGACTATTACAAGCGCGAGGCGATCGGCTTCGCGTGGGACCTGCTCGTCAATGTGTGGGGACTTTCAAGGGAGCGGCTGCACGTGACGGTATACCGCGCCGAGGATGGCGGCGAGGAGGACCGCGAGGCCTACGATGCGTGGGTGAATCTCACCGACATCGAGCCGGAGCACGTCCACTGGTTCGGCGCGAAGGACAACTTCTGGGAGATGGGCGACACCGGTCCATGCGGACCCTGCTCGGAGATCCACTACGACTTCACCGAGGACCTCAGCGGCGGTCCGCTCGTCAACGCGGGCGTCGAGCAGGTCATCGAAATCTGGAACCTCGTCTTCATCCAGTACAACCGACGCGCCGACGGCACGCTCTCGGAGCTGCCCCAGAAGCACGTCGACACCGGAATGGGGTTCGAGCGCATCACCAAGGTCCTGCAGGGCGTGGCCAGCGACTACGACACCGACGTCTTCATGCCGCTGATCGGCGAGGTCGAACGCATCAGCGGTCGCAACTACACCGAGTCGCTCGAGGATCCCACCAGCATCGCCATGCGCGTGCTCGCCGACCACGTTCGTGCGCTTTCCTTCGCCATCGCCGACGGCGTCTCGCCTGGGAATGCCGGCCGTGGTTATGAACTGCGCCGCATCCTGCGTCGCGCGGTCAAATACGCGTGGCTGGAACTCGATGTCCGCGAGCCGGTGGTCTTCCGTCTGGTCCCGGTGCTCGTCGACACGATGGGGGAGGCCTATCCCGAGCTCGTCCGGCAGCAGGAGTACATCGCGACGGTGATTCGGGCCGAGGAGGAAAATTTCGGTCGGACGCTCGAGGAGGGCATCGCCCAGTTCCTGCAGCGCGTCGAGCATACCGGCGCCGACGAGGCCGGGCGTCGCGTGCTTTCGGGTGAGGATGCGTTCATGCTCTATGACACGTTCGGATTCCCGCTCGATCTCACCCAGTTGATGGCTCGCGAGCGCGGAATCGCCGTCGACGTCGATGGATTCAGCCACCTGATGGCCGGCCAGCAGGCGCGCGCACGGGCGGCACGCCAGACCGTTTCGCAGGAGGCAAGCGAACTGCGGATCGAAGCTGCCACCGAGTTCATCGGCTACACCGACGCCACGTCCGAATCGCATGTGGTGGCCGTCGCCGACGGGGCGATCGTGCTGGACCGAACGCCCTTCTATGCCGAGATGGGCGGTCAGGTCGGTGACCAGGGGCTGATCGTCGTCGGCGGTGAACACTTCGGTGTGGTCGACGTGCAGAAGACCGGCGATGCGTTTCTGCATATCGTCGAAGGCGACACCTCGGCACTTGGAGTCGGACGCGCCGCCCACGCGGAAATCGACGTGGCGCGCCGTGCCTCCATCGAACGCAACCACTCGGCGACACACCTGGTGCACGAAGCGCTTCGACGCGTGCTCGGCAATCATGTGCAGCAGGCGGGGTCACTCGTTGCCCCGGGGTATCTCCGCTTCGACTTCAACCACATCCGCAAGGTCACCGACGAGGAACTCGCCGACATCGAAGCGCTCGTCAACGACAAGATTCGCGAAGCGATTGCGGTCGACACCGAGGAGCTGCCTGTCGAGGAAGCACGGTCGATCCCGAACGTCAAGATGTTCTTCGGCGACAAGTACGGTTCGCGCGTGCGCGTCGTGACGATGGACCCGTCGTTCTCGGTTGAATTCTGCGGCGGCACGCACGTGGCCAACACGGCGGGTATCGGACTTATGAAGATCGTCTCCGAGTCGAGCATCCAGTCGGGTGTTCGGCGAATAGAGGCGGTCAGTGGCGAAACCGCCGACGAGCTGATGCTGCGACGCTACCGTGAGGTCGAACGGCTCGCGCGGCGACTCGGCGTCAGCGATCGTGAGATCTACGACAGGGTGGAGGCGCTGCTGGACGAGAAGCGTCAGCTCGAGCGCGAGCTCGCCGAGATGCGTCTGGCACGGGCCGCGGGGGGACTCGACGACATCGTGCGGGGTGCCGTCGAGCATGGCGGAATCACCATCGCCGCCGGACGCGTCGCGGCGGCGGATGCCGACTCGCTCAAGGAGCTCGGCGACGAGCTGCGCACCAGACTCGGTGCGTCGTCAATCGGAGTGCTTGGCGCCGATGTCGATGGAAAGGCGGCGCTGGTGTGCGTCGTCAGCGACGACCTGATGAAGTCGTTGCCGGCAGGGAAGATCGTCGGTGCGGTGGCCAGGCGCCTCGGCGGCGGCGGCGGCGGACGGCCTCATCTGGCGACCGCCGGTGCGAAGGATGTCGGTCGCCTGGACGAGGCGCTGGGTGCGATAGCCGAGATCGTCGACTCATTGCGCGGCTGAGACGACACGTCGCGGCCATCCGGTGGAATCCGGACGCAGGCCGTGCAGCGCACGGTACAGTGTCTCAATGGCATCGACCAGTCGTGGCCCGGGACGTGTCAGCGGATCGGCGGGCACCGCGTAGACGCGGCCTCGCCGCCAGGCGGTCAACTGGCGCCATTCCGGGTACTGCTTCACCAGTTGCATCGGCTCGTCACCGGGCCGAACCGGGATGATGATGACGTCGGGATTTGCGCGTAGCAGCGCCTCGCGACTGTAGTGCGGGTAGGTCTGCAGGTCGCTTGACGCGACGTTGCGTCCTCCTGCGGCCGTAATGGCGTCGTCAATGAATCCGCGTGCGACGGTAACCAGGGGTGCGTGATCGATGACGACGAACGTGCTCACCGGCGGCATCGATCGCGCCGCCGCCCGCACCGAGTCGAGCCGTCCCCGCAGCGCGGCCTCGACATTCTCGGCCCGCGGCGCGGTACCCAGAATTCGTCCCAGCGTATCGAGCGCGTCGATGACTCCGTCGACGTCGGCCGCGGCGAGGCAGAAGGGCGTCGCGCCGAGCTCTCGGAGCTTCTGGTAGCTCGCCTGAGAATTCCCCGCGAAGGTCATCAGCACGACGTCCGGTCGCATCCGGAGAATCGTCTCGTAATCCGGTGTCTGCATGTCCGAAACGACGGGCACCGAGTCGACACCCGGCGGGTAGTCGTCGTATCGCGTTCGCCCGATGAGGCGATTGCGCGCACCGATTGCGCAGATCATTTCTGTGAGATTTGGTGCCAGCGACACCACGCGTTCGGCCGGACGGGCGAAGCGCACGACGTTGCCGGCGGCATCGCGCAGTTCCACCGGATGGTCGGCCGCGGGCCGCTGCTGGGCGGGGACACGCGAAGGGTCCGACCGCGTGCACGAGGCGGCACCCAGCGCCACGACCAGCAGCAGCGCGAGTCGGCCGGTCGTGCAATGATTTAACACCATGTAACTCGATCGGGGTTCATGAGTCCTTGATCCGCCGTCATTTTTGTCGGGTTCAATCGTCCTCTCCACGTTCCAACTCGTATCGTCGCGACGCGGCGCCTCAACCGTTCCACTCACCTGATTCGTCCGATGCTGACATTCGCTACACCGTCGCACGCCGTGCGGCGCGCCATTTCCGTTTTCGCGATCACGGTCGTCGGCGTCGTTGCCACCCTGCTGCCGCTGCGGGCACAGACCGCCACGCCCGAATACGATCCGGACGGTCAGCTCGAACGACTCGAGCGGATTCGACAGGATCGCATCGAAGCTACCCAGCAGACCGATGACGACGAAGATGTTGTCGGCCGCGACGCGTGGTTCGACTTCCAGCGGAGCTTTCCCTACGACCGGATTCCCGACGGACTTCGCGAGAAGGCGCTGGCCGAGACGCAGCTCATGCAGCGCCGACTCGATGCGACGCGTCGACTCGAGAAGGGCGCTTCGCCGATGGCCAGCGCGCAGTGGCAGTCGATCGGTCCGAAGAACGTGGGCGGGCGGATCGTGGCCATCGCCGTGCATCCTGACGATCCGTCCACCATTTACATCGGCGCCGCGGCAGGTGGCGTATGGAAATCGACCGACGGTGGAACCACGTGGGTGTCGCACTTCGACAAGGAATCGGCCCTCGTCATCGGTTCGCTGGCGATCGATCCGGTCGATCCGAACATCGTCTTCGCCGGGACCGGAGAGCTTCGCCCCGCGGCCGATGTCACCTACATGAGCGACGGCATGTTCCGCTCGACCGACGGGGGAGAGACCTGGACGAATGTGGGACTCAACAGCGTAAGCGCCATCAACAAGATCGTCGTCGACCCCGCCGACCACTCCAGGATCTACGCCGTCACGGGTCGCTCGCGCAACGTACCCAATACCTACGGGAATCTGGGTGGTGCCAATCAGGGCTCCGGATTCTACGTGTCGACCGATGGAGGGTCGACGTGGTCGAAGACGGCCAGCGGGGATTACTTCGACATGGCGGTGGACCCCACCGACGGACAGACGGTCTTCATCGTGGGTGAAATTCTCATGATGCGATCGACCGACGGCGGCATGTCCTTCCAGTCGGTGCGTAGTTCGACGATTCCCACCGCCCGATCCGAGCGGATCAGCGTGGCGCTTGCACCATCGCAGCCGAACATCGTCTACGCGCTGCAGTCGATTGCCGGTACGAGCAACAGCAACCCCGGCTCCGGAACGCTCTACAGGTCGACCGACGACGGAGACACCTGGTCGGCGACGCACGCATTCGGCTCCTCGCTCTTCTCGAATCAGGGCAACTACAACAACTGCATCGCCGTCGATCCGACCGATCCGGCGAGGGTGATCGTCGGAGGAATCGATCTGTACCGGTCGACCGACGGCGGCACCTCGTTCTCCAACATCACCAACGCCTACGGCATCAACGACTTTTCGGTCACGCATCCGGACCACCACATCGTCGTCTTCGATCCCGAGGACCCGACCACCATGTATGCCGGCAGCGACGGCGGTATCTACCATTCGACCAACGGCGGCACATCCTGGCATCGCCTGACGGTCGATCTGCCGATCACGCAGTTCTATTCGGTCGAGGTCGATCAGACGCGACTGTATCGGGTCTACGGTGGTGCGCAGGACAACAGTACGCAGGGGATGTTCGGCTACAATGACTACACGGATTCATGGGATGAGATGATCGGTGGTGACGGCTTCCATGTCGTCGCCGACATCAACGATCCCGACTACGTCTACTGCGAGTCGCAGTACGGCGCGCTCTTTCGCGTGAAGGTCACCACCGGTGTGGGGCAGCGCACGTCGATCGACAGGGGAATTTCCGAAGACGGACTCTGGTCGACGCCGATCGCGCAGAACCCGATCGACGGTGCGCTGTATTCCGGACGGAAGCGGCTGTGGTACACCATGAGTCCCCATTCATCGAGCGTCAGCTGGAATTCCTATTCCCCTGGAAACAACTCGCTCCTTTCGGCGGTCGCGACGTCGACCAATTCAGCGAGCAATGTCATCGTCGGATCGATCTCCGGCGAGGTCTACTACACGACCGACCACGGCACCAGCTGGAATGAATCGCAGAGCGTACCGACACGCTACGTGACGGATCTGCAGTACGATCAGAACGTCGCCGGCCGCGTCTATCTGACCGTCTCGGGATATTCCACCGGCCACGTCTTCCGCTCCGACGACTTCGGTGGGACGTTCACCGACATCTCCGGCAGTCTGCCGAACGTGCCTGTCAACACGGTCGAAGTCGACCCTGCGGATTCAAAGCACGTCTATGTCGGCACCGACGTGGGCGCATTCGTCTGTCTGGACATCGACGCGGCGAATCCGACGTGGCTGCCGTTCAACAACGGTCTGCCGGACGTGCCGGTCACCGAAATGCGCATCCAGTGGAGTTCCCGGACGCTCGTGGCAGCCACGCACGGCCGATCGATGTTCCGCATCGACCTGGACAATGCCGCGCCGCAGCCGGCGATCGTCACGCCGCACGGCGGTGAATCGATTTCGGTTCCCTCGGACCTTGAAATCACGTGGGTGGGAATCGAGGGTGCCGCCGACGTGCTCATTTCCTACGACGGCGGCCTCACATTCGAGACGATCGGTTCGGGTGTCACCGGAGGCACGATGACCTATCGGCTGCCGCTGGTGCAGACAAGCAACGCGCAGGTGAAGGTCGTATCGGTGGCCGACAGCAGCGACGTGGTCAGCGGGTATTTCGAGCTCAACCCGCAGATCAATGGCCAGTCGCTCGGAACTCGCGGATTCCATGCCGGGGCGCTGACCGTTCGCGCCGGCACCGTCTGGGCCTCGGACATCGGTTCGGACACCATCTACACGCTTCGTCCACCGACGCTGCTCGGCAGACAGTTCGGCATGAAGGCCGACGTCAGCGACACGATTCGCGATCTGGCGTACGATCCGACCGCGGACGTGTTCTTCGTTCTCACGACGGCGCCGGATGGTTCGGCGCCGCAGATCGTGCGGCTCGACACCACCGGCCGGCGGCTCGGTTCGATCGAAACGCTGGCGGAGAACGGAATCAATCGCGTCAGCGGAATCGCGTGGACGCCGAATGGGCTGGCGGTGATGACGCCCGGTGCGGCCGGCGTGCTGCACCTGATCGATCCGATCAGCGGCGATCCGATGCGCGATGCAGCTCCGCTCGCGGGCGCCGTGGACAACGACCGTCGGTCGCTCGTCTTCGATGGCTTCAGCTTCGTGCAGGGCATCCGCGTCGATGCCGGCACGAACGGGTTTCCCGCGGAACTGCACCGGATGATGCTCACCGATTCGCTTGTAATCGCCGAGCGGACTCCGGTGGTCCTGTCATCCGAATCACCGGTCTTCTACGGACTGGCCTTCGACGACTCCGGCGACGATCAGGCGAGTCGCTACTACTACGCCACCGATACGAGCGGCGCGTTCTACCGCTTCGTCTATGGCGACCTGTTCACTACCGTCGTCAGCGGTGTTCGCACGCCGTCGAGGACTTCCACGGCGACGATTCTCGCAATCACGCCGAATCCCGTTCGTTCGACGGCCAGTGTGCGGTTGCATCTCGCGAATGCTGGCAATGCCCGTCTGGAGCTGATCGACGCCGCCGGAGAGCGTGTCGCCACCGTCGACGCGGGAACGCTCGCCGCCGGAGACCACGATCTGCAGCTCGACGCTTCTACGCTTGCCAGCGGTGTGTACCACGTCGTGTTGAGCAGTGGAACGAGTCGCGTCGTCGCTCGGATGGTCGTGTTGCGGTAGTCGCCCTGCGGTTGTATACGCCTGATCGGCTTTCGTGCTCACCCGACGCATTCTATTTTGATCGGTCTGTCCACTCGCGTCGCACCGGATCCCCCGGGGGGCGCGTGCGGAGCCGTCGCATCTGCCGAACCCCGCATTACGGACCTGCCTGTCGTGTGCGTGGCATCCCGCCGATTCGAATACGGAATTCACGTCGAGTATCACGATACCGAGGAACGCAGAATGAAGAGTGCAACTGCGGTACGGGCGCGTTGCGTCCGCTACGCCGTTGAATCGATCGCCGCGATCGCATTTCTGATCGTGCCGGCCGTTGCCCTGGCGCAGAGTGGCGAGCCGAAGGCCGATCCGAAGGGCGAGCTGGCTCGTGAGGAACAGATCTTCGAGCGCCAGTCGAAGCTCACCGACGAGGCCGATGAGGACGTCGTCGGACGCGAAGAGTGGTTCGACTTCCAGCGGCGCTATCCCTACGATCACATTCCCGACGGGCTCCGTGAGGAAGCGGTGCGATACACGCGCGCGCTCGGCGATCGTCTCGAGGAAATGGCTGCGAAGGGGCGCGGTACCCCGCTTTCGTCGAGTTCGTGGGAGAACGTCGGTCCGATCAATCAGGGTGGCCGCACGCGCGCCATTGCCGTCGATCCGGACGACCCCCAGGTGATCTACGTGGGCGGTGCCGACGGTGGTGTCTGGAAGACGACCGACGCGGGGTCCACCTGGACGCCCACGTTCGATGGTGAGACCGCGCTGACGATCGGGGCGATCGCCATCGATCCGACCAACACGTCGATCGTGTACGCTGGTACCGGCGAGATCGCTCCGGCGGTGGACATCACCTACCGCAGTGACGGCATCTTCAAATCGACCGACGGAGGCGGTTCCTGGACCAACATGGGACTGAACTCACTCGGAACGATCAATCGGATCTGGGTGCGATCGGATAATCCGCAGGTACTCTACGTCGCCTCCGGCAGGAGCTTCCAGGTCAATGACCGCGACAATCTCCCCGGTGCGGCCACGGGTCGCGGCTTCTACCGCTCGACCGACGGTGGCGAGTCATGGACGAAGATCATCGACGGTGCCTTCTACGATATGGCCGTCAATCCGGCCAACGAGGACGAAGTATGGCTGGTGCAGGCCAGCCAGGTCTTCCGTTCGACCGACGGTGGCCTGAACTTCTCCCGTCGTGACGCCGGTATTTCGGTCTCCGCACCGCTGCGAGCCAGCATCGGAATCTCCGCCGCGGATCCCTCCACCGTCTACGTGCTCATCGCCCACGTCAACTCCGCCAATCTCCACGACGGCGACCTCTGGGTGAGCACCAACAGCGGCGAGAGCTGGTCGCTGCGCCATCAGTTCGGCGACAAGCTCTTCTCCACCATCCAGGGCCAGGGCAACTACGACAACTGCATCGGCGTCGATCCGTTCAACGTCAACACGGTGATGTGCGGAGGCATCCGCGGCTACATCTCCTACGATGGTGGTAACACCTTCAACGACGTCACCACGCCCGCCAACGTCCACGTCGATCAACACACGATCGTGTTCGATCCCAACGTTCCCGGCCTGATCTACCTCGGGAACGACGGTGGCGTGTTCACGACGTTCGACGGGACGAACTGGGGCACGCTCAACGAGGGACTGGCCATCACGCAGTTCTACACGGTCGAGGTCGATCAGACACGGCCGACGCGGCTCTACGGCGGAACCCAGGACAACAACACGCAGGGGACGTTCGGCACCGGAAGCGTGGACCCGCACTGGCAGGTGATCCTTGGAGGCGACGGATTCCACGCGGTCGTCGACAAGACCGATCCCAACGTGCTCTACTGCGAAGCCCAGTACGGCAGTCTCTTCCGTGTCAACGTCCAGAACGGTCCGGGTGCGCCGACGAAGATGGTCAACGCGGATATCGAGGACGGCTACTGGTCCACACCGCTGGCGCAGAGTCCCGTCGACAACACGCTGTACTCGGGTCGGCGACTGCTGTACGCCAATTCCTCGCCACGTTCCTCGGTCACCTGGTCGAAGATGACCGTCGGCAACCAGACGCTGATGTCGTCGGTCGCCTGCTCACCCTTCGACGCCAACAAGGTGATCGTCGGCAAGATGGACGGCCGTGTCTACTTCACGACCGATCATGGCGCGACGTGGGCGCAATCGAGCGGCACGCCCGGCAGGTTCTGCAGCTACCTGAAGTACGATCCGGTCGACCAGCATCGCGTTCTACGCGACGTTCTCCGGATTCAATGCCGGACATGTCTTCGTCTCGAACGATGACGGTGCCTCGTTTCAGGATCTCTCCGGCAGTCTCATCGACGTTCCGGTCAACTGCATCACGGTCGATCCCGATGACAACTCGCACCTGTTCATCGGTACGGACGTCGGCGTATTCCTGAGTCTGAATTCGGGACAGACATGGCTTCCGTTCAACCGCAACCTTCCGATGGTGGCCGTCACCGAACTGAAGGTGCAGCGCTCTTCGCGGCTGCTCTACGCCGCCACGCACGGACGGTCGGTCTTCCGTGTGTCGCTCGAGAATCCGCAACCGGAGCCGGTGTTGATCACGCCGGTTGGCGGTGAGTCGATCTCCACGCCATCTGAGCTTCTGGTGCGATGGGCGGGACTTCAGGAGCCGGTCGACGTGCAGATCAGCTACGACGGCGGGTCCAACTTCCAGACCGTGGGACAGGGCGTCTCCGGTGGTGAGTTCACGATTCATCTTCCACGCCGGATCACCGACGAGGCACAGGTACGGGTCTTCTCGCCGGCCGACAACCGGGAGCTCGTCTCGGGGCACTTCACGCTGCGGGCAGAGCCGAACGCGACCAAGCTCGGAGCGCGCGGAATCGTGGCGACCGCGATCACCGTCCGCGACAATCGCCTCTGGGCGGCCCGCAGAGGCAGCGATACGCTGATGTCGCTGCTGCTGCCGAACCTCCTGGGCCAGGTGAGCATTCCGACGACCGGAATCCTCGGTGAGATCCGCGACCTCACCTACGACGCGGCGACACAGACGTTCTACGTGCTGACCGGTAATGCCGACTTCACCGGTCCCCGGATCTTCGCCATGGATACGACCGGGACGGTCACGCGGGAACTCGATCTCTCCGGTGTCCAGGCCGATACGATCATCGGAATCGCCATGAGCGATCAGGGGCTTACCCTGGCGACGTCGGGATCGGCAATGCGGCTGATCACCGTCAATCCGTCTGACATGAGCATCGTCAGCATGCGCGGTCCGCTCGTCGCCTCGGAGGACGCCGATCGACGTGGACTTGCCTACGAAGGCACCTCGTTCATCCAGGCGGTGATAACCGGTCGGCCGGCCGACGCGTTCCCGAACGAACTGCAGCGGCTCAACGCGGGGAATCCACCGAACATCAACGACCGCGCGGAGATCGTGCTGTCGAGTTCTGAATTGCTCGACATCGTGGGTCTCGTGGAGAATCTCGCGGATTCGACGATCTACGCCACGGACACGAGCGGCGCGTTCTACCGATTCAACTACGTCGACATGTTCGGCACCGAGCAGGTCGGCGCGGTTCGCACGGTGACCACAGGTGCGACGGGCCTTTCGATCGTGGCGGTGACGCCGAATCCGGTGCGTGAGTCGGCGACGATCAGCTATCGCCTCGAGAGTGCCGATCGTGTGACGATCTCGCTGTATGCGCCGGATGGCCGACTGGTCGGCTCCTATGCCGAAGGCCAGCAGCCCGCGGGTAATCACGCCCGGCACATCGATGGTCTGCACCTGCCGAGCGGCGTCTACTTCGTCGCGATCACGACGGGATCCGGCGGACGTGTGGCACGTGGATTCGCGATCGCCCGCTGAGGCAGCGAATCGATTGCGACGGAGGATTCAATCGACGGGACCCGCTCTGCTAGGAGCGGGTCCCGCTTTCGTTCGCTGCCGCACGAATCGCTGGAAGGCCGTCCGCTGTCGGGATACCTGCTCCGCAAACGCCCTACTTCCCCAGGGCGGTGCCACGCGCGCGGCATCCAGTCGCAGCAGCGTCGCGAGTCGAGCGTCGCTCTGAAGCGACTGATGCCGACTCTGTGCGTACAGCACCCCGTCGGCCAGCTCTGAGGCGAGCTCGGTGATCGCGTAGCGCTCGATCGGCGTGGCGACCCGCAGTGCCGAGTCCAACGCCTGGAGGTGGGGAAGAAGCATGTCGATCGTCGTCGCCGGAAGGGGCGACTCGGTCGCCGCCGCCCGCATCATTGCGAGAACCATCGATGCAACGACGTCCGAGGATCGGTCGAGCGCCCGAGCAAGGACTTCTGTCCGCTGCAGTCCGGACATCGGACGCGTGAAGTAGGCACGCATCTGCTCCGACACCGACTCGGCCACGCCACCGTGATCCGGCAGGAACATCAGACGCAGCGCTGCTCGCAGATCGAGCGACGGAGCGATGTCGAGCACCAGCATCGAGTCGTACATGGCGCGTGCCTCGGCATCGCGTCCGAGTGCCCAGAGCGCATCGCCATGCTCGATCATATACGGCGTCAGCGGATAGGAGGCAGTATCACGCGCGTACACGTCGAATGAGTCGAGCAGTCGCCGCCACGCGCCAATTCCCGAAAGCGTTTGAATCGTTCCGGCCCTGGCCGTGTACGAGATGCCCAGGCGCATCGAGCGGTCGAATCGATCCAGCGCCTTCGCGTATCGCTGCTCTCCCAGAAATTCGAACCCCTCCGCATTCAGCGTCCCGATGCGTCGCAGGCATCGCTGAGCGAAGAACGAACCGCCGCCGAACATGTAGAGCGTCGACGCACGCTGTGAAGCGTCGGGAGGCGGCAGCGAATCGATGAACCGGCGGTATTCCCTTCCGAGCTCCGACAGCGATCGATCGTAGGTTGCCTGAAACGACCCCCAGCGGTAGGCGCGAAGAAACTTCCCGGCACCGTACCGCTCGATCAACCACCGCGTGAACGACCCGGCCAGGACGTAGCTGAGCGAAGCTCTCCGACTCGAGAATCCACCTAATCCCATGATGTCTTCCACGGGAGGAGCCAGACCGAAGTAGTAGAGTGCACGCGCATGTTCATGCAGCGTCCGTGCGCCATAGTCGTTGGCCAGGGCTACGGCGGCGCCCTCGAGCAGTCCCTGCGAAATCGAAACGCCCAGCAGGGGATCACCGAACGGCTCGAGCACGACGTGGGCGAGTTCATGGCTCAGCGTCGCGTCGACGCGCGCGAACGTCTGATTGACGACCCGCTTCCACGGTTTGGTGAAGCTCGCCGAGCTCGTGCCGACGAGTTCCTGCTGGACCTGGGCAGAGGAGTACAGGAATTCGTTCACCGGCTCGATCGAATCGAGGCCGAGCAGGCGCGCGTGACGATCGATGAAGAAGTCCGAGTAGGCGATCGCGCGCCACAGCGCCAGCGAGTCGGTCGTCGAGGCGTCGTAGTGGATCACCGCGTGGCGAGAGGACACCGCATCGCCCAGGGCGTCGCGCAGCCACGCGTCGGTGCGCGCCAGACCCAGTTCGCTGCGATTGGCAACGCCGAGAAGTCCGAGTACGGCCACGACCGCGGCGGAGGCGATCCCGCCCCCGCGGAGGCGTGCCGATGCTCCGCCTCGCACCTCGTCGATGGCGATGAGAACCGCGACCAGCGCCGAGGCGGCACCGATCCCGGCGATGCGGTAGAGCACCAGGCGCAGCGTGATCGGCAGCTCGGCATCCCACGATGCACCGGGAAAGAACCCGATCTGCCACGCGTAGAGGAACATGTGCGGACCGGTATAGGCCTCGACACCGCCGCGAACGAGACTTGCGAGCCACAGCAGGACGAATGCCGTGGCGCAGAGCCACCGTCGAGTCGACAGCAGAGCGGCAGCCAGTGCGATGACACAGGAGATGAACGCCGACGGTGGCACGAGCAGGACGTACCACAGAATTCCATCCGAGATCCCGCAACGGTCGCCGAACGGCGAGAGCACGAGCGCAATTCCGAGGGGCACGAGCGCGGTCGCGACGGCAATCGGCGCCTCACGGACGAATGTCGCACGCAGGGTTCCCGGCGCGGCCGCATCGTCATCGGCCGGCCTTCGCCATGAATCGACGACGCTCGCCACGCCCGCGAGCAGACTGGCGCAGATGGCCATCAACGCTGCGAATTCGTAGTGCAGGTCACGCGTCAGCGGGAGCGTGCGGGCGGTCAGCGCGATCGCCGCGTAGGCGACGACGCACCAGGTCCACGGCGAGGTCCACCGAGCGGGAACTCGCCGATTGCCGGATCGGTGTCCGACGACGCGTTGGTGAAGATTCGTCACTATCTGAAGTCAGTATTGATTGGGACGCCGGCCGGGCGACGCACGGGCGTAATTTGGCGATGTGACCAAAGTCATTTTCCCTCGACTTCGGAACCCCAAGTTTGCAGACAACCCCCGATTCGACGCCTGCCGGCCCGCGGGTGTCGAGCTGCGATCCACACAGTCATCCAGAGGCGAGTCATGGCCATCTACATCACCGAAGAATGCATCAACTGCGGCGCATGTGAGCCCGAGTGTCCGAACACGGCGATTTACGAAGGAGGCGTCTCCTGGGATCTCGCCGGTACCACCTATGGAGAGGGCGATGCAGCCCCGAGCGGTGCCGACGGGTTCTACTCGAGCGACCTGTTCTATATCGTTCCGGATAAATGCACCGAATGCGAGACTTTCCATGATGAGCCGCAGTGCGCGGCGGTCTGCCCGGTCGACTGCTGCCTGCCGGATCCGAAGCATCCGGAGAGTAAGGAGGAACTGCAGCTGAAGGTGGAATATCTGAACCTCATCGACGAGACGCGGCTACGCAACTGAGCCGCGTCGGCCGCGCGCGCCGGAGGATACGCGACATCGATGTACCCGACGCGCCGGAGTCGCATCGATGCATGCAATCGCAACCCGAAAGGTCACGGCCCGCGCCGTGGCCTTCGGTCGTTTGGTACCCCCGGCACCGAAGCGTCGTGTTGCACCCACGGTGGAAACGCATCGTGACGGAACGCGACGGAGACGATCTGTAATTTTGCCTGTCTGTGGCGCACCCGCTTCCCGCCATTCGTGCGTATGTGGAGCGAGACCGCCCGATCGCATTCACTCATATCCTGTCCTCCTACCAGCATGCCGATCCCACGCGAGACGCTGAATCTGCGTCACACGGACGACTTTCTCCCCCGGCACATCGGGCCCGACGAAGACGAGATCGCCCAGATGCTGGCGACGCTCGGATTCGACTCGCTCGATGCCATGATCGATGCGACCGTTCCGGCGGGAATCCGCACCGACCGCCCGCTGTCGCTGCCGGAAGGGAAGGCCGAGCACGAACTGCTTCGTGAACTCCGATCGATCGCCGCGCGCAATCAGCTCTTCCGCAGCTACATCGGGATGGGTTACTACAACACCATCACGCCGACGGTGATCCTGCGGAACCTCTTCGAGAATCCCGGCTGGTACACGCAGTACACGCCGTATCAGGCGGAGATCTCGCAGGGTCGGCTCGAGGCGCTGCTCAACTACCAGACAATGGTCATCGACCTGACCGGACTGCCGATCGCCAACTCGTCGCTTCTCGATGAGGCGACGGCCGCTGCCGAGGCGATGCACATGAGCTACGCTGCCTGCCGCGACGATTCCTGCCGCACCTTCTTCGTCTCCGAACGCTGCCTTCCGCAAACCATTGCAGTAGTCAGGACACGTGCCCGTTCACAGGGACTCGAGGTGATCGTCGGCGACCACGCCACCTTCGACTTCGATTCCAATCCCGTCTTCGGTGCTCTGGTGCAGTATCCGACCGAAGATGGAGAGGTGATCGACTACCGCGAGTTCATCGCCCGGGCACACGCCGCAGGTGCACTCGTCACCATGGCCGCCGACATTCTGTCGCTGGCGCTGCTGACGCCGCCGGGCGAACTCGGGGCGGACATCGCCGTCGGCTCCACACAGCGATTCGGCGTTCCCCTCGGATATGGTGGTCCACACGCGGCGTTCTTCGCGACCCGGGACGAATTCAAGCGGCAGATTCCCGGGCGCATCATCGGTATCTCGGTCGATGCCAACGGCAATCCCGCGTTGCGCATGGCCCTGCAGACTCGTGAGCAGCACATCCGTCGCGAGCGCGCCACCAGCAACATCTGTACTGCCCAGGTGTTGCTTGCGGTAATGGCCGGCATGTACGCCGTCTATCACGGACCCGACGGAATCACGCGCATTGCCGGCCGCGTTCACGCCCTGGCCGTCGTGCTTGCCAACGGTCTGCGTCGGCTCGGATACACCGTCGGACACGACGTGTTCTTCGATACCATCCGCATCGAGTTCGCCGACGGCGCCCGACGTGAGGCGGTGCTGCACGCAGCGGTGGAGCGGAATATCAATCTGCGCTCGATCGGTACGACGTCGATCGGAATCTCGCTCGACGAGACCGTTCGCCGCCGTGACCTCACCGACCTCTTCGAAGTCTTCAACGGTGGCAGCACACCTCCGTTCACGCTCGAGGAGCTGGCCGAAGCGAGCGACATCACCCTGCCCGACGACCTGCGTCGCAGCTCGTTGTTCATGGTGCAGGAGGTCTTCAACCGCCATCACTCCGAGACCGAGCTGCTGCGCTACATGCGCAAGCTCGAAGGGCGCGACCTGGCATTGAACCACTCGATGATTCCGCTGGGTTCGTGCACGATGAAGCTCAACGCGACCTCGGAGATGCTGCCGGTCACGTGGCCTGAATTCTCCGAGATCCACCCGTTCGTTCCGCAGTGGCAGGCAGAGGGATACGCCGAGCTGTTCTCGACGCTCGAAACGGCCCTCGAGGAGATCACCGGCTTCGCGAAGGTCTCCCTGCAGCCGAATGCCGGTTCGCAGGGCGAGTACGCCGGGCTGCTGGTCATCAAGGCGTACCACGAGAATCGGGGGGAAGCGTATCGCAACGTCTGTCTGATTCCGCAGTCGGCGCACGGTACCAATCCCGCGAGTGCCGTCATGGCTGGAATGCAGGTGGTGGTGGTTGCCACCGATCCGGACGGCAACATCGACCTCGAGGATCTGCGGACGAAGGCGGACGCGCATGCCGGGAACCTTGCGGCGCTGATGGTCACCTACCCGAGCACCCACGGTGTGTTCGAGGAGGCGATCCGTGAGGTGTGTGATATCATCCACGCCGCCGGTGGCCAGGTGTACATGGACGGAGCGAATATGAACGCACAGGTCGGCATCTGTCGACCGGGTGAATTCGGTGCCGACGTCTGCCATCTGAATCTGCACAAGACGTTCTGCATTCCGCACGGCGGTGGGGGTCCGGGCATGGGACCGATCGGCGCAGCAGAACATCTTGCGCCGTTCCTTCCCGGACATCCGGTCATCCCGACAGGCGGTGATCATGCCATCGGCGCCGTCTCGGCCGCACCGTGGGGCAGTCCGAGCATTCTGACGATCTCCTGGATGTACATCTACATGATGGGCGGCGAGGGGCTCACGCGTGCGACGAAGGTGGCTATCCTGAGCGCCAACTACCTCGCAAGGCGTCTTGAGGAATACTACCCGGTGCTCTACAAGGGCCGCGGCGGGATGGTCGCCCACGAGTGCATCATCGACCTGCGGCCGTTGAAGGCATCCTGTGGAATCGAGGCGGAGGACGTGGCAAAGCGGCTCATGGACTACGGATTCCACGCCCCGACGATGAGCTTCCCGGTTCCGGGAACGTTGATGATCGAGCCGACCGAGAGCGAGGACAAGCGCGAGCTGGACCGGTTCTGCGACGCGATGATCGCCATTCGCGAGGAGGTGCGCCGCATCGAGCTCGGCATCGACGATCGAGAGGACAACGCGCTGAAGCATGCGCCGCACACCGTGGGGGTGGTTACCGCGGACATCTGGGAGCGGCCGTATCCCCGGGAGCTGGCTGCATTCCCGACAACGCACACGCGGGACTACAAATTCTGGCCGTTCGTCGGTCGCGTCAACAGCGCGCTTGGCGACCGCAACCTCATTTGCGCGTGCCTGCCGATCGAGGAATTTCTCGAATCCTAGTGCCGCCCAAAGGCGGACTGCGAGATGATCCGGAACGCCAACGATGACAGCGAACGGCCACGGCGCGCTGGGCAGACCCCGCGCCGCGGCCGTCGCGATTTCCGGGGATGTTCCACCATGACAAGTACCACATCGCCCATGAAGACGCTCGTACTGGCCGCCGCACTCCTTGCGATGCTCACCGTTTCGGCGGTGGCGCAGACCGACGGTGCCCCGCTGCCGATCGGCGATCTGCTGCGTCCCGACGGTACGCTCGATCTCGACAGGGGCTTCCGCGGTTCGCTTGACCCCGAGGGGTGGTCGATGCATCTGGGCGCGGACGGTCGCCCTGTGTTCACTCCCGAGGCCGCTGCGGGTCCGATGGTCGTCGACGGCGACGAGAAGTGGGACGATCGATTCGGTCCTCCAGGTGTCGATGGTCAGGTCAACGCCATCGTCGTTGCGGGCGACGACGTCTTTATCGGCGGCAAGTTCGTGACCGCCGGGCCCGTGGTCGCCTACAACATCGCGCGCTGGAACGTTGCGACGCGAACCTGGGCGCCGCTCGGCACGGGCGTCGGCGGTCCGGTCTACGCGTTGGCGATCGCCGACGACGTGCTCTACGTCGGAGGGGAATTCTACGATGCCGGCGATGTGGTCGCCACCGGAATCGCGCAGTACGACATCTCGATCGGCAAGTGGAGCGCCATGCAGAACGGTGTCTGGTGGCATCGTGAATTCCCGTACGTGCATGGGACGGGAATCATCCATTCGATTCTGGTCAACGGCGACGACGTGTATGTCGGTGGCAGCTTCAACCGCGCCGGGTCGAACGTGACGCTGGGCTTCGCCGACTGGAATCGCCGGGTCGAGCGGTGGTTCACCTTCGGTGCCGGCATCGACTCCGGGACGGTCTACTCGATGGCCGTCGACGGCGACGATCTGATCATCGGTGGCGACTTCACGATGGATCGAGCGCCATTTGCCAACAGTCTGGTACGGCTCAACATGGCGAGCCGCGAATTTCACGCCGACGACCCGGCCGTCGACGGCGCGGTCTATTCGGTGGCGATGCTCGACTCGACCCCGGTGATCGGCGGGGCGTTCACCATCGACGGACGTCGTGCGGTCGTCGCACGCCTCGACGGCGAACGGTGGTCACCGATGGCCTTCGCGCCCGACAGCGCCGTTCGCGATATGCTCGTCGACGCTTCGGGCAATCTCTTCGTCGCCGGCGGTATCAGAGTCCTCAACGGTCAGAGCGTCAACGGTATCGCTCGTTTCAACGGGTCCGCCTGGTATGCGGTCGACGTAGGCGTCGGCGGTACCGATTCGCTGGCGGTGCGGGCGGTCGCGCTCAGCTCCGACGGTCAGCTGATTGCCGGCGGTTCGTTCCTCGTCGCCGGTACGTCGACGGCGTACGGGGTTGCAGGGTGGGACGGTCGACTGTGGCATCCTCTGACGCACACGGTGCCCATGGCCGGGACCAACGGCACCGATGGACCCGTGTATGCCGTAGCAGTCGACGGTAACCGCGTCTACCTCGGGGGCGACTTCACGCATGCCGGCGCGGTAGAGGCCCGCCACATTGCATGGTGGGACATCGCCTCGAGCACGTGGCATTCCATGGGACAGGGCATCGGCGGGAGCAATCCGCTCGTGCGCACGATCTCGGTGGTCGATGGAACGGTGTACGTGGGTGGAATTTTCGACTCCGCCGGTGGAGTGCCGGCCACAGGCATCGCCCGATATGATCCGACAACGGGTACCTGGTCGGACGTCGGCGGCGGTGTCGGCGGGCCGACTCCGTACGTATTCTGCACGAGTCCTTCCGATGGTGGGCTCCTCGTCGGCGGTGGCTTCACCGAGGCCGGTGGACGGCCAGCTGCCCGCGTGGCGCGATGGACGGGCTCCGCCTGGGAGCCGCTCGGGTCGGGTGTGACGGGAGATTCGTCCGAGTACGTCTACATCCGCTCGATCGCTGTCCATGGGGAAACTGTATTCGTCGGCGGGTCGTTCGCACGGGCAGGCGGAGGCGCCGCGCACCATCTGGCGGCATTCGACGGAACGTGGCACCCGGTCGGCGACGGTACCAACGCGCCGGTCTCGGCCCTTGCCGTCGACTCGAGCGGCCGCTTGCTCGTCGCAGGGGATTTCACCCGTGCCGGTGACAGTCCGCTGCACGGTCTGGCGCGGTGGAACGGCTCGACCTGGGACGACGTCGGGCAGATCTCCTCGGGTGCGATCGACGCCCTGCACGTGCTCTCCGATGGCCGCGTGCTCGCCTGCGGATCGTTCACGAGCGTCGATACGGTCGCCGCGGGCGGCATCGCGCTCCTCGACGGTTCGACGTGGAGTCCGCTCGGTCCGGGAACCAACGGTGCGGTGCATGCGGTCGACGGTACCTTCGGTGCGCTCTACGCCGGAGGAGTGTTCTCGATCGCCGGCGGACTGCCTGCGAACAACTTCGCGACGTGGGACGGGAGCGGGTGGTCGGGACTCGGAGGTGATCCTTCCGGTGGAATCAGCGGCATCGTGCTGACGATCGCGCTGAGCGGAGAGAATGTCTACGTCGGCGGCGCCTTCGCATCGGTAGGATCACTTCGCAGCGGCAACGTGGCGATGTGGAGCGGCGATCGATGGCTGCGACTCGGACGCGGTGTCGACGGTCCGGTGCGGTCGATCACCGTGGGCGACGATGGAACGGTGTACGTCGGTGGCGAGTTCACCCACGCCGGAGAGGATTCCGCTGCTGGTATCGCACGCTGGGATGGCGCCGAATGGCACGGCCTCGCCGGTGGCGTGTCGGGTTCGGCCGGAATCGTCACCGCGCTCGCCGTGGACGGCACCGATCTCTTCGTCGGCGGCAACTTCACGACGGCGGGCTCAGTCTCGAGTCACGACATCGCGCGATACGACCTCTCGACGGACACGTGGCAGGCGATGGCAGGCGGTGTCGACGGGGATGACACGCTGTATTACGTGGCGGGACTCGCCGCTTCGCGTGATGCTGTCTATGCAGTGGGACATTTCCAGTCGATCGGCGGTGTTGCGGCGAACTCCGTCGCCGTGTGGAGTCGCGCGGATCTGCGGTGGTCTGCAATGGGTTCGGGCGTGGAGGATCGGGCGTACGCCGTGAGCATAGCCGATGATGGCAGCGTCTACGTCGGCGGGCACTTCCTGCACGCCGGAGGTGTGCTGGTGAGCAACATCGCCAGATGGGACGGCCAGCGGTGGAACGCTCTGGCCGTTCCGGCCGGCGACACGTTGCGTGGCGTCAATGCGCCCGTATATGCGATCGGGACATACGGTCGGCACGTCTTCATTGGCGGTGTCTTCGAACTTGCCGGTGTCACCACGCCGTTCCGCGTTGCATGGTGGGATGGAACGACATGGCACAATCTGGGACAGGGAATTCGCCATCCGTACGACACGGCCTATGTAATGGCGGTTGCCGTCGACTCGAGCGGCCTCTGGGTCGGAGGAAATTTCCGGATCGCCGGCAACAGCGCGTCATTCAATTTCGCGCGGTGGCATTCCGAGGGTGTGCTGGCCGTACCACCACGTCGAGCGTCTCCAATCGTGGCCACCCCCGCCGCCGTTCTCTCGATAACGCCAAATCCCGTCATTAACCGGGCGACCGTGTCGTTTGAATTGGAGCGATCCTCCGACGTCGCCGTGGAACTCATATCGATTGCGGGCGATCGAATTCGCACCGTGTTTCAGGGTCGGCTCGACGGGGGGCATCACGACGTCCCGCTCGAGCTGTCGAATACTGCGGCCGGTTCATATTTCGTTGAGTTGCGAATTGGCGATTCGAGCGGTGCCCGCCGCATCGTTCATATCGAATAGCCGTAGGTGGCCGCGTTGCGTTGGCCCCGGGAATTCCGCCCGCGAATGGCCGAGCGATCTCCAATTCCCTTCACGATGGTCGATTCGATATTCGGGTATGCCGCAGGTGGGTTCGTCAGTGATGACGCGGACTTCGGTGAATGGCCGGCGCCGTCCGGGGCGGGAGCACATCGGTCGTCACGAGGTTCGATGGGCCAGTACACGCGATACCGTTGATCGTCGCGTGAAACGCCCGCAATAGCACTGAATGTACCGAGGGCCCGTCGAAGCGTCATGCTCCGGCGGGCCCTCACGTTCTGCTGCGATCCGTGCGCGGCGCGCTACGCGCCGACCAGTTCGGCGTAGGCCGTGGCGTCCATCGAGTCCGGCACGTCGTTGCTGGTGACTTCGATCTTCACCATCCACCCCTTACCATACGGATCGGTATTGATCTGCTCCGGAGCGTCGGACATTCCGGAATTGATTTCCTGAATCGTTCCGGACACGGGTGCATAGAGGTCGGAGACGGTCTTGACCGCTTCGATCGTTCCGAAGACGTCGCCGGCGGAGACCTCGTCTCCGACGCCGGCGGTGATATCGACGAACACGACGTCGCCAAGCTCGGACTGCGCGAAGTCGGTGATGCCGACGGTGGCAGTCGAGCCCTCCACCTTGATCCATTCGTGACTCTTGACGTAGCGCAGGTCCTCGGGAACGTTCATGGTCGCTTCTTGCGGGATTTTGATGTTGGGAATGGTTGCCGTCCGTCACTCGCACGGGCACTTCTGAGGCGGTCAGGGCAAGGGCGGGAGCTGTTCGCGCCAGTCGTGTGAGTCGACGAACCGCGTATCGAACTGGCCGGAGAGGAAGTATTCGTTCTCCATCATCATCTGATGGAACGGGATGGTCGTGCGAACGCCTTCGATGACGAACTCGTCGAGTGCACGGCGCATTTTGAGGATGGCACTCGAGCGCGACTTGCCGAAGGTGATCAGCTTTGCCAGCAGCGAGTCGTAGTTGGGAGGAATCGTGTAGCCCTGGTAGATGTGCGTATCGACCCGAACGCCGTGGCCGCCCGGCATGTGCAGGTTGGTAATTCGACCGGGTGAGGGTGCAAAGTTGTGGTACGGATCCTCGGCATTGATCCGCACTTCGAGCGCATGTCGCACGGGAGGGCCGCCGGTGAGGCGAAGGCGCTCGTTGGCCGCCACCGCGATCTGTTCCATGATCAGGTCGATACCCAGCGACTCCTCGGTGACGGGGTGCTCCACCTGAATACGCGTGTTCATCTCCATGAAGTAGAAGTCGCGGTTCTTATCGAGGAGGAACTCGATGGTTCCGGCTCCCTCGTAGTCGACGGCTTCGCATCCGAGGAGTGCGGCCTCACCCATCCGGTTGCGCAGCTCGGCATCGACGACGGGGGAGGGTGCCTCTTCGATGAGCTTCTGGTGGCGACGCTGGATGGAGCAATCGCGTTCGTTGAGGTGCACGCGATTGCCGTGGCGGTCGCACATCACCTGGATTTCGACGTGGCGTGGCTGCTCGATGAACTTCTCGATGTAGACGGAGCCGTCCTTGAATGCGGCTTCGGCTTCGTTGCACGCTGCGTTGAATCCCCGCTCGATCTCCGACTCCTCGTTGACGATGCGCATTCCCTTGCCACCGCCACCGGCAGAGGCTTTGATGAGCACCGGGTAGCCGACCTTCGCGGCGACGCGTCGGGCGGCCTCCACGTCCTCGACGAGGCCGGGCGAACCGGGAACGACGGGCACACCGGCGTCGCGCATCGTTTCTTTGGCCAGCGACTTGTCACCCATGCGCCGGATAGCCTCGGGCTGCGGGCCGATGAAGGCGAACCCGCTTTCGGAGCAGATGCGCGCGAACTGGGCGTTCTCGGCGAGGAAGCCGTAGCCGGGATGGATTGCGTCGGCGTTGGTGACCTGGGCGGCGGCGATGATGCGGGGAATGTTCAGGTCAGCTCTCGCGGCTCGGGGGCGGACCGATACAGACGACCTCGTCAGCGAATCGGACGTGGAGCGATTCCTTGTCGGCGGTGGAGTAGACTCCGACGGTGCGGATTCCCATCTCGCGGCAGGCACGTATGACGCGCAGCGCGATTTCCCCCCGATTGGCAATGAGAATCTTCTTGAACATCGGCTCGTGTTGTGCTCTCGGCGAGGTGGAATGACCGGCCGTCGCCCTCGACCGATCGCCGGGGCGGCGGCAGGTCGATCAGTCGGGTTCGATCAGGAACAGCAGCTGGTTGTATTCGACCGGCTGTGCGTTATCGACGAGAATCTTGACGATACGACCATAGGTATCGCATTCGATTTCGTTCATCAGCTTCATGGCCTCGACGATGCAGAGCACGGTTCCGGGAGAGACCTCCTGACCGACTTCGACGTAGGCGGCGGCATCGGGCGTCGGGGAGCGATAGTACGTCCCGACGATCGGTGATCGGATCTCGTGGTAGTGCGTCTCGGCGGCGGCGGGCTGGTCCGACGCTGCCGATCGCTCCTCCTCCGGATGCGTCTGCGGCCCGGGCGGGGCCGGTGGGGGCGGCGGCGCCGGGAGTCCGGCAGCGGCGGGCGAGAACTCATCGCGCCGGGGTGACTTCGAGAGCTTGATCGAGGCGCCGTCCTGCTCGATGCGAAGGTCGTTGGCGCTGCTCTCGTCGAAGATCTCCAGCAGCTGCTTCAGGTAGTTGATATCGATCATACGTGCTCTACGATGGTGACCGCCTGCAAGCGCGGCTTCGGGTTATCTCGCGGAGATCAGCTCTTCGCGCGGTCGAGGTACGCGCCGGTGCGCGTGTCGACGCGGATCTCGTCGCCCTCATTGATGAACAGCGGGACCTGGACGGTCGCGCCGGACTCGACGATGGCGGGCTTGGTGGCGGCCTGTGCCGTATCGCCTTTGAATCCAGGCTCGGTTTCGGCGATGCGAAGCGTCACGTGCTGCGGCAGCTCGACCGAGACGATGTCGTGCTCGTGAAAGAAGACGTCCGCCTCACCCGACTCCTTCAGCAGCCCCGCCTTGTCGCCGAGCAGTTCGACCGGTACCGGTATCTGCTCGAACGTCTCGGTGTCCATGAACATCAGGTTGTCGCCGTCGCGGTAGAGGTACTGCATCGTCTTGCGGTCGATGCGCACCAGGTCGATCGACTCGCCGGAACGGAAGCGGTTGTCGGTCAGCTTGCCGGAACGGATGTTCCGCATCTTCACCTGATAGAACGCCCGGAGGTTTCCCGGCGTCCTGTGCACGCTCTCGAGCACGGTGCAGAGTTCCCCGTTGTATCGGATCACCACACCCGGCCGGAGATCGGAGGTCGTTGCCATACGTGATTGCGTCTGCAGAGGTAGTATCGGGAGAAGCAGTCGAGAGAGGTGCCGAGCGGAGTCGAACCGCTGTACAAGGTTTTGCAGACCTTTGCCTAACCACTCGGCCACGGCACCGAACCGACCCGCAACGCCGAGCGCCCGTGAGGCGCAGCGGCTGCCGGACAGCCACCAGAGGCTCCCCGTTTTGCGAGAAAGGCAAAGATATTCCGCGATTCGGTACTAATGCAACCGGAGAGTGTAAGAGCGTGTGCTGCCAACGCTCACCGGCAGCCGGTGCTTCGGCCCGCGCACCACGTCACTCGATCGGCTGACCCTTGACGTCGAAGTGATCCTCAGAGAGCAGCACGCCGTCGTGCGCGCGGTAGTTGTACTCGATGCGAGCGGCGCCGTCGCTGGATCGTGCCGCCGCGCCTCCGTCGAGATTCAGGCCCCGCCACTCGATCACACGACCGTAGTTGTCGTACTTGTAGGTCTCGGCCGCGATGCCGTCGCGATCGGCGACCGGCTGGTCGTGCTCGTCGTAGAAGTCGACGCGTATCGGCAGACCGCTGCTGTTGAGCGTGTAGCGACGGACGAATTCACCGCCTGGAAATGCCATCGGCTTCTTCATCAGATTCCACAGCGCCTCGGCGATGAGGTTGCCATTGGCGCCGACCTTGAAGTGGCGGAAGTAGGCACCGTCCGGCAGCTCGGCGAATTCGCGCTGCGGTCCGTCGGTGCCCGCGCCGAAGTGCTGCTTGCCTCGACCGTAGAACCACTCCTGCGTGTACTCTCCCGGCGCGCGACGGTGATACAGCGTGCTGGTGACCGCCGGCACGTCCGACAGCGGTTTGTCGTCCAGTCCGATCTCTCGGCGCATCGTGAGCGCCCCGGTCGAATCGGTGAACACCTCTTCACCGTGCGCCCAACCGATGGTGATCGGCACTCCGTGTGGGCCGTAATACGTGCGCCGCTGGATCGAAGACCCGGTCCGCGGATTGCTCAGGTACTCGATCCGGATCACCGTCCAGTCGCCGCGGGTGTCGGGATTGCCGAAGAAGAACCCCGCGATCTCCACCGGCCGGTTCAGCGAATCGCGCCGCACCCCGACGACCGACGGTTCGTGTTCCGGACTTCGGGTCGGATAGCTGAACGAAAACTGCTCCAGTGCGTTGATGCGCATCAGGCGGTAATACTCGTCGTAGTCACCAAGCAGCTGTGCGCGCACAACGTTGCCCGCCAGCAGCGCGAGGACAGCAAGCGTGAGGAAATGTCGAGGTCGTGGAACCATGGCTCTCGCCAGTCGATGGGACATACAGGGTGTCGGTCGATCCAATGCAAACCTTCAAGATACTTGACACCCCGAGCCCGCGAAAGGTTGCTCTGAGCGCCACTCATGGCGGATTGCGTAGCTTCCCGAATTACTGCCCTTGGAGGAATCCGGTACGGGATGAAGCCAGTTTTCAACTTGCCCAACGTCATAACCGCCACGCGCATTCTGTTGACACCCGTCTTCATCGTGCTGCTGGTAAGCGGTGATCGAGTGCTCATCCAGTGCTCCGCCGCCGTGTTCCTCGTCGCGGCCATCTCCGACTGGTACGACGGCTGGTACGCCCGTCGCTACAATGTCACCAGTGCATTCGGCCGGTTCTTCGATCCGCTTGCCGACAAAGTCCTGACGATCGCCGCGTTCTTCGCCTTCACGTTCATGGGGCTGCTGCCGCTGTGGATGGTGCTGATCATCGTCGGTCGTGACGTGCTGGTTACCGTGTTGCGAATCATCGCTGACCGGCGGGGACATCCGGTGGTCACCAGTCGCCTGGCAAAGCTGAAGACCGCCCTGCAGCTCGCGTTCCTCTGGTACATCGTGGTCGTGCTCACGCTGCAGAACGTGGAATGGCTGCACGCAGTGCTCGGTGCCCCGTTCCTCAACGCCCTCACCACGCCACTGCTGCTCGACGTGATGCTCGGAGTGATCGCGCTGCTCAGCGTCGTGACCGCCGTACTCTATCTCATCGCCAACCGGCACCTGCTCCGGGTTCTTCTCCATGGCAATGTCGCCCGCTCGACTCCGTGAACGCGGTGTTCCGTACTGGAAACAACTGATCGTCGGTGGACTCTACACCGGCCTGTCGCCGATCGCCTCGGGAACCGTCGGAAGCGCGGTTGCAGCGCTCGTGTACTTCTTACCGGGTGGTTCGAATTTCTACCTGCTCCTTGCTCTGGCGCTCGTGGCGTTCCTCGGCGGAATACCGCTGGCCGCCGAGATCGAACGCGCGACCGGCAAGAAGGACCCCGGCTTCGTCACCCTCGATGAGTTCGCCGGCCAGTGGGTGGCCCTCGCCTCGCCATTGATCATTCCGAATCCCTACTGGGTCGTGCTCTCGTTCTTCGTCTTTCGCGCGTTCGACATTTCGAAGCTGTGGCCGGCAAGTGCCGTCGAACGCAGAGGGGGCGGCCTCGGCGTCATGGGCGATGACATCGTGGCCGGTCTGTACGCCAACATCGCCTCGCACCTGATCTTCCTCGGTGCCGGTTACGTCATTCCTGTCGTTCAGTTCCTGCGATGAATTCCCGAATCATATCCATTGGCGATGAGCTGCTCATCGGCCAGGTGGTCAACACCAATGCCGCCTGGCTCGGTGCCCGCCTCACCGAACATGGCTACGAGGTCGACTCGATCGTCGTCGTCGGCGACGATCGCGTGGCGATCCGCGCCGCGATCGAGGGCGCCTGTGGCCAACCCGGCGTCGTCTTCGTCTCCGGCGGCCTCGGCCCCACCCACGATGATGTCACTCGCGAGGCGGTGTGCGATCTGCTCGACTGCGAACTGGTGGAGCATGCCGCGCAACTCGAGCGAATCGAGCGGCGTTTCGCCGCACGCGGAATCGAAGTCAACGAGCGCAGCAGGCGCCAGGCGCTCGTGCCCGCAGGTGCCCGGGCGATCGAGAACGAACATGGATCGGCGCCGGCGCTGGAATTCGACTTCGACCAGGCGACCGTCTACGTGCTGCCCGGCGTGCCACATGAACTCATGGGAATCGTCGACGACGTCGTCATGCCGCGTCTGATCGAGCACGCCGGGGACGTGGAGTCCCGGACGTTTCTCGTCTTCGGGCCGACCGAGTCCTCTCTCGCGCATTCGCTGGAGGACTTCTCTCGCGATCTCGACCGCCACGTGACGCTCGCCTTTCTGCCTGCCTTCGGTGGGATCCGTCTTCGCCTCATGCGGCGTGGCGGAGACAGCGATGCGCACGATCGCTACGTCGAACTCGAACGAGGCATCCGCGAGCGTGTGGAGTCGAATCTCGTGTCCGACGACGGCGCGACGCTGGCCGAAGCCGTGGGGCGGCTCCTGCGAGAACGGCGCTACACGGTCGCCGTCGCCGAGTCCTGCACCGGTGGACTTCTGGGCGCAATGCTGACCGATGTACCGGGCAGCAGCGAATACTTCACCGGCGGGATCATCTCCTACGACAATCGCGTCAAGGTCACCGACCTCGGTGTGAACAGTGAGGTGCTCGATCGCGAGGGTGCTGTGAGCGAGCACGTGGCGCGTGAAATGGCCATCGGCGTTCGGCTCCGTCTGGAGACCACCTTCGGAGTCGCAATCACAGGCATCGCCGGACCGGGCGGAGGGACCGAGGCGAAACCGGTCGGAACGGTGTGGATCGCCGTAGCGGGTCCATCGGACGTCACCGTACGTGTGTTCAATCTGGGAGATCGCCGTTCGGTGGTTCGTGAGCGCGCGGCCTGTATTGCGCTGGACATGCTGCGTCGCATGGCCGGAACACTCTGACACGCTTGCGGCCCCGACCGAGCGCCTCAAAGGCGCCGGTGGGTTGCTATCTTCCGCAGGCAATCCTCATGTCCCGCGACTTTCCAACCTGTATGAATCTCATCTTCTTCGGAGCTCCGGGTGTCGGCAAGGGAACGCAGGCGACGCTGCTCGCCGAGCGTCTCGACCTCCCGCACATCTCGACCGGCGCGATCTTCCGCGGCGCGATCGATTCCGGTCAGATTCTCGGTCTGAGGGTCAAGGAGTACCTCGACCAGGGGCTGCTGGTGCCTGACGAACTCACCTCGGAAATCGCCCTGGCGACGCTGGCGGAGAATCGGTGCAATCACGGGTTCATCCTCGACGGCTATCCGCGCAATCTTCGACAGGCAGAGGATCTCAACGCGGCGATGCGCGAGCGCAGGAGGACCATCGATCGGGTGGTGCATCTGGTGGTTCCACAGCAGGAAGTCATCGACCGTATGCTCGGTCGCGGTCGGGTCGATGACACCGAAGCCGTCATCCGCCGCCGCCTCGCGGTGTACGACGCCGAGACCGCCCCGGTACTCGGATTCTACCGGGAGCTGCACATCGTCGCGGAGGTCAACGGACTGGGAACGGTGGATGAAGTGCAGGAGCGAATCCTCGAAGCGATCGGGTACCAGCCGACGACGTAGAGGTCGGACGATCGCGGGCGCGTGCTGGCTCGACCGTGGTGGGGGGGAGGTGCTACTCCATGTCGTCGTCGTCGATCGACTCCTCGTCGTGCTCATCGGCGAATCGCCGCTGCAGTTCGCGGAACGCGTCGGCGTCGAAGCGATTGCGAATGATCTCGGCCTTCGTGAAGAAGATCACGTCCTCGGCGATGTTCGTCGCGTGATCGGCAAGCCGCTCCATGTTTCTCAGCTGAATGACCAGCTCGACGCCCGGTTGAATGAATTCCGGGTCATCCTTCATCGCCTCGACGATACGCCGTCCGATCTGCACTTCCACCTGATCGACCTTCGGATCGCTGCGGAGGACGCCGAGCGCCTGCTTCGGATCGTAGTTGACGAAGCTGTCGATGGTCATGCGCACCATCCGCTGGACTGCGTCGGTGATGTGCTCCAGATCGTAGGAGGCAATCTTCTCGCGGAAGTCGTACAGCCGCGGGACCGAACGCGCGACGTTGTAGGCCAGATCGCCCATCCGCTCCAGTTCGGAATTGATCTTCATCGCCGCCATGATCAGCCGTAAATCGCGGGCAACCGGCTGCTGCAGCGCGAAGATTCGCTGACACTGTTTCTCGATCTTGAAGTCGTAACGGTCGACCTTGCTGTCGCGCTCCATCACCTCACGCGCGAGTTCCAGATCCCATTTATTCAATGAGCGGAACGCCTGGTCGACCTGCTCGTCGACCAGACTGCCCATCTTGATGATGCGCGTGCGCAGCTTTGAGATTTCCTGTTCGAAACTCGAAATCATGGCATTGTCAGTTGGGTGCGTGCCGTCGGCGGCGGGCAGCGTCGTCGGCGCACGGGGACGGGAACATGGACGGAGGAACCTCAGCGTCGCGACCCGTGAATATAGCCAACACGGCGCCGAATACGGACAATTCGGACGATAATGGGACGGGGGGAAACTGCCGGCTATCCGAATCGGCCGGTGATGTAGTCCTCGGTCTTCTTGTTGCTCGGATTGGTGAATATCGTCCGCGTCCGGTCGTACTCGACCAGCTCGCCGAGGTAGAAGAAGGCGGTGGTATCCGACACGCGCGCGGCCTGCTGCATGTTGTGCGTGACGATGACGATGGTGTACTCCGCCTTGAGCTCCAGGATCAACTCCTCGACCTTCGCCGTCGAAATCGGATCGAGCGCCGAGCACGGCTCGTCCATCAGCAGGATGTCGGGATTGACAGCGGTCGCGCGGGCAATGCAGAGTCGCTGCTGCTGTCCGCCGGAGAGCGCAAGTGCCGAGGCCTCGAGCCGATCCTTCACCTCGTCCCACAACGCCGCGCCCCGCAGACTTCGCTCGACGATCTCGTCGAGTTCCGCCTTCGCCCGGATTCCGTTGAGCTTCGGGCCGTAGGCGATGTTCTCGTAAATCGATTTCGGGAATGGGTTGGAGCGCTGGAAGACCATGCCGACGCGCTTTCGCAGGTTGACCACATTGACGTCCTTCGAATAGATGTCGACGCCATCGACGACCACGTTTCCCTCGATTCGCACGGTGGCGATCAGGTCGTTCATGCGGTTGAGCGTGCGGATGAGCGTGCTCTTTCCGCAGCCGGACGGTCCGATGAAGGCGGTAATGCGGTTGGCCGCGATCTCCATCGAGATATCCTTCAGCGCCTGCTTGTCGCCATACCACAGCGACAGGTTCCGTATGTCGAGCTTCGTCTCTTGAGCCATTGATACGCTGACGAGTTGAATTCGGTCGTAGTCAGGTCATTCGTGCGAACGTCGATCCGACGGGCTCTCCACAGGGGGGGAGGCGTGTCGGATCGGAGGCTCACAGTCGGCGGGGGACCTCAGGCGGCCTGCCGGCGCCGTATCCGCGATCGCATCAGTATCGCCACCATGTTCAATGCGAGCGTCAGTCCGAGCAGCACCAGCGCCGTCGCGTACGCGATCGGGCGTGCCGCGTCGATGTCGGGTGACTGCGTCGAGAGCAGATAGAGCAGGTATCCCAGATGCATGAACTGATCGGAGAGCGAGCTGGGAAGCTGCTGCGTGGAGTAGGCGACACCGGTGAAGAGAATGGGCGCCACCTCGCCGGCACCACGACTGATTGCAAGCACTGCACCGGTGAGAATTCCCGTGATCGAATTCGGAATGACAATCTTCCGGATCGTTTCCAGCCGCGTCGCCCCGAGCGCGAGCGACGCCTCGCGAACGTCGCGCGGAACGGCGCGGAGCGATTCCTCCACCGAGACGATCACCACCGGAAGCGTGAGCAGTGCGAGCGTCAGCGCCGCCCACAGGATATTCCCCTTTCCCCAGTCCAGCTCCGGCTTTCCTCGCAGATAGTGCATGGTCGCAGCCCGGTCGAGCACCGTCGAATCCCCGTCGGGATATGCCAGCACGAGTGCCTCGGAGTGTTCCCACCGGTCCTCGTTCACCTGCGCCAGGTAGTTCGCCACAGCCGACATCGGTGCACGCTGGGTCTCGGCCAGCGGTGAGGCCGGCTGCTCGAGCACCTGCTCGAGGTCGTCCATGTGGCTGTTCCACTCGGCGTGGTCGATCGAACCACCGACGATCTGAATGAAGAATCCCAGGCCGAAGAGACCGAAGACGATCGAGGGGACGCCGGCGAGCGTGTTGACCGCGAAGCGGATCGTCCTGGCGATCGGGGAAGTGGGGCGCGCGTACTCGGTCAGGTAGATCGCCGTGATGGTGCCGACCGGAACTGCGGCGACGGTCATGATGAGCACCAGCAGAACGGTGCCGAAGATTGCCGGGAGAATTCCCCCCTCGGTATTGGCGTTCTGCGGCATTGCCGTCAGGAATTCCCACGAGAGGTGACCGGCGCCGCCGATGAGGAAATTGGCGACGATGATCCCGATGATGCTCAACGTCAGCAGCGTCGCCACCAGCGGCAGACCGCGGGCGAAGAAGCCCAGAATCGAATGGCGCCGATTCATTCGGTACCTCGGAATCGTCTGATCAGTCGCTGCTTGACGTAGAACTCGGTGATGACGTTGATCGTGAACGAGAATGCGAAGAGGATCACGCCGAGAAAGAACAGGACCTGGTAGTGGGGTGAACCGTGCACCACCTCACCCATCTCCGCACCGATCGTCGAGGCGAACGTGCGGACCGAGGCAAAGAAGTTCCACCCGACCGTCTGTGCGTTGCCGGCGGCCATGAGGACGATCATCGTCTCGCCGACGGCGCGACCGAAGCCGAGGAGGACAGCTGCGAAGATTCCCGGCGTGGCAGCCGGCAGCATCACCTTGTACGCGGCCTGCCACTCGGTGGCGCCGAGCGCGAGGGCCGCCTCGCGCAGCGAGGAGGGAACGGTGCGCAGCGCGTCGTCACTGATCGTGTAAATGATCGGAATCACTGCCAGCGACAGACCGATTCCACCCACCATGGCATTGAGCCGCGCATCGGCACCGGTGATCTGCTGCACTACGGTGGCGACGACCATCAGCGAGAAGAAACCGATCACGACCGACGGGAATCCCGCCAGCAGCTCCATCGCCGGCTTGAGGTACTCGCTGGCCCATTTCGGAGCGAAGAACGCCGTGTAGAGTGCTGCGAGAATCGCCAGGGGAACGGCGATCATCATCGCGACGAGCGTCGTCTTGATCGTTCCGATGATGATCGGAATGATGCCGTACCGGGGGAATTCGCTCGTCGGCTGCCAGACGGTGTACCACAAATCCCGAATCCGCACGTCCGAGCGCTGCGTGAGAATCGGATAACCGCTGTCGCCGATGATGCGTTCGGCCCGCGCGGTGTCGATCGACGCCGGTGCCGAGGTCGTCTGGGGGCCGCCACCGAAGACGATCGGCGAGGCCTCGCGGAAGACGAACAGGAAGATGAGGAGGATGAAGACGATCGAGAGCATCGCGACGACGACGATGCCCGCTTCGGTGACGCGCTCACCGACTCGCAACTGGCGCTGCCGCAGATCCGGATGCGGCTTCCGCGGCCCCACTGTCGTGTCTTCGGCGTCGTGCGACGGCTGCTCTGAAATGGTGTCTGCCATGGATGATCGAAGCGTTACCTCACGGGGGGATGTGTCCGGCAAGCCCGGTGCGATCCGGGTGCAGCGACCGTCGACCGCATACCAGACCGGAAAGTTTACCACGAACGGCCGTGGTGATGTGAGCTGTTGCGATTTCTTAACGTCCGACGACCCGTCGGCCCCACTGCGCGCCATGTCGGCGCGCGCTCACGCCGTCGTCGCGTGGGTGGAAATCTCGCCGTGCGCCCAGGCGATGAGGTTGAGTCCGAATTTCACCCCGAGCTCCTTCTTCCATGGGATCACCCGCACCGTTACACCCGTACGCCGCGGTCGCTCAAGCGTGATGCTGCCGCTGAATTCTACCATGCCATCGTGTTCCTCGCCCGCGATGAGTGCCGTCGGCCGTCCGTCGACGATCTGGTTGTCAGGGTCGAGTCCGCCCGACCACGCCTCGACAAGGACGTCCTCGGCACCCAGTGAACCGAGCCGGACGCGGGCGCGCACCGCGACCTCCTGTCCGGTCTGCATGTGTCCGGAGGCGTCGGTGGAGACCGATACGATCTCGACGCCGCTCCAGTGATGCACCACGTGGTTGCGCCAGGCGACCAGATCGCCGGCCGCGCGCGCACCGTTGGAGGAGAGCGTCGTGAAGCGGTCAGAACATGGGAAGTAGAAGCCGTTGGCGTACTGCTGCACCATGCGGTGCGCGCTGAAGCGGCCACCGATGGTGCGCAGAGCATTGATCTGCATCGCCACCCACGCGTTCGGAATGCCATCGGCGTCACGTTCGTAGAAGCGCGGAATCACCAGCTGTTCGAGCGTCCGGTAGAGCTGCCTCGACTCGTATTCATCCTGATGATCTGCGTCGGCGAATTGACGCTCGCCTCCGATGGCGAATCCATTCGTTCCGTCGTAGGCCTCGGGAAACCACCCGTCGAGAATCGACAGGTTGAGCGTGCCGTTGACGGCGGCTTTCATTCCCGAGGTGCCCGAAGCCTCCAACGGTCGTCGCGGCGTATTGAGCCACACGTCGCACCCCTGCACCATCGATCGTGCCACCGCCATGTCGTAGTCCTCCAGGAAGACGATCCGTCCTTCGAGTCCGAGTTCAGCGATGGTCTGATGGATTTCCCGAATGAGGTCCTTGCCCGGCATGTCCTTCGGATGGGCCTTGCCGGCAATGACCATCTGCAGGGGGCGATCCGGATCATTGAACAACCGCAGCACACGTTCACGATCACGGAACAGGAGAGTCGCTCGCTTGTAGGTGGCGAATCGTCGGGCGAACCCGATCGTCAGCGCGTCAGGATCGAGGACGCTGCCGATGTCACGTCCCGTCGACGACCTGGTATAGATCTCGACATGGCGCTCGTCGATACGGCGGCGAACCGCGTCGATGAGATCACGTCGCAGCCGGTTGGTCGTTTCCCACAGTTCGTCCACCGGAATTTTCGTCGCGTGCGACCAGACCTCCGAATCGCCCGTACGTCCGCGCCAGTCCGAGGGGAGGTAGCCGTCGAAGAGCTCCGCCATTTCGGCGGCGAGCCATGTGCGCGTGTGAATACCGTTGGTGATGCCGACGATCGGGCACTCTTCGGGTGGCAGCTGGGGCCAAAGGCCCTGCCACATGTCGCGCGAGACCGCCGCGTGCAGCATGCTGACGCCATTGTGTCGCGAGGCCAGCCGCAGCGCCAGAACGGTCATCGAGAAGCGTTCATCCTCACCGGCGTTGCCAACGGTTCCGAGTCGGTGAAATTCATCGCGCGACAGTCCGAGCGTCGGCCAGTAGGCCGAGAAGTAGCGGTCGATCATCTCCCGTGGAAAGGCGTCGTGTCCGGCCGGCACGGGCGTATGGGTGGTGAAGGCGGCACCGTCGGAGGCGATCTGTCGGGCGACGTCGAAACCGATCTTGTGCTGCAGCATGAGCGTGCGGATCCGCTCGAGCATCAGGAATGCGCTGTGGCCCTCATTCATGTGCGTGACGGTCGGTTCGATACCCATGGCCTGCAGCGCACGAATGCCACCGATGCCGAGCACGATTTCCTGCATGATGCGGGTTTCCTGATCGCCGCCGTAGAGGTAGTCGGCGATGTCGCGGTAGCGCGGGATCCGGTTCTCCCGCAGGTTGGTGTCGAGCAGGTAGAGCGTGACGCGTCCGACGACCAGCGACCAGACACCGATGGCCACCTGTGCATCGGGGAAGTCGACGGTGACCCGCAGCGGGCGGCCCTGCTCATCGAGCACTTCGGTGATCGGGAGAATCGAGGGGTCGTTGAATTCGTAGCTCTCGAGCTGAATTCCCTCGACGGTGATCCGCTGCTGGAAGTAGCCCATCTGGTAGAGCAGTCCGACGCCGATGAGCGGCAGTCCGAGGTCGCTGGCTGACTTCGTGTGATCGCCGGAGAGCACGCCGAGTCCACCGGAGTAGAGGGGGAGCGATTCGTGCAGCCCGAATTCTGCCGAGAAGTAGGCGATGACGTCCTTCGATCCGCCACGGGAGGCACCGTGCCACGTCGGCGCCGACAGGTAGTCGTCCAGGGCGGCGACCGCGTCGCGGTAGACTGCAAGGAAGCGTTCGTCGGCGGCGAGCTCGTGCATGCGCTCGACGGGCACCTGCTGCAGGAGCTTCAGCGGGTGATGGTTGGTGCGATGCCAGAGCTCCGCGTCGATCGCGCGGAAGCAGGCCGCGATGCGCGGCTCCCAGCTCCAGTAGAGATTGAACACGAGGTCGTGCAGTCGCTCGAGCTCTGGAGGGAACGCGCTGGCGACGGTGAACGTGTACAGAGGTCGCATGAAATCGGAGGTTCGATCGGGCAGAATCCTGCGAAGATACGATAACGGGTGAACGCACCGCGGAGGGCGCGCCTGCCGTCTGTTTATGAATTCTGATCCGAGTCGTACTTTGCCGCGATGTTCGTGCGGAATCCGGCTCCTGCCCGCCGGTCCCTGCCCGCGATCACTCGACACCTACCAGGACGAATTCCAGCCGTGACCTGTCAAGAAATTCACGACCAGATTGCCGCATTCGTGAGCGATCGCATCGACGAAGCGGAGTACCGCCACAAGATCGAACAGCACATCGGAGCGTGTCCCGACTGCGGGAAGCGGTACCATGAGGAAATCCACGCCAGACTGGAGGCGCAGGAGTCGGCGCGGGCCGCGGCGGCAGCCAGAGAAGCGTCTGCGGCGATAGGCGCGAGGGCCGACGGCCACCGCGGGGCCGCTGCATATGCGGCAGACCGCGCGTCGACCGGCACGGCCCGTGACTCGTGGTTCGATCGCTTCGCCAACGAGTACGTCTCTGCCGCTGGAGTCGGCGTGGCCATCCTGCTCATCGTCGTCGGAGCAACCATGCTCTACTTCGGCTCGCAGGACGTGGGGGCCCCGGCCGGTCCGGTCGCCGCCGCGCCCGTCGTGCGGGACTCACTCGCCCGGCCGGATCGACCGCTCAACTTGTTCAACGCCGCCTCGTTCAACTACGATCGACTCAGAGTCGGCAAGCTCGCGGTCGATCAGAAGTCTGACGATACGGGAGATCTCCGCTCGTACTTCAAGGAACACGGCGTGGGGTATCCGGTAGAATTCGGCTCGGTCGGCGCTCCGTTGCAGGGTGGATTCGTCAGTACGCATCACACGCCGAACGGTGAGCGGCACTTCGCACACCTCGTCTATTCGACTGGCAACACGATGCTGTACCTGCTCGAGGTGCCCGATTCGGTGCTCCGCAAGGGCGACGCCGTCTACCTCACCGACGACGCAATCGGTCGGCTCACCAGCGGTGAGGTGCTCTGGGAGCAACCCGACGAAGACCGCACATTGGCGCTGTTCAACAGGGACGGGATCGTCATCGCCGCTGTGGGCAACGTCGATCGTCCGACGATGCAGCATCTGCTGCACCTCTGAATCCGCTGCGACGACACATTCATTTTCCAACCGGACCTTTTCACATGAAGATCACGTTTCGCCCAGTCGGTGTCTTCTCCCTGCTGCTCACGGTCGGTGCCGTGCTGCACTTGGCTGCGTGTGAACGCTCCGCTCGGCAAGCGGGCGACGCCGTCGTGCAGGACTCTGCCGCGGCGAGCACGGCGACGGCCGGTCCGGGCATCGACGCTTCGATCGGTCCCGATGCCGACATCGGGCGTATCACCGGTGTGACCGGACAGGCGGGCTCCGGTCCGGTGCCTGCTATCGCATGGATCGATCGCAAGGGAGCGACGCATTCTCTGGATGACTACAGGGGGAACGTCGTGGTCTTGAATTTCTGGGGAACCTGGTGCCCGCCGTGCCGGGCTGAACTGCCCGACCTCGTCGCGCTGCAGAAGGCGTACGCCGACAGCGGGCTCCAGGTGATCGGCGTCGCGCTCGAGCGGCTCTCGGAGGACCAGGTGCCGGGGCACCTGGCGACCTTCGCCCAGGACGCCGAGATGCGCTATCCGGTCGTCTACGCCGGCAATGATCTGATGCCGGGACTCATGCAGGCGTTCGGCGGGATCGATGCCGTGCCGACGACGTTCATTGTCGCAACGGACGGTACGATTGCCAAGAGGATCGAAGGCGCGCAGTCGCTCGAGGAGTTCCGCACGGCGGTCGAGCCACTGCTCAAACCCGCGGGCTGATCGTCATCGTGGCCGATCGCCTCTCCAGGTCCGAAGCACGATTCGTGCGGAGTCTCCACCGCGCGCGCGGCCGCTACGCCGAACGGGTCTATCTCGCCGAGGGCGAGCGGCTCGTGGCTGACCTTGCGCGCAGCGGTACGCCACCAACCTTCGTGATTACAGAAGCGGCTCATCTCGACCGCGTGGCGCAGCTGTTCCCCGACACGCCGATCCGCGTCGTCGAGAGCGGGTCGAATGTGTTCGCCACCCGACACGCCCAGGGCATCGCCGCCATCATGCAGATGCCGCGGGAGCGGACCCTCGAGGAACTTGCTGCGTCCGACGGACCGATGCTTTTCTTCGAACGCATCAGCGATCCGGGCAACCTCGGAACGATCCTGCGCGGCGCTGACTGGTTCGGAGCCGCCGCAGTGGTGCTTACCACCGGCTCGGTCGACGTATACAACCCGAAGACGGTACGGGCGACGATGGGTGCAATAGCGCGCGTGCCCGTCGTCCGGGAGGTCGATGTCACCGAGGTGGCGGCGCTGGGAAGGACCGTGTACGCGTTCGACTCCGAGGGGGAACTGGTGCTCGGTCGCGATCGAATCGATCGGGGGGCGGTGCTGGCGTTCGGGGAAGAGGCACACGGGATCAGCCAGGATCTGCGGCGTATTGCGCACACCGTGCGAATCGAGGGAACGGGACGCGGCGAATCACTGAACGTCGCGATGGCCGCGGCGATCGCATGTTACCAGCTGCACTGCGACGGCGGCTAGTGGACGGGCTTCTCGAACTGCAGGTCCCCGTTGCGGTCGACGACGAATTCAGTGATACCGCCGCCCATGTCGAGCGGTTTGCCGGTCTGCGCGTCGATGAACCAGATGTGCATCAGTCCGCCGTCGAATGAGACGAGACTGAAGCCGCCGGCGCTGCGCCCCTTTTCGACGTCGTTGTCGACCGGGTGGGAGAAGTTGTATGGAGGGTGCGACGACCTCACCGGCGTCCGCTTCGAGGCGGCGCCGGAGATGACGTAGACCTTCGGCAGCAGGTCGCTCTTCGCATCCGGTCGATACAGCAGCTGAAGACTGTGATCGTGGCCGGCGAAGAACGCCTGCACCCTGGCTCCCGAGCGTTCGATCACCGCCGCAAGCGAATCAGTGTATTCGCGGTAGGGTCCGTTGCAGTTGTCCTGGTTGGAGAACACCTGGTAGACGTACTTGATCGGATCGTGCCCTTCCTGCCAGCAGTTGCCCATGTAGTAGATCTCGCGCTGGTTGGCGACCCAGAGGCGCCAGCCGGCGTGTTCACCGATGGAGCGGGGAGAGTGGTGGGCGGTGATGATGCGGTACTTCACCGACGGCGCGGCTGCCGATCGCTTCAGCAGCGCTTCGAGTTCCTCAAGAATCGGTCGCCAGTTCTTCAGGCCGATGTCCAGCAGCGCGGAGCTGTCGAAGAAGATGATTTCGACCGAGTCGCGACTGCCGACGGCGATCGGTCGCCTGATCGACGACGGCCAGTACAGATGGTACGTCCACTCCGGTAACTGCTGTTCGCGGTAGTTGCCCTTCAGACAGAATCCCAGCGGAATGTTGTTGATGGCGACACAGTAGTAGTCGTGGTTGCCCGGAATCGCATGGACGTTCTGCGGACCGAGGCGATTCAGCGCCGGACGCAGCGGCGCCATTACGCTGTCGAGCAGTGCCCTGCGCTCGAGCGAGTCGGAGACGTTCAGACCGATCGGATAGAAGTTGTCTCCCAGAAAGCAGAGCAGCGATGCGCCGCGCCCCACGCGTTCGAGCTCGGCAGTCTGCCGGTCGAGGATCGCTCCGTTGCTGCTGAGGATTTCGCCCGGGGCGCCCTGATCGCCCAGGAAGAAGACCGTCAGCGGTGCCGGACCGCCGGGCGACGAGGCGATCGGCGCGGGGAGGAACGTCGAGGCCTTGGGAGCCGCCGCCGGCGGCGGCGCGTTCTTCAGGGAGTCGACTTTTGGAAGCTCCGAGGTCTCAGAGGGCACCTCGCCCTCCTGTGCCCGCGCTGGCGGCGGTGCGAGGAGCGACAGCAGAGCGATGAAAAGCACGATGTGGAGGTACGCGGAACGAAGGCGCGGGTCGGAAACGGAGGGCACTGGATTCGGCATGGAGTCCTGATTCCAAGATGAAACGAAGTGGCTGCCGCCGTGGAAAATACGTGCCGAAGTTGTTGATGGGCGGTTCGTGCCGGCGCCTGCGACGGGTGGGCCCGGCGATCGGCTCGACCTCGTATCTGGTGGGAGGAACCAATTCCGGGCGAACGTCTCCAACATCGATGGAACGTTCTCAAATGACGCCGAATGTCAACGCGTACCGACGCCGAACTGATCGAGCACACGCTCGCGGGTGACGAGCGGGCCTTCGCCGATCTGATCTCGCGTCATGAGCGACGCGTCGCTGCGACGATTCGCGGCGTCGTCGGCGACGTGTCCGACGAGGATGCCGCCGACATTGCGCAGGACATCTTCCTGCTCGTCTACCGCGCGCTCGGGTCGTTCCGCGGCGAAGCGAAGTTCTCGACCTGGCTGACAAGCATTGCCATGCGTTACTGCTACCGGGAATCGCGACGTCGTCGGCGCCGCGCCGCGACGTTCTTTCCCTTCCTCAGAAGTACCGATGATCGCGAGCCGGAAGAGGAGCGAATCGCCGGCGGCGATCGCGCCGACAGCTCGACGATCGCCGGTGAACGTCGCCGGGCCGTACTGCAGGCGCTCGATCGACTCCCGGAGGAATTCCGGGCCGTCCTCACTCTGCGCGTCGTCGAGGAGATGCCTGTCGAAGAGGTCGCCCTCGCCCTCGGCATCAGCACCGGAACGGTGAAGTCGCGGCTGTATCGGGCCAAGGAGAAAATGCGCGAGCTGCTGGGCGGCATCGACATCGAATTCGAATGAATCGAAGACATCGGATTTCAACAATGAACCACAGGCAGACGATCACGACGATTCTCCGCGAGTCGGCCGTGCGGCAGCTCCCGATGGGATTCGCTGCCCGCGTGGCGCACGCCGCGATGTCGCAGCCCGCGGTGCGGGGGATCTGGGAATACCTCCTGGAACTGACGCCGCGCACCGGGCTCGCCATCAGCGCGATCGCGACGATCCTCGTGGTCATGGGCATCTCCGGCGGCGGTCCGGGACTGGTGCAGTCGATCACCGATTTCGTCGCATTGTCGAATCCGCTTCCCCTTCCATGACCGCGCAGCACTGACATGACAAGCAGGAAAAAGGCCATCGCTGCGCTCGCCGGCATCTTCGTGCTCGGCACCGCCGTCGGCGCCCTCGGCGTCGGCCTCTTCGTGCGCCATCAGGTGCATGAGGCGCAGCGGCTTCAGAATGCGGAGGGCTTCCGCGAGTACTTCGCCGACAAACTCGATCTCACCAACGCCCAGGTGGATTCGCTTCGGGGCGAACTCGACCGCGCATACGCCGATCTTGCGGAATTCCGTGCTGCAGCCGCCGACGAATACCGCTCGATGCTCGACACCTTCGTCGCCCACGTCGATCCGAAGCTGCGGCCGGAGCAGCGGGCGATCCTCGAACGGCAGGCCGCACGTCTGCGTCATCACCTTCCGGCGCCCCGTCACCAGCCAGAATTCCTGCACGAGCCGCTTCCACCGATCGAGCCCGGCACCGATTCGTCCGCGGCCCACGCCGAAAGTGATACCGCGTCGGCACCAGTCGTCTCCCCGACCCGCCCGAAGCGTGCTCGAGGCCAGCTTCAACCGATGGTGAGTCAGTCAGAGGACTCGATATCGGTGCCGAGTGATGCGAACGACTTGGGAAGGGAGCAATTCGACCCCGGGTCCGCTCTCGGTCAGGGCCTTGCAGAACGTCTGCATGCGCGGCTGAATCTCACCGAGGATCAAACGACACGTGCCACAGCGCTGATCGCTTCGGCCCGTCAATCCATCGGCGACGAACTCTGGCGCCTTCGCGGGATGCCCCGTCTGCAGCGCGGCGCCGTCGCGAGAGAGCTTCGCCGGTTCAATTCGTCGATGGTCGATCTGCTCGATCCCCGGCAGTCGGAGGTGTACCAGGACTCCGTTCGGGAACAAATTCGCACCGGCGTGCGTCGACATCTCCACAAGATCCTTAGGTTGGAGTCCGGTCGCTGAACCGCCGTCGTACCGACTGCTGTTCAGGCAGATCGCACCGCCCCCGAAGAGGTCCGCCCATGTCGCGTTGACAACCATGTGATGTTGACAGCAATGTGACGCTGACAATCATGCGACGCTGACAATCATGCGACGCTGACAATCATGCGACGCTGACAATCATGTGACGCTGACAACCATGTGACGCTGACAACCATGTGACTTTGAAAACTGAAATCATGAGAGGGCATTACATGCGAAGGATTTTTTCGATCATGCTGTTGACCCTGGCGGTCGTGGTTCCCACGGCTGCGCAGGGGGACGGACCCCAGTGCCACTGCCACGGAACGTGTGCGGCGCTGACACCGGAAATGCAGACGGCATTTTCGCAGCTTCATGAACGGGTCACGGCGATGATGCAGACCACCGTGCTGCCACAGTTGCGCCAGTGGAAGTCGGACTTCGAATCGCAGATGTCGGCCGAGGATCTGCACACGCTCCAGAATCTGCGCACGCGCGCCGCCGAAGTGGCCCGTACCCGGGGCGATCTCGTTCGCGAGCTTCGCCAGGCACGCAAAGATGGTGTGAAGCCGAGCGAGGACTTCGCCGACCGTCGCGACGCGATGATCACCGAGTGGAAGGACATCCGTGACGGCCTGCGGACGCTCGCGGCCACGTACCACGACCAATTGAAAATGATCGGCGAGAATGCCCTCCCGACCATGGAGCAGTGGCATCAGTCGGCCGAGGAGCTCTACGACACCTGGGCCACTGAGAACAAGGAGGTGCTGGCGAATTCACCCATCCCGGTCAACAGTGGCTTCATGCGCCGGATAATCGCTCCCTCGCTCGCGATGTGGACGAATCACTGCGGAATGGTCGAGCGATTCCTGCTGTGGGATGGTGGCGACATCACCCGACAGCAGCAGACGGAAGCCGAGGACGGAGTGCCTGATCTGAAGTAGGCACCCCGCCCCATTGAAGACCGATTCACAACAGGCGGAATCCCCGATTGGATTCCGCCTGTTGTTCTTTTGTCCGGCCAATAGGGCGACATCTGCGCCCGGTTCTCTCGACTGCAAGGACTGACGGTCCACTACACATTGCCTGTGAACCTGCACGACGAAACACGTATCGACACCGGATTCGACGCCCAGTGCCGTCGGAGCGACCTTGCGGACCGACTCGCCGAAGCCCGGCGACGGACGCTTTGGCTGCTCTCGACACTGACGCGCGACGATCTGGTGCGCCGGCACGATCCCCTGATGAGTCCGATCATCTGGGACGTCGGTCACATCGGGAACTTCGAGGAGCTCTGGGGTGTCCGCCAGCTGCCGGGCGCGCGAGCGGTCCATCCCGAACTCGACGAGATGTACGACCCGATGAAGAATCCGCGTGCGGTACGCGCGGCGCTCGACTACCCGTCGTTCGCCGATCAGATCGCATACCTCGATCGCGTGCGCGCGGCGCTGATGCAGGGACTGGAGTCGGCGGATCTCGATGGGACCGATCCGTTGGTGCGCGGTGGGTACGTCTACGAGATGATTCTGCAGCATGAGTACCAGCACGACGAGACGATGCTCGCGACGCTGCAGTTGAAGCAGGGCGATCGGTACCGGCCACCATGGCGACGCGGACTGCCGGCGGGAGGCCCCGCGGTCGGCGGCATGATCGGAATTCCGGCCGGTCGCTTCTCCATTGGTACCGACGATCGCACTCGTGCCTACGACAACGAACGACCGCGCCACGACGTGGAGCTGCCCGCATTCCGCATCGGAGTCGCACCGGTGACCAACGCCGAGTTCATGGCGTTCGTGGAGGAGGGAGGATACCGCGACCGCCGACTCTGGAGTGAAGAGGGCTGGGCGTACATCACCGATCAGGCGATCGCCGCTCCGAAGCACTGGCACCGCGATGAGGACGGTAAGTGGACGACGCGATCGATGGACGTTTCCGAACCGGTCAATCCACGGCGTCCGGTCGTCCACGTCTGCTGGCACGAGGCCGAAGCGTACTGTCGATTTGCCGGCGTCCGACTTCCGACCGAGGTCGAGTGGGAGGTAGCCGCGTCGTTCGATCCCGCGACGGGAGCGTCGAGCACCTGGCCGTGGGGAGAGGCCGGGCCGACCGAGCAGCACGCCAATCTCGACCAGACCGCCTTCATGGCGGCCGAGGTGGGCGCCTATCCCGCCGGCGTCAGTCATCTCGGATGCCACCAGATGATCGGCGACGTCTGGGAGTGGACCTCGACCCCATTCGATGGTTATCCGGGTTTCGAGGCGTTTCCGTACGACGAGTATTCCAGGGTGTTCTTCGGACCCGACTACCGTGTGCTGCGCGGTGGAAGCTGGGCGACACGACCGGGCGCGATCCGCTCGACATTCCGCAACTGGGACTATCCGATTCGCAGACAGATTTTCAGTGGATTCAGAGTGGCGGCCGATGAAGAGTGACGATCGATCGATCAACGGCGACGGTTCGGCAGGGAACGAAGGGGACGTCACCGGCGCGATCGTGGTAGACGATCGAACGACCGACAGCGATTTCGATCGGCAGATGCGCGCCGAGGTCCGCGGGGGATTGACGGCGGCGCATAAGTGGCTTCCGCCGAAATACTTCTACGACGAGCTCGGCTCACAACTGTTCGAGCGCATCACCGGGCTGGATGAATACTATCAGACGCGCACCGAGCGGACGCTGCTGGCGCGCACTGCCGACGAACTCGTCAACCGCGGTACGTGCCGGTCGATCATCGAGCTGGGATCGGGAAATTCGTCCAAGACGCGGGTGCTCATCGACGCGATGTACGGCCATCGACTTCGGCACTATATGCCGATCGACATCAGCCGGGAGATCGTCGAAGCGTCGGCAGCGAAGCTCCGTCGGGAATACCCTCGGCTGTCGCTCCACTGTGTGATCGCCGACTTCACCGCGTCGCTGCCGCTGCAGGAAGTGCCGGGCCCGGCACTGATCGTCTTCCTGGGAGGTACGATCGGCAACCTGCATCGCGAGGAGGCGGTCGCGTTCCTTCGCGGCATCGCCGCGGAAATGCGACCGGATGATCGCTTCCTTCTTGGCATCGATCTGGTCAAGGATCCCAACGTGCTCCACGCTGCGTACAACGATGCGCGGGGCGTGACCGCCGAATTCAATCTCAACGTGCTGCGCGTGCTCAATCGGGAACTCGACGCGACGTTCCGTCTCGACGACTTCGTGCATTACGCGTTCTACGATCCGCGCGACTCCCGCATCGAGATGCATCTGGCGGCACGTCGTGCCCACTCGGTCGACATCGGAGCTCTGGGACTCGAGGTGGACTTCTATCGGGGCGAGTCAATTCTCACCGAAATCAGTCGCAAGTTCACCGTCCCGAGCGCCGGCGCCCTGCTTGCCGACGGCGGAATGCAGCTGGAGGAATTGTTCACCGACGACGATGAGCGCTTCGCACTCTGCCTCGCCCGCCGCACCGGCGCGAGGTGAGCGCCGGCGCGAACAACGGAGTGTACCGCGCTGAACATCGTGCCATGCCATCTGTGAATTGCTCACTGACGTACGACGATCTGCTCGCGAGCGTCGAATCCGAACTCTTCGCTGCGCCTCACCCGGCGGACGCCGGGCGAATCGGCATTGAACTGGAACTCTTCGCTGCCGACGCGACCCGTCGCGTTCCGAGGATGCTTCCGCTCGACGGCACCGGCAGCTGCACGAGCGTCATCGGACTGCTGAAGGCGGCCACCCGGGAGGCGGGGTGGGAGTTCCGTGGCGATCTGAGCAATGACGTTGTCCGAATGCCGAGTGGCGGACGCATCACCCTGGAGCCCGCCGGTCAGATCGAGTACAGCGGACCGCCGCTCGGTTCCGCCGCCGCGGCGCTGGCCGACCTCGAGGCCGCGGTCGCCGTGCTCGAGAGCGTCGCCGCTGCCCACGGAGTCCGTCTGGTCGCCAATGGCTTCGACCGCTGGACGCCGATCCCGGAGCATGTCCTTGCGGTGCCGAAGGCGCGCTATCGCGCAATGGACCAGCACTTCGCCCGTATCGGTCCGTTCGGTCGACTGATGATGCGGGCGACGGCCGCGCTGCAGATCAACCTCGACTTCGGCACCGGCACCACGCGACAGGAGCGCTGGCGGCTGGCCAACATGATCGCGCCTGCTCTGAACGCGGTCTTCGCCAACGCACCGTTTCGCTATCGCGGTCGGCACTACCACAGCTTTCGATACGAAATCTGGCGACAGGTCGATCCGTCGCGGACGGGGCGTCTCTATGACCGACCAGACCTCGATCCGGTCGCCGACTATCTCCGCTTCGCACTGGACGCAGAGGTGATGTTCATCGGCGAGGACCACCTCCCGATCCAGCCTCCGGCGGCTCTCACGTTCCGCCGATGGATGGCCGAAGGACACTGCAACGTCTGGCCGACGCTCGACGACTGGCGCAGGCATCTGACGACGCTGTTTCCGGACGTGCGGGCGAGGGGCTTCATGGAGATTCGGGCGATCGACGCGTTGCCCGCTCCGTGGCGGGGCGTCGCCGTGGCGGTGGTTGAAGCGCTGCTGTACGACGCACGGCTCCGCCGGCGCGTGCTCGAAGTGCTCGAGCGACGCGATCGCCGCGCCAATCCGGCCGACCACGAGCACGGCGGATTCTGGACCGCGGACTTCGCTGCCGGGCGCGAACTTGTCAGTATGGCAATCGACTCTGTGAGCGATCCTCAGCTCGCGGCGACCTGCGCCCGATTCCACGATCGGCTGGCATCCAGGGGAGTAACACCGGGCGAATTCGCGCAACTGTAACACTTCATCACCCGCGCAGTGGTCCAAAACGCCATTGAGTAACTTTGGCGCTTGACATTTTTCGCTCCCCAATTCACACGTACATCCACGGGAAATTCATGGCGCAGAAGAACTTCGACCTCATCGTGATCGGAAGTGGCCCCGGTGGCTACGTTGCCGCAATTCGCGGCGCGCAGCTCGGGCTCAAGACCGCGATCGTCGAGCGTGACCGCCTGGGCGGTATCTGCCTCAACTGGGGGTGCATTCCCACCAAGGCGCTGCTGAAGAACGCCGAGCACATGCACTTCCTCAACCATGCCGACGCATGGGGCTTCGGCATTCCCACCGTCAATGTCGATTTCCCGAAGGTGATTGCCCGCTCGCGTGACGTCGCCGATCAGAATTCCGCCGGCGTGAGCTTCCTGATGAAGAAGAACAAGATCGAGGTGCTCGAAGCCACCGGATTCGTTCCGAAACCGGGCGCCGTCGAGCTTCGCGATGAGAAGGGGAACGTGAAGGAAACCGTCACTGCTGGTGCCATCATCCTCGCTACCGGCGCACGGGCCCGGACCTTTCCCGGCATCGAGGTGGATTACAAGCGGATGCTCACCTACAAGGAAGCCCTCGTTCTCAAGGAGATTCCGAAGTCGATCATCGTCATGGGCGCCGGTGCGATTGGCTGCGAGTTCGCCTACTTCTACAATTCGTTCGGCGCCAACGTCACGATCATCGAGATGATGCCGAACATCCTTCCCGTGGAGGATGAGGAGTCGTCGAAGGAGGTGGCGCGGGCGTTCAAGAAGAAGAAGATCGAGCTGATGACCGAAACTCGCGTCGTATCTGCAAAGGCGACGAAGTCGGGTGTCGAGGTCGTCGTAGAGGACAAGAAGGGCGAGCAGAAGACGCTCAAGGCCGACTATGGACTCAACGCCATCGGCGTGGTGGGAAACGTGGAGAATATCGGACTCGAAGAGCTGGGCGTCGAGCTCGAGCGGGGACACATCAAGGTCGATGAATTCATGCGGACGAACGTTCCCGGCATCTATGCGATCGGCGACGTCGTCGGCGCTCCATGGCTGGCGCACGTCGCCTCGGCCGAGGGTGTGGTCGCAGCCGAGCACATCGCCGGGCATCCGACGCAGGGCATGAAGTACGACAACGTACCCGGCTGCACCTACTGCCAGCCGCAGGTCGGGTCGGTCGGGATGACCGAGAAGAAGGCGCGTGAGGCGGGCTACGACGTGAAGGTGGGGCGCTTTCCCTTCAAGGCCAGCGGCAAGGCGCGCGCGATCGGCGAGACCGACGGATTCGTCAAGCTCGTCGTCGACGGCAAATACGGCGAGATCCTCGGAGCCCATATCGTCGGCTCCGAGGCGACCGAGATGATCGCCGAACTCTGCCTGGCGCGCGAGGCCGACGCGACGGCCGAGACGATCATCGCTACCATTCACGCGCATCCGACGCTCTCCGAGGCCGTCCACGAGGCGGCGCACGACGTGTATGGTCACGCGTTGAACATGTAGCGACGCCGGCGGTCGATGCCCGAGCGCGGTGCCGGGACGGCCACACCGAAGCAAGCCGATTTCCCCGATGGAACTGTCGATCGAACCAGGAGCACGAACGGTCCGGGCCGAGTGGCTCGGGCGTGTCGACTATTCGACGGCGTGGGAGCGGCAGCGGGCGGTATTCGACAGCGTCGTTACCGGCGATGCCGACAACACGTTTCTGCTTTGTGAGCATCCCGACGTGATCACGCTGGGTCGCAACAGCCGCGACGACGCACATCTGCTGAAGGATCGTCAGGCGCTGGGCCGCGACGGCTATGAGGTGTTCGACGTCGACCGCGGCGGCGACGTCACCTACCACGGGCCGGGTCAGCTGGTCGGCTATCCGATCATCCGGCTTGCGGATTTCCGCGAGGATCTCGGGTGGTACATGCGTTCGATCGAGGAGCTGATCATCCGGGCGGCAAGGCACTACGGCATCGAGGGGGGACGCAAGGAAGGGATGTCAGGGGTGTGGGTCGGTGAACGCAAGCTCTGCGCGATCGGCGTTCGTGCTTCGCGATGGGTGACCATGCATGGGTTCGCGTTCAACGTGACGACCGATCTTTCGCGATTCGGCGCGATCGTGCCGTGCGGCATTTCCCAGTTCGACGTCACATCGGTTCAGCGTGAGAGCGGCCGTTCGCCGTCGTTGGAGGAGGTGGCTGCGGCGGTCGTCTCCGAATGGGACGGCGTGTTCGCCCCGACGGCATGAGATCCCGCATTCGCCGTATATTCGGCTCTTTCTGATCGGCCCGAGCACTCCCACGGGGCCGGACTTCCCCGAATCGCAGCAATCAATGTGTCGCTTCCTGGCATACACGGGCCGACCGGTGCTCGCCAACGACCTGTTGTACCGTCCGAAGCATTCGCTCATCGAACGACAGTCGGTCGAGGCGCAGGAAATGTCGGTGCCGATCAACGGTGACGGCTTCGGCATCAGCTGGTACGACTTCGCCTTCGATGACACTCCATGTCAGTTCCGCTCGACGCGCCCGGCGTGGAGTGACATGAACCTGCGCTTCCTGGCCCGCAAGGTCAGGTCTTCGATGTTCTTTGCGCACGTACGCGCCGCCACGCCCGGATCGCTCGTCGAGGAGGTCAACGCTCACCCGTTCGTCTACGGTCGACTGAGCTGGATGCACAACGGCATGGTGCTCGGCTTCCGCAAGATCCGTCGGGCGCTGCTGCGCTCGCTGGGTGATCCCGCCTACGACGCCATCCATGGCTCGACCGACTCGGAGCATCTCTTCGGCCTGTTTCTCAACAACCTTCCGGATCCGACCGGTGACGTGTCGACCGAGCAGATGGTCTCGGCGATGTTCGGAATGTTCGAGGACTTCAACCGGCTGTTGATTGAGCAGGACGTACGCGAGCATTCGTATCTGAACCTGTGTGTCAGCAACGGCCGGGCACTGGTGGCCACGCGCTACACGACCAACCCGCGCGTGCAGCCGGCATCGCTCTACTACATGTTCGGCAAAGAGTACGTCGCCACCGATCAGCGCTGCTTCATGCTGCCCGACGAGGGTCGCGCAGAGGCGGTGATCGTCGCCTCAGAGCCATTCACGTCGATGAAGTCCGACTGGATCAAGGTGGTGAGGAATTCGATGATCATCGTCGAGGAGGATCTCTCGATCCGATTCGCCGATATCCAGCTTCCGTTCGAAAAGGCCGCCTTCGTCTACGACTGAGCGCGCTGCCCGCGCCGCTCGAGGACCTTTCCTGAAGTCACGATCGAACCATGATCCCAACGCTACTTCCGTTCGTCCTGCTGCTTCCCCTGGCCGGCTTTGCGTTCAACGGCATTTTCGGCAGCCGTATCCGCTCCGAAGGCCTCATCGGCGCGATCGGTTCGGGCACCGTCGGCATCAGCTTCATCCTTGGCGTCATCATCTTCTTCGAGCTCCTGGCGATGCCTGCGCATGCACGACAGGTGATCGTCGATATCGCGCCCTGGATCGCCGCCGGACGGTTCTCGATCAGCTTCTCCTACATGGTCGATCCGCTCTCAACGCTGTTCCTGCTGATCGTCACCGGCGTCGGATTCCTCATCCACGTCTACTCGATCGGATACATGCGCGGCGACAGGAGCTTCTTCCGGTTCTTCGCCTACCTCAACCTCTTCATCTTCATGATGCTCAACCTCGTGATGGCCGATAACCTGGTCGTCACGTTCCTGGGCTGGGAGGGAGTCGGGTTGGCGTCGTTCCTGCTGATCGGTTTCTGGTATGAGCGTCCGTTCGACGGTGTCGGCATCCACTGGACAGGTGATGCGGCGAAGAAGGCGTTCGTCGTCAACCGGATCGGTGACCTCGGCATGCTCGTGGGAATGTTCATCCTCTTCAGCCAGTTCGGAACGCTGCATTACGCGGAGCTGACGGCTACGGTCTCGGCTGCGGGATTCGCACCGGGGCAGAACACGATGATCACCGTCGCGACGCTCTGCCTGTTCCTCGGTGCGTGCGGCAAGTCGGCGCAGATTCCGCTGAGCGTGTGGCTCCCGGACGCGATGGCGGGCCCCACGCCGGTCTCGGCGCTGATTCACGCGGCGACGATGGTCACCTCGGGCGTCTTCCTGCTCAGCCGTATGTCGGCGCTGTTCACGTTGGCACCGACGACGATGGCGATCGTGACCGGCATCGCCACCGCCACGGCGTTTATGGCCGCCACGATCGCGCTCGTGCAGACCGACATCAAGAAGGTGCTCGCCTATTCCACCGTTTCGCAGCTCGGCTTCATGTTCATGGCGCTCGGCGTCGGTGCCTTCACCGCTGCGGTGTTCCATGTGATGACGCATGCCTTCTTCAAGGCGCTGCTCTTCCTCGGTTCCGGTTCGGTGATTCACGGAATGCACGAGGAGCAGGACATGCGGCGGATGGGAGGGCTCAGGAAGTACATGCCGCAGACCTACCGGACGTACGTCATCGCGGCGCTGGCGATTTCGGGCTTCCCGCTGCTGAGCGGATTCTTCTCGAAGGATGAGATTCTCGTGCACACGTGGAGCGACGGTGGCGTGGTCGTCTGGATCATCGGTGCGGTCGCGGCGCTGTTCACCGCCATCTACATTTTCCGCTCGGTGTTCATGACCTTCGACGGGGAGGAGCACTTCGACGCGCACCACGTGCATCCGCACGAATCACCGGCGGTGATGACGATTCCGCTCTGGATCCTGGCGGTGCTGGCGATTTTCGGCGGTTACCTCGGTCTGCCGCCGCTGTTCGGTGAACACGCCAACCTGCTGAGCGCGTGGCTGGCACCGGTGTTCGAGCCGGCGTACCGGAACTTCGCGCCGAACCATGTCAGCGAGTACCTCGAGCTGTCGCTGATGATTGCCTCATCGCTGATCGCGATCGGCGGGATTGCCGCGGCGTGGTACCTCTACCGTGTCCGCCCGCAGCTGGCCGAGGATCTGGCGACGCGGTTCGCTCCGCTGCACCAGTTCCTCTACCGCAAGTGGTACATCGACGAGCTCTACCAGAAGACGATCGTCGTTCCGCTGCGCGCGATTTCTCGCGAGGTGCTGCTGCGCGTGGTCGACAAGGGGATCATCGACGGCATTATCAACGGTTCGGGATGGGTGACCGGTAGTCTGGCCGGTGCGCTTCGGCGCATTCAGACGGGGGTCGTGCAGAACTACATTGCCGTCTTCCTCGCGGGCATCGTGCTCGTGGTGGTATGGCTGGCGGTGCGATAGGATGCGATCGGATCTCGGGGAATTGGAAATCCAATACAGGCAGCAAACGAATTCGAACCTAGTCGACGGACGTAATTCGCGATGATATTTCTACTCCTGACGCTCTTCCTACCGCTCGTGGCCGCCATCGTGGCGATGCTGATGCCGTCGGACAATCGTTCGGCACCGCGATGGGTCGCCACCATCGGTTCGATCGTCGCGTTCGCCGTTTCACTGCTGCTCTTCTGTGGATTCAACCAGTCCGACCCGCGGTTCCAGTTCCTGGTCGACGTGCCGTGGATCAGTTCGCTCGACGTGGGGTTCCGTTTCGGACTCGACGGCATCTCGCTGCTGATGGTGCTGCTGACGACGTTCATCCTGCCGATTGCCATTGTCAGTTCGCGCAATGCCATTCGCGACAGGGAGAAGCTCTACTACGTCATGATCCTGCTGCTCGAATTCGGGCTGCTTGGTGTGTTCATGGCGCTCGACACCTTCGTCTTCTACGTCTTCTGGGAGCTCGTGCTGATTCCGATGTATTTCCTCATCGGAATCTGGGGAGGGAAGGACCGGATCTACGCGTCGATGAAGTTCTTCCTCTACACGATGCTCGGATCGCTGCTGATGCTCGTGGCGATCATCTGGCTGGGGCAGCTCGCCGCGCAGCAGACGGGGCACTTCACGACCGACGTGCAGAAGCTGATGTCGATCGGGCCGTCGATTCCCTTCGACGTCCAGAAGTGGCTCTTCCTGGCGTTCGCACTGTCGTTCTGCATCAAGGTGCCGCTCTTCCCGCTGCATACCTGGCTGCCCGACGCGCACACGCAGGCACCGACGGCGGGGTCGATCATTCTGGCCGGCGTGATGCTGAAGATGGGCACCTACGGACTGATCCGATTCAACCTCCAGTTCTTCCCGCAGGCCTCTCTGCACTACGCCGACGTGATCTCCGTGCTGGCGGTCATCGGCATCATCTACGGTGCGTTGCTGGCGATGGTGCAGCGCGACATCAAGCGGCTGGTGGCCTATTCGTCGGTCGCGCACCTCGGGTTCGTCGTGCTGGGCATCTTCTCGATGACCGCCGAGGGGGTGCAGGGTGCGGTGCTGCAGATGGTCAATCACGGTTTGTCGACCGGCGCGCTGTTCCTGCTGGTCGGGTTCATCTACGAACGCCGTCACACGCGCGAGATGTCCGAGTTCGGCGGCATAGCCCGTTCGATGCCGGTCTACGCAGTGTTCTTCGCCCTTGCGGTCTTCGCCTCGGTCGGACTGCCGGGACTCAACGGATTCGTGGGCGAATACCTGACGCTGATCGGCGCCTACATCTCGACCAACCTGGCCTCGAGCTGGTACGCGGTGATCGCGGCGTCGGGTGTGATTCTCGCGGCTGTCTACCTGCTGATACTCTATCAGGGAATTTTCTTCGGACCGCTCGACAAGGCGGAGAACGCGCGGCTGGTCGACCTCTCGCCGCGCGAGATCGGCACCGTCGTACCTCTCGTGATCTTCTTCGTCTGGATCGGCTTCCATCCCTCGACGTTCCTGTCGGTCAGTGAGACATCGACGCACGCCGTCGTGGGGGTGGTCGAGGGGCTCAGGGGCGAGACCCGCTACGCGCAGGAGGCGGCGTTGCGGCTGGGTGATTCGACCGTGACGACGACCGAGCATCCGCCGGCGCGGGTGGTGCCGGGACCGGGTCAGTCGGTCATTTCACCGAACGTACGACCGGCGCTGCCGCAGCAGCCTCCCGCGGCGATTCCACCGGCTCCGCAGGGACGATGAACCGCTTGGGGCGCATCGAGAGCCGACTGCAGACAATTCGCATCAGGAACTTCCGAGCCGACTCCGACTCTACGCATGAACATTACCGATCTACTTACAGCGCTTCCGATCGAGATCGTCGCCGTCACGGCGCTGGTGGTGATGCTCGTCGACGCCTTCGTGCCGCACACGACGGCCGCCTGCCGCATCATCGCGATCATCGGCCTGATCGGCGGGATCGTCGCCGCTGCGTGGACGATTCCCCTGAAGGCCGTCGGGTTCAATGACATGGTCGCCGCCGGCGGAATGGTGAGTCTCTTCGACATGCTCTTCTGCGCCTCGGGCATCCTGACGATTCTGCTGTCGCGGGAGTACTTCGAGCGCATGGGAGGGGCGTTCGACGAATTCTACACGCTGCTGATGTTCTCGATCGCCGGCATGATGCTCATCGCCCATGCCGCGGACCTGATCATCCTCTTCGTCGGCATCGAGGTGATGTCGATCTGCTTCTACGTGATGAGCGGCCTGGCGCGAAAGGAAGTCAGCTCGAACGAGGCGGCGCTGAAGTACTTCCTTCTGGGCGCCTTCATCAGCGGGTTTCTCGTCTACGGCATCGCGCTGCTCTACGGATCGGTCGGATCGACGCACTACTCGGCAATCCCCAACGGTGCGGTGCACACGGCCTGGCCGGCCCTGTTCTGGGCCGGATTCGGCCTGACGATGGTGGGACTGTCATTCAAAGTCGCTGCATTCCCGTTCCATCAGTGGGCGCCGGACGTCTATCAGGGAGCGCCGACGGTAGTGACCGGATTCATGAGCACCGGTGGAAAAGCTGCGGCGTTCAGCGGATTCATCGGATTGATGGTTCCGGTGGTGATGAGCGGCGCGGCCGGCGTCGGCTACACACGGATGCTGATCGCAGTCTTCGCCGTCGGCTCGATGTTCATCGGCAACATCACGGCGATCGCGCAGACGAACGTCAAGCGAATGCTCGCCTACAGTTCGGTCGCGCACGCCGGTTACATGCTCATCGGAATTGCCGCGGCGAATTCGGTCGGGTTCGATGCAATCGTGTACTACCTGATTGCCTACCTGTTCATGCAGCTCGGCGCGTTTGCCGTCGTCGGAATTCTCGAGCGCGAACATGGAACGCATCTGACGCTGGACGACTACCGGGGTCTGGGACGGAGGCATCCGGCAATTGCTATGGTGATGGCGATCTTCATGCTGTCGCTGACGGGCATGCCACCGTTCGCCGGATTCTTTGGAAAGTATTATCTGTTCTATTCCGCGGTGAAGTCGGACATGACGTGGCTGGCGATACTGGGCGTGATATCGTCGGTGATTTCCGCGTGGTTCTACCTCGGACTGATTGTCACGATGTTCTTCCGCGAACCCGAGCGTAGCGAGGAGCCGACGGCCGCTCCGGGCGCGATGTCGAGCACGGCACTTGCTCTGGCAATCGCCGGAACGCTGGTGATCGGATTCCTGCCGGAGCTCATTCTCCGCTATTCCGACCGCGTACTGGCGGCCGTCACGCCGTAGCCAGCGCGCGCCGCCGGCCCCGAGGCATGTTCGACGGCAGGGAATTGCCGTCACACCCGCGGAAGCCGAGGCAATTGCGGGGGGACGATCGCGTCACTTCTCGATGGTGGTTTCTGAGAAGAACATATCGTCCGATGCCTCGCGTCCGCCGTTGAGTGAGCGTGAGGAACTGGTGCTGCGCGGAATCGTCCAGCAGTACATCCTCACGGCCAATCCTGTCGGTTCCCGTGTGCTGTCGCGGCGGCTCGACGAGGAGTCGCTCTCACCGGCCACCATTCGCAATGTGATGGCGGATCTGGAGGAGAAGGGATACATCACCCATCCGCACACGTCCGCCGGACGAATTCCCACCGATCTCGGTTACCGCATCTACGTCGACGCACTGCGACAGATCGAGCGGCTGACGCAGGCCGAGCGCAGCGCCATCCGTCGGCAGATCGATCCGTCGGCACCGACGCCGGTGCTCATGCGCGAGACGTCCCGGCTCGTCGGAGAGATCTCCCATCAGCTTGGACTCGTCACCGCGCCGGAGCTTCAGAACAGCGTTCTCGAGCGACTCGAACTGGTGCCGCTTTCCTCCAGCAGGGTGCTGGTGGTGCTGTCGATGTCCGCCGGCCTGGTGCGGACGATCACGCTCGAGTTCAACCAGGCGATCTCCAGGGAGATGGTCGATCAGCACGTATCGATCCTCAACGAGCGGCTGGCAGGACACACCCTTCGGGAGCTTCGCACGACGTTCCGCGATCGGCTTCAGGACATCGCTGAACGGGGCGACGGATTGATCCGGCTATTTCTGGACACTGCCGAGACGATTCTTCTGCACGATCCGGAACAGCGTGTGCACATCTCGCAGACGCAGAACATTCTTCGCCACCCCGAATTCAGTTCACAGCAGGGACTGCTCGGCGTGGTGGAGCTGATCGAGAACGAGGAGGTGATCGTGCATCTTCTCGAGGCGCACGTCGGTACAACGGGCGATCAGCAGACGGTCGACGTCATCATTGGCAGTGAACTCGGCGACGAGCGCATGGCGGCGTACAGTCTGATTTCGACGCGGTACCGCTTTGGCGACGCCGCGGGCACGATCGGACTGATCGGACCGAAGCGGATGAACTACTCGAAAATGATCACGATCGTGGACTATGTGGCGACGTGCCTGACGGTCAATCCGCGGCGTTGAGCCACCGGATTGCGCACCGTTGGCACGATCGCAGAATCGAATTCAGGGAATCAACACGATAGAGGGAATTGATCGATGAGCAAGCATGACGACAGGCACGGTCGACACGAGCGGGGCGACGAGGGGCAGGCCGCGGAGCAGGAGCGTGCCGAGAGCCCGGGCGATCGCATTGCGGCGCTCGAACGCGAGGTCGCCGAACTGCGCGACCAGAAACTGCGCAGCATTGCCGAACTCGATAACATGCGGCGCCGGGCGCAGCAGCAGGCGGCCGATACCGTGCGCTATGCCAATGAGAACCTGCTGCGCCAGGTTCTTCCCATTCTCGATGATTTCGAGCGATCGCTCGAAAGTTCGCGCGATTCGCACGCCGAAGATGGATTCTATCAGGGCGTCGAAATGATCGAGCGGAAGTTCCGCAAGCTCCTGGAGTCATTGGGAGTCCACCGGATCGATACGGTCGGAAAGCCGTTCGACGTCAACCTACACGACGCAATTCTGCGACAGCCGAGCGAGGCGCCGGAGGATACGGTGATTACGGAGGTGGAACCCGGTTATATGGTCGGAGACCGCGTACTGCGGCATGCGAAGGTAATTGTCTCGGCCGGCGCGTAAGACGTGCTCGGGAAGGAGATGCTGGAGATTCGACGATATGTATCAGGCGGCCCGGCACGGAACCGATGCCGGGCCGTTGCTCGTCGACGAGGTTGGACAGGCAGAGCCACTATTAATCGATAGGACATGGAGAAACGCGACTACTATGAAGTGCTCGGTGTAAGCCGCGGGGCATCCGAGGACGAAATCAAATCGGCGTATCGTCGCAAGGCGCTGGAGTTTCATCCCGATCGGAATCCGGACCCGGAGGCCACCGAGCGCTTCAAGGAGTGTCAGGAGGCCTATGAGGTATTGCGCGACGCGGATAAACGGGCGCGCTACGATCGCTTCGGACATGAGGGGATGCGCGGAGGGGGGCGCGACTTCGGGGGATTCTCCAACATCGACGACATCTTCTCCGCGTTCGGCTTCGGCGACATGTTCTCCGGTGGAGGAGCGACGCGTTCCAGCGGTCCGATGTTCGGTCGCCAGCCGGGATCGGATCTCAAGATCCGGCTGCCGTTGACGCTCGAGGAAATCGCTACCGGCGTGACCAGGACCGTCACAGTGCGGCGCATGATGCCGTGTGAGAGCTGCGGTGGACTCGGAGCCGAGTCCTCGGCGGGTGTCGAGGATTGCCGTCACTGCGGAGGCAGCGGCGAAGTGCGTCAGGTCCAGCGGTCTATTTTCGGTCAGATGGTCAACATCGCCCAGTGTCCGGTCTGTGCCGGCGAGGGGCGGGTGGTCACCGATGCCTGCAAGGTGTGTCGGGGCGAGGGACGTGTGCAGTCGGAAACACGGGAGGAGATCGAGGTGCCGGCAGGTGTTTCCGATGGCAATTACATACCGATACGCGGGCACGGAAACGCTGGACGGCATGGCGGACCTCACGGGGATCTGATCGTGATGCTCGAGGAGAAGGACCACGAGCAGTTCACCCGCAACGGGAACGACGTCATGTATGATCTGGTGATCAGCTATCCGCAGGCGGCGCTCGGCGACGAAGTGGAGGTGCCGACGCTCAACGGAACGTCGGCTGTGAAGGTGGAGGCGGGAACGCAGCCGGGAACGCTGTTGCGGATGCGGGGAAAGGGAATCCCGTTCCTGCATTCCAGCCGCCGTGGCGATCAGATCGTACGGGTAACGGTGCACATTCCGACGCGACTGCGCGATGAGGAGCGGACGCTTCTGGAGCAGCTCGGCAGCATGCCCAACATCATTCCAAAGCGGGAGGATTCGAAGAGCGCCCGTCGAGGCGGGTTCTTCGACAAGATGAAGGGAGTATTTTCCTAGCTATAACGCAGCCAGTAAAATTGGCTGCCTGTTGGTGGCAATTGCGCGGTTGCGTACATTCCACGGTTTTTATTTGGCGTTCCGTCAGACAGCCCAAGTGGAACCGGAGCATTCCGGCGCTCCTCGACCGCCTCGACTCCCCCCCAATCCGAGCCGTCGTGTGAATCCGTTCAGAACCGGTGGGTGGTGCGGAATGGCCGTTGGAAGTCCGGATTTAAGGGACCGGACAAATCCTACATCACAGCCAAAGAGGAACTGTCGTGGCTCGACCGAAAGCAATTCATCTCGACGATCTCGAGACCGTTCCCGACGAGCGGTACACCGACGTCACCGGTAAGCTCGTCAAGAGCTTCCGAAACGAGGCGGAGCACATCCGTAATGTGGTGCACGAGTACTGGAAGCAGCCGGAGAACGTGGAGGAAGGCTTCTGCGTGTGGCGCTTCGACACTGACGACGCCAAGCTCAATGCGCGAATGGCCGAAGGCGCCGCCAAATGGATCGAGAGTCAGCGACCGGAAGGAGGTTCGCGCCTGAAGGCGCGTACGGTGCGAGCCCGTGGTCGCGGTAAGACCGCGTGGCTGATCATTGGTTCCAACAATCAAGTGCTCGATCGCCGCCAGGAGGAATTCGCAATCGCAAAGGTGCAGCTTCCCGCAGATGCCGAAGCGCTCGCTGCGCAGGGCCGCTCGTCCTCCAATGGTTCGGCGACCAAAGGGTCGGGGGCCGGCAAGGGAGCCCCTCGCAAGGGCGGTCGTCGCAAGTCCGGAGCGGCGTAACGCGCTCGCATCGGCTTCCACCGATCCCGTGTTCGCGTTCCGACGCGTCGCGTCGGCTCTATTCGGTGCCGTCGGCGCCACGTGCGGATACTATTCGGCGGCGTCGTTTCGTGGTGGCTCACGAATCGACGCTGCCGTTTGCTTTTGGCAGCGCCGCGCAGTTCGGGTCATCTCGCGTCCCCGCAAATTGATCCAGGATTCGACGACGTATGAGAACGCTTCGACGACTGTTCCCGTTCATCGCACGGTATAAGACCCGCCTCATCTGGGGACTGGTCGCCATTACCGTTTCGAATGTCTTTTCGGTCGCCATTCCCCGTGTCATCGGCGGTATGGTCGATTCCATCGGGTCCGGTTCGATAACGGCCACCGGCCTGGCCCGGGATGCCGGCATCATAATTCTGCTTTCAATCGGCAGCGGCATCTTTCTCTTCCTCACGCGACAGACCATTATCGTGATGTCGAGGAAGATCGAATTCGACCTCCGCAATCACTTTCTGTCCCACGTGCAGTCGCTGCCGATGAGCTACTTCAACGTCACGCCGACCGGTGACGTGATGGCGCTTGCGACCAACGATATCTCGGCTGTCCGCGAATTCGTCGGGCCGGCACTCATGTACAGTGCCAATACCCTCACGACGTTCGGCTTCGCGCTGGTGATGATGCTCACGCTCTCGGTGAAGATCACGCTGCTGGCGCTGATTCCGCTGCCGCTGGTCAGTATCACCGTCTACTACATCGGCAGCCGTATCCATACGCTCTTCGGTCAGGTACAGGGACAGTACGCCGATCTGACCTCGGTGGCACAGGAGAACCTCTCGGGCGTTCGCGTGGTGCGCGCCTACGTGCGCGAGAAGTTCGGCGTCGGTGTCTTCCGCGATCTCAGTCTCGTCTACCGCGATCGCAACATGGAGCTGGTGCGAATCCAGGGACTGATGATGCCGCTGATGACCGTACTGATCGGAATTTCCCTGGCGATCGTGCTCGGCGTCGGTGGCTACGAAGTCTCGCAGGGACGCGCCACGATCGGCGTGATCGTCCAGTTCTTCGCCTATATCGGACAGCTCATCTGGCCGGTGATCGCCATCGGCTGGGTGACCAATCTCGTGCAGCGTGCATCGGCGTCGATGGATCGCCTGACGCGCGTCTTCGACCGGTCCAATGAAGTCGCTGCCGAAGAGAACGTGGACACGTCGATTTCGGCAATCACCGGGACGATCGAATTCCGAAACGTCTCCTTCCGATACGGTGAGACGCTTCCGTACGTCCTCCGCGAGATCTCCTTCACAGCCGTTCCGGGGACCACCACGGCAATCGTCGGAAATACGGGCGCGGGGAAGAGCACGATCGTCAATCTGATTGCGCGCCTGTATGACATCACCGACGGTGCACTGCTCATCGACGGCGTTCCCGTCAATCGAATTCCCCTCGATGTCCTGCGTGGTTCCATCGGCACCGTCACACAGGAGACGTTTCTCTTCTCGGATACCATCGCCGGCAACATCCGCTTCGGTCGACCCGATGCGTCGATGGAGGATGTGGTCGAGGCCGCAAGGATCGCGCAGCTGGATGACAACGTCCAGGGGTTTCCCAAGGGGTATGAGACGATCGTCGGTGAGCGGGGAATTACGCTCTCAGGCGGTCAGAAGCAGCGAACGTCGATCGCTCGCGCGGTGCTGCGCCGACCCGAGATCCTGATGCTCGACGATGCCCTCTCGGCCGTCGATACCGAAACCGAGGAGAAAATTCTCGATGGACTTCGGACGGTGATGAAGCAGCGCACCAGCATCGTGATTGCCCATAGAATTTCCACCGTGAAGGACGCCGATCTCATCCTCGTGCTCGATCAGGGACACGTCGCCGAACGTGGAACCCATGAGGAGCTGCTCCGGCATCGCGGTATCTACGCCGCGATGTATGAGCGTCAGCTGCTCGAGGAGCAGCTCGAGAATCTCTAACAGGCCGCAACCCCACGGCCCGCCCTGTTCATCTCACTGCAAACCCTGTGGTACCCGCATGAATCTCATTGAACGCGCAAAGAACATTCTCCTGGACCCAAAATCCGAATGGGCTGTGATCGCGGGGGAGGAGCCGGATACCAACGCCATCGTCACCGGTTACGTGCTGCCGCTGGTGGTGTTCGCCGGAATCATGTCGTTTCTGTCGTTGGCGGTGAAAGGCAGTCCATTGATGGGATTGGTCACAGGTCTCATCACGATCGTCGCCGGCTTTGCCGCAGTCTTTGTGGCGGCGTGGGTCGTGGACAAACTCGCCCCGAGCTTCGGTTCCCAGCCGAACTTCGGACGCGCCATGCAGTTGATCGCCTATTCGATGACCGCCTCATGGGTGGGATCGATACTCGGTGTCATTCCGTTTCTCGGCGGTCTGCTCTCGTTCGTCGCCTCGATTTACGGCATTTATCTGCTGTATCTCGGACTGCCGTTCACCATGCAGACGCCGGAGGACAAGCGCATCGCCTACCTCATCGTGTCGATCCTTGCGGTGATCGTGATCTACGCCGTGATCGGTCTCATCTTCACGCCGATTCTGTTGGTGGCACTCGGCCTCCATGCAGTCGGTGCGGCCGTCCTCGGATGATCCGACCAGAATGAAACAGAGCGCCCCGCCGACAACCCGTCAGCGGGGCGCCATGATTTTCGGACGTGACCCGAGCGCAGTGCTGCCTCACACCGGCCGGTCGCCTTACAGCGGAATGTTTCCGTGCTTCTTCCACGGGTTCTCGTCCCGCTTCGTCGACAGCAGCTCGAGCGCGTGGATCAGGCGCGGCCGCGTGTCGGACGGACGAATCACATCGTCGATGTAGCCGCGTTCGGCGGCAAGGAAGGGATGGGCAAATTTGGCCCGGTATTCGGTCTCGCGCTCTTCGAGCGCGGCAGCCGGATCGTCGGCATCGTTGATTTCACGCCGGAAGAGAATTTCAACGGCACCCTTGGCGCCCATCACGGCGATCTCGGCGTTCGGCCACGCGACGTTGTAGTCGCCGCGGATATGCTTCGAATTCATGACGTCATACGCTCCGCCATAGGCCTTGCGCGTGATGACGGTGATCTTCGGCACGGTGGCCTCGCAGAAGGCGTAGAGCAGCTTCGCACCGTGCTTGATGATTCCGCGCCACTCCTGGTCGCTGCCCGGCAGGAATCCGGGAACGTCCTCGAAGACGACCAGCGGAATGTTGAAGCAATCGCAGAATCGGACGAAGCGTGCCCCTTTGAGCGAGGCGTCGATATCCAGCACGCCGGCGAGCACCGCCGGCTGGTTGGCCACGATCCCAATGCTGCGGCCACCCAGACGGGCAAATCCGACGACGAGGTTCGCCGCGTAGTCCTCGTGGATTTCGAGAAACGACCGTTCGTCGACCACACGCGTGATCACGTCCTTGATGTCGTACGGCTTGTTCGGGTTGTCGGGTACGATCGCGTCGAGCACGTAGTCGCGCCTGTCGACCGGATCGTCGGTGTCGATCGTGGGTGGCGCCTCCCGGTTGTTCTGTGGCATGTAGGCGAGCATTCGGCGAACAGCCAGCAATGCGTCGATTTCGCTGTCGGTGGCGATGTGGGCCACGCCCGACTTCGACGCGTGCGTCTGCGCGCCGCCCAGCTCCTCCTGCGTGATCTCCTCGTGGGTAACGGTGCGTACCACGTTGGGTCCGGTGACGAACATGTAGCTGGTGTTGCGCGCCATGACGATGAAGTCGGTGATGGCTGGCGAGTAGACCGCACCGCCGGCACAGGGACCGAGCACCGCCGAGATCTGCGGAATCACCCCCGAGGCGAGTGTGTTACGCAGAAAGATGTCGGCATAGCCGCCGAGGGAGACGACGCCCTCCTGAATTCGCGCTCCGCCCGAGTCGTTGAGTCCGACCACCGGAGCGCCAATGCGCATCGCGAGGTCCATGATCTTGACGATCTTCTCGGCATGTGCCTCCGAGAGTGACCCTCCGAAGACCGTGAAGTCCTGTGAAAACACACACACCGTTCGGCCGTGAATCGTGCCCGTTCCGGTAACGACACCGTCGCCGAGATAGCGCTGGCTCTCGAGTCCGAAGTCATGTGATCGGTGGCGGACGAAGGCGTCGATTTCCGAAAAGCTGTCCGGATCGAGCAGGACTTCGAGTCGTTCCCGGGCGGTGAGCTTGCCCTTCTTGTGTTGCGCCTCGATGCGTCGCGTACCCCCGCCGAGGCAGGATTCGGAGCGAAGCCGGTCGAGTCGATCCAGGGGCGTTTCCTCAGTGTGGAGCGTGCCGTTGGATGCCGATGCATCGACATCGGCCGAACCCGCCGTCGGGGCGGTTCTCTGCTGTTCCATCTGTTGGTCTTTCTGGTGTGAGTGTGTCAGGCAAGACCGTGAAGTTACACAAGTGCCCCGCGATAGGAATTTCCTTCAATCGATTGAGTGCTCATGCGCAGGTCGGTCCTGTTTCTCGATGACGATCCAATTCGAATCCGCGAAATCACCTCTCGCCGGGAGGCACTCGGCTGCGATCTCACGGTGGTCGAAACCGCCCGTGCGTGTATCGAGACATTGTCGAGCCGGTCATTCGACCTGGTTATGCTCGACCATGATCTCGGCGGCGAGGTCTTCTGCGACAGCGACCGGGAGGACTGCGGTATGGAAGTGGTCCGGTGGCTGCGCTCGCACGGCGGCTCGCACGGCGCGTTCATCGTTCATACGATGAACACGGTGGCCGCAGCGGCGATGTTCCTGGAGCTGCAGCGGATGGGATACCAGGTGCGTCAGGCACCGTTTGGCTCCGGCGGATTCTACGATTACCTGTACGAGACGCTCGGGATCGTGCCCGATCGGCGCCTGCGGCGACGTCGCAGAACGGTGGGGGAGCGTGTCCGCGAGTACTTCCGATCGCTGCGTCTCGGGGGGCGATAGCAGCCGTTTCCCCGCGTCGATCGGTGATTGACACGCTCTCCGGCGGAGCACCGTCATGATGCTTTGCCGGTACTCGACGAATGTGGATCTTCCGAGTCTATGCCCACACGCGACCTCGTCATTGCCATCGATGGACCGGCGGCCTCCGGCAAGAGCACGACCGCCCGCATCGTCGCCGATCGGCTCCACTACGTCTACATCGACACCGGTGCGATGTACCGTGCGGTGACGCTCGCGGTGCTGCGTGCGGGAATCGACCCGACGGACGTCGACGAAGTGGGGAGCTTGGCCGCCTCACTGGATGTTTCGTTCAGGCGGGCCGATGACGGCACCCGTCACGTCCTTCTCGATGGATATGATGTCTCCTCGGAAATCCGACTTCCGGAGGTGACCGCTTCGGTCTCCCGGATAAGCTCCTATCCGGCCGTGCGCGCCCACCTGGTCGCACTGCAGAAGCGAATGGGACGTGACGGTGGCGTTGTACTCGACGGGCGTGATATCGGAACCGTCGTGTTTCCCGATGCCGACGTCAAGGTGTTCATGGTCGCCGACATCGACTCCCGCGCCAGACGTCGCCTGGGAGATCTGGTGCGCGCCGGAACGCCGATGGATCTCGAGGAATTGCGCGAGGATATCGAGCGCCGCGATTCCATTGACTCCTCCCGCGCCGCCAGCCCGCTACGCAAGGCCGATGATGCCGTCGAGATCGACACGTCCGGTCTCACGATCGATCAGCAGGTCGAGCGCGTCCTCGCACTCGTGCGATCGCTCGACGACCGTGTCCACGAATAACTCCGCGATTCACTTCAACTCCAGCCGCAATGCCCGCCGATCTCTTCCGCTCCATTCGATTGTTCAATCCTCACCAGGACCTCGACCGCACTGCCGACCTGCTCGTCGTCGACGGTGCGATCGCACGCATTGGCGAAGCGCTCGACGCGGCCGATGCGATCGAACACGATGCGCGTGGATGGGTCGCGGCACCGGGCTTCTTCGATATGCATGTGCACCTGCGCGAGCCGGGTGCCACGCACAAGGAGACCATCGCCACCGGGTGCGCTGCGGCTGCAAACGGAGGATTCACCGGCGTCTGCTGTATGCCGAACACGCGACCGGCCCTCGACGAATCCACCGTGGTCGATTCAATCGCCATGCGGTCACGCGATCTGCCGGTATTTGTGATGAGTTCCGGCGCAATTACGGTCGGTCGTGCCGGTGAACAGCTCGCTCCCATGGCCGGACTGTACGACTCGGGAGTGAGGATCTTCACCGATGACGGCGATTGCGTCTCATCGGCAGAAGTCATGCGACGCGCGTTCGAATACGCCTCGATGTTCGACGGTGCGGTCATGAGCCAGCATTGTGAGGAGCACACGATGACTCACGGGTTCGCAATGAATGAGGGCACGGAGTCGGCGCGGCTCGGTATTTCGGGATACCCGTCGGTGGCGGAGGAATTGATCATCGCCAGGGACATCATGCTGAGCACGTTCTGCGGAAACCGACCGTACCATGTCTCGCACATGAGCACCGGTGGAGGAGTCGACCTCGTTCGTCGCGCGAAGGCGTCGGGAAGGACGAATGTGACCTGTGAGGTGACGCCCCACCATTTCGTACTGACCGAGGAGGCCGTGGAGACGTACGGAACGTTGGCGAAAATGAATCCACCGCTGCGAACGAAGCAGGATCTCGAAGCGATTCACGAGGGACTGCGTGACGGTACGGTGGACGTCATCGCCACCGACCATGCGCCGCACACCCTGGCGGAAAAGGATGTGGAATTCGAGGCGGCGCCGAACGGAATAATCGGTCTGGAGACGTCGATTGGACTGTCCTATACGTACCTGGTCGAACGTGGGGTGATTTCGCTCGGGCGCATGGTGGAATTGATGTCGATCAACCCGAGGCGAATTCTTTCACTCGAGATTCCAACGATCGAGGAAGGGGCGACGGCGGATCTGACGATGTTCGCACCGGAGGAGGAGTGGACGGTCGATACGTCGAAATTCCTCACCCGCTCGCTGAATACGCCCTTCGACGGATGGACATTGCGCGGTCGGCCCAAAGCCATCGTCAATCGTGGGCAGCTGGTGATGAGCCGCTTATAGTCGGCCGGCCGCCCCGCTCGGTTGCGTGACAAGCCGGTTCGCGCGGTGTTTACACCACTGCGTACGGACCTGCCGGCGGCTCGCCGATGGATTGGTCAGGTGAATTCCACCAGATCGTGACGCGTGAGGATTCCCTTCAACAGCCCGTACTCCTCGATGAGCACGGCCCGCGCATCCTTGAGATTGCGCACCGCGTGTGCCACGTCGGTGCGGTGATCGAGCACGGGGAACGACGGCTCCATGATTTCACCGACCGGCTTCTCCATCAGGTCGCGATTGTCCATGACCGCTGCCATGACCCGATTGTCGCGCAGCGAACCGATCGAGGTTCCCTCCTCGATCACCGGCAGCTGGGAGAATCCCTCGCGCGTCATCAGTGCCAGCGCCTCGCGGACGCTCATCGATGGCGTGGCCGACACCAGAGCGGCTATTCCATTGCGACTGGTCTTCAGATCGAGCACCACCTTGAGATCGATCTTTTCGGGATCGAGAAATCCCTTCTCCTGCAACCATTCGTCGGAGTGATGCTTGGTCAGATACCGCTCGCCGGTGTCGCAGACGATGACCACCATCACGTCACCCTCCTCGAGCTCCTTTGCCTTCTGAGCGGCAACGACGACGTTCATTCCGGAGCTGCCGCCGCAGAACACGGCCTCCTCGCGGGCGAGTCGCCGGGCCATGATGAACGATTCGCGATCGGTGACGTTGACGACTTCATCGACGACATCGAAGTCGAGGTTTCCGGGAATTCGCTCCTGACCGACGCCCTCGACGAGGTAGGGGAGCGCCTCTACGAGCCGCCCGGTTTCCTTATACAGTTTCAACGACGAACCAGTAGGATCGGCACCGACGACACGGATGTCGGGATTCTTTTCCTTGAGGTACCGTCCCGTTCCGCTGATGGTTCCTCCGGTTCCCATACCGGCGACGAAATGGGTGATCCGTCCATCGGTCTGCTGCCAGATTTCAGGGCCGGTGCCGGCGTAATGCGCGCCGGGATTGGCAGGATTCTCATACTGGTTGAACATCACCGCATTCGGTATCTGTTCGGAGAGTCGAAGAGCGGTGTTGTAGTAGTAATCCGGAGAACTGGGCTTTGCCGCAGAGGAGACGATCAGGATATCGGCGCCGAGCGCCTTGAGGTAGCGGACGCGTTCGACCGACGCCTTGTCGGTCATGACGTAGAGGCACCGATAGCCCTTGCGAATTGCTGCGAGCAACAGACCGATTCCGGTATTTCCGGAGGTCGGCTCGACGATCAGGCCGCCGGGCTGGATTCGGCCGTCTCGTTCGGCCGCCTCGAGCATTCGAATACCGATGCGGTCCTTGACCGATCCGCCTGGATTCTGACTCTCCATTTTCGCCAGCACCAGTCCCTTCGTCGGACCGATCACGCGGTCGAGTCGAAGAAGTGGTGTGTTGCCGATCATGTCGGTGACTTGCTCGAAATACTGCATTGCCAGACGGGGTCGAATTGATGGGTGCGGCGGGATCGATCGGCGTGTCGATCGCGCTCGGGCTTGACCAAAGCGCCAAATTTACACAAACCGATGCCAGCGACCCGGCCCCGGGTGCGATGCGGCGGGTGTAACGAACGACACCGGAGCCGATGGAATCGACTCCGGTGTCGGATGAAGTCAGACATGTGCGCCCGAGGGTGCACTCGCAGCGCATCGCGCCTCTGCTCGCGAGGGCATCGAGCGACTAGCCGCGATCCTCGACATCTCCTCCGCGGATGCGCCCGCGCCACTCGCCAGTTGCGCGCTGGCGGCTCTCGATGAAATCCTTGAACCGCTGCAGGTCGCCTTCGACGCGTCCGGTCACGATTCCGAGGCGGTCGCCGGTCTTCTCCAGTGCACCCTGCGGATCGTACTCGAGTCGCAGATGCACGCGAGTGTGTCCTTCGTCGATCGGAGCGAACGTGACGGTGCCCTCGTTACTGGCGCCCGAGATGCTGCGCCAGGCGACGCGCTCGTCGGGCACCTGGGAGGTGATCTCCGCTCGCCACGACTCATCCTTTCCGCCGACCTGGGCGTGCCATTGCAGGTGCGAATCGTCGATCTGCTCGACTGCCTGAATTCCCTTCATGAACTTCGGGAAGTCCTCGAACTGCGTCCATTGATCGTATGCGGTGCGGATCGGAACGTCGACGTCGATTGATTTTTCAACAGTAGCCATATCGGGTCACCTCTGCGGGATTGAGTTGATTGCAGCGTGGAAGCCGCGTGATCCGCGGCCCGCGCATTGCCGATAAAATTCAACTCTCATGCCACCGGACGGTGGAATCAATCACAACACCTACGCTCCATGTCATCTCGCGCGCAATCACTTCCGAAGACCGTCGATCTCAACGGCGAGAGCGTCGTCGGGCACCTCCTCGAATGGTTCGACCGCAATGGACGATCATTTCCGTGGCGGTCGATCGATGACGCTGCGCCATCGAGGGGGCATCTGCACGATCCGTATTCGATTCTCGTGAGCGAGGTGATGCTGCAGCAGACACAGGCGGAGCGTGTCGCCGATCGGCTGGTGGAATTCCTGGAACAGTTCCCGACGCTTCAATCCCTTGCCTCGGCGTCCCGCGGAACGCTGCTGCGGGCGTGGAGCGGGCTCGGGTACAATCGACGGGCACTCAACCTCCAGCGCGCTGCACAGGCCGTCCTCGAGCAGCATGGAGGCCGGTTTCCCGCTGATATCGAATTGCTTCGCGAACTGCCCGGTGTAGGCGAGTACACCGCCGCGGCGATTGCCTGCTTTGCCTTTGGTGCGGACGTGCCGGTGGTGGATGTGAACGTGGAGCGGGTGCTTTCGCGGGTGTTTTTCCGGTGTCCCACCGAGCGTCACCGGGCACCGGGGAATCTGGTCCGGCGCGTTGCCGGACGGCTGGTTCCACCGGGTGACGCCTATCGGTGGCATGGTGCCCTGATGGATCTCGGCGCAACGGTCTGTACGGCGCGCCGTCCGAGCTGCGATGACTGTCCGCTGGTGGGCGTGTGTCTCTCGGCGCATCCGGTGGCGATCCAGACGTTCGATCCTCGCGGGCGAAGGATCCCCGAGCCGACGATTCGGCGGGAGCCGCGACGACTCTGGCGCGGGAGGATCGTCGAGGCGCTGCGGGTCTCGCGCGGGCCGCTTCGGCTCGCGGCGCTCATCGACGCTCTCCTTCCGGATGCCTCGCCGGCCGAACGATCGGAATTCGTCCTACTGGCGCGGACGCTCTCTCAGGAGGGGATGCTCATCCGCAGCGGCGTCGTCGCCGAGGGCGAGATCACCGAGGAATCGGAGCTGCGACTTCCGGACTGAGCGGCTATTCCCAGTACCGCTCCTCCTTCCACGGGTCGGCTGAATTGCTGTATCCGTTCTGCTCCCAGAAGCCGGGGCGATCGGCGAGCATGAATTCGAACGACCGTATCCACTTGGCTCCCTTCCAGGCGTAACGCTTCGGCGTGAACACACGGACCGGTCCGCCGTGTTCGGGTTCGAGCGGTTGACCGTTGAACGAGTAGGCGATCATCACATCCTCCTCGAGCATCCACGCCAGGGGCAGATTCGTCGTGTAGCCTCCGTATGCGTGCTGCATGACGTGTGTAGCGGCGGGGTCGACGATTTCGCGGATGGTTTCGAAGAGGTCTCGAAAGAGCACGCCCGACCAGTCGTCGTCGAACCTCGACCAGTGGGTCACGCAGTGGAAGTCGGCGTTGAGTGTCGTCTGCGGCAGTGCTCGGAGCTCGGCCAGCGACCAGCTCGGTTCCCGTGAGACGGCGCCACCGATCGTCAGACGGTAGTGGGCCTCCTCGACGATGGGCGTCGGACCGTAGGTGAGAACGGGAAACTTCTCGGTATAGATCTGGCCGGTGGGGAGTTTCTCGCGGCCGTATCGATTGGTCGCGGGCAGGTCATTCGGCGTCGTGTTGAAGAGAGACATGGCAGGAATCTCGGATTGGGGAATTCGTACGGCGGACTACATCATGCCGCTGCGTTTGCGAAGGAGCCACTCGATGGCAAAGGCGGCGATGGCGGCTGCAAGGAGCCACGGGCTGCTCCAGAGCGGGCGTTCCTCGGTCGATTCGATGGTGCGGGGCGCGAAATCCGCGCGCGAGCGGATGTCTTCGGCAAGCGACGCCGTCTGCGCGGCGGTATAGAAACGGCCGCCGGTACGGCGCGCGAGTTCGCGGAGCAGATCGGCATTCATCGTCGGCTGAAGATACTCCAGCGGCATCTCTCCGACGCTGAAGCGACCGGCGTCGGTGCCGATCTGACGGCCGTCGTAGGCGCCGGATCCTTCGAATGTGTAGTCGCCGCTCGGCAGGTCGTTGACGACCGCTTCGTAGCGACCGGTTCCGGCCGGTGCAAGAGTCAGGTCCCGCGTCGTACCTCCGCCACTGAGGCGGACGGAGACGGTCGCGTCGTTCAGCGGACGGTATTGCTCGTCGTACGTCTGGGCCATGAATCGCACGTGCTCGCCCAGGTTGTATAGCTGCTTGCTGGTGGCGATGCGCACGCGTTTGCCGGTCTCGCGTGTGGCGAGCCACCGGAGCGAATTCGAAAGGACGTTGTCGAGGACGCCGAGGCGCTCCTGGCCGCGAACGGCGCGCGGTCCCTCGCCGAGCAGCTGCCACCGATAGATGTCCCAGCCCAGGATTGCGAGCGAACGACCGCGATCGAGTTTTCGGGAGACGATGATGGGTTCGTCGAGCGTGAGGCCGCCGAGCCGGGCGGTGGCGAGCACATCGGATTCCGGTCGGGCGGTGACGTGGGTCTCGCTGCGGAAGATCGGCGGGAGCTGGTTCCATGCGGTCGGGTCGCCCACGCGGAGGGCAGGGGAGCTGAGGCCGGACTTCGTCGGTTCGACCGACACCTGCATCTCGGCGGGGCGGGAAGGGCCGAAGGTGACCGGGAGGATCGATTCGAGCGGCTTGGCACGTTCGACATCGAATCGGGAGCCCATGACGAAGAGCACCGGCAGGTGCTGTCGTTCGATAATGCCGGCGAGTCGCGACACCATGTCCGGCGCCGATTCGGTCGTCGGATAGCCGATGATGATGACTGCCTCGGCGTCGCGGAACGCTGCGGCGTCGAGTGGACCTTCGAGGAATTCCGTTCCGGAGCGCTGAATGAAGCTGCGTACGGTGACATCCTTGTCCTCGGTGAGCATCCGTCGTACGAACGCGACATCGGGTGACGGACCGCCGGCGACGATGACGTAGGTGCGTTTGTTCGTGCGCACCTGCACGTAGGTGGATCTCGAATTGTTCTTCCCAGTCAGCTCGCTTCCATCGCCGCCGGTGACAGATGCGGTGAGCTTCGCGATTCCCTCGCGCTTCGGGGTGTAGAGGAAGGTGGCCGTGTACTCGTTGGTGCCGGTGGCGAGCGGGATCTGCTGCGTGGCAATCGTCCCGTTGTCGTCGCGGAGCCGCACCGTCGCCGTTCCGCCCGCATAGCCGGCGGACTTGACTCGCACTTCCACCGGCAGCTGCGTGTTGACGTAGGTGACGTCGTTGGTGAACAGTTCCTGGAGCGACAGATCCTTCGGCTCGACCGAATCGCCGAGACCCACGGCGTAGACCGGAACGCCGAGCTTCTCGGCTTCGAGGACGGGATTGGCGCCGGCGTTGTACTGGCCGTCGCTGAGCAGCACCATCGCGCGGATGTTCCGGGTTCGCAGCGAATCGGCGAGAAGATCGAAGGGTGCCTCCAGCCGCGTTTCGGCCCCGGAAGCGTCGAGCGAATCGGGATCGAGCGATGCTCCGCGAGCCCGGGCCGAATCGGCGAAGGAGACGTACCGCGCCTGATCGCCGAGCGAAGAGCGATCGAATTCGCCCACGATGTTTCGTTCGCGCGTGATGCGGTCGGTGTCGCCATCGCGGAGCGTCATGCTCTCGGAGTTGTCCACCGCGACCAGCACACTCGGTTCCTCGGCGCGCACGCTGATCAAGGAAAGGACCGGTTCGAACAGGACGAACAGGAGCAGGCCGATACCGATGGTACGCAGGGCGATCAGCGTCCAGCGACGCAGCGGGCCGACGGGTGGAAGCGTGCGGTGGTAGGTATAGACGGCAACCGCGAAGGCGGCCAGCACGATCAGTCCCACGATCCAGGGACTTGCGGCAAGTCCCAGGGTTGCATCTCTCACGAGCGGGTCGACGGGTTGAGTGAATTGGTTGAGCCAACGGCGCAGTCGAGCAAGGTATTGAGGCCGCTCGACTCGTCATAATGCATTCTGCGGCACATCAGGCTATCTTGAGAGCTTTTCGACGATGAAACCTGAGAATGCCCCGACAGCTGCTTGCCATAGAGACTTCCTGTGACGAGACCTCCGCGGCAGTGGTCCGCGACGGGGAGCTCGTATCGCTGGTGATCGCATCACAGCTCGAACACGAGGCGTGGGGTGGCGTCGTTCCCGAGATTGCATCGCGCGCGCACCTGCGCTCGATCGCTCCGGTGATCCGCCAGGCACTCGAGCGCGCTTCGATCGAGCCGCGGGCGCTCGATGCCGTCGCGGTTACCACCGAACCGGGCCTGATCGGTTCGCTGCTCGTCGGCGTCAACACCGCAAAGGGTATGGCCGTAGCACTCGGCGTGCCGCTCATTGCCGTTCACCACATCGAGGCCCATCTGCTGTCGATTCTGCTGGACGAACCCGACATGCCGTTTCCCTACCTCGGACTGGTCGTCTCCGGCGGTCATACGCTGCTCTACGACGTTGATGCCGTCGGGGAGTACCATCTGCTCGGAGCAACGCGCGACGACGCTGCGGGGGAAGCGTTCGACAAGGGTGCGAAGCTCCTGGGACTCGGCTATCCCGGCGGTCCCCGCATCGATGCTCTGGCACGAACGGGAAATCCGGACAGCCATGCGTTTCCCCGAACGCTGGTGGATTCGAAGACGATGGATTTCAGTTTCAGCGGACTGAAGACGTCGTTGCGATACTTCCTGCGGGACAACTTTCCGAGCGGCCCGCCCGAAGGACAGGCCCTCGCCGATGTCTGCGCCGCCTACCAGGAAGCGATCGTCGACACGCTTGTGCGCAAAGCCGTTCGCGCCGCGCGCCGTCTCGGCCGCCAGCACCTCGTCGTCGTCGGTGGCGTGTCGGTGAACTCGCGCCTGCGGCAGCGATTCGCCGAGGAATGCGAACGTCTCGGCCTTCACTTCCATACGGTCAAGCCGATCTACAGCACGGACAACGCCGCGATGATCGGACTCGTCGGGTGGAAGAAGCTGGAGCGGAACGCGACCGCACCGCTGAGCGTGCGTGCCCGTGCGTCGATGATTCGTTCCACGTCCGGACGGAAGTCGACCGAGCGCACGGAGGGAGCACAGTGAGCGTGAAGCGACCACAGGCATCACCGTTTCGCATCGGCCACGTTGCCGAACTGCTTACCGCCGTGCTCGAGCGTGAGACCGCTCCGGCGGATCTGACCATCAGTCGATTCTTCGCCGAACGGCGCTACCTCGGTTCCCATGATCGCGGGTTCATCGCCGACGCGGTCTACGACGCGCTTCGCGCCTTGCCGCGCTATCGAGCGTTGCTCGCGCCACCGCCTTTGCAGCCGCCGTCGTCGCCCGAGCAGTCCCGTCGCGGCAGTTCACCGTCCGACGAGCAGTCGCCGTCGATCTCCGCGGAGGCGGCAACGGCGGTCGTCGCGATGATGGTCGAAACGCATCGTAACGCGGATGTCGAGGCGACGGCCCGCGGCCTTCAACTCTCACGGGAGACCGTGCGTGCGATCGCCTCGCGGGTCCGCGAACTTCCCGCGCGTATCGAGGCCCTGGACGAGCCGATGCGCTCGGCGATGCTCCACGCGCTTCCCACATGGTTCGTCGCGCGACTGCAGCACCAGCTGGGGTTCGAAGAAGCCGGTACCGTATTGGCGTCTCTCAACCATCAGGCGCCGATCGTGCTTCGCGCGAACACATTGCGCGCCGACCGCGAGGAGCTCATCGAGCGGCTCCGGCGTCGCGGAATCGATGCCGCTGCCGGCCACTGGGCGCCGCAGTCGGTGGTGCTCCGGCGGCGGATGAATGCCAACGCGATTCCGGAATTCAAACAGGGGTACTTCGAGCTGCAGGACGAGGGAAGCCAGCTTCTCTCGGTCGCGTTAGATCCCTGGCCCACGTGGCGAGTGCTCGATGCATGCGCCGGGGCGGGCGGCAAGAGTCTTCATCTGGCGGCGATCATGAAGGGGCGTGGCGAAGTCATTGCTCACGACCTGAACGCACGCCGCCTCGCGATGATTCGACCACGGTTGAAGCGTTCCGGAGCGCAGAACATTCGGGTCGTCTCGCATGATGAATTCGTCTCCCGAAGTCCGTCGATCATCGGCGCGTGCGATGCGGTGATGATCGATGCTCCGTGTACGGGAACGGGAGTGCTGCGACGTAACCCGGGCGCGCGTCTGTCGCTCGAGGAGGAGATGCTCGAGCGGATCGTCATGCAGCAGCGTGAGATCATCGATGACTATGCGCGCTTCGTCAAGCCGGGAGGATTGCTGCTCTACGCGACCTGTTCACTGTTGCGCGAGGAGAACGAGGATCAGGTGGAGGCGTTTCTCGGTCGCTCGGGTGAATTCGAACAAATTCCCACGCCCGCTCCGGATGCACTCCAGAGCGTTGATGGGGCGCTGCGAACGTGGCCTCATCTGCACGGTGCCGACGGATTCTATGGAGCGTTGATGCGTCGGGTGGGTTGAGCGGGGCTTCGTCTCGAAGCGTTGATCGCGGTGTGTCGGAGACGTGGAGAATAGCGAGGGGCCGCAAGCGGGTAGGATCGATCGCAGGCGGCGGAGTCTCCCTGCTCTCCGAATCACCGCGATCGGTTCTCGGGACGCCCAATCGAATCAACTCGTCCGACGACGGGACGGGGAGTCAGATCTGCTGCAGCAGCTCCCGTGCACTCGGCACCATGGGAGAGTTGGGATTCGCGTTGATGAACTGCCACAGGGTCTTCTTCGCGCGTGACGTCTGGCCCATCTGCGAGAGCACGCGGGCATAGGCGACGACCGACCGATGGGCGAGTTCGCTGGAGCCGCGCGACAGCGTGCGATACTCACTGGCCGCGGCCTGAAGTTCGCCCGTGCGTTCCAATGACAGGGCGTAGTAGAAGTCGGCTTCGTCGGTTCGGTCGACCGAGCTCACGCCGGAGAATTTCTCCACGGCCTCGGCATACCGGCCGGCTCGCGCAGCCACCATTCCTTCCACCATTCGACGGTCTGACAGTCGCGTGAGTCCCTGTTCCTCGGCCTTGGTACGGGGACGCTGGGTCACCGAGGGCCGGACCGATCTGGTGCTGCGTCGCGTGGCGTGCGCGCGGTGCCGGCTGGGCGGGTGGTAGCCGGGTGCGGTGCGCAGTTCGGCGGGGCGCAGTCCGTTGAACACGAGCGCGGGATTCGCGATTGCCGCCGGGGACAATGCCATGGCGGCGGTGTCGACGCTTGGTTGGGCAGGACCGGTGACGATCTGCTTCCGCGGAGGCGTATGGACAACGGTGTCGGGGTAGGCGGTGTCGGCAATCCGGAAGAACTCTTCGCTCGTATCGGCAGACGATGACGGCTGCAGTGCGGAATCGAGCGGTTGTTCGCCGTTCCGTGACTCCGCGAGCAGCTGCTGGTATTCGGCGCGGAGGATCGGAATGCTGTCAGGCGGTGCGGTCTTCATCTGTGCGTCGAGTCGACCGAGTCGTTCACCGATGGTGGGACCGGTGGTGACCGGTTCGGGGGCGGAGGCGACGGCCGTCGTATCGACGGTTGTCTCTTCCACGGCGGGTTGATTGCTCGCGCAGCCGCCGAGCATCATCGCGATCAGGCCGGGGACGATCCACCGTGGGACGGTGACGACGCGAGCGGCCGAGCGATGAAAGCAATGGCGAGCGGTGTGCATGAGCATGTGGATCGGCGTGTTCAACGGGGCGCGCGGAAGCGCGATCGGCGGCGTGGAGCGATCGGCAAATATACACGCGAGCCGCCATACGGCGGAAATCGGCGACACTGCGGCAGCGTCCGCCGTGGGCTACACTCCGGCGGCCTTCAGTTCCCGCCGCAACGCCTCGCGTTCGATCTCGAGCTGGCGGATGCGCCGCTCGATCGCATCGAGTTCTTCCGGCATCGAATCGATTTCAATGCGCAGGCGGGAGGCTGCTTCGTCGACGAGATCGATCGCCTTGTCGGGAAGAAACCGGTCGGCGATATAGCGATCCGACAGCTGTGCGGCCGCGACGATCGCCGGGTCGGTGATGCGCACACCATGGTGGACTTCGTACCGCTCCTTCAGTCCGCGCAGGATCGAGATCGTATCCTCGACGCTCGGCTCGGGAACGAGCACCGGCTGGAAGCGACGTTCCAGTGCGGCATCCGACTCGATGTACTTGCGGTATTCGTCCAGCGTCGTCGCGCCAATGGTGCGAAGCTCGCCGCGTGCCAGCGCCGGCTTGAGAATATTGGCGGCATCGACCGAACCCTGTGCCGCGCCCGCTCCGACGAGTGTGTGAAGTTCGTCGATGAACAGAATGATCTCTCCGTTCGAGTCGGCCACCTCCTGCACGATTGCCTTCATGCGCTCCTCGAACTGTCCGCGGAAGCTGGTGCCAGCGACCAGGGCGCCCATGTCGAGGGCCACGATCTGCCGCGTGGCGAGCGCCTCCGGCACGTCGCCTTCGACGATTCGCGCTGCGATGCCCTCGGCAATGGCGGTCTTGCCGACACCAGGTTCACCGATGAGCACCGGATTGTTCTTGGTCCGTCGCATCAGCACCTGCATCACCCGTCGAATTTCATCTTCACGTCCGATCACCGGATCGAGCTTTCCGCGCCGCGCCAGGTCGTTGAGGTTGCGACCGTAGCGCTGCAGCGCCTGGTACTTGTCCTCCGGATTCTGATCGGTTACCGACCTGGAGCCGCGCACGTCCTTCAGCGCCGCCAGTACCGCGTCGCGCGTGACGCCCTGATCGCGCAGCAGCGCCCCGGACGGCGTACCGGCATCGTCGGCCATCACCAGCAGCAGATGTTCGGTCGAGACATATTCATCACCCATCGCTGTTGCCTCGGTGAGCGCCTTCTCGAGCAGCTGTCCCATGGACTGCGACATGTACTGATTGCCCATGCCGGCACCGGAAACCTTTGGCAGCGCCTCGATCGATTCGTTCACCTTCACCTTCAGGTAGTTGACGTTCGCGCCGATTTTCATGAGCATCGGCGGAACGATTCCGGCGGAATCCTGCAGCAGTGCGGCCAGCACGTGAACGGGCTCGATGTACTGGTTGGAGTAGCTGGTCGCGATTTCACCGGCCGTCTGCAGCGCTTCCTGCGATTTGAGGGTCAGCTTCTGAAAGTTCATGGTCCTTCGTGCCTGGTTGCTGGTGTTGACGGGAGTCTATCCTCTTGGCAGTACGAGTTCGAATCGCGTGCCGACGCCGACGCTGCTGGTGACCTCGACGCTGCCGCCGTGGCCCTCGATGACGCGCTTGACGATCATCGTTCCGATTCCCGATCCGCCTTCGCGTTCAGTATAGAACGGCTGGAAAATTCGGGAGAGCGTTTCCGGCGGCATGCCGATGCCGTTGTCGGAGATGAGAATCGCGATATGTTCGCCGCGACTCTCCAGCCGCAGGTCGATGCGACCGTCGTCCCGCGTGCCGATGGCGTGGCGCGCGTTGTCGAGGACATTGCGGACGGCGACGATCAGTTGCTGTACGTCGACATCGGCGCGAAAATCCTCACCACTCACCTCAAGTGACATCTCGATGTTCTTCGGCAGATAGTCGAGGTACTCATGCGCCATCGAGGAGATGAGCACTCCCAGGTCGGCGGACGTCCGGTGGAGCGTTTCGGCGCGGGCGACGGTCAGCAGATCCTCGACGATCTCACGCAGTCGCTCCGACTGACGGAGAATCCGGTCGGTCGCCCGCGTGTACTCCGGATCGTGTCCGTTGGTTCCGAGTCGGTCCCGCAGCATTTCCGCGGTAAGTCGCACCGTTCCGAGTGGCGTCTTCATCTCGTGCGCGATGTGGTGCGCCACCGACGCCCAGTTGACGATCCGTTCGGTCTCGATCCGTTCGGTCACATCGTCGACGATGAGCAGGTAGCCGGTGGTGGCGTACTGACCGAACATCGGTCGACCGTGGAAGGAGAGGGAGCGAATCGTCCCGTCGACCTCACGCTCGACCTTCGTTTCGAATGCGCGTCCTTCAGAGAACAGAGCGCGGAGTCCGGTGCGGACCGGAGCGAGTTCCGGGTCGGAGAGATACTCGCTGATGTGTCGACGCAGCGGAATGTAGGGCGCGATGTCGAGCATCGATCGTGCCGACGCATTGACGTGCCGCAGCCGCTGCGAGCGACTCATCACCAGCACACCACTCGATCCTCGCGCACGAAAGAGGTTGTTGTAGATCTGCAGGATGAATCGGTTGTGCCGCAGGGCCAGGGCGATCACGGCCAGCAGCAGCAGGGCCAGTGCTCCGACGGCGACCGACTCCAGGTTGCGATTCCACCACGACGGTTCGCTGACATCGACCCGCAGGAACGTCGAGCCATCGGGACGCGCCGCGATCACCGTCGAATCGTTCGCGACGATCATTCGCATGGGCGCCAGAGAGCCGGCGATCGCAGCCGAGCCGATCGGTTGGAATCGACCCCCGTAGAGGACAAGCGAGTCACCACCGGCCAGGGCCAGGAATCCGCCCGCCGCCGCAACCGACGATATCTGCGCTCCCAGCGGATAGGCAAGCGATCGTCGAACCCCTTCATCGGCGACGTCGACGACTTCCGGTCCCGGATACCCCGTGAACACCGCGAGCGTCCGCCCGGCGACGCTCACCAGCGCTGCCGGCGGCGATGCGAGGCGATGCGAGTCGACGATCACGTGATCGGAGAGGTCGACTCGCACGAGCATCGATGGATCGCTCGTCGCCACGATGAGTTCGTCGTGCGAATTCACCGTGGCGCGCCGCATTGCGACGATCCGGCGCGCGGAAAGGCGAAGCCGCGCGGTAACGGCGCCGGAGGTGGCGTCGAGCCAGAGCAGGTCGGTTCCATCGGCGACGGCCGTGGCGACGATCCAGCCGCCATCGACGCTCACAGCCTCCTGTATCTCACCGCCGAGGCGATACCGTTCGCTCCCATCGCTTGCGACGACGACGAACATCGAGTCGCCGGCCAGCGCAATCTCGGTCGCGCCGGGCCGGGTGATCGGTCCCACCCTGACGATTCGACGCATTCCCGGAACCGTCGACTCCCACACGGGAGCGATGTCGAGCACCGATGCCGAATCGAGATCGAGGCGGTAGAGGGCGTTCGTCCGACCGCGCGCGGCGAGCAGCCAGGCATGGGAGTGGAATTCGGTGGGAACGTGAAGGTCAATCCGCTGCAGCGGTCGATAGCTCTGCGTTGCGATCACCTGCATCGAGGTGTCGAATCGCCGAAGGACGGTGATGCGGCCGTCCTGCTCGACGCCCAGCCAACCGCCGGGCATCCGTACCAGTTCCGTCCCCGGAATGCTGCCGTCCGCCACGGGCACTACACCGGCCCGGGCAGCCCGGCAGAGCACGAGCAGCACGAGCAGGCACCCTGCGGCGAGACGCTGCGTGCGCTGGAAGCTGCGGGTGTGGCCGTGATCCGACATAGCAGTGCGATGAATCTGGCAGACAGGCAGGCAGCGTAGGGATGCTGTCGATTGAAAGGGGAGTGCCAACCCGCTCGAGGAGCCTCGGACCCCGCGGTTCTAGAGCGGCGCGACGGTGGCCACAGCGTACGCCGCGATGCCCTCGGCGGCACCCAGCGGCCCGAGCCCCTCGTGTGTCGTCGCCTTGACTGATACCCGATCGGGGGAGACGCCCATTGCCGCGGCAAGGGTTGCGCGCATACGATCGCGGTACGGTCCGATCTTCGGGCGCTCGAGGATCAGCATGCAGTCGACGTTGTTTACACTAAAGCCCTCGGCAGCGAGAAGTTCGGTGACGTGTCGAAGAAGATCGATTGAATTTGCGTCCCGATACGTGGGATCGGTGTCGGGAAAATGGTGGCCGATGTCGCCGAGCGCAAGCGCTCCAAGCAGGGCGTCGCAGATGGCGTGGACGAGGACGTCTCCGTCGGAGTGGGCGACGGCGCCATGCTCGGCGTCCTCGATGTCGATGCCGCCGAGCCGCAGCGGAAGACCGGGCTCGAGGCGATGAATGTCGAATCCGATGCCGCTGCGCATCAGTCGTTGTCCCGGCGCTGGAACCAGAGTTCGCTGACCGAGAGCTGGATGTAGAGCTTGCCGAACAGCTCGCGGGTCAGGCCGGTGTCGGTCGTTCCGCGCATGCCCACTTCGGCGGCGAGGTCAAGGAAGCTGCCGACGTTCAGTCCGGTCGTACGGGTCAGGGGAATTCCGACGCCGACGGTGCCTGCCCACTCCGTGATCTGATTGCTTCCGATCTGGTAGTAGGTGTCGTCGTAGTACCCGCCGAGCCGGAGTATCCATCGGGAGACGCCACTGGCTCCGGGCGAGAGGTCGGCAAGCCGATCGACGCCCGCGGCGATTCGCGTCGACGCGGCGGCGGTGGAGAACACATCGCCGCTCCAGTTCTGCAGTACGGCCTCGCCACCGAACTGAAATTCACCCGACCTGTAGGCCGCACCGACGCTGATGCGCGGCGGAAGCGTGACGGTGCCCGACGTGGTCGCGTTGGTGTCGCTGACGATCCCGAGCAGTGTCGAGTAGGAGCGCATCCGGACATTATCGAGCGAGAGGTCGGCGCCGCCTTCGAAATTCGCCCCGATCCGCAGGTGGTCGATCGGCTCCAGGAGCGCGCCCACGCGCCATCCCCACGCGCCGTAGCGTTCGTCTGTCGTGTAGGTCGCCGGGTTGAGCGAGCCATCGGCGAAGGTCACATCAGACTGTCGCTCGATCGTCCCGATGTAGCGGATCGCCGCGGCGCCCACTGTCACGCGATCGATCGGCCGGAACGAGGTGCCGAGCACCGCCTGGGAGATGCCGCCGGAACCGGAGAAGTCGAGCGTTGCGTCGGCAGTGCCGCCGGAGTCGAGCTGCACCTGTTGATTGCGGCGAACGCTGTAGTTGACCGTCGAATACGGCTGCAGCACGAGTCCGACCGTTCCGCCGAGCTTCTCCGACCAGGGGAAGGCGGCGGCGAAATTGCGCAGACTCGTGTTGTTCTGGTAGAACGAGCTTGTGGCGTCGCTGACCTTGTACTGTTCGAAGACGAGATCGGCCTGCACGGTCACGCTGTTGAGGTCGCTCCAGCCGGCGGGATTGACGGTGTTGACGTCGGAGCCGACCATTGCGGTTTCCAGTCCTCCATGTCCCATAGCCGCTGCCGACCACGTCGGCTGCAGATCGCCGATGTTGAAGATCGAGTAGGTGCTGCCGCCGTTGGTCTGTGCCGCGGCGGGAAGTGCCGAGGCAACCAACAGCAGCGCGATCAGTCGGCGGAGGTTACTTCGCATCAGTCTGGATCGAATAGGTGATCGAAAGCCGTGGCCGCATGGCCGCGTCCTCCGATGTGGGGGCGTGCAGGTACAGGCGGTCGACCGTCCCGGTCTCCAGCGGAGCGCGTGCCGACGCGTTCCGGTTGAGCGCGAGGATCAGTCCGTTGTTTGCGTTGGCCGAGCCGGAGATTCTGCCCGAGCGCGCGCGCAGCCAGGTCGTGATGGTCGGCGCCAGATTGCTGACGGAGAATTCGCTCGAGAAGGTCGAGGAGTCGGCCGCCGCGCGATAGGCGCTCAGCATCGGGACCGACCCGTCGAAGCTGAATTCGTTTCGCGCGCGAGTGGAATCCGAGGCGACGTAGACCGCCATGTAGTTCGTCACGTCGCTGGTGCCGGTCGTCGACATCGCGGGATCGGCGTCGATCATCAGCTCCGCGCGATGAATCACGGCGTCGGACGGAATCGAGTCGAGCGGGAAGTGAATCCACGAGCGGATCGGTGCCCCTCCCGCCACGAGCATCCGGCCGGGGGCGGCGGTATCCGGAAGACTTGCAATCCAGTCGGTGACTTCGACGGGAAGCGAGACGGTGGTGTCGGCAAGCTGCACCTCGAGCACCGGCTGTACGCTGTCCTCGGCGCCGAGGAAGTTGACGCCCAGCCACGAGCCGATCGCGTTCGCATCGGGTCGTGCACGAAGCGCCAGATAGCGGTGCACGTCGATCCGCGTCGCGCCGCTGTCATCGACGGCCGTCGCGTAGTTGTTCAGGAAATCAGCCGTCAGCTGCGGATCGAGCGACACACTGATGCGCGAGGTGTCGGGGTAGGCCTCATCGTAGCTACCCAGCGTGGGCGACGACTCGATCGATGAGACGAGATCGGCGTTCCACTGCGTGTTCTCGTTGAGCGTTCCGTCGACCGAGACCACATCGAACGTGGCCATGCGCGCATCGGAATTCGGGTATCGATAGTTGAGCGCCTGCAGGCGCAGCCGCACCGCAACGATATTCGATGCCGAGATGTTCGCCAGCCGGTCGCTCAGCGTTGTGATCGCCAGCAGACCGTGCGCGATTGTTCCGTCGGATGCGCGACCGACGAGTACCGACGCACCGCCGAGCGAAGACGTGTTGGCGATGGTGGCCAGGCCGGTGGAGTATTCGAACCGATCGGCCGGGACGGTGACCGTATGGAAGTCGATGGTGCTCGGGAGGAATTCCGATCCAAGGGGGAGGAGGGATCGTTGCATCCCGAAAACACGATGATCGCTGCAGCGAACAGCGGCAGCGACCACGCGACGGACATGGGGATTGTTCGCATCGAATGCATTGCGGTGTTACAGCGAGCGGTAGAGCTCAGCGTACTCGGCCGCGGCGGCCTTCCAGGAATGGTCCTCACTCATGATCGAGCGCTGGAGCTCTTCCCACTTCTCTTCATCCTTGTACATCTCGACCGCGCGCGCGAGCGCCTCGATCAGCGATTCGACGGAGAAGTCGTTGAAGACGAATCCGTTCGGCCGCTCCTTCTTCTGCCGCACGTCGTGAATCGAATCGGCGAGTCCGCCGGTGCGGTGTACGACGGGCACGGTGCCGTAGGCCAGCGCGTAGAGCTGGTTGAGCCCGCACGGTTCGTAGCGCGAGGGCATCAGCAGCATGTCGCCTCCGGCCTGCATCATGTGTGCGGTCTCCTCGTCGTACTCCGACTTCACACGCATCAACGCGTGCTTCTTCGCCGCCTTCTCCAGCGCCGTCAGAATCGACTTCTCACCCTCGCCCATGACCAAGAGCTGGACGCCGAGGTCCATGATGCGGTCGATCGCATCAATGAGCAGATCGTATCCCTTCTGCTCGACCATGCGGGCGATCATCACGACGACGGGAATGTCGATGTCGGCCTTCAGACCGAACTCCTTCGCGAGCTCGGTCTTGTTCTCGAACTTCTCCTCGAGCGACTCCACCGAATACTTCGTATCGATCAGCTTGTCCGTAGCGGGATTCCAGACTTCGGTATCGATGCCGTTGAGGATGCCGGTGAGCTTCTTTCGATTCTTCTTGAAGACCGACTCCAGTCCGTGTCCCTGCTCGGCGGTGAGCAGATCCTTGGCGTAGGTGGGGGAGACGGTCGTCACTGCGTTGGCATGAGCGATGCCGCCCTTGAGGAAATTGATCTTGCCGTCCTGCTGCAGTCCGTTGGCCGACAGCAGCTTGCGGTCGAGTCCGATCTTCTCGAACGACTCCTTCGGAAACGCCCCCTGATAGCCGGCGTTGTGCACAGTGAGCACGGTGCGCGTATTGGCGAAGAACGAGTCGTCGCCATAGAGTTCGTCGATCAGAACAGGGATGAGCGCTGTCTGCCAGTCGTTGCAGTGGATGATATCCGGACGCCAGCCAAGGCGGATGCACGTCTCGAGGACGGACTTCTGAAAGAAGATGAAGCGCTCGTCGTTGTTGGCGAAATCCTTTCCCGACTTCGGATCGACATAGATGCCCTTGTACGGTTCGAAGTAGGCCTCGCTGGTGACCAAATAGACCTGCACCTTCGCGCGGGCATTGACCACCTGCGAGCTCTTGACCACCGCCATCGATTCCTCGCCGCCCACGTCGATCGGAATATCCTTCAGCCGTTTGATCTCGTGGATGCGGTTGCGGCGCTCCGATACGGAGCCGTATTTCGGCGCGACGATCCGTACATCGTGCCCGAGTTCAGTCAGACCGAGTGGAAGCGCGCTGCTGACATCAGCCAGGCCGCCGGTTTTGGCAAACGGCACCACCTCGCTCGTGACAAACAGAATGCTCAGGCTCTTTGCCATAAACGGGTCGGGATTGGGGTATCGAACGTGAGGTTATTCGAGACAAGAGCACAAATATACGGATTTCGACCGCTGCGGGCTCAACTGTAACCGATCGTTGCCACCCCTGCGGCGCCCGATCACTTCGTGGTCAAATCCGTATATATGTGGTTTTCTTCGCCGCTCGAATCGCCCCGTCGCCCACGGACACCGACGAGTGCGCAGTACACCGCTGGAACCCGATGACCCGTCCGAACGACCGTATTTCCCGTTCGATCCATCCCCGTCTGGACACCGATCGATACGTCAGTGAATCGTCCTACCGCGACGATGTTCATCGGCTGCTCGACGAGGTCGCTCCAGGGGGATTCGCGCTCTTCGGCGGTTCGGTCGACGACGTGCTATGGACGACCGGTCAACTGCGCGCCAGCGGCGGCCAACGGCTCGTCTTCAGCGCCGACTGCGAATTCGGACTCGCGATGCGGTTTGCCGGTGGAACCGCTTTCCCGAGCATGATGGCGCTCGGCAGTGCCGACGATCTGAGCGCCACATACTCGGTTGCCCGTGCAATCGCCCGGGAGATGTCCGCAGTCGGGATCCGATGGAACTTTGCACCGGTTGCCGATATCAACACCAATCCCGACAACCCGATCATCAACATCCGCGCGTTCGGCGAGGATGCCGACCTGGTGGCGCGGCACGTCGACGCGTACGTCCGCGGACTCCAGGATGAGGGTGTCGCTGCCTGCGCGAAGCACTTCCCGGGCCACGGCGACACTCGCGTCGATTCGCACAACGAGATTCCCGTCGTCGATGCAGACCGCGACCGGCTCGATCGTGTGGAACTCCGTCCGTTTGCGAGCGCCGTGGCAGCCGGCGTGAGATCGGTCATGGTCTCGCACATCGCCGTACCCGCGGTTGACGGAGCGATGGTGCCAGCCTCACTGTCGCGGGAGATCACCACGGGCCTGCTGCGCGATCACCTCGGGTTCGACGGCCTGGTGGTCACCGACGCGCTCGACATGCACGCGATCAGCCGGCATCATGGCGCCGGAGATGCGGCCGTGCTGAGCTTCCTGGCAGGTTCCGATGTGCTCCTGATGCCGGAGGATCCCCGGGCAGCGCTCTCCGCGCTCGCCGATGCGGTCGATTCCGGTCGCATCAGCGAGCAGCGAGTCGATCGGAGCTTTCAGCGCATCGAAGCGCTCACCGAGTGGATCGCCGGACAGCCGTCTCCGGACGGAGACTTCGAGTCGATCCGCAGCGGTCACGACGTGATCGCCCTCGAGTCGGCCCGACGGGCGGTGCGGGCATCCGGCTCGCTGCCCCGGTTGATACCGCCGCTGTTCGTCCTCGCATTCGTCGACACCGAAGAAAATCCTGCGGCCGAAGAGTGGTTCACCTACTTCTCGACGTGGTACGAGGGCGAAGCCGCCGGAGCCGTCGTCACGCCCGAGGTCAGCGAGGCGGACATGAGCGAACTGCTCGCGGCCGTGGCGGCGTCCTCGACGGTCGTGGCGGTGGTGTCGGTCGGCCCGCGCGGCTTCGCCGGCCAGGTCGGGCTCAGCGGCGATCAGCAGCGGATCGCGCGGGCGGCCGCTGCGCGTTCGCTCGTGGTGATCGATCTCGGCAATCCATATCTGCTCCGCGACCTCGAGCCGCGTGTGCGCGTCGACACATACTCGAGTTCGTCGGCATCGCTCGCGGTTTCCATCGAAGCGCTCGCCGGACGAATCGGAATCGCAAGCGCATCAAACGTCAAACAGTGAACGCCGCGGGAGAGCCCGCACAACCCACGACAACCAGATGAAAGAGTCGATCCGCATCGCATCAGGTCAGGGTTTCTGGGGCGACCTGCTCTCTGCGCCGCTCGATCAGGTGAGCAAAGGACCGATCGATTACCTCGTGATGGACTACCTGGCCGAGGTCACGATGTCGATCATGCAGAAACAGAAGGCTCGCGATCCGAACGCCGGCTACGCCCGCGATCTCGTCTCCACGATCGAGCAGATTCTCCCATTCCTCGTCGAACGTGACATCCGACTGGTGACCAACGGGGGTGGTGTCAACCTCGACGCCTGCCGCGATGCGATCCTTGACGTCGCCCGCAGACAGGGCGTTTCGATCAAGGTCGGCGTCGTAAGCGGTGACAACATCCTCGACGACATCGATCAGCTCGCCGCCAGCGGTGCGGCGCTCAGGAACATGGAGACGGGGGAACCCGTTTCGACGGTTCGGGATCGACTGCTGTCGGCCAATGTCTACCTCGGCGCGCGCCCGATCGTGCAGGCACTCGAGGACGGCGCCCAGATCGTCATAACCGGTCGGACCACCGACACAGGTCTCTGTCTTGCTCCGATGATGTATGAATTCGGATGGCGCTGGGACGACTGGGATCGCCTTGCCGCCGGTACGATCGCCGGTCACATCATCGAGTGCGGCGGACAGGCCAGCGGTGGCAACTACATGGGTGACTGGCGTTCTGTGCCCGACCTGGCCGAGATCGGATTCCCCATCATCGAGGCCTATCCCAGCGGCGAGTTCGTCGTCACCAAACACGAGGGAACCGGCGGCATGGTGTCCAGGGGTACCATCTCGGAGCAGTGCCTCTACGAGATCGCCGATCCACACGAGTACATCACGCCGGACGTAATTGCCGACTTCACGACGATTCATCTCGACGACCTCGGTCACGATCGGGTGCGCGTCCACGGAATCCGCGGGCGGGAGAACACGGAGTACTACAAGGTTTCCGCCAGCTACTCCGACGGGTACTCGGCCTTCGCGTCCCTGACCTATGCGTGGCCGGATGCGCTGGAGAAGGCGAAGGCGGCAGATGCGATCCTGCGGCGGCGCCTGGAGAATCTCGGGCTTCGCTTCGACGAGATCCGCACCGAGTACGTGGGATACAATGCGTGTCACGGACCGCTCTCCGAGCGGGTGAACCCCGATCCGCAGGAGGTGATGATGCGCATCGGTGTGCGGGGGCATGACCGCGCCGCCGTCGAGCGGTTCGGCAAGGAGATCGCGCCACTGATCCTGACCGGTCCGCCGAACGTCACGGGATTCGCCGGAGGTCGTCCGCGTCCCTCCGATGTCGTGGCCTACTGGCCGGCACTCATTCGTAAGGCGCTGATCGACCCGCGCATCCGCGTCGACGTGGGAGACGCCGACGAGGCGACGAGCGCTGTGGAGGGGGGAGGGCGCGATGCGGAGTAGTGCTCAATAATTTGCCACGGCCCGCTAACTCCTCGCACCATCGACCCGTTACTTCGATGGACCTCACCACATTGGACTGACTGAACTGGTGCCTGGAGTCGCCGTTGCCGGCGGCTTCAGGCACTTTTGTTTTCGTAGGTTGCCGTACTGCCGACCAACGACCAGAAACACTGCCTCCGGCGGAATTCAACACGACATGAAATCGGTTCAACTTCTGACGCTCGCCCATGCGCGTTCCGGCGATAAGGGCGACGCGGGCAACGTCGGCGTGATCGCGCGCCGGGAGGAATTCTACCCGATCATCCGCGATGCACTGAGCGTTGAGCGCGTTCGCGAGCATTTCGCCGGGATCTGCAACGGCGAGGTCGAACGCTTCGAGCTGCCGAATCTGTGGGCGCTCAACTTCCTGCTCCATAACGCGCTCGGCGGTGGCGGCACCGTCTCGCTGAAGCTCGATGCGCAGGGAAAGACGCTCTCCTCGGCAATGCTCCGGATGATGATCGACGTGCCCGACGATCTCGACGTCTGACCCCCTGATTCACCCCGTTCGATCAATCGATACACGCATGAGCACTTCCGATCGAGAGGCGGAGCTTCGGCGCGACGCGCTCGAATTCTTCCTTGCCGAGGATGTCCTGACCTTCGGCGACTTCACGCTGAAGAGCGGACGGACGTCGCCCTACTTCTTCAACACCGGACGGCTGTCCTCCGGCGATCAACTTCGCCGACTGGGCGAGCTGTACGCGCGCCGTATCACCACAATCGGAGCGTTCGACGACGCCACGGTGGTGTTCGGTTCGGCCTACAAGGGGATTCCAATCGCCGTTACCACGGCTGTCGCGTTGAGCGGTATCGGCCGCGGTGCCGTGCGTGCGGTCAGCGACAGGAAGGAGGCGAAGACCCACGGCGACGCCGGCTCGTTCCTCGGTGTCATTCACGAGGGCGATCGCGCGGTGATCGTCGACGACGTGATCACCACCGGCGGCACGAAGTTCGAGGCCATCGAGAAGCTGCGCCAGGCGCAGGTGATGCCGACCGGGCTGGTGATCGCCTTCGATCGCGCCGAACCAATCGACGACAGTGGCATCACCGCCCGCGAAGCGTTCGAGGAACGATCAGGGCTGACGGTCTTTCCGCTGTTGAGCATTCATGACGTCATCGACGCACGCTCCGATCTGGCAGAACGCCTACAGGACCATCTCCGGTCATTCGCATGAGGTGTCATCTGGTTCGCTGGGCCGTCGTGGTGGCGCTCGCAGCGCTGGCGATCGTCAGTTGTGGCCGCGGTGATCGACCGGCGACGGGTGGCGAATCGGACACGACAGTGGCGACCTCCGCCGATTCGGCTTCGGCGGCCGATACTACCGCACCCCAGGATCGGGCGCCCATGGATGCGGGCACCTACCAGCTGCCGACGCTCTACACGGCCGTCCCCGATCTCTGGATCGATCTGCCGCCGGGCTACCGGGTTCGCTCGGTCGGTCAGCGTCCGAACGACGATTTCTTCTTCTACCGACCGGACGATCCGGGTACCCGCGACACCACGGTTCCATCCGAGGGACTGCTGCGGATCTTCATCGGCCCGGGCGCCGTCTCGCATCACCCCGATTCGTCGACGGTTCGCAGGCGTGCCGCCATCGTCGTCGGGCAGCCGGTCAACTGGCTCGTGTGGCGGGGGACAGGACCGCGTGGTCATCCGTACTACAATCGGCTGATCGCCTCTGAAGACCTCTTCGCCCGGATTTCTCCGGAGCTTGCGCGTGATACGATTCGCGTTCAGATCTACGTCGGCGGTTCTGACAGCTCCCGGGTCGCAGAACTCGTCAGCGCGGTTTCCACACTCCGTCTGTCGCCATGATCGAGGACTCGCAATGATCCGTCGAATCGCTCGACTCGCGCGCCCGTTCATCGGGATGCTGATGCTCGTCACGATGTTCGCGACGACCGTCGGCTGCGAGCAACACAAGGACCGCTCGGCGCTGATCCGCAGCGTGCCGTCGACCGAGATCCGGCTGCATACCGAACACACCAACGCGCCGGATCTGACGATGCGCGTTCCCACCGCGTTCAGCGACATCGACTGGACCCGCAACGCGCGCTACGACAACTTCATGATCTCCAATCCGGACGATACCGCGGAGATCCAGCACGGGCTGCTCGTCGTCAACGTGACTCCGTCGCCCGTACATCACATTCCCGACAGCGTCGACGTGGACAACGTCATCGGCCGGCTTGCAGGGAAGGATGTGGAGTGGCACGAATTCACCGTCATCAAGCCCGACGGATCAAAGCTCTACCAGCGGGAGGCCTTCGTCCGCAGTCTGCTTTCCGGATACACCGCCAATGGAACGGGCCCGGATCTGGTGCTCCACGTCTTCGTCGTCGGCACCAGTTACGAACTCGTCGAAACGCTCACGTCCGCTGCCGAAACGCTCGACATCGTCCATGAGGCCGACGTGTAGGCGATGCGACGAATTCTCCCCGGTGCTCATTCTGCTCTTCGCGGCCTCGACGGTTGCCCGCGCCCAGAGTGCAGGAGCCGATTCGGTCCGTTGGAATCGCATGATCGAATCGGTTGCCGTCGGCTCGACGTTTCCCGGCCGCGCGCGAATTCTCCTGCTGGCCCGACTCGATGCCGGCGCCGACGGGGAAGCCCGCGCTATCATCGCGTTTATGGACCACCGGCGCGACTATACACCGCAACCGTGGATCAATGCCCGGGAGCGGCTCGGCGCCGACCTGATTCTCGAGGACACGACCATCCTCGCCGATACGGCGCGGCTCCACTCGTTGCTCGATGCCATCGAATCGGAACCGAGGGAGAATCCCGAGTTCGGCGACGATCTCTTCCGTCGCATGTCTGAGATTCTACGTGACCGGATCGAATACGTCGGCGGTCTCGACGACGCACTCAGCGTCGAACAGCGGCGGTTTCACAATCTTCTCGTCAACCATCTCGTCACCGTCGGCTTTCGGGCGCGAACGCGGCTCAACGAGCAAGCTGATTCGTTCACGTCGGACTTTCCGAATTCTCCATACGTGCCGCTCATCGAGACCTACGTGGAGCGTCGCTACGGCGAAAAGCCGGCGGGTGTGGCGTTCAGCGCGGGGTACATGATGGGAACGTTCAGCGGCAATCTGGGCAGGCGTTTCGGCTCGTGCAGCGGACCGTTCCTTGCCTTCGAGGGGTATTACCACCGCGTATCGCTGGTCGCCAACCTCCAGATTGCGATTGCCCGCTCGGACGCTGCCTTCGACGCCGGCGGCGTCACCTGGCCGGCCGGCAATACGTCGGATCTCAACGGTTCACTCGATGCCGGCTGGGAATTGCGCGACGGACGCCTGGCGCTCACACCGATGCTGGGAGTCGCGCTCGGAGCAATGCATTCGGCTACTGAGGATCGCCTGACGGCACGGACCGGATGGCACGTCGGATTCGACGCGGGCGCGATGGTCGGTTACAGGATTCCGATGGACGAAGGACCGCACATCGATCTGCGGATACGAGCGGCAATGACGATCCCGGCGATGGGCTCATTCGATCCGGCCTTTGGTGGTTCGCTCTACACTGTGCAATTGGGTTTCGCACTCGTCAACCGACCGTATTCCGGACGGCGGGGACGATGAGCCGCGACGTCGACCGTCGCCTCTTCGCCGACTGCAATCAGGTTCAATCATGCTCTGTCTGAAAGTCGATACACAATCGGGGTGGATCGAGTCCGCAATTGCCGATCTCGATCGCGTGTTGATCGATCACGCGCACTGCGAGAAAAAGGCGGCGCTCAACGCGTACGCGCTCATCAGCAGGTATCCGGAGCGCGATCGTCTCGTGCGGGAAATGATTTCGCTGGCGCAGGAGGAGACTGATCATTTCCAGCGGGTATACCGCTTCATCCGCGGGCGTGGCGCGCAGCTTGCGCGTGATCCGGGCGATCCGTACGTGCAGGAACTGCATGCGTTGATTCGACGGAACGAACCTGGTCGGATGCTCGACGCGTTGCTGGTGGCCGCATTGGTCGAAGCGCGCAGTTGCGAACGGTTTTCGATCCTCAGCCGCGCCGTTGCCGACAAGGAGCTGCGCGAATTCTACCGCGAGCTTCTCGCCAGTGAGGCAGGCCACTATCGGACGTTCGTCGATATCGCGAAGGAATATTTTCCTGCCGACATGGTGGCCAGCCGTCTCGACACGCTTGCCGATGCCGAGGCCGAAATAATCTTCCGACTGACGTCCGCTCCCGCGATGCATGGGTGAGCGCTCGTCGACATTCTGAATTCAACCGTCCAGATGATGCGAGATCTCCGTGTCGTGTTCATGGGTACACCGGAATTCGCGATCCCGTCGCTCGAAACCATTCTCGAAGCGGGCTATCCGGTTCCGCTGGTCGTGACCGCGCCCGACCGGCCGCGAGGCCGCGGGCAGAAGACCGAAGCGTCGCCGGTCCGGAATGTTGCAGAGCAGCACGGGCTGGAGGTTGCGACGCCGGAGAAGCTGAAGTCTCCGGAGTTCGAACAGACGGTGCGCGACGCGCGGCCGGACGTCATCTGTGTGGTGGCGTTCCGGATTCTGCCGGAGACGATCTTCTCGATTCCGCCCCGCGGCAGTTTCAATCTGCACGCGTCGTTGCTGCCGAAGTACCGCGGCGCAGCGCCTATCAACTGGGCGATCATCAACGGGGAGACGCAAACCGGCGTCACGACGTTCTTTCTGAAACCGAAAGTCGACACCGGTTCGATCATCCTGCAGCGCGAGGTCCCGATTCCACCGGAAGCGAACGCCGGTGAGCTGCACGACGCGCTGATGCTCGAGGGCGCGGTTGCCGTTCGTCGAACGCTCGAATGCATCGAGGAAGGCGAGGTCGAGACCGTGGTGCAGGACGACACGCAGGCCACTTCGGCGCCGAAGATCTTCCGCAGCGACTGTCGGATCGACTGGAGCCGCACGGCGAGGGAGGTGCACGATCGCATTCGGGGCCTGGCGCCCCGTCCCGGTGCCTTCAGCTACCATGGCGAGCGGCTTCTGAAAATTCTTCGTGCCAAGGCGGGGCGCTGGCCGGCCTTCTGCGGTGATCTGGCTCCTGGCGAGGTATGGACCGGTTCGAACATGCTTCTGGTCGGCACGTGGGAGGGACAGATCATGGTGGAGGAAATTCAATTGGAGGGGAAGCGGGCCATGTCGGGAGGTGAATTTCTGCGGGGATATTCCTTTCAGCCCGGCGACGTACTGTCCGGCGAACCCACTTGAATCCGTATCCGTGAGAATTCAGCCTGATGCAACTCGATCTGCGCAGTCACATCCGTTCGATCCCCGACTTTCCGAAACCGGGCGTCGTGTTTCGGGATATCACGACTCTTCTCGAGCAACCGGATCTCCTGCGCGCTGCAGCCGATCAGCTCGTCGACTGTTGCGGTAATGCGCATATCGACAAGGTGGTCGTCGTCGAATCGCGCGGATTCCTGCTCGGGGGAATTCTTGCGTATCTGATCCGGGCCGGACTCGTGGTCGTCCGGAAGAAGGGCAAACTGCCTGACGTCACGCGGTCGAAGGAATACGGGCTCGAATACGGTCGCGATACGATCGAAATTCATGAGGATTCGATCCGACCCGGCGAACGCGTCTGGCTGCACGACGACCTGATCGCAACCGGTGGGACGATCGTCGCCACGGCCGAACTCGTACAGTCATGTGGTGCAGAGGTCGTTGGCGCCTCCTTTCTGATCGGGCTGGAATTTCTCGGCGGACGCGAGAAGCTTCTGAACGCGGGCGTGCCGCAGGTGCACGCACTCGTATGTTATGACAGCGAATAGATCACCGACGTCACTTCATGATTGAACGACAGATCGCCGTCATTGGCGCCGGTCCGACAGGGCTTGCCTGCGGACTTGCGGCCGTGCAAGGGGACTTGACCCACGTCATACTCGACAAGGCGACGGTGGTCAATACCATCGTCGGCTATCCGACCTACATGACGTTCTTCTCCACGTCCGACCGACTCGAGATCGGCGGCGTGCCGTTCCCGTCGACCCAGTTTCGTCCGACACGGCAGGAGGCACTGGAGTATTACCGCGGTGTGGCGCGAAATTACGGACTCGATCTGCTGCTTCGTAACAGGGTCACCGATATCCGGCGGCAGGGCGACGGTTCATTCGTCGTCCGAGGCGAACGTGAGAGTGTCCGCGCGCCCTACGTCGTGCTTGCAACGGGATACTTCGATCATGTCAACAAGCTCGGAGTCGAGGGGGAGGATCTTCCGAAGGTGCACCACTACTACAAGGAACCGTTCGAGTATTACCGGGGGAATGTGCTGGTGATCGGGGGAAGGAATTCCGCGGTGGAAACGGCACTCGATCTCTATCGGCACGGTGCGAACGTAACGATGATCCATCGCGGGGATGAATTCGCGAAGGGGGTGAAATACTGGATGCGACCCGACATCGAGAATCGGATTGCGGAGGGTTCGATCGCGATGCTCTGGCGAACAGAGGTCGATCGAATCACGCCGGAAACCGTCGTGGTCCGAAGCAATGAAACGGGCGACAAAATGGAGATTCCGAACGACGCCGTGTTTGCGATGATCGGCTACCGTCCGGACGTCAACCTTCTGGATGCCGCCGGAGTCGACTACGATCCGGTCTCACTGGTGCCGGTCTACGATCCGGGGACCTTCGAGACGAATGTTCCCAATCTATTCCTCGCCGGCTCGGTCGCATGCGGATGTCAGACGTGGGAGATCTTCATCGAGAACGGGAGGGAGCACGCGGTGACGGTCGTCGAGGAGATTGCGCGTCGAAGTGCGTGACGCCGATTGAGAACGACCGTCATTCATCACCCCTCGGCCAGCCGACGCATCATTTTCCGCCGCCATTCCCGCTTCTGCGCCTTGGTCATGGGAAGTCCGTCCTCGGTGAGTTCGGGCGGTGCAAACGGATTGAACGGTTGGGATTCATCCGAACTCAGCGCTGCGTCGGAGTCAATTGAGTCGTCATCCGAACCGGCTGATTCGACCGGGCGCACCTCTGCAGGCGGTGACGCCGCGTCACTCGACCTGTCGGTCGATGTCGCATCCTCACTTTCGTTGTCGCTGTGTTCGCGGAGGTCGCTGTGTTCGTGCGGGTCTCTGACTTCGTTGCGGCCGCTGGTATCGTGGCGATCGCCGGTTTCACGCCGGTCGCCGTCAGCGGGAGGCAGCAATTCAGGGGGGCGCGACGCGTTGGATGGAAGCTGCGGACGCACGGCGTCCGACGACGTGTGGTAGACCATCCCGAAGGGCCGGCGTACGGGTTCGCTCGTCGCCGATTCCTCGGCCTTCCCAGTTGCCGGAGCATCAGCATCGACTGCATCGTCAAGCGGTGGAAGGATGTCCGGCGCGCCAACAAGCTGCGTTTCACCTGACGTCCGGCCCCAAACTTCTGATTCCTCTCGGCGAAGGGGGACGTCATCATGGCGCACGCCGCGCACATCGAGTGGGGGCTTTGTGGGGCGTCGCGGACCACCCTGCTCGGCGTGCTCACTGTCCGCAATTCCTGCTGCTTCGGCTCGATCGGGCGGGGCGGTTGACTCGGACCAATCGTTGGATTCGACGGGAGTTTTTCGTGGGCGGCTACCGACGCTGCCGACGAAGTCGGCGTGCTCAGGAGCGTCGGCGGGCTTCCACGGCGTCGTCTCGATCGACTCCTTCCGCGGGCGTTGGGGCGGATGTTCGGCCCTCCAATCGAGATCGGTCCCGTTGGCCGAAGACTGTTCGACCGTCTCGGGAAGCTGCTCGACGACCACTGCATCGTAGGGATCACCGGCGCCGAGCGGTGTCGACAATGGCAGCACGGTACCGAACAGTTTGAGCAGGAGCCGTCGCAGGTCCAGGGCGACGGCCGGAGACTCCACGCGAAGCGCTCGGAAGGTCGCGACGGCATTGCCGAGCACACGAACCTCCGAGCGCACCTCGTGGCCGCACGGCCAGTTGGCGACGTCCGAGAAGACTTCCAGCTTCACCGGCGTACCGGCGGTCGAATAAAAGACGAGGATATTGGTGCCCTGAAGGTCATCGAGAGCGTCGAGCGTCCGCGGCTCGGTAAGGAGGAGTTCGGCCACGGCGGATCGAACGACCACGCGTCGGTCGGAGTAGTACTGCATTGAAAGGAGAATTCGAGTGCGTTTGGCTTGGACAGATTCAAAGATAGCATTATAGGCGTCGGTCGTCAACAACGGCCGGTGCGACGCATCGCCCGGGAACCCTTGCGCGCGGGTTCGTCGAGGGTGTAACTTGAGTGCTTGTGCACTGCCCGAGGGTGCCATAACCTGCCTCCTTTTCCCGCTTCGGCGGGCTCCTCACGTACGGCATCAGCTTCAACTCACGGAATGATTTCCACGCTCAGGCAGATCGCGGCGACAGCGCTCGTATCGCTGCTGATCACGGCCGGAACGGCCATTGCACAGGTCACGACTGGCGAGGGACCGCGGTATCCGGGCACCTCTGGCGACCGATTCGCAGTCGACACCAGCGCGCTTCGCAGTGTTCAGAGCCGCACCGAAGAATCCTCCGGTCTCCTCGAGGGGCCGGTCGACCCGAACCACTACATGATGGGTCCGAACGATGAGGTGATGGTATCGATCGTATCGGCGCACGCGGCACAGTACTCACTGACGGTAACGGCCGATGGACACATCGTCATTCCCGGAGTCGGAGACGTCGACGTCCGAGGCAAATCGCTGGCCGAGGCACGTACGGCCGTTGACGATGCGGTATCGCGCGTGTACCACAGCGGCGCCTCACTCGCGTTGCGGCGCGTGCGTCGCTTCAAGGTGCACGTGCTCGGCGCGGTGCTGCAGATCGGTACGATCATCGCGACGCCGGTCACGCGTGTTTCCGAGGCGATCGGACTTGCCGGGGGCACTGTCGATCGCGCCTCGAAACGCGATATCGTCATTTACCGCGGCGACTCGGAGGTGCATGTCGATCTGCTTCCCTTCTACGCGTACGGCGACATGTCCTCGGACCCCTACGTACAGGAGGGAGATCGGATCTTCGTCGGGTTTCAGGATCCGAAGCGGGTGATCGACATCGAGGGTGCCGTCCTCAATCCGGGGGAATTCACCTGGCGGGAGGGCGATTCGATCTCGTCGCTGATCCGCTATGCAACAGGGTTCCGCTCCGATGCAATTCGCGATCACATATCGGTGATCGCAGTGTCTGCCGGCGGCGACACGCTCAGAAGGGAGTACGTGTCGGCCACCCCTGACGGCCGTGTCGTCGGCGATCGGTTGCTTGAGCCCGGCGAGCGCGTGTTCGTCCGATCGGTTCCCAACTACCGCAAGACCGAGGATGCCGTCATCGCTGGTGAGGTCCGCTATCCGGGGCACTACGCGATCGAACCTGGAACGACGAGGCTGCTGGACGTCATCCGTGGTTCGGGCGGGCTGCTTCCCGACGCATCGGTCAGCGACGCCGAGCTCGTGCGGCGCCAGCTGTGGCTCGACCGCGACCTGGAGTACGAACGAATTCTCAACATCGCTCCTGAGGATCGCACCGACGAAGAAGTCGCCATCTACCGCAAGAAGTCTCGGGAGCGAAGGGGAATCATGTCCATCGACTTTCGGGCACTGCTGGCCGGCGACACCAGCGAGAACATCGTACTGCGGGACAACGATTCGATCTTCGTTCCGAATCGCAGGGTCACGATCAAGGTGACCGGAAAGGTGAAGAATCCCGGCAGTCTCATCTTCCACGACGGCACGACGTATTCCGGCTACATCGCGCTCGCGGGCGGCTACGGCTGGCGCGCCGACAAGGGCGAAGTGCAGGTGATCAAGGGTCGTACCGGCGAAGAATTTCTCGCCTCCAACGACGACGACTACAGCCTGGAACCGGGAGACGAGATCTACGTTCCCGAAGAGGGGAAGGCCGACATCTGGGATGGACTCACGACGGCTCTGACCGTGGCGGCGCAGCTCGCTACACTGGTCGCGGTGGTGCTGAGCATCACCCGTACCAGCGCCGGCAATTAGAATTTCAAGAGACAGCCAGGACATGATGCTCAATCACGAGCCGGCCACGGGCAACGGCCACGACCAACGACGTGACGAAGGGGGATTCCGACTTCCTCCGCGGGCGCACCTCTATGATTACCTCATCGTGCTCGCCCGCTATCGCTGGCTGCTTGCAGCGGTCATCGTCGTGGCGACGGGACTGCTGATTGCATACGCAATGGTGGCGCCGCACGTGTTCACCGCCAACGCCGTGCTTCTGCCGCCGGACAAGTCGTCGTCGGTCGGTTTCGGAGAGTTGCTCAAGGAGGGGGCGGGGCTCGACTTCCAGGGACTGTCGGAGAACAGTTCGGCCGAACAATTCGTCCAGATCCTTCGCAGTCGCACGCTCACCGACAGTGTCATCCGACGATTCGATTTCATCGGGCGCTACGGTCTCGCGCCCGATCAGCACCAGATTGCACGCGACATCTTTCAGGGCAGTCTCAACGTCAGCTCCGATCGCAATGGAATAATTCAGCTGCAGTATTCCGAGGGTACCGGGTACAATCCGAGCAAGGCGCAGGAGGACACGGCCGCTGCGTTCGCCGCGCGTGTGCTCAATGCGTCGGTCGACGTCCTCGACTATATCAATCGCACCAAGCTGGTCACCCATGCACGTCGCACCCGCGAGTACCTCGGTCGTATGGCCGATGAAAAGCGCCGGGAGAGGGATTCGATCGAGCGCGTGATGCTCGCGTTCGAACAGCAGAACAAGGCGGTGGCGCTCGACGAGCAGATCGACGCGGCAGTCGGGGCACTTGCGGCCGCCGAGACGGAGATAAACAAGAAGGAGGTGGAGCTGGCATCGCTGCAGGCGGAGCTCGCGCCTGATGCGGCGCAGGTCGGACTCGTGCGGCGCGAACTGGCCGAACTGCGGGATCAGAAGGCGCGGCTCGAGCGTGGCGAGGGCACGGGCAGTTCCATCGGGGTCGACCTGCGGAACCTTCCGTCGATCGCCCGCCAGTATGCGAACCTGAAGCTGGATATGAAGGTGGCGACCGAGGTCTACACGTACCTCGAAGCGCAGTACCACCAGCAGCAGGTGCAGGAGGCGCGCGATCTTCCGACGGTATCGGTACTCGATTCGGCCGTGGTGCCGGAGATCCGAACCGCACCGCGCCGCCGCCTCATGGTCGTCGTCGGAATCCCGGTCATCGTCGCGGCCTCGGTCGTCCTCGTGTTCCTTCTCGAACTCGTTCGTCGTGAGCTTCGCGGTGCCCCGGGCGAAAAGTCGGCCGCTCTGCGGGCCGCCTTCGGACGCCGCCGGTTGCCCGAGGCCACCGAATGAACCCGCCGGGAGAACGTGTCGCGGCGCGTCCGCCCGACGCACGCGCAGTCGGTGGTGCCGATGCCCCGCTCCACCTGCTCGTTGTCGACAAGACGTCGGTCGTCGTGGGCAATCGTCAGCGGTGGAGCCGCCTCTGCGCACGGATCGCGGTCGACCTCACGCTGCTGACGGTGCGCGAGTGGGTGGAAAACACGCGACGGGTGGAATACGCACCGGCCCCGGGCGAGGCGTTTCGCACCGTCGTCGGTCACGTCAGCTGGCCGGGACATGAGATCAAGTCGATCTACTACACAGGGGTCCTGGAGGCGCTCAGAATCTCGAAGCCTGACGTGATTCTGCTCATGGAGGAGGCGTTCTCGTTGTTCGCCCTGCAAGTAACCATGGCGGCGAAAGTGCTTGCGCCGAAGGCGCGGATCATCTTCTACGGAGCGTGGATCAATCCGTATTCGGAGAACTACTTCCGTCCGAAGCTGCTGTTCCGTGCGGTTGGTCGCCTGGTGATGAGCATGTCCGACATGGCGTTCGGTCTGAATGAACGCGCCTCGGAGATGATTCGGCGGGCGGGCTTCGAGCATGTTCGAACGAATTTCTTCGGAATCGACGAGCAGATCTTCCATCCGGTCGATCAGAGCGCCGCCCGCAGACACCTCGGCATTCCCCTCGATGAAGATCGCATCCTCTATGCAGGCCGACTTCGTCCGGAGAAGAATGTCCCGCAGCTGCTCGAAGCATTCGCTCGGCTCGTCGAGCGGCGTCCGGAGCGACCGCTGCGACTGGTGATCATCGGCACCGGCGAACAAGCGCCGGAGCTCCGTCGACTCGTGGCTCTGCGCGGACTGGCCGATCGAGTCGAATTGCGCGACGCGGTCGACATCGCCGATATGCCGGAGGTGATCGGTGCGGCAAGCATGCTCGTGCTTCCGTCAAGCGCGTTCTGGGCAGAACAGTTCGGCCGCGTTCTCGCCGAGGGAATGCTCGTAGGCACGACGGTCGTCGGTTCCAATAGCGGTGAGATTCCCACGGTCATCGGCGATGGTGGATTCGTTTTCGATGCCGACGACGTCGACGCGCTCGAGCGCGCGCTGCTGAGCGTGCTCGACGATCCGCAGGAAGCCGATCGACGTCGCAGCATCGCGCACGCCCGCGCGGTCGAACACTACTCGATGTCGGCATTCATCGACAACCTGATTCAGGGACTCGACGCCGTGGTGGGCGTACCCATCGCTCGCACCCGCGCGCAGCCGCTGGGAGGTGGAGATGACAACCGCTGAGCGCGCGTATGTCCCGCCGTCGGTGATGCTCCGCGAGTACCTGGCCGACCCGATACGCGGCGCGATCGTCCTCGGAGTGACCATCGTCCTCGGCTACGGCGTGCGACGCGGACTCGGTTCACCGCTGTCGTTCAGGTTCATGGAACCGTTTGCCGGAACCGTGTCGGCAATCGAGCTGATCATCATCACCGTCGTCCTGGTCGAATTCTTCCGTCGGATCGTGCTCGACGATTTCTCTATCGAACGGTCGCCTCTGTCGCGACCGATGTGGCTCGTCGGCCTGACGATGTGCGTCATTCCCTACGTCCGGATGGTGTTCACCGAGGGAGGCATCCGTGTGCCGTATGAGATCATGTTTCTGCCGGCGGCGGTGGCGACGTTCTTCATCTGGAAGTTCGTCTTCCGACGGCAAGAGCTCATGGTGATGGTATGGATCGTCCTCGCCTGCGGGCTCTACAAGCTCTTCGAGGGCGTGCTGCTGTTCCTCACGTCGACTGTCGGCTGGGGGCTTCTGACCGGCTGGCGTGACGCGATGCTGATCACGATGATCGTCCTCGGCGGGTTCTTCGCCTTCATCATTCGGCCCGATCCCGATGACGAGGTGTACCGTCGCGTTCGCTCGTTCCTCATGTGGGTGCTTCCACTTGCCGTGTGGGTGACGATGCTGTCGATGCGTCGCACGTACATGGTGGGTGCGATGGTCTCGATTCCGGCACTCTTCTTCTTCATTCCCCGTCGCGAGCGTCGCCGTGCAACGGCCATGCTGGTCGCAATGTTCCTTCTCGGAACCGCAAGCCTGGCCATCACCGGTGCCGGCATGTTCTTCACCCGCATGACGGGGCTCGTCGAACCGACGACCGAAGGATCGGCCGCATACCGACTGCTGGAGACGTACAACGCCATCCAGATGGTCAAGGAGCGACCGATCGTCGGATGGCCAATGGGAGCCTCGGCGAGGAACTACACGAACATCGATTTCAACCTCGTCAGTGCTCTGATCCCGCACGACATCTACCTGTACATGATGCTGCGCGGCGGAATATTCGGACTGGCAAGCTGGCTTCTGGTGATTGGCACCGCATGTCTGATCGCCTACCGGGCACTGCGGGCAGCACGTACCTCGAGGGAGCGGTTTCTCGCGCTTTGGCTCTCCTCGAGTGTGATCCTTCTGATAATGGCGGGATTTACGACTCCCCTGGTGGGTGATCGCAACCACTACTTCTTCCCGTTCATCCTTGTGATGCTCTCGTACCTTCCCGGTGTCTGGGGACGCGAGCGACGAGCGCTGCCGCAGGGGAAAGGACTTGCGTGATCGCCGCGACGCCATTCATCTTTGCTGTGTCGGTCGTCACGACCTCGAGCGCGGAACACCGTTCGCGGTCGTTTCCACTCCCATCGCCCACTGTCCACCTCCGATTGCCAATGACCACGGTTCGGACCCGCTGCCAGGCCTGGATTCTCGCAGTTGTCGTACTCCTTCCGTTCGCGGTGGGAGAGTCCCGGGCGCAGTCGGTCGGCGGCCACCATTCCGGATCGGTGCGTGTGCTTGCGCAGGACGAGTCCGGGCTGACCCTGGAGGTCGATGACATCCAACCGGAGATGCGGCGCGTCGGCGACAGCACGGTGCTGGAACACAACGTGCGGCGCTGGCTGCAGCAGGACGATTACTCGCTCCCGACGGTCGCGATTACCGTCGGAGTTCCGTACGACGCCTCGAGCATCACCGCCTCGCTCACGTCTTCAACCGATTCGATTCGGTGGCTGCCTCTTCCGTCACACCTGATCAACGCGCGCTCGGATGGACCGCTGGCTTCGATCGCTGCCGGTGGCATTCTTCGCGGCCTGCGCACCGTCGTCGTGAGGCTGCGACCATTCTCGATTGCCGGCGGCCGTCTCGCCGTTCACCCGTCGATGATCGTCCGCGTGACGTGGAAGCGCGATGTCGCTGCTGCGGCGGCGTTGGCGGCCGTGGCAAGCGAGCATCCGCTCGTCGAACGAATCATGGCTGATGCGGTGGTCAATTATGACGCAGCGAAGCGGTGGCGTCGTCGCTCGACGGCCGCGCGCGCCGAAGCGTCGATTCTGCGAGCCGACGGGTGGGGAATGGGCACGGCGGCGGTGATCGCGGTTGCCGACGACGAGATCGTCCGTGTCACGGGAGCAATGCTCGCTTCGGCGGGTGCGGGAGATGTCCTCGGCACGTCGATCTCCGCACTGTCGCTGGCGTCGTCGGGTGCAGCCGTCGCATTCGATGTCGAGGACGGCGGAACGCCCGGGATCTTCGATGCACAGGATGCGATCGTCTTCGCGGGGAAGCGATTTCGTTCACCGGAAGGTTTCTACTACGACGAGACCACCGACACGAACGCATACGTGCTGCGGTGGGATGCGAGTCGAACCCCGACGCGGCTCGGCGCGTCGACCTCGACGGGTGGCACGACGATCGAGAGCGTCGATACGGTGCTGCATTTCGAACGCGACCTGATCTACCATCCGGGCGACGCACTGTCGCAGGAGGATGGGGGAGAGATCGCCACCGGACACGTCTGCGAGCGCGTATTCGGCGAGCGGTACTACTGGCAGCGCATCGACAATCAGAAGGAGGAATTTCAGGACCAGATCGATTTCTTCTGCTCACCTCGCTACCAGCGCAACGACGCGGTCAAGCTGCGGATTCGATTTCACGGAACCGTGCACAGCGCGAATCACACCGTCCAGATCATTCTCAACACCTATACCGTCGTCGATGCGGCGGCAACCATCGCTCCGCTCGCCGATACGGTACTCGAGTACCTGATCCCATCGAAGTGGCTCATCAACGGACACAACACGCTGTCGATCGCTGCCAACACCGACCCTACGATTCCGCGGGAAGTAATGCTGGATTACTTCGAGCTCGAGGGTCGATTCCGAATGTCGACGTTCGATGCGAATCCGAAAGTCCTGATTCCGGCCGATGCGGGGCCGGGACCGTACAGAATTACGCTGGACGGGCTTCGGGCGCCGGTTGACCGGGCGGTTTCGCCAACGCATGTGGCCTCGATCGCCAAGAACACGAGGGGAATGCTCGTACGCACCGCCTCCCGTCAGTTCGGCGCATGGCCGACGGATGCGACACGGGAGAATTCGGGATTCTGCATCGACTGGGGCGAGGCGACATCGCAGCGTCTTCGCACGAAACAATGGCAGGCGGGGATAGAGCTTGCGGAGCTGGATCCATCGACCGGAACGCTGGTGCGCTCGAACTACTTCGAAACGGATATCGAGACGCAAAGCGCCGAGGCGCGAATCGCCGCGTGGCAGGCGGCAAGCGCATTCGTGCAGTCGGTTGAGTCGGGTCATGTACTCGTCGCCGGCTCGGTCGTGGGCCTTGGAATCATGGACGACGGTGGTCCGATCGACGATGCCTATGGCGTGTTTCGATCGCGGCTGGTTCAGCTCGGCTCGACGATGCTGAGCAGTCGGAGCGATGCTCAGTTGCGGGCCGCATCGTGGAGTTTCGCGGTTCGAAAGGGTGATCCGTCGACGGCCGTCGAGGCATTCCAGACGCTCGGCCAGAATACCAACGGAGTCGGATTCAACGCGTTCTTCCCTGACCCGAACGGTCTGTATTATCGGGCGGAAATGACGCTCGACGGTGCGCCGGGCGAAGAGTATCAGCTGGGCACACAGATGCCGCCCGCGGGCGTTCGCTTCCACGATGATGATGCACTCATCGCGTCGGACAACCAGGCCGATATGGTGATCATTACGCACCCCGATTTTCGCGCCGACGCCGAACGGCTTGCCGAGCATCGTCGGACGCACGACGGATTGAACACACGCGTGGTCGATGTGACGCGGATTTATGACGAGTTCAATCATGGGGTGAAATCGCAGGATGCCCTGCGGCACTTCCTGCAGTATGCAGATTCCAATTGGACGTCGCCGACGCCTGCATTCGTGGTGTTGCTCGGCGATGCATCGACCGATCCGATGCGGCGCATGGGTGCGTCGACCATGCAGGATTTCGTTCCCAGCTATGGCAATCCGGCCTCCGACTACTTCCTGACGATTGCGTACGGGGATACCACCTGGGCGTGGCACCAGATGATCGGTCGGTTGCCCGCGAAGTCTCCGGCGGAATCCGCGGCAATGGTCGATAAGCTGATCGAGTACGACGGCCTGCCGCCCGGAGAGTGGAACAAACGATTTGTCTTTCTCTCCGGTGGCGCCAATCAGCAGGAACTCGACTACAACCGGAATTACTACGACTACATTGCCGAGCAGTACATCACCGCTCCGAATTTTCTCGGGGATACCGCCTCGGTCTGGCGCACGTCGACGGATCTGAATCTTCCCGACCAGAAGGACGCCGAGGCCGCGCAGCGAGCCATCGATCGAGGAACGTCGTGGGTGAGCTTCTCCGGTCATGGTTCCGCCAACAAGATCGACCTCGACTTCGGTTATCCGGCCGATTTCGATATCGGCGACCACTATTTCGTGCTCGGAGCGTATTCGTGCCTCACCGGTTCATTCGCGCTTCCGACGGAGGTGGCTCGCAACGAGCAATTCATGACGGCTCGTGGCCGCGGTGCAATCGCCGCCATCGGAGCGACTGGTTTCTCGAGCCCCGACCTGAATCAGCAGTTGCAGTCGAACATGTTCAGTCACCTGACTGTCGATTTCATCGGCAATCTCGGTGCGGTATTCACCGATGCGAAGTACGAGGCGTTCGGGCATGCCGATACGAACGCCGCACCGATATTCGGACATCGTATTCGCAATCATCTGCTGATGTATGCGCTGTTGGGCGATCCGTCGATGACGCTGGCAATTCGGTCGACCGTGGAACTGGCGATTCCCGAGCAGACGGTTGCGATCGCGACCTCCGACGGCAGACCGCCGACGCCGGAGGATTCCTCAGTAGTCGTCCAGGCCCGCGTCTGGAATTTCGGCCGTCCGATAGCGCCGGACGGGCGGGTGGTCGTGCGCGCGACGATCGTGGCGCCGGACCGATCGGAGGCGAGTCTGCTCGACACCGTCGACGTTCGTCGCTTCACCGACGTTACGTTCGAATTGCCGCTTGCCGGACGACCTGGCGAATACACGGTCCGAATCGAAGCTGATCCTGACGGCCGGTATGAGGAATCCGATGAGGACGACAACGTCACGACGAGTCGGCTGCTGGTGCGGGGCAATCAGATGCTTCCGATCGAGCCGCTCGCCTATGGACGGGTAGAGAGTTACGACGACATCGAAATCGACCTTCTCAATCCTGAGTCCGGTCCGGGCGCCGATATTTTCATTGACACCACGGCCGACTTCACCTCGCCGGTACTGATTTCGAATGCCACGACGGGAACGATGCAGCTCGACGAACTGACGACCGTCTGGCGGCTTTCTATTCCCCAGGGGTGGCGTTCGGCGCACACGTTCTGGTACCGCGCGATTGCGACCACGGGCGATCCGGAGGTAGCCCGGCTGTTTCCGCTGATCGAGTCGTTCACCATCGCACCGAAGGACACCGATCAGCACATCGTCTCCGGCAAGGGTCAACTCTCGGAGCTGTCGCGCGTCGGGCTTGTGCAGGACTCGATCGGGCTGGGCGCCGGCTCCCGCAACGTCACGATCGACGTCACGTCGGTGGGGCAGACGTTCAAGGACCTCAACAACCAGGTCTCCGCGGATCCGCACGTCACGTTCCGCATCGACGACGCCAGTGCCGTCCCCGGCGGGTTCGAGGGCTTCGACGGTCTGCACGTCGTCGTACTCGACCCTGAGCAGCTCACGCTCCTTCGTTCCGGATACTTCGTGTTCTATGGCAGCGATGCCGACCTGCAGCAGCAGCGCTTCGTGTCCTTTGTTCGTGACTCGATCGACGAGGGCGAGGTGGTACTGGTGGGCGTACGTGGTCGATCTTTCGACGGAATCGGCGGGCCGAACGGGCAGGCGGTCGTCGATGCGCTGCGGGCACTCGGAGCGAGTGTCAGCGGCGAGCGACTCGGACCTGAGGATTCCTACGCGATGATCGGAGGGAAAGGGCGACCGGTGATCGAGGACTGGGTGCGGGCGGACTCATTGCGGGCGCTCGACTCGGTGCCGCCGTTCCTGGCCGAGGTACATGCATCGCTACCGGTCGTGCCGGCTGCCGGTTCGGCATTCACCACGACGATCGGACCCGCGTTGGCATGGCACCGGGCGACGCTCGATTATGCCGGCCCGGCGCCTCGACTCACCGTCCGTGGCGTCAGGCGCGATGGAAGGCGCGACACGCTGATCACCGACGTCCGTGCGACCGCCGATCTTTCCGGTATCGATGCCGCGACCTATCCGCGTCTGGAGATCGCAATCGGTTTCGACGCAGACACCACGCAGCGGCTCGAGGGCCTGCGGGTGAGTTTCGATCCGTCGGCGGAGCTGGCACTCGTACCCTCGACGGTGCGGATGAAACCGGATTCGGTGCTGCAGGGCGATCGTGCCTCGCTCGAATTCACCGTCGCAAATCTTTCGCGGTCGTTCCCTGCCGACGGTGTGGGTGCGCATCTGATCCTGCTCGGCGAGGGCGGCAATCAGATCATCGACTCCACGCTCATCGAGCACATCGGACCGGCCGAACGGCTCGATCGATCCTTCTCGATCGCTACCGACGGCCTGATCGGCCAGCGTTCGTTCAGCGTCGTACTCAACGCTGACGACCTGCCGCCTGAACCGTACAGGACGAACAACGATCGGCCGGCGACGCTGCGGATCGGTCGGGACGGCGTGTCGCCGTCGGTGGCATTCTTTGCCGAGGGGCATCGCTTGATGGACGGCGATTACGTCAATCCGGCGACCACATTCGAAGTGCGGCTCTTCGACAATTCGCAGCTGACGATCGACTCGACGTCGATCGAGCGGGTGATCCTCGACAATCAGGTGATTCACGCAGGTGACGGGCGGTTCCAGATTGCGAGCGAGGGGAGCTACAGGGCGAGCTTCTTCTTTGAACCTCTTGAGCCGCTCGATGACGGGACGCACTGGATGGAGGCAATCACGGTGGATGCCAGCGGCAACCGTGACACGTCGGAGCTGACATTCGAAATCGCCCATGACTTTCAGCTGGCGCAGGTGGTGAATCACCCGAATCCGATGACCACGTCGACGCAGTTCACGTTCATGCTCGGTGGCACACGACCACCGACGGGCGGCGAGATCGGGATCTACACGATTTCGGGTCGGAAGATCCGGACGATTCGCCTCTCGCCGGTTGACCTCAAGATCGGATTCAACAGAATTCCGTGGGACGGTCTCGACGAGGATCGCGATCGTTTGGCCAACGGCGTGTATCTCTATCGGATTCGGATCGACGACGGAGAGAACACGGTCGAGGCGCTCGAGAAGCTGGCGATTCTCCGCTAAGGAGTGGTGGCCGCCGCGTCAGGTACGAAGCGGGCGGGTCCAGAGGACTGCGGGGTGGCTCATGAAGATCCTGATCTCACGCGGGTTGGTCCGTGCCGGATCGAAGAACACGGTGACGATGGCGGTGTGTTTGCTCAACGAGAAGTCGCGGTAGCTCACACCGGTGACGCCGTTGATGGCCTGGAGGCGGAAGCAGAGGTCGTCGAGCGTGGCCTGGCTCGGAATCGAGACGAAGCGCTGCGACACCGAGTGGCTGACGGACACGAATCGGTCCGAACCGCGCGAGGTCACCGCGAGCGTGAACGACGCCACGATGACCGCGAGAATTCCAAGTCCGATTCGTTCGTATCTGTTCAGTCGTTGCATCGACGTCTACTGCGTTGCGGATGAGGGTGACACCTACAACGACGAAGTATCGCGTCCCACAGTTTCATCGTCAGTGACGCCTTCGGGTAGCATGTGTCGGTTGGACACCGCAGGCGGGCCGGAGGATTCATCGGGGCGCGTCGAAGGCCTCGGCGTCGAGTCGGCGACACACAGTGAGGTTGCCTGCGAGTACGTCATAGGAGCAGAGATCACCGCGAGCGACCCAGCGAAGATCGGCGAACTCGGGTGCAACGATCGATCCGCTCCAGGACCGTACCCGGAAGTACCGGACGTCGTAGGTATGATCGCCCGGATACGTAGCCGTCTCGCGGTGGTATTCGGTGGCTTCGAGCACCGCTATGGCGAGTTCCTCGCGCAGTTCACGGACGAGCGCCCGGCGCGGGGTCTCGCCGGCCTCGGCCTTGCCGCCGGGGAATTCCCATTGACCTGCAAACGACTTGTGTGCGGCGCGCTGACACAGCAGAATGCGGCCGTCATCGGATTCAAGGATTCCGACCGCGACGACGATGGCCGGAGCATCGGTCTCATGCATGTCCGAAAGTTACGCGGCGGGACCGGGTGGGGGTGGAGGCAGTGGGGGGAGGCAGGAAATTTTTTGTGCGTCGATTGCGTTCCGAGCCGGCGGGGTCGTAGATTCCGCAACCAACCCCGCCCTCGCGGGTCATGGAGTTCAAAGCGGGAGTAATTCAGTGGTAGAATGCAAGCTTCCCAAGCTTGACGTCGCGGGTTCGATCCCCGTCTCCCGCTCTTCGGCCTCACAGCACGGCGGCGTTTCTGTCCCGACACCGCCTGCACGATCGGCACCTCCCGGTCCGCACTGAGAGACGGTCGCACCGCCGATGGTCCAATCCCCAACGTTCCCCCGATTGAATCCGACAGATCGCCTCGGTCGTCAATGACCGACGGCGACGAGCATGGGCACGGTCGCGTCCCGGACGGATAGCGTCCACGGGACGACGTCCGGAGTCCCGGGCATTGCAGCGTGAGATGGTCCTTTCCCGAGGCGAGGTCGATTGCCGAGGGCGATGGCCGTTTTCCGTGCATTGCCGTGGCGGCACGCGTCGCGGCGCTCGCCGGCGGCTGCGTTGGTGCGGAAGTTGTCTGAGCATTCGTCGATGCCAGATTTTTCTGCCAGCACAATAGCGGCAACCCCAGCAGGCGAATGGTCACCAGGTGGACGGTGGGAGCCACGGCTCCGGCGAACCGACCGCGACAGAACATCGATCCCCGCTTGCATGTCCCGGTTATACATCCAGAGGATCCTGCCATGTCAGCCTATGTTTATGTTCTGAGGAGCGCGGCCACGGGGCAGCACTACATTGGTTCGACGCGCAACCTGCAGCAGCGAATCGCGCGACACAACGAGTCGAACATCCGGCTCACCCGACCCGGGGGACCATGGGAATGCGTTTACGTCGAGGTGTGTGATACGATGGAGTCCGCCCGCGTGCGGGAGCGCCATCTGAAGAGTCTCGACGGAGTCGACGAGAAGATCCGGATACTCTACACCGCGCCCTGGCGCGACGGCCAGTAGGTATCGCGACGGACCGATCGCGCAGATGCGCCGAAACCGGCCATCGGCGCCCGCGATCGTCGGCCGCGACATACCTTGGAGCCCCGGTTTCATGCGATGGAGCCGGGGCTCGTTGCGTCAGGCGGCCGCCGCTGTGACACACCGACGCGAAAGCCCGTCGTCTCCGCGTCCGTATATTCCTGCCCTTCCGATCACACCTTTCCACACTGCCAATGCCCTCGGTCGAGATTCCCCAGGAAACGCCTTTTCTTTCCACCGCACCCGTCGTCCGGCTCGAGAAGGCGTTCACCTCTCCGTTCAGAAACGTCGTGGCCACGGCCCGAACGTGCTACAGCAGCAAGGGAATCGTCGAGGACGGCGCGATTCAGCTCGGTCTGTTTCCAGAGACGCGGGACACGCAGATTGCCCGGAGCATCTACGAGGCGGGACATCACACCACATTTCAACACGCACAGTTCCAATTCACCCTCGACAACGTTTCGCGCCACTTCCTCTGGTCGTTTCTGCACCAGCATCCGTTCTACAACTCCGAACAAGTGTCGCAGCGATACGTGCGGGTCAAGCCCGGGAACGTCGTGGTGCCACCGCTCACGGGCGAGGCGCTGGAGATCTATGAGGAGACGGTCGCATGGCAGCACGGTCAGTACCGCGAGCTGATCGCCGAGCTGATGGAGCCGGCGACCGAGGCATACTACCGGCGCTTTCCGTATCGGGCGAAGTACCCGGAGCGCTACGTGCGCGACGTCAGGAAGAAGGCGCAGGAGGTGGCCCGGTACGTGCTTCCGATCGGGACCTTCGCCTACCTCTACCACACGGTCTCCGGCCTTACGCTGATGCGCTACTGGCGAATGTGCCGGCTCTACGACGTACCGCATGAACAGCGGATGGTGGTCGGTGCGATGGTGCGGGAACTGCTGCGCCACGATGAGAACTACGCGATGGTGCTCGAAGAGCCGATGCCGCTGGAGGCCACGCCGGAATTCGAGTTCATGCAGCGCTTCCACGAAGGTCGATGCGACGTGGCAACGCGGTTCATCCAACGGTTTGATGCGTCGCTCGAAGGGAGGACCTCGCGGCTGGTCGACTACTCGGCGCACGGCGAGACGACGATGGCCGAGTCCGTCCGGGAGATGCTCGGTGTGACGCCGGAGGAACTCGACGACGACAACGCGATCGGCCTGGTGCTCGATCCGTCGCGCAATCCGATTCTGGGCGAGAATCTTTCGCTGACTACGCACGCGAAGCTCACGCGTGCTATGCACCATCCCCACTACACGTTCCGGCGACGTATCTCCCACACGGCCGATTCGCAGGATCAGCGACATCGGATGACGCCCGGCTCGCGACCCGTCTTCGCCGCACAATGCACCGACGAGCCGGACTACATCACGCCGGAGCTCATCGGGGGCCACGACCCGTCGAGACGGCGATACCGTGAGGTGATGGAGCGGACGTGGTCGGCGGTGGAACGTCTGCGAGCGCTTGGTGTGCCCGCTGAATTCACCAGCTATCTACTGCCGAACGCTGTCTCGATCCGATACACAGAGTCGAGCGATCTGCTCAACCTTCACCACAAACTGAAGATGCGGCTGTGCTACAACGCACAGGAGGAGATCTGGCGGGCGTCGGTTGATGAGGCGCTTCAGGTCCGTGAGGTGCATCCTCGAATCGGGGCGTGGCTCCTGCCGCCGTGCACGATTCGATTCCATGCGAAGCAGCGGCCGATCTGCCCGGAGGGCGAGCGCTTCTGCGGTGAGAAAGTCTGGAAGATCGATGTGGCGGAATTCGAGCGGATGATCTGAGCGCGGTCCCAATGGAACAACGCCCGATCGCCGTGTACGACGATCGGGCGTTGTGCGTTCGGTTGCGTCCTTGAAGCGGAATTACCCCGGCAGCTGCCCCGGCGGGCGATGTGTATCCGCCACGGGCAGCAGCGCGACGGTCGTTTCTCCGTAGCGAAGCTCCACCCGGTCACCGGCACCGACGCGAACGACCTCCATGCCGAGCTCGTCGACGAGCAACCGGTAGGCGCGGTCCGGATCGGTTGCGAAGAGCGTCAGTTCGCGTTCCTCCTCGACGAACCGCTCCATTTCCGCCGGCGGCTGGCCCTTGTGCAGTCGAATCGACTGCACCGCCTGACGCAGCGTACTCTTGTCGCGGTCGACGCCGATCATCTGCAGCGCCATCTCGTCTTCGACCGAGCTGGTGTCGCGAATCTCATACTTGAGAATCTGCATGTCGACGCGGCGATCTCCGGTCACCGGAACGGTGATCAAGGGATAGGAGAGCTTGCGAAGCTCCTGGAGGAAATTCGTGAAGTTCTTGTCCTCGATTTCTTCGAACGCCACCTTCACCTTCTCGGGCAGCCGGCGGAGTTCCGCGATGTCCTCCTCAGGAGACGGGGACAGTTCGATCAGCTCGGAGATATTCAGGTACATCCAGGTATCGGGCGCATGGTTGGCCAGCCAGGTACGGAAGACGGCAATCGGTGCGAGCGTATCGGACAGGTACGAGTTGTAGCTCCAGCCCCCGATGCCGCGATCGAGCACCGTGACCGCGTCAGCGACGCGCGTGGCGATGTACACCGTCGGCCCCTCGCGGTGGAGCTGCGAAGCGGCAGATGCCGAGGCGAATGCCCACGCCAGCGGGATCGACTGACGCTGCATCATTGCTGCGTCGGCGATCTCCGACGGTGCAGAGGGAGAGAGGATCAGGTAGGAATGGCCGATCATATCGAGTCAATCGAGTGAGAGTTGGGTCAGCGGCGACAAATATATCGCCTTTGCTCGCGGGCACTGCATCGTCGCGTGCGTTCGCCCCCCGTCCCGGTCGGTTTCCCGGTGACCGGCGCACCGTTGTTTCTCCCTGGGGCCATGCTATCTTTGTGAACCGCCGAGTGCAAGCGTTTGTAACCGACCGCCCTGACAATGGACCAACTGCGACGCCCTCGCCCCAACACACCGAACGACAACCCGCACCTTCGATCGACCCGTCCCGCCGGAATTCCAGCGCTCGTCACGCTGGTTGTCTGCGGCGCGGTGCTCTTCGTCTTCAACTCCGTGGCGGACACCAACGTGGTCACCGCTCCCGGGCTGGTCGGGTACGGAGCCATCGATGCGCCTGCGGCTGCATCCGACAGCGGCGCGCATTTCAGCGGCGTCGGACCATCGAACCTGGTGCTTCGCCACACCGACGTTCGCGATACCGTCTACACGACCGATTCAGTCTACCTCGATGTCGATCTCGCCGCGCAGAGCGTGACGGTGCATCGCCGCGACGGGGAGTCGCGCACGTTCCTGATCTCCAGCGGAACACCCCGACTGCGCGAGGGAATCGCCACACCGACGGGTCTGTTCACCGTACAGAACAAGGTCACGCTCGCGATCAGCCACGAGTTCAACGATGCGAAGCTCTACAACTGGATCGGAGTGCAGGGTGGGGTCGGATTCCACGGGTTGGACGGGACGGGATACTACGCGGCGCTGGGGCGTCGACCGAGTTCCCACGGTTGCATCCGCATGTCACGCGAGGAGATCAAGGCGATGTACGGCATGGTGTCACCGGGCGCGCTGATCATGGTGCACGACGCGCCGCCGGCGCGGGTCGTCGCCTTCTGCACGGATTCCGACACCGCAGGCGCGCGACTGATCGATTCGGCAGCCGTCTACGACCGCACGCTCGGCAACGAGCGACTCGAGCGGCTGTATCAGGGAGAATACTGGCGGCATCCGATGCCACCACTGGTGCACCTAGCGGGACAGCGTCTGCGATGGGGAATGAGGATCGGTCAAGCGCGTCGCATCACGCGACAGCAGCCGCCTTCGGAGTCGTTCCAGTCCCGCTATGCGACGCTGCTGCCTGAGGAGCGGGCCGATCGCCTCGATGTCACCGAGCAATCCGACCGGGCGCTGGAGGCGGTGATTGACGAAAATCAATCGAGCGCTTCGGAGTAAACCGATTCGTAGTCGCGCACGCCGTCGGCGATCGCGTGTGCCAGATCCTTCTGACCCGATCGGCTGGTGAGCACTTTCACGTCGCTCTCGTTGGTGAGGTATCCGAGCTCGACGAGCACCGCGGGCATGGATGCGCCGACGAGCACGTAGAATCCTGCCTGATGCACGCCGCTGTCATCGATCGCCGTGGCTCCTCGAAGTGAACCGCGGATTGCGTTGGCAACCTCTTCGCTGAACCGGGCGAAGGCGCTCTGAGCCATCGACGCGACGATGGCGCTCTCGGTCGCCATTCCTTCGTATTTCTTCTGATCGTTTTCGAATCGAATTGCAGCGTTTTCCGTCGCGGCAACTCTCGCCGCGTCCTCGCTGCGGCCCGGCCGCAGGATGTAGCACTCGAATCCATTTGCCGGGTTTGGCTTACTGGGCATCGCGTTGCAATGAATCGACACGAACAATCTGCCGTCGTGTTCGTTGGCGATCTGTCCCCGCCGGTAGAGTTCGACGAACCGATCGGAGTTGCGCGTCATGACGATCTCGACGCCCGGCATACTTGTCTTCAATTCGTCCCGCAGCATCCTGGCGACCGCCAGAGTTATATCCTTCTCGACGGCGTGGTGGAGTCCGATGGCACCGGGATCCTTTCCGCCGTGGCCGGCATCGATGACGATGGTCGACAGCGCCCATCGACCGCGGCGGGAGTCATTGCTCGCGATTGGTGTGGCCTCATCGCGCAACGGACTGCCGAGCGTGACGTTGACCACGATCGCCTCGGCATCGCGCCTGACGACGTGCAGCGATTCGACGCGGTGGTCGAATCGCACGTCTGCCACGAGCACGTCGCCACGCTCGATGTGTGCGGCCACCGAGCGGACGCCGGTGCGCACAACGGCTGAGCCAAGCGCGCGTTGGTCAGCCCTGATAGATTTCATCCGGACCTCCGCGGTCGCGTCGTCGTGACGCTCCACGACGACGGTGCCGACATCGCCATCGACGAGAAATTGAATCGTCGCCGAGCCGTCCGACGGCATGACGGTGATGTCGCGAAGCGAAACCGTCTCGCCTGCGTGAGACGCCGAGACGACCAGCAGTAGCATCGGAAATATGAAGAGCGGGAGACGTTGGGTTTGGTGTCGTACGGACATGCGGATGGGACCTCTGGACTGGGAGCGGGGACCTCGACGGCGACAAAACTACACGGTTATTTCTTAAACTTGTCCCGCTATCACATCCAACCCTTTCTCCAACGGAATTTCATGGAAAGTATCGCGGTACTGTATGGCATGGAGGAGTCGTTCCCGCCGGCGCTGGTCGAGGCAATCAACAGGAAGGGAAGAGGTGTGCGTGCTGAGTTCCTGAAGATCGGCGGCCTGCGACTCGACGACCCCAGCCGCTACACGCTCGTTGTCGACCGGATTTCACAGGACATCCCGTTCTATCGCGCGATGCTCAAGCACGCGGTGCTTAACGGCACGCGCGTGATCAACAATCCGTTCTGGTGGTCGGCAGACGACAAATTCTTCAACTACGCACTGGCGACGAAACTCGGCGTGCCGGTGCCGAAGACGGTACTGCTGCCGAGCAAATCGCATCCTCGCGGAACGACCAGCACGTCGATGCGCAACCTCGCCTATCCGCTCGACTGGCAGGAGATCTTCGACTACGTCGGCTTTCCCTCATGGCTCAAGCCGTTCGACGGTGGCGGCTGGCGCGACGTCTACAAGGTCGGCTCACCGGACGAATTTTTCGCCGCATACGATCAGACCGGCGAGCTGTGTATGACGCTGCAGGAGGGCATTGAATTCACCGAATATTATCGCTGCTACGTCATCGGCCGTCGCCATGTGCACGTGATGCCGTACGATCCGCGCAACCAGCAGCACCTCCGCTACCACGCCGACTTCGCACCCAGTCCGGAGATGCATCGTCTGGTGACGAAGTACGCAATCGACCTCTGTTCTGCCCTCGGCTACGACATGAACACGGTGGAATTCGCCGTCCGCGACGGTGTGCCGTACGCGATCGACTACATGAATCCGGCACCGGACGCCGAGCGGGCGGCCGTGGGTGATGCCAATTTCGAATGGATGGTGGAGACGCTTGCCAACTTCGCGATCGAGGAGGCGCTCAAGGGACGGGCGACGCCATCGGAATACCGGTGGAGCGAATTCCTCAGCGGGCCGCAGTCGATCGGCCTGTTCGGAAACGGAGATTCGGCCGGTTCAAAGAAGTCGACGAAGAAGCGGACGGGGGGATCATCCGGCACCTCGCGAACGCGCAATTCCGGCAAGCACACCTCCACCGCCGAAACCACCGACGAGGCGTCCTCCGGGGCGTCCGCACGTACCTAGGGTCGACCCTCACGAGCATGAGCACGACGGCGAGTACCGATACGAGCATCGACACCGACCCCTACCGGCGTCCGAGTCTGACACTCGGCATCGAGGAGGAGTACATGGTGATCGATCCCGAGACCAGGGATCTGAAGTCGCACCTCGAGTTCGAACTACTCTCCAAGGGCAAGGCGGTGCTCGAGGAACAGGTCAAGCCCGAGATGCATCGTTCGATGCTGGAGATCGGCACGCCGGTGTGTCGCAGCGTCGAGGACGTCTACTCGCAGCTGCGGAAGATCCGTTCGATCGTCCGCCACCTGACCACCAGCAACGGCCTGACGTTCGGCGCGGCGAGCACCCATCCGTTCTCCAACTGGCAGCAGCAGGAGATCTTTCCCGATGAGCGTTACTACACGCTCGTCGAGGACATGCAGGTGCTCGCCCGCTCGCTGCTGATCTTCGGCATGCACGTGCACGTGGGAATCGAGAACCGCGAAACGCAGATCCAGCTGATGAACGAGCTGCGGTACTTTCTGCCGCACATCCTCGCGCTGTCGGTCAACTCGCCGTTTTGGATCGGTACCGAAACCGGGCTGAAGAGCTATCGCTCGAAAGTGTTCGAACAGTTTCCGCGGACGAACATTCCGGATGCGTTCCAGAGCTGGGGGGAATACCAGGCGTACACCCAGCTGCTGATCAGAACCAACTGCATCGACAATCCGAAGCGTATCTGGTGGGACATCCGCCCGCATCCCACATTCCCCACGCTGGAGATCCGCATCTGCGACGTACCGATGACCATCGACGAGTCGGTCGCCATCGCCGCGCTCATCCAGGCAATCGTCGCCAAGTTGTTCATGCTCTACCGCAAGAACCTATCGTTCCGTGTCTACAGTCGGGCGCTGATCATGGAGAACAAATGGCGGGCGGTGCGCTACGGTCTCGACGGAAAGCTGATCGACTTCGGACGCCAGCGCGAGGTGCCCGCGCGTGACCTGATCCGAGAACTGCTCGTCTTCGTCGACGACGTCCTCGATGACCTCGGCAGCCGTGAATACGTCTATCGCATCAACGACATTCTCGAAAACGGTACAGGCGCCGCCCGCCAGCTCCGCGTCTTCAGTGAATCCGGCGGCGACCACAAAGCGGTCGTCGACTATATCCTGCAGCAGACGTCGAAGGACCTCCTGGCCGACACGACCGAATTCCTCCCTGACGTTCACCGGCCGACCGCTGCGACGCTGGCCGAGCGAGAGAGCTCGAAGTTCCAGCGCGGTGACGCAATTCCGTAAGGTCTGATCGACCCCGCCGGCGATCCGCTGTCCGCCCTCCGGTGCCGCACGCCTTTACTCATTCGATCCACACACCAACACCAGCAGGAGAACGCATTCATGGAACCTGCCGTACTGCTCATGGTGATCGGGTTGCTGTTCGTCGGCCTGATCTTCTTCGTCTATCTCATTCCCGTTCCCCTCTGGATTTCTGCGGTTTTCTCCAAGGTCCCGGTGAGTCTCTTCAAGCTCGTCGGAATGCGTCTTCGGAAGGTGCCGCCGTCGGTGATCGTTACCTCGATGATTACCGCTCACAAGGCGGGACTCCCGGTCGGCTCCGATCAGCTCGAATCGCATTTCCTCGCCGGTGGCAACGTCAAGAAGGTCGTCGAGGCGCTGATCCATGCTGACAAAGCGCACATCCATCTCGATTGGGAACATGCCACGGCTATCGACCTCGCCGGTCGCGACGTCCTCGATGCGGTGAAGCTGTCGGTCAACCCGAGGGTGATCGAAACGCCGGCGGTGGCCGCAATGGCGCAGAACGGTATCCAGGTGCGAGCGGTGGCGAAGGTGACCGTGCGCGCCAACCTCGACCGGCTCGTCGGTGGCGCCGGAGAGTCGACCATCATCGCGCGCGTGGGTGAGGGCATCGTCTCGACCATCGGCTCGAGCCCGTCGCACAGTGCGGTTCTCGAAAACCCCGATCGCATTTCCAAGACCGTGCTCGACAAGGGACTCGACGCGGGAACGGCATTCGAGATTCTCTCGATCGACATTGCCGACGTCGATGTCGGGGAGAACATCGGTGCGAAGCTTGCCAGCGATCAGGCGCAGGCCGATCTCAGCGTCGCACGGGCGAAGGCCGAGGAGCGACGCGCAGCGGCAGTGGCCTATGAGCAGGAAATGCAGGCGCGCGTACAGGAGATGCGCTCGAAGGTGGTCGAAGCCGAGGCGCAGATTCCGCTTGCCCTTGCCGAGGCGCTGCGCGAAGGCAGTCTGGGCGTGCTCGACTACTACAACATGAAGAACATTCAGGCCGACACGTCGATGCGCCAGTCGATCTCGCAGACGACTGCGCCGAACTCGCGCAAGGAAGAGGGCTGACCCAGGTGAAGGCGCTCATCACGGCCGGAGGACGGGGCACGCGGCTGCGGCCGATCACGCATTCGCAGAACAAGCACCTCATTCCGATTGCCAATCGCCCGATCCTGCAGTATGCCTTCGATACCGTCGCCGCTGCAGGCATCACCGACGTGGGAGTGATCGTCGGAGTCGACAACGGCGAGGAGGTGTGCAGCAGATTCGGTGACGGTTCGCAGCTGGGACTCCGCCTCAGCTACATCTGGCAGGAGGCGCCGCTGGGTCTCGCGCACGCCGTTCGCATCGCCAGGCCGTTCATCGGTGACGAAGCATTCGTGTTCTACCTCGGCGACAATATCGTGGTCGGAGGGATTGAACGATTCGTCGACGCCTTTCGTCGGGACGATCTCGACTGTCTGCTGGCAATCGCCCGCGTGCGCGATCCGGGACGTTTCGGCGTTCCAACGTTCGATGCGGATGGCAGACTGGTCGGAGTCACCGAGAAGCCTGAGCATCCCGCCAGTCCGTATGCCGTGAGCGGCATATACGTCTACTCACCGAGGATCTTCGACGCGGTCGAGGCGATTGCAGCTGGTCCGCGTGGTGAATTCGAGATATCCGAGGCGCACGACTGGCTGATTGCAAACGGCTGCAAGGTCGGCTACCGTGAGATCACCGGGTGGTGGAAGGATACTGGAATGCCGAGCGATCTGCTCGAGGCCAACCGGATGGTGCTGAGCGGCCTGGAGCAGCGGATCGACGGCGAAGTCGATGCCGACAGCGACATCGCCGGCACGGTCGTCGTCGAACGTGGCGCGCGAATCGTGGCGAGCCGAATCCGAGGTCCGGCGATCATAGGCGCCGGTACGCAGGTGATCGACTCGTACATTGGCCCGTACAGTTCCGTCGGCGCCGACAGCATGCTGCAGCGATGCGAAGTCGAATATTCGATCCTCATGGACCGGGTTCGGGTCGAGGATGTCGACGTCCGCGTCGAGGGAAGCATTCTCGGAAACGACGTGGAGATCTGTCGCGGTATCGGCAAACCCAGAGTGCAGCGCTTCGTCCTCGGCGGACAGAGTCGCGTCGAATTGGTCTGAACGCCATGACCCTCGTAATTCCAGCAATCGAGATAAAGGAAAGCCGCTGTCGTCGCACGATCTGCTGTTATGAAGAGGCCGTTTCGGGTGAAGTCTATTCCAGCGATCCTGCGGAGATGGCGATGCTGTGGCGGCGGGAGAACGCGAAGGTGATTCACGTCACCGATTTCGATGGGCTCTATGAAGGAGGGATGCGCAACCTCGAGTCGATCGCCGCGCTTGCGAACCGGGTGGAAATTCCGACCGAACTGCTTGCACGATTCGCGACGCTCGACGAATGCCACGCGTGGCTCAAGGGCGGCATCTATCGCATCATCATCCACGATCTGATTCTCACCGATCCCGAGGGCGTGCGCAATCTCGTGGCAGAGGTCGGATCAAGTCGGGTCGTCGCCGGTGCCATCACCAGAAACGGACGACTCTGCGGGACGTGGCGTCCCTGCGAGGGGGTCGACTGCCTCGACTTCGCCGCGCGTGCCGCCGCGCTGGGGATACGACGCCTCTTTTTCACCGATCGCGACTACGAGGGGGTGCTTCGCGGACCCAACTTCGAGCAGCTCCGGCGGGTCGCGAAGGGGGTCGAGATGCCGGTGACGGCCGCCGGAGGCGTCGCGTCGGTCGAGCACCTCTGGATGATTCAGGAACTCGAGCCCCACGGTGTGGACTCGGTCGTGATCGGCCGAGCGTTCTACGAGAACAACTTCGCGTGTCAGCAGCTGTGGCGTGATATCGAGCTGGCAAAGTCCCGCGAAGGACGTGACGTCGGCGTTTCGACCTCGGCACTTCGCGACGGCGAGGAAAAGGGGACCTCCGACGCCGGCTGATTCACCATCCGATTCTATTTCACGATCCGGATACTCTGTCCGGCCTTGAGGTTGCGATTGCTGAGGCCATGATTGTCGTGCCGGATGGCCTGAGGATCGACACCGAAGCGGGCAGCGATCTTCTCGATGGTATCGCCGCGACGCACGCGATAGTGCTTGGTGGTGCTGCGGCTGGCACGGCTCGAGGGATGGCTGTCGCCCTTGGATGTGGACTCGCTGTAGACTCGAATGCGGCTGCCGGCCAGCAGCGTGTTGCCACGTACGGCCCGCGGATTCCAAGCCTTGAGATCATCCACGCTCACGCCGTAGCGGTCGGCGATCGAGTACAGCGTCTCGCCACGTGCGACGCGATGCGTTTCATAGTGGCTCGAGGTGGTCGTCACCGACGCTTTCCGAGGAGTCGACGACACCGGCTGATCCGGCTCGAAGAGCTGCAGCCGCTGTCCGGTCTGCACCATCGTCGCGCGGTCGATACCATTCCACTTCGCGAGATCACTCACCGAGATACCGTACGTACCGGCGATACCCGTCAGCGTCTCGCCCTGCGTGACCCGATGGTAACGGGCAGCAGGGCGGGCCGGCGCGTCATTGGCGTCGGAGCGTCCGGTGGTCACCTTCACATTATTGCGTTCCGGCGTGGCCGACACGTGCTCGGTGGTGGACGCGCCGGTCGTCGGACCGTTGATCGACCGCTCGGCCTGCGCCTTCTCGCGGGCGACGTCCGCCGGGCTTCGGGCGTCGTCGGCCACATCGGGCGTGGCATCGGATTCGACCGAGCCGGCCGGTACGCGAATCATCTGTCCGCGGTCGAGCCGCGTCGACGCGTCCATGTGGTTGGCCGCGTAGAGTTCCGACACCTCGACGTTGTACCGCCGCGCGATGCTCATCAGCGTCTCGCCACTCTCGACGCGATGGTCGATCCAGTCGTCCGACAGCGTCGGCTGCTCGTCAGTGGCCTTGCGTTCGCCGGCCAGGCGGGCAGCCAGGTCGCCCGAGACGCTCATGGGAACACGCAGTGCATAGCCGCCGGCGGTCTCGGGCGTGTGATCGGACATCAACTCCGGGTTGAGATCGCGGATCGAATCCTCTGAAACACCTGCGACCGAAGCGATCTCAGACAGGTCGTAGGAATCGCCGAGAAGGATGGTGCGGTACGGCTCGGGCTGCTGGTAATCGATGTCGGTGAAGCCGTACGCCTCCGGATCCATCGCGATCTTGGAGACGGCGATGTAGGAGGGGACGTAGTTCTGCGTTTCCTGCGGAAGGTAGCGGCGCACTTCCCAGTAGTCGCGGGTGCCCGCCTGCGCGATAGCCCGGTTGACACGACCGGGACCGCAGTTGTATGACGAGAGCGCAAGCTGCCAGTCGCCCATGTCGGCGTAGAGATCATTGAGGTAGCGGGCGGCAGCACGGGTCGACTTCTCCGGATCGCGACGTTCGTCGACGGTGCCGTCGATGCGAAGATCGTAGAGCTTGCCGGTGCTCTTGATAAACTGCCAGAGGCCGGCGGCTGCGGCGGCCGAGACGATTCGCGGCTTCAGGCCCGACTCGATCATCGACAGATACTTGAGCTCTCTCGGGGCGCCTTCCTCAGAGAGGATACGGTCGTACATCGGGAAGAATTTTCCCGAACGTGCGAGCACACCCTTCATGAAGCGCCTTCCGCGATCGGTGTTGGTGAAGTAGGTGATGGCATTCTCGACGACCTCGTTGTCTGTCATCTCGATCTGCAGATCGCCGTCGTCGGTCGCCGAGCTGGAGTGAATTGCACGGCTCGATGCCGACACCGGGATCATCTCGATCTCCTGCATGATCCTGTCGCGGAGCACGAAGAAGTTGTCGTCGGGATTCACATCGTCGTTGTCGGCGACGTGCTGCTGGTAATCTCGGAGGATACTCTCGGAGAGCTTGGTGAATTCCGGATGCTTGTCGATCCCGGGATACGTCGACATGTCGTTGAGAATCGAGATCGCTGCCTCGAAGTGGCGCGCCGACTGCTCCGGCATGTCGTGCTCTGATGCCCGCATCGCGAGAAGGTAGTGGCGGCGCGCTTCATCGAGATGCTTCTGAAATGTTTTCTCGTTGATCTGGCCCGATGCTGCGTCATCGAGAACCGCATATTCATCGACGAGAATGGGACCGGGGGCGGTGGACCGCATCGACTGCTGCGATGGCGTACAGCCGGCGAGGGCAGCGGCGATGCCTGCAATCACGACCAGGTGGTAAGTCTTACTCATCGGCGGGAACTCCGTGGTCGGGTCGAAGGAATTTGAAGGGATTTAATAGACGGAGGTTGCCGGCAACGGCGGCGTCGGCACGTAGAAGCGCAACTGAAGTGGGACGGACTGGACTGAACGGTAGTACCCGGGGACAGGCCGGTACGAAAGGGCGATGCGCAACGCTACGACGCATTCGGCGAGGGCAACACGCCGGCAGGCGTCTGCAGCGGCATTCGAGCCGCTGCTCGTCGGGGTTGAATTGACAGACCTCCAGGGAGTGGCACGCACTGACCATGCGTTCACGCCCTGAAACTACGTCACCACCGCTGCCCGCGCAAGCGTCGGCGGGCCCAATTCGGCCCCGCAGATACTAAATTTTTGTTCATACTATTGTCACTCCACGGCCGCCCCTCCGGCCCTTCGACCAACTCCCATCCATTTTCCGCCTTGCCACATGGAAGAACACGACCACTCCAAAGCCCCTGAACCTGAGCCCGTAGCGTGGGACGATGGGCCGATCGACGAGTTTGACGAGCTCGAGCCGCAGTCGCCCTTCGATCGATTCGCCGAAGTATTCTATGCGCCCGATCTCGCCTTCGAGGGACTCGCTGGCGTACGCAATCGCGGCGCGGTGATCGCATGGGGCTTGGTCATCGCGGTCATCGTCGCGATCGGATCAACGTATCTCACGTACGCCAATCCAGCGGTTCGCGAATCGATTCATCAGAAGCAGGTCGACGCCATCGAGCAACGCTATGAGAGCGGCAAGATGACGAAGGAGCAACACGATAAGGCCCTCGAGATGATGAACGGCTCGCATGCAGGCACGTTCGCGCTCGTCGGTGCGATCGGCGCAGGCGTGATGATCGTGATCGTCTCGCTTCTTGCAGCGCTCATCGCGTTCCTCGTCGCGAAAGTTCTCGAGTCGGATCACGGTACGGTGAGCTATTCGACCGCGCTTGCGGCCTACCTCATTTCATCGATGATCGCATACGTCGGAATGCTCATCAAGGGCGTGGGCGTCTACCTGACGGGATCGGTGGACTTCCCGATCGATCTGTCGAGTGTCATTTCGACGCACAGCACGCTGCTCAAGATGATGCTCACCATCGTCGGTCCGTTCACCATCTGGGCACTGGTCGTTATGGGCATCGGGCTGGCAGTGATTACCGGTGCGAGTCGCGGTCGGGCAGTCGGAGTGTGGGTCGGGACGTGGGTGGTGCTCATGGCGATCATCGGCGGAATCATCGATCTGCTCGGATCGGCCTTCGGTATGGCCGGCTGATCCATTGCGTCGGTGTTGCAACGCAACGGGCCGGAAGCAGTGACGCTTCCGGCCCGATGAATTTCTGTACCGTGCATCGCGCTCAATCCAGCGGCTCCTTCGGTCCCACGCCATTGCGTGCGCGCAGCGCGTGAACCACGTTCAGGGGTTCGGCCGAGTGATCGTTGTGCACCTTCGCCTCGAACTCATCACGGAGGCGCTGAATGGTGAATTTCGTCGGCCACGCGGCCGCCTCGCCCAGAGCGCAGATCGTGTTGCCTTCGATGTTGTTCGCCACATCGATCATCAGATCCAGATCTGCTGAGGTGGCCTCACCGCGATCGACCCGACCGAGCGTCTTCTCCAGCCAGCCACAGCCCTCGCGGCACGGCGTACACTGACCACACGATTCGTGGTGGTAGAAGTGGATGAGGCGCTTGAGCATGTGAGGAATATCGGTGTCCTCGTCCATCACGATGATCCCGCCCGTACCGATTGCCGAGCCGTGTTCCTTGAGACTCTCGGCATCCATGTTCACACCCTCGAGCTGGTCGCCTCGGAGGATCGGCATGGAGCTTCCGCCGGGGATGACGGCTTTGATCGACTTGCCTCCGGGAACACCTCCGGCCAGGCCGTTGATCGCCTCGATGAGCGGCATGCCGGTGGGAACCTCATACACGCCGGGACGCTCGACGTGGCCGCTGATTCCGAGGAGGATCGGACCCGGGTGCTTCTCGGCGCCGATCTTCGCGTATGCCTCGGCGCCGATGCGCATGATCACCGGAACGTTGGCGAGCGTCTCGACGTTGTTGATCGTCGTCGGCATACCCCACAGACCGACCTGTGCAGGAAACGGCGGCTTGACGCGGGGATAGGGGCGGTCGCCCTCCAGTGAATTCATCAGCGACGACTCCTCTCCGCAGATGTACGCCCCCGCGCCCTTGTGCACGACCACGTCGAGCGCGTAGTCGCCGCCGAAGGTTCCGCGCATCGCCTCGCCGAGCAGGCCCGCCTGATACGCCTCTTCGACCGCCTGCTCCATGATGCGGACCCACTTATGGTATTCACCGCGGATGTAGATGTAGGCGGTGTCGATCCCCATCGCGTATCCCGCCACGATGATTCCCTCGATGAGCTGGTGCGGGTTGTACTCGATGATCTGACGATCCTTGAACGAGCCCGGCTCCGACTCGTCGCCATTGACCGCCAGGTACTTTGGCTTCGAGCGGTCCTTCGGCATGAAGCTCCACTTCAATCCCGTCGGGAAACAGGCGCCGCCGCGTCCGCGCAGATTCGATCGCTTCACCTCGTCGATCACCTCGGCCGGCTGCATTGCGAATGCCTTGCGAACCATCTCGTAGCCGCCGTTGGCGCGGTAGACGTCCAGCCGGGCGAGATTCTCGATCTCCGGGAGGATGTACTTCGGGTGGGCTCCGTCTGCCATGGTTGCCATATCTTGAATGTTCTCGTCCCTTCGACCGAGCCCCGTGGGGCCATCGGCGCAGAGGACCGTGTGGAGGTTTGCAAAGGCACGCGAATTCGGCTCGGGCACGGCCCGTGTCGCAGAGGTTCGATGCAGGGATCGACCAGCCCGGAACGACGCCTCCACGTGCAACAAAGCCCGTAAGTTAGGGATTTCCGCAGCATGGAGCGACTGTACTCACCGTGGCGGTCGGAGTTCATTGCCGGCGCCGCCGACGCGAATTCTCCCCGACGCGACAGCCCCTTCCAGCGGGCCTGGAACGATCCGCAGCGCGACGCGGACAACTACCTGGTGCATCGGGGCACGCTGGCGTTCATCATCATGAACCGCTATCCCTACAACGCAGGGCACCTGCTGGTGGTCCCCGTCCGTGTCGTCGCCGATGTCCTCGATCTGACGGACGAGGAATTTCACGAGATGAACGCGCTGACGCGGCTGGGCATCGCGTTGCTCCGTCGAGCGCTCGCGCCGCAGGGTCTCAACGTCGGCATGAACCTCGGCCGGACCGCCGGCGCAGGCATCGACTTCCACGTTCACATGCACATCGTGCCGCGATGGAACGGCGACACGAACTTCATGCCCGTGCTCGACGAGACGCGCGTGATCTCTGAAGCGATGCAGGACGTCTATCACAAGCTTCGCGCTGCGCGCGAGGTACTGCTCAACGACCCCTCCAATCGATGAAACCCGTCGTCGCTGTCGTCGGCCGCCCCAACGTCGGAAAGTCGACCCTGTTCAATCGCCTCATCGGTCGCCGCGACGCTATCGTCGAGGACGAACCCGGTGTCACCCGCGACCGGCTCTACGGCGAGGGCGACTGGGCCGGGGCGCACTTCATGGTCGTTGATACCGGCGGCTTCGTGCCCGACTCCGTCGACGTCTTCGAAACCGCCATCCGCGAACAGGTCGGTATCGCCATCGATGAGGCAGACGCCATCATCTTTGTCGTCGACGGTCGCGACGGAATCACGCCGATCGATCATGAGATCGGTGAGATGCTCCGACGCAGTGGCAAACACGTCGTACTGGCTGTCAACAAGGCCGACAACGATCGGCACGATCAGGAGTCATCGGATTTCTTCGAGCTCGGCCTCGGTCAGCCGCATCCGATCTCGGCACTCAACGGCCGCCACGTCGGTGATCTGCTCGATGAGGTGATCGAGGAATTCTCCCGTGAATATCCCGCCGAAGACCCCGAGGGAGGCCCCCTGCGAATCGCCCTCATCGGTCGCCCCAACGTCGGAAAGAGTTCGATCGCCAATGCACTGCTCGGTCAGGAGCGTAACATCGTCACGCCCGTCGCCGGCACTACGCGCGATTCGATCGACAGCGTCATGCGTTTCCATGGCGAGGACATCGTTCTGATCGATACCGCCGGCCTTCGCAGGCGAAAGAAGGTGCGTGAGTCGATCGAGCTGTACTCCATTCTCCGCACCTCGCGCGCCATCGAGCGGTGCGATGTCGCCGTCGTCGTGATCGATGCCGAACACGGGCTCGAGCGGCAGGATTCCCGCGTCATCGTCGAAGCCGTGGAGAAGAAGAAGGGGGTGGTGATCGCCTTCAACAAGTGGGACCTCGTCGAGAAGGAGACGATGACCTCGAAGCGCTATGAAGATGCCGTCCGGGAGCTGCTCCCGACGCTGGACTACATTCCGATCGTCTTCATCTCCGCAGTGACTCGACAACGGCTGGTCAAAGTGATCGAGGCCGCCCGGCTGGTTCACGCCGAACGCCACAAGCGCATAGCGACCGCACGACTCAACGAGGTCATCCTCGAGGCAATCAGATTCCATCCGCCGCCGTCGGTGCGTGGGCGCGATCTGCGCATCAACTTCGTACAGCAACCACAGGCAGCTCCGCCGGTGTTTCTCTGCTATACCAATCATCCCGACCTGGTACCGGAATCCTACACGCGGTACCTCGAGAACACCATCAGAAAGCATTACGCGTTCGTCGGCACGCCGATCACCATCGTCTACAAGGCGAAGAGTCGAAGCAAGGAAGAACTACAATCGTGAGGTTGCAATGAGTCAGAAGACGTTGACATATATCGAGGACAACCGGCCACGGTTCCTTGAGGAACTGAAGGACTTCCTGAGAATTCCATCGATTTCTGCCGACCCGAAGCATGACGGCGACACGCGCCGAGCGGCTGAGTGGGTCGCTGAGAACGCGCGGTCGATCGGACTGGAGCACGTCGAGATCTACGACACGCCGGGTCACCCGATCGTCTACGCAGACTGGCTCCATGCCGACGGGGCGCCGACGGTGCTCATCTACGGGCACTACGATGTACAGCCGGATGATCCTGTCGAACTCTGGACCTCACCGCCCTTCGATCCCGAGGTGCGGGGAGACGAGCTCTTCGCCCGCGGTTCGGTCGATGACAAAGGGCAGGTCCACCTGCACCTCAAGGGCGTCGAGTCCGTGCTCCGGACCGATGGTCGACTTCCGGTGAACGTGAAGTTCATCATCGAAGGTGAGGAGGAGGTCGGCTCGCCCAATCTCGTCCCGTTCGTCGAGTCGCACGCCGAGCTGCTGGCCTGCGACGCGGTGATGATTTCGGACACACCGATGTACGACTACGACATGCCGTCGATCACCTACGGACTTCGGGGCATGGCGTACGTCGAGCTTCGGGTTCAGGGTCCGGATCGCGATCTGCATTCGGGAATGTTCGGTGGTCCCGTCACCAACCCGATCAACGCGCTGTGCGAGATCATCGCCAGGATGAAGGACGAGCGCGGGAGAATTCAGCTTCCCGGATTTTACGATCAAGTGGTCGACGTCACCGACGAGGAGCGTGAACAGCTCGGACGCCTGCCGTTCGATGTCGACGAATTCCGCCGGATGATCTCGATACCGGCGACCAGCGGCGAGGAGGGATATACCGAACTCGAGCGGCTCTGGGCCCGACCGACGATGGACGTCTGCGGAATCTGGGGAGGGTACCAGGGAGAGGGCGCCAAGACCGTGCTGCCGGCCAAAGCGGGTGCAAAGGTTTCCTTCCGACTCGTCGCCAACCAGAGCGACAAGCAGGTCGTCGAGCAGATGCGTGAATTCGTGCGCGCCAACACACCGAGGGGCGTCACCTGTGAGGTGGTCGAGCTGCATGGCGGACCGCCGGCTTTGACCGATACCGATTCGGCTCCCGTACGTGCCGGGCTGGCTGCGCTCCAGCAGGCCTTCGGCACGAAGCCGTATCTGATCCGCAACGGAGGGTCGATTCCGATCGTCGCCGACTTCGAGCGTGTGCTCGGGGCGCCGGTGGTACTGATGGGATTCGGATTGCCGGACCAGAACGCGCACTCGCCTGACGAGAAGATCAACCTCAGCAACTACTATCGCGGCATTGCCAGCTCGGCGCTCTTCCTCGACACCTATGCCCGCGAACGTCAGAGCGTCGCCTCGTGAGTCGATGACGGCGGCCTGCGGGTTCAGAGCAATATGTCTTCGCAGCGTCGCGTCGATTAGGTTGTGACAAGCGCGTTGGTGAAGTTGTGCCTCCGCTGAATACACGCATGAACGTGCTTGTCATAGGTGGTTCAGGATTTCTCGGCTGGAACGCGGTCCGGCATTTCGCCGGTCGTGGACATGACGTCACGGCGACGTTCCACGAATCGCTTCCTCACTACTTGCACCTGATTCCAGACTGTCAGCCCGTCCGGCTCGACGTGCGGGACGGGACTGCGATCGACGAGATCGTCGGCCGCGTCCAGCCGGAAATCTGTCTCCACCTCGCCGCCACTGCTCGCCCGCAACTGCAGACCGATCCCGATGAGCTCCGTTGCGTCAACGTCGAGGCGACCGAACATGTCGCCCGCGCGTGCGCCGCGCGAAACGTTCTGCTCGTCTTCGTCTCCACCGATCTCGTCTATCCGCCGGATGCAGGACGCTGCGATGAATCCACGCCCGTCGCGTCACGACCCGCCAACGCCTACGCGGCCTCGAAGATCGAGGCAGAGCATCGACTGCGCCGCATCGCCGGACGTTGGATCATCATCCGATCGTCGCTCCTCTTCGGCGTCGGTCCTCCGGGCTCAAACGCGTTCACCCAGTTTCTGGATCGCGAGTGGGAGGCGGGGCGCGCCGCTCCGGTGTTCACCGACCAGTTCCGGTCGTTCCTCTACGTCGGCGATCTCGTCGCTGCGATGGACCTCCTCGTTCGACGGCAGCGAGATCTCAATCGACTCTACGTCTGCGGGGGTGGCGAGGAGCTGAGCAGGTACGAATTCGCCCTGCGATATGCTCGCGCCCGCTCCGTCGATCCGGCCATGTGTCGCGCAATGCGCTCGGAGGAACTCGCGGGCTACCGGGGAGGACCGAGCCGGATTGTGCTCGACTCCGCACGACTCCACGCCGCAGGATGGCGACCGCGTTCACTGCCGGATGCATTCGCTGAGATGCAGGCGATCCGGGAACGCAACGGCGGACCCGCATGATTCGGTATATTCGGCCCCTGTTGTACGTACTGCCCACCGGCCGATCACCAGTGACGAAAGCACAAATCCGAGACGAGGCCCTGCAGCGCCGCAATGCGATGGCGCCCGATGCCCGCCAGACGGCGAGCATGGCGATCTGTCGTGCCGTGATGGAGGACGATGCCTTCCTCGATGCGCGTGGGGTTCACGTCTACATGCCGATCGGTTCGGAAGTCGATATCGCGCCGTTGATCGATGTCGCGTGGGAGCTGGGAAAGTCCGTCGGCATGATGCACGTCAACGAGGACGGTGGTTCGCAGCAACTGGCGATAACACCCACGACCGAATTCAGAACGGGAGGTGGACTGGGACTGCGGCAGCCGCTGGACGCGACCGCGTTCGATATGAACGAGTGCGATCTGGTGATCGTTCCTGTCGTCGCCGTCGATCGCGAGCGTAACCGACTCGGCTACGGCAAGGGATACTACGATCAGTTCCTCAGCTTCTTCCCGCGACCGACCATCGGCGTCGCCTTCTCGCTGCAGGTATTCGATCGGCTTCCGTGCGACGACGGGGACATCCGGCTCGACCGCATCTACACCGAGCAGGAGTGCATCGCCGGCGACGCCCCTAATGAGGTTGGCCGCCCTTCGCCCGGTTCGTAGCGGGATACAACGACGATTCAAACTGAGACGCGAACCGCCCCGTGCATGCGGTGGGTTCGCGTCTCGTTGTTTTCAGAATTCATGATTCCACACGCCGCCGGCGATCCGGTCGCCGCACGCATCGTTCCCGACGTCGACTCGTTCGCCGATTCGATCAGGCGCTTCGAATACGTGCCGGTCGTCTGCGAGATAGCCGTCAACGGCGTCTCGGTCGTCGACATTCTGAAGGCATGCCCGCCGTGTGACGCAGTTGCCGTTCTGGAAAGCGGCAAGGACGGACGGTACTCGTACATCGCGGTCGAGCCGACAAAGATCGAGATCGAGGCCGACGCAGCAGACCCGCTGCAGCGGCTGTGCGAAGCGCTCGACCCGAGGCCGGTGGCTCCGAATTCGCTCGTGGCCAATTTCGTCGGCGGTGCAATCGGCGTTCTGAGTTACGATCTCTGTCGATCCATCGAGCGACTACCGTCGACTACGCTCGACGACCTCCGCGTCGACGACCTGATGGTGCTGCGCGTCGACAATTACTTCGAAGTCGACCACGCGCGCCATCTCGTGCGATGTGTCAGTGTGCGACGTGACGACGGTCGTAGCGCTGCCGACCAATACGCCGCGGCATGTGTCCGAATCGAGACGATGGCGGCGATACTTGCCCTCGCGGAGCAGACGCCGGACGCCCCGCGGGCCGCTCGCCGTGCGGATCGTTGCCCGCCTGCCGTCGAGTCGCCTGCCGCAGAGGAGTCCGTCACCCAGGCACGGTTCGAGCAGATGGTTCGTACGGCGCGGGAGTACATCCTCGCCGGTGACGTCTTCCAGGTCAACCTTTCGATCCGCTACGACGTTCCGCTGGAGGCCGATCCGCTCGAGCTCTATGAGGAGCTGCGGGCTATCAATCCGTCACCCTACATGGCGTACCTCAGAATCGCCGACCTTGCCGTCGTCAGCGCGTCGCCCGAGCAGCTCATTCGCGTTCAGGCTGGTGAGGTCGTTACCAGACCGATTGCCGGAACGCGCCCTCGCGGTGCGACCGATGCCGATGACCGTGCGTTTGCCGAGGAGCTGATCGCCAATCCGAAGGAGCGCGCCGAGCATCTGATGCTGGTCGACCTCGAGCGGAACGACATCGGGAGGGTGGCGGAATTCGGAAGCGTGGTCGTCGACGAACTGATGGCGATCGAACGGTATTCGCACGTGATGCACCTGGTTTCCAGCGTGCGCGGGCGTCTGCGCCCCGGGTGCGACGTCGTGGCTGCGGTCCGCGCATGCTTTCCCGGAGGCACGATCACCGGGGCTCCGAAGATTCGCGCGATGGAGATCATCGAGGAGCTCGAGCCGGTGCGGCGTGGCGTCTACACCGGATCGATCGGATGGATCGGGTACGATGGCTCGGCCGAATTCAACATTGCCATCCGAACGATCGTGGTGAAGCACGGCGTGGCCTACGCACAGGCAGGCGCAGGCATCGTCGCCGACTCGGATCCCACCGCGGAATACCACGAGTCACACCGCAAGGCGCGCGCAGCTCTCGAGGCCATCGCGCGCGCCAACCGACGGAGCCGAGAACGCACCGCAGATGGCGACGTCACGCTCGCGACGAGCGGAGAAGTCCGATGATTCTCGTCATCGACAACTACGACTCCTTCGTCTACAACCTCGTTCAGTACGTTGGGGAGCTCGGCGGTGAGCCGATGGTGGTGCGCAACGATGCGGTTCGCATCGACGACGTTCGGGCGCTGGCGCCGTCGCACATCGTGCTCTCGCCTGGTCCGCGAACTCCGAATGAAGCGGGGATCTGCCTCGAGCTCGTCGAGCAGCTCGGGTCGGAGGTGCCGATACTCGGTGTCTGCCTCGGTCATCAGGCCATCGGCCAGGTGCACGGCGCCCGCGTCGTGCGAGCGCCGGCGGTGATGCACGGAATGACGTCGCAGATCTACCATTCCGCTACCGGTATCCATTCCGGGCTGCCCGATCCGTTCGTGGCCATGCGCTACCATTCGCTCACGCTGGACCCGGACTCCATCCCCGAGGCGCTGCACGTGAGGGCCCGCACCGCGACGGGTGAGGTCATGGGAATTCAACACGTCGCGCATCCCACCGTCGGCGTGCAGTACCATCCCGAATCGATCGCGACCGAATTCGGCCACACCATCCTCCGCAATTTCCTCGATCGGACGTTCGTGGCGCTACCATGAGTGAATACTGTTTGCTCAACGGCGCGATCGTTCCCACCGACCAGGCGCGCATTCCGGTTACCGATCGCGGCTTCCTATTCGGCGACGGACTCTTCGAGACCATGCGCGTGCGAGATGGCCGCATCCACCTGCTCGAACGACACCTGCGACGCCTCGGCGACGGTCTCGATGTGCTTCGAATCGAACGGCCGGATATGGCGCGGACGGTTGAAGGTGTGCGCGAACTGCTGGAGGTGAATCGATGCGGGAGCGAATGCGTCGTCAGACTGACCGTCAGCCGCGGTTCCGGAGGCGGGGTGTGCGATACCAGCCGGGTAGGCACGCCAACCGTGCTGGCGACCATACGTCCCCGGGTGGGGGCATCGATGGATGGGGAGGGTGCGTTTGAACTCATGAGCGTCGACACGAGGGTCGTTCGGCCGCCGATCGGGCATCGCTTGAAATCACTCAGCTACGTGACCTCGATTCTGGCTGGTCTGGAGCTGCCGCGTCGCGAGGCGGTTGAAGCGCTGATGCTGACCCCGGACGGCTATGTCGCCGAAGGCGCGGTCACCAACGTGTTCATCGCCCGCAATGGTGTCCTCGAGACGCCGCCGCTCCTGTTCGGAGTGCTCGATGGAGTCGCGCGAACGCGTGTAATCGAACTCGCGGCCGAAGCGGGCATCGACGCGGTCGAATCCGAGTTCGTCCTCGAGGACCTCGCCGGTGCCGACGAGTGCTTCATTACGAACGCGGCACGGGGCGTCGTTCCGGTATGCCGGCTCGACGGGGAGCCGATTGGTTCGATCGGACCGATCACCACGGCGTTGTGGAAGAGCTTCGAAGCGGAGGTGGCGACCGAACGGGACGAACAGCTGGGGAGCGGGACGGGGTGAATTATTCGCGAATGCGTTGAGTGGGGGCAACCACATGCGGCAGTGTCGGCCGAGCGCACCCTCAGGAGTTGCGTCGCATTGCTCCCGGATTCGAGAGAACCTCGAGCATGGCCTGGGTGATTCTGCCGTTGGTCGCGAGCATTCGGTCGACGATGAGCGGGGAATCCACGGGTCGATCGCCGTACGTCGTCATCTCGCCGCCCGCCTCGACGACCATCAACGCTCCGGCGGCGACGTCCCACGGATTTAGGTCCACTTCCCAGAATCCGTCGAAGCGCCCGGCGGCGACGTACGCCAGATCGAGCGCCGCCGAACCGAGTCGGCGGACCGGGGTTCCCATCAACATGAAATCCGTGAACGAATCGAGGCAGCCATACGGGTTCTCCGCCACGTTGTACGGGAATCCGGTCACCAGTAGTGCGGCATCGATGCTGGTTGTTCGGCTGACTGACAGGGGCTGCCCGTTGACGGCTGCGCCATCTCCGGCCACGGCGGAGAACATCTCGTCGGTCGTGGGATTGTAGATAGCGCCGACGACCGGTCTGTTGTTTTCCACGGCCGCGATCGAGACGCAGTAAATCGGAAGTCCGTGTGCGTAGTTGACGGTACCGTCTATGGGATCGATGACCCACGTGAGCGGGCCGAGATCGTAGTCGCCGCCCGACTCTTCGGCGAGGAACCGACAGGAGCCCATCCGTTCGGCGATCATCGACTTGATGAGCCGTTCGGCGGCGACATCCATTTCGGTGACGAGGTTCTGCGCGCCCTGGGGCTTCGCGGAGATCTCGCCCGGATCGTCGATGCGCTCGCGAATCAGCAGTCCGGCCGCGCGGGCGGCATCGGTGGCGACGTGGAGCAGTCGTGTGTTTCGTTCGGCCTCGCTCATTGTGCGTCCCGCTCAAGATTGTGCGTGCCGAGCGCGGAACCTTCGACGACGCGCCGGTAGTACTCCTCGTACTGCGCAACGACATCGGTAGCGGAGAACTGAGTAACGGCCCGCTGGCGCGCGGCTTCACTGAACTGATTGTACTTGCGCGGGTGTGCCAGCAGGTCGAGCGCGTAGCGGGCCATGCGGTCGGTGTCACCGATCTCGCTGATGTAGCCGGTCACGCCATGCACGTTGAGTTCCGGCAGACCGCCGACAGAGCTGGTCAGTGCCGGCAGACCGCACGCCATTGCCTCGAGCGCCGAGAGCCCGAAGCTCTCCGACTGGGATGGCATCAGGAAGAGGTCGCTGGCCGAGAAGATCTCCACCAGTCCGGTCTGTTTGCCGAGGAAGCGGATGTCGCCGCAGAGATCGAGACTGCGGCAGAGCCGTTCTGCCTCTGCCCGGTCGGGACCGTCGCCGACCATCACGAGCTTCGCCGGGATTTTCTCGCGCACCTGAGCGAAGACACGGATCACATCGGTGATGCGCTTGACCGCTCGAAAGTTGCTTGCGTGTACGAGCACGTATTCGCCCTCTGCCGCGAACTGCGATCGCAGCCGCGAGGCGTCCACGCGGCGCCACTCCTCGATGTTGACGAAGTTCGGAATCACCTCGATCGGGATGTCGACGTTGAAATTCCGCAGGGTCGCCTCGCGAAGGAACCTGCTGACGGCGGTGACGCCATCGGAGCGTTGCATCGAAAACCGCACCAGCGGCAGCAACGTCGGATCGAGTCCGATCAGCGTGATGTCGGTGCCGTGCAGCGTGGTAATGATTTTGATGTCGTGGCCCTGCTCGTTGAGTATCTCGCGGGCCATGAACGCGCTCGACGCGTGCGGAATCGCGTAGTGCACATGTAGCACGTCGAGGCCCTCATAGAGAACCACGTCAACCATCTTGCTCGTAAGCGACAACGAGTAGAGATCGACTTCGAAGAGGGGATAATCCGGCAGCTCTACTTCGTGGAACACGATGTTCTCGTGGAACTCGTTGAGCCGGAACGGCAGGGCGTAGGAGATGAAGTGGACGTTGTGCCCGCGTCGTGCGAGCTCCTTTCCGAGCTCGGTCGCGACGACGCCGCTCCCGCCATAGGTGGGGTAACAGGTGATGCCGATGTTCATAGTCGATCAACTTACGAAAGGCGGTTGGCAGTGACGGTGAGCGGCCGTGGCATGGTGATTGTGTGCCGGGTGTATCCGCATCCCACGGTGCCATCCCTCGACCGCCCCCGTACAGACAGGCGCTTCCGCGGTGGCCGACTACACCCATCCCGATGGATCTGAATCTGATTCTCGACTCCGTTTCCGACAGTTGCGTCATCCTCGACCGTGACTGGATCATTCGGTACCACAACGATGTGTTCGGCCGGCTGCCGCACAGCAACGACGCATCGTCCGGTTCCGACTCCTTCGAGGGTGCCGTGCTGTGGGACCTCTTTCCGGAACTCATCGGAGCTCCCATCGAGGCGGAGCTTCGTCGTGCAATGCAGACCCGCCGAGCCGGTTCCGCCGAACACACAGCGGTGTTCTCCGGGACCGCCGTCGGCGTGCGGTTCATCCCCTGTGATGAGGGTCTGCTGGTGATCGGCACCAGGCGCCTCCGGCCGCAGCCCGATCGCTGGGATGACGTCGGCGACGAGCTCGAGCGCTACCGTACGTTCATCGATCACAATACCGAAGGATTCTGGCGCTGCGATTTCGATGAGCCGATCGATGTGTCGCTTCCCGTCGAAGAGCAGGTCGCCCAGTTCATGATGCGTGCGTTCGTTGCCGAGTGCAACGATGCAATGGCACGGATGCATGGCTATGCGTCCGCCCCGGAGCTGACCGGCGTTCGACTGGCGGAACTCTGGAGCGACGATCCCGCCAACCCCGCGGCGCTGGAGTCGTTCATCTCGGGGGACTATCGCAGCGATGAACAGATCACGCACGAACGCGACCGCGAGGGAAACGAGCTGTTCGTGTCGAACAACCTCATCGGAATCGTCCGGGATGGCCGGCTCGTGCGGATGTGGGGAACCCGGCGCGACGTCACGCGGCAGAAGCGTGCCGAGGACGCCCTGCGTCGCAGCGAAGACCGGCTGCGCATCGCGGTCGAAGCAGCCCATCTCGGTCCGTGGGAATTCGACGTCCGCACCGGCGCAGTGCATTGGTCGGAGAACCTCGAGCGGATCCATGGAATGGAGCCGGGTAGCTTCGAGGGCACCTACGAGGCCTACAGGCGCGACATCCATCCCGACGACATCGACCGTGTGCTCCGTACGATTCAGGGCACCATCGAATCCGGCGAGGACCACGACATCGAGTATCGAATCATTCGACCGGACGGTGAGGTCAGGTGGGTGCTCGGGCGTGGCCAGGTATTCCGCGACGACACCGGCCGGGCCAGTCGGATCGCGGGAATCTGCATGGACGTCACCGACAGGAAGAAGGCCGAGATCGCGCTTCGCGCAAGCGAGGAGCGCCTGCGCCTGATCATCGAAAGTGCGCGTGAGTACGCCATCTTCACCATCGATCTGCACGGACGGGTCACCAGCTGGAATCGAGGCGCCGCAAGGATCTTTCAGTACGACGAGGACGAGGTGCTCGGCCACGACTGTGCATTCGTCTTCAGCGATCCCGATGAGGCCGAACATCTCCCTGCACTGGAGATGGCGCGGGCGCTCGACCACGGCATCGCGACCAGCGACGGCTGGCGCCGTCGCCGCGATGGCTCGAAGTTCTGGGCCAGTGCGCGCGTCATGCCGCTTCGTGCCGACGGCGGCGAGGTCCATGGCTTCCTCAAGATCGTTCAGGACCAGACCGAGCGCATGATCGCCGAGACGCAGCGAAACCAGCTGCTCGAGAGCGAGCGCGCCGCACGATCGGAGGCCGAGCGCGCCAATCGTCTCAAGGATGAATTCCTCTCGATCGTCTCACACGAGCTGCGGACGCCGCTCAACGCCATCCTCGGATGGTCGCAGCTGCTGCTGGCCGACGAACTCGATGCCGCCGATCGCGAACGGGCGATCGACGCTATCGACCGCAATGCCCAGGCACAGGCCAAAATCATCGAGGATCTGCTCGATATGAGCCGGATCATTTCCGGAAAGATTCAGCTCGAATTCGAGACCGTCGAGCTTGCACCCGTCGTCGAGGGTGCCGTCGATACACTTCGACGCTCCGCGGCTGAGCACGGCGTGCGCCTGGTCGAATCGATCGATTCGGAGCTGCCCTGTGTCCACGTCGACCAGCACCGGCTTCGCCAGGTGATCTGGAACGTCGTCTCCAACGGCATCAAGTTCACCCCGCACGACGGCGTGGTCACCATTGCCGTTCGCGAACGGGAACCGGGCCAGATTGCGATCGAGGTGACCGACACGGGCCAGGGGATCGAACCCGAGATGCTTCCGCACATCTTCGAACGATTCCGCCAGGGCGACTCCTCAACGCGTCGCCGACAGGGTGGTCTCGGCCTCGGACTGGCGATCTCCCGAAGTCTCGTCGAGTCGCTGGGCGGCTCACTCACTGCCTTCAGTGAAGGACCGGAGCTCGGCTCGCGGTTCATCATCACACTGCCGGCGGCTGATCAATCGCCGCACCGGGACGACGCCGCGCCCCCGGAGCATCTGAACTATGTCGACGCCAGGAATCACCGCAACCTCCTCGACGGCGTGTCGGTGCTCGTGGTCGACGACGAGCGCGACGCGCTCGATCTGGCGCGCCTGGTGCTGGAGCAGTACAGCGCCACGGTCGTCACGGCCAACTCGGTCAAGACGGCGCTGGAACGCCTCAAGGAGCATCGGCCCGACGTCCTCGTCAGTGATGTCGGTATGCCAGATGCGGACGGCTACGACCTCATCCGCCAGGTGCGCGAGATGGCTCCGAACGCGGGCGGCAGAATTCCGGCGGTAGCATTGACGGCATTCGCGCGAGCCGAAGATCGGCAGCGGGCCATTCGTGCCGGCTACCAGGCCCACATACCCAAGCCGCTCGACGTCGCGGCGCTGGTTTCGGCGATCGCAGCGCTCGTCGCCCGCGACGTTCCACCGTCCGGCAGTGGCTGAGCCCCATTCGGCCGTTCTGGTCGGCCCCTGGTTTCGTGCATTGTCCGTCGCCGGAGCAAGTTTCTATCTTGTTCGGTCTGCTCCCGTCGATACAATTGCCGGACCCACCCGCGTACGCCAGATGGACGAATTCTACGACACGATTGCCGGACCTCATCGAGCGGAGGTCATCGAGCGACGCTCGCGCTTCATCGCCGATGCCGTGGCGGTGACCTCGCGCGAAGAGGCAACCGAGGTCCTCGCACGCATTCGTCGCGAATTTCCCGACGCCACACACCATTGCTACGCCTACCGTCTGGCACCGCACGGACTGGAGTATCGCTTCGCCGATGACGGCGAACCATCCGGTTCGGCCGGAAAGCCCATCCTCTTCGTGCTCCAGCAGAGCGGACTACTGAATGTGATCGTCGTCGTCACGCGGTACTTCGGCGGCGTCAAGCTCGGTATCGGCGGACTGGCCCGTGCCTACACCGATGCGACGCGCGCGGCTCTCGATGGTGCGGGCGTCATCAGGCGTCATCCGACCAACGATGTCGAGGTCTTCACGCCCTACGATGACGTCAGCGCCGTGCGACAGCTCGTCGAGCGCTACGCCGTCGACTTCGAGGAGGAGTTCCGCGACGTCGTCAACTACCGCCTGTCGATCCGAAGTGATCAGGTCGAGGAATTCTCCTCGCAGGTCAGTGAGGTTTCTCAGGGTCGTGCCGGTATGGTCAGAGTTGCCGGCGACTGAGCCTGTCGTGTAGCCATCATGCGTGTTGCCCTCAACGCCCGCATTCTTATCACCGCCATCCTCGCGCTGACGATTGCCGGATTCTCCGCCTCGGCTCAGACCTCGAATGGTGAACCTGAACGTGGCGCGTCGGAGCAGATGAGCATCGAAGGCACAAGCGTCGTTCCCGAGTCCACCATCCGATCACTTTTCGCCAAGCTTCCCCGTGACTCCGCTCTGGTTCGGCTCCAGGCGATCTATGCCGACAACGGCTACCTCGACGCACGCATCGACGCGGTCGGCGACTCGGTCGTTCGTGTGCGGGAGGGACGGCAGTACCGCTTCGGCAGCGTGTCGATCGTTCCGGATTCGGTCGCGTCGCTGGTGGCCGCCCGTCTTGAGTTCGCCGATGCCCTGCAGGGCAATGCCTTCACGTCGGCGGCGGTCTCCGACCGGCTGGAATTTCTCGTCTCCGCACTCAACGATCGTGGCTATCCGCTTGCGGCGGCATCGGTCCGATCGATCGACGTCGTCGACACGTCAGGGACCGTCGATCTGGCGATCGCCCTCGAGCCGGGCGAACTCGTTCGCATCGAGGAGATCGATGTGACGGGTAACACCGAGACGTCCGCTTCGCTGATCCGTACGGCTGCAGCGGTCGACCCGGGGACACCGTTCACCGACGAACTGGCCACCGACGTTCGGCGTCGTCTGGAACGGCTGAACATCTTCGCCACCGTCGCCGATCCGCAGCTCTACCGCGGCGATTCCGGGCGCTACGGTCTGCTCATCCACGTCGAGGAGGGCAATCCGAACACGCTCGACGGCCTGATCGGCTACCAGCCCTCGTCATCGGCACAGGATCGGGGCAGCTTCACCGGACTGCTCAACGTTGTGTTCCGGAACATCTTCGGAACGGGGCGGAGATTCTCCCTGCGGTGGCAGCCGAATCCGACCACCACCGAGCTGGAGGTGCGCTACGCGGAGCCGTTCATCCTCGGTCTGCCGTTCGACGCCGAGGCGTGGTTCCTGCAGCATCAGGAGGAGGGCTCCGTGGCCCTGCCGTCGTTCGTCCAGCGGGGTATCGGCGTGGATGTCACCTACGGACTGAGCGATCTGTTCAACGTTCGACTGGGCGGTGCCTTCGAGGAGACGATCCCGGAACTGGACACGCTGGCGCCATGCGACCAGCAGCTGCTCAACAGCCGGACCGTCCGCACGACGCTCGGCATCGAATTCGACAGTCGCACCAATCCGATCAATCCCACGTCGGGTCTTCGGATCGCCACGTCGTTCTCGCTCGGTAACAAGCTGATTCGAAATGCCGGTACGTGTTCCGATTCGCTTACGGGAACCACCCAGACGCACCGCACGATTTCCGCGGATGTCGACGCCTATCTCCGCATTGCCGGGCCACTCCTTCTGGCAAGCGGAGCGCACGGCGGAGAGGTCGCGGGTGATCTGCTGGAGCTCAGCGATCTGTTCTACTTCGGCGGACATCAGACAGTCCGGGGCTATCGCGAGAACGAGATCCGCGCCTCGCGTCGGATCTGGGGGACGCTGGAACCTCGACTGTTGCTCTCGGCTACATCGTTCGTCGGCGCGTTCTTCGACCTCGGGTACTACCTGCGACCGGAGGATCGGCTGCGCGGCATCGCACGCTTCGACGACGTGATCTACGGCTACGGCGTGGCCGGACAGTTCGACTCGCCGCTCGGCGTGGTCAGTCTGTCTGTCGCGCTGAGCAAGGACGATCCGTCACTGGAAACGGCGAAGGTATTCGTGGGTCTGGTGAATCAGTTCTGAGGCCATCATCCGAATTCTCACATCTCGCTTTCGTCGAGCCCGTCGTTCGGCTCGGCGTCGCCACGAAGGTCTGCAAGTGCTTCCTCGCGAGTCGGGTAGATGAACAGCACGCGATCGAGCTGGGCGAGCGAAATGATCGAGGACACGCCATCGCTGAGTCCATAGAGAATCGCGTACCCGCTGTGGTTCTTCATCTCGCGATGGGCCAGCAGCAGTCCGCCGAGACCAGCGCTGTCGCAGGCCTTGACCTCGGTCATGTCGATGAAGAGCACCTCGATACCGGAGCTGCAGAGGATGAGCATCTCCCCCTTGAGATCGCCGCTGTTGGCTGCATCGAGACGGTCCTCGTGGAGTCGGAGAGTGGCGGTGCCGTCGCTTCGATCGATCGTGTAATTCATGCGGATGGGTCGGTTGAACATTGAGACGAGCGCCTTCCCCGCAGGAGGAGCGCTTCGACGGATACAAGCTACGAACCCGGTCTTGAACGGCGACCGTCAGCCGGCCCGGGCGCAGAGCGCGACAGATGCTCGGGTTCATTCCCAGCGCACGGCCTGCGCCGGCAGCAGCGCGGCGGCGCGTCGTGCGGGGTAGATCGCTGCTCCCGTGGCCAGCACCAGCGCGGTGAGGCAGATCACGACAAGGTCGAACCAGTGGAGTTCAACCGGCAGCGCCGGAATGATGTAGACGGAGCTGTTGAGCGTGAAGACACTGAAGACTTTCTGGATGACGACCGCAAGCACACCCCAGACGAGTCCTGACAGCGTTCCGACGACGCCGATGAGCAGGCCGGCACGAACGAACAGGCCGCGGACCCATCGGTCGCTGGCACCCATGGTTTTGAGGATGCCGATGTCCCGACGCTTCTTGATCACCGTCATCGTCAGTGAGCCGAGCACGTTGAAGACGGCGACGACGATGATCAGCGAGAGGATGACGAACGCTGCCCAGCGTTCGAGCTCCATGACGGCGAACAGGTCGCGGTGCAGATCCTGCCAGGTCTCGATACGGTACCCGCTGAGCGACGTCAGCAGGGCGCGGCGCACCTGCGGCGCGCGTTCGAGATCGACGATGCGAACATCGATGCCCATGGCCCCCTTCGGGACGTCCAGCAGCAGGCGAGCGGTGGCCAGGTCGGTGTAGGCGTAGTAGCTGTCGTACTCCTTGTTGGCGGTTTCGAAGATTCCGGTGACGCGGGTGGGGATGATCGTCGGCGCCGAGAGCTGTGTCATCGACTCCTCCAGACCGCTCTGGCTCAGCAGCGAGACGGTGTCACCAAGGGAGGCACCCATGGCGTAGCTGAGGAGCGAGCCGAGCACGACCGGATGTGGCGTCGACGCGTTCGGTCGAGGGATGCGCCCGATGGTAAGTCGATCGCCAAGGCCGATCGCGGTGTTCATGTCCTCCGGCGGCATGCCCCGGATCTGAACGACGCGCAGCCCCTGCTTGTGAATCGCGGCCGAACGGCCGGAGACGTAGGGAGCCGTGGCGACCACCTCGGGGTTCTGCCGGATGATCGCCATGACCGAATCGGCGTTGAGGACCGCTCCGTGCGCGGGAATCACCCGCAGGTGCGGATCGAATCCGACCAGGAGATCCTTGACCAGCCCGTTGAATCCGTTGAAGACCGAGAGAACGGCGATCAGCGCTGCCACGCCGACCTTGATGCCGAGGATGGAGATTCCCGAAATGACCGTGATGAAGTCGGTGCGGCGCCGCTCGTTGACCACCGCGAGAATCATTCCGGCGAAGAAGAGGATGATGCCGATGAGAATGTCGGCAACCGGGGGAGCGAACGCAATTGCAAGCACGATGGCGCCCATCCAGCCGGTGCCGAACATATAGCGCAGGGCGATGAAGGTCTTCGAATTCATTTCGAAAGATACGGCGGTGCCGCCGCCCGGTCCGTTGCGGGCACCGCGGGTTCGCCTCGGCCTCCAGCCGATGTCCCGTGTGGGGCGATCGTGGTAGTTTCCCGGATTCGTTGCCCAGGCACATGCTTCAGACCATCCTCCTGATCATCTCGATCCTCTATCTCGCGGAGTACGGGCTCTTCTGTGTCGGACTGCGTCGTGTCTACCGGCTCGGCCACTCCGTTCCGGAGCGGTGGCCGCGCGTGTCGGTGCTCGTCGCCGCACGAAACGAGGAGGCGAACATCGAGCGCTGTGTCCGGGCGCTCATGCAGCAGAGCTATCCTTCCGACCGGCTGCAGTTCATCGTCGTCGACGACGATTCCGAGGATGCCACCCACGAGATCCTGCTGACGCTGTGTGAGGAGTTCGCCGGTCGGCTCACCGTCGTGCGGACGCGATTCGAGGAGACCCATGCGCGGGGAAAGGCACTGGCGATCGCCCAGGGAATGGACCACGCCGAGGGCGATCTCGTGCTGCTCACCGACGCCGACTGCACGCCTCCGACCGACTGGGTGCAGAGCGTCGTCGAGCACTTCCTGCCGGATGTGGACGTCGTCGGCGGATTCACGCTCGTTCGTTCCGAAGATCTCTTCAGCACCGTTCAGCAACTGGACTGGGTGCATCTGCAGACGATGGCCTCGGCCGGTCTCGCCTTCAACGTTCCCCTCGGGCTGATCGGCAACAACTTCTCGTTCCGTCGGCGTGCCTACGATGCCGTCGGCGGATACCGGGCGGTGCGGTTCACCGTGACGGAAGATTACGCGCTGTTCCGCGCGATGCATCGTGCCGGACACCGGGTGATCTTCCCGTGCACGCTCGGTACGAGCATGCTCACCGAACCATGCGCGAGCATCCGCGAGGTCCTTCGTCAGAAGCAGCGCTGGTCGCGGGGCGGAACCGAAACCGGCGTGCGCGGCTACGCGGTCCTGGCAATCGCCGTGGCGATGATGCTCGCGGTGCTCGTCGCTCCGTTCGTCTCCTGGCAAATGTGGGCGATCGTCTGGGGATCGAAGTTCACGGCCGACCTCGCGGTCATGTATCCGAACCTCCGGCGTCTGGGGCGCACACGGGCGATCCGGAGCTTCCTGCCGTTTGAATTCTACTTCCTTGCCCAGGCCATCGTCGTTCCCGTGCTGCTGCTCAACAGGAGTGTGGTGTGGAAGGGGAGGACCTATCGACAGTGACCATCAACAACCCTCAGACCGGGAATCAGGAGTGAGCGACATTCGAACGACCGACAACGACGAGACCCTCATGCACCCCCCGGCGCCCCTGTCGGTGTCGGCGTCTGAAAGCCCGAAGTCGAAGCCTTCGCAGCGCTGGTGGCTGCACATCGTGCTGTTTGTGCTGACAGCTGCCTCCACGACGCTGGCTGGTGTCGGCTTCGTCTACCCGGCCACGTCGATCCCCGACGTGCTGGTCCACTGGCAGCTTGGAATCCCGTTCAGTCTGCTGCTGCTCGGGTTTCTCAGCGCGCATGAGTTCGGCCATTACTTCGCCGCCCGATACCACGGCGTCGACGCGACACTGCCGTACTACATTCCGCTTCCGTTCGTGTTCTTCGGCACGCTCGGGGCAGTGATACGAACGCGATCGACGGTGCCGAGCCGTAAGGCAATGTTCGACATCGGCGTCGCCGGACCGCTTGCGGGCTTCGTCGTCGCGCTGAGCTATCTGATCATCGGCATGGCGACCGTACCGGGACGCGAGTGGCTCTACACGATTCATCCGGAGTACCGACTGATGGCGACGATGCCGGACTACGGACTGCACTTCGGGGGATGCCTCCTGTTCTCGGCGCTGCGCGAAATCATCGTGCCGGCAGGGCGGTGGTTCCCCGGAATGAACGAGATCTACCACTACCCGCTGCTGGCCATCGGCTGGTTTGGAATGTTCGTCACGGCGCTGAACATGCTGCCGGTTGGACAGCTCGACGGCGGTCACGTGGTCTACTCGATGTTCGGCCGCCGACAGCATCAGATCTCGAAGTGGGCGGTGCGGATACTGCTTTTCGCAGGATTCGGTGCGGTGGCGGGACTGTTGCTGGAACTCACCAGGACGTACAACCCAGACTGGCTCTATCAGTTCCTCGCATCGGTGTTCAACCCGCCCCTGGAGTGGATCGATCATCACGCGGGATGGTGGTATCTCGGCTGGCCGGGCTGGCTTTTCTGGGTGCTGCTGATTCGCTTCATCGTCGGCGTTCGCCATCCGGACACGCCGGATCAGCGGCCACTCGATCGAGGCCGGATGATCGTCGGATGGATCGCTCTGGCGATACTCGTGGTGACGTTTTCCTTCACCGGCGTCTACGACGTGCCGATGCCGCCGAGCGCGCCGCCACCGGCGGCCGCTCCGAGCCATCCGACCGGAGGCGAGGAGGTCTGAGCAGTCGAAGCGTCAGCCCGCGCCATGACCGACGGCTCCGAGGCCATGGCGTGCCGCAGCGCCTCTTCGCGCTGTATTGCGTTCCACGCGGTGACGAGCGCCAGCAGCAGCGCAGCCGCCAGTACGCATGAGAACGTCCAGATCAACAGTGTCCCTGTCTTCGAACCGGTGGTGTCGGCATCACCTGCGGCCTCATATTCCAACGGGCGTTCCATTTCGGCCTCACACGATCTTCATTCAATTGTCTGATGATCGCCACCGGCCGGTCCACGACCCCTTCGTCACGGCATTCAATTGAAGTCCATCATCGAACTGCGGCGGCGGTCCCTCAGTGTGGTCGACGATCCTGCACGGTGACCGGGACCGTCGCTGTGACGGTACCACGGTTGCACCGGCGGATCGTCGCCCGGGGCAGTCTATCGAGCGCACAGATCGTGCCGGAACGCGCCGCGGCGCCGGATCGGCAGAGTGCCGCTCCCGGCGCACCGTCCATGAATTCACCGGACCTCACCCGCCCGATCCATTGTTGAATTCCTTTCGATAGCGCGGCTGATACAACTGCACCACCAGATCACCCGGCATTCGGAAATGGGTGACGAATCCGTATCCGGCGTCTCGGATCTCATCGACGAATTCGACGCCGCGGGACTCGAGCTCCGCCCGCGTCTGACGGACGTCGTCGCAGTAGAAGGAAATGTCGTGGGTGCCGTTTGTCGCCCCGTCTGATGCGTCGGCCGGATGCACGCCCATATCGGCTTCCGGAAGGTCGAATATCAGCCAGCCGTCGTCGACGTCGGTCCACGCGAAGCCGAGCTTGTCGCGCAGAAAGGCGCGCAGCGCTTCGGGTTCGGAGGAGTAGAACATGGTATGTACGCCACGGATCATGGGTTGCCTCCAATGGTGATCGATGGATGAACGAACGTGGACTGGGCGGGTATGCAGGACCCGATCGGGCTGCTGACGTCGTAGCGCGCGGCCGGGTCTACTCCTCGCGGTACTGCACTTCGTAGAGCTTGCGGTAGAGGTTGTCGGCTTCGATCAGTTGGTCGTGGGTGCCGGTCTCGACGATGGCGCCGTTCTCGACGACGACGATGAGGTCGGCGTTCTTGATTGTTGACAGGCGGTGGGCGATCACGATTGCGGTGCGCTCGTCGAGCAGGTGTTCGATCGCCTCCTGGACGAGGAGTTCCGATTCGGAATCGAGGGCGGAAGTGGCTTCGTCGAACAGAAGGATCTGCGGATCGCGAACGAGCGCCCGCGCGATCGCCAGGCGCTGACGCTGACCGCCGGAAAGCAGCACGCCGCGATCGCCAATCCATGTGTCGTAGCCCCTGGGCAGGCGGCTGATGAATTCGTGGGCGTTGGCCGCACGTGCCGCCGCGCAGACGTCCTCGTCGGTTGCCTCGGGGAGATTGTAGGCGATGTTGTTGCGTACCGAGTCATTGAAGAGGATCGATTCCTGGGTGACCATTCCGAAGAGTGACCGGTAGCTCTCCGAGCGGAATTCCCTGATATCGACGCCGTCGAGGTAGATACCGCCGGCATCGGGATCGTAGAAGCGCACGATGAGATCCATGAGCGTCGACTTGCCGCCGCCGGACGGACCGACCAGCGCGACGGTGTGTCCACGCTTGATCGTCAGCGTCGCGTCGCGCACGACTGGCAGTCCGGGGCGGTAACTGAAGCAGACGTTGAGCAGCTGGAGTCCGTCGTGCAGCGGCGCGGCGTCGCGCGCTCCATCGACGACCGACGGCCGGGTGTCCAGCAGTGCCAGCACGCGCTCCGCGGCCACGATTCCACGCTGAACGCGCGTCGGAATTCCGATCGTCGCGACGATCGGCTGCATGATGGCGAAGAGCAGGAAGAGGAATGTGATCAGTTCGTCGGCGCCGAGCGTGCCGTCGAGGACCTGATAGCCGCCGTAAAAGAGCACGACCGCCAGCGCGGTGATGGCGAACATTTCCGCCAGCGGATTCATCAGGTTCTCCGTCATCGAATGCTTCACCGCCGAACGAACCAGCGATTGCGTTTCGCGTTCGAACCGCCGCATCTCGAATCGCTCCGCCGAATAGCCCTTGATGATGCGGATGTTCTGGAAGGTCTCCTGCAGCCGAGTGGTGATGTCGCTTAGCGCATCCTGCATGCGCGCCGAATACCGCTTGATGCTCCGGCTGAGCACGCGAATCATCAGCAGTGAGAAGATGGTCGTGGAGAAGGCGATCAAGGTCAGCAGCGGGGAGAACGACAGCAGGAGCACGAAGATCACCAGCGCCTGCAGGGGCTCGCGAATGATGGTGCTCATCGTCGGTGTCAGCGCCGCATTCATCGCGCCGACATCGTTGGTGACGATCGACATCAGCTCGCCCGTGCGCTTCGAATTGAAGAAGCCGAGCGACAGTCCGATCGTCCTGCGGAAGATCTCGTCGCGGACGTCCTTCATCATCCGCTCTTCGATCGTGGTATTGAGAATTCGAAGGGCGTACTTGACGACGTTCTTCGCCAGAAAGATTCCCACGATCACGACGCACAGGTTGCGCAGCGACGAGAGCGGGTGGCCGTCGACGATCACAATCGAATTCAGCGAACCGATGAGCCACGTCTTGATCGCGTCGAGGCCGTGTCCCACCTGTGCGACGATTCCAGTCGACACGGGCGCCGGAGTCGCGGGAACCGCGGCCGGCGACGCGCTCGTCGGAAAGATCAGCCGGAGGATCGGCCAGATGATCGCGATCGACAGCGCGCTGAGCAGCGACAGCACGGTGCTGAGCGCAATCGACAGCGACAGCCGACCGCTGTACGGACGAAGGAACGGGAGCAGACGTCGAATGGTCTTCATTGCGAGCTGTCGGTCAGCAGGGAGGAGATCGCCGGGAATACGTCGTCGGGCGCGATCGCGGCGAGCGTCTCGGCGTCCGCCACGATCCGATGTGCAACGCCCCAGGGCGCCCAGCGGCGAGTGTCGCCGGAGGAGCGTGCGAGTACGACCAGTGGTCGCTCGAGCGCGGCCGCAAGATGCACGACCGACGAGTCCGCCGTGACGACCGCGTCGGCGCCGGCGAGCAGCGAGGCGAACCGAGCGTACGATCGACTGGGCGCCAGCGTGATCCAGCCGCGTTGCGCAAGCGATCGCAGCGCCGATTCGTCCGCCGGCGCACCGACGAACACGGGAACGAATCCGGCCGTACGCATCCGGTCGGCCAACGTTTCGAAGCGGTCGATCGCCCAGCGTCGAGACGGCGCACTTGCTGAAACGTTCATCACGACGACCGCACCACGCTGCATTCCCACCGCGTTGCGCAGTGCCTGTCGGCCGGCGGAGAGCTCCTGCTTGGCGATCCGCAACTGCAGCCGTTCGCACGGTCGCCGGGGACCCTCAGGCGGAATCGGATCGACACCGAGTGCGCCGAGGAGCGCTGCGGTGGCGGGAACCATGTGCACCTCGGGGGATGGTCGCTCGACGACGATCTCGTAGGCCGATGACGCCTGACCGTCGAATCCCACACGGTAGCGCGCGCCGCTTGCCGCGGTCACCGCAGCGGCACTCGCGGAGTCACCCTCAAGCAGATTGATCGCCACGTCATACCGCTGCCGGCGCAGATGAGAGATGGTGGCGAACATTGGCACCGGCGACCTGGGCAGGACGATCACCCGGTCCACACCCGGTATCAACCCGCCCACGAGCGCGTTGCGATGCCCGAGAAGCAGGTCGATCCGGGCCTCCGGGAACCGCTGGCGCAGCAGGGCGATGCTCGGGGTGCTGATGATCGCATCGCCGATCCGATCGGTCCGAATCAGCAGAAGGCGGGGCCGCGGCGGAAGCTGCGGAGGCAGCTTCACATCGCGACGCCCGCCTTTGAGGCGCCTCAGCACCGTGCGACGGATTCGCCGCTCGATATACTTGAGAGTCGATGCCACCGAATCGATCAAGCTACGACCGGTCCGTCTGCCGCGCTATTACGGATCGTACGCGCGTGCGACGTCCTCCGGCCGCGCGTTCTACTGTTCGTCGAGACGGTACTCGTAGACCTGGTACGAGACGGTGTCACCGGTGAACTCCGGCAGTGTGGTCACGTCCATACCAAGCGAATCGATCGGCATCGTGGTGCCAACCTCACTGCGGCTGGAGCCGTCGTCGGTGACGCTGCATATCGCAATGTTCCCCACCAGCATCGACGAATCCGCGGCAACGCCGTAGAGCTTCTGCTGACCGGCCAGACTGTAGGTGAACATGAAGTTGTTCCCGTTGCGGTAGACCGTGCCGCTCACGCCGATGGGAGCACCTGACGTGTCGAGGAATTCGAAGTCCGATGCCGAGGTCATGCGGATGCTGAGCGCCGTTCCGTCGGTGATGTCCGATCCGACCTCGTCGAACGTATCGGAACAGGCGGGTGCGCCGGCATCGGCCGTGACGTCCTTCCAGCCGCCGCTGCCATCGGGGACCATCACCTTGATAGCGCTCTTGTTGACGACCGCGGTGGGAACGAGCGTTACGGGGTAGTTGCTGAACGGCAGCGTGGTCGCCGAAGTGGGCTCATTGGAGCATCCTCCGGCGGAGAGAAGCAGTGCGCCGAGCACGATCGGCAGTACGGCGGCGGAAATGGTACGCATGGCAGAACGGATGAGTTGAGGAATGCAGGGGGAGGAGATTAGAATGCAGACACGGCAGGAGGGCGATGTGACATCGTGCCGGAGCGGGCGGACGCAGGCAATGGCTCGTGCTATGACAGGTAGTACTTCAGCGGGTTCGGTGTCATGTGGCACTCCTCCGCGATTCGGATTCCGTTGATGCACCCGGCGTCGCGCAATTCGTACAGGCGCGGCACGATCCGGTCGCGAACCTCGACGGGGGTCATGGGATTGATGAAGATCGACGTCCCGCCCTCAAAGCCGGCCGGAACCGTTACGCGCCACTTGATGAGCACATGCCACGGCATCTTCACCACCGAATCCGTCGGCGAGTAATACCACTCCTCATTGCAGCTTATCTCGTATCCCGTGGCCGCGTGGCAGGCGTGAATCAGATCGCTCATTCCACGCAGTTCCTCGTCGGTGTGTTCGCCCGGTCGCGTGTTCGTCGACTTGGAAAACACCTCGATGGTCGGATAACGATGGCCAATTCCGACAAACGCCATCGCGTGGTCGTTCTCGGCAAACACGAGGTTGTACATCGCGGCGAAATTCGCCCCGTATTCATTGAATACGTTCGGGTCGTTCTTGAGCATTTTTACCTGTCGCGAAATCGACGCACCCCATTCGTCGAGTCCGACCAACTGCTTGTGCAGATGATCGAAGCTTGCACCGGCCGGCCGCAGCCAGTTCTGAAAAATCGACACATACCGCACGTAGCGATTGCGCGCCATGATGCGCCCCATGGCGTTGACGGTGGCGCGCACGTAGTAGTAATGCTCATCGGCACTGAGCAGCCCGCTCGATTCGAGCTCCCGCTCCACCGGGTCGTCGCCCTTCCAGTGATGGCGCGCGATGATCAGCTCGTGGCATCCGCTGAAAAACGGCTCGCTGTAGTGCAGAACGTCGTCCTCGCTCAACGCCCGCGGCTGCGTCACCGGTGGCCTGAGAAAATTGAATTTGTACTCGATGATGTTCCGCAAGTGCTCGCGACCACGATCGGTCGAAACGTACGCTTCCATACGGGCGATTTCTTCGGCCGGCGGCATGTAGCCGTAGTTCTTCTTCCAGTATTCGAGCGTAACGATCTCGAAGAGGTTCGGCGTCGTGCGGAACTCGGCAACCGAATCGTGGTAGGCATCCGCCGAGAGTCCGACGAGTTCGATCCACACGCCGTTCTGCAGCACCCACCGCGCCTTTTCAGGCGGCGTTTCGAAATACCGTGTGGGGCAGAATGCACAGACGGCGACCGGATCGATATCCGCCGGTGGTTCATACTCGAGGTCCATGCCGTTGCTGCCGAACGGACGCAGTGCGCGGCCGGGAACGGCCCAGACCTCATTGCCGGTGAACGGATTGATCTGCTTGACCGTTCCGTCCGGCATTACGTTGTAAAACGTCGAATACTGCACGCTGGTTGCGGGACCTGATTGTGAGGGAATTGGGAGAAGGGGACAGCTTCTCGCCGAAGGACCGGGCGGGCGACACGCGGGGTCGGCGACTCATGCCGGAACGAGATTCAATCCGGCATCGAGCAGCTCATTGACCAGTTCGTCGGAGCGCCCCTCGGCATAGAACCGCAGCAGCGGTTCGGTACCGGACGGACGAATGAGGAGCCAGCCGCCATCGACGAAGAACTTATATCCATCGAGGTCGCTGGTATCGGTGACGGCGTGAGAACCGAGGTGCGACGGACCGGAACGGGCGCGGGCGAGAATCGCCTCCTTGCGCTGATGCGTCATTCGCTGATCGATGCGGCGGTAGCGGTGCGGTCCGAATTCCTCGTCGAGTTCGCGCGAGAGCTCACCGAGCGTCTTTCCACGCTGCGCCATCATTTCCAGCAGGAGCAGGCCATTGAAAATGCCGTCGCGTTCCGGGATATGGAGATTGGTGCCCAGTCCGCCGGATTCCTCACCGCCGATGACGATGTTCTCGGTGGTCATGAGTTTTGCTATGTATTTGAACCCGACGGGCGTTTCGAAGAGTTTGATGTTGTGCTCGCGGCAATAGTCGTCGATCATCGTCGTGAGCGAGATGGTCTTCGCCACCGCACCGGATGCCTTGCGGTCTTCGAAGAGGTACTTCATCAGCAGCACGAAGACGCGGTGGGAATCGACGAACGCGCCATGCTCGTCGACCGCACCGAGTCTGTCGGCATCGCCGTCGGTTGCCAGGCCGACGGTGAAGTCGCCCGTGCGGATACACTCGATGAGTTCACCGAGGTATTCGCCCATTGGTTCCGGGTGATCCAGTGAGCCGAACGACGGATTGTGGTCGTTGTGGATCTGCGTTACGCCGGGCAGCAGCCGATCGAGCGTATGAATGCCCGAGCCATACATCGGATCGTAGATCACGCGGAAGCCGGCCTTGCGGATCGCGTCGATATCAATTTTCTGACACACGTAGTCAACGTATTCGCTCTTGGCGTCGAAGAGGCGGACCTGACCGGACTCGAGAAGGGAGTGGAGATCCGGGAGCGATCCGGTTCCGGGCGGGGCGAGTTCCAGTTGCGTGACCCGCTCCTGGACGGTGGCAATGTCCTCGGGCGTGGAGGGGCCGCCATAGGAGGCCTTGAGCTTGAAGCCGTTGTATTCGGCGGGGTTATGGCTGGCGGTAATGATCACGCCTCCGCAGAGCTTCTTCGCGACTGCCGCAAGCGACACCTGGGGGGTTGAAGCGATACCGTCGGTCAGCCACACCTTCAGACCACAGTCGGCCATGACGCGGGCGGTCAACGCCGCGAAGCGGTCGGAAAGGAATCGCGCATCGTAGCCGACCACGACGCCGTTCGACGCGTTCGGTTGATGGCAATAGAACTCCGCTGCCGCGCGAGCGACGAGCGAGAGGTTGGCGAAGGTGAAGTCGTCGGCGATGATTCCGCGCCAACCGTCGGTTCCGAACGTGATAGCCATGAAAACAGTCTGGATGGATTGAACGTGACCGTGATCAGAGAATGCCGCGGGAGAAGGCGGCTTCGCCTGCGAACTCGGCGGTCGGTCCGAGCTGCTCTTCGATGCGGAGAAGCTGATTGTACTTGGCGACGCGATCGGTGCGGCTGGCGCTGCCAGTCTTGATCTGACCGGCGTTGGTGGCCACTGCTAGGTCGGCGATCGTGACGTCCTCGGTTTCGCCGGAGCGGTGCGAGATGACGGCGGTGTAGAGATTCTTCTGCGCCAGCTCCACGACTGCGAGCGTCTCCGAGACGGTACCGATCTGGTTGAGCTTCACGAGGATCGAATTGGCGACCTCGCGTTCGATTCCCCTCCAGAGGAACTCGCTGTTGGTAACGAACAGATCGTCGCCGACGAGCTGGACATCCTCGCCGATCGCGTCGGTCAGTTTCGCCCATCCGTCCCAGTCGTTCTCCGCCATGCCGTCCTCGACCGAGATGATCGGATACTGCTGCGTCAGCGCAGCGTACCACGCGACCATTTCATCGGCCGTCTTCAGCGAATTGTCCGATTTGTAGAGCCGGTATTTCCCGTCCTCCCACATCTCGCTGGAGGCGACATCCAGCGCCAGCCACACATCGTCGCCGGGTCGATAGCCGGCCGCTTCGCTGGAACGCAGAATGAGCTCGATGGCTTCCTCATTGGAACCGAGCGACGGCGCGAATCCTCCTTCGTCGCCGACCGACGTGTTGTACCCCTTTTCCTTGAGCACGCCACGCAGTGCGTGGAAGATCTCAACGCCCGCGCGGAGGGCATCGGAGAACGTGTCGAATCCGACGGGTACGATCATGAACTCCTGGAAGTCCACGTTGTTGTCCGCATGTCGGCCACCGTTGAGAATGTTCATCATCGGAACCGGCAGCGTTCTGGCGTTGATACCGCCGAGGTAGCGGTACAACGGCAGGCCGTGGGCGGCCGCGGCGACCTTTGCCACCGCCATCGAGACGCCAAGGATCGCATTGGCACCGAGCCGCGACTTGTTGTCGGTTCCGTCGAGGTCCAGCATCATCGCGTCGACGAGCGCCTGGTCGTCTGCGGTGACTCCGATGAGCGTATCGGCGATGATTCCGTTGACGTTCTCGACGGCGCGTTCCACGGCCTTTCCACCATATACCGTCGGATCACCGTCTCGCAGCTCTACGGCCTCGTGCTCGCCGGTGGAGGCACCGGAGGGAACCGCTGCGCGCGCCCAGGTCCCGCCATCGAGCTGCACATCGACCTCCACGGTCGGGTTGCCACGTGAATCGAGAATCTGTCGGGCATGGAGTTCGTGGATGATCATCGTCGTACCTGAATCGCCGATTGTAAAAAGATGACCAATATAGTGCAGTCGTCCGGCGTGGAACCAACCGACAACGATGACACCAGTGTCCAACCGCCCATCGCGTTACCTGTATCCGGCGTTTTTCATTGTGCTGCTCGCGGCCACCGTTGCGACGCGGTGGATCACCCGTGAGCACCTGGTCGGATCGATCGACGGGGCCAACCTGCTGTTGTCGATCACCGACTTCTCCATCGCGTCGGGCAGACCGCACGCGCCGGGATTTCCCGTGTGCGTTGCATTGCTGAATGCGCTGGTGTGGACCGGCCTGGCCCCGCACACCGCAATCATCGTGCTGCACATCGCCTTCTCGGCGTTTGCGGTGCTGTTCGTGGCGTTGCTGGTTTCGCACGTCGTCTCGCGGCAGGCCGCCGTGGTCGCGGCGCTGCTGTTTGCCACCAATCCCCTGTCGTGGTACTACGGATCGGTATCGGCAAATCTCTCCTGGGAGGCGATGCTCGGGCCGCTGGTCGTGCTGCTGGCACTGCGAACGCGCGGGATGTGGTGGCTTTGCGCCGGGGTGTTCGTCGGACTCGCACTCGGCGTCCGGCCGTCATCGGTCGCGCTGCTGATGCCGGTGACAGTCTACATCGTCGCCTCACGATCGGCCCGCAATGATCTTGCCGGCATCGACCTGTATCGTGCCGCGGCCGGCGTATTTGCCGGCGTGCTCGCGTGGATGCCGGCCACGGTGATAGCACAGGGCGGAGAGGGGGCCTTCCTGCGGTCCATCGCGCACGGCTCGTCAATCGCGACCGCGGCCAACGGCGCGGTGCTCGCCAGCGCTGCCATCGTACTGCTTTGGGCCGTGAACATCGGAATCCTGTACCTCGTCGGCGGCGTCGTTCCGGCGTATCGACGCGTGCGTACGCTGGGCCGGCGATCGGCGGGAATCATCGGTCTGCTCTGGGTCATCCCACCCCTTGCACTGCTGCCGTATGCGAGTGATGCATCCCCGTTCGTGGTGCTGATGCTTCCTGCCATTACGGTGGCGCTCGCGTGGTGCGTACTGGGAGATCGCGCCGCGACACACACGGTGCTCGACACGGCGATGCTCATCGCCGTCAACGTGGCCGTGTTCCTCTACGTCCCGGTCGTGACGCCTCCGACGTTCGCGACCATGCGTCCGGGCAGGCGGACGGCCGAACAGCGGGCGCTGACGGTGGTCGCCAGAGTGTTCACCAGCGACCTGCCGTCATGGCCGAGGATCCGCGATGCCGACCGGGAGGTCGACGAAGCTGTCGACGTCGTGCGGTACGCTGTCGGAGGGGGCAGCGACACCACCGCGGTTCTCGTAGATCCGACGGCGCGTCAGTTTGCACCCTCACGACTGCTGCAGATCTATCTGCCGGCGGTCAGGTTCGTCGAACCGAGCACGCGCGACGATTCGACGGTTGAATTCTTCCACGGTCTGCGCCAGTACTCGCATGCGGTACCCGACAGCATGTTCCATTCGCGACGACTACTCCTGCTTACCGACCGTCGATTTCTCCAGGCCTGGCCGCACGACGCGGTCACGCCACTGTTCGGAAGCACGCACCTGGCCATTGCCGAGGTTCGCAGAGACGACGCGCTGCGGATCCGTCGGACGTTCGAGTCGAATTTCGTCCGGCGCTGAGACGACATCAGAGTCGAGACGACATCAGAGTAGAGTAGTCATCGGGAGCGGCAGCTGCACCGCCACCACCTAACCTTTGCCGAGAACTGCGTGTTGGTCCGACAGAGTGAAGGCAGAGGGACTCCATTGAAGAGGCGGGCTACCGATGGACCCGGTACCGGCGAGATTTCAGCGTCCAATCAATCGACCAGTGCTCATTGTGGCGGTGCTGGTCATTGCCGCATGCGCGGCGCTGCACGCGCAGCCGACGGCGGATACCTCGTCGAGGGTCGCCACGATGATTCTCGGCGACCATGACGAGCGGATTTCTGCGGAACCGTTGACGCGTCAACGTCGCTCGGAGTACACCGTTGAATCTGCGGCTCACACCGGATCGACCACGCTGACGGCCGTTGGAACGACGCGGCTCGATCCGTCCGGGCACGCCCACGGAGCGCTGGAACTGCGGTTGCTTCGTCACTGCGCGGTAACCGCTACGATCACACCACCCGACGACGACCACGTGCGACTTGTCGGTGCGGTCTGCACGTTCGCATCCAATGGAGAATTCGGTGTGGCGTGGGCCGACGCACGCGGCGGCGGCTTCGGGGTGTTTGTCAGATTCATCGATACGAACGCACGACCCTGCATTTGACGCAGCTACGTACACGGTAGCGGGCGCTGTTGACGAAGGCCTTCCTCGACCAGTCCTCATGATCCGCGTGTGAGCGCGATATTAGGATTTTCCCGGTCGCTCGTTCAGCGGGTGACGCTCTGACCTCAACCACGCACCTCCGGCCGATGCTCCTGCGGTCGACACATTTCGTCGTATCTGTCGCGATGACATTCGTCGTCTGCGCCGCGACGTCGCGGGCGCAGACGACTACCGACGTGCGGTTGTCCGGTGAGCCGACCAGCTATGCGTTGCCGGACGATGCGCGCATCCAGGCCGCGGCTTCGATCGGCAATCGCACACTCGTCGTGTGGGGGAATTCCGAAGCGACCGGCGATGGGTCGATACGGACCGTACTCGACGACCGAATCCTCGCCAACGGAATCGATGATGGCTGGCGACCGGTGATGCACGATCGCGAAGCGCGACCGTTCGGCTTCGTCGCCGTCGTCCCGGACGGCGATCTGTTCCTCGTCATCTGGAATGATCGTCGAGCGGACGCACCCGGCGTGTACCTGCAGCGCGTCGATCTCGGTGGCGGTCGGCTCAACGCGTCGGTGCTCCTCTCGAGATCCTTCATCGATGACTCCGTGCTCTTCGTCGCCGGAGCGTCGCCGGCCGGCCTGCTGATCGCGTGGAATACACGTGACGGCGAATCGGTGCGAACCGTGGGAGCACGCGTGCGAAACGGAAGCCAGTGGATTACCGATGCGGTGCTCGTCGACTCGGCCCGGACCACGGAGGTGGTGCCACTTCCTGCGTTCCCGGGTGACGCGCTGCTGCGCCATCCCGATGGCCGCGTCACCTATGTCCATGCGGACGGCTCGATCGAGTTGCGTGAAATTCCTCGCTCTCGGTTCGACGGTCCGTTCGACCTCGCGGCCGACACGTCACTTGCGCTGGTGAGTGGAACCTCGCTGCTGCTGTATTCGAATCCGTTCGATTCGCGGCCCGATCAGGCAACCTCCATTCCGCAGATCGCGTCGATGCTGAGTGGATCGATCACCGTAGCCCGGATCGACTCGGCGCACTACGCGGTCCATGGAATCGCCGCTTCCCAGTCGGTCGATCCGCCGGCACTCGACCTCGTGGTGCGGTCGATCCTGGTCGACACGTCGGGTTCGGTGCGTTCTATCGCATCGATCGACTCGCTCCACCACGCGCTCAACGAACCGAACGGATGCCACTATGCGCCCGCTTTCCATGGCTGCAGTCAACGGGCGACGTGTCACGGGATGCGACGGGTGGAGGGATGGTTCAGCGAGGTCGGTGACGCCTTCTGCGGCACGCGTTCCTACACGTTCGGCTACGTCGCGCTGCCCGATGGTTCGGCGCTGCGATCGGACGATACTGCGGGGATCTGTCCCGACGGGACGTCAGTCCGTCGGCTACGCTCGGACACGGTGAGCTCCGTTGAGGTCACCGGCGCGTGGGGTACGAGTGAAGTCGACACGATGACGGCATCGCGGCGCGTGGACGCAGCGCAGATGCGGCCGGTGCTGATGCTCGATGGCGACACCGTGCGCCTGGTCTATCAGGAGTCGTTCGAGGGGGGAGAGTTTCTTCTCGGTCGGTGGATGTCAGACAACCGACCGGTCGATGTCGATTCGGTGCTGCGCGTTCCGGCGCTGGACGCGCCAGCACCGAACGACTCGACGTCTGCTGTGACATTGCGTTCCTATGAACGCCACGAGGCGTTGGTCGGATCGGGCAACAGCGTCGTCGTCGGCTCGGTCCATCAGCGCACCGACGATGTCACGGTGGCATCGCATCCGCCGCATACCGAAACCTGGATGACAGCGAAGCTCCGCGTATTCGTACCGGTGCGGGGCAGCTGGCGAAAGGTCGACGAATACTCCGCCAGTGGCCCAGGCGGCAACTGGCGCTATGGCGTCGAGTCGGTGGGCGACGAACCGACGCCCGGCGGGACGATCGCATCGGTGGACATCGGGAACGAAGACCAGCCGCTACGCAACGTGATCGGGATTGGCGAGAACGGCGATGTCGTGTTCCGGAACGAAGACGTGTTGTCCACACAGACGGGACTCTCGCTTGTTCCGACCGGAGGGAGGCGATATCTCGCCTGCGGCGCGACGCGCTGCTGGATGCTCGACGACGGAGCAATCACGGATTCAATTGAATTCTCCGTTCCGGCAGCGGATGTGGCATACTTCGGAGTTGGCGTCGACCGGTTCCTGCGCGTGACCACACCGGTTTCGGCGCCGAATCAACGGTTGCTCGCGTTGTACGGCTCCGATGGAGCACTCATTGCGCGAACCCTCCTGACATTCGGCGAGACTCCGCGCGATCTTTGCGTCGCCGTTCGTTCGACCGATTCGACGATCGTGCTGCTGTGGGCAAGTCGACGTGGAACGCGGGCTACGTCGCTGGACGCGGCGCTGCGCGTCATGGCCGAAGACGTATCGATCGGCACCTACCGCGATTCGACCGCACAGCCGACCGGCGTCTTTCGCGGTGATACGCTGTTCGTGGCCTGGAGCGACGCTCGCGACGGTGAACCCGACATTTACGGCGCGACCTATCTGCCGCCGATGGCGACGGTGGACGTCGACGATGCGACCGCAGCGGCTGTCATGGAGCACCCGATGCGGCTGTCGGTTCGAGTGAACCCCTTCGGCACGGCGGCCATAATATCCTACGCACTGCCGGCGGCCGGTTCACCGGTCCTGGAGCTCGTATCGATGCGGGGCGCGGTGGTCTGTCGGCGCCAGCTTGGCCCGCGTGTTCCCGGGCGGTACACCATGGTGCTCGAGACGGGAGTAATTCAGCCCGGGCCGTATTTCCTGGCAATTCGTACGTCGACCGACGCGACGTCCGCGCCGATCGTCATCGCCCGGTAGGCCGCGCCAGATCCGTGCGAAATCTCGGAGTGCGCCGCACCCCGGAGTGCATTGAACAGTTGCGCCAATCGCTGCCACCACGCCTGTCGTCAGTCGACGTCGCCTGCGCTGTGCGCGATCAGCTCGTACGCCCGCCCGTGCCAGGCGTTGCCGGCCGGAACCTCCCAGCGTCCGGTGCGGTAATCGCCGACGCGTCCGATCGTTCGGTCGAACACTATCGTCTCCGCATCGACGACGTGTTCGGCCGCGAGCTTCGAGAATTCGCCACGTGTCACGCACTGGATCGACCCGTTGCGCCGAAAGCAGATGTCCGGAGCATCAATGATCCGGACGCCGAGCGTGGTGTCGAGGTCCCGCAGGAATCGAACCAGCTCGTCGATCGAACAGCCCGACGGCCCGACTTTCGACTCGTCGACTCCAACGAGGATGAAGCGGGCCTCGAGCAGCTTGTATCCGACGGTCAGCTGTGATCCATGTGCCGCCCAGGTTTCGAGGAACGACTTCAGTGCCGTTTCGAGTCGCGCTGCCTCGTCGTCCGTGAGCGTCCGTTCGGTGTTGTATGCCCACAGCCGGGCGTCGTCTGGAAGGTCGTTGAAGGGGATGAGACTCATGGCTCGTGCCTGCGTTGGTTGTGTCGGTTGTGTTGAAATTCAGTCATCGATCCACTGAGCTGAAAGAAACGTGCCCTCTGTGGGCGACATTCCGGGCGTGAACCCGGAGCGTGACCACAGAGGGCACAGCGAACACCGGGCGCGGCGGTCATTCGCGATCGACGCGGGCATCCGGAACCGCGTGCTCGATCGTGTCTTCGTTCACCGACTCGACCGATTCACGCCATGCGGCCTGTGCCTCTGCGGCGATGCGATCGAGATCGTTGTGCCGGCGGAACTCCTCGATCAGTTCGCCGATGCGTGAGGAGCCACGATCGCCCTCGCCGTGGATGCGGATCGAGACGGTGCCGCTCTGCTGCTCCTTCTCACCGACGATGAGCATGTAGGGCACTTTCTGCAGTTCCGCCTCACGGATCTTGTAGCCGATCTTCTCGTTGCGTTCGTCGAGTTCGGCGCGGAACCCCGCATCGGAGAGCTCGCGCACGACGCCGCGACCGTACTCGAGGAAGTTCTCCGAGATGGGAAGCACCACCGCCTGCACCGGCGCCAGCCAGAACGGGAAGTTACCCGCGTAATGCTCGATCAGCACACCGATGAATCGCTCGAGCGAACCGAACGGGGCACGGTGAATCATCACCGGGCGGTGTTTCTCGCCGTCGGCGCCGGTGTATTCAAGCTGAAAGCGCTCCGGCAGGTTGTAGTCGAGCTGCACCGTGCCGAGCTGCCACTGTCGGCCGATGGCGTCACGGACCATGAAGTCGATCTTGGGTCCGTAGAAGGCCGCCTCTCCGACGCCAATCTCGAACTCGAGCCCCGAGTGTTCGGCCACTTCGCGGAGCACCTCTTCGGCCTGCTCCCACAGCGCACGCGGACCGACGTACTTCGACGTATTGTCGGGATCGGAGAGCGACAGTCGAACCCGGAAGTCGCGGAAGCCGAGTACGGCCATGACGAATTTCACCAGATCCAGAACGCCCTCGACCTCGGCATGAACCTGATCGGGGCGCACGAACAGGTGCGCGTCATCGGTGGTGAACCCGCGCACCCGCGTCAGTCCGTTGAGCTGCCCCGACTTCTCGTAGCGATAGACCGTACCGAATTCCGCCAGACGCACGGGCAGGTCGCGGTAGCTGCGCGGTTTGCTCGCGTAAATCTGACAGTGATGCGGGCAGTTCATCGGCTTGAGGAGGTACTCCTCGTTCTCCTCCAGCTTGATCGGCGGGTACTGACTCTCGGCGTAGTACGGGTAGTGTCCGCTGGTGCGGTACAGGTCGAGGTTGCCGATGTGCGGGGTGACCACCGGCTGGTATCCGCGTCGACGCTGCTGATCGCGAAGGAAATTCTCGAGCGTCTCGCGCAGCACCGTTCCCTTCGGCAGCCACAGTGGCAGCCCCTGTCCGACGGTGGGAGAGAGCATGAAGAGCTCGAGCTCCCGACCGAGCTTGCGATGGTCCCGCTTCTTGGCCTCCTCGAGCATCGCCAGGTGCTCCTCGAGCAACGACTTCTTCGGGAAGGTGACGCCGTAGACGCGCTGCAGCTGCTGGCGATTCTGATCGCCGCGCCAGTAGGCGCTCGACACGTTGGTGAGCTTCAGCGCCTTGATGCGGCCCGTCGACGGGATGTGCGTACCCCGGCAGAGGTCGGTGAAGTTGCCCTGGCGATAGAAGGTGATCTCCCGGTCCTTGAATTCCTCGAGCAGCTCCAGCTTGTATTCATCACCCTTCTGACGGAAGTAGTGCACGGCGTCGTCCCAGGAGATCGGAATGCGTTCGAACGCGTTGTCCTGCCGCGCCAGCTCGGTCATCTTCGCCTCGATGTTCCCGAGGTCTTCCGGCGTCAGCACGTGTCCGCCGGCGATGTCCATGTCGTAGTAGAACCCGCCTTCGACGGGAGGACCGATGCCGAACTTCGTGCCGGGGTAGAGGTCCTCGATCGCCTCGGCCATCAGGTGCGCCGAGGAATGCCAGAAGATGGCCTTGCCGGCCTCGTCGTCGAAGGTCAGCAGCTGCACGTTCGCGTCGGTCTCGATCGGACGCGACAGGTCGTAGGGCTGATCGTTGACGTAGATGCCGACGGCTTCCTTTGCCAGGCGGTTGGAGATCGACTTGGCGATGTCCATGCCCGTGACGCCGGCGTCGTACTCCCGGCCGTTGCCGTCGGGAAACGTGATGCGAATCATGATGGTGGTCCCAGAATGCACGAAGGGCCGCGAATCCACGCCTGTACTGGAATTCGTGCGGCCCGTTCGATGTCCAACAAATTGCAGCCAGTACGATAGGCGTGATCGTTAAGATCTCCGAAGATAGCAAAGCATCGGCCGCAGGCAATGTCGTCCGCTCGGACGCGGCGCTGGTTCAGTCGTGCTCCCACGGACGGAGAATCACGTTGCCGATCTTCCTGCCGCTCATGACGTAGCGGTAGGCCTCCGCCACCTCAGCGATGCCGTAGTCCCGATCGATGAGCGGAGCGAACTGCTTCGAGGCAAGCCGGTCGGCAATCATCGCCACGCTTCGATGTCTGTCGACGGGGAAGGGAAACGCCACGCGCCGTCCTCGCAGCAGCGGCGTGGCGACCGCCAGGATCAGATTCTGCAGCCCTGCTCCCAGTTCCGATGACACGTACGTGCCGTCGCTCTGGAGCAGGTGACGGCACCGTCGGAACGAACTCTTGCCGACGGCGTCGAAGACGAAGTGGAATCGCTCGGCGGTGGCGGTGAAGTCCTCGCGTTCATAGTCGTAGACCCGCACAGCGCCGAGGCCCCGTACGAGGTCGGTGGAATTCGATCCGCAGACGGCGCTCACACGTGCTCCGGCGTTGCGACACAGCTGCAGCAGCGCGGAGCCGATCGCCCCGCTTGCGCCGACGATGAGCACACGATCGTCGGGCCTGAGCTCAACCTTGTTCAGGAAATTGATCGCGTAATGGGCGCCTTCGGCGCTGGCGGCCGCGAGGTCGAGGTCGACGTCGTCGGGAACTTCCGCAAGCGCTTCCGAGGCGGAAACGACGAGGAATTCGGCCTGTGACGAGAGGCCGTTGTCGTTGAATCCGAAGATGCGATCGCCGACCGAATGGGAACGGACGGAACTGCCGACCGCATCGACGACACCGGCGAAGTCGGTGCCGGGCACCGGATACCGGGGGCGGAGGAAGCCGGTGATGAACCGCATGATGAATGGTCGGGCGGTGAGAATTGCACAGTCGGTCCGGTTGACGGTGGTTGCCATCACCTTCACACGAATTTCGTCGTCTCGCGGCTCGGGGATCGGCAGCTCGGCAACAGCGAGGACGTCGGGCGGACCGTATCGGTAGCGCACCACGGCTTTCATCGGCACCGCCTCAGCGGGTCGATTCGCAAGCACGATTCACTTGTGTTCATCCTTGAGCACCTCACGCTCGCGCTGCTCGAGGAGCTTCTTCTCACGGTCGATCTCGGCCATCCGGATCTCGAGCATTTTTTGCTGCAGCTGCACGTTCTCGACCTGTTCTCCGCCGCCGAAGAGCGGACCGAGCAGCCAGTGGTTGCGCAGCCCGCGCATGTTGATACCGAACTCCTGAGCCGCGAAGCCGGCATTGCCGACGGCCTGGTTGAGCGCTCCGGCGAGCACCTCGAGGGAATCGTAGAGTGAGCGGTCGTAGAGCAGCGCGCCGACGGTGCCCTTGCCACGGCCCACGTCGGCGATGAGTTTCTGCGCCTCCTCGGTGATCGCGTTGACGGTCGCGGCCGAGCGCTGCAGCTGATTGCTCATGTCCTCGATCTGCGTTCCGGTCGTGTTGAACAGATGTTCGGCCGTCTGCGTGATCGTCACGAAGTTGTCGTAGGCGGTCTCGTCGGTCAGGAATTTTCCCAGCGTGCCCTTTCCGTGCGTCAGCATTTTCAGCAGTGTATCAACCGTTTCGGTCACGCTGCGGGCACTGCGGACCATGTCGGTGGCCTGTTCGACGACGGCGAAGTAGTCGACCGGGGGAATTCCCTCGATATAGCCACCGGGCGGGATTCGGGGTGCACCTGTCTTTCGCAGCACGAGGTTGATCAACTTGTTGCCGACGAGTCCTTCCTGGCCGACGGTAGCGACGGTTGCCTTCGTGATGAACTGGCGGTAATCCTCGTCGATGACCATATCGACGCGCACGTAGGAGCTGTCACTGAGCATGAGCTTCACCGAGGCGACACTACCGACCTTGATGCCGTTGAGCATCACCATGGCACCGCCCTGAAGTCCCTGAACATCCGGGAACGTGGTGTAGACCGGCAGGGTGGCTTCGAAGAGGTTCGTCTTGCCACCGATGATGAACACGGCGGCGACGAGCAGCGCGAATCCGACGACGGAGAAGATTCCGGCGCGGAACAGTCGGCGGGCGCGACCGGTATTGATCGCCATCGGTTCCGACGGCGCGGGCGCCGCCGCTTTCGACTCGGTAGTATTGGCCATGTCTGAAGCGCCGACCGTAGTGGTCAGGACGGATTGGTGACGTGTTCGATCGAGAAGTAGACGTCGAGGAACGGGTCGTCGGCGTTCTTGGCCTCCTCCTGGGTACCGATGAAGGCGATTCGTCCATCCTGGATGGAGGCGACGCGATCGGCCACCAGCTGCAGGCAGTACGGATCGTGGGTGACGACGACACCGGTGACGCCGATGTCCTGTTTGAGCTTGTTGATCAACTGTGAGATTTCCCGCGTCGTTTCCGGATCGAGGCCGGTCGTCGGCTCGTCGTAGAGCAGGTAGTCGGGTTCGGCGATGATCGTACGCGCCACACCGATGCGTTTGCGCTGACCGCCCGAGAGCTCGCTCGGCATACGGTTGATCTTATCCGGCAGGCCGACCTGTTCGAGGTAGTACATCACCTTTTCCTCCCGCTCCTTCTTCGACAGCGTCGTGCCCTTCTCCAGGGGGAATGCAAGGTTCTGACCGACCGTAAAGGAATCGAAGAGTGCGCCGGACTGGAAGACGTAGCCGACCTTGCGGCGCACCTGCAGGAGCGTTTGCATATCGGCGTCGACGACCTCGACGTCGTCGACGAGAATCGACCCGCCGTCGGGTTCGATCAGCCGGATGATCGTCTTGAGCAGCACGCTCTTGCCGGCGCCCGAGCGTCCGAGCAGCACGATGGTCTCTCCGTCGTTGATGTCGAGGTCGATGCCCTGCAGCGGATGCAGGGTAGGGGAGAAGGACTTATAGACGTTGCGGATCCGGATCATCGCGGGTAGAGGATTTCATAGAGTGGCAACGTCAGGCGCACGATCACCATGTCGATCAGGATGATCCACAATGAGGCCAGCACGACCGCCGAGCTCGTGGCGCGGCCGACGCCTTCGGTTCCGCTGGTAGCGGTGAAGCCCTTGTAACAGCCGATGATTGCGATCGCGAAACCGAAGGGAATCGTCTTGGCGACACCGGGTACCAGATCGAGGAACCAGAGTGCGGCGAGCACCTGATTGTAGTAGTAGTGGACGGTGACGCCCGTGGTGAGGAACTCCGCGACGTAGCTTCCGACGATGCCGACGAAATCCGCGAAGAGCGTCAGCGCAGGCATCAGGATCATCATCGCGATCACGCGCGTGGTCACGAGATAGTTGTAGGCGTCGACGCCCATTGCTTCGAGCGCCTCGATCTGCTCGGTCACCTTCATCGAGCCGATTTCCGCACCGATGCTCGAGCCGACCCGACCAGCGACAATCAGCGCGGTGATCACCGGCGCAATCTCCCGCAGCAGCGAAATCGTGACCAGCGCCGGGATGAACGCCTGGGCACCGAATTCCTCCATCGTCGGCCGCGACTGCATCGCCAGGATGAGTCCCATGATGAAGTTGATCACCGCGATCAGCGGCAGCGACATCGCCCCGAGCTGGTCGATGTGCCGGATCACCTGACCGAATTCGTAGGGAGGCAGAAACACGGTCTTGAAGAACCGACCGAGGAAGATCGTGTAGCCACCGAAGTTCTCGACGGCACTCCGTAAACGGTGCACGTTGGCGATGGTTGGATGATGGTGCCGCGGCGCGCGCGACCGGGTTTCGGGCGGCTGCTCCCGATGCGGATTGTCCAAACTAGCGATCTCCCGTAATTTCCGGTTTCTCATCAACTGCCGTACCCATGGACAAGCTCCAGCAGATCCGCGATCAGTTCCCCATCACCCGCCAGCACTTCGTCAACGCCAGAGGCCAGGATCACCCGATCATCTACCTCGACCATGGAGCCAGCACGCACCCGCCCGCGCCCGTGCTCGAGGCCTATACGGAGTTTCTCGAGCGGTACTATGCCAACATCCATCGCGGCAATCACTTCCTGTCGCAGAAAGCCTCCGAGCTATTCGACAACGTCACCGGTACGGTGCTCGGGTTCGTCAACGGCGATGCCTCCCACGATGGCGTGGTGCTGACGACCAACACGACCACCGCGCTGGACATCGCCAGCTACCTGATGCAGGATGTCGAGGGACTGACGCTGGTGTCGAACATGGAGCATCACTCCAATGATCTGCCGCACCGACGACGCGGACCGGTCGGTCGCATCCGCGTCGACGACGACGGGACGCTCGATTACGGCGATCTGGAGGAAAGGCTGAAGTCCAGCCGCGTCAAACTCGTGGCGCTCACCGGTGCAAGCAACGTCACCGGGTACATGCCCGATATCAGACTGGTCGCACGCCTGGCGCATGCCCACGGCGCGCGCCTGCTGGTCGATGCCGCACAGCTGCTGGCCCACCACCGCATCGACATGCATCCGAGCGACGACGAAGGGATCGACTTCATCGCCGCGGCCGGGCACAAGGCCTACGCTCCGTTCGGCGCGGCATTCCTCGTCGCGCCCATGGAGGTGATCTGCAACGTGCCGCCGTACATCCCGGGTGGCGGTACCGTCAAGTTCGTCTCCGAGACGAACGTCGTCTGGGCCGATGCGGTCGAGCGCCATGTGGGTGGAACGCCCAACATTCCCGGCGTCATCGCACTCGGCAAGTCGCTGGAATGGCTCTCGGCCATCGGGATGGACTGGATCCGCCGCCACGAACTGGAGCTGCTGCGCAGCGTCGAAGGGCGGCTGCGCGCGATTCCCGGCGTCGCCTTCCTCGGTGAGATTCCCAGCGACCGGAAGCTCGGCGTGCTGTCATTCAACATCGCCGGATACCACCACGAGGATGTGTCGTCGATCCTGAACAATGAATTCGGAATCGCCACGCGCAACGGCTGCTTCTGTGCACACCCGTATCTGTCGCAACTGCTTGGATGTACCGACGCGGAGGCGATCCGACGGAAGGTGGCCAACGGGGAGGACGTCCTGCTGCCGGGTGCGGTTCGCGCCACGATCGGCATCTTCAACGACGCCAGCGACCTCGACAAGCTCGTCGACGCTGTCGCTCACATTGCCTCGGGTGAGTATCGCGCCGAAGCGCACATCGATGCCTCGCAGAGCGCTTGTACCGAGGTCGCCTGATCGCAGCGCGGTAGCTTGACCGAATCCTTGAGGTTAATTCAAACGGGAGCGATCCTTCGCGGGGTCGCTCCCGTTTCTCGTTGGCATCCCCGCGGGTTTAGGCCGCTGTGCCGACCGATCCGTTACAATTCATGCACGGTTGCGCCGCGCGAGCGTATCTAACTTTGCCGGCTGTACCAGTCCGTTCGTATCCAATTCCCCGAGTGTTCGATGGGTTTCGCCTGTGGAATCGTCGGTCTGCCGAACGTCGGCAAGTCGACGCTGTTCAATGCCATTACCGCCGCCGGCATCGCCGCCGAGAATTTTCCCTTCTGCACGATCGAGCCGAATTCCGGTGTCGTTCCCGTTCCGGATCCGCGTCTGGACCGGCTCGCAACGATCTATCACACGAGAAAGGTCGTACCGACGACGATCGAATTCGTGGACATCGCCGGGCTCGTGCGTGGCGCATCGAAGGGGGAGGGTCTCGGCAATCAGTTTCTCTCACATATCCGGAGTGTCGATGCGGTGGCGCACGTGGTCAGGTGCTTCTCCGATGAGAACGTCGTCCACGTCGAGGGAAGCGTCGATCCGATCCGCGACATTGAGACAATCGAAACCGAGCTGATCCTGAAGGATCTCGAAACGGTACAGAAGCGGCTCGACGCGGCGTCCCGGCGCATCAAGGCGGCCGACAAGTCCGCTCCGATCGAAATCGATCTGTGTACCCGGCTGACGTCGCATCTCTCCGAAGGCAACCTCGCGCGCACGTTCGAACGCACCGATGCCGAGGCCGCCATCCTCTCTGAGTACCACCTGCTGACCGACAAGCCCGTGATGTATATCGCCAACACCGACGAGGCGGGCGTACTCGAGGGCAACGAGCAGATCGAACGCGTCCGGCAGTTCGCCGCCCGGCGTGGCTTTGCGGTCGTTCCCGTCTGCGCAAAGATTGAATCCGAAATCGCTGAACTCGATCCGTCGGAACGCGCGGAGTTCCTCGAATCACTCGGACTGCAGGAGCCGGGACTCTACGCGATCATCCGCCAGGGGTACGATCTGCTCGGTCTGCTGACGTTCTTTACCGCCGGAGAAAAGGAGTGCCGCGCGTGGACGGTCGAGCGCGGCTCGAAGGCACCGCAGGCCGCCGGCGTGATCCACACCGATTTCGAGAAGGGATTCATCCGCGCCGAAGTGCAGAGCTACGAGGATGTCGATCGGCTGGGTAGTGAGCAGGCGGTGAAGGAGGCCGGGCTCTACCGCGTTGAAGGACGCGACTACGTCGTCCGCGACGGCGATGTGATGTTCTTCCGGTTCAACGTGTAGTCGACGGTGTGGGACGTCTGCCGGTGCTCACTTCCGCAGGTGCACGTCCGGATAGCTGAGTCCCGGGTATATCGCCTTCCAGCGTCCGCCTTCGAGCACGAAATGCAGCACCACCGCATCACCCGGATCATCGAATGAATCCTGCACCGCCTGCGGCGAGCGGTGCCGTCGGATTCGAATGGAGATGCTGTCGCTGGAACCGCCCTCGACGACGAACGTCGGGTTGTGCACCGAACGCAGCGTCTGCTGTGCCGCCGACCATATGTCCTCGGCGCTGCCGCCCGATGGCGTACCCACCGCCTTGGAACTCCGATCTGCGAGCATGGCGAAGAACCGGACTCGATTTCCCGATTCGATCACCTGAACGAACGTGCGCGCGCTGTCGAGCACCTGGTGCTGGAGTGCCGTGGGAATGCCACCGACGAGCCGTTCACCGGCCGCGGTGTTCTGCGCGGCCTCGAGCTCGCTCCGATTTCCGGCAGTCGCGGAATCCACCGGAGGTGTCGCGGCCGCAGCGGCCGCCGTGTCGATCGGCGTGCGCGCCTCCTGCACCTGCTCGCGACCGCAGGCGAGGGCTGCAACCGAAAGCAGGCATGCGAGAATGAGCAGTCGCGGATCAATGCATCGATAGTGGCCGGTGCTGACGGTCATGACGAGCGCGAATCACGTGTGGACGTTGTCGATTGATCCTTCAATCTAGCGACAATCGCAGCGAACCGTCGGGAGCACAGCCCGGAGGCGTCCGATGAACGCTGCGTTGATTCCTATTTTCGCAGCTCCAGAGTCCGTCCATGCCCTCTTCGACGGCGTCGCTCGGCGACATCGGCCGCACCGGCAGCGCCAATCACATTCCACGAGGTCCCGCCCATGCGCACGCTCCGACGTCCCCGATCGGCCGCACTCGCCATTACCGTATTCATTCTGATCGCATCCTCACTCGACTCCAGCGCGCAGACCGCGGTGCAACCCGGCGTCGACGTCCTGATCGCGCAGGGCTTCGCGCCGCTCGTCGGAAAGCGCGTCGGGCTGGTGATCAACCACACGTCGGTGACGAGCGATCCGCGGACAACGACGCTCGATGCGTTCCTGGCGACCGACCGTTGTCGGGTCACCGCCTTGTTCGCGCCCGAACACGGGATCGACGGTGCGGCGCTGGCGGGACAGAAGGTCGGCGCGGTGGTCGACCGACAGCACGACCTCCCGGTCTACTCGCTCTACGGCGCGACAAGGCGGCCGACGAAGGAGATGCTTCGCAACGTCGACGTGATGGTCTACGACATCCAGGACATCGGCGTGCGAAGCTACACGTTCATCTCGACGCTCATCAACGTGATGGAGGGATGTGCCGACGCCGGCGTTCCCGTAGTGGTACTGGATCGTCCGAATCCGATCGGGGGGACGGTGGTGGACGGTCCGGTGCTGGACCCCGCCTTCCGCTCGTTCGTCGGAATCGTTCCTGTACCCTACGTCTACGGGCTGACCGCCGGGGAACTGGCGACGATGGCGAATTCCGAGGGATGGCTCGACGGCGGGAGATCGTGCGATCTGTCGGTGATTCGGATGCACGGGTGGCGACGGTCGATGCGGTGGAGGGAAACTGGACTGCAGTGGATACCGACGTCGCCGCACGTTCCGACGCCCGAAGCGGCCTTCGCCAATGCGGTCACCGGAGCGATCGGGGAGATCGGCGTCGTAAGCATCGGCATCGGCTACACGCTGCCCTTCGAGCTGATTGGCGCCACCTGGATGGACGGTCGTGCATTTGCCGATCGAATGAACGGCTTGAATCTCGAAGGACTGTACTTCCGGCCGACGAGTTATCAGCCATTCTACGGAATGTCGCACGGGCAGGTGTGCGGCGGTGTGCAGCTGATGCGCATCGGCTCGGAGGTCCAGCCGTTCACGGCGACGATCGCACTGTTGACCACGCTGCGCGATGCCTACCCCGATCGAAAGCTCTTCGAATCGGTGGCGACCGACCACTGGGCAATGTTCGACAAAGTGTGCGGCGGCGATACGATTCGTCGGCAGCTGCTTGCCGGAGCGTCGTTCGAGCAGATCGTCAGCGGCTGGCGTGCGGGTCTCGACGCTTACATCGCAAAGCGGGCGAAATACCTGCTGTACCAATAGGTTCGGCGGAGGTCCCAAACGCGCGGAATTGAATTCCGTCGATTGCGGCGTCGCACGGTCTCTGCCGGAATTTCACCCGACCAATTCCACTCATGAACATCCACTCGTAAAATTCCGGTCGAGAAATTTCAGGCGCATCACCGCTTTGTGTGGGTAATGGCTAGATTCCGGGATGTACGATACCGACGTGTTTTCCCGTTTGCTCGGCATCTCCGAGCCGTGGAGGGTCTCCGGTGTTACCGTTGACCGCTCAGAGCGAATTGTGACGGTCGAGGTCGCCTACGACAGCTCGACGACCGTTCCCTGCCCCGAGTGTGGCGCCGGCTGTAGTCGATATGATCATCAGAAGCGGTCGTGGCGCCACCTCGATACCATGGAGTTTAAGACCATCGTCACCGCGAGCATCCCGCGTGCGGATTGCCGTGAGCACGGCGTGCACCAGATCGACGTGCCCTGGGCTGAGCCGGGCAGCCACTTCACCTCGCTGTTCGAGTCGCTGGTGATTACCTGGGTGGGCGCCACGACGTTTGCCGAAGCTGCTCGACAGCTACGGATCGGATGGTCGACCGTCGACCGCATCATGCAGCGAGCCGTCGAACGTGGTCTCCAGCGTCGCGAGCAATGCATGCCGCGGCATATCAGCATTGACGAGACCTCTTTCCAGCGCCGCCACGAGTACGTCACCACCGTCACCGATCAGGAGACGGGCAACGTGATCTACGTCGCCGATGGTCGGAGCAAGGAGAGTCTTGAGGGCTTCTTCAAATCCCTTCCCGAGGGCGCCGCAGAGCGGATCGAGACGATCTCGATGGACATGCACAAGGCGTATATCAGCGTCGTGCTCAAGTATGTTCCCGACGCGCACGAGAAGATCTGCTTCGACAAGTTCCACGTCGCGAAGTATCTCGGCGACGCCGTCGACAAGGTGCGCCGACAGGAGCATCGCGAGCTGCTGGCGCAGGGAGATACGCGGCTGACGAAGACGAAGTACGACTGGCTCCGCAACCCGGAGACAATGGATCGTGAGGCGTGGAAACGCTTTGAAGCGCTGCGCGAGTCCTCGCTTCGCACCGCCAAAGCTTGGACGATCAAGGAGCATGCAATGCAGCTGTGGCACTACACCAGCAGGACATGGGCTCTGAAGCAATGGAAGTCGCTCATCGCTTGGGGCGAGCGATCACGACTCGAGCCGGTGCGAGCTGCAGTCAAGACCATCAAGCGCCATCTCTGGGGCGTGATCAATGCCGTCGTGCACAAGCGCACCAATGCTCACGCAGAGAGCGCCAACAGCCGAATACAGAAAGTCAAACGAAACGCCTGCGGGTTCAGAAATCGTCAGCGGTTCCGAACCGCAATTATGTTCCATTGCGGTGGTCTCGACCTGCATCCGACAAATCAATTGGCCTAATTCACCCACACGATGCGGTGATGACCCAAATTTCATGGTGAGAACTCCGATGGTGAGAGATTCCATACGGATCATTTCGCGGTTGAAATTCCGCCGTAAGAATTTCGAGGTCAGAATTCCACGCTTGAATTTCATCGCTAGAATTCTACTGCCTGAATTCCACCATCAGAATTCCACCGTCAGGCAAATCGCGGCTCCGAGTGAGTGCTTCGGATCGAATTCGACGCCTTCGGCGGGACCGAGCCGAGCGCGAATTCGGGCGTTGTAGCCGGCGGCCTCGAACGCGGCGTCGACGAGACTCGCGAGGTGATTGATCACCACAATCCCAATGGCTGCTGAGGCATACCCGAGCAGGCGATTCGCCTCGGCGCGAAGATCCATGTAGTGCCGGTTGTCGGAGGTCACGAACGATGGATCGTAGATGAGTGTGTCGGAGGAGGCGACGTGATCGCTCCAGCCGGAACGGTACTGGATGTACTTGCCGATCTCCTCGTAGTACTGCTGGTCGCCATGATCGGGCAGCGTATGGGAGAATCCGTTGCCGATAGCGCTCTCGATCGCCCGCAGCTGCTGGAAGTTCACCCGCTGCCATGGAGCGAGGTGCGGATCGCTCGACGTGTAGACGCCCGGCAGAAGTCTGGCGATCGCCTCCTTGTCGACGTCTGCGTCGGACCACTGCCGATAGTTGTCGGCGATCCAGCCGATGTAGCGGGTGACGTCCCACTCGGTGTCCGCGTAGGACTTGAAGGCATCGGTCGCGTCGTCTCCCGTCGCGGTGAAATGCGCCCACGTTACCCAGCCAGCTGCTTCAACGGCGGCGAAGACGAGCGACTTCCACAGCGGAGCGTCGGCGTACAGTTCGCCGGAACCCGGAACGGCCGCCGAGAGGGCGCCGGCGATCCAGGGCGACTTCTGCATCGTACCGATCGGTTGCGACGGTGCAGACGGCGTTCCGGAAGCGATGCGGTTCATCACGACTTGCATGGAATCCCCCGTCCGCGCTTCGAGATCGGCCGAGAGCGAGCCGGTGAGCGCGCGGCGCTGCTGGGCAACGGCTGGTACGCTGAGGCCCAGAGCCGAAGCCACGACCAGCGTCGCGACCAATCGTATGTCGAGATGAGGGATCATCGTTCTGAGCCGAGCAAATTCGGCGCTGAGGCGGTCGACGGCATTCAGGCCCGAAGCGTTCGACGCAGCCAGAGCGCGATGACCGCGGCTGCGGCAAGCGCGCCGCAGACGTCGGCGATCCAGTCGGTGATGTCGCAGCTGCGATGCGGGACGAACGCCTGGTGGAATTCGTCGACGACGCCATAGGTCGCCACGAACGCCACGGCGCGCAGGATCTGGCTCCGTAGAGGAATCGACGGATACATCCATCGGGCGGCGCGGAAGACGAGGAGGGTCATCAGACCGAACGCGCCGACGTGATTGATCTTGTCGCTCCAGCGGACGCCGAAATCGGGAGCCGGCGGGTCGCTCATCTGACTGACGCAGAAGAGTGCGGCAATGTAGACGACGGCCGGAAGGACGTGTGCGGCGAAGTGGCCGCGGCGCGCGGTGTCGGTCATACCGATCGCCATGCGTCGAACTGCGATGTCGTTGCCTTCGACGCGTTCTGAATTGCCGCCGGGAGGAATTCGATGATGTCCGACGACTGCAAGGCACGCATTCCGAGACGATCGACGGCCAGACGGGCCGCAAGCGCATGCAGGTAGACGCCGGTGACGCTGCCGGGATGGGCATCGCGATTCTGCGCAACGAACGAGGCAATGATTCCGGTGAGCACATCGCCGCAACCGGCAGTGGCCATTCCGGGATTGCGGGGCGAGCTGATGTAGGCCGTCGTATCGGGCCATGCGACGATGGTCTCCGGGCCTTTGAGCACGACTGTGGCATCAATACGGGTCGACACTGCGCGAGCGATTCCGACCGGATCGCGTCGGACTTCTGCGCTCTCGACGCCGAGCAGGCGCGCCATTTCTCCATGGTGGGGCGTGATGACCAGTTCACAGTCGCGATCGTTCAGCGAATCGATGCGTCCGTTGAAGGGCGCCAGAGCATCGGCATCCAGGACGAGCGGTGACTTGCTTCGGGCAAGGAGGGCGCGAACGGTCGCCGCGGCGCCGTCGGTTCGGGAGAGCCCGGGACCGCAGGCAATCGCATCGTACCCATCGATCTCCTCGAGCAGTCGGTCGAACGCATCGGCAGCGAACGCGCCATGTTCGTCCGACGCAAGAAAGCGTGTCATGATCTCCGGCGTGATCGCCTGCGGAAGCGGAAGCGCGGATTCCGGCATGGCGAAGACGACGAGTCCGCAACCGGAGCGCAGCGCCGCCTCTGAGGCCAGCACACCGGCGCCGCTCATGCCCCGTGAGCCTGCGACGACGAGCACCTTCCCGTTGTCGTACTTGTTGACGTCATGTTCGATCGGAAGCAGTCCGATGGAGGCTTCATCGTGGTCGAGGAGCCACAGATAGGTGTCGTCGTAGTGTTCGTTGGGGACGCCGAGACTGGTGACGAAGAGTTCACCGACGACGATCGGGCCATTGCCGAGCACGAGTCCGGGTTTCAGCGCTCCCATCGTGACGGTGGCATCGGCGCGGAAGGCGGTCGACTCGACGGCGCCGGTATCCGCGTCGAGTCCGGTGGGCACCTCGACGGCGAGTCGGACGGCATCGATGGAATTGGCCCACTCGATAGCCGCGGAGGCATTGCCTCGCGGCGCACCCTTTGCGCCGGTACCGAGCATGGCGTCGACGACGGCATCGACGATCTCTGCGTCGATGTCGAATTCATCCCAGAGGAGAATCGGTTCCGACTTGATGACCTGAAGGGTACGCAGCTGAGCGGCGGTGTCGGGCGAGAGGCCTTCGTCGCCGAAGACCATGACGCATTCGACAAGGGCGCCGCGGTTTCGACACAGGCGCGCGATCGCCAGGCCGTCACCACCGTTGTTGCCTTTGCCACAAAGGACGACCACGCGTCGATCTTCGAGTCCGTCGAGCATCCGCGCGAGGTGCTCGGCGCACGAGCGAGCCGCGTTTTCCATCAGGACGAGTGAGGCGACGCCGAGCACGGAGATCGCGCTCTGATCGGCCTGCCGCATCTGTTGGGACGTGAGAATTGCTGCCATCGATTCGGTTCGTGCGAGTTGGTGATTCTATGGAACGAGCCACGCGGGATCGAACGATTGCGCTGCATGGAGTCTGCCCGGCATGTCTCGCGCGAGTGTCGCGGCCGTAACGCGACTGGCGCCGGCATCCAGCAGCGCGGTCGCACATTCGTTGAGCGTCGCACCGGTCGTGCAGACGTCGTCGACGACCATCACGATCAGACCCTCGACGGCGCCGGTGCGGGCGAGGAACGCACCCGTGGTATTGACGCGTCGCTCTTCGGCATCGAGCGTCGTCTGGCTGCGTGTGTTGCGACGGCGCAGCAGCGAATGGGTGTCCAGTCTCGCACGCACGGCGTCGGCGACACCGCGGGCAACCGCTTCGGCCTGGTTGTATCCCCGCTGGCGCCTGCGCGCACGGTGTTGAGGCACCGGAACGACGCAATCGGTATCGCGGAACTCCGGGTACAGCCTCAGCACGGCCCCGAGTTCCTCGCCAAGTCGTCGCCCGAGCCGCAGACAGCCGTGGTACTTGACCGCATGGACGAGCCGCTGCACGACGCTTCCCTGTTCGAACGCGTAGAGCGATCCGATCGCCGCGAGGGCCAGCGCGTCCTGGCCCAGCTGAGAAGAGATATCGATCAACAGCTCCGACGGCAGCGGTGCGGCATCGAGCGAGGCGCGACACGACTCGCAATATGGAGCATCGCCATCACGCAGCAGCGCACCGCATCCCGGGCAGAGCTCCGGCGCGATCGTGTGCAGAGCATCGCGCAGCAGCGGCGCGGCGAGCGAGAGCACGGTCATGGCAATCGATGGTCGACGAACGTGGTTGGTGATTCAGGATCGGGTCGTCCGGCAATCGCCGCGCGTCCCGTTCCATACCGCAAGATCGCACGCGGCCGGCGGTATCACCAGAAAAAACGTGGCGGATCTCCTCTCGTCGGAAATCCGCCACGCCATACCGCGTCGCCGTCGGTCTACTTCGCGTTGAAGGAGGCGATCATCTTCTCGAACACCGGCTGGTAGGCCGACGCGTTCGCCTTGAGCCAGGTCTGCGTGATCATGTAGACCTTGTTGTTGGCCACCGTCATATAGATGCGTCCGCTGACGTCACTTCGGGGAGAGTACGCGTAGCGTCGTCCGGCGTTGCCGCCGACGGTTGCCGAAGCGCCGGAGCCGAAGGTCTTCTTGTACCGCTCGGCGACCTGGTCGAGCGACATGTGCGACGCATCCTTGACCGAGATGGCCGTCGAGGATGTTCCGTCCGGTCCGACCAGCTGTACCGCACCGGAACTCGATTCGACCTTGAAGTTGTCCGGGTAGGAGATAGAGAATCCGGATCGCGACAGGGTGGTCATCGTCGTGCTGGGCGGCTCCGGTGTGGCGGGAGCAGACTCGGCGACATCGCCGACGGCCGGCGGAGCGGCGTGACCCGGCTTGAACGTGGCGAGGACGGAGTCGAAAACGGCGCGGTAGGCATCGAAGGTTCCGATGACGGCAAAGTCGATGTAGGAGGTCACGCCGTCGTTGACGACGTAGTACCGTTCGCCGTTGAGTTCCTGCTGGTCGGGCATCGTGTCGCGGTAGGTGATCTTCTTCGCCGGCATGCCGGCGACGGTTGCCGACTCGGGCTGCGGAGACGGTGTACTGCTGCGAGAGGACGCTCAGCTGGGCGTCGACAAGCGAATCGTCTCCCGACTTCGCGAGCGCCATGATGCGCGCTCCGGTATTACCCTTGGGGTCACCGTAGGAGAATCCCTCGGTGATGTTGGAACCAGAGTAGAAGAGGACATCGCCGTAGCCGGCGTTTCCCTGTCGGGTTTCCTGCTCGATCCAGCCCTGCGGGTAGGAGAGCGCGAGGCCGAACGGTTCGAGCGAGTACGGTTCGTAGCCCGTCACGGTGACGGTCGCGGGCTTCTCGTTGCCACCGCATCCGGTCGCCAGAAGGGCGACGACGGCGAGCGGCAGCAGCGACGGCAGAATTCGTTTCATGCGAAAGTGTCGAGCGATCGTTGAAGGTTGGATGGATCGAATTGCGGGTCGTGGGGCAGGCCAGCGAACGCGCCGAATGTACGACAACCGACGAATTCAGAATCTCCTCGGGCACGCGCTCACCGGCATCCGAATCCGCGGGAGGCGAGGGTGGCCGGCGGCTCAGAGCCACTTCCGTTTGCGGAAGTAGAGGAACATCGCCACGCCAACCGCGAGCATCAGTCCCCAGGCGAAGGGATAGCCGAACTGCCACCGGAGCTCTGGCATGTTCCATCGTGATGTGGTCGTCTGGAAGTTCATTCCGTAGAGTCCGGCAATGAAGGTCAGTGGCAGGAAGAAGGTGGAGAACATGGTCAGTATCTTCATCACCTCATTCATCCGATTCGACTGCATTGCCAGGTGGGCGTCGAGCAGGCCGGTGATTTCCTCGCGATGGGATTCGGTCAGAAAGAACGCGCGCTCGAGGTGATCGTACACGTTGCGGTAATACGCGATCTCATCGTCGGTGATCAACGCGTACTCGCCGCGCGAGAGGCGGTGGACCATCTCGCGCTGGTAGGTGATGATTCGACGTATGGCGAACGCGTTGCGCTTCAGCGCGAGAATGTTCATCAGCGTATCGTCGGTGGGTTCGGCGAACACCTCATCCTCCAGTCGGTCGACCTCGGTGTCGAGCCTGTCGAGCATCGGGTTGTACTGATCGACGATGTGGTCGAGCACCATGTGGTAGAGGAAGTCCGGACCGCGCGTGATCATGTGATCATTGTGGTGGCAGGCGGCAAAGACACTCTCGACCGCCGGGGACGGTTCGTAGTGATGGGTGACGATGAACCGTTCGCCGAGGAACGTGTTGAGCTGCCTCGTATGCAATTCGTGTCCCCGAAGCGCGGCGGGATCGTCCGGATCGGTATCGATCGGATTGACGATGGCGAAGAGGTAGCGACCGAAGTCCTCGACCTTCGGGAGGTGATCACCGCGCTCGCGATTCAGCCGTTCGCGCTGGCAGTCGAGGATGGCCAGCGGGTGGAACTTGAATACGTCACTGAGGATCAACTGCTCCTCGTCGGGTTCCGGCGACAGCATGTCGACCCAGACGAAGGTGGGCTGATCGGACGGTTGGGCAAGGAAGTGCTCCAGGGATTCGATCGGAGCGTCCTGCACCGGCCCGTCGACGGATTTTACGACGATTCGGATCATGCGTCATCGCCTCCTGCGTCGTGATCGGCGTGGTGTGCCGCGAACTCGCGCTCTGCGTGCATTTTGAAGTACAGCTGGGCGGTGGGTCGCCATTCGATGCGCATTCGTCGCATCACTTCCTCGACGCTGGCACCTGCGTCGACGAGCAGCACGCCGGCGGTGTGCCTGAGCGAGAACGGAGTCAGCCGGCGGTCGCGGTCGCCCTTAACGCCGCTTGCCCGCAGCCAGCGATTGACCGCTTCACGAATTCCGCGGGCGGTCATACGGCGACCCTGCGTGCGGTTGCTGAGACTTGCGAACAGGGGGGCGGCGGCATCGCGGTCGTCATGATGGTCGAACCGCATCCGCAGGTAGTCTTCGATCGCCTGACGGGCCTCGCGCGGTACTTCGACGGTTTCGTCCTTGACGGTGCGACCCTTGCCCTGCACTGTCACCACGGTCCGGCCGCCGGCATCGCGACGAACGTCTCCAACGTCGGCAAGGAGACATTCCCGTTCGGAGAGGGCGCAGCCGAGCATCAAGCGAATGATTGCGAAGTCGCGCGCGCCCTGCAGCGAATGGCGGTCGACGGTTTCGAGCAGCCGCTCGGTTTCCTCCACGGTCAGGAACGTCCGTGAGTGGCTGCTCGGGCGACGCCCTCCGACGACACGACCGGCGGGATTGCCTTCGAGCACGCCGATATCGATGAGGTACTGACAGAAGCGACGCAGCGAGGTCATGTACGTGGCCACCGAAACGTTCTGCAGTCCACGCCGATCGATCAGGTATCGCTTGTAGCGTTCGACGTCGCGGACGCGGAACATGAATCGTTTGTCGACCGGGAACCACTGGATGAAATTGCGGAGCGCGCGCTGGTAGGTGGCTCTGGTTTCGGGGCTCTTCTTCTGGCAGTCCTCGAGGAATCCGTCGTAGTGATCGACGAGTTCCTTGAGGGTCAGTTTGACGGGCTTGAGCCTGGTGTCTATCATGGCGGGGTACCGTTATTGCTCCCTCGAAGATATCACTTTGGCGCAGCCCGTTTCGTCCGGCGACGTTCAATCACTGCAGCATGAGGTCCGATGTCCGGCTACCGCGGTCACATATCCATGGCGTTCCTGTTCGGCGTGGCGCTGGTCATTGCGCTGAGCTTCACCTCGCTCGCCGTCGCGATGTCGCTCAGCGACAAGCTGATCAACGCCGTCGTGATCATCTGGATAGCGGTACTCTTCGGACTGTTTCCCGACGTCGACATCAAGAGCAAGGGCCAGCTGTTGTTCTATCGCCTCTTCTTCGTGCTCGACGCGATTCTGCTCATCGGCGCGCACTATCAGGAAGCGGCATTCCTGGGCTTTCTGGCGATGCTTCCGATCCTCGGCCGGCATCGCGGCTGGACGCACACGTACTGGGCAATGATCGTCATTCCCTCGCCGATCCTTCTCGGCCCGATGTATCTCGCCGGAGCGCCGACCACGCAGGGTCTTCCGTACTACCTCGGTGCGGTCGCCGGGTACCTGAGTCACCTCGTCGCCGACGGAATGGTGCGACCGAGGCGATGAGCGGCGTCGGGAGATCCGTTCCCATTCACACACACCGTCGAACCCAGTGATCGTAACGACCGATGCGGTTGTGCTGCAGACGCGGCGCTTCCGTGAATCAAGCAAGATCGTGACCCTCTATACTCGCGAGCTCGGGCTCACCAGTGTCGTGGCGCGAGGCGTCATGCAGCCCAAGAGCCAGAGCGGCGCCGTGCTGCAGCCGATGGGCCACATTTCTGTCGTGATCTACCTGAAGGAAGGACGCGACCTGCAGAACCTTTCGAGCGCTGAGGAGAAGGAGCGCTACGGCCGGCTCCTGGAGGACCTCGAGCGGATGTCTGCGGGCCTGGCGATCGTCGAACTGGTGAAGGCCTCGATGCACGATGCCGAGCGCAACGAACCGCTGTTCGAAGCTCTTGTCGACTCGCTGCGGATGCTCAACCGGCCGGAGACCGTTGCGCAGAACGTGGTGCTTTGGTTCATCGCACGCCTCGCCGCGCTGCTCGGCTACGCGCTCGCAACCGAACACTGCGGCGTGTGTCATCAATCGGTGGGGGTGGGCGAATCGGTGCCGTTCTCGGTCGCCGTCGGAGCTCCGCTCTGCAACGACGATCGTGACTCGGCCGGATACGTGCCGCTCAGGCGCGAGATCTATGAACTCCTTCGATCGGTCTGCAACCGGCCTCTGCCGGAGGTCGCCGCGATGCCGTCATCGCAGCAGTCGCGGACGGCGGTGCTCGAGCTGCTGACGTCGTTCATCCGCTACCACGTCGACGGCCTGAGACGTCTGAACGTCAATCATGTGGCGCTGAAGCTCCTCGGCGACGCCGGCAGCGCCGGCGGATGAAACCGGATGCCGCCACTGACCGTAGGCCGACGTCATCGTCGGCGGTAAAACGCCGGCGTAGCTGAGACGTCAGTATGTTTATCGGGCCTCCGTTCACACGTGCGGTCATCGTCACGTACAACGGATCCCGGAGTCAACTTCGAATTCAGTCAGGAGCACAACGAGATGTCAAAGAAGCAGATACTGACAGTGATCGCACTGATGGCGATGAGCCTCGTCGTCGGTGTATTCCTGACGACCGACTACGGTCAGGTGCCGCTCGGACTCGCCGGTCCGGGAGACGTCACGCTGGGAGCCGATCATCCTCCCGTCGCACAGTCCACCGAGGTCAACGCGCTCAACGACGCCTTCGTCGCCGTCAGTCGCGCTGTCCGTTCGGAGGTCGTAAGCATCACCGTCACCTCGGGCACGACGCCCGCGAGCAGCGAGGAGGAGGATCAATACGATCCGTTCCAGCTCTTCGAGGGCCAGATGCCGCACGAGATGCCCCAGCAGGGCTCCGGCTCGGGTGTGATCGTCTCTGCCAACGGATACATTCTCACCAACAACCACGTCGTGGAGCCGGCTGCCAACGACGGTAAGATCACTGTCGATCTGCATGACGGACGAGAGTTTCCCGCCACGCTGGTCGGACGCGATCCGCTCACCGACCTGGCCGTCGTGAAAATTGCTGCCAAGGATCTGCCGGTCGCCGCGTTTGGAAACAGTGATCAACTGGAGGTCGGTCAGCTGGTGGTTGCCGTCGGCAACCCGCTCGGACTCACCTCGACGGTGACGCAGGGAATCGTCTCCGCACTCGGTCGCGGACAGCTGCATCTCAACACCGACGCTCAGGGATATGGTGTCGAGGACTTCATCCAGACCGACGCCGCGATCAATCCCGGCAACTCGGGCGGCGGTCTGTTCGACCTCAACGGCGCACTCGTCGGCATCAACAGCGCGATCGCGACCCGTACGGGATACTACCAGGGCTACGGATTCGCCATCCCCATCAACCTCGCACAGTCGGTCGCGGCCGATCTCATCGATGATGGTCACGTCAATCGCGGCTACATCGGTGTCCAGATTCAGAACGTCAGCCAGACCATGGCGCGGGCGCTGAAGCTGTCGGATCCTCACGGAGTGCTCGTGCAGCACGTGATGCCCGGAAGCGCTGCGGAGGACGCCGGGCTCCGGATGGGTGACGTGATTCTCAAGGTGGATGATCAGGCCGTCTCCACCTCGAATCATCTGCAGAGTCTGGTGGCGCGCCGGCGTGCCGGTGATGTGGTCAAGCTCGAAATCTCGCGAAATGGTTCGGTGATGGAGAAGTCGCTGAAGCTCAAGCCTCGCGACGAGAGCGAACCGACGCGAAAGGTCGCCGCCGACAGGTCCGAGCGCAACGACCGCGAGGATGCCGGCGTCGAGTCGATGCCCGAGCTCGGTATGGACGTCGCACCGCTGAACGCCGAACTCAAGGACCAGTTGGGGGTCAGAAGCGGTGTGGTCGTCGCCGATCTCCAGCCATACGGCGAGGCCCGAACGCAGGGGCTGATGAAGAACGACGTGATTCTGAGCGTCAATCGTACGCCGGTCAACTCCGTGCGCGAGTTCGACGACATCGTCAAGAAGGCAAACCCCGGTGATCCGCTGCTCCTACAGGTTCACGGCACCAACGGCTCGACCCGTCTGGTCGCCCTCGAGGTTCAGAAATAGGGACTGTCCCTGTTCGGACGAAGAAGCCCTGTCGGCACACACGGTGTCGGCAGGGCTTCGTCGCATCTGGCTCCGGCAGTCTACAGCGGATTGATCAGCAGTCCGCTGGCGAGCTTCGGATAGAAGAACGTGCTCTTCTGCGGCATGACGCTACCGGAGCGCGCAACGGCCTCCACCTGGTCGAGCCGTGTCGCATTCATCATCACCACGAGGTTGACACTGCTGTCGTCGAGGGCCGCAACGGCATCGGCATCGCTCTTGACGTAGTGGATATTTCGCTGCTGCGTCTGCGCCTCGGCGTCGATACCGAGAAGCCGTCCAAGGATGTACTCATGCAGCACCGTGACGTCGAGCGATCGAACGGGCTCGGGCATGTCGGCCGGAACGATCTCGTGCAGCGACGCGGAATTCCGAAGTCTGGCGAGCGCAACGCGTCCCCGTGTCAGCAGCAGGAGCGCCGGAAGTTCAGACGTCGCACCGAGCGCCGCGATCGCCTCGTTGAGGTTCGTGAAGAATTTCACGACGAAGTGTTCCGACAGCGACTCAAGGAGCGCGTCGGGATCGAATTCAGCCAGCGAATGGACGACTCGGTGGGTGGGAAGGATGATCAAGCCGGGATCGCTCGTCGGAGCCAGGAACATCATGATCGTCGAGGCGGCCTCCGGTGCATCCTGCGCCGCGACACGCTCGGCATGGTACGCGAGCGCGGTTTCGTAGCGGTGGTGTCCGTCGACGATCAGAATGGACTCGCCTGAAAGATCGCCGATGAACGCATCGACGGCGTCGGCATCGTCGATTCGTACGATCCGATGACGCGCTCCATCGGCGTCGGTGGCATCGATGAGCGGCTCCGCCGCATCGTATGTCGCCAGTCGCTGCAGGGAGTCGCCCGACGGATCCGCGTAGATGCCGAAGATCGGTTCGAGGTCGGCCCGCGTTGCACGCATCAGCTTCAGGCGATCGGCCTTCGGTGCGCTGAGCGTCCGCTCGTGCGGAAGGACGATACCGGCCGAGAAGGGCTCGAGCATGACCGCGGCGATGAATCCGCGTCGCGTCGCCTGGTCACCGCTTCGCGGATCGATGAACGACTCGGAGTAGGCGTAGAGTGCCCGGCGCGGCTCGCGAACCAGAACGCCGTCTTCGATCCATTCGCGCAACAGGTGTGCTGCGTGGTCGTAGCGGCCGTCGCCGTCCTCGGGTAGGATGAGCCGAACGATGTTGTGGCGATCGCGATCGAGCAGTGCTCTGCGCGCGTCGGCGGTCACCACGTCGTATGGTGGTGCAATGACGGCGCCCGGATCGGCAACGCGATCGCTCGCGTATCGGTAGGGTCGGAGGGTTGAAATCGAAGCCATGCGTTCCGATTGTGAGAATTCTCGGGAGGGCCCTATTTTCGGGCGCCGTTTGGCCGGCCGCTGCCTGGGCCGGTCCCGCGCGGGGTCCAATGATACGCAGACGAGGAGGAAGCGAAATGGCACGAGCTACGACGACCAAAGGAGCACAGCGATACCTCGGTGATCAACGTGGAAGAACCGTCCACGACCTCCAACAGGCGCGCGGTGCGTGCGAGATCGAGGAGATTCTCGACGAAGGAAGAGGGGTCCGCTTCGATCCTGACACACTCGAGCAGGCGCGGCGCGAAGGATACTCCCCTTGCGGCCGCTGTTCGGATTCCTACTGACTCCCGTCCACCGGTTGATTCACGATCCTGCCAGTTCGACCGGAACCCATCCAAACACTCATGAACCTGAACTACCGACGACTGTCCGTGATCGGAGCGCTTGCGCTGCTTGCGATCGCAACCACCGCCCATGCCGATCCCCCCGAAGACGTCCTGCGACCACAGGCGAAGGAACAGCAGAAATTCTTCATCGAAGTCGGCCTCGGCCTCAACTACTCGATGATGAACGGGACGTTCCGGAAGGTCGAGCCCTACGAGGGCCCCACCGACATGTTCGCGTCGGCAGACGGACTCGGCATATTGCTCTCAATTTCTCCTGCGTATCAGGTCACCTCGAATTTCCAGGTTCTCCTACGGTACGATTTCGACGTGCGCTCGGTCGGAAACTCGGCAACGACCACCGACTACTGCACCGATTCGCCGACCACCGACAGTGTATCCGTCGACAAGACCTACGGCGCGACGATGACGTACAACAGCGTCTCGCTGCTTGGGCGGTATTATCTCGACCAGTTCTTCGTCTTCGGCGGCCTTACCTACGGCAACGAATCATCCACCAGCGTCACAGGCGAACAGAACATCGACCCGACCGCCGGATGCTTCTACTTTCCGAACAATCCTGACGCCACGACTGATATAGTCGCCGATGAATCGAACGTGCTTCTGCACAACGACCGGTGGTCGATCAAACTCGGTGTCGGATACGTGTTCAACGTGACGCCGAGGATCAGTCTGCTGCCACAACTGAATTACGATGTCGCCCTGAATCACGTCGGACAGGGAATTCTGAATTTCCGGCCGAAGGACAATCCGCAGTCCGCGAACAGCACCGCCTTCGTCGTGAATCCGAACAACGATCTGTCGCTCAATTCCCTGCAGTTCCTCCTCGGCATCCGCTATAACTGGTCGATCGAACTCTGAACGAATACAGCATGAACACAATCTCGACAACCTGCCGCACATCGCTCGTCGCCTCCGTGTCGCTGCTCGTCTCGTTCGCGACGCTGCTGGCGCAGCCCGAGCCGGCGCGCAACCTTCCGGTGAAGGATCGTTCGGAGATCAAAATCACGAAGATGCCGTTCAACGGGACGTACGACGATTTCGCTCCGGTGATCATCCGCGGCGGTCGCTCGATGATCTTCACCAGCGCACGACCGGGTCCGTACTCCTCCAGCGGTGAGCAGAGTCTCTTCGTTTCCGAAAATCAGGGCGGCCGCCAGTGGGGCGACGCCCAGCCGATTTCACAGGGACTTGCACGGGCCGAACACGTCGGCGCGGCCGCGCTGACACCGGACGGCAACTTCATGATTTTCGCCGCTTACGACTGGGACGCTGCGAATGATGACCAGAATGGTTCGGGGCGCACCGATCTGTATTCGGCCGTACGCGTCGGTGGCGCCTGGGGAGAGGTGCAGAATCTGGGACCTGTGGTGAATTCCGACGGCTGGGATTCACAGCCGTCTCTCAGTCCGGACGGACGTCTGCTGTTTTTCGCAAGCGATCGAAAGGGCGGATTTGGTGGCACCGATATCTACGTGTCCCGCCTGACTGCAGCGGGATGGTCGGCACCGGTCAACCTCGGATCGCAGATCAATACCGCCTTCAATGAAATGGCCCCGACGTTTTCGCCCGATGGGAAGGTGCTGTTCTTCTCCTCCAACGGACTCGGCGGTGTCGGAGGATACGACCTCTTCGCGGCGCACGGCGGCAATCAGATGGGAATGAACTGGAAGGACGTGGAGAATATGGGTACGCCCATCAACTCGACCGGCGATGAGTACTTCTGGGTCTCGGTCCCGAATTCGACCGACGGATATTTCTCCTCCGACCGGGGCGGGGATCAGGATATCTATCTCGCCGTACCCAATCCGTTCCCGCCGGAGGCGCTCGTGACGGTGACGGGGCACGTCGCCGATGCGGTTTCGCGCCATCCCATTGCCGCTTCGATTACCGTGACCGATCTGACCACCGGTGAGGCAATTGCCAATTACCGCACCGACGATCTGACGGGAGATTACTACGTCATGCTCCCGCGCGGCAGGCACTACTCGATTACAGCCGAAGCTCCCAATTATATTTTTTACTCCGACGAATACGAAGTTCCGAAGGACACGAAGGGGGAGGAGCTGACCAAGGACATATTTCTCCAGCCAACCTCGGGCGGCACCACGCGGCTGCTGGTATACTTCGATTACGACAAGGCCGATCTCCAGGATGAATCGCTGCCCGATCTTCGCAGGGCCGTTCAGTTCCTGAAGAACAACCCGGACGTGACCGCCGAGGTTGCGGGACATACCGATTCGATCGGCAACGCCACGTATAATCGCGACCTCTCTGAGCGTCGTGCCGATGCGGTTCGTCAGTACCTGATCGACCACGGCGTAGCACCATCGCGACTGAAGGCGGTCGGCTATGGCGAACTGCAGCCGGTGGCTGACAACGGGACGCCCGAGGGGCGGGCCCGAAACCGCCGCGTGGAACTCCGCGTGACCGGTGGCGAGAAGGAGGGAGGTGCGCCGGGAATCAAGTAACGTCGAGACGGTATGGGGTCTCATGAATCAGAATTCCGAGCGGGCACCACGGATTGCGGTGATCGGAACAGGTCGGCTCGCTCATGCCCTCGTGCGGATGCTTCCGCAGCGCGTTCGGCTTGTGGTGGGACGTGACCCGGCTGCCGCCGCGGACCTTGCAGGGCTTGCGAGGCGCGCCGTTTCGAATGCCGCTGTGGCCGGAGCGGAGATCGACGTGCTCTGGATAGCGACGTCGGACCACGCGATCGCAGATGTTGCCGCGGAAGTTGCCTCGAGTCGGGAGTCATGGGCTGGCGTGCTGGCGATTCACTCGTCGGGTTCGCTGCCGGTCGCGGCACTGGAGCCGTTCGAGCGTCGCGGTGCGAGAATTCTGGCGCTGCATCCGAATGCCGCCGTCTCAGCAGAGGCAGCGATCCCGCCAGGCGTCATCTGGGGCGTCACCGCGTCGTTCGACGATCCGGAGAATGTCGTTCGGTGGCTTCTTGGAGAGAGCGCGGCCCCGACGCTTCTGAGGATCGAGGACCGGCATCGGCCGTTCTACCATGCCGCCGCCAGCGCGGCGGCCAACTATACCATCACACTGTATCGGATTGCGCAGCTGCTCTACAGCCGATGTGGGATCGATGATGAAACCTCGCGTCGACTGGTTCGCTCCTTTCAGCAGGACGCCATCGATCGCGCAAGTGCCGTCGGTGCCGAGGCAGCGATTACCGGCCCGGTCGTTCGAGGCGACATCGAGGTCGTCGCGGCGCAGCTCGATGCTGTTGCCGTAGCACTTCCGAGTGCACTGGCTGCCTACGCTGAGCTGGCACGGGCGACGGTCGCACTCTTCGCTCCGGGCATGGAGCAAGCCGTGGCGCGGCTCATCGATCGCGACGTCTGAAGAAATCCGGGCGGTAGGAACGAACCCGATCGCTCGCCAACCACTGCCACAGGAATTCAGGAACACATCGTCCGAAGCGTGCCTGTACGCCGAATTCTGTCTGCATCGCGACCGCACGCCACGGATCACTCCGTGACGCTCGGTAGCGAATGGAGGCAGTCATTTATCTGGGAGCGCGGTCACCCGCGCCCTCGAGCAGCCTACCCGGCGTCGGCGTCGCTTCGGTAGAAGCGGCGCGGAGCGGGCAACTCCGGTTCCGACGCCTGCTTGGCCTTGCTCCGCGTGGGGTTTGCACTGCCGTCACGGTTACCCGCGACGCGGTGAGCTCTTACCTCGCCGTTTCACCCTTACCCATCGGCGTCGATCGACGACCGACAGGCGGTTTGTTTTCTGTTGCACTTTCCGTCGCCTCTGCCATCCGGCACCTCCGAGGAGGCACACAGACTGCATCGGCGCCCAGCCGTTAACTGGCACGCTGCCCTGTGGAGTTCGGACGTTCCTCCCCGGGTCGATGCCCATTCACGACCGTGAAGGCCACCACCCGAGGCGACTGCCCGGCACACTCCGGACGAATACTTCAAAGAACTCGGGCCCGCCTTTCGAGCGGGCCCCGACAGACAATTGCGTCGATGGGAGCGATCGAATCAGACGATGGAAATCGAATCGGCGATTTCCTCGTCGACGATGATCCGGCCGCAGTGTTCGCATCGGAAGATGCGATCGTTGCGACGCATTTCGACGAGCGTCTGCGGCGTGATCGAGCGGTAGCAACCCGAACAGGCGCCCTTGCGGACTTTGACGACGGCGTCGGAATGCGCGGTGCGAATGTGCTCGTAGGTGGCGAGGAGTTCCGCTGACAATTGCTTGAGCAGGTCCTCACGTGTCGAGCGGAGATCGGAAATCTCGTCGGAGTGTGTCTCGCGGAGCGTCGTCAGGGTGGACCTCTTCGATTCGAGGTCGGTCATGACGTCATCGCGCTGCCGTGAGAGCATTTCGATCTCCTTCATCAGCGAGGCCTCAGTGGTGTCGAACGACGAAAGGTTGCGTTCGGCAGTATGAAGCTCCTCTTCAGCAGCGGTGATCTCGTTGGTCGTCGCCTCGTACTCCTTGTTGTTCCGGACGGTCCGCAGTCGCTCGTTGAGATCGCGGATCCGCTCGCGCAGTTCCTCGATCGAGATGTTTGCATTGCTGCGACCGCCGCGGAGCTCCCGGAGCTTTTCCTCCTCGGCTTCCAGTGCGGTCTTCAGCGACTCGCTCTGTTGCTGCAGAGCATCGACCTCCTCCGGCAGGTCGCCTCCACCTTCGTCGAGTTCATCGAGTTCGGTGTCAATCTGCTGCAGCTTGTAGAGCGCGCGAAGTACTTCTTCCACGATGGTTCGCCTCCGTTCGAATCAACGGTGTATGGGTGCAATAATATAGGACTACACGAGGTAGCGGATCGGGTTGGTCGGCTCGTCGATGGCGATGACGTCGACCGTTGCAGGGCCGGCCGCCAGGGCGTGGCGAACCAGTGAGGTCAGACCCGATAATACGAATCGTTCGGACTCCGCGTGGCCGGGATCGATCACGGGAATGCGGTCGTTGGCCGCGTGGAACGCATGGTAGCGGACGTCCGCGGTGAGGATCGCATCGGCTCCCATCGCCACGGCCCGGTCGTAGTAGCTCATGCCGCTGCCGCCGAGGATCGCCAGACGCGCGACACGCGGAGATGCACCTGTCGGCGTGGCCGCCGGAGCGCTCCACCGCACGACCGCCGCAGCGGTAGCCTTCCGGACACGTTCGGCGACGTCCTCCAGCGGCAGCGCGTCGCTGAACGTGCCGATGGCTCCCATGCCAGCTCCCGGCAGTACGTCGCTGGCTTCGAGCGGCCGGATGTCGTGCAGCCCCATCTCTCGCGCGAGGAGCCGACTGGTTCCCTGCGGATGCGCGTCGAAGGCGGTGTGAACGACGTACAGCGCGATCCCTCTTCGAATGAGCTCGATCGCCACGCGGCCGATGCGCTCGCCTGTGGTGATCGCCGCCGCCGCGGGATAGAAGAGAGGATGGAAGACGACGAGCAGTCCGGCCTCGGCCTCCACTGCCCGCTTCACGACACGCTCGGTTGCCTCGTACGCCACCGCCACGACCGGCACATCGCCATCGGACGGCATAAGCTGCAGTCCGACCGGATCCCCGTCGACGGCGAGATCCAGGGGCAGATCATGCGAAATCGTGGCAACGAGCTGCGCTACGGTCATGGAGAATTCGGTGCGTTGCGGAGCGGACAGGAAGGACGCGACGCTACGGAGAGGCCGTCCCAAGCTCGAGGTAGTGCTTCAGCAGCGACGTCGAATTTCTGCCGGGCGCTCCCAGATCGGTCTTCACCGTGAAGTCCGTCGCGTCGGCATCCCAGAAGATCACCGGCATTTCCTCACCACCGTACGTGCCGTTCGTCTTGGCAATCTTCTCGCCGGCCAGACTCTTGAACTTGCCGCCGTAGAGCATCCACGGGCCGGTGTCCTTGTAGCGGTACAGCCCGACGTCGGAAGGCCTGCCGAAGGTGAAGGAGATCTCGCCATCGAGCTGATCGCCGTTCTGGTAGATCCGTTTGGTGACGTTCTCGAGCAGGTAGTGCTCATCTTCGAACGACTTCCCGTGCAGGTAATCCTCCAGCAGCTCTTTGTAGTCGACGACGCTGTAGTCGGTGGTGTCCTCGGAGATCGAGCCGATGTTTCGAAAGACGATTCGGCCCGTGCCGGATCCGTCGGAATTGAGGTGGAAGGTGTACTCCTTCGACTCGACCATCAGACAGCCGGAGAGCGACAGAGCGCCAACAACGCAGAGCGCCAGCAGCACGAGCTGCGGCGCGACGTGTGAGAGGTGGATTCGGTTCATCGTTTGGGCGGGAATCGGTCCTCCCGAATGAGGACGCAGGAACCTCGGCGATGCGATACCGGTGAGAGAGCGGAGGGCGAGGGACTCGAACCCCCACAGGCTTGCGCCCGGCGGTTTTCAAGACCGCTGCAATACCAATTATGCGAGCCCTCCAGACAACGGAAGACTCCCAATATACAGCGCATCACTCGGCCCCGGCAAGGGCGCCCTCGTCGATCAGGTCGCCACCGTCGCGGTTCTGCAGCGCCACCAGCCGGGCGAACGTGCCTCTGGCGTCGATCAGTTCGCGATAGCTGCCGAACTCGACGACGGCACCGTTGCGGATGACCGCGATCTGTCGGGCGTTGCGAATCGTGCTCAGCCGATGGGCAATCACGAACGTCGTGCGCCCCCGCATCACGCGCTCGAGCGCCTGCTGGACCAGTCGCTCCGACTCCGCATCGAGCGAACTGGTCGCCTCGTCGAGGATCAGTATCGAGGGGTTCTTCAGAATCGCCCGGGCAATTGCCACGCGCTGCCGCTGACCGCCAGAGAGCTGCACGCCCCGCTCACCGACGATCGTGTCGAATCCCCCCGGAAACGACTCGATGAATTCCAGAGCGTTCGCCATCCGTGCCGCCCCCCGTATCCGGTCGGTCGTCGCGTCGGGATCGCCGTAGGCGATGTTCTCAGCAATCGTCCCTCCGAACAGCACGATGTCCTGCGGAACGATTCCGACATGGCTGCGGTAGTCAGCCAGCCCGTATCCGCTGGCCGGTTCGCCGTCGACGATGATCTCGCCCGTCGTCGGTTCATAGAACCGCATCAGCAGTCCGGTGATCGTCGACTTGCCGGCACCCGAGGGACCGACCAGTGCGAGGGTCGACCCTGAGGGAACGCGGAAGGAAACGCCTCGCAGCACGGGCACGTCGGGACGGGAGGGATAGGCGAATTCCACGTCACGAAATTCCACCTCGCCCCGCAGCCTCGGACGCTCGGCGCTGAGCGTGACCGACTCGGCTGTCGACTCGAAGAGCTCGCGCACGCGTTCGCTGGCTCCAAGCGCGCGCTGCAGCATGCCGTAGAGGTCGGCGAAACTGCCCATCGCGCCGCCGACGAACACGGCATAGAGCACGAAGGAAGTGAGCTGACCCAGCGAGATCCCTCCGGTCTGAACCATCCGCCCGCCGTACCAGATCACGCCGACGATTCCTCCGAAAAGGATGAACATCACCAGCGCGATGAACGCCGCGCGTGCCCGTGCCACGCTAAGCGAGGTGCCGATGATTTCTCGAAGCTTTGACTGAATTCTCGTCGATTCGCGTTCCTCGGCCGTGAAGGCCTTGACGACCGTTATTCCCTGGAAGGTCTCCTCGATGCCGGTCGAGAGCTCCGCGTAGAGATCCTGCACCCGCTTCGATGCCCTGCGAATCGCGCGGCCGAAGACGACCGCGAGTGCAGTGACGACCGGTACGCAGAAGAGAATCACCAGCGTGAGCCGAGGCGACGTGTACGCGACGAGCGCGATGCCGCCGACGAGAATCACCATCTGCCGAATGAGTTCGCTGGTGGTGATCGTCAACGTCTGCTGGATCATCCCGATGTCGTTGTTGATCCGGCTGGTCAGTTCGCCGACGCGATTGCCGTGGAAGAAGCTCATCGGCAGTCGGACGACCTGCGCGTAGAGGTCGCGACGCAGGTCGGCAAGCGAGCGTTCCGACACCTCGGCAACGAAGTACGTCCGAACGAAGCTGAACACCGACTGCAGCGCGAGCACTCCGAGCATCACCAGCGTCAGCGAGCCGAGGTTGTGTCGCAGATCCGGGCCGGGGTGCATGGCGGCGTCGATGAGCAGACCGGTGAAACCGGGAAAGGCGAGGCCCGCGAGCGACGAGAGGAGAAGGGCGATCAGCGAGATCGTGAACTTGCCCCTGTACGGCCTCAGATATCCCAGCAGGAACCGACTCGCCTTCAACGACTCACGGTTGATCCGGGACTTCGGCAGGTCGAAATACGAAGGGGTTCGTTTGGCCATGGGCGTTCCTCAATCCATCCTCGTTCTCAACGGACGACCACCACGGCACCGGTGTGGATGGCTGCGCCGACAATGAGGTGGTAGTAGTACGCGCCGGCGGGCAGGCCGCTGGCGTCGAAGTACTCGTAGTAGTGCCCCGGAATCCGATAGTCGTTGTCGACGAGTACAGCGACGCGTTGACCGCGCGAATTGAACACCTCGAGCGTGACGTCGGCTGCATGTTCGACGGTGAAGTCGATCAGCGTCCGGTCGCTGAGCGGGTTCGGCGTGGCGCCGGTCACCGATTCGTCCGGAACGGCCAGCGCATAGCAGAGCGTACTCTGGTCGTTTGGCTGCAGTCCGATCATACCGTTCGATGCGTTCGGTGCCAGCGATACTGACGTATGTCGCAGCAACCGTCCATCGGCAAGCGAGCGGAACGTGATGTCGAGACTGTCCGCCGGCCGGACGACACCATCGGCGGCCTCGCGTGGAAGCACCCACCTGGCAATGCCGACGCGCGGCTGCCGGACGGACGAGGTGCGAAGCGCCCCGCTGGTCAGATCGCGCACTTCCAGCTCGACTGCGCTTTCCAGATCGCTCGATCCGCCCGGCAGCGCGTCGTCGAGCGATGCCGCATCGTGGGCGACGAACGCCGCGACGGCGAGCGATGTGGCTCCAAGCTGCACCACGGGTGCGCCGACCACCGGCCGCAGGAAGCTCAACGCCTCCAGAAGACTGTCGACGCGAACGAGGCCGTATCCAAGTGCCGTATCCGGGTGAGTTGCCTGCGAAGCCGTTGAGGTCAGCAGCGAACGGACTTCCCATGGTCGCAGTTCCGGCGCGGCCGAGAGCAGCAGCGCGACCGTCGAAGCGACCATCGGCGAGGCGAACGACGTTCCCTGGCCGGTCGCAAACTGACGGAAGTCATCGGCCGACGCTGCCCAGTTGCCGACACCGAAGCCGTCGACATCGGGCTTGACCGGTCGCCGGCTTCCCGGTCCCCGCGAACTGAAGGAGGCGACCCTTCCGAGAGAATCCACCGCCGCGGCAGCAATCGCGGAGTCCGCTTCGGCGGGAACACCGACGTAGCGATAGCTGAAGTTGTCGTTGCCCGCGGCCACCACGCACACCATGCCCAGATGCGTCGCATAGTTGATTCCCCGCGAGGCAAACGCGGTGTGACCATCGAGCTCGGAGTAGTCGAACGCCTTCTCGGGAGCGTCGAACGTGGTGTACCCGAGTGACGTATTGGTCACGTCGACGCCAAGTGCCTCCATCCACTCCAGCGCAGCGACGAAGTTGTCCTCTTCGACATGGCGCTCCGAGCGGATGTCTTCGGTCTTGGCAAGGACGAACGTCGCGAATGGAGCGCCGCCGACGAGCGTGTCCGGTCGCCGGGCACCGATGATGCTTGCGACGTTCGTTCCGTGCTCCTGTGCGCGCAGACCCTGTTCCGACGGTTCATCGTAGACGATCGAGTCGTGGTTGACGAAGTCGTATTCGGCGAGCACGCGCGAGCCCAGATCGAAGAGCCCGGCGGAGCGCCAGTCGAACCCCGCGTCGGTGATGCCGACGAGCACGCCGGAGCCCGCGATGCCGATACGGTGCGCCGCGTCGATTCCCATGATCCGATTCTGGTAATCGCTCAGTCCATATCGCCCGACGATGCAGCCACCATGGGTGTCGGCCTCTCCAACGTCGGTGGTCGAGAGCGATGGCGTCGTGCTCGGCCGCTCGAACGGGCGGACGAACCGCTCGCGCACCGCACCCATCACCATCGAGGAATCCACGCACTGCAGCGACCGCACCCGCTGGTATATCGCCGAGTCGGCAATGATCATCACGGTGTTGAACCACCGCGACTGCTGTGCGATGACCGCACCGGTGGCGGCGATCGAATCGACGTACGGCTCGAAGAGCGGAAGATCCCTGGTGGTAACGAGGCTGTCAGGTGGGAGAACTTTGCCGCGGCGGCGCATCGCTCGATCGCTCAGATGCTCCGCAGCCCGATCGTACCATGGATCGGACCGCTGCAGTACCCGTTCGGGCGTTCCCTTGTCGCGCAGATAGACGCGATAGTACCGACTCGTATCCTGGCCGCTGGCCGCCTGTGAACCGAAGAGACTCAGCAGCGCAAGCACGATCAGTGCCGTCGAGTGCGGGCGGATGTGCACGAACCTTGACAGGGGAGAATCATGCATTGAAAGGCGTCGAATAGAGGGTCGGGCGATGTAACGAATTGGCCCCGCTCGTATGAAGGCCTCCAGTGGAAGTGTATATTTGAAAGCTCCAGTGGAAACAGACCTCCATAAGCCCAGAACGTATCAATATAGTCCAATGAGTTCACGCGAAGCGAAATCCGGGAGCAAGGAGCAGAAGGCGGAGAAGTCGACCGGAGGCGATGGAAAACGGGGCGCCAACGCGTCGAATGCCACCAACGGAACGACGGCTGCATCGTCGAAAAAATCCACTCGGTCAAGTGCGAAATCCAGGGGCCGCAACGACTCTGCGGCGCGCCGATCGCGTTCCGGCTCGGCCGGCGGATCGTCCGCTTCGACGTCATCGACGGCATATCGCCCGGACGATGCGACGCTGCTGGAATGGTATGGCCTGATGCACCTGGGCAGGACGCTCGACGAGAAGGCCGCCAACTACCTCAAGCAGGCCAAGGGGTGGAGCTACCACGCACCCTGCTCCGGTCATGAGGGAATTCAGCTCGCGCTCGGCAAGTCCTTCCGTCCCTCACAGGATTTCCTCTTCCCCTACTACCGCGATCTGATGACGGTGCTGGCGGCCGGACTGACGCCGTACGAGATCATTCTCAACGGACTGTCGAAGGACGCCGATGTCGCCGGCGGCGGTCGGCACATGTCGAACCACTTCGCGAAGCCCGAGATCCACATCGAGAACGTCTCGAGCGCCACGGGCAATCACTCGCTCCACGCCGCAGGCGTCGCCAAGGCGATCAAGACCTACAAGCGCGACGCCGTGGCCTTCTACTCCGGTGGCGAATCGGCTACGGCCGAGGGGTACTTCTATGAGGCGGTGACGAATTCCGCCGCCGGTCGCTTCCCGGTCGTCTTCGTCGTGCAGAACAACATGTACGGGATTTCGGTTCCCTACGAGGAGGTCGCCGCGAACGTTCGTTCAAGCGATACGTTCATCGGTCTGAAGCAATTGAAGATCATCAACGTCGATGGCACCGATGTGCTCGACTCGTGGCGCGGCATGCAGGAGGCGCTCGCGTACATCCGCAGCGGCGAAGGTCCCGCGATGGTCCATGCCGACTGCGTGCGCATCGGATCGCATTCCAACTCGGATCGACAGGAGCTCTACCGGGATAAGGAGGAACTCGAAGCCGCACGCGCACGCGATCCGCTTCCGAAGTTCCGCAAGCTGATCCTCGATTCGCAGATCGCTACCGAGGAGGAGCTGCAGAAGATCGAGAAGGAGAACAAGGAGAAGATGTTCGAGGCGGCCGACCGTGCCGAAGCGATGCCCGATCCGTCGCCGGACAGCTACCGCGAGTTTCTGTTTCCCGAACCGTACCACGCTGTGGAGAACCGCGCGGCCGACGGTGAGGAGATGACGCTGCTCAACGCGTTGAACACGACGATGAAGCAGGAGTTCCGGCGCAATCCCGATCTGTTCATGTGGGGCCAGGATATGGCGACCCGTGAGAAGGGTGGCGTCTTCAACGTATCGAAGGGGATGCAGCAGGAATTCGGTCACGACCGCGTGCACAACGCGCCGATCGCCGAAGACTACATCGTCGGATCGGCCAACGGCTTCAGCCGTCTCGACGACAAGATCCGGGTGCTGATCGAGGGTGCCGAGTTTGCCGACTACTACTATCCGGCGATGGAGCAGACTGTCGAGATGAGCCACGAGTACTGGCGCACGCGTGGGCAGTTTTCTCCGAACGTTACCATCCGGTTGGCCTCGGGTGGATACATCACCGGCGGCCTGTACCACTCACAGACGATCGAGGGCCTGCTGCTGGCGCTTCCGGGAATCCGCATCGTGTATCCGTCGTTCGCCGATGACGCGGCAGGACTGCTCCGCACCTGCGTTCGCTCGCGCGGGATGACGATGTTCCTCGAGCCGAAATTCCTGTACAACCATGCGTGGGCGAAGACGGTGGTGCCGAACGAATTCGAAGTGCCGTTCGGTGTGGCCCGCACGCGCAGGGAAGGATCGGATCTGGCGATCATCACCTATGGCAACGCGGTGCATCTGTCGCTCAAGGCCGCCGAGCGACTCGCAGCCGAGGGCGTCGAAACGGAGGTGCTCGACCTTCGGTCGATTCGACCACTGGATGAAGAAGCCATCTACGCCGCGGTGCGCAAGACCAACCGCGTGCTGATCGCGCACGAGGAGCACCTCACCGGCGGTGTCGGTGGAGAGCTCGTGGCGCTGATCAACACCAACGCGTTCGACGACCTGGATGCTCCCGTGATGCGCGTTGCCAGCCGCGACACGCCGGTCGGCTTCTCTCCGATTCTCGAACGGGCAATTCTGCTCAGTGCCGAGGACGTCTACAATGCGGCACGGAGCGTTATTGAGTTCTGATTTCGCGCCGCCGATCGGTCGGGACCTGCCGTCGCGACGGTGTCAGGTCGTTCGGTCAGACGACGGGGGACCGCAATACCTCGATTGAACGGGACGCAGGCATCGCTTCCGACGGGAGTCGCACCTGCGTCCCGCGTCGTATCGCAGCCGTTGCTTCTGTCGAAACCCTCTCACGTTCACTCCCGTAGGGGGACGCCATGACTTTCTTTACCTCGTGCAGCTGCACCACTCGTCCACCGAGACACCGCTGGTCAGTCCATCGTCTGCAACGCTTCCCCGGACGCCTCCCGATTGCGGTAGCTCGACTCGTAGTCGTCGCCGCCGCGATGGGAATCCTGGCAACCCCGAGTGCCCGGGCCCAGCCGAACCGATCGCCGCAGCTGGGTCTGCTGACGATCGACCGGGCGGTGGACATCGCGCTGGAGCGGAACACGAGCGTGGCCTTGTCGACCAGCAAGGTCGGTACGGCCGGAGCGCACATCACCTCGTCGTTCGGCTCGTTCCTTCCTCAGCTCGACGTACAGGCCGGCTACACGCGGCAGCTCACCGACGGAACCGTGTTCGTGCAGGGGCAAGCGATTCCGGGTACTCGTCCCGACAACCGCTACACGGCGAGTGCATCGTTGAGCGTTCCGATCTTCGATGGCTTCAGCCGCACCTCCACCTACAACGCCGCACAATCGAGCTTCACCGCAGCCATGCAGGACCTCTCGCGGGTTCGGCAGGACGTCACCTTCCAGACGCGTCAGGCGTTTCTGGCGGCGCTGCGTGCCGAGGAGATCATCCGCGTTCGCCAGAGTGATCTCGACGTTGCGCACGAGCAGCTGACGCGAATTCAGGGGCTGGTGGACGCCGGCTCGGCGCAGCTCGGGCAGGTCTACCAGCAGCAGGCCGACATCGCCAACGCGGAGCTCTCGCTCGAGCAGGCACGGACCGACGCGATCGTCGCGAAGAACACCCTGGCCGGTCTGATGAACGTCGATCCGTCGAGCCCGTTCCAGTTGAGTTCAGAGGGACTTGCCCAGAGCGTCGATTCGGCCGAGATGGCGGTGACACGCGCTCGTTTCGCAATCAATGAATCACTCTACCAGCAGCAGCTCGACCGTCGTGGGGACGTCAGAGCGGCACAGCTGCGAGTCGAGGCGTCGCGTTCGCGCATCACAGCTGCACGCGCGGGCTGGTTCCCGCAGTTGAGCGCCGGCGTCGGATACGGCTGGACGAAGTCGGGGGCGACGTCGAGCGGCGACGCGACGCTGAACCTCTCGTTCTCCTTCACGCCATTTGACGGCTTCCGGACCTACGAGCAGGTGCAGATCGCCGAGGCCGACTATCAGAACGCGCAGGCGCAGCTGGAGAGCATCAAGGTGGACGCGCGTTCGGCGCTGCAGAATGCGGTGGCACGACTCGACGGAGCCGAGCGGCAGATTCTCGCGGCCGACCGCGCCGTGGCGGCCGCACGGCAGAATCGATACGCCGCCGACGAGCGGTTCAAGGTGGGGACGGGTTCCTACACGGACTACGTGCTGGCCAGCGGGCAGTACCTCACCGCCCAGATCAACCAGATCAACGCCGTGTACAACTATCGGCTGGCAGTCTACGACGTCAAGTACCGGCTGGGTGAGGAATGAACCCGGCACCGATGGGCACCGACCGCGGATGACGGTCAACGAATTCCTCCACACTTCGATCACAATCAACAGGGGCCACATGGCTGAGGAATCAACAACCACGCGTCCGGCGAATGCAGCCGACGGCGCTGAGGCAGCTCGGACCGAGCGTGCGGCAACCACGTCGCGACGACCGCGCGTGCGTCGGCGGCGGGGACGCGGATGGTTCATTGCAGCGCTGCTCTTCGTGGTGGTGCTCATCGTCATCATCGTGGCGACCAACAGCGGTGGAAGTGACGCGACGATGGTTGACGTGTCGCCGGTGACCGAGCGGCAGATCATCCAGACGGTGACCGCCACAGGTGTGGTCGAACCCGAGACGCAGGTGGTGGTGTCGCCCGAGGTATCGGGGGAGATCATCTACCTGGGCGTGGAAGAGGGCGACAAGGTCCACAAGGGACAGACGATCGTGCGGATCAACCCCGACCAGTCGATTGCACAGCTGGATCAGGCGCAGGCGAGCATTGCCGCCGCGAAGGCGCGGGCGGCTCAGTCATCGGCGTCGCTTACGCGAGCGAAGCAGGATCTGGCGCGGGTCAGACAGCTGCATGAGAAACAGCTGGCGACCGATCAGGAACTCGAGCAGGCGCAGACGACCGAACAGGTCAACAGCGCCGAGCTCGACGCGGCGCGCTACCAGGTGCAGCAGGCGGAGGCAAGCTACCGACAGTACCGCGATGCGGTCAGCAAAACGACGATAACGGCGCCCCTCACAGGAACCGTTACGCAGCTGAATTCCAAGCTGGGAGAGAAGGTGGTCGGAGCGATTCAGATGACCGGCACGCAGATCATGACGATCTCCGATCTCTCGGTCATCGAGGTGGTGGTCGACGTCGCGGAAACCGACGTCGTGCAGGTGCGCGACGGCGACGAGGCGACGGTCGAGATCGACGCGATTCCGAACGAGACGTTCCGCGGCACCGTGACACAGATTGCCAACTCACCCAAGGCGTCGAACGTCGGCACGCAGGAGCAGCTGACGACGTTCCCGGTTCGCATCCGCCTCGAGGTTCCCGATCCGCGCCTGCGCCCTGGAATGACGGCGACGGCAACGATCGAAACCGCCCGCAAGTCGAACGTACTGTCGGTACCGATCCAGTCGGTTACCACCCGTCGGCCGGAGGATTCCAACGCCGCGGGCGCTCCGGGGGCCGGTGCCGATGAGGAAGGTCCGGTCAACGTGCGCTTGCAGCAAACCTCGAGCGGTGCATCAGGCGAGCCGGTCCCGATCGTGTTCGTCGTCGACAAGGGCCGCGCGGTCTCCCGTGTCGTGCAGACGGGAATTCGCGATGACCAGTACATCGAAGTCAAGGGCCTCGCAAAGGGCGATCAGGTCGTCAGCGGACCCTACAAGGCGATCTCGAAGGATCTCAGCGACGGAGATCCTGTTCGCGTCGAGGAGCCGTCGGGCTCGCATCGGACCGAATCGCAATGACCACGCCGACACCACCGGAGCGACCCATGAGCAGTGCAACCGAGGCGAAGGAGTCGCCGCTGACGACCCCCGGCGAACAGCCGGTGATCGAGATCACCCACGTCTCGCGCCTCTACCGGATGGGTGGGGAAACGATTCATGCGTTGCGGGACGTGACGCTGAGCATCGGCCGCAACGAGTACTGCGCGATCATGGGGCCGAGCGGAAGCGGGAAGTCGACGTTGATGAACATCATCGGTTGCCTCGATACGCCCAGTCGCGGGACCTACCGCTTCGAGGGAGAGCTGGTATCGGACATGAACGACTTCGAACTGGCGCAGATCCGCAACCGCCAGATCGGATTCGTCTTTCAGACGTTCAACCTGCTCTCGCGAAGCGACGCGCTCCACAACGTTGAGCTGCCGCTGATCTATGCCGGCGTGAGCAGCGCCGATCGGCGCGAACGCGCCCTGCGGGCGCTCGAGGGCGTCGGTCTCGGTGACCGCGTGACGCACCGTCCCAACGAACTCTCCGGCGGGCAGCGTCAGCGCGTCGCCATCGCCCGGGCGCTGGTCACCGATCCGTCGATCATCCTCGCCGACGAGCCGACGGGCAACCTCGACACGAAGACGGGCAACGAGATCATGCAGCTCTTCGAAGATCTCTGGCGCCGGGGCAATACCATCGTGGTGGTCACACATGAGGAGGAAATCGCCCGCCATGCCGCACGCATCATCCGCGTGCGTGACGGACTGATCGAGAGCGATCGACCGAATCCCCACCGCATCACCGCAGCCGAGGACCGGACGCGGACGGCGAATCCAACCGACGGGTGACCGCAATGCTGACGCAGTTGGGTGAGAGCATCAAGATGGCGGTCGCGGCGCTGGTGTCGAACAAGCTTCGTGCTGCCTTGACAACCCTCGGCGTCGTCGTCGGCATCACGTTCGTTCTGCTGATGGGATGGCTCCTGACCGGACTCGACAATGCGCTCGAGCAGACCCTGGCCATCATGGGCGACGATATTCTCTACGTGGACAAGTTCGAGTGGGGAAGTGCCAATTGGCAGCAGGAGCGAAATCGGAAGGACATCACCTACCACCAGTATCTCGAAGCGGCGCGCCGGCTGAAGACGCCCACCTACGTCGTTCCCACCGCGAGTCAGCGCGCCGAAACCGTGCGCTACGGTGATCTGCAGCTCGAGTCGATCCAGATGTTCGGCACGACATCCGACTACATCGACATGCTCGGCGGCAACATCGGCCAGGGGCGATTCTTCTCGCAGCCCGAGGCGCAGGCAGGTGCGAAGGTGGCGGTGATCGGCTACAACATCGTCGATCAGCTCTTCGGTCAGCAGGATCCGATCGGGGCCACCATCCGTATCAACGGACGTCGCTTTCAGGTGATCGGAGCGATGCCGAAGCGGGGTTCGCTGATGACCGATTTCGTCGACAACCAAGTGATCATTCCGCTCAAGACGTTCTTCGGAATGTTCGGAAACCGCTCCCGCATCACGATCAATGTGAAGGCCGGCGGCGTCGATCGTATCGAAGACGTTCGCTACGAGACGATCGGCGTCATGCGGCAGATACGGTCGCTGGGACCGGGGCAGGAGAATGACTTTGCGGTCAACACGCAACAGCAGTTCCGCGAGCAGTTCGATCAGCTGCGCATCGTCGTCTGGAGCGTCGGACTTGTGATGACGGGCCTGTCGTTCCTGGTCGGATCGATCGGGATCATGAACATCATGTTCGTCTCGGTCACCGAGCGCACGAAGGAGATCGGCATCCGAAAGGCGATCGGCGCCACGCGCTCGAGTATCCTGGTGCAGTTTCTGGTCGAGGCGATCATGCTCTGCCTGATGGGCGCGCTGATCGGATTCGCCATCACATCCCTGGTCGCCTGGCTTGGAGCGACGCAGTTCGACATCAGCTTCCTGAGTCCGACGATTCCGGTTTCCCAGATCGTCATTGCGGTGATCGTGTCGGTGGCGGTCGGAGTTCTGGCGGGAATCGTTCCCGCATTTCGTGCTGCGCGCATGGATCCCGTCGACGCACTGCGGGCGGAGTGATCCGCGCGTCGCGATGACCGCGGCCTTCTGAGCTGGCAACATCGAGGAAACGATACGATGCAGATTGGTGAAGCAATATCGATGGCGGTGGGGTCGATCCGCGCGAACAAGCTGCGGGCCGGACTCACGCTCCTGTCGATCGCGATCGGCGTGTTCGCAATCGTCGGCGTAGCGGCGGCGGTTGCGAGTCTCAACGCGAAGGTCGACGATCAGCTCGAGGCGTTCGGTCGGGATTCGTTCGTGATCACGCGCATGCCCGCGATGCAGATCGGCAATCACGGGAGGCAGCTGCGCAACCGTCCCGACATCACGCTGCGGCAGGCGATGGAGTTCAAGGATCGGATGAGTTCCTCCGCCGAGCGCATCGGACTCACCTACCAGCGGGCCGGGGCGACGATCCGCTATCGCGGGGAGGAGACCGATCCGGACGTTGCGATCATCGGAGCCGACGATGCGTTCATGCTCAACAGCGACTACGAGGTCTCCTCGGGGCGGTCACTCGATCCGCGCGACGTCGAACTCGGTTCCGACGTGGTGGTGCTTGGAGCGGAGGTGGCAAACGATCTCTTCGGCACCGCCAGTCCTGTGGGGGCGAGCGCGAGGATCAACGACCGGCCGTACACCGTCATCGGCGTGCTCGAGGCCAAGGGGGCGGTCTTCGGTCAGAGTCAGGACAACATCGTCGTGGTGCCGATAACGAGCGCGGCCAAGTACTTTTTCGACGAGTGGTCGTCATCGATCAACATCACGGTGAAGGCACGGGGGGAGAAGGCGCTCGACGAGACGGTTGCCCAGGCCATCGGAGTGCTTCGTACGCTTCGCGGCGTGAAGCTGGGCAAGGAGAACAACTTCGAGATCTCGACGAACGAGTCGATCAGCGAAACGTTCGGTGGTTTCACGGGATACGTGTCGCTGTTCGGACTGATTTGCGGATCGATTGCACTGCTTGCCGCAGGGATCGGCATCATGAACATCATGCTGGTGTCGGTCAAGGAGCGCACGCGCGAAATCGGAGTTCGCAAGGCGGTGGGCGCGACCAGCAGGGACATTCTCACGCAGTTCATCATCGAGGCGGTGACGCTCAGCCAGTTCGGTGCGATGCTCGGCGTGGTGGCCGGGCTGGCCGGAGGCGCGGCGATGAGCGCATGGATCGAGGTGACGCCGCCGATACCGTGGGGGTGGGTGGGAATCTCATTCGGCACCTGTCTGGCGATCGGATTGATCTTCGGGATTTATCCGGCCTGGAAGGCATCGCATCTGGACCCGATCGAGGCGCTGCGCTACGAGTGAGCGGCGGTGTCGGCATGCGGCATGTGGCTTGCTGCGAGGGCCGTCTAACTTTCCGACGGGGGAATTCGTTTTTCCGCTACGAAGGCGCGCGATAGGCGTTTTTTTATATTTTGCGCCGCGTCGGAAAGACCCCCTGGCGGGGCAGCTTCTTTTTCCCGGCGCGATCCGGTTGACGCACTGACCCGCGCATCAGACCGGCGAGGCGACAAAGGCAACCGCCAGCTCCACATGACATTTCACGGATTCTGACTGCCCAAAGAAATCATCGGTCGATTGACTGGTGATGGAATCCGGGTTTCATGACGACCATAGCCGGTATTCCCATAACGATCGAACAACGAGGAGGACGCAGAATGAAGCGATCATTCCAAGCCGCCGCGCTGATTCTTGTGACGGCCGGGGCGACAATGCTCGCCAGCTGCTCGAGCAAGATCACCGACGAGCAGCTCGCCGAGTTGCAGAAGCTGCGCAATCAGGAGCAGACGCTCACGCAGCAGATCAACGCGGCGAAGCAGGAACGTTCGAAGCTGCAGGGCGAGGTCAAGGCGCAGCAGTCGCAGCTCGACCAATGCAATTCGAACAAGCAGTTCGTCAACGGCAAGTTGCAGCAGTGGCCGAATGTCTGGCCGGACTGGCAGTACACGGAGGACTCCGGAACCGAGTCGACTCCGAATCATTGAGCGTGCCGCAGATCGCGCACCGGGCGCCGTACCGTCAATCGGCATAAGCGTCACGGTCGAGAGCAGAAAGGAGCATCACAATTCTGGAGAACAACGCACACATGAAGTCAGCAGTACTTGCCATCGCACTCCTGGTTGTCGCGTCGCCGCTGTGGGCACAGGTGACAGTCGACCCAAGCATTCCGGACGCGCAGCTGACCCAGGAGCAGGCGGAAGTCCGCCTCACGCAGTGGCGCAACAAGGTCGACGACCTGCAGCGCCAGCTCGACGCAATCAACTCTGAAACCGCGCAGGCACGACAGCAGCTCACGTCGATCCAGTCGGACATCGACGCGTGCAACAAGGAGCTCTACGCGCTCGTCGGCGCAACGTCGGCCGACGTGGACAACTTCCGCCAGCGCCTTGGCCGTATCGCCAATCGCGTTCAGGAAATGAGCCACCTCTCGGATGATCAGCTTGCCGGCATGAACGCCGAGATCACGAGTCTCGAGAACGAACTCAATGGAATGCGTCGAGAAAAAATCGCGCTGCTTCCGGAGTTCTATAATCGGATCATCGATATCGCGCGGCAGATCAAGGGACTGCGGCGTGAGCGCGCTACCGGTACCTACACCGTCGGTACCTGGCAGGAGGATCGCGACTGTCTGTGGAACATCGCCAAGCGGGAAACCATCTACGGTAATGCCCAGTTGTGGCCGAAGATCTGGCAGGCCAACACCGACCAGATTCGCAACCCCGATCTGATCTTCCCGGGTCAGGTGCTCAAGATTCCGCCGAAGGCGCCGATGACCGATCAGGAAGAGCGGGCGGCCCGACTCTACTACCGTCACAAGCGCGCTGCCTCGGGTCGGACGACGACCTACCGTCGCACCGAAACCGTCGAGCAGCAGGAGGCCGGAAGCGGCAAGTGAACCGACCTCCGTACCTGCGGACGGCACCTGCCGGCGCTGATCGCAGGTTCGTGACGCCAGCTATCCTCTGGGAGCTCTCCGACAGACAGCCGTCGGAGAGCTCCCATTTTGTTGTTCACCCTCACGTCAACCGCTCCAATGGTCCCCGAAGGGACGCGCGCAGCGGCGAAGCGCTATTTTATCGTGATGGAAACCGTTGAGAAGACCGTGCGGCTCGGTGGCGTCGATCAGCTCGCATTTCTGGGATTCAACGACGCCAACCTCGCCGTTCTTGAGAATCGGTTCGATTCGGTCATCACCGTTCGCGGTGAGGTCGTCCTGCTGCGCGGTGAACCCGCAGAGATCGAGACGATCGAGAAGGTCATCAACGAGATGATCTACATGGTCCAGCGCAACGGCACGCTGCAACCCAAGGATGTGGAAACGATCGTCGACCTGGTCACCGGCGGCACGGCGGAACAGCAGCTGCAGGGTCAGGATCTCGATGAGATCATCCTCATCGCCCGCGACACCGTCATCAAGGCACGAGGAGATCGACAGAAGGATTATTACCGAAAGGCGCGTGAAAACGACATCGTCTTCTCGATCGGACCGGCCGGCACCGGCAAGACCTATCTGGCCGTCGCAATGGCCGTCGCGGCCTGGCGGAACCGCGAAGTGACCAAACTCGTGCTCGCGCGGCCGGCCGTGGAAGCAGGTGAGAGTCTCGGCTTCCTCCCCGGCGACCTCAAGGAGAAGATCGATCCCTACCTGCGACCGCTGTATGACGCGCTGGACGACATGATCTCGTCGGACAAGCTCAAGGGAATGCTCGAAAAGCGTGGAATCGAGGTGGTTCCCCTCGCCTATATGCGCGGCCGGACGCTCAATAACGCGTTCGTCATTCTCGATGAGGCGCAGAACACCACGCCGATGCAGATGAAAATGTTCCTGACCCGACTCGGAGCCAATTCACGCGCGATCATCACAGGCGATCTCACGCAGATCGACCTGCCAAAGAACGTCGAGAGCGGGTTGATTCAGGCGGAGCGAATTCTCCGCGGGATCGACGGCATCGCATTCGTCTACTTCGAGAAGTCCGACGTGGTGCGGCACCGACTCGTCAAGGACATCATCCAGGCGTACGAGGATCACGGTATCACCGGCGCCGTCTGAGGGTAATTCACGAACGGCATGGACCTGTCGCTGGAACTCTTCCGGGTGGGATTTCTCACGGTGACGATCGCCGATCTGATCGACATCGCCATCGTGACCTTCGTGCTCTACCGACTCTACGCGGTGATGCGGGGCACGATCGCCTCGCAGATCTTCATCGGTCTGATCCTCATCACCGGCGTCGCGGTTGCCTCCGAGGCGCTCGACATGAAGCTCCTCAGCTGGATTCTTCGCACCGTCGGCGACATCTGGGTGATCGCTCTGATCATCATTTTTCAGCCCGAACTCCGCAGAATCCTGCTGCTGATCGGACGCAATGGTCTGTTCACACCGCTGCAGCGCTTTGATGTCACCGCGACCATCGACGAACTGCTGCAGGCTGCCGAAGAGCTCTCGCTCCGACGGTTCGGTGCACTCATCGTTCTGACGCGCTCGAGTGACATTTCCCTCAACGTCGACACCGGCGTCCCGATCGATGCGCGATTGACCAAGGAGATGCTCATCTCCATTTTCAATCCGAAGTCGCCACTGCATGACGGTGCGGTGGTGGTCAATGGGGAGGAAATTCGATTCGCTCGCGTGATCCTTCCCCTCTCGCCGGTGACGCTCGCGGCCGACGTCAGTCTCGGCACCCGCCATCGGGCGGGACTCGGAATCAGCGAGCAGGCCGATGTGTTCGTGATCATCGTCAGCGAGGAGACGTCGAACGTCAGCTACGCCCGAGAGGGTCGGCTCTACTACGATCAGACGCTCGAAAGTCTCCGCCTGGCCCTTCTCGACGTGTTTGAAGTTGCCGGCGAAGATGACCACCCGACCCCGTGGGATCGCATCAAACACTTCCTCGGCGGTCGCCCCCGCGGTGGGCGACGTGGCAATCCCGCCAAACGCGACACCGCTACGGCAATGGTCCGTGGCGACCGCACCGAATTGCAACGAAGTGGGAAACCTACCAGTGTCTGAACTTCCCAGCGATCCCTCGACTGCGACCGCCCGCAGTAATCTCGTGGAAGTGCTCCGCGAGCATGGAATCACCGACGAACTCGTGCTCGCCGCCATCGGTCGCGTCCCGCGCGAGCGGTTCATTCCCGCTGCATTTCGTCATCGTGCGTACGAAGATGACGCGCTGCCGATCCACTGCAGTCAGACCATTTCGCAGCCCCGCACCGTTGCCACGATGTCACAGCTGCTCGAGGCGGAGCCGGGCATGAAGGTGCTGGAGATCGGTACCGGCAGCGGCTATCAGGCGGCGGTGCTCTACGCAATGGGACTGCGCGTGTTCACCGTCGAACGCCATCGAGACCTGCTCGACCTTGCGCTCGCCCGATTGGAATCCGCCGGCTGCCAGGTCTCGGCCCGTCATGGCGACGGAACGCTCGGCTGGAGTGCCGCGGCGCCGTTCGACAGAATTCTCGTGACGGCCGGCGCACCCGATATCCCCTCGACACTGCTGAAACAGCTGGCCCCGGATGGGCGATTGATCATTCCCGTCGGTGATATCGACGCTCAGACGATGCAGGTGGCCATCCGTCAGGGTGAACGCAGTGAGTACGACGTGTTCGATTATGGTCCGTTCAAATTCGTCCCGTTGGTCGGTCGCAAGGGCTGGCAGAGTCGCGACGTGCCGTCAGAACACAGACCGCAGTGACGTCTGACTCGACGAACCCACCGCCGATCGGCGTTATACTGGGTCCAACCGCCTCGGGCAAGAGCGCCCTGTCCCTTCGGATTGCCGAACGGTTCCCCCGCGTGGAAATCGTCTCGGCCGACTCACGCCAGATTTACCGCGGTCTCGACATAGGAACCGCGACGCCGACACGGGATGAGCTTCGCGCCGTTCGCCACCACATGATCGACATCATTGAAGCGGATCAGCCGTTCTCCGCCGGTGACTATGCGGTGCGCGCGCGGCGGATTATCGAAACGATTCTGAAGGAGGGAGGCATACCACTCGTCGTCGGCGGTTCCGGCTTCTACGTTCGCGCTCTGTTCGAAGGGCTCGGCGCGCCGGCCGTCGACGCAGATGTCTATCAATCGCTCCTGGAGCGCGAGCAATCCGAGGGAGCCGATGCGTTACGGCATGAGCTCGAACGGATCGATCCGCGCGCTGCCGCGCAGCACGCTGCAAACAACCGGGTCAAGACGTTCCGGGCCCTTGCATGCTACTACCAGACGGGAACGCGCTACAGCGACTTCATCATGGCTGCGTCGATTCCTCCGTGGACGCACGAACCGGTGTATGTGGCGATTGCTCGCGAGCGATCCCGATTGTATCGCACGATCGACGATCGCGTCGTTGATATGCTCGAGCGGGGCCTGCTGGAAGAGACCAGAGGCGTGCTCGCGCGCGGCGTCGATCCGCAGGCACCCGGACTTCGGACGGTGGGATACCGTCAGGTGATCGATATGCTGGAGGGGAGGATCGGCGGCGATGAGATGGTGAAGCAGATACAGCGCGCGACGCGTCGCTACGCGAAGCGCCAGATGACGTGGTTGAAAGGAATGCAAAACGTGGTGTGGATCTCGCCGTCCGACGAAGGGCGAGAACTGCAGGCGGCAATCGAAGCGCTCGGCCCATCGCTGGATCGCGGGTAAATGCCCTCCGGCGGGCGGGGTTCGCAGCGAGAAAAAAAAGAACGCGCCCCGACAGTGCTGCCGGGGCGCGTCTGGTCTTCTGTTCTGCCTGAGGGGTGAAGGGGAGTCGTCTCCACCTTCCAACTGGCATCGGCCGGTCCAACGATCCGGCCGGCCGTCACGCCTGAGGCGGCTGGTCGCTCGAAGCGTTGATCTGGCGGTTGCCGAACATCTGCGCCATGGCGTCCTCGATCTTCTCGCGGATAACCTTCTCGGTGATCTCGCGACTGGTCTCGGCGGTGATGTACTCTGCGACGGCGCGCTGCGCCACCTGGATGATGTACTCCCGGTTGGCACCCGTGAGCGCATCGGCCATACGCTGGAGGTTGTCGGTCTGGCGCTGGATGTAATCGACCATCGATGCCAGGTCGCGCTGCTGCTGCTGCGAGGTACGGACGAGATTGATGAGTTCGTACTTCTGGCCTTCGGAACTCTCCTCGAGGTTGCGGATGAGCTTGTCCATGCGCTGTTCCTCTTCAGTATAGAAGAGCGTCACGGCCAGCATGCAGAGCATTGTGAATTCGAGCGAGATGGCGAAGAGGAGCACCGACGGCTTGGTCGGGGGAATGAACTTCAGACCGCGGATACCGATGACGACGATCAGGAACGCGGCGCCGCCGTAGGCGAATCCCTGAACGTTGTTCGAATACCGCTCGGCGAAGTGCCGGGTCATGTACAGTCGCAGTCCCTTGAAGACGAGAAGCTTGTTGCGCCTCCACTGGTTGGCCGCACGCACGTCCTCGATTTCGTTGACGATGACCGGACCGAACTCCTTCTCGATGGGCGAGAGATCGTCCTTGGAGTTGGCGGAGGTGACGCGCTCGATTTCCTCGCGCGAGACCTTGTCGCCGGTCTGATCGTCGATCGTTGCGATCGTGTGGAAGATGGTGCGTTCGATCTTGTTGGCCAGCAGTCCGATCGACCGCGGGAGCATCGCGGTGATGAGGATGGCTGCGATGAAGCCAAAGCCGAGCGAGAAGATGATGAAGGTGATGATCGGATCGATGATCACCGGCTCCTCACCGAGCTTCTCATTGTAGGCAAGCCAGGACGACGCCGGCTTGTAGTAGCCATCCTTTTCGATCGACCGTGCCTTGCCGGTCATGTCGAGCATGAACTCGGTGGGTTCGTCGACCATGAGATCCTTCGCATTCGACTGCATCTCGGGTGGAGCGAAGAAGGACACGATCACGCTCTTGAACGCGGGCCTGATGGCGTACGTCTGGAACGCATAGACACCGGCGAACATGACTGCGAGAAAGACCAGCCAGTGCACGATAGTGCCGTTATACTTCTCGTTGTTGGTGCTCATGTCTGCGTTTCGATTCGTGGAATAGAATGACTCCCGTGCCAGAAGACCTCTGGATCAGGCAACGTGAAGGCACAGAAAAAACGGTAAAAACGTAGAAAGGTAGGCTGAGATATGAGCAATGGGACGATGAGTGAGCACACTTGAGTCGGGCCTCGTTGCAGCGACGATGAGGGCAACTCCATCGTTTACCATGCTGCGGCCGTTCAGCAGTTGCGAAAGATACGGCCCCGTGTTGTTGACTCCAACATCTTTTAAACAATGTGCAAACGTACGAATTTCGCTCGGTATCGCCGGATTTTGGTGCCGTGACGGCCTCTTGTGTCGGGACATGGGCAGGGGTATATTTCTCCTACCCGATAGCACGAAGCCACACACAATAATGTCATTTCCCGAGGTATTCCCATGGGACGCAGTCTCAACGAGGTCAATCTCATTGGCCGAATCCAGCCCAACGATCCCGAGCTCCGCTACACGCAGGGCGGACAGGCGGTGTGCAACTTCAAAATGGTGACCGACGAGAGCTACAAGGATCGCGACGGCAATCTGGTTGAGCGAGCCGAGTGGCACCAGATCGTCTTCTGGGGCCGAGGCGGCGAAATCATCCACCAGTACATGAAGAAGGGGAGCCGGATCTTCGTCAAGGGACGCCTGCAGACCCGCAAGTACGAGGATCGTGAAGGTCAGACGCGGTATACCACCGAGATCGTCGGTAACGACTTCGTCTTCCTCGATGGCGCTCCCGGAAGCGAACAGGCTGGCAATGGCAGCGACTATTCGCAGGTGCCCCAGAGCGGGAGCCCCGCACGAAGCACGTCGAATTCCTCCCCGTCGAGCCAGTCGGCCGTCGAGGAGGACGATCTGCCGTTCTGAGTTCGCCGTACATTGGCCGGTCGTCCCGACCGGCAGCGATTCCGTGGCCCCGGGGAAGCTCCCCGGGGCCACGTCGTTGTAACGCGCGATTGTCTCCCGTTCCCGGTTGCGACGAAACGCTCAGCAACGTCCAGCAGACACGGTATCGAACGAAATTGGCCGAATGAAGAAAACCACTCGTGCTCAGGAAATCCGCGTCGGAGCCGCCGCCGTCTTGGCTCTGCTCGCTCTCGTCGGCGGCATTCTGTGGGGACGCGGCGTCGGGATGCGCGTCTCCGGCCGCACCATCACCATGCAGTTCGATGAGGTCAGTGGTCTCGGCCTCGGTGCCCCCGTCACCTGGCGCGGCGTCAGAATGGGTACCGTCACCGACATCGCCGTCCGTCCGACTGGAGTGCGAGTGCAGGCGACCGTCGAGAACGGACTCCCGCTGCGGCGGGACGCGAAGGCCGAGATCCTGAGCGCCGAGATTACCGGCGGACGTTCCGTCAGCATCGCGCCGGGCAACGCCGACGAGCTATTGCCGCCCGGTGCCGTCATCCCGGGCTTCACCCAGCCAAGTGTCGCCTCACTGCTAGAGAACGCCGGAACCATGTCCGAACAGGCGACCCGGCTGCTCACGCGAATCGATTCCACCGTGGCGTCCGTCCAGCGCCTCGTCGAGGACCCGACACTTCGCGACAACCTGCGGCAGTCCGCCACCGATCTGGCGAGTGCAGCGTCGGCATCGCGATCGCTCGTCGATGGCAATCGCCAGTCCATCGAACACATGGTAAATCAACTGACGACGAGCGTTGCACGACTCCACGACCTCGTCGCCGACGCGTCGCCGACGCTCAGACGGGCGATCAATGCTACCGCCGATGCCACCGATGATGCGCGCTCGATCACCAAACGCGCCGGAACGACGGTCAGCCGCGTCGACAGCGTGGTCGCACATGCCGACGTCCTCCTGAGTGAGCTCACCGCAATGGTCGATTCAGTGCGCAATGGAAAGGGCGTGGCGGGACGATTGATCGGCGATGAGGAGTTCGCTCGAAAACTCGAGCGGACACTGGACGATACGCAGGCGCTGATTCGAAATATTCAGCGTAACGGGGTGAACCTGAATATCGGTCTCGGCAGACGGCCCTGAGTCCGGATGACTCCTGGCGCGGATGCTCAGCGACGTCCGAGCGCATCGAGGCCGTGCGCTATCCTGGCGATTCCTTTCTCGATCGCATCGTCGCTGCATGCGAACGAGATGCGGATCGATGCGTCGTCGCCGAACGCGCCGCCTGGTACAACGGCGACATGATGCTCCTTGAGAAGATATTCGGCCATCCCCGCGCTGTCCGCGGCCCGTTCGCAGTAGTATGCCGTGACGTCCAGCAGGACGTAGAACGCGCCGTCGGGTCGCCGGAATCGAACCGACGGAATCTCCTCGAGCAAGCGGCTGGTGAGCTCCCGCCGACGAGCAAACGTCTCGACCATCCGCTCGACATCGGCCGCCGCACCGGTGAGCGCGGCGAGCGCGGCCTTCTGACTGATCGAGGTGGGATTGCTCGTGATCTGACTCTGAAATACACCGGCTGCATCGATCACCTCGCGGGGCCCGGTCATGTAGCCAATGCGCCATCCGGTCATCGCGAAGGCTTTCGAGACGCCATTGACCGTGATCGCAAGGTCCCGCGCCGGCTCCAGCGAGCCGATCGATACGTGTCGATTGCCGTCGAAAACGATCTTCTCGTAGAGTTCATCGGAAATCACGTACAGCCCCAGTTCCGCAACGACTTCGGCAATCTCCTGCAGTTCAGCGCGGGTATACATTGCGCCGGACGGATTCGAGGGAGAATTCAGAAACAGTGCCCGCGTGCGCGATGTCGCTGCAGACCGAATCTGCGTCGTCGTCACCTTGTAGGACTGGTCGAGCCCCGACGCGAGCACCACCGGACGCGCTCCGACCAGCCGCACCATTTCGGGATAGCTCACCCAGTAGGGGGCGGGCACGAGTACTTCATCATCCTCCGAGCAGATCGCGAGCAACGCGTTGTAGATCGACTGCTTTCCCCCGCAGGAGACCAGTACAGTTTCCGCGGTGGCATGAATGCCGTTGTCCCGCTCGAACTTCTCGGCAGCGGCCTGTCGCAGCTCCGGAATTCCGCTCGATTGCGTGTAGTGCGTGAAGTCGTTCTCGATGGCTGCGATCGCCGCACGCTTGACGATGTCGGGAGAGGGGAAGTCGGGTTCGCCCGTCGACAGCGAAATGACGTCGACGCCCGCGGCCTGCATACGCTTCGCCTCGGCCGCAATGGCCAGCGTCGTCGATTCGTGGACGACGCAAGCGCGGGTCGACAGCGGATGCGCGTGTGGTGTCTCGGCGATGTCGGCAGCTCTGCGGTTGGTCATTGTCCGACGAGTTTGACGTTCGATTGTCCGTAGATCGCTCCCAATCCCTCGAGCAGATCGTCGCTCGGAGTCAGCGTGAAGCGCGTGGTCGCCCAGCGCCCGGTCAGCTCCCGATCGTGATTGTAGATGCGGAAGACACATTGCAGTTCGCCGCGATTGCGACGGAACACCTCCACGGTCCTGTCGACTGCGTCCTCGTCGACGCTCGAGAGCTGCACGTTGATGGCAATACCGCCGGCAAAGCGGGCGCGCCCTTCGTCGATTGGCACCACCTCCTCGGCGATGATCTTGATGCCGTCCGAACCATTGCGTTCGGCTCGCCCGCCGACGTAGACCATGGCTCCGGTCTGCAGCAATTGACCGAACGCACGGTAGGCATCGCTCCAGAACACGCACTCCGCCTTTCCGGTGAAGTCCTCGATGGTGACGAAGGCAATCTGATTTTCCCGCCGATCGAGCTTTGTGCGGATCGCCGTGATGATGCCGCAGGCACGCACCGGAGCGTCGAAGCGAACATCTTCGGAGACCTCACCCAGTTTCACCTGAGCGAACGCGTCGACTTCCGTGCTGTAGTCCTCCAACGGGTGGCCGCTCACGTAGAAGTTGAGCACCTCTTTCTCCCTGGCCAGGCGCTCGTTTCGAGGCCAGTCCCCGACGTGCGGAAGGTCGGGCTCCGGAATCGTCCCGCCGGATTCCTCCGTGGCGAAGAGCGACTCCATGCCACTGGCGTCACTCTCGGCACATGCCGCCGCGTAGCTCAGTGCCGCATCGATCGCTTCGAAGCAACCTCGCCGGTTCGGATGGAGTGAATCGAAGGCGCCCGACTGGACGAGCGATTCGATCAGCCGACGGTTGACCTGCGGGCATCCGGCATGGCGTCGGGTGAAATCAAAAATCGAGGTGAAGGGGCCGTCCTCCTCGCGTCGCCGGAGAATCTCCCCGACCGCTCCCACACCGACGTTGCGAATAGCCGCTAGTCCGAATCGAATTCCTTCGTCCCCGACCGAAAAGTCGATCAGACTCCGATTCACGTCCGGCGGCTGCACGGCGATGGAGAATCGCCGACACTCATCGATCAGCTTGACGACCTTCGACAGATCGTTCGCATCGGCGCTCATGTTCGCCGCCATGAACTCAGCCGTGTAGTTCGCCTTCAGATACGCTGTCTGGTAGGCGAGGTAGCTGTAGGCGAGGGAGTGGCTCTTGTTGAATCCATAGTCGGCGAACTTCACCATCATGTCCCAGATCTCACCCGCCGTCCGCTTGTCGATGCCGTTCGATTCACATCCCTCGAAGTACGTCGCCTTCATCTCCTCCATGTACTGGATCTGCTTCTTGCCCATCGCGCGACGCAGCAGGTCGGCCTGTGCCAGCGTGAAGCCGCCCAGCTGCTGCGCGATCTGCATGATCTGCTCCTGGTAGATGCAGATCCCGTACGACTTGCCGAGGATCGGCTCGAGCTTCGGATGCAGGTACTCGATCGGCTTGCGCCCGTGCTTGCGGTCGATGAACTCTGGAATGTTCTCCATCGGACCCGGCCGGTACAGCGCGTTCATCGCCGTCAGATCCTCCAGCGTCGCCGGCTTGAGATCCTTGAGGTACTTCTGCATCGGGACCGATTCGAACTGGAAGACGGCCGTGGTAAGCCCCTGACCCAGCAGCTCGTAAGTGGCTGCATCGTCCAATGGAAGCGCGTCGAGATCGATCTCGATGCCGTGCCGCTGGCGGATCAGCTCCAGCGACGTGTCGATGATCGTCAGCGTCCGCAGTCCGAGAAAGTCCATCTTCAGCAGACCCGCATCCTCGAGGTACTTCATCGTGTACTGTGAGGCCAGCCCGGAGTCCGGCGTCTTGTACAGTGGGATGTAGTCCTCGAGCGGACCCGGAGCGATCACCACGCCGGCGGCGTGCAGCGACGAGTTGCGGCAGAATCCCTCGAGTACCTGCGAGTACTCGATCAGCTTGCGGATCTGCGGGTCCGGCGATTCCTTCACCCACCGCAGCTCCGGTCCCTCGATCGCTTCAGCGATCGACTGCACGCGGCCGAACTTCACCTGAATCTTGTCGGTGATCTGGTTGATCGTCGACAGGGGAATTCCCAGCACTCGTCCCACGTCCTTCAGCACCGCCCTCGCCGAAAGCGTTCCGAACGTGATGATCTGCGCCACCGCGCTCTCGCCATACTTCTTCTTCACGTACTCGATCACCAGCTCCCGCTTGTTGTCCGCGAAATCGATGTCGATATCCGGCATCGAGACGCGCTCGGGATTCAGGAATCGCTCGAAGAGCAGGTCGTACTTCAGCGGATCGACGTTGGTGATGCCCAGCGCGTAGCTGACCAGACTGCCGGCGGCCGAACCGCGCCCCGGCCCGACCGACACACCCTGCGCGCGGGCAGCCGCGATGAAGTCCTGCGTGATCAGGAAGTACCCGGCGTACCCCATCTTCGTGATCACGTCCAGCTCGAACTCCGTCCGATCCCGCACCGTCTCATCCGGCTCGCCGTATCGGGCGCGGACGCCCTTCCACGTGAGCTCACCCAGATACTCGTTCAACGACTGCGATGGCGAATCCTCCGGGATGGGGAATTCGGGCATGTAGAATTCGCGCGGGATCTCGACGTTGCACTTCTCGCTGACCGCCAGCGTATTCTCGATCGCCTCCGGCATGTCCGCGAAGAGCTCCGCCATTTCCTCGGCAGTTCGGACGTAGTAGTTGTCGGTGCCGTAGCGCAGCTCCTCCTCGACGTTGATGCGTACACCGTTCTTCGACGCGTCACGGATGTGCAGCAGCACGTTGTGCGCGACCGCGTGATCCTTGCGGATGTAGTGGCAGTCGTTGGTCGCCACCAGCTGAACGCCGAATTCACGTGCGAGCCCGGGCATCCCCTCGAGAATCGGCTGTTCGACCGGTATGCCGTGGTTCTGCACCTCGAGATAGAAGTCATCGCCGAAGAGATCCTTGTACCACCGTGTCGCCTCGCGTGCCGCCTCGATGTCGTCGTTGACCAGATGGGCGCTGACGACTCCGCTGGCACACGCCGAGAGACAGACGAGACCCTCGTGAAGTTCGCTGAGGAGCTCCCGATCGATGCGTGGTTTGTAGTAGAAGCCCTCGACGTGGGCGCGGGAAGTGAGGCGGTTGAGGTTGCGGTAGCCGGTGAGATTCTTCGCGAGGAGAATGAGGTGGAAGTAGTTGCGCTTCTTCGACCGCCCTGAGACTTCGTTGAGCTGCTTGGTGTGGCGGGAGCCATCGGCGATGTAGACCTCGCAGCCGAGAATCGGCTTGACACCGTTCTTTCGCGCCTTCTGGTAGAATTCCATCAGGCCGAAATTGACGCCGTGATCGGTCAGGGCGATCGCGGGCATGTTCAGTTCGGCAGCGGCGGTAATCAGTCCGTCGACCGAGCAGGCACCGTCGAGCAGGGAGAAGTGGGTGTGGTTATGCAGATGGACGAATTCGGGCATGGCGAGGGCGAGGTCTCGGAGGTTCCAGGAAGCACAACCACGTGGCGACCCGCTGAACATGGGGCGGGGGGCCGACGGGAAGCCGACAAGTTAGTCACGTGCCCGGCGACGGCCAACGAATCGGGCCGCGGTCACCGCGTCGGCGCGCGGCGGCGGTACCGCGCGATCGTATACAGAATCTTCGCGCCGGCCTTGATCGTGCCGCCGACGGTACCGCTGACTTTCGAGGTGCCGATTCGACGGCGATAGCTCACCGGAACCTCAGTCCATCGCAGCCCAGCACGCACCGCCTTGATCTGCATCTCCACCGTCCATCCAAAGTTCCGGTCCTTCATGTCCAGACGCTCGAGCGCTTCGAGCGTGATCGCGCGGAACGGCCCGAGGTCGGTGAATCGCGCACCCCACAAATGGCGAATCAGAAACGTCGCCAGCCGGTTGCCGAACACTGCCTGCGGTGGCATCGAACCCGGTTCACGGCTGCCGAGCGTTCGCGAACCGATCACCATCTCGAACCCTTCGTCGACGATCTTTCCAAGCAGGCCGGAGGCCTCCTCGGGATGGTCGGCGTAGTCGGCGTCGAGAAACACGATCACCTCGGCTTCCATCGCCCGTGCCGTTGCGATCCCCCGCAGGCACGCCGCGCCGTATCCTCGCTCGGGTTCCTCTACGACGATGGCTCCCGCCTCACGGGCCCGCTGCGCCGTGGCGTCGGAGGAAGCATTGTCGACCACGACGACGGCATCGATCAGACTACCGGGCAGATCGGCAAGCACGCGTCCGATGGAACGCTCTTCATTGAATGCCGGGATGATCGCAATTATGCGTGGTGTCGCGTTCACATTCCCAGGTAGGCACGCTGGACCTCCTCGTTCCTCGCAAGATCGCGCGCCTGTCCCTGTAGAATTATCTCACCGGTTTCAAGCACGTATCCGTGACTGGCGACGTTGAGCGCCATGTGCGCGTTCTGTTCGACCAGCAGTATCGTCGTGCCCGTATCGCGATTGATTTCAGTGATCTTTTCGAAGATCTGCTTGACGAGCAGCGGCGCGATTCCAAGGGACGGTTCGTCGAGCAGCAACAGCTTCGGGCTCGCCATCAATGCGCGGGCAATTGCCAGCATCTGCTGTTCACCGCCGGAGAGGGTGCCGCCCCGCTGTCTCATCCGTTCCTTCAGCCGGGGAAATACCGTGTAGTTGTATTCCAGATCCCGCTGAATTGCCTTCCGGTCATTGCGCAGGTAGGCCCCCATCATGAGGTTCTCCCGCACGCTCAGATCCGGAAAAATCATTCGTCCCTCGGGTGACTGCGAGACTCCGAGCCGCACGATCTCATGGGGTGGATGATTGAAGATGTCTTTCCCGTCGAACGTGATGCGACCGCCTGCGGCCTTGATGAGACCCGAAATCGTGCGAAGGGTGGTAGTCTTTCCGGCACCGTTGGCACCGATAAGCGTGACGATCGATCGGTCCGGCACCTCGAAGCTGATGCCCCGGATTGCTTTGATCGCGCCGTAATTGACTTCGAGGTTCTCTACTGTGAGCATCGGTTGTTCAGCGATTCGAGTGCGCGGTGTCGAGTCAGCCGCAGTTGCGCAGCGAAGCCACTTCTCAGGCGGCCTCTCCGAGGTAGGCTTCGATAACCTTCGGATTCGCCTTGACGTCCGCCGGCGTGCCGCTTGCGATTTTGACTCCATAATCGAGCACGGAAATGCGCTCGCAGATTCCCATCACCACCTTCATATCGTGCTCGATCAGCACGATCGCAAGTTTGAACTCCTTGCGCACGTAGCGGATCAGCGTCATCAGTTCCGATTTCTCCGTCGGATTCATTCCGGCTGCCGGTTCATCGAGCAGCAGCAGTTTCGGACTCGTCGCCAGCGCGCGAACGATTTCCACGCGGCGCTGGTCGCCGTAGCTGAGGTTCCGGGCCAGCTCGTCCTTGTAGCGCAGGAGGTTGAACATATCCAGCAAGCGGTCGCTCTCTCGATCGAATTCCTTCTGCTCGCGATGATACGGGCCCAGCTGGAGAATCGATCCCAGCAGCCCGGTGCGTTCGGAATTGATGAATCCTACGCGAACGTTCTCCGAAACCGTCAGTGACGGAAACAGCCGGATGTTCTGAAACGTCCGGGCAATTCCGGCGTGGGCAATTTCGCTCGGGCGCATCCCGACGATGCTCTTGCCGTCGAACAGAATTCGTCCTTCGGTGGGCACATAGACGCCGGTAATCATGTTGAACACCGTCGTCTTTCCCGCGCCATTGGGGCCGATGATCCCGATCAGATCGTTCGGACCGACGTCCTCGCTCACCGCGTCGACGGCGGTAAGTCCGCCGAATCGCATCGTCACGTTGTCCAGCTGCAAAAGTGCCATTTCGGCGCGTGGATCATCCATTGTTTGAATTTGTCCCCGGGTCATCCCTCGATGGCAGGAGGCTGTTGCTGTCGCCTCGATGCGAGCCACTTCCGGACCATTTTCAGCAATTGAAAGTCACCGAAAAGTCCCTGGGGACGCAGGAGCATGAGGACGATCAGCACGAGGGAATAGATGCTCATTCGGAAATCGCGGAACTTCACGCCGAAGAGGACGAAGTCGCGCAACGCCTCGGGCAGATAGGTCAGCAGCGCCGCGGCGAAGAGCACGCCGTAGGTCGATCCCATTCCACCGAGGATGACCATGACCACGATCTCGACCGACTTGAGGAAATTGAAATCCTCGGGACGGATCAACTGGTTGTAATGGGCATACAGACCGCCGGCGATACCGGCGAAGAACGCGCCGATGACGAAGGCGACCACCTTGTAGCGCGTCGTGTCGACACCCATTGCCTCGGCAGCGACTTCGTCGTCGCGGACGGCGAGAAATCCCTTTCCGTAGGTGGAGCGGATCAGCATCTGAATGATGAAGACCACCACGACCAGCGTGGCGAACACCCAGATGAAGGTGGAATACCGAGGGAGGTTGCCCATTCCGAGCGAACCGCCGACCACATCGATGTTCTGCAGAATCACCCGGATCATTTCGCCGAAACCGAGCGTCACGATCGCCAGATAATCGCCCTTCAATCGAAGCGAGGGAATTCCCACGATCACGCCGACGACCGCCGCGACCAGTCCGCCGACGAGCAGTCCGACGAAGAACATCAGATCCTGACCGACACCACCCGGCACCGAGCCGACCAGTGCCGGAACGATCAGGGTCATGAACGAAGCGGTCGAATACGCACCGACGGCCATGAATCCCGCGTGGCCGAGCGAGAACTGCCCGGTGAACCCATTGATCAGGTTCAGCGACACCGCCAGGATCATATTGACGCCGATATTGACCACGATGCGCTGGTCGTACGAACCGAGCGACGCGTCGAATACGAACGACAGGAGGTAGACGGCGATCAGCGCTCCGAAGAGGGCGAGATATGGGCGGATGGTCTTGCTCATACCTTTTCGCTCCCTCCCTTGCCGAAGAGTCCCGACGGCTTGAAAATCAGAATCACGATGAGGATCGCGAAGACGATGGCGTCCCGATATCCGGGAGATATATATCCGGCCGTCAACGTCTCGGCCACGCCGATGATGAAGCCGCCGGCCGCCGCACCGGGAATATTTCCGATACCACCAAGCACCGCTGCCACGAACGATTTCAGGCCCGGAAGAATTCCCATCAACGGGTTGATCTTCGGGTAGGTCATCGCGTACAGCGTCGCGCCTGCACCCGCAAGGGCCGAACCGACGAAGAACGTGAAGGAGATGATCCTGTTGGTGTTGATCCCCATCAACGACGCGGCGTTGAGGTTCATCGAGGTCGCCCGCATGGCGGTACCGATCTTCGTGTTCTGCACGAGCAGGCGGAGCCCGATCAGCAGCACGATCGACACGGTGAACACGATGACGTCCAGCGAGGCAATCGACAGACCGCCGACGTGGATGATCGAGCTCTTGACCAGCGTCGGATAGGTCTTGTAATCGGCACCGAAGACGTTGGGAAGCTGTCCGGTGTATTCGAGGAAGAACGACACTCCGATTGCGGTAATCAGCACGGTGAGCTTCGGTCGATCACGCAGCGGGCGGTATGCGAGGAATTCGATCACGACACCGAGGACACCGCATCCGACCATTGCAATCAGCATGATCACGAGCGCCGTCCAGTAGCCTTCGCCCATCGATGAGACGATATAGGGGAAGGTGAAGAACCCGATGTAGGTGCCGACCATGAACACGTCGCCGTGCGCGAAATTGATGAAGCGCAGCACGCCATAGATCATGGTGTAACCCAACGCGAGCAGCGCGTAGATCGCGCCGAGCGAGAGCCCGTTGATCAGCTGTTGGAGCAGTTCGTTCATCGGCAGGTGGGTTGCGAGGCGAAGCGGCTGGGCGGGCGGTTGACGACAACGGGAAGGGGGCCGGGCTGATGCGGCGCCGGCCCCCTGGATTCAGCTGTTGGCTCCGACTATTTGCCGGAGGTATCTGCGGCAGCCGTGCTCTGCGAACCGGAGGCGGACGTGTCGGCCGCGGCCGTAGCCGCTTCTTCACTGGAGCCACCACGAATCGTGCCGTCGGGCATGATCGTCGAATGGTAGATGAATTTTCCGTCGTGGATCTGCAGGATCACCATCGGCTTCGATGCGTTGTGCTTGTCGTTGATGGTGATCGAACCGGTGACGCCAGGATAATCCTTGAGGTTTTCCAGACCGTCACGGATGGCCTTCGAGCTGACGGTGTCCGCCTGCTGGATCACGTGGGCGATGATCTTCATCGCGTCGTATCCGAGGGCGCTCATTGCGCCGGGATCTTCATGGAAGCGCTTGTTGTACTTGGCGATGAATTCCTGGACGACCGCCGCGGTATCCTGTTCGGAGAAGTGATTCGAGAAGTATGCGCCTTCGAGTGCCTGCTTTGCCGCACCCTTGGTCAGTTCCGGCGAATCCCATCCGTCGCCGCCGACCAGCGGAGCGGTGATTCCCAGATCGCGAGCCTGCTGGGCGATCAGACTCACCTCGGTGTAGTAGCCGGGAATGAAGATCGCGTCCGGACCGGTGGCGTTGATTGCCGTCAGCTGCGCCTTGAAATCCTGCTGGCCGCCCTCATAGGTCTGCTCCTCGGTGATTTGTCCGCCGAGCTCGCTGAACTTCTGTCGGAAGCCGTCGGCAAGGCCCACCGAATAGGGATTGGCCTTGTCGATGAGCATGGCCACGTTGTTCGCCTTCAGCTCGGTATGCACGAAGCTCGCCAGGCCGGCACCCTGGAAGGGATCGATGAAGCAGATACGGAAGATGTAGGGGAGGGCCTTCCCGGTCGTCGGGTCGAGCGTCACATCCTTGTTCGTCGATGCCGGCGAGACCATCGGGACCTTCGCGCGTTCGGCGATCGGAGCGGCCGCGAGCGAATTGCTCGAGGCGACCTCACCGATCAGCGCCACGACGTTATCGCGGCCGATCAGCTTCTCGACCGCATTCATCGCCTGATCGGTCTTCGACTGCGTGTCCTCGGTGATCAGCTTGATCTTCTTTCCAAGCACACCACCGTTGTTGTTGATCTCCTCGACTGCCAGGCGCACGCCGTTGTCGACCTGCGTGCCAAAGGTGGCCTGCTTTCCCGTGATCGATGCGTAGTGGCCGATCTTGATCACGTTGGCGTCGTCCGCGTTGTCGCCGGAACATGATGCAAGGCCAACACCCAGCACGGCACACGCCGCAATGAGGGAGAGAAACGTAAACGTCTTGTGCATGAATTGAGGTCCGGAAGTGATTCGGGTTGGGAAGGTCGGCTGCAAAACTACGATTCGGCCGTCGCGCGGCAAACATGCCGGCGCCTCATGGTTCGGAATCATCCACACCGTCATCGTCCGCCGCCGTCGCTTCCAGTCGCCAGTAGTCGCGGTGGAAATGCAACAGCGGATCACCCGGATCGCCGAGCGACGTCGCCTCGACCACTCGGCCGAAGACCACCGTGTGCGTGCCGATGACGACCGTCCGTACCACGATGCAGTCGAAGGAGGCGAGCGTCGCAGGAATGCGCGGAGATCCGCTCGGTCCGTAGGTGAGCGTGATGCCCTCGTACTTCACCTTCGCCGAGGCCGAACTGGCGAATCGCTCGGAAAGCCATCGCTGCTCCGCCGAGAGGACATGCACGGCGAAGCGACCCGAATTGACGACCGCATTGGACATGGACGACTCATTGTTCAGCGCCACGAGCACGACGGGAGGTTCCAGCGAGATGGAGGTGAATGACGTGACGGTGATTCCGTACAGTTCGTCCTGATGTGCCGTCGTCACGACCGACACGCCGCTTGCAAGCTGACGCAGCGCCCTGCGAACTTCCTCCGAAGCCGCCTCGCCGGGGTCGGACTCATCGCGCGGAGCCGGATCGGGTTCGTCGGATGTACCACTGATCATAGCCGTTGAATATACGTACCAGCGGTTGTGGCGCTGAATCCCGAGCCGATCACCGTCACGTCCTCCGACGGATTGGCGCCGATGGGTTAGCTTTCAGAATCCAACTGCCTCACATCGCGCATCAGACAGGGCCCGATCCCACCGGACACCGGCCACATCCAGGCGCAATTCCATCCGGCTTCGCCATGCGACACCTACTGCCTCGGGCAATCGCCGCCGTGCTCATCGGCACCGTCGGCCTCGTATCCACATCGCCGGCCCAGACGGGCGCGAGCGGTCATGAGCACCGGGCGCGTCCCGACAACAACGAGCGCGCTCACCCGAGTCTCAGTCAGGAGTATCTCGAGCAGATGCACCATGCGACCGTCCTTCCGCACGTGCTCGCCGCACCGGACGACTGGCCGGAGGGCCTGTTCATCAACTCCAACACGATCGACGAGTCGGACAATTTCCCGCTGCCGCAGAACGAGTCGTCGATCGCTGTCAATCCTCTGGATCCGAGTCACCTGATCGACTGTGCCGTCGACGATCGACAGGGATTCCCTGTCTACCTCTCCAGCGATGGTGGCCGCAACTGGAGGAACGTCGACCTGGGCGTGGTGCACCCCAACTGGTACACCGGAAACGACCCGTCGGTGGCCTACGACTACCTGGGCAACGGATATGTGATGTACGGCGCCTTTCCCGACACCATGAACGGTTCCTCGGGCGTGTACGTCTCGCGGACCTCGGACGACGGCGCGACCTGGCAGCAGCACATGGTCGTCATCGAGCATCCTTCCGGCGCAACCGCCGACACCGCCTTCGAAGACAAGTACTACCTCGAGATCGACAACTGGGAGGGATCGCCGTACAGAGGCAACCTCTATACACCGTGGAAGCGCGTCATCGACCGCGACAGCTCCACGCAGATCGTCTTCTCCCGGTCGACCGACATGGGAGAGACCTGGTCGACGCCGGTCGACGTGAGCCCGAGAATGTCCGGCACCAGCACCGACACCACGTTCGGACAGAGCTTTCCAATCTCCGCTTCGGGTCCCGACGGCACGCTCTACGTGGCGTGGAACGACGGACCGGCGCGATCGATCGGATTCGCCCGGTCCACCGATGGCGGAGTGACCTTCTCCGATCCGACCTACGTCGTGCGCAGCTACGCGACGCTTGGCACGGCGCGTACGGTCAACGGTAACACCTACCACGTGCTCAAGGGAACGTTCCGTGCCGAAACGTACCCGACGCTCGATGTGGACGTGTCCAATTCTCCGAGACGAGGGTGGGTATATCTGGCGTGGGCGGCCGGGCGTGAGCCCGATGTCTTCTTCAGCCGTTCGACCGACGGTGGAACGACCTGGTCGCAACCGAAGGTCGTGGAGAGCGTGACGCGCAATGACCAGTGGTGGCCGTGGATGAGCGTCGATCCGACCAACGGAGACATCGCGATCATGTACTCTGACAGTCGCGACGATCCGAATAACGTGCTGGTCAACCAATACGTCAGCTACAGCTCCGACGGCGGCAGCACCTGGATCGATCGGCGGGCCACCGACGCTGTCAGCGACTACCGGCGCAATCCCTTCGTCGACAGCATCTTTGCCGGCGATTACGCGGGCAACGCGTTCTATAACGGACGCATGTATCCGTCGTTTCTCGACACGCGCAACGCCGATGTGCGGCTCGACAACGATGTCTACACCGCGCTGCTCGGAGTCGCCCAGCCGATGCCGGTCGAGAACCTCACGGCACGGCTCGACCCGGTCGCCCTCGACAATGTGCTGCTCTCATGGACGAATCCACCGCTGGAGTCGCTCTTCGGAAAGGCGCTGAACGACTACCACATTCTCGTCACCCGGGACGGTGTATTGCTGTCGACCCTCGATCACGACGTCGTCGGGTTCCGCGATGATTCGCTCGAGATGGGACGTCGGTACCGATACACGCTCTACGTGGCCACCGTCACCGACACGAGCGCCGGTCGGTCGGTGTACGTCACCGGGGGAGGAGGTGCGCCGCTGCCGCCGGCCGTCGTCGAAGTTCGCGACTACCATCCCCGAGTCGAATTCGACGTTCGAATGCCGACGATGCGGGCCGACTCCGCGACGCCGCTGGTAGGGCTCGACCGCGTTCGCATCTTCCGCGACGGCACGTTTCTGCGGGACGAGAGCGTCTCATCGGGCGACACCGGCCGGGTGATTACCATCGATGATACGCCCCCGGAGCGCGGGTACTACCACTACATGTTCTCGGTCGTCGACGCCACGCCTCCGGAGCTCGAGAGCCAGCCCGGTGACACCGTCATCGCCTATGCCGGCACCACTGATCGGTATACCGAATCGTTCGACGAAGGTATGCCCAGGTATCTCGTCAACGGAACCTGGGGTGTGACCAACATTGCGTCCTTGTCGTCGCCATTCTCCGTCACGGACTCTCCCGGCGGCGACTACCGCGGATCCAGCAACACGTGGATGCAGTTGTTTCCGACGCGCGCCAACGGCGGCCAGCAGCCGACCATCCTGACCTTCAGGCACATCGCGCTCGTGGATCCGACCGATTCGGCGATGGTCGAAGCGAGTTTCGATCGCGGGCGCACGTGGAGCGTGCTCGCCACGTACGATTCGACCGATTACGTGCAGTGGGGCGACGGTTCGCCCGACGCGTCCGACTGGCGGGCTGAAGCGATCGAGATTCGCAATCCGATGCCTTCGGACACCGATGTCGTTGTGCGGTTCCGGTTGCACAGCGGCACCTTCCACAACGCCGACGGCTGGTATATCGATGACATCGACTTCGGTCGCTTCGCCGGGGTGCACGCTACGGGAGCGGCGAACGGTCTGCAGGCGACGGCCTCGCCGAATCCATTTTCCAACACCCTGTTGATCAGTTATACGACTCCGGCGGCCGGAGTGGTCCGGGTGCGATTGTTCGACATCGTCGGTCGCGAGGTTGCCGGGGGGATCGACCGCATGGAGCCGGCGGGTCGGCATTCGACTGCAATCGACGCGTCGGCACTCTCCACGGGCTCGTATTTCTACGAGGTTCAGACCCCCTCGGGAGTGGTGCGTCAGCACGTGCTGCTGGTGCGCTGAGCTCCCGCCGTATCGCTGTGTAACCCGACCGGCCCATTGCAGACCGGCTCGTATATTTAGGGCCTGTCGGGTGCTTCTCGAGCGATTCCGGAGCATTTGAACGGGCGCGGACGGCGGCGCGGGAAGCGGCCGTCCGCCTGCTGTGCCGCTGCGTCGGCGCGGCCTCGAAGCGACAACCAACCACATACGCACAGGAATGAAGATCGTAGTCTGCATCAGCCAGACGCCCGACACGGCGACGAAGATCGAAGTGGGGGCGGACGGCCGGCACATCGAGACCAAGGGGGTGAAATTCATCCTCAATCCGTACGACGAGTTCGCCGTCGAGGAAGCACTGCAGAAGAAGGGTGATGGCACGGTCACGCTCGTCTGTGTCGGTGGCGAGAGCGCAAAGGAGGCGATCCGCCTCGGTCTGGCGATGGGAGCCGACGACGCGGTGCTGGTCACCGATGACCAGCGCGTCGATTCATTCAGCGTCGCCAGCGAGCTGGCGGCGGTGATCGACTCGATGAAGCCCGACCTCATCCTGCTTGGTCGCCAGTCGATCGACTACGATTCGGCCGAGATCGGACCGATGCTCTCGGAGATGCTCTCGCTGCCGTGCGTGTCGTTCGTCACGAAGCTCGACATCGACTCGTCGACCGTTCGGGCCGAGCGCGACATCGAAGGTGGAAAGGAGGTGGTCGAGACGACGCTCCCGTGCATCATCACCGCCCAGAAGGGCCTCAATGATCCGCGCTATCCGAAGCTTCCGGACATCATGAAGGCCAAGAAGAAGCCGATCGACGAACGCGCACCGAGCTCGGTCACGCCACGCGTCGAAACCGTGGAAATGCACAAGCCGGAGAAGAAGCACGAAGGAAAAATCTTTGAGTTCTCCGAATCCAACGTCAAGGAGGTCGTGCGGCTGTTGCACGAGGAAGCGAAGGTGATCTGAGGCCGCGGACCGTCAGCGACGGCGGGTCGAATCTCGAATCAGTTGAACCTCAACATTCTACCGCTCGAAAACCAGCTGCATGAAGATTCTCGCATACATAGAGCACCGCAACGGCGAACTGAAGAAGAACGCATTCGAAGTGGCGACGGCCGCGCGGTCGCTCGCCGAGCGCACCTCTGGCTCGGTCACGGCGCTGCTCGTCGGCACCTCGGTAGCGTCGCTTGCTGACGGACTGGGCGCCTACGGAATCTCCGACGTGCTCGTCGTGGAGGATTCGCGACTCGAGGGCCATTCCTCATCCGCCATTGCAACGGCGATTGCCGCTGCGGCTCGTTCGGAGTCTGCCGACGTCGTACTGGTGAGCAACACCGCCCACGGCAAGGATCTTGCACCGAAGGTCGGAGTCAAGCTGGAGGCGGGCGTCGCTCCCGATGCGGTGGCGATCGACGTCGAGGATGGTGATCTCCGGGTGCGTCGACCGGTGTACGCCGGCAAGGCGCATATCACTGTGAAGGTGACGACGCCGGTGAAGGTGGTCTCGCTGCGCCCGAACGTCTTCACCCCGGTAAGCGTCGACGGCGCGAAGGCCACGACGCGAGCGCTCGAGGTGTCGTTCACCGATGGGGACTTCTCCGCGAAGGTGGTCGAGACGAAGCTCAACACGGGCCATAAGGACGTCCTCGAGGCCGATGTCGTCGTCTCAGGGGGACGCGGTCTGAAGGGACCGGAGCATTTCCATCTCGTTGAAGAACTTGCCGAGGCGTTCGGTGGTGCCGTCGGCGCCTCGCGCGCGGTGGTCGACGCCGGATGGCGGCCGCACTCCGAACAGGTGGGGCAGACGGGCAAGACGGTCTCTCCATCGTTGTACGTCGCCTGTGGAATCTCGGGGGCGGTTCAGCACCTGGCTGGAATGTCGAGCTCGAAGTACATTCTGGCGGTCAACAAGGACAAGGACGCGCCGATTTTTGCGATTGCTGACTACGGTGTCGTCGGCGACGCGTTCGACATCCTTCCGATTCTCACCTCAGAGGTGCGCTCGGTGCGGGGCAACGGCTGAGGGCGACCGCGGTGAGGATTGAGAGTGAATCAACAACGGAGCAGGTGTGGACAAGGTTCAGATGGAAATTATCGGGCTCGCCTCGAGTCCGCAGAGCAGCGGCTCCTACGCACTGATCCTGCAGGAGACCGGGGGGATGCGGCGTCTGTCGATCCTCATCGGTGCGGAGCTGGCGCAGGCGATCGCGCTGGAGCTCGAGCAGATCAAGCCGCCTCGACCGATCACGCACGATCTGCTTAAGCGCGTCATCGAGGCGCTCGGCGCGACGCTGGTCGAGGTCACGATCACCGAACTTGAGGACAGCACATTCTACGCGGTGCTGACACTCGATTCGACGCCGCAGGAGATCGATGCCCGTCCCAGCGACGCTATCGCTCTGGCCATCCGGTTCAACGCTCCGATCTTCGTCGCCGAGACGGTGCTCGCCGAAGCCGGTGTCGTTCCGCAGGAGGACGACGAAGAGGGCGAGGAGGGAGACGCCGAGGAGCTCGAGGAGGCGGAGACTGCCGAGACGACCGAACCGGAACGACCGAAGACGCTCCGCGAGATGCTGCAGGCAAAGCTCGAGGATGCCGTCAAGCGTGAGGACTACGAGCGCGCGGCGCAGATCCGCGACGAGATCGATCGGCTGGAAAAGAACTGAGCGTCCGGTGGGGTACGGGAAATCCTGCCGACACCTCGTGCGCCCGTTCGACGTTGATGCGGACCCGCTCATCCCGAGTGTGGTCCGCTTTCGTTTTTGCATCGCGGCCGCCGGCGCATCCGATGGTGCAGTCCACCCACCGTATGTTTGCCCGGCCCGTGCCGGTGAACCAATTCCTTCCCACTCGAGACCGCCAACAGTATGCTCAAGGACATCTTCGCCACGTCGATGCGCGGGCACTTCACGACGACCAGCGCAGACGGCACGCAGGAGCGTGGACAGTGGTCGTATCGCGGTTACGGCAACGCCGAGATCGAGCTCTTCAGCCAGGCCGCCGTCGACGACCGTCGCGCCACCGTCACCCGCATCACGCTCCATAGCGCCGAACGACAGGTCGATCAATTCGAAATCGCCACGGCGTGGACCGAGAACACCGGGGAGCACGACCTGCAGCTCCTCGCCGAGAAGGAGGGCATCTACCTTCGACTCAGCGTCGATGGGATGGAAGACCATCCACTCGAGGGTCAGTTTGAATTGCCTCCCGAAACCGTCGTCGATGGTCCCTCGCCTGTCTTCATCATGCACCTTCTGCTGACTGCCATGCCGCCGGAAGATCGATCGACCACGACCCCCGTCGTGTGGATCACGCCGCACGCCAGCGAACTGGAGACCGGGTTCTACCGCGTCTCCCGGACCGGTCGCCACATCGCCATCGAGGTACTCGACGACGACGGTTCGTTTCGCGGAGCCATCCGTGTCGACGTCGCCGATGATGGGTGTCCCGAGTTGATCGACCGCGACGGTACGCTTACACAGATCGTACGAACGCCGACATCCACTGAAGCCGAACCCGGCGCAACACAATGACGAGGCGACGAACCAAGACACAGAGCGCTCCGATGCCGGAGGCAGCGGCGATGGCCGAATTCGACCTTCCTCCGTTTCCCGGCTTCGACGAGACGGCAATGCGACTGCTTCGACAGCTGAAGCGCAACAACCGCCGCGAGTGGTTCACCGCTGAGCGCAAGGCGACCTATCGGGACCACCTGCTCGAGCCGATGCGGTGCCTGCTCGGAGAACTCGGAGTGCGCTTCGCTGCCGAGGGGATCCCGCTGCACCCGAATCCGACGGGCGGCATCTTCCGCATCTACCGCGACATCCGCTTCTCCACGGACACGCGTCCGTTCAAGACCCACATCGGAGCAGCAATCCCGTTCGCCGACGAGGGAAAGAAGGGCGTCGGCACCTACGTGCACATCGAGCCCGGCGGCTGCTTCCTTGCCGGAGGTGCATGGTTCATCGAATCCGCCGGACTTCGCAATCTCCGCGCTGCCATCGATCGACGCTCCGATGAGTTCCGCGAGATCGTCGTCCGGCTGCAGCGCGACGTCGGTCCGCTGGAAGGGGCGCAGTTGAAGCGGGCGCCGGCGGGATTCTCAGAAGATCATCCGGCCATCGATCTGCTGCGGTACAAGCAGATGGTCACCGTACGCCACTTCGATGACGCACTTGCGACCTCACGTGAGCTGGTCGACTGGATCGTCGACGTCTCGCGGAACATGGTTGACTTCAACCGTTTTCTCCATGAGTCGATACGCGGCATATCGACGCCCTAGGAATTCGAAGGATCGATTCCAAATCGACGTTTCCAGAAGCGATGGCACAACCAGAGCACCGGCGGAAGCCGGCCGTGACTCCGTCGCCGCTCAACGCGCGGGAGTCGGACATCGACGTTGCACTTCGGCCGGCGCACTTCAGCGAGTTCACCGGTCAACAGAAGGTCGTCGACAACCTGATGGTATTCATTGCCGCCGCCCGCAAGCGGGGTGACGCTCTGGATCACGTGCTGCTGACCGGACCGCCGGGACTCGGCAAGACGACGTTGAGCCATATCATCGCTCACGAGATGGCGGCCGACATCAACACCACGAGCGGACCGGTGCTGGAGAAGCCCGGCGATCTGGCAGGCCTGCTGACGAGTCTCGGCGAAGGGGACATTCTGTTCATCGACGAGATCCACCGGCTCAGTCCCGTGGTGGAGGAGTACCTCTACTCGGCAATGGAGGACTTCCGGATCGACATCATGATCGATTCGGGTCCGAGTGCGCGATCGGTGCAGCTGAACATCGAGCGCTTCACGCTGGTAGGTGCCACCACACGGCAGGGACTACTCACCGCGCCGCTTCGCAGTCGCTTCGGAATCATCAACCGGCTCGACTACTACAACGTCGAGGAACTCACGCGCGTGATCACGCGTTCGGCCGGGATCCTCGGAATTCCGATCCAGGCCGAGGGCGCCCACGAGATCGCCCGCCGCTCGCGCGGGACGCCCCGCATCGCCAATCGACTGCTTCGCCGAACCCGTGATTTCGCCGAGGTGAAGGCCGACGGCACCGTCACCCGGCAGATCGCCATCGTGGCACTCGAGGCCCTCGAGGTCGACGAGCACGGTCTGGATGAAATGGACAAGCGAATTCTGTTGACGCTGATCGAGAAATTCGGTGGCGGTCCGGCGGGAATTAGCACGCTCGCCGTTGCGGTCGGGGAAGAGGCTGGGACGCTCGAGGAGGTCTACGAACCGTACCTGATTCAGGAGGGATTCCTGCAGCGCACGCCGCGTGGTCGAGAGGCGACGCCGCTGGCGTTTCGTCACTTCGGAATCAATCGGCGAACGGGTGATCAGACGGCGCTGCTGTGAACAACCGACCGCCGTGCGACGCTGCTGACCGCGGCTGAGCGCTCACCGCTCCCGGCGGTGCCTCAGTGGCTTCGCACCAGTTGCGGATCTTCGTCGCGGCTGTGACCGGATGAGAGCACCAGCGGCGGGAACAGCGGCTGCCACGGTCGCGATCCGTCGCCGGCGATGCGGTCGGTGACAATCTCCTGGTGCCGCCCTCCGGACTCGTCGATGCGCTCACGTACCGCGACGACGATGAGTCCACCGCTTCCGTCCTGCACAGCGCTCGGATCCCGCTCGACACCGGGGGCATCGAACATGGCGACCGGATCCTCGCCATTTCCCCAGAGTCCGATTCCCGTCGTGTCGTAGCGCTGCACATACACGTTGCCGCGGGCGACCGTATCGGAAGCGAGTCCGTGGGTCGCGAACACGAGGAACGCGCCGGCACCGGCGGGATCGGGGATCAGCTGCGGATGTTCCGCCACGCGATCGTCGATACCGGTAACCAGCGGCTTGCGCCCGTCGTTCCAGATCAATCGGCCGTCGAGTCCCATCCGTTGCAGCCCGATGACGTGGAGCGGATCGGAGGGATCGGGGTAGAAAATTTCGAATGCGACGATGAGTCCGCCCTTCGTAAGCGCGATGGATGGATCGGTTTCATCGGCACCATCGATGGCGCTGACGAAGGGGAGGGCGGTTGCACTGGTCCACGCACGTGTTCCGATGGAGGAAACGTGCTGGGCAAGAATGTCGACGTCGCCGGATCTCGATCCTGCGGTGTACCTGATCTCGTAGGCGACGTAGGCACCGCCGGCACCATCGGAAACGATCGAGGCGTTGCGTTCGATGTGACGACTCGATGCGACGGGAACCGCCGTTGCGTTGCCGGCCGACCAGCCAAGGGTTCCGTCACCGGCGATATGCTGCGCATAGATGTCCGAGTAGTCGAGTGAGTCGGCAACGGTCGAGAGTTGATAGACGACGACGGCACCGCCGCGATCGTCGGGAACCACACCGCTGATGCGCTCGTTCCAGGTGGTATTGCTGACCCAGATTCCGGACGACCACTGCATTTCGCCATTGGGGCCGATCTTCACCGCGGCGATGTCGGTATCCCCGACATGGGTGCCGGTGCGGTAGGTGACTTCGTAGAGCACGATGATCGATCCGTCGGAGAGCAGCACCGGATGCGGATTGCTCTCGACCTGCGCCGAGCGGGCAACCGGCAGTGCAGGCGCTTCGGACGTTCCCCAGAGGTCGGCGCCGTCGCGGTCGAGGTGTCGCACGTAGATATCGCGATCGCCACGATAGGCCGTATCGGACGGCTCGATGGTGTAGAACAGATATGCTCCGCCAAAGCCGTCTGCCAGCGCGACCGGCTGAAGCGCCCGCAGGGCATCGAGCCGAATTTCCTTCGGCTCCGAGGAGCTCCACTCCAGCGCACCGTCTCCGTAGAATCCGGCGGCGTAGATCGTGCTGTGCCCCGAATCGGCTCCAACGGTTGCAGTTGACGGGAAGAAGACGAGGTAGCGGTCGAGCTGTGCGCGTGCCGGAAGACTGGCCGCAATCGACAGAACGAGGAGCGGCAGTGACACCGACCGCAGCAGACGGAAGCAGGTGAACGGAAGGCACATGAGCGAAGGGAGCGGTTCGCCGCCGTTCGGAATGGAGAACGCGGCGGCCGGCGGATCTGAAGGAAAGAATCTGGAAAGATATTTGCTGTCACGGCGGATTCAAACGGAATCCATGCCCACTATGAGCCGCTGCGCGGCTCTCACATCTCAAACCGCGATTCCACCATGGCCGAGAACACACATTCCGGGACGACGACGACCGCGCGTATCCTCAGTGACAGCGCCGTGCTGCGTCTCGTGCAGATCGCACTGGCGGAGGACGTCGGAACCGGCGACCTGACCAGCGAAGCGCTCGTGGCCGAGGATGCTGTCACGCACGCAACCATCACCGCCAGGTCGCCCGGCGTGATCGCCGGCACGCCGGTCGCTGCCGTCGTCTTCAACGAAGTCGACAGCGAGCTGGACGTGACCTGGAGCGTCGAGGAGGGCGACTCCGTGGGAATCGGTACTGCGATCGGTGTCGTCCGCGGACCGGCCCGTGGACTGTTGACGGCCGAACGGACCGCGCTGAACTTCCTTCAGCGGTTGTCAGGCGTCGCGACGCTGACTCGTCAATACGTCGATGCAGTCAACGGCACCGCCGCCCGGATTCTGGATACCCGCAAGACGATCCCGGGCTGGCGTCTGCTCGACAAGTATGCCGTCGCTGCCGGCGGAGCGACCAACCATCGGATGGGTCTCCACGACATGGTCATGATCAAGGACAACCACATCGCGGCGCACGGATCGATTGCCGGAGCGGTCACGGCCGCCCGCGAGTTCCTTCGGGAGAGCCGGCTCGGTACCGTACCGATTGAAGTGGAGACACGCACGCTCGACGAGGTGTCCGAAGCCGTCAGTCTCGAGGGTGTCGACCGCATCATGTTCGACAACTTCTCCGTCGACCTTCTTCGGCGTGCAGTGGTGCTCGTGGGGGGGCGCGTTCAGACTGAAGCCTCGGGCGGCGTGACGCTCGAAACGGTTCGCGCGATCGCCGAGACGGGTGTTGACTTCATCTCGGTCGGCGCACTGACGCATTCCGCCGTTGCGCTCGACATTGCGCTCGACATCCCGCAGCCGTAGGCGGCGCGGGTCCATTGCGCAACCTCACAGCTGCGACCACCGCGTTCGCAGCGCCACGTTAATGCCGAGGATGATTGCCGATACGATGAAGGTCCCGCCGGCAAACCGGTAGATGTAGGAGATGAACCGGGCAGGAATTCTCGATCGGAGGAAGTAGAGCCCGCGCGTGAGAACGACGAACCAGACGAGGGCACCGGAACCGAAGCCGATTGCGAAGAAGATGCTGGTGTATGGCGAGGTTGCGAGCAGTCCCTGGGCATGGAGGTACGTGGCGAGGGCGACCAGAGAGGGGAGGAATGTCGGACTCGCGAGGTTCGTGACGGCGATCATGATTCCGACGAAGTACGGACCGGCACCGCCGCGGCGCGCGCGGATCTCGCTCTGTCGCTCGCTCTCCGACGTCTTCGCCACGTCGGCCGACGTGGCGCGGAAGTAACGGACGCCGAGGATGATCAGCACGATGATCGCGACCACCTGGAACAGCAGCATTGCCCAGTCGCTTCCGGTGACCATCTCGCGAACCTGCGTGATGATCGCACTCGAAGCGAAGGCAGCGCCCAGCATGTAGATGATATCCATCATCGCCGCGCCGCTGCCCATGACGAGCGCGTCCCGGTATCGTCCGTCGATCGCCTGCTTGATCACCGCGACCGCGATCGGTCCCGGAGGGATCGACAGCACGAACCCTGCGGCGAGCCCGACCAGCAGTCCGATTACCATCGCTTAGTCCGCCGCCTCCTCGAACGAGAGCTTGCTCGCCGATGTGTCGAACTCCACCGGATAGTTGCCGGTGAAGCAGGCGGTGCAGTATCCCTCGCCGTCGTCGTGCGGTACGGCATCGAGAAGTCCCTCGACCGACAGGTACTGCAGTGAATCACTCCCGAGCGCATCGCGAATGGCGCCGACGTCGAGGTGGTGTTCGTTGGCGATGAGTTCCTCCCGCGAAGGAAAGTCCATCCCGTACATGCAGGGATGCGTCACCGGAGGAGAGCTGATCCTTAGGTGAATCTCGCGCGGATTCGCTTCCCGGATCAGATTCACCAGCGCCCGCGACGTCGTGCCGCGTACGATCGAATCGTCGACCACCACCACCTGCTGACCCTCGAGGACACCGCGGACGACGTTGAACTTCGTCTTCACCTTCATCTCGCGATTTGCCTGGCCCGGCGAGATGAACGTGCGTCCGACGTAGTGACTGCGGATCAGACCGATTTCGTATCGGCTGTCGGTGCCGTGCAGCTTGCCGTTGACTCTGGCAAAGCCCAGCGTGGCGGTGTTCGATGAATCCGGAACGTTGATGACGACCACTTTGCCACCGGGCGTATCCGACGGTAATCCGGCCTCCTCGGCCAGTCGCTTGCCGAGCTTGCGGCGCACTTTGTCGACCGGGTGGCCGAAGATCCGACTGTCCGGGCGTGAGAAGTAGACGTACTCGAAGATGCAGTGTGCCGGTCGTGGCGTCACGTCATCGATCTGATACGACTTGATCTCACCGGTGCGGATCGTCTCGTCGTCGATGACGACGATCTCGTTGGGGCGCACGTCGCGGACATACTCCGCGGAGATGATGTCGAACGCACACGTTTCCGAGGCGACGATATACCCGTCGCCGACACGACCGATCGCCAGCGGTCGGAAACCATGCGGATCGCGCGCCGCGATGAGACCCTCGTCTGTGAGAATCGTCAGTGAGTACGCACCCCGCACCTGCCGCAGCGCCTCACGGATCCGCATCGGGGTCGTATCTTCGTGGCTTCGTGCGATCAGATGCAGGACGATCTCTGAATCGGTCGACGTTTGAAACAGCACACCGTCGGCGCTGAGTCGTGCGCGGATCGCACTCGTGTTCGTCAGGTTGCCGTTGTGCGACAGCGCGAGGTTGCCGTGGTGATACGTGTTGAAGAAGGGCTGAATGTTGGCGCGTCGCGCGGTGGACCCGGTCGTCGAATACCGGTTGTGGCCGATCGCCGCGTCGCCGGAGAGGTGGCCCAGAAGCTCATCTTCCGAGAAGATGTCGAGCACGAGACCGAAGTCTCGGTGGACGGCGAACTGGCGCTTGATCTGCCCGTTCATCGCCACGCGGGAGGCCACGATGCCGGCGGATTCCTGTCCCCGATGCTGCAGTGAATGCAGCGCGTAGTAGGTCATCAGGGCAGCCTGCGGGTGGTTGTAAACGCCCACCACACCGCAGTTGCAGAGGGGTTTGTCGGTCTGCAGGGGATTCATGGGTGCGAAGTTACGAAGCGTTTTGTGCACGGTGTCTGGTCGTCACAACTGTTGACGGATCGACGGTGCGCAGGGTCTGCGGGCGACTGTAGCGAGTTGTGATATGCGCATAGCGATAATCGGGCCGGCGTGGCCATACCGTGGTGGAATTGCTCACCACACGAACATGCTCGCCCGCCAGCTTCGTGCCGACGGCCACCACGTCGAAGTCATCACCTTCAGACGACAGTACCCGGCGATGCTCTATCCCGGACGTTTTCAGGAGGAAGCGGGGGGGGCTCCACCAGACGGGCTCGGGCCCACGCGCCGGATGATCGATTCGCTCAATCCCGCGACGTGGTTGACCACCGGTTGGCGGCTCGCACGAGAGGGCTTCGATCTCTACATCTTCAAATTCTGGCTGCCCCTGTTCGGCCCGGCCTTCGGTGCGATCGCCCGCCGCGTCCGACGCAGCGGGCGCGTGCTGGTGATCGTCGACAACCTGCTGCCGCACGAGCGCCGACCGGGCGACATCCGCTTCACGCGCTACCTCTTCGCGGCCTGTGATATGGCCGTGACGCAATCCTCGACCGTCAGCAGCCAGTTCGCCGCCATGTTCCCGTCGATCCCGGAACGAATGCTTCCGCATCCGACGTACGAACAGTTCGGCCGCAGGATCGATCGACCGACGGCGCGAGAGCACCTCGGAATCACTGCCGAGCGCGTCCTGCTGTTCTTCGGCTTCGTCCGACGCTACAAAGGCCTCGACCGACTGCTCGAGGCGATGCCGGAAATCCTCCGCAGAATTCCATCGGCACACCTGTGCGTGGTAGGTGAATTCTTTGAACCCCGCCGCGACTACGAGGCGATTATCGAACGCTGCGGCGTGAGATCCCACGTGACGCTCGTCGATCGCTACATCGCCAACGACGAGGTGGCGTGGTGGTTCTCCGCAGCGGACATGCTGGTCCTTCCGTACCACAATGCAACCAATTCCGGCATCGTTCAGATCGGCTACAACTTCGCCGTTCCGGCGATCGTGACCGACGTCGGAAGTCTGTCGGAAGTTGTGCTCAACGGTACAACCGGCTTCGTGCTCGACGACGCAGCCCCCGCGACGATCGCCGAGGCAGTCGCGCGCATGTATGCCGACGACACCATCGCACGGTTCTCCGCGGCGATCGTCCGCGAACGCGATCGCTACACGTGGTCGGCTTTTGCCGCGGGACTGATCACCTTCGCTCGTGAGAATGGAGCGGGGGGGTGAGCTGTTGAGAACTGTAACACATTCGTCGTTCCGACCCGCTTGGTCCAACGACTGGTGGCAGTACCTTTTCAGGTTCTCGCGTCGCCGCTGACCACTTCGAAGACCACGGGACCTCAATTTTCTTCGGCGTGCGACACTTCCGACCTCTGCCCGGTCTACTACCAGAGGACAAACCAACACCGACTCGGCGCTGAGTCGGTTTTTCACACGTTCTGCCGGCGTCGCTCTCTCCGTCTGGTCCGGCGCAACCCGAGATTTACGCACACACCATGAACCTTCGTTTACTGCTGCTGGCACCGGTAGCACTTCTGGCCGCTGGCGCGAGTTTCTTCGCGCTGGATGCCACGTCGACCCCCTCGTCTGCCGAGCGGACCTACGTTGGCCAACAGACATGTATGACCTCCGGATGCCATGCTGACGCGTATTCGCCGAGCTCCGATTACCAGGGAGCCGCCGCGTTCAAGCACACCTTCCATCAGAAAATTCATCTGCGTCCGACGCCCGAGACCGTCGTTATCGACCGGCTGTTCCGCGAGGACACCGTTCTGAAGGCATACATCGCCGATGTGGCGATTCCGGGACTGGACACGATGCTGATCAGGTTGAAGAAGGGAGCCACCGACAACGACTATCAGATTCAACTGAAGATGATCGACAGCGTGGGTGGCTTCTACAAGGGCGACTCGACGCCGTGGATGCCGGTCGATTACACGTACGGCGGAAACGGCTGGATGCAGCGCTACCTCGTCCGCGTCAATGGCAAGCGGTACATCGCACCGTTCCAGTACGTCTTCCCGGCCTACGGTGATCGCGTGGATAACAGCGGGAAGTTCTACTACCTGGACATCGCCCGCTGGGGTGCCTTCGACAAGGAGTCCGGCCTGTTCAAGTTCTACGACTTCGACTCTGCGTCGTTCCTCAACAACAGCTGGGACAAGAACTGCGCGTACTGCCACATCAACGGATTCCAGATGACCTCGCGGGTCCACAATGGCGACACGATCAAGGCCGCGATCTGGTCGGGAGTGCTCGAGGGCGATTCGGCGATCATCGATCAGAACATCACCGTCGGATGCGAAAGCTGCCACGGGCCCGGTTCGGAGCACGTCGCCAACCCGACGAAGGACAACATCGTCTCGCCCGGTCAGTTCCCGTCGGATTCCATGGGGATTCTGCTGAAGAACGACCTGTGCGGCCAGTGTCACTACCGCGTCAACAGCACCCAGCGGCAGTTCTCCTATCCGTTCAAGGACGAGACGAACGAGGGGTACATGCCGGGCGAGTACATCGACGGCTACGTGCTCGATCGTTTCTCGCCGGGGATGAACACGTGGGTCGACGGGATCACTTCCTACGCACACCATCAGACGGGACAGGATCTGGAGCGTGCCAAGCCGTTCCAGCACGGAGTATGGAAGGACGCCTGCTGGAGCTGTCACACCGTGCACACCAAGTCCGACACGCTTCCGTATCAGCTCAACCGCGACTGGTACACGATGGAGGATGGCAAGGGATGTCTGGAGTGCCATGGATCGCATCCGCCGGCGCCGTATGACACGCTGCAGGATCTGACTCGCGACACGACCTTCAACGGTCGTGTGGTCAACGCACACACGATGCACTCGCAGGAAGTCAGTCAGTGCGTCAACTGCCACTTCACGAAGACGGCGACGATCGGCTTCTTCGAGCCGGAGTTCTCCTCGCATGCGTTCAAGATCTTCCCGCCGACGCTGACGATGGACTACAAGAGCTCGCTGACCGGCATGCTGAACACGTGTGCCTCGGAGTGCCATCGCAACGGGCGAGGCAATCGCAACCGCGTGGAGGGTCAGTGGCCGCATGGACTGCCTGCCGCACCGGACTTCGGAATCACCGACAACGACATCAACCGGCAGCTCTGGAAGGATCCTGCCGACATCCAGCTTGCCGATACGTTGTGGTACTGGTACAAGATCATGTACCCGCATGCCAGTGGTGTCGGAGCCGTGCGGGAGAATTCGAATGCAACCGGTCTTGAGATCACCTCGGTTGCTCCGAATCCCATGCGGGGACAGACCCGCGTCGAGTTCATGCTCGACCGACCGAGTGAGATCGACCTCAACGTCTACGACATGCGCGGTCGTATCGTCAATCGACTCTCGTCGGGTCAGCATGCGGCCGGAACGTTCTCCGCGACGTGGGACGGCACCGACGAGTTGGGTGGACGTGTCGCCAGCGGCACCTACTGGGTCCGACTCCAGGTCGGCAACCGCACCATCTCCAAGCGGGTAATCGTCGAACGCTAGGCGTTCGATCGTCAACCCGGAGGACACGAACGACACGGGGTCGTCGGCGGGAGCTGCCGACGACCCCGTGCCGGTTTTCACACGGCAACGGCATTGACATCATGAGCATGCTCTTTCGACAGGCGGTTGCAGTGGCGGCAAAGGACTTCCGCAGCGAACTGCGCACGCGCTACGCGATCAATGCGCTGGCGATGTTCGTCGTCGTCACCGTCGGCGTGATCGCCTTCTCGCTGGGAGTCACGCCTGTCAAACCGCCCGTCTCCGCCGCGCTGCTCTGGGTGGCCATGTTCTTCGCTGCCGTGACCGGACTCGGGCGTTCCTTCGTCAGCGAAGAGGAGCGGGGGACGACGCTGTTGCTTCGACTGACGCTGCCACCGGCACCGGTATACCTCGGGAAGCTCATCATCAACCTGGTGATCTCACTCATCAGCGCGATGCTGATCGCCCTGCTGTATCTGACGCTGCTGCCGAGCGTCACCGTCGCCGCGCCCGGTTCGTTCGCCCTGACCGTCGCGCTCATTGCGATTGGATTTGCTGCGGTGCTGACGATCGTCGCGGCGATCATCGCCCGGACGGCTTCGAAGGGAGCGCTCTATCCGGTGCTTTCCTTTCCGATGGTCCTTCCGATGCTGATGCTTGGCGTCCGTCTGCTCGAATCGTCGATCTCCGGCTCCGGTTCTCCAGGAGACACGCAGACGGTGGGTCTGCTGCTGCTCTACACCATCACGCTGGTGGTGATGAGCTACGTGCTGTTCGACTTCCTGTGGAAAGAGTAGCCGCTCGTCGGCGGGAGCGCAAGGGGAGGGGGACTTACACACTGGTACGATCGCTCCGGGGCGCACGGTCCACCACGCTTTTCATGGTCCGTATCTTATTTAGACAGACACCCGCATGCGACACGCGCTGCCCGCAGGAGGTCGATACCGGTAGTACCATCCTGAGAACCGACCCGAACCTGATCCAGGTCATATTTCGCCGCGTTTCCGCATCCCATCTTTGTGAGCGATTCGAACCGACAGCTGACGACGCACGGTCGGGTCGCGGGTCGAATTCCGTCGTCGTCTGAACAAGAGGCGACAGCCGATTCCTTGCGATTCTCTCTGCATTCATGAAAGGACTCATCATTGGTGGCGGATTCTTGCTCGGGCTCGTCCTCGGCTTCTGGCCGGGCGGGGTCTCTCGGGCGAAACCGTTGTGGTGGCGGATTCTGGCGGTAGTCTCGATGCTGGCGCTCGTCGGTCTCGCGCTCGGCGTTCCGACCGGCGGCAGTTTCGACGCGGCGGCAAAGATCGGAATGACGCGCGGCGACACGGCCGTCGTTCCCATCCGCGCGACCGTCGTGGCGCTGCCCAACGATTCGACCGACACGTATCAGATGAAGGACGTGCTCGGCATGACCAACCCCGTTCGTGTCGAGGGGTCGGACATCGACCGATCGCAGCTTCAGCTGGGCCACGACGTGATCATGGCGATGGACTTCGACCACGCGGCCCACGCATTCGTGGCGCACCGGCTCATCTCGGTCGATCCGCTGATGAGTCTGCCGCTGATTCCGGGACTCGAAGAACGGGCTCGCAACCTCTACTTCCACGTTCCGGTGGCGTGGATCTCGCAGCTCGCGTGGTTCGTCGCCTTCGGATTCGCCGTCGTCTATCTGCGCAAACGGCGTCCGGAAGACGATATCCGAGCTGCGGCAGCGGCCGGCCTCGGCGCCCTGTTCTGTGTGCTGGCAGCCGTCACCGGCTCGATCTGGGCGCGATTCAACTGGGGCGTCTTCTGGAACTGGGACCCGCGCCAGGTGTCGATCTTCATCGTGCTGGTGATCTACGGTGCGTACTTCGCACTGCGCTCGGCCGTGGACAATCCGGAGCAGCGAGCGCGGTTCTCGGCCATCTATCTGGTTCTGCTCGCGCTGCCGGTCGTCTACTTCATGTTCATCATGCCGCGCCTGACCGGCGGACTGCATCCCGGTTCGCAGGGTGACGTGAACATCGGCCCGGTGCTCTCGCCGAAGGAGGACGCGCTGCACCCGCTCAAGCAGGTGATCTTCGGCCTCTCCGGACTGTCCTACACGATGCTGTTCTTCTGGATGCTCAACATCGGCACGCGCTCACAGCTCTTCGACCTCCGTCGCCGCCGGCGTCAGCACGCCAGCGACGTGTCGGCGTCCGGGACGCCTGCGGCAATGGGTCCCGACGTGGTGCGTCTGTCCTGAGATTTCATTCCGAGGATACCCTCACATGCAGTTTCTCGTCGACAACTCCATCTATGTAACGCTGATCATCGCGTTGATCACGACGATCGGCCTTTACTTCTACCTCGGCCGGGTGGATGCCCGGCTGCGCAAGCTCGAAAGGGAGGAACCCAACCGATGAAACCCAAGTACATCATCGGCATCGTTGCCGCACTCGCCCTGGTGGTGACCGCCGTCATGTCGGTCGAAAGTGAGAAGATCGAATACATGGACTTCGCCTCGGCGGTCAGAAGCGGTCGAACCGCGCAGATCTCCGGATCGTGGGTCAAGGACAAGGGCTTCACCTACGACTCGAAGTCGAATGAATTCAAGTTCGAGATGCGCGATCAGAAGGGCACCGTCATGCCGGTGGTGCTCAATGGCGCCAAGCCGAACAACTTCGAGATCGCGCCGACGGTGGTTGCGACCGGAGCGGTCGACGGCAATACGTTTCACGCGACGAACATCCTGACGAAGTGTCCGTCGAAGTACAGTTCACCCACGCCGGGTGAAGCAAGCAACCCACGATCCTGAGACGTTCCCAGCACGGGCGGGGCGCCTCCTGGCGTCACCGCCGAGCACCTGACTGCTCTGCCATCTACGATCATGTCCCGACGCATTCTCTTCAGCTCGTTCTTCGTCGCCTTCGCCGCCGTTGTGATCTTCTACGCCAGCGCACACGTGCGTGTGCCGGCGATGAACTTCGACGAAGCGGCGCAGGTAACCGATGCCCGCAAGCACGTGCGGGTCAGCGGAACGGTGGTCGAGGGACAGGTGGGTGAGCAGGACGGGGTCGTGCAGTTCATGATGAGTGACAAGGCCGGGCGTCAGTGTGAGGTCGAATACGATCAGCCGAACGACTTCACGGCCGGACAGCTCGATCGAGCGGCAAAGTCATCGAGTGAAATCTCGGTGATCGGCCGCTGGATGGGCGACCACTTCGTCGCCTCCGAGGTGCTGCTACCGGCCTACTGACAGTACTCACGCAATTCCCTGTACCCATGTTCGGATCGGCATTTCTCTCCATTGCCCTGGCCAGCGCGATCGTCGCGATGGTCTGCTACGCGATCAGCATCCGACGCGAGAGCGAGCGCCTGCTGACGATCGGCCGCATCGGCTTCCACATCGCAGTGGTGAGCTTCATGTGCGCCGCCGCCTCGCTGATGTACCTGATCTTCACGCATCAGTTCGAGTACTCCTACGTCTTCAGCTACTCATCGCGCAACCTCTCGACGCCACTGCTCTTCGCCTCGTTCTACGCCGGTCAGCAGGGGAGCTTCATGCTCTGGACGCTGATGGTGTCGCTCATCGGCATCGGCGTGCTCGGCTACTCGCAGAAGGTGCATTACGAGGCGCCTGTGATGACGGTGTACATGCTGGTGATGACGATGCTGCTGGTGATCCTCGTCGTCAAGTCTCCGTTTGCGACCATCTGGTCGGAGGGGGCACGACAGATTCCCGCAGACGGCCGGGGAATGAATCCGACGCTGGAGAACCTCTGGATCACGATTCACCCCCCGATCCTCTTCACCGGCTTCGCCGCGATGACCGTGCCGTTCGTCTTCGCCGTGGCAGGCCTTATCAAGCGCGACTACCAGCGATGGATTTCGATCTCTCTGCCGTGGGCGCTCTTCGCGTCGATGGTGCTCGGCTTCGGTGTGATGCTCGGCGGCTGGTGGGCCTACGAAACGCTTGGCTGGGGTGGCTTCTGGGGCTGGGATCCGGTCGAGAATTCCTCGCTCATCCCATGGCTCGTCTGCGTCGCGCTCGTGCATACGATGCTGGTGCAGAAGCGCACCGGCAGCGATGGCGTCAGACAGGGAACCGAACAGCGGGTGGGCGGACTGGTCAAGACGAATTTTGCCCTGGCGATCGGCGCCTTCGTGCTGGTGCTCTACTCGACGTTCCTCACGCGATCGGGCGTCCTCGGCGACACGTCGGTGCACAGCTTCGTCGAGCCGGGCATGTTCATCTACGCGGTGCTGCTCGGCATCATCATCCTCTTCAGTGCGATCGGCGTCGGCATGCTCGCCTCGCGGTGGAAGGACCTGCAGCAGCGGTCGATGGAGATGCGCCTGATGTCCCGCGAGAACGCGCTGGGCCTCGGCTCGGCCGTGCTGATGGCCTCTGCAATGGTCGTTCTCATCGGCACGAGCTGGCCCATCATCGTTCCCCTCTTCGGTCAGCCGAAGGTTGCCGTCCCGACGGATTTCTACAACAACACGCAGTTGCCGATCGCGTTTGCAATCGTCCTGCTCAACGGCATCGCGATGATGCTGAAGTGGAAGTCGACCGAACCGCGTGAGTTCTTCCGGGGTATCACCGTTGCGGCGGTCGTTGCCGCGCTTGGTACCGTCGGCCTCATACTGCTCGGCGTCACCGAGCCGGTCTACGCGCTGCTTGGATTCGGTTCGCTGCTCGCACTCGTAGTCAATCTCCAGGTTGGATCGCGTGTCATTCGCGGCAACCGCCGGATGGTCGGTGCCTACGTCTCGCACGCAGGCATCTCGCTGGTGATGCTCGGCATCATCTTCACCTCCCGCTACAGCCAGACGCAGCACGTTGTCCTGCCACAGGGCGAGCCGCAGAACGTCTTCGGCTACAAGGTCACCTACGTCGGCTGGGAACAGATCGACCTCGAGAAGAAGGACCGTGAGGTCCTGCGCCACACGATTACGCTGGAGAAGGGGGGAAACAAATTCGAAGTCGGGCCGACCACGATGCTCAGCGATTTCAACAACCGCCAGGGCGCGTTCATGCATCCGGGGATTCTCTACACGCCGACGAAGGACATCTACGTGGCGCCGCAGAGTCTCGACCAGGTGGGCGGCAATCCGAAGCTGCACCTGATGAAGCACACATCGGCGGTGCTGCCGTTTGATTCAACGGTATCGGTGACGCTGATGGCGATCGACATGTCGGGCGCGGCACGTGATGGTCGACAGCGGGCGATCCTGCAGGTCGCGACTCCCGACACGACGGTGATGATCAATGCCGACCGCTTTCTCGACGGTCGCGTGCTTGCCGCGAGCATCCCGACGACGGACATGGAGGTGAAGTTCTCCGACATCGACGTCGTTCAGCCGATCTCGGCAGGAAAGTCGAAGGCGGTGCTGGAGTTCAGCTCGCCCAGAGTCACGCCAACGCCGGTGAAGACGGCGATCAGCGTCGACATCTCGGTCAAGCCGTTCATCTCCCTCGTGTGGGTGGGCGTGCTGATCATGGTCGGCGGGTTCGCCTTCGCCATCGTGCGGCGGCGTAAGGATTCCCGGATTCACGAACGGCGGCCACCGCGGGGCGGAGCCGGCACCGGCGAACCGACCGGACCGAGGAGCACTCCGCGCGTGGTGAGCGAGAACGTTCGCGAATCGGTGGTGGCACGCACGGCAACGCAGTAGCTGCCGCGGCATTCAATTCCAGTCGAACATTCAGGACACACGACAATGTCCGCGACGAAACAGCCGGCGACGCTCGGCGAAACCAAGGAGATCCACGAGGAGGACCGGATCCTCACGGAGGATCAGAAGAAGAAGGCGGTGGAGATCTTCACCAAGTTCCTCCACGACGGCCGCTACCGTTCCACCGCCGAGCGCTTCAAGGTGCTCGACGCGGTGCTCGACTACGGCGGGCACTTCAACGCGGACGAACTGTACGCGGCGATGGTGACCCAGCGGCTGCGCATCAGTCGCGCGACCGTGTACTCGACGCTCGAACTGCTCGAGAAGTCGGGAATCATCGTCAAACACAACTTCCGCTCGGAGCGCAGCTACTACGAGGTGAGCTTCGATGAGCCGAACCACGACCACCTGATCTGCGTCAACTGCGGACACATCACCGAGTTCGTACATCCGCAGCTGCTGGCGGTCCGCAAACAGATCGCCGAGAAGGCGGGTCTGAAGGTGATCGAACACTCCTTCCAGATCTTCGCCGAGTGCGAAGATCCTGCTCATTGTCCCCACAAGGCCTAGTTCCCCATGTTCAGCAAGCACGTCTGGCACGATCGGCGCCACCAGGCTGAAGTCTTCATCAACGACGATGGCGAGGTTTCCGGCACCATCGTCGCCTACAAGGGTGCCGTCTGCCTGATCAATCCACGACCGGAAATTCTCACGGCGCTATACCAGGAGGCGAAGATCAGACGGATTCTCGCCGTACGGGCGGTGATTCTCACCGACAGCCGGATGGAATTCACGCGCGGACTCTGTGCGCTCGTCGGCTACTCGCGCGGTTTGCGTCGGCGCCGTCCTCTGGAAATTCTCACGAGTACGGACGTCGACATCTCCTACGACTTCCTGAATTCATGCTGTGCCCGGCTGCTCGGGGACACCGCACCGTTCGACGTCGAGATTCGGAAGCTGCGCAACGTGCAGCGCCATCAGGTCGGCGACGGAGCGGTGTGCTTCGTGCGGTTGCCGGCGAGTCAGCGGGGAGGTGATGCGAACCCCTATGTGGTGATCGAAACGAGCGAACGGACCATGCACTACTACGATGAGACGCATCGTGGAGAATTCGACGACGTACACGACGCCCGCACGGCGCGACCGCATCTGGTGGTGCGCGCCCAGGAAATGCCGTCGATGACCCGCCGCCAGGCCGGAGATCTCATCGATGCGGGGTAGTACCCGCCTGAACCCGACGGTACCGAAATGAACATCGCCCGCTCCGGACGTTCGGAGCGGGCGATGTCGTTCTCAACGGATTGCTTCGGCGAGTCAGTCATCACACGAACCGCCGCTGCTGTCAGCATGCGGCTTGCAGCACATCGGCAGACGTGCCTGCGCGCCCCGGTCGGCAGGCTGATCACCGGCCGTGTATCCGACTGCGGCAATCGCCTGCTCGAGCTTCAGGCGGTTCGTCTTCGCCTCGTCGTAGGCGATGATCACCGTCTTCGACGAGGCATCGGCTGCGACCGTCGCCACACCGTCGATGCTGGTGAGCGCCTTCGAAATCCTCGCCTCGCACGAACCGCACTGCATGTCCGGAACCGAGAGCGTATCGGACTTCGCTTCGGAAACCATCGTGGCAGCAATGAACGCCACGATGAAGAGGAGTAGGTATCTGCCCATGGGTCTTTGCGGAAAATGTTGTGAGACGACGGGAACTCAGCGACCGGAAAGATACTCACCGACGGGCTACCGCTGACGCAGCGCGGGCCTCAGATGTAGATCTCCAGATCCTCTTCGTTCTCCACCAGCACCTGGCGCGCCTTCGACCCGTCGAATGGGCCGACGATACCGGCCATCTCGAGTTCGTCGATGATTCGTGCGGCCCGCGAGTAGCCCACTTTCAACCGGCGCTGCACCAGCGAGACCGATCCCTGCTGATGCGTCACCACCAGACGTGCCGCCTCCTCGAAGAGTTCGTCGCGTTCGTCGCGCGCACCGCCACTCATCGACTTCTTCTTCTCCACGACCGACGGCAGCATGTACGGCTGCGAGTACCCGCGCTGACGCCCGACATAGTCGCAGATCTCCTCGACCTCGTCGGTCGAGATGAAGGCATTCTGCAGTCGCAGTGGCTTCGGCTGACCGCCGGGGAGGTAGAGCATGTCGCCGTTGCCGAGCAACTGTTCGGCACCGTTCATGTCGAGAATCGTGCGTGAGTCGATCTTCGAGGCAACCTGGTAGGCGATGCGCGCCGGGAAGTTCGCCTTGATCACACCGGTGATCACATCGACCGACGGACGCTGCGTGGCGACGACAAGGTGGATGCCGATTGCGCGCGCCAGCTGGGCCAGTCGCGCGATCGGCTCTTCGACCTCGCGGGCCGCTGTGATCATCAGATCGGCGAGCTCGTCGAGGATCAGCACGATGTAGGGCAGACGCACGTGCGTGAAATCCTTCGCGTCCTTATAGCGCCCCTCGTCGACACGCTCGTTGTAGTCGTGAATGTTGCGCTGCCCGACCTTCGAGAGGATGTCGTAGCGTCGATCCATCTCGAGCTCCAGCGCCTTGAGCACCGTCACGGCGTTCTGCGCGTTGGTGATGATCTCCTCGTCGACGTCCGGACAGCGCGCCAGGAAGTGATCCTTCAGCGACCGGTACAGCGACAGCTCGATCTTCTTCGGATCGATGATCACGAACTTCAGATCGGCCGGGTGCATTTTGTAGATCAGGGAGGTGAGAATCGAATTGATGCCGACCGACTTGCCCGAGCCGGTCGCGCCTGCGATCAGCAGGTGCGGCATCTTCGCCAGATCGTCGCAGAAGACCTCACCGACAGTCGTCTTGCCGAGTGCCAGCGGAAGCCGGTGCGAGGCCTCGCGGAAACGCGCCGTGTTGATCACCGAACGAATTCGAACCATCGCCGGCTTGTGGTTTGGAATCTCCACGCCGACGGTGCCCTTGCCGGGAATCGGAGCGATGATTCGGATGCCCCGCGCCTTGAGCGCCAGTGCGATGTCATCGGCGAGGGACTCGATCTGCGCCACCTTGATACCCGCGGCCGGCACGAATTCATACAGCGTCACCACCGGACCCGGCGTCACGGTCAGATTCTCGATCTGAATGTTGAACGTCGCCAGCTTCTCCTGCAGGATCCGAGCGTTCTCCTTCAATTCGTCGTCGTTGACGTCAGCCACCTCGCTCTGCGGTGTGAGAATGTCCACCGACGGCGGCGTGTAGCTGATCTGTTCGTCCTGCACGTTGACCAGTTCACCGCCATCGCCGACTTCCTGATCGTCGAGCGATTCGCCCTCCTGCACCTCGAGCGTCAGACGCGGCGCCGCCGGTTCGGCAACCGCCACCGGTTCCTCGCCGGCCGCGCGACGCAGTTCGACGCTCTCCAGGTCGTGATTGCGAGCGGTCGCCGGCTCGAGCGTGATCGGCTTCGGCATTTCGGGCTCGGCAGGGGGCATCTGGGATCCGTTGCGATGCGGATTGCGAATCCGGCCCCGCTCGTCCCGCTCCGGTTCCACAGGCGCTTCCGGTGTCGCTGATCGACTCCCGCGCGCCGGCGCATCCGACAGGTTCGGCATCGGAGGACCGTCCGGGCGTGATTCGCTCCGCCGGATGCTCGGCTCCGAGAAGGAAGCACCTGACGGCGTTGCAGCCCGTTCGTTTGAATCGCCTCCACGAATCCTCCGAGCCATCCGCGCCGGTTCGTCATCGCCCGATACCGCTGCCTCCGACGACTTCGACGCCTCGACCGCGTCCGGCTGCCGCTCGGACAGGCGCTGCGACAGCGATTCGTTCGCCGCCTTCGCCCTGGCCCAGACCAGCAGCGCAAGATCCCGCAGCTTGGCAACGGCATCGAGCACGTTGACATCGAATGCATAGACGCAGGCGATGAACAGTCCGACCGACAGAATCAGAAACGCTCCGATGGTGCCGAGCAGCCCTGTGAAGACGGCGGCGATGAATGTTCCGATCGCCCCGGAGAACTCGGGCGCGGGGTTGAAGAGCCATTCGACCAGCCGGACCGTTCCGAAGAGGGAGGCGACGAGGGTCATGACGAGAATCGTGAAGAGCGTGCCCCGCCACATCTTCTGGTACTCCTTTCCCGAAAAGACTTTGACGCCCCACATCACCAGCAGCACCGGAACGGCAAGTGTCGCGTAGCCGACGGTCGCGTTGATGAGAAAGTTGGCCACGAATGCACCGAGCAATCCGAGCCAGTTCTCCGTGGTGTCGGCCTTGGCAGCGATGTGCGGATCGTTGGTGAACAATCCGAACAGGTCGCTCAAGCGGACATCGGCGTTGGCCTGGTCATGCGGCGTGTAGCTGATCAGGGCCAGGAGCACGAGCACACCGCCGAGCACGAGCAGAACACCGGTCACCTGACGGAACCGTTCGTCGGGATCGACGCCACGCGCCGGCTTGCGCTCCGGCTCTTTCGTCTTCCGCGTGCGGGCAGGAGTCGTGCGGCGGCGCCGTGGCGTCGGCTGACGGGTCGGTGCCGGATCGTCGTCTGCGCCGTTGGCTCGCTTGCGAAACAGCGCGATGTCGGAGACGGAGTAGTCAGCCATGATCAGCTTCGGTTGGTTGTGTCATTCGGGTCCGAGAGTCGTGCCTCGCCTGTGCGTTGCGAGCTCGACGACTCTCCGGCAGCGATGGGGGAGGGGAGGATCGCCATGCCGTCGAACAGCGGAGCGGGAGCATTCGGCAGATCCAGTTGGGAACAGAACGTGACGTCGTCGGCGCATCCGAGGGCCCGGAGACGGCGACCATGGTCACTCTCGGCAATGAGCGCCGCGAGTCGCTCCGCATTCGTACGAAAGAGTATCTCGACGGCGCGCGTGGCGTCGTCGAGATCGAATGTCGTTCGACCCCCACGCAGCATCATCGCCTCGATGATCGCTCCGGCAGCGGCAGCGTCCTCGAGGGCGAATGCGCCGTCGGTTCCGGAGCAGACGAGCACGACGTGCGCGGCGCCGCGCTCGATGAGCGCGCCTGCGATGGCATCTGCATTGACCAGTGCACCGCAGTACACGGCCTCGGCGCGAGTGCAGGCGAGGAGCGTCGCGGTACCGTTCGATGTCGTCAGCACCACGATTTTCCCGCCCACGGCACCGGGCGTATATTCGAGCGGCGAGTTGCCCAGATCGAATCCGTCGATCCTCAGCCCACGCCGTTCACCGCAGAGTCGCACCCGTTCTCGACCCAGTCGATCCGCAATTGCAGCCGCCTCTTCGATCGAGGCGGCGGGAACGATACTGTCGGCGCCGGAAGCCAGTGCCACCGAAACCGTCGTCATCGCGCGGAGCGTGTCAAGCACGACGACCGTGCGCCCGCCGAGCCGATCGGGATCGAGCTGCGTCGCAACGAGTACGGTCTCGCACCGGATTGCTTTCTGGGAATGCGTTTGGAATGTGTTCGGATTACCGATGGTCGGACCTCGGCACGGATGTGGGCATTCGCATCCGCATGAATATCGGCGTGCATGCGCCGAATTCAAACTAGAAAGGAGTTGAGGTGCGCGAAGATACTACTTCAAGCGACACTTGAAAGAAAATGTCCCGAACGAGACCAAAATCACGGTTCGGGCCATCCCGTTCACGTTCGAGCGAGTGTTGAGATGAAAGAAAAATCTGCATCGATGGCCACTGCCGCCGACGTCGCGTCGGCCGCGGGATCGACGATCGATCTGCGGAGCGACACCGTCACGAGACCAACGGCGGAAATGCGTGCGGTAATGGTCGATGCGCCGGTCGGCGACGACGTCTACGGAGAGGATCCGACGGTGAATCGGCTACAGGAGGAGGTGGCTGATCTGCTCGGAAAGGAGCGGGCACTGTTCGTTCCGACCGGCGTGATGAGCAACCAGCTCTGTCTCAAGGCACTCACCGAACCGGGCGACGAGGTGATCCTCGGACACTCCAGTCACATCTTCAACTACGAAACCGGCGCGCCGGCACTGCTCTCCGGCATCCAGCTCCACACCGTCGCCGACGACGGTGGCGTCATCGGCCCCGCGGACATCTCCGAGGCGATTCGCGAGGACGCGTACTACCTGCCGCCCACGCGAGTGATTGCCCTCGAGCAGACGCACAACCGGGAGGGTGGTGCAGTGGTTCCGATGGAGACGATCGAAGCCGTCGCGGCCGTTGCGCGCCGCAACGGCATCGCCATGCACCTGGATGGCGCCCGGCTCTGGAACGCGACCGTCGCCACCGGCATCGCTCCCTCGGCGTACGCCCGCCAGTTCGACACGGTGTCGGTCTGCCTCTCGAAAGCACTCGGTGCGCCCGTCGGATCCGTTCTCGCCGGGCCCGCGGAGGTCGTCACCAGAGCACATCGATTCAGAAAGATCTGGGGCGGTGGGTGGCGCCAGGCCGGAATGCTCGCAGCGGCGGGACTCTTTGCTCTGGAACACAACATCGATCGACTGGCCGACGACCACCGCAAGGCGCGGCTCTTCGCCGATCGTATTACCGCAAGCGATCGGATCATTCTCGCGGCAAAGCCGCAGACGAACATCGTCATCTTCCGCCTGCGCGACGCCGATGTGAAGCGGTTCGTCGCGCGACTTGCCGACGAGGGAATTCTTCTCTCCGCAGCGTTCAAGGGAGCGATTCGCGCTGTATTTCACATGGACGTCTCCGAGGAGAACGTCCGAACGGCGGCCGACCGCATCGCGGAGCACGCCGAGCAACTGCCACCGCGTACGGACACCACTGCATGAATTCGATACTCTGCCTCTACCACGCACCCTGCAACGACGGGTCGGCCGCAGCCGCTGCCCTTGCATGGCGCCTGCATCGAGCGAATTGGCGCGACGGCGAATTCGAAGTCCTCTTCTGCCCGATGTCCTACCTCACCGAGTGGGACGAAGAGCTGTCAGCCGAGTACCTCGACGCATACGTCTCGCCCCGGTGGGAGGTATCCGACATCTTCATCGTCGACTTCTCCATTTCCGTTCAGAAGCACGCGGGGCTGATTCGCCACCTCGAGTCGAACGGACGCATCGGCACCGACGCGCCGCGCACGGTCTGCATCGACCACCATCGCACGGCGCTCGAAAAGCTCGACGAACTGGAGTCGTATTGCGACGAGACGTTCATTCACATCGGTCCCGGGCTCAGCGGCGCCACACTGGTGTGGAAGTACTTCAACGAACGCTCCGACGACGCGCTGCCGGTACCGTTGCTACTGCGCTACGTAGCCGATCAGGATATCTGGGAGTGGAAGTTGGAGGATTCGCGGGCGGTCAACGCCGCGCTCAATACGCTCGACGGCATGGCCGACGCCATGGTGGCCGAGCTGCGCGAATCGCTGAGCAACCCCGAGGCGTGGTTGGAACGTCGGCGTGGACAGGGCGAGGCGATCATCTCAATGGTCGATGCCCAGGTGGTCAAGAGTGCGCGCCAGGCGCTGCACCTGCATGTTCGCGAACTCGACCTGTTCGTGGTCAACTCGACATCGTACAACTCGGAGCTTGGCAACCACATCTGCCTGAGTGCCGAGCGCACGCCCGACGTCCTCGCCCTGATCTACACCGTGCAGAACGACTGGTCGATCCGATGTTCGGTCCGCTCGATCGACGGAGCGGGGATCAACGCCCGCATGTTTGCCGAGCGATTCGGTGGCGGAGGGCATGACAACGCTGCGGGGTGTCGATTCAGAAGCGTGGAGGAATTTCGTGCGGTGATCGAGCGAATCCACACCGACGGATGGACCGACGGAGTCAGCGAACAGTGACGGTGACGCAGCGGGAGTAGAATCGTCCTTCGGGCATCGATTCGTCGTAGAGGTCGCCATCCTCACCCCGACCATGCACTGCCGTGACAGTCGCATCGAGGTGTTCAGCGACCGTCGCCGCACGACGCTGCGACAGCGTTCGATTGAATTCCGGCTCACCAATCCGATCGGTGAATCCCTCGACGACCACCTGATGCCGCCCGATACTTCTGTCGTTGATCAGATCGATGATCTTCTGGTGTTCCGGTCGAAGCTTATCACTGCCGAAGTCGAAGAGAATCAGCGAGTAGTGCCCGGTTCCATAGACGACGTTGTCCGCGTCGAGGACGTGGCGCAGCGGGACCGAATATTCCGCCTCGACGGTCTGACCGGCGCTGTCGCGGACATCAAGCCGGGCGTCGATCAGTAGACTGTCCCGTCGCCACAGTGCAAGCGTCGCCGGCGGCTGCCAGTTGATCATAGGGGGTGAACCGCTCGTATCCCCGAAGCGATCGATGAGCGAATCGGCAAGACCGACGTCGAGCGTCCAGTTTGCCACGCCCGCCTGACTGTGGACGACCGGGAAGACCGACAGTTCGGGGATCACGGTTGAGTAGGTGGTGTCTGCCAGCAGCACGGGCGCGATGATGTCGTAGCTGTCGGAGGTGATTTCCGCGCGTCGATTCTCGTCGCGTCCGGCCTGCGACTCGTCGTTCGACGGCGTCTCGGGCATCCGGCGCACGGCCGTGGAGATGCGGCTGCCATCGATGCTCCAGGTGTCGACGAGGTACTGCTTCACCGCCGCAGCCCGGTCGGCAGCCAGCGACAGCGTCCGCGCGCCGGGAGGCACGTCGGGCTGCGTGCCCGTTACGGTGATCCTCGCAAGCGTGTCGCGCCGCATGCGCGAGCCGATGATGTCCAGCAGGTTGTAATAGGTGCCGAGCACCGACTCGTCGTCCATGTGCGACTCGTCGAACGCGGAGGCCTGTGCCGGCGTTCGACGATGATATCGATCGGGGATCTCCGCACTTGCGTTGTCGAAGAATACATAGGAGAGGAGCGGATTGAGCCGCGTGGACACGGTGCGCTGCAGATGGAAGTCGAGCGTATCGCTCATCGCGCCGATGCTTCGTCCGTCGAGTGTGTTGGCGCCGACAACAAGGTGGGCCTTGAGTTCAGGAGGCGGAGCTGCGGCAATCGCCGGCGGAGGCGGGCTCTGGTAGCTGCGCATCACCACTCCGATACCGAAGCGAAGAGACGATGTTCGAATCGCTCCGGGCGAGAGTTCGTCGTCCAGGGGAAGTTCGTAGGAGATCTCAGGTACCAGATCGAAGTCGCCACCCATCGGGAGCAGATAGCGGAAGGCACCTGCTATTCCAAGGGATAGTCCACTTGCCGACAGATCACCGGAACCGATGGGTCGGGACTGCCCGCCGTCGACGAATTCCGCCGCGACGGGAGCCCGGATTTCCTCCCTGGCGTCGTACCCCGCCGATACGGCGTAGGAGAGGTACGGCCCGACTGCGGCCTCCAGCGAAAGTCCGAAGAGTCGCGAGGCGACGAGCGCCCGCAGACTGAGTGCGTGGTTGGAGATGTCGGCGATGTTCTCCGTAGTGGCGTCGGTCGTTGCCCCGCTCGGGAGCCGGATGTGCGCCGGGTCAACGCACGGGAACGTCATCGTACCGGAGCGATCGTGGTACTCCGCCTCGAGGTTCAACCGAATCTCCGTTGCAACCGGAAGTTCGAACCGGCCACCGACGACGATTCCATGTCCGACTCCGGTTTCGAACACACCGCATTTCGGCTCGTCGAAGGGCGCGAAGGAGCCGTCGAGCATGTTGAGCGCCCATGCGCCGTACACGCCGACGCCAAATCGCTCCTGCCGCATCGACGGACCGGCCTCGACGGTGTCGGATTGCGCCGACATCGGATTGCCCGGGAGGATCGAGAGCGCGAATAGGAAGGCGACGACCGCACAACGGCGGCCGACGGCTGATTGGTCGGTCATTGCAAGGGGTAGCCGGAATGAGCGTTGGGGAGATCGATCGACGGATCTACTTCGTGATCACCATGCGCCGCGTCAGCTCGTGGAGTCCTGCCCGTAGCCGGTAGGTATACACACCCGAGGGAAGCTGACTGCGATCGATCACCGTGCGAGCACGGCCTGCCGGCATGTAGCCGTTAACCGGACGCAGCACCTCGCGACCGGTCTGGTCGAACACCTGCAGCAGCGCAGGACCGTGGAAGGGAAGTTCGAATTCGATCGTCGTCGCTCCCGCCGACGGATTCGGCCGATTCTGCTCAAGCCGGAACGCGCCTGTCACCTGAAGCAGGCGGCCGTAGGCATCACAGTAATTCTCCAGGGTGAACGTACCGGCGCCGGCGGTCACCTCGTAGTTGTCCGCCAGACCCTGTACGCTGGGTGTGATCGGCGTCGCGATGTCAGGTCCGCGCAGCACCTCGTACTCCACCACGACGAGCGAATCGATCGGCCCGTCGAGCACGACGCCATCGCGTGGCGTGACGCGAACGACGAAGACACCGTCGGGATCGAACCGTACCGCTTCGACCGAGAACGAATCCGCCATGGTGGCTGCCACGCGAACGCCGACGGGATCGAGCAGCGTGGCAGCGGCACCGACGTGAAGTTCGAATTCACTCACGGGCGTGGCGCGACCGGTGTTCAGTCCGATCGGCACGTCGACCGTCGAGCCCCAGCGACCCGTGAGCGAGGGCGCCGTTGCGGTCAATTCGTACGTCGGGATCAGTTCTTCGACGGCAGTGCCGGTCACCGCTGCGTCGAACGACTGCGTACAGCCGCCATCGAGGACCACCGTCAGCTTCGACGACACATCGGCAACGCCGCCGGGAGCGAATTCGATCATCACATGAATGGTGTCGCCTGCGGCAATCGTCCGGCCGACCGCCGTCCCCACGAGCCGCATGGACCCACTTGGATCGCTCAGTACGACATCGCGCACCGTGCGGTCGATGGGTCCGGGATTGGTGACCACCGCTTCGACGGTATCGCGAGTTCCGATCTGAACACGACCGAAATCCGCATCGCCGACGGTTGCGGTCAGTGCGATGACCGTTCCATCGACGGGAATCTGGCGTACGACGCCGCATGGCATGCGGGTGATCGACAGGGTGGAGCTGATCGTCGCTGATCCTGTTGATGCTACGCGGACGGTTGCTTCAGCATCGCCGCCGGGCGCGATCGTGATCGGCATCGGTGTGAGCACGGTTGCGTCGGAACTCGTGCTCGCTATCGTCACGGTGTCGTTGAGAGTGCCGGCGTTGTGCAGCCGAACGACGCGATCGACTCCGTCAGCGCATTCGAAGACGTCGGCGTGAATTCGCTCAAGCGGATCGCCGGCCGAGTCGAGCACGTCGAGTGCGGCGACGTCGAAGTGCACGTGCAGCGGAATTCGCATCGTCGGCTCGCCCGAATCGTCGACCTGAACCTCGAGCGTGTCGAGGGCATCGCCTCCGGCAACGGGTGCTGCCGCGACGTACACCTCTGTTGGCACGTCCGGCTGCAGCGTGGTTGGCGGGGTTCCAAGGATGGCGAACTCAGGCGCGTTGTGGGCGAATCCGATCGAGCGGACGGCGACCGGTGCGTCGCCCAGCCACCGCAGAACGACCGTGTCGACAATCGGACTGTTGGAGCAGGCGATCCAGCTTCCGAAGCGGACTTCGCTCTGCGCGGAGAAGAGGCGTCCCTCGGTAGCCGTCGCGGTGATGGTGCGCTCGAGCTCCGAACCGCAGATACCATCGTTGTCGATCACCATGCGCGCTGCAAGGTGCCCGGCCGTCGTCGGCGTCAGCGTGATGGTAACCTCTCGTTCTTCACCGGGCGCGAGCGTCGCAGGAAGCCCCGCCACCGCCACGACGACCGCAGCGTCGGGAGGATCGATCCGGACGTCCCGGACGGTAACCTCCGCCGAACCGTCATTTCGAATCGTCACCGTCCTTGTGGTCGTACGGCCCACCGGAATGTTTCCGAGATCGAGAGCACCGGCGACGGCGAGATCCGTGGCGACAGCGGTTCCGCGAACGATGACGGTCTCCGCGCCGTCACACGGACCGTATCCGATCTCGTATCGCGCCTCGAATGGCCCAACCGACTTCGGCACGACATCGAAGACGACTGAATCAACGGCGTCGACGTCGAGGGCGCGCCCGGACGGATCGCGCGCGATCGCAACTGCGCCCGATGGTGACGTGACGGTCAGTCGCGTGATCGTGTCGACGACTGAGCCGGCGTTCTGCAACCCGAAGACGACGCGGCGGTAGTCGTTGACGCAGACGGTGCCAAGCTCCACCGTTCGCGCCGTGTCGACGTCGAGCGCCACCACCTCGCGACTTCCCTCGAGCTGGACGACGAGCTGCTCGAACCCGGTCCGAGCATCATTGGTCGGGACGACCAACACAGCTGATCGACGACCGACGCCGATGCCGGGAGTGAAATTCACCACGACCCGCAGCGAGTCTCCCACCGCGACGGTATCGGGCCACGTCGCGGGCTCGACGACGGCGAACTGCCCCGCGGCAACGCCACCGATGGTCGGTTCTCGAAGCACGAGCGGAACGTTGCCACGACTGGCGATGAAGAACGTATCGAGCGTTCCCGTGCCGCAGACGCTCGTCGGCGCGGTGCGCAGCGAATCCGCCTCTGCCATGGCGTCGACGCCGTAGGCACGGACGGTCACGAACGTATCGAGCCCGCACGGCGCGGTTCGAACGCGGAAGCGACGTTCGAACCATCCGGTATCCGAGGCGCGCACGCGGAAGCAGATGGCGACAGGCGGCGCGGAGTTCGGAGGACTCGATGGAAAGGCCGGCGTACCGCTGACACTGGGGGACTGCTCGATCGCCGGATCGCCTTCAAGCGGTGCGACCTCGGCGACCTGCTGTGTGGCGTTTCCGACGTTGTAGTACAGAATGCAGATCGACGTATCGCGGCCGACGTAGGCGCGTCCCAGTGTCAGCAGCGTATCCTGATTGAACCGCATTGCAACGACCTGGCGAAAACCATGAATGGGAATTCGTGCCGGCGCGGTCGGGTCATTGCTGTTGATGAGAAGCGTATCGGTGAATCTGCCCGGCAGCTGGGCGTCGACGCGAACGATCAGGTCGAGCTTTCCGCCGGCAACGATGGTGTCCGGCACCGGTGGCGACTGCAGCGTATAGGTCCTCCCGAGCGTCGTACGGAACGTCGTGTCGGAGATGATCAACTGGTATCCGCCCAGATTCTCCAACGTGATCTTCGCCGTCGACTGGCTCGCACACGCGATCGTATCGAAATCGATCGGACCACTCGGAACCAGGCGCGGCCGAACGCCCTGTCCACGCAGAACGACGGTTGCAGTGTCGCCGGCAGGGGAGATGTAGTGGAGGTAGGCGAATTCGAATGCCTCGCGACTCGGTGTGAAGCGGATACCGGTCGAGTCGCTCGCGCAGTAGGTGAGGTTCAGCGACGACAGTCCGTTCGGAGCTCGGAAGTCGGCCACGTCGGGACCGCTCATCGACCGACTGATCGTCAGGCCAGATCCGTACTCATGGACCGAGGCGAATCGAATCTGACTGGACAGTCCGATCGGCACAGCACCGAAGTCGATGGTGTCGGGGTCGGCTTCGAAATAGTCGCCGACAAATTCGAACACTCCCCCGGGTCCCACCGCCCAGCCATGCGTCGCGTCGGGGAAATAGATGTCGTCCAGGTGGAGACTGGGAGGCACGCCACAATTCTGCGAGAACCAGGTGGCACCACCGTCGGTGGTCTTGTAGATCAGACTCTGTTCACCGCACGCCCAGCCGACGTTGGCCGAAACCATCGTCACGCCCCACATGATCGCACTGAAGTTGGTGGTGCTCCAGGTGGTGTCATTCGTGGTGCTGACCAGGACCTTGCCGCCACCGGTAGAGGACCAACTGTACCCGTTCGCCGAGGCGATGAACTGATGTCCATTGCTGGAAATCAGATCCTCCTGCCATCCGTTGTCGCCGGTGAGCGAGTGCGACCAGGTAACGCCGTTGTCGGTCGATTTCCAGAAGTGTCCGACGCCGCCGGACACGTAATACGTGCCGCCGCCATAAGATGCACCCCCGATGGAACCGTCGGGCGAAACCGTGTCTACCGTCGGTCCCAGCCACGTTGATCCGCCATCGGTTGTCCGATAGAAGTAGGCACTGTCCGGTCCCGCCGCCGACCCACGTCCACGTGCGCAGATGCCGTTGCTGGCATCGATGAACCAGATCACCGTCCCGAAGCCGTTGCCCAGCGCCGGGGTGACGTTCGTCCAGGTGGCTCCGCCGTCGGTCGTACGAAACACGCCGTCTTCACCACCAACCCAACCGGTCGAACTGGACACGAAGCAGATGTCGCGATTGGCCGAACCCGTTGCTCCCGTCAGCGTGCTGCCGCTCCAGGTGACGCCACCATCTGTCGTGCGAAGTACGAGCGTTCCTGACTGCGTGATCCACCCATGATTGGCATCGGTGAAGAACACCTCATTGTACTGCGCGCCGGCGGTCGAACCGGCCGCGACGAGCGTACTGGTCGGCACTTCCTTCCATTGCGACAACAGAAGGGAGGACGTGAAGGTGAAGCAGAACAGGGCCAGAATGGCAGTGCGTAGCGTATGGCGCATAGGCGGGTCGAGCCTGAATTCAATTACATCTTGAATAATACGCATTGACCTCGTCAGTTGTGAGGCACGCCGACGTCCTGTGTGAAACTCCCTCACATCCTCGTTGAGGGGTCGGCGTCCGACGACCCATCCTGCCATGATGGCAACTCGGATGACTGACGTCGCGGCCGGGGTCCATTCGGTTCGATTTTGACACTATATCGCTCAAAATCGTAGAATTTGAAAGCGGCTCGCGATGTATTGGAGGTGTTCAGATTATTCCGTATATAGGAGCGATCGGACACAATTACAGGACTTCGAGGGCGTCTCTAATGGACCTGATGACCGTCGCTGCTGCCACCGCATCGGACTCGATTTTGTCGATACCGACGGGACTGGGAGGATTCGACCATATCGCCGGAGGGCTCCGGCGCTCCGAGCTCGTACTCCTCGAGGGTACGGGCGGAACGGGTAAGAGCACCCTGGCGCTTCGAGTTGCCGTTCATGCGGCCTCGGTCGCCGGAGTGCCGGTCGGCTACTTCACGCTCGAGAGCTCCCGTCGACAGCTCATGCTGCGGCTGGTCGCAAGCGAGTGTGGCATCCGGCTCGACGCCGTTCGCAGAGGCGGCCTCGATGAGGGTGAGCTCCAGCGCGCAATCGCCGCGCTGCGACGGATAGAAGACGCACCGATGTTCGTCGACGACACGGCGGATCTGAGCGCGGACGAGATTGTCGCGCGCGCCCGCGCGATGCGCCGGGAGCGGAATGCACTCGGACTCGTGGTGGTCGATTCTCTGGAACAGATGCGGATCGACGGCGGGGACGACTCATCCGATGCACGCATCGACGCGTTGCAGCGATTGGCCGTCGAGCTGCAGGTCGCCGTGGTTGCCGTGGCGCAGAGCCCGGTGAAGCCACGCAGCGACGTCGGCTCGATCACACTGGAGCCGACCTCGAAGCGGGGTGCCGTCGAGATGGTCTATCCGGAATCGCGCCGTGCGACGATGCCGTTGATCGCCCGCGTCCGCACCCCACTGGGTATCGCAAGCGGACGTTTCGAGCTGGAGCTCAATCGGCCGTGTTGCCGGATCGCCGAGCCCGGAGACCAGCGGCGCTCGAGAACTGTCGAGCGACGTGCTCCTTCTGACCAGACAGGTCTGCAAGACCTCGTCACCACGGAGCACACCCAACACCAGCTACAGACCGCGATGGTGATATAGAACAGTGAGCAAGAAACGCACAACTCAACTGGAGAATTACATGGCGAAGCCAGACACGACCGCGGCCATCGACGTGCTGCGGGACCTCGGTGAACCGGCGCCACTTCCTACGGACGAACAGCCATCGCAATCGACGTTCAATCCGTACGTGGGTATCGCGCAGGAAGCGTTTGCCGAGGATGCAATCAAGGTGCTGCTTGCACCCGTTGATCATAATGACGTTGAGATCCGTCCGGACGGCCTGATCTACCTGCCGGAGATCAAGTACCGTCGGATTCTCAACCGGGCGTTCGGTCCCGGCGCCTGGTCGCTGCCGCCGATCGAGATTACGGTGTCGACCGACGACAACATGCTGTACTACAAGGGCGCGTTGTTCGTTCACGGACGATTCGTGAGCGAGGCGATCGGAGAGCAGCAATACTATCCGGAGAACGACCGCATGAGCTACGGTACCGCAGCCGAGAGCGCGAAGTCCAACTGTCTGATGCGGTGCTGCAAGGACCTCGGCATCGCCTCGGAGCTCTGGGACCCTGGATTCGTTCGCGCATGGGTTTCAGCGAATGCTGTCGAGGTATGGTGCACCAACGTCTCGCGCGACCAGAGTTCGCGCGGACGAAAGCGTCGACTGTGGCGGAAAGCGTCCGACCCGGTTATCGATCAGTTCCCATGGCGCGAAGATGCCGATCCTTCCGAGCCGGTGTCCCGAGAGGTGGAGCCTCCCTCGCGAACCCGCGGGGAACAGAAGGCGTGGGCCGGCGACCTCCGACAACCACCTGCGGTGACGCGGCCGGTTTCGGGTCAACCAAACCGTGCGGGCAATCCACCGGCAGTCGTCAGCTTCCGGCAGGCGCGACGGTTCCGTGCAATTGCGCGGGACAACGAATGGACGAGCGAGGAGATCGATCGACTGCTGGCCGATGCAGGCTACCAGAGCGCGGAGGAAATTCTCCGACGCGACTACGATCGCCTCTGTGATGCACTGGATGACCAGGCGTCCCACATCGCTGTCCGCGAGGCACTCTCCGCGCCGTCGACGAACGCCGCTTCGACGCCGCGAGCGATGCGCCGCGCGGCCGAAACCACGGGCACCCGGTCGAAGGGCGTGTAGTCGACGGGCACGACAGATGTGACGCGAATTTCATTGGTGGGGCCGACCGAGGACAGTCCTCGGCGGCCCCTTTGCTTTCTCGATCACCCTGGAGACTCATGGACGCCAAACCGAAATACACGCCAGGACAAACGCTGAATATCCTCCGGTACGTCCCGCCACTTCCCCGCGGCGCTACCGTCGTCGTCTCGCGCGTCGACATGCGCTACAGTCCCGTGCGATACATCGTCGAGGGACGCAGGCCCGCCGACGGCGAGCCCGTTGAAGTGGCAGTGGACGAACGGGACCTGCGCACTCCATTCGTTCTCGGTCCGCCATCGAACAGGCGACGACGGCGGCGGAACTCGTCCGAGGAACAGTCGCTCTTTGGCGACGTGAACGGTGCGCGAAAGGCCGAAGTGCAGCAGCGCCGGCGCCAGCGTCGTGCGGCCATGGAGCTCGTTCCCAAGCGTCGCAGACGAACCGACGACGGCCAATCGAGGAGCACTACACGTGGCACTACTGGGGGCACTACAGGCCGGCCGCGCAAATCGCCCGTGAAAGGAACCAATCGGAGTCGGTCGCAATCGCGCACAGATGGTTCGACAGTGAATGCGCGGTCGAAGAATTCGTCACCGTCGAGGCCGCGGACAACGGCAGCAAAGAAGCCGGTGGCCGGGAAGAAGGTCGGCTCGCCCCGGACTCGGCGGAAGTCGACCGGCGGATCGGCCGCGGACGTTCCTCGGCAACGGCGCACGGCGTCCGCGTCGACGCCACGTCAGCGAACCGCCGGAGCGTCAGTCAGGTCGTCCAGCGCGAAGTCGAATCGCTCGACCTCGTCGAAGAAGCGCACCGCAACAGCGGGCGCCAATACGGCCCGTCGGTCGACGAGAACCGCCGGGCCACGTTCAGCAGCGAAGCGCGCGCCGACGAAGGCAAACGTGCCGAAGAAGGTCGCGGCGAAGCGCGCTGCGTCGAAGTCGAAGGTGCCGAAGAAGGTCGCGGCGAAGAAGTCAGAAGGGAAGAAGAAGGTGGTGCGAACGAAGAAGGCAGCGGCGGCGCTGGCGACCCGGAAGCGGACCGCGCCAAAGGCCCAGGCGACAAGGAAGGCGACGCGGACCGCGAGTGCAGCGGCCAAGCGCACGACCGGGAAGTCCGCAATGGCAAAGAAGGCGGCAGCGAAGCGCCCGACAAAGAAGTCAGCAACACAGAAGAAGTCGGCGGCGAAACGTACGACCAGAAAGGCGTCGGCAACGAGGGCAGTCGAAGCAACGCCCATCAGGCGTCGGTCGGCGAGTCAATCGTCAGCCAGTCGCCCCGTGACGAAGCGTCCGAAGAATGCAGCGACGACGAACTCCACGAAGACGTCGTCGCGGTCGGCTCGCGCGACATCGGGAGTGCAGTCGACGCGAACGCGTCGAGAACGCTCGACGAAGAAGTCGACCAGATCAAAACGCCGCTGAACGGCACTTGCAAAGCGCAGGAGGTTAGTGGCGCTCAGGCTTGAGCCCGGGAGGCGCTACCGCTTTGCCCGTCTCCAACGTGCCACGGGTTCCTGCCTTCGACGACCATTTCGCCGGCAGGAACCCGTCTGGTATTGGACACACCACCAACCGTCACGCCAAACCATATCTACGAATGCAAGGACGATCAGATCCGTCGCGACCGTGCCGTCAATGCAACGCGGGACTCGTGGTTTCGGGTTCGCCCGAACGCAGCAGTGCCGACAAGAGCTGGCGGCCGTCGAGTGTGATCGCGTAGTAGCTGTACTCGATCCGACTGATGTGGGCCAACGGTACGAACTCCATCAGTTGCACCTCTCTGGGCATCGGAAGCGATGTCGACCGCGCGTACCAGTCGCTTGCAAGCAGCAACGAAGACATAGCCGGATGCTGGACATCGATCGACTCCGACTGCTTGATGACAAGGTCGTTTTCGACCAGTTGATCGGTGATCGCCCGGCACATCGGATTGACCAGACCGCAGAATCCCTTGTAGCCGGCGGCGAGTTCGTTGAGGAGAACGATCACGTTGCTTGCGGAGTAGGCGCGGAGCGTCGGTGGAAGCATTGCCAGCGAGCGCGGATCGCGATCGATCGCAGAGAATGAAAGACTGTGGGTACGCAGCGAGGATTCGCTCAGCCACGGATCGTCAAAGAGCAGCAGCGGCAGCGACGTCCGCGCACTGAGCTGTCGGACCGACCGCTGGGCGCTTCGCAGTTCCTGGATTCGCTGCGCATGCCGGGCCGATGCGAGACTATTGCTCGGTTCGAGCTGAGCCAGCCGGTTCGGCGACGACATCGATGTCGCCTGGTCGCCGAGGTGGGCCGAGGACGGATGTTGGCTGGATTCGCTCGACTCCTGCATCCTGACGACCGACGGTGCCAGCGACTTCGTGATCGATGCATCGTCTGCAGTTGCCTCCGAGGCAGGTGCACTATGCGTGGGCGACGCTTCGACACGCTCGGCGCGGGCCGTCGGCTGCATCTTGATCGGCGACACGTCGTCGGTGGTTACCGCAGCGGCGGCAACCGTCGTGGAATTCGCCCGAGTCGCATGCACGGTCGACGAGGAATGTGTCGCCACCGACGAGCGCGATCGTGACGACGCGTTCGCCACCGATGTCTGATGCGTTGCGGTGCCGGTCGCAGGTGAAGACGTTGGCCGACGTGTGTTGCGCAACGACGCTGATCCGATACGCGGCTGCTCGGGCACGTCTGCAGGCGCTTCAGCGGCGTCAACGACGTTCGCCGGACGCGCGACTGCAGTCGGCGTGGCGCCGGTGGCGGAATGGCCCGTGGAGACGGCTTCGCCGACCGGTGCCGGATCTCCGGGCAGCGTCGAGAAGCCGATGTAGATCGCGAAAGCGATCAGCGCCAGCACGACGAGCAGCATGGCAGCGTCGCGTGGCTGGATGTTCTGGAGCGTTCGATCCTCAACTGGAAAGCGATTCATTGGTGCGGACCTCTGGCGTGACGATGTGAACGAAGTCTGGACGGGTTCGATCGCAGGGGCATTGGTCGGCGGGCATGGGGATCGAAACGGCGGCTTGGACCGGGGGTAGATCGCGCGTGCGCGAGTCTGGCTGCTGGACCGTACAACAGGAACGGACGAGTGGTTCCTGTCGTCACATCGAGCAACGGAGGTGTGTTCCGATCAGTTAGCGGATATTGCCGTTGCGGGGAAAATTGGCGGAATCCCGCTGCTTCCACCCGACATCCTTTGACGATAAGGGATATTATGTCACCTAGGAGATGGGTGTCCTGTGCCCCATCGAAAAAAAATCTCAGTCGCTGCTAACCAATCTCTGGAAGGTCCGTTGTACTGCTTGAACCCGGTAGTCCATTGACACGAAGCGGATCACTGTGCCCGATTCGATGCTTCGTGCCAACTGCCCAAATTTGCCCAACGTTTGAAGAGGCGCGTATCCCACAATACGCGCCTCTTTCTGTTTCGGAGGTCTGAAGCGGTCCGGATTCCGTTACTGCGCCCGTGCAAATCGACAGTGCCTAACCATCGGGCGCGGCGACTCGTTGTTCCGCTGAGAGTGATCAGATCCCTTGTCCGCTCACGTGCAGGAACTCCCAGAACCTCATGTACACGACCACATCCTCATCTCGACTGCCGCGCGCAATCCTCCAGCTGGCCGGACAGACAACCGTCGAACTCGCGTCGTTCGATCCGAATGACTTCGACGCCATGCTGCGATTCTTCGTCCGCCATGGATACCTGCAGCGCACAGTGGCGTTGTTCCGACCCGATGGCTTCGACGCCTGCGGAGCCTCGCTGTCGCAGTATCGCCGTACCAGCAAAGGCGACTGGCTGCTTCAGCAGCTGCAACGCTGATTTGCTCCGAATCATGTCGAACCCAGTGTAGACGAGTCGCGCAAGCAAAAAACAACGGCCGTCGAAGTTGCTTCGACGGCCGTTGCGTTCGTTCCTCTCTGAGGTCCTCTCGTCCTCTCAGACTTCTCTCTGTTGCTCCCAACTCTCTTCGAGTCTGCGCTGCAGATGACAAGGTCCGTGCCATCGCATTGACGCAGGGAGACTCCCGGGAAATCGCCGAGTTGACGCAATTCGGTGCAGTGCCGGGACGAACCTCATTGCAGTTGGAAATCCACCATACGCGCCTGCAATCCCGAACGCTGATCGAGGAACTTCCGTGCCTGCAGCGAAAGCGCCGAGGCCCGGTCGATTCCGCCGAGTGCGTCGCCGACGGCCGAGACGCCGGTCGATGTGAGATCCCCTGTGGATGCAACCGAGAGGTATCGCCGAATCGACTCGAAGAGTCCCAACTCGCGCGGCAGGATCGTCAGACTGACCTTGTGCGGATCCAGATGGGCGCGACGGGCGGCGACCGCGATGGCGGTCTGCAGCCCTCCCAGCGTGTCGACGAGCCCGAGTTCGCGCGCTTGTTCGCCGGTCCAGACGCGACCCTCGGCAATCGAACGAACGCTGTCGATTGACAGATGCCGGCCGCGAGCGACCACCGAGAGGAACTCCGCGTAGGTCGAGTCGACTGTCCGCTGGAGGATCGCCCGCTCGGCGTCGCTGAGTGCTCTGAGCGGAGTTCCCATGTCCGCATGGGGATTCGTGCGGATCGCCTGCGTGTGAATTCCGATGTGCTCTTCGAGGAACGGACGAAGGTTGAATCCGAGGCGATATACGCCGATAGATCCCGTCAGCGTCGACGGTTCGGCGACGATCACGTTCGCAGGCGCCGCAATGAAGTAACCACCCGACGCGGCATACCCGGACATCGACACCACGACCGGCTTCTTCCTGGCCGTAAGCTCCATTTCGCGCCACATTGTCTCCGAGGCCGAGGCGTCGCCCCCGGGCGAATTGATTCGCACCACCACCGCATTCACATCGTCGTCCTCGCGAGCTGTGCGCAGCGCCTCGACAAACGTCGTTGCGCCGATCGTCTCACCGAGTCCGAAGACAGGCGTCGGATCGTAGGAACTCTCCCCCGCCGCGATTGCGCCGACTGCGTACACGACGGCGATCTTGCCATGGCCATCGGTTCCGTCCTCGACCGACGACGCGTAGTCGCTCATCGCGACGTCGTTCAGTTCGTCGGTCGTATCCCGTCCCGTGCGCTCCAGCAGTCGTTCCCGCACCTGATCGGCGTAGAGGACAGCGTCCACCAGGCCATGTGCCTGGGCCTCGTCGGCAGTCAGCAGCGCGGCCGAATCGAGCAGTGACGTGAGATGCTCCCGATCGATCTTCCGCGTCGCCACCACTGTGTCGATGTACTGCTCGAACACATCGTCCACCACGGCGCTCACCATCTGCCGATTGGCCTCTGAGGCAGAGTCGAGCAGGAACGGCTCCACCGCCGTTTTGTAGGTACCTACGCGGACGATCTGCGGCTCGATCCCGAGCTTGTCCAGCAACGGGCGGTAGAAGGTGAGCTCGGCCGCGATGCCGTTGACTTCGAACGTCGCAGCCGGATCGATCACGATCGTGTCGGCAGCAGTGGCCACGAAGTACTGCTTCTCGTCGATTCCGTGTTCATCGCTGACGGCGTAGATGAACTTGCCCGAGGTTCGGAACCCGAGTAGTGCCGTACGGAGTTCCTCGGCCTGCGACCAGCTTGCCGCAAAGCCGCCGAGGCGCAGCAGCACTCCGTCGATCCGATCGTCCGCGGCAGCATGTCGCAGTCCTTCAAGCGCCGAACGAAGCGTCACCGTCTGCTGGCCTCCGAGCGCTTCGGCAATCGGATTCGGCCGCCCGTTCTCAGTCAGGCCCTGCCCCAGATCGAGTGTCAGAACGCTATGATCGGGTACGTGAACCTCCTCGGATCCACCCAGCCCCGCGACGATTCCGATGAGGCCGAGCACACAGAGAATTCCTGCAACGGCCAGCGCCACGAATACCCCGATCGCACTGGCAAGGATGGTCTTGAAGAATGTCATGTCATACAGGTGTTGAAGGTGAATGCGTCTCGCTCAGCGGTGTGCACCATCACGAGTCGAACATCGTTCCGGCGCCGAGTATGCCCTCGGGGTCAAACGCCCGGCGGAGTCGTCGCATCTGCTCGACGCCATCGCGTCCGTACATCTTCAACAGATACGCGCGCTTGAGCTTCCCGACGCCGTGCTCGGCCGATAGCGTACCTCCCATCGCAAGTGCCTCGTCGACCAACCGTGCATACACCTCGAGCGCGGTCCGGCGCTCGGCCTCGGAACCGACCAGGATGTTCGCGTGAAGATGGGCATTGCCGATGTGGCCGTAGACGACCGTCCGGAGGCCATGGTCGCCGAACGACTTCCGATAGTACCTGAAGAGCTCCTCGAACCGCTCATGCGGTACTGCCATGTCAGTGCCGATTTTCGTCTGGCCGTGCTCGGTGAGGTAGGCGTAGACCGCCTCGGGAACGGCATGTCGGAATTCACGCATGCGCCGCTGGTCCTCCGCACCGATGGCGAACCATGACTGCTCGAGGAGCGATGAATTGCGATCGATGAGATCCGACCATCCGGCGAGCACGGCCTCTTCGTCCTCGGGCGTCGTCTCCTGCTCGAACCAGATGGCGCCACCGCCCGCCTGCGCAGGGATGTTTGCAACGGTTGGTCGAATCAGCTCGAGAGCGTCGGCGTCGATGAATTCGAGCGCACGTGCATCGATGACGCCCGTGCCGTCGGCGCGATGACGCATGCTGGCCTCACGAGCTTCGGCGACGAATGCGAGCATCGACGACTCGTCCCGGAAAAACACGACGCCCGAGAACAGGTGCTCTGGCAGGTCGATCACCGCGAGCTCGATGCCAGTCACCACACCGAGCGTCCCCTCCGAACCGATGAACAGGTCGATCGGATCCATGTCCTCCCGAACGAAGTATCCGGCCGCGTGCTTGCTGCACGAGGGCATCGTGATCGACGGAATCTCGGCGACGATGCGCCGGCCTTCGACGGTGCGCAGCTCGAGGCGGCGCCCATCGGCGCGTTGTTCGCCGCGCCGGAGCTCGAGATGGTGGCCATCGGCGAGAACGACGCGCAGCCAGGTGACGTGCGATCTCGTAGGTCCGTAGTGGAAGGTTCGGGCTCCGGAGGCGTTGGTGGCAATCGTGCCGCCGATCGACGCGGACCGTTCGGTGGGATCGGGCGGATACAACAGCGACCGCGCCTCGAGTGTGTCCTGCAGTTCGGCGAGGACCACACCGGGCTCGACCAGCACACGGCGCCGATCGACGTCGATCGCGAGGATGCTCCGCATTCGTTCGGTCGACAGCACGGCGCCTCCAAATGGAACGCGTCCACCGACGAGCCCGGTGCCGGTGCCCGAGACGGTCAGTCGCATGCGCTCGACAGAGGCACGGGCAAGAAGTTCGACGACATCTCGATCGGATTCGGGAACGTAGACGGCGGTGGCGTTACCTCCCGGCATATTCGAGGCATCGCTCAGGTATAGTGCGATCGCGTCCGGATCGGTACGGACGATCATCGCTCGGGTCGTTCGGCTCGCCTGATCGTCGTGAGGAGATTGGGCTGCGTGATGAAGCCGGTGAATCCCCATCGTCGTTCGACGAGTTCGAGCACTGAGAACGGCTCGCCATCGACGAGCTCGGGCTCGGTGTAGATGTGACGGAATCCCAGTTGGCGGTCTCCCTCGACCGCACCGGCAAACGTCACGTCGTAGTTGCGCATCTGTTCGACCGCATCGTCGACATCCTCGACCAGCAGTGCGATGTGGTGCAATCCGTTGTCGGAGAATCGCTCGACCCAGCGAGGGATGGCGGAATCCTCACCACGGTGATCGGCAAACGCCTGAGACATGTAGACGGCCGGGAACCCGGGCCGGCGGTAGAGCTTCGCCCACCACGAGTCCGCCTCGATCACGCCGAGGTGATCGTCGTAGCGATAGCCCAGCGCCTCGAATTCCATCGCCCGTTCCTGCACGTCGAGCGTCCGGACCGAGATATGGTCGACCAGCGGTCGAAGACCGATGCCCGCATGCACGAGCGCCTGAGCGACGAGCGTCGCTGAGCGGTTGCCGTTGAGGTATCGATTGATGTAATCGGTGATGACCTTCTGGACGTGCTCGTTGGTAATCGTCATGGCCTGAAGCTCCGGCGTCGCAGGCGACGCGCGTTGAAAATTCTGCGACAAGTGGCCGTGCCGGGAGTCGTATTGGCAGTATCTGGCGTTCCCGAAGAGCGCCAATATATTAGATTATCGGTCGACCCGATTTTTCCTTTCCTCTCGCGCGAACTTCGAGGATCCACCCCTTCCTCTCCGCTGGAGATTCTCGTGCTTTCCGGACGTGACACATGGCTCTTCGATACCGCATTCACCCTGCGATCGCAATGATCGCGTGCACGCTGTGGTGCCTGTCAGCGGCGGCTGAACCGTCATTGGGCGGTACCTGGCAGGCACTGCAGCCTCCCTCCACACCGCTACCCGATCTCACGGACGCCAGCTTCTCAACCTCCGACTCGGGATTCGTCTGCGGCTCACGCTCCTCTCGCGGCGTCCTCTTTCACACGCTCGACGGTGGTTCATCCTGGTCGGCGATCACCCTGCCCGGTTCGCCCGCTCCGCTCAACGATCTCGACCTGTCTACCAGCTCCCCGTTCGGCGTCGTCGCCGGCGACAGCGGGTACGTGGCGGTCACCTCCGATGGCGGACGAAACTGGACCGATCGGTCGATCGGATGGACCACGTGGCCGAGCGGCGGGCACGTCGAGGCCGTCACCTTCACCGATTCCCTCCATGGCTGGGCCGTCGGCCGCGCACTGAGCGGAAGCGGTCCGCGCTTCGCCGCAACGACTGACGGAGGGCGCTCGTGGGCGCCCGTGGCACAGTCTGCCACGCCGGCGAACAACCTCTACGACGTGGGGTTCATCACCTCGACCCGCGCGCTGGCAATCGGAACCGGACGGCCGCCGCGACTCTCGCGCAGCACCGACGCGGGTGCCACCTGGACGCGATTCGATACGCTGTCGATCGGTGCGCTCGAGGACGGTTCCAGCAAGAGCATGTACGTCCTCTCCTCGATCAACGGTGGTGCCACCGTGTTCGCAGCCGGCGGCAAGCCGTTTCCGCGACGCTATGCCGAACTGCGATTGAGCACCGACGGCGGTGCGACGTGGATGCCCACGGCAATGAGCCAGAATCCGGTGCGGTATCCCGATCCGATCGGTGGACTGCATGCAGAAAGTCGCAACGTGCTGCTGGCCGCTACACAGGGCGGGCAGATCGAGCTCTCCCGTGACGGCGGCTCGACCTGGATGGGCGACACGGTCCCGGGCAGTGTCGGCTCAGCTGACCTCCACCGGTTCAGTCTCGCTCCCGACAACACGATCTACGTCGTCGGTGACGGCGGACGCATCCTCCGCAGTCGTCTGGTGCCGCGCGCTCGGCTTCACCTCGAGGCCGAGGATACCATCGACATCTGTCCCGGAAGCCGCCGGACCACCTCGCTGGCGCTTGCCGACGACGGAACGGCAAATCTCCGGGTCGCAGACATCGCGCCGGTCACGTCCGCACCCTCTTCGGATGTCGCGGTCTCGGTCACGTCGGCTCCGACGCTTGTCGATGCCGGTGATCAGGTCCACGTCGACGTCGACGTAGAGGCCGCGCCGGGCGCCCGCCCCGGCCTGCGCCGCGACACGCTGCTGGTCCGTTCAAATGATGGCAATGCTCCCACGACCGAAGCCGTGCCGATGCTTCTGCGCGTCAGCTCCTGTTCGCTCAGCGTCAACAAGACTGCCGACGCGGGATCGGCCCTGGTCAACGTCGGAACGTCCGTCTCCTTCGACAGTCTGTTCGTCAACAACTCCGACTGCGACATCGCTGTCGACTCGGTGACGATGCGATTCGGTACTCACTTCTCGGTGATCACCTACGACACGGACGTGCCGATCGGCGAGTACATGGGCGCGATACTGATTCAGTTCATCCCGAAGACGACCTGCGATCTGACCGACTACATCCGCGTGTACTACAACGGCGGCTCGTTCATTCAGACGCAGATCACGGGTCGTGGAATCGCTCCGGTATTCGAGACCAATCCGCCCGATACGCTCGACTTCGGCAACGTGCCGGTAAACACTCCGACCGCACGCGACCTGGCGATGCGCGACCCCGGTCCCTGCAGCGCACAGACGACGCTCACCGGATTCACGATACGAGGAGCCGCCGCTTCGCTCTTTTCAACGACGTTCACCGCCAGCGTCTCCAGTCCGGTCCGCATCGACCCCGATGACAGTGTCGTCGCTCCGGTGAGCGTCACGGTAACCGCCATTGGTCGCGTCACCGCGTACGTCGTGATCGATCACAACGCTCCCAATGGCAGCCACGACACCGTGTGGCTCGTCGCAAACGGAGTGCGTGCCGACGTGCAGATGGCGAACACCATCATCGACTTCGGTACGCGGGGTGTCGGGGGTGTGTACGATTCGACGCTCACCGGGTTTATCGACAACGACGGCGGTGTCGACCTGACCGTCACAGGCGTCAGGAAGCTCGGCGTCGATACCGCGTACTTCAGCTACGTCGGACCCTCCCCCCCCTTCACTATCGCCGCCGGAGAGAAACAGACCATTACCGTACGGTTCCTGCCGGACGTTGCGCGCACCTACACGGCGCGGCTCGCCTTCGACGCATCGTTTAGCGATGGCACGTCGCGCGTTCCAACCGTTGCACTCTCGGGCACCGCACAGTGGGCGATCATCGACGCAGGCAAGCCGGACATGCTCTTCCTCAGCGTTCCGGTCAACACGTGCCTGAAGGTCACGCGGTACCTGCACAACGTGGGGCGCGTGCCTCTGCACATCGACACGATCGCGGTCGAGCCCGATCCCGGCTTCCCCGGTGATGAAGGATTTTTCAGTGTCGTCGCGCCGATCGTTCCGCCGGAGACGGTGATTCCGCCGGATGATTCGCTGAAGGTGGTGGTGCAGTACTGCCCCACACGCGCGGGATTCAACCAGGCACAGCTGCACATCGTGTCGAACACCCAGCGCGGCGTCGACACCGTGCTGCTGAAGGGAACCGGGCAGGCGGCGTCGTTCAGTGAAGTCACGCAGGTGCTCTTCGACTCCACGCGCGTTGGTCTGACCGACGACACGGTCATCACTCGCTTCATCTACAATGATCAGCCCGGACCACTGGTGATCGATTCGGTTCGCGTCACCGGTGGACCCGACGTGCTGCCGTTCGATGTCGCCACGCCGGTTGACGGAACAACGGTCGCGTCCGGGGATTCGCTGTCGATCACGCTGCGATTCGCACCACGGCGCAGGAACCGTAATCAGGGCTTCCTTTGGATTTATACTCCCGTCGGTTCGCACCAGATCGCCCTCGAAGGATGGGGCATCTATCCGTTCCTCCGCATCGAACCGGACGATCCGAGCAACCTGCGGGTGCGCCTGGGCATGACACGGCGTCTGCGCATCAACATCACCAACGATGGCGACGACACCTCCCACGTATCGAGCGCCACGATCGCCGGTGACGCATCGTTCTCCAATCCGAACGTGGGAGCGTTTCCCGTGACGCTGGGCGTCGGTGAGAGCATTCCGATCGAAGTCGACTTCACGCCCGACCGGCTCTGTGAACATGCGGCGCAGATCACACTGCACGGTGAGGGAATTCAGGGCATCTACGCGCCCGCCGATACGGTGGTTCATTTCGCCGCGTTCGGCGTCGTTCCGATGCTCGGTTCGCGTCGGCCCGAAGTCAACTTCGGCGTTCGACCCCTTGGTTCGATCAACGACACCGTGACGACGGATTTCCTCGGCAACATGGACTTCACCGGAACGATCGACAGCTGTCTGGATGCCACCGAGATCGACCGCATGGAACTCACAGGCGCCGATGCCTCCAGCTTCAGTGTCAGCGTTCCGCAGAATCTCGATTCGTTGATCGCGCTTCCTGCGAACACGTTCCAGGACCTCGCGATCACGTTCAATCCGCAGCGACTCGGACTTCACGAGGCCGACCTCGTCGTTCACTTCGACGGCTCGCCGGATTCCACCTACGTCGTACACCTGCTCGGCACCGCTTCGAATCTCCCGGTCCGGTATGGACCCGAACCCGACATGGTGGAGCTCGATTTTGGACGGGTGCGGATCGGCACCTCGCGGGATTCGCTGTTCACTGCCCGCAACGTTTCCGAGGAAACGCTGCGCTTCGACGAGATCCGTTCGTCGCTTCCGGCGGAGCTGCAGATCGTCTCTCCCCTCCCGTCGCAGCTGCCGATCGATGTCCCGTCGGGCGACTCGGTCACCATTCGGGTGCGATTCGCTCCGACGACTCCGCAGGGCGTTCGCTCCGCATACGTGGTCTTCCGCAGCGGCGGCGTTGCCGACAGTTCCTTCGCATTGCTCGGCACGGCTGTCGACGAGCGGATGCGGGCGGAGCCCGACACTGTCGACTTCCGACGGCGCACGGTCGGATCGATCAACGACACGGCGGTGAGCCTTATCAACGAACCGACGCCCGAGGCACCGCTTGCCGCGTTCATCGACACGGTCGCGATCGATCAGGCGGTGATCGTTTCCGGCGGCGCGCAGTTCCAGGTGATCTCCGCACCACCGTTGGTTCCGGGACCCGGACGTGATTCGATTCTGATCCGCTTCACTCCCAGCGGACCGAGCGGGCCGGTCCAGGGACTGCTTCGCATCTACCACAGCGGCCGGACCGATTCGCTCGATGTCGTTCTCAACGGATACGTCGTCGGCGAGGAGCTCACACTCGCCGCCGATCTCGGAGCGGACCAGACGTCGAGGCCAGGCGCGACCGTCGTCATTCCGATCTCCCTCGATGGTGATCTCGCCGGTTACAACGTCGACACCATCGATGTGCGCCTGCGATTCCGTCGAACGATGCTGCGGCCGACGGCTGTCGGCGCAGATCAGCCGGGTGCGACCGCGACGCTGCTCACGCCGACCTCGCCGAACGCGCCCGATGGAGAGCAGATCGTGCGCATCGCATCGAACGCTCCGCTCACGTCCGGTGCAATGGCGAGCGTCGCATTCGATGTACTGGTCGGAGATGCGCTTGCCACCGAGGTGGTGCTCGACTCGATCGGATCGCCCGGACCGGTAGCGCTAGCGGTACGGGCCGACAGCGTGACGGTGACGATCGACGACTTCTGTGACGCCGCACAGCGCCTGGTGCGCTTCGGCTCGACGCAGGCGATCAAGGCCGTACCGAATCCCGCACACGACCGCATGGGTATCGCCTGGACCGTTCCGGCACTGGAGCCGACGCGCGTCGCGATCTACGACGCCGACGGTCGCGAGGTCCTCGTGTTGATGGATCGCACCGCCCTTCCCGGAACGTATACGGCTGACGTCGATCTGAGCCAGCTGCCTGCCGGCGCGTACTACTGTGTCCTGCGCGCGGGACGATTCATCGAAACCACGACCATCCAGGTGACCCAGTGATTCAGCGGCCGTCCATCCCGCCGAGATTCGTCGCGGCCTACGCAGCGCTTGCTCTGCTCCTTGTGTCGACACCCGCCGCGAGGGCCCAGGACGACTTCGACCCGCAGTACCGGGGTCAGGAAGTGATGCCGGGGTATGTGGAATTCGGCCTGGACCCGCGCCTCATCATGACCACACCGCTCGGCAGCGTCGCCTCCGTCCGCGACGCCGAACCCTGTTCGGAAGATCTCGGCGGCGCCGCGCGATTCGGGCCCGGTCTCGGCGCCTTTGCCACGTACGTCTTCAGCGGTCCGGCCGAACCGATGGGATTCGTGTTGCGCGGCATCCGCCTGGCCGTGGGCTTCGACGACCTGAGCAGTCGCTTCACCGCGCCATTCAGCGCGACGGCATTCGACACGGATATCGGCGCCTACGTCCCGATCGAACACCAGTTCATCGCCGAGTTCGATCTCCGCTACCTGCGCTCCGCGGTCGAAGCCGACATGGCACTGAGCAGCGCCATCCACGTGCGTGCCGGCGCCTCGGTGGGCATTCCCCTGAGCGGGTCGTCCATCGAGCAGGAGCAGATCGTCAGTCCGTCGAACGAGACATTCCTCGACGGCTCGCAGGAGCGCACCATCTCAGGTTCCGACGGTGACCTCGCGGATCTCGGCCTGAGAATCGGCGTGGCGGCTACCGCGGCGTATCGCCTTCCCCTCGGCGCACGCACGTTTGCCGAAGCGAACCTCGGCGTCGACCTCGGTCTGACGCATGTGCAGCCCGACTGGTCGCCGCTGGTGCTCCAGGCGGGCATTGCGATCGGATACGGACTTGTGCCGACCAAAGCGCCGCCGCCGCCGCCACCGGTCGTCGAGGCCCCCCCTCCTCCTCCGCCGCCGTTTACTGCAGACATCGACGTGACGGTGCAGGCCGATCAACTGCCAATCGAGATGCGCCGACAGATCGTGGCCCGCTACATCCCGATCATCCCGGTCGTGTTCTTCGAACAGAATCAGTCACAGATGCCCGACCGCTATGAGCTCCTCGACTCTCCGTCGGCGGCCGATGCATTCTCGACGGCATCCCTTCCTGCGGAGGCCGATCAGATGCACCATCACGTCCTCGACGTCATCGGACTTCGACTGCGGGAGCATCCGAAGGCGCGCGTGACGCTGACGGGTACGACGAGCGAGGATGAATCCGATCGCGCGGCGCTTGCGCGACAGCGGGCAGAGCGGGTCGCATCGTACCTGCATGACATCTGGGGAATCGAGTCGAAGAGAGTCAACGTGCAGTCGCGGGTGTCTCCGGCGGTCGCGTCCAACTCGCAGTACGCAGAGGGGCGTGCCGAGAATCAACGCGTCGAACTCGAGTTCTCCGACGAGGACGTCTACTCCCCCGTCCAGCTTCGATCGGTCGAGCCGGTCGAGAAGCCCGAGGCAATAGGATTCGGCGTGAGCGTCACGGCGTCGCGAACGGTGAGCTCGTGGGCAATGCGCATCCGCACGCCGGATGCCACCATCAAGGAATTCACGGGTACCGGCACTCCGCCACAGCACCTGCAGTGGGATCTGACGCAGAACGATCGCGAGATTGCCCTCTCCCGCGGTGAAGTCGACTACAGCATGGACCTGACCGACGACCTCGGTCGGAGCGTCTCATCGACTCCGCGGCCGATTCCACTGCGTCTGGACACGACAGTGAGCGTTCGCACCTCCGCATCGCTGAAGGCGAACACGGCGGAATTCCTCCTGGTCACCTTCGACTACAACCGCGCCGTGCTCACCTCGCGTGGACGGCGCGAGCTGCGCACGATTCTCGAACGCATCGGCGACAGCTCGTCGGTCGAGATTACCGGCTACACCGACGAACTCGGCGACGCGCAGCGCAACCGCGAGCTGGCCGAACAGCGGGCGCGGCTCGTTGCGACGATGCTGCCGAAGAACGTGGAGGTGACCGCCCGTGGAGCCGATCCGGCCGAGGCACCATACAGCGGCAAGCTGCCCGAGGGACGCTTCCTGAGTCGAACAGTGAGGGTGGTGATCAACAACCCGAAGTAGCCGCGCTCACGTGGCGGCGGTGGACGCATTCTCCGCGAACGACCGACTGGTTGGTCGTTCACATTTCGACGTGGCCGACCAGTCGGCGGGCTACCTCGAGCGGTGATTCGGTGCGATTGACGAGTGCAGTCATGGCTGCCTCCAACGCGTCGTCACGCTCGGGGGTCCAGAATCCGTGGTGCAGCAACCGCTCCACCAGTTGGCGAACGCGCTCCCGTTCGCGTTCGGCGCGTTTGTGCTCGAGCGTTCCGAATTCAACCATGTGGTGATGGTGCTGTTCGATGCTCGCCGCGAGTGTCTCGATCCCGTCGCCGGTCGTTCCGACGGTCCGCACCACGTCCGGAATCCACTCCCCCTTCGCATGGGTGATCCGCAGCGTGAGGATCGCCTTCAATGCCGCCACCGCCTGATTCGCTCCCTCGCGATCGGATTTGTTGAGCGCGAACAGATCGGCGATTTCCATAAGGCCCGACTTCATGGCCTGAATCGAATCGCCCGACTCAGGCACGAGCACGACTACCGTCGTGTCGGCCGCACGTGCAACATCGAGTTCCGACTGGCCCACGCCGACGGTTTCCATGATTACGATATCGAATCCCGCCGCATCGAGCAGGTCGGCAACGTCCTGCGCCTTGGTGCTCAATCCCCCGAGACTGCCGCGCGTCGCCATCGACCGGATGAACACATCCTTGTTGAGCGATTCCGACTGCATCCGGACGCGATCACCGAGGATTGCGCCACCGGTGAACGGCGACGTGGGGTCGACGGCGATCACGGCGACGCGGTGACCGGCACCGCGATAGTGGCCGATGAGCTTTTGGGTGAGCGTCGACTTTCCGGCTCCCGGAGGACCGGTGATTCCGATCCGATACGCCCGACCGGTATGACGATAGAGCCGAGCGAGCAGTCCTTCCCATCCGCGCCGTTCGTTCTCCAGCATGGAGATGCCGCGCGTAATTGCCAGCCGATCGCCGGCGAGGATCCCCTCGACCCCCGCTTTCCGCTCAGTCGTCGCCCCGTCATTGGACATGGTTGCGCAAGATTGTCGGTGATTCGGCCGGACGCTCGGTCGCTCCGCTTCGCTCACGGTGCAGCGACACCCGGCCTCGTGCAAAGCCTTCAAGATACCATCGCATCGACATTGGCATCACGCGCCACCAGGGAACGCCGAAGCTGTCGACACCGGCACGTGATTGGGCGCGGGCGTTGCGATGCCTCCCGCAACGGCGGTAGCGCGGACCGCCCGGTGGCTCGTTTCGGTTGTACCTCGCATCGTATCTTGAGAGTCTATGGACGTTCAAGACCTCGTCAATGCTGCCCGCAGCCTCGATGGCGTCCCGCTCACGCGTTCGGCCCTTCCGGCAGGTTCGCTCGGAACGCTCGTCCGCGATCGCGCCATGGCCGATCCTGATAGAATCTGGATGGTCTACTATGACGCCGAAGGAACGCGGTCGGAGATCACGTTCGGTGAATTCGCCGAGCGGATATCGGCGACGGCCGCCTACCTCAAGGCGCATGGTATCGGACGCGGAGACCGCATTGCCACCGTCGCGCACAACCACCCCGACACCGTCGTGCAGTACTTCGCAGCATGGTGGATCGGCGCCACCGTCGTTCCCATCAACGTCGGCGAAGACGACGATCGCATCGGCTACATCCTCTCGAACTCGAGGACGAAGCTGGCGTTCGTGCGCGAGGAGTACCTCGGGCGGGTCGTTGACATCCGGAGTACAATTAATGGATCGTTCGACCTCGTTGTCTGTGGTGACACACGCGACGATCTCCCCTGCTTCGAGGAGGTGCTGTCGGACACGTCCGCTCCGCGCCCCGAACCGCTAGCGGATTTGATCGATGAGGAGTGTCTGATCGTCTACACCAGCGGCACGACGGGCAACCCGAAGGGCGTCCGACTCGCGCATGGGAACGTCCTCGCCGACGCTGCCGGCATCGCTGATTGGCACCGAATCGACGAGCGGACGCGCATGATGTGCGTCCTGCCGATCCATCACGTCAACGGTACGGTCGTCACCCTGGTCACGCCGATGGTCGCCCACTCCAGCGTGGTGCTCAACTGCAGATTTCAATCGCACTCGTTCTTCCAGCGCGTGGCAGCCGAGGGCGTCGCAGTCGTATCGGTCGTTCCGACACTGCTGGCGTTCCTCATCGGCGCGGACATCGACACGGCGCAGCTCGACCTTGGCGCCTTCCGCCACGTGATCTGTGGCGCCGGCCCCCTCACCTGCGAACTTGCCGAGCGATTCGAGCAGCGATACGGCGTGCCGATCATCCACGGGTACGGCCTGTCGGAGACCACGTGCTACAGCTGCTTTCTGCCGGTGTCACTCGATGAGGAGGTGCGCCGTGCGTGGCTGACGGGGCATGGATTCCCGAGCATCGGCGTCCCGATCCCGCAGAATCAGATGGCCATTCATGACGACCACGGCAATGAGGTCGGCGAGGCAGAGCGCGGGGAAATCGTCATTCGCGGCCACAACGTGATGCTCGGCTACGATTCGAATCCCGAGGCCAATGCCCACGCATTCGCCCACGGTTGGTTCCGCAGTGGTGATGAAGGGTTCAGCATCCAGGGCGAGGACGGCCATCGGTATTTCTTCATCACGGGTCGACTCAAGGAGCTGATCATCCGTGGCGGCGTCAATATTTCTCCGCTTGAAATCGACGAGGTGATCAACTCCCATCCCAAGGTGGATGCGGGAATTGCGGTTGGATTCGAGAACACGTGGTACGGTGAGGAGGTCGGCGCATTCGTCCGGCCCGCCGATCCGTCGCTCACCGCCGAGGAGCTCCTTGGGTTCTGCCGGACGCATCTGCCATACCACAAGGCGCCGAAGGTCGTCGTATTCGGCGACGACATTCCCGTGACCTCAACGGGCAAGTACCAGCGCAATCGCGTCCGCGACCGCTTCGACGAGCATCGCCAGACGCAGTTTCGCGAAGCCCGCCCCTCGAAAATCTAGGCCGATCTGGGAGCGCCGGGTGACTGCCGACGGTTGCCCGTTCCCTCGACTAGGCGGCCATGGATTCGCTACCGACATGCTCAAGACGCTCTACGCAAAGAACTACGCGCTGATCGACGAAGTGCAGATCGCGTTCACCGGTGGACTCAACATCCTCACGGGTGAGACCGGCGCGGGCAAATCGATTCTCATCGATGCGCTCGGCCTCATTCTCGGTACGCGTGCCTCGGCCGATACCGTGCGACAAGGAGCCGGAAAGGCGATCGTGGAGGGAATCTTCACGCTCTCGGACAACGATTATGTCCGGCAGCTGCTTCGCGACAACGACTACGACGATGGCGACGAACTCATCGTCCGGCGCGAAATCACCACGCGGGGCGGCTCCCGTTCGTTCGTCAACGACTCTCCCGCTCAGCTGTCGTTCGTGCGCGACATCGGTGACCACCTGGTCGACCTTCACGGACAGCACGAACATCAGTTGCTGCTGCGCCAGGAGACGCATGTCGGGCTGCTCGACAGCGCCGGCGGGCTGGAGCATCTCGTTCGCGAGTTCGCCACCAGGTTCGCCCGACTGGCGGAACTGGAGCGGGAGCTCGACGGCACCAGACGGCGGGAACAGCAGTTGAAGGACAAGGTGGAATTCCACCAGTTCCAGCTCTCGGAAATCGACGACGTCGATCCCCAGCCTGACGAGGATGTCGCCCTCGAGCAGGAGCTTCGGATTCTCGAGAACTCCGAGCGCGTCGCCGAACTGGCCTCGACGTTGTATTCGGTGCTCTACGACTCGGAGCATTCCGCCCGCGACCAGATGATCCGTGCGGGGAACCTCCTCGAGCAGCTCGAGCACATTGATCCGGGTTTCGGCGAATACCGCTCGGAGTGCCACTCCGCCTCGGTGATCATCCAGGAAATCGCGCACCACCTGCAGCGCTACTCCGCCGGGATCGACTATTCCCCCGAACGCCTGGAGCTGAAACGCGAGCGCCTGTTGAAGCTCAACGGACTGCGCAAGCGCTTCGGCGGCACGCTGGAGGCGACCATCGAGTACCGCAATCGGATCGCCGAAGAGATCGAACTGGCTGAGAACTTCGATAGCACCATCAGGCAGATGGAATCCGCCATCGACGAACTGCGTGCTCAGAGCGGCGAAGCAGCGGCGAAGCTCTCGAAGAAGCGCACGGAAATGGCGCGGAAGATCGAGCGTGCAATCGAACGCGTGCTGAAGACGCTGGGTATCGAACACGGAAGATTCGTCATCCACGTCGAACCGCTCGAGGCCGATGGTCCCGGCGTCGGCACGGTGCGCAATGACGGCCACTGGTTCCAGGCGACCGCAACCGGGATCGATCGGGTGGAGTTCTTCATCTCGACCAACCTCGGCGAGGAGCCGAAGCCGCTGGTCCGTGTCGCCTCCGGTGGTGAGGTCAGCCGGGTGATGCTTGCGCTCAAGACGGTGCTGGCCAAGCACAGTCGACTGCCGATCCTCGTCTTCGATGAGATCGACACGGGAATCTCGGGGAGAATTTCGACCAAGGTGGGAGCGACTATGCGCAACCTGGCCGACTTCCACCAGATCATCGCCATCACGCATCTGGCGCAGATCGCTGCGCAGGCACACACGCACTTCGTCGTCGAGAAGTCCGTGCAAAAGACGCGGACGGTGACGTCGGTGCGGCGGCTGACGGCCGAGGAGCATACCCGGGAAGTGGCGCGGCTGATGAGTGGTGAGAATATTACCGAGTCGAGTCTGAAGATGGCCAGAGAGCTGATCGGATCATGAGTCTACCGTGGCGATGAAGTTCGAACACGACGAAAATCGACGGCGATACAACCAGACGTTCCTCTCGAAGGCGGAGCTGACCGAGCGGCTCATGCCGCGCGTCGGAGCTGTCGATCTCAACAAGATCGTCTGCGCCTACGAGCTGGCCCGCGACGTCCATCAGTTCCAGCAGCGAAACGACGGGACGCCCTGGTTCTGGCATCCGACACGCGTGACGAAGATTCTGCTCAACGAGCTGAACATCACCGACACCGATCTGCTGGTCGCTTCCCTGCTGCACGATACGCTCGAGGATTCCGACATCCTGACGCCGGAAGTGATCGACTACAATTTCGGTGCGTATGTCAGCTTCCTGGTCGAGACGCTCACCAAGGAGATCCGCATCGAGGACGGGCCGCTTCGCGAGCAGATCGACCGCGAGTACGTCGAGCGACTGCGGCACTCGCCAGAAGAGTGCAAGATCATCAAGCTCTCCGATCGGCTCGACAACATGCGGTGCCTCGAGTTCAACCTGAAGCGCAACCCGTACAAGTACGTCAAGGAAACCTCGGAGCACTACATCCCGATGGCCGAAGAAGCCGAGAACCTCCACCTGAAGTATCTCCTCAAGGAGATCAAGGCCGAGCGGAACAAGTTCTTCGGCTGATCGGACCTGCCGGCCGTGGCGTCTGCACCAGACGGCGTCAGTCGATCCGCCCGTTCGTACCCGGCGTGCCTCGGCGGCCGCGACGGTGATTCGCCAGCAGTTCGATGACGGCGAAGGCCACGCCCAGGACGATCAGCCCACCGCCAATCCACCAGATTACCGTCGCGACCGTCGCGTGCGCGTGGGTCCTCTGCATGACCTCCGGGGATCGTTCGGCGATGTGCTGACCGACCATGGCGAACCAGTAGGCGATGCCGAACATCAGCGTCAGTCCGCCCAGGGCAATCACCGCCAGGGGCCAGTTGCGCGTTCCGGTCGGATCGCTGCTTGGATCAGTGAGCCCCATCGGTGCCTCCGTCGGATTCCGAGTCTGAGGATTCCTCGTCCACATCGCTCCGCACCTGCAGACCGTGGCCGAGTGCCGCGTAGGAGCGCACCTCGAAGAGGAACTGCTCGCGAACACCGACCGAGAACGGACTGTTCGGAAAGTCGCGTTCCGGATGCCACTCCACCGCCAGCAGATACGACTTTCCCATCGGGTCGAGCCACTCGAGCGCCTCGACCGTGCCGTCTTCCGCGTTCGCGGTCGCGACGAGCGTCGGAGCCACCTGATCGACCGCCTGGTGGTGATTCGAATTCACTTCACCGCGCAGCTCCGAGGTTGCCTTGAAGAGCATCGAACCGGGACGCAGGAGAACGTCGTGGCGTCGGTCTTCACCCTGCTCATCCTTGTTGTGTCGATTGCTTCCCCCGAGCCGGTCGGGCAGATGCGGAATGAGGGTGCCTCCCTGCTGCACGTTGACCACCTGCAGACCACGGCAGATCGCCAGCACCGGGACATCGCGCTCGAGCGCACGCTCGAGCATGTGGAATTCGCGCTCGTCACGCTCCGGATCGACGTCTGCACACTGATCGGCAAATTCCGGATGATCATAGCGTGACGGATCGATATCAGATCCACCGGTCAGCAACAGCCCGTCGATGCCGTCCAGCGCCGAGGCGAGATCCTCGGCCTGCATCAGGTCGACGTACTCGGCATCGTCGGCCGACCGCCGAAGCCACCGTTCGTAGTTGAGATACTTCTCCGATCCGTGTGCCTTTGAGATTCCGATTCGAATCATCATGTCATCGTTGTGTTGGTTCGGGTCGTCGCCCGCCGATGAGCGCATCGACGCGGGCGGCGACCTCATCTTCACGTTCAAGTTCGACGCGAAGCCCGGCGACGTGGAGCGAGTCGCGGATCTCGGCAAACGCTGCAAGCTTCACGACATCCTTTTCGGTCGTGACAATTGCCGTTGCGCGCGCGCGCACCATCCGCTGAAGCATCCGTCGAACGTCATCGGGCCGGTAGCGGTGATGGTCACGAAACCGCAAATGTCCCGCCAGTTCGACGCCGGCCGCCCGCACCGCCCGCTCCACCCGCTCCGGCCGGGCAATTCCGGTGACGAGGAGAAACCGCGAGGACTGCGGATCGGTGGGCGTCTGGTCGATAAATCTGGTGAGGCCGCCCTGCTGCTGGCGCATTCCGACCGTCAGCGCGTCAGGCCGCGCGTAGCGGGCCGCGAACGCCTCGGCGTCGGGCGAAGTGACGACAACGATCTCCGCGCGCTGCAATGCGGTCGGAGGTTCGCGAAGCGGCCCGGCCGGCAACACGCGAGGCGAGGCAGCCGTGCGCTCGTCGACGATGACGATGTCCAGATCACGCGCGAGCCGATGGTGTTGAAAGCCGTCGTCGAGCAGCACCAGCGCGTCGTCGAGGCGATCCTCGAGCATACGGAGCGCAGCGGCGCGGTCGGGCGCGACCCCGACGGCCCCGTTGCGAATGTGACCGGTCGCCATCAGCGGCTCGTCGCCCAGCGCTTCGTAACCGGGAACGGTTTCGCCCGGCAGCCATACGACCGGATCGACGCCGGCGCGACCGTAGCCACGGGAGAGGTAGACGACCGGGATGGAGCGCTGGAAGCGTTCGAGCAGATGGAGCGTCAGCGGCGTCTTTCCGGCCCCCCCGACCGAGAGCGCACCGATCGAAACGACGGGGAATCGCGAGCGATACTGACGGTCGAGCTTTCGGCGCCGATCGGCCGTCGCGACGGCCGAAAAAAGGGCGGCAACGGGTTTGAGGATCGGCTGAATGCGTGTGACGGGGCTGTCAGTCATGAGGTCAAATCGTCGTTCTGTCGTGTTGATCCAATTCGTCGAGTCGTCTGTCGAGTTCGTTCAGATCGGCTTCGGTCACGCGAGATCCCGGCGCAGCGCCGCTGGCATCGGTGGTGTGAGTCCTGATCGTCGTGAGGGCAAATGGGTCTATGATGCAATAACGGAAATCAATTCTGGTGAATGGAAACGGGATCCGCATCGCGTCCCAGCTTCCCAGTCGGATCCAACGCCGCGCAGTCCACCCCACCAGCAACAGTCGCCGCCCACTCCGCCTGGCAATTACCACCGCTCCCGCCTTCGACCGTCGACTCGGTCCCCGCGGTCCGTCCGGCGTCAACAGAATCGTCCCGTGAGCCGCCGCTTCGACCGCCGCGCGAAGGGCTTCGCCGCCCCCACGAGTGCTCGATCCCCGAACGATCCTCCCGTATCGCAGCCCCTCGAGATGCCGCACCAGTCGATCTCCGTCCCCGCTTCGACTGACGATGGCACTCGCCCCCAGCCTCGCAAATCGCTGCCATACCGGTAGCATCGACCCGTGCCAGAATACCACCACCGCCGGCTCCGCACCGCGGACTGCCGCCTCAGATTCCAGCGGTGTGTGATCGACCATCCGCCAGCTTGCCGACAGCCACCGCAGCAGCGCGTGCTGCACCGTACGCCAGAGCCGATCAGCTGCCCGCATCACTGCCCCGGCCCCCCTCCGGGAAGTACCGATCGATGATGTACGCCGCTGCTCGCGCCGCGTGGCCGCTCGCTCCAAGCTCCCTCCGCACCGAGTCCAATCCCTCGATGACCTCCGCCCGATACCCGGCGTCGTCGCTCAGCCGGCAGAGCTCCGCCGCGATCGCCTCACCCGTACACGCATCCTGGATGAATTCCCGCACCACCGCCCGCCCCGCAAGGATGTTCGCCATCGCGATCCACGGCACCCGAATCGCCCTGCGCGCGATGGCGTAGCTCACTGCAGAAGTCCTGTAGAATGCCGCGAACGGCACTCCAAGCACCGTTGCCTCAACGGTCGACGTTCCGGATTTCACCAGCGCCACATCGGCGTCGGCAAGCACTTCGACGGCGTCGTCGCTCACCTCCACGTCCACCTCCATCCCTTGCAGCATCGCCTCGAGTATGGCCGGCTCGATGGTGCTCGCACGTGCAACGACGTGCCGCCACGAACCGCCCAGCCGTTCGATCACCGAGCGAACCACCGGCATGTGCCGGGCGAGTTCCTCGGGCCGGCTTCCTGGCAGGTAAGCGACCGTCCGCCGAGCGTCATCGGCTGGTGCACCGCGCTGCGCTGTCGCGAGCGTGTGCGTCGCCAGTTCGTCGACGAGCGGATGGCCGAAGAAGACGGCTTCGATGTCGTGGCGCGCGAAGTAGTCGACCTCGAAGGGGAAGACAACCAGGAGCCGATCGACGAACTGGCGGATCGTTCGGACGCGGCCCTCCTTCCACGCCCATACCTGAGGAGCCACGTAGTACACGACCGGTATGCCGAGCTCGTGAAGTCGTCGCGCCAGGCGGAGATTGAATCCCGGGTAGTCGACGAGTATTGCGATCGTCGGTCTGGCCAATCGGGCGAAGTCGACGATGCGACCGAAGACGGCGCGGAGCGAACGGTATCGGCGCACGACCTCCCAGAATCCGACCACGTTGACCTGGGCGGCATCGACGAGGATCTGCATCCCGGCGCGACGCAGTGCCGCGCCGCCGATACCGGCAACGCGCAGCGACGGGCGAAGCAAGCGCATCGCATCGAGCAGCCGCGCGGCGTGGCGATCGGCCGACGCCTCGGCGGCGACGAGCAGAATGTCGACGTGTTCGGTGGAGGTGGTGGCCGTCACCGCGACAGCGGAATGACCCCGCGTTCGCTGGAGAGGATGAATTCGACGATATCGCGCACCTCGGGCGTGCCATTGAACGTGTCGGCCGCCATGCGTGCGCCGTCACCGATGTTGACGCCGGCCTGGTAGACGAGTCGGTAGGCGCCGCGAATCGTCTCGATGATTTCCTGCGGAAACCCGCGCCGCTGCAGACCGATCACGTTGACACCCGAGAATCCAAGCGGATGGTTGCCCGCCAGGGCAAACGGCGGAACGTCCTTCATGACGCGGAAGCCGGCTCCGACCATCGCGTGCTTCCCGATTCGTTCGAACTGGTGGACCCCGGTGAGGCCTCCGACGATCGCCCAGTCGTCGATGGTCACGTGGCCTCCCAACTGTGCGCCGTTGGCAAGGATGACGTTGTCTCCGATGACGCAGTCGTGGGCCACGTGGGTGTAGGCCATCAGCAGACAGCCGCGGCCGACCGAGGTATTGCCATGAGCAACGGTACCGCGGTGCACCGTGACGTATTCGCGGATGGTGGTCGAGTCGCCGATCGTCGCGGTGGTCGGTTCGTGCGCGTACTTGAGATCCTGCGGAGCTGCACCGACGACCGCACCGGTGTAGATCTCGCATTCACGCCCGATGCGCGCGCCGGTACAGATGTGGGCGTGCGACTGGACGTGTGTGCCGTCACCGATGACGGCACCGGCCTCAACGACGGCAAAGGGATCGATGCGAACGCCGTCACCGATCGATGCCTCGGGGTCTATGTACGCGAGAGCGTGAATCAGGGTCTGCGGCATACCGTGAAGGATGCTCGGGATTGTGCATCGCCGCCGGGAGAGCGGTGCGTCGATGCGGATCTGGGGTCGGTGCCGTTCGAGGTCGGATCAGCGATCGACGATCGCCACCGACAGATCGGCCTCTGCGGCAAGCGTCCCGTTGACGGTCGCCCGTCCGGAGAAGATCACCGTGTTGAACCGTCGGGAGCTCAGGGTCATCTCCATGAGCAGCTGGTCGCCGGGAACGACCGGCTTGCGGAACTTCCCGTTGTTGATGCCGATGAAGAACGCCAGCTTCGAGTGATCCTCACCCAGCTGATTCATCAGCAGCATTCCGCCCGTCTGCGCCATTGCCTCGAGAATCAGGACGCCCGGCATGATCGGCTTGCCGGGAAAGTGCCCGGTGAAGAACGGCTCGTTGAACGTGACGTTCTTCAGCCCCACGATTCTCCCCTCCTCCAGATCGAGTTCCACGATACGATCGACCAGCAGGAACGGGAAGCGATGCGGGAGAATCGTGGCGATCTGATTGACGTCCATCACCACGGTGCCGCTGCTCAGCGCCGGGAAGCGCCGGTAGAGCTTCTTCTGCTCGGCCAGCCGCTTGATCTTCCGGGCGAACTCGATGTTGCTGGCGTGACCCGGCCTGGCGGCGAGGATATGCGCACGAATGGGCGTGCCCACCAGCGCCAGATCGCCAAGCAGATCCAGCAGCTTGTGCCGCGCCGGCTCGTTCTCCCACCGCATCGTCCCGTTGTTGAGCACGCCTGTGGAGCCGAGCACCACCGATCCTTCCAGTCCGAGCCGTGTCGACATTCCGTCGAGGCCCTCCTGATCGATGTCCTTGTCGACGATGACGATCGCGTTGTCGAGCGCGCCACCCTTGATGAGTCCCTCGCGCCGCAGCGTCTCGACCTCGGTCAGAAAGCAGAACGTCCGCGCCGGAGCGATCTCCTTGACGAACTCGCTGTCGAGGCTGAACATGTAGGAGTACTGGCTGCCGAGGGCGGGGTTCTTGTAGTCGATCATCACCGTCAGTCGGAACTCTTCGCCAGGCATGGCGGCGAATTCGACGCCGCCTGCGGCGTTCTTCCAGTTGACGATCTGATCGAGCGCGATGTAGGTGCGGGGTGCCTGCTGATCGGCATACCCGACTCCGGTGAGCACGTCGGTATACGGCCGCGCGCTGCCGTCACAGATCGGCGGCTCGTTTGCCGTCAGTTCGATCCGGCAGTTGTCGATCTCGAGTCCTGCAAGCGCCGCCAGCACGTGCTCGACGGTGTGTACGTCGGCATCGCCCGCCGTCAGCGTCGTGCCTCGTGAGATATCCGTCACAAGGTCGACGTCCGCCGGCACCTCGGGTTCGCCCGGCATGTCGGTACGGATGAACCGGATGCCGTAGCCCTCGGCAGCCGGTTTGAACGTCATGGTCGAGCGGTTGCCGGTATGGAGGCCGACCCCCGTGATCGTGGCCTCCGAAGCAATCGTTCGCTGCTGTTGGCGCATTCTCAGGCGTAACGGATGAGCGGATGGGGAATCGCGGTCGGACGCAGGACGGGCAGCGTCGCGTGAAGGAGGGTCAAAATACGGTAGTTCAGGAGACTTCGTCCCCTTCGGCAACGTCGACAGAATTCTCAAGCTTGCGGATTCGATCCCGAAGCTCCCGGATCTCCCGAAGCAGGTCTGGAAGCTGCCGCAGGGCGCCCTCCTGGCGAAGGGCCTGCGAGTGCTCCTTGGCCGGATGGCCGAAGTACCGGCCGGATTTGCGAATCGTCTTGCTGACACCGGATTGCGCCTCGATGATCACGTCCGCTGCCGTCTCGATGTGACCGACGAATCCGACCTGGCCCGCGATCCGATTCGCCCGGCCGATGCGCGTGCTGCCGGAGACGCCCGTCTGCGCAGCGATCGCCGTGTGATCGCCGATCTCCACGTTGTGCGCGATATGGACCAGATTGTCAATCTTCGTTCCGTCGCCGATGCGCGTCATACCGAGTGCCGCGCGGTCGATGGTCACGTTGGCACCGATCTCCACGTCGTCACCAACGTCGACGCCACCGATCTGTCGAACCCGCCGCCAACTGCCATCGTCCTGTTCGACGAACCCGAAACCACTCGCGCCGATCACCGTGCCGGCATGGATCACCACGCGATTGCCGATCACCGTGCCGTGGTAGATCGACGCGTTGTACTCGATGGTCGTATCGGCTCCGACCCGCACGCCGGGTCCAAGCACCACTCCGGCCAGAAGCACCGTCCGGTCGCCGATGCGACACCCATGCTCGATGACGACACCCGGCCCGATCGAGACATCCTCTCCCATCGTCACATCGCGTCCGACGATTGCGGTCGGATGCACGCCGGCAACCGCCGGCGGTGCGGAGGGCGAGAGCTCCTCGAGCAGCGTGAGGAACGCCTCGTACGGATCGGCGACGCGAACGTAGGTGAGATCCTCGCGCACGATCGGAAAGTCCTCGGCGATGAACACCAGACCCGCGCGCGTCGTGGCCACGTGCCGCGCGTAGCGACGACTGGCGACAAACGTGGCCTCCGACCCGGTGGCCGTCTCGATGGCCGCAACGCCGTCGATCCGCAGATCCGGATCGCCCACGACGCGTCCATCGACCAGTTCGGCTATATCGCGTGCATGCATGAGTGTTCGCTGGCTGGGTACGTGTGTCGAGTCGACTCAGGGTTTCGCGCTGTCGGACCCGTCATGGTCCGGCAGAATCGCATTCGGGTCTTCCTTGGGTGGCGGCTCGTCGCCGCGCGTGCGCTGCCCCCTTCGGCTGCGTGCCTCATCGGCGTTGTCCTGCGGCTTGGCGGCGGCCTTCTGCTCCTCGGACGGTTCGAGCTTCACGCCAAGGCGCTTCAGCACAGCATAGGTTAGGTCGTTGTCCGTGTTAGCGTAGAGCATCGGCATTCCCCGCGTGCTCTTGTCGAAGACGAAGTCGTATCCCTGCGCCTGCGCCTCCTCGCCAATGGCCTTGATGACCCGGTCCATCAGAGGCCCCATCAGCTGCTCGTGCTGTTTCTCGTACTCACCGTCGGGTCCGAACTTCTCCGTCTGAAACTGCAGCAGCTTGCTCTGCAGGTCCTTCAGTCGCGCGTTGGCATCGCGCTTCTCTTGCGTGCTCCACAGCAGTCGGTTGGTTTCGATCTCCTGCTGCAACGCCTCGATGGCGGACTGCTGCCGCTTGATGTCTCGCATCCAGCTTGCCTGCAGCTCCGAGAGCGTCGCGCGCGCGGTCTGCGCCTCCGGCATCCGATCGAGAATCGTCTCGCTCGCCACGTAGGCGATCTTCGTCTGCGCCAATACGGGCACAGCTGCCGATACGAACGCCACCACGCCGATGATTGCCGCAGCGTACGAGGCCGCGCGTACACGACCCGCGGCGGCGCATCCCGCAACGGTGCGAGCCACTCGAGTGCGAGGCACCCTACGGCGCCGCTGCATCGCCTCGGTCCCGCGCGCCTGCCCTGTGAAGATCGTCGTGGTCATGGCCACCGTCATTTCGATTCGCGATTGAGGTAGTCGAGCACCTGGAAGGTGATGTCGAGCTTCTTGTCGTAGTAAAACGGGATCGCCTTGTCGAACACGGCCGAGAGCTTCTGCCGTTCGGCAATCTTCGAGACTGCCGCACTGATGCGCTCACGGACCGGCGCGACCAGAGAGTCCTGCGCATTCTGCAGCATCGTCGAACGCGACTGCTGGAAATCCACCATCTCCTGCTGCTGCTGCTGAAGCTTCTGCTCCTCGGTCTGCCGTGCCTGCGGCGTCATCATCTCCTGCTGCTTGCGATAGTTGTCAACTTTCGTCTGCAGATCGTTCTGCATGGCCGCCAGCGAGTCCCGCACCGACTCGCGAAGCGAGACGAGCTTCTTCTGAATCACTGCGAACTCCGGCATCTCGGAGAGGATTTTCTCGAAGTCCACAAAGGCGATCTTCACCTGGTCGTTGGACTGTGCCGCAGCACGCGACGGCGTAGCGAACAGGAGTGCGACGGCCAGGAGGACGGGGACTGAATAGAGGAGTTTCATCCGGTTGAATTCTGTGGGTGCTGTGAACGAGCTGTTGGGAACGTGACGCGATCCGCATCCGGCCGTTTAGCCGAGGTTCGTAAAAATGTTTGCCTCCATGCGACACATGAGTCGACCGCGCCGGTCGATCAGTGGCCGAACTGGAAGTGGGTCTGCCAGCTCGGCTGACCGCTGAGTGGATCGAATCCATACCCGAAGTCGACGCCGAGCAGCCCGATCGGGGGCACCATCATGCGAACTCCAACACCGACCGATCGGCGCAGTGTGAACGGATCGACCTGATCGAGATTCAGCCACACGTTTCCCGCCTCGGCAAACGCCAGTGCGAAAATAGGAATCGGGTTCATCAGGATTCCGAACCGCAGTTCCGCCGTCGTCTTGGCGTACACCCTCCCGAGGCGCAGGTCGTTGATGATCGGACCGATCGACCGGTCGGAATAGCCGCGAAGCGGAATCGTGTTGATTCCCGAGAGCACCGTCCCTCCCATCACATAGAATTCCGTGGGAGGTACGAAGTCGGTGTTGCCGAAGTCGTTGAGTACGCCGAAGCCGTTGTTCAGGTAGAGCACCAGTGCGTGGTCGCCACCGAAATTCGCCAGCGGCGAATAGAAGTCGAACGACAGCTCGTGCTTTGTGTACTCCGCGTCGGCGAATCCGGCAACGGTGTTGGAGAACACGAACTTCGAGCCCACCGACGGGAAGACCGGATTGTCGATGCTCGAGCGCGAGAACGTCAGCGTGGCACTCAGCTCGCTTCCGTTCTGGAATGCCGATGTGGTGGCACTCTGACCCACGAGCTCATTCGACAGATAGCGCGTGACCACATCGAATCGCGAGTAGTCGTCCGGCCAGTGCAGCCGGTGCCCGACGGTCACCGATCCGCCGGTGCGACGCGCTGTGAAGTCTACGTAATCCTGCGTCTGATGGAAGACGTTGGCACCGACGGTGAACGGTGAGTCGAGGAACCAGGGGTCGGTCCAGCCGAGCGAGAACGTGCTGATGTAGCTGCCGAACTCCCAGTTGAAATTCAGAATCTGTCCGCCGCCGGCGGTGAACGGTTCGGTGATATCGAAGTTGTTGAACGACAGCCCCAGCACGCCGGTGATGCCCTGGGAACTGATTCCTACCGATGCGTTGAACGTATCGCTGGGGCGCTCCTCGACATTATACTTCACGTCGACGGTGGTCGCCGTGTTGTCGACCGGAGCAACGTCCGGACGCAGCGTTTCGGGATTGAAGTAGTTGAGGTTGGCCAGATTGCGCAGCGAGCGGATCACGTCGGCGCGGGAGAACGTTTCTCCCGGCTCGGTTCGCAGTTCGCGCCGGATCACCTTATCGAGCGTCTTGGTGTTTCCCGCAATCGTGACGTAGCGGATCGTCGCCTGCTGCCCCTCCTGCACCTGGACGAGCACATCGATCGAGTCCGTTCCGGGCACCCGCGTCTCGTCGATGCTGGCGTTGAACGTCAGGTAGCCGTTATCGGTGTAGAGCGCTCGCAGGTCCGTCTGTTCATCGTTGCCGTTGACGTTCTTGTCGAACTGGACCTGGTTGTACGGCTCACCCTTCTCAACATCGAGGCGTGCCATCAACTGTTCGTTGGTGTAGACCGTGTTGCCGGCGATGGCGACGTTCCGCAGGTAGTATCGCGTGCCTTCCTCGACGTGAATGGTGATTGTCGCATCACCGCTGGCCGGATCGACTTCGATCGAATCGCCGGTCACCTGAGCGTCGATGAATCCGATCGACCGGTAGTAGTCGGCCACGCGCTTCTCATCCTCGGCGAGTTTGCTTCGATCGAATTTCGACGACCGCCAGAATTGCCACCACGACTTCTCCTTGACATCCTCCATCGCGCCGGCCAGATCTCCGTCGTCGACCTGCGTGTTGCCGACGAACACGATCGAGCCGATGTGCACCTCGGGTCCTTCGTCAATTGTGAACACCACGTTGACGCGGCTGGAATCCGCTGCCGGTGTCGTTGTCGGAGTGACGTCGGTGAAGAGGTATCCCTCGTCGGAATACTTGTCGCGAATCCGGTCGGCGGCACGATCGAGCGCGTAGGGCGAGATGATGTCGCCGGGTCGGATCGCCACCAGATCGCGCAGATCGTCGTCGTCGATCTGATCGTTGCCGACGAATGCCACCGCGCCGCTGCCCGAGGCGGCACGCGGGAACTCGGAGACGACGATCACCACCGTGACGCTGGTCGGCTGCGCTGCCTGCGCGGCGTAGACCTTCACGTCGCTGAAGATCTGTCGGTCCATGAGGTTGCGGATCGCCTGCGCAACGAGTTCCGAGGACAGCGCATCACCGATGCGCAGTCCCGAGAACGAGATGATGGCGTTGGCCGAGGCCGTAGAGTTGCCCTCCACCCGAATGTCGGCGATCGTCGGGGACTGACTCGGTTGCGGCGTCGGCGCCGACGGTGCCAGCGGCTGCGCGTGACAGATCGCCGTCGCGAACGACAGCAGCGTCGCCAGCAGGGCGATGCAACGACCGACGGCGTGGGTCGGCCTATTTGCGGGAGAATGCATCGATGATTTTTTGGACGTAGGTGCGTTGCGTGCTCGGTTCGACCGGCAGCTGTTCGGTTGTCATTCCGAATCTGCGTTCTCGCTGCAGATAGTTGACCAGCGATTCATAGAGCTGCTGCCGACGGAAGTCCGGCCAGAAGACGTCAGCGATGACGATCTCGGCATACGCCATTTCCCACAGCAGGAAATTGCTCAATCGCATTTCGCCGCTGGTCCGGATGAGCAGGTCGGGATCGGGCAGCATCGCGGTGGTCAGGTAGGTGCGGAACAACTCGTCGGTCATGTCCTCCGGGGAGAGCTTGCCGCTTCGGACATCGAGGGCAAGCGTCTGCACGGCTCGCAGAATGTCCCACCGCCCGGAGTAGCTGAGCGCCAGCGTGAGCGTCAGACCATCATTGTCGCGCAGCGCGTCCATCGATTCGTGCAGCTGCTTCTGCACCGGCTTCGGAAGGGCATTGAGCTGTCCGATGGCATTGAGCCGCACGTTGTTGTCGTTCAACTCCGCGATCTCGCTCTTGAGGTACTGCAGAAGCAGGTTCATCAACAGCATCACTTCCGCTCGCGGACGCTTCCAGTTCTCCGTTGAGAACGCATAGAGCGTCAGGTACGGAATGCCGAGCTGACCGCACGCCTGAACGATGTCGCGAACGGACTTCACGCCGTTTCGGTGGCCATCGATGCGCGGCAGGCCGCGCTCGCGTGCCCACCGTCCGTTGCCGTCCATGATGATCGCCACGTGCCGTGGCAGCGCGCCCGTATCGATCAGCGTCCCCTGGACCTCACGATCGTCCGCACTCTGATTGTCGCTCCAGCTCACGAGTAGAGAGGGAATTGGTTCGCAAAAAAACTTGAAGGTATCGCTTCAGGCCCCGATTCACAAGCACTCGGAGGACGGGCACCGGCGCATCCGGCGTGGTTCCGGGAGTGAGGATCACAGCAGCGAGCGAGAACCCGATGCGGCCGGTGGCCGAAGGAAAGACGGGAAGATGGTGGCTGCGCAACCATCCGGGCAATGCATTGGAGGAGGAGGAGGGATACGACGGTGGGGAAAGATTCAATTGGCGGCCGATCGGTATCGATGGTATTTTCAGCCGTCTGGTCCCACTGCACTCTCGCACCCTCCGGCGGCGACGCGTTCGCCGGAAGGAGCGACCACCAGCGACCGACTCCCACGCACCCCGCGCCCGATCCCACCCCGATCGGTTCGACCGATGAATTCCATTCATGCGTTCGGACTGCGTTCGCGCAGACCGGACCACTCCGTTTCAATCTGCTCATGAACCGACGCAACTTCCTGCAGAAGGGCGCGCTCACGACGGCCGGAATCACCGCGCTCGGCGCGACGGCTGCCAGTGCCGCGCCGCTGCTTCGCCGCACCGATGGCGCCACGACGAGCGATCCGACCGCCGATGCTCGCGCGGATCTGCTGTCGATCAATTCCGCCGGAGGCGATCTCACACCGTACATACCGACCGCCGAGAAACCGTGGAACATCCGCCGCGCCGGCCATCTGCTCCGCCGGATCGGATTCGGTGCCACATGGTCCGACCTTCAGAACGCCCTCGCCTCCACGCCGTCGCAGATCGTTCAGCAGTACCTGACGCCGCCGGCTACTCCCGATCCCCCCGGCCCATGGGCGACCCAGCAGCCCTTCGCCTCGCTCGACAATGACGCCGTCCGCCAGTATGCCGAGTGGACCATCGACCTTCAGCGGTGGTGGGCCGCACAGATGCTCGATCCCGCTCGACGACTCCAGGAGAAGATGACCCTCTTCTGGCACAACCACTTCGTCTCCGAACAGCGCAAGGTGTACGTCACGCAGTACATGTACATGCAGAACCAGCTCTTCCGCGATCACGCCTTCGGCGACGTCAGGGAACTGGCTCACCGCGTGACGGTCGACCCGGCGATGCTCATCTACCTCGACGGCGCCTATAACAATCAGGTAAGTCCGAATGAGAATTACGGACGTGAGCTGATGGAGCTCTTCACCCTCGGTGTCGGCGCCTACGCCGACGGCACGCCGCACTATACCGAACACGACATCATCGAGATGTCGAGGGCGTTGACCGGGTGGACCGTCAGCGGACTGGGAAGCCAGTTCACGCCCGCGCGGTTCGACAACGGCATGAAGACGATCTTCGGCAAGACGGCCAACTTCGGAGTGGGTACCACCACCGCTGACGACGTGATCGACTTCATCTTCGAGCAGATGGATACCGACTACTCGCTTCCCCGCACGGCGATCTTCATCTGTCAGAAGCTCTACCGATGGTTCGTCCACGACGTGCCCAACATGGACATCGTTGCACAGATGGCGCAGGTGCTCGTCGACAACCAGTGGCAGGTCGGCCCCGTGCTGCAGGCGCTGTTCACCAGCGAGCATTTCTTCGACGATCAGCTCATCGGCGCGATGCTCCGCAGTCCGGCGGACTTCGTTCTCGGTTCACTCCGCGGACTGAGTCTGACGCCTGTACTAGTGGGCACCTCTACGAGTATCAACTATCCGGAGCGGCACGACCCAACCACGGCAATGGCACAGCTCAGTGAGAACCTGTTCTACCACCCGTCGGTGCAGGGCTGGGTGGGCGGTCGGACGTGGATCTCCAGCACAACGGCTCCACTGCGGATTCGCTACGCCAAATACTGGGTGGAGCCCATCGCCAGTTCGCTCGCCTACGACTTCGATCCGCATGGCTTCATCACGGCGCTGCCGGACAACACGAGCGCCTCGAAGCTGCTCGACCACATGATCGAGCTGTTGCTTCCGATCGACGTCAGCTCCGCTACGCGCGATCTGCTGCTGGTGGACCTGCTCGGCGGCGGTCCCGCCTACGAATGGGACCCCGAGGCACCCACGGCCGTGTCCCGCGTGCGGGCGTGCCTGATCCGCATGACCGGTCTGGGGGAATTCCAGCTGATGTGAGTCCCGCCGATGCTCTGCTGCGCAGACACGTCGCGGCAGAATTCGTTCGCAGAACATTTCAACAGAAGCCATAGACGACCATGCAACGACGAGACTTCCTCAAACGCGCCGCGCAGGCGGGGGCACTGGTACCGATCGCTTCGACCGGACTTCTGGCATCGCCGCTGACGCACAGCTTCCTCCGCCCCGCCGCGGTCAGCGATCGTGTTCTGGTGCTGATCAACCTCAACGGTGGCAATGACGGCATCAACACCGTGATTCCGTTCAACGATCCGATCTACTTCGAGTCCCGGCCAACGATTGCAATCAGCAAGACCGACGCGCTCGGCATCACCGATGATCTCGGTCTGCATCCAACGATGACGCGGATGCGCGATCTCTTCGCCGAGGGAGAGCTCGCTGTCGTCCAGAGCGTCGGCTATCCGAATCAGAATCGATCGCACTTCCGCTCGACCGATATCTGGAACACAGCCTCCGACGCCAATGTGATCTGGGCAACGGGCTGGCTCGGTCGATACCTCGAACGCGTCAATCCCGACTACCCACAGTCGCTGCCCGACGCGCCGTTCGCCGTGCAGATTTCCTCGAGTCTCTCGCTGGCGCTTCAGTCTTCGAAGGGACACATGGGGCTGGCGATCGACAACCCTGATCGGTTCTACAACCTGGCGAGCGGACTGCAAGTCGACCCCGAACCGCTTCCCGACACGCTGGCAGGTCCCGAACTGAAGTACGTACGCGACATCATCCAGCAGTCGAATACGTTCTCGACGGCGATCAACAACGCCATGCTCGATGGCACGACCAACGCCACGTACGACGCCGACCTGCTCTCGCAGCAGCTGAAGGTCGTAGCCCGGCTCATCAACAGCGGAATCGAGACCGGGATCTACGTAGTGACGCTGGGTGGCTTCGACACGCACCGCGGCCAGACGACCCAACACGCGACGCTGCTGTCTCAGCTCTCCAACGCCGTGGGCACGTTCCTCAACGACATCTCGACCGCCGGCAACGCCGATCGTGTCGTCTGCATGACGTACTCGGAGTTCGGCCGTCGACTCAACGAGAACGGCTCCGCGGGTACCGACCATGGGGCGGCGTCTCCGCAGTTCGTCGCAGGTAAGCCGGTCAAGGGTGGCACCGTGCTCGGCGGGCCTCAGGATCTCGCCAATCTCGACGACCGGGGTGACGTGGAATTCGTCAACGACTTCCGACAGATCTACGCGGCCGTTCTCGAAGACTGGTTCGGGCTCACGCACGCCGACACCGTCGCAGCGCTCGGCGGTGAGTTCGAAAAACTTCCCCTCTTCCCCGAGGCGCCGTCGTATGCGCCCGAAGAGATGTCGCTTGCCGGAATGACGATGCAGCCGTGCGTTCCGAATCCTGCGCGGGAACGGACGACCGTCACATTCACGATCCCCTCGCGCATGCGCGTACAGCTCTCAGTGACCGGCCTCGACGGACGAACTGTCGCGACGTTCGTCGACCGCACGCTCGATGCTGGGCGTCACACCGTCCAGCTGGACGTATCGACCATCGCAACCGGGTCCTACGTGTACTCGATTCGAGCGCGCGGGTACAAGGTGAGCAACCGCATGGTGGTAGTGCATTGAGCGACGGTGTATTGCGGCCATCGCGGTGCGATCGGTTCCAAGAAATTGCGGCCCCGGTGGTATTTCGCCGGGGCCGCATTCGTGTTCAATGGGCTGGTTGTACCCGGAGCGGGGGTTGAACCCGCACGCCGCTTACACGGCCTCGGATTTTAAGTCCGATGCGTCTGCCAGTTCCGCCATCCGGGCAGCGAACCCTTCCAATGGGAAACGCGCCCCGGCCTCCGTTGGGGCCGACGCGCGTTCGCCTGTCAATCGTCGGTTGTGATACCGTGTCGCTCGGAGCGTCCTACTCCGTCGCGGTACCGCCTTCCTTCTTCTCGTTCTCCTCGTCCGATCCGGCATCGTCGTCCCGGGTAGGTGCATCTCCCTGTGCGGGCGATGCGTCGGCATCGGATGGCGCCTCACCGGTCGATTCCGCCGACGCCGGCGTGTCGGGCATTTCCGAGGATGCCGCCGATGACGGCTCCGGTGCGGTCGGCTGCGAAGAGGCATCGGGCGGTTCCGGTTGCGTAGCATCGGGAGCAACGTCCGGATGCGAAGCGCTCTGCGCGGACGCAACCGGCGTCTCCTCTGCCGGTGCAGGCGGCGTCTCATCGAACGACTTCGTCGGCTTCTCCTCCCGTTTCGGGCTGGCCGACGCTTCTTCGGCGATGCCAAGCTGGCGTTTGACGGCCTCGCCGAGCATGTCGCCGATGGAGAAGCTTCCGACGCTGCCGGCTTCCTTGATCTCGTTCGAGGGCTTGACCGGTGCGACGGGTCCACGATCGCGGCGATCGCGACGATCACCGTGTCCTCGTTCGCCTTGAGGGCGTTCGCCACTTCGACCGCGTCCACCTGCTGCGTGCTCGGCCCCGGCGAGCCCAAGGATCAGCGATTGTTTCTTGGGTTCGACCTCAATGACGTTCACGGCCAGCTTCTCTCCGACGTTCATATCGGGAAGCCGCTTCGCTTCGCGTCCCATCCGACCCCGAGGCAGGAATCCCTCGACGTCTCCGACATCGAGCACGACGCCCTTGTTCGACAGTTCGCGAATCGTGCCCTCCCAGCTGGTCCCGACGGCGTACTTCTCGGCGATCTCGGCCCACGGATTGGGAAGCGCCTCACGGTAACTCAGTCCGAGGCGTTCCTTTCGTTCAGAGATGTCGAGCACGCGAACGTCGACCTCCTGCCCGCGACGCAGAATTTCCTTCGGTCGTTGCGGCCGCTTCGTCCACGAGAGCTCGCGGAGTCGCACGAACCCCTCGACGCCCGGTTCGAGCTCCACGAACGCGCCGGTCTTGGTAAATCCGTTGACCTTTCCATGGTAGGTGTCACCGACGTTGTAGCGTTCCTCGACACCGACCCAGGGCGAGGGCTGCAACTCCTTCATGCCAAGGTAGATTCGCTCGCGTTCGGCATCGACCTCCTTGACGACGACCTCGACCTCCTGGCCGAGCTGCAGGACGTCGGAGGGACGGAGGTTGCGCAGATAGCTGATCTCCGAGGCATGGACGAGGCCATCGATACCACCGAGATCGACGAATGCGCCGAAGTCGTGAAGCGTGGTGACCTTGCCGTGAATTCTCTGGCCCGGCTGGAACGAGTCGAGCAGCCCGTCGCGCAGCAACGCGCGACGCGTGCCGGTGACGCGTCGCGCATCGGTCTCGAAGTCGGTCACCTCCAGCACGAATGCAGAAACCTTGTCGCCGACCTTCACGTCGATGCTTCCGTCGGGAGCACCGCGCTCGAGACTCCAGTGGGACATCGGGATGAACACTTCGACGCCCTTGTACTGCGTGACGACGCCGCCACGGTTGTGCCCCATCACTTCAAGCTCCAGCGACTCACCCGTCTTCTTGTGCTCGGCGATCTCATCCCAGATCGCTTTCATCTCTTCCTTCCCGAGTCGCGGAGGGCGCCACGACCGATTGCCGCCACGAGAGGAGCCACCGCGCTTTTCACGCTCCGGATGCGAGTCACCCGATTCATCGGCAGGTGCTGACTCTTCAGAAGTGGTGGCTGACGTATCTGTCGTCGTATCGCCGGTCTCCGAAGCAGGCGCCGCGGTGCTCTCGAGCGGCTCCGCCGCATGCTGCGCGGAGGACGACTCACCAGGCGCCTCGGACGCCGGAGCACGTTCGGACGGCTCCGCCGTAGTGCCCTCAGCCGCCGCCAATTCCTTCGGACCCGCCTCGGCGGACACGGAGCGTTCGGCATCCGACGATCCAGCATCCGACGACGCGGCATCGGACGAAGGCATCGGCGCTTCGGACGACAGCGCTTCCGGCGCGCGGGTCTCGGGTGTTTGCGCTTCCGGCGTCACCGAGTCGGAACCGGGAGCATCGCCCGATGACTCGGAACGCGCTTCAAGCTGCTCTGCGGACGACGAAGCGCCCGGTGAACCGGATGGGATTGCGTTTCCATTCTGCTCCGAATGCGCCGCTGCGACGTCCTCTGTGCGGGAGTCGTTGGGCTCCTCATGCTCAGAGGTGTTCTCGTGTTCCGACATAGCCGAGGTCGATGACAGGTGTGACGACTCTTGTTGACCAACCACCTACGCTGAACGATGTACGCTGAGGGTAGAGTGGCGGGATTACGGGACGGCAGATAGAGGCCAATGGCCTGCGGTAAATCAATGAAAACTCAATATACGACAGCCATCCCAAAGCACAAGCCGCCGAAACCCGCTTCACTGCTTGCTTTTCCGGCATACCGCGTGTTCACCAATAACCGACTCCTGTCGCGGTTGATTCGTTCCGAACGCGCCCGGCAGACGCGATTGCTATCTTTGTGGTTTGAACCGACATGCTCATCCGATTCAGCTATCTCTTCCTCATCGTCGCCCTGGCGATCGGCGCCGTCCTCTTCGTGTACTTCACGCGCGACACCGCAGCGGAGACGCCGCGCTACGTAGGTGTGTGTCGCTGTGCCGCCTGCCATGAGGCCTCCACTGCGGGTGCGCAGTACGATCGCTGGCGGCACGGCCCGCACGCGAGGGCATTTCAGGCACTCTCCACCGACTCGGCCCGGGCGTACCTCCAGCATACCGGTGACAGCATCGCCTCGTGCGTTTCCTGCCATACGACGCTGGGACGGCGGGCCTACAGCGCCGCCGAGGAACGCCTGAATGCAGAAGGCGTCGGATGCGAACGCTGCCATGGCCCCGGCTCCCGCTATGCCTTCTATGAACCAATGACCGAGCGCACCGCATTCGTCGATCGAGGCGGCGTCGTCGGCGACCTCGAGGACTGTACCGGGTGTCACGCGCGCCACGTCAACGATACCAGTCGCGTCGTCTGCCCGTTCCAGCGACGGAACTTCGCGCCGGACACGGCATGGACCCTCATCAGCCATCCGACTCCACCCGGTTCCCACCAGCCCGATACGGCCCTGGACATTCACCCGGATGCACACTGACCCGCCTGTTTCATCATCCAGACCGATCGGTCTGTTCGATTCCGGCATCGGCGGCCTGACGGTCGCCCGTCGCGTTATGGACCTGATGCCGCAAGAGAATACCGTCTACTTCGGCGACACCGCTCGGGTGCCCTACGGGTCGAAGTCCTCCCGCGCGGTCATCGAGTATTCTCTCGAGGCGGCGGCGTTCCTTCAGTCACTCGGCGTCAAGCTGATCGTCATCGCCTGCAACACGGCCTCGGCCGTCGCTCTGGACCATGTGCGATCGGCCGCATCGGTTCCCGTCATTGGTGTGATCCAGCCCGGAGCAGATGCAGCGGCCGATGCGACTCGCAACGGACGCATCGGTGTGATCGGGACCGAAGGAACCGTTCGCTCCGAGGCGTATCAGCGGGCCTTGCTTGCGCGGAATCCGACGCTATCCGTGGTGGCGCATCCATGCCCGCTGTTCGTCGGGCTGGCTGAAGAGGGACTCGACGGGCATCCGGCGACGATGCTGCTCGCCCGCGAATACCTCGAGCCTCTGCTCCGGGCGTCGATCGACGCGCTCATCCTCGGCTGCACCCACTACCCGATCCTGCATGAGACGATCGCCGCGGTTGCCGGCGACCGCGTGACGCTCGTCGATCCGGGTCTGGCAACGGCGGACGCCGTGCGCGGCGAACTCACTCGGCTCGGTCTGATCAACCAGTCGGCAACAACGGCCCGGCATTCGTACTACCTCAGCGACTTCCCTCACAAGTTCATCGAGGTCGGGGAGCGATTCCTCGGCCGTCACCTTCACGACGTCCATCGTATCACACTCGACGAGCTCCAGTACCCCGGGCACGACTGAGAGCGTCGACTCAGATACTCGGCTGCTCCGCACGCATGCGCGATTCGATCGCGGTCGAATAGCGCTCGATGATGTCGGCCACCGACCGTTCCACCACGGCACCGTCCATCGACTCGATGCGAAGACGATCCGAAACGACCATGCCGAGCACTACGTGGGGGACACCTGCTTCGCGCGCCTGACGCTCGATCTGCTCACCACATGATGGGTCGTAGCTGATGACGATACGGGATTGACTCTCCCCGAAGAGTGCCGTGATCGCATCCGGTCCGTCGCGCCTGACGCGTGCTCCGAATTCACCGCCACGACTGAAGATGGCGCACTCGGCAAGCGCGATGGCAAGGCCACCCTCTGCACAATCGTGGGCCGAGCGAATCAACCCGTGGCGGATCGCATCGAGCACCACCCGCTGCAATGCCACCTCCCGCTCCGGATCCACCGTCGGAGCGCTGCCGACGACGCTTTGCCGCGTCAATGACAGTAGTTCGCTGCCACCGAGTTCGAATCCATCGAATCCCACCAGTGCCACCACGTCGCCTTCCTTCTGAAATCCCGCCGGAGTGATGTGGGTGATGTCGTCGATGATCCCGAGCATGCCGATCACCGGTGTGGGGAATACTGCCCGCTCCTGCGATTCGTTGTGGAACGACACATTGCCGCCGGTCACCGGTGTTTCCAGTCGACGACAGGCCTCGCCAATGCCGCGGATCGCCTCGGTGAACTGCCAGTAGACTTCGGGGTTGTAGGGGTTGCCGAAATTCAGACAGTTGGTGATTGCCACCGGTTCGGCGCCCGTGCAGACGACGTTGCGTGCCGACTCGAGTACGGCCGCCATGGCTCCTGCGTACGGGTCGAGGTAGACGTAGCGGCTGTTGCAGTCGGTGCTCAGGGCAATCGCGCGACCGGGCAGTTCCTTCAGTCGCATCACCGCTGCGTCGCTCTGGAACGACTGCACGGTGTTGGACTGTACCATCGAATCGTACTGCTGATAGACCCAGCGCTTGCTGGCGATGTTCGGAGCCGTGATCAACCGGTCGAACGCATCGCCCGCGTCGATGGCTCCGATGAGAGTCCGTGGATCGGCCGAGCGCACTTCGGCGATGTACGCGGGCAGACGCGTCTGGCGCTCATAGACCGGGGCGCCGCCACCCAGCACCAGACTCTCGGCGGGAAGCCGAGCCACGACCTCGCCGTGGTGCGTCAGTTGGATCTCGCCGTCGGTGGTAGTGGTGCCGATGCGCGTGACCGGAACGTCCCACCGTGCGCAGATGCGTTCGGCCTCGGCAATGTCATCCGGCCTGACGACCAGGAGCATGCGTTCCTGCGATTCGCTCAACATGATCTCATACGACGACATGTCGGCCTCGCGAAGGGGAACGAGGTCGAGATCGACGCGCATCCCTCCGCCCGCCTTGGCGCTCATCTCCGAGGTCGAGCAGCTGATTCCTGCCGCTCCCATGTCCTGCATTCCAACGACGATACCGGAGGCGATCAACTCGAGCGACGCTTCGAGAAGCAGCTTTTCCTCGAACGGGTCGCCGACCTGCACGGTCGGCCGCATGTTTTCGGTCTGTTCGTCGAACTCTCTTGAGGCGAGCAGCGAAGCGCCGTGGATGCCGTCGCGACCGGTTCGCGATCCCAGAATCATCACTGCATTACCCGCATCCGCTCCGCTCGTTGCCGAAACGGTCGCATCGGCACGCACGATACCGACGGCCATCGCATTGACCAGCGGATTGTCGCGATAGCAATCCTCGAAGAACACCTCACCTCCGACGGTGGGCACTCCGAATGAATTTCCGTAGTCACCAATGCCACGCACGACACCTTCGAACAGAAACCGTGTGCGCTGGTCGTCGAGCCGGCCGAAGCGAAGCGAATTGAGTGCGGCGATGGGCCGCGCACCCATTGTGAAGATGTCCCGCAGGATGCCGCCCACGCCGGTGGCCGCCCCCTGGTACGGTTCGACCGCCGACGGGTGGTTATGGCTCTCGATCTTGAACGCGATCGCATAGCCGTCACCGACGTCGACGAGGCCCGCGTTCTCCGAGCCGGCCTCGACCAGCAGTCGGCCGCCGCTGCGTGGCAACGTCTTCAACTGAAGGATTGAATTCTTGTAGCTGCAGTGCTCGCTCCACATCACCGAGTAGACACCCAGTTCAGTGTAATTCGGCGTGCGGCCGAGGATCGATACGATCCGCTCGAATTCCGCCTCCGTCAGTCCGAGCGCCCGTGCGTCGTCAACGCTCGTTGCTCGCGTGTCGGTCGTCGTCGTCATGTCGTCCTTGGCAATGGAAGATGATTGGGGTGAAGTCGCTCCAGACCGTCAGTATTGAAACTGCGCAGACGGCCAGTATCGCCACACGAGGAGGACCAGCGCGGCAAGCACCGCTACGAGCACCACCACGTATGCCGCCAGTACCGCGCGTCCGCGCCCTCCGCTTCCGCCGCGGAGCAGCCAGCCGCGCCAGTTGCAGTTGTGGCAACGATAGACGCCGAAGATGGGGAAGATCGTCCGGCGCAACTGCTCGCCGATCCCGCGTGTCCGGCTCTGGTGCACCTTTCCAACGGTATCGCACTGGGGACAACGATGAATGCTCGACATGTGGGTGTCTAGAATTGTTGGTGTCGCCGCACCGTCTGCGCGCCGAGGTTGAACCGCTCCTCGATCAGCCCGGTCGCCTCCACCGCCGCCGCGGCCGCCAGCCGAAGCAGCTCGGGTTCCGGTTCGTGCTCCCGATCCGTCCAGTGCTCTTTCACGAACCCGGTCGTGTAGTGCCCCGATCGGAAGTCCTCGCTCCGGAGCACGAATCGGCAGAACGGGATCGACGTCCGGACGCCCGCGACGTGGAATTCATCGAGGGCCTCGAGCATCCGCTCGATGGCTCCGTCGCGCGTCGATGCCCAGACGATGAGCTTCGCCAGCATCGAATCGTAGTACAGCGACACGGGCATTCCGTCGAACATCGCCGAATCGACGCGTACGTGCGTACCGGTCGGTTCGATCACCTCGCGAATCACACCTGTCGACGGCATGAACGCTTCAAACACGTCTTCGGCCGTAATGCGGCATTCGATGGAGTGCCCCTGGCGCCGAAGTTCTTCGGTCGTGACCGGCAGCCGTTCTCCCCGCGCAACCCTCAGCTGTAGTTCCACCAGATCCAGTCCCGTGCACATCTCGGTGACCGGGTGCTCCACCTGCAGCCTGGTGTTGACCTCGAGGAAGTAGTAGCTGCCATCTTCATCGAGAAGGAATTCGAGTGTCCCGGCATTGGTGTATCCCGCGGCGCGCACCAGTTGCTCGGCGCTGGCGAACATCTTGGCGCGCAGCGCCTCGTCGAGCGCGGGCGACGGCGATTCCTCGATCACCTTCTGATGCCGTCGCTGCACCGAACACTCCCGTTCACCGAGCACGAGCACGCCGTCGTGCTCATCGGCGACGATCTGAATCTCGACGTGCCGCGGTCGCACAACGTATTTCTCGACGAAGATCTCCTCTGAGTTGAATGCGCTGAGGGCTTCACCGCGGGCGCCTCGGACGGCGGATTCGAGATCCTCGGGTCGCTCGACCACTCGCATTCCCTTCCCGCCGCCGCCGGCCGCTGCCTTGAGCAACACCGGATACCCGATCTCGGTGGCGACGCTGCGCGCCTCCTCGACCGAGGCAATGGCCCCGGTCGTTCCCGGCATGATCGGCACTCCCGCCTCGGCCGCAAGCCGCCTGGCCGCCGTCTTCGATCCAAGTCGTTCGATCGCCTCCGGCGTCGGACCGATGAACGTAACGCCCGCTTCGGCGCAACGTCTGGCAAACTCGGCGTTCTCGCTCAGGAACCCGTAACCGGGATGCACCGCGTCGGCACCCGAGCGCCGCACCGCATCCATCACCGCACCGATATCGAGATAGGTTTCAAGCGGCGTCAGCCCCGGAAGTCGTACCGCGATGTCGGCCTCCCGCACATGCAGTGCGGGCGTGTCGATATCCGAATGAATCGCAACGGTTTCGATACCCATGCGCCGCGCGGTTCGAATGACGCGTCGTGCGATCTCGCCGCGATTGGCGATCAGCAGTCTCCTCATGATTCCCCGTTTTACAGTGGATCTGCGCCCGGCTTACACCAGCTCTACGATCGTCACTCCCGCACCGCCCTCACCCAGAGTTCCGAGACGGAACTCCGCGACGGCGGGATGCGACGAGAGGAATTCGTGCACCCGCTTGCGCAGCGCACCGGTTCCCTTGCCGTGGATCACCTCCAGATGCGCGATATGCGCGTTCATCGCGGCGGTGATGGCGTGCTCCAGCTCGACCTCTGCCTCGTCCGCGTAGCGGCCGCGCAGGTCGATGCGCGTCTCGGCCGCCTCCGCATTGAGCACTGAACTCCTGGAGGCCTGCTCGCGCCGCTGCTGGCGACGTGAGACCGCCTCTATCTCATCGACGTGCGACCGCATACGGATGCTTCCGAACTGAATGACGACGTTTCCCTTTTCATCCGGATCGAATTCGAGCTCGCCGATCTGCGTACCGCCCTTGATCCGAACCGTGTCGCCGGCGCGGAACGTCTCGTCGGTTCCGGAGGGTCCTGCGTGCTCCTCACGAACGAGACCCGCGCGCGACTCCTCGATGGCGCGACGCATCTGACGCACCTCATCCTTCGAGGCTCCGGCGCGAATTTCACGGATCGTATTCTCGATCAGACTGTTCGCGTTCTCAAGCGTCTGACGCGCCTGCTGGCGCGCTTCGGTAACGATACTCGCGCGACGCTCATCGAGCAGTTGGCTCTCGGCTTCGACCCGTGCATGCAGTTGCTTCACCTCGGCGGCCTCGCGACGATGCTCCTCGAGCGCTGCTCGTGACTCGGCGAGCGTCGTCTCCAGCTGTCCGATGATCTCCGTCATCCTGTTCCTCTCCTCCCCCAGCCGGTCGCGGGCAGCAGCAAGAATCCCTTCATCGAATCCGTATCGCTCCAGCAGCTCGAACGCGTAGCTGTTGCCGGGAACACCGACGTGGAGGCGGTAGGTGGGCGTGATCGTTTTCGTATCGAACTCCATCCCGCCGTTGACCACGCCGTCGGTTTCATATGCGAAGATCTTCAGGTAACTGTGGTGCGTCGTCGCAAGGATGAACGTGCGACGCGACAGCAGGTGGTCGAGGATGGCCGCGGCGATCGCCCCTCCTTCATCAGGATCGGTTCCCGTACCGATTTCGTCGAGCAGAACGATGTCGCCCATCATCACGTGGCGGATGATTTCGCCCAGCCGCGTCATGTGTGCACTGAAGGTCGACAGATCGTTCTCGATCGACTGCTGATCTCCGATGTCGGTAAACACGCGACAGGGGTGGACCCGGCACTCGCGCGCGGGCGGGTGAATTCCGCTCAACGCCATCATCGTCACAAGCCCCAGGGTCTTCATTGCAACGGTCTTTCCGCCGGCGTTGGGGCCCGTGATGACCACGCACCGCTTCGCTGCATCGAGTTCGATCGACATCGGGACGACGCGATCGATCCTGGTCTGCAGGATCGGATGCATCGCGTCGACGAGGTGGATGGACTCGTCGTCGCCGACCACCGGTTCGACGCAGTCGTGCCGCACAGCATACCGCGCGCGCGCCGCAATCGAATCGAGCAGCTGAATGGTCCACATCGACGATAGGTAGCCGTCCGACTCGGTGGCAAGCTCGCCGGTCAGTGTGCGGAGAATGCGCTCGACCTCCCTGCGTTCGGCGAACGTGAGCTCGGCGATCTCGTTGTTCATCGTGAAGATCTCCGCGGGCTCGAGGAACACGGTTCCTCCCGTCTGTGATTCTCCGTGGATGATGCCGGGAATCTTCCGCTTGTATTCGCTGCGGACCGGCAGCACGAGCCGTCCTTCGCGCAGGGTGACATACTCCTCGGTGACGAGCTCTTCCTCGGCGACGCGCCGGAGAATCTTCCCGAGTCGTTCGCGCAACGCAGCCGAGCGATCGATGATCTCGCGCCGCAACCGCTGCAGTTCACGGGTGGCGTTGTCTCGCACGTTCCCGGTCTCGTCGATTGCGTCGTTGATGTGCCGTTCCAGCAGTCGGTTGACGTGAATGTCGGCGGTCAGCTCAGCGAGCAGCGGAAAGCGCTCTGCGCGACTCAGAAAGAATTCATGTGCGCGACGAAGACCCGTAAGCGTGCTGAGGATGTGGAGGAAGTTCTCCGGCCCGAGATAGCTGCCGGACACCTTCGCGTAGGAAAGCGCCTCACGGATGTCGTAGATGCCGTACACCGGCGGATCTTCACCCTTGAGGATGAGCCGGTACATCTCCGCCACGAGCGCGAGTTCGCGGCGTATCTCGTCACTGTCCTGCAGCGGTTCGAGTCCAGCAACGTGTTCGACGCCGAGCGACGACGCGCAGAAACCGGCGATGTGCTCGAGCACACGGCCAAATTCCAACTGGTCGAGACTGGAGTTGAACAGTTCGTCGCGAGTCATTGCTGTGGTACGTGGGAATCCGGGCGCGGAACGTGGCCGCTTCAGGCGCCGAGTCGGCTGCGGACGATCTGCTGCACGCGAGCACCGTCTGCGCGACCGCGCATCGACGCCATGGCCTTCGGCATGACGACCTTGAAATCGCTGGGCGAATTCGCACCGGTCTCAGCGATGATGCGGTCGACTTCCGCTTCGATTTCGCCTTCGCTCAACTGTCGCGGCAGGTACTCTTCGATCACCGCCAGCTCGGCACGCTCGCGTTCGGCAAGATCCTCCCGTCCGGCGGCGGAATACTGTTCGATGGCGTCCTTGCGCCGCTTCGCCTGATTGATCACTGCCTTCAGGCGATCATCCTCGTCGACCTCGCGGCCGCTCTTGTCGAGCTCGAGCAGCGCGGCGCGGATCGAGCGAACGGTCTCCAGACGCACCGTGTCGCGCGCCTTCATCGCCGTCTTCATATCCTCGCTGATTCGTTCGGTGAGCGTCATTGCCGTTGAGCGTTGGTGCGGTCGCGACCGGCGGCCCTTGCCGCTGATATCCGCGTCTCCGGTCGCGGAAAGACAGGAAAGTTACGCATTCGACCGCGATTGCGCCGCCGCATCCGACGTTCGATTCCAGGTCGATGCACGGCGGCTGAATCCCCGTCGGATCACTCGCGTGTGGTCGGTCGGTTCCCACCGGGGAGGAGGTCGTCGCTCCCGGAAATCGGGAGGCGTGCTGATGTGATACTCGTCCCGACCCGGCGCTTCCGAGACATTGCAATAACGGCACACGCGCGCGCCGCGTCCCCACCCGTTTTCGTAGACTCCCCCACCCGTTGCCCCCTCTCACATTCCACGTCGTTCCCCATGCCCCGTACCGTCAGCCTCCTGCCGTCCGCGACCGATATCGTCTTCGCTATCGGTGCCGGTTCCCAACTCGTCGGCCGCAGCCATGAGTGCGACGTCCCCGCCTCGTCACCTCCCATTGCCGCCGTCACCTCCGCTCGCATATCCCCGGAAATGCCCAGCGCCCGCATCGATCAGTCCGTCCGTCAGCAACTCGAGAATTCGGCATCCCTCTATCAGCTCGACCTCGATCTGCTGCGACGCCTGGAGCCGGAACTCGTCCTCACCCAGCAGCTCTGTACCGTCTGCGCCGTTGGCTTCGAATCCGTCCGGGCCGCTATGCGCTCGCTTCCCCATCCACCCGAAATCGTCAACCTCGAGCCGAACAACCTCGACGACGTCCTCGACTCGATCGCCACCGTCGGTCGACTCATGAACCGCACCACTGCCGCCTCCGAACTGATCGGATCGCTTCGCTCGCGGCTCGATGCCTTCTCAGCCGTCGGCTCCTGTGAGCAACACCAGCGCGTCCTCTTCCTCGAATGGCTCGAGCCCCCATTCTGTGCCGGACACTGGATTCCCGAACTCATTGAATCGGCCGGCGGCGTGCCGGTGCTGCACCGTCGCGGGGCGTACTCGCGTCAGCTCGACTGGGACGTCATCGAGAACACCGCATTCGACGCGGTGGTGGTCTCCTGCTGCGGCTTCACCGTTGAGCGCACCCTTCGCGATGTCGAAGCGTCGGTACCCCTGCAACGAATTCTCACCGACCGTCCGGCGGTGGCGCTGGTCGTCTTCGACGGCACCAGGTACTTCTCGCGACCCGGTCCACTCCTTGTGGATTCCGCCCACTATCTCGCGGCTGCGCTTCGAAACGCCTCAGCCGACGGCTTCAGCATACCCGATGTCCTCCGTGTCATCCGGCCGGCACAACCGTCGTGAACGTCGACTTATCCGGCCGTCGACCGTTGGTCACTCGTGTGGCCCGATTGCGCCCCCGAGCTCATGTTCCCGGCGTGCCCGTGCTGCGCCGAACATGGCGAAGACCACACCGAGGAGCGCGAATCCACCGGAGGTCAGACCGTAGGCCTCGAGATGGCCGTACTGGATGAGGCGGGTGGCGATCAGCGGACCGACCATCATGGCGATACTGTTGAGCGACTGACTCACTCCCAGTGCTGCTCCCTGTTCGTCCCGCCCGACGCTGCGCGTAATGAGTGTCGTGATGCTGGGACGCGTCACCGACGAACCGAACCCCGAGATGACGATTGCCGGACCGAGCATGGGGATGCTGGTGATGAAGCCGACCATGGCGTTGCCGATGAACATTGCGGAGAACCCGAGCCGCGACAACCGCTCTTCGCCAAGGGCCTTGACGATTCGTCCGATCAGACCGCCCTGGACGATGGCACCCACGACGCCGGAGGCAGCGAAGACGTAGCCGGCCTGCTCTGCGTTGAAGCCGAGGCGACGCTCGAGGAACAGCGCCAGACCACCGATGAGCGTGGAGAACGAGAGGCCGAAGCAGAGGAACTCGAGCATTCGCTGTCGAGTCTCCGGCCGCCGGAAGTAGTAGGTGATGAGCGCGATTCTCCCGGCCGGCGACGGTGCCACCGGACGTCGCGTACCGGCCGGCAACAGGCGCCACGTGAAGATGATCGAGGTGAACGACAACGCCGCGGCGGCGAACGGCGGCCACTGGTAGCCGAAGCGCGAGAGGAACCCTGAGATCGCCGGTCCGAGCATGAATCCCAGACCGAAGGCGATGCCGATGAGTCCGAAGGCCTTCGTCCGCTCTTCCGGCTTGGTCACGTCGCTGATGTACGCCTGGGCGATGCTGAGATTTCCTGCGGTGATGCCGTCGATGATCCGGGCGACGAAGAGCATCCACAACGAACCGGCAAGACCAAACAGGATGAAGCCGACGAACGTCCCCATCTGGCTGACCAGCAGCGTCGGTCGTCTACCGACCTGGTCGGATGTCCGTCCGAGGATCGGTCCGGATATGAACTGGCAGAGCGCGTAGGTGGCGAACAGCAGGCCGACCTGGAAGGCGGACGCACCGAAATGCTCCGCGTAGAACGGCAGCAGCGGGAGCATCAGGGTCAGGCCCAGGACGTCGACCGAGACGATCAGGAAGATTGGGATCAGAGGCGAGCGAATACGCATCGGGAGAGTCCGTGATCGAATGGAATGTGGGATCGCATCGGCAGGAGTCGACGCACCGGAGTGTGAGGCCATCGGCCCGAGGGCCGGGCGGCGATGCGGAGCCAGCGACGTGCCAGAACGGATGCGGGGGTGCCCCGTCGCGCCTCGGCGCCGGACACCCCCGTTCTCAGGGATTCACCGCATCCTCAGCTCGTCGCTATCCGTTCTTCAACGCCTCGGCGCCGGAGACGATTTCGAGAATCTCCGTCGTGATCGCCGCCTGCCGCGCCTTGTTGTAGGCCAGCCGCAGATCACGGATCAGATCGCGCGCGTTTCGCGTCGCATTCTCCATCGCCGCCATCCTCGCACCCTGCTCGGCTGCGTTCGACTCTAGCAGCGCGTTCCACAACTGCGTGTTCAGGTGCTTCGGCAGCAATGCCATCAGCACCTCGTCGCGCGTCGGCTCGAAGATGTAGTCGACGAAGTGAACCGGCTCGCGGTTGGTTGACTCGAGCTTCGGTACCGGAAGGAACTGATCGGCGGCCACCCTCTGCGAGGTGACGGACTTGAACTCATTGTAGACGAGCTCCACGCGATCGATCTCACCGTCGAGGAACCTGTCGGTCAACTCAAGGACGACCTTGCGGGCAAAGGAGAAGTGAAGCTCCTGGAACACGCCGGGGTACGCTCCGGCAACGGTGTGACGTCGCTTCCGATAGAAGTCGACCGCCCGCTTGCCGATGCAGTAGAGATCGACGTTGCCCGATGCGCTGAGCTCACCGTACTTCGTTGCGATCAGGTGGTTGGCGGCGCGAAACAGGTTGCTGTTGAACGCTCCGCAGAGTCCGCGGTCGGCCGAAATGATCACGATGGCCACGCGCTTGACCGGTCGCTGCTCGAACAGCGGACTTCCGGTCTCGCCGGTCGCGCCCAGATAGGTGAGAAGCTCACGCAGCTTGGCGCCGTACGGCCGTGCAGCGATGATCGCGTCCTGCGCACGACGCAGCTTGGCGGCGGCCACCATCTTCATCGCCGAGGTGATCTTCGACGTGCTTTCGACACCCCGGATGCGGGATCTGATTTCGCGATAACGTGCCATCGAGCTTCTGTTCTACGAACGGTTGGATGTGCTGAAGTCGCCGACAGACTGGAGACCTCCGGCGATCAGGCCGGCACCCGCTGGTCGGTCGTCGAGAACGTGCGGAGAAATTCCTCGGCGGAACTCTGAAGCTCCGAGGCGATCTCATCGGTCAGCGACTTCTCCATCGCGATTTTCGGAAGCAACTCCGCGTGCCGCAGCCGGAGGAAGTCCAGGAACTCCTTCTCGAAGCGGGCCACGTCCTCGAGCGGCAGCTGATCGAGAAATCCCTTCGTTCCGGCAAAGATCATCGCCACCTGCTCCTCGACGGGCAGCGGCTGGTACTGCTTCTGCTTGAGCAGCTCCACCAGGTGCGCACCCCGGCGCAACAGCTGCTGCGTCGAGCGATCCAGATCGCTGCCGAACTTCGCGAAGGCCTCCAGTTCACGGTACTGCGCCAGATCGAGCTTCAGCGTTCCGGACACCTTCTTCATCGCCTTGATCTGCGCGTTGCCACCGACGCGCGAAACCGAGATGCCGACGTTGATGGCAGGACGAACGCCGGCGTTGAACAGATCGGGCACCAGGTAGATCTGCCCGTCGGTGATGGAAATCACGTTGGTCGGGATGTATGCCGACGGATCACCCTCCTGTGTCTCGATCACCGGCAAGGCCGTCAGCGAGCCGCCACCGTAGTCGTCAGAGAGCTTCGCCGCGCGTTCCAACAGACGCGAATGCAGATAGAAGACGTCGCCCGGATACGCCTCGCGACCCGGCGGTCGACGCAGCAGCAGCGACAGCTGGCGGTAGGCTGCCGCCTGCTTCGTCAAGTCGTCGTATACCGCCAATGCATGGCGCCCCGAGTCACGGAAGTATTCGCCGATCGCCGCTCCGGCGTACGGAGCGATGAACTGCAACGGCGCAGGTTCACTCGCACCGGCAACCACCACCGTCGTGTACTCCATCGCGCCACGATCCCGCAGCGTCTGCACCACGTTCGCCACCGTGGAGGCCTTCTGGCCGATGCAGACGTAGACGCAGAAGACCGGATCGACGCCGCGGCTCCTGGCCTCTTCGGTGTGCGTGTACTTCTGATTGATGATCGTATCGACTGCGATGGCGGTCTTGCCGGTCTGGCGGTCACCGATGATCAGCTCCCGCTGCCCACGACCGATCGGGATCATCGCGTCGATCGCCTTGAGACCCGTCTGCAGCGGCTCGTGCACCGGGTAGCGCGTTACCACACCCGGCGCCTTGCGCTCCATGTCGAAGAACTTCTGCGCGTTGATCGGCCCCTTGCCGTCAAGCGGCTCGCCAAGCGGATTGATCACGCGGCCGAGCAGTTCCTCACCAACCGGTACCGACGCCACGCGGCCAGTGCGCTTGACGGTGTCGCCCTCCCGGACGAGCTTGTCATCGCCGAACAGGATGACGCCGACGTTGTCCTCCTCGAGGTTGAGCGCCATGCCGGTGACGCCGTTGGGAAATTCCACGAGCTCGGAGGCGAGGACGTTGCTCAGGCCATAGACGCGCGCGACGCCGTCACCGACCTCCAGGACGGTACCGACGTCATAGATATCGACGTCGCTGTCGAAACCGGTCAGCTGCTTGCGCAGGATTGCGGTAACCTCATCGGGACGAACTTCAGCCATGGTGGAAGTATCAGGAAAGTGAGTTCGAGTGAATTCTTCAGCGCAATCGGTTGCCCGTCATCCAACGGTGCCGACGTCGCCGCCGCTGGCGAGGACTTCGTGCAGTTTCTCCAGCTGGTGGCGTACCGACGCATCGACCAACCGGTCACCGAAGCGGGCACGGAAGCCCCCGACGAGCGTCGGATCGGTGCGGTATTCGGCTCGGATGTGCATGCCGCTGATGGCGTCGAGGCGGTGGCGAATCCGTTCGAGCTGATCGGCCGGCAGCTCGACGGCGGTCGTCACGACGGCCGGCATTACACCGTTGGCCGCATCCAGCTGCGCACGAAACGCGTCGCTGATCGCAAAGAGATCCGCCGAGCGTCCCTTGCGCGTAAGCAGCGCGATGAACAGCATCGTCAGGTCGCTGATCTTGCCGTCGAAGATCTGCCGGAGGATTCGATCCTTGAGCCCATGATCGACCGTCGGCGTGACGAGGAGATTCTCCAGATCACGCGACGCAATGATCGCCCGACGGATCGTCTCGAAGTCCTCGGTAACCGCGTCGAGCTGCTGCCGCTCGCGGGCCAGACCGAGAATCGCCTTTGCGTACCGGCCGGCAACTCGTGTTCGTCTCATGGGCACGTCGACCCGCCGTGGCGAGTCACGGTGAAATGAATGTTGAACAGGCCGGACCCTCCGAGCAGCGCACGGTGGGAGGAATATCCGGTCCGAATGCTCGGCCCGTCGGCATGTGTCGGTCCCTGGGTCATCACTGCGGCAGCATGGCTCTGTCGAGGTAGTCGTCGACGAGTCGGCGGTGCCGGTCGGCATCCAGCGACTCGTGGATGATTTTTTCGGCCGCATCGATCGCAAGCGACGCCACCTCCTCTCGAAGCTCGTTGAGCGCCTGCTGCTTGGACCGTTCGATCTCCTGACGCGCCTGCTCGATCAGCCGGCGCCCCTCCTGCTGCGCCTTTGCTGCCGCCTCGGCCTGCAGACGTTCGGCATACTCGCGAGACTCGCGAAGCACGCGTTGCCCTTCCTCCTCTGCCCGTCGCAGTTGCTTCTGGTTCTCAGCCAGAATCCGCTCCGCCTCCTCACGTGCGACCTCGGCGCGATTGAGCGCATCGTTGATAGCATCCTCACGCGTCTGCAGTGCGTTGAGAATCGGCTTCCATGCCGTCGCACGCAGCACCAGCAACAGCAGCAGGAAGTTGAAAATGGTCCAGAAGATCGGACCGAACGAAATATCGAGTGGATTCATTGCATCTCCGGAGGTGTGAACCAGGAGGAAATCGGATATCGGACCGCTGCCGGCTTCCCGGGCCTCGGCTCCGCAAGCGACTGCGTATCGGCGACGAACAGGGGTCGGCAGCCGGAAACCCGGCGACCTGCACCCCCGCCGCGCTCACAATCGCAAAGCCTGTACGACGTGGATCAGCTCTTGATCGCCAGAAGGATACAGATCACCTCTGCGAACAGCGCCAGACCCTCGATGAGGGCGGCCGCGATGATCATCGTCGTGCGAACGTCACCGGTCGCCTCCGGCTGGCGTCCCTGGGCCTCGAGCGCCGCGGCACCAAGTCGTCCAATGCCCGTTCCGGCACCGAGCACAGTGATACCTGCTCCAATTCCAGCGCCCAGATAGGCCATCGTCAATGCGTCCATTCAATTTGCCTCGCGATAGTTGAGAAGGTTCGAATAACAGAGGGAATCAGACGGTACAGACACGCGAAACTACGGAAAAGCCGTTGTCGTCGCCGTGACCATTTCGCTCGGGAAACATTTCAATACCACCCCGGATTCCGCCTCAGTGCGCAGCCGCCTGTTCGCTCGGAGCGACGCCGTGGGTTTCGTCATGGTCGCCGTGAGACGCCATCGCCATTCCCGTGAATACCACCGTCAGAATCGTGAAGATGTATGCTTGGATAAATGCCACCAGGATCTCCAGCAGGCTGATGAACAGAGAGAAGCCGACCGTAACCGGAAGGAATACGGACGAGACGAAGATCAGCCCGATCAGCGACAGCAGCATCACGTGCCCGGCCGTCATGTTCGCGTAGAGTCGAACGCAGAGCGCGAACGGCTTGGTGAACAGACCGAGGATCTCCACAGGGACCATGATCGGCCAGAGCAGCCAGTGCACGCCGCCGCTCAGATGCTTCACCCAATTGCCAAGCCCGATCTTCATCATCGCCGAGATCTGGATGACAAAGAATGCGACGATCGCCAGTCCTGCGGTCACATTGACACTTCCGGTCGCAGTATGCCCTCCCGGAACCAACCCCGTCAGGTTCATCACCAGGATGAAGAAGAAAAACGTCAGGAAAATCGGCGCCAGCCGGCGCGCCATTCGAGCATCCGGAATGTTCGATCCGATCATCTCATCTCGCACGTATACCACAACCGCCTCCATCGCATTGAACAATCCGCGGAGCGGCCGGTTGCCGTTTCGGCGATACCGCCGCGCCATGGGAATGAACACCGCGGCACAGATGATCATCGCGATCCATTGAAAGAACACGAGACTGGTGACCGACATGTCGAGAGGCACCGGCTCGTGGGTGGTCGCGTTGAGAATGTGGTGTGTGGAATGATCGAAGCTGTAGACGCCCGCCTCGTCCATCGACTCGACGCTCGAGTACACGTGCAGGCCGTGGTCGACGACGATTACCGGCAGATCCATCACGTGCCACGGTCCGAACTCCAGCTCACGATGGTCGCCGAGACTGCCGAGGAGCTTGTCGAATGCCCCCGAACTTCCCTTTTCCTGCGTTGGCTGCGACGCGTGGGCCTGCCCGTGGTTCGCCTGGGCCCGATTGAGCGTGTCGGTTGCCGGATGAGCCTGCGCCAGCTGGTGGTGCGTCGGATCGGGCATCAGTTCCTCACAGGTTGGAAGTAATACGAATCACCGGCCGATCGCCTCCGACTGCGCGCAACACTGCGCTTGGTGGACGTGCCGCGTCGACCGAGAATGCGCACCACGTAGTAGAGCTCGGCGATGAGGTAGATGACGTAGAATGCCATGAAGGAGAGCACCAGCGCGAGCTGGTGAAAGCCGGCGAGCAGCAGGAGCGTCAGGACCACGAGCATCAGCGCCATCCGGATTCCCATGCCGCCGAGCACTGCGATCATGAACGTCGAGTTAGACTTGTCGAACCCATACTCGATGAGGATCAGTCCCACCATGACGTTTGCAAATGCAACCGCAGCGGCAACGAGCACCGCCTCGCGAACCGATGGGCCCACCCACGAGATGAGCGGCCAGGCAAGGACCGCAGCGAGAGCGACCGTGACGGCAAGAATCGTCTTGAGAAACTGGAGTCGCATGTAGTCGAGATCGCTCTGCACGCCACGCGATCGCCGTTGACGAGGCGGCATCGGGGCGATTCAACGGCGTTTCGTGGATTGAATCGATGCACGAATGATGCTGACGGTCCCACCAACCGATCCTACCAACAGACCGACTACCATCAGCCATGGATCGGTTCCAAGGCGCCCGTCGAGCCACCACCCGAGTGCTCCAAATACCACCATCGCGAGCGCGAGCTGCAAGCCCAGGCCCATGTACGGACCCAGCTGCTGCATCGTCGTGGGGCGTCGCGATCCCCGGTCTGGTCGGTCTGTCGTCATCCGGAGCGCCTGGTTGCGGCCCGGCCCGGCGGGCCATCGCGACCGTCGTGTCCTCCACCCCTCGTTCCGGGGTCGAATCAACCGTCGATCGGTTTCAAGTCCGTAAAATTAGGCATCCCTGTCGGTTCGTGCCAGCACCCGCCGTCGACCGGTACATTTTGTATCGGCAACGACCGCTCGAGCGTTATGATTTGGTGATGTCTCCGGCGGTGGCTTTCAGTCGCCCCGGCACCGGCGGTAACTTGTCGGCGTTATCTCGAGGCAACCCATCTCCTCTGTCACGATTGCGACACCCTCTCCCGATGCCCAAATCGATCCTGGTGGTCGACGATGAAGTCGATATCGTCAACCTGCTGCGATACAACCTCGAAAAGGAAGGCTACGCCGTTCGCACCGCTCTCGACGGGCAGAATGCCATCGAACTGGCTGCCGCCGAAGCCTTCGACCTCATCGTCCTCGACGTCATGATGCCCGAAGTCGACGGGTTCGACGTCTGCCGTCGCCTGCGCGCCATGCCGACGCATTCGGCCACACCCATCATGTTCCTCACCGCCCGCGTGGGCGAACTCGACGAAGTGCTCGGGCTCGAGCTCGGTGCCGATGACTACGTACTCAAACCGATTTCTCCCCGCGTCTTCGTCGCCCGCGTCAAGTCCATCCTGCGCCGCAGCTCCGAGTCGGTGCGAACCGAAACCCTCGTCATGCCGGAAGTGCTCACCGTCGGCGACCTGGAGATCAATCGGCAGAACTACACCGTCCGGATCAAGGGCGTCGAGACGTTCTTTCCGAAGAAGGAATTCGAACTGCTTGCCTTCCTAGCCTCCAATCCGGGTCGCGTATTCCCTCGCGAGACGCTTCTGAACCGGATCTGGGGAGAGAACGTCTACGTGGTCGATCGAACCGTCGACGTGCATATCTCCAAGATCCGCGAGAAGCTCGGCGAGTACTCCCGACGCATCGAAACCGTCAAGGGCGTCGGATACCGATTCAGCGGCTGACCGCCAAGGGAGCGACAGCGATGACCACGACGTTTCAGCACCGACTGAACAGAATCATTTTCACCTGGAGCGTGACTGCACTGGGTGCGACCGCGGCGGTCGCGACCATAGCCGTCGCCGCCCCGTCGATCGACGTGCTCGGCAGTCCGTGGGTCGTCGTCGTCGTTGGATTCGTCATCACCATCACCGCATTCCTGCTGCTCTACCGGTTCATCCGCCGCATCGATCTCGAGGTGGCCACGCTGACAACGGCCGCCTCGGAGGTCTCCCGAGGCGACCTCGATCGACGCGTCGACGAGCGAGAGCTGCAGTTCGCCGAGCTGCGCGGACTTGCAAGGGCGCTCAACGGCGTCTCCGATCGCGCGCTTCGCGACATCGCGGAGATGAAGCGCCTCGCACGTGTGCGCAGCGAGTTCCTCGGAAACGTCTCGCACGAGCTCCGGACGCCCATCTTCTCGGTGCAGGGATACATCGAAACACTTATCGACGGCGCCATCGACGATCCCGAGGTCCGTGATGAATTCCTCCAGAAGGCCCACCAGAACGTCAACCGGCTGCACGCACTGCTGACCGATCTGATCGAGATCTCCCGTATCGAATCCGGCGAAATGAAATTGAGCTTCCGTTCCATCGACGCCGTTGCCTTCCTCCGATCGATCGTCGCGGAGATGGTCCCCACAGCGCATCTGGCCGACGTTCACTTGTCGCTGCGAATCGATGAGAGCTGTGCCGACGCGCAGCCGGACGTTCTCGGTGCTCGGAGATCGCGAGCGACTGAAGCAGGTGATGACCAATCTGATCTCCAACGGCATCAAGTACAATCGTTCCGACGGCTCGGTGGTGGTCGAGCTCTCGGCTTCGTCCGAGACCGTACGCGTCGGCGTCCGCGACACAGGAATCGGGATACCCGCCAGCGACCTCGATCGCATCTTCGAGCGGTTCTATCGCGTCGACAAGGACCGCGCCCGCCGGGTTGGGGGAACGGGACTCGGGCTCGCCATTGTCAAGCACATCGTGGAGGCGCACGGCTCGACGATAGCGGTGACCTCGGAGCCCGGAGCCGGCACCAGCTTCTCCTTCGAACTGCGTCGCACACTCGACTGACTGACGCGCCCAGGGCTCCCTCCGCACTGCCATTTCGCACCCGTTCGGGTCCCCGTCACCACCACCACGACCATCGAGGCACCGCGCACTTCGACACCCGGGCCGGTTCGTTGGTCATTGGTATTGACCCGGCTGCATGGTTATGTTTGTTGTTCTGTTCCGAATTCTCACTTCCCAAAGCACCCGAGTCGACTGAAACATGGGCGTCATGCAGACATTCCGGCAGCGCATGCCGGTTGTGGTATTTACCCTGGCAATTGCCTTCATCCTGCTGATGGTGGCGGGCGACTTCTTCGGTCGTGGCGGCGGTTCGACGCTGCTAACCGGCGCCTCGACGGCCCTTGCGACCGTCAACGGTGAGCCGATCGACGGAGCCGACTACGAGAAGCGGGTCGAGCAGGCGACCGAGTATATGCGGGCGCAGAATCCCGACAAGAACGTCGACGACGCGCAGATCCGCGACCAGGTATTCAGCGAAATGGTCGACGAGATGCTCATCCGTCAGGCGGCCCAGCGATTCGGCGTGACGGTCAGCGACGCGGAGCTTCGCGAGGCGATCCTCTACGATCCCCCTCCGGTGCTGCAGCAGGCGTTCACCGACAGCACAGGGAACTTCAACAAGTCGATGTACTACCAGTTCATGAACGACCCCGATGCGTTCCTGAGCCAGAGAAATGCCGCTCCGGAGGACATCAAGAAGACGAAGGAGCAGATCTATACGATTCAGGAAGGCGTCCGTCAGCAGCGGCTTCGCGATGCGGTCAAGTCGGTCGTGGCATCCACGGCCGTGCCGGCTCCCAAGGAGCTGCGCCAGGCATTCGATGTTGAACACACGAAGCTCAGCGGCACCTACGCCTACCTCCCGATCAGTCTGATCTCTGACAGTGCCGTGAGTGTCAGTGATGAGGAAGCGCGGAAGTACTACGATTCGCATCGAACGGAATTCCAGCGCAAGCCATCACGTGAGGTCAGCTACGTGCGCTTCCCCATCATCCCGTCGGCCAGCGACTCCTCGGCGATCATGTCCCGACTGCAGCGTGTGCTCGAATCCGTTGGCGCGGTGGCGTCACCGTCTGCGAAGGACTCGATCTTCAAGAGCTACGTCGATCGCTACGGTGCGGGGCGGTATACGGGCGAAGAGTACACGTCGCTTGCCGATCTGTCGCCGGAAATGCAGAACGCGGTTGCGGGGTCGAAGCCGGGGGACATCATCGGGCCGATCCGGACCGGCGAGGGTACGTTCCTGCTCGACGTCGTCGACGAGAAGGATACCGGCAAGGTGCATGTCCGCGCCCAGCACATTCTCCTGCGGACCGGAACCGGCAGTGAGGATTCGGTGCGTGCCATGGCGGAAAAGATCGCGCAGCGCGCCCGAAGCGGCGAGGATTTCGCCTCGCTGGCGCAGCGCTACAGCGCCGATCCGGGTTCTGCCCAGAAGGGCGGCGATCTCGGATATTTCGGGAAGGGTCAGATGGTCAAACCGTTCGAAGAGGCGGCCTTCTCGGCCAGCGTCGGATCGATCGTGGGACCGATCAAGACCGACTTCGGCTACCACATCATCAAAGTCAACGACAGAACGTCGAAGAGCTACCGGCTGCGCGATCTGCGCTTCGATGTGCGCGTCTCCAATCGCACGAAGAACCTCCTGAAGAGCCAGGCCAATCAGTTCGTCAAACAGGTCGATGACGGAACGCCGTTCGACTCGGCCGCGGCGCACCAGGACCTGCAGCTCATGAAGTCGGGTCCGATCCAGCGCAACCAGAAGATTGCGGGTACCGGCAAGCTCGCCCAGTTCGCCTACGACAACGACGAGGGCGATATTTCCGATCCGATCGAGACGAACGACGGAGGATTTCTCGTCGCCGTTATCACCGACGTCAACACTGCCGGCGTATCCGACTTCGAATCGGTCAAGGACGAGATCGTCCAGAAGCTGACACAGCGAAAGAAGGTGGATCGGCTCGAGGCGCGCGCCAACAAGCTGGCTTCGGCAGCAAAGGGAATCGACAGTCTCCAGGCCCTGAAGTCGGTCGATCCCGAGGTTCAGGTCCAGTCTTTCGAGAACGTCACGCCGACCTCCCCCTTCCAGGGCGTCGGCTACGACTATCCGTTGATGGCCGCGGCACTGAAGGTGCGACCGGGAACCGTTTCGGACGCGATTCGAGGAGAGCGCGGGTACTACGTGGTGAGAATCAAGGATCGCGTCGAGCCGACCGATCAGGAGTGGGAGAAGCAGCGTGCGTCATACATGAAGCAGGCAATCACCGGTAAGCAGGATCAGCTGTTCCAGTCGTGGCTCCAGAGCGAGCGCCAGCAGGCGGACATCGAGGACAACCGGCGCTAGAGGGCGGACGCGGCGACCATGGACGAATCGGTTTACCATCTCCATTACCAGCAGGAAGAGTCGCACTGGTGGTTTGCAGCCAGGATGCAGATCGTCCAGGCTGTGATTCAGCGATGGGGCCACCTCAAACCCGGCGACACTATTCTCGACATCGGGTGTGGCACCGGTGCCATGCTCCGTCGGCTGGCAGATAGATACCGTGTGGTTGGCATCGACATGTCGCCGCTGGCGGTGAAGTATTCGAAGAAGCGTGGTCTGACCGACGTCTTCGTGATGTCAGCCGAGGAGTTCCCGAAGGATCGATACGACGTGCGACTGGCGCTGCTGCTGGATGTTGTCGAGCACATCGAGGATGACGTCAGCGTGCTTCGCACCGCGGGGGACATCGTGGGTCCGTCCGGTCGGATCATCCTCACGGTTCCCGCATACATGTGGATGTGGAGCCCGCACGACGTGCTGCACCACCACTATCGCCGCTACACCGCCGCTTCGCTTCGCCGGGTATTGGACGCCGCCGGACTCGAACCGCTGAAACTGACATACTACAACTCGCTCCTGTTTCCACTTGCTGCCGTCAAGAAACTGGCGGACCGACGACACGACGCATCGATTGACGGCGTAACGCTCGAGAAGCCGTCGCGGCTGGTGAACTCTGTGTTCCGTTCGGTTTTTTCGGCTGAACGTCACGTGCTCCCTTCGGCGGGTTTTCCCTTTGGCGTCTCTTTGCTTGCCGTCGCGCGTCCGAAAGCAGGCGGCGCGCCGAACGACCGATCGCCCGACGCGCCGTAGCACTGCTGCATAGGCGTTGTGCGAGGTCGGATCAACCGTTGGTGAAGGAATGGTTGACAATCGTCAACTGGTTCGGGTATTCGATCACGCCCACGCCGGAAATTCGGACGGCCACCTTGGCCAGCAGCTGAAGATTGGCCGACGATCCCTTGGCACCGCCCATGGCAAACGCCAGATCGAGCAGATCGTTGAGTCCCTTGTCGTTGAAGAACTTGAACAGGTCGAGCTGGATATCGAGCGGGATCGTCGTCGTCTGACCGTTGCCCGGAATTTCCAGCTCCTTGTTAACCACACCGGTAATCGTCGTCCGATCGTTGATGACGAGCGTCCACTCCATTCTGTTAAGGTACAGCGGCGTCGGTTGCGTTCTTCCGGCACCGTCATTCGGATTCTTCGCCAGGACGTTCAACCGAAAGCTGACCGGCAGCGACTTCCGAGCAATCGAGGTCCCGAGTCGCGCGAGATCGAGCGGTGGGATCTGGCTCGGTTCACTCAGGCGTGAAATGTCGATGTTGTCGACGCGGTAATTGTTCACGTCTCCAAGCTTGAACTGCAGGTGCTGGATATCGGTGAGAGCACCGAGGGCGCTGAGCGAAGAGCAACCTTCGGAACCCACGGCCAGCACGAGGAGGAGTCCGACGAATACAACGGAGACGGCGATGCGTTTCATAGTGAGTAGTGTGAAGTGAGCTGATGCAGACGAACGATCCATTCGAGATGTTCGCCGAAATCTACGACACGGCAATGAGCCTGGAGATTGGTGAACCAAATGCAATGAACCTCGCGACGGTGGATGCCGACGGTCGACCCTCGTCGCGCATGGTGCTCCTGAAGGACTTCGACCGCAACGGGTTCGTGTTCTATACGAACCTCCGCAGTCGAAAGGCGGAGCAAATTCGGACCAATGCGAACGTGGCACTCTGCTTTTACTGGTCACCGATCGCGACACAGATACGCATCGAGGGACGGGCCGAGCAGGTGGACGACGCAACGGCCGACGGTTACTTTGCAACGCGCGAGCGGATGAGCAAGATCGGCGCCTGGGCCTCGAAGCAGAGCGATGAATTATCCGGTCGCGCGGAGTTCGAGCGTGCAGTCGAGGAAGTGGAGCACCGGTTCGACGGCGTGGAGATACCGCGCCCGCCCTTCTGGTCGGGGTTCCTCGTGGTAGCCACGAAGTTTGAATTCTGGTTCGGCCGCGCGCATCGTCTGCACGATCGGCACCAGTTCACATCCCAGCCCGACGGCACCTGGCGCGAGGTGCTGCTGTATCCGTAGCGGGGATATGTACTCGCCCGGACTGCATTTCCTCAGCGGGTGACCACGTGCACCATGCGGCGTCTCTCCGAACGACGGTCATCAAGCAGAAATTTGTCGAGTCATCGACGGTCCGGCCGCAGTTGTTTACACGAAGTCCTTCGAGCTGCTGCGCTCGCTGGGAAGTCCGGCAAATTCTGTCCGGCGAACATTCACCCTCGATAATCACGCAATGTGCGGAATCACAGGCATACTGAATTTCTCGAACTCAACGACTCGCGCATCAGAGCACCTTGTGGAGTCGATGACGAAGGTTTTGCAGCACCGAGGGCCGGATGATTCTGGAGTGTATGTGAATGCAGACGGAACACTCGGGCTCGGGTTTAGGCGCCTGTCGATCATTGACCTGAGCGAAGCCGGGCATCAACCGATGTCTGCCGACGACGGCAACTTGCATGTCGTTTTCAACGGTGAGATCTACAACCATCGCCGCCTTCGCAGTGAGCTGACGGCTCGTGGCTACTGCTACCGGTCCGAAACAGATACCGAGTCGATACTGTACGCATATCAGGAGTGGGGTACATCCTTCGTTTCTCGCTTGTATGGGATGTTTGCTATCGCAATCTGGGACGCCCGAAAGAACACCATCCTCCTGGCTCGCGATCGGATTGGAATCAAACCCCTGTATTACTACCTGGGGTCGGACTTTATCGTATTTGCGTCGGAGATCAAGGCAATTCTGAAACACCCGCTCGTTCCCTGCGCGGTTGACGACCAGGCCCTCGCTGACTATCTGTCTCTGATGATGGTCCCTGGGGAATCGACAATGTTTCGCGGCATCAGGAAACTTGCGCCGGGGAACATGTTGACGGTTGATTCGTATGGTGACGCTGCCTTCACGACATATTGGGATCTGAATCATCGAACCGAGAACCATGCTCCGTCGGACCTGGGCCGAGAGGACTACTGCGTTGAGAATGTTCGGAGACTGTTGAGAGACTCGATCAGTGATCGAATGATGTCCGACGTTCCGTTTGGAGTGCTGCTCTCTGGAGGAATCGACTCGTCCCTCAACGTTGCCTTAATGGCAGAGCTTATGGATCGGCCGGTACAGACGTTCTCCGTCGGCCACGGATCCCTTCAGAAATATGATGAATTGAAGTACGCACGGCAGGTTGCGAATCAATTTGGAACCGAGCATCATGAGATGATGCTCGAAGAACGCGACGTCATTGACTTTCTTCCGAAGATGGTTTGGCACCAGGACGAGCCGAATGGTGACCCCGTCTGCGCTCCGATGTATTTTGTGAGCAAACTCGCGAGAGACTCCGGAACAATCGTCGTCCAGGTTGGCGAGGGCTCCGACGAACAGTTTGTCGGGTACCAACACTACCTGAAGGAGCTGCAGTACTTTCAATGGTTCTATAGAATTGTCCCGTCGCCCGTCGCCGCTGCCGCATTTCATGCTTCGAAAACGTTGAAGCCATACCACCTAGGTATTGAATACCTGCGCCGAGCAGCGCGACGCGACCAAGCCTTTCACGGCGGAGCACTTGCCTTCTCCGAGCATCTGAAGGGATCGCTTTTGAATCGCGAATTCCGCTCGCGGGTATTGGGCGCTGGTCGAATTGCTCAGAAGTATGCAATTGAAGCGTTGAATTCCGCGGTAGACACGGCTGCATCCGATTACCTTCGATCGATTTCGTATATCGAACTGAAAAGCCGACTTGCGGACCTTCTGCTAATGCGTGTTGACAAGATGTCCATGGCGGCCTCAGTCGAGGCGCGTGTGCCATTTCTGGACCACAGATTGGTCGAATTTACGATGCAAATCCCATGGCACCTCAAGATTAAGGGCAACATCCCGAAATACATCTTGAAGCGTGCTGCAGAGGGGATACTTCCTGAGAATATCATTTACAGACGGAAGCAGGGATTCGCTGCACCGATAGCAGAGTGGTTGCGAGCCGGGCGACTCCGATTGGTGGCCCGTGAAGTGATCTTTGAAAGTCCGCTCGTACGAACTGGACCCCTCGTCGGATCGTTCATTGACACGCTGTTCCGGCGCCATTCGGCAGGACGCATGGACCACAGTGTCCAGATCTGGAACCTTGTCGTGCTGTGTCAATGGTACGATACATACGCTTCGCGAGGCCGTTGATTTACTGCTGACGGCGGTACGAGAAATTCGTGGCCGCGCCCCCCGATTCGCCGTAAGCCAGATGTACCGACAGCGAGAGAAGTGCCCATGCTCTACTACATCCTCCGCCAGCTGTTCTACTCGGTGCTGATTCTCTTCGGGGTCATGACGGTTACCTTCGTGGCCGTCAGGATGCTGGGCGATCCGACTCGGCTGATGATGGGCCAGCGCGCCGACGTGCAGTCGATGGAAGCGCTCAAGAAGCAGTGGAAGCTCGATCGCCCCCTCTTCCCCGACCAGTACCTCGATTTCATGGGTCGTGCCATCACCGGCGACCTCGGCCGCAGCTTCGCCTACAATCGGCCGGTGACCGAGGCAATCCTTGAAAAGGCCGGGCCGACCGCCATTCTTGCATTCAGCTCCCTGTTCATCGCCAGCTTCATTGGTGTCGCGATCGGCATCGTCTCGGCCTGGAAGCCGTATACGGTCTGGGACAACGGCTCGATGGTGTTCGCGCTCTTCGGGATCTCCGTACCCGTGTTCGTACTCGGTATTCTCCTGGTCGTCTTCACCAGCTGGCTGGGCATCTTCCCCGGCGTAGGATATATCGTGCAGCGCGGAACGCTGCGACTGCAGTACCTCATCCTCCCCATGCTCGCGCTGGCCGCCCGCCCGCTGTCGATCATTGCGCGCATCACCCGCAGCTCCATGCTGGAGGTGCTCGGACAGGATTACATCCGCACGGCCCGCGCCAAGGGCCTCCCAGTCAGAACGACCGTTCTGCGACATGCGCTGCGAAACGCGCTCAATCCAGTGATCACCACGATCTCCGCCTGGCTGGCCGGTACCCTTGCAGGTACGCTCTTCATCGAGTACATCTTCTACTGGCCCGGCGTTGGTCAGCTGGCCTACGACGCTGTGCGCCAGCTCGACTTCCCCATGATTCAGGGTACCGTCCTCTTCATTGCCGTCACCTTCGTCGTCGTCAACTTCTTCGTCGACATCATTTACTCCATTCTCGATCCGAAAGTGCGCCTCGGATGACGACCGCCGGCACTGTGGTGGCCGACGCACCAGCTGCATTCACATCAACTCTCGCAACCGCACCGGATAATCCCTTCTGCGCCAATGGCCGACCCGAATCAGTCACCTTCGACGCATGCGGCAGGTCCCGATCCCGAGCCGCCGGGCGCTCCGCCGGCTCCGATTGGAGCGCGGGCGACAGGCACGATTCCGTCGCACTCGCTGTGGTGGCACTCGTGGCGCCGCCTGCGGAAGAATCGGCTGGCACTCGTGGGTCTCGGCATCGTCGCCGTCCTCGTGTTCGTCGCGCTGTTCGCCGATCTCATCGCTCCAATGGATCCGAACCGGCAGATCCTCGAGTACGGTCTCGTCGACGCCGGATTCCATGGCAACGTCCTGCTGAAGCGTTCGCAGAGCCGTGAGTACGACGCCGAACCGATCCCCATCAAATCCTTCACCTTCGTCGCCGACTCGATTCGATACGTTGGGTTCGACGGCGAATCGCGATCGATAGCTCGCGACCAGTTGATCGGTTCCGCCGAATCCGACTGGCACGCCCAGCCCGTCTACCTCCTCGGCACCGATCGCTTCGGGCGCGACATCCTGAGTCGCCTCATCCACGGTGCCAGAATCTCCCTGCTGATCGGGTTCGCCGCCGAACTGCTCTCGCTCATCATCGGTGTGACGCTCGGTTCGGTCGCCGGATACTTCCGTGGCTCGGTCGACGCCGCGGTGATGTACGTGACCAACGTCGTCTGGAGCTTCCCCTTCGTGCTGCTGGTCATCGCGCTGTCGCTTGCCCTCGGACATGGCGTCTGGCAATCGTTCGTCGCGATCGGTGTGGCCAACTGGGTCGACATCTGCCGAATCGTCCGCGGTCAGTTCTTTTCATTGCGCGAAACCGAGTACGTCGAAGCGACGCGTGCCCTCGGATTCGGCTCGGCAAGAACGATCTTCCGCCACATGCTTCCGAACGCCGGCGGACCGATCACGGTCATTGCCACCGCAGGATTTGCCTACGCAATCATTGCCGAGAGCGCGCTGTCCTTCCTCGGTCTCGGTGTGCAGCAGCCGCAAAGCTCCTGGGGCCAGATGATTCAGGATGGCTACGGGTATATCTCGGCCGGAACCCACTGGGGTCTGGCACTCTATCCCTCAATTGCCATCGCCCTCGCCGTCTTCGGGTTCAACATGCTCGGTGACGGACTCCGCGATGCGCTCGATCCGAAACTGAAGGTGTAACGTTCCCCGAGTGCCACGGTCCTGCGATGCAGACCTATCACGGCGAAGGGAATAAATCTGATTCAACACATGGCAAAGCTCCTCGAGGTCAAGAACCTCCGCACATACTTCCATACCGACGACGGCACTGCCCGCTCGGTCGATGGCGTCAGCTTTGAAGTCGACCGCGGCGAGACGCTCGGTGTGGTCGGTGAATCGGGCTGCGGCAAGTCCGTCACCGCCCTGTCGATCATGCGCCTGGTGCCTGCGCCACCGGGAGAGATCGTCGGAGGTGAAATCCTCTACAATGGAAAGGATCTTCTGAAGTTCAGCGAGGATCAGATGCGGGGAATCCGCGGCAACGACATCTCGATGATCTTTCAGGAGCCGATGACTTCGCTCAATCCCGTCTTTACCGTCGGCTACCAGATCGACGAAGCGGTGATGCTCCATCAGAAGGTGGGCCGCACCGAGGCCCGGGAACGGTCGATCGAAATGCTCCGACTGGTTGGAATTCCCGACCCCGAACAGCGCTACGATGAGTACCCGCACCAGCTATCCGGTGGAATGCGCCAGCGAATCATGATCGCCATGGCGCTCTCGTGCAATCCCGAACTGCTGATCGCCGATGAGCCGACCACGGCTCTGGACGTGACCGTACAGGCGCAGATTCTGGAACTGATGACCAAGCTCCAGACGGAGCTCGGAATGGGATTGATCATGATCACGCACGATCTGGGAGTGATCGCCGAGGTCTCCGACAGGGTCGCGGTCATGTACGCCGCCAAGGTCGTCGAGTACGCATCGGTCGACGAGATCTTCTACAATCCCAAGCATCCCTACACGATCGGCCTGCTCAAGTCAATCCCTCGCATGGGCACGCACCGCGAGAAACTGGCGACGATCGAGGGTACGGTGCCGGCACCCACCGACTTTCCGAAGGGATGTCACTTCTGCACGCGCTGCGCCTACGCCGACGCGTTGTGCTGGAACGATGAACCGCCGCTGGTGGAGATCGAAACGGGTCACTTCGCCGCCTGCTGGCATGTCGATCGCGTCGCCGCCGGAGAAACCACGCCGGAGATGCCACCACCGGCCGCTCCCACGGCCGGCAGCTGAGCAGAGCGCTACCCCGAGGCCATGCGCGGAGGCGTGGCGCATCACTCGCAAGAGTGGGGTCGGCATGCTACATTGCCCGCCTCGATTCGATGAGCGGCCGGGCTCTATAATCAGCGACCCGTCGTCGTCGTCGTTCCTGCTGATGGGTCGCGTGCAGTGTTTCGTCAATCGTTGCCTGCACGCCGATTCAGCTTCGACGCCCTCACACAAGACTACATCCTGATCCGGTACGTCCGGAGGGATCGAACCCATGAGATACGCACTGATCGTCCCCGTGCTTCTGCTCGTTGCCCTGACGCTCGCCTCAGCGCAGCCGCCGGGCGATCCGACCGGACCGAATGGCGGTGGAACGACCCCGAGCGTTCCCGACGACACCCTCTTCGTCTTCACTCCCGTCAGTCCGTTGATCGACAGCTCCGCAGACGGCGCGAACCTCGAGGATTCATACGGGATCGACGTCCTCTTCAGCAACAGCGGATTTGGATTCGGCACGTTCTACCAGCGCAGTTTCAGCCGCACGCTGGCGGGATTCGTCAACCTCGGTTTCACCGGCTCACGCAATCGCGATGAACTCGATCGGCTGGTCGAAGATCCGGACAATCCCGGTCAGTACCTGCTTCGCGTTCCCGGCAAAGTCAATCGGCTGTACACGATGCCGCTGATGGTCGGCCTCCGCTACAGACTCCTGCAGCAGGTGCTCGTCGACAACGTCCGTCCGTACGCGAACATCGGAGTGGGACCCAGTCTGGTGGCGGCGCTTCCGTACGACGAGAGTCTCATCCCCAGCATCGGCGACGCCGATCTCTATATCCGCCCCGGGGGATTCATCGGAGTCGGCGTCGAGGTCGGCGGCAACCGTCCCATCCTCGGCGTCAACATCCGGTACTACTACATCCCCTTCAAGCGCGGACTCGAGAGCATCGCCGGATATCCGATTCACGATTTCGGCGGCCTTTTCCTTACAGCCAACGTCGGTTTTCCCCAATAGTCCGCAACGCCACCGCCAGGTCAGCTTCGAAACCCGCGAGCGCCGATCGACACCATGTTCGATCGGCGCTCGCCTGTATTCGTCACCAGTGTGCTCGCCCCGTTCGCCCGGCTATCCGCCGCCTGGAGGCTCACCGCCCGCCAGTAGCGAATCCTTGATCTGCAGCAGGTAGTCCCTGGCAGCTTCGTACTCGTTGGGAATCCGTCCGTCGAGTATCGCCTCCTCGATCGCCCCCTTCAGCGTTCCCACCATTCGCGATGGCGGGATGCCGCAGATCTCCATGATCTCCTCACCACGAACCGGAGACTGGAACGCACGGAGGCGGTCCTTCTCCTGGACCTGTTTGATTCGCTCGATGACGTGATCGTAGTTGCTGAGGTAGCGCCGCACTCTGCGTGCATCACGGCTGGTGATATCGGCCCGACAGAGCACGAACAGATCGTCCAGATCCTCACCAGCGTCGACGACCAGGCGACGAATCGCAGAGTCGGTCACCACCGAATCGACAAGCGCCATCGGTCGATGGTGCAGCCTGACCAGCCGAGACACGTATTCGGCCCGGCGCCTCGGCAGCTTCATCCTGCGGAAGATTCGGTTCGTCCATCTCGCGCCGACGTCGTCGTGACCGTGGAACGTCCATCCGTGGCCTTCGACAAATCGCTTGGTAACGGGCTTGGCAATGTCATGCAGCAATGCGGCGAATCGAAGCCAGACGTTTCCGCTCACAACTGCCGCGTTGTCGACGACTTTGAGGGTGTGAAGAAATACGTTCTTATGGGCATACCGCACACCGTCCGCCTTGACCAGGTCAACGCCGTGCAGTCGTTCCAATTCAGGAAAAATGTGACCGAGCAATCCGGTTTCATACATGAGGAGCAGTCCGACGCTCGGACGTGGAGCGGCGAGCGTCTTGAGAAATTCCTCGCTGACGCGCTCCTGGGAAATGATTTCAATGCGATCCTTCATCTCCGAGATCGCGGCAAACGACGCCGCGTCGAGCTCGAAATCGAGCTGCGCCGCAAACCGAGTGGCACGCAGCATTCGAAGGGGATCTTCGGAATAGGTCGTGTGCGGATCCAGCGGGGTGCGCAGCAGGCCGCGCTCCATGTCTTCGACGCCGCCGAATCGATCGATGAGATCGAAGGCCTCGTTGCCGGAGAGGTGAACCGCCATGGCGTTGACGGTGAAATCCCGGCGACGAAGATCGTCGTCGATGGTTCCCTGCGTCACGACCGGCTTGCGTGATCCCTCCTCATATCGCTCCTGACGGGTTCCCACGAATTCGAGCTTGTACCCCTCGACCGGAACGAGTGCCGTTCCAAATCGTTCATATACCACCGGATGCACACCGAATTCGGCCGCAACGATCTTCGCGAATTCCACTCCACTTCCCTCGACCGCAAAGTCGAGGTCGTTACCGGGATGACCGAGCAGGAGATCGCGAACGTATCCGCCAACGAGATACAGATCGACGCCCCGCTCCCGGGCGATGTCGGCAACCGCATGAACGATCGGATCCATGTCATCCATTCGCTCCCGCAGTCGTCGCTGGTATTTCCTGTCCACCTCGTTCATTTCCACAATCGTCATCGATGGCGCGGTGTCGGTTGATAGCCAATCCCACCCGTCGAGCGTTCAATGATCGACACGATCTCCTCGGCGACGCGCAGTGCCTCGGCCGCTTCCGGGCCACTGACCGCGGGTCGCCCCTCCGAACGGATCGCGCTCAGGAACAGTTCAAGCTCTCTGCCTATCGGATTGAGCTCCGGTATCGCAGGTCGCTCATAACAGATGGACCGGCGCTGCGCGCCCGCCTCGATCTCTCCCAGCAGCGTCGTCGTTCCGCTTTCAATTCTTCCGCTGTCTCCAATGCGAAAGATCTCCACGTCCGGTTTGGCGAAGTCGATCGAGACATAGGCGTCGCGGCCGAACATGCGCATCTTACGCATCGGCCGCTGCGAAATTCTGCTCGCCGTGAGGTTCGACACACAGCCGTTGGCAAATTCCAGCCGCGCATTCGCGATGTCGATCTGATCGCTGATTACCGCCACGCCGCTTGCACGAATTTCGGTCAGTTCCGAATCGACCAGACAGAGCGTCAGATCGATGTCGTGAATCATCAGGTCGAGTACGACCGCGACGTCGGTTGCCCGCGGCGTGAACTGTGCCAATCGATGCGTCTCTATGAACAGCGGATCGATCGTCAGCTCGGCAATGGCCAGGAACGCCGGATTGAATCGCTCGACGTGCCCGACCTGAACGACGACACCGGCCCGTGCGGCTCGATCGATCAGTTCCCTTGCCTCGGAATACCGTGACGTTATCGGCTTCTCGATGAAGCAGTGCACGCCGCGTCCGATCGCCTCGTTCGCAATCGATGCGTGCGTCGAGGTGGGCGTGACGATGCTGACCGCCTCGCATTCATTGAGCAGTGAATCCAACGACGAAGCGACCTCAAGGCCGAATTCGCCGGCAACGGACGATGCGCGCTCGGAATCGCAGTCGAACACCGTAACGCGTCCGACGCCCTGGGCGTCTCGCCACAGACGGGCATGGACGCGACCGAGATGCCCCACACCGATCACGCCCACCGACGCGGTGCCGTCACCAGAATCTGATTGATTTCGTAAAGCCATTCCGCACTATCGTCGAACTGCGTTGGAAGAACGGGCTGAGCGAAGCAGGAAATCGTCGCTTCATGATACCGCCGCACCCATACCGATTATCCGATCGAATCCGCCTACTGTAACGTCCCGGTAGTAGACGAACGCGTAGAAGAGTTTCGACGTCTGATTCACGTTGCCCTCGAGCAGAGTCGATTCGGCATCGCGGAGCGTCTGATTATCCGCATCCCAATCACCGGCCACGTACTCGTATTCATGGTAGGCGCGCTTGATCCACCCGCGGGCAGTGTAGAAACCCGACGCACTGTCGTAGTGCATCAACCACCGGCGTTCCGGCACCCATCCATTGAAGGTGCCGACGACGGCGATGTCCTCCCGCACTCGGTGCCCCTCCAGATCGAGCCGGAACTCGAAATACACGTAGTCGTCGTCCACCGTCGAAACGTACCGATCGCGAATTTCACCATTGTTGTCAGCTCCTGCCGGAAATCCCCGTGGCAGGTCGCTGAGCGGCGTTGTCTGCAGACCATTGGTAACGGGATACGCGCCGATGTCGGTCAGATCGAGTGGCCGATGCTCGTTTCCACTCGGAATATTGGCGAACTGCGCCACGGCTTTGGACGAGAACGAGCTCTCCCACCGGGTCCATGTCTCACCCGGACCGAAATCGCTCTGGATGGTATTTGCATCGGCCTTCATCGGTGCCTGCCAGTGGCCGCTCTCATAGAGATGAATGGCCTGCACCTGACTGGAGAACAGGTTGATCGCCGGCTGTGCTTCGACCTGGACCTTGAGGCCGTTCTGCACCACGGTCGTCTGGCCGCTGTCGAAGAAGTCCGAGTAGATGCTGACATCGACCGAAGCGTTTCGTTCGACGACGAAGAAGCGCTTTTCAACCAGCACGTGGGTCTGGTCGAAGTAGTCGGTTACGCGAGCGATGTAGTTTCCAGAATGCGTGATTTTCAGGCGACCGGTAGACTTCGGAAACGTCGTCGACACCGAGTAGTCGTAGTGCTGGGCACTGATCGGTGCACGTTGCACATCGAGATCTGATGTCTGCAATGCGATCGGATCGTTGATGAACACGTTACTTGTCGGTGTCCAGTTGCGGTCGCAGTGAACGAGCGTGAGCATCACGTTCGGGGGCCGTGTACACCGCATATCGAATTCGAGTGTGATCGATCCTCCCTCCTCACCGATCGGCTGACCGTCGCGTGCAATGAAGAGAATGGGAGGAGATGACACACCGCTCGAACCGTAGATGCGTGATCCGCGAACGATTTCCACGTCGGGCGCAGCGCCATCATCGGGCACCTCGGAATGGGCGACGCCTCCGCGCACCGGAACGCACGCGGATGCAACGGTCGCGAGCAAGAGGAGAATTGCGAATTGGCGGAGCATTACGGCTGCGAACGATTCATGGACGCTGGTCGACCCACTCGGCGCCGTCGACGAACACTTCCTTCTTCCAGATCGGCACCCGGCGCTTCAATTCCTCGATGACGTACCGACACGCCTCGAACGCATCGCTTCGATGCGGCGTGGCCACGACGATGACGACCGCGGCATCACCGATCCCGAGTTGACCGCGTCTGTGATGTACCGCGACGCGTGCCCCCGGCCATTGGTCGACCGCCTCGGCGGAGATAGCCCGCAGCTCCGCCTCTGCCATCGGCACGTACGCCTCGTATTCCAGGCGGACGACGCGGTGATCGACGCGCGCCGCACTGGACTCGCGCGCCACTCCGATGAAACTGCATTCGGCACCACACGACGGGTCTGCGACAGCGTCGAAAAGCCGCTGTACATCGATCAATTGGTCCACCACGGCCGTCTCGATGACTCCTCTCTCAGTACTCATATCAACCTCCTGCCACGGGTGGAATGATCGCCACGTCCGATCCCGGCGGGATTGCATCGCCGTCGCCGATATATCTGAGGTCGACAGCCAGACGGCAACTGGACCGAAGTGCATCCAATTCCGGATGCAGCTCCAGAACGCGATGCCAGAATTCTTCCGGATCGATTGTATCGTCGACGGACAACGATTCCGACGAAATTCCGGTTCGTTCTCTGGCAGGGCCGAAATACTGGATAGTAATTGCCGAACGATTCGTCATGACGCAGGGAATTCGTGGTTCAGCTGGATTCAGTATTTCCCGTCGACCCGTTCGAAATGTGTCGGACGGTCCAGGGTCGGTCGCCCCTCGGAAATCCACTCGGCCGTCCACGCAATCACCTGGTCAATCGGCGTTTCCGGTAGACCGAACAGCGCGATGGCGGACGCCGGATTGTTGAGCAGGGCCTGTTCGGACTCCGAGCCGTCGAAGCGCACCTCGCGGTCGAGAAGTTCACCGAACCGCTCGGCGATCCTGCGCACCGACAACACGACGGGTCCGGTGAGATTCAACGTACGCTGCGGGTGCGAGGCCACTCCCAGCGAACGAATGATCGACGCGTTCGCATCCGCCTGCCAGATACAATTGACGTAGCCCACTTCGAGCGGCACCGGTCGGTGCTCATACACGCGACAGGCGATGTCGACCAGAATTCCATATCGCAGTTCCACGGCGTAGTTGAGTCGTATCTGACACAGTTCCGTCCGGGAAAGACGAGAACAATATTCAAAAACGCGCTCTCTGGCAACGCAGGCGTTGGCATACTCTCCGCGCGGCGTTACCGGATCGGACTCGATCGATCCGCCTGCGGAGATCGGAACCGGCTCGTACACGTTGCCCGTCGACATTGCCACGATACGAGCCGAGGGATAGCGCTCGAGCACGAACTGCGGCGGAATCACATTCATCGCCCATGTGAGCGCGGGGTCCTCATCGGTGCCAAACTTCCTGCCGACCATGTAGATGACGTTGGCCGCCTCGGGAAGCGCCAGCACCTCATGCCGGCGTAACAAATCGCATCGCACCGTCCTGACGCCGCGATCATTCAACCATCGCTCGGCCGATGGATTGGAGAAGCGTGAAACGGCGATGACTTCGAGGACGTGGTGCGCGGCGTCCGCAGCACGTCTTGCGAGTACCGACAGCGTCGGTCCCATCTTGCCGCCCGCACCGAGAATCACCAGTGGCGACTCCAGTCCCGACACGAATTCGGTGATCTCCTCACCGGGTCGGGTCAGGAGCTCGTCGAGCTCCTCGATGCTGCATGGTGCTGAAGTTTGATTCATGACTGATTTCGATTGGAATCCGACATGCGGCGAGACGATACCTATCCTTTTACTCCTCCCTGTACGATTCCCTGCACGAAATACCGCTGTGCGGCAATGAAGAGAATTACGATCGGCACGACACTCACCACTGCGCCGGCCATCACCAGATCCGTTCGCGATGCGAGCTCTCCGCCCTGAAGGGCCGCAAGTCCGACGGTGAGCGTCAGCCGATCGGTCGACGACAGGTAGATGACCGGCCCGAGCAAATCATTCCAGTTCGCCATGAACGTGAGCACCGCCAGCGTCGCAAGCGCCGGTTGCGCAATTGGAAGCATGATCCGCCAGAAGATCCTCCACCGGCTCGCACCGTCCATAACGGCCGCCTCCTCGATCTCCCGAGGTATCGTGGCAAAGAACTGCCGCAGAAGGAACACTCCGAAGGCACCCATACCAAATCCAAAGAAGCTCGGGACGATCAGTGCAGCATGCGAATCGTACCATCCCAACGTCCGAATGACGAAGAAGACCGGAACCATCGTCACCTGGAACGGCACCATCATGGTGGCAAGTACGATCCAGTAGAGCGCTTCCCGCCCGCGAAAGCTCATCCTCGCAAACGCATAGGCAGCAAGCGAGGCGCTCGTAAGCGTTCCGAGCGTCGCAAGTACCGAAATCTTCAGACTGTTGATGGTGAAGATTCCGAATGGGAGTCGTTCGAAGACTTCGCGGTAACTGCCCAACTCGAAATGCGAAGGCAATCCGGGCGGGTACCGATACAACTCCGCTCGAGGCGTCACCGACGTCAGCAGCATCCAGAGAAATGGGGCGACCATCATGACGCCGACGCCGACGAGGACCAGGTACAGCAGCACCCGCCGAGCGCGGGACATGGCATCGGCCGGCATACTACTCATAGTGCACCCATCGCCGCTGCAATCGGAACTGCACTGCCGTCACGACGAACGTGATGGCGAACAGCACATACGCCATCGCCGTCGCATATCCCATTCGGAAATATTCGAACGCATTCTGATAGATGTTGTAGCTCAGCGTCAGCGTGCTGTTGGCAGGACCGCCCTGTGTGAGCATGTACGTCTGCTCGAAGAGCTGGAAGGAACCGATCAGCGTGATCACGAGCACGAAGAACGTCGTCGGTGACAGCAGCGGAAGCGTGATCGAGAAGAACCGTCGGGCCGGTCCGGCGCCATCGATGGTCGCCGATTCGTGAAGAGCTACCGGAACCGCCTGCAGCCCGGCAATGAAAATCAGCATGTTGTATCCGATTCCCTTCCAGGCGGTCATAAGTGCAATTGCGGGCATCGCCCAGTCAGTGCTCATCAACCACTGCGGGCCCCTGTGACCCGTCAATGAACGGATTACGAAATCGATCAGTCCGAACTCGGGATTGTAGAGCCAGCTCCAGACGACAGCGACGGCTACCATCGATGTGACCACCGGAAAGAAATAGACGGTGCGAAAGACGGCGATTCCGCGGAGCCGTCTATTGACGAGGACTGCCAACCCCAGCGATCCGACCATCATCAGCGGTACGACCAGAAGCACGAAATAGAACGTGTTTCCGAGGACGTTCCAGAACAGGTCGGAAGAAAACATTTGGCGGAAATTCGCCAGCCCCACGAACGACGGCGCACCGATGAGATCCCAGTCGGTGAATCCGAGAACGAGCGACGCGACGATCGCGCCCCCCGTGACGATCACCACGCCAAGCAGCACCGGACCCAGATAGAGGTATGGTTCGAGCCGCCGAAACATTCGCTGGCCGAACGTATCGGCACCGAACCGGATGCCATCAAGTCCAGTTCCGGACCTGTTCATTGTGACAGAACCTCATTGATCCTTCGGGATGCATCCGCGGCGCCTTCGTCAACGGACTTCTTCCCGAGCATCATGAGATCCAGTTGAGGGAGAAATCCCTGGTCGCGAAACTGCTGCCACCGCGTTCGCCAGTAGCTGAAGCTGTAGTCCTCGATCAGATCGACGATCACCGCGCGGTTCACGCGCGGCTTCCCCAGCAGGTAGGCGTCGGAGGAGGCGAGTCGGCGGCTGTTGGGAACCTGACCATAGAACAGGCGGTTTGCGAAACGCGGCGGCATGTCCTCCACCATCCAGCGGAGAAATTCCCACGCCGAATCCGGATGCTTTGAAGTCCTTGGAATTCCAAATGCCTCGGAATACCGCAGCACTCTCCGACCTGCCGGTCCCTTCGGTGGCATTGCGACGTCCCAGTCGAACGGAACGTTCGCGTAGCTGGCCACGTCCGCCTGAAGCATCGCCATGGCAAACCGCCCCGTTTCAAACGGTCGCATCGAACCTCCCACGCTCGTCCCTCCCTTGAGCGCCGTACTCGGCGGCGCGACATGGTATTTGCGGACCAGATCGACCCAGAACTGCAGCGCCCGCTTCGTTCGCGGTTCGTCGAACGCACTGTGCTGCAAATCGTCAGTGAGCACGGCTCCGCCAAGCGAATAGATGGCGCCATCGAATCCGCCCGAGTTATCGAGCAGTATTCCCCACTGGTCCGGAGTACCGTCACCATCGGTGTCCCGCGTCAGCGTCTCTGCAACCCGAAGCAGCGTGTCATACGTCCAGGTGGAATCCGGATAGGCGACACCGGCGGCGTCGAAGAGATCCTTGTTGTAGTACAGCGGATAGGTACCGAGCGCCACGGGAAACGCACGCACCGCTCCATCGTGAGAGAAATTCGAGAGACTCTGAGCAAAATATTCGCTCGAGTCGAGATCGCGTTCGATGTAGGGCTTGAGATCGACCAGAAAATTGCGCTGAATGAGCTCCTGCGCGAACCAGTCTTCGAGCAAGACGAGATCGCCTACGTCGGCGTTGGCCGCCGCCATCGTCATCACCTTCTGCGTGTGCACGTTGAACGGCTGCACCTGCTGAACCACCTGAATGTCGGGATGGCTCCTCTCGAATTCGTGAATTACCGAATCCCAGACCGTGCGGGAGCTGCCCCAGAAATGAGCGATGGTGATTTCGGTGCGTCCCTCAGACGCCGAATCACCGCTGCTGCAACCGACAACGGCGACCACGAGAAGGCCGAGAATCAACAGGCGAGCGATCGAAAGCAACATGGAGATCATTCCTTGACCGGCTATGCAGAATTCAGAGTGAGGTGTCCGACGCATCTGATGAAGATCGAATTGGATCGGTATGTTCGAAGTATTGTCGGTTCCGGTGCTGACCAGACGACAGTCGTTCATATTCGGACGCATACAGATCGAGACGGGATATCGACTCCATGTCCTCGCGAAAATGGTCGGGTTCCCGCAGAAGCACGCACTGCGATGTCAGGCGGACTTCATCGAGGTCGACCTCGGCGACGGCCACGCCACTGCGTCGTCCTGTCTGCGACAGCGTATCGCCATTGAAATCCACGATGCGCGCCGTTCCCGGCCGGTCGCGACCGACATACGGCGCGTACGGCGGTTGTCCCGCCATATTCGATTCCGCAATAATGAGCGCGTTGTCTATTGCACGGGACACGAGCTGACACCGGAGTCCTTCCTGCGTGGGCCCGTGGGAGACTGTCGGCCAGAAGAGTATCTCTGCGCCCTTGTGGGCGTAGATACGGGGGATTTCCGGGAAGTAGATATCCATACAGATCATCACCGCGACGCGACCGAAATCCAGATCGAAAACGGGCAGTTCGCTACCAGCGCGAATGACGGTTGCCTCCGCTCCCGTCGGCTGTACCTTACGATAACAGCCCACGAGCTGACCGCTGCGATCGATGAGTGTGGCCTGATTATACACGTGGCCTTCATCGCGCACATACCATGTTGCCACGACGTTGATCGACCCCGACCGTGCGCGCTCCGCCAGACGCGCAAACGTCTCGTCCGGAAACACTTCCGCGTCATAGGATGCATCAGGGACGTTTACCGTACGGAACATTTCCGGCAGACAGAGGATGTCGCAATTCCGGCGGGCCGCGTCGTCGACGTAGTTGCACGCCCTGTCCACATTCATTGCAATCGAGTGTGGTTCGTCCTCCACCAGGAAGGACACCGTGGCGATTCGAACGATTCGCATGCTCTGCCCCTTGAATACTTCCAGTTGCGATACTGAATTCGTTCCCCTGTTATCCCGCTGTAATGGCGACGACGGCGCCGTCACCGGAGACGACGACGACCTCCGAGAAACCATCGCCGTCGACATCGGCAGCGATCGGTTCCGAAAGCGAATACCTGAGGTCGAGTCGCCATTTCACCATGCCGACACCGGTCGACGCGGTACCAATGGCAAGTACGGCCCCCTGCTGTGTCGTGACGATGAATTCGTCCCTCCCGTCGCCATCGATATCGCAGGTGATACAGCCGGCCACGACCGTCCCGAGTGGCAGTCGCCAGCGCTCTTCGCCGCTTGCCGCGTCGAGGCACGAGAAGATGCCGTCCGACCAGCCGATTCCGATTTCAATACGTCCATTGGAATCGACATCTCCGACGCCGGGGTACGCGCCACTGAGCGAAGAGAGCGGTGCCGGATGCCACCACCGCATCGATTGCAGATCCCCATCGATGAGCCCGATTCCCCCGTATGCCGCCGCGACCAGCCAGCACTGCTCACCATCGATGTCGACGGCGACGAGTGAGCCGTACGCCGCGAAATCATCCATCGACATCCCGTTGCGGGCAAGGGAGACCGTGTTGTACGAACGAAGTTGCCATGGCGGGATCAGCTGCCTGCCCGACATCGCATCCACCACGCAGACAGTGTCCTTGGCAAGAAATGCAATTGTGGAATCAACCGACGAGCACGCGTTCCACGGTCCGAAACCCCGGCCATCCTCGTCCGCGCCAACCTCCCGGCCCATCCACCGGACGTCTCCAGTCGAGGGGTCGATTCCGATGGTCACTTCGGCATTCATCGACGCCGCCTGAAAACTCGACACCACGAGCATCGATCCCTCGTCGGATGCGACCAGGGAAAATTCATACGGTCCGAGTCGGTCGCTAGACGTGCGCCGGCTCGCAGGAATGCCGGGAATCGTCCATGAACCAGAATTCGTTCCGTTGGTGGTCCGGGCCTCCACGCGCGCTGTGCCCGGTTCCAGGCCGGAACTGAGAACGACTGGACGGCTGTCGGCACGTGCTATCAACGCCGATTCCCATGACTCCTCGGGTCCACACGCGCCCCGACCGGCAATCACCGCAAGCTCCGCCGGGACCTCGCCGGGCGCTCGACAGTCCAGCACATGCAGACGTCCCCCCGTATCCGGAACGACACATCTCACGTTTCCATCCTCGCGATAGACCACTGGAACAGCCGCGGGCTTTGCGCGATAGTAGGCACCGGTACCGTAACGCATCCGCAGTCCGACACGAATTCGCGCTCTCACCTCCTCGAATTCGTCGGCAATGAGTACCTCACCACCTCGCGTCGAAAGCACCACGTTGGTTCGGCCGTCGCCATCGAGATCCTCAGCACAGAGAATTGCAGCTACGTCCGAATGCGGCGTGGGGAGCTCCCGCCACGATTCATCGCGCTGCGAAAGCACCGTCAATGCGCCGTCCCGACCCAGCAGCGGTATCCCGAGCCTGCCGCCGATTTCAACCGACCAGATGTCGTCACCGGGCGGTATGTCGCTTCGAAACCAGGTGCTCTTCGAACCGGTGGACCTGAACCGACCGATCGTCGCCCGACTATCAAGTTCGAATTCCGTCCTGAGCCTCGCATTGTGAATCGTCAGTCCGACGATCGTTGCCAGCCCGTCGGCGACGCGTTCGCGCTGACGTCGGGCGACGATCAGCGTCGAACCGTCGAAGTCAGCTATGATTCCAAGCAGGAAGAGATCCGGTTGCCGCACGAGCGCGACACCCGTCTCCAGATCGCGGACCTCGAGCCACCATCTCTCGTCATCGCCAACATTGAATTCGCTGACGACGAGTTCGAGCCGATCATCACGGTTGCAATCGACGACCGAATTGACGACGCACCGGAGATCGCGAACATCGTGCGGATAGATATGCTCGATGAATCGATCCCACGCGACATCGAAGGTGCCGTCGCTGTTGGTCGTGACGTAGGCGATGTGACGCGAGACGCGCTCGGATACCATTATCAGTCCGGGCAGACGGTCACCGCCGCGCGGCACGACCTGAAAGAGCCCGTAATTGCGCTTCGGCGTTCCGCCGGACGTCCACCGGCACCGGGCCTTTTCACGTCCCGTCACGGGGTCGAATGAGTAGATGGCCGAATACTTCGTCACAATCAGCTCATCACTTCCATCGCCATCCACGTCGAAGGCAAGTACCGATGGATGGAAGAAATCATCCATCCAGAACACATGCCGCCGCTCCGTTGCGGCCGCGCCACGCGAACAATCGAACAGCAGCACTTCACGGGAGCTGAGCATACCGACGACGATCTGCATTCCCGGACCGATTCCCGGAAAGTGATGAACGAGAATCCCGGTCGGCATCATTCCTGCGGCGTACGGGGCTCCGAGATATTCCGTCCAGAGTATGCGACCGGAATCCGAGTCGAGAATGAACAGCGACTTTCCGTTCGACGCTACCAGCTCGATTCGACCGTCGCCGTCGAGATCGCCGACGAATGCTATCGCCTCGAACGCCTGTGGATCGGATTTCCAGAGCGTCGTCCCGTCAACCGAAACCCGATGAATACAACCGCCCCACAACAACAGCAGATCAACGGCGTGGTCGCCGGCAATCGTACTCGCGTCGAAGATCGGTCCGCCTATCGCATGCGACCACGCAACCCTCGGCCTGGAGATTCGGCCCGGCATCGGTTGTCGGCCGGAGAGACCTGAATCGCGACGGAATTTCGGCCACGTACCTGGATCGGGTGCGTACGGTTCGAGCGTCATATGGGAAGAGCGACCGGTTGCGGCGTGCGGGTGCGGATGGAATCGAACGCAGCCATCACCATTGCAGTGGCTCGGTATCCGTCGCGAAACGTTGCCGGCGGTTCGCCACCCTCCATCAATGTGCGCGCAAAGGCCTGGCTCTCTCGCAGAAGCCCGAGTTCCTCCTCGTCGCGAAACGCTTCGACGTGTGAACCTGTGGAGAACACACCCTGCTTGAGCCGGTCGAACAGGTGAACGGAACGTTCACCGTCGAATAATTGAACCGACCATTTCGACACCAGAGGGGCGACTCCGCAATCGCCCTGGGCTATCGATGCGACGCGGCCGTTCTCAAATCGGACCGTCAATACCATCGTATCGAAATTGGCTGAATCGGGGTGGGTGAATGCTCCTCCGGCAGCGAATACCTCGATCGGATTCGAACGATTGAGGTAACAGACGAGATCCATGGTATGGCATCCCTGGGAGAGAAGATTACCTCCGCCGCGCACCGGATCCTGTGCCCAGAAATCGTCGGCCCAACGAGCGTCCATTCCCTGGGCAATGGTCAGTACCGGCGCCTGGACGAATTCGCGGGCACGATCGATCATGGGGTAGAACCGCAGTTTGAAGCCCGTCATGAAGGTGACTCCACTTCGATCGATTGCCTCACCGATCGCGAGGATGGGGTCAATCGACAGGGCCAGTGGCTTCTCCATCAGAATATGCTTTCCGGCGGTGCAGGCACGAATCGCCAGGTCCGCGTGCGTATCGTGGTGCGTGCATACATAGACTGCGTCGACCGCATCGTCGGCGAACACGTCGTCGACCGAATCGGTCGCGTATCGTCCGCCATATCCTTCAAGCAGCGCCTCCGCCCTCGCCCGGTCGACATCACAGAACGCCACGAGATCCAGTTCATCGATCTGTGCCAGACACTTCGCGTGTTCTTCACCAATAAATCCGCATCCAATGATCGCAACGCTGAAGCCCATCCTCGAGCCCTCCGTGTCCTCTGTTGGTATCTCCGCGGATCGACGCCTAGTGCAACAGGTCCTCGAGCCGTTCGGAGACGAAGTCATCATCTGTCAGCCACGGATACTCCCGTCGCACCCGATCGATTTCGTCGGCCTGCCCCGCAGAGAGCACTTCCCGATCTGAGAGGCACCGCATCGAGCCGAGCAGACCCTGGCGATACAGCACGTAGTGGATGCCGGCGATGCACCCCCGGAATCCGTTTGCCACGTCGAATACCGCTGCGTTCGCTTCGGTGATCTGCGCACCCAGCGTGAGCAATGATTCCGGCACCGAACGCAACTCGTGCACCGCCCGACAGAGCTCCAATTGTTCCACCGCCCGATGGGTCCAGATCGCCCAATGCCCCAGCAGGCCACCGACGAAGCGAGTCGACCGGAGGGTTCCGTCGACACCCACACTGAGCGGCGTCACCAGGTCGGACACGATGGCGTCGTCGTTGCCGGTATACAGTGCGATCTCATCGGCTCGGCCGGATTCCGCCACGCCGCGCACGACATCGAGCGTCGCATACCGATTGAACGGGGAGACCTTGATGGCGACGACGTTTGGAATCAGGCAGAATTCCCTCCAGAATTCGCGAGAGAGACGACGGCCACCCACCGCCGGCTGCAGGTAGAAGCCGAAGAGCGGCATCACCTCAGCGACGGCGGCGCAGTGCTCCAGAAGGCGCTCGTCACTCGCATCGGGTAGTGCCGCCAGCGACGGCATCGCAACGTCGAACCCGACATCACGGGCCACGCTCGCCTCGGCAACCGCCGCATCGGTCGTTCCGGCGATGCCCGCGACCAGCACGGGTCGTGCCGAGCGACGCGCCTGCAGTGCGACGTCTCGCGCGAGCTCGAGCACGGGCCGGTAGAGGCCGTGCTCACGGATGGAAAACTGCGTGGTGTGCACGCCGACCGCCAGCCCACCCGCGCCCGCCGCGATGTAGTATCGGGACAGCGCACGCTGATGGCGTTCGTCGAGACGCGCGTCCTCATCGAGGGCGAGCGGGTGCGCCGGGATCACCGTCCCACGCTGTAATGCCCGGCGGATCTCGTCGAGTCGCATCGATTCCACGGACACGAGACTGCTCATGGGATTGGTAAGGAATCGGGAATTCGAACGAAGCGCACAAAATAGAAACGGCTGCCGGTTTCGGCAGCCGCCTCCATGAGCTCGGCATTGACATCCCGCTCGCCGGATCATCCCTCGATCCTCACGGCCGGACATGCATCAGCTTCAGCCACCGGACGCTGCCTCGTTCTCGAATGGCAATCGGAACGACTCCGGCGTCGACCGTCGAGAGGTCGAGCCGAAGGTCATGCTCTCCGGCGTCGAGTCTGCCGGTGTGAACGGTCGCGACGCTCCGTCCGAGCGCGTCGTAACAGGTGACGTCGAGTTCGGTCGCCGCTACAAGCGTCACGTGAACGGTTGCCGTGCCCGCTGCCGGATTCGGTGCCACGCTTGCAGCGAACGAAGGGGCCGACGCCACAGCGGGCGACTCCACGTCGGAGATCGCCTGCGTCGTGACAAACACCCCCTCGCCGGTTCCGGCGAAGACGATACCCGCCGCATCGACGGCCAGCGACGTTACCGAATGATCGCTCAGGCCTGTGTTGATCGCGGTGAAGCCACCGTCATCCTCGAGATACACTCCCCGATTGCTGCCGACGACCATGAGGCCGTCACGGGTCACGGCCACGGAACTCAGCGTGATCGAGCCGGTTGGCTCGACGATCGCTCCGGCCCATGTCGCCCCCCGGTCGGTCGACCGGAGCGCAACGTCGTGCGCAGTCACGGCAACGAGACACCCGGTGCCGTCTGCCGCCATGTCAATGACGTTGCCGTCGGTCTGGCCCGCTTCACGCCAGCTGTCGCCATTGTCGGTGCTTCGATAGACGGTTCCCTTGGCGAGGAACACCTCACCATTTGGCAGCACGGCGATCTGTGGCCACGCATATCCGTTCGGAAGTCCGTTCCCCATTACGACCCAGTGTTCACCATCATCGGTCGAACGGTAGACGCCATCGGTGACGGCGATATAGGCATCTCCATTCGGCGCAAAGGCGATATCGGTCGCCTTGCTGTCGGAGAGCTCGGTCGCAACGTTCGTCCAGGTGGCACCGCCATCGAGCGAACGGTAGAGTCCCGTCAGCGACGACACCAGCAACGTTCCGTGCGATGACGCGGCGATGGCCATCAGACTCGATGGCAGCTGCCCCGACCCGATGCGGGTCCATGATTCCGGGCTCTGGCGATACAGTCCGCCGGCCGCCGCGCCGGCGAAGAGTCGCCCATCTCTGTCGAAGCAGATACTGGTCACCGAGATCGGTACACCATCGACAATCTCGGGTCCACCGGTGTAGCTCCATTGGACGGTCTGTCCTCGAAGCGGCAGAGTGAGCAGCGACACGACCACGGCGATGCACAGGGTAGCGCGTTTCATGGTGGTAGTCCTCCAGAAAGTGTGCACGCAACCTCGGCCAACGGCGGGGGCCGCACCATGATGGATGTCAAGAATCCTGGAGAATCGTCGCCGCGCTCGACGGTGTGGGCGGATTGCCAGGTGGCGGACTCGGCCATCGCTCAACCCCACCACAACGAAAAAAGCCCGGCCGCAATGGCCGGGCTTGTGAGTACACCCGTAGGGATTCGAACCCCAAACCTTCTGATCCGTAGTCAGATGCTCTATCCAATTGAGCTACGGGTGCGTGGCGGAAGCTGGCTGCCCACGGGCAACCGGCTCGCCTGTATATCGAGACCCTCAGCTACCGAAGTTGGCGAGCAGTCGGGCCATCTGCGACTTGCGATGCGCAGCGAAATTCTTGTGAATGATCCCCTTGGTGGCAAGACGGTCGAGTATCTGGGTGGCCTCGCGGCTCTTGGATTCGAGCTCCTCGCGGGTAGTGGCCTCACGCACCTGACGCAGGGCGCGACGCATCTTCACCTTGTTGTAGCGGTTGTACGCCCGACGGCGTGCCGACTGGCGAACCCGCTTTTCGGCTGACTTGTGCTGCGGCATAGAGATCTGAAATCGTGAAGGTACTCTCCGTCAGAGCCAACAAAACTACGCCACGGCCCCGACGTGTGTCAACGCCTATTTTGTGAGCGAATGCATTTTCGGCGCCGTTTTCCGTGATCCGAAAGCGTCGTACTTTAGTCACTTATGTTCTTCCGGAACGTCCTTTCTCTGCCTCCGTGATCACACCTGCACCCGCCGCCCGCCGACACCTCATCGTCGGCTGTGCGGCGGCCGTCGTCTGGATGGCCGCCAGCAGTGCCCTCTGGGCGCAGGAGTCGAATCTCGCCCGCCTCCGCCTGTGTGCGGCCGCTATCGCCGACTCCGTGCTCCAGGGCCGTGGCCTCAACGACACGCTGCAGCTCCACGTCGCAGCACATCCTGCCGACTGGCTGCTGCAGGAAGCGACGCTCGAAGTTGCACAGCGGCGCGGGGTGACCGTCAGACCCTGGACCGACGATGCGGAGCCTGTCATCACGCTCGCCATCACGGCCATCGGCGTCGAGTACCGCCCGACCGATGACGACGATTCACTCGAGCGTGTCGCCCGCATTGAGGTGAGCGCAAGCATGCCGGACATGGCGACCGATGGAGCGACGATGCTGGCACGATCCTTCTCCGCAGCGCTCCTCGATACGTTCGACGCCGATCGCCGGCAGGATCTCGGCACATCGGGTTATGAATTCGCTCGAGCCGCGATGAACGACGCGCCGAAGCGCGGCTTCTGGGATTCGATCGTCGAACCGCTCGTAGTCCTTGGTTCGGCCGTGGTGATGGTCGTGCTCCTGTTCACCGTCAGATCCCAGTGAGGCCCGGTCGGTTCACCGCGGCCCTCAGCGTCGGAATGATTCACTCTCCATAGATGGTATGCGTACTCTGAAGCGCGAGCTGTTCCCTCTGGTTTTCCTTCTGTCCGCTCTGGTCGCCTCGGCGATCGTCTCCGGCTGCGGTGGCGGCACCGACGTCGTTGCCGGTGGTACGCCCGAGGAACGCTTCCAGGCCGGCATGACGGCGCTGCAGGACGAAGACTACCAGAAGGCGCAGGAACTCTTCAACCTGATCATCACGCAGTCCCCCGCTAGCGAGTACGCCGACGACGCCTACTACTACCTGGCCGAATCCTACTTCCGTGACGAGAGCTACTCCCTGGCCGCGTTCAACTACAACCGGCTGCGTCAGCAGTACCCGTCGAGCCCGTTCTACCGACTGGCCCTCTTCCGCGCCGCCGAATCATACGACCAGTCATCCCGACCGGCCGATCGCGACCAGAGCGAGACGCGCTATGCCATCGACCAGTACCGCTCGTTCCTTCAGCTCTATCCGCAGGATTCACTTGCGTCCGAGGCGCAGCAACGCGTCATCCAGCTGCGAACGAAGCTGGCGAAGAAGGACTACCAGACGGCCCAGCAGTATTGGGGACTCGACGACACCAAGGCCGCATTGATCTACTACGACAAGGTGATGGACGCCTACCCGGACACCGACTACTACGATCTGGCGACCATCGGCCGCATTCGTGCGCTGACGAAGCTCAACCGTGATCAGGAAGCGCTCGAGACGATCAATCGCTTCGAATCGGAGCACCCGACCAGTCCGCAGCTGTCGACGATACGATCGCTCCGTTCCGACCTTCACCAATAGACGCTCCTCCGCCCTGCCCCCCCGCCAAACGCAACACACCCGCACCGACATGGATCTCACGCCACGCCCCGTACGTGATTCGCAGGTGATCAAGACCGAGCTCGTCGTTCCGAACGACACCAACCAGCTCGGCAACCTCCTGGGAGGCCGTCTGCTCCACTGGATCGACATCGCTGCCGCGCTGGTTGCGATGCGTCACTCCGGTCGCGTCTGCGTCACCGCCTCGGTCGACGCCGTCGGGTTCCTGGCACCGATCAAGCTTGGCCACATGGTCGTCCTCAAGGCGTCGCTCAACCGCGTGTTCAACACATCACTCGAAATCGGCGTGCGCATCGAGGCCGAGGCACCGGGACAGAACGTGCGCGTGCACGCCAGCTCCGCCTACCTTACTTTCGTCGGCATCGATGAACAGGGTAGGCCGCTGCAGGCGGCGCCCGTCGTGCCGGATGGTCCTGAGGAGATCCGCCGCTACGAACAGGCACTCATCCGACGCGAGAATCGACTGCTGCAGCGTCGCCAGCTCGACGACGTACGCTGAGAGACCCGGGACTGACTTCGACTCCATTGCCATGTACGCTATCGCATCCCTGCTCGACTCCGCCCACTCCGACGAGGTCCGTGCCGTGTGGTCGATGCTCAGCGAACGCTTCGGTTTGCAGCAGCAATTCGCCGACCCGATTCCGCACCTCTCCTACCATGTCGCGCAAGGATATCCGAGCGAACACCTGGCGAATCGGCTCAAGGCAATCGGTCGAACGGCGTGTCCGCTGACGATCCGCACCTGCGGCCTCAGCGTGCTCTTCGGCGCACATGGTCAGTTCGTCACCGTCCCGGTCGTGCGCGATGAAGCACTCTCGAAGCTCCATCTGCAGCTGTGGAATGAGGTTCACACCATGAGCGACCGCCCGTCCGACGTCTACGCACCCAATCTCTGGTTTCCCCATATCACCCTTGTCCAGACCGAACCGCCGCGGTGCCCGCTGCCTGCGGTGATCGAAGCATTGTCCGAACGGTCGTTTCGCTGGGAATTCACCGTCGATGAGGTTGTACTGATCAATGCAACGGGACGCAAACACGAGGTGGAATTCAAGTGCGCCCTGTCCCGTCTTCGCGATCCCGATCAAGCCCCGTGACGGTGGTTGGCCAACATCGAATGCAGCCGAATTTCTCCATTGCCTCTGTAGGGTGTCGCCCGCTCCATCTACCGGATTGCCCGCACGACCATGATTCAACCTCGTTTTCTTCTGGTTCCATTGGCGCTGATTGCCATGGCGTTCCCGTTGGCCATGCACGCGCAGTCGGTTCCCCAACCGGCGGAATTCGACGAGCCGATCAAGTGCGCCACGCCGCTGATTCTGTCGATCTGGAATCGACCGGAAAAGGAGCGCCAGCGCATTCTCGCGACCCTCGTCGGCTGCAATGGTCGTCCAATCAAGTCGAACCAGACGATCAGTGATGGTGGGCATTTCAGAATCCATTTCGACAAGTCCGGACCCGATGGTGTTCCCACCCGGGATGGAAACGCCGACGGGGTGCCCGACTACATCGATTCGGTCGGGTATTACCTGGAGGAGGCGTGGCGGGTGGAAATCGGTGACTACGGTTTCAAGGAACCGACGGACAGTGACGTCGAGGGCCCGGAGGTCGACGTGTATATCTGCGATCTCTCCCACCAATATTACGGGTATGCCCTGCCTGACGACCACAACGTCATTTCGACCAGCCCGTACCGCGTCGGTGGAACGCTGGTGCTCGACAACGATTACGTCGGATATCCGACTCCAGGATATGCCGGTCTGGCGGTGACGACGGCGCATGAATTCAATCACATCATTCAGTTCAGCGCCTATCGATTCGATCTGTCGCAGGCCTCGCTCTACGAATCGACCGCCGTGTGGTTCGAACAGGTGGTGCACCCGGAAATCCACGACTACCGGAATTACACCGATGCGTTTCTGCGCTCACCGCAGGATTATCCCTATTCGACCCACAACGTATCCGACCAGGTGACCGGGTACGGACACGTACTCTACCTCATTTACCTCGTTCAGCGTATTGCCAGGACGGATTCGGCGGCGGCGCACGACGTGGTGCGTCACATCTGGGAAGACTTTCAGACGATGCCGTGTTTCACCGCAATCAATTCCGCACTGATCGAGCTGACCGGCGATCTCAACCTGCAGGAGAGCTACTGTGAATTCGCCGACTGGAGCTATTACACCGGACAGCGCGCACAGGACGAGCAGTTCTTCAAGGATGCTCCTTCCTATCCCACAATGGGCGCGGCAATGATTCGCGACGTCGACGTCGGCAATGAGGTGTTCGTCGCCGATTCCCTCGCGCCGCTCGCCTTCGGACTCTACCGATTCACCGTGCCGACGGCAAACGTCAACATCCGGGATACGGTCGATCTGCTGGTGACCAACGCGCGATCGGACATCGGAGCCGGCGGTCCGCAGCTCACACACGGCGAACTGTTCACCCTCACGCTCAGCGTAGAACCACGGCCCGGCTACGATGCCATCAAACGCGGCGATTCGGTGATCGCCTATTTCAAAGCCCAGACCGCCAATCCCGAATTCTGCGTCACACCCATCGTCGGTGGCGAGCGGTCGATGGTGCTGGCCGTACGTACCTCGCCGCAGCCGTTCATGAACGATGGTGCCAGCAGGATGGTGATCGGTCTTGGTGAGAACAGCGACGTGATCCAGACCGTCGACGTCGAGATTTTCAATTCGAACATGAAGCACATCAGAACGCTGCACCGCACGCAGCTCGAGCCGTTCGGCTCGCTGCTCGGAGTCGTCTGGGACGGCCGTACCGACGACGGCGCCCTGGCCGCCAGCGGCGTGTATATCTACGAACTCAAGGTGAACAAGGGGATGGCGAACGAGACGATGGCACTGGGAAAAATCGCGGTGGTTCGCCGGTGAGTACGACCACGACGCCACGACACGAACTGCATGTCGAACACGTATCGAAGCACTTCGGACTCCGACCGGTCTTCGAGAATCTTACGCTGTCGCTCGTCACGGGCGACGCACTGGCGATCACCGGACGCAACGGATCGGGCAAGTCGACGCTGATGAAGATCCTGGCGAATGTGGCCGAGCGCAGCGACGGACGTGTGCGCTGGCTTGTCGACGGTCGCGAGGTTTCTGACGAACAGCTTCCCCGCCACATCGGCTACGCCGGACCGTACCTGCAGCTCTACGACGAGTTCACCGCCTGGGAGCACATCGAATTGATCGAGCGTCTCCGGGGCGAAGAGTTGCAGGTGGAGCGCGCCGAACACCTGCTGGATCTATTCGGCCTCGCCGACCGTCGACACGATCCGATCCGCACGTTCTCCTCGGGGATGACCCAGCGGATGAAACTGATCACCGCGCTGGCGCATGACCCGGCGTTTCTGTTTCTGGATGAGCCGCGTACGAATCTGGATGAGGCGGGAATTCGGGTGGTCGAAGACATCGTGCTCCAGGAACGGGACTCGCGCATCACCATGATCGCGACGAACGATCCGGACGATCTGACGCTGTGCACGCTCAAGGTGTCGGTCGAACGTCGGGCGTAGGACGGTGGCGCCGGTTTCCTCGAGCGGGCTTCGGCGATCGCCTAGCGTTTCGACCATTCGGTGAGCCGGCGCTCGACCTCGACGTCGCTCAGAGCGGAGCGATCGTACATGCCGCGCTCCAGGCGCTGACGCATCGCCTCATAGAGCGTCACCGCACAGGCCACCGAGATATTCAGACTCTGGATCAGTCCCACCATGGGGATCTCGATCGCTCCGTCGGCGGCGAGCACCGCTTCATTGGAAACGCCGCGATGTTCGTTGCCGAACACGAGTGCGACCGGTGTAGTGAGGTCGGCCTCGAACAGCGATTCGGAGGTGTCGGTCAGACTGGTGGCGTAGATGCGGCAGCCGGCGGATCGTAGCGTTCGGAAGCAATCGTCGACGGAGGTGTGGCGCACCAGATTGGCCCACTTGGCCGCGCCGGAGGAGCTCGTCGTTTCGAGTTGGGGAAACGATTCGCGGTAATAGAGCAGATGGATGGTGTCGACACCGACGGCGTCGCACGTACGCACGACTGCCGACACGTTGTGCGGATCGTGCACGTTCTCGAGAACGACGTGGAGATCGGGTTGCCGGCGAAGGATCGCCTCGCGCAGCCGCGTGATTCTGCGCTCGGTTCGTCCGGCTCCCTCAGAGGTCTCACCGCCGCCGCGCCGATCGATCGCCCTCACTGATCGTCCTCGCCGACTGCCTGCTCGAATCGATCGACCTGCTGGACGTTTCGGACCTTGCGAACGCGCTCGATGAGTCGCTGCAGATGTTCGATATCCTTGACCATCACCGTGACGACGCCCTCGAAGAGAGAGTCCATCGACTCGATGTTGACGCTGCGGATATTGGTGTTTCGATAGCTGAGGATCGCGTGGGTGACGTCGTTGAGGATACCCGGGCGGTCCTCGCCCGAGACGCGGATTGCGGCCATGAAGTCATAGCCGTCGGAGCCGGCCCACGAGACGTCGAGGGTTCGATTGCGCGTCTTGGGTTGCGCGAGCATTTCGAGCACGTTGCGGCAGGTGGCCCGGTGGATCGTGATGCCGCGACCGGATTTCACCAGCCCCACGACCTTGTCTCCGGGGATCGGATTGCAGCACCGTGCGTAGCTGTACTGCAGTCCGGTCAGACGTCCATCGATGACCACGCCCTGTGAGGAGGTGCGGGCTTCTTCGACGAACCGATCGTAGAGCGCCTGGCCGGTGAGCACGGTCGGGTCTTCGCGTGCCGCCGGCGCCTTGAGGCGTTCGCTCACCAGTTCCACCGCATCCTCTGCCGTCAGCACGCCGACGCCGATATCGTGGAAGAATTCCATTCGGTTCTCGTACTTCAGCCCGTGGACGGCGCGCTCGAGATCGTCGTCGTTGACGTGCAGCTTCACCTTTTTGGCACGTTTGGTCCACAGCTCCTTTCCCTCCTGCACCAGCCGACGCTTCTGATCGTTGACCCAGCGCCGCACGCCGCTGCGCGCTTTATGGGTGACGGCGAATTTCTCCCAGTCGGGACTGGGTGTCTGGTTCTTCGAGGTGAGGATCTCCACCTGATCGCCGGATCGCAGCTCCGCGTCGAGCGGCACGATCTTGCTGTTGACCTTCGCACCGATGCAGTGGAAGCCGACCTCGGAATGAATTTCGAAAGCGAAGTCGATCGGTGTGGCACCCTTTGGAAGAATCCGCAGTTCGCCGTTCGGCGTAAAGACGTAGATCTCGTCCTGAAAGAGGTTCAGCCGGAAGCTTTCCATCACCTCGTGCGAGGCGCTGTCGTCGGTGGCGCGCTCGAAGACGTCGCGGATCCAGTCAACCCACTCCTCGAGCTGCTTGTCCTCCTTGAGCATCGGGTTGACCGACTTCTCCTTGTAGAGGAAATGCGCCGCGACACCTCGTTCGGCGATCTCATGCATGGCTCGCGTGCGGATCTGCACTTCGACCTGCTTTCCCTCCGGTCCGATCACCGTCGTGTGAATCGACTGGTAGCCGTTCTTCTTCGGCACCGAGATGTAGTTCTTGAACTTCTCCGGAACCGGCGTGTAGATCTCCGAGACGATCCCGTAGACGGTGAAGCAGTCGTTGGGATTCTCGGTATCCAGAATGATGCGGATGGCGATCAGGTCGTGAATCTCCTCGAGCGACTTATTCTGGATCCTCATCTTGTTGTAGATGGAATACAGGTGCTTCGCCCGCCCGTTGATCTCAAAGGAGAATCCCTCGGTCGCCAGTCGGTCCTGAACGGGCCGCATCGTCTGTCGGATGTACTCCTGGCGCTGACGCCGTTTCGATTTCAGCGCCGCCTTCAGCTCGTTGTACGCCTCGGGGTTGAGGTACTTGAAGGCGAGATCCTCGAGCTCCCACTTGATGTTGCCCAGACCGAAGCGGTGCGCGAACGGTGCGTAGATGTCGAGCGTCTCGCGCGACATCCGCTGCTGCTTCGCCGGCGGCAGGTACTGCAGCGTCCGCATGTTGTGGAGCCGATCGGCGAACTTGACCAGCATCACCCGCACGTCGTTGACCATTGACAGCAGGAGCTTGCGGTAGCTCGCCGCCTTGGTGACTTCGTAGGAATTGAAGACGCCGGTGATCTTCGTCACGCCGTCGACGATCTCGGCGATCGTCTGGCCGAATTCTGCGCGAACGTCGTCGAGCGTGTAGGCGGTATCCTCCACGACGTCATGCAGCAGAGCAGCGGCGACCGAGACGTCGTCCAGCGGAAGCTCGCTGGCGACGATGAGCGCCACCTCGACCGGATGCGTGTAATACGGCTCACCGGAGGCGCGGATGGTGCGCTTGTGGGCGTCGATGCACACGTAGAACGCCCGCGTGATCAGCTGTGTGTCGCAGCTGCGCAGGTTGCTCGTACAGGCGTCGAGCAGGTTGTGCAGATAGCGGTTCATCTGCTCCTGCTCGGATTCGCTTGCCGAGTCGAGTCCGCTGCGACCGCGCGCAGGACGGCCTTCGGCGCGTCCGCTTGGACGGTCCGACTGCGCGAGATTCCGTCGTGCGGCCTCTGACTGCTGAGATGTGCTACGGCTCTTCATCGACGTGACGGAGGGTTCGTGGTCTTCTCATCGTATCGGTGGTAGCGCTCGCGCGACAGATGACCTCCGGCGACAGATTGATTCTGGCGACGGACGATGTCCGGCAACCGCCTGCCCTTGATTACGACGCCGCATAGACGCGGTCGATTTTGCGTTCCAGGTACCGAAGGAAATCTTCCTCGCTCAGGTCGCGTCCGCAGATGTCATGGACGAGCTCTGCGACCGGGCGGCTGCGTCCCCAGCGGTGGACCGACGCGCGCAGCCAGCCGAGCAGCTGCTCGAACCGACCGGCCGCGATCTGCTCCTCGAGGTCGGGTATCGCACGAACGGCTTCCTGGTAGATCATCGCTGCGTAGAGCTTGCCGAGCGTGTAGCTCGGGAAGTACCCGAAGCCGCCGAAGGACCAGTGGACGTCCTGCAGACATCCCTCCGCGTCGTTCTTCGGAACGATTCCCAGATACGAGTCCATCCGGCTGTTCCACGCCTCGGGAATGTCCGCGACCTCCATGCGCCGATTCAACAGCGCGTGCTCGATCTCGAAGCGGAGGATGATGTGCAGGTTGTAGGTCAGCTCGTCGGCCTCCACACGAATGAAACTCGGCCGCATCACGTTGATCGCACGGTAGAAGTCCACGTGATCGACTTTGCCGAGCACTTCAGGGAAGGTCTGCTGCAACCGCGGGTAGGCCCACCGCCAGAATGGCTCGCTGCGTCCGATCATATTCTCCCAGAACAGCGACTGGGATTCGTGAATTCCCATCGAGGCGCCCTCCGCCAGTGGCGTGCGCTGCAGATGCGGATCGAATCCCTGCTCGTACATCCCGTGACCTGCCTCGTGGATCAGACCGAACAGGCAGGTGCGCAGGTCGTTGCGGTAGACCCTCGTCGTCAGACGCACGTCCTGGATCGCGAACGACGTGCAGAACGGATGTGCCGAGAGATCGACGCGACCGTTGGTGAAGTCGAAGCCGAGATCCGCCACGATACTACGGGCAAACGTCAGCTGGCGTTCCGGATCGAAGTCGGTGAACAGGAAGCCGTTGTCGGGAACCGATGGAGAATTCGTCACCCGCTCCAGCAGCCATTCGGTACCGATCTTGAGTCGCTCGAACACCGGCTTCAACCGCGCCACGGTCATGCCGGGTTCGAACAGATCGATGTGCGCGTCGTAGGGATCGGACTCGTAGCCGTAGAACTCCGACTCCTCCCGCTTGAGCTCCACCAGTCGGGATAGCGCCGGGACGAAGAGCGAGAAATCGCTCTCGGAGCGCGCCCGCTTCCACGCGTGCTGCGCGAGCGAAGAGGTTCTCGCCAGATCGCGCACGAACGCTTCCGGCAGGCGGCTGGCAAGCCGGTGCGAGCGGATCGACTCACGGATCGACGCCTTCTCCCAATCCTCCAGTTGTCCATTGTTCGACTCTTCATTCAGCCGTCCGAGCAGATCGGTGAACTCCTCTGAAACGGTCATCTGATGCACGAGTGCGTTGAGCGTTGAAATCTGCTCGGCCCGCGATTCGGCAGCACCCTCGGGCATGTAGGTTTCCTGGTCCCAATTGAGCATCGACGACGCGCTGTCGATGTCGGCCATCGTCCGCACCCGCTCGAGGTACGCAGTGAACGTATCGCTTGGCATAACGGCGTTGATTTCTGTGAGGTTCGGGCAGTCGTTGAATTCCGAAGCAAAGGGTGAATATAAACGTCTGTGGCGAACACATTTGCAGTCTATCGGCCGCGCCACGACGAATGCGGCTCCGACGCAAAGCTGAGGTTCGCATGGTCGGCCGTCTGGTATCGCTGCCAGAATTCGATCGCCCCCTGCTGCCAGAACGCTCCCATGGAGGAGACCTCCACGCCGAGCCGTCGCTCGAAGTCGCGAATGATTCCATTGGACCCAGTCGGCGGCGCGTCCCGGTAGGCACGACACGTCGCGGTGATCATTGCCGGGTGCGAACACGCCACACCAACGGCGAGCGAGATCGGTATGACGGTGTTGATCACCATGGCGAGTGCCCGCCCCGGTCCGACGAACGCCTCGGTTCCCATCCGTACGAGCAGCTGGTCCGCGGCGGCATCGCAGGCACACGATCGGGTCAGGCAACCGAGCAGACGGGTATCCATCGATTCGTTGAACAGACGATGAACGTACGCGGCCGCCGCCCAGAGGCGGCGCTCAGGCTGGTTCGCAGGACGCACGTCGCCGTGCCAGTCACCACACGATGTACCCCACCTGTCGCGCAGTTCCCATGCTCCGGCTCCGATCGCACGCATCCGGTCCTCACAGAGGAACGAGCGACCGGCCTCCAGAAACGCCCCGACATCGAGTCCCGAGACGGCCAGGAGGGTCGCGGCGATATCATCGAATGAGGTGCCTGCGAACCCGGAGGCGGAGCGTGCGACGACGTCGGCCAGACGCCGCATTGGTGTGCGATTTCGCGCATAGCCGAGTCCGTCGAAGAGACCGTGAACGAACGCAAGCCGAACGGCCGTTTGCGTCGCAATGCCGGGACCGGAACGAACGAGAAGGCTCGTGCGGCGAAGCATTCGCGACCACGCGAGTTCTGCAAGCAATGCGGGTTGAATTCGCTCATCGCCGCTGCCCCGATCAGCCGCAGCGATCACCACGCGGTCTCCCACTTCGCCGTCGCGTTCGATCGTCGAGCGGACGACCGTCGGAATCGGCAATCGCTGTCTGCCGTCGAGATCATCGAGCACGTGCAGAATCACCTGTCGGTACGCGGGGTCGGTATCGTGGCCGTGGTCGAACCAATCGCGTTCGTGCAGATGCATTTCAACGGCACCGACACGCAGCGTTCCGTCGATCACCAACACGGCGTCGAGGTAATCGGGGCCGCGCGACTCGTTGCGTCGGCCGGAGGAGATCACCAGGACGGACGTACCGTCGCTGCAGCGAAACGCGCGACCTGGAGTGGCGGTCGTTTGCCAGAGCTGATAGAGCTCGCGTTCGAGTTCCATGAATGTCAGTGGTGGTTCCGGGCGGCGGGTCCGGCGCGCGCCGCCGACGCAGTCAAGCATCGGTCGACGGGCGCCACGGTTCCCGTTCATGCGTGGCCGTTCACGTGGACGAATTCATTCGGTCGGCTCCGCGGGAACCGCGTGTGCACGCGGCCGCGGGTTTGGACCTCGACCGTGATGCACCTCGCCGAAGGCGAAGCGATCTCGCGGCCGGTCCGCTACGGGCCGGTCGGCTGACGTTCTGTCGAAAGTTGGGAGGCGAAGCTGCGTGCCGCCTCGGCGGCACGCTCGGCAAAGTCGGGTCCGGAACCGGCGCGCGAAATGCCACGCGAGACGTTGAAGAACGCGACGCCGCCGCGGTTGGCCTCGAGCGCCGAAGTCGCGTCGCCTCCCTGCGCTCCCAGTCCGGGTATCAGCAGCGGCACGTTCTGACCGACGCGCGCACGCACTTCCTCGAGCTCCGACGGATGCGTCGCACCGACGACGAATCCCAATTCTCCCCGATCACCGAAGCGTTCCAGGCACCGATCGATCACGCGCGCATAGAGTGGAATTCCATCCGACTCCTGGCGTTGAAAATCGGCCGAGCCGGGGTTCGAGGTCAGCGCGAGGACGAACACACAGCGGTCGGCACGGCCGAAGAAGGGTTCGATGGCGTCGATGCCGAGATACGGACTGACGGTAATGGCGTCGAACCCGAGCATGTCGAAGAGCGCCGTCGCGTAGCGGGCAGAGGTGTTTCCGATGTCGCCGCGCTTCGCATCGCCGATGGTGATGATCCCTTCCGGCACGGCATCGAGCGTCTGCTCGAGGGCCCGCATGCCGGCCGCTCCCTCGCACTCATAGAACGCAAGGTTCGGCTTGTAGGCGATAGCCACGCCGGCAGTGGCGTCGATGATCACGCGGTTGAATCGAGCCATCGCGTCGTCGCCTCGAATCGATTCCGGGAGCGACGCGGTGTCCGGATCGAGTCCCACGCACAGATGGTTGTGTCGGTCGTGGAGCAACCGACGGTAGCGTTCGACGAAGGTGGCGCTGGTACGCATTGGTTGGCATTCATCTCGTTGATGATCCCGTCGCATCACCCGACGAAATCGAAATTGGGATATCCGACACGTTCGAGCACGAGGCCCCTTGCCGGCACGGACGGACTCTGCCTGTGGCGATCCCGGGAGGCGATGATCGCATCGATGTCGGAGGGCTCGAGCCGGCCCCTCGCCACATCGAGCTGTATACCGACGAGGAGTCGGACCATTCCATAGAGGAATCGATCCGCCGTGATGATGAATTCGAGCGACAGGTCGTCCGGCACCACCCAATCGGCGGCCTCCACGCAGCAGATGCGATTCTCCGTATCCGGATTGTGCTTCGACAGCGCGGTGAAGTCGTGCGAACCCAGCAGACGAACCGCGGACTGCCGGAGTCGATCCACATCGGGCTGGTACCAGAGGAGCGCCGCGAAGCGACCTCGAAACGGATCGGGTTCGAGCATTAACCTGTATCGATACGTGCGGCGATGCGCGGCGAACCGGGCGTGGAAGTCCGGATCGACGGTACGCAGCGCTCTGACCGATACGTCCTCAGGTGCCATTCGACGCAGTGCGTGGAGCAGTCGCGAGTCGTCGAACGGCGTGTTGACATCGGCGTGCGCCATCTGTCCGGCCGCATGCACACCTGCATCGGTGCGTCCGGCGCCAACGACGGACACGGGGCGATCGCCGCTGATGCGTGAGAGCATATCCTCGAGGACGCCCTGCACGGTCCGCCCGACTCGCTGGCGCTGCCATCCGCGGAATCCGGTACCGTCGTAGAGGATCCGCATGGCGACGCGGCGGGGTCCGAACTGCTCTTCCGGAAGTGACTCACCGCTGGTCATGGAGATCGCCCGAATGAACCATTGACGCGACGGTACGTCGCAGCTCGCCGATGACGGCTACCGAATCGGGCAGCGCCTGCTCATACGACCCGCCGCTGCGGAGTCGAGCGAGCGGATCGTACCACTTGTACTGCGGGTAACTGTGAAGTTCTCCCGCGTAATGTTCGCGACCCGGCTGTCCATTGAGTTGAAAGACATCGATCGACCAGTAGCTGTTGCGGCGCTTTTCAGCGTAGTCGATATCGTCGTCGGGCGAGTCGACCTCGGGGTACTCCCAGGTGATCCGCACGGTGTCCTCGCGCCAGTCGAACTGCGTCGGAATTGGCAGGACGTACTGTTTGTCGACCGGTCGCAATCGTTCGGAGTAGCGGGAGAGGTATTCCTGCCAGCCGGCAACGGCCACCAGGCGCACCGAGTCGGTTGCGTCGACCACGGCCTGCACGAACACGGGCAGGTATTCGCGCTTCAACAGCGGGTCGGTCGAGTCGACCGACTGCAGTGGGCGTGCGCGCAGTGTGACGATCCGATCGCCGGAGCCGTGGGAGACCGCGATGCGATCGAACGTCTGGCGGACCGGAATGCGGGACAGCGCGCATCCGGCAAGGAGTCCGCACAAAGGGCAGATGATGCCGATGAGGCGGTGCAAGTGCGTCGAACGTGCACGCAGTTGCGTCGTGGACCTGTGCATGGCGACTCCTGTCGTTGACGGGCGTATCTCGTGTGTTCGTCGTCAGTGGTCATCTCTCAGTCGGCGCCACTCCGCCTCGTCGGCGCAAGCCGGCGACGAATTGCAGCATCGACCAGGGATACGCCTGCACGATGCGTCGCGAATGGCAGCAGCCGCACGGCGGCATCCCGATCGAGCCATTCAAACGATACATGCTCTGTGGAAAGTACCGGATCAGCGTCCAGCCGACAGGCGATCAGCGGCGTTCGTTCCACACTGCCATGCGGAGCGAAGGCGAACAGCATCACATGGGGAAGGACGAGCCAGTCGACGGGGCTGGCTCCCGTCTCCTCGTGGATCTCACGACGGGCGGCATCGGCGTATGACTCGCCGGATTCCACCCGACCGGTAACAACCTGCCAGAGAAGCGGCCCGAACGACCGATGCGCAGAGCGGCGCAGGACGAGGTGTGTGACGCGCGAGCCCTCCACGCGCCACGGGTGCACCTGTATCGTCGATGAGGCACCTGCCATCATCGATCAGCGATCGTCGTTGCGGCGCCGACTGTTGCGATCCTGGTCGCCGTCGCGGCCGCGGTCGTCGCGACGGTCGGTATTCCGACCATTGTCGTTGCGCGGACCTCCCGGGCGATGGTCGTTGCCACCACCGCTGCGCGGCCGCATACGGGAGTTGTCCCCGCGGCTGTCGTCGCGGCCGCCTTCCCGACGGTCGTCGCGACGGTCGTCACGTCGTGGCCACTCGCCGCGGCCGCCACGATCGTTGCGATTGTCGGGCGAGCGCCGGTCGTCGCGCGGACCACGGCTGTCCCGGGTTCCCCGGTCGTCCCGGAAGCCACGGTCGTCGCGCCTGCCGCGGTCATCGCGCCGGTCACGGTCGTCGCGCCGGTCACGGTCGTCACGCCCACCGCGATCGTCGCGAACGGGACGCTGCGGACGCCCTCCCCGCTCCTGCCAGTCACCCCGACCGCGCGGACCCTCGCCACGACCGGGTTGTTCATCGCGTCGTCCCCGTTCCGGTCGCGGCGGACGTCGGTCACGATCATTGCGCTGCGGCCGCTCGCCTCGTGGTGACCAGTCCTCTCGCCGCTGTCGTTCGCCTCGTCCCTGTCGATCGTCTCTGCCGCGGTCGGGACGCTGCGGGCGGTCGCCTCGGTGCGGGCGCGAGTCGCGCGTTGCGCCACCGCGAGCACCGTCACGCGGACCACCACGTCGGGCATCGCCGTCGCGCCCACGGTCCGGCCGTCCGTCACGGCCCGGTCCGCGCCGATCGCGATCGCGGCCGGGTCCACGTCCGCGATCCTTTCCTCGCCGATCCCACTGCGGACGCTCGATCCTCGGCAACTCGGGTTCCGGAGGGAGTTCGCCGCGCATGAAGCGGGAGAGGTTGAGCATGGCGACCTCATGGGTGCCGAGTTCGCGCCACTCTCCGAGCGGCACCATACCCTCACGCAGCAGAGCGATTCGCACGCGCTGCATCCGCAGGATCTCGCAGCCGAGCACCTTCATCGCCCGGTAGAAGTCGTGATAGGAGTCGTCGAGCACGGTGATGTCGAGCCACATCGTATCGACGTTTTCCCGAAAGACGGACACGTTGAGCGGGATGAAGTAGTGCTCATCGAGCAGGACGCCGCGGCGAAGCTCATCCAGCTGGGTATCCGAAAGCACCTGATTGATTTGAATCCGATACTCTTTCTGCAACTCGGAGTCGGTGATGTGCTGCGTCTTGACCATTCGCGGATCGTTCGAGACGATCACCAGCCCCGAGAGCGTGCGTGTGAGTCTGCCGAAGGGAAACTTCCACGCCGTCTCGGGATCGAACACCTGGTCGAAGACCGGATCACCGGGTTCGCACACGACGCCTTTCGGCTTGTTGTAGACGACGTGGGAGACCTGGCGGGGGAATTCAATCGGCACCTCATCGATGGTGACGCGCTCCTTGCGGAGGTTGACTTCGTATACCGGCGACATGACCACGCGCGAGTTGATGCGCACGCGTCCGGATTCGATGAATTTGATGGCGAGATTCGGCGAGAGGTAGCGCGCCTTGGTCAGCAGCTTCGGCAGTGCGATACGCGTCAGCGTCTGATGAAAGAACACGCGCGCACGCTTCTTCTTCTTTTTCTTTCGCTCGTCGCGACCCTGAGGAGAGAGCATTTCCTCCTGCGAATCGTCCTCGAATTCCTCGAACTCATCGCGATCGCGATCCCGGTCCCGTCGTGCGAAGCGGTCGTAGCCCCTGCCCCTTCCATTGGAAGACGGTCCGGATCCAAATCGTTTAACTGGCATTGATTTCAATGAAATGTCCCGACCGGGGTCGGGTTGGTTGAACAACGACGGGCTCCCGGGTCGACCGGGTGCCTACGGCCGGGAAGGCAGGGCCCCATTTCCTGTCTCCCACACGCCGATCAGCGCGTATCGCGCCTGACGATCCTCGAGCAACTGCTCGAGATCGACGTTCGAAAGTTCTTCTAGGCTTGCAACGATCGCCGATCGAAGCATGTCCGAGGCGGCCTTTGCATTCCTGTGTGCGCCACCGACGGGTTCGGGAACGATGGCGTCGGCGATGCGCAGTTCGACCAGATCGCGGGCGGTCAGACGCAGCGCTTCGGCGGCCTGCTCCTTGTAGTCCCAGCTGCGCCAGAGAATACTGGAGCACGACTCGGGCGCGATGACCGAGTACCAGGTGTTCTCCATCATCAGGAACCTGTCTCCCATTCCGATACCGAGCGCACCGCCGCTGGCGCCCTCGCCGATGACGACGTTGACGATCGGCGTGCGCAGCGTGGCCATCTCGAAGAGGTTGCGCGCAATGGCTTCGGCCTGTCCGCGCTCCTCGGCCTCGATGCCCGGGTAGGCGCCGGGTGTATCGATCATGGTCACAACCGGGAGATGGAACTTCTCGGCGAGTTTCATCAACCGGAGGGCCTTTCGGTATCCCTCGGGATTCGGCATTCCGAAGTTGCGGCGGAGATTCTCTTTGGTATCGTGGCCCTTCTGCTGACCGATCAGCATCAACTCGATGCCGTCGATCCGCGCCAGGCCACCGACGATGGCCGGATCGTCGCGAACGGCGCGGTCACCGTGCAGTTCGAAGAAGTCGTCGCACATGATCGCGACGTAGTCGAGCGTGTACGGCCGATCCGGGTGACGTGCCAGCTGCACGCGCTGCCAGCGCGTCAGCTGTTCGTAGACGCTGGTCCGCAGCCGGTCGACCTTCTGCTCGAGCACCTCGATCTCCGGACCGATGTCCAGCGCGTCGGACATCGAACGCATTTCCTCGATTTTGTCCTCGAGCTCCTGAATGGGACGCTCGAACTCCAGCACATATTTCGCCATGGGCACTCACCGACCGACAACGGGATACTCGCCGCCGTCGCCGATCGGACTGACAGATGTTGCTACGGGAATCTCAGGTTGAATTTCAATGGTGTCGCTGATGCGCATTACTGGCGGAGCCATTACCAGCCGGGACGACCGCAGCCGAAACCACACGGCGCGCGCGACGCTGGCGAATGACCGCCACGATAATCTCGCAGTCGAGAAGAAACGACTGATTCGTCTGGTAGTATTCCTCGAGCTGTTCTAGCTCGCGTGCGCTCATCGTCTCGGCCCCACAAAGCTCGGCGACAGTGAACGCTGGTGCACTCCGTCCTGCATCGTTCGGGCGGTGCGTGCCGCCCATCGATCCGCCGACGAGCGGTCGACGGCCGCTGGCCACTCCGATGAGCTCCCGAAGGCGCTCCAGTGGCGCGGAACTCATCAAATATACGAGCGGCGTGAACAACAGCACTACGCCCATGGCGATCACCGCATCGGCCACCCGCCGCGTCCGTCGACGACGCCGTCGCCGACGGTCGACCGCCACCGGTCGCGCTCGCTCGGCGTCGTCATCGGCCCGCGCCAGCGACTCGAGCAGCGGTGAGGCGCTGGCAATGTGGAACTGCACGCGCTCGGCTCCGCCAAGTGTGATCGCCCGGGTGACCTCGCTGTAGCGAAGCGTCGCGTCGAGCACGACGACATCGGTGATCCGGTGTTCCCGAACGATCTTGGCGAGATTCTCCACCGCCCCCACCACCGTATCGCTCACGCTGTCGGCGTCGCTGAATTCCGGTACGATCATCCCGACCAGCGCAACCGGTCGCCCGAAGAACGCGCGGCGGATCGCACTCCGCATGGCCGGATCGACACTGCTGCGGCCAAGGAAGGCCACCCGCCGGATCGACTCGGCTCCCATCGTTCGCCGCCATAGCAACCCGAGGAACCGAGTGGTGACGCCCACCGCCATTCCCAGTCCCGTCGAGACCGCCAGCAGACTGCGTCCGAACTGATAGTCCTTGAACAAGGTGAACAGCACGGTGAGCGTGAAGAATCCCAGCAGGTAACCGAATGCCGCGCCGCGCGGCTCCTCGGAGTCCCCCCGGTACCCGCCGGCAACGGCAATCGTGGCGATGAACACGACCGGCGGAACCACCAGTACCGTCGGCAGGGCCCACGAGGGAAGCGCCAGCGGGGCACCCGCCTTCATCCACTCGGCAAGCATGAGTCCGATCAATACCGCGCTGGCGTCGAGGATCGCCAGCGGCCAGTGCGGAAGCCGCTCCACCACCCGCGCGATCAGCCGTCGAACCTGAATTCCGATCCGCACGAGCATGAGCAACGGTAGGTTCGAACGGAAGTGCTTCCGCGCAAAGATTTCCATGGCCTCGTAGAACACGGCCAGCGAATCGATCGAGCTGCGACGCGTGCTCTCGCCCTTGATGTGTACGATCGTCGTCTCGGGTCGGTAGTGTATCTCCCACCCCTTCTGACGGGCACGGTAGCAGAGGTCGAGATCCTCGCCGTACATGAAGAAGTCGAGATCGAATCCGCCGAGTTCCCGCAGCATCCAGGCGCGACAGAACATGAAGCAGCCGCAGATCGCCTCGACCGAGGCACTCTCGTCGGGGTCGAGATAGGTCATGTTGTACTCCCCGAACAGACGCGATCCGGGGAACAGGCGACTGAGGCCGAACACACGGCAGAACGAGGACCACGGCGAGGGGAAGCCACGTTTCGACGCACGATCGAACGACCCGTCGGGAAGAATCACCTTGCTGCTGGCGAATGCGACGTCGTCGTGGCGGTCCATGTAGTCGGTCATCACCGAGAGCGTCTTCTCCTCGACGATGGTATCGGGGTTGAGCAGCAGGATGTATTCACCGTGCGCGCGCTCGATGCCGATGTTGTTGGCAGCGCCGAAGCCGAGATTCTCCTCGAGGGCGATGGTGGTGATCCAGGGAAAGCAGCGATTGAGTTCCGCGACGGCACCGTCACTGGAGGCATTGTCGACGACGATCACCTCGCCACTGACCGATTCGAGGGCACCTTCCAGCGATCGGACGCAGTTGAGCAGCAGGTCGCGAACGTTGTAGTTGACGATCACGACCGACACACGCGGTGCGTCGGAGCGGCCATCGGCGGTATGAGTCGTGGTCGGGCTCATCGACGAATGTGGCGGCGTGAGTCGGCGGCAGCCATCGCCCGTTAGGATTAGTGGTCCGCCGGTGCTGCAAGGAAGCGGCGGCGGAGTCGGCCGGTGAGTTTCCCCATGCGCAGCTTCCACACCATGGTGGCGGCCTCACCGATGATGTTGCCCGACATCTTCGACACGCCGCTTCGTCGATCAACGAAGACGATGGGGATCTCACGGATTACGCCTCCGAGAGACCACACCAGGAAGTTGAGCTCGATCTGGAACGAATACCCGTTGGAGCGGATCTTCGACAGATCGATGCGACGGAGGACGTCGGTACGGAAGCATTTGAATCCGCCGGTGGCATCGCGCAGCGGCATTCCGGTGACGATGCGCGAATAGATGTTGGCGAAGTAGCTGAGCAGCAGCCGGCTCATCGGCCAGTTGACGACGTTGACGCCCTGGATGTAGCGCGAGCCGATCACCAGGTCGGCCGAGCGGATCTCCTCGAGGAACCTGGGAATCATCGCCGGGTCGTGCGAGAAGTCGGCATCCATCTCCATGCAGACCGGGTAGCCGTGTTCGATGGCGTACTCGAAGCCGCGACAGTAAGCCGTTCCCAGCCCCATCTTCCTCGGTCGACGCAGCAGGTGCACACGTGGCTGCTGGCGCATCACCGATTCGATGTACTCGCCGGTGCCGTCGGGGGACCCGTCGTCGACGAAGAGGATATCCACGCGAGGATCGACCGCGAGGACCTGGTCGATCAGCGTAGGCACGTTCTCGATTTCGTTGTAGGTCGGGATGATGACCAGGGCCCGATCCGGCTCAAGCGGTGTCGACACGCGTTATGCCTGTCCTTTTCTCTGAATGACGCGGATGATCGTCCGCAGGATGATCTCGATGTCCAGCCGCAGCGACATGTTCTCGATGTAGAAGAAATCGTGACGCAGACGCTCCTGGACGAATTCAATACTTGGCACCGGATCGTCCATCTGGACCTGATTCCAGCCGGTGAGTCCCGGCTTGACACGCAGTCGTCGCGGGTATGATGGCAGCACCTCGCTGAAGCGGCTGACGAACTGCGGTTGCTCCGGACGCGGGCCGACGATGCTCATGTCGCCGACGAGGATGTTGAAGAACTGCGGCACCTCATCGAGGTGGCTGCGGCGGAGAATCCGGCCGACGTGCGTCACGCGCGAGTCGTTGGCTTCCGTCCAGCCGTCGGCACCCTTTCCGATCAGATGTGCATCGGTACGCATCGAGCGGAACTTGTGAATGGTGAACTCCCGCCCTCCCAGTCCGATCCGCGGCTGCGAATAGAACACCGGACCGCGATCCTCGAGTTTGACCGCAAGTGCGATCGCAAGCCAGAACGGGAATCCGAGTACCAGCACGACGAGACTGAAGGCAACGTCGAAGATGCGTTTCAGGTGCTCCTCCCAGGCAGGCATGATCCGCGGGTTGATCTCGATCAGCGGAATGCCGTAGAGGTGCTGCGCACGCGCCTGACCGCTGACGAGATCGTAGAGGTCCGGAATGATTTTGATCGTGGTGTCGGCCACCGACGTCTCTGTCATCAGCATCGGCACGAGCTCACGCTCCTTCTCGATGGCAAGCACCGTCACCTCCACCCCGTTGCCGGCAATCACGCGGTCGATGTCACCGATCGTCCCGATCGACCGCTGCTGGAATGCGCCCGGCACCACTGAGTCGGTCGAAATCGTTCCGACAACCAGAAAGCCAAGCTCCGGCGCCAGGTCGAACATCTCAAGCAACTGACGGCTGCGCGGTGAATCGCCCACGATGATCGTCCGCCGCAGACCGATACCCCTGCGCCGCAACCGCCTGACAACGACGCGCACGAAGTATCGGCCAAGTGCCAGTGCAGCGGCAATCAGGCAGAAGTAAATCAGCAGCGAAACGAACCTGTTGCTCCGCGAGTCTCCAGCCGGCGTCGCCGTCTCCAGGTACAGCGCGATCACCAGCATGAAGAATCCGATCAGCAGCACCTTCAGGATGGCGTAGTACTCGTCGAACAGCGCACGGTTGTGGACCGCCACGTACATCCCGAAGAACCAGAAGAGGAACAGCCAGCAGAGCGTGACCATCACGCTCACCTGAAAGAAGAGCCACAACGGCACGACCGACAGGTCGGTGAACAGACCGCTGTTGACCCTCACTGCGTAGAACACTGCAAAGGAGGCCATCAGCGCGACCGTGTCGGCCGCCACCACCATGCTCTGAATGCCCCGCGGCGACTTTACCAGGCGCAGCAGCAGTCCGCTCAGTCGACGCCGTGACGGCGCCAGCGGCTGCTCGGCCACGTGTTGTGCCGATGGGTTCATTCGACTCGTTGACTGGTCCACATCGCCAGCCCGCCCGAGAACGCCGCGCGTACCGAGCCGATCGTAAGACTGACGACCATAGCCGTGAAATATAGAGGATAGAGCACTATCGGGAAATTCAGCTCCAGCCACTCACAGAGTGCCCCGAAGCCGATCACCAGCAGCCATCCGACGCATACGATCGCGATCGTCTCGTGCAGTGCCTCGCCGGTCATCAGTGCCAGCACGATTGAACTCAGTCCGAGCAAGCCGGCCGGAATCGCCGCGAGGTTGCGAAGAAGCTTGTGTGACCAGATCTCGAAGCCCACCCATGAGCGCCAGGGGTAGCGCGTGCGGTCGAACGCCAGGAACGTCGCGGTCGACTGCTGGCCCATTCGCAAACGGCGGCGGACCTCCGTCCAGATGCTCCGCCGCGTGGTTTCGTACAGAAGGAACCGCGGCTCGTACCAGACCCTCCGGCCGTTGAGCGGAATCGTGATCGACAAATTCGTGTCGTCGGAAAGCCGGTAGTCGCGAAGCGGCGTGTAGGCACCACGCCGAACCGCATAGCATGGACCGGTCGGTGCCACCGTCGTCCAGACGAGCGATTCGTTTGCACGAAGCGAATTCTCCATGGCGACGAACTTCCGCTCTCCGGCCGAACCGGCCGAGTGCCGCCGGTCGTAGTGCTCGACGCGACAGACCACCCCTCCGACGCGCTCGTCGGCAAAGCACGCAACCGCGTGAGCCAGCGACGCAGGATCGAGCACTACGTCGGCATCGGTGAAGACGATCACCTCCGCATCGACGGCGGCAGCCAGCTCGTAGACGATTCTCGTCTTGCCGCATCGCTCGTAGCGCGTCAGGTGAATGCTCGCGTCGCGCGCGGCGTATTCCCGAATGATGTCGTCGGTACCGTCGGTCGAACCATCCGAGCCAATGTGAAATTCCAGCAGCTCTCTGGGATATTCGAGCGACAGGTAGTTGTCGATGCGCTGGCGAATATTGGCCGCCTCGTTGTATGCCGCCATCACGAATGCCACCCGCGGTCGGTACGAGGCGTCGGCATCGACCGGGCGAGGACGCAGGCGAGCGATGATCCACATCACCAGTGGATATCCGACGAACACGTAGAGCAGCCAGGCAAGCGCGAGCCAGAACAGTATCGTCACCGCGACGATCATCGGCTTCCCTGTCGTCGTTGCGGTTCGTTACGACGTGAACACCGCGCTACCACGTCCACCAGTCGTTCCTCGAGACGCCGACCGATGCGGTCCTGCGAGAAGGTCTCGGCCACGAACCGACGAGCGCGTTCGGCCATCGCCCGACGCTCGTCCGGATGTTGCAGCAGACGGACGACAGCATCGGCAAAGTCGGGCGCGGTATCGGCACGCACGTAGTGCACACCCGGTTCGGCGGGATTGCCTTCTGCACCGAGCGACGTGCTGACTACCGGAAGCCCGGCGGCCATCATCTCGATCAGCTTGACGCGCATTCCCCCTCCCGCGCGAAGCGGGATCAGTCCCAGAGTCGACCGTGTGTAGAACGGCGCGATTGACGCCACGTGACCCTCGATCCGGAACCACTCGCTGTCGGCCGGCAGGCGATCGCGCGGCGGCTCGGCCCCGATCAGGTACAGCACCACCTCCGGCACTCGCGAGCGTATCGACGGCAGCACGTCGTCTGCGACCCACATCGCCGCATCGGCGTTCGGCGCCCAGGCGAGGTGCCCGCTCATGACGAGCGATGCTGCGTCGCGTCCCTCCTCTCCGACGTACGCGAAGCGTTCGAGGTCGACCGCCGCCGGCACCGTCGATACCCGGGCGGTGGGCACGTGCGCCGCGATGGATGCGGCGTCACGCTCGGTGATGGCGATCACCTCGTCGGCCTCGGCATAGTGCGGCAGTTCGAAGCGCCGCCAGCGGCCGCCCTGCATCCGGATGAAGGCACGCACCAGCGGGTTGGCGACGGTATCGGCATGTCGATCGTAGACTTCGAATTCCACGTTGTGTGAGCGGAGGACGAACGGCAGTCCATGGCGCCGCTTCATGTAGGCGCCGTACTGCGCGACGTGAATTTCCTCGACCAGTACGACGTCGAATCCCACCTCCGCCTCGAGTCGGTCGAGCTGGTCGTAGACGCAGCGTCGATCGCGCTTCCACTGCGTGTAGGGAGCCGTGGTGGTCAGCGAAACGGCTACTCCGAGGAGCCGCGGAATCCGCCGGCCCTCGACGGCATGCACCTGTGCGATCTCTTCCAGCGGCGTCGCACCAGGCGACGATTCTCCTACCGCTACGATGTGAATGTCATGACCGCGGGCGGCCAGCTCGCGTGCGCCCTGCTCCATGACGATGCGGGCACCGTCGGTGGGTGGCCAGGGCAACTTGGAGGTGATTTCCAGAATCTTCATCGACACGATTCGTTGAGCGATTCGACCGCGGAATGCATCAGGTGATTCGCAGTGCCCGCAATTCGCGGATTTCCGAGGGAAGCACCACACGCAGCGCGAGCAGGGCGAGGACCAACGTGGAAATCACCACGGCACTCCGCGCCACGACGCCCAGTGGGGTGCTCACCCACAGCACGAGCGCCAGCAGCGCGGCCGCCGGTGCCAGCCGGACGAGCGCCGCGAGCACACCGGAGCGCATCTGCTCACGTGTGGCGTACACCTGCCAGCCAATGAGCACCACCTGTGCAACGACCTTCGCCGCAATCACGCCGGGGATTCCGTAGGGTCCCACCAGTGCCGCCTCGAGCACCAGCGCGACGGCGAAACTGATTACCGCGCCAATGAGCACCTGCCGTCGCTGGCCGATGAACAGCAGGAGAATGTCCAGCAGGATGATCAGGAACGTGAGCGCTTCGTTGATCCCGTAGTAGCGGAAGATGTAGTTCTCCGCGATGTACTCCTGTCCGAAGAGCGCCATCACCTGGCGACTGAAGAGAAACGTCCCGGCACAGACGACGAGTCCGACGACGAGCACCGCACGCGATGCGATCGAGCAGAGAAATTCCATCGACACGTCGCGCCGGGTTCCCTTGTATACCTGGGCGATCACCGGCGCGATTCCCGCACCGATGGCAGTGGCGATGAACGACAGTCCCATCAGTGGTCGTACCGCGGCGCCGAAGGCAGCGACCTCGGTCGTCGGAAGCGCGGCGTCGATGACGAAGACCTCGAGCTGACCGAACGCCTGCCCGAGTATCACCATGACGCCGATCGGCAACGCGGCAAAGAAGATCGCCCTGAGGTACCGGCTGGAGACGCGCTGCGAGAGATACGACTGCAATCGACCACTGCGCCACAGCGGCCAGGCGAGCAGCACGAATCCGGGAACGCTTGTGACCGCCAGCGCGAGCATCACGTCCAGAATGTCCAGCTGCCCCACACGACTGGCGCCGAGCACGATTGCCAGCATCAGCAGCATGTCACCGATCGCCACCGTTGGGATCACGTAGGTGCGCCCATAGAGCCGCCAGATCATTTCGAAGAACTGCCGCATGCCGATCAGGCGCGAGGAAAGCAGTAGCGCGACGATGCCGATGTCAACGTACAGGAGGATTTCCGCGTTGCCCCGGAGCACCAGATAGACGTTGGCCAGGAGCGCACCGGTCACGATGGCGAACGCGCGAATGATCATTCCGGCCTTGAGCACCGGAGTGGCAGCGCGTCCGGCGATCGACAACCGCGGCAGCACGAGCGGGTTGAGTCCGAATTCGCCGATCCCACTGACGATCACCAGCACCGAAATCGTCAACGTGTAGATGCCGAAGTCGGTCTTGGTGAGCACCCGGACGATCACTAGGTTCATCGCGAACGCCGTGGCCGCTCCAAGGGCCTGCAGCACAACCGTCGTGGCCGTGTCCGCGCCGACGCCGAGCCGGCGCACGCGCCTTGTGATCAGATTCATGCGCGAAGCAGCTCCCCCGTCGCGGGAGGAAGTCCGGGCGACGCCCGGGTAGCGGACTCCTCCTCCTCTCGCTTCAGCTGTCGGTTGACCCAGTCGAGCGCGACCCAGCACAGCACGAAGTTGAGCGTGCCCGGGTAGGTGGCGAACAGATCGGTCGTCAGATGGTGGATAAACATGCCGAACATCGAAGCCACCGCCGCCACGGCAACCCAGTGCAGGAACGGCTGCCGCCATCGGTTTGGACGCCTGACGAGCAGCCGCAGGAGCGGATAGGCCAGCAGGAAGTAGAACAGGAGCGCAATGGGAATCCCAAAGCGGTAGATCGGTTTGACATAGCCGATGTGAATGAAGTCGGCATGCATGGTCGTCGTGCCGGAAATCGGATCGCGGAACCGGAACGGCGTCCCGTATCCATAGCCGATCATCGGTGAGCGTGTGACGTACTTCTGCAGCACCGTCCGCGATTCGACCTCGCGAGCCGTCAGCGAGATGTCCTTGCCGACATGCTCCATCGTCGAGAGTCGACTCTCGACCATGTAGGAGACCTTGCGCGCCATGTCCGGACGGAAGACGAACGCACCGCCGATCCCGATCGCCGCGGCGAGGGCAATGCCCAAGGCCAGACGAGCGCCCTCGCGGCCGCGCAGCAGAAACGGCGTGACCACGAGCGCCAGCGCGCCCGCGGCGATCGCCGCTCGCGAGAAGGAGATGATCAGGAACGCCCACCCGGCGATGAACAGTCCGAAACAGATCCAGCGCATCGACCGCCTTCGAACGGTGGCGAATGCGACGGCGAACAGGAGCATCATCACCATCGCCGTCGTCTCGTTTGCGAACACGCGTGAGGACTCGATCTGCCACACGTAGATCGCCTGCGCCAGCCGCTCCTGGTAGGTCGAGAAACTCGCTATCCCGGAAGCCATCGCGACCATCCCGAAGCAGATGAACAGTCGCAGCAGGTCCGAACGCGACCGCGCGTACTTCTTCAGCGGGAAGTACAGCAGGAAGTCGAAGGACACCAACCACTCGCGGCCGAGCGCAACGGTCTCACCGTGGTGAAGGCGATTGGCGACGACCGATACCACCGTGGACAGGATCATGAAGGCGATCAGCAGCACGTCGAACCCGCTTTCGACGATCCGCCGCCGCCGCACGGCCACTTCGTTGACGAGCCACACGGCAAGTCCGAGAAGCGTCACGACTGCGAACATCATTTCCTGAACGCCGACACCAATGTGCCGGGTGGTGAACATCAGGGCGTGACCGAGCAGCCCGAGCAGAATCCAAAACCGCTCGTAGCGCCATGCGGCGTAGCAGATGCCGAACGCCAGCGGCACGCCGAGCAGGAGCAGTTCGCGGATCGGACTCGATGGCGGCAGCGGCAGCACGGTCCCGAGGACGACCGCCAGGGCTATCACCCCCAGCGACACGACCGCCGCGAGCACCAACCCCGGCGGGTCCGCGGTCCGCTCGGCAGCAAGGCTGTTCATATCGGCCTGAAGCATGCTCACGTGTCCTGCTCCGCATCCTCAGCGCCGACGGTTGCGCGGGCCTCGGCGAGCGATGTCATCGCCCGGTACCGCCGGTATCGAATCGCGAAGGCCCGCATGTAGGCAACGACCGCGATCACCAGGTAACACATGAGAAACGTCCCCAGGAACGTCCCCGCGACGACGATCGACAGGTGGGGTCCCGACTTGTGCGTCGGTGGCTCCGCCGGCGTGAGAAGGTTGAAGACAGGAATGTTTCGCGCCTGATCGAGAATCGACTGCTCGTACATCGGCTCCAGCAGCGCAAGGATCTTCGAGTTGGCCTCGAGCCCGAATTCCAGAAGAAAGTACCGCTCGGCCGACCGTGGAAGGTCGGTCAGGTCGACACCCGGTACGGCGCCGGACGTTCCCGAGGCGAGCCGCCGGCTGGACTTCTCGAGCTGATCGAGCACCTGGCGCGCCTGCACGACACGGGAATCGTTCGGCCCGAGATTCTCCTCGAGCGTCGCGACGAGGGCTCGCTGTTCGGCAATCTGCGACTCGATCTCCTGCACGGCCGCACCGACGATTCCCGGCTGATTGTCCATGTCGTAGAGGTGCGACGACTCCATGAACGTCCGCATGAGCGCGGTCAGCGAATCCTGCTTGTGCTGTACTTCGGTGTAGCGCTGTTTGATGTAGGCAGTGATCGGCAGGGTCTCGCGGCGGTTGAGATCCATTGCGACCACGTTGGTCACGCGCACCAGCTCGTTGGCGATCCGCGCTGCACGGACCGGATCGCGATCAGTGGCGGTCACGCTCACCGGACCCTCCATGTCGACATCGACTTCGATGTTGTTCGACAACGTGCTGCGCATGGCGCTGCGACTGGCCGTATCGATCGCGTACTCCGCAAAGAGGTCGAAGCGGTCGATGAGCGAATCGAGCACCGGCTGACTGGTCAGCAGCACCGTCCGGGCGTATCCCTCGCCACCCCCGGTTCCGCCGACGAGCTTACGAAGTCCGAAATCCTTCAGTGACGAGGCGACGCCTCCAAGCAGGTCGTCCAGCGGCGTCTGCGACTTGTTCGGCGGCAACGCGACGGCGGTGGCCGTGTACGTCTTCGGCACGAAGAGGTAGAAGTAGAGTCCAGTGCACACCGTCGCGACGACGGCAATCAGCAGCACCCATTTCCAGCTTCTGCTGAAGAGCCGGTACTGCTCGAAGAGAACCACCTGTCCGCTTGGCACTACGGCGCCATCTGCCCTGAGCACCGGAACGTCGTCGCGATGTTCGGATCGATTCGCCGATCCATTGGTCCTGTCCATTACTGCCTCGTTGGATTACTCCATCTGTGGTTCATCGTAGCATCATCCTCGAGTGCACCGGCCGGTCATGCCGCTGCAGCTCACCACGCACCGAGTCGAAGGCCGATCCAGATCTGTGTGTCGGCCGGGCGCTCGATGCCGTCGGCTGTCGTGCTCGAGGTCGAGGCGTGCAACCGCACGTAGAGATTCCTGACCGGCTCGTACTCGGCATCCAGTCCGAATCGCAGCGTGTGTTCGAGCACACCGTCGAGGAACGTCACCTCCGGCGAATCGCGGCCGCTGTCGTTGCTCAGTTCGACGTTTCCCCCAACGTTGCGCGCGAGGGTATCGTCGACGTACACGTTCGCACCGTGTCGAATCACTTCGGCGCTGCCGTGCACCGACAGCCGCGGTAGCAGCCAGAGGTCGACGCTGAGGTCCAGGGCATCTGAATTCGGCTCCAGCCCTCCGGCAGGGATCATCACGCCGTCATGCGTCACGGCGTTCGTCGGATTGAAGTGCGAGTAGACGTAGGGCTCCAGCCGCGTGTAGCGGATTCCGAGGTCGAGCCGTGTCCAGGGCACCGCCACCAGACGACCGCCGATGCGCCACGCGGTCTTGTTGCCCCAGTAGCGGTCGCCGATGAGCTCGAAGCGGAGGTCATCGAGGAGAAACTCTCCCTCGAGGTAGACCCCGTCGACCGGATTGACGCTGAGCGCGGCGTACATGTTCGCATTGTCGCGATCGCGCAGGTAGTGCTCCTCACTCTTGAGGAAGTTGAGCGGATTGAGGTAGCCGAATTCGATCGGCCGGCCACTGTAGATGATCGACTCGCCGATGGTAGCGCGGATGCCTGCGAACGGGCCGACGCTCAGAAGATGCGCCGCCAGGTACTTGCTTGGAATCTCCGCTGCGACACCCGAGATCGGACCGCTGGATCGCGCCAGCAGCATCGCGTGCAGATGCGTGAAATCCACCGGACCGAACGACGCCCTGAGCCGCAACCAGTCGTAATTCGACGGCAGCTCCGAACCGACGAGCAGACTCGATGCACCACCGGCGCCGAGCTCGATCGCCTCGCGTCCGATCCCGATCGACAGGTGGTCGAAATCCAGACGCAGGTGACCCCGCCCGAAGTCGACGTCGTGGCCCTGGTTGATCAGTCCGAATTTCAACGAATGGGAGAATCGCGGATCACGCAGTGGAAGCGACGTGTCGCCGAGGACCGTTCCGTTGGTTGCACGTGCGGAGAACCCCACGTGGTCGAGCACGGTGCCGCGCAGCTCCACTCCCCCCTGCAGGATGAGGCTCGAGAGTGCGTCGGCCGGTGCAGCACGCAGTTCACCGTCGAGCACCGGCAGCAGCGCCATGTGCATTCCGAGCGACGTGTCGCGATGATCGACGATGGCGAAGGATTCGTCCGATCCGAGATGATCCAGCACGAATCGCGTACCGGTGCCCGCGGGAATCAGCACGCGTACCGGCGCACGGCCAACGTCGACGGCGAGTTCATCGCGGTAGTAGGCGGCAAGCTCCCGCAGTGCCTGCGGCACGGTCGTATCGGACACCGCCCGGTCGAGGAAGCGCAACGCCGCGCCGCGCGATACCGGCAGATGCTCAGACGGGAAGTGCGGCAGCGCACCGTACTGGTGCAGCCGCACGAGCACGGCCGTTGCCGGATGGTCCACCGGCAACAGTTCGCTCTGTGCGTGGGCGGCCGGAGTGGTCGCGGCAAGGGCGGCGAGAATCAGAAGGCACGCGAGCGCATGGGCGCCCCCCGCGTGTCCGCTTCGATCGGAGGATCGGCTGCTCCCGTTCATCAGTTGCCGTGGGCAATAACGAACGAGGCGACCGCCAGCGTGATCGACACGACGGCACCGAGAATGCCGACGATCGTCTGCGTCTGTTCCAGCGCGGTTCGCGGAGGCGGTTCCTGGCGACCGGGCACGTAGATCTCGTCGCCGGCATCGATCTTCGCGTAATCGGCGGTGCGCCACATTCCGGTGCCGAACTTCACGACCGAGACGCGATCCTCATCGGCCGCCTCGGTGAGTCCGCCGGCCGCCTTGATATAGTCGTCGACGGTCGCACCCTTTCGGTAGGTCACCCATCCGGGATAGGCGACGCGACCGCTGACGAAGACGCCGCCCGGATCGGTCGGAATGTTGATCACATCACCGTGCCGCAGGACGACATCCCGCGAGGCGTCGCCGCGCAGCACCGCCTCGAAGTCGGCCGACACGCGGTGTGCCTGCACCGTCGCGTCGTACACATAGCGCGAAGAGTCGTCGAGGCGCAGCGCGCTGGTTGACATCTTCGCGATCGGATTCTGCACGTTGGCGGTTGCCGACGGAACGGAGTTCATCCCATCGGGTCGGTTGATGTACGAACCGGCAAGCGAGGCCCTGGGCGTGACGCCGCCGGCGTCAGCGATCACCTGCGACAGCGTCGTGTGTCCATCGGTGATGGGATACTGTCCGGGATGCATTACCTCGCCGTTGACCGTCACGACGCCCGCGCGGGGACCCACCATTGCGGACCTCGAGGGGATCACCAGCCGGTCGCCTGCCTGGATGCTGATTGCAGCGAGCGCCGTCGTGTCGGAGAGATCGACATCGATCTCATCGAGTCCGGTTGCTCCCTGGCGAGTGATGTGCGCCTTGTCGGGCACGGCATCGGGCCGGCTGCCGGCGCCCAGACGCCACAGCATCAGTGCGTTGTCTCCCGGTCGATACGCGTAGGCGCCCGGGGCGTTGACGGCTCCGGTGACGAAGATCAGAGGATCGGAAATCGATGGTCGGTGGACGTAAATCTCGTCGCCCTCACGCAGCGTCGGGTTGTCCAGATCCGCACCGAACGCGGCGTAGCGCGTGAGGTCGGCCTGATTGGTCGACCCGTCGTTGTGCCGCACGACGACAGTGCGCGGCGGCAGCATGCTCATCGTCGTCGCCGCCACGTCCCGCTTGCCCGTGTTCTCGGCCCCCCGCTGGTTGGTCCTCCGATCCTGTTCTCGAATCTTCTCCTCGGGAGTCGACTCCTGCACGCGATTGGCAGCGTCGATGGCTGTGGTCACACGGTCGGCGGCGGTGAATACGTAGCGGCCCGGATTGAGCACGTCGCCTTTGACGTCGACGTAGATCCTGCGCGGTTTCAGCAGTGCAAGCGAGATACTGTAGTGGCTCGAGCGACTCGTGTAGAGCGAATCGACGGTGCGCTCGAGCTCCCGGATCGACATGCCCGTCACGTCCACTGCACCACCGCGCGGCAGGATCACGCGGTCATCGGCGGTGACGCTCAGCGGCACGTACTGGTCGTCGAGCGCCGGATTTCGAATTGCCAGCAGCAGCTGATCGAACGGACCGACGCGGTATGTGGCCGGATCGACGGCCCGCTCGATGGCGGGCAATTCACCCGAGGCAGTGGCATCGGACGATGTGCCCGCAAGCGGCTTGAGGGCATCTCGATCGATCGTGGATGTGCTCGGGAACGGCCGTGTCGTCGGCTGGGCCGAGACCGTCGCGGTCGCCGTCAGGAACAGCGCGAAGAGTACGACGCTCGCATGGCGCCAGGACAGCGGCGGGCGGGAGAAGGGCATGAGTGAGGGCATTGAAGCGCCGTCAGCGCGACTCGGCGCGATCACGGCTTTCGAGGTATTGCAGGATGATTCGGGCGATGCGCCCTGCGGCGTGGCCATCCCACATGGGAGGAATCGAACCGCGTCGTGATCCGGGCTCGGCACCGACCGCTCCTTCGATCGCCATCTGCACGCCGACGGGATTGACGCCCACCAGTTCGTTGGTTCCGAGTTCGGTCGTGCTCGGTCGTTCTGTCGACTCCCGAAGCGTCACACACGGAACTCCCAGCCACGTGGTTTCCTCCTGGATTCCACCGGAGTCGGTGACGACTGCCCGGGCGTTGCGCACCAGACCGACGAACTCGCGGTAGCCGACCGGCTCGCTCAGCGTCCATCCTGCTCGATCGGCGTAGACGTCGTAGAGTCCCTCGCGACGCATCACCGCCGCAGTCCTCGGATGCACGGGAAAGACTATCTGAAGACCACCGCATCCGCGTTCGATCGCATCGAGCAGGCGGATGAGCGAATCGGGATCGTCGACGTTGCTGGGGCGGTGCAGAGTGAGCACGAGATAATCGTCACCGCGAGCGGTCAGCACCTCTGCATCGAGCGAGGCACAGAGTCTCGCCAGCGAGTCGATCATCGTGTTTCCAACGAGGTGAATCTGCTCCGGTCGCTTTCCCTCCTGCAAGAGACTTCTGCGTCCACTCTCCTCGGTCACGAAGTGGAGATCGCAGATTGCGTCGGTCACGATCCGGTTGATCTCCTCGGGCATGCGGCGGTCGTAACTTCGCAGTCCCGCCTCCACGTGGGCCACGGGAACATCGAGCTTCGAGGCGACGATCGCGGCGGCCATCGTGGAATTCACGTCCCCGTAGACGATCACCAGCGACGGCTCGCGATCGAGACAGACCCGTTCGAATTCCACCATGATCCTCGCCGTCTGCTCTGCGTGCGAACCGGATCCGACACCAAGGAAGAGATCGGGCTCACCCACGCCGAGATCCCGGAAGAACACCTCCGACATGTTGCGGTCGTAGTGCTGACCGGTATGCACCAGCAGATGCTCGACGTCTCCGAGCCGATCGAAGGCGAGCTTGACGGGTACCGCCTTCATGAAGTTGGGTCGCGCCCCCACGACGGAGATTATCCTGTACACGTGCCACTCCCGAGCAGGTAGATCTTCTCGCGTGAATCAAAGACGCCACGCGTCGCATTGCGCGTGTCGATGACCACCTTCGCCTCAGCGACGATTTCCTCGTAGTCGAAGACGGAGTGATCGGTGGTGATCACCACGAGGTCCGCATTGCGTACCGCCTCGCGGCTGTACGGCGTCGCGGTGATCGTCGTGCCATGGATATCGACCTCGGGAACGTACGGATCGACGTAGCCGAGACTGCGCGCGCCGTCCATCGTCAGCAGTTCCATCACCCGGATCGCCGGTGAATGACGCAGGTCATCAACGTCCCGCTTGAAGGCGACACCCATGATGAGAATCTTCGCGTCATCGAGTCTCACCGGCATGTGTGCGATCTGGCGGAGCACCATCTGTTGCACGTAGAACGGCATCGACTCGTTGACCTCGGCAGCCAGCGTGATGAAGTTGGTCACGAAGTCATGCTCCCGCGCAAGCCAGCTGAGGTAGTACGGATCGATGAGAATGCAGTGGCCGCCGATGCCCGGGCCCGGGTAGAATGGCATGAATCCGAATGGCTTGGTCGCAGCTGCGTCGACCACCTCCCAGATGTTGATCCCGCCCATTCTGTCGCACAGCTGCGCGAGCTCGTTGACCAGCGCGATGTTCACCGAGCGGAAGATGTTCTCCAGCAGCTTCTCCATTTCCGCCACTTTCGGAGAGCTGACCTCGACCACCTTCTCGATGATCACGCGGTTGGCGGCTGCGGCGACGGCGGTGCACCGCTCGGTGACGCCACCGACGACGATCGGTGTGTTGCCGGTGTGCCACACCTTGTTGCCCGGATCGATACGCTCCGGCGACATGGCCAGGAAGATGTCCTCTCCCACCCGATGGCCGGCGCGCTCGAGCAGCGGCTGGACGTAGCCCTCGGTCGTATTGGGAAACGTCGTGCTCTTGAGGATCACCACCTGATCGCCGCGCAGATGTTCGCTGATTCTGCTCGTCGCATCGATGATGTAGCTGATATCAGGATCCTTATTCGGCGTGAACGGCGTCGGCACGCAGATGTAGATGACATCGGCCTCGGCCACAGCGGCGAAGTCGGTGGTCGCCCGCAGCGTGCCCTCGGTGAGCACCGCCTCCACCTCATGATTCTTCAGATCCTGGATGTAATTGCGCCCGGCGTTGAGCGCCTCGACTTTTGAGGTATCGACGTCGATGCCGACGGTGCGAATACCGGTGCGTGCGAATTCGACGGCCAGCGGCAGACCGACGTATCCAAGGCCGATCACCGCGACGGTGAAACGGCGCGAATTGATCCGTTCGAGAAGATCCATCTACAGGGAGTGTGTGAGAATTGAAAGGACGACGAAGATACGGATCGGTGTCCGAATCAGGATTCAGCGGTACCGCCCCGACCACGCTTGCGACCTGCAGCCGCGGGCGCTTTCGCCTTCGTGCGCTTCACCGGGCGCGATGAGGCGCCACCCGATGCAGCAAGCAGCGGACGCAGGTGGGTGCCGGTATGCGACGCGTCGCACTCGGCGACGACTTCCGGTGGTCCCTCGACGACCAGGCTGCCGCCTGCCTCGCCCGCTTCAGGACCAAGGTCGATCACCCAGTCGGCCGACTTGATCACGTCGAGATTATGCTCGATCACCACCAGTGAATGCCCGGCCTCGATCAGTGCCTCGAACGTCCGCAGCAACGTCGCGATGTCATCGAAGTGAAGTCCCGTCGTCGGTTCATCGAGAATGAACAGCGTGTGCTCCGCGGCAGGCGAATGCAGACTCGAAGCGAGCTTGATCCGCTGCGCCTCCCCTCCGGAGAGCGTCGTGGCCGGCTGCCCGAGCCGGATGTAACCGAGCCCGACGTCGTGCAGCGGCTGCAGTCGGCTGGTCACACGCGTTTCACCGGCAAAGAACTCGAGCGCGTCGTCGACGGTCATCTCCAGGACGTCGACCACCGTCCGCCCCCGGAATCGACTCTCGAGCACTTCGGGCTTGTAGCGCCGCCCCTTGCAGACGTCGCAGGTCAGGTACAGGTCGGCGAGAAACTGCATCTCGACTTTCACCACTCCCTCGCCCTGGCATGCCTCGCAGCGTCCACCGGCGACGTTGAATGAGAAGTGGCCCGGCTTCCAGCCATGCACCCGCGCCACCGGCGTGGCGGCAAACAGATCGCGGATGGCATCGAACGCCTTGACGTAGGTGACCGGGTTGGATCGCGGCGTTCGTCCGATCGGCGACTGGTCCACCATTTCGACTGCGTCGACCACTTCCTGTCCGGCGATCGAGCGAAGGTGCTTCGGCATCTTCACGCTCGCCCCTTTCGCGTGTGCCACGGCCGGGTAGAGCACGTCATGCACCAGCGTCGACTTCCCCGAGCCCGAGACGCCGCTCACCACGACGAACATCCCGAGCGGAATCTCGACGTCGATTCCCTTGAGGTTGTGCTCACTTGCGCCTTCGAGTCGAATGCGGCTCTCGCCCGGACGGCGACGCTTCGCAGGCACCGGAATCGACTTGCGATTGGAGAGGTAGGCGCCGGTCAGCGAGGATTCGTCGGCGAGCATCTCTTCGACCGAACCATTGAAGACGATCTCACCGCCATTCTCACCCGCCCGCGGCCCGAGGTCGACCACGACGTCCGCGCTGCGAATGATGTCCGGGTCGTGCTCGACGACGATTACCGTGTTGCCGAGGTCGCGCAGTGACCGGAGAATGCGCACCAGCCGCTCGGTGTCGCGCGCGTGAAGGCCGATCGACGGTTCATCGAGCACGTACATGGCGCCGACCAGCGACGAGCCGATCGACGTCGCCAGGTTGATCCGCTGCGACTCGCCTCCCGAGAGCGTGTGACTCAGACGATCGAGTCGCAGGTACCCGAGTCCGACCTCGTCGAGGTAGTGCAGCCGGCGCGTGATCTCATCCATGATCCGGTGCGCCACGTCCACCTCGTAGTCGCTCATCTGCAGCGCATCGAACCACACCCTCGCATCAGAAATCGTCATCGACACGATCTCCGGGATCGACTGCCCGTGGACGAACACCCGTGTGGCTGATGTCCGCAGACGGGACCCCCGACAGCGTGGACAGGTGGTGTAGCCACGGAATCGCGAGAGGAACACCCGGTAGTGCATCTTGTAGGTCTGCTCCTCGATCACCTTGAAGAACCCGTCGATGCCGATGTACTTGCCGAACCCCTTCATCACCACCTCGAGCTCCCGCTCGTCGAGCTGAGCAAACGGTACGTCGATCCGAAGCTTCGCCTCGCGAGCGACTTCGACCAGACGACGCTGGTGTTCTGAGTGCTTCGGTGTGGAAAACGCCGCGATCGCACCGGAGCGCAGCGTCTTGGTCCGATCCGGAATCACCAGATCCATGTCGATTCCGATCGCCTTGCCGAATCCCTGGCACTCCGGGCAGGCGCCGAACGGATTGTTGAAGCTGAAGAGCTTCGGCTGCGGTTCCTCGTACCTGATTCCGCATCCGGCACACTCGTAGCGTGTCGAGAAGTGGCGGCGCTCCCCTCCCGGCACCATCTGCACGATCGCTCGGCCGTCACCCTCGCGGAATACCGTCTCGGCGGAGTCCGCGATCCGCGTCATCACCTCCGCGTCGTCACGCACCACAAGCCGGTCGACCAGCACAAATACATCCTCCTTCCTCACCTCCTCCGGAGTCGTTTCGTTGAGGTCCACGATCTCGTCGGACTCGCCGATGACGATGCGGAAGAACCCCTTTTCACGGAGGTTGTCGAACTCGTCCTGGAGCGACCGCTGATCGTGTGCGTGCATCGGGAAGAGCATGTACAGCCGCGTTCCCTCCGGCAGCTCGGCCAGCGCGCGCTGCACCGTCCGTGGCGTATCCTTGACCACCTCGAGGTCGCAGTTGCGGCAGTAGGTGTGGCCGATGCGTGCAAACAGCAGGCGGAGGTAATCGTAGACTTCGGTGGTTGTGCCGACTGTCGAACGGGGATTGCGGGCGATCGTCTTCTGCTCGATTGCAATCGCCGGCGCAAGTCCCGTGATGCTTTCGACGTCCGGCTTGGCCATTCGCGCGAGGAACTGCCGCGCGTACGCCGAAAGACTCTCGACGTAGCGTCGCTGCCCCTCGGCATAAATAGTGTCGAATGCAAGCGACGATTTGCCGGAGCCGGAGACGCCGCCGAAGACGATCAGCCGATTGCGCGGCAGCTCGAGCGATACGTTGCGGAGGTTATGAACGTTTGCGTGGCGGATCGCCAGCGTCCGCCGCGGATCCGGATGCGGTGCCGCGCTGGCGACCGACGACGCACCCGCGGTAATGCGGGAATCGGCGCTGGCACGCTCCTCCTTCCGCGATCTGCTCGAACGCTTGCTCATGACGGGAGCCCCGCGGCGATGGCGGGTGGTTGGACGTCGTAGGGAATGCGAAAACTCTCAAACTAACCACACCGCCCTACGTCGGGCAACCCCTCAGGACCGCCCGGTCGGCATCCGAGGTCGCCGCTTCGCAACCCCGCACAGAGACGCATTGCCGCCTCGCCCGTATATTTGAGGACGATGAGAATTCGCACGCTCACATCGAGCAAGCTGATCGCCGGTGTCGGCACGATTCGGGGCACGTCGTTCCTGTCGCTGTTCGTCTCGGTCGTTCCACTTCGCCACTGGCGTGCTGCACTGCGCAGCACGCCGTCGTCGTAGTGCGCTGCTGAATCGCCCCGGCACCAGCAGGTTCACCTGATGAACCGTCCTGCGCCGGCCGCGATTCCCGATGCTTCCGCCGGTGGGGTCCCACCACGATCGACGTTCTCCGTTCACAGCGCCAACTCACCGTTCCGACCGAATTCTCCGAGGCATTTCATGCGTACCCATCAGATTCAGCATCCCGATACTTCGTCCAATGGCAGCGGCCCGGCCGCGCACCACACCGATATCCCCGTTCACATCGACGCCGATCACGTCCACCAGACCCTGCGACGCCACATGCTCGCCGACGGCTACGGAATCGTCCTCGATCTTGCCAACAGTGGTGGTGGCTACCTGGTCGACGCTCGAAACGGCAAACGCTACCTCGACTTCTTCACGTTCTTCGCATCCAACCCGATCGGCCTGAACAATCCCGGGATGAACACACCGGAGTTCGTCGAGAAGCTCGGTCACGTTGCCCTGCAGAAGCCGTCAAGTTCGGACATGTATACCGTTGAGATGGCCGAGTTCGTCGAGACGTTCTTCCGCGTCGCCGTGCCGGCCCGCTACAAGTACGGCTTCTTCATCGAAGGCGGTGCACTTGCCGTTGAGAACGGCCTCAAGGCCGCATTCGACTGGAAGGTCCGCCGGAACTTCGCCAGGCGAGCGACGGTCGAGAAAGGGCACAAGGTGCTGCACTTCGAGCATGCCTTTCACGGCCGCAGCGGCTACACGCTCAGTCTGACGAATACCGATCCGGCCAAGACGAAGTACTTCCCGAAGTTCGACTGGCCCCGCGTTCCGGCCCCGGCGGCCATCTACCCGCTGGAGGGCGAGAACCTCGAGGCGACGGTGCGGGCGGAGCATCGCGCGGTGGCGGCCATCGAGAGGGCATTTGCCGAGAATCCCGATGAGATCGCCTGCATCATCATCGAGCCGATCCAGGGAGAAGGCGGCGACAACCACTTCCGTCCCCAATTCCTCCGCGAGCTGCGCCGGCTGGCCGACGAGCATGAGGCGCTGCTGATCTTCGACGAGGTTCAGACCGGTATCGGTCTGACCGGCCACATGTGGGCCGCAGAGACCCTCGGGGTCTGGCCGGACATCATCTGCTTCGGCAAGAAGATGCAGGTGTGCGGAATTCTGGCGACCGACAGGATCGATTCCGTCGAGGAGAACGTCTTTCACACCTCCAGCCGGATCAACTCCACCTGGGGCGGCAATCTCGTCGACATGGTACGCGCGACGCGATTCCTGGAGATCATCGACGAGGAATCGCTCGTCGAGAACGCGCATGTGGTCGGCGAGCACCTCCTGGAGCGCGTCGTGGAGCTCTGCTCCGAATTTCCCGACCTGTTGTCCAATCCACGTGGCCGCGGGCTGATGTGCGCCTTCGACGTGGCGACGCATGCGCTTCGCGCGCGACTTCGCGAACGGATGTTCGAGCATGGCGTGCTGATTCTCGGCTGTGGCGAGCGGAGCATCCGCTTCCGTCCCCCGCTGGACGTGACCCGCAAGCAAATCGATGAAGGACTTGGTCTGTTGCGTCAGGCAGCGGCAGAGGTTGCCCCCGCGGTCGGTATCGAGGCAACCGAGTCGACCGATTCATCGACCGAGGAGACGCCGCCGTCAGAGACCTGAGATTCGAGACAGGCAACCCATCCCCTTTCGCTCACCTGCCCTGATCAACGTTCGCCTCGATGCGTCGTTTCTCCTGCCTTGGCATCGCGCTCGTCGCCATCACGCTCATCATCGGCGTCGGCTGGCTCGGCGTTCGAATGGTCAGCAGGTCGTTCGTCCCCGACGGTGAGGCCGAGGGGAGCGTCGACGGGCTCTCATCCGACGTGCGGATCGTCCGCGATGGCGATGGCGTTACCTACGTCACGGCGTCCAACGAGCTGGACGCGTACGCGGCGGTCGGGTACGCGCAGGCGCAGGACCGGCTCTGGCAGATGGACCTCGCCCGTCGTGCCGGAATGGGCCGGCTCTCGGAAATCTTCGGCCGACCGGCGATCGCCTTCGATGCGCTGGCGCGTACGGTCGGATTCCAGCGGATCGCCGCGCGCATCCTGGCGAAGATGCCGGCCGGAACGCTCCATGCGCTGGAAGCCTACAGCCGTGGCGTCAACGCCTACATCGAGGAGCATCGCGGACGCTATCCCTTCGAATTCGATGCGATCGGCTATCAGCCCGAACCGTGGACGCCGCTACATTCGGTGCTCATCGCCCGGATGCTGGGATGGGAACTCAACACGTCGTTCCGCACAGACGTCGTCTTCGGCGAGCTGGCGTATCGCGTCGAACCGGAGAAGCTCGAGGAAATACTTCCGTACTGGCCCACCTACGCGCCGACGATCATTCCTGGTGGGCAGCGACCGGAATCGCTGCTGCAGCGACTGGAGAACGCGCTCCCACCCGCGCCCCGCACCGAACCACCGAATCTCGATTCACTCGATCGCGACACGACCGGCACGTCGACGGACCGTTCGGCATGGCTCGGACCGTTGAATCGACTCGACGCCGTGGTCTCGCTCGATCGGTCGATGCGCCGGTTCCTCGGAATGGACGGATCGCTGATCGGTTCGAACGCCTGGGCGGTGTCGGGATCCAAGACTGCCACGGGCCGAGCGATGCTCGCGAACGATCCGCACCTGGGCTACACGGCGCCAAGCCGGTGGTACCAGGTGGTGCTCCACATCGGGAAGCACTGGATCGCGGGCGTGAGCATTCCCGGAGCGCCGTTTGTCATCGCCGGCCGCAACGACGACATCGCATGGGGTCTGACGAGCATGCAGGCCGACCAGACCGACTTCTACGTCGAGCGTCTTGATTCGTCGAAGTCGAAGATGCTGCACGATGGCCGCTGGGAACCGCTGACGATCGTACGCGATACCATTCGCGTACGCGACTCGGCATCGGTGCCGATCGTCGTTCGCATCGGTCGGCACGGACCGTTGATCAGCGACGTGCATCCGTATGCCACCGCCTACGAGCACCCCGTGAGCGACCCGCCGGTGGACTCCACCGGCGCGCTTGCGAGTGAGGCGGTCTCGATGCGTTGGGCGGGACGCGACGTCACGCAGGAAATGGCGGCGTTCAAGGGTATCAACGAGGCGCGGACACTCTCGCAATTCGTTGCGGCAGCTCGACTCGGCGGCGTGCCGGCGCTCGGTCTGGTCTACGCCGACCGAAGCGACAACATTGCGTTCGTTCCATCGGCCCGGATACCGGTGCGGGGCGAGGCCGATCCCAATCGTCCCAATCCCGGCTGGGAGAGCAGGTTCAACTGGAAGGGCGTCTATCCGATGGAGCGGCTTCCGGTGCAGAAGAACCCCGCCCGCGGATACGTGGCGATGGCGAACAACCGGATTGCGAACGACCTGCCGTTCTTCGTCAGCGATCTGTGGGACGATCCGTCGCGGGCGATCCGACTGGACGAGCTGCTTTCGACGACGGGCGGACTTTCACAGATCGACTTCGTGCAGATGCAGAGCGACGAGATCTCGCCGCACATGCGGTACATGGTGGAGTTTCTGTTGCGCGCATTCCCGGACAGTCTTCGCCAGGGGAAGGCCATCCAGTCGGCGCTGAGCCGGCTGCGACACTGGAGTGGGACGATGCTGGCCGAGTCGCCGGAGGCCGCCATCGCGGCCGTGTGGCTGCAGCGCGTGATCGAGGCGACCTACCGCGACGAGATGGGTCCGGTGCTTTTCGACCACTACGTCCGCACGTCGCTGCTTCCCATTCGCGCCATCCGCCACCACCTGATGACCGACTCGCAGTGGTTCGACGATGTTGAGACACCGAAAGTCGTCGAACACCGCGACGACATTCTGCGGAAGTGTCTCGGCGAGGCGCTCAACGACCTTCATGCTCGATTCTCGACCTGGAATTTCGATGCTTGGCACTACGGCGCATTCCACACCCTGACGATTCCCCACCCGCTCGGGTCACAGAAGGCGATCGCTCCTCTGGTGAACATCGGACCGTTCGACGTCGGCGGCAGTGCGACGACGCTGAACAATGCCGAGTGGAACTTTGCCGATCCCTACTCGGTGGTCCTCGGACCGTCGATGCGACAGATAGTCGACTTCGCGGACACCGACGCGTTCGTACGAAGTGTGATCACGACCGGGTCGAGCGGACAGCCGCTGAGCCGGTTCTACAACAACCAGACGGCACTCTTCCGCGCCAACGGGTACCTTTCGCTCCGGCGCCGAATGCCGAGCCGTGGCTCGATATCATCGACGACGACGCTTCATCCGTCGTCGGGTGAATGAAATTCGATTGCACCCGTTTCGTCGCCTGCCGGACAGCCGGCGCTCGGAGCGCTTACCACAACCATGACGCGGGCCGCTCCTACGGACCTCTCGGCCCTCGGAGCCTCAGGGAACCAACATTGGCAGGAAGAATCGCAAGGACACTACCATGAATGATCGCGTCATCGTCGGGATGTCGGGCGGCCTCGATTCGTCGGTCGCCGCCGCCCTGCTCAAGGAGCAGGGATACGACGTCATCGGCATCACGATCAAGACATACCGCTATGAGGACGTCGGTGGCAACGTCGGCAACGACACCAGCTGCTGTTCGCTCGACGGCATCAACGACGCCCGCCGGGTGGCGGCAACGCTGGGAATTCCACACTACGTCTACGACTTCACCGAGGAGTTTCGCGGCGACATCATCGACTACTTCACCGGCGCCTATCTGGCCGGTGATACGCCCAATCCGTGTACGATGTGCAACCGGAAGATCAAATGGGCGGAGATGATCCGGCGGGCAGACGCGCTCGGCGCCGACTGGATAGCGACAGGGCACTACGCCCGCCTGCGACGCGACCCGGAGACAGGTCGCCACGTGCTCAGTCGCGGACGCGACACACACAAGGATCAGTCGTATGCGCTCTGGGCCGTCACGCAGGAGTCGCTCGGCAGAACACTGTTCCCCCTCGCAGAGCTCACCAAACCGGAGTCGCGCGAGATCGCGCGCAGACATGGTCTGCCCGTTGCAGCGAAGCGTGAGTCGTACGAGATCTGTTTCATTCCCGACAACGACTACCGCCGATTCCTTCGCGACAACGTCGACGGTCTCGAAGACCGCGTGGCCGGAGGCGACATCGTGCGCGACGGCGAGGTGATCGGCCACCACGACGGCTATCCGTTCTACACCGTCGGACAGCGTCGCGGACTCGGAATCAGTGCGCCGGAGCCGACATATGTGATCGGCGTCTATCCGGAGACGAACACCGTGGAGGTCGGCAGCGCCGAGCGTTTGATGAAGCGCGGCCTGCGCGCTGCGTCGGTCAACCTGATCAAGTATGTATCGCTCCGGGAGCCGCGGCGGCTGACGGCGCGGATCCGCTACAAGGATGACGGCGCGCCGGCGCTCTGCCGCACCAATGACGACGGCACGCTCGAGGTTCGCTTCGAGGAGCCGCGCCGAGCGATCACACGAGGTCAGTCGGTCGTGCTCTACGACGGAGATGACATCGTCGGTGGCGGCATGATCACCGAGGCCTTCGACTGAATCGGCAGCCGGCACGCCGCCCGCACCGAAGGCATCGCCGATTGCCTATCTTCACGGTTTCCCTTCCGCCTCCCTCCCCGTAGACCATCGACGTACGCTCCATGGCCGAAACGCACACCGCTGATCCACTGCCGGAGAACGATGATGACGGACGCGAACTGAACGTTCAGAAGGTGATCCTCGACCTTCAGGACGCCATGGAGTTCGTCAATTCCCGCGTCATCAATCGCGCCGATGCCGTCGAGCAGATCTTCTGTGCACTGCTGACCGGCGAACACGCGCTGGTGCAGAGTCGGACCGGCGTCGCGAAGTCACTGATGGCCGAGCAGGTGTTCCGCATGTTCTCGGGCGCCCGCACCTTCCGCGTGCAGGCATCGAAGGAACAGCAGCCGGACACCTACTTCGGCGGGCTGAATATCGAGGAGCTGAAGCGCGGCCACCTGCGGCACAACACGCAGGGTTCCCTCGTCGAGAGTGAATTCGGATTCATCGACGAGATCTTCGACGCCAATGACTTCACCCTCCGGGCACTGCTATCATTGCTCAACGAGCGAGAGCTGCGACTCGGCGTACAGCACGAACACTCACCGATCCACACGGTGATCGCGGCTACGAATTACCTGCGCGTCAGCGAGGTAACCGAGGCCGTGCTCGACCGCTTCGCCTACCAGTCGGTGGTCTATCCGGACAAGGATCCGTACGTGCAGTACGAGATCTCACGGCAGTACATGGAGCACAGCGGGCGGGCGGTCGATCCACCGAAACGCATCGAGTACGCGGTGTTGCACGAAGTGACACGCATCTGCACCGGCGCCAGCCACCACCATCGGATCACGATTCCCGAAGAGGTGATCTACTTCACCAATCTCGTGATCCGCTACTTCGAGGAGCTCGCCAGTCGCCGTGCTGAAGGGCGGCCGGAACTGACGGGCGGGGCCGACTACTACATCTCACCACGCAAACAGATGAAGGCATTGGACCTCCTGCGCGCAATCGCCTTCATGCATGGGCGCAGCTCGGTGTCAAGCGACGACGTCGACCGCCTCTACGTGCTGTTCACGACCGTTGGAATCGAAGAGGAGCGTTCGCTGTGGCGCAAGGCGAGCTCTACACTGCTGAATCAGTTCACTGCCACGGGCGCATTCGATCAGATGGCGACGCTGCTCGATCTGAAGGACCTGATCGAACGGCTGCGGCGGGAACCGGAGCTGCTGGAGACACCGATCACCCAGATTCCCAGCACCCCGATCAAGCGGACACTGCGCGAGTGGGCACGCGAGACGCTCGGTGTCGCCGATATCGCGGTGGAGAACAACCGGCGGCTGCTCGAGGAGTTCCTCGAGCGCTTCCAGCCTGCCACCGACGAGGTGCGAGATCTGCGCGAGCGGCTTCAGGCCGAAACCAGAACGCTGTTCCACATGGGAGGCGGCACCGACGTATCGCCGCTGAGCTGAGTGGCCGTGAAGCACGATGTTCTCAGACACAGCTCGTTCTTCGAGCACATGGACGCCTTCGGGTTCTTTCGCGACATCGAAGCGTCGTTGCCGGAGGAATTCACCGCCGTCTTCGAAATTGCCCGCGTACTCGAGGATCCCGACTCCCGACTGGCGCGAACGCTGCGTCCTGTGATGAACGTGGCGCAGCGAGCGCCCGAGAAGGAGCCGGCCAAGAGTCGTCAACGGCTGCCCAACCGGTTCGTCTCGCACGGCGAGGAGTACGAGGCCGCGCTGATGCAGTCGGTCTCGGACATCAAACGGATCTTCCCTCACCAGCTGCTGCTTCCCGAGGACGTGTTCATGCGGCGCCTCGCCCAGCGGTCGCTCTGGATCAACGTCCCGCGCACACCACGAATTATCCCGTTCCGGTCATCGGATTCTGAGTACGACCCGAACAACTTCAAGCAGAAGGTCTACCTGCTGCTCGACACCTCGACGTCGATGGCCGCGCACCATCGATTCCAGATGGCCAAGGCCGTCTGCTACGTTTTTCTCCGCCAGAACCTTCGGGAACTCGGACACGTCTACTTCCGCACCTTCGACGTCGATCTCGGTCCGCTGCAGCGTGCGACGGACATGGCGTCACTGCAACGACTGATTCGACATGCGATGCGGCTCAACCGGCTCGGCAACGGAACGATGCTGGAGCGGGCGATACTGCAGGCCGCCGACGACATCCGCGCGCAGTCGGCGCTCTCCGGCGCGGAGATACTCGTGATCACCGACGGCGCCGCGCACCTCGATCTTGATCGACTTCGCCAGTCGCTCGGGGCGACGATCTCGGTCAACTGCGTGAAGATCGGCGACGCCTCGATCGTTCCCGATGAAAAGCTGCTTCGGGACCTGGCCAGCCGTGGCTCCGGCACTGCCAACCGACAGCTCGCCGGGGCCGAGGAGCAACTGCGTCGTGCGCGCCACGATCTTTCCATGGCGGCCAGCGATCACGATCGTCGAGTACTGCAGAATCGGGTGGCTGGACTTGAGCGTCAATGCGACGACCTGCGCGCCCGGATCGTCGGTCCGATGCGTGAGTGGTACGGTCGGGAAATCGAACTGCTGGCCACTGTCTTCGTCGCCGTCAACGACGTGAGCACCGACGAGATCTTCAGTCTGCAGCAACCGGAGATCGACGAATTGAAGCAGTTGCTGCTGGAGATCGAAGAGGACTTCGGTGATGGTATCGATGCCGACTCGCTGCGCGAGGCGGCGCTGCTCAACGAGCACGTACAGATGCTGCTGCGATATGCGGACAACCCTGAGCACGTCGAGCAGCTGCGGGAAATCGCCGAGCGGCTGCGCCAGCTCCTCGGCGAGATGATCAGCAGTCCGGAGGGTGCGCGCTCACTCACGCGGGGCATCTCACGCGATGACGCCCACGACCTGCAGATGATGCTCCAGGTGCAGGCCGAGCGCAACGATTCGTTCCTGCGGCTGCTCAGGCTGATCTTCGGTCGGATCGTCAGACGCCTGCTGCGACGATGACCTCCGATGCGGGACGCGCTACGTCGCGAACTCGAGCAGGAAGGCACGAATGAATTCATCGATCTCCCCGTCCATCACCGCCTGCACGTCGCCCCTTTCGAATCCCGTCCGTGTGTCCTTGACGAGCGTGTACGGCTGGAAGACGTAGTTGCGGACCTGACTTCCCCACTCGATTTTCTTCTTTGATCCTTCAATCGCCGCCTTTCGCTCCTCCTCCTCCCGTCGGATGATCTCGTAGATCTCGCTGCGGAGCATCTTCATCGCACGCTCGCGATTCTGCAGCTGCGAGCGCTCCTCCTGGCATGAGACGACGACGTTGTGGTGCTCGCCCCGCGGGCTGGTGTAGTCGTAGCGAAGACGGACCGCCGTCTCGACCTTGTTGACGTTCTGACCGCCCTTGCCACCGGAACGGAACGTCTCGAGCGTCACGTCGGCGGGATTGATTTCGACGTCGACGTCGTCCTCGACTTCCGGGTAGACGAACACCGAAGCAAACGATGTGTGGCGGCGTGCGCTGGCGTCGTAGGGCGAGATTCGAACGAGGCGATGGACGCCGTTCTCCGACTTGAGATTGCCGAAGGCATAGGCGCCCGCGATCTCGATCGACGCCGACTTGATGCCGGCAGTGTCGCCTTCCTGTTCGTCGAGCAATGCGATCTGGTATCCGTGACGCTCGGCCCAGCGCATGTACATCCGCAGCAGCATCTGCGCCCAGTCCTGCGCCTCGGTCCCTCCGGCGCCCGCGTTGATCTTCAGAATCGCGTTACGCACGTCGTCGGGATCGGAGAGCATGTTGCGGAACTCCAGTCCGTCGACGGCGCCGCCGAGTCGGTCGAGCTCTGCATTGATCTCCGACTCCATGGTATTGTCGGCCGCTTCGATGGCGAGCTCCAGCAGCGCCGCAACGTCCTCGGCCCGAAGGTCGGCACCGTGCCACGCCTCGGTCCAGTCCTTCCGCTGCGCAATTTCCTGCATCGTCTTCTGCGCGGCGACGTTATCGTTCCAGAAGTCCGGCTCCTGGGTGCGAACCTCGAGTTCTGCTATTTCCCGCTCCTTTGCTTCGACGTCAAAGATACCTCCGCAGTTCGGAGATCTTCTGGCGCAGCTCGGCAAGGCGGGACTTCTGGGGCTCGTACATCGAACGGGTCTCCTGAATGGATCGGAATTGAACGTTAAAGTTAGGCGATGGCGCTCCGGCGGAGCGTTCGGAGATGTAATGCGGCAGGTGGGGCGGCGGCGCCCGGTCTCAGTTGACGCCGTATTCCTTGAGCTTCCGCCAGAGCGTGGTGGTGGAGATGCCGAGTTTTTCGGCGGCAACGGATTTCTGGCCGTCATAGCGCTCGAGCGTGTCGAGTATGTAGCGGCGCTCCATCTCCGCGAGCGTCAATTCGTCCAGCTCGGTCGTTCCGTTTGAGCCGGTCATCCCCTGCAGCACGTCGTGCGGCAGATGCTCCTCGTCGAGCTCGGGACCGTCGGTAAGGATGACCAGACGCTCGATGACGTTCTGCAGCTCTCGAATGTTCCCGGGCCAGTCGTAGCTGCGCAGGTACTCCAGAAGCGAGTCGGAGCATCCGTTGAAGTCCTTGTTCATCTTCTGCGAATAAATGGCGGCGAAGTGATTGGCCAACTGGATGACATCGTCGCCTCGCTCGCGCAGCGGAGGCAGGTGCAGTGAAATGACGTTGAGCCGGTAGTAGAGGTCCTTGCGGAATTCTCCGTCGTCGACGGCCTTCTTCAGATCGCGGTTCGTTGCGGCGATCACGCGCACATCGACCTTCGACGCCTTGGTATCGCCCACGCGGAAGAGCTCCATCGACTGGACGACGCGCAGGAGCTTCGCCTGCGTATCCAGCTGCATTTCACCGATCTCATCGAGGAAAATGGTGCCACCATCGGCCTCCTTGAACAGGCCGTCCTTGTTGGCGGTTGCACCGGTGAACGAACCCTTCACGTGACCGAAGAGGGTCGACTCCTCGAGGTTCGGAGGGATCGCGCCGCAGTTGACCGGGACGAAGTTCTTCTTGGCGCGCGTGCTGAGCTGATGAATTGCCTCGGCGACGAGCTCCTTGCCGGTACCGGATTCCCCGAGGAGCAGGACGGTGGTATCCGTCGGCGCGACCTTTTCGACGATCGCCAGCGCCTCACGCAGCGCCGGAGAGTCGCCCACGATGCGGTCGACGGCTTCGGAGGAACCGCGGATACGCGATTCGAGGAACTTCACACGACCGGAGATCGAGCGCTTCTCGATCGCCTTGTCGATCAGCTGCAGCAGTTCCTCGGTGTTGGTCTGCTTGGTGACGTAGTAGTATGCCCCGGACTTCATCGCCTCGACGCCATCCTCAACGGAGCTGTAGCCGGTGACCATGATGAATTCGGTCGTTGGCGAGCGTTCTTTCCCTTTGCGCAGCAGCTCCATGCCGTCGATCGGTTCCATCCGGATATCGCTGATGACGACGTCGACCGACTCCTCCTCGAGCGTCCTGAGGCCCTCCTCTCCGTTCTTCGCCTGCATGACATCGTGGCCGTTGGAGCTCAACAGCATTGCATAGGTCTTCCGCACGTTCGCCTGGTCGTCGACTACGAGAATTCTTGCCATTGTTCAACTGTTCGAGTTCGTTTCCGTGGAGTCCGCCGAGGGCAGGTCGATCGAGACGGTCGTACCCGCGCTGGTCCTGCGGGCGACTCGGATGCTGCCACCGTGCAGGGCGACGATGGCGATGGCGATGGTCATCCCGACGCCGAGGCGTCCGTCGCGTGTTGTGAAGAACGGATCGAAAATACGATCCAACCGTTGTGGATCGATGCCCTCTCCATCGTCGCTCACCGTCAGTCGGCACGTGCTTCCGTTGCGATCCAGCCGCAGCGCCACGGTGCCGGCGGCGGCATCGACCGCGTTGTCGACGACCTCACGCACGAGACGAACGAGTTGGAGACTATCGCCGTTGACCGCAGAGGCCGGTGCAGCAGTGTCCACATCGACCTCGATCTGCACGTGCGGCTGATCGTCATCGCCATCGGCAGCCGAGCGCCGTTCTGCAACCGCCCGATCGACCACTGCCCGGAAGTCCACCTCCGAGTATGCCGCGCGCGTCAGCGTCGCGTAGTAGACGGCGCGGCCGACGAGCAGTTCGAGTCGGGCACTTTCCTCAGCGACCACCTCCATCAGCTGTTCACGATCCTCGTCCCGAAGCTGACCCTGCAGGAGCTCGGCGGACATCTTCAGTGCCGCCACGGGATTCCCGAGTTCATGTGCGAGGTGGCGCATGAATTCACCCACATCGGGCATCTCGGTCGCGGAGCTGCGAATCAACTCGTCGTGCATGGGTACATCTGTCGACATCGTATGGTCTCGACTGGGGTGCGGTGAATCATGATGGCTGGGTCTCGATCCAGGTCAGATACTCGCTCGCCGTCCGGCTCGACGGATCGATCTGCAGCGCCCGTCGGAAGTGGCGCGCGGCCTCCTCACGTTCTCCGCTGAGCAGATCACAGACGCCGAGAAGAATTACCGCCTCCGGGTGTTCGCCATCCGATACGATTGAATCCCGGAGGAAGGACCTCGCCTCCTCGATGTGGCCGAGCATCATTGCCTTCTTGCCGGCGCGCAACTGTCCGCCGGCATCACGGGGCGGAACGTCGTACTGCGACGTTGCCGTGTCGATGACGCCACGGACGATCGAGCGGATGCTCTGAATGCTGAACGGTTTGCGGACGAAATCGATGGCGCCCAGCTGGGCGGCCTCCACGAGCTGCTGCGGATTGCCGTAGGCGGTGATGATCACCGCGGGCAGCTCGCGCGACTGGCGACGAATTTCCCGCAACATCTCCAGGCCGGTCATCCCCGGCATTCGAAGATCGACCAGCAGGAGATCGTATTCCTTCAACGCCGTCTTCTGCAGGCCCTGTACACCGCTGGATGCGGCGTCCACGTCGTACCCCTCGTTCTGCAGTGCATGGGAAACGGTGAATCGGACGTTCTTCTCGTCATCGACTACGAGGATGGATCGGTGTTGCATGCGGATGGTCCGGTCAGTGCTGAACCTGGCGGAACACGGTGCCGCCGGGGGAGTCGTGGGTACAAGCCGGGCCGGCGGGAGTACGGCCCATACGGAGCGTCCATCAACCACTGGCGTGTCAGTCCGATCGGCCGGAAACGTCGTCGGGTTCCATCCGATCGACCTGCTCGCCGGGAGCCTCCTGCGCAGCCACAATGTCGGCGCGCGGAAGTGTGAATTCGAAGGTGCTGCCGGCTCCCACCGCGCTTCGAACACCGACCGTTCCGCCGTGCGATTCGACGATCTCCTTTACAATCGCCAAGCCAAGTCCCGAACCGCCCGCACGCTGATCGTCGCGAACCTGGAAGAATCGGTCGAACACGTGCTCGGCGTCACCCGCCGATACGCCCGGACCCTGGTCCCGCACCGAGAACCGCACGTCTTCGGGCGACGCCTCAGCGGTCACCACGATCGTCCCACGGTATGGCGTGTATCGAATGGCGTTGGAGAACAGGTTGTTGAACACCTGGCGAATCCGCCCGGGGTCGGCCCGCACCGGGGGCAGATCCAGTCCGACTCCCGTCGTATCGATCTGGATTTCATGCCTCGTCGCCAGCGGCTGCACCTGGCGTACGGCCTCGTCTGCGAGCGAGCGCGGTGCCACAACCGCGAGATCGAAACGGACCCGACCGGTGTCGATCCGCGAGAGATCGAGCAGGTCGTTGACGAACTCCTGCAGTCTCCCGACGTCCTCCTTGAGATTGCCCAGAAGCTCCCGCTGAAGGTCGGTCAGACGTTCTGCATCATCCTCGAGCATCAGCTCCAGACTGAGTCCCATCGAGGTCAGCGGTGTGCGGAGTTCATGGGAGACCGTCGAGATCATTTTGCGACGGAGTTCGTCGACCTGACGAAAATGTGTCACGTCCTTGAGCCGGAACAGGTACCCGATACGCTGACGGTCGTGACCGTGCATCGACTGCGCGACGTAGGTGTAGGCGCGCTGCTCGCCCCGCACCACGATGTTCATCGTATCGTCCTCGCGATCGACGCGGTCATGTCGAATGTCCTCGTCCATGCGACGCAGCACGTCGTGGGCATCGGAGATTTCCGAGAGGTCGGCACCGATGGCCCGCGAGATCGGAATTCCCATCACCGCCTCGGCCTCGCGGTTGAAGTTGATCACACGGCCGCGTTCGTCGGTGGCCACGATCACCTCCGGCAGATCTCGCACGATCGTCTCCGAGCGACGCTTCTCTGAGAGCAGCAGGTCGACCCGGATGGCATCGTGCTCCTCGAGACGATGCGCCATCTCGTTGAAGTGACCGATGAGCGTCGCCAGTTCCGCAACGGCTCCCTTCGTCTCGATCCGCTGGCTGTAGTCCCCTTCGGTAATCCTCTGCGTACTCTGTCCGAGCTGATGGATCGGACCGAGGATCGAGCGCGTGGCGCGCCATGTCGCAAGCACCGCGAGGATGACGATACATACCGCAAGCGCAGCGGTGGAGTATGCCGTGAACCGGGCCTGCGACTGCACCGACCGAAGCTGCGCCGTGCTCGAGCGAAACATCGCGCCGCGCAGTGCAAGGAGATCGTCGTTGAGCTGCGTGTGAATCGGCGCCATCCGCGCGTAGTAGAATCCCAGAAGCGTATCGCGGTCGTCGCCCGGCAGCTTCAAGAGTTCCTCGAACACGATGTTGAAGCGGCTGTAGTCGGTGCGGAGCGTGGCTAGTCGCGCGTTGACCGAGTCGCCACGGTTCTGCGCCACCGCGTCGTAGAAGTTGTGCACGAAGCTCTCGTTCGCCTCCACCGCCAGAATCGTCGAAGAGTCGCGTTCTCCGCCGATGTACTCGAGCGCCGCAAGATGATGGCGATGCAGCGCCGTGCGCATGCCGCCGACGGCATCGACTGCGCTCAGTTCGCTGAGCATCAGGTCCGACGTCAGGTGGCTGACCGAGTTGACGTGCATGATCGTCCAGGCCGAAACGAACGTCACCAGCAGCACCAGTCCGATGAAGGTGAGCATGATCCGGCTTCGTATGGAGTGCAGCGTGACAGTCATGATCCACGTTGAGCCACCGACCCGCGCGCTCTTGTCAACGCCTGGCGCCCTACGGCCTGTACGGTTGCGGAGGACGGTGCTCGAGGTCTCCGAACGGGGTGAAGAATTCTGATGTCGAATAGCTGATGCTGGCGACGACGCCGTCAAACGTCGGACGACCGCCGTCAAGTCGGAACGGAATGTCCAGCCGGAACAGCCCGGATGCGAATCGACTCGTCGAACTCGCGATGCGAATTCCCGGACCGATGCTCGAATGAAATTGCGCGTTGCTCAGGTGTTCGCCCTGGTTCCAGACCGCGCCGATGTCGTAGAAGCCCGTCACGCCGACCTCGATCAGCGGCAGTGTCACGACCGGAACGAGGCGGTACTCGAGGTTGCCCACGATCCGGTTGTCCCCGATGTGGCTCAGTTGTGCGTAGCCACGAAGTCCGTCTGTCTCATCCAGAGGATTGAAGAGGTACCGCGGCCAGTTCCAGACGGTCGTCTGCGAGAGCCGCGCCGCCAGCACCCCCGGCCGAATGAGCAGCAGCCCTCCTCCCTGCGCCGTCTCGAGCGTGTACCGCGTGCGCTTCGTAGAAGGTTCGACTCCGGTGCCGGCCGCAACGTGTCCGTAGAGGTACAGCCGGTGGTACACCAAGGCGGCGTTGGATGCTTCGGCACCGATATAGAACAGATTGTCGGTTCCCTGACCAAATGCGAACGTCCCGCCCAGGGTCACACTCCCGGCACCACCGATCGGAACGAGCTGATCGCCATTGAAATCTGCGTCCCGGAAGACGACGAATCGACGACGCACCGAGCTGATTCCGGCGTAGATGCCCACGGTGTTGTCGAAGGCGCGCGTCAGACCCACCGGCGTGGCCGAATCGTACGGATGCGTCACGGAGTTGACGCGTACCTGCGCAGTCGTGCGAAAGACGTCGCCATTGCCCCCGGCCCGGACGCTGTACCAACCCGCCGCGTCGAAGCGACTCGTCGGCACGAGCACCTCGGCAGTCGTCGCGCCCTGATCGAAGTAAAACGGATCATCGCCGGTGAAGTATCCCGCGGTCGTAGAAAACGCGAACGGCGCGCGGTCGGCGTAGTAGGGCCTGTCGACCACGATGCGCCCGGTCTGCTCGAGTCTGGAGTAGGCGCCACCGATCCCCGTCCGCACGAACGTTCCCGCAATGTTCGGATCGAACACCGACCCGCTGATGCGCCACGGACGCTCGCTTGCCCCGGGAGAACTCTCCACCCCGAGACCGACGCGATCGCCCGTGCCGAACGTATTGACCTCCGCTCCGCTGACCCGGTACACCGGCTGATCGTGGTACTGGTCGAACCCGATCGTGCCCCGCAGCGACCACGCGTCGCGGGTGGTGATCCTCAGAATTGCGTACGGGTATCGATACTTCTCCTCTCCCTCGTAGGCAATCACCTGCAGGTCGACCTCCGAGTACAGCTCGGAGTTCTCGAGATTTCGCTCCAGTTCCGTGAGTTCGTGACTGTCCACGGTGTCTCCGATCTCAAAGAACACTTCGTCGCGGATCACCGACTCGTGGGTGACGACGTGGAGCGCGTTGAGCACGTCGCCCACTGTCCTGAGGATTCCATGATGGAAGTCGAATACCTCGCCGGTCGAGATCTCGATCGAGTCGAGAATGAACGGGCGGATGGTGTCACGCTGGGCCGGCTCGAGGACCGCCTGAGCCCGTGCGGTCAGGGGCATCAGAGCGAGGATCGCCGGGAGTGCCAGCAGTGGGGAGATCAACGTGAGAAATCGCATTGAAGCGGTGAATGACTGCAAGGGCGATGCCAGAATCGCCGTCGGTCGGGTTCGCGCCCGCGCGGTGCGGATCGCTCCGGTGAGCGGCGATGGCTCAGGCACCCGGCGGGGCCTCCCCGCCCGAGGCTTCCGGCAGCTCGCCTGCGCCGGATGCACCGGGGCGTCCAACGACAATGCGCCGCCCGACGATGCGGCGAACGACGATCGCTTCGCCCGCCGCGATGTACTCGCCGCCGCTGATTACGTCGTAGCGCGTACCGTCGATGGTTGCAACACCGGACGGGCGCAGCATCGTCAGGGCGGATCCGCAATGGTTCAACAAATGCGTCAGGTCGTCGCTTCCCGTCAACAGCGCGGCTCCACGGGCCGATTCGGTCTGCAGCACCATCCGGCTGAACGCCGGCGATGAAGGCAGGTAGCGTACGAGCATGGCGACGAAGACGAGCGATCCGGCGAAGGAAGCGGCAAGCGTGTAGAGTGGAATTCGCACCGATTCCATCGTGATGCCGTCGAGATTGCCCACCATCGCGAGGAACAGACTTGCCAGCACGAGGACGATTCCCGACACACCGGTGATCCCGAAGCCCGGGATGACGAACACCTCGGCGACCAGGAGTCCGATGCCGAAGATGAACAGACACATCTCCAGCAGCGTCGCGAGGTCGGCTTCGTACTGAACGCCGAAGAACAGCGTTATGGCCACCAGCCCGATCAGCGAGACCGTTCCGAGATGCCCCGACTTGATCGTGTAAATCAGTCCGCCGAGCCCGAGCGCGATCAGCACCCCGCTGATGTACGGCAGCGTCATCACCGAGAGGAGCGTTTCGCTCCAGAGCTGCATTGTGAACGGCACTCCCATGGTCGATTCCTCCAGCGGTTCCCGGTCGCCGGACATCGTGGCCGGACAACCGGAAATGCGCGCGGCTACACGTACGCCTGCGTTCGAAGCGCTTCGAGTTCCTCCAGACGGCCACGCAACCTGGCAAGCCGCTCTTCGGCGGCCGCCTGCTCGGCAATCACCGTCTGCTCCTGTTTCGAGAGGTCGTGGATTTCATACTGGCGAGCCGCCAGCCGACGCTCCACCGATTCGACATCCTCCCGCATCGCCGCATGTTCGTTCCGACGGCTCTTCATGTACAGGATTCGTCCGAGCATCAGCGAAAAGATCATCGCGAAGAGGAGCAGCATTCCGAGCGACGCGGTCCGCACCAGGTCGATCGTCGGCTGCTGCGATGGAAGCACGTCGGCGAACAGCGTCAGCAGGAAGAACACGATCATGAAGAAGAAGCTGGCGCGTGCAACCATCACCTCACGATCGGACAGGTGACGAGTGAAGCGTCGCCTGGCCCGATTGAGTTCCGATTCCGTAGAGGCGACGCCCCTGCGCAGCGTGCGCTGAAGCTCGAGCTTCATGGCACGCTCGGCCGTGAGTTCGCGGCCGCGGCTGTCCAGCGCTTCGATTTCCGAGGCGACACGCGCCGCCTCGGCGCTGAGCTCCGCCACCCGCTCGTTCCAGATCGCATGCACCCGCTCGAGCGTCCGCTGGTAGTCGTCGGCGTCGGCACTTCGGTTGTACCGCCGTAGACGCCGCGCTGCCTCGTCAGTGAGCGACAGTCCACCGGGAAGCGTCACGAACAGGTCGGGGGCCTTGGCAATGACGTCGAAGACGAGGTGCGCTTCGCCGCCGAAGAATGCCCGGATGGCGGCGTCGTCGAATCGGGCGAAGTAGGCGAGACGTCGGATCAGATGCCGTTCGTGCGGACCGAAGCGGCCCAGCAGGTCATGAGCGCCATAGAAGGCATCGGCGGCCTCGCCGAATCGCAGAGCGGTCTCCTCGCTCCCCTGCTCGGTGGAGCGACGTAGCGCCTGGCGGATGATCTCGTGCAGTTCAAATTTTCCCGGCCGATCTGGACTCGGTCGGGCCAGTTCGCTCGACGCGCGAAGGTAGTCGAAGGCGGCCTGAGCATGCTCGCCGACGGCCGGGAAGCAGCGAAGCGCATCGGCATCGAACCAGTCGAGAAAGGCCGCTGCGCGAATCCACTCACGCTGCTCGGACGTCTTGTACCAGAAGATCCGCTGCTCGGCAAGTGACGCCAGCACTGTCGGACCCGCCCCCTCCTCCTCCGCCTGCGCGGTATCCACCCAAAGCGCCGCGAGGTATGGCAATCGGCGAGTCTGCTCGGTAACCCGACCAAGTTCTCGCGACGCATCAAAGCCGCTTCGCTCGAGGTACTCAGCCAGTTCTCCATCGGTGAACACGCCGAGGCGCAGTTCGGTGAGCCGGTCGCGGTAGCGGTCCCATCGCCGCTCAGCATCGGTGAGACTCAACCGCTCGCGTCCGGCGATCACGATCCGGATGTCGAAAAAGTCGCGCAGATGGACCGTGTCACCGACCAACGGAGTGCGGTAGTGCTGAAAGTCGCCGAATCGCTTCTCGGCGACGTATGGAAGCAGCGACTCGAGAAGCCATGGGTTGACCAGGTCGGAAATCTTCTCGTAGGTATCGATCAGCAGCACCACGCGTCTGGGAGCGTCGCCGGAGTCGAGGTAGGATTCCAGCGACGGCCGCTCCTCGCCGACAGGGTAGAACGCGTTCATCATGTCGACGAGAAACGCCTCGGTCAGCACCGTTGGTGCATCCAGGCGCAGTCGCTGATCCTCGGGGTCATCGGGCAGACCAGGCTGTGCATCCAGCGATGACGCCCGAGCGGTGGCCTCCGCGCCGTCGGCATCGCCCCGGGCATCGGCCGCCTCACCGTTGGTCGAACCTCCGCGGGCCACCGCACTGTTCCGCCTTCCGCTAACGTGGATCGACTCGAGCACCGGCGCGCGTTCGGCCTCGGTCCGACCCAGCAGCTGCAGGTACCGCCGTCGGCGACGCTCGGTTTGCGTCGGAGTGAACCGGGCGAAGCGGTCATCGACGGCGGTGAATCCGGTCGCCAACTGAAAGATGAATTCGGGGATTGACGCTGCTGAAATGTCCTCGTTGGTGGCGAACATCGCGTCGACTCGACGCTCCTCTCGCAGCACGGTCGCGATGCGACGCAGCAAGGTGCTCTTGCCGGCGCCGAAGAGTCCGTGCAGATCGACGACGAGCGCACCGCCGTTGTCCGGCGCGGCGCTGAGCAGCGTGTCGATCCGGGCAATCTCATCGGTGCGACCTACGAACATCGGATGTGCGGGACGTGAATCTGTGGATCCGTCTGGTGTTCCGTCGGGCAGGATCGGGTCCGACCGTCGCCGGCAGTCAGGGAGCGATGCGCTTCCAGACGACGAATCCGTCGTTGAGCGTGTCGCTCGGCCGGTACTTCGCCCGGACCCGTGCATCGGCAAAGATAGCCCCCGTAAGCGAACTCCAGTCGATGATGTAGTCGAATCCGGACGTGTCCACGTACCGGCCGATCGTTCCGTGTTGCAGCGCACGCAGCGCCTCGAGGTTCACCTTGCCGTCGAGGTCGACCACGCGGTCGGGATAGAAGAATCCGGTGGTGCCGGCCTGGAACATGCCGATTCGGTCTCCGGCAGCAGTATGCGTTCCGATCCATGTGGCCACCGGCGCGTAGAAATTGCCCGCCACCCCCTGCCGACCGAAGTTCCGGGAAAACGCAGCGCCGCCGATCGCCATGAGCAGGAACAGCGTGCAGGCGACACTCGACCGCACCACGCGAGGATTCCCCTCGCTGCACCACAGCTCCACCGCGACGGCCGCAACGGCAAGGACGACGAACAGTCGAACGGTTACCAGGTATCGGAACTGGAAGTGGGGTGCACCGAAGAAGAATGAGTAATACACCAGCAGCGCCAGGGTGAAGATCCCGAGCGGCACCGCCGGACGGAGCTTCCACGTCCTTCCGATCCGACGGGCGACGTCCACGGCTCCGATCCGAAGGACCGGAACGACGAGGACAATCACCGCCGCTGTTGCGGCGAGGATCGCTCCGGCGAACATGGTGAGGGTGTTCGCCGAGGCGAACGGTGCATGCACCACGACGAGCATTGCATCGGAGAGCACCCGAAGCGTCGCAAGGACGTTTGGCCAGGTTGCCGCCGTGATCATCGCCTGCGCCTGACCACTGGTCGGAACGAGACTCCCGAAGTGCGTGTAGTTGAACACCCACCACGGCAGGGTAACGACGAAGCCGATCGCACCGAAGACCGCGCTCTCGGCCAACGCCTTGAGAATTCCTCCTGCTGCACCCTCCTGGAGCGTTGCCCGCGCTCGAGACCGGCGGCGTCCCACGTGCCACAGGCAGAGTATCGGAACGAACACCGCGGAATCGATGCGACCGAGGACCGCGAGCCCGAGCAGGGCTCCGAGCAGCGCCAGCCGTTTCGGAGGAACGATCGCTGCCGGCGCAACGAACTTCGCGTAGTAGCCGGCTGAGACGAAGAGCAGCCCGATCGAGAGACTCGTTTCGAGCCCGTTCATCATGGCGGTGCTCAGCGAGTAATTCCACAGCACCAGTGCGACGACGGTCCAGTAGTACAGTCGCCTGCGAACGTGATCCGGCGGCAGACACGATGCGAACCAGGCAATGGCAAGCGCTGCGAACACGTAGAGAGCGGCCTGGAACATTGTTACGAGGCGAAGCGCGAGGGTGGTGTCATCACCCGCTGCCGCGAAAATGGGAGCGGTGAGAAGACAGATCAGCGGCTGTACGCCGTTGGTCGGCGTATGTCCGTCGACGGTGAAGCCGTGTCCAGCCGCAATCGACCGGGCGACGCTCAGCTCGTAGAAGCCATCTTCGGTCAGCGGGCGTGAACGGAAATTTTCGTCAGGGCGGCACCACAGCGCCGCGAAGTACACGACGGCGCCGAGTGAGAGGAGACTGAGGACGACAACGGCCCAACGAGTCGCGCCGGCGAGCGGTGTCCGATCGATCGGACGCGCTGCCGGCGCGGCAATGGCTTCGAATTGGTTCACGAACGACGCGGTTCCGAATTACGATTACGCCTGGAAGTCGTAGCCGAGCACCTGAATCATCACACGACGATTGAGCTGTCTGCCCGCGACCGTGGAGTTCGGAGCAATCGGTTGTGATTCTCCATACCCCTTCGCCTCGAGCCGACCTCCGGCGATTCCATGGTCAACCAGATAAGCACGCACCGATTTGGCACGATCGTCCGACAACTGGAGGTTGTGCTCCTCGCTTCCGTCGCTGTCGGTATGGCCCTGGATCTCGATTCGCATGGACGGATGCTTCTTCAGCAACGCGACGAGCTTGTCGAGGCTGCCTTCGGAGTCCTCCCTGAGCGATGCCTTGTCGACATCGAAGTAGACGTCTTCGAGTCGGATGAGCGAACCGGTCGAAGGACCGCCGTCGGGAAGCGACGCATCCTCTGCCACCACGGTACCGCTGGAGTCGTCGTCCTCCTCGTAGGCACCCGGTCGGAAGCGCTTCGGCATGACGAACTGCCAGATGTCGCTGCGCCCGTATCCGCGGGTCGAGGTCTCGTGCCAGCTCGAAAGATAGCAGGTGTCGGCCTGGGCGGAAAGATTGATGTAGAAGTCGGCGCTCGGCGTGTTGATCGGATACGGGAGTTTCTCGGGCGTCGACCACTTCTGCCAGGTGTCATCCAGTCGACGGGTGACGAAGATGTCGTGGTAGCCGTGATCGGCGCCGAACCCCGTGGTCGGAAAGTAGATCGTCCTGTCGTCGAACCCGATAAACGGGGCGATCTCGTCGCCGTCGGTGCTGAGCGCGGCGATCCGCTGCGGTGCGGAGAACGAGTACTTGCCGGTGCGGAATGAGACGTACAGATCGTGCCCTCCCTGCGAGTCCTTCCGCTTCAACGACAGGATCAACACGTTCTCATCATTGGAGACCGCCATGGTGGCGATCGTCGTGTCGTTGTAGTAGTCCTCGATCTCCAGCGGAACCGGATAGCCCCAGGTGCCGTCGGAAGACAGCTCGCTGACGCTGAATCCCTTCGATCGCGTCCCGTCGGGATTGTACCGATTCTGCAGGTAGAGGCGGGTGAACTGATTGTTGACGGCCCTGACGCCGTCGTACCCTTCGGTGTTGAGCGGTCCCTGCATGTGGATCGCCTTCGACCACGTCCCGTCCTTGAGACGAACCGAGTACCAGATGTCCTCGTCGTCCGGACGCTTCGACGCGCCGACATTGTCGGGATGACCCTTTCGGGTGAAGAACAGGACCTGACCATCGGATGTGATGATCGGTTGAAGCTCGCTGTACTCGGAGTTGATCGCCGGACCGAGATTCTCACGTTGGTTGCGGGTCGAGACCGGAACGGGATTGCCGACCTGCGCATGTACCGACGGGGCTGCTGCCAGAAGCGATGCTCCGAGTAGTCCGTAGACTATTCCTCGTTGAATCACTGGACCTCCTCCTGGCCACTTGGGACAGTTGAGAATGGGTAGACGTACCGGACGTGTCGTCGCCGGTCTGCCTGAAGACTTTGCGGTCGCTGAGTTGCGTGTCGTGTTCTGGTGTTGGACTGGACCGAACAAGTCGCTCCCACCCATGGACCTGATTGAGTGAAAGCGAGCCGGAAGATACGGCCGGCAACCGGAAATGCAAAAAGTCCCTACATGAAAATCGCTGACGAAGCGGCCTCAGTCCGTGCCGCCGACGACCCGGAACGGCAATCGGCTCGAGAGCCGCCGCGCCAGTTCGTCGTAGGTGTCCGCGGGCACGCGTGGGTCGCCTACTTCAAAGTCGATCTGCCCGCTGGCCATCACACGACTGCGAGTCGGATCGAGCAGTCGATACTCAAGCGAGACGTGTTCGGTCCCTCGACCGGGCCCCGAGGGACGCATGTTGTCAACGTGCATCGACGGGATTGCGATGATGAATTCGACCTTCGCCACACGTGCGGCCGATTGAAGCGCCGACCAGTTGACGGGCTTCTGGACATCGACCTCCATCACCGGCGCGGCGGCCGATGCAGGTACGTCGCTGTAGAGCACTACCGAATTTGAATCCAGACGCTCGTCGAGCGCCGGTGCCAGCAGACGGCGAATTTCATCATGAAACATCCCATTGGCTCCCGAGGCGGCCACGCCTCGTGACCACGCGTAGTCGCTCGGATTTGCAAGCGCCATGTCCGCTCCCTCCGGAATCACAATCGCCACAGGCCGACCGTCGATCATGGCGTCGGTATAGCCCTCGACCGCCGTACGGGCCGAACTTCCGCAACCCATGAGCACTACGACCAGCAGCAGTGGCGCCGCAGCGGCAAGCATCGTGCGGAACAGACCGCGAGCGCCAACCCGCAGGTCTCGGGTGGCGAAGGAAGTGATGGAGCTCATCTGGATGGGTTTGGATGTGAACGGGGAGGGAATTCAGCCGGCAGCATCGTACAGGTGGGACAGCAGCACTCGGTCGGCATCGGTGAACGGCACCTTGCGACGCGCCATCACGCGCTCGGCGAGTTCGAGCGCCCGCGCAAGCTGGAAGCGCGAGGAGCCGTCGGCGCCCCAGGCGAAGGCAGGAATTTCCTTCGGGGGAAATCCCGCACCGAATACATTGGCGCCCACGCCGATCACCGTACCGGTGTTGAGCATGGTGTTGATCGACGTCTTGACGTGGTCTCCAATGACCGACCCGAGAAACATACGGTTGGTCTCGACGGTTGCTCCGCGCAGGGTTACCCGGATCATCCCGTAGTTGTTCTTCAGATCGGATGTGTTCGTATCGGCTCCAAGATTGACCCACCGACCGAGATAGCTGTGACCGAGAAATCCGTCGTGCTGTTTGTTGGAGTAACCGAGCACGATCGAGCACTCGACCTCCCCTCCGATCTTGCACCACGGGCCGATCGACGTCTCACCGTAGATCTTCGCACCGATCTTCACGCGACTGTCGTCTCCGACGAACAGCGGCCCCTGCAGCACAGCACCAGGCATTACCTCCACCCCGCTGCCGATGACCACCGGACCGTGTGACGCATCGATGACGGCGCCGGGCGAGACTGTTGAACCGACACCGACTCCGATGCTGCCCCGCGAGATCAGGTGGGCGCCACTGGAGACGACGCCTCGCAACTCCATCGGACGCAGACCGTCGGCGACGTCGTGCTCGATGCGTTCGGCATTGTCGCCGATGAGATCCCACACGTGCCGGTACATCACATCCTCGTCGGTATCGACGCGAGCGACGTCCGGAAGACTGGTGAAGTCGAGCTGATCGGCGGCCCAGTCGAGTCGCGAAACGTTCGCCGCGTGCAGGCGTGCTGCGACCACCTCCGCACCGTGACGCAGAACCCACTGTCTGCCCGTCGGAAACGAGTCGAATCGTGATCGCGAAAGCGGCAGTCGCGCGTTGATGAACAGCGTGTCGTCGGACGGCTGCGAAACGTCGACGCCGCCGGCCGCGCAGTGCCGGAGGATCGCCGAGCGACCATGCAGCACGATGCGGTCGTCACCCGTCACCGCGGTGGCACGTTCGCGCTGTGTGAACGTTCCTACCAGCAGGTCCGCCAGGTGACGCGTGTCACTCAGCGGATAGAACTGCGTGACCTGCTGGTCCTCGAAGAGACAGAGCATTCAGTGGAAAGAATTTCAGTGAGACGGGCGCTCGGTGCCGGACTCCGCCGGAGCGTCTGTCCGAACGTCGACCGCCGCGCGGTGCCGGCGCTCGACGCGTTCAGCATGTCGAACGAGACCGGCGGTATGCAGCATCAGCACGACAACTCCGGAGAGAAGCACACCGCGCATGATGTTCGAATACAACACGTGGCCTTCCTGGAACTGCTGGTGCAGTTCCGCCTTTTCGACGGGAACGGGATCGAACGATCCGATCGACGTCCGCAGGGTGTCCATTCGGGGGAACAGAATCCAGGACGTGTAGGCGACGGCGATGACCATGGCCACCGAAAGCCCGAGCACGATCCAGTTCATCCACTGCCCATACCGCCACGCGATATAGACTGCGCCAAGCGCGAGCACGACACAGGATCCGAGTGAGAACAGACCGAGGCGGTGAAGTACGGCGGAGTTGACGGCGCCGGCGAGCGTTCTGGAGGGGAGCAGACCGGGTTCGAACAGCACGGCGGCGACGCCGGCGCCGAAGAACAGTGTGCCCCCGATGAGTACCGAGAGCGACAGGTACATCAGAATGCTTACGACATATTTGAGCATGCGTTTGCTCCTGCAGCGGCGCCGTTGGCGCCGAGCGTATCAGTCGTTGAGTCGTGCGATGACGGCGTCGGCCATTTCATCGGTCCCGACGCCGTGGTCGCGGTTGAGATCTTTCGTCACCGAGGTACCCTCGCGAATGACAGTTGCGAGCGCTCGCTCGATCCGATCGGCTGGAGCATCCTGATCGATATGGCGGAGCATCATCGCGCCGGCAAGCAGCAGCGCCGAGGGATTGGCGATGTTCTTTCCGGCAATGTCGGGCGCCGAACCGTGGACGGCCTCGAAGATCGCGATGGCGTCGCCGATGTTTGCACCCGGCGCCAGTCCGAGCCCGCCGACGAGTCCCGAGGCGAGATCCGAGAGGATGTCTCCGAAGAGGTTGGTCGTGACGATCACGTCGAACTGATTGGGATCGATGACCATCTGCATTGCCATGTTGTCGATGATCTTCTCCTCGGTGACGACCTGCGGATAGTCCTGCCCGATCCGCAGACCGATGTCCAGGAACATGCCCGAGGTGTACTTGAGGATGTTGGCCTTGTGGACGATCGTGACCTTGCGACGCTTGTGTCGGGCCGCATATTCGAACGCCGCGCGAATGATGCGCTCCGAGCCGGTCCGTGTGACAATAGCGACCGACTCGGCGCGCTCGCGCGTTTCGTCGGAGTAGTGCTCAACACCTGAGTAGAGTCCCTCGGTGTTCTCACGGAAGATCACCAGATCGATGTCCTCGTAGCGACTCGGCACGCCATCAAAGCTGCGGCAGGGACGAAGGTTGACGTAGAGGCCGAACTCACGGCGCAAGGCGACGTTCACGCTGCGGAATCCCGTGCCGACCGGCGTCGTGAGCGGTCCCTTGAGTGCGACGCGATGCGTGCGAATGAGCTCTATGGTGTCGTCCGGAAGCGGGTTCCCCTCTCGCTCGTATGCACCGAGTCCGGCATGTGCTTCGATCCAGTTGATCTCCCCACCCGCGGCATCGATGATGCGACGCACGGCGGCGGTGATCGAAGGACCGATACCGTCTCCCGGAATGAAAACAACAGATGTCATCGATGGTGTGCCCTGTGCCAATAAAAAAGTCCTGTCAGTCGGCTGATGCGATGACAGGACCTAATTCGATCGGGAAAGCCGCCCCGGACGTGCCGCATGTTGACGGCATCGAGCCGTCGCTTTCCATTCGTGAGCGGGAAACGAGACTCGAACTCGCGACCCCAACCTTGGCAAGGTTGTGCTCTACCAACTGAGCTATTCCCGCAGCATATCCCGATTGGAAAAGAAACGAAGCACGAATTTAGGGCACGGCCGATGCTGTTGCAAGTGTAGATTGCATCAAAGTATAATCGGTTTTCGCCCTCACCGAGATCACGAACACACCCTGTCTGATGTTCCTCCAAGGCTCGACGCACACACGGCTGTTGCTGACTGCTGTGGCCATCACGATCCTGCTGCCGGGTATCGCCAGCGCTCAGTTCGTCAATGCGAAGTACGCCGGCGAGTTCCTCTCACTCGGCGTCGGCGCCCGGTCGGCCGGCCTCGGTGGAGCCGGCACCGGATACAGCAATGATGTCACCGCTGCATACTTCAACCCCGCAGCGCTCAATCGTATCGACTACCCGCAGCTGGCCATATTCCACGAGGCACGCTTCGCCGGTGAGATCAACTACGACTACGCCGGAGCCGCGCTTCCCTTCGGTCAGGATCAGACCTTCGCGCTCAGCGCCATCCGCATCGGAATCGACGGCATCAAGGATTCCCGCAATGCCCTGATCGACCGCAACGGCAACGGAGTGCTCGACGAGGACGATCGTATCGATCCCGACAAGATCGTCGAAGGAAGCGCCGCTGACTGGGCGGTGTACGCGTCGTACGCCAGACGTATGTCCCCGAAGTTCAGCCTCGGCGGAAGCCTCAAGTTCCTCCACCGATCGGTCCTGGATGCCAGTGCCTGGGGTGTCGGCATCGACGTGGGCGCGGCCTATACCCCCGATGATCACCTTCGACTGGGAGCCACCGTTGCCGATGCCACCAAGAGCCTGCTGTCGTGGAACACGGGGCACCAGGAGTTCATCGTTCCAACACTCCGCCTCGGAGCCGCCTACCGCTACGACATCACCGACGACCACAGCATCATGCCGGTCGTCGACGGAATTTTTCGCTTTGAAGGACGAAGCGAGACGACCACGCTCGACCTCGGGATAGCCAGCTTCGATCCACAGGTGGGTCTCGAGTATTCCTTCAAGGATCGAGTGTATATTCGTGGTGGTTACTCCGAACTCGGCCAGTTCAGCGCCGGCGCCGGTATCAAGCTGCCCAAGCTCAACATCGACTACGCCTTCATCGGTCGGAGTCCTGATCAGGACGCGGCGTTCGGTCCCTCGCACCGCATTTCACTGATGCTCACGCTCGAGGAACCGCGCTTCGCTCGATGACGCCGAACGGCCTCCACCAATTCACCTAGTGCCAGCAGAATGACAGCATTGATACGAGTCGTTCCATCCATTCCGATGCGGGCCGGGATTGCCACACTGCTGATCGTCCTCTCGGCCAGCCTCACGCTCCATGCGCAGGTGCCGTCCGATGAGTCGTGGAAGTCACTCGACTTCGGGCTCCACTCCGGATTCGGCACCGGCCTGGCTCAGCCGGTTACCGCCTCGTCGTTCTTCTTCTCGGACACCGCCAACGGGTACTACTACGCCGCCTTCGAAGGACAGACCGACGCGCTGCACTACTTCCGGACCACCGACGGCGGCTCCTCGTGGAACGAACTCGATCAGTACGTTCCGGTTCCCAATCAGATGCTCTCCCCAGGCTTCGGCTACAGTCCGCTCGGATTCACGACGAGCGACGGCGGCGACAGCTGGCAGAAGCTCGAATTCAATTACCCGGATCCGCAGGTGAACTTCACCGTCGTTCAGGCGGCGGTCCTCGACACCAGCCACATGGCCGTCGGGTACCGGTCGCGCATCGCGGATCCGTCGTCCGGTGAGCTCGTTCCCACCGGCCCGCTCCGGCTCGCCTACACGACCAACGGCGGCGCCGACTGGGTGAGCGTCGACACGTTGCTGGTCGACACCATCGCAGGAACCACGGACATCAGACTGCGGCTCTATGATTCGACCGGATTCGGGCCGTTCCCGAAGCCGGACAACATGACCGACATCTTCTCGATCGGATGGTACCAGCTGGTGTCGATGCCCAACGCGACCACGCTCCGTGTGATCGCCTCTGCGTACGGTCGCGTCGATGGAACGCTGACGACCGTGTACTTCCAGGGTCTGCTGAACATCGCAACGGGCGTCGCCACCTGGCAGCGCCTGCCATTCGAAGAGGTCGTGCCGGGCGTCGTGCTCACCAGTGAAGGCATCCGATTCCCCTCGGCGCTCGCCATGATTGCCGTCCTTCGCGAGGGCGCTCCTTCGTCAGGTGTCTATACGATGTGGAAGTCGACGGATGGTGGCCAGACGTGGGATCACTTCCAGACGCCGGCCTGGCTCGACTACGCCTCGCTGACGTTCACCTCCGCAACCCACGCCGTTTCGTCGAACGGAATCTCCGATGACGGCGGTATGACGTGGACGCAGTGGACGCATCCGTTCGAAGGCGGACGGTTCCAGGCCATCGATTCCTCTCATTTCGTCGTTGCCAACCGCTACTCGCTCTTCGCCCGAAGCACCGATGCCGGCACGACCTGGCTCCGCAATGAGTCCGGCGGGCTCCCCCGCTCCGTCGCAGCGTACAATGGCACCGTGCTCGTCGGTCGCAACTACGGCAGTCTTCTCGTCAGTGCCGATACCGGCGCCACCTGGACCGACGTCGGACTTGCCGGCAGTCTGCCCCGGAACCTGTCGACCGTGTGGGCCTTCGGTTTCCCCGATCCTATTGCCGGCTCCAACCGCGTCGTCGGTGTTGCCAGCTTCACACCTCGCACCGATCCGCAGTACTACGCGGTGATCGCCTCCAGCGACGGCGGAATGACCTGGAGCGAAGGTCAGCGCCTGCCTGAACTCGACGGCGCCGGAACATCGATCGGAATGAGTTTTTCCTATGTGGAGGAAACCAGCACCCGCGGCTACATCTCCAGCGTCAACGGACTGCTTGTCAGCAATGACACCGGCCGGACTTGGACCTCAGCCAACGACATCGCCCTCAGAACGCTGGCCCCCGTGTCCGGACTTCACGCAATCGGCGCCACGTCCGCCGCACTGTTCAATACCACCGACGGCGGCGCCACGTGGAACGAATCGGAGTCGCTCAACACCGACGCGAATCGAACGGTCGGATTCGCCTGTCCCGACGGCAATGCCTGTCGCGTTCTGCTTCCCAACCGCAGTGATAACTACACGTCGTGGCGTCGCGGCGTCTCAAGCGACGACGGCGCGACCTGGACCTTCGATGACCATACCGACGCGCCTCGGCCTCTCGACGGCAACGGTCACTGGACGAGCCCCGAGAAGATCTACGCGATCGGGCGCTACGCCACCGTTCAGTTCAGCGGGGACACCGGAAGCAGCTTTACGCTCTACCAGGATTCGCTTGCCGAATTCGTCGGCTCCCGCGGTTGGATCGCCACCGGTGCCGATCGGTGGAACGTATACGTGATTGGCGCCGGATACGCTGCCGGTGCCTGGCAGCACACGAAGTCGATTCCCATGTTGGTCCGCCAGCGGCAGTCGGTGAACGTCGCCGCCCGTGTGGTGGGCAACCCCGTGCGCGACGATCTGCTGGACGTCGAGCTGTCACTTCCACCCGGATCGCACGCGACGATCGCCGTCGTCGACGTTCTCGGCCGCAGCGTGGTCGAGCCGATAGTGCTCGACGCAACGGGTGGCCTCAGGCGCGAGCGCGTCTCGGTCCGCGATCTGCCTGCCGGTTCCTACTGGGTGACGCTGTCGCTCGCAAACGGCACCACGGCACTTCCGTTCACGATCGTCCGGTAGGCGCGCTGTTCGGCTACGTGCCGCCATCGACGCTTCTGCAGTCGACCGTTCTGCCGTCGACAACCGGGAAGGCTCCATACGACGCGGGGCACGATCCACCTGAGGATCGTGCCCCGTTTCGATTCTGCCGCAAGCAGCCCGTCGCGTGGCCTCGGTTGCAATTGCGCTAGCCCACCTTCTCGAACACCCCGCTGACGCCCTGCCCGACGCCGATGCACATCGTGGCAAGTCCGTAGCGCGCATCGGCCATCAGTTGCAGCTCTGCTGCAAGCGTTGCCACCAGCCGCACACCGGACATTCCGAGCGGGTGACCGAGGGCGATCGCCCCGCCGCGACGATTGACCCGATCGACGTCGAGCGAGAGCTCGCCGATCACCGCCAGCGACTGCGAGGCAAACGCTTCGTTGAGCTCGACGTAGTCGAGATCGCCGACTGTCAGCTGCGCTCGCTCGAGAGCACGGCGCGTGGCGGGAACCGGTCCGATTCCCATACAGCGGGGGTCGACTCCGGCGACTGCGCCGGACACATATCGCAGCACCGGTTTGAGGTCGTATTCACGAACCGCGCGCTCACTCGCCATCAAGAGGGCGCCCGCGCCGTCGTTGAGACTCGAGGCGTTGCCTGCGGTCACCGATCCTCCCTTGCGGAAGGCCGGCCGAAGCTTCGCGAGCTTCTCGAGACTTGTGTCGGGCCGCGGTCCCTCATCGCGCGCGACGATCGTCGGATCTCCCTTTCGTTGCGGGATCTCAACCGGAATCACCGTTGACTCGTAAAAGCCGTTCTCCCACGCTTCGAGCGCCAGCCGGTGCGAACGGAGGGCGAATTCATCCTGCTTCTCCCGAGGAATGTTCCACTGCTCGGCGACGTTCTCGGCGGTCTCACCCATTGCCTCCAGGGGGAACATCGCCTCGAGCTTGGGATTGGGAAATCGCCATCCGAGCGCCGTGTCATACGCCGTCAGATTTCCAAATTGAGCGCCCCCGGAGACGTTCTTCGGCAGAACGTACGGAGCACGCGACATCACTTCGACGCCGCCGACGATCATCAGGTCGGCCTCACCGGAGCGAATTGCCCGTGCGCCGTAGATCAGCGCATCGAGCGCCGATCCGCACAGACGGTTGAGCGTCGTCGCCGGCACCTCCTGGGGAAGTCCCGCCAGCAGCACCGCCATGCGGGCGACGTTTCGATTGTCCTCCCCGGCCTGATTGGCGCATCCGATGATGACGTCATCGATCCGACCGGCGGGAACTCCGGTTCGATCCACGACGGAGCGAATCACAAGGGCCGCGAGATCATCGGCGCGGACGGGCGACAATGCGCCGCCGTAGCGGCCGATGGGCGTTCTCAGAGGTGCTACGATATAGGCGTCAGACATCGGATCGATTGGGGATTACGGTGTCGGGTAAAACGGACGCGACGCGCGGGCGTGCTGTCTCAGCAGCGTCGAGGCGCGGTAGCGTTCCTCGTGATATTCCTCAAACAGCGCATCGAGAATTGCCACGACCGTACCGGCACCGATGACGTCACTCCAGGCCAGCGGTCCCCTGGGATAATTCGTCCCCAGCCGCATGGCAGTGTCGATGTCTTCGGCCGAGGCGACCCCTTCGGCAAGCGCGAACGATGCTTCGTTGATGATCATGGAAAGCACGCGCGGCGAGACGAGCGCGACGCGATCCTCGACGACTTCGATGCGCTTCTGGGTCAGACCCGAAAGCAGCGAAGACGCGGCCTCGATGGCCTCGGGATCATTCTGCAGGGCAGATGACACTTCGATCGTGTCGAGCACATCGACGATACCGGCGGCGAAGGCAAACCCGATGACGGGCAATTCGATTCCGAGCCAGGCGCGGGCCGCTGTGGCCGTGCCCGTCAGCACGTTGGTGAACAGCAGCGTGTGCTCCGAGCGCATGCGGGCGGCGACGTCGAGGCTCTGGAGCTTGCCGACGGGCAGTCCCCACGTGAGGTCGAATATGGCGTCGAGGTTATCCGCCGGCTCCGGGATTTCCACCAGCTCCTCTTCGTGTTCGACAGCCTCCAGCGGGATGATCATTCGATTGATCGAATGATCGCCTCGGATCGATCGACTGAACGCCGTAATGCTGTCGGCGTTTCCAAGCAGCAGGATATTTGCCATCTCGAAGCGTGTGGTTCAATGGTGCGTCGCCATCGGGTCACCGAGGCAATTCGGCCGGGACAGAAAAGGAACTCCACATCCCGGCTGTCGGGATGCGGAGTTGAATTTCGGGAAGTGCCGTATTGGATCGTCAGTCGATCCCGGGGACTCAGTCGCCGCTGTCGCCCTCGGACGCATCGCCCTGGGGTCCACCTTCCCCTTCGCCATGGTAGCTTCTCGGAAGCGCGTTGATCTTGGCAAGCTCGCCATAGACGTAATCAAGCGACTCGTTGAAGGCCTGACGGAACTTTTCAAAATCCTCCTTGTAAAGGAAGATCTTGTACTTCTCCCGCTCGTCGTCTACCCCACGCTTGCTTTCGGTAATCGTGAGATAATAATCGCTTCCGGATCGCGTCGCACGGACGTCGATGAAATAGGTCCGCTTGCCGGCGCGCACTCGGCGTGAGAAGACTTCATCACGATTATTTTCCACGGGCGCGTCCCTTTGGTTAGATGGTACAGAACGGCGAAAGATAGCATTATCGCCGAATCACGGCAATTTTTCCCACCACGGTCGATTCGCCGGTCGTCGATCCGGCAGCGATCACGTAGACGCCAGAGGCGACCGGCGCCCCATCGTCGTCGAGGCCGTCCCAGAACGCCACCGCGCCCCCGGGTGAATCGAACTGTCGGATCAACCGCCCGTCCGGAGTAAGGATCTTCACGACCGCATGATCCGGAATGCCGGCAATTCGGGCCGGCGAAGCAGACGGGATCTCGAACGGCATCGGAGAAATCACCATCGGCCCCGGTTGCTCCGGTGCCTCGACCGCCGGCGTCGAGACGACGCTCAGCCCGTTGGCCGTGCCGATGTAGATGTCACCCGTGGTATCGATCGGCAGCACCGCGAGGACACGATCGTCGGCAAGCGGAGAATTCGCCACCGTGAAATGCTCGAGCACCTTCTCGCCGTCGTCGGAAAGCACGTAGACCCCCTGGTCGGTGCCGATCCACTTGTGATTCAATGCGTCGACTGCAATTGCATTGATCGGAACGTCGGACAGTGCATCCACTCGCTGGATTCCCGGTGACGCATTTCCGAATACAACCGAATACGGATCGACGATGTACAGCAGTCCCTTCGGCGATCCCACCCACAACTGATTGTCGTCGTCCACCGCCAGCGCCGTCGCCGTATTGCTCAACAGTCCGTCGCGCGTGGTCAGCACCCCGATCAGGTCGTCGGTCTTGTCGCGCAGCGTCCCGGCGTCGTTGATGTACATCAACCCGATGCCGTTCTCCCGATCCTCGTCCGATCCCAGCCATTTCGTGCCCGCCTGATCGATCGCGATCCACTTGAAGTTGCGCGTGTACCCAGTCTTGAACGCCACCCACCGATCGTCCTCCGTCTCCACTTCGCTGTCCGGAAGCCGCGCTACCAGTACCGGCCCCGTCGAGGACGTGTTGTCCCAGTTGACGAGCCACGTTCTGCCGTACTCGTCGGCAGCTGCCTGAAACCCGATCACGTAGTTGGGAATGCTGGGTACCGCGGTAAGTGGAGAATTCGTGTTGGTGATCTGCTCGGCGTGCGCCGAGTCGCCCTGCATGGTGAATCGCGCGAAGCCGGCCCCGAACGTCCCGACCCAGATCGCCCCGTCGCCGCCGGTACTCACCAGCCGCGCCGGTCCGCGGATCTCCTCGGTCGTACCGACGCGGAACGTGCTCCACTGTCCGTCGCGCAGTCGCGACACACCGTCGTTCCCGCTCGCCGCCCAGATCGATCCGTCGACCGCACGTGCCAGCGACGCGAACTCGTTGCCAACGGCGGAATTCGGATCGAGCAGCCGAAGCGTCGAACCGTCGATGATCCCCAGTCCCCTTCCGTCGAAGCCAACGGCAATCCGTCCTCCGTCGTCGACCGCCACTGCGGTCACTGTCGCGGGCAGAACCGCGTCGACGCGCTCGAACCGGTCCCCGATCAGCCGGTACACATCGCCTCCGGATGCGGCCACGACGACCGTTCCGCCGTGCGTCAGTCGCGCCTCGCGCTGAGGCAGATCGTCGCGTCGCTGCAGTGAACCGTCAATGTAGTCGTAGGTGCCCGAGTCGGTTGCAATCACCGGTCGTCCGTCGATCGACGCAATCGACACCGCTCGAACGGGCGTGGACACGGGCGAGGGGACGACCCTCCAGGCCTGCGGCGCCGCGAGGTTGACGCCGTGCAGCGGTGCGACGGCCACGCCGCCGTCGGTGGCGAGCCAGATCGAGTCGCCGTGAATCAGCATGTCGTTCACCGACGTATTCGTCGGAATGCCGCCCAGCCGGAGGTAGGATTCGATGAACGCGCTGTCGGCCGGATGATAGACCGAGACGCCGAAGGACGTCAGGACGTACACTACTGAGTCGTGGAAAGCGAATCCGGTGACGCGACGTACCGGACGATCGGTCTCGGCCGTGATCTCCGTTGCGTAGTGCCACACTCCGTCAGGCGTTCTGATACTGATCGATCCGCTCTCGGATCCTACGTACAGCGCGCCGTCGGGCGCGACCGCGAGCGCGCTAGAGTTGAGCCGAAGCAGCCCCTCGGTGGTCCGTACGTAGTTGAAGGAATTCGACTGCAGGTCGAACCCGAGCAGGCCGCCGGTCGTCGCCGCCCACAGCGTTCCATCGGCGGCAAATGAGGCGGCACGGATCGACGTGACCGCGCTGTACACCTTCCACTCATATCGGTTCTGCGCGTGCAGCCCAACGCTGGCCAGAGCAAGTGCGACGATCACGATCGAAATCCCGACGCTACGACGTGAGTTCATTGACTGGAGCATGTGTGTGGAACGGCGAGAAGGCCTGCGGCGCCGAGCCTTCCGAGAGCATTTGCCCGGCTGCGACAGAGGCGCCAACAACGGACCCGCGGGGCTTCTCCGCAAGGTCATCCGTGATGCATCGACCCGATCGGCGACGGTTGGGTCGCCCGGCCGACGAAGAAGTGGCGATCAGGCGGCATCGATCGCCGCAAGCAGGCGTGCGGTCTCGATTGCCGCGGCCGTCGCCTCCCATCCCTTGTTTCCGGCCTTCGATCCCGCCCGCTCGAGTGCCTGCTCGATCGTATCGACGGTCAACACACCGAGCGCACATGGAACGCCGGTCGCCGCCATCGCATCGGCAACGCCACCCACGGCAGCCGTCGCCACGTGCTCGAAGTGGGCAGTGGCACCACGGATCACACATCCGAGCGCCACGACGGCGTCGTAGTTTCCCGATGCAGCCAGTCGACGAACCACCAGCGGCAGCTCGAATCCTCCGGGACAGTACGCGACCACCACACCCTCGCGATCTCCTCCGTGCATCTGCACGCAGTCCAGCGCGCCGGCCAGCAGCCGCTCGGTCACCAGTTCATTCCAGCGTGTGACGGCGATGGCAATTCGCAGTCCGTCAGCGTTGATCGCTCCGCGCAGGATGTTCGGCATTCGTATCCGTCCCGATGATTGCGCCGCGCGTTGTGCGTGGCATGTGTAGTTTTCCTGATTCCCCGACGACCACAGACCGCAAACATACGAGTCACGCCGATGCGACCCCGAGCGCTCCCACTGCGAATTCACCGTGCCATTTCCCTCCTCCTCCTTGCCGCGCTGTGCGCTGTCGCCAGTGCCTGCGGCGACGCCGACGTGAGGGTCGACGAGCGCGCCGGAATGGCGAGCGTGGCGACGACCGATTCGGTTGCTGCGACACCGTCGCCTGACTCGGGTGTTGCCGCCCGGCCGGTCGACACCGCATCCCCTGCGGCCGCCGCGACTCCGGGAGTGCGGGACTCACTGGCGACGGCCTCGCCGGGTTCCTCGACGACACCCGTCGACACCATGTCAGCGTCCGACAGCACCGAAACGCATCAGCCCAACGCAACCGCGGGCGTCACACAGCCGGATGGGCAGCTCTTCGACGGTCTGCTCTCCAGAGCCGTCGCGAATGGCCGCGTCGACTACTCGGTGTTCCGTAACAATCCACGGTTCGGCACATACCTGGAGCAGCTGGCCGCCGCAGATGTCACCACGATGTCGCCGAACGAACAGCTCGCCTTCTGGATCAACTCCTACAACGCGCTGACGATTCGCAACGTGCTCGACAATCCGGCGATGAAGCGCCCGATCGACGTCAAGGGGTTCTTCGACGCAACGACCTTCCGCGTCGCTGGGCGCACGATGACGCTCAACGAGATCGAGAACGACGTCATCCGACCGCGATTCCATGACCCGCTCGTGCACTTCGGCCTCGTATGCGCCGCTCGGAGCTGTCCGCCGCTGCGCCCGAGCGCCTACACCGCGGCGCACGTTCGCGCCCGACTTGCCGAGAACGCGCGGGACTACCTCGCATCGGAGTACAATCACTACGATCCGACGACGAACACGCTCCGGCTCTCGCAGATCTTCGACTGGTATAGGGAAGACTTCGGCGGCAGTGAGACCGATCTGCGCGCGTTCGCAAAGAAATACGGTCCGCCCTCGTGGAAGGACGCGATCAACGACCACACGCTCATCGAGTTCATTGACTACGACTGGAGGTTGAACGCGCAGTAACCGGTGCCGGCGGCAGGCGCAGAACCAGGTCTCCGACGATCGGAAACGGACAGCATCCCCCCACGCGTTTGAGCGTCAGATCGTAGCGAGCCGCAGCGCGAAAGGCGGGGTTTCCAAGCGTATCGGTCACGGTGCGAAATGCGACGACCGCGACGGTGATTCCTTCGTATCGCGTCGTGTCATCTGCGACGAACGCATCATCGAGCGGCCGCAGCGTGTCGATCGCCGTCGTGTCGGTCGCATCCGTTCGAAACGCGATGACCGTCGCCGCAGAGGTCGTGTCGGTGATGATCCACGAGGTGTCGTGCCCGTCGATCGTTCCCGTGCGTGTGGCAGTGTCCAGAACGACCACGCGAAGCACCGGCGGTGCCGGTCCGCAATCGATACCGGAGCAGGTGTCGACGCACGCCGCAGCGGCCGGAATCAATGCCAGCACTCCCGCCAGGAGCGCCAGCCGATGCAGTCGCGGGTGCCTCACGCCGCGCCATCCGCAGCTTCGGGAAACAGCCGCCTGAACAGATTGGTCTCGAGCATCGATTCGGGATCACATTCGCTCTTGAGCCGCAGGAATCGATCGACGGCATCATCGCCGAGGAATCGTCGCACTGCCGGCGCCTGCAGCGTGCTGTCCTTTGCGAAGTAGAACCGACCACCGGCCTCGAGCACGACCTCATTCATTCGATGCGCCAGGTCGAAGATCTCCGAGCGATTGCCCGGCGTGATGCGGAAATCGAGCGCGAGCGAGTACCCGTCGACGGCGTGCGACATGAGAAATCGATCCGGACGGTGGCGCTTGAACACGGCCAGGTAACTGGGATGCCCCGCCTCCTGCGCCATGTGCAACTGATCGGAGAACACGTCTCTGGCGCGCTCGCGCGGAACGAAGCTCTGGTACTGGATCAGCCCCCCCGGTCCGTAGGCACGACGCCACTCCGGGACGTAATCGAGTAGGAACGCGAACGCCGCGTGCGACTGCCGGTAGTGCCCGCCACGGTCGAGCGCCCGGCTGGCCAGGTACTTCGCCTGGTTGACCCGCCGCACGCCGAAGTCGTTGGCGAACGGACGCATGACCTTCCAGAGCACCGACTTCGGAAGGATACCGCCAATGGTGTCGGGCAGCTCCTGATGTTCGATGCGAAGCGTCTGCGCCGGAGCGTCGTCGTCCCCCTCCTTCAGATAGTTGGCCTGATGAATGACACCACGGCCGCGCTCCGCCCCCGACGCAAATGCGTCGATCCACCCGACGAGGTAGTCGGCGAACGGCACCCGGCGCTCGAACACGTCGAACATCTCCTCGAGTGACCGGACGTTGATCGGCTCCACATCCAGCAGCCCGGAGTGGACGCGCTTGAGCTGCAGACGCAGCCGCGTGATCACGCCGAGCATTCCGAACCCGCCTATGGCCGCCTCGAACAGCTCGCTTTCGACCGTCGGCGAACAGTGTCGCACGTCTCCGGACGGTAGCAACAGATCGAAGTCGAGTACATGTTCGCCGATCGTCCCGGCGTGGAAGTTGTTCTTGCCATGGATGTTCATCGCAAGACAGCCGCCGAGCGTCGGGAACATGGTACCGGGAACCACGGGCGGCCACCAGCCATCACCGATCGCATGCTGCCAGAGTTGTCTGATCGTGACGCCGGCCTCGACGTCGATGATCCCCCGCTCAGGACTCCAGTCGAGGATCCGATTCAATCGGGTCAGGTCCAGCACGATGTTCTCGGCGTTGAGCGCGGCGTCGCCGTAACTGCGACCTGCGCCGCGCAAACCTACGCTGCGTCCGGTCTGTCGGGCAACGTCGAAGACACGGCGGACGCCATCGACCGTCGACGGACGATAGACGTAGGACGTCGCCGACGAGCTGCGTCCGAACCCTGCCAGCAGCTCGATTCGCTCCGTCGGCAGCACCTCCGCGGCGACAACGGTGCCGACTCCGCCGGGCGTATCGCTCCCGGCGGTGCCACCGCTGCGCTTGGACGGATTGATCGGATTCATGTGAGTCTCCCTTCGATCATCAACTCCCTTCGATCAGATGCTCAACCGTCGAAACACGAACGATGGCAGCGCACGCACGATAATGCCGACAGCGCGCCAGCGCTCGGGAACGTAGGCGACCGTGCGACCGCGCCGCGCTGCGTCGACGATCTGACCGGCCGCCTCCTGGGGCGTGATCAGCCACAGCAGCTTCTCGCGACCCTCCGTCATGGCGGTCTCGACGAATCCCGGTTTGATCGTGACCACACGGACACCGAAGCGACTCAACCGATTGCGAAGCGCTTCGAGATACGTGTCCAGCGCCGCCTTGCTGGTGCAGTAGGCCGGGTTTCCACGCCGTCCGCGATCTCCCGCGATCGATGAGATGCCGACGATCGTGCCCTGGCGCGTGCGCTCGAACCGCGCCGCGGCTTCGTTGCACCACGCCATCGCCCCGAGTGTGTTGACCTCGAGAATCAGCGCGTCCTTGTCGGTGTTGTACTCGTTCTCACTCACCTCGGGCATGACGCCGGCACAGTAGAAGACCGCATCGAGTCCGCCCAGGCGACGAGCGATGTCCTGGAAGAGCGCCGGGACCTCGTCGCGCCGCCGCACGTCGTGTTCGATCGCAATGGCGGCAGCCTCCGAGCTGTCACGGGAGAGTTCCTCCGCGAGCGCGTCGAGCCGTTGACGGCTGCGTGCCACGAGCGCCACGCGACAGCCACCGGCGGCGAGTCGTCGCGCCACCGCCTCTCCAATTCCCGACGACGCCCCGATGACGATCGCCGTCTTCCATGGTAGGGTGCTCATGCCTTGAACGTTTGTGAATTCCCTCAGCTGTGCCCGGTCCTCAACCTCGCGCCAGTGCCTGGTCGATGTCGGCGATCAAATCCTCGACATTCTCGATTCCCACAGAGAACCGCACCAGTCCGTCGGTGATTCCAAGCCGCTGGCGCGTTTCCGCCGGAACCGATCCATGCGTCATTGAAACCGGATGTGCAAGCAGCGACTCAACACCTCCCAGCGATTCGGCGAAGGTGAACAGCCGGACCGATGCGCAGAAGGTGCGCGCGCGCTCGAGCGATCCCAGATCGGCAGAAATCATCCCGCCGAAGCCCCGCATCTGCCGACAGGCAAGCTCGTGCTGGGGAAACGTCTCCAGCCCGGGGTAGTTCACCGAGGCAAACTCGGGTCGCTCCAAAAGGTGCCGCGCCACCTCCATCGCGTTCGAACAGTGCCGATCCATCCGCACCGCCAGCGTCTTCACCGACCTGAGCGTCAGGAAGCAATCCTGCGGACCCGGGATGGCACCGATCGAATTCTGAAAGAACTTCAGGTGCTCCGCGATTTCGGCATCGCGCGTGATTGCCAGGCCGCCCACCACATCGCTGTGTCCGCCGATATACTTCGTCGAGGAATGCACGACGACGCTGGCGCCGAACTCGAGTGGGTTCTGCAGGTAGGGACTCATGAACGTGTTGTCGACCACCAGCATCGCACCCGACTTGTGTGCCAATGCGCCGATCGCCTCGAGATCGCACAGTCGCATCATCGGATTGGTCGGCGTCTCGGCGTAGATCATCCGCGTCGCCGGACGTATCGCTGAGCGGACCGCCTCGATGTCGCGGAAGTCGACGAAGGAAAATTCGTACCCATAGCGGCGGAGCACACGGTCGAACAGCCGGAACGTCCCCCCGTACATGTCGTCGCCTGCTACCACGTGGTCGCCCGGGGACAGAAGCCGCATCACCGCATCGATCGCGCCGAGTCCGCTGGAGAAGGCAAATCCGTGGGAACCGCGCTCGAGATCGGCGACACAAGCTTCGAGCGCGAATCGCGTGGGATTCTGCGTACGCGCGTACTCGAAGCCGGTGTGCTGGCCGATGCCGCTCTGGGCGTAGGTGGATGTCTGGAAAATCGGAACGTTCACCGATCCGGTCACCCGCTCGGGCTCCTGTCCCACATGGATTGCGCGGGTGGAGAATCCTATCTCATTCGTGCTCATATCTCATTCGGTCTCTGATGTGCTGACTACGCCTATTTCGCTGCGACGTCTCCGGCTCCGAGCAGGGCCTGCAGACGCGCCTGCGCGTCATCGAGCGCCTGCTGCGCGTCCTTGTGCGCCAATATCGCCTCGGAGGCCTCCTCCTCGATGATCGACTCGATATCGAGCCATTTTGGATTGACCGGCGTCATCCGGGCGTGGGCAAGCTGTTCGGTGAAGGCGTTTCGCACCGACGTGTGCATCGTCGAATCGGCGGCCGCTTTCAGATCGGCGGGAACGAAGAGCCCCGGCAGCTGCCGCGCGAAGGCCAGCGACTGCTCGCCCGAGGTGAGGAAGGCAACGAACTTCATGGCGAGCTCCTTGTGCTCCGAGGCGTCGTTGATCGCCAGGTATTCGCCACCGGCGAACGATACCGCGGGCTTGTCGTCGAAGCGAGGCAGCGGAACGGCTCGATAGCGCAGCGACGGATTCTCCTGCCGGATGCGATCGACCAGCCATGATCCGCTGAACCAGTAGGCGATCTTGCCATTGAGGAACAACTGGTCGAGTTCCTTCTGTGATTCCACCAGCCCGGTGCCTGCCAGCTGCAGGTACATCTGCAATGCGGCGACGTTCTGCGGCGAATTGATGACCGGTCGCCCATGATCGTCGAGCACCTCACCGCCATTCGACCAGAAGAACGGGAGGATGCGCTTGTAGAGTCGGTGGGTATCTGGTCCGTCGGCGCCGAAGCCGTAGACCGTCTGGTCGTGTGCGCGGACTGCCTCTGCGCGATCGAGCACCTGACTCCAGGTGCCGGCGGCATCGGCAGTGTCGACGCCCGATTCACCGAGCAGTCCCGTGTTCACGAACAGTACCCGAGTGTCGACCACCCAGGGTCGTGCGTAGGTTTTCCCCTTCCACATGCCGGGTGCAGCCACCTCGGGCGTGACGTCGGCGTTTGCCGCACTGTCGATCGCCTCCTGATCGGCGAGGACGCCGGCGGAACTGAATTGCGCGATCCAGTCGCTTCCCAGCTCGAGCACATCGGGTGCGGTCTGCGAATTGAACGCCGCCAGCAGCTTCGTTTTCCCGTCACCCCAGCTGAGCTCCGAGAGTTGCACGTCGACCTCGGGGTTCGCCTGTTCGAACGCCCTCACGCGTTCCTCCAGAGCGGCCTTCTGCGACGGTTCCGACCAGAAGTGCCAGAAGGTGATGACCGTCTTTCCGGCGGGACTGTCGCCCTGTCCGCAGCCGCCGAGCACGACGAGGCTCAAAGCAAGCGACAGCAGCGCGATGAGAGATCGGGATCGGATCATTACGAAGGATCGCGGGAATGCGAATCGAAAGAATTCGGAGATGGCGGGAAGACTCCTCCGGCGGCCGTCGGCAAGCGGGCACGGGCGCCGGAGGGCGGCTATTTGCTGACCGACAGATAGATGCCGAGGATCGACAGAACGACCAGCGACACGTCGCTGATGATTCCGATCACTTCCTTGAAGACGTTGAGTGCGTCGCCCGGTACGATGATAGTATCGCCCGGATAGAGCAGCGGGTTAAGAAGTGTGTCGCCAGTGCGCTTGTACTCCTCCATGTTGTAGACCTCGACCGGTTCGTTGATCGTCGAGTCGACCGTGAGGTCGTGGACGATCTGCACATCGCCGAGCCGTGCGCGATCGGTAGGTCCGCCTGCCAGCGACACGATATCCATCAGTTTCGTGGAGCTCGGCACGTAGTACATACCCGGCCGACCGACGAATCCCCAGATCTTGATGGTCATGTTGTATCCACCATCGATGGAGTAGTCGTAGTAGGAACCGCCTCCGGAACCGGATGCGCCCGAGTTGTTGCCAAGTGGTCCCGCCTGCTGCGCCGCCAGTGGCAGCGATGCGAGCATGGCAAGTGCCAGGAGCACGAACGAACGTCGCGCGATTGCCGCGCGGACCTCGGACGGACGAATTGTGCTGATCATCTACAGAACGGTAAATGTGGTCCACCGGGACGCGTTGCCGAGTGGCTGTCCCTCTGAGAAGATTTTGCGGATGCTCCAACGGTAGCGCCGTCCCTGGATGAGCGGATCTCCGTCGTAGTCGATGCGCGGATTGCTGAAGTCGGCTCGCGCCACACGCCGCCACACCTGACGCACCACCACCCGATCGTCGTCATCGCGCACCTCGTCGAGACTGACGGCGACGAGCCCGGCCGCTTCCGGCGGAGAGAACCGGAACGCCAGCGGATGGTCCGCATCGATCGAAATCGGACCCGACGGTCCGACCGGCAGCGGACGGGTTGTCAGTGTGAATGCGACCGTGTCGGACGGCGGGCCCTCGACGGTGCCGTCGGACCGACTGACGCTTCGCACGAGATAATGATAGCCGACGTCGAGCAGTGCGCTCGTGTCGGCGTAGAGCGTATCGGCGCCGACGACGGTGATCGGCACCTCGGCAATCGCTTCGAAGGCCAGCGGGTTGCCCCGGTCATCGATCGAGTCGGATCGGTAAATGCGGTATGCGCCCACCTGGTCGCGCGCGATCACCGCGGGATCGAGCGACGACCACTCGATGAGGATCGCACCCGACTGCGATCCCGCTTCGTCCGGCGCGTCTGGGTCGGGACGAATGCCATGCACTGCAAAGGGATCCGACTGGAAGGGAATCATCTGCAGCGCCGGGGGCACGCGCTGCGGTTCGGTAGGACTGCACGCGCCAAGCAGCACCAGCGCCGATGCGCACAGCGCAATCGAAGCCGTCGGGAACGGGTGCTCTGTCGTGCGACGCCGCCTCATGGCGCCCCGTCGATGAGACTGTCGAAATTGAAAGCCACGGCCAGGCGATGAACGTTTCCGAGGTTTCCCGCTTCGGAATCGCGGGGCGCAAGATAGGAATAATCGATGTCAAAGAAATTGAAGTCGACGCCGGCCCCGGCGGCAAATGCCGCACGGTTGAAGCCCGCCCGGAAGCTGAACTGACGGTGGTACTGCAGCTCCATTCCGACGCTCGTCTCCCCGTCGTAGCGCCCGGAGCGATCCACCGACAGTATCAGTCGCGAATCGATCGGTTTGATCGGCTGATAGACTGCCAGGCCGAACGTCGCCGATTGGGCGATCTCGTCCGCATGTCCGGTCTCCGACCAGCTCAGTTTCGATCCGCCGATGTCCCGCAGCGCAAGGCCGATCGAAACCATCGGCCAGTCGTCGGTAAAGAAGAAATCCTTCAGATTGATTCGCAGCATCGCGCCCGCGTCGACGCCGATCGCCGACGCAGAATTCTCCGCGAGGTTCTGCCGGATCAGCTTCACGTTCACACCGATCGGAATTTCCAGCGGTACCGAGAAATAGCTCCAGCCGAGGTCCAGCTTGACGTGATTGTCCCTGGCAAAGGAGAAGAAGAATGCGTCCTCGGTATCGGTGAACGTATCTCCCCCCGCCTCGGATCGCACCAGCCTGTACCGTTCTTCAACGCTCGGAATCAGCGTCAGATCGTCGTGGTACGGTATGTCCGTGACCGCAAGTCGAATCCAGTCGATGGAAATTCCGAACCCCTTTATCGGCATCGTCCACCCGGCGAAATAGTAATTCGCAAGCGGCGCCCCGATCGTCCCGTACTGCGACGAATACATTCCAGATAGCAGCTTCCGCTCTACCAGTGAGGTTCCCGACGGATTCCAGAAGAATCCGGACCCGTCGTCGGCAATCGCGGTGTACGCACCGCCGATTCCAAGCGCTCGCGCTCCAAGTGGAATCTCCAGAAACGAACCCGCGTATCGGGTGCTCTCATCGGCCTGCGCTCGCGCCGTCGTCGTCGCGATCACCAGGCCGAGCACCACCGGCAATACGGATTGATACCTGCGTCGTCGTGTCTGCATTGAACCTCGATTGATTCCGGCGGATGCCGATTCTCTCACCGAATTCTCGCCATCGTCCCCATCTGCTCGATCACGCGGTCCTCGAGCTTCACCCGCAGTCGATAGAAATACACCCCGTTGGCGACCTGAACGCCGTCGCGGTCGCGCCCGTCCCACCATGCCTCGTGATATCCGAGCGCAATTGGAATTCCCGTTCCGCCCTTCATCAGAGGCAACGATTCGGATTCCACCGCCGAAGGATATCGGAACGTCCGAATCGGTTTCCCGGCCGTTGTGAAAATCGTGAGCTCGACGTCGTCGACGAGTCCAGATCCGGTGATTTCATAGGCGATGAACGTCTCGGCACCGAATGGATTTGGAAAATTTCCATACAGCCGAACGTCCAGCGTTTCATTGACCGAAAGCACCGTCGTCGACTCGGAACTGTTTCCAAGACGGTCGGTCATCGATACGCGGAGCGTATGGTATCCGCCGTCGAGATGGCGCTGAATCCGAAGGCTGGCCGCTGTGCTCGTGATCGTCGTGTCGACGACCACATAGTCGACGCCGCGAACGAGCGCCTCGCCGTCGAGAACCACCGACACGCGATCACGCGACGCGTCTATTCCCGATGGATCCGACGCCACCACCCCTATCCGCGCGTCCGGCGATACGACGCTCGAATCGCCGAAGAACTGACCCTCTACTGCGAACCTGATTCGTGGCCCCTCGGCGTCGTCGACGAGTGCAATCGCATAGGTGCCGGCCGCCGGCACCGTTGCAGATACATGACGACGGGCGTGATCGACGCTCGTCGGATAGCCAAGCCACAGTCCCGTCGTCGAGTCGAACGAGACGACGCGCACGAACGCTCCCGGCACCGATGCGACGCTGTCGACGGCCAGATCGAGCTGAATTCTCGATGCCGCACCGTCGCGCGAATCGCAGTGCAGCTCCAGCGCGCGTCCGCTGCATGTGGCCGATCCGATGGTCATCAACCGCCATGACTGGCCTGCCGAGGGTGCACGTGCTGCGAGCAGGGCCGTAAGCACGACGGCGTGATCGGCCGTAACCGAATCCACGTCGATCCGCCCGACGTCCGGAAGGACGAAGCTGCGGGACTCGGCTCCCGTGCGAAACCCGCGGGAGTCGAATGCCGCTGCGGCCAGCGAGCGTACCGTCTCGCCGACGTCGTTGTGTCGCCAGGCGTCCTGCCAGCGATCGAGCGAATCGGGACGGAGCGTCAGGATGATCCGTCTGGCCACCGGCGGTTGACCCGAGATAGCGTGCTCTACGCGCATCGAGTCGCGGGGCGGAATCGAAACCGTTCCGCTGCCGATCAGCCGTCGACCTGCACCGGTGTCGACCTCGATCGCGTACGGGACATCGGTCGCCACGTCGTCGCCCCAGTTGTAGATCCATGCGGAGAGCATCGTCTGGGTTCCTCCCGGAATCACCGCCATCGATGCGTCGATCGACGGAATGCCCAGCGGTTCTGCCGGTCGATCGTACTCCCGGACCGACGTGTCGATCGCCCCCTGCGGATAGACCGCAGGATCGGCACCGCCGTGCGCGTGGAAGACGAACGTCGTGGGGCCGTCACCGGGATCCGCGCCCTTGACCTCGACAACGAAGCGTGCACCCGGTTCGATCCACCGTCGGTCGATCGTGTCGCTGCGGTAGTGACCGTTGCCTTCGTCGGTAAGGTTCAACGTTCGTCGAGTGAATGATACCGCACCCTCATAGTCGATGGTGACGATGAGGCCGGGCGGAGCGGCGGCGCCCTGATGGTCGACTTCGAATGATGCCGGCTGGCCGGCGCTCAGCGCGCCGATCGGGTAGACGATGGAAACCGCATGCTCGCCAGTCGGAATTCGCACCGTTCCAATTGCCAGCTCCCCATCGCCGGCAACGGCCCGGACGCGAACACCGCCATAGCGCTGCGACGAGCCGTCGGGACTCACCGCGCGGATCACGACCCGGGAGCCGATTCGCTCGACGGGTAGCGGCGCAACGGTGGTCTCGGTGGTATCGAACCAGCTCGCGGCGACCTCCTTGGCATCGAACGGCAGCGTTCCGACGACGGTCGCCGTGTCGCCGTCGGAGAGCGACGCGTCGTGGACGAGCGCGAAGGTGTCGGCCTGGACGGGAATCCGAAGCGTCGGATCGCCGAAGACGGAAAACATCGACGCGATCGTAGGCGCCTGGTCGGGAAACGCATTTCCGTAGGCACCGAGATAGCGCGCCTTCCCGAGCGCGACCACATCGCCGAAGGTGAGGCCGCGATAGCGCCGATCGGTGATGACGCTCGCAACCGCATCGGCCAGCAGGCCGTTGTTGATCAGCCACCCGAGTCCAGGCGTGCCGAGCGCCGAAATCGCACCGCCGTCCGGGTGGATCAGCAGCGACGAGAGGAGCCCGCGCTCGGGTACGTATGTGCCGGTGAAGCAGGTGTAGCTAAGAACCGTCGCTTCGTGCCCGATGTTCCGCAGTCGGTAGACGTTCGTTGAATTCAGTTGGGCCACGTCCTCCCACTGCCCGCCACCGCCATGACCGAAGTAGGTGACCAGGCCGCAACCGTCGCCACCGAAGAGATCGAACAGCCGCGCGGGATCGTCGTAGCGGCTGCCGGCGTATCCGCGTGTGGCGTAGATCCGGTGCGGCTCGCTCATGTATCTGTACATCCGCCCCACCTGTCCCTCGAGCTCGGAGGTGAAGCTCGGCTGATCGCCGGCGACGAACAGACTCCGCGAGGACCACGGGCCGCTTGCGGGCGCCTTCTGCGCCTCGACCTTGCCCACGTATGCCTCGATGTCGTGATGGCTGCGGACGTTCACCCGACCGACGACGACCTCGGGAACGTAGTCGGCGGGCGCCGGACGATCGGCGGAGCTCTCGCCCGCATCGAGGCACCCAAGCAGCCAGTCGCACGGTGTCGGGCCGAAGTCGATCGTCTGGAACTCGATGCTCGGAACGTATGAACGCTCGCGCCGGTAGGCCACGAGTCGGGGATCGGTGGTATCGATCGACGCCGCATGTGCATCGATTGGAGCGGGTTCGCCGGAAGAGAATATCAGCGCGTACCGCGGAGGCGTCGACCAGCTGTGGCGAGCGTAGGCGAACAACGAGCGGATCGCCCACGGTGAGCGACGTCCGCCGTTGAATTCGTCGTAGATGTCCGTCGCCCGCACCACCATCGTCCGGTACCCCTGCTGCTGCTTCAGGCGCCGGAACCGCTCCAGCGCATCCGACGGCGGCAGTGGCCGAATCCCATCGAGACCGGAGGAGGCGTCATCGACGATCACGACGAGGTCGGCGCCGTTGGAGGCATCGCGGAGGTTCGCCGCCCGATCTCGCATGAGGATCGGGTGCGGAATCGAATCTTCCGCTATCGCAACGAAGCGCTCAGAGGGCGAGGCGACGTAGACCTGGAACATCGCCTCGTAACCGTCGGCGTTGAGCGAGTCGGCGTTCACCGTCGCCGTGTCGGCCGGCTCGACGAGCGTCAGGTTGGTGATACGGGAAATCCCCTCGCGAAAGACCTCGATGTGCGGCGAATGGAACCCTCGAATGCGGAAGCGGTGGTAGGCCCGCGGCGACGACTCCGGTGCGGTGAAGTCGAGTCGGTCACCCTCGGTCCGGTACAGCCTCCGGTACGAAACGTCGAACCAGTTCACAGCGATCGGAGGCACGTCCTGCGCGGCGACGTCGCGATCGATCACCGACAGCCGGCACGTCCGTGACAGCGCGCGCGTGGCGACCGGAGGATTCGATTCGCCCGAGGTGACATAGGCGATGGCGTCTCCCACGAACGACCGCTCGGCCAGCCGCCGTCCCTGCAGGAAGACTTCCACGGTGTGGGCGTCGTCAGCAACCGTCGGGTCACCGCTCGGTCTCGATCCGCCACGCACCGCAAGCCGAACGGCCACGGGATCGTCCGATAGCGGGTCAGGAAACGGAAGGGTGAATTCGAAGAGGCGCTCGTTGCCCGCCGGGATCGTCGTCCATACCCGCTGATCCCGCCGGTCGCTGTACTGATTCAACCCGGCGTTGTAGTCGGGCGCGTCGACGAGGTCCGATTCGACGTGAAGCGTCGTGCGGTAGGAACTCCTCGGAGACGTGAGGTCGACGTACGAACCGCTCTGCTGATCCGACACCGTCCCGTCCTCCTCAACGACTCGGCGTCCCGGTCCCTCCCCCCATGTCAGGAAGTATGTCTGAAATCGCGTGTGGGGATCGAACACGAGGTCCGAACCAGCCGTGGTATCTGCGCGTGGCCGTCGGGCGAAGAACTCGATGTACTCCTCGGTTCCCGGATCGTCGCCGAGCCGATCGTCCTGATTGTCCCACACGTACAGCGGCACCTCAACTCCGTTGCACAGCAGGCGCAGCGTGGAGGCATCGATCCGATCGAGTGGCAGACCGAGCGAATGGAGTTCCCCGGCAGTGACGCGATACGGCCCGTCGGTGTCGGTAATCAGCTTGTATTCGTAACCATCCGGAGCCGTGGTCGAAGCCGTCGTCCCGAGCACCCTCATCGAGCGGTCCGGCGCGCCGTCACGCCGATCGCGTCGCTGCAGCAGCGCCCCCCGCACATCATTCAGGCGTGCGGTGTCGAGCGGTCCCGACGCGTGCAGGCGAATCGTTATCGACCTCGCCCACTCGACGACGCCGCGTGCCGCATCGTAGCGGTATGGGTAGAAGACGATGGTGGAGAGTCCGGCCGAACCGACCGAACCGGAGGTGCCGATCGTGGCCCACTGCTTCGGAACGATTCCGGCCGCGTGTGCGGCACCGCCCACGGCGGACGCGGTTGCATCGTCGACCGCGTCGTCCGTCGAGGTGCCGTCGCGGTTCGCAGGCGTTCGATCATGCACGGGGCTGCAGCGAACGCCGACCGCGGACACCTCGACGACATCGGATGCGGCGACGTCGGTCGTTGCAGAGGCAAGTGCGATTTCGCGCGCGTATCCGATGAGATTGGAACCGGGCACGGTGAGCGACACCAGGCCTGGGACAATCGGGACAGCGGCATCCGGATCGGCGAGAAACGACGGCGAGGAGTCAAACCGCACCGACAGTTCGACGGTGCGGTCGTCGACGGCCGTGATTCGCACCTGTTGCCGCGAAGCGGACTCGGGCGTTGCAACGGCGGACGTATCGACAGACTGCGCCCATGCCGTCGCGGCGATCGCGACGAACGAGAGCAGCAGCAACGGGGACGACACGGCGAGCGCGCGACCGGCTGACGGAATCGGGTGTTGGAATGCTGGTGACAAGTGAATCCGGACAGGCACCGGTGTGTGCCGCACGATGCGGACTCGTGCGACGAGACCCCGCTGGTACACGCGTCACTGGTGGGTCGACTTCGGGCCGTGTCTGCGGTTACCGAGCCGTGTCAGACCTGCTACATAGCGGTCACCACTGCTCGGGACCCGTCACACGACGGCCCTGTTCGGGGGGCGGCGAGAGGTAGGTGTCGCCCTGACGCGTGGTCTCCGGCGAAGCCGGACGGAACAAAATGCGGGTGCCGAAGTCGACCGGTGGGATGAGGTCTCGGATGCTTCGGCTCCCGCTTCTACAGCTCGTATGAGGCAGGGCCGGCGCGATCGGGCCAACCCCGGGCAATCAGCGACCGTGGCAGTGCTTGAACTTCTTGCCGCTGCCGCAATAGCACGGATCGTTGCGGCCGATCTTCGGACGCTGGCGGACCATCGGCTGCTGCTTCTCCTCGCCGCGATTGGTCTGGCCCTGCGCTGCCTGCCCACCTGCGGCCACGGCTTCGGAGGCGGCACCGGCGATACCGGCCGCCGTCGCGTGACTGTAGCGCAGCCCTGACGGCTGCGCCCCTCCCTGGGCCGGCAGCGTCTGCCGCGCCGGCCGATCCTGACGCACGCGGGCGTCGGCGCGCGGCGGCTGCATCTGCGGGAACGTGCGGAAGGAGAGCGACACGACCTCGTTGTTGATCTCGGCGATCAGCGCCTGGAAGAGTGTGTACGCTTCCTTCTTGTACTCGACCAGCGGATCGAGCTGACCGTAGGCGCGGAGGTGGATGCCGTTCTTCAGCTCATCCATCTCGCGAAGGTGATCCCGCCACTTCATGTCGATCACACGCAGCACGGCCCAGCGTTCGAGATTCCCCATGAATTCCGAACCCAGCTGCTCCTCCTTCTTGCCGTAGAATTCCCGCGCCGCGTTCATGATGCGGTCGTGAATCTCATCACGGCCCATCTCTTCGGCCGTCTCGGTGCTGATCTCCGGATCGATCAACAGTCGATTGCGCATCTCGACGCGAACGTGGTCGATCTCTTCGGGGAAGTAGAGCTCCAGCTGCTCGTCGACGAGCTCTTCGATGAATTCGAACACCTCTCCGCGCAGCCGTTCACCGTGCAGCGCGTGCGCGCGACGGTCGTAGATCACCGTCCGCTGGTTGTTCATCACGTCGTCGTATTCCAGCAGGCGCTTGCGAATCGAGAAGTTGTTCTCCTCGACCTTCTTCTGCGCATTGGTGACCGCCTTGTTGAGCATGCCGCTCTCGAGCACCTCGTCGGAGGCCCCGAGCTTCTCCATCCAGGAGGTCATTTTCTCGCCGCCGAAGAGCCGCATCAGGTCGTCCTCGAGCGAGATGTAGAACTGCGAGCTGCCGGGATCACCCTGACGACCGGCGCGGCCGCGCAGCTGGCGGTCGATGCGTCGGGACTCGTGGCGTTCGGTGCCGAGAATGTGGAGTCCGCCATTGTCGCGGACGCCCGGGCCGAGCTTGATGTCGGTACCGCGTCCTGCCATGTTCGTGGCGATGGTCACCGCCCCCTTCTGACCCGCCATTGCAACGATATCGGCCTCGCGGTGGTGCTGGCGCGCGTTGAGCACCGAGTGCTGAATCTTGCGCAGTCGCAGCATGCGGCTGATCGTTTCGGACACCTCGACGCTCGTCGTTCCCACGAGCACCGGACGGCCGAACTTCTGCAGACGTTCGACCTCATCGGCAACGGCGTTGTACTTCGAACGCTTCGTACGGAAGATCAGGTCGTTCATGTCGTCGCGGACCACCGGCCGATGCGTCGGGATGACCACCACGTCGAGCTTGTAGATCTCGTGGAACTCACCTTCCTCGGTCTCGGCCGTACCGGTCATGCCGGCAAGCTTGCGGTAGAGTCGGAAGTAATTCTGAATGGTGATCGTTGCGAACGTCTGGGTGTCCTCCTGGACCCTGACGCTCTCCTTCGCCTCGATCGCCTGATGGAGTCCCTCGGAGTAGCGCCGCCCCTCAAGCGTCCGACCGGTAAAGGTGTCGATGATCTTGATCTTGTCATCGTCGACGAGATACTCGACGTCCTTCTCATAGAGCGTGTAGGCACGCAGCAGCTGCTGGACGGTGTGAATCCGATCGGATCGATCGGAGAACCGCGCCATGGCTTCGTTGCGCCTCTCCACCTTGTCATCGGTCGGCAGGTCTCCTCCTTCGATATCGCTGAGCTCTGAGGCGAGATCGGGCAGCAGGAACAGTTCGGGGTCCTCGCCGCCGCGGGTGATCGCGTCGCGTCCCTTGTCGGTAAGATCGATCGAGTGCTGTTTCTCATCGATGGCGAAGTAGAGTTCGTCGTCGATCTCCTGCATGTGAATTCCCTTGTCGCGCAGGAATTCGAGCTCGGTCTCGTCGAGCAGGCGCTTGTTGGACGCCTCCTGCAGGAGCTTCATCAGACGGCGGTGCTTCGGCATGCCGCGGTGGGAGCGCAGCAGGTGGACGCCCGCCTGCTTGAGACTCTCCTTGTCGCCCTTCTCGATAAGCTTCTCCGCATCGGCCACCCACGCGCTCACCTCGTTGCTTTGCAGCTTGACCAGATGCTCGACACGCGGCTTCATCAGATCGAAATTCTGATCGCTCTCGGTGGCAACCGGACCGGAGATGATCAGCGGCGTGCGCGCCTCATCGATGAGCACCGAGTCGACCTCATCGACGATCGCATAGTAATGCGGTCGCTGCACGAGGTCCTCGGGCCGACCGGCCATGTTGTCGCGTAGATAATCGAATCCGAATTCGTTGTTCGTGCCGAAGGTGATGTCGCAGTCGTACTGCTTCTTCCGCCCATTGGGCAGCATAGCGCTTTGAATGCAGCCGACGGTGAGACCGAGGAATTCGTAGATCGGTCCCATCCATTCCGAATCTCGCCTGGCCAGGTAGTCGTTGACCGTGACCATGTGCACGCCGCGACCGGGCAGCGCGTTGAGGTAGACCGGCAGCGTGGCGACGAGCGTCTTGCCCTCACCGGTGGCCATCTCGGCGATCTTCCCCTGATGCAGCACGATGCCGCCGATCAGCTGCACGTCGTAGTGCACCATGTCCCAGCGAATGATCGATCCACCCGCCTCCCATTCCTTTCCGATGTGACGGCGACAGGTTTCCTTGACGACGGCAAACGCCTCGGGAAGGATTTCGTCGAGCACCTCCTGCGTCGTCTGGTAGATCGCGTCCTCGGTGGCCGTGATGTCGCCGAGGACGATGTCACGCTCCTCGGCGTCGAGGTCCTCGCTGAGGCGCTCGCGGAGCTCCACCAGGCGCGCCTCATCTTCGGCCGTGCGCTCGGCGATCCTCGCGCGGAACTCGGCGGTCTTGCCCTTGAGCTCCTCGTCGGAGAGCGACTCGTACTGCTCGAAGTACTCGTTGATCTCCTCGACGATCGGGTAGAGCTTCTGGACGTCGCGCTTGCGCTTCGATCCGACAATCTTCTCTATTAGCTGCAGCATGTACGTGTGTTCGGGACGTAAGGGATGTTGGTAATCGGGACGACCGCCGACCTCAAACCCCGAATATACCCAAGGGTCGAGGGCGGTGCAATCGCCCCAGTGCCCGGCTTCGCGCCTGTTCCGGCCGTTCAACGGCCACCGGCACGTCCGGCTCGGCACCGGGATTGTGAACGTTTGTGATCAGGTGGGCTCTGGTGGATCGGTCAGCCGATGCAGTGACGTTCGACTGACACCGCACCGTGCATCGTTGACCTACTATATTAACCGGTCTGTTGCGAACGTTCGCCCACGAGCCACGAGCAACGCCCTACGAATACAACCGCACCGTGTTTCCCTCATGCTCTATACATCCGAATCGCTCGAGTCGGTCATCGAGCACCTCAGCCGAATGCCAACCATCGGACGCAAAACCGCCCAGCGTATCGCGCTGTTCCTCCTCAAACAGCCCCGCGAAGAAGTCGCCTCCATGGCGCACGCACTGCTGGCCATGAAGGACAACGTCGTGTACTGTTCCTCGTGTCAGAACATCACCGAATCCGATCCCTGCGCCATCTGCAGCTCCGCCAAACGTGAGCGCGGCCTCATCTGTGTCGTCGAGGAACCCTCGGACGTGCTGGCCGTGGAGAAGACCAACGACTTCAACGGTACCTACCACGTGCTGGGCGGGGTGATCAATCCGCTCGAAGGCGTCGGTCCCGAGGAACTGAAGGTCCGGGAGCTGCTCGAGCGCGTCGGCAACGGCATCGAGGAGGTCATCCTCGCACTCAATCCTTCCGTCGAAGGGGAAATGACCACGCTTTACCTGGCGAAAATGCTCCGCCCCCTCGGCGTTCGCGTCACACGTATCGCCCGCGGTATCCCGATCGGAACGGCCCTCGAGTTCATCGACACCGCCACGATTTCCCGCGCGCTGGAAGGACGGGTGAACGCATGAACCGCAGCGATCATCAGCGACACGACCCGACCGACCAGACCGAGTGGTTCGAAGACTGGTTCGACACGGATCTCTATATGGCGCTCTATCGCCATCGGGATCAGGGCGAGGCCGATCGCGTGGTCGACCTCGTGCTCCGCCAGGTCCCGCTCCCGAACGACAGGCCCGCTGCCGTGCTCGACGTTGCCGCCGGACCCGGTCGACACGCCATCGCGCTGGCCGAACGCGGCTTTCAGGTCACCGCCGTCGACCTCTCCCCGAGACTGCTGGCCCACGCCGCCGAGGAAGCCGCCGAGGCGGGTGTCGAGCTGCAGCTCGTTCGCTCCGATATGCGCCACATCGATTTCGAGATGGAATTCGACCTCGTCGTGCAGCTGTTCACCAGCTTCGGTTACTTCGAATCCCATGACGACGACATGCAGGTGCTCGCCAACGTCCACACCTCCCTCGTGGCAGACGGGTACTACGTACTCGACCTGATCAATCGCGACCACCTGGTGCAGACGCTCGTCGGTGAGAACACCAGAAGCCTCGACGGCACCATCGTCATCGAACGCCGCCATATCGACGGCGACCGCGTCGTCAAGGACATCGAGTTCGTCATCGATGGCCACCGCGTGCAGTTCCGCGAGTCGGTTCGACTCTTTTCACCCGAAGCGATCTCGACGATGCTGCGCGAATCGGGATTCGAACCGGTCCGATGGTTCGGTGATTACCGGGGCGGAGAGTTCGATCGATTCCACTCTCCCCGGATGCTCGTCATCAGTCGGAGGACGCCATGATCTCGATCCGATCTGCAGTCCCGTTCGCCCTTGCCGTCCTGCTCGGTTCCCATCTGGCCGGATGCGGAATCTTCGACACGCGCGAACCGGAAAGCCCGACGAATGCCGGGTCGGAATTCGAGCCTCCAATCACGCCGACGGTCGTCCTGCGGAACATGGAGAGCGCCATCGCCTACGCCAACGCCAGCGACTACCAGCGCTGCTTCAGCGACTCCTCGCGCGGACTGCCTCCCTTCGTCTTCCAGCCGTCGGTACAGGGGATTGCCGCCGCCCCCACGGCGTTCGCCGACTGGCACGCCGATGACGAACTGGCGTATATCCAGAACATTTTCGCCGAACTGCAGACCGGCTCCTCATCGCTGCTGACGCTTACTCCGAATGAAGTAACCGACGCACCGATCGGCGACTCGGTCCAGTATACCGCCGAGTATTCCGTGCAATTCCCGCACACGCGCGAAGGCGCCGAGCACGAGGCGTCCGGCACGCTCCAGTTCACCCTTACGCGATCACCGCAGAACGAGTGGTATATCACGCGGTGGAAGGACATTTCCGATGGAACCAACACGAGCTGGTCGCTCATCAAAGCGCGCTTCATAGACCGATGACGCTCCGGTTGTCTCTGCTGATAGTTTCGGCGATTCTCCTGACGGCGTGCACGAATCCGTTTGCGCCCCGCCTGGAGCCATCGCTTGCTCCGTCCGGTTCGGAGATCGGCGACCAGCACACGGTCGAGGGCGTCTTTCAGAACATCCGCTACGCATATAATTACCGGGATACGCTGATCTACAGCCAGCTGCTTCACCCGGATTTTCAGTTCCGCTACTACAATCCCGACCGCGCGGCCTACGTGTCGTTCAATCGCGACACGGAAATGCGCATCACAAACAATCTGTTCCGCGGTGCCTCGCAGATCGAATTGACCTGGAACACCATTCTGCTCGACGAAGGTGATTCGCTCGAGCGCAACGTTACCCGCAGCTACAACCTCAAGATCACGCTGCAGGCGAACGAACTCTTCCGGATCGATGGCCGTGCCACGCTCAATCTCGTCCGCAATTCTCCCGGCGACGTATGGCTGATAAAGCTCTGGAGCGACGACTCAAATTTCTGATCGCTTCGCTTCGTCGTCACGGCGCCCGTCACGTGTTCGAGGTGTTTCGACAGGCGCGGATTCGCGCGCGATATCGTGCCGGGGCGCCGCACGAGCCGATTGCCGTCGATGCGTTGATGCACTCCTTTTCGTGGTTCGATTCGTCGGATTCGTTTCTCGACGACTACCACCGTTCGATCGCTCCGCGCCTTCCCTTCACCCTCGCCAATCGAAAGGAATTCTTCACCTCACTGCTGACCTCGATCGAGGGATACGATCAGCTGCTGCAGCACGCAGAAGCGATCGCCGAGGGTCGGTTCCCGATGCTGGGAATCTGCACCGCCCAGTCCGATGGCGACTATGAGTGGCATCGCGACGCCCTCTCCGGTCGCCTCTGGCCGGCCGATCGCTTCGACGCCATCGATTTCATGTCCGGTGCGGGATCGGATGTGAAATACGTGTGGGAGCTGAACCGGATGTACTGGATCTCCTGGCTCGGCAACGCCTACTGGATCACGAGCAACGGCGCGTGGGCACGTGATTTCACCCGGCTCATCGGCGACTGGACGGCGTCGAATCCACTCGACGTCGGTGTCAACTGGTCGATGCCGATGGAGGTGGCCATTCGGGCATTCTGGCTCGCGATGGGATATGCCTACTTCGCCGGTGCGCCCGGGATTGACGAGCAATGGTGGATCGACTACCTGCGAACCCTGCATGAGCACGGACGGTACCTGGAATGCAACCTCGAGTACTTCTCCAACCTCACCAACCATTACCTGTCGAATTGCCTCGGCCTGATTGCCGTCGGAACCATGTTCGCCGACACGGCTGATGGCGCTCGGTGGTTTGCCGAGGGCCGTCGGCGGCTCATAGCTGAACTCGAACACCAGGTGCTGCCCGACGGCGTCCACTACGAACGATCCATTGAATACCATCGACTCGTACTGGAAATGTTCCTCACTTCAGCGGTGCTCTGCCGCCGTGGCGGTGCACCGCTGCCCGAATGGGCCCTGGCGCGGATCGAGCGGATGGCGGAATTCACCTGCGACTGCATCCCGCCGCACGGCGACGTCCCGCAATTCGGCGATTCGGATGACGGCGTGCTGTTGCGGATGACACCGACGCAGGATCTGTATGATCACCGCGACACGCTTGCGCTGGCTGCGAGCCTGTTCGACCGGGCGGACATGGCCGCGGTGGCAGGTCACTACTCGCTGGCGGCGGCAATGCTGCTTGGGGCCGAGGGATTCGAGCGATTCCGCGCATTGTCGGGCCGGCCACCGGGCGCGTCAAGACTGTACGCCGACGGCGGATTCGCCGTGCTCCGGAGCACCTCGCTGCACGTGGTCGCCGACGTCGGGCCGATCGGTCTGCATGGCAACAACGACGTCCTCTCGTTCACGCTGCACGGACCGGCCGGTGCGTACATCGTCGACCCCGGCACGTACTGCTACACGAGGGACGCGGCACGCAGGAACGAACTCCGATCGAGTCGCGCCCACAACGGGCCGGTGGTGGACAATCGGGAGGTGGCGGAATTCGACGGACTGTGGCGGGTGCGCTCCGACAGAACACGACCGCGTGTGACGGAGTTCGCCGACACAACCCTGATGGCGGAGCATCGGGCGTACGGACGCGCGGTGAGCAGACGCTGGGAGCTCGACGGAGCCGTGCTGCGGGTGACGGACGATGCGGGCAAGTGCACTGTACGATTCACGATACCGGGGGAAGTGACTGTCGTGCGGCGTTCGGATCGTTCGGTCGAGCTTGCCTGCGGGGCGTCACGACTGCTGATCGAATCGACCCTGGACATCGCGATTCTCGACGGCTGGTATTCGCCTTCCTATGGCGTTGGCGCACCGGCGACGTGGCTCGAGCTCGCGGGCGAATCGGGGCGCCACCGATTCACGCACCTCGCATGAACGCCGCGACGTATCTTCGTGGTTTGCTGATTCGAACTCTGTGAACTCCTCTCCCTCACACTCCGACGGCCGCCGCCAGTCGAACCTCTCGCTGGCGCTCTGGGCGGCTGCCGACAAGTCGCTGCCGATGATCTACGGCGCGGCGATCGTCGTCATTCTGCCGCAGACGCTGTCGGATATCGAGCTCGGTTCCTGGGCGATTTTCCAGGGCATCTTCATGGCGATATCGCTGCTTGCGGATTTCTTCATCCTCCAGCCGATGGTGAAGATCTCCTCGGAGCACGAATCGGATTCGCAGCCGATCATCACCGCCTCCAACGTTCTGTACGCTGCATTCACGCTCGGGCTGTCGTTCCTGGTGGTGCTCTTCGCGCGGCCGATCGCCGAGCTGTTCAAGACGCCGGTCGCCGCAGCCGCGTTCGCGCTGATGGGGCTGACAATGCTGAGCACGATCGTTCGCAACGTGTCGATCCGGATTCTGCAGATCGACTACCGGATCGTGGCGATCTTCGTCATCGATCTGGTGTACTTCACGATCGTCATCGGGCTGTCGATCATCGGATGGCGCGACGGGACGCTGAGGGAAGCGGGCGACTTCGTGATGTACAACCTGTGGGGCTTTCTGGCGAGTTCGGCGGTGGGATTCATCTACACGATGCGACGGATGGTACCGAGCCTCGGCGGCCTCGAGAGCGCATTCCGACGGGTGCTGCGTCTCGGCGTGCATCAGGGTGGAACGGGATTCCTGACGGTAACGCAGCAGCAGACCGACATCGCGATCGTCAGCGGTCTGCGCGGAGGCGTTGCGGTCGGGATCTACTACGTGGCACGCTCGTTCTTCCGCGTCTTCGAGGCGATCCGGGACGCGGCGCAGCTGCTGCTGGTACCGGCGACGTCGAAGGCCTTCTCACAGGAGCGCATCGAGTCGGTCGCGGAGATCAGCGAGGTATCGACCGCAGCGCTGTTTCTGCTGCTGGTGCCGGTGGCGATCGCCTGCGTCGTCGGTGCTCCGATCGTCGGACCGATGCTCCCGCAGAAGTACGCCGAAGCGGTGCCGGAATTCCAGCTGCTGATGTCCTGCGGCGTCGCGATGCCGTTCGTCATCGTGCCGTCGGCGATCCTCCTCGGCATCGGCCACACGCGGGATCTGTTCCGCGGAACGCTGGTCGGCACCGCGGCACTGGTGTCGCTCGGCGTGCTCTTCACGTGGTTCTGGGGAGCGGTGGGAATGGCGGCCGCAGTGCTCGCCGGAACGGTAGTGACCGGCGCACTGCTGACCGAGCGGATGAACCGGTACGTGCCCTTCACCTTCCGCGGAGTCGTTCGCCGAAGCCGGAGTCTCGTTCCGATCGTGCGGCGTCGGCTGCTCGGCGTGGCAGGAAATGCTGCCGGCGCGCCGGCGCGTCTGGGAATCCGGCGGGGATCTCCACCGGAGCAGCATCGCAATTGAGCCGGCCGGCAATCGATTGCACTTCGGCGATCGGCACGCCCGCGGTGGTTGTCTTCACCGAGCCGTTTTCGTAGATTCGCACTTGCCTCAACCACCACTCCGCAACGGTCCACGAATCGCCCCAATCATGGCGAAATCGCGGAAATTCGAGTGACTGGACCGGCACTTCCGGGTGCCTGGAACCGTCTCTATCGGAGTGCTTTTTCGACCGGTCGCCCGAGCGGTTTCCATTGCCCGGAAATTCGTCCGCAATGGTGGCCTCAGACCGCGCACAGCAACGAGTATCCCAGTACCAATCCATACACACTTTTCAAACCCGAATCCATCATGGCAGAACTATCCAACGACGCCCGTCAGCGCGCCGTCGCCAGCGCCATCGATCAGATCGAGAAACAGCACGGCAAGGGGTCGATCATGCGATTGAGCGACTCAGCTGTCGTTCCGGTCGATGCGATCTCCACCGGCTCGCTGTCGCTCGATTACGCCATCGGCATCGGCGGCATTCCGCGTGGTCGCATCACCGAGATCTACGGCCCGGAATCCTCCGGTAAGACGACCGTCTGTCTGCAGGTGATCGCCGAAGCCCAGAAGCGAGGCGGCATCGCCGCTTTCGTCGATGCCGAGCATGCGCTCGACATCCGCTACGCCTCGCGACTCGGTGTCGATGTCAACAACCTCCTGCTCTCGCAGCCGGAGTTCGGCGAGCAGGCGCTCGAAATCGTCGAAACCCTCGTGCGCTCCGGCGCAATCGATGTCATCGTCATCGACTCGGTCGCAGCGCTGACGCCGCGTGTCGAGGTCGAGGGCGAAATGGGCGACGCGCAGATGGGCTCGCAGGCCCGTCTGATGTCCCAGGCCATGCGGAAGCTCAATGCCGCGATCGGTCGCTCGCGCACGATCGTGATCTTCACCAATCAGCTCCGTTCGAAGATCGGCGTGATCTACGGCAACCCGGAGGTCACCACAGGCGGCAATGCGCTGAAGTTCTACGCCTCGGTCCGCATCGATGTCCGTCGCAAGGAGATCCTCAAGGACGGTCAGGATATCATCGGTAACCGCGTCCGGGCCAAAATCGTCAAGAACAAGGTCGCCCCGCCCTTCAAGGAGGTCGAGTTCGACATCCTCTACAATGAGGGCATCTCGACGATCGGTGACGTCATCGACATGTCGATCGAACAGGGGATGATTCAGAAGAGCGGCTCGTGGTTCACCGTCGGTGAGGAGCGTGTGCAGGGACGTGAAGGCGTCAAGAAGCTGATGGCGGAGAATCCGGACATGTTCGCGGCGCTCGAACGCGACGTGCGCGAGAAACTCGGCATTCCGGCCGCAAAGCAGGAGAAGCCGGCCGAAGCCAATGGCGTCGTCGCGGAGTCCAACGGCAGCACCAATGGAAAGGCGAAGACCGCCAAGGCCTGAGCCACGCGATGCGTGATCGACGAACGAGCCGTCCGGTGCGATGCGCCGGATGGCTCGTCGTCGTTGGAGCAGACTCCGCGGGGGCACGCGCGCCGAGCAGCGGCCCGTTCACCCCCCGAGCATCACCCAGAGTCCCACGATCACCAGCACGAGGATCGCGACCACGACCGCTACTTTCACCATCCGCTTGAGAATCGCCCAGCCGATGAGGACCAGAAGCACGACGAGCGCGATCTGAATCGCGCCCGGAAGCGTCGAGAGTGAATCCATTGTCGTGGTTACCAGGTGGCGTTGACGGAAATCCGGTGCTGCGCGCCGAGGCGGGCCATGCTCGAGAAGGCATAATCGAATCGGTAGTCGCCGACCAGAACGCCAACGCCGGCCGAGAGTCCACCCAGTCCCTTCGATCCGCCGATGGCCAGATCCTCCCGAACGGCATTGTTGTACCCGATGCGAAGTCGCAGCGGATCGGCGATCGTGAATTCGCCTCCGATCGTGAATGCACGCAGATGGTCGAGCACGCCGCTGCCGCCGTCGAGCAGTCGATGGAAGTTGAGCGCCAGCAGCAGCGGCAATCCCTGCAGTCGATGCGAAACGCCGACGGTGAGATCCAGCGGCATCTCCTCGCTCTGCCCGTCGTAACTCGACACCTGCGATCCCAGATTCAGAATCGACAGACCCGCCTGCACGCGATGCGTGGTATCCACCCACAGCAGTCCGCCGTCGAGCGCGAGCGCTGTCGAGGAGAAGTCGGAGATCGACGAGTAGATGAGCTTGCCGGCCACGCCGGCGCTGAAGCCCTCGCCAAGATCCGTCGCCCAGGCAGCCGTGAACGCGACATCGCCAGCACCGAAGCTTCCGCTCACGTTTCCCAGCCGATCGGTGCGGTCGAACGAACCGTAGCTGGTGTAGTCGACGCCGAACCCGATCTGACCGATGCCGTCGAGCGTCGTCGCCGCGCTCGCGTATCCGCTGTTGATGTCCAGCAAATGCTTGAAGAAGGTGAACGATGCCTGCGTGCGCTTCACGCTCGCCAGCGTCGCCGGATTGTAGTGCAGCGCCGCCGGGTCGTCGGTGACCGTCACGAAGGAACCGCCCATCGCCGCGGCGCGCGCCGAGGATTCGTTCCGCAGGAATTCGTACAGACGCGATGTCTGGGCATGTGCCGTCGATGCGACTGCGAAGAACACGACGCCAAGGGCCGGTAGGATCGATCGACGGATCATGGAGACTGTGATGAATTGCGTGTGATGCGAATTGCGTGTGATGCCGATTGCCGGGCACTCAACCGGCGTATGCGTCGGGGGATATGGAAGTCGAAAAACGTGCGTCGGCTGAGAATCCGCGCAATAAAGAAGGGGTGTGAATTCCATGCAAGCGATTCCCCCTTCCTTCACGCCCGAGATCACGTTCCGGGAAACCACTGGTAGAGCATGAAGTACACCAGCACGCCGGTGACCGACACGTAGAGCCAGATCGGCAGCGTCCATCGCGCGATCGCGCGGTGACGGGCAAAGCGTCGCTTCAGTCCGCGACGCAGCGAGATGATCGCCAGCACCGGTACCAGCGCCGCCAGCGTGACGTGCGAAATGAGAATCGTGAAGTAGATCGGCCGCACCACCCCGCGCCCCGCGAACGGTGTGGCAGCACCGCCGCGAAGACCGTGATAGGTCAGATAGGAAATCAGGAACAGCGTGGAGACGACGAACGCGGAGATCATCACCGCCCGATGGGTGCGCCAGTGCGCTCGGTTGGTGCGGATCTGCCAGTATCCGATCATCAGCAGCACGGCCGCGATCGCGTTGAGCGTCGCGTTGATCGGCGGCAGGACCATCACATCGAATCCGTTCACCGCACCGCCTCGGCAATCTTGCCCTCGTGCAGCAGGGCCTCGATGTCCTTCACCAGCCGTGCCTGCATGCGGGGATCGAAGCTGTCGTAGTACCCGCGGACCGTGCCTGACTTGTCGACCAGCATGAAGCGATTCGAGTGCGTGACCGGTTCCTTCGGATCCTTGCTGTCGCTGACGCTCAGCATGAACGTGTTGTGGGCCAGGTCGCGCACCTCCTGCTTGCTCGAACGCAGGAAGAGCCATCGCACCGAATCCGCATGGTAGTTGGCGGCGAACTTCCGGAGCTGTTGGGGCGTGTCGGTCTCAGGGTCAACCGTGATCGACACCAGCCGCACACCGTCGACTCCCGTGAGTGTGTCCTGCAGCGCCATCATCCGCGCGGTCATCATTGGACACTGTCCCTTGCATGTCGTGAAGAAGAAGTCGACCACCAGCACATCGCCCCGCAGATCGGTCAGATTCAGACTGTCCCCACTTCGTTCGACGAACCCGGCCGACCCGACGGTGCGATAGCTCGGCAGCGTGTCGACGTCCGAGCCCGGTGTGGAGACGTTCGCGACCGGTGAGTCGGTCGAATCCACCGTCAGCAGCTTCGAGTAGTCGGGCTTCATGTACATCAGCGCAGCGAAGAGCGCGCCTCCGACGACAAGGAACACCACGAACGCAAGGCCGATCACGAGGTTCGACGGACGATTCGGTCCGCCGTCGGTTCCGGAGTTCGAATTGCTCATCTGGTTGCGTTCATCCATATCGACACCATCAGGTCAGTAGTTGTAGCGCATGTTGCAGTACGGCTCCATCTGCGACGATCACCACTTCATCGGTCGCTAGCGAACGACGAATACCATCACGAACACGGTCGTCCACACCACGGTTACGAAGTGCCAGTAGATGCCGGCGACTCCGATGGCCGCATCGTTGGCATCCACCGCGCCGTAGCGCAGCGCCCGCCAGACGAGCCACGCGAGCACGCCGAGTCCTCCGAGAACATGCGCGCCGTGGACGCCGCTGAGAACGTAGAACATGCCGCTGTAGACGTTGGCACCCGCGATCACGCCACCGTCGGAGAGTCGGTTCCACTCATGCACCTGCAGCGCCAGGAATGCCGCCCCGAGCAGCAGGGTCATGACCGCAGCGAATCGAAACCGCACCGTGCGTCCGCCGGCGAACGCTCGAGCGGCGAAGAGCAGCACGAGACTGCTGGCGACGAGCACACCGGTGTTGATCAGCGGCACCTGCCACGGAATCGAAGGCATGCCAAGGAAGTGATCGCTTCCGAAACGGAGCACGATGTAGCCGGTGAACAGTCCCACGAAGAGCATCACCTCCGAGGAGACGAAGAGCATCATCCCGAGTCGGGCGTTGCTGATCGACGACGATGTGTGGTGAACCGGAGGGTACATGGCAGACGCGCGGCACGCACTATCCGGCCAGGACGGCGCCACGATCGAGCACCATCACCAGGAGCAGGACCGGCAGGTAGAGCAGCGAATAGTAGAAGAGCCACCGGGCGTGCACGTTACGGCGAGATCCGAGCGCCAGAAGCAGTCCGAAGGCGAGGAATCCGACGCCGAGCACGAACGCGCCGAAGAAGTAGACGAAGCCGGCGATTCCGACCATCGTCGGCAACAGCGTCAGCGGGACGAGTGCCGCCGTATAGATGAGGATCTGCCGGCTCGTCCTGGAGCAGTCCTCGTCGAAGGCCGTCAGCATCCGGTAGCCGGCGCGCAGGTAATCCTTGCGGTACATCCACGCAAGCGACAGGAAGTGCGGCATCTGCCAGAAGAAGAGAATTGCAAACAGCACCGCCGCACCCATGTCGAGTCCGCGTCCCGCCGCGGCCCATCCGATCAGCGGCGGCAGCGCACCGGGAAGACCGCCGACGATCGTGTTCAGCGTCGTCAGGCGCTTCAGCGGTGTGTACAGCAGCACGTAACTGAGCACCGTGGCGAGCGCGATCGCGGCGGCCAGCAGGTTGACCGACAGCGCGAGCCACGCCACGCCGACGACGACCAGGGCCAGGCCGAAGACGAGTGCTGCCGCAGGCTCGATCCGTCCGGAAGGCAGCGGACGATTCATCGTTCGACGCATCCGGCGATCGTGGTCCCGCTCGGCGTACATGTTCAGTGCACCGCATCCGCCGCCGACGAGGAACGTGGCGCAGAGGGTGAAGACGACGGTCATCGGATCGACCGGGCCACGGCTTCCGACGTAAATGCCGGCCAGCGTGGTCAGCACCGAGAGCATCGTCAGACGTGGTTTGGTGAGCTCGACGAATTCAGCCACGCGGCTGCGGCGCCGGCTGCTGGCTCCATCGACGATCGCAGCGTCGCGCTCCACCTCGACCGCGGTCGAATCGGTCTCCATCATGCTCATGCGGGTACCTCACGGACAACGGGTGCGCGTGCTGGTTCGCCGGCCGTCGAAGGGGCGGCGACCAGATGGCGTGTGCGGACGGTCAGCAGCAGACTGGTCATCAGCGTAACCGCGCCGACGGCCACGTGCATCGTGGTGATCGTCGGCTGTCGTTCTGTGAGAATGGTCAGAATTCCAAGCGTCACCTGTACGACGACGAGTCCGACGAGGACCGCGGCGTTGCGATTGACGCTCCGAAGTGCAGGGTGATCGCGGCGAATCCGCCAGGAGGTGTAGAAGATCATGCCGGCGACGACGAGCGCCCACGTGCGATGCGCTAGCTGCAGCAGAATCTGCGTACGCGTGATCTCCGACAGTCCGAACTTATGCAGCAGTCCGAGCTTCGCCAGCTCCGAATTCGCCATCGCAATCCGTGCATCGCTCAACGGCGGAATCCAGCTGCCGAACATCGTCGGGATATCCGGAATGGCCATCCCTGCCTCGGTGTGCCGCATGAACGCACCGACGATCAGCTGAACGCCGATGGCGCACGTGGTCAGCAGCGCCAGGCGCCGTACGCCGCCGCCGGGCCCTCGCGATTGCTCGCGTTGCGGATCGTCCACCCACGCCGGTGAGGTCACCAGCGCAATTGACGCCACGATCGACAGGTAGATCTGCCCCAGCGTTCCGTGCGAACTCGACAGCCACGCCGGAAGCAGCAGCAGCACCGTCAGCCCACCCAGCAGCCCCTGCGCGAGCACCGCGCCCGAGGCCCACAACGCCAGAATGCGTACCCAGCGTCGTGGTTCCACCCGCCAGACCCAGATGGTCAGCGCAAAGGTCATCATCCCCACGATCGACGCCACCATCCGATGCGTGTGCTCCCACCGGATTCCCCCCACCATGTCCTCCCACGGGAAGGCGAACATGAAGTGCCCATAGGTGTTGGGCCAGTCGGGTACCGACAGTCCCGAGCCGGTCGTCTTCACGTGCGCGCCCAGGCCTATGAGCCCGACGATGACGCAGGTGAGCAGGAAACTGTACCGATGCAGAGCAAGTCTGGCGGGCGGGAGTGTCGACGTTGGCTGGGCGTTCATTGGCGAGAGAGCGATGCGCCGGCCGAGGACTCGGCAGGCAGAGGTCGGGCAACAATTCGGTCAATCTACGCAACGGGTACGGTACGGGTCGAGGGGCTTCTCGGGCCGCCTCGTAACGGTCTCTTTCACGATGCATCGGCGTCGGACTGGGGAAGGAAATCCGCGCGGGCGTCGGGAACGCTGTATTCGTAGGGGCCGCGCGTGACGATCACCTCCCTCGGAAAATTCTCCGGCGGCGGCGGCGAGCTCGTCGCCCACTCGAGCGTCGTGGCGTGCCACGGATTGGCCCCCGCGATCCGCCCGCGCCGGCTGCTTACCACGACGTTGACCACCAGCAGGATCTGCGCGGCACCAAGCACGAACGCCGAGATCGAGATGAATACGTTGATCGGCTGCAGCGGCACCAGATGCTCGTAGACCGTCGGATCGTATATGCGACGCATCATTCCGCCGATCCCCAGGATGTGCATCGGGAAGAACACGCAGTTGAACGCCACCAGCGTCAGCCAGAAATGCGCCAGCCCGAGCCGATGCCCCAGCATCCGTCCGGTCACCTTCGGGAACCAGTAGGCAATCGAACCGAAGACGGCGAAGAGCGTCCCGCCGAAAATCACGTAGTGGAAGTGCGCGACGATGAAGTAGGTGTCGTGGATGTAGGCGTCGATCGGCGTCGAGGCCATGAACACGCCTGAGAGCCCGCCGACGGTGAACATCAGCACGAACGCCAGCGCGTTGAGCATCGGAAGCGTCAGATGAATCCGCCCGCCCCAGATCGTCGCCAGCCAGTTGAATACCTTCACGCCCGACGGCACCGCGATCACCATTGTCGAAATCATGAACGTCGTGCCGAGCATCGGATTCATCCCCGACTGGAACATGTGATGGCCCCAGACGAGCAGCCCCAGCAGCGCGATCGACGACGTCGAGACGATCATGGCCCGATGGCCGAAGAGGTGCTTTCGAGCGAACGTCGCGAGCAGATCGGAGACGACGCCCATCGCCGGAAGGATCAGCACGTAGACTACCGGATGCCCGAAGAACCAGAACAGGTGCTGGTACAGCAGTGGCTGGCCTCCCCCCTGCCATCCGCTCAGCGGCGCACCGCTCATCGTCAGGCCCGCCGGAATGAAAAAGCTCGTTCCGACGGTTCGGTCACACAGAAGCATGATCATCGCCGCGGCAAGCACGGGGACCGAACAGAGCGTGAGGATCGCGGTGATCAACTGCGACCAGACCGTCATCGGCATGCGGAGAAACGTCATGCCTCGCGCGCGGTGATTGACGATCGTCGTGATGAAGTTCACCGCGCACATCATGAATGATGCGCCGGCCAGGAGGATTCCGATGATCCAGAGATTCAGTCCGGCGCCGACACCGGTATACCCCGGAGGCCCGGCGAGCGGCATGTACGCCGTCCATCCCGCCGACGCCGCACCACCCTCGACGAAGAAGCTCAGGATCATCACCAGTCCGGCGAGCATCGACGTCCAGAATGCCAGCACCGACAGCCGCGGGAACGCCAGCCGCGTCGCACCGATCTGCAACGGGATCAGGTAATTGCCGAGCGCACCGATGAGCAGCGGCAGGATCGCGAAGTAGATCATGAACGTCGCGTGCATCGTCAGCAGCGCGGTGTAGAATTCCGGGGCGAGAATTCCGCCCGGCGCCACCGTCTGCGACCACAGTCCGCCGAAGAGCCACCATGGAAGCGGAGTTCCCGGAAACGCCAGCTGCCACCGCATGACCAGCGCCAGCAGTCCGCCAAAGAGCAGGAACGCCACCGCGCTGACGCCATAGCGGATACCGACGGCCTTGTGATCGGTCGACAGAAGCCACTCGAGGCGCCTCGATCGCCCAGCCAATCGGAGACCCTCCGCATCGGCCGTCGTGAGGACTCCGCGTGTGCTCTCCTCGGGGGTCATCGTGTGGAATCCTGAATGGTGTGGCGGGCGAATCTACGCTGCTGCGCGTCGACCCACCGGGCGTACGCCTCCGGGCTCTCGATCACCAGACGACCGCGCATCCGGTAGTGCCCGAGCCCGCAGAGTTCGGCACAGGCGATCTGAAATGAACCCGTTCGCGTCGCAGTGAACCGCATCGTCGTGGTCAGGCCGGGAACCGCGTCCTGCTTCATCCTGAACTGCGGTACGAAGAAGCTGTGGATCACGTCCTGCGACATCAGCCGAAGGACCACCGGGCGGCCGACCGGAACGTGCATCTGGTTGATGAGATTCACATCGTCGTCGGTGCCGAACAGACCGTCGCCGCCGGCATAGCGGATGTCCCACTCGAACTGTCGCGGACGCACCTCGATACTCAGCGCGGCGTCATCATCAACCGGCGATTCCTTCATCTGCGACCACAGGTGCTGACTGAGCACCGCCAGCACCACGAGGATCAACGCCGGAACGCTCGTCCACAGGAGCTCGAGCCCGAGGCTTCCCCGCGTGTATCGGGCACGGTCGGTGCGGTCGGCACGAAATCGGTAGACGGCGGTAAACAGTAGCGTCGCGACCAGCGCGAACATCACGAGGGTGATTCCGAGTATCAGATAGAACAGTCCGTCGACGCGATCGGCCATCGCCGTCGCCGCCGGAGGAAACCACCAGTGGTGCGTCGCCTGCTGCGCTCGCGCGATCGACGGCGTGATCATCGCAAGGCAGTAGGGCGCGAGCTGCCGCAGGAATCGAATTCTTCGCGACCGTGGCATCTGTGCTGCCCAGAGCCGGTCGACACGCCGCCGCCCCGGTCATAGCGATCACGACCGGAGCAACATCGTGGCGCCGGACTATTGCGGAGGATGGAAGGTGAACTCGGCTAGCTGATCTTCTCCCGGCTTCACCGTCACCGTGTCGGTGACCGTGCCCAGCGTCTCGTGCCAGGCGGTAACCGTGTAGGTGCCCGGAGGAACGGGGATGGAGAATTTTCCGTCCTCCCCCGTCACGTCGAACGCGGGACCGGGCAGGACGAATACGTAGGCGCGCATCCAGTGGTGAACATCGCAGTTCACCGCAATGGGAGTCTCGACCTTGTCGAAGACGATCTGCCGGGACATGCCGGCCACAGACTGACCGAAGTTGAGCGCGTCGTTCTTCGTGGCGGCAAAGTGAATGTTGTGCAGCGTCGAGTCGCTGTTGAGCACCGTCAGCGGCTGCCCGGTCACCACACCGAGGACGTGTGGCACGTAGGTGCATCCCTTCTGGTCGAGTACCGGGTTCGGACTCGTCGGAGCGTACTGGCTATCGAGGCCCTCGCTGACGTAGACGAACACGTCCTGGAGCCGTCGGTCGTGCACCTTCACCGGCTGGATGTCGCGCGTTTCACCCATCCCGTGACGAACGCAATACTCGTCGCCACCGACGTCGACCGTCTGCGGCTGTGGCACCTCACCTTCGAAGAGGGCGACGCCGGAGATCGAACTGCCTGCGGAGACGTCCAGCCTTCGCGTCGGTTCCTTGTGCGGCCTACCCTGCTGATCGGCGCAGGCGGTCAGCAGCACGACGAGCACGGCAATGAAACGGAACGAGCGGCGGGCGAATTCGGTGAGAATCATGAGCGTGGGGAGTGTGCTGGCGCGGGTCCCGCTGTCGCCTCCGTGTGTCGCGGGACCACGCGGTCCTCAGCGCCGTCGGCGGCACGGCGGACGGCGCGGACGATCACCGAGGCGACGAGGCCGAGCAGCATGATCGGAGCGGCGATCATCAGACAGACGGTGTAGCCGATGCCGTCGGAGAGTCCTCCACCGGCAGCTGCCGCGGCATCGCGACAGCTTGGGCAGGCAGCTGCGAGCTGCGTCGCACAGACGATCGTGGTCACCGCGACGCCGGCGATACGGCGCACCGGCGTGCCGAAGGGCAGGATTCGATGCCGAGGTGTCATTGGTCGCATCCCGATCGCCAGAACATACAGGTCGATACCACGTCGTCTCCGGCGCCACACATTCGCTGCGACATCGCCGCGGCGGCGTCACGCGATTATGCCGGAGACAGGCCGGCGACCGTTCGATCCAGGCGGAATTGAAGCGTTCAAAATAGACCGCTCGGCATCGCCCGCCTCGTATCGATCGATGAAACATTGTAAGTCGTTCGGCGGTCGGCCCGGTCCGGAGCGGGTTCGGCAGCGTTTCGTAGCTTCGGAATTCTTTTTTCCTGCCTCGTGCCGAACACAGTCGTCACCGCGTGGTGGCGCACCGGCGCACCACGAATTCAACAACTCCTGACACGCACCTGCCCATGGACCTCTGCATCATCGGCACGCTGGCCTACGATTCGATCGAAACGCCGTTCGACCACGTGGAGAACGCGCTCGGCGGATCGGCGTCGTACATCGCGACGGCCGCCAGCTACTACACGAATTCCATCGGCGTCGTCAGCATCGTCGGCGACGACTTCTCAAAGGACGACCTCGACTTCCTCCGCAGTCGCGGCGTCGATCTCACCGGCGTCGAGGTCCGCCCAGGCGGACGGACGTTCCGATGGAGCGGTCGCTACCACTTCGATCTCAACGAACGCGACACGCTGGAGACGCAGCTCAACGTGCTGACCGAATTCGACCCTGTGATTCCCGAAGCGATGCGCTCGGCACGCGTGGTCTGCCTCGGCAACATCGATCCGGCACTTCAGTTGAAGGTGCTCGATCAGATGGACGAACCCGAGTACGTGATCTGCGACACGATGAACTTCTGGATCGAACACACGCCGGAGAAGCTTCGCGAGGTGCTGGGACGGGTCGACTGCGTGATCATCAACGACTCAGAAGCCCGTCAGCTCGTCGATGAGTCGAACGTCATTCGCGCCGCACGGAAGGTGCAGAAGCTGGGACCCTCAACGGTCGTCGTCAAGAAGGGCGAGCACGGCGCGCTGCTGTTCATCGACGAGGACATCTTCTCGGCGCCTGCCTATCCGCTGGAGGACATCTACGATCCGACCGGAGCCGGCGACACGTTCGCCGGTGGCTTCGCGGGTTTCATCATCCGATCGGCGCAGACCAACGAGGCATCGCTTCGACGGGCGGTGATTCACGGCAGCGCGATGGCGAGTTTCTGCGTGGAGAAATTTTCACTCGACGCCTTGCGCGATCTCACCGCCGAGCGCATCTCGGCGCGCATCAACGCGTTCCGGCGACTGGTTCACTTCGAGCAAGACGAGGTCGGCATTGGCGACACTGGTTCTTGAGAATATCGCGACGCTCGTGACGGTCGCGGCCGAAGGCGATCGCGACGGCTCCGGCGGGTCCTCGCCGGCATCGCGGCTTCCGCAGCGCTCGGGCGAGGCGATGGGCGACATCGGCGTCATCCGCGACGCGGTCGTTGCCGTCGACGGAGAGCATATCGAATGGGTCGGTCGCGTCGGCGAGCGGACGTTCACCGGTGTGGAGCGCATCGACTGCACCGGGCGGACGGTGATGCCCGGATTCGTCGACTCGCACACACACATGCTCTTCAGTGGAGACCGTTCGAACGAATTCGCCCGACGACTTCGAGGAGCCAGCTATCAGGAGATCGCGGCCGAGGGCGGCGGAATTCTCTCGACGATGAACGCCGTGCGCGAGGCAAGCGTCGAGGATCTGGTCGACGGTGCGATTCCGCTGGTTCGCTCGGCAATGCGACACGGTACGACGACCGTGGAGATCAAGAGCGGCTACGGACTCAGTCTCGAGGCCGAGATCAAAGTGCTCGAAGCGATCAAGGAGCTCGACGGGCAGTTGCCGATCGACGTCGTCGCGACGTTCATGGCCGCGCACGACTTCCCTCCCGAATTCCGCTCCGATCGTGACGGTTACATCGAAGAGGTGATCGAGAAGATGATTCCGGCGGTGGCTCAGGAGGGGCTCGCGACGTTCTGCGACGTGTTCACCGACGAGGGATACTTCACCGTTCGGGAATCCGAGCGCATCATCGAGGCGGCTCGCCAGCATGGTCTGGCGCCCAGGGTGCACGCCGACGAGCTGGCCGGCGTCGGCGCGGCTGCGATGGCCGCGCACGTGGGTGCCTACTCCGCCGATCACCTGCTGCAGGTCTCCGACGCCGGTATCAAGGCAATGGCCGACGCAGGTGTCGTGGCGACGCTGCTGCCGGGAACCGCATTCTTTCTTGGTCTGCCGTACGCACCGGCGCGTCGCATGATCAACGCCGGTCTGAGTGTCGCGGTGGCAACCGACTGCAATCCGGGGACGAACATGTGCGAGAACATGCAGATGGCCCTGGCGCTGGCCTGCATGGGAATGTACATGACAATCGAGGAGGCCATCACCGGCGCCACGCTCAACGGTGCGGCGGCGCTCGGCATTTCTGAATTCGTCGGTTCCATCGAGACCGGAAAGCGTGCCGATCTCCTGGTGCTCGACGTCGCTGACTATCCCGCCCTGGTCTATCACTACGGCATCAATCACGTCGAGCGCGTGATCAAGCGGGGCATCGAGCTTCAATAAACGGACGCGGGTCCCTGATACTCATCGGGGACCCGCGCCTTGAACCGTCCGGAGCGACCGTCTCGCCAAATCAGGCGGCACCTCCTTCCTCGCTCATATCCGACTCGAGAGAACGACGTCGACGGTAGAGGATACCGATCGGAACGATGACGCAGTAGCCGATCGCCAGCACGATGGGCGCCACGTTCACCGCCAGTGAATTATTCCACGTCCCGTGCAGACTGCCGCTTTCATCATTGATGCCGGTGGACATCAGCAGATAGCCGACCACGATCACCACGATGCCGATGGCGAGCACAATCAGATTCACATTGCTGAAGGGGATGTCCCACTTGATCGGATGCAGGTTGGACTTCTTCGATGCCGCTGCCGGGCGACCGCGCTTCGGACGCGACGTGTTGCCTTTCGATCGGGTTCGTGCGGCAGCGGCAGTGCTCTGCTTTGCCATGGCTGGTCGGGATTCGTAAGAAGGAATGGTTCGCCTTGCACGGCTGTGCCAGGGCGGGGTGTGCCTATGGGCGGCACGGCGATCATAAGCCGGGAATATAGTATCGCCGATCGGACCGCAACGAGACCGAACGCGATCCACTGCGCGGTCGGGGGCAAAAAAAAAGCCGGTCATGGGGACAGACCAGCTTTGAGCGTCTGGCACAATAGCCAGGGGAAGGCTACTGTTCAGCTCGCGTCAAAGCTACGCGTGCGGCCCCCGGCAATGCAAGCGACGCGAACGTTTGTTACATCGGGTTGCGTCGCAGCAGATAGATGAAGACGGGTGCGCCCACGAGTGCGGTGACCGCACCGACCGGAAGCTCGCCCCCGGCGGCATCCACCGCGGGAAGCAGAATCCGCGCGGCGGTGTCGCAGACCAGCAGGAACAGTCCTCCGACGATGATCGATACCGGAAGCAGGACACGGTGATCGGCGCCGACGACGCGTCGAACGATGTGCGGTACCACCAGGCCCACGAATCCGATCGCACCGCAGAAGCTCACCGACAGTCCCACGACGAACGATCCGGCGAGGTAGGCGATCACTCGAACCCTCGACACGTCGAGGCCGAGACTGGCTGCCTCGTCGTCGCCGAGACTGAGCGCGTTGAGCGTGTCACCGGTGAACATCGAGCAGAGGGCGATGGCTACCAGCAGGAATCCCGAACCGTACCCGACGACCGATGAAGTGCTCGACAGATCACCGAGGGTCCACTGGATGGCCGTGCGCAGCTGCGGTCCGGCGAAGTGCAGCAGCATGAAAATCGCCGCGGCCGCGATCGCGCCCACCATGACGCCACCTAGCAGCATCGATTCGGAGCGGACGCCCCACGCGCCGCGGGCAATGCTGAGCACGGTGAGGACAACGGCCGCGCCCCCGGCGAACGAGAGGGTCGTGACGCCGAGTGGTCCGATGCCGAGGATGAAGCCGATGATCGCCCCGACCGCACATCCGTTGGAGATTCCCAGGATGTACGGTTCGGCAAGCGGATTGCGAAGCAGGGCCTGAAAGAGCACGCCCGAGGCGGCCAGTGCAGCTCCCACGCTGATGGCCAGCACGATGCGCGGCAGCCGCAGGTCGAAGAGGATCACGTGGACGGGATCGGTGGCGGGAGCCGACAGCGCGCGGATCAGTTCGGGCGGGGTGATCGGCGAGGTACCGAGCCACAGCGCGGCAATCGCCGTGACCAGGAGTGCAAGCGAAGCCAGTGCAGTGGCGACTCCGACGCTTCGGCGCGTCGCGCGGCGGAGAGTTCGGAGCCGGGCTTCGGAAGGTGTGGCCGCCATCATCCCTCCGCCTTCCACGCTCGCAGCTCACGGCTGAGGCGCGCCACGAGCAGGTCGATTCCTTCTCCGGATACCGATGAAATCATCAGTGGCGCATCGCCCTCGAAGCGCAGTGCGGCCAGTTCCGTCCGACGCTCATCGCCGAGGGCGTCCACCTTGGAGATGCACACCACCCGCCGCTTGTCGAGCATCGACTGATTGAAGCGCCGCAGTTCACCGACGAGCGTCTCGAACGTCTCGACGGGATCCGACTCTGTGCCGTCGAGCAGGAAGCAGAGGACTCCGGAGCGATCGACATGACGCAGGAACTGGTGACCGAGTCCTCTTCCTTCACTTGCTCCCTCGATGAGCCCCGGGATGTCTGCCACGACGAACGACTCACCGACGTCAACGCGCACGATGCCGAGGTTGGGGACAAGAGTGGTGAACGGATACTCGGCGACCTTGGGACGGGCGGCGGAGATTCGCGAGATCAGCGTCGACTTTCCCGCATTCGGAAAGCCCACGAGTCCGACGTCGGCCAGGAGCTTGAGCTCGAGGACGATGCGTCGTTCTTCGCCGCGTCGCCCGTCCTCGGCGAAGCGGGGCGCCTGGTTGGTTGGCGTCGCAAAATTTGAATTCCCCCTGCCTCCACGTCCTCCCCTGGCAACGACGACCTGATCGCCCTCATCGACGAGGTCACCCAGGAGCGCATCGGTGTCGACGTCACGAATGAGGGTGCCGGTGGGAACGCGGACCTCGACCGAGGCACCGCCCCGTCCGGTCTTGCGGGCTCCGGCGCCGTTTCGACCGTCCTCGGCCTTGTACTCCCGCCGATACCGGAGATCCATCAGCGTCGACAGCTGCGAGGTGGCCACCAGCACGACGTCGCCCCCCGCACCGCCGTCGCCGCCGTCGGGTCCTCCCTTCGGAACGAACTTCTCGCGTCGGAAACTGACCGCACCGTCGCCGCCGTTACCGGCCCTGACACTGATCTCCGCCAGATCTACGAACACGTGCTCTCGATCGATTGGATGGTGAATTCCAAGGCGTGCTATTCGCTCTCGGACATGTACCGATAGCGTCCGTAGACGCTGTCACTGAATCGGCTCGCGGTCCGCGATTCGGGATCGATATCGTAGTGCAGGTACAGCTCCACGAGGATCTGCGAGGCATCGCGCCACGTTTCCGCATCATTGATTCTGCTGATCGCTGCCTCGTATTCCTCCCGGTTGCGACCGAAGATCTTGCGGATGATTTTGCGCTCAAGCACCGCATCGATGAACAGCCGCACGTCCTTCATCTTCGGCGTCGTCGTGGCTCCCGAGGACCACGACATCGGACCCGGGCTGGCCTCTGGCGGCTCGGGGAGGTCGTCGGCTTCACGATGACCATCGCCGGCTGCCCCGTTGGTCGACAGCGACGAAGTATCGCGCCTCGCAGACTCACCCGACATCGATTCGGTAGCTGCCGGTTCAGCTTCGTCCTCTGCCACGGTCGTCTCAGGATCCCGATCGCCGACCTCTTCCAATGGCTGCTCCGCACCGGGGGCGCCCACCCCATCGTCCACGCCGAACTCAGTTCCGTCGGCGGTGTCAGCATCGTCGGTGGCTGCCTCGTTGACCTGCCTTTCGGTTTCATCTTCGCCGGGACGATCCTCGATCGCCACCTCGGAGAGTTCCTCGACATCACCTTCGGCATCGGCGGACTGCCTGTCAGATTCCTCCTCGTCCCTGACTTCCTCGTCGCCGACTTCCGCGTCCTCCACCTCCTCGTCGCTGAATTCTTCCTCCCCCACCTCCTCGATCTCAACCTCCCCCTCGCCGAATTCTACGTCCTCTGCCTCCTCAACCAGCTCGTCCTCCGTCTCCTCGTCGCGGACTTCTTCGTCCTCGACCTCGTCTCCGACGGCGGCCTCGATGTCGGCTTGATACTGATCGAGGTCGTATGCCTCCGCAACCTCCCGCTCCGTCGTGTCGCTCCGATTTCCTTCCGCCGCCTCGTCATCGGCGGCGTCATCCTCGACGGCCGCATGTTCGTCGGTTGCCTGGTCGGCGGAGCGCTCGTGATCTGCCGACGGCGTGTGATCGGACGCCGACTCCTCTGACACCGTGGCTGCGGTCGGTCGCAGCGCTTCGCCGCCGCGTTCGATGACGTCACCGGTCGAGTCGACGAATCCCGTCGCGGGCTCGGGAGCATCGGCAATCGGTGGCGGCGCGGCAGCTGCGGCAGCGGTGAGATCTGCGACTTCGGCGTCACTGATTGGCACTGCGCGCCCCTCGGTTTCCAGATGGCGGCGCACGACGTCGTCGAGCTCGTCGTTCTGATAGACCGTCGAGAAATCGGCCTCCGGATTCTCATCGGAGGTCGTGAGCAGTTCCTCGAGCAGTCCCACGAAGTCATCACGACCGACGGTGGCGCTGCGATGGTCACGGATCTCCTCGAGGTGGTCGACCAGTCGCTTGATGTGCTTGTCGTCGAAGAAGATGACGAGCGCATCGAGCGGGAGGCACTTCTCATCGCCCTCACCTACGACGTCGAAGAGCGGATCCATCATCGTGAGCAGATCCTCCACCGTACAGCTGATGAGAATCTGATCGTCGATTCGCCGGACGATGCGTTCGAATTCCGTGGCGGATATGGCATCGAACGTCGGTCGCTCCTGACGCTTGCGCTCGACCCAGTCGGAGAACACCGAACGGAAGTATGGGTAGTCGACGAACGCATCGAGCCGGAGCATCACTTCGCGCAGCGGCTTGACGGGCTGACCACGGAAGATGTACCACTTGAGCGTCACCTGCGGACGGCAGAGGTAGTTGTAGGTCAGCTTCACCGCACTGTCGAGCACCGTCATGAATTCATCGCGTTCGAATCGCGCATGGCGGAACTGAACGTCGTCGAGATAGCCGAGCAGTGCCGAGAGCTCCGGATGATCCCAGTCGAAGCGTTTGTTGGCCGCACGCGAGAGCGCCTCCCCGTGAAGCCACCAGCGAACCTCGGTGGCGAAGAATGGTTTGAACCGTTCCGGAATCCGCTCGGACTCCAGGATCTCGGTCAGACCAACCTGTGATCGTTCACGAACGACATCGGCGGCGACCGACTGGATCGTCTGCGTGATAACCCGTTCGAACATTGCTCTTGCTGCTGGAATCTGGAATCGGTGCGAGGTCGGCGTCGACGACGTCGGCGCAATCCCCGATGAGCAGTGGGATGCCGGAGGTCGGCAGTCGCGGTGCCCGCTTGCCAGCGTGGGTGCCGGAACGTAAGTTTTCGCGATTCTTTCGCTCCAACCTCTCCCGGGCGTTGGCAACGCGACAGCCCACAAGTTACGCAACCATTCCTCCGCGGTGCAGTGCCCTGCCCGGACGACGTTCCGGGATGATCCTTCGCCATCGCGCCAAACCCATCCATCGAGCGGCCGCCTCTTCGTCACCCATGCGTACGTACGTAGCGATTCCATCCCGATCGACCATCGGTCGAGTGATGCCGACGATGCTGCTGGCGCTGGCGGTCGTGCACGCTGAGCCGGCGCTTGCGCAGCGCCCGGGTGGCGGCATCACCGCGACATCGAGCGAGTCGGCGCAGTCGGATCGCCGAGCACGCAGCAGTCTGGCAACCGATCTCGATGCGATCCTTGCCGACCGTTCATTCGACAACGCTTCCTGGAGCATATCGGTGGTCTCCTGCACGCGGGACGGCGAACGACTCTTCGATCGTGACGGCGAGAAGAATCGCCTGGTGGCGTCGAACATCAAGATGCTCACCACGGCGGCCTCACTCGATCGGCTGGGAGGCGACTACGTCTTCGAGACACCGGTCTTCATCACCGATACGGTTTCGCCCGATGGACGCCTCAACGGCGATCTCGTGCTCCGCGCGTCGGGAGATCCTTCGATCGCCCCGGAATTCGACCGCGATCCCCGGAGGGTCATCGACACGATCGTCGCGTCTCTCCACTCGGCCGGAGTCCGCTCGCTGCGACGCGTCGTCGTCGATGCCTCCGCGTTCGACGCCGTCGCGTACGGACCCGGCTGGAGCTGGGACGACGAGCCCTACGGCTACAGCGCACCGATCAGCGCCGCGGCCATGTACCGCAACTGTGTCCGCGTCAATGTCACGCCTGGAGTCGATCCGGGCGACTCCGTGCAGATCGACATGCTGCCGTCAACCGGGTATGTGACGCTGCGAGTCTCGGCAACGACCACGAGATCGGATTCCACGTCGACGCTCGAGATACGGCGCACGCCCGGCAGTCCGGTGATCACCGTCTCGGGTAACATCGCGGCGGGTTCCGGGTCGTACACAGAGGAGATCAGCATCGACGATCCGCCCCTGTTCGTAGCCACGCTCCTGCGCGAGGGGTTGGAGCGGGCAGGAATTTCCGTCACCGACGGCGTCGCTGATGCGGCCGAGCTCCCCCATGGAGTCGACTACGCCTCGGCCGCCGAGCTCGTTCGGCTGCGATCGGCTCCGTTGCGTGAGGTGATTCGACCGATCAACAAGCTGAGTCTGAACCTGCCTGCCGAGATGCTGCTCAAGACGCTCGGTCGCCTCATCACCGGCATCGGGTCGACCGAAGCCGGCATCGAGGTCGTCACGCAGATGCTCCAGCGGGCCGGGATCGACCTGGAGCAGATCAACCTCGTCGACGGCTCCGGGCTCTCGCGCATGGACCTCATTGCTCCGCGGGATCTCACACGCTTCCTACTCTGGGTACACACATCTCCAATCGCGGACGACTTCACCGCGTCGCTTTCGGTGGCGGGCGAGGATGGAACACTGCAGGAGCGATTCCGTGGGACGCTCGCTGAAGGAAACGTGATGGCCAAGACAGGATTCCTCACCGGAGTACGTTCGATCAGCGGCTACTGCTGCACGCGCGACGGTGAGCGGCTTGCATTCTCGATCGTTTTGAACAATTACACGGTGCCAACCGGCGTCGTCAACACCGCACAGGAGCTCATGGTGATGCGCCTGGCAGGATTCACCCGCCGATTCTGATTCACGTCGTCGATTTCGTTTCCGCCGACCCGTGTTCGTTCAATCCGCTTCCACCAACACTCAGGATGGTCGCCCAGTGACACGTTTCTACCGATTCACACTCTCGTTCCTCCTCCTCGCAACGCTCCTGCCAGCGGCTCTCAGCGCGCAGGAATCGGCAACCATCGAACGCGAGGGCGAGTCGAACGCACCACTCAACCGCGAGCTGTACTACTACGGTATCCGTTCCTACCCCTTCGGCAAGATTCCCCAGTTCGCCCGGCAGAAGGCGCTGGAACAGGCACGGACAATGACGCTGCGGAACGAGAAGCGTTCGCGATCGCTCTCGGACGATCAGTGGCACCCGATCGGACCGAACGCAATCGGCGGAAGGGTCAATTCGATCGCGCTGCATCCGACCGATCCGCAGACACTCTGGATCGGCGCCGCCGACGGCGGTGTGTGGAAATCCACCGACGCCGGTTCCAGCTGGACCCCGATCATGGACTTCGAGAACGCCATGGCAATGGGTGCGGTCGCCGTCGATCCGAACGATCCGGATGTGCTCTACGCCGGCACCGGCGAACAGACGGCGAACGTCGACGCCTACCTCGGTGCCGGCATCTTCAAGACGACCGACGGCGGCGCGAACTGGCGGGTCGCCGGGTTGACACAGGTGGGTGGCTTCTCGCGAATCGTCGTTCGTGCCGATAACGGCAACATCGTCTACGCCGGCGGAGCCAAGAACGACGGTGGATTCTACCGTTCCGACGATGGCGGTCAGACATGGCAGAAGGCCACCGGCATGGCGGCCGTCGCGGACTTCACGGTCAATCCGCAGAACCCCGACGAGGTCTGGGCCGCTGGGTTCACCTCCGGCATCTTCCACTCCACCGACGGCGGCCGCAGCTTCACGCCGAGCAGTAACGGATTCGACGACACGTGGTCGGACGCGCGATCGGCAGTGCAGGTGGCACCATCGGATCCGTCGCGACTCTACGCGCTGGTCGACGAAACGCTCGGAGCCAGCGCAGAGCGCACGACCGTCTATCGAAGCAATGACGGCGGCGCCTCCTGGACGTCGGTGTATACCGGATCAGGCGGACAGAACGTGCTCAACGGACAGGGGTGGTACAACAACGTGATCGCCGTCAAGCCGGATGACCCCGATGTCGTCGTCTGCGGCGGCGTCTGGATGATCCGCAGCAGCGATGGCGGCGACAACTGGTCGCAGGTCGGCGCCAACGTCCACCCCGACCACCACGCGTTCGCATTCGATCCGGCCAATCCCGAGCGGTTCTTCGACGGCAATGACGGCGGCATGTACCGCAGCACCAACGGTGGAATGACCTTCGGTGAAATCAACAGCGGCCTGGCGATCACACAGTTCTACGACGTCGGCGTCGACCAGGAGGCGGCGGACGTTTCCTACGGCGGTACGCAGGACAACGGCACGCTCTCCTCCAGCGGCGTGCAGATCGCCGGAGGCGACGGCGGGATGATCGTCGTCAGTCCATTCGATCACAACCTCGTCATCGGCGAGTTTCAGCAGGGCGAACTCTGGAAGCTCGATCGATCCTCCGGGATCGTCAATCGTGACATCAGCACCGGCATCGACCTCTCCGACAACGTCGCGTGGGTGGCGCCGCTGGCAATCGATCAGGAGAATCAGTTCGTCTACTACGGACGCCAGTACGTGTGGGGCAACTACGACTTCGGCCAGGGTTCGTGGGTGAAGCTCTCCCCCAAATTCACATCCACGATTCTTGCCATCGCCGTCTCGCCGGCCGATCACGGCCAGACGATCTGGGCCGGCGCCTCCGACGGCGAACTGATGATGTCCACCGATGGCGGCGACACATGGGTCGATCGAACCGGCGCGCCGGATCTGCCGAACCGGGCGGTGACCGACTTCGCGCCGTCGTCGACCGATCCGGCGACCTGCTACGTCACCTTCGGCGGCTTCCTCAGCGGACATGTCTTCCGCACCACCGATGCCGGTGCCACCTGGACCGATCTGAGCGAAACGCTGCCCGATATCCCTACGACCGCCATCGCACTGCATCCGGATGACGAGAACATCATCTACGTCGGCACCGACATCGGCGTGTTCATCACCCTCGACGGCGGCGCGACCTGGTCGGAGTACAGCAACGGCCTTCCGCGCGTCGGTGTAGCCGATCTGGAGGTGCACGAATCGAGCAAGACGCTGCGGCTCGCCTCACACGGTCGCTCCATGTGGGAGATCGATCTGGTCTCGCCCTCGATCGCCCCGTCGATCACAGCTCCGACTGGTGGCGAAGTCTGGACCGGGTCCAGCGCGCACGTGATCGGTTGGAATGGATTCAGCGGCCCGGTGCGCGTCGAGTACTCCGTCGACGACGGCTCGACGTGGACGACCCTCGGTGAGAACGTCGCGGGCAACGCGTTCCGCTGGATCGTACCCAATACGCAGTCCGAACATGCGCGCGTCCGCGTCTCGGCGCAGGGTGGTGAGGAATCCGTCGTCAGCCGCAGCTTCACCATCGCCCAGGTCAGAATCGGCAGCTTCGTCGCACACGCCTCCAAGTCTGTCGTGCCGTACGGCATCACCTACGACGGCGACAACGTCTGGGTCGATGATTTCTACAGCAACCGGCTGCTGAAGCTCGACCCGAAGACGCTCGAGACCGTCGCGACCGTCCACATGTCGCTGCAGGGTGGCGATAGCCTCTTCACCGGGATGACGTACATGCCGGATCACGGAACGCTCTTCATCCATAAGCTCAACAGCACGACCGGCACGACCGGCGGTGTTCTCTACGAGGTCACCCGCGATGGAGAACAAGTCGGCAAGTGGCCCTCGCCCTGCACCTATCCGATCGGCGTCACCTGGATGGGCGGAGACAATTCCGAACTGCCGTTCCTCCTGGTGGGCGATCGCGATGCCCACCAGGAACTCTATCTGCTCGACGCGTCGAATCCCGGCATCCCGCTGGTGACCTACCAGCGCAAGCGTCAGGTGGAACTCGGACCACGCGGAATCGCCTCGGCGCATGACGGGACGAACTTCTTCCAGATCGAGACCGACTTCACCGGCGGCACGCTGCAGTCGGCGCACGCGCGGCTGCTCTCGGCTGACGATGAGCAGAACGAATCGTGTTCGTTCGAACTCAGTTCGCCCGGCGAGAGCTCGGACATCAACGCGCGCGGCGTGGAATACGATCCGGCTGACAAGAACATCTGGGTCACCGATTTCACGGGCGACATCTGGAAGATGGTGACCTGTGAAGGCATCAATTCGATTCCGACCTCGGCGGTTCCGGCCGAATCGACCGCGCTGGATCTGGCGCTTCAGCAGAACGTTCCGAATCCGTTCACGAACGCGACGTCGATCGAATTCACGCTGACATCGGCCGCACAGGCACGGCTGGTGGTCTACGACATGAGTGGTCGGACGGTCGCGACGCTCCTCGACGGGCGGCTCGATGCGGGTCGGCACACGGTCCGCTTCGACCCGTGGTCGGTCGCCGGCGGCATCGCGTCGGGTGTGTATCGCTACACGCTCGTGCTCGACGGCCACGCCAGCGCATCCCGCTCGATGGTGTTCGTACGGTAGCGTTCGGCTCGACCGTGACGGAAATGAAAAGCGCCGGTGGGACCCGAGCAGGTCTCACCGGCGCTTTGCATTTCCTCAGTCCCGTTGCGAGCGAGCGATCAGCGATCGGGCAGATTCAGTCGACGTCGAACCGACGCGAGGGTGCGGCGCGTATGGTCGTCGGAATCCCGGAGCGACTGGATCGTATTGATGCCGTGCATGACCGTCGTGTGGTCGCGCCCGCCGAAGTGGTTGCCGATCGTCTTGAGCGATGTGCCGGTGAGATCGCGGATCAGGTACATCGCGGTCTGTCGTGCGAACACGATCTCCTGCTTGCGAGTCCTGCCGGTCAGCAGGGACATCGGAACGTCGAGCTGTTCGCAGACGGCCTGCTGGATCTGCTCGATGGTGACCATCGGATCGTCGTTGACCATGGCGATACCATGGATGACGTCGCGCGCCAGTTCGAGCGTCAGCGACAGACTTCGCAGCGAGCTCTCGGCCAGCAGCGAGATCAGGCAGCCCTCGAGTTCGCGAACGCTGGAGGTAACGGTCCGGGCGATGTAATCGATCACCTCTCCGGGAAGATGGTAGCCCTCGTCGGTGCTCATCTTCTGCAGGATGGCGATACGAGTCTCCAGGTCGGGCGCCTGCATGTCGGTGGTCAGTCCCCACTGGAAGCGGCTGATGAGCCGTTCGTCGACACCGCGCAGTTGTTTGGGCGGCACGTCGCTGGTGAGGATGATCTGCTTGCCGCTCTGATGCAGGGCGTTGAACGTATGGAAGAAGTTGTCCTGGGTCTTCTCCTTATCGGCGAAGAACTGGATGTCATCGACGATGAGCACATCGACGTTGCGGTAGTAGTTGGTGAACTCCTGCGACTTGTTGTGCTGGATGGCGTTGACGAATTCGAGCGTAAAGCGTTCGGAGCTGATGTAGACGACCGAGCAGTCGGTTCGATGCTCCATGATCTGATGTCCGATCGCCTGGACGAGGTGCGTCTTACCGAGGCCGACGCCACCGTAGATCACCAGAGGATTGAACCGGGTGCCCCCGGGATTGTCGGCAACGGCCTTTGCCGCGGCGTAGGCGAGCTGGTTGCATTCACCGGTGATGAAGTTGGCGAAGGTGAATCGGGCGTTGAGCTGTGAGGGCTGCGGGCGTTCGTTCGGCGACATGCCGACCGAAAACGGGTTACCTCCCGGAGCGCCTCCATCGTTGGGACGCGAAGCGCCGGTGATGCGGGCGACGTTACGGGCAGGGAGCGTGATCACTCTGTCTTCGGCGGTTTCGACCGAGTCATCGACGACCGCGTGGTAGACCAGCTGTGCCTGTTCTCCGAGCACCTCGACGATGGTCTTGCGGATCAGCTTGTAGTAGTGTTCCTCGATCCATTCGTAGAAGAACTGGCTCGGCACCTGGATGGTGAGCGTCGAGCCCTCGAGGCTGATCGGGCGCGTCGGCTCGAACCAGGTCTTGAAGGCACGCACGCGGACGTTTTCGCGAATGATCTCAAGGCAGCGCCCCCACGCCTCGGCGGCGTCGGACGCAGCGGCGTCGGATCCGGCATCGGGTCCGATCAACGGCGTCAGACCGGCATCCGGGCGGGCATTGCGCGTCGAGCCGAGACTGCGAGCGTTGGACGAGGTGGTCGTACCGAGACCGGGGCGTGAGACGCCTGTGGCAAAATCGTGCGAGGATCTGTCGGACCGTGCTTCCATCGAACCGTTGTTGCGACCGCTGAAGAGATGGTCCCGCGCGAAGCTGAAAACGGACGAAGCGATCGAATACGGACGTGTCGATCGGAGCTGCGGAGCGCGCGGGTAGAATGTTGGGGAGACGCCCATCGAGGCCGCCGCTCTACCCGTGCCACCAGTCTTCCGGACGATTCGAATCGACGATCTCGCCGGCAGAAGCAGGCGAAGATTCCTCGAGGGACTTGCTGGCGAATCGTGGCGTCTGTCCCGCCGTTTCTGCGGCGCAGAACGGGGGAACAACGGTCGTGGCACGGGGTGGTCAGGCGGGGCCTGGCTCAAAGGGGAACGAAGTTACGACTGCCCGAAATGCCCGCGCAAATGTTTCACTGTTCCACGGGAAAAATTCTGTAAACCCCGTATCGACGCCACCCGAGGACGCTCCGGGGAAGGTGTCGAGTTCGTATCTTGACCGTTCTTGATTCTCAGCTCGACCGGATTTTCCCGAGGATACACCAATGAAGCGTACCTACCAGCCGAGCCGTCGCAAGCGGCGCAACACTCACGGATTCCGCGCCCGCATGGCCACGAAGAACGGCCGCCGCGTGCTCGCCCGCCGTCGCGCGAAGGGTCGGCAGCGTCTGTCGGTCAGCGATGACATGCGTCGGCGCTGAGGTCTCCTCTCCGCATCGACCGGCCATGACGTCCCGTGCCCGATTGCGACTCGACCGCTCGAAGATACTGCGCGGACGCGCCCGCTTCTCCTGCCTCTTCGAGCAGGGTCGCGCGGTGCGCACGCGACGTCTCCTCTTCAAGTTCGTCGTCGCCCGGCAGTCGCCGGTCGACGACTCGGCGTCCCCTGCGGAACTCCTCTGCGGATTCATCGTACGGCGCTCGGCGGGAATCGCCGTCGTGCGCAATCGCATCCGACGGCGCATGCGCGAGTCCTTCCGACTGCGTCGCAACTGGCTCGTCGACGAACTCCCTGGTGGAATGGCGATGCACATGGCGGTGCTGTGGCTTCCCAAGGGATCGCCGAGCCATGCCGAGCTCGCCTCCATCGACGAGGAAATGCACCAGGGACTGCGACGACTCGCTCGAGCGCTCAAGGAGGATCGCCGCTGAGACACCGACCGAACGCAGAACGCTCATGGCTGAGGACCTCGATCGCACGCCGCTGCTTCGCTGGATACTCGCGGGAATCATCCGACTCTACCAGCGGTTCATCTCGCCGATGCTTCCATCGAGCTGCCGGTTCCATCCGACCTGCTCGGAGTACACGCGCCAGGCGATTCTGCGACATGGCGCACTGCGTGGCATCTGGCTGGGCATCCGCCGCATCCTGAAGTGTCACCCGTTCCACCCCGGCGGTTTCGACCCCGTTCCATGATGTTCCCCTCATCGTCAGCGCGCGGCCGCGTGATGCGACCGTCGAGCGACGCGAGCGCGGCGCGTTGCTGCCCCGCTGAGCGCTTCTCACCAGGCTGCCCGAACCCATCGACATGATCGACAAACGTACCGTCGTCGCATTCGCGCTGATCGCACTGGTCTTCATGGGCTGGTCGTTCCTCTCGGTGTGGCTCTCCCCCCGACAGGCACCGCCGGTCGCCCGCGACACGACGACGGTGATCACCGCCGACACGACGCCGTCGAGCCCGCCTGAGCAGCCCGCGACGACGCCCGAGCAGCAGACGCCGCCACCTCCCTCCTACGCGACGCTCTCCGAGGGCGCGACGCGATTCATCGTTGTCGAGAGCCCGCTCTACAAGGCGATCCTCAATACGCGCGGCGGCCTGCTGACGCGGTTCCAGCTGAAGAAGTACAACGCCTGGTACGGAGATCCCGTCCAGCTGATCTCCGATTCGACCGGCTTCCCGGGCGTGCTCGGTCTGCGGTATACCACGCCGGACGGCGCGCGGATCAATACCGAGCAGTTTGTCTTCGATGTGGACGCTCCGGATTCCACCTATCTCTCGGACGACGACTCGCTGGTCATCACCGCCCGTCTGCGCCTTCCCTCCGTGGTCGATTCCGCTCGAGCGGATTCCCTCACGGGCTCCGACAGCGCCGGCGGCGGCATCATCGAGAAGCGCTTCGTCTTCCATGGCGATTCCTACGGGATGGACTTCGATGTGATGATGCGTGACATGGCCTCCCAGGTGGCGGGCAATTCCTACGACATCGTCTGGCCGCAGGGACTGATGTACCAGGAATTCAACTCCGTTGATGAGAGCAGCTCCGCCCGCGTCCAGGTGCAGCTCACCAATGATGACGAAGAGATCAAGGGCCCCGGCGATCTCAACGAACGGGAGCGGGACACCGTGGCGGGGGCGATCGACTGGGTCGCGCTCAAGGTCAAGTACTTCGCCGCCGCACTGATTCCCAGCAAGCCGATCAACGGTGCGGTGCGCGTATCGTCGATCACCATGCCCGTGGCCGACAACGGTCGCGTGGAGCATTACGACGTGGCGCTCGCGGTGCCGTATTCCGGCGGCAGCTCCTCGACGGACTTCACGCTCTTCGTCGGACCGCTCGACTTCCAGGTCGTCAGCGACTATGGACTCGGTTCGCTCATCGATCTCGGCTTCACCTTCGTCGTTCGCCCGATCGCCGAGTGGATCATGCTGCCGATGTTCCGGCTGCTGCACTACGTGATTCCCAACTGGGGCTTCGTCATTCTCGTCTTCGCCCTGCTGATCCGGCTGGTGCTCTGGCCGCTGTCGATCCCGCAGATCCGCTCCTCGCGCAAGATGCAGCTGCTGCAGCCGGAGATCTCCCGTCTGCGCGAGCAGAACAAGGACGACTCGCAGGCGCAGCAGATGGCGACGATGAAGCTCTACCAGGAGTACGGCATCAATCCCGTCGGAGGATGTCTGCCCATGGTGCTGCAGTTACCGATACTCTATGCCCTCTGGGGCACACTGCGCGCCTCGATCGAGCTCAGACAGGCCGACTTCATGCTCTGGATTCATGACCTGTCGACGCCTGACATCATCGTCCATCTGCCCTTCACCATCCCGCTGCTCGGCGCCGAGCTCAGCGGCCTGGCACTGATCATGGGCGTGACGCTGTTCATCCAGCAGAAGATGATGATCAGCGACCCGCGGCAGAAGGCGCTCGTCTACGTGATGCCGATCGTCCTGACGCTTGCGTTCAACCACTTCCCGTCGGGACTGAACCTCTACTACCTGGTCTTCAACATCCTGTCGATCGGACAGCAGCTCTACCTCACCAAGTGGAGCAAGAACGAGCTGACGCTCGAGCAAATGAAGAAGGAGGCGAAGAAGAAGAAGAAGGGTCGCTTTGCCCAGATGATGGAGGAGGCGCAGAAGATGCAGCAGCAGCAGAAGAAGACGGGCTCGAAGGTCGAGGGTCGGACACCGGTCGAACCGCGATCGAAGAAGAACGGGAAGCGGTAGCCGGCGGTCGCCTTCTTTTCGGTTTGCCGTTGCGCCCCGGTTGTCTATTCTCCCGCTTTCGGTTCGTCCACCATCTTCGGTCAGTCGCATGCGATCGATACTCCTGCCCGCGCTGTTCTGCACGACGCTGATCCTGGCGGCATGCTCGCCCGAGGATCCGTTCGTGCCGACATACCATCCCACCGATTCGGTCTCCCACCCCGCCTACCTGCGGGTGATTCACGCCTCCGCGGCCGGACCCGCCGTCGATGTGATGGTCGATGGGACCCCGTTCTTCACCGATCAGCAGCACTACCTCACCTTCGTTCCAGGCGTCAACGAGGCCAAGTACTATCCGGTCGATACCGCCGCTGGAACGATCGCCTTCGTCAACGGCGGCACCCTCGCCTCGGCAGAACTTCACCTGCGCGTCGGCGGTCACTACACCGCCTACTTCTACGGTCCCGAGGGCGACTACGATGCGCTGGTGACGACCGACACGGTTGCGCCCCGCCCGGGTACCACCCAGATGCGCTATCGCGTCGTGCACCTGGCTCCCGGCGCTCCGACGATCGACATTGCAGTCGGCGAGTCGACCACGCCGCCTGCGTTGCGCAACGTCGCCTACGGCACCGCCACCGAATACGCGACCTACACGACGGCGACGGCGAGGCCGGGACTGTACATCTACCAGCCGGGTAGCGGCGCATCGATCTTCGGCATCGACAACCTCGCGATCGTCACCAATGCCATCCAGACGCTCGTGATGACCGGATCGCTCGATCCCACCGGCAACGAACCGCTCCTCTCCTTCTCCGTGTTCCAGGAGTCCTCACGCACGGGACGCGATTCGCTCTACGGCTCGGCACCGTTCCGCGTCGAGTTCGGTGCCGTCAGATTCATCAATCTCACGCCCAGCGGACTGCAGGGACTCGACGTCGCGCTGCTGGATTCGAGCGTCGGCGACTGGACCGACAATCAGTACTTCCGCCGCAACATCGGTCGGCAGGCCGATGCGGTGCTCAACGTGGCGCCCCTCGACTGCCAGACACCGGTCGATCCGAATTCCGTCAAGCCCTCGTTTCTCATCAGCACGTTCCTTCAGGATCGATATCCCTTCCGGATCGAACTGCATTCCACTCCACCGTTCTCCACCGCCGCTCAGGAAGTGCTCGTTCCGACCGAACCGGGCAAGGGCATCGAGTTCCGCATTCAGGCGGGTCGACGCTATACCATCGTCGCCTACGGTCCGTTCGCAAAGGGCCAGGCACAGGCGACGGTGATTTCGGCAAACCCGCCCGCGGTCTCCGGCACCAGCGCGTCGGTACGGTTGTTCCATGGGGAATTCGAACAGTTCAGCGATCAGGAACTCCGTGCGAGCATCGGCGGTGCAACGGGTCCGCCAATGGCATACGGACAACCGCCGGCCTCCGGCGATTCGTTCGAAGTTCCCGCCGGGTCCACCGATGTGAACATTCTCAACGCATCAGGCGACACGGTGTTGAGTACCACGCTGCCGGAACCGCTGGAGGGCGGAAGCCACTACACACTGTTCCTTGGCCGCGGAAGCAATGGCGACGCACCCTGCCTGCGCGCGATCGCCGACCGGTTGGAATTGTAAGGGTCGTATGGAGTCTGTCACCATGGTCGAATCGTCAGCTGCTCCGGTGATCGCCGTCGCTGGTGCTACGGGGCTCGTCGGACGGACGATGCTTCGCGTACTCGATCAACGCGGTATCGTCGCGCAACAGGTGCGAGCGCTTGCCTCGACGGCATCAGTCGGACGCGAACTGCCGTTTCGCGGTACTTCGTTGCGCGTCGAGGCACTCGACGCCTCGGCGTTCGCCGGCGTCGACTACGTACTCTTCAGCGCGGGCTCGGAGGTCAGCCGGCAGTTCGCACCCATCGCGGTCCGCGCCGGCGCGGTGGTCATCGACAACTCCAGTGCGTGGCGGATGGACCCCACCGTTCCGCTCGTGGTTCCGGAGGTCAATCCGCAGGCGATCGAGCGTCACCAGGGAATCATCGCCAATCCGAACTGCTCGACGATCCAGCTGGTGGTCGCCCTCAAGCCGCTGCATGATGTCTTCGGAATTCGTCGCGTGGTGGTCTCGACCTATCAGGCGGTCTCCGGCGCCGGTCAGGCCGGCGTCGAACAGCTCCTTGGCGAGCTCCAGGGGAAGACGCCCGAGTCCCCGAAGTTCCGACGCCCGGTCGCATTCAACACCATCTTCCATGACTTCCACGGAGCCGAGGCGACCGAAGAGGAGGTGAAGATGGAGCGGGAGACGCGCAAGATCATGGGCATCGACGACCTGCCTATTTCCGTGACCTGTGTACGGATTCCAACCACGGCAGGTCATGGTGAATCTGTCAATGTGGAATTCGAGTCGGCGGTGACGGCACGTGCAGCGCGGGAGGTGCTTCGCGTAGCAGAGGGTATCGTGGTCGTCGACGATCCATTTCGCGATCGTTATCCGACCGTGCTCGATGCCAGCGGCCGCGACGAGGTGTTCGTGGGAAGAATTCGTGAGGACCGTTCCCGATCGAACACGCTCAACCTCTGGATCGTGGCGGACAACGTTCGCAAGGGTGCCGCGACCAACGCCGTCCAGATCCTGCAGCGGCTGGCACCGGTCGTCCGGTGAGAGTCCGCTCGCTGCGTCTACTCCCGATTCTTCCCCATTTCCAGCACCACAATCCAAGCCCACGACCGCAATGGCGGCACGGTTCCCATCGCGATCCGATCGACCGCCTCGGTGATCGGATAGAGCATGCGCAGCAGCGGCGTCCGCCGCAGAGGAATCAGACCAAGTGACAGCAGGTGGAAGTAGCGTGTCTCGACGCGATCGAAGTGTCTGCGGGCGTGCTCGATATCACGCCGCATCAGCGGATGCTCGTCGGCAGTGCGCAGTTCGGGTGTGCGGTTCCGGTACCAGTTGATCGCGGGATTGTGTCCCAGCGGCTCAGACATGATCACCACACCGCCCGGCCGCAGCACGCGCGCGAGCTCCGCGTAGCTGCGCTCGAGATCCAGGTGGTGGAGAATTCCCCGGCCGTAGATCAGATCGAACGTCTCATCGGGAAATTCGAGCTGCTCGGCATTCATCACCCGGAAGTCGAGTCGATCGGCCTCTCCGGCCGCGCGCGCACGTTCGGTCGCGATCTGGATTCCCTTCGGAGAAATATCGATGCCGGTCACGTGGTCGGCGCCCTGTGCCAGAACGTTGCGCGCCATGTCACCAGTTCCACAACCGTACTCCAGCGCGTGCGCCCCGCTGGATCGCTCGGCAATGCGGCGCAGGAAGTAGTCCACCGATCGCTGAGCGATGACGTAGTACTCGTCGACGTCCGCCCGAATGTTGTTCGCAAACGAGTGATCGTGAAACGACGCCTCCCGCTCGATGCGGTCGCGCGGGGCTTCGTTGACGTCCATGGTCATGATCGTAGCAGGTGGTCGATGAGTAGGTATGGAGCTGTGCGGCGCCGCGCACCAAGTCGATCAATATACCGATGCACTCAGGGGCCACCAACGCGATCTGCCGTCGAGCGATGCACACGATCGAGCAGCCAGAGATCGGCAAGCACCAGCAGCGTCATGGCTTCGACGACCGGTACGGCCCGCAGCACGATCGTCGGATCGTGCCGACCTCCGATCTCATGGTCGACCGTGTGGCCATCACTGCTGCCGTGGCGCTGTCGCAGGCCGATCGACGACGGTGGCTTGAAGGCCACGCGGAAAACGATCGGCATTCCGTTGGAAATTCCCCCCTGGATTCCGCCCGAATTGTTCGTCTCGGTTCGCACCGAGTCGGCGTCGTCGACGAACGCGTCGTTGTTCTCCGAACCTCGTGCGCGGGCGACGTCGAACCCTCGACCGACTTCGAACCCGAGCGCTCCGTTGATCGACATCATCGCCCCGGCCAGGCGCGCGTTCAGCTTGTCGTAGATCGGTTCGCCGAGCCCGGCTGGGACGCCCGCAACGCAGACCGAGACCACACCACCCATCGAGTCGCCTTCGCCGCGGAGGGTCTCGATCAAATCGGCCATGCGTGCTTCGACCGACTCGTCGTCGCATCGCACCGCGGAGGCGTAGACGCGATCGGGGCGCATCCGTTCGATCGGTCGTTGCGCGTCGATGGAGCCGAGCCGCGTGACCGCCGCGGTGACGGTGATGTCGGTCGACTGTTCGAGCATCATCCGGGCGATGGCACCGCCGACCACACGCGCCAGCGTCTCGCGGGCCGACGCCCGTCCACCACCTCGATGGTCGCGGATTCCGTACTTCGCCGCGTACGTGAAGTCCGCGTGCGATGGGCGGTAGAGGTCGCGCAACTGGTCGTAATCCTTCGATCGCTGATCGGTGTTCCGGACGAAAACGGCGATCGGCGCACCGGTGGTCATTCCTTCAAAAACACCGCTGAGCACCTCGGGTTCATCGGCCTCGCGGCGCGCCGAGGCAAGCGCTCCTCCCGGTCGGCGCCGCCTCAGATCACGGCGCAGCAGTTCGGCGTCGAACCGGATGCCGGCCGGGCATCCGTCGACGACCGCTCCGATGCCCGAGCCGTGCGATTCGCCGAACGTCGTGAGCCGGAAGAGTGTGTTGAGTGTGTTGGCCATCGACCTCAGCCCCGTGCGATCAATTCCTGCAGACCACGGATCGCCAGCACGTAGCCGACGACGCCGAAACCTTCGACGCGCGCCTGGCATACGGGTGCGATGACGCTGTGCCGGCGGAACTCTTCCCGCGCCTGCGTGTTCGTCAGATGAAGCTCCACGACCGGTACGTGCAGCGCGGCGATCGCATCACGGATCGCAATCGAGTAGTGCGTGAACGCTCCGGGGTTGAGCACCACACCGTCGCACCCGCGCTGGAATCCGGCCGAGTGCAGCTCGTCGACGATCGCACCCTCGTGGTTCGACTGGAAGAACTCCAGATCGATGTCGGGAAGTCCGTCGCGTACGGCCGACTCGATCTCGGCGAGCGTGTCAGTCCCGTAGACCTCGGGCTCGCGAACGCCGAGCAGATTCAGATTCGGCCCGTTGATCACCGCTATTCTCATCGCTCCTCCCTTGGCTGGTTAGAATGCTCACGTCTGCCCCGCACGGTTTTCCGCTGAGCGAACCAGATCGAAAGCGCGAGACATCGCCGCGACGATGAGCGACGCGTCGTCGACGCTCCTGAGGGCAAAGCCGTCATTGGTCGGCAGCACGAAGCGAATCGCACTTCCCACCGCCTTCTTGTCAGATCGCATCGCCGCCAGCAGCGCATCGTAATCGTGGTCCACATCATCGGCCTGCGCGAGCACCGCGGCCGCATCCGTGATCTGCCGCAGCCGTGCTGCACCGATCAACCCGAATTCGGCGGAAAGGAGCGATGCGGCAATCATGCCGAGCGCAACCGCCTCGCCGTGCGTGTAGACACGCGGTTCGACGGCCTCGAGCGCGTGGGCGAAGGTGTGGCCGAAGTTGAGCGACGTCCGCACCGAATGATCGAGTTCATCGGACTCGACGACGTGCAGCTTGAGTTCGACGCTGGCACGAATCACCGCGTCGATCGTCACGGCCACCTCACCGCGCAGCACGGCGGGCGTGGCGGCCACGGCGGCGTCGAAGAGGAAGCGCGAGTGCAGCGCGCCCATCTTGAGCGATTCAACGAGGCCGCTGCGCAGTTCGCGCGGCTCGAGCGTCCGGAGGAACCAAGGAGCGACCAGCACTTCCGACGGCTGTCGTATCACCCCGACGAGGTTGCGGATTCCGCCCGCATTGACCGCGGTCTTGCCGCCGATCGCCGCGTCGACCATCGCCAGCAGGGTCGTCGGAACGTAGAGAGCGCGCACACCACGCATGTAGATCGCAGCGACGAACCCGGCAAGATCGCAGACGACGCCACCGCCGACGGCGACGATCGTCCCGTTGCGCGGAACGCCACGGCTGCTCAGCTCAGCGACGATCGACTCGGCCGTCGGCAGCGTCTTAATCGCCTCCGCCGCATCGACGACGATCGGTACTGCGTACCCGTCGAACGTCCGCAGCACGAGGTCACCGTAGTGGGCAGCGACGTTGGCGTCGATCACGACCGCGGACAGCGCCGGTTCGACGCTCGCGCGTAGCCGGCGACGCAGGGCATGAACAGTGGTGATTCCCCTGACGACCGTCGTGTGGCCTCCGGGTGTGGACTCGATCGTCCAGGCGTCGGCGAGCAGGGCGTCGAGTCCGCGTTCGATCGCTGCGACGACGTCCGCCGGGAGATCATCGCCGCAGACGCGCAAGTCGGCATCGAGGTAGGATTCGAGCCGCCGCCCGTGCAGTTCACGCCACCTGCCCTCGACATCGTCGCTCAGCAATGGCCGCGGATTGGACGCATCAGCACGAAGTCGCGCCAGGGCGACGTCGGCGCTCACGTCGAGGAACACGCGCATACCGCAGTCGGCCATCGCCTGGCGAGCCGACGGGTCCTCGACAGCACCGCCACCAACGGCGATCACGGCATCCGAACCGCCATCGCAGCGCAGCGCTTCGATCGCCGATTGCTCGAGCCGACGGAATGCCGGTTCGCCGTCGATGCGGAAGATCTCGGCAACGCGGCGCCCGGCCGCGCGTTCGATGCGCTCGTCGAGATCGACGAACGCAGTGCCGCGTCGTTCGGCCAGCAGCCGACCAACGGTCGACTTTCCGGCGCCGGATGGTCCCTGCAGCCAGACGTGCATGATGAGACGGAGATCGATCTGCCGGATCGATGGTGAGGGCTGTCGAATTCAGAAGAGATCGGGAGGAAGCATCGCGGGCGTCGCTTGAATGCCGGTAAAGAGCTCGAAGGACGCCAACGCCTGATGGACGAACATCGCGCGGCCGTTGATCGTTCGCATTCCGGCCTGCTCCGCCTCTGCCATCAGAGCGGTCTTCGGCGTCGAATATACCATGTCGACGAGCAGACCCGATCCGGCGAGCCGTTCGGCGCTCAGAAGCGTTCCGGGCGTCGACGGAAGTCCGACGGGCGTGGCGTGGACGACCAGATCCGCTGGACGGAACGTCTCCAGAGCGGCGCCTCGCGCACGCGGATCGAAGAGCGTAAATGCGCACGCTTCCCCCCGATCTGCATCCCGCGAATAAATCGTCAGTGAACGGATATCGAACTGACCATTGAGCAGTGCGTAGGCCGCCGCGCGAGCCGCCCCGCCCGTACCGAGTATGGCAACGGTCAATGGTGCCGCGCCGATCGGCGTGTCCCGGATCGATGCGCCGCGAATCGACTCGGTGAAGCCGACGACGTCGGTGTTGTACCCTACGATCCGACCGTCGTCGACCACGAGCGTGTTGACCGCGTCGATGGCCGCAGCCATGCGATCGACGCGGTTGGCCGCGCGGCGGGCGCGCTGCTTGTGCGGAGAGGTAACGTTCGCGCCACGATAGCCGCCGCGCCGCATCGACTCCATGAAGGGTCCCACCTGCGGCCCGCTCAATTCGGCCAGCGAGTAGTGCATCCTCAGACCGAAGCGCTCGAAGAGCGCGTTCATCAGCTTCGGCGATCGCGAGTGCCCGATGCCTTCGCCGATGAGGACCACGCGATCGCTCACCCCCGGCGATGGATTGGGTCGTCGGCCCATCGAGTCGCTCATTCGGCGCGCCTCAAATTTTCCAGATCGCTCCAGAAGCCCGGGTAGGACACCGATGCCACGTCGGGGTCATGTACGAAGACCGGCTGCGTCGCGATCAGCGAAGCAATTCCGGCCAGCATGCAGAGACGATGGTCGCCGTGGTGCCGCACGCCGATGCCGCCCTCGATGTTCTGCGGTCCCTCCAGTTCGAATCCGTCGTCGAGTTCGTGGACATCCACGCCGAGCGAGCGCATCAGCGAGACGGTCGCACGGATGCGATCCGACTCCTTGGTGCGCAGTTCGTGCGCGCCGCGAATCACCGTCGTGCCCCAGGCACGCGCGCCAAGCAGCGCCAGCAGCGGGAGCTCGTCGATGATCTCCCCGATCGATACCTCCCCGATGCCTCCGTCACCACCGACTCGTACACCGCGCAGTCCGGTTGAGAACCGCACGTCGATGCGGCCGGAGGGTTCGACCTCATCGCGCAGCACCGTCCAGGTGACGCTCGCGTTCATTGCACGAAGACATCGCAGCAGCGCGATCCGCGATGGATTAAGACCCACTCGGTCGATGCGAACGTGGGAATCCGGAACGATCAGACCGGCGGCGACGAAGTAGGCCGCCGAGGAGAAGTCGCCCGGGACATCGATTTCGACATCGCGATCGGGAACCGCCGGTTTGATGATGTCGCACTGCGCCAGTCCCGGAGATCCGGGCTCGGCCAGGGGCGACTCGGGGTGTCGCACCGCGATGCCGAAGGCGTCCATGATCCGCAGTGTGTGATCGCGCATCGGCGTGGCACGGTAGACGGTCGCACCGTGCGTGGAACGCAGTGCCGCGAGCGCCACCGCGGCATGCACCTGTGCGGATTCGACCCGGATCACGTCATCGGAGCGTCCGCCGGGGAGCGCTCCGTCGGACTCCATGACCAGCGGCATCCTCCCATCGTGCGTCGAGACAAGCGCGCCCATCGTCCGAAGCGGCACGGCAACTCGCTCCATGGGACGCCGCCGCAGCGACGCGTCGCCATCGATCGTGAAGATTCCACGTTCACCCGTGAGGAATCCCATCGCCAGCCGCGCGGTCGTGCCCGAGTTGCCGCAGTCGATATCGATGCGACCCGAACGGGCGCGACGCGGCGCGGTCCCGTCGATCACGATCGCACCTCTCTCGACGCCGACGTGGTAGCCGAGCCGCTCGAGAAGCGTGCGCGTGCGCACGACGTCGTCGCCGGAAGATGGATTCCTGACGATCGTACGACGCGTGTTGAGTGCACCGAAGAACAAGGCGCGGTGGGTGATCGACTTATCACCCGGTGGGACGATCGTCCGGATGATGGGTCGATGTAAGGGGGCCAGAGAGATCATCGACGGCTGCTGGGTTCGAATGGCATGGTGCGCCCGAAGCAATCGAAGAAGGTAACGCACCCGTCCGAATTTTCCCGCTGCAACTCAGCCGTCGCTCGCAGCATCCACCGTCGGCAACCGATCGACGCGGATGACGTCCATGAACGCGCTGACGGAGAACTCCGCATTGCCGACGCCCGGCCGACCGTACCCGGGCGGTGCCGGCAGTCGGTGGTGTTCGAACCTCTCCCGCCACGCGTACAGCAGCTTGATGAAGTACTCCAGCGGCGGCCCCTCCTGCCGCCCCAGATCGCTGGTCGGCTCCGGACACCATGTCGTGAAGCGCGGAACGATGCCACGGCTCATGAAGAATTCGAGGCCCTTGCGCGTCGAGTCCACCGCCTCGTCGACATTGGTGTATCCGTATGGCTGCGCCATCTCGACGCCGCCGACGAAGTTGGGAATCACGTGTGTCGCTCCGAAGACGTCCGCCGCCTCCACGATTCTGTTCATCCACTCCTCCCGACCGACGTAGCGTTCCTTGCCGGGACAGATCCAGCTGAAGAGCTTCGGGTCCCAGATCTCGTAGTTGGGATGGTAAATCCTGAATCCGCTGCGATGCAGCAGCTCGACTTCATCCTTCGGGAACGCCTGGACGACGGCCTTGGGAATCCAGCGTCCCTCGTGGCGCGACTCGATCGCCTCGGCATAGCGCGCGTACCACTCGGCCTCGCCCATGCCCTCGAGCGATTTCGTGATCGATCCTCCGGTGACCGTGTAGGCGCGTGAAACCGTGTCGTGCGCGGCGATCAGATCCATCGCCTCGACGACATCGTCGATCGACTTGACCGGCGTGTACGGCCTGCCCTGTTCGCGCTGCTGGCGGAAGTTTTCGTTGAGATCGCAGAACCGGCACTCCTCGGTGCGGCCCCAGTACTGACACAGCCGGTAGACCGTCAGGTAGACGAGATACCCCCACTCGATGGCGGGCGCGATCTCGGAGATCCGCTTGCCGCTCGAGAGTTCGTGCGAGTAGTAGGTCGGAATCGGTGGGAATTCGAGCTGCGCGATGACGTGGCCGTCGCAGAAGAGCGTCAGCACGCCCTCCTCGAGATCAACCCGATAGGGCGAGTCGGGATTGACACGGACCGATGTGATCGTCGGACGCAGATTCCAGCGTCCGCCGGTCATGCGGATCTCCTCGGGTGAGCGCCACGCCTCATGCTCCTGCATCGCCCGCAGCGGAACGAGATCGAACGAGAAGATGAAGTAGTCCTTCGGCTTGTAACCGGAGGCAATCCGCAGTGCGTCCTCCGCGAAGCCAATGCCCTGCCGCAGCAGGTCCTGCTTGACGACCGCCTCCTTCGGCATGTCCGGGAACTTGTCGAAGAGGCGCTCGAGTTCGAGTATCGTTGGAGTTCCGTCGCTCCTATTCATCGTTCCTCCCTGTCGTCGGTGGGGCTGATCATCGCACGGTCGACCGGCTCGAAATCGACCATCGCCGCCGCGAGCCGGCGAAGCACCGAAGTGAAGTGTTCCTTCCACGCACGCCCGCCGCCGGCGCCAACCACGTTCGTCACGCCAAGGGCCACCGCAACGGGCAGCGCCCCGGCGGCTCGCACCACGGAAAACGCCTCGAGGTTCTCGACATCCGCCGGACTGGTCCGGTTCAGAAGCAGCGCCAGCTCGTCATTCTCTGTCACGCCAAGCGTACACGCGGCACAGGCGCGAGGGACCGGTCGGTCGAGACGACGCGACAGGTGCTCGGCCAGGGCTTCGCTCAGCAACGGATCGGCGTCGACACCGGAGGACAGCAGCGAGGGGAAGCGCATCCAGCGCCGGGCGACATCACCGCTCGCTACCAGCACGCGATCCACGACGACGACATCGCCGACGGCGAGGCCACTGTCCGGGTAGGCGCCGCAGGTGCCGACGTAGAGCACTGATTCGGGTTGGAACCTCGCGATCGCAGCGCTCGTGCCGATTGCCGCGTCCACCAGTCCGACGCCGGTCGTGTCAACCGCCATTCGCGTCGACGTGTCACTCGCCAGCGCCGCGTCGCGTTCGAGTGCCGAAGAGAACAGCAGCAGCGATCGGCTCATGCGAATTCGACCTCCACGCGGCGATCGAGCAGACCGCGCTCGGCGCCGAGATCGAGCAGGAACTGGATGGCGCGCCGCGCGTCCGGCGGATAGGCGGCGGTCTCCTCATTGGCGTACATGTGCAGGTATCGATCGAGCAATTCGGGAACGGCGACCTCGGCGGGTCGATGAATGTGATCGATGAGGAATTCGATCATCTCTTGGCGATTATCGAGCGCCCAGCGGATCGAGCGCTGCAGCACGCGGCTCGCGGTCGCGACAGCATCGACGCCGATATCCCGGCGAATCACGTTGGCACCGAGCGGCAACGGCAGGCCCGTACGCTCGGTCCACCACGCGCCGATGTCGACGACGAGTCGGAGCCCGTGTCGCTCGTACGTCAGGCGTCCCTCATGGATGATGATCCCGGCGTCGACAGTGCCGTCGGAGATGGCTTCGAAGATCCGCTCGTAGGGCGTGATCGGCACGGTCTGCATCCGGGCATTCGGCGCGAGGAGCCGCGTCACCAGATGGGCCGTGGTGCCGACTCCGGGCGTCGCGATGGTCGATCGGTCGAGATCCTCCACAGTCAGAGGCGTTCGTGCGACGATCACCGGTCCGTAGCCGCGACCGACGGAGCCACCGTGCGGCAGCATCAGAAACGCCTCGGCGAGCGCCGGATAGCTCGCGACGGATATCGCCGACACGTCGACCTCGCCGCGCATCGCGCGCTCGTTGAGATCCTGGGTGTTGGAGGTCACCGGATCGAAGTGCATTCCCTCACAGTCGACGAGACCTTCGATGGCGGCGCGGAACATGAAGGCATCGTCGGCATCGGGGCTGTAGGCAAGCCGCAGGGTACGGGGAGCCGGTATCGTGTCGGAGCGTGGTTCAGACATGTTCGACCGCCGAAAGTGCCGCTTTGAGGTTCCGGGCCAATCCCATGAGCCGGGAGAAATCGCTGAGTCGCAGTGCCTGTGCCGCGTCGCTGCGTGCCGCGGGCGGATCGTTGTGCACCTCGACGAGCAACCCGTCGAGTCCGGCTGCCAGCCCGGCGAGCGCTCCGGGGATGACCAGACTCCTGCGTCCGGCAGCATGGGAGGGATCGATGATCACCGGCATCCTGGTCTTCTCCTTGAGCGCGGCAGCGCCGAGCACGTCGAGCGTATTGCGGGTGATCGACTCGAAGGTGCGGATACCGCGTTCGCAGAAGATCACCATTGGCGCGCCGGCGACCAGCGCGTGCTCGGCGGCGCCGATCCATTCCTCGACAGTGGCGGCCATTCCCCGCTTGAGCAGAACGGGACGACCGGTAGCACCGGCCTCGCGCAGCAGGGGAAAATTCTGCATCGACCGCGTCCCGATCTGGATGATCGACACGTATTGTGCAGCAGTTTCGACGTCGCGGGGATCAACCACCTCGCTGACGAGCTGCAGTCCATGATCGCGCGCCACCTCCCATGCCAGCAGCAGCCCCTCCCGTCCCGGTCCCTGGTAATCATGGGGCGAGGTGCGCGGTTTGAACGCGCTGCCACGGACGAATCGAATTCCTTCGGCGGCAAGATGCGCGTACACCGCCGAGATCTGCTCCTCGCTCTCGATGCCGCACGGTCCGGCGATGACGGTCATGCCCTCGATTCCCGAGGTCAGTTCGGTGACGGGTCGATCGTGGGCGACATGCTCGTTCTTCTCGGCCTGGAGCATCACGTCGTCGACGCCCGGCAGTTCGCGCAGATCCGCCGGCCGTATCAGACCCGCCGGATCGTCGACGAGCAGCACGCGGCGATCACCTTCGAGCGTGGTAATCGAAGCGGCACCGTAGGCCATCAGGTGTCGGCGAACGGCGCCGACCTGCAGCGACGTCGCCTCGGACGACAGGAGAATTGAGATCATCGATGGATTTGCCGGAGGGTGTCTCAGCGAAGTGCCACGTCGGCCACCGACGCAGCGGCGAACAGCACGCTGACGTACCCGTTGAGGTTGAAGAAGGCGAGGTTGATTCGGCCGAGGTCACCGGTGCGGAGCAGCCACGCTTCGTAGATGAGTATCCCCGCCACCGCGGCCACGCCGACGAAGAAGACCGGACCCATTCCCGAGAGAATTCCAAAGCCCACGTAACAGGCGACCGCGACCGCGTGAATCGGGCGCACCAGTGCGATCGATCGGCGCGTACCCAGGCGTGCAGGAATCGACTGCAGCCCCTGCTCGCGGTCGAACGCCTCGTCCTGCAGCGAGTAGTAGATGTCGAAACCGGCCGTCCACATCGTGACGCCCAGACCAAGCAGTACCGGCACCCAGGAGAACGTTCCCGTGAGCGCGAACCAGACGGCCACGGGTGCGACGCCGAGGCACGCCCCGAGCACGAAGTGCGCCAGCAGCGTGACCCGTTTGGTGTAGGAATAGCCAAGCAGCAGCGCCAGCACCGGCACCGCCAGGGCACCGCAGAGCGGATTGACGACGAACGCGGCTGCGACGAACGCAAGCGAAGCGATCGTGGTAAATACCCGCGCTTCGGTCAGCCGCACCATTCCCGTCGGAAGCTCGCGCGAGCGCGTCCTCGGGTTGATCGCGTCGATGTCGCGATCGGCGATCCGGTTGAATCCCATCGCCGCGGTTCGCGCGCTGATCATGCACACCAGCAGCAGTCCGACGTCGAGCGGACTGAGCGCCACGTCCTGCGTGACCCAGGCGACCAGTCCCGCGACGAACGCGAACGGAAGCGCGAAGACGCTGTGGCTGAATTTGATCATCCGACCGAACGTGCGCGTCCGATCGATGAGAGAGGCGGCGGTGTTTGCCATGGATTCTATCGTGTTCCCCACAGGTCTTTGAACATTCGCTTCATCGCCTTCCAGGAGGCCTCAGCAGCGACGGGATCGTAGGCGGCACCGGAGGCCGGATCGCCGTCGGCGTCGGGCTCGGTGAAGCTGTGCACCGCACCGCCGTAGAGGATGATCCGGTAGTCGACGCGAGCGGCCTCGAGCTGACGAGCGAGCGCCATGACCGATTCGATCGGAACGAACGGATCGGCCGCACCGTGCAGAATCAGCACGCGAGCGCGAATCCCGCTGGCATCGGAGGAATCGGGTGGTGCCACGCTTCCGTGGAAGGTGACCACACCGTCGAGCGCCGCCCCACTCCGTGCCAGCTCCATCACCACGCCGCCACCGAAGCAGAATCCGATTGCCGCAATGTCCGTGTCGATCGACAACGGTTGATCGCGGAGCACCTCCAGTGCCGCCTCGGCTCGATGCACCATCGTCCGTCGATCCGAATTGATCAGCCCGGAGAGCTTGCGTGCCTCCGCGACGTTCGTGGCTCGCACCCCCTTGCCGTACATGTCCAGTGCAAAGGCGATGTAACCCATCGAGGCGAGCTGCCGGACGCGAGCGCGCGTGTATTCGTCGAGTCCCATCCATGCGTGCGCCACGAGAACACCGGGCCGAGCGGCGTCGGTGGAATCGTCGTAGGCCAGGTACCCCTGCATCACCACCCCGGCGTAGCTGTAGTCGATGGTCCGCGTGACGATGCGTGCCGTTGCCATTCTCGGGATGATGATGAGTACGAGCGCGATGCCGAAGAATCTCATGGTGCTGCCCTCGCATTGCGTTGAATGTCTGCCAGCTCGTCGCTCACCGCAGGTCGCCAACGGGCGCTCGCTGGTCAGCGTCGAGAATCATCGATCGGGCCAGCCCCTCGGAATCGGTGTCGACGACGGGCACCTCGATCGCTATGACACCGGGTCGCGTTCCGGGCAGGAATCGTCCAAGATCGGGGAATCCCAGAATCTCCGCACCATGCGCCGTCAGCGCGCGCAGCAGCACCCGCGCGTCGAGTTCCGGAACATGCCGCAGCAGCAGCGCCGCCTCGTCGAACACATCCACCGATGGATTCGACCCGCGCCCGTCGGTGCCGAACGCGAAGCGAATGCCGAGCGACACCATGGCGCGCACGTCCGGCAGCCGACCCGTGATGTGCAGGTTCGACGTCGGCGAAAGCACCACCCGGACGCCCCTGCGGGCCAGCAACTCGAGTTCCGACCGCCGCGCGTCGGTCAGATGCACCGCAACGAAGTGATCATCGAGCAGACCGAGACGGTCGTAGAATTCGATCGGCGAATTCCCCGTTCCGCTCCAGCTCGGTTCCCACGAATCGACCGATCGAAGAAATTCCTCCCATCGTCCGCTCCCGGACTCGTACAACGCACGCTCCTCGGAATCCTCCGCCAGATGCTGGAACATGTTCACGCCCGCCCTGCGCGTACGATCGGCGATGGCCGACATGAGCCGGGGCGACACCGAGTACGGAGCGTGTGCACCGAGTGTGTGGGTGATGAATGGGGATCGTCGGTCGGACGGGATTGCCTCCGGGAGCCGGGATTCCGACACGGCGTCGGGAAAGCCGATGAGCTCATGGATGAACAGACATCGGATGCCTGAGGCGTCGATCGCCGGAAGGGTCGCGTCTGAATTCGTCACTTCCCCGATCGCGACCGTTCCACCCCGCTGCATCCGGTCGATGACCGCGCGAATCTGCTCGTCGCTTGCCGGTTCCGTTCGGCCTCGACGCTCCAGCAGACGGCCGACCCAGCCAACGAGCCCGTCACCGCCCGGAACGGGTTCCTCGATCGCTGCATCGATCAGGTGCACATGCGCGTTGATCACACCCGGAATGAGTACCTGTGCGTACACGACGCGATCGGCGCCGGTATCTGCCGCAGTGGCAGGAGCGCAATTGATGACGGTGCCCTCCTCGTCGAGCACCAGCGCGCCGTCGCGAAGCGGTTCGAGCGACTGTCCGGTAAAAATTGCCTCGGCACGGAAGAGCGTTCGCCCCTCACCTCGCGATCGTGTCGTCATTGGGTGGGGAAGCCGGATTCGGCGAGAACCTGTCGCGCCTGCCAGAGGTGGCGGCGTTCGTGCGCAAGCGTCGTGGCGAACCACTCGTCCACCGTCAGTTTCAACAGATCACCGGCCGGCGATGCCACCAGGATCCTGTCGAGTTCGAGTCCGTCGGAACGCAGAATCAGATCGCGGAGCATCGACTGCAGGTGGAGGAACCGCTCCAGCGTCACGGCCGGCTCCTCGTCGTCGAGCGGAAGGTAGACCTCGGGAGCACGGACGGCATACGAGGGTGGCGGCTCCATCGACTGGACGAACCAGTTGCCGAGCCGGGTGTGTTCGAACGGACCATGCCCGTTGACACCGCGACGTGCGGCGTCATCGATGGCATTGGAGAGCGGGCCGAGCAGCAGCGTACCCGCCTGCACCAGATGCGACAGGCACTGTGCAATCGACCACCGTGTCGGCGTTGCCTTCCACTGCAGTTGTCGGCGCGACAGGCCGGTGACGAGCCGCTGCGCATCGCGAACGATCGTATCGATCTCGCGGAGGAAGCGCTCGATCTCAACGTCGAACGAGTGCTCCGGGGCCGCCGAAGCGACGTCGAGGGATGCTGCGTGGGATGAGGCGAGGGTATCGGGTGGAATATCTGTCGATCGAGCATCCGGCGTTTGACGCTCGGATCTCATGACTGGCTGTCGTACTCGTTCCATAACGTAGGTTGGCAGTGCCTCCTGTATTGCGCGCGTGAGCTTCTGTGCCCTCTACCGGCGTGCGGCCCGGGGAACCTTCGCCTCCCGAGTCAATTCGCAGCATCTGCATCCGGCTGTCGGATCAGCGCTCGGCTGTCTGGGAAGTGGCCGGCTACCATCGGCCGGTTGGCGTGCTCCGCAGAAAATTCAATCGAGGACGAACAGCACGACGGCGACGAGAATGGCGACGGCCAGCAGTACGAGCCCGAGGATTCTCAGCCAGAGCACCGGCAGCGCGTTGCTCTCCGCATCGGCTTCATCGCGCGCCTCGCGCTGAATCATCTTGGGAACGACGAAGGCAATAATGACACCAAAGAGGCCAAACATAACCATCCCCATGATCGCTCCGAAGTCTGGCTGCATTGAGCGGGCCCTCCAAATTCTGTGAGCATGTCGTTGCTGTGGTAAACTTCGGCATTTGCGAATCCCGACCCGAACGGGTGGTGTAACGGTGTATTATCACATGGAACGAAGGCGAGCCGAACTGTTTCTGCTGCTCACCACTCTGATTTGGGGCGGCACGTTCACAACCGCAAAGCAATTGCTCGACGGTGGACTCGATCCGGTAGCGCTGATGGCGTGGCGATTCACGCTCGCTTCAGTGATCTTCGGAGCCATCTATGCCCGCCGAATCGTGCGTCGGGCCGACGCGGCAACGATCCTCAACGGCTGCATCCTCGGCTTCTTCCTCTGGCTCGGTTTCGGCATGCAGACCTTTGGCCTCGATGCCACCTCGAGCAGCCGATCCGGATTCATCACCGCCCTGTACGTGATCTTCACACCGATTCTCCAGACTGCATTCACCCGACGTCTGCCGGCGCGCCGCGTACTCGTCGGCGTCGTCCTCGTCGTCATCGGACTCGCCGCACTGACGTCTCCGGGTGGAACGCTTTCGGGTCTGCTCGAACCGTGGAAGGCGGGTGGATTCTCCGTCGGCGACGCGCTCACGCTGGGATGCGCGCTTGCGTTTGCCATTTACATCGTCGTGCTCGATCGCGTCTCTCGCGACAACGACGACGTCGTCCTCACTGCCGCGCAGTTCGCCACCGTCGCCCTGCTGAGTCTTGGACACATGGTTCTCATCGGCCGCTTCGATGTGCCGTCCTCGGCCCCCGCATGGGGCGGCATGCTCTACCTGGCAGTGCTGGCGACGGTGGTGGCGACGTTCGTGCAGACGCGCTATCAGCGCGATACCTCGCCGACGCGGGCCGCGGTGATCTTCACGATGGAATCAGTGTTCGCGGCGATCCTGGCAGCAGTGATTCTGGGCGAGCGGCTCGGGCCGGTCGCACTGGCCGGAGGTGCACTGATCATTACGGGTCTGCTGGTCACCGAGCTCGGAGGGCGTGCCAATACGAGTTCGCTCGCCGCCGATTCCGGCTCCGAGGTGCCTACGTCGAAGCGTGGCGACCCTCGGTGACCAGGAGCACCCGCTGACGATCGATGGGGAACATGCCGACCCAGCGTCGGTCCGCAGGGGGAATGTCGAGCGAACGAAAGTCGAGATACCCCTCCTCATTCCTGTCGAACACCCGCGCATGCTGGGCGCGATCGTCGTCCCGCTGCAGAATCAAGAGCAGCCCGCTGTCGGCACCCTCGGGAGGCTTCGGAGCATTGACGTCCAGGGTCGACCTCAGCGAATTGAACGCCAGGAAGGGAAGTCCCTCGACGTCGACCTGCACCAGATGCCACCCGTTGTCGAACAGATCGTTGAGCCGATCGACATCGTCGTAGCCGTGGATGACGATGAACGCCCAGTGCTCCGGATCGGCGCAGAACGTATTGAGACCTGGTACCGCCATGGTGGTAATCCCTTCTCGGTGCGATGTGCGCCTTCAGACCGGCTTGAACGCCTCGAAGGCCTGATGGCACTCGTTGCAGAAATGAATCGACCGACACAGCGTCGGCCCGAACGGCGACTGCAGCGTCGTATGCCGACTGCCGCAGTATGGGCAGGCGATGTCGTTGAGCACGTCCAGCTCGAGTACCCCTTCGAATTTCGGCGGCTCGGCAAGACCGTGCTGGTGCAGTGCCCGGCGCCCCTCCTCTGTCAGTCGATTGCTCGACCACGGTTCGTCGAAATTCATTTCGACCTCGATCGTTGCGAACCCCATCGCTTCCAGGCGCGCGCGAACATCCGCCTTCATGTAGTCCATGGCCGGACATCCGACGAACGTGGGAGTCATGGTCACGTGAACGCGATCATCATGCACCTGCACATCGGTGATCACGCCGAGGTCGACCAGTGAGATCGTCGGAATCTCCGGGTCTTTGACATCCCTGAGTGCTTCGAGTACGTCGGCCTTCGTCGTTTCCATCGTGCAATACCTACGGTGCATGTAGCGCGCAATTCTGACGCCGTCCTCGCCGGCCCGTTGCCACCCTCCTCAGGCTCGTCGCAGGCGGCCTACCATTCGGCAGCGGGGTCGATACGGAAGACTTCGCCCATTTCCTCGAGGAGCGGCTCGAGATATTCCGTGTGATACCCCTTCCGCCCGCCATACACCGGGGTCACGCCGCTCAGGTCGGGCACCAGGAGGCCATCGGCCGTCAACTGCTCGGTAATGAGATTCAACCACCGCGCCTGCAGTTCCGATTCCCCCTGAAACACACCACGGTCACGCAGCTCCTGGTCGAATTCCGATGGTTCGAAGATTCCAAGGGCGTAGGCAAACGCTTCGTCGAGCGCGTGCTGCATGCGGATGCGACTCTCATCGTTGCCCTGGGCGGAGAGCTGCCGCACCCACGTGGTTCCGTGGAAGACGTGGTACTTGATTTCGCCCCGAATTTTCCGCGCCAGTTTCGCCAGCGCGTCCAGCGACGAACCCTCGAGCATCTGGAAGCGAATCGCCTCGGCGGTGTCGAACAGGTAATGGCGCATGAGACTGAAGTCGTATTCGCCAATGGGGAGCTCGACGAACTGACAGCATCGAAATGCCGGCGCGTTCCGCGTGAATGCGATCGTGTCGGGTTCGGCCTCACCCATCGAATGCAGCAGTTCGTAGAGAGCGTGGGCATGCCCGAGCTTGTCCTGCGCGATCGACGAGAAGGCGATGTCCTCCTCGAGGATCGGACCGAGGCCGGTCCATTCGGAATTCCGATGTGCGACGATCAGTTCGTCATCGGCCATACGGTAGAGCAGATCGCTGACGGCAGCGTCGGCACTTGATGGGTTGTCGTTATTCATGGGCGGCGGGTGTCGTGTCGTGCGTAGTGTTGGGTGCTGGAGCGTCTCCCGATTCTGCTTCCTTCCGCTCGGCCTTGTACTTCTTGATTTTGCCGCCGACGCGATAGCCCTTGGCCTCGCGATAGTCCTTTTCGACGGCCGAGGCGAAGATATCCGAATCCTCCTCCATGCCGATGACGGCGATATCGGAAGTGCGCGCAACCCACAGACCGATCGTTCGGGAGCGTCGCCCGTATTGTTCCTTGGCGAACAGCAGGGCCATCTCGTGGTTGGGCGCATGCAGCGACCCGACGTGCATGGGATGTTCGCCCCGCTTTTCGATGTGGAAGACCTCGTAGGTCTCCATCTGATCGTGTTCTGACGGTGGCTGCCATCCTTCGACGTAATTGGTGGGCAGGCCGGCGCGCGTGATGCGCGGATCGAGCGATTTAATCTTCATGTGGAAATCCAGATTGCTCAACAGCAACGATCCCGTAGGGAATCCGAGCGTGCTCGGCGTGACCACTACGGGACCATTGTAATTCGTGGGGAGGGCGGACTCGACGCTCAGGCGAGCGGTGTAACGTACTGCATTGTCGGACGCGCCAGTGCCTGGCGCACCCAACGTCCGTGTTCCTCCGCCATCCGGCGTACGGCCAGACGTTCGGCATTGCAGGGACCGTCGCCGTTGATCACACGTTTGAATTCGTCCCAGTCGGGATCGGAATACTCCCACATTCCGGTCGCGGAATTCTTGCGGAGTTTTTCGTCCGGTACGGTCAGTCCGAGTTCCCAGATCTTCGGTACGTAGGTATCGAGGAACTCCTGCCGCATCTCGTCATTGGTAGCCATTTTCACCTTCCACCGCACGAGTTTCTCCGTATGCACCGACACCTTGTCTGGGGGACCGTGGAAATGCATGATCGGCTTCCACCACCGGTTGAGTGCCTCCTGCACCATCTTCCGCTGCGTCGGCGTTCCGGTCGCGAGCGTGACGACGTTGTCGTAGCCGTACTTGAGGTGGAAGGACTCTTCGGTACAGATGCGGTCGAGTGCGCGTGTGTACGGGCCGTAGGAACCCTTCGCATTGGTGACCTGATTGATGATCGCACCGGCATCGATCAGCCATGCGATGATCGCCGTGTCGGCCCACGTCTCGGCGGGGTAGTTGAAGACGTTGGAATACTTGGACTTTCCGGTGATCAGGTCGTTGATCATATCCTCGCGCTTCTTGCCGAGGGTTTCGGCGGCATTGTACAGCAGCTGGGCATGTCCGACCTCGTCCTGCACCTTGGCCATGAGCGCCATTTTCCGTTTGAAGCCGGGGGCGCGCGTAATCCAGGTGCCTTCGGGCAGCGCGCCGATGATTTCCGAGTGCGCGTGCTGCTCGATCATTCGAACGAGCTGGCGACGGTACTCGCGCGGCATCCAGTCGTGCGGTTCGATCTTCTCACCGCGATCGATGCGGGCCTCGAACTCCGCGAGTTTCGCGGGATCCTCCACCTGGCTGCGATCGTCCTCCGGCGCGTCGATCACTGACATGTTTCCGTACATCGGCTCCTGCTCCTATCTATGAAACGTGCGTGTGCAAGGTTCGGGTGAAAAATACGAAACGTGGCTCGTCCGCTCGGTTCGCTTCCAATCGTTGACTACCACCAGCTCCCTGACTGTAACGACGACGTGCCCCGTACGACCGTGTCCGATGCGGTTCACTCCTCCTGGTCGGCGTCCAGGAACCGTACCTCCACGATCGGCACGACGTCGTCGGAGCCCTGCTGACGGCGCTCGAACTGAAGCAGATCGTAGTAGTGACACCGCCCGCCGGTCTCCGCCGGCCAGTCCCGACAGACCTGCGGACGCCCGTCGTATATCGTGCAAACACGCCGCTGTTGATCGAGAAACATGCAGGTCTCCTCGAAGATCCGGTCCGGAACGCGCTTGAGCACACGCTCCTTCGACTCCGGATGGATGTGGGTGAACTTGCGGGCAGCAGTCTTCGGCTTGACGCCGAAGTGCTTTGCAAGCCGCTTCAGATCACGGTCGGTCACCTCCACCCGTTCGTAGATCGAGCAGCAGTAGCCGACGCACTTGAGACAGTCGAACTTCGCCTTGGACATCGTGGTCGCATGCGTTGGTGGGGACCGGCGCAACCCTGCGGCGGAGCCGGGACAGAACAGCAAGATACGACCGCCCGAGCGGCGTTCAATCACCCCGCGACACCCCGCGAATCGCAACCGGCTGCCTATGCACGCTCACGTCGCGAAGGCGAGCACGTGCCCGTCCGGATCGGCGACGTACCCGGCGCGGTCGCCCCAGGATCGTTCCTCGATCGGACTGAGGACCGTTGCACCGTGATCGATTGCCCGGGCGAACATCGCGTCGGGATCATCGACGCGAACGTACAGTTCGATCCGGGGAATTCCCGTTGCGCCGTGAGGATCGGCGATCGCTCCGCCCAGCAGCCGCACGATTCCCTGCTCGGGCATCAGTCCGAGGATATGGTGCTCCGAGAGAAGGAATTCCGTCATGCCGGGAACGTCGAGTGTCGGTTGAAGTCCGAAGACGGCCCGGTAGAAGTCACGGCTGACCGCCTGATCGGCGACAAACAGAATCGTGTGGACGGTCATTTTAAACCCATAATTCGGATTGCAATAACGGCTTTGGCGCGGACCGCTGCTTTGCGCTTGTCGGTTTGTTCGCTTCCCGCGAGCTTGCTGCAGACTCCCCCGTTCTCCTGTACCTGCCCACACCCGCACAATGCGATTCTCCGCCGTCCTCTCCGCCTTCGGACTCCTCCTGGTCGCCTGCTCCGATGCGCCAACCGCTCCCGCCCGGTGGATTCTCCCCGTCGCCGATCCGCCGCCGCTCGTCGTGCATGCCAACACGACGACCTCTCCAGGGTTCATTCTCATCGGCGTCCTCGGAACCACCCCAGGTCTCGATACCTATGGCGCCTATGCCCTCCGTAACGATGGCTCCGTCGCCTGGGGAAAACGCTTCGGCAAGTTCGTCATCGACTTCCAGAAACAAGGTCGCGGCTTTACCGCACACGTCTCTCCCGCCGACCGGCTCGGTGACTTCGTCGAAATGACCCCCGACGGCGAAATCGTTGGTGAATACCGATCGACGACGACACCGGAAACCGATGTGCATGAACTCCGGCTCCGCCAGGACGGGTATATCCTCTGTGGTGTCGAACGCCCCATCCGAGATATGCGCCCCTATGGCGGCGATTCCGCCGTCGAAGTCCATACCCCCGTCATCGAATGGCACCGCGGTAACGACGTCTGGACCTGGCGAACCTCCGATCACATCGATATCACCGAATCCGTCAATTCACTCACCACCCCCGCATTGAACCCGTGGCACGTAAACGCAATCGACGTCGATGACGACGGAAATCTCCTCGTGTCCATGCGCAATACGTCCTCGGTCGTTAAGGTCGACGCAGTACGCGGAGACGTGCTCTGGAGACTCGGTGGCAAACGCAGCGACTTCACCTTCGTCGACGATCCGCTCGGCGGTTTCTCGCGACAGCATGGCGTTCGTCGACTGCCGAACGGACACATTCTGATGTTCGACAACGGCAATGAACACACCCCTCCGGTCAGTCGCGCGGTGGAATATGAGCTGAATGAGAAATCGAAAACGGCGCGGATGGTGTGGGAGTATCGCGATCCAACCCTGTTCGGTTCGGCAATGGGATCCGCGCAGCGGCTCGATAACGGGAATACGCTCATCTGCTACGGAACCGCACGTCGAATACGCGAGGTAACGCCCTCGGGCGCGGTCGTGCTCGACATCGAATTGACAGGTGATGAAATGGTATATCGTGCGATACGCGTGGCTTCGCTCGATTGAATGGCCGGCGCGACACCCGTCACACGATCGCGCGACTCGCCATCACGTTGAGCGGGCATTGCGAACGCGGCCCCGCGAAGGATCCTTCAGGAATAAAAAAAGGCGGAATACCGTCGTGGTATCCCGCCCGCGAACATGCTCTATCGGACACCGACGATGTTACGGATGTCCCGGCATCATGTGCGGCGACTGCGCGATCGTCGTGTCCTTGATATCGACCAGCTGCATGTCGAACTCCAGCGTCGAATTCGGCTTGATCTTTCCCATGTCCATGTCCCCATAGCCGAGGTCGGACGGAATCCAGACGCGCCACTTCGCTCCCTTCTTCATCATCAGCAGCGCCTCGGTCCAGCCGGGGATCACTCCAGTCACGGGGAACGACGCCGGTTCGGCCGACGTCGAATCGAACACCGTTCCATTGAGCAGTCGACCGGTGTAGCGCATCAGCACCACGCTGTTGGAATCGGGGCTCGGACCGCTGCCCGGCTCGAGAACCTTGTACTCGAGTCCCGACGCGGTCTTGGTCACACCCTCCTTCGTCGCATTCTGCTCGAGGAAATCGGCGCCCGCCTTCTTGGTTGCCGCTGCCCACTCCTTGTGTTTGGCTCCGATCTGTTCGCCGAGTTTCATCATCGCGGCAAGCGACTGCGCCGAGTCGAGCAGCAGCGGTTTCTTACCTGCGGCATCGTTGATGCCCTGCACCATCACGTCGAGATTGATATCCACCGAATCGAGCAGCGAATGGTGTCCGATCTGATAGCCGAACCCATAGCTCATGCTGTCCGACTGCGTATTCAATCCCGAGACTTCAGCGGTCGACTTCTCGGCCCGTCCGTCGTTGTAGCCGCGCTTGAACATGTCCTCGGTAATGCTCGTCGAGTCCATCGACGCCTGCATTGCCGACTGAACGCCAAGTGCGTAGCTGACGCTGTCGGTCCAGCTGTCGAGCTTGGTGACATGGTCGCCGCCGCAGGAACTCACGGTTGCTGCCAGGAGCAACGCGCCGACGGCGATCATGAGTGCACCCGTCGGTGCATTCGGAACGAGAATCGTGCGTATCGAATTCTTCATTGACCTGTGGAAATTGCCTGTGACGGAAAACGAACGCGGTCGCATCATTCCGGCGACCGCATCCTGATAATCTACACCAACGAGCCGACGTGACGTTACCCGGCGCTTACTCCGACGACTCGCGCCTGGCGACGAACGTGCCGTTCGGCTGGATGAGCACCATTCGCATGATGCGGTCGTCCTGCCGCTCGAACCGCACGGAATACCCGCTGAGGTCCTCGATCATGAACCTGTCCATTCGATACGGCGCGAGGTGGCTCGTCGGCTGACCGGGCACCGAAAGTTTCAGCGCCGATCCGTCGAGCGAGACGGTGAGCTGCTGCCCGGCAACCGAGTAGCGTCCCACGTACTGCCGCAGAATTTCCGGATCGGACATGCGCTGCGGCGGCATCCGGCGGAACAGAATGTCCGGGACGGCGGATTCGAGGGGAATCGATACGCGGTCGACGTCGCCCGCCATGTTGGATCCGAACTGGATCTTCAGTCCGTCGAGTGGACCGTCCTGGTCAACGATGCGGAAGACATCATAGTGGTAGTGCTCCATCGGGACCTTCAGGCCGTGGAACTGCATGCGCAGGTTCCCGTGATCACTTTCGACCTCGATTCGGCCGTAGCCCGGATTCTCATACTCACCGACATACTCGGCGATCTGATGCGACGGCGTCGTGTTCGGCACTCGCTCGACGTCGGCCGCTGAATCCGCGTGCACATTCAGCATCGCCGCCCGCGCGAGGTCCCGCTGGGCGATGTAGCGCTCGTTCCACGGAATCGGATCGAGGCCGAGCATCCGGTCGATCACCGTATAGAGCAGCACCGTGGGGAGTGCCGACACATTGCGGTTGGTCAGGATCACAACGCCGAGATTGCGGTCGGGAAGGAATCCGACGAGCGATGTGAAGCCGTCGATATTCCCGCCGTGTTCGACCAGCTCCTCCCCCCGATAGGAATGCACCATCCAGCCGATCGCATAAAGGTTGAAGAGGACCTCCTTTGCCGCGGGAGTCTCGCCGCCGAAGACTACCTGGGGAGTATGCAGTTTGTGCAGCGTCGTTGCGGAAATGATCCTCTCACCGTCCACCGTTCCGTTGGAGAGCTGCAGTTCGAGCCAGCGCGCCATCTCGGCCGCGGTCGAATTGATCGAACCCGCCGGGCCCACGGCGTCGAGACTTCGATAGGGCATTTTCTCCAGCCGGTGGTCGGCCTCGTCCCAGCGATACGGCAGCGCGGCGTCGTCGTCGTCGCGCATCGTGCTGATGGTGAAATTCGTGCGATCCATGTCAAGCGGATCGAGGATTCGCCGACGAACGAGATCCTCCCAACTGCTGCCGGTCACGCGCCCGGCCAGGTAGCCCGCGGTCATGAACATCAGATTCTGATACTGCGCCCGCTGCCGCAGTTCCGCGCTCGGTTCCAGATACCGCAGCCGCTCGACGAGCTCCTGTCGGGAGAAGGTCGATCCGTACCACATCAGGTCGTGCCGCGGCAGTCCCGACATGTGCGTCACCAGATCGAGCACGGTGATGTGCTGCGTGGCATAGTCGTCCTTGAGTCGGAATTCCGGCAGGTACGTCGTCACCGGCTTGTCCCAGTCGATCAGCCCCTGGTCGACCAGCGTTCCGAGCACCGTCGTGGTGAACGCCTTCGTGGCCGACCCTATCGCGAAGAGCGTCCGATCGTCCACCGGCAGTGAATCGGCCAGATTCCGGTAGCCGAACCCCTCGGAGAGCACCACCCGCCCGTCGCGGACGATCGCGATCGACAGCCCCGGCACGTTCCAGTCCTCCATGAACCCCGGAATCTTCGCGCGGATATCCTCCACCGCCGCCCGCTCCCGTTTCACGCGGGAACTGTCACCGCCGGCACCCGGACGTCGGAGCGTGAACGGGAACGTCAGTCCGCTCTGGCGGAACTGGCCGGCCATCGACGCACCGTCGGCAGCCACGCGGCCCTCGAAGGTCGGCTCCCCAGGGGGTCCGTCGATCGTGAACCGTACCACCGGCACCGACACTTCGATATCGCGCAACGGAAGGTTGGTCGCGCCCTGCGCCGGGATGTCGATCGCACCGCTCCAGTCGCCTCCCGCATTGTCCAGCCGGATGGTCACCTCCAGCGGGCTGCCCGGCACCTCTATGGTGCCGCGCCACGTGCCCGACGGCAAGGTCTGCGCCCCGGCCAGCGACGGCAGCAAGAGCGCCAACAGCAAAATCATTCGAAGCGTTCGATACATCACGGCCTCAGTAGGTCTTGCCCTTCAGCTGCGGTTCATCGTGGTTGAGTCGGTCGAAAAGTCGCCCCGTCGCATTGAATCGATCCGGATCGTTCTGATCGAAGTACCAGAACTGCTCGTAATCGCCGCGGTTCATGGCCAGCTGCATCGTGCCCTGGGACTTGTGCTCCGCGATCAGCCAGTTGACGATGATCCGATAGTCGAGCTGATCGTTGTAGCCGAATTTCCTCGTCCGATCGAAGGTGAACGCGGGCTTGCCCGATGCCACCGACGTCTCGGGATACCCTGCCAGGCCGGTGAACGTCTCGGTCGTGTCGCCCGCCGATCCGACCGTCACTCCAAGCACTACCGGACGCTCCCTCAGCGGCATGCTGGCGGCCGCACGCAGCGCAAGAATCGCCGCTCCCTTGTGGTGGCCGTGCGTCTCGGGAACGGGCAGCAGGGTGAACACGTAGTCGTAGTGCCCCTTTCGCATGATTTCTTCGAGCCGCTTGCGCGTTGCCTCGACGTTCCACACGTACTTGAAGACCGAATCGACGTTGAGCGTGTACTCCTTGTCCTGCTGATCGAGGAAGAAGTAGTTGCGAATTCCGATGATCGCGCCGCCGGCCATCAGCTCGCGCTTGCGGATCGCCGGCAGGTATGCGCGCCCGGTGTCTTCCCGCGTCAGTTCGTGTCGGTAGACCGACTCCGCCAGCGTCGAGTACTTGTATCCGCCCTCGCCGTTGGTCACCAGCGCCAGATCGACGTTCCCGTGCAGGAAGTGCGTGATCTTGTAGACAGTGGCGGCGAACCCCGATTCGTCGTCGGGATGCGCGGTGACGATCAGCACGTTCGGCGGATCGATCGACTGTTGCAGGTAGGTGACGTCGGTGGGTGCCGTCGGCTGCTGGGCGTGGAGAAGGCCGGTGGCGAACACCATCGCCGCGATGGTGCTCAGCAGTCCGATACGTGCACGCGCAGCGCGTCGGTCCTCGGGTCGGGAAGTGTTCACAATGACAGGTTGGAATTCGTTGGGAGAAGTTGATGCGTCCGCACGTCGAATCGGCTCGCGGACGGAGATCAGTCGAAGGTCTTTCCGAGCTCCGCGGCGACCACGCGCAGCAGCGCCGGGCGATCGGTGACGACGCCGTCGACGCCGAGGGAGATCACCGACTTCATCTCGCGACGGTCGTTGATCGTGTAGCAGGTGATCGCCTCCACCGGATGCTCCGGATGGTACCGGTTGTGTTCGGCACGGCGCCGCACTTCGTAGCCGAGAATTCGACGGAACGTGGACCACGGGGCGACCACGACCGGACGCGGACGGGCCACCGAGGCAAATCGCAGATCGTGTCGGATCGCCCGCTCCACCGAGCTGAACGGCTGGACGTCGAGAATAACGCCGGGCTGCGGTTCGACGTCGATGCTGCCGTCAGAACCCGGAATCCGCCGAAGCAGTTCGAGGATGACCTCCTCGTGATCACTCTCGAGCACGATCGGAGTCGCGAAGTTGTATCGTCGCACCACGTCGTTGATATACTCGGCAAAGCGGGGAATCAGATGGGGGCGATCGGGGGGAATCTTGATGTCGAGAAAGACGCGCTGCAGTGTGCCGTTCTTCAGAGACGCCGCCCAGCGAACGAAATCCTCGAACGTCGGAATCTCCACTCCGGCACGCCGTCGTTCGCTGCGACGGTCGATGTACCCGTAGTTAGTCCGCAGCTCCTCGAGCGTCAGCTGGTCGACGGGCTTGCGCATCGCCGGATCCTCCGCGTGCCACGGTTCGAAGCGAACGTCCTCCTCGAGTCCGTTCTCCCGCAGGCGGGCGATGAGCGACTCGGGATCCCAGTCGTGCCAGAGCACCACCTCGCCGTCGGCGGTCATGCACAGGTCCATCTCCAACGCGTTCGCGCCGTCGTCCCGCACCGCGATCTCGAAGGAAGACATCGTGTTCTCCGCCGCCTTGCACGGCGAACCCCGGTGACCGATCACCAGGAACGGCCGGCCATCCCGGCGGTCGTATCCCCGCAGTTCGGCGAAGTGCAGCAGCTCCAGGAGCCAGAGTATCAACAGGCGCAGATGCTTGATCATAGTCGACCACACGTCCGGAGGAATTCGATCGCACGCCGTTCGGACCAGTAGGAGCTGCCACCTCCGAACCCGACGTGGCCCCCGAGCGCTGGCATCTCCAGGTGGAGGTGGTCGCTGCGACGTGCCGCATCGATCGGATAGCATTCCGACGGGAGAAAGGGATCGTTCACCGCACTGACGATCAGCGTGGGCACTGCAATTCGATCGACGAAGCGAATGGAGCTGTTCTCATAGTAGTATTCGTCGGCGTCAGCGAAGCCATGGATGGGCGCTGTATAGCGATCGTCGAATTCCCGAAGCGTCCCGATCCTCCCGAGCCCTTCGGTCTCCAGCGCGCCCGGCATCACGCGTGCCTTCAGGCGGATCTTCCGCTTCAGACTGCTCAGGAACCAGTGGCGGTAAACCGTCCGTGCGGGACTCTCGAGCAGCAGCGAACTCGAGGTCAGATCGCAGGGAACCGAGAACGCCACCGCACCGGACACATCGCCTGGGAGGGACGAACCGCGTTCGCCCAGGTACTTCAGCGTGATGTTGCCGCCGAGACTGAATCCGACCAGAGCGATCCGCCGGTATCGGCCTACACTTCGCGCGTGGCGTATCACCTCGTCGAGATCCTCCGTCTCTCCGCTGTGATAGAAGCGAAGGCGCCTGTTGATCTCCTCACCGCACCCGCGGTAGTTCCATGCCAGCGCGTCCCACCCCTCCGCGTTGGCAGCCCGCGCCATGCCCCGTACGTATGCGCGCCGGGTGCTGCCCTCCAGTCCGTGTGAGATGACCACGACCGTGTCGGAACCGACACGGGACCAGTCGAGATCGAGAAAGTCGTCATCCGGCGTGTCGATCTGTTCACGTTCGAACCGCACGTCGGCCACGCGACGCAGCAGTGCTGGCGCCACGGTCGCGACGTGTGCATCGCGAAGACGCAGCGGTGCGAGGTAGCTCGAATTTTCAACGATCGGCATCGGCGCCGGGTTCCTCGCCCGCGAGGTCTTCGATCGGAAACGTCCAGACTGCCACGAAGTCGGGGTCGACGACGATCTCCTCCACCTCCTTGAGGTAGTACTCACCCGGCTCCGCCTTCTGAAGCGCGCGCGGGTTGTCGGGAAGGGAGAATTCCGATCCGTCCTCCAGTCTGACGACCATTCCATCGGTCGAACTCCGTCGGACGATGTAGCCGTGAATCTGACGTCGCAGAACGACTTCGTTGTCCGCATCGATGTAGTTGATGCCGAGCAGCACGTATTTGCCGATGAACGGATCGGCCGAGGGGACTGTCATGAATACATGGGATTGGTTGGGTTCTCTCCTCCCTGCTCCGCCTCGATCCTTGCGCGCTGTTCTCCGAGATCCCGGATTGCCGTGCGCCAGAATCCCGGCGTGCCCCAGTTGGGATCGAGTCGTGTGTGACCGACGTCGGCGATCTGCATCGCGCACCACGCGGTGAAATAAATGATGCGCATTGCCCGTAGTGGCTCGATCAGACGCAGTTCGCGTCGGTCGAAGCGTCGGAAGGTTTCGTAGCCGTCGAGCACGAGTTCGATCTCCACCATCGACCGATTTCCGTAGTCGGGAAGGAACATCCAGAAGTCGTGAACCGCGGGTCCGACCGACATGTCGTCGAAGTCGATCAGATGAAGGGAATCGTCACCGCGTGTCACGATGTTCGAAGGCTGGCAGTCGCCATGGATACGGATCAGCTCGACCCCGTCGAACTGCGGCGTGATTCGTTCGACGATCCGCATTGCCTCATCGCGCCACTGGTTCCGCAGATCGCGGGGAACGACGTCGTGTCCGACCACGTAGCGGATGTTCTCGAGCGTGACGGCATCAGGTGTGAGTCGGACGCGGTCGCGTGGGGCGCGCATCGCACCGACGAGGTGGACGCGCGCCAGAAGCCGGCCAAGCTGTGTCCACTGCTCCTCGGAGAGTTCGTCGACGGCACGGCCGAGCTGTTTGGGAAAGAGCGCGAATCGCGTTCCGTCGAAGAGGAACACCGATCGGCCTTCGACATCGAGAATCGGCGAGACGACTGGAAGCTCGAGGTCATCGAGTTCGAACAGGAAGTCATGTTCGTCCTGCAGTGCCGCATCGGACCAGCGTCCGGGCCGATAGAACTTCGCGATGACGCCATGGCCGTCGGAGGTCTGGAGTTCGAAGACTCTGTTGATGTAGCTGTTGAGCGACCGGCAGAGGTTGGACATGGGACGTCGGAGCACGCGCTCGACGGCACCGATGACGGCATCGGGGGAGAGGTCTTCAAACAGGGTCGATGGAGGAGTGGAACGTTGGGGCATGGATCACTCTTCGACGTACAGCACGATATCGGCGCGGCGATCCTCGCGTTTGCCTGCCTGGCGGTCGGCGGCCGACTGATCGGCTTCGGTTTCTCCGTGGGACTTCGGGACGATTGACTCCGGCGGGACGCCACGCGACTCGAGGTGCCGTTCGACGGCTTCGGCGCGTCGCTTCGACAGCGCGAGGTTCGCCGGGGCATCGCCGACGGCATCGGAGTAGACGTCGACGAACGCGCCGGAGACCTGCACACCATCGAGCAAGGCATCGATCTTCGCCATCTCGGTCGGGGTCAGTTCATCGCTTGCGAAATCGAAGTAGACGCTTGTCGCTGCGCGTCGGAACGACGGACTCTCGGTAAGCACCTGGACGTGTCCTTCATGGGGAAGTCCATAGTGGGTAGCGACGTAACGGGAGCCATGGGGCGCCACGGTCTGCTCGTCCCACTTGAGGATGATGGCGCTGTCGAAGTACGGTTCGCTCGAGACGGTCGGCTCCCAGACGGCCGTGTGCAGCTCGGGCCAGCGTCCGATGAACAGTTCATCCGGACGGATGGCGCGACCCTGGTCGGTGACCAGCGCGGCGGTGAGGTCACGGGAATTTCCTGGGGTGTGATATACGAGAACGGTGCCAGGAACTCGGTCGCCGCGGAAGCGGGTTTGCGAGCGGACGCGGGTGTGATCGGCATCCATCTGCGATGCGTCGTTGTCGCCGATCATGGTATCGATCAGCAGCATCAGTCCGACGGACTTCTGGTCATCGGTTAGATTCTCGATCTCGTATTCGATCCGGTAGTACTGGCCCCATTCGCCGGGGCGGACATCGGTGAAGGTGCGATCGACGGGGACGAGTCGCTGGGTGACGCGCACGCCATCGAATTCGAAGGCAACCGACTTGCTGGCCGAACCACCCTCAGCCACGGTGGTAACGGGATTGTGCAGGTAGGTAACGCGATCGGAAGGGAACGCCGGCGTATTCGCGGCGAACGAGCCGTCGACATCGAGCACGAAGTGCGACGTCGAGTACGGCACTGGGTAACCATACATCAGTCGCTGTCCACCGGCGCCGATCGTGAAGCGACCATCCTCTCGAGCAATCTGAAAGCGCGACGAACTGCACGAGACGAGCACTGCGACGACGGCGAGCAGCGCCGCGAGGACCGAGCGCGGCGGTGCGGAGGTGGACCGGGCCATGTGATTCGGCGGGTTGAGTGATCGAGGCGACAAACGGACGCCAGCGCATACACAAACCGTCAAATCTAACATCCGTCGTCAATTCGCCCGCGCCGGGCGAGGTGAGCGCTGCCGCAGCGGTGGCCGCGACGTGAGATGGCCGCTGCCGCAGCGGTGAGCCGCGTGTCGAGATGACCTCGGTCACAGAGCTGGCCGCTTGTCGAGATGACCTCGGTCACAGAGTTGGCCGCTTGTCGAGATGACCTCGGTCATAGAGTTGGCCGCGTGTCGAGATGACCTCGGTCATAGAGTTGGCCGCTCCGCGACGGCGGAGCCGGTCGCGGGGCGTTGAGAGCACGTCGGGGCACTGCTACATTCGTTCGGTGGTGGGCGCTGAGGTAGTGACAAGACGGCGTTCGAGATGGGACGGAGTTCTTCCGACCTGGCGCTGACAAGTCGCCTCTCTGGTTCGGACGGATTCCCGCCGACGTGGCGGTGAGAAGTCGCCTCTCTGGTTCGGACGGATTCCTCTTTGGTCGTTGAAATCACCACAACGATCTGGCCGCTGACACTGGAGGTATCCGCTAAACAGGCGAGGCCACCGCCCTACCAACCAACGCCGTCTCGTCACTACCTCAGCGCCCACCACCACACGGACCAACGCCGTCTTGTCACTGCCGTCGCGCCATCCTCCGCATGAATGTAGCAGTGCCCGTGCGCGCCCTCTACGCCCCCGCGATCGGCTCCGCCGTCGCGGTGCGGCCATCTCTATGATAGAGTTCTCCTCATCCGGCGGCCTCCTCTACGATCGAACTCGGTGCGGCCATCTATATGATAGAGTTCTCCTCATCCGGCGGTCTCCTCTACGATCGAGCTCATCTCCCTCGGCGGCCTCTTCTGCGACAGAAATAAGCTTCCGTGGTGGTTGGCCGAGCCGGGATGAGATGACCGCTGCCGTAGCGGTGGCCGCGACGTGAGATGGCCGCTGCCGTAGCGGTGGCCGCGAGTCGAGATGAACTCGGTCATAGAGTTGGCCGCACCGCGACGGCGGAGCCGGTCGCGGGGCGTTGAGAGCACGTCGGGGCACTGCTACATTCGTTCGGTGGTGGGCGCTGAGGTAGTGACAAGACGGCGTTCGAGATGGGATGGCGACCTTCCGCCGTGGCGCTGACAAGTCGCCTCTCTGGTTCGGACGGATTCCCGCCGACGTGGCGGTGAGAAGTCGTCTCTCTGGTTCAGACGGATTCCTCTTTGGTCGTCGTAATCACCACAACGATCTGGCCGCTGACACTGGAGGTATCCGCTAAACAGGCGAGGCCACCGCCCTACCAACCAACGCCGTCTTGTCACTACCTCAGCGCCCACCACCACACGGACCAACGCCGTCTTGTCACTGCCGTCGCGCCATCCTCCGCATGAATGTAGCAGTGCCCGTGCGCGCCCTCTACGCCCCCGCGATCGGCTCCGCCGTCGCGGTGCGGCCATCTCTATGATAGAGTTCTCCTCATCCGGCGGCCTCCTCTACGATCGAACTCGGTGCGGCCATCTCTATGATAGAGTTCTCCTCATCCGGCGGCCTCCTCTACGATCGAGCTCATCTCCCTCGGCGGCCTCTTCTGCGACAGAAATATGCTTCCGTGGTGGTTGGCCGAGCCGGGATGAGATGGCCGCTGCCGTAGCGGTGGCCGCGACGTGAGATGGCCGCTGCCGTAGCGGTGGCCGCGACGTGAGATGGCCGCTGCCGTAGCGGTGGCCGCGAGTTGCGATGAACTCGGTCATAGAGTTGGCCGCTCCGCGACGGCGGAGCCGGTCGCGGGGCGTTGAGAGCACGTCGGGGCACTGCTACATTCGTTCGGTGGTGGGCGCTGAGGTAGTGACAAGACGGCGTTCGAGATGGGACGGAGTTCTTCCGACCTGGCGCTGACAAGTCGCCTCTCTGGTTCGGACGGACTCCCGCCGACGTGGCGGTGACAAGTCGCCTCTCTGGGTCGGACGGATTCCTCTTTGGTCGTTGAAATCACCACAACGATCTGGCCGCTGACACTGGAGGTATCCGCTAAACATTCGAGGCTCCCGCCCTACCAACCAACGCCGTCTCGTCACTACCTCAGCGCCATCCTCCGCATGAATGTAGCAGTGCCATCGCGCGCCCTCTACGCCCCCGCGATCGGCTCCGCCGTCGCGGGGCGGCCGACTCTATGATGGAGTCAATCTCAGCTCGCGGCCTCCGCTGCGATAGCGTTCATCTCATCCCGGTCCGGCCCACCACCACACGGACCAACGCCGTCTTGTCACTGCCGTCGCGCCATCCTCCACATGAATGTAGCAGTGCCGTGGCGCGCTCTCTACGCCCCCGCGATCGGCTCCGCCGTCGCGGGGCGGCCGACTCTATGATGGAGTCAATCTCATCCGGCGGCCTCCTCTACGATCGAACTCATCTCCCACGGCGGCCTCTTCTGCGACAGAGGTCAGCTTCCGTGGTGGTTGGCCGAGCCGGGATGAGATGACCGCTGCCGTAGCGGTGGCCGCAACGTGAGATGGCCGCTACCGTAGCGGTGGCCGCGACGTGAGATGACCGCTGCCGTAGCGGTGGCCGCGACGTGAGATGGCCGCTGCCGTAGCGGTGGCCGCGAGTCGAGATGAACTGGCCGCTCCGCGACGGCGGAGCCGGTCGCGGGGCGTTGAGAGCACGTCGGGGCACTGCTACATTCGTTCGGTGGTGGGCGCTGAGGTAGTGACAAGACGGCGTTCGAGATGGGACAGAATGCTTCCGACCTGGCGGTGACAAGTCGCCTCTCTGGTGCGGACGGACTCCCGCCGACGTGGCGGTGAGAAGTCGTCTCTCTGGTTCGGACGGATTCCTCTTTGGTCGTCTTAATCACCACAACGATCTGGCCGCTGACACTGGAGGTATCCGCTAAACATTCGAGGCTCCCGCCCTACCAACCAACGCCGTCTCGTCACTACCTCAGCGCCACCCTCCACATGAATGTAGCAGTGCCATCGCGCGCCCTCTACGCCCCGCGATCGGCTCCGCCGTCGCGGTGCGGCCGACTCTGTGATGGAGTTCTCCTCATCCGGCGGCCTCTTCTATGATAGACTTCCCCTCCCACGGCGGCCTCCGCTGCGATAGCGCTCGTCTCCCTCGGCGGCCTCCGCTGCGATCAAGCTCGGCTCAGCTTGCGCGCTCGGCTTCGAACGTTCGGATTTCCCGCGTGAAGATTTCACCGTACATCTCCAGCTTTCGTTCGCCTACTCCGCTGATCGACCGGAATGCCTCCAGCGTCCCGGGACGTACCGCCGCCATGTCCTTCAGACTCGCGTCGGAGAAGATCACGTACGGAGGAACGTTGTGTTCGTCCGCAATGCGTTTTCGCAGTCGGCGCAGTCGCTGGAACAGATCGCCGTCGGCAGCGCCGAGCACCTCGACGGACTTCGATCGCCGCGACGGACGCATGCGCTCGCGTTCCCGGACGATCCGAAGGTATACCCGCTCTCCGTCGAAGAGTATCTCCCGCGCCTTCTCGGTCAGACGCAGCACCGAGTATTCCCCCTGCACCAGGTATCCCATCGACAGGAGCTGCCGCGACAGCCGCATCCATTCCTTGCGCGAACTGTCGCTCCCGACGCCGTACACCGACAGCTCGGTGTGCCGGAGATTGAGCACGCGACGATTCTCCGATCCCATCAGTACGTCGATCACGTGCCCGGCTCCGAATCGCTCGCCGGTGCGCACGACGGCCGACAAGAACTTCTGCGCCATTTCGGTGGCATCGAACCGTTCGATCGGCTGCGTGCAGTTGTCACACATGCCACAATTGTCCCGCTCATACGGCTCGCCGAAATACTCGGCCACCAGCCGGTGCCGGCAGACCGTCGACTCGGCGAAACTGATCACCTGCGTCAACTGCCGCCGCGCAATCTCCTGCCGGTGCGGTGCCTTCTCCTCGATGAAGTGATCGATGCGCAGCTTGTCGCCGTAGCTGTAGAACAGAATGCAGCGGCTCTCCAGGCCGTCGCGTCCGGCACGGCCGGTCTCCTGGTAGTACCCCTCGAGGTTCTGCGGCAGATCGTAGTGGATCACGTAGCGGATGTTCGGCTTGTCGATGCCCATGCCGAACGCAATGGTGGCGCAGATGATCTGCACGTTGTCACGGATGAACGCCTCCTGTCGCTCGGTGCGATCGCCCGCGGAGAGCCCCGCGTGGTAGGCGACGGCCTTGAAACCCGAGGCGATCAGCCGCTGCGCAAGCGACTCGGTCGTGCGCCGGCTTCCACAGTAAATGATGCCGGACTCACCGTCGTGTTCACGAACGAACCGCTCGATCTGCTCGTAGGTGTCGATCTTCTCGCGGACCTCGTAGAAGAGGTTGTGCCGGACGAAACTCGCCTTGAAGATTTTCCCCTGCGCCATCCCCAGCTGTCGGACGATGTCGAGCTGCACCTGCTCGGTCGCCGTCGCGGTGAGCGCCACCACCGGTACGTCCGGAAACAGCCGCCGGATCTCGCGCAGTCGCCGGTACTCCGGCCGGAAGTCGTGCCCCCACTCGGAAATGCAGTGCGCCTCGTCGACGGCGATCAGCGATACCGGAATGTTCTGCACGATCTCGGTGAATCCCTCCAGCATCAACCGCTCCGGCGCCACGTACAACAGCCGGTATTCGCCCCGGAAGATCGCCTTGAGTCGACGCGAACTCTCCGCCGAGCCGATCGAACTGTTGAGAAACGTGGCCGGAACGCCGCTCTCGTTGAGCGAGTCGACCTGATCCTTCATCAGCGCGATCAGCGGCGAGACCACCAGCGTGATCCCCTCGAACATCAGCGCGGGAAGCTGGTAACAGAGCGACTTGCCGCCGCCGGTCGGCATCAGTACGAACGTGTCGTTGCCGTCGAGAACGTTGTCGATCGCCTCCTGCTGCATGTCGCGGAAGGAATCGTAACCGAAGTATCGTCGGAGAATGGCGAGCGTGTCGCGCTGTCGGTTGGCCATCGGGTCGCCGGGGCGAATTCGGAGCGTTGGTGATGTGAAAGCCCTCAAGATACTCCCCGAGGACCCGGCCGGTCAACGCCATTGGAGCACCTCAGGATGCCGAATCGATGTCGAATTCGACCGACTGCTGCGGCCGGTTCGATCGACCAAGGTAGACGTCGACGCGGTAGTGCCCGACGGGTAGCGGCCGCTGAAGCGTGAGTGTGAAATTCACCACGTCCTGACCCGACTCCAGTACGATCGGCGCGCGATCCACCTCCGCCTCGCCGTGCGCGGCGACGTGCACCCAGCTGGCCGCCACCTCCGTCCCCGGTTCCACGTCCGCAAGTCGTACCCGCGCATAGAGCACCCTTGCGGTGGACGGAATCGCCCGCATCGAAGAATCGCTTCTCGGATCGGTCGTCACGGCGATCGACACGACCCGCGGTCCCGTCGAAGTCACCGTGAACGACGCGCTCGCAGCCGGTGCGCCGCCGGTGGTGTCCGTACCGTCGAGGTAGACGTCGACACGATAGCGACCCGAGGGAAGCGGTCGTTCGGGACGAAGGGAAAAGTCGACCGTGGTGCGCTCGCCGCCTGCCTCTACGCTCGTACGGCCAATGGTCGTTCCCGAGTCCGCACCCTCGACGTCCACCGTTGCCCAGATCGCCACCACTGCTGTCCCGAGCGGCGCATCGGCAAGTTCTATCACCGCGTGGATCTCATCGTCGCCGGTGGTGAATGTCGTGGTCGTATCGATCGGCCGGCGCTGCTCGCCCGTCGATCGTGCGAGCGTGATCGAGCGAACGCGGCCGGTCTGCGGTCCGGGTACGCATCCGCCCGCACTGACCGCGAGAACGACGAACGGAATGACGGCAGAAAGCGATCGGAACATGGTTCAACCCCGTTGACATGGGAGGGCACCGCTTTCGGGATGTCGCATGGGATCTTGACCGACAGCGGTCGGATCCGCCTGCGACAGCCCGGAAGCGGTGCACGGGAGATTCAAGGGGTGAACCGAGAGGCGTGTTCGAACCGGCGCGCACTACCCACCCAGTCCGATCTGTTCGGACGCAGCGGTGATCCAGAAGTCGCGCGGGTACATGCGGTACAGTCGCGCGCCGTCGCCCTCGACGCGCTTGAGGTACGATTCGTAGAGTTCCATCTGCTTGTCCGGGCCGATCACCATGAATACCGATCCATGCTGCGACCGGGTCGAGACGCCATACCCCGGAAGCACGCGACCGTACACCGACGGCATGCGGGCGCTCAGTTCGTCGACCAGGTTCGGTTCGTCCCGCAGCGCAAGCACCGCGCGACGGAAGCGAGCGACGGTCTGCGGGCCCGTATGGTCGGCGAGATCCGCAGCGATCGCGGCGCCCCGCTGTTCATAGGGATCGTCGGAGCGATAGTAGGTGAACGCCTGGGCGATGACGTAGTCGGCCAGCTGCGCCTCGGGCTTCGCGCCCGCAAGCTGATTGCAGACGAACGCCATCGTCTGCGGAAGTTCCGGACACCGTTCGGCGTAGTAGCTGATCCGACCCGACGAAAGGTTCGCTCCGATGCCGTTGCTGTAGGCCAGTCCGGCACCCCACGTCTTCATGAACAGTCCGTGGGGACCGTATCCGCCGTAGAGCTGAGCAGCAAGGTAGTTCATCAACGCGTCGCGACTCGTGTCGGCATAGGAACTCAGTGGTGCCGAGTTGAGGAACACGCCGCTCTGCGTGTTGGGATTGATCAACCCGACGTAGCGGATCGTGCCGGCGTCCGGCGCATGTTCGCGCAGCCGCGCATCGATCAGTCCGACATCGGACACGTGGCGCGAATCCGGTGCAGGTGCGTCGCCGAGTGCCGAAGCGAGCTTCGCAACGTCCGGCGCGAGCGTCTGCTCGTTGGTGCCGGAGCCGACGATGTACATCCGGGCACGCGACTTCTCCAGAAGCGACTCGCGCAGCTTCGTCATCTGCTCCAGCGCCACGGCCGGATCGACGAGCAGGTCGCTTCGAATTTCTCCCACCAGATAGTGGTAGTCCTCCTCGAGCGTTTCGTCGGGAACGCCGGCGAGCTCCGCAAGGACGTCGTTGGCCGCCTCGCGAACGAGCATTCCGGACTTGCCCGGCATGTCCGAAGACCGCTCGACGATCGCGCGCCACCGCTCGGGAACGTCGAACCAGCGGACGACGCCCTTGGACACCGCCTGCAGCATCGCCACGAGTTCTTTGCGACTTCCGATGCTGTCGATCTGCCCGAGGCGCGTCAGAACATCGTCGACGGCGGTTCGCTCCTCGGCGCCTCCAGCATCGCGCAGTAGCCAGCGGAGTCGCTGGACGAGATGTTCGCGCGTGAGGAACGATTCGGCCGCGAGCATCAGCCCATCGTTCTGGCGACGATAGGCGGCCGCAGGATTCTGCACCCATGATTCCTCGCTTCCCTGCATGGTCTTGCGCAGCGCCGCCAGCCGCTGGTCGACCACGTCGCGGATGCGCGAGAGGTTGTCGACGCGCCAGTCGGGCGAGTGCAGCACGAGGTTCATCCACTCGATCGCCCGGCGCGTTTCGTCGAGGTCGTTGCCCGATCCGGTGACGGCAAGTTCGATCCGGCCGGTCGTGTAGTCGACGCTGTAGCGAGCCGACAGGTCGAGAATTTCGTCGCGGAGGCGATCGGCCATCTGCTCGTAGCTCACCGTCTTGCCGTCCTCGATCACTCCGACGGAGGTCATGAGCTCCGGAAGCATCGAGACGTAGACGAGGTCGTCGTCGCCGACTCCGTCGAGGCGAAGCGCAAGACCAAGCGTGGCTCCGGTCATGTTGTCGAATCGCGATGCGACCATGGGAATCGTCCCCGCGAGGGTCGACTGCCGATAGTCCAGCTGATCGTCCAGGGTCAGTGGCGGATTGTGCATGAACGGCGGCGTGACGACCGCGGCGGACATGCTGTCTATACGTGCGGTGGCCCGGTCGTAGTCGGCGCTGTACATCGCGATCGCCTTCTGCGGATCGTCGACACCGTAGTGCAGCTCGAGCTTGTGAACCTCCGCGTCGATACGGCTCTGGCGCGCCTGCTCGTCCTGCTCGACGAGCGCCGGATCGGGTCGCACCGCCGCGACGTATGGCACGTCTTCGAGCAGCTTCAACCGCATGATCACCGCAGCCCACGGATTCTTCCGCGTGTCGTCCAGCATCTTCGTGATCGCCTCGTAATCCCCGCGCTGCGTCAGCGACCGCCGGAAGCCGCCGGTCCGCGCCAGTTCGCGAAGATGATCAGCCCACCACGAACCGGTCCCGCGCGTGCCGAATCCGGGAGGCGACCCGACGGACTTGCTCATCTGGCGCCAGGATTCGCGCAGCCGCGAACGCACGCCGTCGTTGAACGCCTCGAGCTCCGTGGAGCCCGGCTCGAGTGAAGCGATGTGCCGTATCTCGCCGACGATCGCCTGACGAATTCGCCCGAGCGTGTCATCGCTCATCTGCGCCGGCGGTACGTCGCCGAACCCGATCACCACGGTGTTGCCCGGATCGGAGTCGATCCACGAAAAGACGCTCTTCGCACCGATGTCCATCGTCCTCGTACGCGTGTCGATGAAGCGCTTGTACAGCGGAGTGGTCGCGTCGCCGGCGATGTTGTCGAGCATCAGTCCTCCCAGGAGCATCTCGCGCGAATCGAGCCGCAGGTCGGCCGGCCAGGCGAAGAGCACCGTCCCGGGCTGCTCGGCGTTCTTCTGCGGATACCGCGCGATCGCGATCGTGCCGGGCGACTGCGGATGCGGCGCCGGCAGCGAATCGCGACGGTAGACGTGCGCCGCGGCGATCTCCGATGGCGTCTGCAGGTGCGACAAAATCGAGTCGGTGCGGACGAGGATGCGCTCGATGGGAATGTCGCTCGAGAAGGCGACCACCATCCCCATGTTCGGCAGGTTGTAGTGGGCCCGATGGTAGGAACGGATGTTCTCCGGCGTCATCGTGGCGATCGAGTCGGGGAACCCGCCGGAGGAGTAGCTCTCCGGATGGTCGTGTCCGAAGAGTTCGTAGTTGAGCGTGCGGAACAGGCGCGACCACGGGCGCTCGAAGGTGCTGACCATCTCGTTGTACACGGTCCCCTTCTCCTCGAGCCGCAGCGTGCTGTCGGCATCCTGCGTGACGCCGAAATTCCTCACCTCCCGACGGATCTCCTCATCAGTGTAGTCCGGATGCAGCAGCGCGTCGAGCTGCGCTCCGAGCAGCTTGAAGAACGTGTCGGCACCGCCAGCGGTCGAGAAGTGGTAGCAGGTCTGCAGCTGCTGGGTGAACGCCGAGGAAGTCGCCAGCGACATCCCCTGCAGCGCCGCGACGCTCCTTCCCCGATTTCCCTTTCCAAGCAGCAGGTGCTCCTGTGTGTGCGGTTCACCCCGATCCGACGTCGGCGGCGTATTGACCCAGATGAACGCCTGGGGAACCGACTGGATCTCGAGCAGGTCGAGCGTGAATCCGGTGGCAATGTGGACGAACCGGCCTCCCATCGGCTGCCCGGCGTCGTTGAGGTAGACCGCCTCGGCGCGGAAGCCGTCATGGGTCGAGCCCTCGCGCAGGTGGTCAAGCCATGCGGTGTTCGTCTGTGCCGCGGCGGCGATGCTCGAGGCGATGAGCAGTGCGCCGGCGAGCAGGAGCGTCCGGTGGAATGTCGCGTTCATCGTTGCATTCTGACTGTTGATGCGTGGGTCGATTGCGGGAGGTCACTTCGAGGCGAGCGGCGTACGATCGACCAGCCGGATCTCGAAGATCGACGGCCAGTACTTTCCCGTGACGTAGAGCAGCGAGTCGGTGGGATTCCACGCGATGCCGTTGAGCACATCGACGCCCTGACGCTGGTCGACAGGGAGAATTCCCGTCAGATCGATCCAGGCAGTGACGTTGCCGTCGGCGGGATCGATGCGGGCGATGCGATCGGTCTGCCAGATGTTGGCGTAGATCGAGCCGTCGACGTACTCGAGTTCGTTGAGGTTCGATACCGGGCGTCCACCATCGGTCACGAAGACGCTGCGGTGCACCTCGAAATTCGTCGGATCGACGAAGCGCAATTGATTCGTGCCGTCACTCATCGCCATCTCGTGATCGCTCAGCGTGGTCAGCCCCCACCCTTCGCCCGTGTAGTCGAATTCACCAACCTTCTGAAAGCTCTCGAGGTCGTAGACGAAGCAGACGCCCGACTGCCAGGTGAGCTGGAAAATCCTGTCGCCGACGATGGTCATCCCCTCGGCGAAGTGCGGCGGCGACACGTCGACCTTCTGCAGCACGGTGCCCGACATCGGATCGACCTTGCGCAGCGACGACTGCCCCACCTGTCCGGTGCTCTCGTAGAACACACCGTCGTGGTACTCCAGGCCCTGGGTGAACGCTCCGTGATCGTGCGGCAGCGTCTGAACCACCTTGTAGCCGTAGGTCGGCACCGACAGGCCCGGTGACGGCTGACTCGGCGTGGGTTCGTGCGGCGGCGGAGCGGGAACCTCCGGAGCGCTGTGATCGCAGCCCGCGATGAGGAGTGTCACCGCCGCGAGGGATGAGAGAATTCGGATCGTCGTAGTCATTCGATGCATGGGCGTGAGGTGCAAGGGGCGTCGTTTCATCGATACCCCTCGGCCTGCAGTCCGAAGAGTTCGGCGTAGAGTCCGTTGCCGGAGATCAGCTGATCGTGCGTACCGCTCTCCTCCACCCGACCGTCACGGAGCACGATGATCCGATCGGCCATGCGAACCGTGGAGAATCGATGGGAGATGATGATCGCCATCCGTTCGGCGACGAGTTCGCTGAATCGGCGGAAGACTTCGTACTCCGCACGGGCATCGAGCGCGGCGGTCGGTTCATCGAGGATGAGCACCTGGGCGTCGCGCATGTAGGCGCGAGCGAGCGCGACCTTCTGCCATTCGCCGCCGGAGAGATTCACGCCGCTTTCGAAGCGGCGGCCGAGCATCTGGGAGAAGCGACCCGGAAGGCGCTCCAGCAGCGATGCGGCGAGCGACTTCTCAGCGGCGTCGCGAATCGAGCCCGGAACGCGTTCGTCGGCGGCATCGAGTGCGGGCGAGCCGTCCGCGGTCTGCGAGCCGTCCGCGGTCTGCGAGCCATCCCCCGCCTCGGTACCATCCTCGGCCAGCTCGAGTTCGTCGAGCCACGACCGGACGCTGTCGATTTCGCCGACGGCGATGTTCTCGTCCAGACGGAGGTCGTATCGCACGAAATCCTGAAAGATAACCCCGATGGCGCGACGGACCGATGAGAGGTCGTACTCACGCAGGTCGCGGCCGTCGAGAAGGATGCGACCCTCGGACGGATCGTACAGTCGGGCGATCAGCTTGGTGAGCGTGGTCTTGCCGGCGCCGTTTTCGCCCACGAGCGCAACGCGTTCGCCCGGCCGGAGCGTGAACGACACGTGGCGCACCGCCCAGGAGTCGCTGCCGGGATAGCGGAATCCAACGTCCTGGAAGTCGAACCCGCTGCGGATCGGATCGGGCACCGACGGGGCGTCCGGCTGCGAGGCGATCGTCGGCTTCATTTCGAAGAAGTCGAACATATCCTTCAGGTACAGACACTGTTCGTAGATGCCGCTTGCACCCAGCAGCAGGCGCTGGACGAGGTCGCGGCTGCGCTGGAACGAACCGGCGAGGAACGTGAGCGTGCCGATGGTAATCGAGCCTGAAACCGCGCGCAGCAGGATGATGACGTACGCCGCGTAGTAGCCGAGCGTGCCGAGCACCGAAAGCAGGGTGCTGACGACACCCCGGCGGATCGAAAGGCGTCGGTTCTCATCGTAGAACCGGTCGGCCAGCGTCCGGTAGCGATCGGTGATCCAGTCGGCGAGACCGAACATCTGCACTTCCTTCGCGGTCTGATCGCTGGCACCGATGTAGCGCAGGTAGTCGAGCCGTCGTCGCTCGGGCGTCCACCGGTACAGCAGCGAGTATCCGAGCGAGGCGTAATGGGTTTCGCCGAGGAAGCTGGGAACGACCGCGGCCACCAGCAGCAGCACGAGCCACGGACTGTAGGCGAGCAATCCTGCAGCCAGCGAGGCGAGCGTCAGCAGGTCCTGGCCCATGCCGAACAGCTGCGAAAGCAGACCGATGCGGCTGGTGGTCTGGCGTCGTGCGCGCTCGAGCCGGTCGTAGAATGCGGGGTCTTCGAACTGGTAGAGGTCGAGCGTGGCGGCATGCTGCATCAACCGGACGCTGGTGAAATTGCTGAAGAGATCGCCCAGCAGACTCTCGACGAGTGAGGAGGCACGCGAGAGCACCTCACCGGCGAGCACGATGCCGATTTCCAGCGCCACGAGCCGCCAGAGCCGTCCGAGATCACCGCCACCGGAGCGCAGATCGATGACCACGTCGATGATGAGCTTTCCGACCCACAGCGTCGCGATCGGCATCACCGAGCGGACCGCGCGCAGCACGACCATCGTCGCGGTGAACCCGCGATGCGTCTGCCAGACGAGCCGTAGCAGCGGCGGTACGTACCGCAGCGCGTCGAGCCGCTGGCGCATCGATGGCGGTCGCTCGCGCCTGGGGAGGCGAGCCGGCGGTGTCATCATGAAAGGTTCGCCTGTGTGATTCTGGAATCGGTCGATGCCCGGTCGGCTCCTTCACCGCGGAGCGGCCGAACAGACACGCTCGAAGAGCACGTCGAGTTCGACACGCAGATCGACGCACCGGCCGGGATGCACCGGAGAGGTCTGAATTACCGCCGAACGCGGTGCGGTCAGCCAGTGGAAGCGTTCCGATGGTGGCAGCAGGCCCAGCGCGCCGGCGTCGGGTCCTCCCTCCACCACGCGTCGGTAGGCGTGCACGAAGCGCTCGAGCAGCGGCGCGTCGAGCCACGGCGCGAGCCGCGCGATCAGCTCTGCCGGCAGATCGATGCGTGCCTCGAGAAATCCCGCCCGCCGCGCGTGGATCACCACCCCGACGTTGACGAACGTCTCACGGTCGACGCGTGGGACGACACGAACGATTGCATAGTCGTAGTCGTGCCACGGCGTGGGTTCCGCAACGACCGTCATCGCCGGTACCCCATCGGCCGGGGTGTCTGCTGTTTCGCACGAAGGCGCGCGGCCTCGGCCTCGAGGGCGAACGCCCGCTCGCCCGACAGTCGGGTGCGGAAGTACGACAGGTACGCCCGCCGGTTCTCCTCGGGCGTGGAAAACGGCGGAGCGGTTCCCCGCGGAGCATCCATCAGCAGAGCGTCCGGAACATCCGCGAGGGTTTGCTCGAGCACCCCGTCGGTGATTCGTCCCGCCAGTCGTCGATCGGCGTCGCCCACATCACCGGCAAAGCCAAGCAGCACGTGATCAGCAATGCCACGAAACGGAGCCCGCGCCCGATCGTCGTCAAGCGTCTCCCACGAGTGATGGAAGTACAGCGCCGCCCCGTGATCGATCAGCCACAGCCCGTCGTTCCAGTACATGATGTTCGGATTGCGCGGCGTACGATCGATGTTGCTCACCAGCGCATCGAACCAGACGATGTCGGCCGCCAGCGCGGCATCGACGTCGTCGACTGCCACCGGATCGTAGTTGAACGCGCCGGCCAGATATCCGATACCGACGTTGATCCCGCGACTCGCCGCAAGCACGTCCTGGATCTCCGGATCGCGTTCGGACCGTCCGAAGCTCTCGTCGAGTTCGAGGATGACGATTTCGGGCACGGGCAACCCGAGATGCTGCGCCAGCCGGCCGACGATCACCTCGGCGACGAGCGCGCGTGCGCCCTGACCGGCGCCGCGGAACTTGGCGACGTAGGGTGCCCCCGACTCGGTCTCGAGAATCGCCGGAAGCGACCCGCCCTCGCGCAACGGAACGACGTAGCGCGTGGCGGTATGAACTGGAAGCATGGGTATCAGTTGTGAAGATCGACGTGGGCGGGAAGCAATCGATCCGGTCGCGACGGACCGGTCGACGGCCGGGCGTTCGGACCCGACGGTACCTGCGGCACCGGCGGAAGCGGAGGAGGAGGCGGCGGCCCGTCGGTATCGTCGGGAGAAAATGGGCTGCCAATGCCCATCCACAGCACGCGCGCCAGTCGCGCGGTCAGCGGCAGCAGCGGTACGTAGCAGATGACCGCCAGCAGCGCAGGCACCTGTGGAGGAAGCGCCGGAAACAGCAGCAGCAGTCCGCACAGAATTCCAAGCACCACCGGCGTGGATATCAGCACCGCCAGCCAGATGGCGCCCGAATAGAACCCCAGCTCGCGGTCGAAACCGAATCCGCAGTACGGACACCGCCGGTTCATCGTCGACGCGTTGCTGTAGACGATGCCGCGACGGCATCTCGGACACCGCTGGCGCAGGACCGCCTGCAGCGCCCCGGGCAGTCTCGAATCGTTCGTGTTCATCCTCGTTGGTCGGTCGGCATCGTGGTCGTCACGGGCAAACCTGAAGTCTACGACGTTGCCATCGCTCTGGCAACATGCCGGCAGTCGTCGATGAACCCACCCAGCCGATCCATGGCCCACCGTTTGCAAAATTCCTCACCATCGACGGTCGTTCACCGCCGCCATACCAATACGATGAATCTGTTGAGCAACGAACAGGGTGAAGCCATGACGTGGAGGGATGTGCTTGACGTGAAACCGGGAACCAATTACGGACACATTCTCGTCTTCGCGCGCGCCGCGCGCCTGCTCGGGTACCGGTTCATTGCGTGGAATGGAGAGGTCTATTTCATCGTCGACGAGTCGGAGCTGATCGATACCGGCGTGTCGTCGGACGACCTGTCGGTGGCGGCTGCGTAAGTCGGCACCGACAGCTGATCGGCTCCCTCACTCGATCGTGTACGCCACCCCCGCATTGATTCCGAGAAACTGGAGGTTGGTCTGCCCCGTGAGCACCACGTGGTACTTCGCCGACAGGTCGAGATCGAGCTGGGGCTGCAGCGGAATCCGTACGCCGAACTTCGGTACGATTCCGAACTGGACGTCGTTCAGAGCAGTGACCGTGTTGCTCTGATCGGTTACCGTGAAGAAGTACGCCCCTGCCTCGAGCCCCACGTACGGCTGCACTCCCGTCAGCCAGAAATTGTATCGCGCACCGACGAGCGCCGGGATCGCCGCCATCCCCAGATCCGCACTGAAACTCCCGTAGCCGAACCGATGGTAGCCGATCGATGCCGACAGGAACACGTTGCGCTCGGGCAACTGCAGGTAGAATGTTCCTTCGAGGCAGAGCCCCGGCGCGAGGTCTAGATTCGTTGCCAGCGAGCCCATCGGGAACGACAGTCCCGCAGTGACGTTGAGCTGGTGCAGCCACGGTTGTCCGTCCGTCGTCTGGGCGGAGGCCGACACGACCGCAGTGAGCAGGAGAAGAGGAAGAAGTACGTATTTCATTGAGTCCGATTGGTTCGTGATTCGACGGCGCGACGCGCCGCGTGGATTTTTCGTTGTGTTCGTCTCGAGCATGATCGACCGTGGGACCCCGTCCAGCGCGCGAGTCCGTCAGAATCCCGCGCACTTCTGCAACTCGGGAAGGTGCTGCCGCAGCGCCGCCTCGCGAAGACTTCCGTAGATGGCGAGGATCTCCTTGCGGCGCGTCGTCGCCTCCAGATAGGGAAACACCCGCAGATCACGCTGCTCCTTTCGCGTCATGTCCACGCATGCCGCATGCAGATCGGTGTAGCGCACCACCCGATTCTCCCACGGGTTGTCCGGAATCAGCACGGCGTAGTCGCGCAACAACCGGCGGATCGACTCGATGCTCGCGCGGTACGAGTCGCGAATTTCCGTGTAGGGAAAGTCCGCCAGCTGACTCGAGATCCAGTCGTACTGCGCCCAGTTCCGGTAGACGTCGTTGAGTGCGATCATCAGCCCCTTCACCTCGAGCTCCGATAGCGGTCCGGTGTAGTCGGCGAAGTTCACCTTGCAGACCGGGCAGTAGTACAGCGAGTCGATCACGTGACGAACGCGCGCGGTGCCGTAGCTCAGCGTGTCTCCCGGCATTGGAACCGGAACGGAATCGATCAGGGTCGTGTCCTTTCCGGGTGTTCGAAGCACCAGCGAGTCCTCATTGCTTGCAGGCAACTGCGGGTTCGTCGTCCGCACGTGTTCACCGCCTGCGGTGCAGGAGGTCAGAAGCATCAGCGCGAGCACTGCGGTCAGCCGAGCCGGTCGCACAGCGACCGATGCGATGCAACGGGTGGGAACATTCATTCGCGGTGGACTCCTCCAGTTGAATTTCGACACGAGAACACAGCAGGTCACGCACGACGCCGGGCGGAGGCCGCATCGCCCGCTGGTTGGAAAACGAGGGCCAAAGCGATAATATCACGCGCCGATTTTCCGAGGTCCCCAGGTCCAGCCCGACCCCACAGTATGCCATCCCCAGGTTTCGCGTTCCCGAACCCCCAGCTGCCGCGTTGGCTCGCGGTTGTGCTGCTGTGCGCCCTGGCGCTCGCGGGCGCGGTCGAGACGGCGAAGGCCGCGGACCTCGTACACGCCTACACCGCGCCGATGCCGGACGTACGAATCTACATCGAGTGGATCGGTGATACGGTTCGATCGAATTCCGGCTACGACGTGTACCGCCGCGTCGCTGGTGACACGGTCTTCCCGTCCGCACCCCAGAACTTCCCTCCGATACTCCCATCGACCCGGGCGGCGTCGATTCGCAGCTCGATCGGTGTCGGCAGTCCGTCGTGGCAGCGGGCGGTACGACAGCTCGGCGATCCGTGCGCTGCGACGCCGGCCGACAGCGCGCTGCGCGAACTCGCGATGCAGGATACACTAATTGCCACGACGTTCGGCCTCGCCTGGTTCGATCGTGAAGTCCGCCCCGGTGTGCTCTACGAATATGAAGTTCGGCGAATCGCCGCCGACGGTCGACAGACCGTGGTCGGTCGTGCCCGCGTCCGTGCCGGACTTCCCGAACCGATTCTCCGCGCTCCCCGCCCACGCGCCGTCGCCGGCGACGCCGCAGTGCAGCTGTTGATCGACGGCGCCGAACCGGGACGGCTCATTGCAATCTATCGAGGTCACGGAGCCGACATGCCGTTGCTTCGCGTTAACGAACGAACGCTCGGCGACGTCACGACCTCGGACATCGACGGTCACCCTCTCACCGATCCGATGGTTTCGGTCGTGGACGCCGGCGCGTGGGATTCCACGGGTTCGCAGGAAGCAGTCTCCATCGACGGACGCAGCGTCATCGGTCCCACCAACGGCGTCGACTACACCTATCGCATTGCATTCACCGATCCGCTCGGTAACGTCGGCTCCCCTTCGCCGTCGGTGGAGGCACGTCCCGCCGATCGCACACCTCCCTCGCCACCGCTCCTGCATGCGGTCGAGCGCGGCGATGTGGTTGAACTCACGTGGACACCGCCGCGCCTCGATGCGGCGGGCCACCGGGAACTGACACCGCTCACGTACCGGCTGTACAGGTACCCCGACGGCGACACGACCCGTTCACCGAGCACGCTCGACCTTTCAGAGATCCAGATGGCAGACGTTGCCGGCTCTGACGACTCCCTTCTCTCCTACATCGATCGCACACCGGGACTGCGTGGCGCCTGCGGCGATCGTCGCTGGGCGTGGCGGGCCGAAGCCGTCGACATCGAGGGCAACGTATCCGCCTCCTCCGCGCCGGCAGTGCTCCTGCTCGCCGATCGCACTCCACCATCACCGGTCATCGATCTCGCCACATCGGGCACCGCGTCGGGTGCGCAGCTGCGCTGGTCGATCGGAAGCGACTGTGACCTGGATCACTGGGTGGTCGAGCGCGCGCCGGTCGTCGATGGCAGCTCGAATCGCTTCGGACGATGGGAAGCGATCGGTACCGTTGCGCCGACGTCATTCCAACGAGATCAGGCGATCTACATCGATTCGAACTCGGATATCGCGCCGGGCGGATGCGCCGCCTACCTCGTGGTCGCGGTCGACGCGTCCGGCAACCCGTCTGCGTCGGACTCCCTGGGGTCCGCGCCCGGCATCGCCGTCGCACGGCGCACCGACACGGTTGCGCCCCACCGGCCGTTCATTCTCCGAGCCGAGCGCCGCGGTACCGTCTGCATCATCACAGCGCTCATCGACGACGTTCCTGACACGAGAGCCGTTCGCCTGCTTTCGGCCACGGCATCGCGCCGCTGGCGTCGGCGAGCTGTGATGGCGATCGCCCCGGATGACAGTGGCGGTGTGTCCCTTTGCGACGTGCGCCAGGCGGTCGTCGCCCGATGCGAACCACCGCGTGTCGCCCACTCGACCGTCGCATGTCTCGTCGCGCTTCGCGATACGGTGAACGCAGAACAGGCGGTCACCTACAGCATCGAGTCGATCGACGCGTCGGGCAACGCCGCGCGTGCGAACGACACGGTCGTGCTGTCCACCGACACGGTGATCGCCGCAGTTGCGTTGCCCGGACCTCTGCCACGATTAGGGCGTGATGACCATTCGAGCCGGTGGAATCGCGATTCCGCAGGTCGGTCGTCACTCACACTCTGGCGCTCGAGAGATCCGGACGGACCATACGAATGCATTGGATCCGGTGCGGCAGGTTGGGAGCCGCAGGACAGGCATCCACGGTCCGATCGACGGTGGTACCGAGTCGTGGCCAGCCGCAACGGCCGACCCGTTGCGGCCTCAGCGTCCTTTTCGTCGGAGCAATCCGATGCCGAAGACGATCGGTAGGTGGCCCGCTATGGTTGTCCGGGAACCCCGGACTCGTTGATCGTCGAATCGTTCAGGTTCGGTGCGGCGGTGTCGTTGTAGAATTCAACGTTCGTATCGACGTTCGACGTGTCGAAGTGAACTTTTCCCGTCACCTCCTCATTGCTGCTCTTGTCGTTGCAGGCGCCGACGCCGAGGGCCAGCGCCAGGAGTGCCACCACCATCGTGGATTTCCATCGAATGATCGTCATCGTTACCTCCATGAATTCAACTCGATGGAGCACCCGAACAACTATCATACCCTTGGAATTCAGCCGCCCGACCCGACCGGCACTTCCGATGCTGCTGCGGGCAAGGCAACCGACGTTGACGACTCCAGCCGAACCTTGACGTTTTTGTACGCCGGAGTCCGACTGCGCGCATCGACCTTGCGCCCCACAAGGACGTTGGCCTCAGGGTAGTACATCGCCGCACACCCCCGCGCAATGTCATAGGGAGCGACGAACACGTCCGAAAGCGCACCGCTTGCGGATCGCACGGTGACGCGGCCTCCCGAGCGCAGATTCAACCGTCGCATATCCTCCGGGTTGATGAGGATCACATCGCGTCGTCCCTGATTTCTGTAGCGATCCTCTTCCTCGTATACCACAGTATTGAATTGTCCTTCAGAGCGAATCGTCATCAGCCGGAATTCGTCGGGTTCAATATGATCCACCGGCGTCGCGACCGGCTGAAACCGTGCACGACCATCGGGAAATGGAAATACCGGGGTATGCCTGATGCGCCCGGGGATGTGGAATTCGTGCTTCGTTCGATCGATGGCTCCGACGGATTCATAGCCAGGAACGACCGCCGCCATTGCCGCCCGGATTTCCTCGTGACTCTTCATCCGCTCGAAATCGATCGGTCCGTCCTTCGGAAGAATTCGAGCGCCAATTGACGTGATGATCGATACCTCGGAGCGCATCTCGCCAGGCGGCGGGAGGATTCCTCCGTCGGAAAGCCGCACGAAATTGAACATGCTCTCCTGCGTCGTCGGCTGCATTTCCTCATCGCGCGCAAGCGTCGGCAGAATGAACGTCGTGCCGTCGGTACGAAGCCGATCGACGCAGACGTGACCCTTGTTGAGCTTCGTATTGATATGAACGGTCGTGCGGATGCGGCCCAGCGCCTCGGCCGCAAACGTGAGGTCGGGATTTGCTGCGTAGAAATTCCCGCCCAAAGACAGTGCGAAATCCACATCGCCTCGATGCGCGGCCTCTACCGAACCCAGCGAATCGAGTCCCTTTCCCTCCGGTGGACGAAGCCCGTAGATCTCCTGCATTCGTGTGAGGAATCCGGCTTTGAGCGCAGGAGTGAACCCGACCGATCCGACCCCCTGTACGTTCGAATGTCCACGAATCGGCAGCAGTCCCGCGTGGGGGCGCCCGACCATTCCTCGAGCCAGAGCGAGATTGGCGATCATCGCGACGTTGTCGGTGCCGTGCTCGTGGTGCGTAATCCCCATCGCCCACATGAGCACCGCATTGCTGGACGCAGCGTAGAGCCTTCCGACGCGAACGATCTCGTCCCTTGGAACGCCGCAATTGTCTGCCAGGGCGTCGAGGGAGACGCCGTCGAGATCGCGCCGAACCGCCTCCCAGCCGTTGGTGTGATCTGCAATGAACGCGTCGTCGAGTCCTCCTTCTGCAATGACGACCTTCAGGATGCCCTTGAGCAATGCGATGTCGCCGCCGATTCGCGGCATCAGGTAATGGTCGCTCACGCGGCTTCCCCACAGCAGCGAGCGGCCACTGGAGGGAACGTGGAAGTGCTCCAGTCCCGTCTCCCGCATCGGATTGATCACCACCACCTGTCCGCCGCGATTGCGAAGGTTGACCAGCTGTGTGATCAATCGCGGGTGGTTGCTGGCCGGATTCGCGCCGATGAGAAGGGCGAAGTCCGCGTGCTCGAGATCCTCGAGTTTCAACGTTGCCGTCCCGGTTCCCACCGTGAGCCCGAGTCCGACACCGCTGGCCTGATGGCAGTAATAGGAGCAGTTATTGACGTTGTTGGTACCGTAGACGCGCGCCAGCCATTGCAGAAGAAATGCAGCCTCACTACTTGATCGGCCCGATGCATAGAAGAAGCTGCGGGAGGGATCGGTATCCTGCATTGTCGATGCAATCTGACCCAGCGCCTCCTCCCAGTCGACGACCGTGAAGTGGCTGTCGCCGCGGCGTGCGACCAGCGGGTATGCCAGTCGACCGAGGTGCTCCAGTTCCCGGGACGACAGTTTCGAGAGCTCCTCGATCGAATGGTCGGCGAAGAACGCAGGTTCGATCGGCGGCTGCATGTCGGCGGCCATCGCCTGGACGCTCTTCTTGCAGAACTCGGGGAAGTGACCCTGTTCGTTGGTCATTCCGCCGGCCTGCCCGCCCATGCCGAGCGCACACGTCTTGCAGGCATTGCGGCTCTGCATGCGGCGATAGAATGCAAGCGGCCCACCGCGCGCCTCGATCGATTTCTGAATCGAATACACGATGGCGGCAGCGCCGCCGCCTGAACGGACGCTCTTTGAAGATCTCACGGTCACAAGGGAGACATGAACGGTTTCTCAGCGAGTCGCGGAACGGGACCCTTCAATGTGCGAATTCATACGCGAGGTTGGTGACACGACCGCGCCAGTACGGTTTCGGCCCCGCCGGCAGTATCCACGACACCTCGCCCTGCAGTGGTATGCACATTCCGTCGCGAACCGAATAGTTGCTCCAATGTCCTTCCCATGGTGTGGGGACCACGGTGCCGGACACCATGCGCCCACGCGCTTCGGCACGCACCGATGCAATCAGGCCGTCGGAATTGAAGCGAAACAGCATCGTCAGCGCGATCTCGCCGTCGGTCATCGTTGCCATTGCGGAGGTGTTGTCGACGGCATCCCACCGCACACCCTGACTCGGCAGCAGCGCGGTCGGATACCAGGCGGTTTCGGCGAAGAAGCGCATCAGCTCGCCCAGCGCCGCCTCTGGCGTTCCCCGCACGTTCACGATAGAAATCAGCCCGAAGAGGGCCGCGTGGAGGATTCCCTCGCCGGCGATATAGGCATCGTGAACACGAATGATCATTCCCGGCATCATGCTGATACGAGCGTCCCAGTCGAATCCGGGGCGGCGGGTGATCACGCGCTGGTTCGAGGTGAACGGCTTCCACTGCTCACCGGATTCGCTCATGTTGAACGTGCCGGCGTGTTCGATGTTGACGGCCGAGACGATGCGCCGGGCATCGCCGAGCGCCGTCCGGAAATACCGTTGCACAGGAGCCGGAAGGCCGGTCAACTCGTCCCGTGAAATGATCGTCACCTCACCCGGCCGCCGCTGCGACTCAAGCGTGGCGCGCATCCGGTAGGTGGTCCGTTGCCACCCGATGGCACCGAAGCCAATCACAGCACCAACGATCGCGACCAGTCCGAGGAGAATCAGGAGAATCACTGTCATAATGGGTGGCAGGCATGTTGGGTATCGTTCGAAGGACATGATCACCGACCGATGCAACGCGTACCGTGACAGCAGACAAACGTGAGGCAATGACGCTCTCGACGCTTGCATTCGCGGTATCGATGTTCGACAACGCGTCCGGGCCCTGCGCCCTCATGTTCACGGCTGTGTTCCTTCGTTCAAGATGGCCAGATAGTCGTCGTAGGCGAAAACAGAGAAACAGGTCCGGGACTGGCAGGAGCGCCGAAACGCGGTCCAGCCTGCCGCAGGCCGGCACGGCGCGCTCCAGCAGCCGCTGACGAACCGGCGGTAGTTCCAGCGGGGCACCGGCGGCAGTGGACCGGGCACGAAAGCGCGCACGAACTCGCCGCCCGCAGTCGTGGTTTCGAAATGCCCCGAAATCCCTCACTTCATCGGTCTGGCCTTGTTGCTGCTCGCTTGAATAACGCCGCGCCCTATTAACGAAAAGCGGGATTTCTTTAATAGTGGAGATCACGCCCACTCGGAGGAAAGCAGCGCCGCCTGCTTGAGGACCGTCTGCGTGGCGCGCTCCTGCTTGCCGGGCGGATAGCCGTGCTTGCGGAGGATGCGCTTGACCATAACGCGCAGTTTCGGGTCATGGACACCGTTCGCCCTTCGCCTCATCGAGGAACGCGATCACTGGGACGACGCCGGACCCGGGCCCGGCGCCTGATATGTCAGGCCGAACACCGTGTCCGTCAGCCACCGCTTGAACGAATCGTTGTCCATGAATTGCTTGAAGAGCTCCGTGTCGTCCTTGAGCAGCGCGGTCATCACGCGAGCCAGCGCCTTGTCGTGCTCGATGCGGGCGTTCTGCGTGTCGGAGTGTTGCCTGGCGTTCTGGTAGGCGGTGTCGGCCGCGACGCGGTTCGGGATCTCCTCGGTGATCAGCTTTTGCACACGGTCGGTATCGCTCCAGGGAATGTCGCCGAACTGGTCGTTGAACGTCTTGAGAATGTTCGAAAGCCGGTCGAGTTCCGGCCCGGGCTTATGCCCGCCGCCCGTGGTCGGGACCGGTTCGATCTCCGCGTCCTCGTCAGCGAGCTGGATCTTCACCGCCGCCTGCTTTTCGACCCGATAGCTGTCCATGTCGATCGTTTCAAGAATGCCGGCCGACAGGTCCTCCTCGACTGGCGCCGGCAGCTTGGGCACCAGAAACGTCAGGAAGATGGAGAGCTTCTCCCACTCGGCGTTGGTGAAGGGTAGGATCGACGAAAGGAACCCGTAGGCGCGCAGGAACGCCTTGGCCTTCCCCTTGAAATCCACCTGACTGTCCTCGTCGAGTTGCTCGCGGTAGTCGGCCACGCACGCATCGAGGATGGGGTCGAGCCGATCGCGGCCGGCGCCTCCCAGATAGAGCGCCACGAGGTCATCCACCTGCGCCTCTGCGTAAATCTGGTAGCCGTCGAGCGCCGCCTTCAGGTCGTGCAGCTTGTTCGGATCGGTCTCCTCGGCGAGTATCGTCGTGCGATAGTAGTCGCTGAACGCGTCGCCAATGGTGTCGGCGTCGTTCATGAAATCGAGCACGAATACATCGTGCTTCTTCGGATGCGCGCGGTTGAGCCGCGAGAGCGTCTGCACCGCCTTGATTCCCGAGAGGACCTTGTCCACATACATCGTGTGCAGCAGCGGCTCGTCGTAGCCGGTCTGGAACTTGTCGGCACAGACGAGGAATCTGTACGGGTCCTGCTGAATCTTGTCGGCGATCTGGTTCGACGGAAAGCCGTTGAGTGACGCTTCAGTCACCTTCACGCCGCCGTACTCATGCTCGCCCGAGAAGGCGACGATCGGACGGTATCGGCTCTTTCGCTCCGCGAGGTAGTCGCGAATCGCGTGGTAGTACTGGATGGCGCGCTCGACGCTGCTCGTCACCACCATCGCGCGCGCTTCACCGCCGATCTTGTTCAGCGCCAGCACCTGTTCGTGAAAGTGATCCACCATGATCTCGGCCTTCAGCCGGATCGCGTGGTCGTGGCTCTCCACGTAACGGCGCAGCTTCTTCTTCGCCCGCCGGGTGTCGAACTCGGGATCGGCTTCCACCTTCTTGACCAGCCGATAGTAGCTGTCGACCGGCGTGTAGTTCTTCAGTACATCGAGGATGAAGCCCTCCTGAATGGCCTGCTTCATCGTGTAGCTGTGGAAGGGTCGGTGTTTCACCGTGCCGTCGGACTGCGGCACCGGTTCGCCGAAGATCTCGAGCGTCTTGTTCTTCGGCGTGGCAGTGAACGCGAAGTAGCTCGCATTGGGCAGCAGCTTCTTCGCTTCCATCAGGCGATTGATCTGGTCTTCGAGCGTCTCGTCGTCCTCTTCGACGCCGGCCGCGGACAGCGCCATTGACAGCGCCGCGGAGGTCCGCCCGCCCTGGCTCGAGTGTGCCTCGTCGATGACGATCGCGAAGCGACGCCCGCGGTGCTCCTGATCGTTGTCGGCGCCGATCTCATCGAGGATGAACGGGAACTTCTGCACCGTGGAGATGATGATCTTCTTGCCCTCGGCGATGAATCTGCGGAGATCGCCGGAGCGCTGGGCATGCCCGACCGTCGCACCCACCTGGGCGAACTGCTTGATGGTGTCCTTGATCTGCTGGTCGAGGATCCGCCGGTCGGTGACGACGACGATCGAATCAAAGACCGGCGCGTCGTCCTTGCTGAGTCCGATCAACTGGTGGGCGAGCCAGGCGATGGAGTTCGATTTCCCGCTCCCGGCCGAATGCTGAATCAGGTAACGCCTGCCCGCGCCGTGGGCCTGCGCGTCGGCCAGCAGTTTCCGGACTACGTCGAGCTGGTGAAATCGCGGCCAGATCTGCACCGCCTTCTTCCTCCCGCTCTTCTCGTCTTTCGTCTCGACGACCTGCGCGTAGTTCTCGAGAATGTCCGTCAGACCGTCTCGGGTCAGAATGTGCTTCCAGAGGTAGTCGGTCTTGAGACCGTTCGGGTTGGGCGGGTTGCCAGCGCCGTCGTTCCATCCCTTGTTGAACGGCAGGAACCATGACCCCTTGCCCTTCAGGTGCGTGCAGAAACGCACTTCGTTGTCGTCCACCGCGAAGTGCACCACGCAGCGCCCGAACTCGAAGAGCTTCTCGCGCGGATCGCGGTCGCGCTGGTATTGCTCGACCGCATCGGCCACCGTCTGCTTGGTCAGACTGTTTTTCAATTCGAAGGTGGCGACGGGAAGCCCATTGATGAAGAGCCCGACATCGAGCGCGCGCTGCGTCTCATCACGGCTGTAGCGCAGTTGGCGCGTGACGCTGAAGCGGTTCTGGGCGTATCGTTCGGCGGCCTTCGGATTTCCTGGCGACGGCGTGCCGTAGAAGAGTTCGAGACTTACGGGTCCGTGCTTGAGTCCGCGGCGCAGCACGTCGATGGTGCCGCGTTTGGTGATCTCGCCCTGGAGCCGCGCCAGGAACTTGCGCCGCGTGGGGCCATCCTCATCCAGCGCCAGCGACTCGGCGACCTCGGGCTGCGTTGCGCGCAGGAAGGCGGCGAGCTGCGCCAGATCCACGCAGTACTCGCGGTCGTAGTCGGTCGGATCGCCGCAGATCCACCCGGCGGCATACGTAGCGGGGCGCTCGTGCACCTCGCCGGCCGCGCCGGGATCGCATGGAGCACCGGTCAGCGCCGTACAGATCAGTCGCTCAAGTCCTCGTTCGCTGGTGTCGGTGGTCATCGGCCGTCCCTCCACCCCGTCAAGCGACCGTCGAGCAAACGCATTCGATCCAGGTGGTTGGTGCCATAGTGCTGTGCGCCCTCCGCGGTTCCACCACCCGTCTGCAGGTGGCCTTTGCTAGCCGCTTTGCTAAATCCTTTGCTAAGCGAAACGATTGCGTCGAGATCTAGCAAAGAGCCAAAGACACCCGATACCGGGGACGTACGCCCCAAGCGTGCGCATCTGAAAGCCGATTCCGAGACCGTTTGCGATGGCGTCCTTTGCTCAGACATCACTCGACTCCTCGATATACCAGGCGGGGTGGGCCCGCGTCCCGCGGTTGTGGATTCTTCCTGCGCGTCGAAGTTCCTGCAGGAGGTTGTGGACCTTACGGCTCTTCTGCTCGTCGGTCAGCCGATCCGGCAACTTCGGCAGGAGGAGCTGATCGACGTCCTTGCGCGTCACGGGACCATGCTCACGTACCAGCGCCAGAGTCAGATCCAGGTAGTACTGCTTGTCAAAGCCCCGCTCGCGGATGTGTCGGCCCGCGTCGCCCGTCGCCTTCGCGACCAGGCCCGCAACGATGAGATTTGGATAACGACCCTCCACCAAACCCGCAGCCTTCAGACGACGATGCTCGTCCCGCTCGATCGACTGCCCCTTCTGTACGCGGTCGAGGAGCAAGACCTGCAAGAGATCGAGGTCGGCCCGCTCCATAAGGAGCCGCGTGTAGCGCTCGTCGAGGATCCGGCCGGTAAGGCTGACGGCGACCTCGTTCGCCGTATCGAGATCGTAGTCCGGCATCGGAAACGAGCGCCGCCGCTGCGTCTCGAACATGCGCTTGATACCGCCGCCCTGAGTATCGATCAGGTTCAGCTCGACCATTGCGTCCGCGAGGAAGGGATTGCGGTAGAGGGCCTGCGGCGCATCCTGACGGATGACCGTATCGACGTCGCCCGGCATAAAGTCGCCGACGTTGGTCACGAGCACCCGATCTGGGAACTCGACCACGACGATGCGCCCATGCCGACGGTAATCCTGGTGCGCGATGGCGTTGTGCAGCGTTTCACGGATCACCCAGGGGTCGTACTGCGTGATCTCCTGCGGGAACAGCGTCCCGCTGGGCAGCGCGCGCACGATGAGGTTGCGAATGCGCTTGAGCAAGCGATTGCCGGCGAGCAGGAACGGAGGGCCGATGTGTTCATAGTCGAGTTCGCGGTTTTCCGCGTCCTTGAGAATCCACGAGATCTTGGCCACCGCCGGCGACAATAGCGTCGCCGACTCGGGGCGGCCAAGGAGCAGGAGCGCAGCATTCGTGACGGCCCCCTGCTTGAGGACGCGGGCCTTGTTGAGGAAGGTCTGGTCGTCCCAGCCGGCCACCTCTGAGGCCTGTCCGGGATGCTTGACGACGAACTGCTCGCGCGCCTTGGCAAGGGCGTCCGGGTCGAGGTCCACCAGCGCGGCCGCCGTGCACACCTCGGCCGACCAGTCGCTGCCGCGGGTCCAAAGAGCCCGTGCCTTCTCGGGATGGTTTCGCAGTTCCGTCTTGCTCGATCCCACCCGGACGTACGGCGTGCCATAGAAACTGACCGGCTGGCCGGATGCGGGACCAATCCCGAACAGGACGACCCGACCGTCCGGGTGCTCGACGACATGCACCTCGATGCCCGTGTTCGGCTGCAAGCCCGCCCCGAGCCACGGCAGCAGATCCTGGTTACCCTTGGCCTTCGTCGAGTACGGGTCGAAGGGCGTGCCGACGACCGCGTGCGTCGCGTCCTCGATGCCGAACACGATGTAGCCGCGTGGCTGTCCCGCCAGACAGGCGGAGTTGGCGAGGGCGGAGAGGTACTGGCCGAGCGCCTGCGGATCACAGCGGCTGCGCTTGAACTCGAACCACTCCGTCTCCGCCGGCATAGCGCGCAAGCCGTCGATGAGTGTGATGTGCTCGCGCCCGCTCACGCCTCTGCCTCCTCGAGTACCGCGTCGAGGTCGTCGACGGTGGCCTCGTCGGCGTCGGAGAGCTCCTCAGCTTCGTCGAGCGGCTGGGACTCGTCGGCCTCGTCCGGCAGCCGCGCCGCTGCCTCGCGCACGTCCAGCTTGCCGGTGACCACGTCGGCGATCAGGCGGGTGCGGTATTCGCGGACGAGGGAGATTTCGCGCTGGGCCCCGACTACGGCTGAATCAATTTCAACGGACTCTCTTTGAATGCAGTCTGCGATGCTGGCCTGCTCCGCGACAGGAGGAACAGGCAGCCACAGATTGAGGACCCGCTCCACAGCGAGCCCGGGTTGTGCCGCAGCTATTGAGTACTGGTTGAGGTTCATCACAGTCAGGATCGCACCGAACCATTCGAGCGAGTGACCGGGCCGCAGCGAAGCGACTACCGCATGTTCCGAAGCCCAAAACCGCCCACGCGCAAGATGAACGTTGCCACAAAGCGCCCCTTGCCGTCCGACCAGCGCGAACTCGCCATCGTGGGTATACTCGGATGTGAAGCCCCTCACCCCATTACCTCCAAATACTGGATACTCTCCCGATGGCTCGATTGACATACCAGTGATGCCCTCGCCACTTCTCATGCTGCATACCGTCTTAAGCCGCCGCACCTCCCAATTCTCCGGCACATCCCCCAACCACTCCACGCCGGAGGGTTTGAGGCGGACGTTGGGATCGAGGCCGCGGGTAACGGCGCGGTGGATGATGGCCTGCTTCTGCTCCTCCAGCAGTTTGACCAGCTTCTGCTTGGCGCGGATGTAGCGTCGGATCTTCCGGTCGACGTGGTCGAGGTAGCGGACGATGGCGTGTTGTTCGGGGAGAGGGGGGATCGGTGTCTTGGTTGCTAGAAGGGTCGACGGTGGGATCGTATGCCTGAGTCCAGAGTACAGCGGACTCAGCAGCTTCCGATCGTCCATCGCGATATAGAACAACTCAAGAAATCGGGCGAGCTCTGAATTGCGGCACTCGAATACTGTGTATGCACTCGTGATCATCCCGTCATGCTTCGAGAGCCCGACCGTCCTTGGGGTTTCCGGTACATCAAACAGGCAAAAGACCAGGTCCCCCGCTCGAACTTCCTGACTTGCGCCAATATCTGACGAGAACTTGCCCCGGCCGGAGGAAATGTCACGCACGATCACGCCTCCTTTCGTAAGCGACAACAAGTCATAGTGGCTGTACCCTTCGCCGACGAGAATCTTGCGTTTGCGGAGCATGGCCCGGTTGGGAACTAATTCCCAATGTTCGGGGATCTTGCCGACCCAAGGGAGGCCAGAGTCCTTCCATGCGTCGTAGGCTGCAGGTTCCGTCATCATGCCTCCGCCTCCTGCATCAACATCTTCGGATTCCAGATCTGCTCAGCGATCTGTCGGTAGAGTTCTTGCCGGGCGTCTAAATCGGCCTTCTTAAACTAGGTGTGCGCCCGAAATGGGAGGCCGGATTCCACGAGGAACTTCTGGAATCCGGGGTTGTGGGTGTAGGCCTTCTCGTGGAGGCTCTGCGCCAGAAGATTCTGTCCGTAGTAGTGGTCACGCTTGTCGGCGTACGGTTTGTCGCCGTAGCTCGCGTTGAAGCTTTTCGGCAAGAGCAGCAGCCCACCGATCCGGTTTCGGTATTCGGTGAAGTCGGTGGGATGGTCGAATTCATCCCCATGCCGCTCAGGATGGTTCGCCCAGATGTGCTCCACCTCGTAGCCATTCTTGCCGCTCCGCTGAATATACTCGGTATAGCGCGACGCCCGGCCCGACCTGGTTTCGACGTAATCGGTCATGCGCGCCAGTAGGCGGTGGATCTGCTTGCCGTTCATGCCGTGCAGATGGAACCGTTCGTTGCTGCGAAACGTCTCCTCCTCGGCATCCAGGCGCTCCGTCAAGATGGTCGCAAGCTCGTGCGCCGATTGGCCTCGAATCTTGAGAATGACCAGCTGGAACATGTTGTACTGCATGGCCGAATAGCTGGTGACCTTCCAATTCCAGATGCGGCGCGCGATCAGGATGTCAAGGTAGGTCGCAACGATGCGGAGCTTCCGGTGGATGTCGGCTTCGGTGTCGTTACGCTTTAGCGGCGCCAGGAGAACCGGATACTGCAGCGTGAAATTGTTCTGAGCATTGAAGTGGATCGCCTCCAAGCCTTCGGTCAGTGCTGTAGCCGCCCGGCGAATACGTTCGTACCAGTAGCCGTAGAAAGCAAAATCTTCCTGAATGAACTTGCCGAAGGCACCACTACTGGTGAGGCCAAGCGGCTCTTCGTGATCGCGCACCCAGCGGTGGAACTCAGTGCCGATGAGGTCGAAGTCGCGAGGCTGCGCGCCACGCTTGCGCTCCCGGATGCTCTGCGCGTGCTGGCTACGCAGCCACGACTTGATCGCGTCTGCATCCTCTTCCTTGCCCCAGTTTTGGAGGGAGGCAACGTGCTTGCGCCAGACCTGGCTGGCCTCATTGCGCCGATGTGCATCCGTGATGTTGGCGAGCAGGTAACCCTTCAGCATATCCGTGGGCGTAAGCGACAGCCCGCGGTCGTTCATCGTTTCAAAGATCGTGTAGGCGTCTGCGTCCGAATAGGCAGTGATTTCGACCAGATGGACGTTCTCGATCAGCCAATCGGCGAAGTATGGCAGGTCGTCGCTCGTGAGCTCGTCGAGAAGTGACTCCTCAATGTCTTGAAACCGGTTGACAATGTTGACAACAGATTCTGGCTGCCCGTTCTCTTCAAATGGTTCACCGGTGAACAATGCCTCCATGCACGCGGTGCGCTCGGGCACGTCGAGATTGAAAGATCGTCTGCCGACCTTGTAGGAGAAGATCAGATTTGCGATCTCCTTCTTCTGATCCTCATCCTCGAGTTGACGGTAGAGGTGAATCAGGATCAACGTGAGCGACGTCAGGCGCTGCTGCCCGTCGATGATGAATTTATGGCCGTCCTTGTCGCTGATGATTATCGACCCGAGGAAGTAATGTCCGTATTTCTCCACGGCGCTGCGTTCGTTGCCGGCCTCATGGCTCTCGAGAAACTTCTCGGACAGATCGTCAACCAACTCAGTGACCTGCTTGGTTTCCCAGCGGTACTCGCGCTGGTAATAGTCGATGGCGAACTTCGCGCCGCCCAGAAGCGCGCGGATGTTCTTCGCGAGACCACGGATCTCTCTCATTGTGCAGCACCTTCAAGGATTTCATCCAGCAACCCCGCCGTCTCCGTTTCCACCTCCAGAATATCCGCTCGACGCTCCGTAAGCGTGTGCATCGGCTGGGGCTTGTTGGCGTGGGAAGCGAATTTAATTGTGTCGGCGATCTGGGCGGGGTTGGTGACGCGCGCTACGTTGATCAGTTTGCTATCACTTTGCGCAGCGATGAGCGCGGTGACGCGCTGCTGCCCGTCGATGAGAATCCGCTTGCCCGCAGCCGCCGTCCCATCCTTCAGCTTCACCGTCGGATTCTTCCACGAGATCAGATAGCCGACAGGATATCCCTGATAGAGCGAGTCGAGGAGGTTGCGCACCTTGGTCGAGTTCCACACGAACGGGCGCTGGATCTCCGGGATGACGATCTCGCCGGAAATTACCCATGTGAGGAGGGTGTCGATCGGATGGGCTGTGACTGAGAATTTCTGGGACATTGCTGAGGAGTTCTGAAGGGAAAACGAGGGTTGTAGCTACCTGACTTTTGCCGGGTCGATCCAGATTCGTTGAATATGGGTCGGTTGCATGTGGTCGAAGTCCGTATCTGTCGTCAGCAGGGTTGCGCCGAGCACTTTCGCCGTGGCGGCGATCCAGATATCGTTCTGGCCAATGCTTACCCCTTTCGGGATATCGATACGAATCTCGGCGTACGTCTCAGCGAGTTCTCTGCGATCGATGTTGACCACTACCAGCTCTTCTTCGATGGTTGCCAGTAGACGGTACTTCTGATCGCCCCATTCGTGTCGCCGGGCCATGGTGTAGAGCTCTGCAAGAGTCACGATCGAGATGAAGGGACGAAATGGACTTGAGCGAATTCGATAGTGCCTCTCGATGTAGTTGCCGAGCTCCTTTCCACGAATGATTGCGAGAACGACGTTGGTGTCCAGTATGTAGTTCGGGTTGACGCTGCCCATCTACCGGATCTCCTCCAACGCGGCCAATAGATCTTCGTCGCTCTCATCGCCGTCCCACGTTCCCCAAATAGCATTGATGCCGGACTGGCCTGTCTGCACTTGGCGCAGGCTCTTCCAATCGAGTCGGGCGGTCGGCGGTGTCGGTACCGTGGAGAAGAATGCGTCGCGCTCAGTAGAAAGGCGGATCGCATCAGCGTCCACACGCAGAAGCGTTCCCGAGGGTCGATACACCGCAGCTCCCTCGATCACCACCTCCTTGGAGAGGAAATCCTTCAGGTGAACGAAGTCCCTGGCGGTCCAGACGGCCCTCACATGTCTGTGGTCCGGCAGCACCAGTTCGAACAGCCGGTTGCTGACCCGGATCATATCGAGGTGGCCGGTGACGCGAACTCGATTGGAGACCGGTGTGTCTGAGTACAGCGCTCGCGCAGATTCAATGACGGCTGCGTCGATGTCGGTCTGCCGGAGCTCATCCAGCTTGTGTCCGGCCAGTCGCAACGAATCGATTCCGCGGCTGCTCATCTTGTTCAGGCCTATGAGTCGGGCAAGTACTGCCGAGTCGAACCGTTCGCTGTCCTGCCGCTGCTCCGACACGTCGAGGATCAACCTGCCCAGCAGGTCGAATCCCGTCTCGTCGGGAGCCACCACGTCATCGAACAGCTGCTGCTGGTCGAAGAGCGGTGCGGCTGCATCCTGAAGTCTCGGCGCCGTAAAGTGTAGCCGCGTGCTGTCGTCGCGTCCGGAGCTCTGGCCAACGAAGCGGATCAGATCCCAGGTTGGAGCCAGGCTGCTCAACGGCCTGCCCTTGGGCCTGCTGGAACGCAGCACACCCATTCGGATGCTGTCGCGCACGAGATCGGGTATCCGTTCCAGCACGAATCCAGCAGCGGTCGGCTGGATCTTCTTGCCGGACGCGGCTCTACCGTGGATCTCGACGACGTGCTCTACGCTGTGCATGCTGAATTCTTTCACCTATGGAAGAAGGTGTCGGGCCGCAAACCGGCCAATTTAGCTCAGGTAACGCGACGAGAGCCTCCATATTAAAGGCTGGCGATAACATGAGGCGCTCGCTCGGTCCATATTAAAGCCGACACGAACAACGGCCCGGTGACGACCAGCGCATCCCCCTAAAGGGAGTCCGGATTCAGTATCTCCTCCAGCAACCCCTCCGTCTCCCTCTCCACCGCCAGGATGTCCGCGCGGATCTCTCCGAGCTTGCGCATCGGCTGGGGCTTGTAGAAGTAGCGGGTGAAGCTGATCTCGTAGCCGGTCTTGACGCTGTCGGCAATTTCCCAGGGCCACGGCACGCCGGAGTCCTTCATCGCGGGATAGGGTTTGAGGTCGGTGATCATGCGGCGCCCTCCGCCGCGTCGTCGCGGAACAGATCGATGTACGTCTGGTAGCTGAATTTGCGGTTACGCGACTGGCCGGTGATTTCCTTTAGGATGCGGGCACCAACGAACTTCGCGACCAGATCATTGGCGGCAGCGTATGTGGTGCCGATCAGATCCCGTACTTCATTCACGGAAACGATCGGGTGTTCATAGAGATCTTCCAGCACCCTGTGTCCGTTCCCTGCTGCTCTACCGAATGTTTCGGTAATGACCGATCGATGCGTTTCACGCAACGTCAGAATGCGCCGGGCGGTCTCGGTTGACTGCCTGCTGACCTCGATCACCCCGCGTAGAAAGAACGCCAGCCACTCCTCCCAGGTGCCACGGTCACGCACGGACTGCAACTGATCGTAGTACTCCTGCCGGTGCCGTTTGAAGTAGTGCGAAAGGTACAGCACCGGTTTGTGCAAGATCTCTTGTTCGCACAGCAGGAACGTAATCAGCAGGCGTCCGACGCGGCCATTGCCGTCCAGGAACGGGTGAATGGTCTCGAACTGTGCGTGGGCAAGCCCAATGCGAATGAGCGCGGGAATCGGTAGGTCGGCATGAAGAAACCGTTCGAGGTCGCTCAAATGGCGTACGACCTCGTGCGGAGGGGGCGGCACAAACGTCGCTTCGTTGAGCGAGCAGCCAGCTGGCCCAATCCAGTTCTGACTGGTGCGGATTTCGCCGGGAGTAAGATGCTGGCCCCGAACCCCACGAAGCAGTTCGGTATGAATCTCACGAATCAGTCGAACGGACACGGGCAGCTCATGTAGGCGGTGCAAGCCGTAGTTCATCGCCCGGACATAGTTCACGACCTCGTCAACATCCTGGGGGCGGTCGGGGGCGAGAACGCGGGCTTCGGCTGCGAGTACGTCCTGGAGGGAACTCTGTGTTCCTTCGATCTGGCTGGAAAGGACGGCCTCTTTGCGCACGTACATGAAGACGAACAGATCCGGGTGCGGCAGCGTCTGGATGGACCCGTCCAGCCGACCCAGCGCTCGATCCGCCTGTGACAGCAGTACCTGCATCTCAGAGGTGATGACCACGGCTGGATCGGGCGGCAGCGAGGCGGGGACAAACGCGTGGTAGCCCGCCGGCTGTCGCACACGTCTGCCTGCTCTGGTGACGGTGTCGTTCATGCTGGGTCGTGATTCCCACGACTATTGTGCTTGCAGCGTGGCTGCCATTTCGCTCTGTACGTAGGGCAACCTATAGCAAGGAGCCAACTCGCTTCCATATTATAGGCAGCCTTGAGTATGGCGGAAAATCGGGACCATGTTGAAGGCACCCTTGAATACGTCGATCGTCCCTCCTCCTATTTTCGCCCAGCCTCCGGTTTCCTTCTCCAGCGCCAGGATGTCCGCGCGGCTCTCCTCGAGCGCCCGCAGCGGCCGCCGCATGCAATGGTCGCGGGTGAAGCCGACCTAGTAGCCTGTCTTGAAGCTGACGGGCATCCCCCCGAGCCACGGCGCGGCGGAGGCCTTGATCGCCGGATCGGGTTTGAGGTCGGTGATCACGACAGCACCTCGAACCACTGCTTGATCCGTAGTGCCATCAGCCGGCGGCGCTCGGCGAGGAAGTCGTCATAGGCGGGCACCCGGCCTTCAAGCAAGCCGGCGGGCAAGCAATGCTGCTCGAAGTTCTCGCGCAGACAGGCGGGGTCGGTTATGCCCCCGTAGCGCTTCCCCCCTCCATTCACTTGCTCGGCGATCTGGGCGAAGTACATCTCGGGTGGCTTGTCACCGATGGCGATGTTGATCTCGCTCTGGGCGATGACGAAGTTGGCGATCTGGTTGTAGCGGCCGCGGGAAAGGCCCTGCCCCTTCAAGTGCTTGCGCGGAAAGACGTGGTGTTTGTCGCCGCGATTTAGCAGCAGGTCGCGCACGGTGATGTCGGTGGAGAGGAAACCCTTGTCACCGAGCCGCGCTTGTGCTGCCTGGTAAGCAATGAAGTATGGGCTGGTCGAGGATGATGTGTCCATGAGCTGCGGCAGCATCCCGGTCCAGAAGGCGTCGGGCAGCTCATTGTCGATTACGGTTTCCACATAGGCGGCCAGGCCCTGGCTCTCGATCTGACGGATATCTAGGTCGAAGGCGGTCTCGGGACTGCCCGCATAGCGGCCGGTGAGGATCGACATTGCGTACCAGCGCCTCACAAGGCGCTCGAGGTCGGCGGCGGGAACGTGAGCGGCGCGGCCGCGCAGGTAGACGATGTAGGCGAAGTTGACCGCGTTCTGGCTGCGGATCAAGCCGGAGGTAAGGAATCCCGACGATCGCAGGATCATCGTCAAGCGGTCGAAGTGGGTCTTGCTCATGAAGGACTCGATGCCCGCCTTGAGCTTGCCGAAGGACACCTCTGAAATAGCCTCCTCGTACTCGCGGGTCTCGAAGTTGCGGCCCGAGAGCAGCGCCACCAGATCCTGCAATTTGCCGCGGCCGAATTCCGAGGTGAACGCGACACGCAGCATGTCGGTGTAGGTGGGATCGTAGAGATCCTCGTTGACGTCCTTGAGCCACTTCATCCTCGACCAGAATCCGGACGCCGCGAACGCGGGATCGCCCTTCTCGATCTTTGAATAGAACTCCGGGGCCACTGCGAGGTGACAGAAGTAGTCAATAGCCTTCCGCAACTCGTTGCCGCCGTATGTTTCGTTGACGGCGATCTTTGACATGGCGAAATCGGCCTGGGACAGCTCGGTGCCGGCCGAATTCACGCGGATGAAGATTTCGGTGACCGTCTCGATGTCGAGGTCTTCGGCCAGCTCGATCAGTCCAACGTGGTTGTTGATGATCTTCGCGACCTTCTCGAGCACCTTGCCGATCGCAGACCGATTGGCATCGGGATTCCTGGCCACGTAGTCATCGGTCAGATCGCCGACGTAGACGTCGCTCGCGAAGAGCTTGGCGACGTCGTCGATCCATGCCTTGTCCTTCGCGATGGCGGGATTGCGTACCTCGAAGCGCTCCTCGCCCGGGTGGAAGGCGATGCGGATGCGCACTGTCTCATAGTCCCGCGTCAACACCTCCCGACCGAGCAGCGCGGCCATCAACGCGGTGACTCGTTGCTGACCATCGATCAGGATGCGCTTGCCGGCCGACGGGGTACCGTCCTTGAGCTTGACGGTGGGGTTGCGCCATGAAATCAGGTAGCCGACCGGGTAACCCTGATAGAGCGAGTCCAGGAGGTTGCGGACCTTGATGGCATCCCAGACGAAGGGACGCTGGATCTCGGGGATTGCGATCTCGCCCGACTTCACCCACGTTAGCAGCGTCTCGATAGGGTGCGGCGTGACGGAATAGCGTTGTGTGGACATCAGGTCGCGTCTCCAATTATTTCCCCCAGCAACCCCTCGGTCTCTTTCTCCAGCGCCAGGATGTCGGCGCGGATTTCATCGAGCGTGCGCAGGGGTTGTGGTTTGTAGAAATAGCGCGTGAAGCTGATCTCGTACCCGGTCTTGACGCTGTCGGGCACGTACCAGGCATCGTTGGCGTGAGGCAGTACCTCGCGGCGCAGGAATGCCTCGATGCCTCCTTCCTCCAGCAGCGGAACCTGCTCGGTGTCGCGCAGGTCTGAATCCGGCTCGTACTCGACCACCGCCGACTTGCCGCCGATCTTCGTCTGGAACAGTCCGCGGAGCGGGTCGGCCGCCGTGCCCTTCTTGTGGATCCTCCTGATCACCGGCGGCGCATCGTCGGCCCGGTCGTGTGACTCCTTCAGCTTCTTGATTTCTGCCGCCTTGTAGGCCCGTTCCAAATCGATTCCCACCAGTCGCAGCGGCCGCTCGACCGTGACCTTCCAGTAACCGAACGCGGCGTTGGGAAAGATCTTCGACTGCTCGGTCTCCTCGAAGGACAGGAATGTGTCGCAGATGCGCTGAATGTCGTCTTCCGATAACTCGCAATTCTTCTTGCCGAGGTTCTTGCGCAGCGGCTTGTACCACTGCGTTGCGTCGATGAGCTGCACGCGGCCCTGGCGATGCTCCGGCTTGCGGTTGGTCAACACCCAGACATAGGTCGCGATGCCGGTGTTGTAGAACATATTGAGCGGCAGCGCGACGATCGCCTCCAGCCAGTCGTTCTCGATGATCCAGCGGCGGATGTTGCTCTCGCCCTGGCCGGCGTCGCCCGTGAAGAGCGAGCTGCCGTTGTGAACCTCCGCGATGCGGCTGCCGAGCTTCGTGTCCTGCTTCATCTTCGAGAGCATGTTCGCCAGGAACAGCATCTGGCCATCGCTCGAGCGGGTGATGAGCGAGTACTCCGGATCGCCCCCGTGCTCGATCACGAATCGCGGATCCCTGATGCCCTGCTTGCCGCCCATGCGTTCGAGATCGCTTTTCCAGCTCTTCCCGTAGGGCGGGTTGGAGAGCATGAAGTCGAACTCGCGCGAGGGAAACGCGTCGTTGGCGAGCGTCGAGTGCTCGGGTCCGCCGACGATGTTGTCCGCCGCCTCGCCCTCACCCTGAAGCAACAGGTCCGCCTTGGCGATGGCGTAGGTCTCGGCGTTGATCTCCTGGCCGTAGAGGTGGGTCGCGACCTGCTTGCCGTGCTCCGCGGCGAGTTCCTGCAGCGTCTCCTCGGCAACCGTCAACATGCCACCCGTACCACACGCGCCGTCATAGAGCAGGTAGGTGCCCGATTCGATCTGCTCGGCGACGGGCAGGAAGATCAGCCGGGCCATCAGCTTCACGGCGTCGCGCGGGGTCCAGTGCTCTCCCGCCTCTTCGTTGTTCTCCTCGTTGAAGCGGCGAACGAGTTCCTCGAACACTGTGCCCATGCCGTGGTTGTCGAGGCCAGGGTGCTTTACCGAACCGTCGCCGTTCAGCACCGGATTCGGACCCAGGTTGATGTCCGGCGAAACGAGCTTCTCGATCAGCGTACCGAGCGCGTCGGCCTTCGAGAGACGCGGGATCTGGTGGCGGAACTCGAAGTTCTCGAGGATGTCCTGGACGTTCGGCGAGAAACCGTCGAGGTAGGCCTCGAAGTCGGACCGGAGCTGCTGCTGACTTGCGCGGGCGCGCAGGTCGCGCAGCGTGAACTTCGACGTGTTGTAGAATGCCTGAGCGGCCGCCTGGCGCAGGGCCTGATCCTGATTGGTGATCTTCGCCTTGTCGAGCGAGGCCTTCATGTCGAGCACCGCCTGCTTGGTCGGCTCCAGGACCGCATCGAGCCGGCGCAGGACGGTCATCGGCAGGATCACGTCGCGGTACTTGCCGCGGACATAGAGATCCCGCAGCACGTCATCGGCGATTCCCCAGATGTAGTTGGCGATCCAGTTGAGTTGCGTCGATTCCATTTCAGTAGGTCCGGTAGGCGACGTTGGCGTTTTCCCTGGGCGACACGCAGCACGGCCGGCGTATCGCACGCCGGTCCGCGAAGCAGGCACGTGGGTTGGCGCGGACCGCGTCGGTCTTCGACGCCTGCCCCGCCTTCTTCTTCGATGTGCGCTTGGCCACGACGGTGGGACTCGATTGGTGTCCGAGGGTGAATTCGCGGGATTTGCGGGGAGACGGGCGGTCATACGGTGCCGGACGGACGCTCGCAGCGATTGCAGCGCGTGGTTGGAACTGCACGACCGTCAGGGGGAACGATCACTGAGGAAAACGCGGAAGTTAATCGGTGGGACAATCCGGGACAAAAAAAACCGACCGTGCGATCGCCAAAACGGTCGGTCAGGGAGTATTCATACCGATTGCAATTCCCGCAGGTTGACGTGGTGTGCCTCGCATCCGCAATCGAATCGAAGCAGGGACTCGTGAACCCCGGGATTTCGGGGCAACCCCTTCCCCGCCTCTACCCCGCCGCCGAATTCAATGAGTCGAATGGAAGCGTGCCGGTTCGATCCGACTTCTCAGCAATCGTACGACTACGCGGCGACGCGAGCGGGAGACTCACCACCGTTGTCGAGAATACCATTGCGACGAATGACTCCCGACGCGAGGCGACGGCGAATTGATTCAGTTCAGCGCAGTCATCTGCGGCTGCCGCCGCACGATCTTCCGCGTCCGCTCCTTCAGCAGCCCGATAATCTCTTCCTTCGTCGGTGCGGTGTCATCGAGGGGAACGTAGCGCTTTGCCAGTGCGTTGTATTGGTGGGTCATCAGGAGGAACCAGACGCCGAAGAAATCGACGCCCTCGAATACGATTGCTCCCTGACGCGCGTATTCATCCATCGTATCGACGAAATCGGTCGGCATCTCGGTCCAGTGGCGATTGGCCTTCACGTGGTGACCGATGTGATACCCGTCGTTGAAACAGCGCCGATTGTACGTGCAGTTGATGCAGGTAATGCTGTTGCGGTACGGATTCGCCGGATCATTGCGGTCGATGAACGCGTGCTGCGCCCAGTTGCCGGCCATCATTCCAAACCGCGCGAAGATGAATGGAATGATGAATACGATCAGCGTGGCGATCGGATTGAGCCACAACAGCAGCACCATCGCGGCATAGAAGATCGCCTCGCCGATGAGCGCCTGGCGGAAGAGCTTGAAGCGCCGGCGTACCCACATGTAGTTGAGCAGCTCCGGCCAGCCGATGAACATGAATCGGCCGAAGTACCGGAGGAAGTCGATGATGCTGTCCCGCTGGTACGGCATGGTGCAGCTGAGATCGTCCTCCAGGTTGTTCTCCGGATGGTGCATGCCGATGTGGTGTACGTAGTACGTGTTCGGCGTCTCACCGAAGAACGGACCCAGCACCCACGGGATGTAGCCGCCGAGCCACTTGTACTCCGTTCGGAAGAGTTTGCGATGGCTGGTGTTGTGCAGCATCAGGATGTACGGCCCGAGGTAGACACCCAGCACGAGCGCCCAGTACAGCGGCGCCAGCCAGATCGGAAGTGCGAAGAGGAACCACGCGAGTCCCGGCAGCATCACGATGGCGGTGAGCAACCCAATCAGGTGCAGAAACGGCAGATCGCGTTCATCCTTGATCAGCCGAAGCGCGAGACGGTCGATGACGTTGTAGCGGTCCCGTGGCGTGAACGTGGGATCGGTGACGTGGAGGGTTCCGGACTTCATCGCGTGTATGTGTGATTACCGTGTGCCAACGTGTTCGACCGCCATCCCGAACAGCGGTCAGTCGAAGCGAATCGCGAAAAGTAACGGCTCTGCGCGTTGCCCACAACCCAACGGCGGATGCCCGGTGGCGTCCCTTGCAGCCCGCTTCCGCCCCCACCGCGCAAGACGAGATTCCGCTGTCGACGCTCGACGAGTTCGAACGGGACGCTTCCCTGCTACGCCTGCTTCAACGGATCGCGGCTGTACTGGGCGATCATCAAGGGATTGCGATCCGGGTCGGAAAACGCAATGAACTTCATGAAGCCGGGGGCCTCTTCGATGGGGCTTTCGAATTCGATCCCATGCCCCCTGAGTTCCGCGACCGTCTCTTCGATGTCGGTCGTTTCAAAAATGATGCTGGAGTTGCACGGATCGTCGTCGCTGCGTTCGGCACCGTTCGGCGTTACGGTAAACCGCACATGACCGGCCCGAAACGCGAACGACTGCGGGTGGCTTTCCAGGACGTCGAAGCCGAGGCGGTCGATATAGAATTCCCGTGCCCGGGCGACATCGGACGCATTCAAGACGATGTGGGCGCACTGAAGATCCATCTGATCCCTCCGAATGGAAAACCCTGAAACTACGGGAAACCTGGCGCCCGAGCGGGTACGAACCCCTGGCGAGATGGGCCAATCCGAGTCGAGGGGCACCGCGCTGCGACTGGCCGCAGCGACGACTGGTCGCAGCTACGACTGATCGCCGCGGCGATGCTCTCGGGAGTATTTCGCCACCGACTGCTGCGCCGGCTCCAGAGCGGTCCAGGCGAGGAAGGCGTCGTAGAGTTCGAGTTTCTCGACGTGGGTGAGCTGCACCTCGGCTCCCCGCTCGAAGACCCGCAGTCGCGCCGAATTCGCGCGGCGACCAGGTTTCGCCGGATGCGACACCATCAGTTCGGCCGAGGCGTTGATCCAGACCGGACCCTCCAGACCCTCCACCTCGCGGACTTCCCAGCGGTTGGGTTCCGCCGACGCGCTGGAGACGATGGCGCGCACCAGATCGGTGGCATCGCCCGAGACGGTGGCTCGTCGACGTTCGATGAGCCACACGGTGGAGCCGATCAGCAGGGCGAGGACGATGATGAAGACGATGAGGACGATTCGCATGGGCGGCAAACCACGCGGGGCGGTCTCCGCGATGGAGACCGCCCCGCACTTTGGTGTCAAACGAAGTGAGCTACCGCATGACGACGAGATGACGACTCGTCGCAGCGGAGCCGATCTGCAGTTGCACGACGTACGTGCCGGAGGCGAGTGACGAGACGTCGATGCTCGCGCGATGGCTCCCGGCGGTTTCGGTGCCCGAGTACACCTCGGCGACGCGCCGACCGGTTGCATCGAAGAGCGTGATCAACACATTCGCCGATCGCGACTGCTCCCAGACGATGTCGCTCTGTCCGGCCGCCGGGTTCGGCGTCAGCATCGCCGACTCGAGTCCGGCCGCGGTGACGGCGTCCTCCACCCTGCTGATTCCGACACCGGTGCCACCGAGCGTGACGACCTGACTTCCTGCTGAGGAATTGATGGTCATCGTCGCGGCATACGACCGGGCGGCGTCCGGTGTGAAGGAGACCTCGACGAGTTCGGTCGCGCCCGGATCGATCGACAGACGCTTCAGCGGCGTGACCTCGTAGTCGGCCGAATCGACTCCGGTGACCATCGGCTGCTGCAGCGACAGCGGCAGCGTGCCGGTGTTCGTGATTGCGAGCTGTTCGCGGACGGTAGTACCGATCGCCGGCTTGGCAGTGGAGAAGAGCGACGTGGGCGAGACGACGAGCGTTTCGACACCACCCTCACCACGGAGCCCGACGTCGAACACCTCGCCGGTGGTCAGCGTCACGCGCAGCTTGGCGTTGCGAATGCCGGGAACTCCATTCGGGAACATGATCACGCCGAGGCGAAGCTCACCACCCGGAGGAATGGTCTTCGGCAGAGTCGGCCACGCGAGAGCCGCGTCCTCGCCGAACTGCGCCGAATCGGCGCCGACCAGCGCCAGCTGGAGGATTTCGACGCCATCGCGTGAGCTGTTGAACAGGTCGACTTCACGACTCGACGTATCGCCGATGATCGTCGGCGGGAAGTTCACGTCGACGAAGTCGAGTCCCGCCTGTCCCTGTCCATAGACATCGATGCGATAGACACCGCGTCCGGCGAACGGGGTACCGAGACTCGAGTCGTTGGTCGGCATGATCAGCGTGGCCCGACGCGAACCGGCCCGCTGTGGCAGGAATCGCACCGTTAGCGTCATCGAGGAATCCGGCCCGATGATCGCCTCACCCGACAGTGGCGTCTTGGGGCTGATCGTGCGGCCGAATGCGCTGATGAGCCGGAAGTCCTGAACATCACCGACGTCGATTCCAACCTTGTCGAGATTCACCTTCAGGTTGCAATCACCCGTATTGAACCATGTGACGGTCTGGTCGACCGAGTCGCCGACACGAATCCGGTTCTGGAACAGGATCGGTCCGACCTTCTGCCCCGTGGGGTCAGCGGAGACGGTCGCACCCACGCCGCGAGCGTAGACGCCGAAGTTGAAGTCGCCCTCCACCGAATCACCCGAGACATCCAATCCCGTGAAGTTTTGTGCATTGGTCTGCACAAACGCGCGACCAAATCGCTTGTTGGTTCGCGAAGGATTGAAGGTGATGTAATAGGTAACGGTATTGCCTTCGGGGATCGTAATCGGAAGCGACAGTCGGCTGGCAGGCACGTTCGCCTGCGTCGTGACGTAATAATCGGACATCGGAATTGGCCGTCCGAGTCCGTCATACCGCAGCGGATACGGCGGCGTTCCCTGGCGTATGGTCGTATCGGTTTCGTAGAGATCGAATGCATTGATGATGAGATCACCCGAGCCGGTATTCTTGACGACCATCGGAATGCTCATCGCACCCTCTCCGACGCAGCCGTTCGTATTGGAGAACAGTCCGACATCGAAACTCAGGCGTTGTCCATTGACCAGAAATTCGCCGGCCGGAGCAGACGAGAACGCGGCCAGGACGTACGTGCGGACTTCGCCATCGGCATTTACCGTAAGCGTGGCGTACTGGGGACCGGCGATCGTCGGTCTGAATGCGATGGTCGGCTGACTGGATTCACCGCCGGCGATAGCATCGCTGGTCGGCGTGATTACGTACTGCCCGGTCGGGTCATCGATCGTATAGGTAATCTGCGCCTGAAGCGGATCGGCGGTCGGATCGCTATTTGTATTCGTCAGCGTTATCGGCGTAACGAATGCCGAGTCGTGGCGCAGCACGATGACGTTCTTCATCAACGTGTCGCCCATCAGCAGATTCGGCGTACCGCCCTGGGCAACCGTTCCACTCCACTGAATTCGCGGATCGCCGGTCGCCTGGAGGTGGTACACCCACGTCTGATGGTTTCCCTGATCGGAGACCGTCAGAATTGCATCACGATACCCGACAGTCGATGGTTTGAAATTGATCGTCGGCACGACGGGAGTGCCGACACTCACCGAGCCGCTCATCGTCTGCGTGCCGTTGGAGAACGTGTATTCGCCGGCGGCCGTGCCGCTGATCGACATCAGGTAATCACGGGTACCGCATACGGTGTAGTCGGGAACCTGCAGGGAAATCGGGGTGAACGCGCCGGTGCTTCCGCGCGTCACGCGGACCGACGTGAACAAGGTGTCGCCGTCGGCGGCATTCGCGGTTCCGCCGTTGCCGACACCGGTGCGGCCGGCAATTGTTATCCCGCACGGAATGAACTCGAACATGGTGCCGTTGGAGAGCGGATTGCTCGGCATCGAGATCGAGTTGTTGGCCGTCGTCGTGCTGATCGTGGCAGGACTTCCGGGCGTAATGCTGATGAAGTCCGAGGCGCCGTCGGCGACACCGATCGAGGCCGACGTCGACAGACCCGTATAAATCTGGCCGTAAATGAACTGGATGTGGTTGGAGCCCTCGAAGAGCTTCACCTCATAGCGGTTCATCGGATTGGTGCAGGACGACCAGTAGTAGGTGCCGGTTGCATCGCACAACTGCGTACGGAAGTCGATCGTGAGAACGCGGTTCGGCTTGGTGCCGCTCAGCGAGTAGACGACGTCGACCGACGGCGATATCGAACAGCCGGTGCCGCCGTTGTACATGTGCTGGTGCTGCCAGTACGGTGCGAGAATCGGATAGGCCGGAGCATTGGTGAGATCGTTCGAATACGAACCCGACGTTCCGGTGCCCAGGTAGACGACGCCGCTGGTGGAGGCGCTGAACTGGGTGTAGGACTGTCCGTTGAAATAGAACGTGAATCCGATCTGCTGCGTACCGGAATTCGCCGATTCGTCGAAGGTTCCGTTGGTGGAATTCGTCGAACCGGCGATCAGAGTCGTTCCGGACGATATGCTCGCGTAGGAACCGGTGGACTGTGCCACCGCATAGTCGGTGGCAAGGTCGGCGTACGCCGAGGCGGAAAGCAGGCACGTGAGGAAAGCGACCAGGAACAGATGCGTGCCTCTGCATCTGCCGGCGGGTGTGTGTACCAAGGTCATCGTGGCCCTCGTGCTCTATCGTGACGTGTGAGAGAAGTGGAATATCAACGAAGTACCGTGTCGCGGTGGGGACCGGCGCATGATGGCTGCATGAGGTCGATGCCATACGCTCCGGTAACAACAACCGGTGAATCTAGGCAACTATTACAGATTGTCAAAGCAGCCCGGAGGCGCCCTCGTCCCCTCCCTCAGATCGTGACACCTCACCGCCCTCAAACGCAACGAGCCGGTCGGCGCCCTGGGGCATCGACCGGCTCGATTTGTAGAAGTGTGCGGCTGCTGACGCTTGCTGTGAACGCCTATCCGTCGGTGCCCGAGTGGACGGCCGTTTGCCGTCCTCCCGTCGCCTTCGTCGTTCCGGCGACCTCCCAGTGCTGCCACCAGCGGGCCGTCGCGCGGTAGTCAGCGGCTCCGAGCGTGAACCAGTAGTGGTACTCGCGCGGCGCTCCGTCGACCATGACGCCTCGCACATCGACGGCATATCGGCTGCCGCGGACGATCGGGGCCTTCCACCGAAGCAGATTCGGCAGTCCCGCGTAGTCGTTCGATGTCGCGACGTCGTGGACCTCGATCGTGTGGCCGCCGGCATCGACCATCGAGATCGTGGCCTTCGACAGATCCACCTTCGCATTGGCCGACCACGAGGTTCGATCCGCAAGCACCGAGAACGACAGTTCGAGTCCCTCCTCGAAATCATCGCCCGGATACTCGTGGAACGGCACGGCGACGAAGTCGACGGTCGACGTCGAAACGTCCCGCATCTCGTCATTGACCACCTTGATCACCGCCGCGCTCACGCCGCTGGCGCCGTTGGACGGGGCAACGTCGACGCGATCGAAGGAGATGTACTTCAGGAACGGATCGAGAAGCCAGCGGCGATGCCCCAGCGTCGCGACGTTCTCATCCCTGATCCACAGGTCGATCCACGACTCGGACGAATGCGCGCCGTTGGGATCGAAGAACGTGCTCATGGCGATGTTGCTCGTCGAACAGCCGGTCTTCCCTTGCTCCGAATAGCACGACATGCTTGGATTCGGATCGTGCGTGAGTACGCGGTTGGAGGCGATCAGCAGCGCTGCGTGTGAGGTGAGCGCGTCGTCCTCGGCGCGGTACTCGACCGGCTCGAGTCCGTGAATGGCACGGATGGCATTGAGGTGGTCGAGCACCTTCTGCCGCTCCGACCACTTGAGTTGCCCCGCGTCGCAGTCGTGGACGTCAGGCATTCGATCGTAGAAGACGTCGATCGACGAGGTGGGGCCGCTGGTGCCATACTGTGTATCGTTCGAACCGGTATCGGCTCCCGCCGGATCGGTTGGACCTGGGTCGATACACCCTCCGAGCAGCGCCAGTGCCACGACGAGCGCCGCCAGCGATCCATGGCAGAGGTATCGCATGATGGAATTTCGATGGGTTGGAATTCGTAGGGTGCGGGTGCCCGTCCACGCATCTGGACCGCATGGACAGGTTCGCTGGACCTTCAACGGACGCCGCGAATCTACAAATTTCTTTCATCCCGACAACCCGTTCGCCCGGGACGTGCCGACCGGCGAAACCTCCGAACGGGCGGCGCGTTCGTAAGTTCTCTTCTTTCAAATCGATCCGTCATGAATCAACCGATAGTAGCCGAGGGTGCGCGCATCCGACTGGGCGCGCCATCCGATTCAGGTTTCCCAACCACCCGCGTGCTCGTCATTGCCGACGATCCGATCACGCAGGCCGACATCGCTGCGCGGCTCAACCGCATCGAGTCGGTCGAGATCATCGGAAAGGCGACGTCGGGCATTGCGTTCTCGAGGGTCGTGGAGGTGTTTGACCCGGACGTGATCGTCCGGGACGCGTCGAGGGCAGGCATCCACCGGCTCGACGACGACGACGCTCTTGCCGTCGAACGGATGCCGGCGGTGGTCGCACTCGTTCCCCGAACGGGCGATGCATCGATCGCGTTGAAGCTGGGAGCGAGCGCAATACTGCCGCGGGACGTCGACCCTGCGCAGCTCGGCTCGGCGATCGAGGCGGTGCTGCACGGCCTGCTGGTGCTGCATCCGGCGTTCGGGGAAATTGCCATTCCGACGAGCGCCGAGGAACGCGATCGGCTCGAGGCACTGCTGACGCCGCGCGAACGAGAGGTGATGCAGCTGCTTGCCGAGGGTCTTCCGAACAAGCTGATCGCCACCACGCTCGACATCAGCGAGCACACGGCGAAGTTCCACGTCAACGCGATCCTGACGAAGCTGGGCGCGCACAGCCGCACCGAAGCGGTCACACGTGCCGCGCGATCAGGACTCATCGATCTGTAGGACCGGCGCCCGATGCGTGCGCAGACGGTTCAGATGCAACGAGGGATCGCCCCTGGATACGGGCGATCCCTCGTGTCGTTTTCCGTTGGCAGATCGCGCTGGCGGCTACGAACCGGCAGCGAACGTGGCCAGGGTGAGCTTCAGCACCGGCGACGACTGGCTGGAGGTCGGCACCAGCACGGTCGCATTGAGCATTCCCTGTTTCAGTGGCTTGACGTGGGCGACGACGATGATCGAGTCGCCCGGCTGGATGATCGCCGCCGCCTTCGGCGTGAAGTTCACCACTGCTTCCACAGGCGATTCCAATCGCGGCGCCTGAATCGTGACCGGTTTCGTACCGGTATTCATCAGCTTGACCTGCGTGTCGAATTCCTTCCCCGCGACGACATCCTCCATTGCCGGGAAGAACGTCGGGTCGGCGGTGATGTCCCGGACGATGTTCGCCGTAATCGGAATCGTCAGCTTCGGGTTCTCCGGATCGTTCGACGTGATCGTGATTGACTTGTGCTGTTGACCGGAGAAGTTCTTTGCATCGACCGAGACCTCGACCGTCGCGGTATCGCCCGGGCCGAGCGCGCTGCGGCTCAGCGGCGCGGTGGTACATCCGCAGCTCGGCTTGACGCCGACGATGTGCAGCGAGTCGGCCCCTGCGTTCTTGAGAATGACGGTATCACGCAGAATTTCCGGCCCTCGGTCGCCGAATTCGATCTTGTCGCCGGTGAGCACGACGAGCTTCGGATCGGAGCCGTTGGTCGGCGCCTCGGCGATGCTCTCATTGTCCGTGCCCGGTGCCGAGCCGTTGTTCGGTTGCGGAGCCGAGCAAGCCGCCAGCAGTATCCCGGTCGCGAACAGAAGCGCCGGCAGCGGCCGTGAGGAACGCAGCGGACGAACGTGAATCATGAGTCGGACTCCATACAGGATTGGGTGGAATGGAACGATGCCGGGGCGAGCGGCGATTACTCGATCTCCACGAGTTTGATGTCGAAGACCAGGTCGCGGCCCGCAAGCGGATGATTCGCATCGAAGGTGACCTTCTCCTCATTCACATCGCTGATGACTGCGGGCACCGGCTGACCCGTGCTGCTGTCCTGCAGTCGAACCTGCTGACCGACCTCGGGTGCCAGATCCTCGGGCAGATCGGTCCGGTCGACGGTCACCATCAACCCATCGAGTCGCGGACCGTAGGCGTGGTCGGATTCGATGTTTTCGGTCTTGCTGTCACCGACGTCCATGCCGATGACCGCCTGGTCGAATCCCTGGATCAGCTGACCCGATCCGATGGTGAACTCCAGCGGCTCGCGTCCTTCGGACGAATCGAACACCGTCCCGTCCTCAAATTTCCCTGTGTAGTGAACCTTCACGGTGTCACCGATCTGTGCTGGCATCGCGTTCCTCAGAATTGATTGTTCGACTGATGGTATGCTCCCGGGATCGCCCCGGGGCCTGTGATCTGTGCAAAAACCACGATTTGATCAACCTACGGAATTCCTCCCGAGCGGTCGATTCAGCGGTCGGTCGGCCTCGGGCCGTGGCGGCAGTCAGTCCTGGCGGACGGCTCGCGCTCGAAGCGCCTCGTGCGCATCGCGATTCCACTCGGAGAAATCGCCGTTGCGGCGGAACGGAGTGAAGCCCGCCTCGCGGATGTAGTGTTCCATCGACGCGGCGTCCATGCAGTAGGTGACGCCGCTTGCCGAGACGACGTTCTCCTCGAACATCACGGAGCCGAAATCATCGGCGCCGTAGTACAGCGCCGTCTGCCCCACGTCTGGTCCCTGCGTCACCCAGCTGCACATGATGTGCTGAATGTTGTCGAGGAAGATCCGGCTGATCGCCTGCATGCGCAGGTAGAGCGAGCCCGACTGATCCGAGGCCCTGAGCTTCTGCCCCGGCGAGCGCCGATACGGCCAGGTGATGAAGACCATGAACGGCGAGACCTCATCCTGCAGCGTCCGGATCTTCGCCATGTGCGCGATCTTGTCGCGCGTGGTCTCCCCCATACCGTAGAGCATCGTCACCGAGGCGCGCCCGCCGAGTCGTGCCCACTGCCGCATCACTTCCAGCCACGTCGAGGATCGGCTCTTCTTATAAGAGACACGGCGGCGAACCCGGTCGACGAGGATCTCCGCGCCGGCTCCCGGCAGCGTATCGAGCCCTGCCTGGCGCAGCGCGGCGAGCACACCGGCGATCTCTTCGCTCGTTGCGGTGGGACACAGGCCGAGCACCTCGTCGACGGACAGATTGTTCAGTTCGATCTGCGGCCACTCCCGTTTGAGCCAGACGAACAGATCGGTGAAGTACTCAAGCGGCAGGTTCGGATTGACGCCGCCCTGCATCAGCACCTGCACGCCGTCGGCATCGGCCAGTTCGTCCATCTTCCGCCTGATCTCCTCTCGCGTCAGCACGTAGCCCTCATCGTGTCCGCTGCGGCGCGGATCGTCGCTGCGGTAGAAGCCGCAGAAGCTGCAGTCGACGTTGCAGACGTTCGTGTAATTGATGTTCCGCGAGATGATGTAGCTGATGCGGTTGCCGGGATTGAGTCGATCGCGGATCGAATTGGCCACCTCGCCGAGATCCACGAGTGCCGCCTCCTCGAAGAGTCGCTCCGCGTCGTGGACCGAGAGCCGTCGTCCGGCCTCGGCCCGTGCGAGAATTCGCTCGACACCGTAGGTCCGGCTATAGGGAACGACTTCGGGTACGAACCGTCCGAAGGAATTCCGTGGAATTCCCTCCCCCGCCTCCTCGGCTGTCCGAGCGAACTCGAGCCGTGCGTCGGGCAGCAGGCGCATGTTGCTGGCAAGCCGGAAGAATTCCTGCATGCCGTACCAGGCCGACTTGTTGAGGTTGAACTGAATGCGCTCGTCGAGGTAGTCGGCCACCTCCGCTACGGGCATCTCGTGCCGCTCGGCCCACTCGCGGATGATGCCGTGCTTGCGGGCAAGTCCGTCCCAGAACTGCCGGTTGAACCGATCGACGATCTCGGGCGTGAGCACGCCCGGCTGGGCCGCCCACACGGCGAAGACGAACGGTTCGCCGGTCAACCGTTTCCAGGCGTCGGCCAGATCGTGGCGGTAGGTGAAGCGTTTGGACTCGCGGAAGGCGACGTCGGCGATCAGCAGTCCGGCGTCGGTGCCCCGCACCTTTTCCGGAATCTCCGCTCCCGGCGTCCGGATGAACGGCACGTCACCGCGACCGATCGAGTCGAGGAACACACGCGCAAGCACGACCGACGTCCGACTGGCGTTGTCGACCCACAGTCGCTCGATACGATCGATGGGCGACTGGCTGACGATCACCACCGACTCCACCCGACCGTTGGCGCCGATACACGGACCCGGCACGATCTCCAGCCCGCCGATTTCCGCGACGGCCGCTACGGGCAGCAGCGCGATGTCCGCCTCCTTCTCCATCATCCTCCGGGCCCCTTCACTCGGAATCACGTACTCGAAGTCGAAGAAGTCGTCCTCGGCAACCTCAACGGTGAGCGGCAGCGAGTTGAGGAAGTCGGCAGCGACCACGCGGAGTCGACGGCGATACGGTTCGCTGCGCTCCTCGGCGAGTTTCTTCAGTCCTTCGATTCCCATGTCATCCTCGATGAAATGTGCGTTGGGCGCTCAGTCGTCCTGTCCCCGGGTGAGGCGTTCATAGTTCGCATCGAGCAGCACCGCTTCCAGACGCGTCTCCCCGACCGCGGCGCGAATCGCCTCCAGCGGATCGGGGTGGCGCACCTCCGAGGCGTCGACGATCGGAAGGCCCGTCTCGGCAGATCCTCCGGTCGAATTCGAGAAGGCCACGTCTTGAGGCCTGGCTACGGCGTCGACGACGTCTGCCCCGTGGTCGAGCGCCACCACGGCGATCTCGGTGCCGACGAGGACGGCCGGAGCTGCGATGTGCGGAACGTTGTCGAGAAACGCGCGTGCGATGGCAACCGCGCGCAACGACTGCGCCGCGGTTGGTGTCGAGAGGTGGCTCGCGCCACTGGAGCGGTCGTACATCGGCAGTGGCGTGAACGCCACGAATCCCTCCGTCTCGTCCTGCAGCGTGCGAAGGCGCTCCAGATGTCGCGCGTAGGCGTGCGGCTGGTCCTCGATCATGTAGGTCATCGAGCAGGTGCTCTTCAGCCCGATCGAATGCGCGGCACGGTGGACGTCGAACCACAGCCCCGGATCGATTGCCTCCGGCGCCAGCCGACTCCGGACGGTCGCGTCGAAGAGCTCGGCGCCTTCCCCGTCGAGGAGGAGTCGTCCTGCCGAACGAATTCGCGACAGCACCTCATCGAACCGACGGCCCGACGCCGCGGACAGCGCGGCTACGAAGGACGCACCGACACGCGTGAACACCCGCCGCGGCGAGCGCGACCAGATGTGCATCCGATGCTCCCACGCCTCGATCGAGTCTCCGGCGTCGCGGGCACTGCAGGCGACGACCAGCTGCGTATCGGTCCCCTCCAGCATCGTCTCGGCTTCTGAGAGGAACAGCTCGGGGTCCTCACCATTATAGTCGACTCTGGCAGCGGCAAGCACGTGGGCGCGTCGGCCATAGCGGCGTTCGCGTCGCAGTCGTGCGATCGACGCGAGCATCAGGAGGTTGCGTTCCTCGAAGAGCGCGGCGCAGTCCTCCCAGGTGATGCGCTCGTCGCGTTCGAGCAGCAGGCGCGTGCGATTCAGGAGCTTGTTGGTCATGCGTGCGTGTCGTCGGTATCGGAGGGCTCGTTTGCGTCGGCTGCGTTCCGGTTCGGTTCACCCCAACGCGGAGCCACCCGCAGGTCGAGGTCGAGCTGGTTGACGATCTTCTGAACGACGAAATCGATCAGGTCGTCGAAGGTGCGTTGACCGCCATAGAAGCCGGGCATCGCGGCGACGACCGAGACGCCGAGCTCGGAGAGCGTGAGGAGATTGCGAAGGTGCACGGCCGACAGCGGCGTCTCGCGCGGTACGACGATCAGCTGCCGACGTTCCTTGAGCATGACGCCTGCCGCGTGGTGCATCACCGACTGATCGATGCCGTGGGCGATCGAGGCGACGGTGCTCATCGAGCAGGGAACGATCACCATCTGTCGCGGGCAATTCGAGCCGGACGCGAACGGCGCGCGGTAGTCCTGGTTGCTCCAGACGACGACGCGTTCACCGACGGCCGAATCCAGACCGGGCAGCATCCATGCGCCGGTCTGCGGCGGCCTGAGTGCGAGCTCCTCGTGGATCACCTGTCGCGCGTGGGTCGAGATCACGACGTCGACACGATCGTAGTGGGCCGCAATCACGTGCAGCAGACGTACGGCATACGCCGCACCGCTTCCACCGGAGATTCCGACGGTAATCGTGCGACGTTCCGCATTGCTGGATTCACCCATCGGCAGCTCCGTCGCGTTCGATGATCTCGGCAGCCGATTCGACGTGGGCCCCGCCCATCGACTCGACGTCGCCGATGTATATCCAGGCGATGCCGCCGAGCAGCGGCAGCGAGCGCACGGAGGCAAAGCCGGCGCGGCGCATCAGGTCAACGAACGCGCCGCCGGCCGGGAAGCTGGCGGCGGTTCGGTCCAGGTAGCGGTAGGCATCGGGTTTACCGCTGATCAGTCCGCCGACCCAGGTGAGCACCGTGGACGAGTAGGCGCGGTAGAGTGCACCGAAGGCGCCGTCGGGCTGTCCGAATTCGAGCACCGCGACCCGGCCCCCCGGTCGAACGACGCGGTACATCTCCGCCAGCGCGACGACGGGATCGTCGACGTTGCGTATGCCGAAGGAGATGGTGCAGACATCGAACGAATCGTCCTCGAAGCGGAGGTCCATGGCGTCACCGACCTCGAACTGGAGGTTCGCCCGATCGTTGCGCGGACGGCGGCGGGCAAGCTCGATCATGTCCGGATTGAAATCCGAACCGATCACATGTCCGATCGAGCCGACCTCGTCGGCGAAGCGAACGGCGATGTCGCCGGTACCCGTGGCCAGATCGAGCACTCGTCCGCCATACGGCGGCGCGGCCTCTTCGACGAGCCGTCGCTTCCAGAGCCGATGCACGCCGAAGGAGAGCACGTCGTTGCCGCGGTCATAGGCGGGAGCGATCTCGGAGAACATTCTTCTGACCTGTTCTGACATATCGGGTACTACGCCTCCGCGTCGCCTGATTCAATGGTACCGATGCGTCCGCCGCCGGAGCGCGCCTGGTCTTCGGTGAGCACCCCGCGACGGCGCGCGGTGTCATCGCCCCTGAGGGATTCAGGCAGACCGTACTTCTTCCACCGCTTCGACACCTGCTCGATCACCTCGGGCGTCATCGTCAGCTCGCGCGGCCAACGGCGCGGGAATCCCTCCGAGGCCCACTTCCGTGTCGCGTCGATGCCCACCTTGCCGCCGGCTCCGGAGATGTCGCTGGCGTGGTCGAGCACGTCGATCGGTCCCTTGACGAACTGCATGTCGCGCATCGGATCGGTGTTGGCCCCGAGGTAGAACATCACCTCATCGGTGTTCTGTACGTCGACGTCGGAATCGACCACGACGATGTACTTCGACAGCGACATCTGTCCGAGTCCCCACAGTGCGTTCATCACCTTCCGGGCGTGGAAGGGGAATTCCTTGCGGATGGAGACGAAGCAGAAATTGTGGAAGACCCCGAAGATGGGAAGGTTCATGTCCACGATCTCGGGAACGGTCTTTCGGAGGATGGTGAGGAAAATCCGTTCGGTCGCCTTGCCGAGGAAGTAATCCTCCTTCGGCGGCTGTCCCACGATCGTCGTCGGGTAGACAGCGTCGCGGCGCATGGACATGGTCGTGACGTGGAAGGTCGGGTACTCGTCGCGCAGGGTATAGAATCCGGTATGATCACCGAAAGGACCTTCCAGTCGGAAATCGGTCAGATCGATGAATCCTTCGAGAACGATGTCGGCCTGGGCCGGCACCCTGAGGTCGCTCTCGAGCGCGGAGACGAGTTCGATCGGTTCCTCACGGAGGAATCCGGCGAGGATCCACTCATCGAGTTCGGGAGGCATGGGCGCGGTCGCCGCATAGGTCGCCACCGAGGCGCCGCCGAGGGCGACCGCACAGGCCACGCGGGTGAGGCCGCGTTCACGGTACATGCGCAGGTGACGGGCGGTGTCGTGATGGGTCTGCGCATGCAGGAACGTCGTGTTCCGGTCGATCAGCTGCATGCGGTACATGCCGAGGTTCTGCGCACCCGTCTCCGGATTGCGGGTAATCACCTGTGGGAGCGTAATGAACTTCCCGCCGTCCTCCGGCCAGCATTTGATGATCGGCAGCCGGGTGAGATCGACCTCATCACCGCGCAGAACGACGTCATGCACCGGCGCTTTCGAGACGGTGCGCGGCGGAAAGTTGCGGATCTGCGCCACCTGCGGGAGCATTCTGAGCGATTCGCGGAAGGACGTCGGCGGCTTGAGGTCGATCAGCGCGGTCATGCGCTCGGAGACGTCGTCGAGCGAGTCGACGCCGAGGGCCATCGCCATGCGGCGTTGCGAGCCGTAGGCGTTGATCAGAAGCGGCATCTTCGAACCGGCGACGTTCTCGAAGAGCAGCGCCGGTCCGCCGGCGCGCATGACTCTGGCGGCGATCTCGGAGATCTCGAGAACCGGATCGACGTGTGTTCGCACCCGCACGAGCTCGCCTGCCTTCTCGAGAGCGCGAACGAACTCCGCGGTGCTGTTGAACCCTCGCATTGGTACCTGACGGTTGGTGGCCGGCAACACAACCTGCGATATTACTGATCCGGCTCGAACCGGGCATTCCTGCCGAATACATCATTACAAGATGCCGCCGCACCGAGTGCGCCTCGGTTGGTACGTTTGCGCGTCGGATCCGGCGCGGTGCATCCATGGCCCCCATAGACGCAAGTGTGATGAAGCGAATCGCAATCATGACCAGCGGCGGCGACTCGCCGGGAATGAACGCCTGTATCCGGGCGGTCGTCCGCTACGGCAGCTCACGCGGGCTGGAGGTCTTCGGCATCCGTCACGGCTACGACGGAATGATCGAGGGAGACATCGTGCCGATGGACCGCGCCTCGGTCAGCGGCATCATCGGACGTGGCGGGACCGTACTCGGCACCGCTCGCTCGCCTGCGTTCTACACCGAGGATGGTCGTGCCGCGGCGGCCGAACAGCTGCGTCGCTTCGGGATCGACGCGGTCGTCGCCTGCGGAGGCGACGGCACGTTCCGGGGAGCGACCGAGCTGCGGCAGGAACAGGGGATACTCGTGGCAGGCACACCGGGAACGATCGACAACGACCTCTACGGCACCGACTACACGATCGGCTACGACACGGCGCTGAACACGGCGATGAGCGCCATCGACAAGCTGCGCGACACGGCGCAGTCTCACGCCCGGACGTTCTTCGTGGAGGTAATGGGCCGGCATGCGGGATTCATCGCGCTGGACGTCGGCCTGGCGACCGGGGCGGAATTCGTGGCGATCCCGGAGACGCCGACGAATTTCGAGGCGCTCTGCGAGTACATGCGCGAGTTCGCCGAACCGCGACGCCACATCTTCGTCATCAGCGAGGGCGATGAATTCGGCGGAGCGCAGAAGTTTGCCGATGAATTCCAGAAGGTGTTCGATGTGGAGACACGGGTGACAATTCTCGGGCACATCCAGCGTGGCGGATCGCCGTCGGTACGCGATCGAATTCTCGCCACCCGACTCGGAGTTGCGGCCGTCGACGCGCTGCTGGAGGGGACCAGCGACGTGATGGCCGGGCTCGTCGACGAGCGTGTGGTCCTCACCCCCATGCGTCACACCTGGGAGCGCCGGGCGGAGATCAACGCGTCACTGGTCGACCTGGTTGGGCTGCTGAAGTAACGGCATTCGGCCTGGTGCGTATCACTGCGGTGGCCGAGGGAGAACGCCCTGGCTGCGGTTGGCAAACGGACAAAAAAAATGTGTGTCGCGCCGGAATTCTGCTATTTTTGCCGGCGCAACGTTCAACCGCACCGCACCGCGGTGGAAGGACCCCACGGTGCCGTCACTACTTTCCTACTCACTTCTCTTCCGTACCGCGTCATGAAATTCAAGCTTCTTCTGCTTGCCAGCTTCCTGTCCGTCGGGCTGATGATCACCGCATGTGGCGGCGGTGACGAGGACGCCGCGGACATGCAGGACACGACCGCCGTTCAGCCGGCCGAGACTCCGGCCGAGCCGACGCAGGCGACGCCTGCCGCGACCGATACCGACATGAACGCCGACTCGACGATGATGGATAACGACACGTCGAAGGCCGACATGGACAACGACGCCGGCAGCGAGTCGGGCAAGTAAGTCCCGACGCGTCTACCCTCGCGATGCATGTCGTCGCGAACGCAAATGCACGACCGCCGTCCGCGGATTTCCCGCGGACGGCGGTTCTTGTTTCAGCCGGTTCGCACCACGCCGTGACGGACCCCACGGCTTCGCCACCTCCTATTGACCCACCCTCCTGACCGTATTCTTCAGTACACCGAGCCGGTCGATCTCAAGCTCCACTTCATCCCCATCCTTCAACCACAGGTTGTCGGTCACCTTCGAACCGTTGAGCTCGAGCAGACATCCGGTTCCCACCGTTCCCGAACCGATCACCTCTCCCGGGCGCAGCGTCACACCATAGGAGGCGCGCTCGATGATCTGGGCGAACGTCCAGTTCATGTCCTTGAGGTTGCCGCGCGAGAGTTCCCGTCCGTTGATTCGAGCGATCATCTCCAGATCATAGCGATCGCCGTTGTCACCGGCGACGCGTCTGTCGGCGAGTTCATCGACCGTCACCAGCCAGGGACCGAACGTGGAGGCGAAGTCCTTGCCCTTGGCGGGACCGAGATTCAGCTTCATCTCCTGCATCTGCAGCGCCCGGGCCGACCAGTCGTTGAAGATCATGTAGCCGCCGATGTAGGCATCGGCCTTGCTCGCCGGGATGTTGGTCCCCTCGCGCGCGATCACCACGGCGCATTCGAGTTCGTAGTCGAGCCGATCGAGGTGCCGGTCGCGGACCATCACGTCGCCCGGTCCGGAGACAGCGGTGTGGTTGGTGAAGTAGAACACGGGGAACTCATCGAATTCCGGGATCATCTCCACTCCCCGGTTCCGGCGCGCGGTTTCCACATGCTGGCGGAATGCGTAGCCATCGCGCACCGACGGAGGGTGGGGCACCGGAGCCAGCAGTCTTACATCGTCGAGCAGGCGAGCGGAGTCGAGAATTTGCTGCTGGCCGGAGGCCCATTCGGCGACGTCGTGCGCGAATCGGGAGACGGCCTCGCCGGCACTGAGGAAGTCGACGATCTGCGCCAGGTGGGACGTGGCTCCCATGTCGGGCGATCGGGTGGCTTCCTGATACATCAGCGCCGTGCGGCTGAGATTGAGCACGCGGTCTCCGATGACGAAACCGAGACGTTCACCGCCTTCGATCCTGCGATTGTGTTGTTGTTCCTCCGGGGACAGGTACGTGACCAGCTTCATGAAATCAGTCTGTAGTGTGCGTGAGTGGATGATTCGGGAACGGAATTGGCGCCCGTTTCGCGGAGTCGACCGACTGGCGCAATAATCGCACCGTCGCCGACAGGCAGGCCGACCGAACGGCGGCCAAGATAGACAACGCCGCCCAGACCGGGTTCCCCGGCTGACCGGTTCGCAGGCGGCGAAGCGCGACGGACCGATGAGACGCACTACGACTCCCCCATCCGAATTTCCCTTCCACCGCGCACTGTCGCTCGAGCCGCTGGTGGACCTGTGGCGCAGCTATGACCGCGACGGAACCGACGCTGACCTGCGGGCGCTGGCGCAGCGCGTTCTGCAACGGTACTCCGCCGCCGAAGCGCTGCATGGCACCATCGAGGATGTCGCTACGCTCGAACCGCACGCCGAGCTGCTCGACACGCTCTTCACCGCGCTGTTCGCTCCCGGAAGCGTGCGACGCGAACGTGCCGCGGCATGTGTTCCGTACGGACTGACGGCGATTCACCAGACGCCGGCGTTCCGGGAGCTCGACGTACTGCGACCGGAGAGTTTCCGTTCGGGAGAGGAGGCGAACCTCACCCTTCGCAGCATCATGCACGCCTACCACCACCTGCTGCACCGCTGCTATGACGTACCGGCGCGGTTCGACTACTCCCTGACGGTGCGTTCGACCGACCCGGCGACGGGACTTCCGCGATACTGGCGGATGGACGTCGACATGGGGTATTGCGACGTTCGTCGATCCGAGGGCGCACCGGAGCTCGATGCCGCCGGGGGCCGACGGTTGCTGGACGAACCGGAGAATCTGGAGCTCTGGCGTCGGACGTTGCCACCGGAGCACTTCACATTCGAAGGCATCATGCTGGTGACGGCCTTCGACGTCACCGACGAGGAGATTCTCTCACAGTTGAAGCACGAGCTCCTCGGGCCGCAGGAACACTCAGCGGCCGAACACGCCGATGTGCTCGAGGGCTACCTGCGGGCGCTGCTTCGCATCCCCGAGCTGAGCGTGGGTCTGCTGGCACTGGAGGGTGAGGATCTGGAGGGAATTTCACGTGCGCGTGCGATCGGACGGAGTCTGCTCGTGTCCGAGGGGACCGTCCCGCGGTGTTCGAACGTGGGCGACTCCTACTACGGTCGGCTCTTCGATCACGACGGTCCGCTGATCGTCAGCGATCTGCGACAGGGCAGCGTGCACTCGCCGTTCGAACGGCATCTGATCGACAAGGGATACCGCTCACTGATGCTCGTTCCGCTGAAGCGACACGGCCGCCTGGTGGGTGTACTCGAACTCGCATCACCCAATCCCGAGCGTCGCTCGGCGGAGACAACCATCACGCTCGAACGGGTGTCGGTACTGTTCACCTCAGCGATCGCCCGGGCGCTGGAGGAGCGAGAGATGACGCTGCAAGCGCTGATCAAGCGCCACTACACCGCGGTGCATCCGGCGGTCGAGTGGAGGTTCCGTGAGGCGGCGATGAAGCTGATGATGCGGGAGGACGCCGGCGACAGCGACGAGATCCGTCAGCCGGAGCCGATCGTCTTCGAGAACGTACACGGCCTCTACGGCATGAGCGACGTCCGCGGTTCCTCGACGCTGCGACTCAACGCGATCAGCAAGGACATCGGCCAGCAGCTGCTGCTCGCCCGTCGCGTACTCGAGCAGGCAGAGAGCAGCACGGGCCTGGCGGCACTTGCGGAACTTCGCCACCGGCTCAGCAGGTTTCTCGACGGCAACGCGCTCGCCCCGAATGTGCAGGACGAGACGATCGTCCTTCGATTCCTCTCGTCGGAGATCGAGCCGGTCTTCGAGGAACTCGCCGGGTACGGCGACGCCGTTGCCGAGGCAGTTGCGGCCTACCGCCGGGCAGTCGACAGCGACCTGGGAATGGTGTATCGCCAGCGGCGCAGCTTTGACCAGGCGATCACGCAGGTGAACGACATCGTCTCTCGCTATCTCGACTTCCAGCAGGAGCGCGCACAACGAATCGTACCGCACTACTACCAGCGCAACCGGACCGACGGTGTGGACCACACGCTGTACGCGGGGGCGTCGTTGCTGCGCCGGGGCAGATTTTCACCGCTTCACCTTCGAAGTCTTCGACTGTGGCAGCTGGAAACCACGTGCGGAATCATCCGCGCACTGGAACGCAAGCGATCCTCCCTGGCCATTCCTCTGGAGCTCGCGCACCTGGTGCTGGTGCAGTCGGCTCCCCTTGCGATCCGATTCCGCCAGGACGAAAAGCAGTTCGATGTCGACGGCGCCTACAACGTTCGCTACGAGATCGTCAAGAAGCGCATCGACAAGGCGCACGTACAATCGAGTTCCGGTACGGGCGAACGGCTGACGCAGCCCGGCAGGATCGCGGTCGTCTACACACGCGACGAGGAGCGGGCCGAGTACGTCAACTACATCGACTACCTCATTTCCGAGGGCCTGCTGCAGAACGACCTGGACGATGTGGAGGATGTGGAAGTGGAGGATCTGCCCGGCGTGACGACGCTGCGGGCGCTGCGCGTGACCGGCGTGGTCGAGCCGCGCCCACAGCCCCGCTCCTCCGCCACGGAGCGTGCGTCGCGACGGCGCCGTGCGCTCGAGCGGCAGTAATCGAGCGGCTGCCCGAAGGCGTCCCGCAGCAGGGAGTCGCTCGCTCGGAGCGCCCTACTTCTTCGGCAATGCCTTGTCCTTCGAAAGCCGTCGCGGGGGTTTGAAGGACGACTGGCGATCGACTTCCCGCTTGGTGAGCTGCAGGAGGTGATCCTGCGCATTGAGGGGTGCCTCGCCCGCTCCGGGATAGCAGCGCACCCACGTTCCATCGGCCTGAAGCGCACGGGCCTTGACGTTGTCGGCGAGGTAGATGTCGAGAATCCGGCGCAGACTCCGGCGATTGTCCTCGTCTTCGACCGGCACCATGATTTCAACACGCCGATTGAGGTTGCGCGGCATCCAGTCGGCCGAGGTGATATAGACTTCCTCCTCACCCCCGTTGGCGAAGTAGAGAATCCGGCTGTGTTCGAGGAACCGACCGACGATGGAGTGGACGCGGATGTTGTCGCTGACGCCCTCGACACCCGGGCGCAGGCAGCAGATACCGCGGATCAGCAGGTCGATGCGCACGCCGGCGCGGGAGGCGGCGTAGAGCTCGCGGATGATTTCACCGTCGACGAGCGAATTCATCTTCACGATGATGTGTCCGGGACGATCCGGACCGCTGCGCTGCACTTCGCGGCGGATCAGCTCGCGCGTGCGTGCCCGCAGCGTAAGCGGCGCCATGATCAGCTTGCGCCACTCGATGCGCGTGCTGTAGCCGGTGAGGTAGTTGAACAGATTGATGGCGTCGTAACCGAGGTCGGCATCGGCAGTGATCATGCCCACATCGGTGTAGACGCGTGCCGTCTGCGGGTTGTAGTTGCCCGAGGCGACATGCATGTAGATGCGGGGCATCCCGTTGGCGTCGCGGCGGACGACCATGGCGATCTTGCAATGCGTCTTCAGTCCGATCAGTCCGTAGACGACATGCACGCCGGCCTGCTCGAGCTGCTTTGCCCAGACGATGTTGTTCTCCTCGTCGAAGCGTGCCTTGAGTTCCACAAGTGCGGTGACCTGCTTTCCGTTTTCAGCGGCTTCGATGAGCGCTTCGACGACAGGCGAGTCGAGGCCGGTCCGGTAGAGCGTCTGCTTGATGGCCAGGACCTTCGGATCGCGTGCGGCGGCGCGAACGAATTCAACGACCGACGTGAAGGCATCGAACGGATGGTGCAGCAGGATATCCTTCTGCCTGATGACCGAGAAGATGCTTCGGTCCTCCTCACGGAAACTCGGCAGCACGCGGGCTGTGAACGGGAGGTCCTTCAGCTCGCGGTAGTCGATCCTGTAGAGTTCCATCAGGTCGCCGAGGTTCCTCGGCCCCTGTGTCTCATAGACGTCCGACGGCTCGAGCTCCAGCGAGTGCATGAGGATTTCGCGGACCTGGGCGGGCGTGCTCTCATCGACATCGAGCCGCACCGCCGCGCCCCATTTCCGACGCCTTACCTCCTGCTCCATCATCTTCAGCAAATCCTCCGCCTCGTCCTCGGCCACCTCGATGTCGGCATCGCGGACGACCCGGAACGTGTAGCTGGCGCGGACGTCGAGTCCGGGAAACAGCGCCGAGGCGTGCGCGGCGATCACCTCCTCGAGCAGTACGAAGTGATCGCCCGGTTCATCGAATTCCACGCGGATGAGACGCCCGAGCACCGAGGGGACCTCGACGACAGCGAAGTGAAACACCTTGCCCTGCGGCTTGAGCGGATCGTCGAGGATGAAGGCGAGGTTGAGACTCCGGTTGAGCAGATGGGGAAACGGGTGACCGGGATCGATCGCCAGCGGCGTGAGCACCGGCAGCGACTCGCGCATGAAGTGTTCCCGCAGCCGGATGCGTTCGTCCTCGGGCAGATCGCGCAGGCGATGCAGCACCAGACCGGCCTGCGCGAGCTTCGGAAGTACGTCATCGACGACCAGTGCGCCGTGACGGGCGATCATCGGTCGGAGCCGCTCGCTGATTGCGCGAAGCTGCTCCTGCGGCGTCATCTCGTCCGGCGCCAGTTCGACGACGCCCACCGTGACCTGTTCCTTGAGTCCCGAGACGCGAATCATGAAGAACTCATCGAGGTTCGTCGAGAAGATCGCCAGGAACTTCAGGCGTTCGAGCAACGGATGCGAACTGTCGCCCGCCTCTTCGAGGACGCGCTCGTTGAAATCGAGCCAGCTCAACTCGCGGTTGATGTAGTACCGCGGGTTGCGCAGCGAGACGTCGGGCATCTCGGCCCGAGGACCGGCTCCGTTGTTGGGCGCTGTCGACACGTGTGGCATGGCTGCTCGGACGATACTGATGACGTGATGCGGGCCGCGACGCGGGCGACCCCGGAGAAACGTTCGTTGCAACAACGAATCGATGTCTGCGTCGTGATCCGGGACCGTGGCGAGACGTTCGTTGGCGAACCCGAATGATACGAGATCGAACGGTCGCCGAAGCGATGTTGTCGTATTATCATTGCGGCTCGATCGGCGCGATGCCGTCGGGCCGATCGAGAGCTACCACGTAGAACCAATTCGAGAAACGATGCAGATTTTCCAGCCCATGTACGATCCGAACCTCGTGCAGCCCATGCGCGAGGAGGTCACCAGTCTCGGCGTCGAGGAGCTTCGCACGCCTGAGGAGGTCGACGCTGCGCTCGCGCGCGAGGGCACGACCCTCGTGTTCGTCAATTCCGTCTGCGGCTGTGCCGCCGGTGGCGCACGGCCGGCGCTGCGGCTTGCGCTCGAAAGCGACATCCTGCCGGATCACACCGTGACGGTGTTCGCCGGAATGGAGCGCGAGGCGACCGACCGCGCCAGGAGTCACTTCCACGGCTATCCGCCCTCCTCACCGCAGTTCGCGTTGATGAAGGACGGCAAGGTAGTCCACATGCTCGAGCGTCATCAGATCGAAGGGCGCACGCCCGAGATGATTGCCGAGAACCTCAAGGCGGCGTTCACCGAGAACTGCGCTGCCGACTGATCGGCTGAAGTTTCCAGGGAGGGATTCCCGCTCGCCGGGGGTCCCTCCCGACTGTATTTTGAGCCCTCGTTTCACCGCCCGCCATCGTTGCACACTCTTTCCTCTTGCCAGTCGATGCCTCGTATATTTGCGCTCTTGACGTGCTTCGAATTCCTCATTCTCCCTTCCATCAACCGCACCTGAGCGCGCATCATGGTCATCGGTGTACCCCGCGAAATCAAGACAAACGAGAACCGTGTGGGCGTCGTTCCCTCCGGCGTCGAACTGCTGACGAAGAACGGCCACACCGTCCTGGTCGAAACCGACGCCGGTGTCGGCTCGGGGTTTCCCGATGAGACGTACGTTGCCGTCGGCGCGAGGATCGTCGACACGGCCGAAGACGTCTACGGCAACGCTGACATGATCGTAAAGGTCAAGGAGCCGATCGCGCCGGAGTATGCGCTCATCCGCGAGGGGCAGGTGCTCTTCACCTACTTCCATTTCGCGGCGAGCCGCGAGCTGACCGAGGCGATCGTCGACTCCGGCGCCGTAGCCATCGCCTACGAGACGGTGCAGCGCGCCGACCGGTCGCTGCCGCTGCTGATTCCGATGTCAGAGGTTGCCGGACGGATGGCGACCCAGGAGGGTGCGAAGTACCTCGAGAAACCGATGGGCGGCCATGGCGTGCTCCTCGGTGGAATCCCGGGCACCAAGCCGGCGCACGTCCTGGTGCTGGGCGGTGGCGTCGTCGGAACCAACGCCGCGAAGATTGCAGCCGGCTTCGGCGCCGACGTCACCATCTTCGATCGCGACCTCTATCGGCTGCGCTACCTCGACGACGTGATGCCGCGCAACGTCCGCACGATGATGTCGACGCCGCATGCGATTCGAGAGGCCGTCCGCGAGGCCGATCTGGTGATCGGCGCGGTGCTCATCCCCGGCGCCAAGGCGCCCTTCCTCGTCACCCGCGACATGCTTCCGGATATGCGCAACGGCTCGGTGATCGTCGATGTGTCGGTCGATCAGGGCGGCTGCATCGAGACGACGCATCCGACCACGCACGCCGACCCGACCTATGTCGTCGACGGTGTCGTGCACTACGGCGTCGCCAACATGCCGGGCGCGGTGCCGTTCACCTCGACGATCGGCCTGACAAACGCCACGCTCCCCTTCATGCTGCAGCTGGCCGACATGGGTCCGATGGATGCGCTGCGCGCCAATCAGGAACTCCGCCTCGGACTAAACGTCTTCCGCGGCGCGGTCACCTACCGCGGCGTCGCCGACGCGTTCGACATGAGCTACGTTCCGGCCGAGACCGTGCTCGGATAGAGCACGTGCGACAATCGAATCCGCATCAACGACAGCGGCTCGGTCGATCGACCGAGCCGCTGTCGTACGTTTGGAGCAACCGGTGAGATTCCGATGGCGGCAGGAGCCGGATCAGAACAGGATGCGGCTCAGGAGGAAGCAGTAAACCAGCGGCGCGACGAACAGCAGGCTGTCAAATCGATCGAGCAGTCCGCCGTGTCCGGGAATCAGCGCCGAGGAGTCCTTGACGCCGGCGTCACGCTTGAGATGGGACTCTGCCAGGTCGCCGACCTGCCCGAAGACACCGATGATCAGTCCGATCACGACCGCATCCCCGATATCGACGAACGCGGCCATCTGGTGAGCGAACGCGATGCGGAGTCCGACGAAGACCACGACGGCAGTGATGGCTCCGGCCACGGCTCCCTCCCACGTCTTCTTCGGTGAGACCCGTTCGAAGAGTTTGTGACGTCCGAACGCTCGACCGGCGTAGTAGGCCGCCGAATCGCACGTCCAGATCGACACGAGAATGCCGATTACCAGCAGCATGCCGACGGTGTCATCGGCCGATGGAGCTGCAGCGGCGATCGCCTCGAGATGCGGGAACTCACGCAGCCCGAGCAGGGTCGAGAAGAACAGCGATACGTAGCCGACGCCGGCGATCGTCGTTGCCATGTTGAGCAACGGACTGCCGCCGGAGCTGCGAAGCTGCGCCACGAGCGTCGTTGCGGTCAGCAGCACGAAGATGAATGTGACCAGCGCGGCGCGCACGAGCGCTGCGGCGAGCGGGTCGAACGCAATCGCGGGTGGAAGCACGGACGTAGCGATCCAGGCGTCTATCCGGCCGTGGAAGAACGCGGCGTTGAGCAGCAGTCCGGCGCCGACGCCGATCCAGCGGTCCGGCGTCGCCCCCTTCTTCTCGGCAAGCCAGTAGAACTCCAGAAGTGTACCCGCGCTGAGCAGCGCCACGAGTACCGCCATCGCCCAGCCGCCGATGAACACGGTCGCCAGCACGATGGGAATGGCGACGGCGCCGGTGACCACACGCGTGCGTGCGTTACCGTGGCGTCGTTCGAATTGCGTCGGTCCATGGGGCCAGACGGCATCGGTCGTGGTGGTCTCGGAGCTACTGGTCATCATCGGGTGTGTCGTCATCCTCGGGATCGATTCTCCAGACGTCCTCACCCGGCTCTTCCGGCGGCTCGGAAAGCAGCAGCTGGGCATCTGCGAAGAAGACGTCGGGGACGAATACTTTCACCACCGCCAGGCCGCCGACGGTGAAGTTGCGCGTGGTATCGACCTGCGAGAGCACGACCGCCGGAATGTCGTGTGCGCGGAGCCGACCGGCGATCAGACGCGCCTCCCAGTCGGTCGTGACCGTGCGGATGATCGTCCAGACGACCTCCTCGATCTCTTCATCGACCATTTCTGCCGAACAGAACGGACAGCGTTCGAACTGCTCGGGCACGAAGTGAAAGCATTCACGGCAGAGGTTCATCGTACTCACAGTGCGGGGTACGGGCGCGTCGTCGCCACAGGAATCCCGCAAGATACGGCAAACGGCCGCCGGAATGCGTTAATTGTGGGGCACGTCGGTCATTGCCTGCCCATCGACCCAGTCGTATTTTTCTGAATTCATGAATCAGCTCACCGTCTCAAATCTGGCCACTCCGGCCGGTCGCGCCGCGTTCCAGGACTATTGGCGCGATCTGGTCGTCGAGCAGCGCCGAGCGGTCCTGCCCTCACTGGTGAAGCTGTGGCGCCACGCCTCGTTCTCCTCGGAGCTCCGGATCACCTGGAACGACACCCACTACCGTCTCGGCCATCCGCTGGGACCACGTGTGGGAACGCGGGTGTTCATGGAGGAGATCATCTTCCGGCATTACTACAACAACGTCCAGGCATTCGTCTACCTCGGCGCAGTAGTGCTGCTCGTGTTCCTAGGCCTGCGTTTCGCCGGTGTGCTGGCCGAGCAGGTCGCGCTCATCGGCATCGGCATCGAGGCGTTCATGCTGCTGATGCTGGTGATGGTGATGTTCTACACGCCCAGCGACGAATCAACGGACATCGCCCCGTCGGAGCAGGAAGGCGCCAGTGACGAGGAGGACGAACGCGAGGTGATCACCGAGGTCCTGCGGGAAATCGAGGAGATCGGCGGACAGTACGCGTCGGTCGCGATGAAGCTCGAATCGCTGGCGCGCTCGCAGGACGAACATCTGGCGGAGCTCGCACGACGTGTCGGCAACATTCAGGGGCTCAATCTGCTTGAATCGCACGCCGAGCGGCTGGAGACGACCAATGCGCTGCTGGGTCAGTTGACTGCCGCAATCGAAGGCATGAACACGCGCGTCGACGCACTCTTCGGTCGCGAACTCGAATTCCACGTTCGGCGTGAACTCGAGCGCCTGCTCAACCGCCCGTCCAACGGCACACCTGGTCACCGCGCATCCGAGGCGCCGGCCCCGGAGGACAGCACCGAGCAGTAGTCTGCCCGTCCGAATGAATACCACTCCGAAGACATCCCGAACAACCGGCTCTGCGCCATCGGCCCGTGCGACGTCTCGCTTCAAGATGTCGGTGGAAGTCTACTTCCTCCTGTACCTGTCCGCAATCATTCTGCTGCTGGGTACGACGCCGGGACATGACCCGGACACGAAGCTCGAGTCGACGGTGATGAACCTGCTGGCGCCCGACTTCCGGGTGCAGGTGGAACGTCCGGCGCTCGTGTGGCGCTTCGCTCATGCGTCGCTGCATCTCGACTCGGCACAGGTGTCGGAACTGCGACGTGACAGCATCAACGTGATCAGCGTTCGCGGCAACGTCACCGATGTGCGGCCGACGATCGTGGCGATCGAAGACACGGTCGCGGGGACTTCCCTGCCGATCGGTGGCGCGCGGCTGGTCCGGATGGCCGGAAGGGACCGTGCGTGGGAATTCCGCTGGCCGCCGCGTGATTTCGAGCCGACGCGAAGCTCCGTGTTCCGTGTCACCGTGGTTGCAACCGCGCGCCCTTCGATTCCCGCCGATCTTCACGGCGAATCGCGCCGGGTGGCCGAAGACGTCCTCGCCCGATACGATCGGCTCCGTGATTCGGTGTCGTTCACGGTGAACGTGATCGGCGTCGACGAATCTGGTGCGCTGCGCGTGGCGGATGCGCCGGTGCTCGGAGGTGGCGCCAGCGCGGGCAGCCGCGAGGGCACCGACTCCGTCCCGTCCGCGCTATCGGTTCCTCCGCTCAGTTCGTTCTCCTCCGGAGACTTCAGCGTCAACGTTGCGCGTCCGGCGATCTATCTGAAACCCGGCGAGCGGTGGCACAACACGATCTACGCCTCCGGAAACGCGTCGGTCCAGTGGGACGTCCTGAGCGATGACGTCGTCCGCGAGCAGACGGCACCGACACTGATCCGTCTGAGCGGGTCCGCGCCCGAGGCCGGCACCAAGCGCACGGTCACGGTGCAGGCACATCGCGCCTCCGACGGCGTGTCGCTTCCGGTGTCCTTCGACGTGATCACCTATAAGCTGGCGCCACCGACGCTTCCCGCGTCGATGACCATGTTCCGGGGACAGTCCTACACCGTCGCAATCGGTTCCGGCACGAACGCACCGGTACGGCTGGAGATCAGAGAGGGAAGCCGAATGCTACTCTCACGGGATCAGCGACGCAGTAGTCAGTCGATCACGCCGGTCTCGGGCGACTCGATCGTCGTCAGCTACGTCGACGACGCCGGAGCGGTGATCGACTCGTGGACCGTCGGGGTGGAACCGCTTCCGCTGCCGAACGTGGTGCTGGAGTCGCACACCGATCGGGAGGCGATCGTCTCGACGACGAGCTATGGAACCGTCGACAACGCGGCCAACCGCGCGGCACTCAAGGTTGCCGAGGGCAACGCCAGCGATCCGGAGCGCATCGGTCAGGCGGCGCGTGACGGCAGCGACGGCTACGTGCAGCGGTGGCGGGTTCGCCGCATGAACAACGACAGACCCTTCGTCTTCACCGTCTACGCGACCGACCTTCGCGGATCGAGCGGCGGTCAGTCGGCCAACCGGACATTCAACTGCAACTGACCGTCGGAAGCATCTTCGCCGGTCGACCCGCGTGGTATCACGTTCTTCCATGCAACTCTGGTCTCGCCTCGGTCTCGCTCTGACGCTCGGCGTCGTCTTCGTCTCGACGGCGGCGACGGCACGCGCGCAGGTGGTCGAGGAGGTGAGTTGGACGGTGCAGGACCCCGAGCACGGTCTGATGCAGGACATTGCCCGCGAAGTGATCGAACGCGCGAACGCCTGGCTGACGAGGAACGACCCCTACGAGACCACGGCGCGGCTGGACGATCCGATGCGCATCACGGTCGTAGGCGAGTACGCGACCGATGGTGCGGTTCACTACCGCCTGCGTCGGCTGACGATGGGCAGCGTGGTGTTGGACAGTGAATTCGATCAGTTCCTGGATTCCGCGACGATCCGGCGCCTGGTCCGTCGGGACTACTACTGGCGCGATGAGCAGGTCGTCTCCGACGACGGCGAGCACACGCGGATCGCCGAGCGGATGCGGCAGCGCCAGCGCGAGGAGAGGTACCATCAGGCATTCGAGTCGGATCCGGCAGAACGGGTGGTGCTCTCACTTCGCCGGTCAACGGTTCCGCTTCCGGCGCTCGACGGAGCGGAGGCGTTCGCGGCGCTCGGGTATGAATCGGTCGGTCTGCCTGCCTTCAGCTTCGCCCGGATGCGCGTCGGTGTTCACTACGGCAATGCCGAGATCTGGGGCGAACTGCCGCTGCCGATCGGTTCCAGCGACAACATCCTCGCAGCGCGGGGTTCGGCGGGTACGTTCGGATTCGGTATGGCGATCGAGACGCGGGACGTGGGCGGCGCAATTTCCTGGGGCGATCCTTCCTGGACGGCCGGAGGTGACGCGTCGGCCACGCCCCTGACCATTGACCGCACCGCCCTCGTCTACTGGATCTCGCCAGCGATCGAGCTCACCGGTCCCGGCGATCTTCTCCGGGCGAAATTCGGCGGCGGATACCTCTCCGCCTCGCCGCTTGAATCGGAGTCCGGCGGGACCGCCGAGCTCCCGGCAGACAGCCGACTCGCGGCGTTCGCACGCGGTGAGTGGGTGACGCTCGACGACGCCGGACAGATCACTCGCTCGATAACCGTGGGACTGTTCGGTCCAAGCATCTGCATCGGCGTGCGCCAGATGATCCTTCCGTGGCTTGGAATCGACGTCACGTACGCTCGGCACGACGTTATCGGACCGCGTGCGTCGTACCTTCCCGCCCAGTCGATTCTCCTCTCTCCCGTCATCATGTTCGACCGCTGACGCGGCTACGATCACCGAGACCGATATCGCGATGTCGACGCAGCGCCTCATCCTCTTTCTCGCCGTCTTCGCCTTCGCCATGCCCGCCTATGCGGGGATGCGTCAGTGGGAACTGCACGACGACCTCCTGGCGATGCGGACCACCTCGGCACTGGAACGCTACTACTCGATGGTCACCCCGGACACCGCACGTGTGCGCTACGTTCGGATGCATGGCTCCGAGACGCCCTACCGCGTGCGTGCGCTGACCACTGAGAACGACACGCCGGGGAGAATCGTCTCGCTGTCTCTCGGACAACTGACGATCGGCAGCGAAGATGTGCTTCGAGTGGCGCTTGGTGACGATCTCTACCGTTCCCTTCTTCTTTCGCGGACAGAGCCGACGGCTGAGGACGAAGCGCATTCGACAATGCCGATGGACGATCACGTCGACTGGAACCCCGGAGGCCATGGTTCGGTTGCCCTCGACGGCATCAGCTGGACGTTCGCTCCGCGCACCGCGGCGTTCGCCCGGGTGGGCGCACCGGAGTCGAATCTCTACGGCTGGACCGACGCCTCGGCACGAGTTGGACTGAGGACGCCCACGTGGGAGTTCGCCATTCTGGTTCCGTTCGAAGCAGGGGCCGATGCGGTCGGACCGTTTGCAAGTCGGCTGCTGGCCCCGGGGTACGGAGCCGCCGCCGCCGCACGACTTCAACACGTCGACGCCCGCATTCGCATCACCGGCCTCGGCTCGATCGCGCTCGAGGATCCGCTGCCGAGCGATGAGACGTACGTGCACACGCTGTCGTCATCGATTGCCTGGCGTGACCAGGTGGACACCCCTCTCGGCCCGCTCGACGTGTCGCTGGGAGCCGGCTACGAGGAGTTCACCGCCGTGGTCGCCGACTCGGCCGGTGACGCCGCTGCGAACGGTCGGGTGCGCCGACTCTCGCCGCTTGCGGACATCGGTCTGACGACCGCCGCCGGGACGGTCCGCTACGAAGTGGGGTTGACAGACCTCGCACTACGCGCCGGCGTGGTTGCACAGCTTACCGGCTATCTGGCCATCGACGTCCGGTTCGTGCTCAACGACCTCTTCCGAGACGTGCAGCCCTTCGAACATCCCTCGCAGATATTTCTCACTCCCCGATTCACCTTCTGAGCGACCGTCGCCGATGCCTTCGAGGGTGATCGGTACCGACGTGATCGCCGACCTCGTCGCCCATACGACCAATCAATACCGAGGACTCATCGGATGAGTATCGCCAGGCGCACCAACCCGACCCTCGTTCTGATTCACGCATTCCCTCTCGACGCATCGATGTGGCGTCCGCAGATCGACCGACTCGACGGTGTCGTGCGGGTGTTCGCACCCGATCTACCGGGATTCGGCTCCCAACCCGGGCTCGACGAGCAGGCCTTCACCATGGAGCGCATGGCCGAATACGTTCGCCGTGAACTCGATGTGCGGGGAATCGATCGATGCGTCGTGTGTGGTCTGTCGATGGGTGGCTACGTCGCCTTCGAGTGCGTGGAGCTGTTCGGAGATCGCATCGACGGGATGGTGCTGGCTGACACCCGAGCGACGGCCGACGATGTACGAGGTCGGGCCGCGCGGTTCGCAGCGGCCGAGCGAATCGGTGCGGGCGACTTCGATGGCTACATCGACGAACTGGTGCCGGCACTTGTCTCCGACCACACGCGCACGCACGATCCCGATCTGCTCGAGCGGATTCTGTCCATCGCACACCGAGCCCAGCCGGACTCGGTCGTCGCCGCGCTTCTCGGGATGGCCGAGCGCATCGACTCGACCGACCGGCTCGCCCGGATCGGCGTTCCCGTCTCGATCATCGTCGGCGAGCAGGATCGCGTCACCGGCGTGGATGTCGCCGAACGTATGCGCGGCGCGATATCGAACAGCACGCTGACGGTGATTCCGGAGGCGGGCCATCTGAGCAACCTCGAATCTCCGGACGCGTTCACCGACGCCATTCGGAGCCTGCTGCGAACGATCGGAGCGACCGACTGAGCGAATCCGGAGGATGCCGCTACTGCCCGGGATCCTCACCGCGCATCTGCTCCAACTGTTGGCGTCGATTACGACGGAACACCTCTCGGGCGGCCTCATGGGCGCGACTGGTGACGCTGAAGGCATGCCGACCGGTACCGTCTGCCCGCGCGACCATGTAGAGGAAGTCGTTGTCGTCCGCGTTCAACACGGCGAGTATCGACCGTCGCCCCGGGTTGTTGATCGGAGTCGGCGGAAGACCTTCGTGTTCATACGTGTTGTACGGACTGTCGATGCGCAGGTCGTCGTAGGTGAGGCGTCTCGGCCCGTCGGGGATGATGTACTGAACGGTCGGGTCTGCCTGCAGCCGCATGTGACGTTCGAGGCGATTGAGGTACAGCCCGGCAATCACGGGGCGCTCCTGATCGACGCGTGCCTCGCCTTCCACGATCGAGGCGAGGACGATCGCCTGGTAGGGTGTCAGCTCGTGCGTTGCGGCTCTGGCTTTGAGCGAATCGGTGAAGAATTCGGTGAACAGTGCATGCATCTCGCCGATCACGTGTTCGGGTGTGGTGCCCCAGAAGAAGAAGTACGTATCGGGCATCAGGAGTCCCTCCGCGCTGGGAGCATCGATACCGATCGAATCGAGGAAGGCGCGGTCGTGCGCTCTTCGCATGAATGCGGTCGAGTCGATGCCGAGTTCGCTGTGGACGATCGAAGCGACCCGACGAAGGGTGATGCCCTCGGGGAACGTCACCTTCTCGCGGACGGTGGAGCGACCTTCGACGAGGGCCGAGAGCAGTCGTGCAGCGGCGGTGTGACTGTTGAAGCGATAGGTGCCGGGGAGCACGCGTGTGTCAGAGCCGGTCACGACGGCGTAGAGTCTGAAGATCGCTGCGTTGGCGAGGGCGCCGCTTGCATCCAGCGAATCGACGATCTGGTCGAACGTCGCTCCATCGGGAATCCGTACCTGCACCTCGTCCTCACCGCCCGGTCTGAGCCACAGCGCCCATGCGGCCCAGAGAACGACGATGGCGATGACGATGGTGAACACACGAAGAACGGTTCGAAGCATGGTTTCAGGTCACTGCATGTATTGCCTGGAGCAGGCGGCGATCGTAGATTCGGTGCTTCTTCAGGACGGACGCCCACGTGCTGAAGCGACTGGTCCGGCACAGACCCGCGTCATCCACGATCCATCGCCCTTCGCCTTGTGACGACTCTCCGAGGTCCACTGGTTGTCTGCGCGCTCTTCGCACTTGCTGCGACCGCACTGCGCGCGCAGACAGAATATCCCGTCAGCTCGCTCGATTCCCTCGACCGCGTTCGCGACTCGACGCTCACCGCCGACTGTCTCATCGTTGCCGCCGATTCGACACGAATCGATGAATTTCAGAAGATCGTCACGATCTACAAGCAGCGGCACCAGCACGGGCTGCAGATGAGTGCGGCTCTGCGAATGGTTGCTGCCAACCCGGCATCGTCGATGGCGTACTTCCTCTACGGAGATGCGTTGCTCGACAGCAGTCGGCCGAGTGACGCGATTCCGGTGCTGCAGCGTGCGCTGGTGATCACTCCGGAATTCGTGCGTGCGCGCATTGCGCTCGCCGAAGCGCACGAGATGCTCAAGCAAACCGACTCCGCCCTCTGGCAGATCGACACCGCCATCACCTACAACGGCCGCAATGCCGACGCCTACCTTCGACGCGCACGCCTGCTGAGCAGCCTCGGTCGCGAGTCCGAATCCATTGACGACTACCGTGCCGCATCGGAACTCCTGCCGAACAACGCCACAGTCTGGAGAACCCTCGGTCGGCTGATCCTGCGATACGGTTCGCCGCTGGAGGCCGTCCGCGTGCTCGACTACGCGATCGAACTCGATTCGAATGCGCCCGATCCGTTCGTCCTTCGCGCCGATGCGCTGCGTGAGTCGGGCCAGACACAGCGGGCCGCCGAGGCGTACAGTCAGTTCTTCCTCCGCTTTCCCACGCATCCCCGAGCGCTCGAGGCCGAACGCATCGCCCGCGACCTCGGATGGCGACCCTAGTGGTGCGACGCCCGACACCGGCACCGGAATCAGCACCGCAACGGTGAGACACCGATGGCTGCGTTCAACCAGCGCGGACTGACAAGAACCCCGAACGACCGCGGCCCGCCTCGGAGATCGAGGCGGGCCGCGGTGCATTCTCTGCCAGAGGATCGACGCCGATGCGACGGCGGTCGGCTACTTCGTCTTCTGGTCAAAGTCGACCAGCAGCGTGAAGCGCAGCGTGTTCGCCAGCGGATGCGTGTCGTCAATCGTGTTGATGTAGCTGAAGTCGAACCCGTAAATGTCGTAGCGGAGGCCGGCACCGAAAGTGAGGAACTCGCGGTTGCCGCCTGCTGCAGTCTCGGTGAAGTAACCCGCCCGCAGCGCCACGAGCTGATCGTACCAGTACTCGGCTCCCATCGAGAGCTCGACACCGCGGCCGTTGCCCCACGCGGTGATGAGCGAGACCGGCACCGGGTCGACCTCGGTCGTGCTCGGACGGTTGACCAGCAGCTTCGTCATGTCGAAGGCAACGGTCAGATCGTTGAACTCATCGTGCACCAGGTGCAGACCGGTGCCGAGCCGGAACGTCGTCGGCAGCGGATCGGCCTGCTCGATGTCGATGTAGTGAATCTTCGGTCCGATGTTCGTCAGCGTCGCACCGAGGTTCAGAAAGTCCGAAGGCAGACCCCAGTTGGTCTCCGGCGTCCATAGCACGCCGAGATCGAAGCTGACCGAGCGTCCGATGCCGCTCTCCTGCTGGTTGCCGACCGGAACACTCGAGAGGTTCGACTGAATGTAGCGGGCCTGCAGGCCGGCTCCGATTTCGTCGGAGATCTTCGTCGAGTAGCCGACGCCGATGTCGAATTCGAGCGAACGGAATTTTCCACCCGCCGTCCCGTTCTCAAACGTGCGCTCGAACTCACCGAGATCGAGGAACGTGATGTGACCGCTGATGGTACCGTTGAGATTGTCGAGGTAGGTGCAGCCGTTGAGGTAGCTGTAGTGGAGATCGGCGTTGAACTGCGGCAGCCACTTCGAGTAGGTAAGACTCAGCTGCGTGTTCTTCACATACGCGAGACTGCCGATGTTCCAGAACGTGCCGCTGACGTCGGTTACCATTCCGGTACCCGCCTCACCCATACCGCCCTGTCGTGAGTGCGGAGCAATCTGAAGAAAGGGAACGGCCGAGCCGCCGGACGGAGTCACGGTGCTCTGCGCCGCTGCTGTGGCGGCTGCCAACGGCATGAGCAACGCGGCAATCCGTCGAGAATTCCTAAACCACATAGAGGCAATCCTTTGTATTAGAGAAGACAGGGTGCAATCGGGCAAAGTGGGTGCGATCGTCCCGGCACGCGTGGTGTGCGCCATGCCGACTGCTGCATCGTCGTCACCCGGTTGTGTGCAGTTGGTCTCGAAGGATCGATACGGAATGCCTCTTCGTCATGAAACAGCAGGCAATATAGCCGAGCGAATTTCTACCAGACAAGCGCATTCTCCCTGGTCCGGCCCGCCTACAGCCACCCATTGCTGCGATACCACTCCACCGTCGAGGCGACGCCGCGCTCGATGTCGATCGCCGCTTCGAACCCGAGCTCCCGGCGTGCCTTCTCCGCACTGCAGGTCCAGTAGCGCTGCGTGATGTCGCGCCCCTTCTCGAAGTCCAGGATCGGCGGCTTCTTCTGAAAGCGACCAATCAGTCCGCTAAGCCCCGCCACGGCGAATACCAGCGGATGCGGCACGCGGATGAACCTCGGTCGCTCGCGTCCGAAGAGCTTCGTCGTCGCGCGACCGACCTCCTCCCACGTGTAGAATCGATCCGATGTGATGAAGTACGTCTCGCCCTCTGCCGCCTCCGCTTCCGCAGCCAGGATGAACCCCTGAACGAGATCTTCGACATGGATCATGCTGACGAGCTTGCGGTCGAAGCCGATCAGCGGCGTGAATCCCCGACTGACCGTCTGGAAGAACGTATACACACCGACGTCCCGCGGACCGTAGACCACCGGCGGCCGCACGATCGTCGCCGCCACGCGCTCCATGCGATCGGTCACGATGCGCTCGGCCGCCGCCTTCGACTCGCCATAGGTCGTGATCGGTCCCCATGGAACTGTCTCGTCGACCGGCTCGTGTTCGCCAGGGGAAGGACCGACCGCGGCCAGACTCGACACATGCACGAACCGTCGCAGTCCCGGATTGACGCTCTCGATCGCGTCGAGCAGGTTGCGCGTCGAATCCACATTGCCGCGGAAGAACCCGGCGCGGTCCTTCGATGCCACCACTCCGGCGCAGTGGAACACGATGTCGACGCCGTCGACCGCCGGTTCCAGCGATGCGGCGTCGTCAAAGCTTCCGCGCACCGCCTCCACCTTCAGGTGACCGAGGCTCTGTGCGTTCGATGATGGCCGCAGCAGCACGCGGACGTCGTACCCGCGGTCGAGCAGCGCCTCGACGAGATGCGAACCGATGAAACCTGTCGAACCGGTGACCAGCGCCTTCATTCGATGGGTGCGATCTGGATCATGGAGGGAGCTAATAAAACCGGCCCCCGCCGCCGAGCGGCTGGAGCCGTGGAGCAATCTACGATGATTCAGACGAACCGGTGGGCGTCCGTCGTGTCACAGCCCGCCCAGCGGGCCCCCGGCCGCCGGCGTCAGCAGATGGGCCAGCACACCGAGCGAACCCTGTGCAATCTCGATCAGCGGCCCGAAGAACGTCGGCAGCCCGAGCAGGATCGTCGCGATCGCCAGCGCGCCGAGTATCGTCGCCGGCACGGGTGCGATGCGAATCCGCCCCGTCGGCTCCACGGCTGCCTTCTCGAGATACATCACCTTCAGTACCCGCAGGTAGTAGTAGAGTGAAATCACCGAGTTCACCACGCCGATCACCGCCAGCCACACCCACGTGCTGCCTTCGTTCACCAGCGCGCTGAAGATGAAGAACTTGCCGATGAACCCGCCGGTCGGCGGCAGACCCACGAGCGAGATCATGAACACCGAGAAGAAGACGCCGACCACCGGAATCTGCGCTCCGAGTCCGCGATAGTCCTCGAGTTCCTCCGAGCCGATCTGCTCGGCGATCTTCTGCACGGCGAAGAAGCCACCCAGATTCATCACCAGGTAGACGGCGAAATAAACCATGATCGCCGCGACGCCGTAGCTGGTACCGACCACCACACCAAGCAGCATGTATCCCGCGTGCGCGATCGAGGAATAGGCCAGCAGTCGCTTGAGATTCGTCTGTTGCAGCGCCGCGAGGTTTCCGAGGGTCATCGTCAGCACCGCGACCGTCGCCAGAATCGGCGTCCAGTCGAACGGCCGCAGCATCGGCGGGTACGACGTGACCAGGAACCGCACCAGCAGCGCGAACCCAGCGGCCTTGGATGCCACCGAGAGAAACGCCGTCATCGTGATCGGCGCACCCTCGTACACGTCCGGCGTCCAGAAATGGAACGGCGCCGCGGAGATCTTGTAGGCGAGCCCAGCGAGCACCATCACCGAGGCGATCGCCACCGCGTCGGCCGTACCGACCAACGCGTTCGGCGTGCCGAGCACCAGCAGTATCTCCGAGAAGTTCGTCGAGCCGATCACCCCGTAGATCAGTGAGATCCCGAAGAGCATGATTCCGGAGCTGACGCCGCCGTAGATCACGTACTTCATCGACGCTTCGGCGCTGCGTGCCACGTTCTTCGTGAACCCGGTGATCGCGTAACTGGAGAGCGACAGGATCTCGATTCCCATGTACGCTACCAGCAGATCGTTGGCCGACGCCATCAGGAACATCCCGAAGGTCATCGCAATCATCAGCCCGTAGTATTCTCCCAGCCGTGGCCTCCCCTCCACCTCGAGTTCCTCCGAGAGCATGGAGAAGACCGTCACCAGAATCGCCGCAACCGCCACGAGCACCTTGAAGTACACCGCGAAGTCGTCGACGACATACAGGCCCTGACCCGCGACCTGGTCGTGCATCCGAAAGAGCCAGTCACCTCCGAAGGAATTCACCCCCAGCACGCCGTACTCCAGTCCATGCGCCGTGATCGCCACGCGGGCAAAGGCGAACCACCCGGCGATGCCGTAGCCGAGCAGCGCCCAGACGGCGATCAGGTGACGTCGGTGGGTGAATGCCTCCAGAAGAAGTGCGCCGACGAAGAACAGTCCCAGCACCGCTTCCGGCACGAACCCGCCGAAGCTCGCGGCAACCTGTGTGAAGTCGATGTCCATTGCACGCTCTCCAGTGGGTGATTACGGAATCATGGCCGTCGTGGTCGTGGCCGTCGCCGAATGCAGCACGCCGACGAGCGTGTTGACACTGCCGTTGAGGATGTGAAGAATCGGTGAGGGCCAGATGCCCAGCACCACCACCACAGCCGCCAGTGGAGCAAGCATGAACCACTCCCGCATCGTCAGATCCGGCAGCAACGCCTCCCACGATCGCGTCTTCAGCGTTCCGAGGAACGCACGCTGCAGCAGCCACAGCATGTACGCCGCACCGAGCACGATTCCCAGCAGCGAGAGCATCATCCAGATCCGTATGTCGGGATTGTTGAATGCCCCGATGAAGACGAACGACTCCGACCACCACCCCGAGAGCCCGGGCAGTCCCAGTGCCGCGAAGAAGGCGATCACCACCACGAAGAAGTACCCCGGCATGATGTTCGCCAGCCCCCCGAATCGGTCGATCGTGCGGTCGTGTACGCGGTCGTATACCACGCCGACGCACAGGAAGAGCATCGCCGTGATCACGCCGTGGTTGAACATCTGGAACACCGCGCCGGTGAAGCCGATCGTGTTGATCGCCGCCAGCCCGAGCAGGACGTAGCCCATGTGCGATACCGAACTGTAGGCGATCAGCTTCTTGAAATCCTTCTGCGCCATCGCGCACAGCGCGCCGTAGACGATCCCGATGAATCCGAACACCGCGATGCCCTGCATCACCGCCGGCGTCGTCGTTACATCGGGGAACATCGAGAAGCAGACCCGCATGATGCCGTAGGCGCCGAGCTTCAGCAGCACACCCGCCAGTATCACCGAGATCGGCGTCGGCGCCTCCACGTGCGCATCCGGAAGCCACGTGTGGAAGGGGAACATGGGAATCTTGATCGCGAATCCGACGAACAGCGCGATGAACGCCCAGAAGCGCAGTGTCGTTGAACCGAACATCCCCGTGACCGAAGGCGACAGCACCATCCCCGGCGCGTAGTTGTGCGGATTCATCAGCGCCAGCATGTTGAACGTATGCGTCACCTCGCCGGGCGTCGTCGACACGTTCGAACTGTAGTACAGACCGATGATCGCCAGCAGCATCAGCACCGATCCGGCAAGCGTGTAGAGAAAGAATTTGATGGCGGCGTACTCGCGACGCGGTCCTCCCCACAGTCCGATCAGGAAGTACATCGGAAGAAGCATCAGCTCCCAGAAGATGTAGAAGAGGAAGAAGTCGAGCGAGACGAACGTGCCCATGATCCCCGCGTTGAGCAGCAGCAGCAGCGCGAAGTAGCCCTTGTGACTCCGATCGATCGTCCAGCTGCTCACCGTCGCCATCATCATCACCAGTGCGGTGAGCATCACCATCGGCAGCGACAGCCCATCGACGCCGAGAAAGAAGTCGATCGAGATGTTGCCGAACATCGACGTGTGGATGTCCACCCAGTTGGCCCTCGTGACGAACTGGAAGCTCGCCACGTCGTTGATGCCGCCGAGGTGCGGGTCGAAGGCAGCCCACAGCGCCAGAGCGATCACCAGTTGGACCACCGTCACGCCGAGCGCCGTCCACCGCATGGTGCTCACCGACTCGCGTGGCAACGCCAGCACGCCCGCCATCGCAACCAGCGGAAGAAACGTCAGCACCAGAAGCAGCACGCTGTTATCCATGTTGGTCACCGATCTCAATGAGAGGATGTCTGAATCCGAATGGCTCTGTCGAACACCGGGGGACAGTGCCAGAACCCGAAGGGCACTACCGGAACAGGAGGAAGAGAGCCGCTATGCCGAGTGCGACGTAGACGAGGTAGGTCTGAATCCGACCCGTCTGCAGCTGCCGGAAGAAGAGCCCGAAGAACTGCATGGTGCCGGCCACGCCGTTGACGATCCCGTCGACGACGTAGGTGTCGAAGTCTCCGATGAATCGTGCGAACCCCACCCACGCCGCCGCAACGCCGTTGACGATCCCGTCGACGATGTTCTGGTCGAACCACGCCGCCGTTCGCGACAACACCGCGGTGAAGGCGACCGGGAACACCTCTTCGTAGAGGTTGTCCTGGTACCATCTGTTGAACAGGAAGGCCCTCAATCCACGTGGTGGCTCGTAGGAAACGTTCTGACCCGTGGCACCGCTGCGGCCGTATAAGATGAACGCGACGAGGATTCCAAGCGCCGCCAGCAGCAGCGACACCATCGCCGGAGCGCTGATCACGTGCGGAATGCCGGTCGCGTGCAGATGGTGCAGCGTCGATTCCAGCACCTTCTGCCAGCTCACTCCGTCGGTGGCCTTCACCATTGGCTCGGCCGTCGCCGGCACTACGCTCGCTGGCGTCTCGATCCACTTCGACATGAACCACCCGCCGGCAGGATCGAGCGGATTGGCGCCGAAGCCGATCCACAACGAAAATGCAGCCAGTATCGCCAGCGGTACGGTCATCAACCGGGGCGCCTCCCGCATGTGTGTGTGGATGTCCTCCGCCTTCGGCTCGCCCCAGAACGTGAGGAAGATCATTCGGAACATGTAGAAGGCCGTCATCGCAGCGACGACGTAGCCGATGACCACCACGAACATCGCCACCAGACTTGGGCTCAGCTCGGCGAAGGCCCAGGCCCCGGCCAGAATCTCATCCTTGGACATGTATCCGCTGAACAGCGGAATGCCGGATATCGCGAACGTCGCAATCAGCATCGTCCAGTAGGTGATCGGCATCTTCCGGCGCAGCGCGCCCATGTTCCGCATGTCCTGCGGATCGCGGCCGTGATCGTGCAGCTCGTGCAGCGAGTGGTGCATCATATGGATCACCGAACCGCTGCCGAGGAACAGGAGCGCCTTGAACATCGCGTGCGTCACCAGGTGGAAGACGCCCGCCGACCATGCGCCGACGCCCATGGCCAGCACCATGTAGCCGAGCTGGGACACCGTCGAGAAGGCAAGCACCTTCTTGAGATCCCACTGCACCATCGCGATCGAAGCAGCGAGTACGGAGGTGAACGCACCGATGGCGGCGATGAACAGCAGCGCGTCGCCGGTCAGCATCGGGAAGATTCGCGCGGTCAGGTAGACGCCCGCGGCGACCATCGTCGCAGCGTGAATCAGCGCCGAGACCGGCGTCGGACCCTCCATCGCATCGGGCAGCCAGACGTTGAGCGGGAACTGCGCCGACTTGCCGATTGCACCGCAGAAGAGCAGCACACCCGCCGCCGTCAGCCACGCCTCCGATCCGAACGGCAGCGCACCCCCGGCGATGTGATCGAAGATCTCCGAGAGCTGGAACGTCCCCAGCTGCGTGAAGATGATGATGATGCCGAGGAACATCCCGATGTCGCCGATGCGATTGACGATGAACGCCTTGCGACTGGCGTACTGGGGCGCCGGCCGTTCGTACCAGAATCCGATCAGCAGGTACGAACTCAATCCCACCAGCTCCCAGAAGATGTAGATCATCAACAGGCTGTTTGACAGCACGATCCCGATCATCGAGAAGGTGAACAGCCCGAGGAATCCGAAGTAGCGGTTGAGTCGGCCGCCGTGCATCGCCGGCGCGCGCATGTACTCGCTGGAGAACAGGTGCACCAGCAGCGAGACGAGCATGACCACCACCAGCATGATCGCCGAGAGATTGTCGGCGAGCACGCCCAGCGTCACGTGGTAGGAGTATCCGGCGATGTTGGTGGCGGCGTCGGCGAAGTTGTACCAGATAGCGGTCCACTCGGCCTTCGGATGGACCGATGTGGTGGCCTCGGCCATCGGCATCGAAAGTACCTTCGCGGCGAGGATGAGCGCGAGCACGAGACCGACGGCGACGATGCCCGTCGAGACCCACGTCAGACGGTAGGCACGACGCTGATCTCGATCGGTCCACTCTCCCCGCCCGCGCGCCACGGCCACCTCGAGGTGGAGGCCCGGCGCATCGAAATTCCCGTGCACCGAGTCCTCGAGCGGTTCGTCGAGCGCCGACTGCGCATGGATCGCTGTCTGTTCGTCGGCAGGATTGTCGACATCGTACGATACCGGTGGGTTCTCGTGCGGATCGACCACGTAGTCGCTCGGCGTCTTCATACGTCCGACGACGAGCTGGAAGACGAATCCGGCGAGCGGAAGCAGAAGGATCAGCAGCGAAAGGAGCAGAATCGTATCGAGATCCATTGTCGCAGGTCCCTCGGAGCGCGTCCGTCTGGCCGCGCCGCTGTGTGCGGCTCGTGGACTGACTCACTCGACAGGTGGGGAAGGAACGCGGGACGCAGTGGTCCCGTCGGATGGACTCAGTCGCGGAGCAGGTCGACCTCGTCGACGTTGATCGTGTGGAACCGCTTGTAGATGTTCAGCACGATCGCAAGTGCTACGGCTGCTTCACAGGCGGCAAGTACGATGACGAACAGCGATGCCACCTGGCCGGTCATGCTGCCTGGAGCGCCCGCCGGAGAGAAGCGGGAGAAGGCGACGAAATTCACGTTGGCCGCATTGAGCATCAGCTCGATGCCCATCAGCAGCATCACCGCGTTGCGTCGGGTGACGACCGTGTAGAGTCCCAGGGCAAAGAGGATCGCGCCGATCGTCAGAAAGTGTGGAAGGCCGATATGCGTGAGCATCGCGGTACGGGGATTTGTCGGCAGTACGTGTGAACAGACCCTACATCCGATCGGCGGCATCCTCCGGAGTCAGCCGGTCGGAGCGCGCGATCATCGCCGCGCCTACGAGAGCGACCAGAATCACCACCGCACTTGCGATGAACAGCAGTGCGAAGTCGCTCATGAACAGCGTGCCGATGACCGACGTCGTCGGCATTGCCGTGTCCAGCTGCCCGACCGTCGCCTGCCGCCAGGCGGGGTTCAGCCACACCACCTGGACGAGCGCCACCAGCAGTGCCACGGAAACCACCACTCCGGCCCCCCGCCGCCCCAGTGACGCCGCCTCTTCCCACAGCCGATCGATGTTCGAGGTCAGCATCATGCCGAAGAGGAACAGCACGAGAATTCCACCGACGTAGATCAGCAGCTGCGAGACGCCGACGAAGTCGGCGCCGAGCAGGATGAAAATGCCGGCGACGCCAAAGAGCGTGAACATCAGGGAGAAGGCGGCGTGGGCGATGTTGCGAACGGTCGCGACCATGAATCCCGAAACGACGGTGATCGCGGCGAAGACGTAGAAGATGACCGTGTACATAGTGATTACTCCTCCTCCCGTTTCTGCTTCGCCTCTGCGATGCGTCGTTTCAATGCTTCGATGCGCGCGGCCTTGTCGGCATCGTCTCCCTCAGCGCTTGACGCATCGCCGGTCGGCGCGGCTGAAACATCGCCGCCGGTCCCCGCGCCACCGGCAGTCGAAGCCGATCCACCCGAAGCCGAATCGCCACCCGCAGTCGCAGCGTCAGCCTCCTCCTCACCCTCGCGCGCTGCGCGCGCGGCGGCCATCTTCGCCCTCAATTCCGCGATGCGCGCGGCCTTGTCATCCGCCGACATACCGGGTCCGCTCCGATCCGAGTTGCCCCCGGCAGTCGCAGCGCCCGCGGACGGATCGTCGGCCGGTGCCGACGGAGTGACTCCGCCGTCTCCACCCTCACGAGCGGCGCGCGCCGCCTCCATCTTCGCCTTCAGAGCCGCGATCTTCGCTTCCTTGTCGTCGGCCGCCGAAGCTTCGGTGTCCGACGCCGCCGCCATACCGCCTTGCTCACGAGCCGACTTCGCCGCTTCCATTTTCGCCTTCAGAGCCGCAACGCGCGCCGCCTTGTCGTCGGCTCCTGCCGCAGTCGGCTCCGCGGCCGCTGCCGCTTTCGGTGCTGCCGCTTTCGGTGCTGCCGCCTTCGTCGCTGCCGCCTTCGTCGTCGGCGCCGCAGCTGCGGCGTTCTCCTCGGCCGCCTTCACCTTCTCGACGACCTCCTCGGGCGTCAGCGTGACGAAGTTGTAGATGAGGTTGTCACGGTCCTGTTCGGAGAATTCAAAGACGTCCGTCATCCAGATGCAGTCGGTCGGACATGGCGGAACGCACAGTCCGCAGTAGCAGCATTTGGCGATGTCGATATCGAACTTCGTGACCCACAGCGCCTTGCGTTTCCCCTGCGAGGTCTCCCCCGGCTGATCGTCGCCGACGGCCTTGACCGTTTCGATGGCAATGCAGTTGACCGGGCAGGCGCGCGAACACTGATCACACCCGATGCAGTCGTCCATGTTCACGTACAGTCGATTGCGAACGCGATCAGACTGCACCGGATGCTCGTGCGGGTAGCGCAGGGTCACCGGTCGGCGGCCGATGTACGGCACGGTCACCTTCAGACCGATGAGCGTCGTGCGGACGCCGTCGTAGATGTCGGAGAAGATTCCCATGGTCGGGCGTGAATTCGGTCAGTACTGCCGACCCGGATCAACCGGTGCCGTCGGCGTTGCCTTCGAAATGGTCGGACGAGAGGCCGCCGGCGAAGGGGCCAGATAGGAGACCCAGACGGCGACGATGAGCACCGCGGCGAATCCGATCGGCAGAAAGATCTTCCAGCACAGGCGCATCAGCTGGTCGACTCGAAGTCGCGGTAGTGTCCAGCGCAGAACGATCTGCAGGATGACGAGCAGGCCGGCCTTTCCGATGAACCAGATCACGCCCTCGATGCCGATTGCCACCGCCGTGCCGATGCCGAGATACTCGACGATGAACCGCGGAAATGGCGAAAGCCATCCGCCGAGAAAGAGCGTCACGGCGATCGCGCTGACGACGAACATGTTCGCGTACTCGGCGAGGTAGAACACCGCGTACTTCATCGCACTGTACTCCGTGTTGTACCCGGAGACGAGTTCTGATTCGGCTTCCGGCAGGTCGAACGGGACGCGGTTGGTCTCGGCCAGGCCACAAACGTAATAGATGAGCGCACCGAACAACATGACCGGAATCAGCAGAACGCTCCACGGAGTTCCCGCACGTGCAATCGTCTCGCCGGTGATCACCGAAACCACCGCATCGGTCTTCGGTCCGCCGAAGACGTACCAGTTCCAGAACCCACCTCCCTGCTGCTCGATGATTCCCTGCATCGACAACGTTCCGGCGAGCATCACCACGGCGAGGATCACGAAGCCCGCGGGGATCTCGTAGCTGATGATCTGCGCCACCGAGCGCACGCCGCCGAAGAGCGTGTACTTGTTGTTCGACGCCCACCCCGCCATGAACAGACCGAGCACCACCAGCGAACTGACGGCGATGATGTAGAAGACACCGACATCGAGATCGGCGCCGATGTAGAACGGACTGAAGGGAACGACGGCGAAGGCGGCAAATGAACCGACGAAGACGAGGAAGGGTGCGATCTGGAACAGCCAGCGGTCGGCCGCAAGCGGTCGGATCGACTCCTTCTGGATCAGCTTGATGATATCGGCGAACGGCTGCAGCATCCCGTACGGTCCGGCCTCCATGGGACCGAGCCGGTGCTGCATGAACGCCGAGAGCTTCAGTTCGGCGAGAATCGCCGCGACGGCGAATACGAGCACGAACACCAGCGGCAGCACCGCCATGGCGACGTACGGCAGAATGCCCGGAAGCGTGTTGACGAAGAATTGTTCCATGTCAGTGGTCGGTTACCGGTCCACCTCTCCCATCACGAAGTCGAACGACCCCATGATCGCGATCAGGTCGGCGACCATGTGGCCGCGGGATGCCTCGGCCAGGGCGCCCAGGTTCACGAAACACGGTGCGCGTACCTTCACGCGGTACGGATTGGTGCCTCCCTTGGACACGATGTAGTAGCCGAGCTCGCCCTTCGATGTCTCCGTGCGACTGTAGATCTCACCCTCCGGCGTCTTGACCCGCTTCGGTACGTCCTTCTGCGGATCTCCCTCCAGCAGCGACGGGTCGCGCCGGCAGTGCTCCACCGCCTGCTCGACGATCTTCAGCGATTCCTCCATCTCCCGGATCCGGACCCAGTAGCGGTTGTAGCAGTCGCCCACGACCGCGCCGTCGTCGTTGGTGCCGACCGGGATCTCGAAGTCGAACCGATCGTATATCGAATACCGGTCGTCACGGCGGATGTCCCAGCGAACCCCGCTGGCCCGCAGCATCGGGCCGGTGATGCCGAAACTGATCGCCACGTCCGCCGGCAGGATGCCGATGCCCTTGGTCCGCGTCGTGAAGATCTTGTTGCCCGTCAGCAGTTCGTTGATCTCGCGCAGAGTGGATCTGAACTGATCGGCGAACGCCTGCACCTCGTCGAGGAATCCAGGATAGACGTCGTGACTCAGTCCGCCGATCCAGATGAAGTTGTACAGCAGCCGTGCTCCGCAGAGCTTCTCGAAGATCGACAGGATGATTTCGCGGTCGCGGAAGCAGTAGAGGAACGGCGTGAATGCGCCGACGTCGAGCCCATAGGTCCCGATCCCGCCCACGAGGTGCGACGCAATGCGATTGAGTTCGGCGACGATGACGCGGACATACTCGACCTTCTCGGACACCGTGATCCCGGCCAGCTGCTCGACGGCAATGGCGTAGCCGAGATCGTTGTTCATCGCTCCGAGGTAGTCGAGCCGGTCGCAGTAGGGAATCACCTGCGGCCAGGTCATCGCCTCGGCGTGCTTCTCGAAGCAGCGGTGCAGATACCCGAGATGTGGCACTGCATCGACCACCTGCTCGCCGTCGAGCACCAGTTCCACACGAAACACGCCGTGCGTCGACGGGTGCTGCGGGCCCATGTTGAGCACCATCTCCTCGGTTCGCAGCGACCGACGGGCGCGGATCTCCCCCACCTGCGGATCGAGAACGGCCGCCTGCGAACCGTTGACGTGCACGCCATCACGATTGATCACCTCGGAGTGGTCGTGGCGGGAATCAGGGGAATTTGAAGGGTGATCCATGGCAGATCCGAACGAATGATTGGTACGACGGGGGGTGCGCCACTCAACGCTGCATCTTCTCGAATTTTCGTCGGAAGACTCCGTAGGCGGCCACCGCACCACCCGAGGCCACCACGGCGATTGCCGATGCAATCAGAAACCACCAGGCGTCATCGCCATTGGCGCGGCTGTACAGCAGGTAGAAAACCATGAAGACGATCGCGGCAAGGAGGTTGAACCCGGCCATGATCAGGAACCCCGAGGCGGGATTCGAATTCTTCTTCTTTGCGTCGAACACGTCGCTTTCCGATGTCGTGAACGGTCTCAGTACGGAACGCGAATTCCGTTGTAATACTCCGGCACTACGTAATCCTTCCGCAGCGGATATCCCTCCCAGTCGTCCGGCAGCAGTATCCGACGCAGGTCGGGGTGACCTTCGAACACGATGCCGTACATGTCATACCCCTCGCGCTCGTGCCAGTCGGCCGACCGCCAGACGCGCGCGATCGACGGCACGCGCGGATCCTCGAGCGTGACCGACACACGCAGTGCGCAGCGGTGAATCGTCCGCCACATGCCGCCCTCCTCGTGCAATGCCGACAGATGGTAGACCACCGCCAGGTCGGCCGACGCATCCTTCGAGAGCTCCCGAAGATCCAGGCACGACAGGCAGTTGAGATTGTTCATCAGATACCGCGGTTCGTCGCGCAGATACAGGCAGACGTCGCGTATCCACTCCGCCGACACGTCGATGTACGGCGTCCCCGACTCGGCCGGCACCTGATGCAGGTCGCCGATCATGTCGGAGAACTTCTCCTTCAAATCGGCATGAATACCCTCGATTGAAACCGGATTCATGCGGCACCATTGGATTGCAGCGGTGAGCCCTCCGTCACCGCCGGCGAACTCGGCGCCTGCACCATGCTCTGGTGTCGCACCTTGTCACGCAGCCGGATGAGTCCCTCGAGCAGCGCCTCGGGTCGCGGCGGGCACCCCGGTACGTAAATGTCGACCGGGATGACACGATCGACGCCCTTGAGCACGTGGTACCCGTGCTCCCAGTACGGTCCGCCACAGTTCGAACAGCTCCCCATCGAGATCACGTACTTCGGATCGGGCATCTGTTCGTAGAGTCGCTTGACGCGGGTGGCCATTTTGAGCGTGACGGTGCCGGAGATGATGATCACGTCGGAGTGGCGCGGGCTGGGACGGGGAATGACGCCGAAGCGCATCATGTCGAAGTTGGAGGCGTTGGCCGCCATGAATTCGATGGCGCAGCAGGCCAGTCCGAATCCCATCTGCCAGATCGAACTCAGCCGCCCCCAGTTGAGGAGCGATTCGACGGAACTGAGGATTACGTTGCTCGACTCGAAGCCGTCGGCACTGTCGAGCTTGTTGAGGAGGCCCATGGTCGTTGGGAGAATTCCTGCGCCCGTCGACGCCTCGTGCCGGGCAGCGGCGGACAGGTTGGCAATCGTATGTGGAAGGCGGATCTCAGGCCGGTTCGGAGGGCTCGGACGCCGAGGCGTGCACTGCCTCGGACGAAGGACGGAATCTCGGCTTCTGATGCGTGATCAGCGACTCGAGTCGCGGCACGACCGGACGCGGAATCACCCAGTCGAGGTCACCCTTTCGCCACAGATAGACATCCCCGACGATGAGCACCAGCAGAAACACCGTTCCCAGCCAGAAGGCGACGTGTCCGATCGCGCCGAAGACGGTCGCCCACGGGAAGAGCATCACGAACTCGAGATCGAACAGGAGGAAGACGAGGGCGATGACGTAGAACCGGATGTTGAAGCGGATGTGGGCATGCTCGGGAGAATCCTCGCCGCACTCGTATATCAGCAGCTTCTCGCGCGTCGGACGCGACGGACGCAGCAGCCAGTTGGTAACCAGACCGCCGGCGACAAAGATGATTCCGAGCAGGAAGAAGATGAAGACGGTGCCGAATTCGCTAAGCATGGCAATCGGGTCGGTGTGTCCGTTTGCGGCGGGCAGTTCGGTCTTCGATGGGCGGTGTATCCTGCCGATCGGCAGTGGGATACCGCCCTGACGGATTCTCGAACGGCGGCTAGTATACGAAAGTTCGAAACCCGTGCAACTGACCTCGGTCATAGTGCGTCGGAGTGCGCCGACGGGGCACTACAAACCGACCGCGCCCGGAGCCGTCGACAGTCGACGACCCCGGGCGCAGGTACTACGATATCATGCGTGGCCGTGTTTGATCAGCCGTTATCCTCGGCCGACTCGTCGGATGAATCCGACTCCGAAGCACTTTCCTCGACGGTCTCCTCCTGCTCCTCGCCACCGCCTGCCGGTCCGGACTGCGGAACCGGATGCAGCTGGTAGTAGTGCTCCTGAGCCCCTGCATCCATCGACTTCAGCGCCTCGACCGCCGAGAGGACGATCTTCTTCGCGTCCTTGTCGAATTCGATCACGCGCAGTGGCAGCTCGTCGCCGATGCGGAAGTACGTCGCGATGTTCTTGACCGGTGCGAACGCCAGCTGCGAGGTCGGGACGAAGCCGTCGACGCCGTATGGCAGTTCGACGATCACACCCTTGTCGATGATGCGGACGATCTTTCCATCGGTCTGGTTGCCGACGTTGTATTCCTCGGCAAACCGATCCCACGGGTTGTCCACCAGCTGCTTGTGGCCGAGCGAAATACGACGCTGCTCGCGGTCGATCCCGAGCACCACCACCTCGAGCTCCTGCCCCTTCTTGACCATCTCTCCGGGATGGCGCAGCTTCTTGGTCCAACTCAGGTCGCTGATGTGCACCAGACCGTCGACGCCCGGCTCCAGCTCCACGAAGGCACCGAAGTTGGCGAGGTTGCGAACGATGCCGGTATGCTGCGAACCGACGGGATACTTGTCCAGAAGCTGATCCCACGGATCGGGCTCGAGCTGCTTCATGCCGAGCGAGATCTTCTTGTCCGCCTTGTCGATGTTCAACACCTGCACATCGATCATCTGACCGAGCGAGACCATCTGCGATGGATGCTTGACATGCTGCGTCCAGCTCATCTCCGAGATGTGGATCAGACCCTCGATTCCACGCTCGAGCTCGACGAACGCGCCGTAGTCGGTGAGCGAGACCACCTTTCCGGTGACGCGCTGGCCGACGGCGAGTTTCTCCTCGATGTTCTCCCACGGATGCGGCGTCAGCTGCTTGAGGCCCAGCGAGATGCGCTTGCGCTCCTCGTCGAAGTCGAGCACCACCACCTTGATCTTCTCGTCGAGCTTGACCACCTCCGACGGATGGTTGACGCGACCCCAGCTGAGGTCGGTGATATGCACCAGGCCGTCGACGCCGCCGAGATCGACGAACACGCCGAAGTCGGTGATCGCCTTGACGATGCCCTCGAGCACGAGGCCCTTCTCGAGCTTCGAGAGGATCTCCTTGCGCTGCTCGGCGAGACTCTCCTCGAGCAGCACCTTGTGCGAGACTACGACGTTCTCGTTCGGGTGGTTGATCTTCACCACGCGGACGTCGAGCTCCTTGCCGATCAGCGCGTCGAAGTCGCGTACCGGTCGAACGTCGACCTGCGAACCAGGAAGGAACGCGTCGATGCCCTGCAGATCGACCACCAGACCGCCCTTGATGCGCCGGGCGATCGTCGCGCGCAGCACCTCCTCATTGTCGAAGGCCTTGACGATGCGCTCCCAGACACGCACGAAGTCGGCGCGCTTGCGGCTGAGCACCAGCTTGCCCTCGGAGTCCTCGACCTTCTCGAGGAATACCTCGACCTCGTCACCCGCCTTGAGGTCGTCGAGGTTGACGAATTCGTTGCGCGACACGACGCCCTCGGACTTGAATCCGATGTCGATCGCGACCTCGTCGTCGTTGACGTTGACGACACGCCCCTTGATGATCTCGTTCTCGGAGATCTTGCCGAGCGTGCCCTCGTACATTTTCATCATCTCCTCGAACTCGGTATCCGAGTAGTCGAGGTCAGCCGTGAAGCGGCCCTTCTTCGTGGTGCGCTCCGTGCGCTTCGTCGGGAGATCGCTGCCGTTGCCGGCGTTGGTGTCGAGATCCTGTTCTTCGACCGTAGTGGACTCCTCTGGCATGTCTGTCCTCTCGATTGTGATACATACCCGCGTGCTCCGACGGAACCCAGGGTACCCGATCGGAAGCGACGGCCGCCTACTGATACCGCCACCGGCCGGGCTGCCTGACTTCTCCGATGTCCGATGCCGCAGCTCCGGTGGATCGAGCAAGTGCCGCCGGCGGTCGCAGTGCGATCCGCTTGCCCCGCTGAAGGCCGGTAACGCTCGAGGTCTCGGCGCCTCCGGTGATCCCTCGCCGGGCGGGTACTACCGTAATCGGTTTAATGTTGATTGATACTGTTCCGGCAGCCCGAAACGACGACGCTCGGTGCGACTGCGCCTGGCATTCACACCGAGGGTCGTACAGAAGAACGATAAAATACGACTGTTGGTGTTCGACTACCAACAGCCGAGCCCCCCACAGTTGTAGGCATGTGTTGCCGAGCTGCACGCCACCACATCCGGACGCGCCATTTGCAAATCAGTTGCATGTGCAGTAGATTTGCACACCATGTCGACCGCCTCCGATCATATCGACGCCCTGCTCCGCGCCAGCGGTGTCCGAGCCACGACCGCCCGACGCGACGTCTACCAGGTTCTCGATAAGGCCACCGGCCCGCTGCTCGTCGCAGACATCGATCGCGCACTCGCCCGAAGCGGCCGGAGCATCGATCTGGTCACCGTCTATCGGACCGTCGAGACCCTGGAGCGGTGTGGCCTGGTGATTCGCGTCGATCGGATCGGCGACGGGTGGCGCTTCGCCACGCGCGATACCGAGCATCAGCACCTGATCGTCTGCTCGGTCTGCGGTGCACGCGAACCGCTCGACCAATGTGAGATCGAGTCGATCGACCGGAAGCTCGAACGCACCACCGGTTTCAGTGACGTGCACCACTCGGTGCAGTTCTTCGGCACCTGCCCGAAATGCCGATCGGTTCAGTCTGGTCAGTGATGGAATTCCAACACGATTCAACCGGAACGACAGTGAACACGCTTCGTACGCTCACGACCTCGACGCTCGATCGCGTCGGCATCTCCGCCTCGCTGCTGTGCGCCATCCACTGCGCGGCACTCCCGCTGCTCATCGGCGTGCTGCCCGTGGTCGGACTCGGATTCCTCATGCACGGCGTCTTCGAGGCCGTCATGATCGCCATCGCAGCGGTTGTCGGCGGCTGGTCGCTCGGACACTCCTACCGGACGCATCGACTCCGCACGCCGCTCGCTCTGCTGTTCGCAGGGATCGCCGTTCTGCTCGGCAACTTCGCCGGCCATGAAATCGGCACCCTCGCCTTCGAGCGAATCCACCCGTTCCTCGCTGTCGCCGGTGGTGGAATGATCGTCACCGGGCATGTGATCAACATTCGGTATCATTCGCGCCACGGAGAGTGCCCCGCCGATCACCTCGGCGCGCATTCGCACGAGGCGACCGCCAACGCCGCGGTCGATCGGGTCGGTACCGGCCTCTGATCGGTGCCCGGCCCGCCTCGGCACGCCTCCCTCCGGTCCGTTTAGGTCCCATTGTCCAGTCGAGGTCCCCACCATGCAGATGCGCCCGTTCGCGCCATTGCTGCTGCTTGCCCTCTCCTCCCTCGCAGCCGGTTGCCTCCCAGCCACGCAGAGCACCATCGTTTCCTCCTCTCGTGTCGCACGGACGTCCTCCGCACGCGAATCCACCTCCGCATCCGCACCCACGTCGGCTTCGATGAGTAATGCCGCCGAAATCGATCGGCGCGCGTCCGATGTGTCGCTCAACGAAACTCGACGAGAGATTCTCATCCAGGCGCGCGACTGGCTCGGTACGCCGTACGAATTCGGAGGAGCGTCCTCATCCGGTGCCGATTGCTCCGGATTCGTCCAGTCCGTCTTTCATACCGTCGGTGTGCAACTGCCCCGAACCTCAGGAGAACAGGCAACCGTCGGGTTGGACGTTTCCCTCGCAAATGCACGCGCTGGAGATCTCGTGTTTTTCAACACCACGGGCTCCGGCGTCTCGCACGTTGGAATCATGATCAGCGCCACGCAGTTCATCCACGCCTCCACATCCCGTGGCGTTACCGTCAGCAGTATCGACGAGCCGTATTATCGCGAGCGTTTTCTCTTCGTTCGACGCGTACTCGATTGATACCGGACTAACAAACCATCGCAATGACGGGTTGCTGCACCGGCGGTGCCAATTGGTGCCGTCCGGGCGGGGAACTTCGCAGCCGATGCACCTCACCCGACACCCTTCTCACCCGTCGTTGCGCAATGGTTACCACACAGCCACGCATCCTGGGAATGGGCGTCGCATTCCTCGCGACCCTCGAAATTGCAGCATGCCTATTCGCAGCTGCACAACGAATTACCTATCCGTATGAACTCGAATGGCTCGAGGGAACCGGACTCGACCAGACCGAGCGCCTGGTAGACGGCAAATCGCTGTATCAACCACCATCCGCGGAATTCGTTCCGTTTATCTATCCACCGTTCTACTACTGGGTCTCGGCTGAACTCGCGCGCATTACCGGCGTCAGCTTCCTGCCGCTTCGAATTGTCTCGTTTGCATCCGCACTCGGAATCGCCGTCATCGTAGCCTGCTTCGCACTCCGGGAAACACACGACCGCGGTGCGGGGCTGGTCGCCGCAGGTCTGTTCATGGCATCGTATCCGCTCGTCGACGGATGGTTCGACCTGGCAAGGGTGGATGAGTTGTGTCTGTTTCTGACGTTGTCTGCCGCGCTGGTGATGCGATTCTCCACCAGGAACTCTTCGTATGCGGTCGCCGGAGTTCTGTTCGTCGCTTCGGTGTTCACCAAACAGACCGCAGCCGTGATCGCCGCGCCACTCGCCGTGTGGGCGATTGCATTCCGTCCGCGCGCGGCGCTGTGGCTGATACTTACCGGTGGCGGGCTTGCCGCTCTCACGTTTCTCGCGATCGACTACGCCTCGAGCGGGTGGTTCCACTACTACGTCATGGTCGTTCCGGGAGCCCACGGCTGGTATCTGCAGCGACTGGCCACATTCTGGGTTCACGACGTAATGCCACGCTTCGCGCTCCCGGCCTTGTTGACTGCCTTGCTGATATGGAGGTGGCTGTCCGAGCCGGGCCGTGCCCGTGAGGCGTCCGAACGCGTCTGGTTCTACATCGCCCTTCTGAGCGGTTCACTCGCAGCGGCGCTCGTCTCTCGTCTGCATGTCGGCGGATGGGTCAACGTGCTCATGCCCGCCTACGCGGCGTTGGCAATTGGAGCGGGGATCGCCTACGGTACGGTCAGACGTCTTCAAACGGGCGATGCGACGATTCGACTCCGCCTGACAACGACGATTCAAGCTGCACTCGTGGCGGCATTTCTCGTTCTCTATTACAATCCGCTCCATCTGATTCCGACGCGCGGCGACGCAATTGCCGGTCGTGAGCTTCTGGATTCGATCCGAAGCGCCGACGGACGTGTGCTCGTCGCCGAACATGGCGGATATGCGCAAATGGCAGGTAAATCCTGCACCGCCCAGACAGAGGCCGTTCGAGCTGTCTATACGGGGGACCCTTCCGGTGGCCGCCGTTTGCTCGATCGTATATCAGCTCGAATTCGTTCGCGCGGCTATGCCCTGATCATACTCGACAATTCGTCGACGTATGACGATGTGGCTCCCGGGAAGAATTGGCTGAGGAATGCGATGGCGGGCACGTACCAGTTGACTGATTCCTTCGATTTCGGATTACATTCGTTCTGGCCCGAATCAGGGGCGCAAACGCGGCCGCGCTACCTTTACCGACCGATACCGAAGGGCGCCGGTGATGGTCGTTGACCGCCCGAGACACGGTCGCGCGTCGTGCACCGGCCACGCGCCTCAGCGGTCGGGAATCGATCTGAGCTTTCGCATCTGTGTCAGCAGCGCATGGAGATCCTTCGGCAGCTCGGCAGTGAACGTGATCGGACTGCCGGTCCCCGGGTGGACCACACGCAGCGACTCGGCGTGGAGCGTCAGTCGGTCCACAAGGGGATGTTCGGTCCGGCCGTAATCGCGGAATTTCTTCTTGATCGACGACAGCATGAATTCACTGTGATTCCCGTACACCGGATCGACCAGCAACGGCAGTCCAACGGCGGTGCAATGCACGCGGATCTGGTGCTGCCGACCCGTTTCGGGGCGCGCCTCGACGTAGGTAAATCCCCGGAAGCGCTCACGCAGCTGCAACACCGTTATCGATGCCTTTCCCCGCGCGCTCGGCCGCATCCGTGACTTGTCTGCAGGATCGACGGAAATGGGAATATCGATCCGAATTTCGTCCTGCGGAATTTCACCCTCCAGAAACGCCGCGTAGATCTTCGTCACCTCACGATGCTCGAACTGGTCGTTGAGCGCCTTGTGCGATTCCGCGTCACGCGCGAAGAGCACGACGCCGCTCGTCGCCTTGTCGATACGATGCACCGTCCACAGCCGACCGAATTTCTCCTCCGCAATCTCCTTCAGCGACACACCCTCCCGATATCGCTCAGGAATCGTCGCGACTCCCGACGCCTTGTCGAAGACAATGATCGACTCATCCTCGTACACCACCTGGTACGACGGACGCTCCTTGGTGCGTCTGGGACGGTCGGAGTCTTCCTCCAGAAATCTATACTCGTCGGGATCGATCATCTGCGAACACCGCTTCGAATGCGCCGTCGGCACCGACCGGCATGAATTGAACTATGCAAAATCCCCTCGTGCCGAACGCAGCGTATTGTTCATGAGCATCGCAATCGTCATCAGACCCACTCCGCCCGGGACGGGAGTAATGGCGCGGCAATGAGGCGCGACCGAATCGAAATCGACATCGCCGACGACACGATATCCCCGATCTCGTGTGGCGTCCTCGACGCGGTTGATACCCACGTCGATGACGACCGCTCCCTCCTTCACCATCGAACCGGTAATAAAACCCGCGCGGCCGATGGCCACGATGAGGATATCCGCCTGGCGCGTCAGGGCGCCGAGGTCGGAAGCCGCGGAGTGAGCGACGGTAACGATCGCATTGCCGCCGGGGCGCTTCTGCAGCAGCATATTCGCGACGGGCTTGCCGACGATGTTGCTGCGACCGACGACGACGGCGTGGCGGCCACTTGTTTCAATCTTGTAATGACGGATCATTTCGATGATCCCGGCCGGAGTGCACGGTTCGGGTCCCGGAATACCGATAACCAGCCGACCGACGCTTCCGGGGTGAAATCCGTCGACATCCTTTTCCGGAGCAATCGACTCGATCACCTTCCGTTCGTCGATGTGCTGCGGCAGTGGCAACTGGACGAGTATTCCATGGATGAGCGGATCCTCATTGAACTGCTTGACCAGGGCCAGGACGTCCCGCTCGGGAGTTTCAGCCGGCAGGCGCTCGGTCACCGAGTGAAATCCGAGTCGCGCGCTCGCGCGTTCCTTCGATCCGACATAGGTCGACGATGCCGGATCGTCACCGACCAGAATGACGGCGATTCCCGGATTGATTCCGCGTTCGGACCGCAGCGCCTCGGCCTCGGCGGCGATTCGCTCCTCTATTGCCGTCGCGACCGGCTTTCCCTTCAGTAGAATCGGATCGGACATGTGCCTGGTGCAGTTGAATTGGATGAACGGTTACGACCGGTCTGCGGCGTCGGCGTCACGGCCCGCGACGTGCGCGAGGAATCCGTCGCACTCGAGCGTATTGAGAATATCCTCCCTGCGGAGTCCGCCCTTGCGGGCCATGGTGACCCCGTAGCGGATGTTTGCGAATTCACCGGTCGAATGTGCATCGGGATTGATGGAAATCAAGACTCCCTTGTGGCGGGCGTACCGCAGCATTCGCCACGCAAGATCGAGTCGGCTCGGATTGGCGTTGAGTTCGATCGACTTGCCGAATTCCGATGCGGTGTCGATCACGCGCCGTATATCGAGCGCATATCCATCGCGACGGAGGATGAGGCGGCCGGTCGGGTGGCCGAGAATCGTGACGTGAGGATTGCGGAGTGCCGCACAGATGCGCTCGGTCTGTTCCTCAAGGGGAAGGTTGAACCGCGAGTGCACCGAGGCGACCACGGCGTCCAGCGTCGCCAGACAGTCATCGGAAAGGTCCATCGCACCGTCGGCGAGGATATCGCATTCGATGCCCTTGAGCACGCGGAAATCCTTCGGATCGTAGCGCTCGTTGATCGCGTCGATCTCGCGTCCCTGCGCCGCCACGCGGTCCTCATCGAGTCCGTTTGCATAGAACGCGGCCTTGGAGTGATCGCACATCAGCAGGTACCCATAGCCGGCTGCGCGCGCCGCCTCGGCGAGTTCCTCGATCGTGTTGTGCCCGTCGCTCCATACCGAATGCACGTGGAGCACGCCTCTGACGTCCTCGGGCCGGACGAGTTCCGGCAGTGCGCCTTCGAGTGCAAGCGGCACCTCGTCGATACCCTCGCGCAGTTCGGGCGGGATAAACGGCAGGTCGATGAGATCGAAGAGGTCGGACTCTTCGTTCAAAGCCACAGGCGCACCGTCGCGAAACAGCCCGTGATGATCGAGCACGTATCCGCGGTCATGCAACGGCAGGGACATCATGAACAGGTAGTCGCCGGCGCCCGTGCGCTGATGCAGCGTAATCGCGAAGCGCTCCTCGTCGACGGCTTCCACGGTGAGTGGAATTCGATCCAGGGCAAAGCCCCCGATGAGATTTTCGGTGCGCGACACATTTGACACGACATCGAGCGCGGCGAGCGCATCTGCAACGGCGTCGGGGTCTTGCGAGGACACGACGAAGGAGAGCGACTGAATCTCCTCGGCACCGCGGCGCAGCCGGCCCGCGACGTCGGCACGAGTCACACCCTCGGTAGCACGCAGCGCGGCCACGATCGATTCTGCGAGAACGGTTGCCTCCGAGAGCCGCAGCTTTCCTTCTCGTTCCCGCGCATCGCGAACGCCCTGAAGGATCTTCTCCTGCGACTTTGCGCCGAAGCCGCTCAATGCTGCGATTCGATTCTCTTCTGCTGCCCGGCTGAGATCGTCGAGGGAAATGACGCCAAGCTCGACCCACAGACGGCGGACCTTCTTCGGACCGAGGCCACGGATCTTCAGGATATCGAGCAGACCGGGCGGCGTCGCCTCACGCAATCGATCGAGCTGTGCGCTGCTGCCGGTGTCGATGATCTCGGCCAGCTCGGCGGCGAGCGCCTTGCCGATACCGGGAATCGACGCGAGGCTTCCGGTGCAATGCGCCTCTTCGAGGTCCACCTCGGCAGTCTCCAGCGCGCGCGAGGCGCGCGCGTAGGCGCGACTTCTGAACGCATCCTCCCCGTGGAGTTCGAGCAGGACACTGATTTCCTCGAGAACGGTAGCTGCCTCTCGTGCAGTCATTGGCGGTTGGTGATGTCGGTCGCCGGTCGTGAGGTCCGACGGATGCGAAGGCGCCACCCGAGGGTCCATCGGACGACTCGGGACGCCGACGCTGCTCGAGCCGGCATGCGATCTCCCGAGCGGCTCGATGGGACCGGATGGGAACACAGAAGACGGCCAAGTTAGAAAACTCGATTCGATTGCATTCCGATACCGACGCCGCCCGTGACGATTTCTTATGTTGGTCGGATTGAATCGATTCTGCCCACACTTCATCCCCGCGAACCCGCAATGCCGATTACCGTTCCCGACTATTTCGCCATTGACGAAATGCTGTCGGAGGAGGAGCGTATGCTCCGCGACACCGTTCGCTCCTTCGTCGACGAGGAGGTGCTGCCGATCATCGAGCGACACTACCAGGAGGGAACCGCACCGACGCATCTGACACGGCGTTTCGGAGAACTCGGCATGTTCGGCCCGACGATACCCGAAGAGTACGGCGGCGGCGGAACTCAACGCTGTCTGCTATGGGTTGATCTGCCAGGAGCTTGAGCGCGGTGACTCGGCCGTCCGCAGCACGGTTTCGGTGCAGGGCTCACTGGTGATGTACCCGATATGGCGCTATGCCAGCGAAGAGAAGAAACGCGAGTGGTTGCCGAAGCTCGCGGCCGGCGAGGCGATCGGCTGTTTCGGATTGACCGAACCGGATTTCGGCTCGAACCCCGGAGGGATGCTCACGACTGCTCGTCGGACCGACGGCGGGTTCGTGCTCAACGGCGCGAAGATGTGGATCACCAACGGGACGCTCGCCGACGTGGCGGTCGTGTGGGCGAAGCTCGATGGGGTGGTCCGGGGCTTCCTGGTCGAGAAGGGAACACCCGGGTTCACCGCCCCCGAGATGACCGGCAAGCATTCGCTCCGGGCCTCGGTGACGAGCGAGCTGGTCTTCGAGGACTGTGAGATTCCGGAGGAGAATCTGCTGCCGGGGGTCGAGGGTCTCAAAGGACCGCTCTCGTGTCTGACGCAGGCGCGCTATGGCATCAGCTGGGGCGCCATCGGCTCGGCAATGGCGGTGTTTGAATCCTCGGTCAACTACGCCACGACGCGTGTACAGTTCGACCGCCCGATCGGCGGCTTTCAGCTGGTGCAGGAGAAACTCGCCTGGATGCTGAATGAAATCACCAAGGCGCAGCTGCTCGCCTTCCGGCTGGCACAGTTGAAGGACGCCGGTACGATGCGACCGCAGCAGGTGTCGATGGCCAAGCGGAACAACGTCTGGATGGCGCTCGAATGCGCCCGGATGGCTCGCGACATTCATGGAGCCAACGGCATTCTCGGAGAGTATCCCGTGATGCGCCACGCGGAGAACCTCGAGTCGGTGAAGACCTACGAGGGCACGCACGACATCCACACGCTCATACTGGGACAGGACATCACCGACATTCCGGCATTTACCTGAAGTCAGCACCAGCCGTTGCACGGGACCGCTGCCCGGACCGTTGCAGCACGACGCGGCCGTCCGGCGCCGCTCCTCACAACGGATTTGCATGTCCATCGAAATTCAGATCGCCCGCGTCCGTGACGGGTTCGACGACCTTCCCCTCCCCTCCTACGCGACCTCGGGTGCAGCGGGCATGGACCTTCGCGCGGCGCTCGACGAGTCGCTCGAACTGGCACCGGGCGAGCGCGCCTCGGTGCCCACGGGCCTGGCGCTGGCGCTGCCGGAGGGATTCGAGTGTCAGATCCGACCTCGCAGCGGTCTGGCCGCCCGCTATGGCCTGGGAATGGTCAATGCGCCCGGCACGATCGATGAAGACTACCGCGGCGAGATTCGAGTGCTGCTCATCAACCATGGGCAGCAGACGGTACGCATCGAACGAGGCGAGCGGATCGCCCAGGCGGTGATCGCCCGATACGAACGGGCGGAGCTCTCGGAGGTCGCCAGTCTGCCGCAGAGCGATCGCGGCACCGGTGGATTCGGAAGCACCGGCCGGCGCTAACTACACGATCCACTGTTCGACGCTCAGCGATGACCGACGATATCGACCGACCCTCGGACGATTCCGGAGCGAACCAGCCGGCGGAGAATCCTCATTCCGAGGACGAGCGGCGACTGGAGTCCGAGCGTCTCGAGGATTCCGAATCCGAACGGGAGGATCGCGCCGCAGCCGAGGAGGAGGCGGACTTCGCAGCAGTCCGTCGACGGCTGCGGCCCCACGTACGACTCGCCCAGCGCATGAGCACCTCCGAGGTGCTCGCGGTCATCGGTGGATTCGGACTCTACGCGCTGCTGTTCGTGCAGACGATCCACTGGACGACCGACGAACAGGCGCCCGGCATCCACCCGATGTTCCCGCTGGCCGCGCTCGTCTTCTTCCTCTACCCGTTCCGCACCCACGTCGTCTCGCGACGACTGATGCAGCTGGCGATCCTCACCTTCGTCGTCTGGCTTGCAATCAACCTCAGCGGCGCCCTCTTCCCCTTCATCGTCGCCTTCGTGATCGCCTTCATCGCCTCGCGACTGGTCGACCGGCTCGACAGGCGCGGAGTGCCGCGATGGGTTGCGTCGCTGAGCGCAGTGCTGATCATCCTCGGCATCTACGCCACCATCGCCTTCTGGCTGATTCCGTCGCTGGTCGGACAGATGGATCAGATGCTGACTGCGGCGCAGAACCTGATTCACAACGCTGGTTCGATTCTCAAGGATGACAAGCTGACCCAGTACCTGGTCGATCTCGGTGTCCCGCGTGCCCAGGCACATGCGTTCGTCACCAACAAGATCGATCCACAGGTCGAGGAGATCGCCACCGGATTGATCAGGTGGCTGGGTGCTTTCCTCCGCAACCTCTCGGGCATCATCGAGGGTGTCTTCGGAATCGTCCTCATCCCCTTCCTCGTCTTCTACTTCCTGCTGGACTTCGCTCGGATTCGCGTGTTCATCCGAAGTACGATTCTGCAGGACAACCCCGAGTGGGTCTACTATGTGCAGCGGGTCGACACGATCGTCAATTCGTACCTGGGTGGAATTCTCATAACCTCCTCGATCGTCGGTTCCCTGGCGATCATCGCGCTGACCATCCTCGGCGTTCCCTATGCGCTGGTGCTCGGTCTTCTGATCGGATTGTTCAATCTGATCCCGACCTTCGGCATCCTCATCAACATCGTCGTCGCCATGGTGCTGTTCCTCTTCGCACCTGGCAGCTACGTCTACAACGTGCTGGCAACCGTTGCGGTGATCAACGTGCTGCACGCTCTCAACGCCTATGCGCTCGAGCCCCGCGTGCTCGGCGAGCGCGTCGGCGTGCATCCGGTGGTCGTAGTCGCCAGCCTGCTCGTGTTCAGCCATTTCCTGGGGTTCATTGGCCTGTTGATTGCGGTTCCAACCACCGCCGTCGCCTTGATGTTCCTGCGCGAATGGTACCGGCGCGCGATCTCGCTCGACACGCCGGTATACGCCACCGAATCCGACGCGCCCTGGCCCCCGCGTGCCTCGCCCCGAAGCCCGACTTCGGGATAATTTGCTGCCCCGATCGGGGACGCGATTTCCGCATTCAACAACGCTTCAACCGACCATTAACTCCCCCAGTACCCATGAGCGACTCGAGAAATGACAACCGACCCGGCCGCGGCAACGACCCGCGCTCACGGCGCGATCCCAAACGAGTCGGCGGCGCAGGGCGCGGAGCAGGCCCGGGACGCGGACCCGGTGGCGGACGTCGGCCTGGACAGGGGCGTGGGCCTGGACAGGGACGTGGACCCGGGCAGGGACGTGGGCCTGGCGCCGGACGGGACGCCCGCGACCAACGCGGTTCCGGTGAAGGGCGCGGGCCCGGACGTGGACCTGGCGCCGGTCGGGACTTCCGCGACCAACGCGGTTCCGGTGAAGGGCGCGGGCCCGGACGTGGACCTGGCGCCGGTCGGGACTTCCGCGACCAACGCGGTTCCGGTGAAGGGCGCGGGCCCGGACGTGGACCTGGCGCCGGACGGGACTTCCGCGACCAACGCGGTTCCGGTGAAGGGCGCGGGCCCGGACGTGGACCTGGTGCCGGACGGGATTCCCGTGCCTGGCGGGGACCGGATGAGCGGCGCGGGCCCGGCTCCGGACGCGGCTCCGGACCTGGCCGTGGAGACCAGGGAGAGCGGCCGGTCTATCGACGCAATCCGAATCGACGACCGCCCGATGAATCTGAACGCGGACACGCCACGCACGCGCGGGTGTATCGGACACGTCCCGGCGATTCCGGTCGCGAACGGTCGGTCGACCGCGATGAGCGGGCTTCCGGGCGATCCGATGGGAGAACAGCGGGTGAACGTGCCCCGGGCGCACCGAGCGCGAAGCGGAAGGGTGAGCGAAAGAAGGTGGTGGCCTCACTGCCACCGCAGCCGCAGGGCCCGCGGTTGATGGTCGTGGGAATTCCCGCCGGTGGTTCCGACGATCTCACCGTCCGTGGCCTCCACGCCGTCACGCACGCCGAGGTGATCGTCACCGACGACTTCAAGATGGCGGCCCGCCTGTTGCGCCACCACAACCTGTCGACGACGATCGTCGGACTCGATCCGAACGACCGTTCTGCTGCGGCGGAGATCACCGCCAGGATTCGCGATGGCCAGAAGGTCGTCGTGCTGCTTCGCGAAACGGAATTCGACACGCAGTCCCCTGCCGCCGCGCTGATCACCGAGGCGCACCGCGCGGGGCTCGCCGTTCGCGTGGTACCATCTCCCGGAGAGATCACCGGAGCCCTCGTTGCCGCCGGTCTGCCGTATACGTCGTTCAGCTTCGTCGGCGATCTCTCCCGACTTCCGCGCGAACGCCGCGAATCGCTTGCGGGACTCGCCGCGCGTGGCGATGCGGTCGTCATTCGCGAGTCCCCGACGCGCCTGCGGTCGCTGCTCGCGGCACTGGCCGAAGAGGTTCCCGACCGCCCCGCAGCCGTGGTGTCGAACCTCGGAACGCCGTACGAGGCAGTGATTCGCGGAACGACCTCCAACCTGCCGATGCGCACCGAGGGCAAGAGTCTGCAGGGAGGAGTCTTCGTGGTACTCGGGACGGCAACGGTCGTTGTGCCCGAGCAGACGCCGGAGCAGCAGCCGCAGCCGCCCGAGGCACCGACACGTGAGGACAACGACGACTTCGTGGAATGATCGAGGGATGGCGTGAGTCTGTTTGATCGAATATTCCGGAAGAACCTGACGCCTTCATGGCAGCTGACTGCCGGGGGGCCGATCTGGAAGCTGCTGGTCACCGATGGCGGGCTGATCGTTGGTGAGGTGCGGAACTCGGAACGCAAGCAGGTGTCGTATTTCTCGATCCTCCCGACCGGCGGCACGATCGTCTTCCGCGACCGGAAGGTCGGCGATGACTGGTGGCTGAGCATGGAGATGACCATCGGAGAAATCGCCGTGCTGCACCGTTACCCGACTCCCGATCTGCCCGCGGCCCGTGGCGTTGTCATGCTCGACTGCGAAACGGGCGAGGTTCGGTGGTCGGACGACGGGGTCCGCGTGCTGTGCGGAACCTCCGACCACGTGCTCGTCGAGCGCGGCACCTCGCTCGAGAATCGCACGTTCCAGTTGCGCGACCTCATGACGGGCGAGGTCCGGGAGGAACTTGGTAGTGACACCGAGCGAGCCGAAGTCATCATGGCGGCGACACACGATCCGGATCGATGGGTCGGGTGGATAAACGCCGAGCTGCTGAGCGACGTCCACCCCGAGTTCGCACGGATCGACCTGGCGCTCGCGAAGAACTACCGACAGCGGATCGGCCCGGTCGAATTCGCCTCCTTCGCTCCCTACGCGGTGGCAACGCTGCACGTACCGTCCGACGGGCGCGCGGCTGCAAGCGACGCCTCATCGGATTTCAACGACCGAGCGGTAGCTGCGCATCTAATCGTCATCGACGGCGACACGGTGGTATATGACGAGCGAATTGCCGACGACCTACCTGGACCCGGCACCGATCACTTCTTCATACTGCACGGAACGCTCCTGTTCATCCGCGATGCCACGACGCTGGTCGGCATCGACCTGATGCCGGACGACAAGGAATGACCAACGGAATCATCGACACGCACGCACACGTCTACGGCGAACGCTTCGAAGACGACATCGATGAGGTGCTCGGGCGCGCCGTCGAAGCGGGAGTCGAGGCGATCGTGGTACCCGCGACGTGTCCCGAGGAATTCGATGCGGTGGTTGCCGTGGCGCGATCGCACCGGATGGTTCACGCCGCGCTGGGAGTTCATCCGCATCATGCGCACGAGGTGAGCGACGCCGATCTCGAGCAGCTTGAGGAACGCGCCGTCGAGCAAGGCGCGATTGCAATTGGGGAAATTGGCCTCGATTATTACTATGAATTTTCCCCCAGAGAGCGTCAGCACGAGGTCCTTCGATCACAACTCCGCATCGCGCGACGGCTCGAGCTCCCCGTAATTCTTCACAACCGCGAATCCGACGAGGATCTGCTGCGGATCCTCGAGGACGAGCAGGACGGCTCGCTCCGATTGCAGCTGCATTGCTTCTCCAGCTCGCTCGAGGTGCTCGAGCGCGCCCTCGCACTCGGCGCGATGATCTCCTTCACGGGCAACATCACGTTCCGCAAATCGACCCTCGACGAGGTCGTTGCACGCGTTGCGGATGACCGCCTGATGGTCGAAACCGATTCTCCCTACATGGCACCCGTCCCGCTGCGCGGCAGCCGCAATGAGCCGGCAAACGTCACGCTTGTCGCCGAGAAGATCTCCGCGATCCGAGGCCAGTCACTCGAGAACATCATCCAAATGACTTCATCCAACGCCAGGAGATTCTTCGGGCTCATCGCCGTTGCGCTCGTCGCGTTCATCGCGTCAATTCACGGTGCACACGCCCAGGCAACCTCGATGAGCGTTCGCCCGGTGGACACGACGCTGCCGAAGCCGCTGGACCGGTACGTGGGCCTCGGCGGCCTGATCGCCAGCTCCACTTACATCAGCGGTTCGACGACCGAGGCCAATGCCAAGTTTGGCTACGGCGGGTGGCTCTCGGTGCTGCCATTCGCGTCGATGGACGTCGACTGGATGCAGGTGGACATCGTCTACACGCACGTGAAGGTCGAGTCTGTTGCCGACTCGCTCTACGTCGCGACCGCGCGCTATCTGGGCGATACGCTTTCGAACGGAGGGGTCAACGCGCCGCCACCGAACTTTCACAACACGCTCGATTTCGGACTGCGATTCACGGCCAATCCGCGTCGCGTGGTCTCGTTCTACGGCCGCATCGGCGTTACCTATTTCTCCAACGAGTTCGGGAATTTCCGGTACCTCGTCGAACACGATCTCGGAACGCGGAGCGGGGTGGACAATTACGTCGAACACACCTGGGGAATCAACGGTGCGGTGGGAATCGAGGTGAACATCGAGACGCCGTATCTGACGATTGCGCCGACGATCGAATGGAGCGTCATGGCAATCGACGTCATTGGAGATCGCACGATCGCGAGACTCAAGGGAGAGCAATTCCTGGTCAGTCAGCCCCGCGTCGGTGTGGTGCTCTATCCGAAATTCAAGAAGCTGTTCGACTTATGACCGCCGCCGGAACCGGGGATTCGCACCTGCACGTGGTGTCGCACCCCGTCGTCGCCGAGGCGCTCTGCGCCCTGCGCGAACGGGGCAGTTCGGTCATTGCGTTCCGAAGCGCGCTGCGCACGATATCGCGGGCACTGTGTTACGAGGCGACGAGGGCGCTTCCGAGCGATTCGGTCGCGGTGCGGACACCGCTTGCCGAGGCGTCGGGGTGCAGGATCGCGGTACCGGTGGTCGCGGCGCCGATACTCCGGGCGGGGCTGGGAATGCTCGACGGATTTCTCGACATGGTTCCGTGGGCATCGGTCGGCTTCATCGGATTGAAACGCGACGAGCGCACGCTGGAGCCACGGGAATACTATCGCAACGTGGCCGCGCCGGACGGTGCCTGGCTGTACCTGCTCGACCCGATGCTGGCCACCGGCGGGAGCATCGTGGCGGCAATTCGCGCCGCGGAACAACTGCCGATCGCGCGCTGCACGGTGGTGTCGATCGTGGCGGCACCGGAGGGTATCGCCGCAGTTCGCAGGGCCGCTGGGGCCGAGGTCGACGTGTACGTCGCGGCGCTCGACGAGCGACTCGACGCGCATGGTTACATCGTTCCGGGGCTCGGGGATGCGGGCGATCGTCTCTGCGACACCTGTTGAATCGCGCGCACGGACAATTGCGTGCGGAAGCTTGTACAGGGTGCGCCATTTGGTGATATTTGCTGCACTCCAGAAGGCGATTCCGCTCCGCGAATCGCTCTTTTCATTTCTGCATCCACACTAACTGCCTGTCTACCCTCGTGCTCGGTCTTCTCTCGAACGACATCGCCATCGATCTCGGTACCGCCAACACGCTAATCTGGATGAAGGGCAAGGGCATCGTTCTCGACGAGCCCTCGATCGTTGCATTCGACCGTACGACCAAGAAAATCGTGGCGATCGGACGCGAGGCGCAGGCGATGATCGGCAAGACGCATCGGGACATCAAGACGATCCGTCCACTGAAGGACGGCGTGATCGCCGACTTCGAGATCGCCGAAGGAATGCTGCGTGCGTTCATCCGCAAGATCTCGCCCAGCTGGCAGCCCTCACGACGGATCGTCGTCTGCGTTCCCTCCGGCATTACCGAAGTCGAAAAGCGCGCCGTGCGGGACTCCGCCGAGCACGCCGGCGCCAAGGAGGTACACCTGATCGCCGAGCCGATGGCTGCCGCGATCGGCATCGGACTCGATGTCGAGGCGCCGGTCGGCAACATGATCATCGACATCGGAGGCGGCACCACCGAGATTGCCGTGATCGCCTTGAGCGGCATCGTCAACGACGAGTCCATCCGTATCGCCGGCGACGAGATGACCAACGCGATCACCCAGTTCTTCAAGAAGAAGCACAACATTCTCATCGGCGAGCGCACGGCCGAGGCGATCAAACACGAGGCCGGGACGGCCATGCCGCTGGAGGACGAGATCCAGATCGAGGTGCGCGGTCGCGACCTCGTCGCCGGTGTGCCGCGGATGACCACCGTCACCAGTGAGGAACTTCGCTCGGCGCTCAGCGAACCGATCATGGCCATCGTCGATGCGGTGAAGCTGTCGCTGGAGCGTACTCCCCCTGAGCTCTCGGCCGATATCCTCGACCGCGGTATCATGCTCACCGGTGGCGGCGCGCTGCTGCGTGGACTGGACGAACGCCTGCGTCGCGAAACCTCCCTGCCCGTCTTCGTCGCCGAGGAACCGCTCACGGCCGTGGTTCGCGGTACCGGCAAGGTGCTGGAGAACCTCAATCGCTACTCCCAGGTGCTCATCAAGAGCAAGCGGTACTGAGGTGTCCGACGACGCCCATTCACACGTTTCGTTAGGTAGGGTCCATGCAGCGCCTGGCCGAGATTCTGTTTCAATACAAGGAATACGCGACCGCATTCGCCCTGATCATCGTCTCGCTGGTCCTGATCTCCCACAGCAGCTCCGAACAGCTCCGCTCCTTCCGTACGATCTCCGTCGGGATGATCGCCTCGGTGCAGTCCGCCTTCAGCTGGATTCCCAATCCGTACGCGCTCAAGAGTGAGAATACCGTCCTGCGCCGGCTCGACAAGGACTACGCGCTGGAACTGATGCAGCTTCGCAAGGACGCCGCCCGAGGTGAACACTACCGCGAAATGCTCGGCTTCAAACGGGTCTCCCCCATGAAGCTGCTCCCGGCCGAAGTGCTGATGAAGACCACCATTCAGCTGCGCAACTATGCGACGCTCAACGTCGGATCCGGTGATGGTGTCGCCGTCGGTATGCCGGTGATGACCGAGCGTGGTCTGGTCGGTCGCGTGATCGGCACCAGCGAGAACTACTCGGTCGTCCAGCTGCTGATCAATCGCGATATGCGCGTGGCCGCCCGCACGCTCCGCGAGCGGATCGACGGCCTGGTCACCTTCGACGGACGAGCCGACCTGCTGATGAAAAACGTCGCCTCTGTCGAGCCCGTCAAGCTCGGCGATACCGTCACTACCTCCAGCTACTCCCCCTTCTTCCCCGCCGGAATTCCCATCGGTACCGTTGGTGAAATCCAGGAGGAGGACGGCTCGCTCTTCTACCGCATCAAGATCAATCCCGCCGTCAACTTCGCCACGCTCGAAGAGGCGTTCGTCGTTCTGCATTCGCCCGATGAGGAGCGTATCGAACTCGAGCGCAGCGTGATCGAACCGCGTGAGGCGCGAGGTGGCGAGGAATGATCGCGCCGCTGAGTCTCGTCTACTACGCCGCTGCAGCCCTCATCCTGACACTGGTGCAGCTGAACCTCGGCTACATCGCCGTCGAGAGCGTCACGCCCGACCTCCTGGTGATTCTCACCGTCTTCATCGCCCTCCGTGAAGGCCAGTTCACCGGCCTGATCGCCGGCTTCCTCGTCGGACTGCTCTTCGACATCATCTCCAGCGGTATCACCGGCACAAACGCGCTGTCGAAAATGATGGCGGGATTCGTGGCCGGGTTCTTCTACGACGAGAATCTCGACCTCGCCGAAGCCGTCGGCACCGTCCGGTTCCTCGGAATTGTCGCCCTGGCGACGTTCGTGCACAACCTGATCTTCTACTTCTTCTACGTCCGCGACACGTCGTTGAGCTTCGTCCGATTTTTCCTCGAAAGCGGTATCGCCTCGACGCTCTACACGACCGTCATCGCCGTCGTCGTCATGCTCGCCACCGCGCGAAAGAAGGCCTGGTAGTCCTATATTTCTCACCTCAGTCGACTACTCCCACGCTCCCCCCGCCCCGCGCAGATTCGTCCATCTCCGGAGGTCCATCATGCACCGCAGAATTCCATTCCTCATTACGCTGCTCACCGTCGTCCTCCTGGTCGTCTCGGCCGGCTGTTCGTCGACGCTCACCTCCGATGAACAGGCCTACCTCGACCGCGCAATGGAACACCCGACGATCTTCACCATGCTCAAAACCGATCGATTCACCGCGTGGAAACGCGCCGCTGCATGGATCAATACCTATTCGGTCGAACCGCTCGATGAAGTGAAGGACGACGTGCTACGCACCAAGCCGGCCGGCTCCGGCACCGACTTCGAAACCAGCTACGGCTACGAGGTGACGCGAAAGCCCGTCGGCGACGATCGTATCGAAGTGGCGGTCTCCTGTTCGGTGAGCAACATGTTCTACGGTGAGCAGGCCAAGACCAATGCACACCTGCTCGCCTACTACATCGGTACCGGCGATCTCCCGTCACCCAATGTGGTGAACCGGTGATGAGCCGCATTGCTCCATGCGCACCGCGTGCGTAGATTGTGAACGCGGAATGTCTGCGTAATCAACGCTAGTGTGTGTGGCTAGTGCGGCATTCCGCAAATACGAACGGGCGCCATTTCGGGTTGGCGCCCGTTTTCTTTTTCCCCCGCGCGCACCCGCCGCCGATTACGATCCGCTCGACGCGCTGCTCGCTGCGTCGCTCGAGGATGACGATCCTCCCTTGTCAGCCGAACCGCCCGACGACGATCCGCTCGAGTCGGACGATCCGCCTGAGTCCGATGAGCCACCCGAATCCGGTGAACCGGACGAACTACCGGAACCGGAGGAACCGCCGCTGCCGGATCTGCCGTAGTCGGTCAGGTAGAATCCCTTTCCCTTGAACAGGAGTCCGCCGCCGCCGCTGATGAGGCGCACCACCTCGCCCGTACCCTTCTTCGCGGGATCGTCCTGGATGCACTCCTCGACCGGACAGTGAGTCAACGGGTCGGAAGTGATCGACTGGAAGAATTCGAAGCGATGACCGCACGTCTTGCACCGATAATCGTAGGTAGGCATCGTCTGGTGAACCGCCGATAGTAATGTGGAATCGATTCGCACTCAGAATGCGTATCCGAGACTGAGCTGGAATGTGAGGTTGGAGAATTGGAACTGGTGCTGCCACAGCAGCCGCTCGCCGGCGTCGTAATTGATCGGGTCATAGATCGGAAGTCCGAATCCGGCCCAGATCGGCCCGATCGGAAGCGAATATCCGATTCCCGCGCCGATCGACACGGCGATGTTCTGACCAATGAATTTCAGGTCGGTGAGCTCGTCGACGTTTCTGGCGAACGCATTTCCGGCGTCGAGGAACACCATTGTGACGATGTTCGACGACACGGTCGCCATCGGGTCGTTCGCCTGGGGAACACCGAAGGGATGGACGCGATATTCGGCGCTCAATTCGAGCACCCCGAGTCCTCCCAGCAGCGTCCGGCTCTCCCGGAGGATATCGCGGAAGACCTGTGAATTGACGCCCTCGAGCGACTGCTCGGTCCGTGTGGCGAGCATTTCACGAGGGCCCCAGCCACGGATCGAATTCGCACCGCCTGCCCAGAACAGCGACGGCAGCGGCACGAGTGAAACGCCGCCGAAGAGCCTGGGATCGATCGCACCGATATGCGCGCGCGTGGCAAGGACACCGGTGGCAAAGGGGAAATACCATCGGCCGTCGATGTCGGCCTTGGCATAGAGTCCGTTGGCCAGCCCCACCATTCCGAATTCGACCAGCGATTTGACGAAGTACCCGTTGGTCGGCTCAAAGATGTTGTCGCGATGGTCACCGGTGAATTCGGCGCCGAGCTGCACGGTCAGATTGAGCGAGGAATACGCATCGGCCGCGGGCTGATCGTCGAGCGAATCGACGAGCGCCCTGGAGTCACCCTGCAGCACCTGATTGCGATAGATATCGCGCGCCAGCAGCACGACGACCTGGTCGATCAGTGAGGTCGAATCCGTCTGAGTGTCGAGCAGCCCTTCGGCCTGGGCCGTGGCGACACGACGCTCGGCAAGCCCGTGCAGGTATGAGGCGATGTTGATGTACTGCAGCCACTGCCCCGTGACGTGTCCGGTGATTCCATTGACGAACGTATACGACGGAAGACGCGGAATCACCTCGGTCTGCAGCTGGTACCGTTCGGAGCGGAAAATGCGCTCCGGCAGGACGATCGTCGTGTCCCCGTTGTCGGTCGGCTCGAGGTACGTCGCGCTTTCCAGCCGGTTCTCCACTGCAAAGTCGACCGAACTGCTGAAACGGAAACTGAGGAACGGGAACAGGAGATCGGGGATGTAATACGAGGCGCTGACACCGTACTGATTGTCGCCGACGAACTGCGACAGCCGCCCCAGGTAGCGTCCCTGAGCGGAGAAGCGACCGCCTTCACAGAACGGATCGAGCAGCCCGAAATCGACGTTGCTGCCGGCGAACCAGCGGTACTGGTTGACACGTCGTTCGACGCTGAACTGCGGCGTGGCCTGGAGATTCAACCGCTGTCGGTAGCGCACGTGCACCTGCATCCCGAGGGTATCGCCATGCGTCAGCGCGGCCGATGAGTCAATTCGGGCAAGCTCGAAGAGACCGAGGGTGTTGTAGAGGTTGCCCACAGACTGTTCGACCTTCTGCTGCGAGTACCACGCACCCTTCTCGTAGACGATCTGATTGGAAATCTCATCGCTGCCGAGACACATGTCGACGCTGGGATCATCGAGGTAGCGTGTCTGGCCGAAGCGGTATCGCATTCCGGGCACGAGCGTCACCAGCACGCTGTCATGCGGACGGTCGGGTCGCGTTGTGTCGTCCATCAGCACGACGACGTCACCACGGCGGGCGAAGGCGTATCCGTTGTTGCGCAGCAGGCCGACCGACTGAGCGATCTCCTTATCGAGATCGGCGGCGGAATAATCCGAATTGCGCGACACGATCTTGGCCTTGCGGACCTGTGCCTGCAGTTGCTCGGGAATCGTATCGATGCCGATGTAGTTGATTCCGGAGAGGGTGTATCGAGGGCCCTCATCGATGGTGTAGCGAACGATGGCGGAATTACGAACGGTATCGACGCGCGCCTGGAAGGCCACGGTTGCCTCATGAAAGCCGAATCGATTGTAGAGCGCCTTGATCGTGGCGGTATCGGCCGCAGCGGAGGTGAGGTTGAGGTATCGGACGTTTCCGGTGAGACTGTCGACGACGGAACTGAGCCGGTTGTGAATCACCGGGCGCACCGAATCACTGACGATCGCTGCAATCGACTCCAGGGGTGCGGTGAACGGGGTGCTGGTGAAGACGGCGAAGAAGCGACCGGCGAAGGACTGGCCGGTCGACTGCGTGACGATGTTGGCCTTGATGAGGTTGGTCGACAGCGCGCTGTTGCCTTCGAACTCGACGCCGACGAGGATTGGACGCACCGACTGGCGGTCGCGCTGCTGAAAGTGGTGGACGCCGGTCACCTGGGCACGGGCGCCGCAACAGGCGGCGCACACCAGTACCGCGATGACCGCGAGAGCACGCGCCGGCTGGCGAAGCGGTACGACGGCGATTCGCATCGTCGGTTTGTCGGTTGCGTTCCAATGAAACGGGGAAGCGCGCCGTCGACCGGCGGCTTCCCCGTTCGGATTTCCAGGGTATGGTTCGACGGCGGACCCAACGGCGCCGGAGCACCGGTTCAGTAATCCTCGGATTCTTCGTCGAAGAACAGATCGTGGTTCGCCGCTTCGGGCCAGAGGTCTTCGATGCTCTCGTAGACTTCGCCCTCATCGTCGTTGAGTTCCTGGATGTTCTCGATCACCTGCATCGGGGCACCGGTGCGGTTCGCGAAATCGAGGAGCTCCTCCTTGGTCGCCGGCCACGGCGCCTCTTCCAGATACGATGCGAGTTCAGGTGTCCACAGCATGGGAGCGGTCCTCCTGCATTTGTCTATGTGCGGTTGATAGTTTCAACGTTGATCCGACCCACAGACGGTCCCGCCGTTACGGTGCCCTCGCGGCATTGCAGTTCGACGCAAGCGGGCTCGCGCTGCGTTGGCGTCCGGACAATTATCAGGCCGGTTGCCTGCCGTCATGCAGGTCGAAATCGGGACCGGGTGGATGGACAGGGTGCCGAATTTTCGGCTCGGATCTCTGTTCGACGCGCGAAGATAGACGTATTTCACACATACGCAAGCCGAACGTGTTGCAATCACGGCCAGCGGGTATGCCCTATTGTACCCTGTTCGGTGAACGCCGAAAAAACCGTTCCGTCACGCGTGAATTCGCCGCCCGCGCACAGGAATTTCCGCGATTGACAGAGTATGTCAGGTTGTAGCGTAGCGGCGTGCAATCGTGGGAATCAGATACTCCTGGAACGTCCGCCGCATGTCGTAGGCCGGCTCCCACCCCCAGTCGGCGCGCGCCCTGGCGTCGTCGACGTCTTCCGGCCACGAGTCGAGAATCCCCTGCCGCTTGTCATCCACCTCGTAGCCCAGCTGAGCGCCGGGAAACGCGTCGAGCGTCATCCGTCGGATTTCGCCGGCAGACGGCGCGAACGCCCCGACGTTGTACACCGTGCTCGACAGCGATTCGTACGGCGCATTGAACAGGCCAAGCAGCCCGTCGATCGCATCGGGCATCGCCATGAACGGAATTCGCGTGTCCTCGCGCGCGAAACAGTCGTAGGGCTCTGCCTTCGCCGCGGCGTGAATCATCTCCGAGGCGTAGTCGCTCGTTCCGCCCGACGGCAGTGTCACCGCGCTGATGAGCCCCGGAAACCGCAACGCGCGGAAGTCGACGTGGTATTGATCGCGATCGGCCGCCAGCTGCCGATAGTGATGCGTGTAGTACCGCCCGGTGTGCTCGCTCGAGAGCTTGTTGATCCCGTACATCGTCGTCGGCATCAGGTATTCCCGCTCACTCACCGCTCCGGCTGCCCGCTTCGTCTGCAGATCGCCCATTCCGTACACCGCGATCGAACTCGGGAAGATGAACTTCACGTTCGCACCGGCATTGCGCGCCTCTCCGACGGCGAACTTCAGCAGGTTCAGTGTCCCCTGCACGTTGATTTCGTGCGCGGTCTCCGGCGTGAATTCACCGCGCGTGGAGAGCATCGCCGCCAGATGGAATATCCCCGCGATCTCGTACTGCGACGCCAGACGCTGCAGCAATCCCGTGTCGAGTATGTTGCCGACAACGACATCGGCGCACCGCTCTGCCAGCTCCGGCTCCAGCGGACGAAGGTCGAGCGCGACGATGCTGTACTCACCGTCGTCGGACAACCGCGTGATGAGCCCGTGGCCGATCTCGCCACCCGCTCCGGAGATGAGGATCACTGGTTTGCGAATCATCGAAGTGTTCCCGTAGAGTTCGGTATTCGTTGGAATGGTCACCGCCCGCGATGCAGCGCGTGCGACACCGGCGGAGTCATTGCCGCCTATCGACGGACGACGAACCCGGCATGGTGCTCGTCATCGACCGCGCGTGCATCGACGCGCTGCACGCGCGCGCCGGCGGGACCGATTTCGATCTGTTCGCGAAACGAACGGATGTTCTGTTCGTCGCCGGTGGCGAGAATTTCCACAGCGCCGTCGTCGGTGTTGCGCACCCATCCGCCGATGTCGAACGACTCGGCCAGACGGGTGGTGAAGTATCGAAAGCCGACACCCTGCACCCGACCCTCGATTCTGAAACGGTAGGCAGACATGAGATCGGCAAATATCTGCAGTGCGGCCGTGTGGTCAAACGCACACTCCGTAACCGTCGGTGAATCGTTCTGCGAACGCCGGTCGTGGCCCCTGCCCCTCACCACAACGGTTGCTCCAGCGCCAGTCGCGCACCGAAGCGGCTGCCGTCGATGCTGATGTTGAGCCGGGCAGCCAGACGCTCCCCGGCGTAGCGGATCGCCACCACCGGAGAGAGCCGCCAGTCGAACTGCGAGAGTTGTTCGATACGATCCCATCCGCCGGACGCTCCAAGGCCGACGACGAGGCCGAACCTCCACACGACGGGAATTCTCGCCTCCGCCTCCATCTCCGCAATCACCGGCCGTTCGTACGGCCCGCGAACGCCGAGCTGCAGCGGATCGCGGCCGCCGAAGCCCGGAAGGAGCGCCGCCGGCAGACGGTCGGCCACGATCGCCTCGAGTCGTGCCGCCAGCGCCAGCGTCGTCGTCGGGTAGCAGAGTGTTGAGTAGTGGCGAACATCGAGTGCGAACCGTCCGAAGTGGCCCGTCGCCAAGCCAGTCTGCGGCGCAAGCTCCGTTTCGATCGCCAGCAGCGATCCACGGTGCGGCTCGATCCTGCTGTCACGCGTGTCGACGCGGATCGTTCCGATGATCGATGCCACCGTTGCTGAACGGTCCGCCGCCGCCTGAACCTCCGACGAGCCAGAGGCGGCCGAGGTCGGCCCGTCGTCGCTGACACCGCGATACCTGAGCGTGGCCGCGGCGACGACCCGTGAGGTCACGCCCGTGCTGACCGTCGCCGACACCACCGCCGTCTCTCGCACCGAACCGGGGTCGGCAGCCGTGAACTCGGCACCGGCGACCTCCCGACGGTATCCCGCGTGAACATCGAGGCCGACATCGTAGGCGAGCCCGTGACGCAGCTCTCGATCGGGCCACGATACTGTGAACTGATGGTACTCCTCTCCCCCGGTCGATCGGTAAATGGTCAGATCGAACGACTCCGCGTCGCCCGAGGCACCGACGAGTATCGATCGGAATCCATAGCCGTACCCGGCACTCGGTGCGAACGCCGTGAGCGGAATCGTTTCATAGATCGGCCGCACTGGCGGTTCCACCGCATCGCATACCGTTGGCGCCCCGGCGCACGCCCTCCGCATGTCCAGATCCGCCAGCACACCGTTGTGATCCGACGGAAGTACGCCATCGACCGAATCGATGAGCGCCGCATAGGCATCGATCACGCTTGCGGAATCGAATCCATGGCCCAGTAGCAGGTAGTCACTCCGGTGTGTTCGACGCGACCACAGCGACACCAGCAGGTCGTACGAATCCAGCGTGTCGCCCGATGCGTCCACGGGTCGTCCGGACCACCTGGCGTATGCGTTGAAGACGGGATCCCACGTGGCCGGGCAGTGCGCGCCGGCATCGATCATCCCCATCGAATCGAGAAGCGTTGCCAGTTCGGGCGAGTCCGCGGTCGCACCGAGCGAACCGCCGAGCACTAGTGGCGCACCGGCCGGGAGCCTTCTGATCCGTCCGACGAGTCGATCGATCTCGCTTCGACGGCACGCACGGGCACGATCCCAGCGCTCGACGGCTCGGTCGAATTCGCTCCGCGAAACCGTTCCCCGTTCGCGGAAGCCGGCAAGCTCCTCAATGAGCGTCGTATCGCGTGGCGGCGTCTGATTCAGCACCGTGTTGACCAGACAGATCTCGACCGAATCGACTCGGATGGTGGCGGCTATGGCGAGCGAAGCCGGCGAGCCCTGCACGTTGATCGCACCGCCGTGCAGGCCGAACGGGCCGGAGAGCTTCCAGACGTCGAGCGACTGGAGATGGAGTTCGGGTCGGGCGAGGATCGCCAGTCCGCGCGCCCGGTCGAAGGGAAATCCGATCGGACCGAGGCGAACGCCGCCGTCGGTCATCTGGTGAATTCTGTCGAATCCCAGTTCGCCGGAGAGCCGCGCTGCGAGCCGGGGCGAGGCGTTCTGCAGGAATACGACATCGGGATCGACCGCACCGATCGACGCCACCATCGCCCGTTCGAGTTCCTCGCGCGTGGGCGCATCCTGCCAGCGACCGTCGACGATTCCCCCCGAATGGTCATAGCCATCCCACGCACTGATGCTCAGCACGCGAAGGCGGGCGTTCTGCGCGCTCGCGACGTCAATGCACGAGAGGAGCAGACACGCCAGGGCAAGGCATCGAAGCCGGGATTGTCGCATGAGCGGCGCTGGGACGGAAGGACCGGAAGACCGTGGACCGGCGCGACAAATATAGGCGATGCCTGCTCAGCGAATGGGCGCAATGGCAGGTATGGCGTCCGGCGACGTCAGCATGCGCGTGTCCTCCGGTTCGACGGTCCTGCTTCCTGATGTACCGAAGTGGCGCGTCGCGGCCACGACGACACAGCGACTGTAGAAGCGTCCCTCAGGCAGATCGTTGTCGCACAGATCGTACGGTCCGCGACCGCTGACGGTGGCGCCGGCGCGACGCAGATTCAGTGCGACCAGCCGCGCGCGCCGATCGGTCAGATCGTGACTCCGCGCGTCGTCGCTGGTCAGATCGGTGTAGGCGGTGATCGAAATCGATGCGTCGTCGGGAAGCTCCGATGCGATCGAAGCGACGACGCGCCGATTGAGTTCATTGAAGTCGGCACGGTTGGGATCGAGCCAGACGATCGAATACGTATCGGTCTGCGCATCGCGCTCACCCGACTTCCGCTTCTTTGCGACCGTGAGCACATGCACCGGAAGCTGCTGGCACTGCGCAACCACTTCCTGTCCGCCGCCTCCGTGCACGACCAGTTCGGCGCGGAGCGTCGATGCTCGGCGCAGTGCATCCGACGACAGCGCCGTCAGATCCAGGTCGATGCTCTCCGGCGGCCGCCCGTCACCGTCGATGTGGGCGAGCTCCTCATCGCGTTCGTTGCGAAGCACCAGCTGCCAGCCCTTCGCGTTGAACGAATCCGGCTGGTTTGCATAGATGCGCAGACGCTGCGGCGCGATCTGGGTCGTGGTGTCCACGAGACGCACCGGCTCGAGGATGTCGAAGGAGCTCGCGTAGATCTCCACACGGCGGTTCTCCTCACGACCAGCGGAGGTGCGGTTGTTCGAGGGAATCTCCGGGAGCAGCCGACTGTCGATGCTGATCCGAGCCGTGTCGATTCCGAACGACGCGCTCAGGTAGCGGCGCACCGACTCCGCCCTGCGTCGCGCCAGCCGGGCGGTTTCGCCGAACTCCGGTTCGTCGGAACTGGTGCCGACCAGCGTCAGCTGTGCGGCGGGCAACTGGCTCAGGCGGCGCCCGACGATGTTGAGCACGTCATGGTACACCGCGAGCTGTTCGCTCGACCGCGCACCGCGCGGCGCCACGCCGGGTTCGCCAGTGCGCCGATACCGCGCCGGAAGTTCGTCCGAACCACGATCGAAGAAGACGTAGTTGAGCAGTGGCTGCAGACGCGTCGAGGCGAATTCCTCGACGCGAACGCCGGTGATCGGTTCCTCCCGACCATTGCCCCGCACGCCGACAGCAACCAGTGGGGTTCCGAACTGTGTCGAGGGCGAAGATGCCACACGCAGTGCGCGCACCGGCGACATCGAAGCGGGAGCGTACGACGCGGTGGACGTGGCGCGGGAGGTGCTCGCAACGCCGTCGACGCGTTGTGCATGAACGACGCTCGCGCTCAGTAGTGAAGTAAGAGCTAGCAGTGGGTAGACGAATCGCGGTCTCATCGTGCTGCCTCCATCGAATGACGATGTAGTCGTGAGGGAGCGAGTGGTATCCGGGAAACTTCGGGGTGTGGACTCGCTGGACCTGTGTGGGATTTGGACCAAGTGTCGCGTCGGTCGTCTGCGGACCACGCGACGGATATATGGACAACGTCTCCGGACGCGGGAAGTTTGCGCCGGTGGCTGATCATGGACCTCAAAGACCGTGGGCAACCTACCACGCGGCGGGAACGGGAACTGCATTAATTCGTAAGACACCGGCGCGACGGGAGCGGATACTTGCCACCGACAGTGCATCCGCTACATTTGCGGTGGCACGAACGAACCTCTCACCATTCCCCTGTCCGGTATAACGCTCGAGCCGGGTTGGACGTCACGGCCCCCGACAGAATCCCCGTCGTTCGTACCCCTGAGCGCTGCCGGCTGACAGCCAACGCATGATCCGCCGCATTCTCCCTCTCGCGATGCTCCTGGTGGCATCGGCGGCCCCCGCCCTCTCACAGCCAGCGACGATCCGGGTGGCCACCTACAACGTTCTCAACTTCTCCGGCAATGAGGGCACCAACGCCTGGCACCGCATCGGCGACTTCCGCACGGTGCTGAGTCGGATCGATCCCGACATCCTGCTCGTCCAGGAGATGGTCAATCCGAGCGGAGCCCAGGTGTTTCTCGATTCGGTGATGAGCTTCCGGGCCAATTACGCCGCCTTCGGAACCGAGTACCTCGACGGCTGCGACGAAGCGCTGTTCATCGACACGGCACGCGTGGAATTTCTCCGGGCCGTCGTGCACGATCGTGCGTTGCGCGACATCATCGAGTACGTGCTGGTGATTCGGCAGAGCAATGACACGCTGCACGCGTTCGACGCGCATCTGAAAGCGGGCGACGCCTCGGCCGACGCCGAACAGCGCACCACCGAGGTCGATCCTCTGCACGACGAAATGGGTAGCATTCCGTTCGGAGATTACTACCTCCTGGCCGGTGATCTCAACGTGTACACGAGTGATGAAGCGGCCTATCAGTCGCTTACCTCCGGCACGAACGGCGGTCGATTCACCGATCCGATCGATCGTCCCGGCGACTGGCACAATCACTCGGAGTTCGCCGACATTTTCACCCAGTCACCCCGCACCCGCCAGTTCGACGGCGGCATCAACGGCGGTATGGATGACAGGTTCGACTTCATCCTCGTCTCTCCGGAACTGCGAGCGCGCTTTCTGAGCGGTTCCTATACCGCCTTCGGCAACGACGGACACCACATGAACGATTCGATCAACCAGATGCCGAACGATGCGGTCGACCTCACCACTGCCAACGCGTTGCACTACGCCAGCGATCACATTCCGGTCTACGCCGACTTCGCGTTCGATTCGCGCTTCAGCGGCGTGGCGGCTGCGTCGTCAAACGATCGGATGCGCGTCGCGCCGCTTCCTGCATCGGGAGTCGTGCGGATCGGTGATGCGACACTTCGTGCGATTTCGCTTATCGACCTCAACGGCCGGACCGTTCGGCGCGTGTCAGCATCGGGCGGTCGGATTCGTCTGGACGTCTCCGACCTGCCGAGCGGACTCTACGAGATCCGTGCGACCGACCGCGACGGGACCGTCCGCAGGCTCACTCTGCCGGTGGTGCACTGAGAACAGCGACCACGAGGACGCCGATCGAACACGCGTCGACAGCGACTTCAGAAGTGAACGGAACGGTGGTGGAACCGAGCCAGGGGCCGGGCGAATCCCGACGGCTGGTGAGACGGCTACCGTGCCTCCGGCGGGACGGACGGCTTCGGACCGCGGGTGATGAGAATCCGGACCGATCGTGAGAGAATTCGCCCCTCCGGAAGATCGTTCGGGAACAGGCGATCATCCGAACCCGAGACGACGTCCACCCGGGCCTCCGACCCGAGGAGTCCCCGAAGAACGTCGGCGACACCTTCCGCGCGGCGCCGGGCGAGATCGAGATTCCCCTCGGCGCTGCCGATGCGATCGGTGAATCCCTGCACTTGCACGCGAGCGCCGGGCGGGACGCCGCTGGCGATGCGACGCAGTTCACTGCGGTGCACAGCGCTCGGATCGGCGACGTCGTAATCGAATGCCACCAGCAGCGTCGCGACACGATCGGCCTCGGCTCCACTGTGCAGGCGCACCGAGTGTTCGACCACGAGTGGAAGTCGCGCCAGCGACGAGTCGGCCACGCCGGTTGAATCCACCGCAATGAGTTCTGCCACGAGTGTATCGATCGAGGAGGTTCCCACCGTTGACGGAATCGCCCACTCGAACGACGGAGCAGCGTTGGCGATCGAGTCACTGGAGAAGACGACGACCGGACGTTCGCCGTCATCGATCGACAGTGTCCATCGGCGTACGCCGGCTTCGGCGGTGATGATCGGCTCGAGTTGAATTCGAGGCGGATCGAACGAACGGTCGATGTGTTCGCCGTATACCGGCGAGAGAATCGCCGAGTCGGCTGCAAGCAGTTCGACCCGCCGGTTCTCCGCTCGTCCGTCGGCGGTGATCTCCCGAGCGGCGGAAATCCGACCGGTGCCCGTATCGACGGTGATCTGCTCGGTGGAGACGCCGAATCGCTCGCTGAGCACGCGGGCGACTGCCTCCGCCCGCTGCAGCGCCAGGCCTCGCGGCTCCTCACCCGAGGACATACCGCGCAGGATGACGTGCGCCGCCGGCGTCGCGCGCAGTCGCGACGCAACCGTCGACAGCATCCCGTGGTTCAGCCGAAGCGGATCCGACGTGGTGTCCGATCCCGAGATGACAGGTGCGAGAAAGCGTGCGGGCACGTCCGCCTGCGCCGAGTCGAAGAACACGACCGGAAGCAGAGGGGTCACGCTGCGTTCGATCGATTCGCTCACGCGAATTCGTGCAAATTGTGCCGGGTTGCCGTCGGCGTCGATAGTCGCGCCCGCTGCGGGGGCACGTCGGCGGGCGTTGCCGGCTGTGTGATCCGGACCGGACGGTCGAACATCACGTCGAGACCAACGCCAACGCGCCGGGTACTCCATGCGTCACCGCGGTCGGTGGCCGCTTCGACATCCGACAGATCGAGTCGGGGATAGAGGGCCCACCCCCGTCCGATGTCGATTCTGCGACGCACGACCAGACCCGCACCGATCGAAAGTCCGGGCGCAGGTACGCTCGAACGCGCCAGCTCGTGCTGTCGGGATCCGTCATCGAACGCCACGTCACCGGGACCGAGCACGGCGTCGGTGACGGTCGAGGAACCACCGATACGCAGAGACGCTATTGCCTCGAGCGCGAATTCCCATCGGGAGATTGGGCACCAGCCCGCTCCGAACGTAGCGTTGATCGCGTTGGTGAATGCAGTCAGGCGGTACTCCCGATCGACGTCGACCAACGCATCGCTGACGGCATCGTAAATCAACTGACGACCGACCGGCGCGGCCGTAAATGACGATCGGTCAAAGGTCCATCCGAGCGAACCGCACAGCGCCAGTCGCGAAGTCAGTGCGTAGTGAACCCGAAAAGCCGCGAGTACCCCGAGCGACCACCCGCCGTCGAAAGCGCCACATGCGTCGGAACCCTCGAACACGGCGATGTGCCCCGCATCGAGCGATGCCCCCACGACAAGACCGCCCCCATAGGCGAGTGGCCCACTGGTCGTATCGATCTGGCCGAAGCTCGGTTTGATTGTAGCGGTTACGAGCACCGCGATGACGGCGAGGCGAAGTGAATACATGGATGAATTGTCGAATGGGTCGTCGAGTTTCACCGCACGATCAGCAGCGGAACACTCTCACGTTCCTCCGCCGTGCGCAATTCGATTGTGTAGAGGCCCGAGGCCAGATCCGACACGTCCACGACCATCGTCTGCTCCTGGCTTATGCCCGTCGGCAGCTCGATCGCACGCGTCGTGCGGCCCAGCATGTCGCTGATCACCACCCGGGGCGCCGCATGCTCCGGTGCACGCCACGAGATCCGCACCGACCCCGTCGCCGGGTTCGGCTCCACACGCGTCAGCCGCGCCAGACGGCCGAAGCCGGTCCCGCGGCCTATGTCGCACCCGCTGAGCAGCACCAGGCCGTCGTGGCCTTCGGAGCCCCGAAGCGTCGACGCGCCGTCGCGGAGCTCGATGGTCGCAAACGCGATCACGTTCTGTGGCTGGCCCGTCACCAACCCCCGCATCTGCAGCACGAACAGCGTGTCGCCGAGCAACGCCGTCCCCTCGGCCACGCCGTCGATCCGCACTCTCCCGGGGCCCAGTCGCCGCAGCGTCACCGGCCCCATCGGGCTGCTCGCCGACTCGACGTACAACGCCCGCGGGTCCATTGCCACCTCCGCCGTGAACGACCCGATGTCGTCGGTGCCCGCCAGTGCTGCATCCAGCCGCGCCACCACATCGAACGCTTCGCCTGCCGCTGCCGCAACCGTGTCGAGCCGTACCTGCAGCGCCTCTGACTCAATGCCATCGCCCTGAAGATCGACCCACCCGTGCACGCCGTCATCGAGCACCGCCTCGAGCCGCGCCGTGTGACTGCCGACGGTCTGCGGCGTGAACGCCAGTCCGGTGTGGTAGTATTCGCCCGGACCGAGTGTGCGAGCTGCGCTCGAATCGACGCCGAACGTTGTCGCCTCAGCGCCGCCCAGCCTCAGCGTCACCACCGTCACCGCTCGCGTCGAGACATTGCGGACCCGAAGCGTATCGCTTGCACGTCGCGTCGTCCCCACCACCACGCGGCCGAAGTCGATCGCCGACGGCTGCAGCTCCAGCCCGACCGTATCACCAATACCCGTCAGCGTCACCGCCGGTTCCGATGGTGATGAATTCTGAATGTGAAGCACCGCCGTGCGCGCCCCCACCGCCACCGGCGCGAACCACGCGTCGAGCCACACCGTGTCGGCACCCTCCGGCGACAATGCGAACGGCGCGGTGCCCGGAACCACGAACGAACCCGTGTCCCCGTCCAGTGTGATCGCCAGAACCGTCGCCGGAGCGCTCCCTCGATTGGTCAGCCCGACGGCACGCGGTCCGACCGTGTCACCGAGATCGACGCGGCCGAAGTCCACCCGTCGCGTCAGCGCAACAACACCCGGCTCTACCGCCTGTCCGCCGAGTCCCACCGTCCAGCCCGCACCCGAGGCCGACTCCAGCCGAAGACGACTCTGCATCGCTCCCAGCTCCGTCGGCACCCACCGAAGACACACCTCCACCGCCACCGAATCGACCAGCACAACCGGTGTTGTCAGCGGCTGGATGATCGACACCGACGGATCTTCGCTCGTGATCCGCGTGATCTCGATCGGCCGGCACGACGGGTTCATCAGCTCCACGCACACCTCCGCCGTGTCGCCGACCGCCACCCGTGCGAACCACACCGAGTCCGGATCGCGAACGACTTCCGCGACCGCCGAGGCGTTCCCGCGTAGCGCCACATGCCGATCCCCCTGATCGGTTTGCACCGTCAGTTCGGCCGACGACCATCCCGACGCCGCCGTCGGCGCGAAGCGCACGCTGTCGACCCGCGTCTCCCCCGGACCGATCAGCACGTTCGACGCCGCCGGCGACTGATAGTCCCCGACCGGCGAGATCGCGTACCCCTCGAGTACTAGTGGCTCGCTGCCGTCGTTGTGCACCTCCACGGCGGCAGCCGGACGCTCCCCCGGAAGCACGCACGTGAACCCGATCGTATCCGGTGCGACACGCACATCATGCTCGACGCCACGACCGCGCAGCCCGACCTCCACCGTCGAGCCGTCGTCGCCACCGCCGCTCCAGTCCGCGCTGTCAGCCGCCACACGCGTCGGACAGTACTCCACCACGATCCTCACCGTCGTTCCCGCCGCCAGCTCCTGCGGAAGCGCCGTCGGTGCAATCACCCGGAACGTCCCCGTCGGAACTCCCGCAAGCATCTGCACCGACGAGCGATTCAGTCCCACGCTGCTCGTCCCCACGTTGCGCACGCTGAACGAGTCCCGAGCACACGTCCCGACATCCACCGCCCCGAAGTCCAGCTCAACTGTCGACGCCGCAAGCACACCCCGAATGCCCCGGCCCCGAACCTGGACCACACGCGTCGGTGCATCGCTGCACCGAACCTCGATCGCGTCGCTCACCGTCTCCTCCGACGTCGGACAGAACCGCACCCGCACCTGCACCGTGTCTCCCGGCTCCAGTCGCCGAGCGCCGCCAGACCACGTCACCGTGACCGCGCTGCCGTCGACCGCCACGATCGTCTGCACCGTCACCGCCACGCTCCCGTCGTTGCCCACCACGATCAGCGTGTCGCGGCACGAACCCACCGGCACATCACCGAAGTCCAGCCTCGCCGGCGCCCTCAGGTGCCGCTCGATCCCCACCCCGTGCAGCGCCACGAGCGTCGACCGCCCGTCGGCCGTGCCGTCGCTCCGAATCGACAGCTGCTCGGACGTCTCGCCGCTCAACTGCGGGCAGAAGCGAATCGTCACCGCAACCGAATCATCCGCCGCAACCTCGAACGGCACCGATGGCGACGTCACCGCGAACGTCCCCGGCGTCAGCGACAGCCCCGTCACCCTCAGCGCGAATCGCCCGGGATTGCGGACCACGAACCGGCCCTCGCGACAGCTGTCGACCTCCACTTCGCCGAACTCCACCGTTGTCGGCTCCACCGCGATCCCCGGAGCACCGGCACACCCCTGCAGCACCACCGCACGGGGTCCGATGGCACTCTGCACCTCAACGCGCGACTCGATGCACCCGCTGTCCAGCGGACAGTACCGAAGCGCAAAGTCGATCGAATCTCCCGGCGCCAGCACCACCGAGTCCGTCGGTGCGGTCACCTCGAAGTACCACGGCGCACGTCCACCGACGACCGTCAGCGGACTGCCCAGCAGCCAGCCGCCGCCCCGGTTGGCGACGCTCCCCGTCGTGTCCACGCAGGTCCCCACGCGTACCAGCCCGAAGTCGATCGTATCCGACGGATGGAAGACAGGATCCGGTGGCAGCGCGCAGCCGATGAGAATGATCGTATCACGGCCGCCATTGGACTCGAAGACCAGCGGAATCGAGAAGCAGCCCGTGTCGCGCGGGCAGAATCGCACGCGACCGGACACGAATCGCTCGAGCGTGCCCAGTGCAACCGGTTGCAGAGGTGCGGTGGTGACGAATGCCGCGGATCGTGCGCCCACCGCCCGTGGAGCATCGACCCGCAGTGAGTCCCCTCCCAGGTTCTCGATCACGAACGTCGAGTCCGCGCTACACTCCCCGAGCGCGATCGTGCCGAACTCCAGCGTATCCGGCGTCACCCGCAACCGCGGACCCACGCCGTGCGCAAGCAGCACCACCGTATCGCGACCATCACCCGAGCCGTTCGACGATACGATCCATCGTGCCGAGGCCTGCCCGGAGTCCGTCGCGCAGTAGCGCACCGACACCGTATCCGACTCCAGCAACCCCAGCCGCAGCGTCGACACCGATCCGTCGACGGTGAACAACCGAGACTGCGGACCCGAGACTGCCGAACTTGCGATAATGAGTGAGTCCCCCCCGACGTTCCCCACCACCTCCGTCGTATCGACACAGCGGCCCGTGTACACGTCGCCGAAGTCGATCGTATCGGGACGCATCCGCAGACGCGGCCCAATGCCGTTGCCGCGCACCAAGACGTAGTCCTCCCCGCCGTTCGACCCGTTCGACGTGTAGGTGATCCGTCCGGTGTGCTCGCCAGGGTGCTGCGGGCAGAACCGGATCGTCACCTGCGTCGAGTCGAGCAATCCCAGTCGGATTGACGCCGTCGCCGCCGACGGCGTGAACGCCAGCGAGTCAGTGCCGCTCACTCGCGCTGCGCCCAGCACCAGCGAATCACCGCCTCGGTTGTGGACCCAGACGCTCGTGTCCCGGCACGCCCCCGTCAGCACATCGCCGAAGTCGACGTACTCCGGCGTCACCTCGATCCTCGGTCCGACACCGCAGCCACGGAGCACCACCGTGTCGATGCCACCATCGGCGACCACCGCCAGCTTCGCCGACACACAGCCCGGTCCCGTTGGACAGAAGCCGACGTCAACGAGCGTCGAGTCGTCGATGAGCACCGTCGTGCCGTCGTAGGACGCGCTGAGGTGAAATGCCCCCGCATCGGCACCCACGGCATGCACACGCTCGACGTGCATCGTATCCGTTGCATACAGCTTCCGCAGCGCCCGCAGCCACACGCTCGAGTCGGCGCACGCGCCGACCAGCACCGAACCGAAGTCGATCGTGTCGAGGGAGAATGATGGTGCAGGCGGCGGTGCGATCGTGTTGTAGGCAAGCGCGATCTCGTACCACGGCCCTGGCAGCGACGGATGGCTGCCCCGCCACTGCGTCGTCGTGTAGGTGATCGCCACCACCGAGTCGTGGCACGCGATGAAGCGTCCGCCAGGTGCAGCGATGTCCAGTGAATCGTTCTGCGAGACATCCTCCCCCTGCGACCACCGGCCTCCGTGCCGCACGAAGTACCAGATGTCCCAGTCGGTGCTGTCGTCGGTCCGCTCGACCGCGATGTGCGGATCGCCGTTGCGGTCGACCGCGATCGACGTCCGGTTGTAGAACGCCGTGTCGCCGAGCTGCACCGCTGGTTGCCACTGGCCTCCTTCGTTCGAGGTGTATCGAACGATCGATCGCCGTGGCGAGGTCGCCGTCACGTCGGTGAACGACACGTGCCACACGCCCCGTGCATCGCACGCGACCGACGGACAGAACGACGGCCACAGCGGTGTGGCGCTGATGCCCGGCGCGCTCGGACTCGTTGTGAACAACGTTGTAGGGCTCGACATCCCCGCCGTATCGCCGGTGATCACCATCACCTCGCGGCTCAGTGATGTCCACCGCGCGTAGACGATCGCCACGCGACCCGACGCGTGGATCGAGATGCACGGGTCGAGGTTCCGAGCGCCTGCTCCGTCGTTCGTCAGCGCCAATGGCGTCGACCACGTTCCGGTGGTGCTCCGTACGGTCAACCAGAGGTTGCCCCCCTCGGAATACACAACCCACAGTCGCCCCGCGCGATCCACAGCCGCCGTCGGCAGCATTTGATCTGCGCTGCATCCGGAGCCGAATACCCGTGACACCGTGCTGCTTCCCCCAGCAGGAATGCGGATGTAGGTCAGACACCGGCTTGAATACTGGATCGGGCCGGACGCGCTGAGCACATGGGTCGTGCCGGACGAATCGACGGCAAATCCGTACTCCACCCTCGCAAACCCCGAATCGATCGTCAACTCCGTGGCGACACCCGAGACGTTCGACAGAGCCAATTCTACCATTGGGCGGCCCAATGCCCGATCAACAATTCCGCTTGTGCGGTACCCATCACCACCACATCGCGTCACGATATGGAGGTGTCCGCTGTCGTCGATGCACATCGATGGAAATACCATCACCCCACGCCAGTAATAGTTGGACAGGTCCGTGAGTCGCCGCACCGTCCAATCACCCGTCTGTGCAACTGTCGACGCTGATCCGAGAACGACGGCACATGCCACCAGAAACATCAACAATATCCGTTGCCTCATAATACCAGTGGCTCCGTGTAGACCATTTCAGAACAATACTCCACCCATTTATATAACGGTCCAGCGTCCCGAACTGTGACCACCGGCGGGTCTATTGTCACACTTTCGACCGCACGGCCGTTATTAAGGTAGAGCGACCATCACAATCCACCGGTCGCCTGACGCCACCGCGCGTCGACACCTCAACCAACGGACATCACCATGAACACTCAGTTCACCGCCCGTCGACTCGGGCGACTCATTCGTCACCTCCTGGCCTCAACCGTCGTGGCCCTGACCGCTTCCGCGGCATTGCACGCGCAATGGAGCACGAAAATCACCGAGCTCATCTCCTATCAGGGCGTCATCGACAGCGCCGGCGTGAAGATCACCAACTCCGATCCCGATAACCTGACGTTCAACATCTACCCGGCTGTATCGAGCGTAATACCAAGATGGTCCGAGACCGACACCGTCACCATCACCAACGGGCTCTTCTCGGTGGTTCTCGGACAGAACTCCCCGCTCTCGATCCTTCCGTTCGATACCACTTACTACCTCGAGGTCACCTACAACCCCCCGGGCACTCCTATCACCTTCCCCCGTGTCCAGCTCACTGCTTCGGCCTTCTCCTTCCGTGCTGAGCACGCCGACACCGTCGACGGGGCGGTCTTCTGGGAACTCAATGCGAGTGATGAGGCGCACCTGCGAACCCCTTCAACAGGGTCGCGAGGCGCAGGCGCCAACCGCGTCCTCGTCGGAACCACCGACGGTACGAGCTTCGCTCCGGAATCCGGAGCCCTCGGCGTGCTGGCAGTCGATGACGACGATGCGGCGATCGTTCTCAAGGACAACCACTCCGGCTCCGGAAATGCCTATGGCGTATTGGCAACGGACGTCAGCACCACCGGCGGCGACGCTGCCGGCGTTGCCACCACGCTCGTCGCGGCCCAGGGAACCGGTATTGCTACTGGTTTCTACCTCGACAGCGCAAACGTCAAGGCAGGCAGTACCGTCAGTGGATTTCGAGCGCGACAAGTCAATGCCGAGTCGCCCGGTGGCGATGCCCACGGCGTCCTCATCGATCAGGTGACGGCTCCCGGAAACAGTGGTAATGCGTATGCGTTTCGGTCCGTTGCCGTCCAAGCCGAAGGAAGTGCGAACGGGGTCGACATCGGGCTCATTACGGCTCCGCATGGGAAAGCGACGGGATTCAAAGCTGCAGCGGTCTCGGCGATTCAGGACCGCGCGATCGGACTCGATCTGGAGAATGTGTCGTCGACCGATAACCTGGTGGTCTCTTACGGCGCGAAGGTGATCAACATGTCGCCGAACGGCCAACAATACGGTGTGTACGGAGAGGTTCAAAGCACCAATACGACCAGCAGTGGTGCCGGAGTCGCGGCGGTCGGCGCGGGGAGTTTGTCACCTGGCTCCCCCGCGGCTGCCGCGCTCGAGGTTCAGAACGGAGCCATCCGCGTAACCGGAACCGATCAGCCCGCCGGTCGCGTCCTCGTTCCGTGGCCGCCTGCCGGTCAGTGGTGTACGACGATCACCGTTCCCAACAACCTCGTGAACCTCGGTTCATCGATCATCGCGACCGTAGAGCTCGCGCCAGGCATCGGCACGCCCGTCCCGTCCGACCCCTGGGTCGTGACCATCAACAACGTCGTCGCCGGCGCATTCACCGCGGATCTTCACGCGCTGTTGAGCTGCTACGGTAATCGCGGCAATCCTCCGGGTCCGGGGTATTCGCTCTGGCTCAATTACGTCGTCGCCTCAACAGCGTCGCGGCGGAGCTCGTTGGATCGGCGAACTCCGCCGCGTTCGCTTTCCAGATCCGGTTCTGCCGTTCGCGGAAGTGCCCGTTGTTACACTCGGGGGCGTTCAGCCGTTATTGGTATGACTCCTCTCCTCACGCACGTGGACCCCCATGAAGTATCGAGCGATTGGTGAACGCATTGTCGGGCGACGCCGGAGCAGGTCCAGCGCGCTGGACCACGATCGCGACTTGTTTCGACGGTTGCTGCAGGGTGATGCCGACGCGTTCGCCGGGTTTTTTGATCTGCATCAGCCCAGGATCTTCTCCTACTGCGTCAAGATGCTCGAGTCGAGCGACGACGCCGCGGACATTACGCAGGAGGTGTGGGAACGCCTGCTGCGGATGCGCTCCGGTGCGGTGAGTGATGCCAACCCCGCGGGTCTTCTGATTACTATGGCACGCAACCGCTGTATCGACAGACTCAATGCGCGACGGTCATCGACCTCCCTCGACGCAATTCCCGAATCCGATCACCCGGTCACCAATCAACCGCAGCAGTCCCAACTCGAAGAGCTCGTGGTGCTCTCGCTGGGAAAGCTGCCCTTCCCCCAGCGCGAAGTGCTCGTGCTGCACCTGTACAGCGGGTACTCCTTTGTCGAAATTTCCGAGTTGCTCGGTGAGTCCCATCAGGCCGTTCGAATGCGCGCCTCGCGTGCTCGCCGCCACCTCGTCGCTCTCCTGACCGTCATGCTCGGTATCGAAGAGGATTACCTCGATTCCGACGATTCTGATTCCGGACGCCCATGAACAGCGCACAACAGCAGCGGACCGTCGAACGCTATCTCAACGGCGAACTGACGCCGTCGGAGGAACAGGATTTCTTCATTGAAGTCGCCGTCAATGATGAACTCCGTCAACGGCTGAAGGCGAACCGCATCGTCGACCAGGCGCTGGCCAGAGACAGCAAAGGGGTGAACCGTGATCACTCGCGGATGCGATCGCAGTTGCTGGCGCTGCACGGCGCCGCACTTTCCGGAGGCGCATTCGCCGCGCGGCATCGCGCCCTGCACCGAGTCGTGCGGGAATTGTTGACGTGGAAAGCCGCGGTGGTACTCGGTCTCGGAGGCGGCGGTGCCCTTCTCCTGCATGCGATCGACCCGGCGCCGCCAGCGTCGGTTCCTGTGTCGGCGCCGTCAAACGGCGGAGTCGTAACCGCGCCGCAGCACCGGGACCCACAGCCCACATCCGGCACCGACCACGCGGTCGACGGCTTCGATGAACCGATCACAACGCCCGACGCCGCGTCGACTGATGTTCCCGTCACCGCAGGGCCGGCCGTGACGGCCACGGCCTCGCGCCGACACGATGCGCTGGAGGTCGGTCATCCCCGATCGGACTCTTCGATGGCATCGTCGACTGCGCCGGCCGATTCCGTTGTGATGGATCGGCAGGATTCTTCGCGCATCGGTGCAACCACCCTCCCATCCGACCATCGAACCTCCTACGAGACGGACGATTCAATTCATATCAAGGGAATCGTTCTCCCGCCTCGCATCGAACGCCGGTGAACCGGCTCCGGGCCGACCGGTGCAGTTCCCCCAACACGTTCGACGCCGCTATCGAATGCTCCCGATTCATCGTCCTCTATCGCGGCCCGTCAGGCCGCACGAAAGTCGAGTGGTGCCTGCCGCGATTCCGACCCGAAGGGTCACCAATACCGTAGCAACTCTGGTATGGAATCGGGTGATGATTCGAGTCAATGATCCCGAAGGGTCGCCAATGCCGTTACAACCGAAGGCGTTGGACTGAGCTGCGATAGTTCCGGCCCTTCGGACCGCGCCTGCATGAATCGGTCGAAGGATCGTGGGATTCGAATTCCACATATCGTCGGCAATTCGGCGCCCCCCGGACAGGCGACGGAATCGTCGGCACGACATCGAGGACACGTCGCGCAATGTCGGCGTCATCGCTGATGCGCCTCGGCCCGCCCATGAGCGATGCGCAACGGCAAGAGTCCGAACCAGTGGATCAGTGACACCATCGCGAAGGCGACGCAGACCGCCAGACCGATTGCAGCGAACCGCGATCGGAGCCGTTGTCGCACCGGCCATCTGCCGTGCTACCGCACGACCATCATGCGCCTCGTTGCGGTGGCACTGCGGCTTCTGATGCGCAGCACATACGCGCCCGGGCGAATATCCGCGAGGTCGAGCGCCAGCCGCGTCCGCCCACCCGTGCCGACGAGCGATCGCCTCGAGGCGATCGCGCCGCGCTCGTCCACCAGTTCGAGCGTTACCGCTTCGTTCGTCGGCGCCAGCAGGTCGATCGTCGCGCGATCACGGGCCGGGTTCGGCTGCACCGATTCGATCGATAGTTCCGTCCCCGCAATCTGCCGCCGCTCGACCGCCAGCACCGGAATCGATGTCGAGAATACACCCGCCCCATGTGTCCCGACTGCCACGAACCCGTCGGACTGCCGCGCGTCGATCATGTCGACGACCTCATTGCCGATCGACGTCGATCCCTCCCATTCCCAGAACGTATTCATCCCATCGAGTTTCGATGTCGAGTACAGTCCCGTGCTCGTTCCCACCAGCCACAGCGTTCCATTGGAGCGATGGAGTATTTGAATCGATCGAACCGACGGCCCGTCACCGGTGCCGTCCGGATGCTGCTCGAGATTGCCGCCGACTGATTCCCACGTGATTCCCCCATCGGTCGTCGAGAAGAGCGACTGAACGTCGTAATTGGAGAACGCCACCACGATGCGGTCTGCGTCGTCAGGATCGACGGAAATGGAACTGACATATCCATTCGGAAACGTCGCCCCTGTGATCTCGCTCGGCGCAGCGTCGGCCGAGGGCTCGTCCAGTCGGAAGAGACGACCCGTGGCGGTTCCGTAATAGAGTCGGTGCGCCGGTGTCGTCGAGAACGCGACCGAGGAGATGACCACGGTGTCGGGCAGCATCGACGCGGCAAGCCTGTCCCACCCCTCAGTGGCACTCACCGTCCGATCCATTGGGATCTGCGTAAGATCGCCGTTGTACCACAGCGCATTCCCGATGGGAAGCACCATGGCGTGGCGGTCGTTGGGATCAATTGCAAATGGATTGATGAACAGATAATCATCCGCGACCGGACCGGCCGGATCGATCCGCGTCTGCCCCGTTGCCCGCCCCTGCGCATCGAGGGTCACACGGTAGATCCGGCCCAACTGCTTGGAGACGTACACCGATCTGCCACCATCGGCGAATGCACAATACGCTCCGTCGCTGGAACCCATCTCGGTCCACGGCTGACGTTCATCGGTGCTCGCCGTCATCCACGTGCCGTTGTCCTGCATTCCACCAATGATCATCGGGTTGCCAGGCGAATCGTGATCGACGGCAATCGAAAAGAACTGCGTGGTCAGATAGCCGTTCGCCAGAGCGCTCCAGCGCACCGTATCGGCCAGACAATCATCCGTTCGATGCACACCGCCGTCGCTTCCGGTATACATTACATTCGGATTTCCGGGTTCGAATACGAATACGTGCTCATCCGGGTGGTGACCGGGGTAGGAATACCGCTCGATCACGCTCGAATCGCGTTCGAAATTCTCGTACCCGCCGATCCACGACGTGTGATCGGGAGTGGAAAAGCCGTCGGTGGAACGTATTACATTCGTGCCGCCGAGAAACACGGTGTTTTCATCGACCGGATCAACCGCAATCACCAGATCGTAGCTCGACTGAGAATTGAAATCTCCCGCCCATCCTCCGTACTGCGGAATGTTGTCGGTGAGATTCTCCCAGACGCCGCCCGTGCCGGAACCATCGCCGGAACGGTAGGTGTATTTCCAGAGTGAATGCCAGAGGGAATCCCCTCGGTAGTTGAATCCGAGAGAGCCATGACCGGGCGTTTCAGAAACGAAGTAGACGACGTTCGGATTCGATTTCGAAATTCCAATTGCCGTGCGATTGTAGTCGGCAGGCCAGTCGGGTGGAGTGATATTGACGAAAGCTCCCGCTCGCGTTCCCCGCCAGACGCCGGCGGTGCGCCCGTCGGAACTGATGGTGGCGTATACCACGCCGGAATCACCGACGGCGACATCGGTGAAGTAGCCGCTGTAGTATCCCTGGATCGACGGACCGCCGACGACGTACGACCAGCGGTTGCCGCCGTCGGTGGATCGCTCGATGGTACCGAACACGGCGGCATAGACGACATCGTGGGCCGTATCGGAGGGATCGGTCGCGACGCGCCACGAGAGGTCGAAGATGTTGTCGAAGTGCGCGGGATCATCGCCTGCACGACGCGTCAGCGGTACCCATGACAGCCCGCGATCGGTCGACTTGTAGAGGCCGTCGCCGTAGAAATACGCTCCGGCGCCCGACTCGCTGGCCCCGACCAGTTCCCCGCTCCCGCAGTACCATACGTTGGTGTGACCGGGCCTCGTATCCTGCGCCAGGCACGTGATCGACGGATCCTGATCGAGTCCTGTGGTGCGTGTCCAGGAATGGCCCTGATCGGTCGAGCGCCACATTCGACCGCTGACACCGCCGGCGAGCAGCACGTTGGTGTCGCTCACATCGATGGCGAGTGCGCGCGTACGGCCTCCGATATTCCACGGTCCCCGCTGACGCCAGTCATAGTCGAGTATGCCGGCGCGTTTGGAGTCTGAACCAACTGCCGGAATGGTGCGCGCGAAGGCGAGCTCACGTTCACGTGCATCGCGGGGAACGCGGCCGGTGCGCGGATCGGCCAGTCGCATGATCTCCCAGGCGACGCGTTCGCGGGAGAACTCCGAGTCTTCGGAGCCGCGCGCCGACGCGGCAGCACCGGACCGCAGGTGCATGAAGACGACGATTGCGGCGGCGGCCGAAATCGCGCAGGCGATCAGTACGAGAATTCGCAGGCGTGTGGACATGGCGGGCGCTAAGATTACCGTGCGGGCAGCGGGCGGGTATCACCGGTAGGTCCGACCGGGAAAACGTCGAAGTTAGAAATAAAATCGCGGCGTCCGGCAGACTCCGAACGTCGCGATCTTCGAGCGTCCGCCGCCCGCAGCGCGGGCGACGTGAATGGTATTCACCGTCTGAGGATCACTTCGGATTCCTTCTCTGGCAGAGCTCCACCAGCACACCGTTGAAACTCGAGGGATGTACGAAGGCGACGAGCATGTCGTGCGCGCCCTCGACGGGCGATTCATTGATCAGCCGCGCGCCATTCCGCTTCAATCGATCGAGTTCCGACGCGATATCCTCGACCTCGAATGCGATGTGATGAATTCCTTCACCCCGCTTGTCGAGAAACCTTGCGATCGGCGATCCTTCGCGTGTCGAGGCCGTCAGCTCGATCACTTGATCGCCGACGCTGTAGGATGCGATGTCGACGCCCTGTGATTCGACCTGTTCGCGATGCGGGTCGGTCTGGCCGAACAGCGCTCCGTAGTGCTGCATGGCGTCAGCGAGGGATGCAACGGCAATACCGATGTGTGAAATCTTCATTGAGTCGTCAATTCCGGCTCCGGCGTTCACGCCTGACGTTCGGCGTAGACGGCGTTGATGGCTTCGAGCTGTTCGATGGTGTTGATGCCGCTGACTTCGGTGGCGTCGGTGACTTCGCAGGCGGCGACCCTGCGGCCGTGGTCGCGGAACCAGGCGAAGACGTCGGTCAGGTAGTACTCGCCCTGTGCATTGTCGTTGTCGAGTTCGCCCAGCGCCTCGAGCAGATCGGCGCAGCGATACACGTAGATGCCGGTGTTGATTTCGTCGATCGCACGTTCGGCGTCGGTGGCATCCTTGTGTTCGACGATGCGGGCGACCGTACCGTCCTCGTTGCGGATGACGCGGCCGTAGCCCGTCGGATCCGGCATCCTGACGGTGAGGACGGTGGCGACGGCGTCGGCCGAGCGGTGGGTCTCATCGAGCGCCGCTACCGTCGCGGGGCTGAGCATCGGAACGTCCCCGGAGAGCACGAGCACGTCCCCGTCGAAATCCTCCAGCATCGGCGCGGCCTGCATGACGGCGTGCCCGGTGCCGAGCTGCTCGGACTGCACGACGCAGTCGACGACCTCACCGAAGGTGCTCAGGAGGTACTCGCGGACCATTTCGCGCTGGTATCCGATGACGACGATGGTGCGTGCTGCACCCGACTCGAGTGCCAGGGTGACGACGTGTCCGATCATCGGCATATCGCCGACGGGGAACATCACCTTTGCCATCGAGGGATCCTTCATCCGTGTGCCCTGGCCGGCGGCCATGATCACCACCGCGAGCGGTCGGTCGGTCGACGTTCGCATCCTCGGCTACACCTCCACCAGTTCGTGATTCGAGTCGACACCGCGCGAGGTCTTCACGATTCGGTTGTGTTCGTCGACGAGCACGACGGTCGGAGCGTACTCGCGGGCTTCGGCCTCGGTCATCGCGGCGTAGCTGATGACGATGATGCGATCGCCGACCTGTCCCTTGCGCGCGGCTGCGCCGTTGAGACAGATGACGCCGCTGCCCGCTTCGCCCTTGATCAGATAGGTCTCGAAGCGTTCGCCGTTGTTGATGTTGACAACCGCGACCTTCTCGTACTCAAGCAGGTCGGCTGCGGCCATGAGCTGCGCGTCGACGGTGAGACTGCCCTCGTAGTCGAGTTCGGCCTGTGTGACCGAGGCGCGGTGGATCTTGGATTTGAACATGAAACGGGTCATCGGAGGCCACGTTCGAAAGTGTGTGTGAAATCAAACTTCGGTTCGCTCGAGCGGAAGGTTGTCGATCAGGCGCGTCGATCCGACGCGAGCAGCGACGATGGCCAGCGGCTCGGTTCCGTCGAGACGGGCCCGCAGGGGAACGAACGAATTCGCGTCGACGATATCGATGTAGTCCACCGCGACGGCGGGATCGATCTCCTGCCGCATGCGGCGGAGCACCTCATCGAATTCCTCCCCTCGCTCGGCCGCATCGCGTCCGGCGAACAGGGCTCGCGAGAGCGAGCGTGCGGCGGTGCGATCGGCGTCGGTCAGATAGACGTTGCGGGAACTGCGGGCCAGTCCGTCGGCTTCGCGCTCGGTGGGCACCGTGACGATGCGCAGCGGCATGGCCAGGTCCCGAACCATGCGACGAACCACTGCCACCTGCTGTGCATCCTTGCGACCGAAGAGCGCGACATCGGGTCGAACGACGTTGAACAGCTTGGCGACGACGGTCGTGACACCGCGGAAGTGGGTTGGTCGCGACGCGCCTTCGTAGATCCGGCCGAGACCGGTGACCTCGACCCAGGTGGAGAAGTCGTCCGGATAGGTCTCGCCGGTCTCGGGCGTGAACAGCAGGTCGCAGCGCTCTTCGCGCAGCGCCGCCAGATCGGCATCGATGTCGCGCGGATAGCGCTCGAGGTCCTCTCCGGGCGCAAACTGGGTCGGGTTGACGAATATGGAAGCGACGACGCGGTCGGCCTCATGATGGGCCTGTCGCAGCAGCGCTCTGTGACCGTCGTGGAGGTATCCCATCGTGGGCACGAACGCGACGGAGCCGCCGTCGGAGCGCAGTTCATCGACGGCAAGGCGGGTTTCTTCGATGGAGCTGGTCCTGATCATCGCGTCGCTTCGGTGGGGTCCGGCGGGGATTCAGAGTATGCGCTTGCCCATCGCGGAGGCAACCAGTCCGACGGCGAACTGGGCGCTGCGGTTGACGGTGTCGAGGATCGGGTTGACCTCGGCGACTTCGAGCGAACCGAGCGCTCCGCGTTCGGCGATCATCTCCATGACGAGGTGGGCTTCGCGGTAGGTGAGGCCCCCGGATACCGGCGTGCCGACGCCCATGGCGATGCTCGGGTCGACGCTGTCGAGATCGAAGGAGACGTGGATATGGTCGGTGCGTGCCTGCAGGTAGTCGATGGCCTGTTCGATGACGGGATAGACACCGAGCCGGTCGATGTCGGTCATCGTATAGGTAACGATCCCGTGCTCGCGTATCAGGCGGCGTTCGCCAGCATCGACCGACCGGAGTCCGATCATCACGATGTTGGCGGGATCGACCTTGCGGAAGTCTCCTCCCACGCCGGTGAGCTCCGGCGCGCCGAGTCCGATGGAGGCTGCGACCGGCATACCGTGGATATTCCCCGAGGGCGAGGTACCGGGGATGTTGATGTCGGAATGCGCATCGATCCAGATGACGCCGAGGCGTTTCTTCGCCGATCGGCAGTATCCGGAGACGCCGGCGAGGGTACCGATCGCCATGGAGTGATCGCCGCCGAGCACGAGCGGGAAGCTGCCGGCATTGAGCACGCTCTTGACGCGTCGGGCGAGCGTCCCGCAGGCAGCGGCGATCTGCGGCATGTACTTCAGGTGCGGATCGAGGATCGCGAGCACCTCGGGCCGTTTGATATCGATGTCACCCTCATCCTCGACGGTGTAGCCGAGCGCGGTGAGCTTCTTGTCGATATCGGCGATACGCAGCGCGGAGGGACCCATGTCGACACCGCGGCGATCGGCGCCGAGGTCCATCGGAAATCCAATCAGGTGTACGGCCGGCTTCCTTGAGGCCCGCTTCGTGGTTGATGTTGCCATGGTCGCGATTGCTCTACGTGCGGGGAATCCGGACCGAGGTCACGGCTGAGTCAGGTTCGAGGCGGGCGTTCAGTCGGTCGGCAGCAGCGCCAGCAGGCGCGCGAGGGTCTGGCGCAGCTGCTTGCGATGCACGATCTGGTCGACGAAGCCATGCTCGAGCAGGAACTCCGAGCGCTGAAATCCGTCGGGCAGTTTTTTTCGGATGGTCTGTTCGATCACGCGGGGACCGGCGAAGCCGATCAGGGCTTTCGGTTCGGCGAGCGTGACGTCACCGAGCATGGCGAACGACGCGGTGACACCACCGGTGGTCGGATCGGTCAGCAGGACGATGTAGGGAATTCCCTCTTTGGCAAGCAGCGCCAGTCGGCCGGAGGTCTTGGCCATCTGCATGAGCGACAGGGCGGCCTCCTGCATGCGGGCGCCTCCGGAGGCGGTGATCGCCAGCAGTGGAATCCGTTCGGTGCGCGCGGCGTCGACCGCCCGACAGAATTTCTCCCCCACCACCGATCCCATCGAACCGCCGGCAAAGCTGAAGTCCATTGCTGCCAGCGCGATCATCCGGCCCTCGACGGTGCCGGTGCCGGTGCGGATCGCGTCGTTGAGCCCGGTGCGCTTGCGGTAGTGCGGTATCCGCTCGGCGTACGGCTTTTCGTCGACGAATCCGAGCGGGTCCGCGGAGATCATGTCGCGATTGGTTTCGATGAACGAACCCGGATCGAAGATGATCTCGACGTACTGGGCCGAACCGATGCGGAAGTGCTGGTCGCAGTGGGGGCAGGTGTACAGATGCTCGTCGAGCTCGCCCTTGTAGAGCATTTCGCCGCACCCGTGGCACTTCATCCACAGGCCGTCAGGGACGTTGCGAACCTCCTGCTCCTCGATATTCTTCTTGGTACGATTGAACCAGGCCATCAGCCACTATTGATCGGTCATGGGGTGCTGGCGCGTTCGCGCCGAGGTAATTCCGCTAATATACAATGGCTCGATTTCCTCCGGCCGCACCGCTACACCCTGTGCAACCAGCGCCATTGCCCGCTCTCCGACCGCCCGGGCGCGCAGCTCGCGAGAACCGGAGGCGATCGGATCAGTCGCGCCGACCTCGAGCAGGTCGATGCCGGGGCCGGCCAGGAGCGTCGACGGCTCGAGCCGGCGCATCGCTTCGGACGGATCGAGCGTCTGCACCGCGGAGGTGCGTCGGAATGCAGGATCGACGTCGTAGAGGGCGACGTAGACGCCCAGTGAGGCAGCGCCAATCATCGCCGCAACCCGCGAACGACCCGCGGCCCGCGCTGCTTCGGCAGCATTCCACGCGATTGCATCGAGGGTCGCAACGGGGACGACGCGAACGTCGGTCGCCAGCGCAACGCCGGTGACGAAGCTGATGCCGATGCGAATGCCGGTGTAGGAGCCGGGTCCCACCGATACCGCGATGGTTTGCAGATCATCGATCGACGCGCCGACGGCATCGAGAGCATCGCGGAACAGTCCGGCGAGGAGTCGATCGTGCGCACGCTCGAGCTCGACGTGGAATTCGGCGATCAGTCGCTCGTCGTCGAACAACGCGACGCCGCAGGTACGTCCGGTCGTCTCGATGGCAGCAAGCATGGCAGTGCGGGTACGGCGATCCCCCGCGACGGCGGCAGGGGCAGCCGACAAAAAAACGCGACGGGACCGGCTTTCAACCGATCCCGCCGTGTGCAGGTGGAAATCAGATTGTCATCTGTCGTGGCCGGGTTCCATTCGCCCGTGCGGCGAGACGCCGGCCGGCTCGGGTTCGCGACGAACGACCTCGATGCGACGATCGCTGTCGTCGTCGGTGTTGTACATGCAGACGTCGTAACGTCGCGGAGGCAGCACCACGCCGGCGTTTTCGGCCCACTCGATCAACTTGATCGAATCGGGGTCGGCGAGTATCTCTTCGAGTCCCAGTTCGACCAGATCATCGGGCGACTCGACGCGGTAGAGGTCGATATGGTTGATCGGCACCGCGTCGCCATCGGCGTCGACGCCGTCGTACTGGTTGATGATGGTGAACGTCGGACTGGCAACGATTTCGTGGACGTTCATTCCGCTGCAGATGCCCTTGATGAACTCGGTCTTACCGACACCGATGTCGCCGTAGAAGGCGATGACGTCGCCGGGAGAGAGCCGCGAGGAAAAGTCCGCGCCAAGCCGGAACGTCTCCTCCTCGCTCGAAGTCGAGTATATCTCAATGTTCATAACGGTCCCATACTCGTCGACCGATTGTCGCGAACGCCCGACGGAGGCGGGAGAAACGGCCGCCGCCGCCTGCGCACCGGATCACGATCCGGCGCTCCGGGGTTTGAGCGTCACGACGGGGAGTATCATTTCCTCGAGCGAGATACCACCGTGCTGGAAGCTGTCACGGTAGTGATTGAGGTAATAATGATACTCGGTCGGGTAGACGAAGTAGTAGTCCTCCTTGGATATCACATACTCGGTCATCATGCCGCGTTTCGGCAGCCGGAAGCGCTCCGGATCGCGGACATGAACGGCATACTTGCCGTCGACCTTCACATTCCGTCCATACTTGTAGCGCAGGTTCGTCGACGTCTCCCGATCGCCCAGCACCTTCGCTCCGCGCATGCAGCGAATCGCGCCGTGATCGGTGGTGACGATGATCTGCGCGTCCTTGACCGAGGAGAGCGCCCGGAGCATTCCGTAGAGACTGGAGTGTTCGAACCAGCTGCGGGTCAGCGACCGGTAGGCCGATTCGTCGGGGGCGATCTCCTTGAGGATCGGATAGTCCGACCGTGAGTGCGCCATCATGTCCACCGCGTTGACGACCACGGCCGTCAGCGGCGACTGCGTGTAGCTCATGATCTCCGACTCGATCTTCCGACCGAAGTCGGTGTCGATGATCTTCACATAGCGGAGGCCGCTGCGCAGCTTGACGCGGCGGCGCTCCAGAAGCTTCTCCAGCAGCTCCTTCTCGTACTTGTTCTGCGAATGGTCGTCGTCGTTGCGACCCTGCCACAGCTCCGGGTAGTTCGCTTCGATTTCCGAGGGAAACAGTCCCGAGAAGATCGCGTTGCGCGAGTACGGCGTCGCCGTCGGCAGGATTCCGTAGTAGTAGTCCTTCGTCACCGAATACATGCCGCTGAGCAGTTCCTCGAAGACCATCCACTGGTCGAGCCGCATGCAGTCGACGACGAACAGGAAGACGGGGCCTGCGTCGGCCTTGATCTTCGGAATCACGTACTCGTTGACGATGTCGACGCTGAGCAGCGGCCGATCGGTCGTCTTCGCGTCGAGCCACCGTTCGTAGTTGTCCTCGATGAACCGGGCGAATTCAGAGTTCGCGTCCCGCTTCTGGTCAGCCAGGGTCTGTTCCAGACCGAGATCGCGGTGCCGATCGAATTCCAGCTCCCATCCGGTGAGCTTCACATACAGTGCGATCCACTCCTCCCAGTCCATCGGGTTCATCAGCTGAATCGCCATCTGGCTGAACTCGCGTGTATAGTCGCGCGAGACCAGATCGGCCTCCAGGCGCTTGCCCTCGAGGAACTTCTTGCAGGCCAGCAGAATCTGCGTCGGGTTGACCGGCTTGGTGAGGTAGTCGGAGATGCGGCGGCCGATCGCCTCCTCCATCACCGTCTCGGCCTCGTTCTTGGTCACCATCACCACCGGCACCGAGGCGTCGATCTCCTTGATGCCGCTGAGCGTCTCCAGTCCGCCCATGCCGACCATCGATTCGTCGAGGAACACGAGGTCGAACGGCCGTTGACGGACCAGCGCCAGCGCGTCCTCGCCGTTGGTGACCGTCTCGACGTCGTAGCCCTTGGCCTGTAGAAACTTGATGTGCGGTCGAAGCAGATCGATTTCGTCGTCGACCCAGAGAATGGTGCGAGAGTTTGCCATGAATGTCGGAGTAGTGGCGCCACAGGCGTCACGATGGTTTGTCGTTGTCGTGCGGCCCGATCTCCCATCCGGCGATCCAGCCCGTGGTATGGCGTCTCGAAATTCTCCGCGTCGACCTCCTCGACTCGTGCGTGCAACTCGTGCGTGAAAACGGTCACCAATGAACATCGCCCGACGCGGTTCGTACCTCTCAGGACGGGGACCTGGGGACTGACCCGAAGCGGGCGACCCGCTATATTACCATAGTTGCGTCAACGCGACAACTGCCCGTCAGACGCCGTCGCACCCCTCTTCCGAAGGCGATTTTTTCACGCTCCCCAAGGCCATCATCCCGTTGAAACGGCCCCTTGTCCGCATAGTTCTCGCGCTGCTCTGCCAGTCGGTCCACGCACAAACGGCCAGCTGGTGGTATCCGATGGGCAACATGCGCGCCACGCGGAGTATCGATGACACCACCGCGCAGCAGAATGCCTCGCAACTGGTCCGCAAGTGGATGAGTCCGCGCCTTGCCGGAGCCACCACCGCACTGGTAGGCACGTTGTGGAGCGGCGAAGCCGGACAGCAGGTGGTGGGAATCGGCGGCGACGGACGGCTGCTCATCCTCTCCAGCGGCGGACGTGTGCTGCGGGAACGGACGTTTACTCTCCCTCCCGGTTCTGCAACGACGCTCACCGGACTGTTCGATCTCCACGCCTCCTCGCCCCGCACCACAGCGCATCCGGACGCGATCGGCGTCGGTGTGGTGCGCACGCAGAGCGACGACAACCCGGTCAACGGGCTGATCCTCGACAGTGCGGGTGTGGCCATCTACCCCGTTCCCGCGGACGTGATCGCCGCACCCCTGAGAGCCCGTGCCGGGTCGGTCGGCGTCTTCCCCGTCGCCGCCTACGATCCCGGAACCGGGCCGATCGTCATGGCGGCGATTTCCCAGCGCGGCGCGGTCGATACCATCCTTGTCAACGCGCTGCGGCGCTACCGCATCGGCCCCGGCGGACTGACGACCGACTGGGACTACGAACTCGCACCGCGGCTCTACCCGCAGGCTCCGGCATTGCTCACACGGCCGGCACCGGGCGGCTCCGACAGCACGTGGCTGTCACTGGCCACGGCGTCCTACCGATTCGACCAGTCGGTGCGTGTCGTCGGACTCCAGCAGCAGGAAGAGACCCAGGCCGGCGGTATGCTCTCGTTCAACACCCGTGTGTTCGATCCGAGCAACGGCGCCAATGACATGTTCGGTCTGCTCGTGGAGCTCCGAGAGATCGCGGAGTCCGGAAATCCGATGGGAGAAGTCGACTCATACTTCACACGCGTCTACGACTCCTCAAATGCCGCTACCGACATTCCCCTCCGAATTCTCACCGAGAACCATTCGAGTGCGGACACCGGACTGCCGTCGATCCTTCTGACCGCGGTCGACGTCGAGCAGGCAGGATATCTGGGCCGCTACACAGATTCGACCATGCGCGACCTCGGCTGGTCGATCGTGACGGCCGACCTCGACGGATCGGACCATTCGGACACCCTGCTGTCGGTACACCAGCCACCGGTGCTGATCAACAACCGCGGCGATGAGATCATCGGCGCGCGCCGGCGCAGCGACGGAGGCGACGTAGCGGACAACCGGTTCTACGTGTTCCGATGGAATCGGGAGAAGCCGGGTCCGGACGGGCGTCCGTTCACGTTGTTCGCGACGCAGCCGTTCAGCGGCCGACTGATGGCAGCAGCCGACCTGCTCAGCGATTCGAGTCGACGGCAGGAACTTGTAACCGCCGATGGCGATTCGGTGCGCATCTGGCAGATGCGGCCCTACGATGACCTCCGATTCGGCCACGCGGACGATCCGTCGCAGCGCGAGCCATTCCGGATGGTGCGCTCCTTCGGGTTCGGTGCGCCGGTCCTCGGCGTTGCTGCAGCCGATCTGGAGCTCGACGGCCACATCGACCTCGTCGTGACGACCTCCGAGGCGACCTGGGCCGTGGGCGTACTGCCGGCGCGTCCCTTCGGTCAGTTGACGCTCGCCTCGGGTACCGATTCGGTCTTCTGTCAGGGAACGCCGCTGGATCTGGTCTGGAGCCGCAACATCGGCAACGGCGAGACCGGCGTCGAGATCACGCTCGTCGACTCGGCCGGCACCCGCACGCCCGTCGGATCGGTCGGTGCCGCCGAAGTGGAAGCGTTTACGCTGGCGACCGGTTCGCTTACTCCGGGGGTGTACCGGCTGGTGATTCGCGACGAGGAACTACCCGCACTCGTTGACTCCACGCGGTCGTTCCGGATACGGGCTGCATCGGTGGCGCCCTTCGATCTCCCCGCCTCGGCGAGCGTGGGCACGCGGATCTCGATCACGACCGCGATTCAATGCGTCGACACGCTCGTACTGGAGTATTCCGACGGTGGTGGTGCGTGGCTTCCGAGCGACGCCACGGTCATGATGACCGTCGACTCGGCGCGCGTCGTCTGGAGCGTTCCCTGTCCGTCCTCGGTCGGCTGCGGCGTCGACACGGTTCCGAAGCTCCTTGTCAGACTCCGCACGGGCGACGGCGCGATCGCGGCGCCAATCGACACGATCGGCGTTGAAATTGCACCTCGAACGGTGCTGGTAGACACGGGTGCGACAGCGGGCCCGACGGTGCGGTGGAATCCGGCGGACTTCTCGTGTGACCGGGTGCGACTGACGCTGCGGCGCGGCGACTCGGTGGTCTGGAGCGATCTGGCAACGACGGCGGACGCACAGCGAGCGATCGAGATCCCCGCCCGCCTGCAGGGTGCCTTCCGTATCGGCGTCTGCTGCGATGCCGCCGGCGTGTGCGATTTCGGATCGACTGCGTTCACCTACGAGGTTCCGGTTACCGAGGACTACATCGCACCGAACCCGTTCGACCCGACCGTGGAGCAGGCGGAGATCGTCGTGCGGCTCCGACATGCGGGTCGCCTGAGCGCATCGATTTACGATGCCGGGCGGGCGCTGGTGCGCGAGCTCGTCGACGACCGTGACCATCCGGCGGGAAGCGTCGCGCGGCTGCGCTGGGACGGCCGAAATTCACAAAGTGAAATTGTTGCCGGGGGAACGTATATTTGCCTTGTTCATACAAGTACCGGTGAACAGTTCCGACTCCCAATCATCGTTATGAAGCATTGATCCGGCGTCACCTCCATATACTCTTCATCCTCGTCTGCATGCTCATGCCGGCCATCGGCACTGCGGCCGGGGGCGGTCCGGGTGTGCAATCCGACGGAGGACCTGCGCCCGACGCGAAGAAGAAGGAGATCACCGCCACGATCACGCGATCGGTGGAGAACGAACAGATCAAGCTGGTCGCATTCTTTCCCGAGGACACACCCCGACTGAAGTGTTCGCTGTACAATCTCCTCGGAAAGCTCATCGACGTCCACCCCACCACCTCGGTCGAGGCCGGGCGCTTCGCGTTCACATTCCGAACGAAGGGGCTGCCCAACGGACCGTACATCGTGGTGCTGGAGGCAAACGGACAACGGATCATTCAGAAGGTCATGCTGGCGCGCTGATGCGCGTCGGCCAGAGTCCCGCCACGCATTCTCCGATCGAACCTCATCCGATCGAACCTCACGTGAACGCTCCCGCGTACTGCGCAACCGCTTCGTCAGGCCCACGACGTCGCCCGGCGGCCGGCCGCATGGTCGTCGCGCTGCTCGTATGCGCGGCCGTTCACATGACGAGCTACGCGCAGCTGCCGGGCGGGTATGCCGCCGCATTTCTCAATCGCACGTTGTTCGCGCCCGAGATCGCTCGAGCAGGGGCGTATACGCCGTTCGAACCTGACGGGTCGGCGGTTATCGCCAACGCCTCGGCGCTGAGCCGACTGAGGCGCCCGAGTCTCACGTTCGCCGCATCGGAGGCACCGTTGTCGCAACGCTCGGCGGCACTGGCGTTTGGGACGACCGTCGGTGACTTCGGCGGGCTCGGCATCGGCGTGAGTCACTACGGGATCGGCGACGTCCCTCGCCGCACGGCGGACGGACTTCGCATCGGAACCACCGGGGACCAGTGGATCGCGGTGATCGGTGGCGGTGCGCTGTCGCTCGGTCCGGGCAGCATCGGAATGAGCATGCGGTACATCCGTGAGGACGTTGCCGGTGTCGGCGTCTCCCGAAGCGGGTACGCCGTGGATCTCAGCGGCAGTATGAACTTCGAGGACCGGATCTTCCTGGCAACGTCGGTCAACAACGTCGCCGGTGACATGTCCTCCGGCGCAGGTGAGCGGGGACGAATTCCCCTGGAGGTCCGGCTCAGCGGATCGTGGCTCTTCCCCTTCGAGGAACGCACCACGGAGGTCCGGCCCGATCCCACCGGTCTGGCGCGGGTCGTTCAGCTTCGCCCCCGGACGTACCTGCTGGCCGTGGCCGAGGCACGGATGCTCGACGTCGAATCCGATGCCGTGCTCAGCGTCGCGATCGAGGCCGTTCCCGTCGACTTCGTGCAACTGGGATTGCGTGCCGGTGTGAATTCTGCCGGAGACGTCAGCTTCGGTTTTCTCTACCGGCTTCCGGTGGGATTCACCGATGAGCTTCGAATCGACTACGCGGCACGGCTCGACCAGGAGTACGGCGACACCGGCGGCGCGATCACCCACCACGTCTCGATTTCCGCAGGATTCTGACCGACGGCATGCCTCGTCCGTCGACTGACGATTCGTGCTCGGTGGCATGGAATTGGGGCGCCGGTCCGGCAAGACTTCGAGGTCCAGTATGCTCGAGGTCCAGGAGTGACCTCTCGGTCTCTCCCCATGCGCTAGTACGAACGGTCGGCGACGCTGCAGAGGGCTGCTGCGGCGGCTGATCGATTCGCAAACCCGTGGCCCCGGCCGAAGTGGTACGGTCGGGGCCACTCTGTGTTCCTTCCGCCGATCGCCGAAGTTCATCGACCGCTCATCTTCACCGGCTAGATTCGAGAATGGTTTTCACGAACCATGTGCCCACGCAGAGGTCCAGGGTTTGTTCGTGGGAGAGCCGGAGGTCCAATTCCGATCGTGTGTCGCGACTGAGCGGCAGATGAACTCCACCGAACCACGTATTTCCAGCATCCTCTGCATTCAACCAGGCAGATCCCCACAGATCTGTGCCCCCAACAGACGAGTCGGCTCGTGCCCAACGTGTTGCCGGCTCGGAAGTGCCCGATGGCATTTTTTGCGTCCCCGTCGTTGCCCACGACGGGGACGCGTTGTTTGTACCGGACCGGATCGTGGCCCGCGATTGTTTCGCATTGTACCGCCGGCGGCCGCGCACCGACGCACGGGACGCGCTTGCGTATATTCGACTTTTTGTAATCGACCGGGAGCTGCCCGATACGCACGATGAACCAGAGGATCGCGATCGCTTCGGACCATGGCGGCTTCGACTACAAGTCGCGAATCGCGGAGCTGCTGACCGCGCGGGGCATCACGGTGCTCGACTTCGGCGTCGATTCAGACGCGTCGGCCGACTACCCGGAGTACGCCACCCAGGCGGCCCGCGCCGTTTCCGATGGCCGCGCCCTGCAGGGCATCCTCGTCTGCGGTTCGGGAATCGGCGTGTCGATCGTTGCCAACAAAATCGACGGAATCCGTGCGGCCAACTGCACGAGCGCCGAGATGGCACGCCTGGCACGCGAGCACAACGATGCCAACGTGCTCGCGCTTGGGCAACGGATCGTCGCCTGGGAGGAGGTCGAGCGTATCGTCGACGCGTTTCTCTCGACCGACGCCTCGGCCGAGGATCGGCACCGCAGACGCGTCGGCCAGATCCACTCGCTGACCGGTCGGTAGTCCCGCCTCGAATCAATCCTGCTCAATCGACACCATGTACGACCACCTGCGCTCCGGCGATCCCGAGATGTACCGAGCGATCGTCGGCGAGAGCTTTCGCCAGAACGACAAGATCGAACTGATCGCGAGTGAGAATTTCACCAGCCGTGCCGTGCTCGATGCGCAGGGCTCGGCACTGACCAACAAGTACGCCGAGGGGTATCCCGGCAAGCGCTACTACGGTGGCTGTGAGTGGGTCGATGTCGCCGAGGATCTCGCGCGCAACCGGCTCAAAGCGCTCTTTGGCGCCGAGTACGCCAACGTCCAGCCACACTCCGGTTCGGCGGCCAACATGGCGGTCTACTTCTCCTTCCTGCAGCATGGCGACACCGTGCTGGGGATGAACCTCTCCCACGGCGGACACCTCACGCACGGTTCGGCGGTCAACTTCTCCGGCCGCTTCTACAACTTCGTCTCCTATGGCGTCGACCGCGAGACCGGACGCATCGACTACGACGGGGTCCGAGACGCCGCGCGCGAGCACCGGCCGAAGATGATCACCGTCGGCGCCTCCGCCTATTCGCGCAACATCGACTACGCGACATTCGGCGAAATCGCCCGCGAGGTCGGCGCCTTCCTCATGGCCGACATCGCCCACCCGGCGGGACTCATTGCCCGGGGCCGGCTCGACTCTCCGATCGACCATTGCCACGTCGTCACCTCGACGACCCACAAGACGCTTCGCGGACCGCGCGGCGGGCTGATCATGCTCGGAAAGGATTTCGAGAATCCGTTCGGAATCGTGGCGCCGAAATCGGGCAGAACGAAGATGATGTCAGAAATCATCGATTCGTGGGTGATGCCGGGAATCCAGGGTGGACCGCTGATGCACGTGATCGCCGCCAAGGGCGTCGCATTCGCCGAGGCGCTCGGCGACGAGTTCGGTCACTACACCGCGCAGGTGATTGCCAATGCACGCCGACTCGCCCGGGCGCTGCTCGATCGCGGGTACGACGTCGTTTCCGGCGGCACCGACAACCATCTGATGCTTATCGACCTGCGCAACCGCAACCTCACCGGCAAGGCTGCCGAGAACGCGCTGGACGCGAGCGGCATCACCTGCAACAAGAACGGTGTGCCGTTCGATGACAAGTCGCCCCTGATCACCTCGGGAATCCGCCTGGGAACGCCGGCGATGACGACTCGCGGCATGAAGGAACCGGAGATGGACATCATCGCCGAGTTCATCGATCGCGTGCTCTGCAACCCCGACGATCAGGCGCTGCATCGCTCCGTGGCCGACGAGGTGCAGGAGTTCTGCTCGCGGTTCCCCCTCTATCCAGAGATCCTCGCAGAGCTGGGCGAACGCCCAGAGATACCGGCGGTCTGAATCGTTCTCCCCAGGCATGGCACACGACGACGAGCATAGACCCGACGAACACGGCAACGACAGTGACGGCGCCGGACACGAGCTGCCCGAAGGTCCCGAATGGACGCGGAGGAACGAGGATGCGCGAAGCGTCGACGCGGACGATTCCCGCTCCGGCGACCACGTTCTCGGCGATGTTCCCGATGCCGATCGGTACGATCCCGACGTCTATGAAGCCGAGGAAACCGAGCACACCGGACGCGGTCGACTCGGAGAAATGGGATTCTTCGAACACCTCGAGGAATTGCGCTGGCGACTGATCAAGGCGCTGATTGCCCTTGTGGTCTGCTCGACCGTCTGCGGAATCTTCTACAACTGGATCATCGAGGAGGTGCTGCTGCGCCCCAGCAAGGAGGCCGGCATCAAGGACATGATCAACACGGCGCCGATGGGGCAGCTGATGCTGATCTTCCAGGCAACGCTCTACAGCGGTCTTATCCTCTCGATCCCGTTCATCATCTGGCAGCTCTGGGCATTCGTCAAACCGGGACTCTACCCGCGTGAGCGCCGCTACACCGGCGCCCTGGCGATCGCTACGATCGGCTGCTTTCTGATCGGACTCTGCTTCGCCTACTTCGTGCTGCTGCCGGTCTCGCTGGAATTCATGTACAACATCCAGTTCGGCAACATCAGGAACATGTTCTCCATCGCCGAGTACCTGAGCATGGTGCTCGGAATGCTGCTCGCCTGTGGCGTCGTGTTCGAAATGCCGGTGTTGAGCTACGGACTGGCCCGTTTCGGCGTACTTACCGCGAAGGTGATGAAGCATTATCGCCGGCACGCCGCGGTGCTCATTCTTATCGTAGCGGCGATCATCACGCCGACGCCCGATCCGTTCAACCAGCTTCTACTCGCAATTCCGCTCTATCTCCTCTACGAAATAAGCATCTACGTTGCCGTCCTCGCCGGCCGGCAGCGTGCCGAGGCACAGCTCGGAGACGCGTAACACGGCTTCGTACGGCCCCGCATGGATATTCAGTCAATCGCACGTCCCGTCGACGACCACCTCCGCCATTTCCGCCGCTTCTTCCGCGAGTCCATGCACTCGAAGATGCTGCTGCTGGACACGGTGGTGCGCTACATTCTCCGCCGCAAGGGCAAGCAGGTGCGGCCGATCCTCGTGCTGCTCTCGGCTGAAGCTGCCGGGGGAATTTCCCGACGCAGTTACGTGGCGGCCACCATGGTCGAGCTGCTGCACACCGCCACCCTGGTGCACGACGATGTGGTCGACGAAGCCGACGAACGTCGTGGCTTTCCATCGATCAATGCCGTCTGGAAAAACAAGATCGCGGTGCTCATCGGCGATTACCTGCTCGCCCGTGGTCTGCTCGTGGCCGTGGAGCATGATGAATTCGGATTTTTGAAAATCACCTCCGAAGCGGTCCGCCGCATGAGTGAAGGTGAACTTCTGCAGATTCAGAAGTCGCGCCAGCTGAATATTCGTGAGAAGGAATATTTCCAGGTGATTTCCGACAAGACGGCAAGTCTCATCGGCACGTGCTGCAAGCTCGGTGCCGCCAGCGCTTCGGACGATCCCGAGGTGGCGGCCGCATTCCAGCGCTACGGCGAAATGGTCGGCATCGCGTTTCAGATTCGTGACGACGTGTTCGACTATACGTCGACCGGTAAGGATATCGGCAAACCGACCGGCAACGATCTCAAGGAGCGCAAGCTCACCCTCCCGCTTATCCATGCGATGAACGTGGCGCCCAAGAAGGAGACCAAGGAGATCATGAAAGTCGTCCGACGCGCATCGGGTTCCGACGACCACACCCGACGCGTCCGCGAATTCGTCACGGCGCACGGCGGGCTGCTGTATGCCGAGCGGACGGCCATCGAGTATTGCGAGCGCGCGCGGGAGGCAATTGCACACGTCCCCGACAGTCCCGCGAAGCGGTCGCTCCTGGAATTCGTCGAATTTGCCCTGACCCGCAATGCCTGAGGCACCACCATCGAGCGCGCTCGCCGCCACCGCTGCTCCTGCTGCTCCTGCTGCTCCGGAAGATCTGTCGTGGCTGCTTTCGCGGCGTACCCTCGTTCTGCTCCTGCTCTTCACATTCGTCGCGCTCGCGCCGATGCTGCTCATCGGATTCGTCAACGACGACGTCTCGATGATTACGCTTGCCTTTCGCAATGGAGCGCCCGACCTCGCAGGATTATTTACGCGGGGTGCCGTGCATGACGGTGCCTATTACCGCCCGATCGTCGATCTCAGCTTCGCAATCGACTACGTGCTGTTCGGCTGGCATGCCTGGGGCTACCGGCTGACGAACCTCCTGCTGCATGTGTTGAACGTGGCGCTGGTATGGCAGCTGGGCCGTCGGTTGATTCCCTCGATGCCGGTCGCCGTGGTGCTTGGCACCGCGTTCTTTGCCGTGCATCCAATTCACGAGACGTCGCTGTACTGGATCGTCGGGCGTACCGACGTCATCTGCACTGCCTTCTATCTTGGTTCGATTCTTCTCTGGCTGCGCTGGCGGCGATCGGGACACCTGGCCGCCCGGGCGGGGTCGCTCCTGCTGTTCATGGGAGCGCTGCTGTCCAAGGAGATGGCGCTGTCGCTGCCGCTGGTGATCATGCTCCTCGGGTGGTGGATCGATCGAGACGATCCGTCGGTGGAATCAACGCCGCGGACCGTGCGCCGCTGGACGGCTCCGTTTGCCGATGCGATGCCGTTTGCCGCCCTTGCAGTGGGACTGATGCTGGTGCGGCTGGCGGCGTTCGACAACAACATGCTTGCGCTCGCACACGATCCGCAGGGCCCGCTGGTTCCGATCGAGATCGTCCGCAATTACATCGTCTTTTTCGGACTGCTGATAATTCCGACCGGCCATCGGCAGCTCGCAATCCAGCTCAGTGCGCATCCGCACGCGGTGTTCATTGGTGCGGCGATCGGGTTGATCGCGGCAATTGGCATTCTGTGGACCATTCGCCGCGCTCTTGCGCCGGCGGTGCTATTCCTCGGATTCATCGTTCTGACGATTCTGCCGGCAAGCCGGCTGTCGATGCGTTGGTATCTCTACCTGCCGTCAGTGGGGTTCTGCCTCGGGTTCGGCTGGCTCATCGCTCGAATTGCGTCACGAAGAACAACGCTCCTGGCGGGTATTGGCGCGGGGATCATCGGCTTCTACACGGTCATATCCGCAACGACGGCGCTCGAGTGGACCGGGGCCTCGCACTTGCACGCGCGTCTGCTCGACGATGTGGCGCGGCAGGCACAGCTCACCGGCCTCGATACGATCAGCTTCGCAACGATACCGGCGAAGGTGGGAACGACGCCGGTGATGAATCTGGGTCTTCCGCAGGCGCTGCGACACCGGCTGGATCGGAAGGATTTGAACGTGGTGATTTATTCACGCGTCGAGATTCCGGCACGCGGCGCCCAGGTCCAATGGCAGATCGCCGACGCAATGCGCATGCGGGTCACCGAGGGTTCGTGGTTTCGGCTGTCGGTCCCCTCGCTGCTTCGGCATCGCGCGGTGGCCCAGGAGGGTGCACAGTACACGGATCCGCGCGCGGCGGTGCGAATCACGATGCTCGACCGCAATCACATGCCCATCGAGGTCGAAATCACGCCAACGTCGATGCCGACGAAGAACCTGTTCATCTTCGACGGCCAGCGGATGGTGCGGGTGCGGTAGGACGGGCTATTTGTTCGTCTCGCCGTCCATTCCGGAAAGCACGCGATCGACGGGCTCCCAGAGCTCGATCTTGTTTCCATCGGGGTCCATGATGTGTACGAATTTCCCGTAATCGTACTCCTGAATCGAGTCCACGATCACCACGCCCGCTGCGCGGAGGTTCTCCACCATTGCCGCGAGATTCTGCACACGATAGTTGATCATGAACTGCTTCTGCGACGGCTCAAAGTAGTCGGTACTGTCGGGGAAGGGTGACCACTGCAGGTAGTTGACCTCGTCGGGACGATCCGCGTTCCGGGTTTCGAACGTAGCGCCATATTCAGTGGTGGAAATACCGAGGTTCTCGGAATACCAGGTTCGAGTTGCCTCCGGATCGCTCGATCGGAAAAAGATTCCACCAATTCCTGTAACTCGCGGCGTCGTATCACTCATGGCTGTATCGGTCGATTGAATTGTTCGTTTCGGTGTTTCGGCGTCGTTTGCCGAATTGCAGGCGGTCGCCGCCACCGCCGCGATCAGGATAGCGAGGGCCCACCTCCTCATTGCATCGCCTCATCGATTTCGTGATGGGTATCGGGCGAATCCGGTCATCGGACCGGGCCGTGCCGGGGAATGAATCAGCGGGACGGTGGGGGCGGATGTACGAGAACCGGGTTCCACCACGATGTGCTGGAACCCGGTTCGAGAGACGTCAACGGTGCAGTCCGCGACTGCTACGCGGTTGCAGCGGATTCGGCGCCGGCATCGGAAGTGTTTTGCGCGGCGGGGCCGGAGGTGAGCTCGCCGCCGGCCATCTCGATGATTTCGTCGTCGTAATGATCGGCAATTGCGGCTACGGTGAGGACGGTGGCGACGAACTCCTTGCGGGAGAGGTCACAACCGGGCAGCGTGTGGGAATAGACGATCGTATCGTCAAAGAGCAGCCCGAGCGCACCGAAATGCAGCTCGACGTTCTTCTGCAGCAGCCACCGCATCGTCGACTCGGTAACGGTGGCTCCACTGACCAGGTGACTCGTGAATTCGACGGCGCTGTCGCCCTCGTACCACGGACGCACCGTGATGCTGACGACGGCCGATCCCTCCTCGACGGTGAATGTTCCGTCTTCGAACTCGACGAAATCCGGGTAGACCTCGGTCAGGTACTCACGCACCTGCTTGCGTGTCGACTCGATCATTTCCTGTTGTTCAGCCATGGTGTCTATCGTGTTTGAATGAGCAGATTCGTCTCGGAGCGCAGCATGGGCGACACGGGTCGCCCGCGGACAATCGGGAACACAATCCTACGACTTCCCGCTTTCGGGAAGGGAGCCGGCCGATCCCGAGGATCCCTGACCGAGCTGCGCCTTGAGCGAGGCGAGTTCGTCATCCACGGCGGCACCGGCGCCGAGCTCCTTGAACTGATCTTCGAGCGCGGTGCTCTGTCCGGCGAGTTCGCCGAACGCCTCGGCCTCTGCCTCGGTCTTCTCCACCTTCTGCTCAAGCTTTTCGAACTTCGAGAACGCGTCGCTTCCGACGCCGGAGATCGACTGTGCGATCTGCTTCTTCGCTTTGGCCGCCTGCGAGCGCGCAATGAGCGTATTCTGTCGCATGCGCGCCTCGTCGAGCTTCGACTTCAGCTGCGAGAGCTGATCGCGAAGGGTATTGGAGGTGGTACGCGCCTCGGTGAGCATGCGTTCGAAATCGCTGACGTTCTTCTGCAGCGTATTCTTCCGTTCCAGCGCCTGGCGGGCGAGATCGTCACGGCCGGCGTTGACGGCCTGAACGGCCTTCTGCTGCCAGTCCTCCATCTGCGCCTTGTTGCGGTTGTAGTTCCGCTCGAGCTGTTTTTCGTTGGCAATTGCCTGGCCGACGGCGATGGTCGACTTGTTGACCGCCTCCTCCATTTCGAGCACCATCTGCTTGATCATCTTTTCGGGGTCCTCAGACCGATCAAGCAGGTCGTTGATGTTCGCTTTGAATATGTCGGTCATCCGCGCGAAGATTCCCATGATCGCTACCCTGGTCGTTATTCGAGTGGTAATGGGCTGCCGCCCTGTTCAGAATCCTGTGAATTGATTACTCCGAAGCCGTCTCCTCTGCCGGCCCGAGTTCCACCAGTCGCGTCCCCTTTTCAACGGCGGATCCGGCACGCGTAAAAATTCGCTGCACGCGCAACCGCGCGGGGGACTTGATTTCATTCTCCATTTTCATCGCCTCGAGAATGCAGAGCGACGCACCCTTCGGCACCACCTCACCCTCCTCGACGAGCACCTGCTTGAGCATCCCCGGCATCGGCGCAACGACGGTGTGAGCCGAGGTCGCGGCGGTTGCCGAGGTGCGCCGCAGCGCGGCCAGTCGCTCATCGTGTTCGGTTCGAACGCGAACGGCGAAGACCTCTCCGCGCAGAAAGACCGTGTAGGTGTGGGGTTCCTCACCCTGCTCGACGTAGATCGGAAGTTCCAGCCCGTCGGAGGTCCTGCCGCTGAAGGTGCGGAGAGACCCGCGTTCGTCGATCACGGGCGATTCTTCGACCCCCTCGATGTCGATCTGCTCTTCGGTCACGCCGACCGAAAGTTTCATACCGGCGATCTCGACGCTGTAGCGCCGTGTCGGCTCATTCATGGGAGGCATTTGGATGCGTTCGGGGGCGGCCGTCGCGGGCGAGGTCCGGTCCGCTGGTGCAGTCTCCGCGGCCCGTACCACACCGACGTGCGGAACGGACGGCGATGAAGAGGGCTAACTTAGCCAATCCGACCCATCGTGACAACGATTCCACCTTCCGGCCGCTCCCTGCGGGCGCGAAATGCATTGGAACGCGACGCACGGCCATCGCTGGGTATGTTGCCCCGATCCATGCTTCGAAACCCCGCATACCGTCCCTCGCTCAAGTCCGGTTCCGACACACAATCGAACCCATCGCCGGCCGAGGTCGGTCGCATCGCAACGACGGCTGCCGAGCCGCCGCCTGCCGGCGCTCGTCGCCGAGGCACCACCGGCTCACCCGACCTGCTCAACGGACCGATCTCCCCGACGCTCTGGCGACTGGCCATGCCGCTGGTCCTTGGCTTCGTGATCAACGCCGTCTACTCCTGGACCGATACGTATTTCGTCTCGCGACTGGGCGACGCGGCCATCGCGGCGGTGGGATTCAGTGACCAGATCAACTTCGTGCTCTTCACCCTCGGCTCCGGCTTCGCCATCGGCACCGGGATCGTCGTGGCCCGTCGTATCGGTGAAGGCCGACGCTGGGCCGCGTCGCTGATCGCCACCCGTGCCTACTCGTTCATGGCGGTCTATGCCACCGTCGCTGCAGGACTGCTCTACCTCGTGCTGCCCCATGTGTTCCGCCTGCTCGGACTCAGTGGTCAAACGCTGGCAATGACGAACGCCTACATGCTGACGCTGCTCATCGGGTTCCCTGCCAATCTCCTGATGTTCCAGGCCAACGCATCGGTACGCTCGACGGGGGATACGGTGTTTCCGATGGCGGTCCTGATCATTTCGGCAGTATCGAACCTCGCGGTCGATCCCGTGCTCATTTTCGGACTCCTGGGATTTCCCGCGCTTGGAATTACCGGTGCGGCTATTTCGACGTCGATTGCCCAGTGGCTCGGCGCGGCAATCAGCAGCTACGCGCTCTACACGGGCCGGCTCAATTTGAAGCTCTATCGCCCGACGCTCCGATTCGACTGGGACACGATCGGCCAGATATTCCGCATCGGCGTGCCGTCGTCTCTGCAGACTCTGGCCGTCAGCTCTTCACGCGTTCTGATGCTCACCATCGCCAATCTGTTCGGTACTGCGGCGGTGGCGGCCTATTCGATCGGAATCAAGGTGGACATCCTGGTGTTCATGCCCATTTTTGCCACGTCAATTGCCATCGAAACGCTCGTCAGTCAGAACATCGGCGCGGGACAGTTTCACCGCGTGAAGAAATTCCGGGCGGTGGCCATCCGCCAGCTCGGCGTGGTGACGATCGCGATGGGCTCGCTCATCTATGTGTTCGCCACACAGATTGCGCACATATTCACGACGAACGCGGACGCCGTCGCCTATACGGTCGGGTACATGCACGTGGTCGTCTTCGGCTACGTGTTCTTCGTCATAGGCGGCACCGGCATGCGATCGCTCTCGGGTGCCGGGCATGCCACGCGATCGATGCTCATCGTCGTCGCAGTGCTCCTCGTCTGCCAGGTACCTCTGGCGTGGGTTCTGTCGCGCGGCACCTCGCTCGGGATCAGCGGCCTGTATTTTGCGGTGGTTATTTCCTATGTCATCTACGCAATTGTCGGTTCGCTGGCAGTCCGGGGCGACCGATGGATGATCAAGAGAGTCTGATCGAATCTCATTCAACATTCCTGATGCAATCATGCCGACACGACGAATTGGATCGACGCAATACGAGGTAAACGAAATCGGATTCGGCGCCATGCACCTGTCGATCGATCGGCAGAAGCGACCGGACGAGGACGAATCGGTCGCGATGATTCGACGCGCAGTCGACGAGCTCGGACTCGACTTCATCGACACGGCCGACGCTTATTGTGCCGACGACTCCGAGACGGGTCACAACGAACGCCTCGTTTGCCGTGCACTCGAGGGCGGGCGGCGCGATCGCGTGGTCGTGGCGACCAAGGGAGGCAGTATTCGCCCGGGCGGTCGATGGGAGCGCCTTGGCACTCCGGAGCATCTTCGCGACGCATGCGAGGCGAGTCTGCGTTCACTGGGCGTGGAGCGAATTCAGCTCTACCAGCTGCACGCACCCGATCCTGACGTTCCCATCGAGGAGAGCGCCGGCGCACTGGCCGAATTGCAGCGCGAGGGAAAAATTGAACACATCGGATTGTCCAACGTCACGGTTGCGCAGATCGGCCGCGCAATGAAGGAGGCAACCATCGTCTCCGTCCAGAATCGATTCTCGGTATTGAGGACCAATTCCCAGGAAGCGGTGATTGAATTCTGCGAGGACAATGAGATGGCGTTCCTTCCGTGGAATCCCGTTGGCGGACGTGGCGACGCTCCCCACCTCGATACGATTTCGCTTGCGCTCGGTGACATCGGACGGTCGCACGACGTGCCTCCGCACGTGATTGCGCTCGCCTGGCTTCTGCAGCGATCAGCGTCGATCATTCCGATTCCAGGCACGAGGAAATTCGACCATCTGGCCGAGGATATGATGGCCTCCGAAGTGGAACTCACGGGTGAGGAACTCGATCGGCTGGATCGGGAAGCGGTTTCCTCCTGAGATCTGAACGAAGCACCCAAACTGTACGACGCACCGGCTCGCACCATCGGCGGGCCGCGTGCGTTCGTGCCATTGACTGAGCAATTGAATTTATTTGCCTGTCATCTTGCGGCCGGCCATTCCGGTGGCGTAGATTGAGCCCGAGCTGACCACCACAGCCAACGCAATCGATTCCAAAGGACTTCACCGGAGCGGGTCACTCCCGTTCAATTCGTTCACCAACGGCCATGAACCACCACGACATCGAGGAAATTGCATCGCGTATTGGCATCGGAGATCTGCTTATGATGCTCCTGCGCTCGGTTTTGAACAACGGTCGAATGTCGGTGGCTCGATGTTCCGCCGGCATCGTCAACGACGCCGTTACCAGCGTTTCCCGGGTACTTGTCGTTTCGCCTCAGCGCTCGGCTTCTGGTCCGGTCCTGTCGACGGACGTGGAATACCGAACGGGCACGGCAGGTCACGGTTCAGAAGCCCGGATGTAGTGAGGTGAACACGTCGATCCTGCGGAACGTTGCGGACGGCAACGAACTGAGAGAGAGAAGTCTGTTGTCCTGAGGGAGAGAGGCGGCGGGGCGGGCGCATGCTACGACCCATTGCTTCCACCCCGCTGCCCTCAGGACAGGTTCGAGCTGGTGATGCATCGATCTGAGAAACGTCCGACGATTCCGGCGGATCGTCGTATCTCGACGGTCACCGTGTCCGATGTACGAGTCGTTCGATGAAAGCCACGCTGGCGCACGAGTGAGACGTTCCCGGGGGTATAGTACGATTGGCTCTCGAATTCGGGTGGGGGCACTCGCGGGACCCGCGGTTGGCTCGATCGAATCTCCCCGAGTGCTCCTGCGGTACGATGCCGACCGCCCGTCAGCGCGCGTGCCCCGTGGGGAGCATGGGACGAGCAGCGGACGTGCACGGACTAGGTGGCCGCCGCGCGGGAGACACGATCGAGGAGACCCGGCGGCAGTTCGTCCGGTTCGGCATAGATGAGGATGAGCGCGGCCAGTTCGGACTCGGCACGGCGAAGCTCGGCATAGAGCGTCTCGGCCTTCAACAGGCGCACCCTTGCACCGGTGAATTTCGCAGCATGGCGTTCGGTCGTCAGCACGACGGTGTGGACGTCGACGACGGGTATATGGCGGGAGAGTTCCAGACGGACCGGCACCTCGGGTGCGTAGTGTCGGTGGCGCGTACCGGGCGAGGCGACGGTGCGGCGATCACCTTCTTGTGCAATAACGGGCATCGCTCCCAGTACGGCGGCAATGGCTTCCGGTGTCGTCGCGCCCGGTCGCAGAATCGCCGGCTCCCCTCCGCTCAGGTCGACCACCGTCGATTCGATGCCGACCCGACATGCGCCGCCGTCGAGTATCCCTGCAATCCGTCCGCCAAGGTCCGCCATTACGTGCGCCGCCGTCGTTGGACTAGGTCGACCCGACCGGTTCGCCGACGGCGCTACCAGCGGTCCTGTGATCCCAAGCAGTGCGCGCGCCACCGGGTGGTCCGGTACGCGAACCGCCACCGTCGGAAGTCCCGCCCGGGCCGTCAGCGGAACCTCGTCCCGAGCCGCGATCACCAGCGTCAGCGGTCCCGGCATGAACGCCGCCGCCAGCGCCCGAACTCGTGCGTCGGAACGTCCGCACCGCTCGATCTGAGACGGATCGGCCAGGTGCACGATCAGCGGATTGTCCGACGGCCGCCCCTTCGCCACATACACGCGTGCGATCGCTTCGGCATCGAACGCGTCGGCTCCCAGCCCGTAGACCGTTTCCGTCGGAAACGCTACCAGCCGACCCGAGCACAGCAGTCGGGCCGCAGCCTCGATCGCCGCGGCACGGCCTTCACCCGTCGTCGCATCCAGGAACCTCGTCGTCACTGCTTCACCGACTGTGTCGTTGTGCACATTGCTTTGCAGTCAGCTGCTGCCGTCGTAACTTCAGGGTCTTTGGGAAAATTCCACGTATCTAGCGACACGATTCATACAGAGGAATTCGATGGCACGCCGCTGTGAACTCACGGGGACTGGTCCGGTCTACGGAAGCAGCATCTCGCATGCGCACAACGTCTCCAACCGACGCTTCATGCCGAACCTGCAGAAGAAGCGCATCTGGCTCGAAGACGAGAAGCGATGGATCACCGTCAAGGCGACGGCCAAAGCGCTCAAGACGCTGGACAAGAAGGGATACAAGGCGATGATCAAGGAGCTCGAGGCGAAGAGCCGCTGAGCGATCGACGCCAATGAAGATGGTTGCGTGACGCCCGGAACCCGCGAGGGTCGTCCGGGCGTTTTCGTATCATCGCCGCGGTCTGCCGTCCTCACATCGACGTGCGGCAGCTATCATGGTGCACCGTGAACGTTCGTTTCCGCCGCGCAGTGCGGACCGCAGCATGCCGTCGCTCGAGCAGATCATCTCGTGGCTCAGGGACCTGCCGCCCATCGGAGTGTATGTGGCCCTGTGGTTCACCACGTACATCGAGAACGTCTTCCCTCCCTCGCCCTCCGACGCTGTGATGCTCTTCATCGCCACGCTGATCGGAATCGGCACCATCGGCCTCGTTCCGGCAATTGCCGTAGCCACCGTCGGAAGCGTGAGCGGCTTCATGACCGCGTTCTGGATCGGTCGCCGCTATGGCCGCCGAATCGTCCGCTCCGAGAGGCTGCCGTTCGTGACTCCGGAAGCACTCACCAAGGTGGACGCATGGTTCGACCGCTGGGGGTACTGGGTCATCGTCGCCAATCGCTTCCTTTCCGGTACCCGCGCGGTCATCAGTTTCTTTGCCGGACTCTCCCGACTGCGCCTCGACATCACCACCCTGCTGTGTACGATTTCCGCTCTGATCTGGAACATCCTGATCATCGTTGCCGGCTGGCAGCTTGGAAGCAATTGGCGGGAAGCCGAGTCGGTGATCCGCAACTACGGACTCGTGGTAACGCTGGTCATCGCGGCGGTGGCGCTGTTCTTCTTCATCCGATGGCTCGTTCGACGCAACCAGCATGCTTCCGGCGAACGGAACGATGGAGACGGGACGGACTGACGCTGCTGGCCGACTATACCGCCTCCAGCTCGTCGATCGCATGCTCGAGTTCCATCGATGCCCACGGAGTGCGCGAGCGGTAGATCTCCGCGAGGTTGCGGAGCATGCGCTGCAGCGTCTCGACGGTGGATGCACCCTCGATGTGGTCGGCCGCCAGCTCGACGCCGACCGCGCGCAGCGTACGGACGCACTCCTCACGCGTGACGATCCGCCCACCGTTGAACGGATCGACGAACCACGACGCATCCCCGATTCGCACCAGGTAGTGGTACGGAAACCCGACGCCGCGAATCGGCAGTCCAAGACGACCACCAATCGTGATGTAGAGCACCGACAGAGAAATTGGAATTCCCATCCGCCGGTCGATCACGCGATTGAGAAACGAATTGTCGGGTTCGTAGTACCGCTCCTGCGCGCACCCGCCGAAGCCGAGGTCTTCGATCAGATAGCCATTGAACGCTTTGAGAATCGTCGCGGCGTCGGCCTCGACATTATGGAGCCTGGCCTCGATCATCGACGCCATCGTGTCGAGCTGCTGCACGTAGTCTGCCACCACCAGCTCGGGGTAGCCGATCGTCGCGATCGCGAACGCGCCCGCCTCGAGTTCGATCCCACGCGGTCGCTGGAGTACACGCGCGAACTCATCGTTGAATCGATCGAGTCCCATTCGAAGCATGATCGTGGCGGCCACGTCGCGTCGACGCTCGGACGCATTGCCGTCGACGACGATACGGCGGAGCTCGCGGGCGGCGACCGCTCCGCGCGAGGCGATGTGATCACCGATCGCCTCCTGAACGGTCCTGTCCGGGTCGTCGAGCATCGACAGCGCCGCAAGCAGCTGTGCGTCCGGTTCGCTCATTGGGCAGTGTCGTCGGGTTCGACCAGATGGTATTCGGCGAGCTTGCAGGTGAGGAATTCATAGGCGTCGTCGACGTTGTCGGTCTGGTGAAACAGGCCGATGTCCTCCGGAGCGATCACGCCGAGCTCCGCCATCCGTTCGAAGTTGATGACATCCGACCAGAAGCTCGTTCCATAGAGAATGATCACGAGGTTCTTCGACACCTTGCGCGTCTGCACCAGCGTCAGCAGTTCCATCAGCTCGTCGAGCGTCCCGAAGCCGCCGGGGAAGATCACCACCGCGTTGGCAAGACTGACGAAGAACAGCTTGCGCATGAAGAAGTAGTGGAATTCGAAGTTGAGCGTCGCCGAGATGTACTGGTTCGGCATCTGCTCGAACGGCAGCGAGATGTTCAATCCAATCGACTCGCCGTTGGCCAGGTGCGCGCCGAGATTGGCGGCTTCCATGATACCGGGACCACCACCGCTGCAGACGAGGAACCGCTTGGGGCCCTCGGGCTGGGTATGGCGCATTCCCCACTCGGTGATCCGGCGGGAGAGTTCCGTGGCATCGGTGTAGTAGCGTCCGAGCGTCAGCCGCTGCTCCAGACTGCCGAGCGTCTGCTCGAGCAACTGGCGATGTTCGCCCGGTTCCGACTGCTCGATCTGGCGCCGGACAGCATCGATTTCGCGCCGGGTCTCCTCGGGAGGCGCGATGCGAGCGGACCCGAAGAACACGATGGTACCCGAAACGTTGTGGCGCTCGAAACGGGTCATAGGCTCGAGGTATTCGGCCATGATCCGAATGACGCGCGCATCCGGACTGTTGATGAACTCCGGGTCGTTGTAGGCCTTGACAAGCGGCTTGTCGGGTCCCTTCGTGTACGGTCCTGGCATCGGTGTGTGGTTTGTTTCGTGTATCGACCTCGCCGCCGTCATCGATCCGGGTTTACTGTTGCGAGGTTTCCTGAGCGATCACCAGGCCGCCGTCGACGATGAGTGTCTGTCCGGTGACGTAGGTGGAGCTCTCGGCGAAGAACCGGACGGCGTTAAAGATGTCCTCGGTCGTACCGTAGCGGCGCATCGGAATTCTCTCGGCTGCAATCATCGCACCCGCAGCGGGCTCCTCGGGTATCTCGATGGCTCCAGGCGCCACCGAGTTGACGGCGATCGACGGGGCCAGCGATCGCGCAAGGGCGCGCGTCAGCTGAACGACGCCTGCCTTCGACACGTTGTAGGCCACGCGGTCGCGCCAGATCTGCCACGCGCCCAGCGACGAGATGTTGACGATTCTTCCCCGTTCCCCGCGTTCGTCCACCTCCTGTCCCAGCATGAATTCCGCTGCGGCCTGCGCGGCGAAGAATTCTCCGTAGAGATTGGTTTCGATCACCTGCCGCCACAGATCCTCGGTGACGTCGCTCAGCGGAACCGCCGCCGGATAAACGCCGGCGTTGTTGACCAGGACATCGAGACGCCCGAAGTATTCCGCCACCTGCGCGACCGCCTCGCGGATGGCCCCACGATCGCGAACGTCGGCCTGTACCAGCGTCGCCTGTACGCCCATGTCCTGCAGCGCATCGTACGTCGCTCTGGCGGCATCGGCCGATCTGCCGTAGTGCACCGCAACGCGGTACCCGAGGTTCCCGAAGGAGAACGCCAGCGCGCGCCCGATACGCCTTCCGGATCCGGTGATGAAGACGACTCGACTCATAGGTCGAAGGGTAGTTTGACGATGGTGGACTCGACGGCTTCGCCTCCGGAGGCCGGTTCGACGCGAACGCTTGCTCCCGGAACCGCGTGGGCGGTACGGATCATCGCCAGTGCAATCGGCGCGTCGAGCGCCGGCGAGTACGCCAGCGACGTCACCTCACCGATCGGCCTGCCGCTGTCGGGGTCGATCACGCGCAGCGCACCGTCGGTTTCGGCGGGATCGGATGCGAGCGTGAGACCGAGAAGGTGGCGCTGAACCTTGTCGTAGGAGTCGAGCCGGGCGATGACCTCCTGGCCGATGTAGCATCCCTTCGTGAACGACACGTACTGCACCAATCCCGCTTCGAGGGGATTGAATTCACCCGTGAGCTCATGACCGACCTCCGGTTGCCCGGCCTCGACGCGGAGCGTCTGGAACGTCGCCTCATCGATGCTTTGGACGCCTGCGCTGCGCAGGTTCGCCTCGACGTCATCGACCGACGTCGGCGGAAGAATCAGCAGAAAGCCGGCCATCCCGGAGACACGGGGCTCGCGCGTGATGATCACTTCCGTGCCATTGCATACACCCACCGCTACGTGTCCGGCATCCGGCGGGTCGATGCGTAACGTCTGGGCGACTGCCGCGCGGGCACCGTCACCGTGGACGGCGAGCACCGACCGCTCGGCGCTCAGATCGCGCACGGTGAAGTCATCCATGATCGTGTATCGATCGAGCCATTGGCACACACGATCCACGTCGGCGCCGGCGAGCACGATCAGCACGCTGTCGTTGCGCACGATCAGGCGCAGCACATCGATGATTCTTCCCTTTTCACTCGTCAGGATGGTGGTCGATTCGTCGCCGGGCTGGAGCGTCGCGATTGCGTTGGTGGACATCCGATTGATCAGATCGAGCCGATCGGCCCCCGTCGCCTCCACCACGCCACGCCGCAGCCGCACTGACACCGTTCCCTTCCGCGCCAGCTCGTAGGCGCGCTCGTCCGGTCTGCTGAGGATTACAGAGCTCACTCCGACATCACGTGCGTTTCTGAAAACCCTCAACTTACGGCATCGGTGCGTCATACCGGTGAGCGGCGCAGCGACCGAACCCTCATGAAACCAACGAGGCCACGGCTGATACCGTGGCCTTCGTCCGTCGTCGATCGATCGTGGGATCCGACGCTCAGATGTCCGAGTCGACCATGGCTTCGAACATGGCAGATTCGTCGTCGGAATGAATCGCATCGATCATCCGCACCTCATCGCTGGTGAGCACGATGGTGGAGGTGTTGGATTCGAAGACCGACGGATCGGATGAATGCAGTGCGAGCGGACCGTCGTCGCCATACAACAGCGCCGAGACATCCTCCCCGACCCCATCCGGCGTCGCCCTGGTCGAACCGCGGTCGACGTGCTCCTGAACGGCCTGACGGGGATCGGCCTGCGGCGCCGATGAGGGGAGCACACCACTGATCACAAGGATCACCGCCAGCGTCGCGGCACTCAGCGACGTCCACGCCAGCGACGGCACCCATCGACGGCGGCGAAACGGCTGCTCGTCATCGATGCGACGATGCAGATGCACGAGAAAATTCTGGTAGTACGCCGGATGCGGTTCGCTCGGCCCCTCGACATCGGCAAGCAACCGGCGAAGCTCGGCCTCGTCGCGCTCGATGTCCTGGTCGGAGGGAACCCGCATGTCCTGACTCAAACCCGATTTCATGACTGAACCTGTCGTAAGTCGTTGTGACGTTCCGGCGACGGCACTCCGCGGGGATCGGTCGCGTGCGGTCGTGGTCGGTGCCTATACATCTTTGGAATCCTCGTCGCGTTCGACGTCCTCCGATTCGGAGAGCTTAATCGAACCGTGGCGATCGCGAACGAACTGCCCGACCTTCTTGACCGCATGGTGGTAATTGGCCTTCAGGCCGCCCACCGACGTACCGAGAATGGCAGAGATCTGTTCGTACGGCATTTCGTCGTAGTAGCGCATGATGAACACCGCGCGCTGCTTTTCCGGGAGCGTCTCGATCGCCTGTTCGATCAGCGATACGTTCTCCTCCCGGATGATCCCGCGATCCTGATCTGCATCCTTTCCGAGGAAGGGGATGTAATCGGTGATGTCGACGAGCTTGCGAACCTTCTGCTTGCGGAGGTGGTTGATCGACAGGTTGACGGCGATCCGGTAGAGCCACGTATAGATGTTGGCATCACCACGGAAGTCCTTCAGCGCCGTGTAGGCCTTGATGAAGACGTCCTGCGCGATGTCATCGGCGTCCTCGTGGTTCTTGACCATCCGCCGCGCGACCCAGTAGATGCGCGAGTGATAGCGCCGGACCATTTCATTGAACATCCGATCTGCCTGACCCGCATGGTAGAGCTCAAGCAGCTGCTTGTCGTTGAGTTCCATAGCGCCTGGCAGAGGCGCCGCACCGAGTGTGAGGGCGGTATCCATAGTGCCCATTCGACACGGCCGGCGACGGGGCGTTTAACAAGGCCATTGGAAGAATCGGTTCCATTGGAACCCCTGGTGCCTCGAGCGTCGAGACGACGACCGATCAGCGATGATGCGCCAGTACTTCGAGCTTGAAGGTCCCTGCGGGAACCTCGATGGTAACGACATCGCCGACGGTGCGTCCCATCAGCGCGCGACCGATCGGAGAAGTCGTGGCCAGCTTCCCCTGCTCGATGTCGGCCTCCTCGGCCGACACCATCGTATATTTCTGCTCTTTCCCGAGCGTGTGGTTTAATACGGTGACTTCCGACAGGATGTAGACCTTGTCGTTCGGGAGGTTCTGCGTATTGAGCACGCGTGCACGCATCATCACCTTCTCCAGGCGGGCGATTCGAGACTCGAGCACGCCCTGCGCCTGCTTGGCGGCGTCGTACTCGGCGTTCTCGGAAAGATCGCCGAAGGAGCGGGCCTCGGCGATCTTCTCGGCGATCTCCTTGCGTTCGTGCGTCTTCAGACGCTGTAGCTCCTCCGCCAGCTCCTTCATGCGCTGCGGCGTCAGGTAGACGACATCCGTCATGGTGCGTAGTATCAGTGTTGATAGCGGTATGATGGGCGAATCGAATCAAACTGATTTGCCCACGAACGTGAAAAGCCATTGCTCGCGGCAACGGCTTCGCTTCAATGTTAAGACAATTCCGACCCAATACCAATATGCCAGTTCCGCATCCGACGGCCGCCCACGACGCCGTTCATACGACGAATCTTTCCGGTCTGAGGCTCTGGCGCCGCGGCAAGGTCCGCGATGTCTACGACTTCGGTGACCGCCTGCTCATCGTGGCCACCGACCGGGTGAGCGCCTACGATGTCGTGATGAACGAGCCGATCCCGGGCAAGGGACGAATTCTCACCGCGCTCTCCCTCTTCTGGTTCGACCAGCTGTCAGATGTCGTCGCCAACCATCTGATCACCGCCGAGTTCGATCGCTTTCCCGAGGCGTGCGCGCCGCACCGCGACGTGCTCGAGGGACGCTCGATGCTCGTGCACAAGACCGACCCACTCCCGGTCGAATGCGTCGCCCGCGGGTACCTCGCAGGTTCGGGCTGGCGCGAATACCGGACCGATGGCACCGTCTGCTCCCTTCCCCTTCGCCCCGGACTCGTCGAATCCGATCGCCTGCCGGAGCCGATCTTCACCCCGGCGACGAAGGCGGAATCGGGACACGACGAAAACATCTCCTTCGAGCAGATGCAGGCGATCGTCGGCTACGAGGCCGATCGACTTCGCGATCTCACGCTGAGGCTCTACTCGCGCGCCGCGGCCATCGCCGAGCAGCACGGCATCATCATCGCCGATACGAAGGTGGAGTTCGGCATCGATCGCGACGGCCGACTGATGCTCATCGACGAGGTGCTGACGCCCGACTCGTCGCGATTCTGGCTCGCCTCGGCCTACCGTCCGGGGGAAGCGCAACAGAACTTCGACAAACAGTACCTGCGCGACTGGCTCGACACCGTCGGGTGGGACCACACACCGCCACCGCCGGCGATTCCGCCGGACGTCGTCGATGCCACCGCACGGCTGTACGCCGAAGCGCTGGGTCGACTCACCGGATCGTCGGTCGAGCGCCGGGCCCCGTCTCGGTAGACTCGGCGGCTCGCCGGGTGATTGCGCGGGCCGGGCCCCTGCGCTAGATTCATTTCCTGGATCGACCGGCACGACGCCTCGGGCCCCGCGACTACACGATCGAACGAGGTCGACCGCCGTAGTTGACAGACCCGCTCCGACCGCGCCGCCCGCGGTCTGAAGCAGCGCCAATTCTGACGTAATTCACATCCGAGTACCGTTGATGAGTTCCAAGAGCAAAATGTGGTTCACGATTTTCGGCCTCGCCGTCGGCATCCTCGTCGGGATGTACATCCAGCCCGTCATTTCCGGCGACACCGTCCATGAGCAGGTCGAGAAATTCCAGCAGGTGCTGACCACGGTTCAGAAGAATTACGTCGAGGACGTCGACACCCCGCAGCTGGTCGAGGCAGCCATCGACGGCATGCTCTCGCGACTCGATCCGCATTCGATCTACATTCCCGCCGAGGAAACCAAGCGCGTGGCGGAGGATTTCCGGGGCAACTTCGACGGGATCGGTGTCGAGTTCGATGTCATCAGCGATACGATCACGATCGTCTCGCCGATCGCCGGCGGTCCGTCCGAGGCACTGGGAATTCAGTCGGGCGACAAGATCGTCGACATCGATGGCAAGAACGCCGTCGGAATGGATCGCGACGAGGTTCCCAACGTCCTCCGTGGTCCCAAGGGAACGCACGTGGAGCTGACGATCGTGCGCCCCGGAGTGCCGCGGCCAATGGACTTCGATGTAGTGCGCGACAAGATTCCGCTGTACACCGTCGATGCAGCGTTCGTCAATCACGACGGCACCGCTTACCTGGCGATCAACCGCTTCGCCGAGCCGACCTACAACGAAATGATGGACAACCTCGCCCGGTTGAAGAAGGAGGGCATGAAGCGGTTGATCCTCGATCTGCGTGGGAACTCGGGCGGGTACATGGACCGGGCAATTGCGATGGCGGACGAATTCATCCCCGGTGGACATCGTATCGTCTACACGAAGAACGATCGTGATGGTGTCGAGGACGTCTATCCCTCGGAGGACGGACAGGCGTATGAGCATCTGCCGCTCATCGTGCTGATCGATCGCGGATCGGCATCGGCATCGGAGATCTTCTCCGGCGCCGTGCAGGATCTCGACCGCGGCCTCATCGTCGGCGAGACCAGCTATGGGAAGGGACTCGTGCAGAAGCAGTTCCCGCTCAAGGACGGATCGGCCTTCCGCGTCACCGTCGCCCGATACTACACACCATCGGGTCGTCTCATCCAGCGGCCGTACGACAAGGGACGCGACGAGTACTTCAGCGGGGACGACCGGCCGAATTTCGCCGAAGGCGACAATGAGTTCCACACGAAGGATCTGACCGACACCTCCCGCCCCGTGCACCACACCGCCGGCGGACGCACCGTGCTCGGCGGCGGCGGCATCACTCCCGACTACATCGTCAAGCTCGACACGCTTACGCCGACGTCGATCGACATCATTCGGCAGAATCTCGTTCTGGCTCTATGTCGACCAGTACATGGCCAGCCACGGCACAGAACTTCGCAGCAGGTACGAGAAGAATTTCGACGACTTCGTCCAGTCGTTCACCGTCGACGATGCGATGTTCAAGGAGTTCATCGCCCTGGCGAAATCGAAGGGTGTCGAAGTCGATCCTCGCGAGGTTGCGATCGATCACGAGCATCTGGCGAACCGGCTGAAGGCCCGCATCGCCCGCTCGATCTGGGGAAACGACGCGTTCTATGAAGTCGCGCTCCGGGACGATCATCAGTATCAGACGGCCCTGGGGCTGTTCCCCGAGGCGCGGAAGATCTCCCAGCTGACGCAGCGCTGAACTCGACGCCGGCGCGGCTCGACGCGCCGCCGGGCTACCCGACAGCCACGACCAGTCCCATGTTGTGCATCACATCGCGGAGCTTCGGCTCCGCGACTGCACGGGCCCGAGCGGCGCCCTCGGCGAGGATGCGATCGAGTTCCGCCTGGTCTGACATGATCGCTTCGTATTGCTGTCGCACCGGACGCAGCTCTTCGATGACGACCTCGGCCACCGCCACCTTCAGATCGCCGTATCCACGGGCGTTCTCGAAATCACGCTCACACGCCGCCTCGTCCTTTCCTGTAATCGCACTATAGATAGTCAGCAGGTTGTTCACGCCCGAGCGTTCGGGATCGTCGGAGAAGCGAATCTCCTTGCCGGAATCGGTCTTCGCACGCTTGAACGTCCGGAGGATTTCATCCGGTTCGTCCAGCACCCGAACGGCATGGCCGCGCACGTGCGCGTGGCTCTTGGACATCTTCACCGAAGGATCGTCGAGTCCCATGACGCGCGCACCCAGCTTCGGGATCACCGGCCTGGGAACCACGAACGTCTCGCCATAGAGGTGGTTGAACCGCTGAGCGATGTTGCGGGCGAGCTCCACGTGCTGCTTCTGATCTTCACCGACGGGCACCTCCTGCGCATCGTAGAGCAGAATGTCGGCGGCCATCAGCACCGGATAGTCGAGCAGCCCGGTCATGATCGACTCCTGACGGCCGGACTTGTCCTTGAACTGCGTCATCTTGTTGAGCCAGCCGAGCGGTGTGATGCAGTTGAGCAGCCACGCTCCCTCGGCATGAGCGCTGACGTGGCTCTGCAGGAACAGCACCACTTTTTTCGGATCGAGACCGACGGCAAGCAGCAGCCCGGCGAGCGACCGCGTCTGCCGCCGCAGCGTGTCGGGATCCTGTGGAACCGTCAGCGAGTGCAGGTCCACCACGCAGTAGAAATTCTCCTTGTTATCCTGTTCGGCGACCCATCGCTTGACCGCGCCGAGGTAGTTGCCGAGCTGCATGTCGCCCGACGGTTGAATTCCACTGAAGACGCGTGGCCGCGTCAGGGACGAACCAGTCTGCCCGTCGTTCATCATCGTTCCGGTTGGTGTGTGTTCGATGCGCGTGATACGATATCTCCATCGTCGGCGGCTGGCGGCGACTCGGATTCCACCTGCAATGCGAGCAGATCCTCCAGCGTCTCGCGACGCCGGATCAGCCGTGCCTCGGCGCCGTCGACGAGCACCTCGGCGGTCCGCGGTCGCGAGTTGTAGTTGCTCGACATCGCCCAGCCATAGGCGCCGGCATTGGCGATGGCGATCACGTCTCCCTCCCGAGTCTCACTCAGCCGCCGGTCGACGCCGAACGTGTCGGTCTCGCAGATGCAGCCGACGACGGTATAGACGCGCTCGGTGCCATCGCGACGATCGGCATTGGTGATTCCCTGCCAGGCGTCATAGAGCATCGGCCGGATCAGGTGGTTCAGTCCCGTATCGGTGCCGATGAACACGCACGACGGCGTCTGCTTCAGCACGGTGGCGGTCGCCAGCAGCCACCCGGATTCGCTCACAAGGAATTTGCCCGGTTCGAACCACAACTCGAGTTCCCGACCATACCCCGCGCAGAACTGCCGGAAGCGATCCGACATCGCCTCGCCGAGCGCTTCGACGTCGGTGGCGACGTCGTCGACGCGGTAGGGCACTTTGAAACCGCTGCCGAAGTCGAGGAATTCCAGATCGGAGAAGTCCGCGGCCGCCTCGAAGAGGATCTCCGCACCGGTGAGAAACGTCTGCGCGTCGAGGATTTCCGATCCCGTGTGCATGTGCAGTCCGACCACACGCAGGCCATAGGCGCGAACGATGCGCTCGACGTGCCGCATCTGGTGAACGGAGATGCCGAATTTCGAATCGATGTGACCGGTCTGGATATGCGCATTGCCACCGGCGAGTATGTGCGGGTTGATCCTGATCGCACATGGCCTGTCGCCGAAGCGGGCGCCGTACTGTTCGAGCACCGAGATGTTGTCGATGTTGACCAGCACGCCCAGTTCCACGACGCGCTCGATTTCGGAGAAGGGGACGCAGTTCGGGGTGTAGAGAATTTCCGAAGCGGGCACACCGCAGTGCAGAGCGATCTCGACCTCGTGGACCGAGACGGCGTCGATTCCGGCGCCGAGGCCATGGATGAGGCGGATGATCGAGACGTTGCTGTTGGCCTTGCAGGCATAGAGCAGACGGAGGCGAACGCCGTCGAACGCGGAGGCGAGCCGACGGTACTGGCGTCTGATCACCGCTGCGTCGTAGACGTAGAGCGGACTGCCGAATCGATCGACGAGCTCGCGCGCCGAAGCGCCGCCGATATGCAGGACGGGGGATTGGTTCATTGGCTGATTGCAGTCTCAGTCGATCCTTGGAAGGCGATCGGTGGGTAGCAGTGAGAACATGACCGCGTCGTGGAGCGTGGCGCCGAGCTTCAGCCGGTTGCGGAGAATTCCCTCGCGGACGCCTCCGAGGTGCTCTGCGACGCGAATGCTCGCGCGATTGTCGACGGCCACCAGGATCTCGATACGCTGCAGCTCGAGTTCGGCGAATCCGAATTCCACCGCAAGCCGTGCGGCCTCGGTCGCGTAGCCGCGGCCGGTACTGGCGCTCCGCGTCCAGTACCCGAGGTTCATCACGTGTGCATTGCTGCGGTCGACCCCATTGAGTCCGACACCACCGACGATGTGCCCGCTCTCACGTTCGAGGACCACGAAGCTGAATTCCGACTGATCGATCCAGGCAGCGTCACGACTGAGCACCCACCCCTCGCTGTCGCTCAGCGAATACTCCGGATGGCACCACGGCAGCCACACGCCGACCTCGCCGATCGACTCCTGAGCGGCCTGGAAGAACGGGCGAATGTCGTTCGGATGGAACGGTCGGATCGTCACCAGACGACCGGTGCGTACCTCTTGCATCGTCGTAGCGGGTGGGTCTGTCGATCGACACCGGTCAGTCTCCGTCGCCGATGTCGATGTACGGTTCATCCAGGTAGGTGTCGTTCGACGTTCCGGTCACGTCGGTCGGTTCGCTGTGCCGACGGGAGATCGAGTGTTCGTCGGCGAAGCGCGCATCCTCGAGCGGCTCGTCGGCCTCGTCGAAACTGTCGGGCACGGTTTCAGGGTCCGTGCGATCCGCATCCGGACGCCGGGCCCGCTCCTGCGACTGGGGATTGGCCGGTGCTTCGAGATCACCTTCCGCCTTCTGCGCCGCCTCAGCGTCGCTGTCCTTGTTCTCTTCCATGTCGATCACCTCTTCTGATTGTCCGTCGTTGCCGTCAACGATGTCCGGGCGTGCCGCTGCGGCGTCGACGTCACTGCGCCGGCGCGGCCAGCGTCCACCGCGTACCCTCCTTGGTATCCTCCAGGGCGATGCCGAGTCCCAGCAGCCGATCGCGGATCGCATCGGAGGTTGCGAAGTCCTTCCGAGCGCGCGCTTCGGCACGCAGGCCGATCAGCAGTTCGACCAGATCTCCGGTCACTGCACCCGCCGACGCTTCCTCTGAGACGAACACGGTGATCCCGAGGATCTGCTCGAAGGCGGTTTCGAACGCCGCGCGATAGGCGCGCAGCGTCGCAGGAGTGGCGTCGCCCGCCGCCAGCATGCGGTTCACCTCGGCCACACCCTCGAACGCTGCGGACAGAGCCACCGGCGTGTTGAAGTCGTCGTCCATTGCCCGGAAGAAGCGCTCCATGAACGGCGGTGCATCCGCGCCGCCGGCGCCGTTGCGCGCAAGGCCGTCGATCGCCTCGTCGAGGCGACGCATGGTCCCGCGGAGCTTTTCGAGTCCCGTCTGCGACGAGGCGATCGCCGTCTGGTCGAATTCGAGCTGCGAGTTGTACTGACTTTGTGCGATGAAGAATCGTACCGCCATCGGGTCGTACTGTTCGAAGAGCACCTGGAGACTCGAGGCGTTACCGAGCGACTTCCCCATCTTCCGCCCCCCGATGGTCACGAGGTTGTTATGCATCCAGTAATGCACGAAGGGATGGCCCGTCGCCGCCTGGCTCTGTGCGACCTCGCACTCGTGATGGGGGAATTTGTTCTCCACTCCGCCACCATGGATGTCGAAGGTCGCACCGAGGTAGAACTGCGACATGGCGGAGCACTCGAGGTGCCAGCCGGGGAATCCCCAGCCCCACGGGGAATACCACTGCATGAAGTGGCTCTCGTCGGCCCGTTTCCAGAGCGCGAAGTCGTTCGGCGAGCGCTTCTCCGGATTGGCAGCGATCCGTCCGCCCGACTCCTGGTCCTCCACCTTCCTGTTCGACAGACCGCCGTAGGGGATCATTCCCGCCGTGTCGTCCAGCTCGAGCCGCTGATAGGCATCCACATCGAAGTAGACCGATCCGTTGGCTTCGTAGGCGACGCCCCGCTCTATCAGCTTCTCGACCATCATGATCTGCTGGCGAATGAAGTCCGTCGCGTGCGGCGTGCGATCAGGGTGCAGCACGTTCAGCCGGCGCATATCTGCCCAGAAGCTCTCCTCATATTCGGCGGCGATCTCGTAGGGGGACCGATTCTCACGCCTCGCCTGCACCTCCACCTTGTCTTCGCCTTCATCGGCGTCGGAGACCAGGTGTCCGACGTCGGTGATGTTCATCACGTACAGCAGATGCTCCGGACCGTATCGATGCATGAGGTAGCGTCGAACGATGTCGAACGACACGTACGACTTCGCGTGACCGACGTGGGCGTGACCGTAGACGGTCGGACCGCAGACATAGACGCGGACCAGCTCGGGATCGATCGGAATGAATTCCTCCTTCTGGCGGGTCAGCGTGTTGTAGACGTGCAATGCCATGTCGCGTAGGTGTTCGGTGTGTTCGAATTCGTCGATGTTCGCGATCGGTCCGGATCGAATTCCTCAGTGTTCATCCTGGGCGCGTCGCTCGCCCTTGAGCAGTCGCAGTCCGTGGGGCAGCACCGGCAGGATGACATCGAGACATTCGAGGACGGCCTTTGGGGAACCGGGGAGATTCACGATGAGGGTGCCTCCGGCCATACCGCAGACGGCGCGGGAGAGCATGGCAAACGGCGTGTGCGCCCGCGAGGCGGCGCGCATCGCTTCGCTGAGGCCGTCGGCCCTTCGATCGATCACCGCGAGCGTCGCCTCGGGCGTCACGTCGCGCGGCGCGAATCCGGTGCCGCCGGTCGTCAGCACGAGATCGAGTTCCTCGATCTCCGCTCCACGGAGGGCGTCGAGAATCACGTCGAAGTCGTCGGGAACGACGTCACGGCGGACGACGCGATAGTCGTCTTCGGAAAGCATCCCGGCGATAGTCGGTCCGGACACATCGTCGCGCTCGCCGCGATGGGTGCGGTCGCTGACGGTGAGTATGAGCGTCTGAAACTTGTCCATCACGGTGAATCGTGCGTCGAATCGGCACCGTCGCTGCGGCGCTCGGCGTCCCCGGGGTAGCGTCGATCGAATGTCGACCACGCCCCGCCGAATTCCGACGCGGTCTGGTTCATGAGAATTCCGGCATCGCCGCCGGAGGCCCGCTGCAGCGCACGCGCGAGTGCCGGTGGGGTCGGAAGCCGGAGACCGAGCTGCGTGAGGTTCCCGCGCGCGGCCTCGCACCCGTAGGTCAATGCCACGCGGACCGACACGCTGTCGCCGTTGACGGCGTAGAAGGCGAAGCGGCTCAACATGTCCGGCGGAAACGCGTATTCGCATCCTCCGGTCCAGGCCCCGAGCCAGGCGACGAGTGCATCGAGCGTCCGCGGCGGATCCTCGCGCACGCCTGAGGAATCGAGCGCCTGACGAACGATCGGATCCCGCGCCAGCGCGTCGTAGAGCACTGCGTCGTCGAAGATGTCCCGAAGCGAAGCGGTCCTGACGTTCGCAGCGTCGCCGGCGTCGATGGTGCGGTATGCGATTTCCCCGAATGGATGGACGCTGCCCTCACAGAACCCATCGGTATCGAAGCGGTAGCTGACGTATGGACCCACGGCCGAGAGCAGTCGCACCCGTCGCCGGTAGGTGCACGTCGGGAGATCGCCGAGCGAATCGGTCGTCGTCATCGTCCGAGCGAATTCGTCGAACGCCGCAAGCGCCTCACGACGTGCAGAGAAGAGGACGTCCTGATCCGACGACAAGCCGACCACCACGAGATCCGAATCGCTCCAGTCGACACCGACCACTCCTGTGGAACCGAGCCAGATCGAGCGGCCCTCGGTGAGCCGGATGGCGGGCTGGCGAACGTCGGAGGCGCCTGCGGTGTCAGCCGGCTCGCGGTCCGCGCTCTTCGCCGGACGATCGGCGCTGTCGCAGCCGGCGATCATCGCCAGGCCGACGATCACTGCGCCGACGAGTCGTGGAAGCATGTGGCCGACGTACCGCCGGCGGGCCCGATGCCGAAGCAATGCGTTGCGAGTTGGATCCACGAGGTGCGATGACGTCCCTGGACGATAAAAGCCCAAAGGTACGGCGGCGGCGGCAATCGTTCGTGCGGTGGCCGGCCGGTGCGGAGGCAATCCCGTCGACGTCTACTCCGCCGGCGTCCGGTGGCGATAGCGCTCGAGCGTGAACGAGGTGCCGAGGTAGCGCTTGCGCACCTCGGGATCGGCAGCGATGTCCTCGGCGGTACCGCTGCGGAAGATCTCTCCGTCGATCAGGATATATGACCGGTCGGTGATCGAGAGCGTCTCGTGAACGTTGTGGTCGGTGATGAGAATTCCGATGCCCCGCTCGCTCAGTTCGCCCACGATGTGCATGATCTCCTCGACGGCGAGCGGATCGATGCCGGCGAAGGGCTCGTCGAGCAGGATGAATTTGGGGTCGGCTGCAAGCGTGCGGGCGATCTCTGTTCGACGCCGCTCTCCACCGGAGAGCATGTACCCCTTCTGCTTCCGGATGTGCGTAATCGACAGTTCCTCGAGCAACTGGTCGACACGTTCACGACGTCGCGCTCGGGGGTAGCCGCGCAGTTCGAGCACGGCCATGATGTTCCCCTCGACGGTCATCCGCCTGAATACCGACGGTTCCTGCGGCAGATAGCCGATGCCGCGTCGCGCCCGGCGGTACATCGCGATGTTGTCGATCCGGCGGTCGTCGAGGAAGACCCGTCCCTCGGTTGGCCGCACCATGCCGACGATCATGTAGAACGTCGTCGTCTTCCCTGCTCCATTCGGACCAAGCAGTCCGACGACTTCACCCTGACGAACTTCGAGCGATACGTTGCGGACCACACGGCGCTTTCTGTAGGCCTTGACCAGCCCGTCAGCCCGCAACAGCGACGTCCCCGTGCCGGGCGGCTCGGGGACGTCATGGGCGGATGTCACGTGAGGATCGTCGCCCGGCATCTCAGGTTCCCTCTTCAGTCAGTTTCATCGACTTGCTCAGCTGCTTGCCGTCGCGTTGGACGTCGAGGTCGAGCTTGTCACCCACACGCGAATCGTAGATGAGCGACAGCGCGTCGGATTCGCTGGCGACCGACTGTCCGTTGATCGAGGTGATGACGTCACCCACCTGCAGACCGGCCCGGCTGGCCGGCGAGTTGGCGGCGATTTCAGTGACGACGACGCCGTCATGACTGTCGAGCTTCAGGTAGTTGGCAATGCGATCGGTGATCTCCTGCACGGACATACCGGTCCAGAAGTGCCGGTCGATGACGACGCCGTCGCGGAGCTCCTTGACGATCGAGCGGATGCGTGAGACCGGGACGGCGAATCCGATGCCGATCGAGCCCGCGCCCATGGAGTTGCGCGCAGTGGAGTAGATGATCGTATTCATGCCAACCACCTCGCCGATCGCGTTGACGAGCGGACCTCCGGAATTTCCCGAGGAGATCGCGGCGTCCGTCTGGATCATGTTGCGATACACGCGGCGATCCTGGGGACTGAGGTTGACGTGGCTGTTGGAGACGACACCGACGGTGACGGTCGGTTTGGAGTTGATGTCGAAGAGGCCGAAGGGGTTGCCGAGGGCGATGACCCACTCACCAATGATGATATCGTCCGAGGCGGCCATGGTCACGTGCGGAAGGTCGTGTCCCTCGATCTTCAGCAGCGCCACGTCGGTGGTAGGATCATGGCCGACGAGTTTCGCGTCGTAGCGCTTGCCGTCGGTCATGGTGACAATCACCTTGGTGGCAGCGCCGGCGACATGGTCGTTGGTGACGACGTATCCGTCCGAGGAGATGATGAATCCGGAACCGAGACTGTGCACCTCCTGGCGCTGCGTCTTCGGGGTGCCACCGAAGTAGCGCTGGAAGAACGGATCCTGAAAGAAGTCGTCGAAGGGATCGCTGTAGTGGACCTCACGGACCTCTGTGACGTTGATGCCGACGACGGCGGGTGAGACGCGCTCGACCGCGCGGGTAATGGCGTTGTGACGCGAGTTGGAAACGTCGTCGTCCACCCGGTCGGCGTGATCGATGGCGTTGGCCAGACGTGTGGGCACGGCGGGAGCAGCGACGTCCACACGGTCGACCGGTTGCGAATCAGCTGCGCGGCCGCATCCGCCGAGGGAGAGCGCCGCGAGGAGAAATCCGGCGGCGCCGAGCTTGATGATGCGTTGCATTGTCGGAAGCGTTTGTGGTCCTGGAGTTGGTCGCTGCACCCGCGCGGGGCCGTCGGAGGCGCCCGGTGCGAGCCGGCTGTCGCCGGAGCGACGGGCTGCCTGTGCGTCGCAGCGAAGCGTTGAAGATACGGCCGATGCCGTTGTCCCGGGAGGTTCACGGTCCGCCGGTCGCATTGTTTCACGGAATTGCCGACCGTATCTTTTGGGTTTATACATGACGAATTTCAATCCGACTTCCATGCAATCGGGCGGGAGCTCTCCTGCGCCGCGGATGCGTGAACACCCCGACGCGGCGGATCCGGCGGCTCCGGAATCCGACCGCGTGACCGGCGGCCAGGCCGATCCGACCGGGAGCGACGCCGCCGCTGTGCGACATCCGTGGCTCAGTGTGGTCATTCCACTGTACAACGAGGAGGAATCCCTGCGCGAACTGACCGAGCGTCTGCACGCGACGCTCACGCAGATGGCCGGCGACAGCTACGAGATCATATTCGTCGACGACGGTTCGCGCGACCGCTCCTTCGAAGTCATCAGCCAGCTGCACGGAGAGAACGCGGCAGTGCGGGCGATCCGCTTTCGCACGAACAACGGCAAGGCGGCGGCGCTGGCGGTTGGATTCGAGCACGTCCGCGGCGACATCGTTTTCACGATGGACGCCGATCTGCAGGACGATCCGGCCGAGCTGCCGCGACTGCTTCAGAAGCTCGAGAGCGGCTATGACCTGGTCTCCGGATGGAAGCGCGTGCGGCACGACCCGTGGCACAAGACCCTGCCGTCGAAACTCTTCAACCGCACCGTGCAGGCGGTGACGAATCTCGATATCCACGACTTCAACTGCGGGCTGAAGGTGTACCGTCGCGACGTGCTGCCGTTTCTGAACGTCTACGGCGAGATGCATCGCTACCTGCCGGCCCAGGCTCACTGGAGCGGGTTCCGGGTCACCGAACTGCCGGTCACGCATCACGCCCGGAAGCATGGCGTGTCCAAGTACGGTATGAGCCGCCTGCTCAAGGGCTTCCTCGATCTCCTCACGCTGCTGGTGACCAATCGCTACGCGACGCGTCCGCTGCACGTCTTCGGCACCGTCGGGACACTGCTGGCGCTGCTCGGGTTCGGAATTGATGTGTGGCTGAGTATCGAGAAGATTCTCGGGCTGACGTCGCTGTCGAACCGTCCGCTCTTCCTGGGAGGAATACTCCTGATGATCGTCGGTGTGCAGCTCGTCTCGATCGGCCTGATCGGCGAGATGATCGCGAAGAATTCTCTCAGCAACCAACAGTATTCGATCCGGGAGTTTCTAGGATGAGCATCCCCTGCATTCGCCCCCTCGCCGGAAGCCTGCTCGCCGTCATCGCCACTCTCCTCCCGGCGGTGGGACGAGCGCAGTTCACCCAGCGCCCCTCACTCGGCATCCAGTCGATCATCTTCGACGGTGCCACGCCGCAGTCGGCGGAGATTTCGCCGGGCAACGACCGCTCGCTGTCGCTCGGCGGCGGGCTGCGCAGCTCCAACAACGCGCCCCGCCTGCAGCTCGAGCTGATTCCCGATGCCGATGGAATCATCCGCATCCCGCTGTCGGTCGAGTACTACCTGTTCGTCGGAAAGACCACCTTCGCCGCATCCGGTTCGACCGATCCGCGCCGCGTCCGCTGGCTCTTCCGCCACAGCGCGCAGATGCTCTCGCTCGGCGCCGGTCTGACCGCGGCGTTCTTCCAGACGCCCAACCTCTACTTCAGTATCGAAGGGAAGTACAACGTCTTCTTCCCCAACGAAGTGGAGAATCGCCGCTACTACGTCGACAACGGCGACGTCCAGTCGACGAACAGCTATCATCCGTACGCTGAGACGCAGACGCGGATCGGCGCCTACTTCCGCGTCGGAACGCAGGTCGATTTCTTCGATCCGTTCATGCTCGACTTCAGCCTCGGCTACGGCATTCTCAACCTGCTCGGCAGAAGCAGCGATCCGGCCACCGAACGCAACCTGCTGGTGGCCGAGCCCCGCAACGAACCAGAGACGACGACCGGCTACTTCGGCATCGGAATGAGCGTCATCTGGCAACTGTAGCCCGCCGCTTGCGACCGTCACATCGGTCCGATCGCCGGGGACGACGCCCGCAGCATCAACTTCGACCGCTCACGAACCCAGACCCTCGCATGCCCTCGAATTCCAGCTACTCGACCGTCGCGTCCTTCGGCGATATCGTCAACGCGGCCGATACGTTCGACGATGCGGTGAAGTACTACTGGGGCTATATGTACGGGCTGGCGCGTGAATTCATCATCCCCTACCTAGAGTCCCGAAACGTGCCGGTCGCCGGTGCGAGAGTCATCGAAATCGGGTCGGCCGAAGGTGGAAATCTCTGTGCAATGGGTGAGCACGGCGCTGCGGAGCTGGCCGGTACCGACATCAACGAGGAGCGGCTCGTCGAGGCACGACGCATTGCAGAGCTGCTCGAACTCGACATCACCTACAGCAGCCACGACATCATCGGCGAACCACCGCATCGCGACTGGGTCGAACACTTCGACCTCGCACTGCTGCGCGACGTGATCGAACACCTCGACGACACCGAAGCCGCCCTGCGCAACATCCGCAACGTTCTTCGACCCAACGGGCATCTCTACGTCACGTTCCCGCCGTACTACTCGCCGTTCGGCGGCCATCAGCAGACGCTGGTCAACTGGTCGAGCAGAATTCCGTTCATGCACCTGCTGCCCGAAGCTGTCTTCGAGCGCATGATTGCCTCAGGACGGGACGCCGACAAAGTGGAGGTGCGGCGGCTGCGGAAGATCCGGATGACCACGAGCAAATTCCGTCGGGCCGCGGCGGCGGCGGGCTACACCATCGAGGACGAGAAGCTCTACTTCATCCGGCCCGTGTACAAAATGAAGTTCGGCCTGCGGCCGGTCACGGCGAACTTCCTCCGCCCTCTGGCCGGAGTGCGCGACATCGCGGCGCTCGAGGCGGGGTACCTGCTGCGCAAGATCGAGATGCCCGCCGAACGAGCGTAGGCGCAACGGGTGGTGAACCCGTTCACACCTCCACAGCAAAATCGCTGATGCCCGAGACAAGCCGTTCGATCACGGCATCGGGAGAATCCTCCGGTTCGACGTAGACGAAGCGGCCGGAGTCCCGATAGCGATTGACGTACGAAGCGATGATTCGAATCGACTCCAGCTCCTCTCGTTCCACGCGGCTCGGGACCGAGCTGCCATCGAAGTAGACACCGAGCAGATCGCGACGGATCGAAGCCTTCGGGATGCGTCGGCCGACGGTTCGCTGTGCGGCCAGACGGCCGAAGCGCACCATGAAGAGCTCGCGCTTGCCCGTCTCCGGGGCGGGAAGAACGATGACGACGTTGTTGTTGTTGATCGAGTCAGCGATTCGGCGTCGACCGGCAAACACCCGACGGAGTTCGACGCAGCGATTACGAAGCATGGCCGCCTCCTCGAACTGCAGCGCTTCTGCGTGCTCGTGCATGCGCTGTTCCAACGCCGCGACGATTCCCTCTTCGGAACACGACAGAAACGCGCGAACCCGCTCCACCTCCTGATGATACTCCCGCTCCGACTGAAGTGCCGCGCACGGTGCGCCGCAGCGGTGCATGCCGTGGTACAGACACGGCACGTTCGACGTCGACGGTTCGATCGGGTGGTCGCAGCATCGCAGCGTGAAGAGCTTCGCGATGGTGTCGAGAACCAGTGCCGCGCCGTGGCGTCCTGCGAACGGACCGAAGTACTCTGCGCCGTCGGATTCGATTTCATCGCAGAGCGTGGCGACGGGAAACGCTTCGGTGCGATCGATGCGAACGAAGTAGTAGTGGCGCACACGCTTCTGCAGCGTGTTGTACCGCGGCTGCAGCTGTTTGATCTGGCGCGACTCCAGCAGCAGCGCACCCAGTTCGGAACCGGTTTCCTCGGTTTCGATGCTGCGCACGCGTCGCACCATTTCGGCGATGCGTCGCTGATGCGATGCGCCCGCCTGGAAGTAACTGGCCACGCGCATCCGGAGGTTCTTCGCCTTGCCTACGTAGAGAATCTCTCCATGGCGGTCGATCATCCGGTAGACGCCCGGCGTGCGGGGGATCTCCTGGAGCGTCGGCTCGAGTGATCGCACGCTCCGCGGTCGCGATCGAAACGCACCGACGCTGCGATGCTGCGTCGAGAGCGCTTCCTCGAGCGTCGTCGTCTCCAGCTGCTCCTCGAGCAGCTCGAGGAGGCGCAGCAGCAGCTGCGCGGTGGCCCGGGCATCGCCAAGCGCTGAGTGGGCTGAGCGGACGCGGATTCCGAAGTATGCGGTGAGCGACGCCAGCGCGAACCGCCGATTCGACGGAAGCAGCCGTCGCGCCAGTCGCGCGGTGCAGAGCGTAGGAATCTGAAGTCGGTGGACGCCGGTGCGATCGAAGGATGCCTGGAGGAAGTCGTGGTCGAATTTCGCGTTGTGAGCCACCACCGCCGACGCCGGGTCGAACCAGTCCCGCACCGCCGGAAACGCCTCGGCAGCCGGTGGCGCGCCGAGCACCGTCGCATTGGTGATCCCGGTGAGTCGCTGAATCTCAGCCGGAATGAACTGCTCGGGATTGACGAGCGTGTGGAATTCGTCGATGACGTCGCCGTCCTGCAGGAGGACCGCGGCGACCTCTGTAATCCGGTGGTTGCGCGGAGACAGTCCGGTCGTCTCCACATCAGTCACGGCCAGGACCGAGTCGGCCAGGGAGGTCATGTTCGGGCAGCTTGAGGCGTCGGCGCATGTGGGAAAGCGCCAAAGGTACGCACGCGAGCGCACGTCCGCCAACGGCATTCCGCACGCGACCGGCTACCACGCGTAGCCGAGATCGAACTGCAGCACCGCCTGCAGACCGTAGGCGCGGTCGACGGCCGGATTCAGATCGCTCCTTCCACCAAAGCGATTCTGCAGTCCGATCGCTGCTCCCACGGCGAACGACTGCACCGGCAGATACTGCCAGCCGAGTCGTCCGTCGGCCACGAGCCCCGTCGTGGTCGCTATCGGGTCGCGCGCGGAGATCGACTGCATTCCAATGCCCACGCTCCAGAAGAACCTCCACAGCGCCATGCCCTCCGGGTGGTTGCGGTAGTGGAGCAGAACCTGCCATCCGTGCAGCCGCTGGTTTCCAACCGGGTGGAACAGCGTACCGACGGAGACCACCACGGCATCGGTACCGCTCACCGCGTGGGCCCATCGCACCATTACCTCGTTGATCGCGATGGCACCGAGGTCGACACTCACGATGTCGTGCGGCACCGGCCATTCGAGATTCGCATGGACCTGTGCCTTCGAACGGCTCACCGGCAGCAGCAGCAACGCTACGCTGCAGAGCGTGAGGCACCACGCAGTGCACACCCGATGTCGACCTTCGATCCGTGAATTTCTCATCGGTCACGTTCGCCGGCACGTCGCGTGCCAGCGCATCTCGGGCAGGAACGAAAAACGGGGCGGCTCTCCTGATGAGAACCGCCCCGTCTGCTGCGTCGGAGCGGCGGGATTTGAACCCACGACCCCTTCCACCCCAAGGAAGTGCGCTACCTGGCTGCGCTACGCTCCGATTGCAAATTCAACTTACGAAGTTCCGCTGCCCGCACCAGCGTCGAGCTTGTTAAGGAGTTTCACCAGCGTGTTGCGGATCGAATGCAGATCCTCCTGCAGCCGTTCGTCGTTCGCTGCGTTCGCCTCCGCGTCACCACCGCCGGCACTCTCGGACTCCTCCGGTGGCCATACCGGGATGCCGTTCTCGAAATTCATCGCACTCATCGCCTGACGCGCGCCGGGAATCGTGTACTTCTCCTCACGCGTGAGCTGCTTGATCAGACGGATGATCGCAATGTCCTTGTCGGTATAAATCCGGTTGCCCGCCCGATTCTTCGACGGTCGCAGCTGCTCGAACTCCGTTTCCCAGTACCGCAGCACGTACGGCTCAAGCTCCACCACCTTGCTGACCTCGCTGATCGAGTAGTACAGCTTCTTGATCTGGAAGTCTTTCATAGTGACCCGGACTGTGGTTGACTGCAGCGCGACCGCGTCCACCGGGCGAGATGGCCCGTCCGATCCCCTGCTCGATGCACTGACGGGGCAAACGACCGGCAAAACCGCAAGATAGCGAAGGAACGGGGTTTGTGCAGTAATGCTTTAAGAGGCCACCTTATCCTTATCTGTCATGCGACCAACTGCGTAATACTTCAATCCATTCTGCACGACAAGTTCTCCATCCAGCAGGTTTCGGCCGTCGAAGATGGTCGAATCGCCGAGCTCACGGCGGAGGAACTGGAGGTCCGGATTGCGGAATTCGGTCCATTCTGTGAGGACCAGCAGTGCGTCGCAGCCCCGCACGGTTTCGTACATGCTGGCGCCGTAGCGGATCCGATCGCCGTAGCGTCGCCGCGCGCCCTCCATCGCCTCCGGATCGTAGGCGATGACCGTACAACCGGTTTCGAGCAGTCGGTCGATGATGCGGAACGCAGGCGACTCACGGACGTCATCGGTGTTCGCCTTGAAGGCAAGCCCCCAGATTCCCAGCGTCCGACCGCTGATGTCACCGCCGAAGTGCGCGAGAATCTTTTCGAAGAAGTACCCGGGCTGCGTCCGATTGACACCTTCGACGGCGCCGATCAGCTGCATGTCGAAATCGTGTTCCCGTGCCGTGGTGAGAATCGCTTTGACGTCCTTGGGAAAGCAACTGCCGCCATAGCCGAGCCCCGGGTAGAGGTAGCGCTTGCCGATTCGGGTATCCGAACCGAGCACCATCCGAATTTCATCGACGTCGGCTTCGACCCGCTCACAGAGGTTCGCCATTTCATTGATGAACGAGATGCGCATGGCGACGAACGAATTGGCGGCGTACTTCGCCAGCTCGGCGCTCCGCTCGCTGACGACGAAGATCGGATTGCCGTTGCGCACGAACGGCTCGTAGATGTCGGTCATCACCTCCTTGGCGCGCTTCGACTGCGTCCCGATCACCACGCGTTCGGGCCGCATGCAATCCTCGACGGCGTACCCCTCTCGGAGGAACTCGGGATTGGAGACGACATCGACGTCGGCCTCGGGCGCGTGTGTGCGGATCGCCTCGAGCACGCGTTCGGAGGTTCCGACCGGAACGGTGCTCTTGTCGACGACGACGCGGTAGCCGGCCTCCGGGTGCTGCAGGAGAATCCGTCCCAGGTCGTTGGCGACTTCGAGGATGAAGCGAAGATCCGCCGAACCGTCTCCGTCGGGTGGTGTAGGAAGACAAAGGAAGATCACGTCGGAGCGAAGCACCGCCTGCTCGAGATCGAGGGTGAAACGGATTCTGCGCTCCCGGATGTTCCGCTCCAGCAGGTGTTCCAGACCGGGTTCGTAAATCGGCACCTCGCCCCGCTCCAGACGCTCGACTTTCTTCTCGTCGATGTCGACACAGATGACCTGGTTACCGGTCTCGGCAAGGCAGACGCCGCTGACCAGGCCGACGTATCCGGTTCCGATGACTGCAATGTTGTACGGCATGGATGCAATTCCGTGTAGTTGGTAGACGGCACGTCGCCGGCGGCAATCATCGGTGATGCGCACCGCGACCCGGCACAGAGAACCTGGTGAGCGTCGAGACGTAGGCGACCAGGAGGAACGCGGCCAGCGAGAGCGTTACGGCCGAAACGCCCGCTCCCATCCGCGGATGGCGAAGCCACGCAGCAACCGCACCGATGACTGCGGCCGGCGCGGTGAAGATGTCCCAGCTGTTGAATCGCTCCACCCGGCCAAGGTAGATGCCGATGCCGGCAAGTACCATAGCGACCGCCACGAATCCCCACGAGACGACAGTGCCGTAGCTGCGCTCCACGATCCGCTGCATGCGGTGCAGTGAGGCGAAACCGACCACCAGTCCCGTCAGCGCGAACGATCCGACGAGCACGATGTCGAACCAGAACTGCAGCGTTCCCGGAGCGCCGCGCGCCGGATCGAACGACGTCAGATGAACGACGTCGGTGAGGATGTACGGAGCGTTTGGAAAGAACAGCAGCCACGCACCCCCGATGAGCCAGATCGCAATGCGGGTGCCCGCCGTTGAGCAAACCGCAACCCGGTCGAGCGCCGAGGAGAGCATGAACGGTATCCAGGCGAGGAAGAGATTCCACGCCAGGAACCGGTAGCTGATCGCGTCCGTGATGACGAAACGGACGCCGAGCAGCGCCAGTGCCGCCGTCGAGGCGATCACGAGAACCGCCGGGCGGTAGAACCACAGCTGCCGTGGGATGGAAACGGACATGGTGTCTGATCGTGGTCGAACGTGCATGTGAAACCGACCATACTACCGTCCAGATTCACACCAGTCCACGTTCTGCCGGCGCCGTCGGCACGCACTTGGGTGCGGCGATCACCTGCCTGGCTGGTCAGCGGCGACCGCGCGGGCGACTTCTTCCAGCGCGCGCAGCACCGTCGGCAGCGGTATCGACCGCTCGCGTGCGATCCGGCGCGCCTCTTCGAACTCCACCGCCACGCGTCCCTCGCCCTTCGGATCGATACACTTCATACGGACGACGCCGTACTCGGTCGGCACCAGAATCGCTTCGCGCGGCAGCTTCCTGCGGTTCATCTCTCTGTAGCGCACACCGATACTCGTCGTCTCGCGGTAGATGAGCTTCGTCAACTCGTCCAGCGCAGCCGGTGGTGCCACCACCGACAGCAGTGTCCCGGGTCGACCCCGCTTCATGACCACCGGAATCAGGAACGCATCGAGCGCTCCGAGCTCCATCAGTCGCTCGAGCAGATGCGGGTAGACCTGCGGGTTCATATCATCGATGTTTGTCTCGATCACCACCACCGTGTCCTGCTCCTCACTGCTGAGCCACTCGCCGACGACCAGACGGAGCAGATTGGGACGATCCGGCAGCTCACGCGTTCCCGCACCGAAGCCGACGCGTTCCACCTGTAGCTGTTCGGCCGCGAGCGTGCCGCTGGAGAGCGCTTTGATGATTCCGGCACCGGTCGGGGTGGTCAATTCGAATGGCAGGGCGGTCAATCGGACGGGAAATCCCTTCAGGATCTCGAGCGTCGCCGGAGCCGGCAGCGGCATCGAGCCATGCTGCGTATCGATCAGGCCGTGCGATCCCAGCGGAATCACCGAGGAGTACACACGCTCGACGCCCAGATGCTCCAGGCATGCCGCCGTCGCAACCACGTCGGCGATCGAATCGAGCGCGCCCACCTCGTGGAAATGCACCTCCTCAACCGTCACGTTGTGAATTCTGGATTCTCCAATGGCAATTGCGCGGAAAATGGCTCGGGCACGGTCGCGAATGCCCTCGGCGAGTTCGCTGCTTTCAAGCAACTGCATGATGTCGGCGAAGCTGCGCTGCTCGCCGTGTTCGTGCACGTGCGACGACGGGTGGTCGTGCGGGTGTGAATGCGGGTGTGCGTGATCGTGCGGGTGTGAATGCGGATGTGCGTGATCGTGATCGTGGTCGTGCTCCTGCTCGAGGCCCGCTTCGTGCGAATGCTCATGGACGAGTTCACCCGCATCGCGGTCAGAATGCGGTCGGGGAACGGTTGCGACGTCGAACTTGGTGGCGTGAATCGCACTGCGAACGATCGACCGAGTCGAGACGCGCAGTTGATCATCGTGGAATCCGAGTCGCTGCAGTGCATCGGTAACCACGTCCAGGGGAACGCCGGCATCGAGAAGCGCGCCGACGGCCATATCGCCGCTGATACCCGAGAAGCAGTCGAAGTAGGCAATCTTCATTGGCAGGGCAGGAGTTAGACCAAAGTCAGCAAGATAGGAAACGGGTACCGATGCAATCGTCAGGGCGGTGCTGTGACGGACGTTACGTGCCGGCGGAGGTATCGGAGTCGTCGGGAAGCGCACCCGGCCGGGTGGTGAATCCGCCGTCCGGCGTCGGAAGAAGACCGTCACGCTGCAGTCCCAGAATGATCCGCTCGACAGCGCCGGTGCGTTCGTGGACGAACCGGGCGGCCGCGGCGCCGGCCTCGCGTCGCGATCGCTCGTCGCGAAGCAGCCCCCGGACCGTCTCATCGAGTTCCGAACGGGTGTGGACGATGCGCAGCGCCTCGGTACCGGCCATTTCACTCGCGTCCCGCGACCGTTCGACGCGGGGACCGCAGACGACCGGAACGCCGTAGGCAGCCGCCTCCAGCACGCTGTGAACGCCGTCGCCGAATCCCCCTCCGACGTAGGCGATGTCGGCCAGCCGATACAGTTCCAGCAGCAGTCCCACCCGGTCGACGACGATCGGCCCGGCCGGGTGCAGCTGGTCGGACTCCAGTTGCGACAGCGTCACCGATCCGGGAAACTGCGAGCGCAGCAGCGCCACGTGCTCAGCCGTCGGTTCATGCGGTACGAGCACCAGCGCCGCGGATCGTTCGCTGCGCAGGCACTCGAGCAGCTCCTCGTCGCGCGGCCAGGTACTGCCGGCAACGATCACGGTGCGACCCCGGACGGCGTCGGAGATCACCCTCGATGGCTCCGGTCCGTTCATCGCGCGATCGGTGACCCGGTCGTAGCGCGTGTCGCCGGTGACATACGTCGGCACTTCGGGGACGAGCCGATTGAACGACGCCCGATCGGCCTCGCTCACACAGTGGATCTCCGAGAGCAGTCCGTATAGACGCCGGAAGAAGCTCCGCGCCACGGGCCAGAATCTCGCCGAGTTCTCTCGGAGCACGCCGCAGACCAGAACCGTCGGAATTCCACGCAACCGCGCCTGGCGAAGGAATTCGAACCACAGATCGTACCGTACGACAATGATGAGGTCGGGCGAGAACCAGTTGAGGAATTCGCTCATCTCTCCCTGGCGATCGTGCGGCAGGTAACAGGCGCCTTCGATCCAGGGATAGCTCTTCTGCTGTTCGAATCCGCTGGGTGAGAAGAATGACGCGGTGATGCGCATCGGAGCGTTCCCCGAGCGCAGGCGCTCGATGATCGGCTTCGCCTGTTCGAATTCTCCCACCGATGCCGCATGAACATGGACGCGGAACGCTCCGGCCTCACCTGGGGCGATCCCGCGCGCCAGCCGCCTCCAGTCCCCTTTGCCTCGCAGTCCGCGACGGATCTTGCCCGACCACAGCGCGCCGAGACGCATCGCCATGAGGAACAGCGGAAAGAGCAGCAGATGGTAGAGAAACATCCACACGATCAGTTCCAGATCTCCTGCTTTGACTCCCGGGTCATCAGCTCATGGGTGGCCTCGAGTGGATCCTTGCCCTCGAAGAGCACGGCGTGGACCTGTCTGGTGATCGGCATCTCCACCCCGCTTCGCACCGCAAGTTCGTGCGCCGACTGCGTGGTAGCGACACCCTCTGCGACCATGCGCATCTCGGCCATCACCGACTCGAGCGAACGACCGCGGCCGATCTGCTCGCCGACGAACCGGTTGCGCGAATGGCGACTGGTGCAGGTGACGACCAGATCGCCGAGACCGGACAGGCCGCTGAAGGTATGCTGCTGGCTGCCGAGCGCCACGCCGAGGCGCGTGATTTCGGCGAGCCCCCTGGTGATGAGCGCCGACTTGGAATTATCCCCGAACCCCAGTCCGTCCGAAACGCCCGCACACAGCGCGATCACGTTCTTGAGCGAACCGCCCAGCTCCACCCCGAGCAGATCGGCACTGGCGTAAACGCGGAACGTGGCCGAGGTGAACATCTCCTGCGCCCGTTCGGCACTGGCCAGCGACGGACTTGCCGCGACGACCGTCGTCGGCATTCCCCGCGACACCTCTTCGGCGTGCGAGGGTCCCGACAGACAGACGAACCTCCCGGATTCGACGCCCATCACCTCCTCGACGATCTGGGAGATGCGCATGAGCGTTCCCCGCTCGATTCCCTTGGAGGCGCTGACGACGAGTCTTCCGTCGAATGCGTTCGAGGGCAGCGTCTGCAGTGTCGGACGGAGAAACTGTGTGGGGGTGGCGATCACGACGACCTCGCACGCGGCGGCTTCGGCTGCCGCGTCGACGATCTCTATCTCGGCCGAGAGTCGCACGCCCGGCAGGTACTCCTCGTTGCACCGGTCGTGACGAAGTCGTTCGCGCTGCTGGGCACCGTGCGCCCACAGCCGCACCCGGTGGCCGAGACCGGCCAGCAGAACGCCGAGGGTCGTACCCCAGCTTCCGGCACCGATGATACCTGCGTGCATGCGCTGCGTCTTAGTGGGTGGTTCGATCCGGTAGGTGGTTCGATCCGGCAGGTGGTCCCGTGCGGCGGCGGCCGAAGGTGACTGCCGGCGCGTCTAAGCGCGCGGCGGCGATGGTCGGAACAGCCACAACTTGTAGAACCGATTCTCGCGCCCTTCCAGCAGCCGGCGGATGTTCGAGCGGTGCGTGAAGATCAGCAGCAGCGCCAGTCCGATGCTGAAGAACACCAGCGTCTGGTAGCCCTCGATGTGTACGTGGAAGAGGTTATACCGCACCAGGAGCGTGGTCGGAAGGGCAACCGCGGCGATGATCGAACCAAGCGAAATGTACCCCGAAGAGAAGACGACCATCAGAAAGATGCTGGCCGAGACCGCCACCTCCACCGGCGTGATGCCGATGAGCATGCCGACGGCCGTATTGATTCCCTTGCCGCCACGGAAGCCGGCGAACGCCGTCCAGATGTGACCGACAACCGCCGCGGCTCCCGCAATCAGCTTGACGACGGTGACATCCTCGAACGGCGTCGTGTTCCAGCTCAGTGCACTGTCGAAGATTGCGTGATTGTGGAACAGCATTGCCGCGATCGCCACTGCGGCAATTCCCTTGAGCACGTCGAGTATCTGCACCGCCAGCCCCGCCTTCCACCCGAGCACACGGAATGCATTGGTGCTCCCCATGTTCCCACTCCCCCGGTGTCGAATATCGAACCCGAAGAACAGCTTGCTGATGATCACGGCCGACGGGATCGAACCGAGCAGGTAGCTGAGCAGGATGACGAGAAGAATTCCCATTGGAGGCATTTGTGTATGAGGGGCGAACACTGCGTGAACACGCGCGCGAGGCAATCAGGACGACACGCGACTATCGGGCGAAGTGCCGGTGCCGGAGAGGGCACCAATGGCCCTGTGCCGTCGCGAACAGGCGCCAAAGATAACCGAAGAGGTCGTATGGGAACAACCCAGTAGCAGCCACCTGGGACAGGGTTGGTGCGGATGCCGTACGCCACCGTGTTGGTATGTTGCGACCGACCGTGCGCCGTCGTCGGGGAGGCGAGGCGCGCGCTTCGCAGAGCAAATTCTGACCCAATCTCAATCGAACAGTCGTGGCAAAAGCAGATTCGACCGACGCACTGGCGGCCACCCGCAGTCGCCTCGAGGAAATCGACCAGGAGCTCGCGCAGCTGAGTGAACAGCGCGATCGGCTCAAGGCGCAGTGGAAGCTCGAGAAGGATCTCATCGGCGAGATCCGATCGATCAAGGGCACTATCGAGGAGCTCAAGACCGAGGCAGCCAACTATGAGCGCCAGGGCGACCTCGGACGTGTGGCCGAAATCCGCTATGGCAGAATCACCGAACTCGAGAAGCATCTCGCCGAAGCGAACGAGCGGCTCGAGGAAGCGCAGAAGCAGACTCGTCTGCTCAAGGAGGAGGTCGATGACGAGGACATCGCCGAAGTGGTCTCCCGCTGGACCGGCATCCCCGTCTCGCGCGTGATCGAGTCCGAGCGCACGAAGCTCGTTCGCATGGAAGATCGCCTGCATCAGCGCGTGATCGGGCAGGATGAAGCGGTCGTCGCCGTATCCAATGCCATCCGTCGCTCCCGCGCCGGACTGCAGGATCAGGACCGCCCCATCGGCTCGTTCATCTTCATGGGCACCACCGGCGTGGGCAAGACCGAGCTGGCGCGCGCGCTGGCCGAATTCCTCTTCGATGATGAGAAGGCGATGGTGCGCATCGACATGTCCGAGTACATGGAGAAGTTCTCCGTCTCCCGACTGATCGGCGCCCCTCCCGGATATGTGGGATACGAGGAGGGCGGTCAGCTGACCGAAGCGGTTCGTCGGCATCCGTACTCCGTCGTGCTGCTCGACGAGATCGAGAAGGCTCATCCGGAGGTGTACAACCTTCTGCTGCAGGTGCTCGACGAGGGCCGGCTGACCGACAGCAAGGGTCACGTCGTCAACTTCCGCAACACGATCGTGATCATGACTTCCAACCTCGGATCGCATCTGATCCAGGAGCGGCTGGCGACGATCACCGCGGAAACGCGCGACGCGGTGATGTCCGAGCTCCGCGTTCAGCTCCTGGAGCTGCTGCGCAAGCAGCTGCCGCCGGAATTCCTCAACCGCATCGACGACATCATCGTCTTCAAACCGCTGACCGAGGGCGAGATCCGCCTCATCGTCGACATCCAGATCGAACGGGTCGGACGGATGCTGCGCGCCAACAACATCGCCATGGAGGTGACCGAGGAGGCGAAGGACTGGATCGCGAGGCTCGGCTACGACATCGTCTACGGCGCCCGTCCGTTGCGGCGCGTCATCCAACGCCATATCATCAACCCGCTGTCCACACAGCTGCTCGAGGGCGACTTCATCGCCGGTGACACTGTGCGCATCCAACTCGATCGCGAAGGCCTGATCGAATTCGTCAAGGCGTGAAGTGCCCGCGCGCCGCTACCCCATCGATTCCCGCATGAGTTCCAACACGATCCGGACCGCTCTGGCGGCAGCGCTGTTCGTCTGCACTGCACGCGCAAGCTGCCTGGCCCAGACGAGGACGGGCTCCGTCTCGGGCATCATCGTCGAGAAGAGTACCGCCGAGGTCGTCATCGGCGCCACCGTTCGCCTCGTGACCGCGTCGGATTCCTCGCACCGCGTCGTCGCCGGTGCGTCGACCAACCGCTTCGGCTACTACACCATCACCGACGTGCCGCCGGGAGGCTACCGACTGCTGGCGACGTTCGTCGGCTACTCGCCCGCTGAACGTACGATCGTGATCGGCGAAGACTCCCTGGTGCAGCGCGTGGATCTGACCATGGCGCCGACCGACGTGCAGGGCCGCGAAGTCGTCGTCAGCGAGTCCTCGGCCGGCAGCGAGGCGTCGTCGATTTCCCGCGTGGAACTGCGCCCGGACTTCATCCGCAAGCTCCCGTCGATCGGCGGTGAGACCGACATCTTCCGCGCACTGCAGCTGCTGCCGGGCGTCAAGGCATCGAGCGAAATCTCCAGCGGACTCTACGTTCGCGGTGGCTCTCCCGATCAGAACCTCGTCCTGCTCGACGGGGTGATCGTCTACAATCCGTCCCATCTCGGCGGCTTCCTCAGCACGTTCAACTCCGACGCCGTGCGGGACATCCGGCTGATCAAAGGCGCCTTCCCCGCCGAATACGGTGGCCGACTCTCCAGTGTGCTCGACATCACAATGCGCGAGGGCAACGCCGACCGGGTAAGCGGTACCGCCGGCATCAGTCTGATCAATTCGCGCCTGACGCTGGAAGGACCGATTGGCTCGAACATGACCTTCATGGTCTCCGGCCGGCGGATGTACCTCGATCTGCTGACCGCACTGGCGCCCGACTCCGATGAAATTCCCCGCTACTACTTCTACGACCTCAACGCGAAAATCAACTACCGGCTCTCGGCCGATGACCGGCTCTACCTCAGCGGATACTTCGGTCGCGACGTGCTCGATGCACCACCGAATGAGCAGAATCAGTTCGGCATCGACTGGGGCAACGCCACCGGCAACCTGCGCTGGATGCACGTCGTCTCGCCGGAACTGTTCACCAATTTCTCGCTGATCTACACCGACTACGATTTCTCGACCAACTTCCAGCAGCTCGACATCTCCTACGGGCCGAACGGTGAACCGGACACACTCGACCGCGCCGGTTTCGGCTCGATCTCACGCATCCGGGACGTGATGGGCCGCGCCGAGGCAGAGTATGCGCCCCACCCGGATCATCAGATCAAGGCCGGAATCGAAGCCACCGCCCACCGGTTCCGTGCCGATGCAACCGCCGACTTCGAGGACATTACCGGACTCGACTTCAATCCGACCGTCCGCAGTTCGCTGGACCTGTCGGTCTACGCCCAGGACGAATGGCAGATCGTGCCAACGCTGAAGTCGAACATCGGCGCCCGACTCTACTGGTTCCAGTCCGGCGACTACCTGCGCCTGGAGCCACGGCTGTCGCTCTCCTGGCATGCGGCGCCATCATTCACGCTCAACGGCGCATTCTCACTCGGCAACCAGTTCCTGCATCTGGTCTCACGCAACGACATCTCACTTCCGACCGACGTCTGGTTTCCGTCGACCGACTCGCTGCTTCCGGCCGAAGCGTGGCAGGCCGTCGTCGGCGCCGACCTCCTCTTCGGCGACGATTACCTCTTCACCGTCGAGGGCTACTACAAGTCGATGCGGAATCTGCTTGAGTACAAGGACACCGCGTCGTTCTCGCTGGATGCACCCATCGAGACATCATTCACCCGTGGCACCGGCGAGGCCTACGGCGTGGAGGTGTTTCTCAACAAGCGGCTCGGCGACTTCACCGGCTGGATCGGCTACACGCTGGCCTGGACGAGGCGGACGTTTGCCGAGTTGAACAACGGACGTCCGTTCTATCCGCGCTACGACCGGCGCCATGACATCTCGGTGGTGATGACTTACCGGCTCGGTGAGAATTGGGAGCTCGGCGCCACGTGGGTCTACGGCACCGGTCAGGCCTATACCGTTGCGTCGGGTCAGTATTTCTTCCGTGATCCGTTCAGTCCGTACGCAACGGATCCGACCGCGGGCTATGACGGATCGCGAAGTCGCGTCGACTACACCGAGCGCAACGGCTATCGACTTCCGCCCTTCCACAAGCTCGATCTGAATTTTTCCCACTACTTCCACTGGTTCGATTTCGACTGGACGCTGTCGTTGAACCTCTACAACGCCTACTTCCGGCAGAACGTCTTCGCGCAGTACATGGAGCGTGAATACGACTGGGACAATCCCACCGCCCCGCCGACCTACAAGATGAAGCGAATCTCGCTGTTCCCGTTCATTCCATCGCTTGGGTTGTCGTGCAAATTCTAGCGTCGATCATCCGTGACGACTCGGGCACTGCGCGGGTGTTCGCAGGCAGCGCACCTCGGCGCGCCCTCGTCGTCCTGCTGCTGCTGGCCGCGTGCGTCGTGTCGTGCGAACAGACACTCGATCCGGACGTGCCGTACGTGGAACGGATCGTCGTCCAGGCGTACCTCGATGCGGGCGACACCGCGCCGTCGGTATCGATCACGCGAACGATCCCGCTGAACGCTCCGGTCGACGAGTCGGGCTCGTGGATCGCCGATGTGGAGGCTCGCATCGAGTCCGCCGACGGTACGTGGCCGCTTCGCTACGACGACTCGGGTCGCTACGTGGCGGACGGGCTGATCGTCACCGCGGCCACGAGGTATACGCTGAAGGCATCGTGGAACGGGCATACGGTCGTCTCGAACACGACAGTACCGCCGCGGCCGGCGATCGACACCGCGTGGCCGGCCGACGGGACGCTCGAACGATATGTCCATGACGGAGGTGATGATTTCGGTGTGGCGTTCCGACCTGCGGCCAACGCCGTCTACGCGGTCGAAACGTCGGCCACACTCGCAGATTCGTCGGGCAACGGGGGACGAATTCCGCTGACAGGATGGATCGATGAACTCTACGAGCCGCGCGACACGGCTGCCGACGGCACTATCCGGGCCGTCATCCACCCCTACCTCGAGTTCGTCGATCAGTCGGCGACCGACTTGACGCTCTACTATACGGTCCGCGCATACGATGAACCGTTCGTCGACTTCTGGAACACCTACGGGTATGGCGGCGATGAGGACGCCTTCTCGACCGGCTCTGATCACGTTCGATGGAACGTCACCGGCGACGGGATCGGGTTGTTCATGGGGCGATCGTCGACGACGGTGACGATCCGCTAGCGGTCGGACCACGTTACAGCGACACACGTGTCGCGACGCGAAGCGCGAGATCGTAGCTGTCGGGATCGGATTCCAGAAGACTGTTGAACTGGGAGGTGGCGGCGTCGATCGACAGCCACGAGAACGGCTGCAGTCCGGCGCCGAGACTGAATCCCGTGCCACTGAGCCCGCCGAGCTGCAGTCCGGCGCGCAGTGAGAACCACCGCAGCGGCCGCCAGGTACCACCGACGGAGAAGCGCGGATGACGCTCCCCACCCACCGCACCGTCGACCAGATCGACCGCACCTTCGGTACCGATGATCAGGTCGCCGGGAATCGCATGCGCGAATGCCGTGACATCGATGCCGGCGCCGACGCGAAAGCGGGTCGGCAGACTCGTCGTGAATGCGCCGACCGTGTCGAGTTCTCCGGTATACTCGCAGAGCATCCCATAGTTGAGCCCACCGCCCTCATCGGTCATGACGCTGTCGATGGTGCGATGGCGCACGAGGTTGAATCCATCCCACCGCATCGAGCCGATTTCGTCGACTGAGAAACCCAGCGTGAGCGCGTCGCGCGTGACGACGTCATCGCGGATCACCTGCTGCGGATCGAGCGGGGTTCCCATCCGAACGTCGCGGTGACGATCGACGGTGCGCAGCAGCACGACAGACACGCCGAGGTTGGTGCTCCATCCGCTGCCGAGGTTGGAATCGGCGTCGGAGAATCCGGGTCGAACGATCGCCTGGGCGGGTTCGAAGTCCACCGGTGCCGACGTCCGGAAGGCGTAGTGCCCTGCGACGGCGATCATGCGGCGGGCACCGCCCGGCTCGGTCGATCGCAGCACGGTGGTCGTCACCACGCTGGAGGGATCGAGATCGAAGTGCGCGATCCCCTCCTGGCGATCGACGCGGAGCCCGAAGCCGATCTCCGGCAGCCAGCTCGTGCTGTTGCGATCGACGCCGGCGCGGTGCCATGACGTCGCGAGCGCCGCACCGAATCCACGCAGCCACTCGCCGCCGACGTCGGCTCCATCGAAGCGATAGTCGTGCGCGAAGATGTCGTCGGTCCCGAGCACGCTGGTACGGAAGTTCTCCGGAAACGACATTCGCGCGCGGATACGATGCCCGAATCGCAGCGCCATCGCGCCGACTCCCGGGACCCGAATCCGAAGGGCCGCCAGGTCGAACGCCGCGTCGGCCGACAGCTTGTCGCCCGCGACCAGACGCGAAAGCCGCAGGCGGTCGGCATCGGTGAACACGCCGCAGTCCTTCGAGGCGAAGACGAAGTTGAGTTCGCTGGCACTGAGGTAGGTGGAACCGGCCGAGATGCCGATCGGCAGCGCCGAGGCGTCGATCTGCACCGACGGCTCATGGCCGCTGTGAGGGCCCAGGTCGTCGAGTCCGAGCGCACCGACGTTCGAATACAGCGACGACAGTCCGCGCGCGGTCGCCACGGCCGAACGCGCCTGCCCGACGGCTACGGGGTCGGCACGCTGCTGCGCATCGGCCGAAGGAGGAAGACTCCCAAGCAGGAAGACGGCGACGATAAGGAGGCGAATCTGCAGTGACAGGACAGGAGGCAGACGACGGGGCATCGCGTGGACCTCGCGTTGAACCGTGGAGAACGAAGGAGTAGAGAAGGCAGTCGAACAGAGCGCTGGAAGCGGGGGATGAACTGGACAGGACGCAATACTACGACATCGGCGGGAATTCCCCTCAGAGCAGTCCGTGGTCGAATTGGTTCCCATGGGAGTACGACCCGACGCTGCCGGATTTGATACATCGCCGAGCCGCGTGAACGCACCGAAGAATTCGCCAGACCTAACCGCCCGTGTCCACACCCAGTGTCAGGCGTACCGCCAGATCGAGTCGCTCGCCCTCGATGATCGCATCGAGTTCGCTGGTGCCGACGTCGAGCGCCAGCCAGTCGAGCGGCTTCCAGCCAAAGCCGAGTCCCACTCCGAACGTGGTTGCACCTCCCCACCCGATGCCGGTCCGCAGCGCGAAGGCGTCGTTGGGCGCCCACTGCCCGCCGATCCCCAATCGTGGATCCCGCGCCTGGCCCGGTTCCCTGTTCAGTGCAAATTCACCCTCGACCCCGAGGAGCACACGAGCGGATATGTCGGGAAGCAGCGAGTTGAGATTCAGGCCGATGCCGGCGCGGACGGTCGACGGCAGCGCCGTGGTGAAATCGGCGACACGCTCGACAGTTCCCGCGTAGCTCTCCAGCTGCTGATCGGTGAGCGATGCGTTGATGATCGTGTCGCGGATGTCTCTGGCGGTACGCACCGTCGTGACCCCGTCCCACGTGACGCGACCGAGATCCTGGACCACGACGCCGAAGTAGGCGGCATCGGTACCGTTGGCGGTCCGGTAGAGCACACCACTGGCACCGAGCGTCAGACCGTAGCCGAGTCCCGCAGTCGCGGTCGGAAGACCACTCAGCAGCGTACCCACCGCGTTGTTCGGATCGAACCCCTCGGGTTCGGCCGTGCGGAATCGATAGCCACCGGTGACGACGAACCCGATGCCCTTGCTGCCGAGCGACGTCTGCGTGATCGACACGATGCTGTTGTCGTCGACGGCGAAGTGCACGATCCCCTGCACCAGCTTCGCTGTCAGTCCGACGCCGACGAGCGGGAACCATCCGCCGGTGGAACGGTCGCCGTAGGACGTTCCGTAGGAGAGCCCGAGCTCGCTCGTCCACGTTCCTCCGATGCCGCTGTCGTTGGAGAAGCGGAAGTCCTCGCTGGCGAGGTTGAGCGTCGCGAGCGTGTAGGCGAGGCGTTCGGGAAAATTAATCTCAGCATGGACGCGCTGTCCGTAGTGCAGCGCGAAGGTGCCGGCGTGCTCGGTGTGGTAGCGCACGGTGAGGAGGTTGACGCCGCCGTTGGCGAGCAGGCGGCGCTTCTGCCGCAGCACCTCACCGGCGAGATCGCCGCGGTAGTCTTCGCCCGGCGCGAAGAGATTCTGGTAGCGCGATGTGTTCAGGTAGGTCGATCCGATCGTTCCTCCGGCGTTGTAGACGGAGAACGTCAGACCACGGTTTACCTCCACACCACCGATGTCCGGCAGCGCCAGCGCGCCGGGATTCGATGCGACCGTGGCGATCCCGCGCACGGTGGCGACCGACGAACGAGCGGTACCCATCGAGACCGGATCGAGCCGGTCCTGCGCGTGAACGGTGCGGGCACCGCACGTGACAGCGAGTGCACAGAGGATTGCGGCGAGAGGCGAACGGAACGACATCGGCAGTGGAGGATTCGATGGATCGGCGGAGCGATCGTCCGTGGCAGCCAGTGGTTCGATCGGCTCGTAAGTGTAGCCCTGTCTGACAACCGTCCCGCGGGAGCGCTCGCCCTCGCGCACGGTCATCAACGGACCGGCCCGATAATAAAGAAACCGCCCGGATCGTCCGGGCGGTTCGGTGGCTTCGGCGCGCCACATGCGCAATCGACCCGCGGCTGATTTCAGCCGACCTCGACCAGCGTCGTGTACCGCGGAGAGGTGCGCGTCATCGTCAGAATCCGCGAAAAGATTTCGTTCGTGTCTTCCTGATCCTCCCCCTCGTCGAACGCTTCGTAGGCATCCATCGAATCGAACGTGAACATTTCGGTGAAGGAATTCGCCTCCTTGCCCTTGTTCTCCAACACGGTGTATCCGACGTCGCCCTTCTCGGCAAAGCGGTTGCGGAGTTCACTGGTCGCGCTCAGATACGCATCTCGCTTCCCTTCCTCCAGTTCAACGTTGACCAGCAGAATCACTCGTGCCATATAACTCGACCGATGGTACTAATGGATGATTGAATCGTGCAAAGAAGGCTAAAACTAATACCACCCGAAGCCAGTGCAAAGGATGTTCGCAGCGACAAAGTCGGTCAAAACGTAACGCGCCGGGTTCGGACCACCCGTGGCATCTCCCCCTCGCGGTCAGTCTTCGGCTGAGCGTCAGGTCCGTGCGCTACGCGGAGCGATGCGCAGCAGCTTGTGTTCGACCATTATGCATCGATCGGAAATCACCTCCATTCCCGCCTCGGCGGCACGCCGCTCGGCCTCGGGATTTCCCACGCCCAGCTGCAGCCAGATCGCGTCGGCACCCGCAGCGATGGCATCGTCGACCACATCGGGCACGAATTCCGGCCGCCGGAAGACGTCGACCACGTCCACGTGCTCGGGAATGCTCGCCACCGACGGCCAGGTGCGCTCTCCGTTGCAGCGCTCGATCGTCGGGTTGACCGCATAGACGCGGTAGCCCTGCGCGCGCAGGTACTCGGCGATCCGGTTGCTGTCGCGCCATGGCTTGTCACTGCAGCCGACCACCGCGATTACGCGCGCACTCTCGAGTAGTTCTCGTGCATCGTCCATCCGGCTCGCACCTCCATCGATTCGACATTCGATCCAGACACGCGGACACGATGCGGGAAAGCACCATTCGCGTGCCGCCCGAGAGTGGCCGCGCGGTCCGACATTCCACGCTATCGGTCCAATACTACCACGCCCACCGCACTGCGACCGCCTGCGACGCCGAGCAGGTACGCGCCCGAGGGCAGATCGTCCCGCACGTGGAGCACGACGTCGTGACTGGCGCCAGACGCCGCGCGTGGCAGTTCGAAGCGCTGCATGACCCGACCGTCGACATCATACAGTCGGAGATGACCTCCCTGCCCCGCAGGAGCGGCAACGCTGACGGTGATGTCACGACGGCCATCGGAGCTGAGCAATGGCTGCGGACGAACAGCGATGATGCGCATCGCCGAGTCGCCCCCTGGCGTGATGCTTTCGTCGGACACTGATGCGCCAAGTCCGCCGTAGCTCAACGTGTCGAAGTGTTCGTTGCCCCTGCAGTCGGTTGCACGAATCACCGCCAGCGCCAGTCCCTCGACATCGACCACACGTACGTTCATGACTGCCGACGACGCCGTGTCGCATCGGTCGAACGGCTGCAGTTCAATGTCGACGTTGTATCCGTCGATCACCGCAAGGGAATCCACGCCGGTGTCGTGGGCGTACCCGTGATGGCGATCCGTCGCGGTGACCGTCCACGATCTCGGCGTCTGGCTCGCGACGTCGATCGCCACGATCGGCGCCAGCGTGTCCCTCTCGGGTGGTGAATGTGTTGGTTCATCCACGATGCTCACCACTGGAGCGCATCGTTCGAGGAACGGAGCGAACTGTGGCTTGGTCCAACCGGAATAGTGCACCTCGAAATTCAGTGGGACCAGCGTGTCGGCCGGGATCGTGTCGACCGTCAGCCGCCACCGCAACCACTGTGACGCCCCGGGCGCCAGGTCGACGGTGTGTTCGGCACCGAACGACGAGTCGGTACGAATGCGTCCAGCGGTCTGGCTCGGAACACCATGCAGAACGTGGAGCCGGATGGTTGCGCCCGTCGAGTCAGTCACATCCGTGTTCGTGACGAGCATGTCGACGTCGAAGGAGTCGGGTTGAATGCCGGCATTCGAGTCGAGCACGTACACGACGCGGGTAGTCCTGATGTCGACGAACAGCGTAGAATCACGACAGGTGAACATGTCGTTGCCCGAGCGGTCATTCTGACCGAACGCCGTGCGAACCCCACCGGCGGCGGGAATGGTGTCCCAGCGGACGATGGCCGCGATGTCGCTGAACGCAGCGGTGTCGGTCGTCGACGGCACGTCCCAGGCCACCCATCGGAGCTGATTCCAGTCACCGACGGCAAATGCCGATGGCGGCGTCAGTGGAGCCCCACGTCGCGAGCGACCCCGAAGCCGGTGAATCGGGAACAAGGTGTTGAGTGGTTCGACGACCCCGAAGTTCCCGACATGGTAGAAATCCGGAATCGTATCACCGGGCGCGATCCTGACCATGCCTCTGCCGCCGGAGCGTCGATAGGCGTCCGACGCCAGCAGCGACGACTTGTCGCCGGCCTGAGAGCCGACTTTCGAATCTGAGTTCACCAGATCGAGCATCACCATCACCCCGACACTGCCCTTCTCGGATGCGCTCAGCGGGTGCGCTTCGAATTCGATCAGCATGTCTCCCCCGTCACTGTAGCTGTCGGACGCTCGTTCAGGAACGAACCGCATGGTGACGCGGAAACCGTCGAGGTTCGTCCAGCCCATCGCAAGGGTGTCGTTGGTCGCATGCAGCGAATCGAACGGCACGAACGCAATCGGCTGGCTGGTCATCGGGTCGTTCGGACGGAATTCGAACGACATGGGGATGTTGCCGTAGTAGTGCTCCACGCCACCGCGGCTGACCCGGAAGATCACGTTGGAGGTAATGAACCCGGCGCCGGAGTTGTACAGGTATCGGAGCGAGTCGGCGTAGCGGGAGCCGGCCGTCAGCCAGAAGCGCCCCCACGACGGGCTGGTGACGACGTGCGCTGCAATGAAGTCATTCCCGATCCGCGTCACCGTCTGCGCCCGGAGCGGCGGTACGCGTGTAGCGGAGACGGCGAGGAGTGCGAGTGTGGCGAGGCATAAGCGCCGGACAGCGACGATCGGAGCAGGCGAGGTGCGGGAGTGCATCGGTGAGGATCTCCGCAGCGAGAGCTGGTGATACAACGAGGCCGCCCGGCAACACGTACATGTCGTCGGGCGGCCCGAATCTACGAAGTGCCCGCCACGGCGCCTCGGGCCGGGTTCCCGGCTCTAGCGAACGACGATCACGCGTGTGGTCGCGCTCTGCCCGCCGCCCGCGATGCGGACGACGTAGGTGCCGGAGGCCAGCTCCTGTGGCAGTGGCAGCCGCAGCCGCATCAGATGTCCCACACCCGGAGGCAGCTCACTGCTCGAGACCACGCGACCGTCGGAGGCGATGAACTCGACGGTTGCGCCGCTGGCGGGGAAGTCGCGGACGTCGAGGTCGACCGAACCGCGCTCCGACGCCGAGACGGGGTTCGGGTGCGTGCCGAGAATCGCCAGTCCCGTCAGCTTCGCACCGCCCGGCTTGGAGGAAAGCACCCGACCACACGTTCCGTTGACGTACGCGGTCGTATCGCTCGTGGCGCGCAACAGCGGCGGCGGCAGGCGAAGCACGCCGACCGTGTCGGTATTGTCCTCTGCCATCGCCCGCGTGGTATCCCAGACACCGCCGTTGATCGTTCCGGTACCCGGCGCCAGGCCGAAGAGGAACTTCTCGACGTTGACCGGCTTCTGCGCGCGGAAGGTCAGCCGACCGAGCGTGTCGCCGTCATGGTAACTGCGTGCCGGATCGGTCATCACGGTGACGTCGAGTCCTCCCGGCACGGCGACCGCAGATGCGACGTCGGAGGTCACGAAGTCCGCGCTTCCGGTGAACGTCACACCGAATTCGACCTGCCGCACGTTCGATCCGTCGAAGTCATCTGCCGCCATGATTGCGACGTTGAATTCGGTGCCACCCTCGACCACCAGCGGCATCCCGAGCCGGATGTCGGCCACCTGGAGTTCGAACGGAATCCGAACCGTGTGTGGTATCCCGTCGGGATTCGAGTAGAGGGCGTCGTTGATCAGATCGGTGACCACGATCGTACCGGAGATCGGCTGCGTCGGGTCAAGTACGCCGATGGTGACGTCCTTCGTCGGCGCCCCCGCCAGCCCGATCACACCGAAGGCGGGATCGAGGTTGACGGGATTCTCGACGGTCACCGACGACAGTCCGCGGTCGTACGCCCTGTTGTCGCTTGCCGTTCCGCTGATCGCACTGCGATCGGCCGACATCGATCCGACGAACGTCGGCGGCAGCCGGTCGGGGATCAGCGGGTAGTAGAAACAGTCGCTCGTGGTGTTTCCGAACACGTCGGTGGCCGTGACACAGATCGTGTCCTGCTGGTTGAGCGCAAGCGTATCGAGCACCTCCACGAGGAACCGCATCTGCATATCGCCCTGATTGAACACGATCGGGTCGGCCCTCAGGTTCGACGTGATAGAGTCGATCACGACCGACTTCAGTCCGAGGTCGTACGGATAGCGGCCACCGTTGACCTGGTGGATGTCGTTGACATCGACGGCGATCAGCCGACGATTCGGATCGGGAACGCCGGAGAACCGGATGTTCGGCGCGTACTCGTCGTTGAGCCGCGTGAAGTCGATGGTGACGGCCGTGTCGTGTCCCACCGGATCGGTGTCGTACCAGACGTCGCGGATATCGAGCACCAGGTGCGCATCCTTCGAATCATCGATCACGCGCACGCCGAACGTGGCGTTCGGCTGTCCGGCGGTGATCGTCGGAATGGCCGAGACATCCATGTTGTCGACCGTCACCGGAACGATTTCCTTCAGGCCCCGGTCCCATGCGCGTTCATCGGCCGCGTAGATCTGCCAGCTCTCTCCGTCGCCGCCATTGAAGACTGTCGCCGTAGGCGGCAGCGTATCGTCCAGCGGACAGTAGTCGAACATCAGCGGATTGAGCGCATTGCCGGCGTAGTCGACGGCATCGACTTCCGCATGTCCCGCAAGCATCGTGTCGATCACCTTCAGTTCGAAGGTGACCACCGGATCGAAGTCGCTGATCGGAACGTCGCCACGGTCGTAGTTGAGTTCGAACGTGAAGTTCTGCAGCGTCGCGGCGTTGACGTCGACCGATCCGAATCCCCAGTCCTCTCCCTTCTGCTCGGTGAGCTTGACATCGTACCCGCGGGTGTTGCAGGTGGGATCGGCGACGTGCCCGATGTCGGTAATCGACTCGAGCGTCGGCGGCGAGTTGTCCGGTCTCGCGTCGTAGTTGCGCGTGAGCACCGTCTGATTGCCCTTGCAGTCGGTCACGACAATGTCGGTGACCGCCGACTGCGTCGTGTCGATCACCTCGATGCGGAACGTCGCGGTGACGGTGGTATCACACGTCGCGAACGATGGCGGCACGAGGCGGAAGTTGGTCGGTGTGACCAGCTGGATCGACTGCAGACCGGAGTCGTAATCATAGCCATCATGCCGGTCGAACGTCGTGAACTCCCAGTAACGCGTCGGAGTCTGTCCGGCACCCGAGGCCTGGACGACCGGCGGCACGGTATCGCTCGGCGGCGGCGGCGGCGGACGGTAGCCGAAGACGTTCACCGACGGCGTGCAGCCCTCGAGGAACGGCGCGAAGAGATTCGGCTTCGTCCATCCGGTGTAGTGCACATTGAACTGCAGCGGGATGAGCGTATCAGCCGAGGTGGGGTCGATGTCCAGCCGCCAGTGCAGCTTGATCGTCTGTCTCGGTGCGAGATCCACCGGCTGGTCCATCGGCGTCGACGGATCGAGCGTGAGTCGTCCCGGCGCGGCGCTCGGGACGCCCATGGGCGGTGGAAGGCGGATGATCGCACCAGTTGGGAACGCGTCGTCAGTATTCGTCACCCACATGTTCACGTCCACATACGACGGATCGTACGCTCCTCCCGGCGTCTGCTGCGAGACGACCCGGCTGGTCTGAATGTCGACGAAGAGGGTCGAGTCGCGGCAGGTGAACATGTCGTTGCCCGAGCGGTCGTTCTGACCGAACGCCGTCCGCACCTGACCGTAGGGCGGCAGGTCGTCCCAGCGCACGATTGCCGCCACATCGTTCCACTGATCGGAGCCGAGCGTCGCGGGCGGATTCCACGGCACCCACCGCAGCTGGTTCCAGTCGCCGATCGCCAGCATCGTCGGCGGGGTCAGCGGTGCTCCGCCATGGGAGAATCCACGCAACCGATGGATGCAGAACAGCGTGTTGAGCGGATCGCTGACCGAGAAGTTGCCGACGTGATAGAAGTCGGGAATTGAATCGTACGGCAGCGCCAGCTTCGCCCCGTATCCGCCCGAGGGAAAGAAGCCGTGGCTGGTCAGCAGTGAGGACTTGTCACCGGCCTGCGAGCCGACCCGGGAATCGGAGTTGACGAGGTCGAGCATCATGAAGATGCCGAGCGTGTGGGCCGAGCCGCCAGTGACCTGTCGCCAGTCGAATTCCAGCAGCATGTCCCCGCCGTCATCCAGCGTCGAGGTCGGCTTCTCCGGCACGAACCGCATCACGATCTGTATTCCGTCCAGATTCTTCCAGACCATCGCCATCGTGTCGGGCGTGGAGTAGAGCGAATCGAACGGCGTGTAGGAAATCGGCTGGTTGTTGACCGGGTTGGTCGGGCGGAATCCGAACGAGGTCGGAATGTTGCTGTAGTAGTTCTCCGTGCCGCCGCCGGTGATCCGGAAGATGACATTCGACGTGATGAAGCCGGAACCCGACGCGTAGGTGTAGCGCACCGAATCGTTGTAGCGGGAGCCGGCGGTGAACCAGAAGCGCCCCCACTTCGGCGCCGTGACGACGTGCGCGGCAATGTATGGGCCGCCAATGCGCGTCGTCGTCTGTGCGCGCACCGAGGAACCGCATGCGATGGCGACAAACAGCGCCAGCAGCATGCAGCGGACGATTCGCGAAGTCATGGGATGATCAGCAGTATCGATCGACATTGGCAATTTGTTATCGGTTCAGCTTCGCAGTTCGCGCAGAGCCCCTACTTCATGTTGAATCGGACTCCGACGAGGAACTGCAGGGTGTTCTCCTTCAGCGACGGCGCCGAGAGCACCGACGTAAAGGGATACGTGTACAGCAGCCGCGGAACGATGTAGACGTCGTCGGTCGCGTTGAACTCCGCACCGAGGTAGGCGACGCCGTCGAGTCCGATCCCGGACGCGTCGCTTCGGTCCTGCGGATCGAACGTCTTCGTGTAGGGATCGCTCGACTCGGATTCGGGATAGAAGACCTCCGTCTGCCCGAGATCGCTGAGATCGACGGTCCGCGAAATGATCGTCTTCGTGTACTGCGTCGTAGCGCTCAGCAGCAGATTGATGCCGAAGCCGGCGCCGACGAAGAAATTCTTGACCGGATAGAATTTGAAGGAGGGAACCGCGAACAAGTATTGGAACGAGGCGGTGCCGTCGTTCTCGAAGTCGATGTCCACCGGAAGCATCGTGTTGGATGTCTGCAGCACAACGCTTTCACGGGAGTTGTAGGTGCTGGAGAGCAGCCGTCCCTGGTAGCCCACCATCGCCTCGATGCGGAACGTGGTGCCGATCGGCTGATCGTAGGAAACGGCGATGAGCGGATTTATCTTCGCACCCTTTTCGAACGTACCACAGCCGGCAGTGTAGCTGCCGCTCTGCCAGACCGATGACAGTCCAACCTCGCCACCGATCCTCTTGTACACATACGTGAAGTCGAGCGGGTTGATGTTCGACTGCGCAAGAGCCGACACGCTGGTCGCGACGAGGAGTGCCGCGAGCACCAGTCCTCTCCGGGCGTGGAATACGTTCATGAAGGATTCCCGTGGGATTGTACCGATCGAGCCGCCCCGCGCGGCTCACCGCAGGGGCGAACCAGGCGTGGGCGCGTGAGCAATCCACTAATATAGCCACTTCGAAAACCGGGGGCGATGCAGCCCTCCGGTTGCTCGATCGTCGCAGAGAATTCGGGAGCCCGGGGAGCACCGTCCGGAGGACCCCTTCCCTGTACCAATACGAGACTCTGCAATTCAGACGATGTTACATGCCATGACCGATGCCTCCCCTCGATCTCCGGGTCAGCCGGACTCCGTGCGGTCGATTGCCGAGCGGGTGCTGACGCGGGTGGAACGCCGCGGCGCCTACCTCGATCGCCTGCTCGACGCCGAACTGGGCAGCTCGGGACTCAATGACGCCGATCGCCGGCTGCTGACCGAAATCGTCACCGGCGTGGTTCGATCCTACCGCCGCCTCGACTGGATGCTGGCCCGCTTCTACCGTGGCGACTTCGACGCGCTCGACGCCGCCATCCGCAATGTGCTCCGCGTGGCGCTCTATCAGATCGACGCCCTCGATCGCGTTCCCCACCACGCAGCCGTGCACGAGGCGGTCGAGAACGCCCGCACCCTCCGCGGTGAACGGGCCGCGCACCTCGTCAACGGTGTCCTTCGCGCCATTCTCCGCCTTGACGAAGAGATTCGCTGGCCCGACGCCGGGGACGCACTCACCCGTCTCGGTGTCATCTACTCGCATCCGGACTGGATCGTCCGACGATGGCTCCAACGCTTCGGAGCCGCGGAGACCGAACGGCTGCTGGCGGCGAACAATCGTCGTCCGTCACTGTCGCTGCGTGTCAATCCGCTCCGAGGCGACGTTGATTCGCTCGAACAATACCTGCGCGAACGTGGGGCGACCGTCGAACGATCGCTCCTGGTGCCGGGAATGCTCCGCGCCGGCGGGTTCGGCAGCATCGCCGCCGACACCGGATTTCTCGAGGGTCGATTCACCGTTCAGGACGAAGGCGCCGCGCTCGCGGTGGCGGCCACCGGGGTGCGGGCGTCTATGCGGGTCGTCGATCTGTGTGCGGCGCCGGGCGGCAAGTCGATCGCCATGGCCGAGATGATGCGAGGTGAGGGGCGAATCACCGCAGTCGATCGCAGTCAGGTGCGCGTCGAGGCGATGCAGACGGCGGTTGAGCGCATGGGGTTCGACGGCATCATCACTGCGCAGTGCGCCGACGCCGGTTCGGTGGCGCTCCCCCCGGCCGACGTCGTGCTCGTCGACGCCCCGTGCAGCGGCCTCGGTGTGCTGTCGCGGAAGCCCGATATCCGCTGGAAGCGGCATGAGTCCGATCTGAAAGCGCTCTGCCGGCAGCAGCTGGAGATCCTCGAGCACGCGGCTGGACTCGTGGCCGATGGCGGCGCGCTCGTGTACTCCACGTGTACCACCGAACCGGAAGAGAACGAACGGGTTGTGGAAGAATTCCTTCGTCGCCATCCGGAGTTCCGAATCGAGCCAGTCACACCGCTCTTGCCGGCCGCTGCGGTTGAGCGGGGCGTGGTGACAACGTCCGGATTTCTCCAGACCCTCCCGCACCGGCACGACGTCGACGGGATGTTCGCCGCCCGGTTGATTCGCTCGGGCGTCGCCTGAGGAGCCGCCGCGTCGTCGACGCTGGCCATTCGCGCGCCGCCGTGGATTGCGGTCGTCGACCTCCGTCCGTATTCTTGGAGCTTCGCTCCAGACCGGAACGCCATTCTGCCCAGTATCCCGATGACCATTCCGACCGCCGCGCCGGGTCGCCCCGTCCTCCTCGTGTTGTTCGCACTCGCCATCCTCATGGGCGCGTGCGATTCATCGGAAGATCCCTACCTGCTCAATCCGCCGCAACCGGACAGTACCCATGTACGCGTGGTCAACCTCGTGGCCGACGAACCGATCGACGCCTTCGTCGGCGGACTGGAGATCGCTGCGAGCGTTCCGCCGCTGACGATATCAGACACGCGGCAGTTCCTGTTCCCGCAGCAAGTCGATTTCATCGTACGCCGCGGTGCGCTGGCCGACACGCTGAAGGCGCAGCAATTCGACCGCGGGCGCACCCTCACGTACTTCGCGCTCGGCGGCGGCGACACGTCGATCCTACTGGTGAAGCAGACCAGCACCGTCGAGGAGGAATCACTGCGGAGCGAAGGGCTGACGCGACTGGTGTTCATCAACGCGGTCGCCGACGGATCGCTGCTGCACCTGCGTCGCGACTGCCGCACGGGTGACACGCTGTTCCGACCGGTACCATTCGGCGCCAACCCGAGTCTCGACGTCTCCGATGATTCTCTCTCGCTGTACCTCTTCGACAGCGGTGCGACCGATCCGCTCGCCACCGCGCGCGTGGGGCTCGAGCGCGGACGCGTGCAGTACATCGTTGCGGCGAAGGACGCGTCGGGAGGCACGCACCTGTACCTGCTCGACGCCGCCACCACAGCCCTGGCCGACGCCCCGAGCGAGACCCGCACTGACGCAGAGGTCGAAGTGCTCAACGCGCTTGGTGGCGGCTCGATCTCCGTGCGGATCGGTTCGACGCAACTGGCGGCCAACCTCCTGACGATGCAGTTGGGGCCGCCGACGACGATCGCGGCGTGCAGTCTCGGCAACGACTCGCTCCACGTCAGCGGTACCGGTGCTCTGTCGATCGACACCGTCGTCGGACTCACCGTCGGAAGTCGCAACATGCTCGTGGTCTACGGAACGCCGGACGCGCCGGGTGTATTCGTGCTGCGTCGCGACCGCGCCGAGGCACCGAGGTCGAGCGTGCGTATTCGGGGGGTGAATCTGTTGCCCGACCACACCAGCGCCTACCTCGAGGCGGGCGCCGGATCGCCGGGAACCACGTTTCAGAACCAGCGGCTGTTCGACAATCTCCGCTACGGCCGCGTCAGCGCCTTCGACACGGTGATGGCGGGCACCTATCCGTTGCTCATCCGGGATGCCGCCAACGGTCAGACGATCGGCGGCAGCGTCGGCGACCTCGCCGCGGGGGATCACACACTTTTTATCGTCGAGAAGGCCGGACATCCGACCATCTACGTCACTCGCGACGACGATGGAAGCTCCACGATCGCCGAGTTCGGTGAACCGGGCGTGCCGGTCTCATTCTTCAACGTGATGCCGGACGCGGACGTCACGTTCACGGTCGGATCGCTGAGCCTGCCGCCGATCGCCTATAGCTACGTGCTTCAGACGATCGTACCCGAGAACGTCACCTCCATTTCATCGTCGGTCGGAGACCTGTCGGTCGATCTCACATCCGGTTCGTACACCATCGGAGCGACCGGATCGGGCGACGCACACACGGCGATCGCCGTGCCGCAGACCGATCTTCCGGCCGACGGAAAGGCGAGCATCCGCTTTCTCAATGCGATTCCCGGTTCGGACGCTATGGCGGTCCACGAGGCGGACAGTCTTGGTGATGTGATCGCAAGCACGTCGTTCGGCCAGCCGAGCGCTCCGATCTCACGCGAGGAACTCAAGTACACGTTCGTCGCGACGCCCGACGGATCGACGACGGTGCTTGCTCGGGCAACGGGACTTCAGGTGTCGGCGGGACGGCGGTATCTGTTCGTGATCGCACCACGTCGGACTGCGGGAACGCCGGAGTATTCGGTGCTGTGGCTGCAGGAGTAGTATCGGCAGAGGCGACTACCGCACGACGGCGATCTTTCCCATGCGGTGTTCGTCACCGATGCTGACGCGATACAGGTAGATGCCGGTCGCTACGGGCTTTCCCGAATCATCCCTTCCGTCCCACCGCACACCGCCGGTTCCGTCGACGGCATCGAGCGTACGGACAGCGCTCCCCGTCTGCGTGTGGATCGTCACCACGGCATCCAGCGGCAGGCCCGCGATGGTGACGTTCACGTCCCGCGTGATGGCGAAGGGCTGCGGATAGACGAACACGCCGCTCAGGTCGGGAGCGGCGATCGCCACGCCGACGACGTTTCCACCGCACTGCTCGATCGCGGCACCGCCCGACGAACGAATTCCTCCCAGTGTGATCGAGACCGCGCGTCCCACCGCGCCGATCGGATATCCCGGTGCGACGCGCAGAAGCAGGCGGGCGCCGTCGGAGGGATCGATCCAGACGCTGTCGATCGTACCGCCGGTTGGATCGAACAGAAACGTCGCGTCGGCGAGTGACGCTGGATCGAGCGAGCGATTGAATTCAATCGTAAGCGTCCGCTCGGCCCCGAAGTCCGATCGCGTCGCCGCAAAACACTCGCCGACCGGTTCCACCGACGGCATTGTGAGCGTCACCGCGGCTGTCGTGTCGAACGGCGTGTGGAAGTAATCACGCAGGAGGATCGACGGCTGCAGCGTGATCGACTCAACGCCATGGTCCGCCTCGAGTGTGATGAGCAACGCGGTGGCGCTCGTCCAGACGACCGTGGAAACCTGGATCTGACGGCCGGACGAATCCCGCGCGACCACGGCGCCGGTGCGGATCGGTGCGTCGGGGAGAGGAACGTCGACGGCGACCTCTATCCGTCTGGAATCGACGGCATCGGCGGCGACGAATCGACCGGCCGGGTGCGTGAGCGCGACGACGAGCGCCGGCAGCTCGCTGAGCGCACCGGGCGGGCCGTCGCTGAGCGATGCCACTGAATACGCGTAGACGGTGTTGTTCTCCAGATGCCCGGTGGTCGTGGCAAGCCCGGTGTCGAGCAGTGTCGAGGAGGTGGTCGTCGCGATCGAGTCGAGCGACACCACGCCGCCGTCGGGTGTGAACGGTCCGCGGAAGACGACGTAGCGATCTGCGCCGTCGGCGGAATTCCAGCGAAGCCGCACCGAACGGTCGTCGACCGCCCAGCCGCGCAGCCCCGTCGGAGCGTCGGGACGCGTGGAATCCGACGCAGGCGAGAAGAACCGGATCTGCGACCCGTTGCCGACTCCGAGCTCCGGCCGGCCGTCGCCGTCGAGATCGGCGACGATCGGCTCGGAATCGATCGCCTGACCGAACCAGGAGAACGGCTCGACGATCGTATTGCGCACCTCCGGCTCCGCCGGCGGCGAATCCCCGCCGAGCTGCCAGTACGGCACCAGCGTCCCCTCGAGCGGATTCCATCGGAAGACGTACAGACTCGGGAACAGCGTCAGCACCAGTTCGTCTCCGGGACGACCGTCGAAATCCCCCACGGTCAGTCCGCTGCGGAATGGACTCGATGGGCGGACGTAGGCGAACCGCTCGCGCCACAGCACACGGACGCGCCCGTCGTCCTCGCGCCGGAGCACCTTCACCGTCCACATAGGCGGATCGAGGTTTCCCTCGGCGTCGGGAATCGTGGAGGAGTGGTAGCCAACCACGATCTCCGGACGACCATCGCCGTCGACGTCTGCGGCACCCACGATTTCGCTTCCACCCTCACCCTCGTTCGTATCGGTCCACACGAGCTGGTAGCGTCCATCATCGGCGCGCTCGTAGATCATGAAGTCGGCGTCGTCATCGCCGAAGAGAATCTCCTGCCGGCCATCGCCGTCGAAGTCGGCCACCACCGTCTTCGGCGGTCCGAACGTATTGCGCGACTGTCCCGCGGCAGGTTCGGTAGGATTCGGCAGCTCGGCGATCGTCTCGAGCCGACCGTCGAGCAGATCGGCGACGCGATACTCCGACGGCCGCGGTTGACCGTTCGCATCGCTCGCAGTCGGGTCGAAGTTGTCCGTGCGATAGATGACCTCGTCATGGCCGTCGCCATCGAGGTCGGCGAGTCGGCTCGCCCAGACGTTGCCCGATGTGTCGATCCAGCGACGGACGGCCAGCAGCGATCCGCCGGATGTCGTCTGCGAGTACAGCGCGCTGGTGCCGAAGGACTGAACGAGGACCTCGCGCAGTCCGTCGCCGTCGACGTCGCCCACGCCGCGGGGAATCCACAGAGCGTCGACCGAATCGCGCGGCCGGAAGGCGGAGTCCTGGAATTCGTAGGTGAACAGCGGACCGAAGTTGCCCCTCTCGAATCGGTTGAGCAGTACGACCGGCCTGCCGCCGACAACCGCAGGGTGTCCATCGGCAAAACCATACGGCAGCTGGTAGGAACGCGATTCGAACGTCCGCAGCGGAATCCCCTCCCCCGATCGGGTGATCGAGAGCGGATGCTCCGGCGATCCGACCATCGACGTGTCGCCGGCTGTATTGCTCGCCACCAGGTACAGATCGTACGGGACGTCGGGCGCCAGATCGTGTTCGCTCAGATAGATGTAGTGCTCTCGGAGCAGCCCGCTGCGAACGGGTTCGAATTCCACGTGAAGCCACGGCTGCGTCGTACCCGACATCCGCACCCAGGCAGCGACGCGTGTGACATCGTCGGTGGTGATGCTCAGCGCCACGGCGCGCGCTGCGAATCGCCAGACGGTGTCGATGGAGTATCTGAGAATTCGAGGCGGCGAGCGATCGACGTACAGTCTCGTCCGTCGCTCGGTCGAATGTCCGTCAGTCTGATCCACATGCAGACGCACGGTGTATGTACCGTCGGAAAGCCCATCGGTGGTGAGCATCCCCAGCGTGTCCCGAAGTCGCCCCTGTGATTGCGCTGAGGTGAGATCGGTCCAGTTCGTCGGCGTGTTTCCCGTTCCGATCGACAGCTGCCAGGACGAAAGGAAGGGAGAGCGTGCCGAGCCGATCACCGCGACGGTGGTGTCGGTGCTGATCGTTGCGTCGATATCGGGCTCGTCGATGGCGATGCGAGCACGCGCCAGGGAGCGCACTGCCGCCGCGGCATCGAGCATTCCGGCGCCACGAAGCGTATCCCAGCCCGGTCGGTACGGATCGTCTGCCGCACTGAGTTCGATGGCGCCGCGGACCTCCTGTGGCGACCAGTCGGGATGGATCGAACGGATGAGCGCCGCCACGCCTGCGACGTGCGGAGCCGAGAACGAGGTTCCGCTGATCAGCCGGTAGCCGCCGTCGAGGTCGGTGGTAGCGATGTCGCGCCCGGGCGCGACGAGTGACAGTTGAGAACCGTAGGAACTGAACGCTGAGAGCTGCCCCAGCGAATCGACGGCGCCGACTGACATCACTTCGGGGAAGTTGGCTGGGTAGTGGGGCGCGGCGTTCCCGTCGTTACCGCTGGAGGCGACGACGAGCACGCCACGTTCGGATGCATAGCGAATCGCGTCGTGCAGCAGCGGAGAATTGTACGCATCCCCGAAGCTGAGGTTCAGCACCTTGACGCCAACCTCGGCGGCGTGGACGATGGCAGCGGCGATATCGTCGTCCTCGCCGTTTCCAGTCGCGTCGAAGGCACGAAGCACGACCAGGCGGACACCCGGCGCCACACCGGTGACACCGACGCCGTCATCGGCCGCGGCGATGACGCCGGCCACCGAGGTGCCGTGGCCCTGCTCGTCGGACGGAATCGGATCGCGCCCCGCCCAGTCGCCGACGTTCGGCACGACCTGATCGACGAAGTCGTATCCGACCACGTCGTCGGCGAGTCCGTTCCCGTCCTGATCGATTCCGTCGATGTCACCGGAGACGCCATCACGAACTTCAGTCGACGGCCACGGTTCGAATTTTCCCGACCCGTTGATGTCCTCTGCCGGGTTGACCCACAGCGCGTCGGCGAGCTCCGGATGATCGAGTTCGATCCCGGTGTCGACGATACCGACGAGCACATCCGGCGCCCCGCGGGTGAGCTCCCAGGCGCCGGCCAGATCGATCGCACGCAGCGCCCACTGCGAGTCGTAGGATGAACTCGAAGTGGCGGCATCTTCGGTGTGATCGAGACGATAGCGGTGGTTTTCGAAGGCGGTCTCGACGAGGTCGTCGGATTTGAATCGATCCAGCAGACGACTGTCGGCACCGGTGACGATCCAGTAGCGGGCCAGCGGGTCGTCGCCGAGCACTCCGGAGGGATCGTCGACCACGCGGACGGCGGTCGACGCGGCTGCGATGGCGGTCGAGATTCCGTCCCCTCGCACGAGCGCCGCGACCCGTTCGCGAAACAGCTTGCCGTCGACGCCGGGACGGGTGCGAACGATGATCGACCGTGACGGCTGTTGGGCGTACGTCACGGCCGTACAGACGATCGCGCACAGGACGATCACGACGGATGTGAAGCGGACGCGACGGGTCATCGATGCGGGAATTGAGGCGGAGTGTTGAGAATCAAAGAGGGTGAAGATAGTGACCGGCGTCGCTTGGCGTCAGGCACGGTGAAGTCCCCTCCGCCCCGGCGTGGCGCTGCCGCTTCTGGATCACAGTTCGATGCGTTCTGGTTCTGAGGCGACGCTCCAGCGGACGGCATCGAAGGATGCGGGGAATGACGCGTCGTCGTCGGGCACGTGCGTGAACACCACGCGGCCGACGCCGGACGCCGCAGCCATTCGGAGCACCTCGGCCGTATCGATGTGGGCCGATTCGCAGACGAGAAGGTCGGCGCCTTCGAGCCTGCCCGACAGATCTTCGGCCGAGCCGAGGTCGCCGCTGAAGACTGCACGCAGACCATTTCCGGTGAGAATGAACCCGACCGCACGCGTCGTCAGGCCGTGCGGGTTGGACGTGCCCACGTAACGCACGAGGTGCGTCGTGTCGAACACGTCGAGGTGCCAGCCACCCGGCAGGTCCACCGGAGCGAGCTCGTGGTATCGGATCTCGAATCCGCGGCGTTCCGGCAACAGGTAACTCCGCGTGAACACCTCCTCGAAGAAATCGGCAGTGTCCGGCGGCAGGTACAGGTCCACGGGTGCGGTTCTGCGCCAGGCGACCCATGCGGTGGCGAGTTCCGGCAGGCCCGTCCAGTGATCGGCGTGCATGTGACTGACCGCCACGCGTGAGACGCGCATGAGGTCGACGCCATCGCGCACCAGCGCGCGCGAGGCGGCCTCGCCGACGTCGAGCAGCAGAAGGGTTCCGTCGGCCAGATCCACGGCGTTGCACGACGCGAGTCGGTTACGATTGGGAAGACCTGCGCCCGTGCCGTGCAGTGTGATGATCATTGTCGATGGCTGGATTGAAGTGTGGTTGGCCGATGCTTACTCAACCCGAACGATGAACGCCTGACAATCGCAGGCGTCGGATACGGCGGATTTGCGGGCATTGGCAGCGTCGATACTCGTGAACGGACCGACCACCAGAGCGACGCTGCGCTGGCCATCGACCGTCTTGGGCAGTGGCACGGCACGTATTCCGTTCGCTTTCAGTTCCTCGGCCCGGACCATGGCGGATTCGCGCGTGGGGAAGAGTCCCACCTGCAGGGCGTAGCCGCGCATGGCGTCGGCATCGGACTCATCGGCCGGAGCCGACGGCGCGTCGGTCGAACCCGATCGCGTCGAAGTCTCGCGGGAGGTGCTCGGAGTGGCCGCCGCGGGCGGTGTCGTTGCTGCCATGTGCGAGGTCGATTGCGGCGTCGACGCGGAGGGGCGCAGTGTCGTGTCGCGCCTGATGCCGCCGAACGCCGTGCCGACCAGTCGATCTGCCTGCTGAACCAGCGGTGAACGCGGGTAGTTGGTCTTCAGCATGCGCAGCCAGGTCGCCGCGGCAAGCGAATCGCTCTTTTCGACGTAGCGGCGCACAAGCTGGTATGCGGCATCGTCGGCGTAGTCACCGCCGGGCGCCAGGGCGATCAGCTCGTGATACAGCGGAAGCGCACGATCGTCGGGCGTCATCTGCGCCCGTGTGTAGAGCACTGCCGGAACCAGCGGCGCCGCCTTTTTCAACGGCTCGATCAGTGCGTAGGCCGTGTCCTTCCTTCCGGATTCAAACAGGTCGAGAATCGTGCGCGCCTGCTGCTCATAGCTCTGCGCGCGCGCAGCGGCGGTCGCGAGCACCAGCCCCGTGATGGTACAGGTGAGAATGCGCGGCATCATGGGAGTAGAGAACCTCATCGGACCCCTCGGGTGTGTGTTTGAGCGTGCGCCAATCGTGGCTTGGCAGCCGGTGGCGGTCGGGTCGACACACGCTCGGTTTCGGTTCGAACGGGACCTCACGTCGGACCGAACGGAATTCGAAATTGAGAAAACGCCGGCGAGTATCCTCAACCGACGGCAACGGAGAGCGGCAGGTACCGGGGATTGCCGGAGGCGTCGAGCGGCGTCCCATGCAGGGTTGCGGCACCGGCCCGGTCGATTCGTACACGAACGTATTCTCCCATCTGCACGTCACCCTTCGGCACGATCACGACCTTGTTCGTATCGGTCCGTCCCTTCCAGTCGGAGTCGTCGCGGCGGCTCGGGCCGTCGATGAGCACTTCCTCTACGGTTCCGACGTGTCGCTGGTTGTTCTCGTAACCGATTTCCCGCTGCAGCTCGATGATCTCCTCGAGCCGCCGCGTCTTCACCTCCTCGGGGACATCGTCACCCATCTTCCATGCCTTCGTGTTCTCGCGCGGGGAATACTTGAACATATAGGCACCGTCGAAGCGAACGCGGCGCATGGCCTCGAGCGTCATGCGGTGGTCGTCGTCGCTCTCGGTCGGAAATCCTGCGATGATGTCGGTCGACAGTGAGACGCCGGGAATGAGCTCGCGGATCTTCCCTATCCGCTCCAGGTAGTGCTCCAGCGTGTAGGTGCGGTTCATCAGCGCCAGCACGCGATTCGACCCGCTCTGCACCGGCAGGTGAATGTAGTTGCAGATGTTGGCGTGCGCCGCCATGGTCTCGATCAGCTTGTCGGACATGTCCTGCGGATGCGAGGTCGTGTAGCGAACGCGGATGAGCGGATCGACATCGGCGACGGCGGCGAGCAGATCGGAAAAATCGTGGTCGCCTGATCGGTAGCTGTTCACGTTCTGACCAAGCAGTGTCACCTCGCGGAATCCGTGCTCGCTGAGGTGCTCGATCTCGCGCACGATCGACTCGAGCGAACGGCTACGTTCCCTTCCCCGCGTGAACGGAACGACGCAGAACGTGCAGAACTTGTCGCAGCCGCGCATCACCGACAGCCATGCGGAGATGCCATCGGTGCGGACCGGCGTGATGTCGTCGTAGGTTTCGACGCGGGAGAGCTTCACGGCGATCCCCTTCTCGCCGTCGCGCGCCTCGCCGACGAGCTCCGGCAGCGCGCGATACTCGTCGGGTCCGACGACCACGTCGACGATAGAGTCGTCACCGACCAGCTGCTTGCGCAGGCGCTCGGCCATGCAGCCGAGAATTCCCACCACCAGCTCCGGGTTGCGTCGCTTGTAGTAGGTGATGTCGGTGAGTCTCCCGTGAATCCGCTGTTCGGCGTTGTCGCGAATGGAGCATGTGTTGAGGAACACCACGTCGGCGGCGGCGATATCGTCGGTGGGATCGTAGCCGCCATCGCGCATCACCGACAGCACGATCTCGCTGTCGGCGGCGTTCATCTGGCAGCCGTACGTCTCGACGTAGACCTTGCGTCTCCTGCGGGGCGGTTCTGACTGCATGTACATCGATCGGTTCTGATTCTGACTCATCGTTGCTCAGTGTTGGATTCATCCTCGTCCTCCACCTCGAGCCGGTCCCGCGGCGGAAGACTGCGTAGCAGGTCGATGACGAACCGCGCATTCGCCTCGAGTTCCTCGCGCGAACCGTCATTGTGAATGACGAAGTCGGCGCGGCGGACCTTCTCTTCGGCCGAGAGCTGCATGCGGTCGCGTTGACGGACACGTTCGAGTTCCGAGGCGTCGCGTTCGGCGGCGCGGCGCAGCCGATTCTCGGAGTCTGCATCGACGGCCACGACGTAGTCGAAGCGCCCCTCTCCACCGGTTTCGAACAGAAGCGCGGTTTCGCAGGCGACGACGCGATGGCCTTCGGCGAACAGGTGCGCTGCACGCACGCCCTGCGCGGCGATGGTCCTCGGATGCACGATCGCGTTCATGCGCTCGAGAAGCTCGCGATCGTTGAAGATCCGGTCGGCCAGCCACCGGCGGTCGGGTTCGCCGTCGACGTATGCCTCGGGTCCGAACGCTTCGACGATGGCCTGGATCATTCCGGGATCGGAGCGCATCAGCTCACGAGCGATGACGTCGGAGCGGAGCACCGGAATTCCCGCCTGTTCGAAGAGATCGGCGACTGTCGACTTGCCGGCGCCGATCGAGCCGGTGATGGCGACGAGCACGGTATCGTCCGGGGCGGACTGGTCCATCGAGGGTCGACCTGTACTGCGGAAAAGCATGCTTCCCCGGCCGGCGCCGACACCGACCGGGGAAGCAGAAAATTGGCGCTCAATATACGGAGTCCATGCGCGGGAAGCAGCCGCGCCCGGGCAACGGACGGACGTTCTGCAGCATCACTGCTTGTCGGTGCTCGGCCCGTCGTGTATGTTGATTCGCCTGTGACCTCGGCACCGATCGAGGCCCGCTATCCCAACCTTCTCGAGGACCCCATCATGAAGGCAACACGTGCCGTCCAGGACATCGCGAGCGATCCACGCCGGTTCATGGAATTCCTGCAGCGCGAACGCTATCCCGTCTATCACAAGTCGGTGATGTTCTTCCGTGATCTGCAGTACGGACTGTGGCGATACCTGGCCGAGAGCCAGACGAAGGTTCCGTATGCAAGGATCGAGAAACTGGCGCACGACGTGGTCGACACATTGAAGCAGCGCGGCATCCTCGAGCAGGTCGATCCTCAGACGTTCGAACTCAACATGCCGGGGTTCGTAGCCAACGGCGGCAGCGAGTCGGCCACGGCACCTGCGCCGGCGACCGCGAAGAAGGAGTCGGCCGACGCTGCGGCCGCGCCGACGGAGTCGGCGACCTCGACGCCGGATGCTGCAGCTGACGCCATGGCCGCGCGCGTCGCCGCACTGAAGGCGAAAATGGAGGCGGCGAAGGCGACTCGAGAGGGCACGGCATCTGCGGCGACGCCGCCGGACGAGACACCGTCTGCTCCTGCCACGGCCGAGGGAGACAAGGAGGCAAGGATCGCGGCGCTGAAGGCGAAGATGGCGGCGGCAAAGGCGGCTCGCGAAGGCGATTCGAGCACGGAGGCCACCGTGTCGGCAGCGGACTCGAATCCCGCCCCGGCAGAGGAGCCGACGGCGGCGCATGCGGCAGCTGCTGCCGTGCCGAGGGAGCAGTCATCGGCGGCCTCGACAGACGGGGACGACAAGGCGGCGCGGATCGCGGAACTGAAGCGGAAGATGGCCGAAGCGAGGGCGATGCGCGAAACGGGCGGTTCGTAACCGCCACGACGGGGGTCACACACTCAAACGTTCTTCGCTCCCATTCGTCTTTATATTCGAAGAATTGAACCAGATCCAGATACCGCGAACAACACGAACGCAACGGAGGCAGATCGATGGCAGACACAAGCACGATCGAGACGACCACGCAGGCAACCGAGACGCCGATTACGCTCAGCGAGAAGGCGGCGGGCGAGGTCAGAAAGATCATGAAGCAGAACGAGATTCCGGAGACCTACGGTCTGCGCGTCGGCGTTCGCGGCGGTGGCTGCTCCGGGCTGAGCTACCAGCTTGGCTTCGATGCCGACACGAGGGAGGGCGACAAGGTCTTCGATCTCGACGGCATCCGGTTATTCGTCGACTCCAAGAGCCTGTTCTACCTGATGGGCTGTCAGATCGACTTCACCGACGGTCTCAACGGCCGCGGGTTCACGTTCAACAATCCGAACGCCACGCGCACCTGCGGATGTGGTGAGAGCTTCGGCGTGTAGGCCGCGACAGCCGAGAGAGAAGGCACGCTTAGAATTCCGAAGGGCCACGTCTGTGCAGACGCGGCCCTTCGACGTGTTTGGGGGAATCGATCGCAACCGGACGAGCATGCGCTGCACCCCACTTCCCCCGTTCGGTCTCTTGATACCTTCTGTCATTTATCCGTATCATTGCGGATTGCTCGATTCGAGCGAGATCTGCCCTTTGCAGCGACCGTTCTCCGACCTCGCGGCAGCACCATGGATCAATGGTGCAGCTGCATGGAACGGCCGCGATGGAAACGCCCGGAAGGGGTGAATTGACACGACCTTACCGCCTCCAGACCCGCCTCCCGCCTCAGGCGCCGACGCCGCCCGGAGAGACAACATCCTCCTTGTCGGATTGAGCGTGCCGTTGAAACAAATCGCGGCTGTGCGGGTCGCGATTGGTATGGTCACCATTCAGTTGCACGCAACTGGCGCGGGTGGCCGAGATCTCGAACGACGCCAACACCTGCAGTCCTGGATAGCGATCCATACATCAATCAGGAGTTATCAGAACATGCGTAACAGCTACAAGTCAGCCTGGCGACTGGTATGCACGGCGATGCTTGCCGTGGTGCTGGGCGTCGGCAGTGCAAGTGCCCAGTGGACACAGGGCAAGACGCTCATCGGAGCACCCGGCATCGGCGACGGTCTGGTCGGTGCCTACGTCGGCAGCATCGGCAACTGGCTCTACGCCTGGGGAGGCGTTACAGGCAACATCATCACGTACAACGGGCGTGGGCTCAACACCGCTTCAGTCAATGGATGGACCAAAGTCGCGGACATGCCGCTCGACGGAGGGTCAACGGCGCCGGTTGCCAAGTTGAACGGATTTGCTGCGACAGCTGCCGGCAACCTGTATATCATGGGCGGGTATACGGTTGTAAACAACAACTACGTGTTCTTCAACACGCTCTTTCAGTACACGCAGTCGTCGAATTCGTTCGAGACCAAGACGGCGCTGCCTGTTCCCTTGACGGAAATGACGGGTGCGGTCGTCAACGACCGCATCTACGTCATCGGCGGCTTCACGATGTCCGGGTCGAACATCCTTGCCAGTCCGAATACGTATTCGTACAACCCGGCGACCGAAGCGTGGCAGACGGTTTCCGGCTCGATGCCGACGACGACGTTCAATTCCACCGCGCAGGCGATTGGCAACGACATCTACGTCTTCGGTGGGATTCCGACGTCCGGCCAGACGCCGATCAACGCAGTCTACAAGGGAACGGTCTCCGGTGACGGGTCGTCGATCTCATGGTCGGCCGTGACTCCGATGCCGAAGGCCCTCGAGCGTTGCGCCTCAGGCGTTCTCGACGGCAAGATCTACATCGCGGGTGGCAATGATGAGAATGGCCCCTCGCGGAGCGTCTACGTCTACGACCCTGCCGCCGATACCTGGACCGCCAGCTATCCGCTTCCGGTAGCAACCTACGGCGTCATGTCGATGCCGGTCGTTGACAGCAAGATGTACTACATCGGTGGCGCTGGAAGCCCGATGACGTACGTCTTCGAGGCCGGTGAACCGAAGGCGGTTGCCTCCGTCGATCGCACGCTCGTTCCGATGATCGTAGAGAAGGGCGCGGCAACGTCCACGAGTGCAACGGTGAACTTTGGCAACGAGGGCATCATCCCGCTCGAGAGTTCTGTCACGGTTCCCGGCGACGCATCATGGCTGTCCGCCGACACGTCGTTCACGGTCACACCGGGCTCATCGCACGCGCTGACGCTCCAGGCAGATGCCTCCGCTCTTGACGTCGGTACCTACAAGACGATGGTCACGGTTGCTACGAACGACCCGGACCATCCCACGGTGATGCTCGACGTCCGTCTCTACGTCGTCGACAATCTCGTCAAGCAGCCACAGAATGCGGTCGTCGAGGAGGCAACCGGAACGTGGTGTGTCTGGTGCCCATATGGCTATGACATTCTCGATCAGCTCGAGGGCCAGTACGGCGACAGACTGATCGACATCAGCTACCACCTGCAGAATGGTAATCAGATCGCAGATCCGATGCAGTTCAGCGAAGGGTTGCAGATGCTCTCGCGTTTCGGTGCCAGCAGCTATCCGAGCGCGTCGATTCAGCGCACGGTGATGCCTGAGGAGAAGGAGGTGATGACCAACCGCGGTGTCTGGCAGACATACATCACGCGTGTACTCAATACGCCGTACGCGCCAGTGGCGGTGACCGTCAAATCGTATTCCTTCGATCCGGCAACCCGCCAGATCAAGGCCCAGTTGCAGTTCGACGTCGCTTCGGCGATTCCGGGAAACCAGATCATGCTGACAACTGCGATTACGCAGGACAACATCACGGCCGACCAGGCGTGGACTGACGGATCGACGTCGAAGCTCCTGACGGGATACGTGCACGCACATGCCGGGCGAGCGCTGCTCCCCAGCTCCGCAGGCGCAGCGGTTACCGTTCCGGCGGAGGACCTCGACGACGGCAGCGTCATCCGTCCGGGTGCGTCGTTCGTGGCGAACGTGACCCTCACCATTCCGCAGCCGGAGGCCGGCCGTGCACCGTACGTCTTCGACGACATGCACACCATCTTCATCGCCCATGGTACCGCGGCTAATTACCTCGGACCGGTGTACCAGGGCGTTTCGATTCCGCTGACCAGCTCGATCGACGCCGGTGCGCCGATCGCGGTGACCACGGACGCGACGCAGAAGATGATTGCGGTCGAGGAAACGGCCACGTTCACCTCGACGGTGACCAACCGCACCGATGCGCCGCTCGACGTGACCGTCACGCGGACGACGAACGACATGCCGGCCAGCTGGACCAGCCGCATGTGCATCGGCGATCAGCCCTGCCTGGATCCGTCGACTGACGTGTCGACGTTTACGATTCCGGCGGGTGATTCCATGGCTGTCAACGTCGAGATCCTCGGCGGTACGGCTGATGCGACCGGCAACGTGACGCTGCAGTTCACGACCGGTTCGACCAGCATCGACAAGTCGTTCTCGGCAACGACGGCCGCCATCTCGTCGGTCGACAATAGTGCGGTGACGGGCTCGACGCTGGCAATCAACGGCGTCTTCCCGAACCCGGTGTCGACGTCGGCATCGGTCAATTACTCGGTCGCGAAGGCCGGCGCCGTTACCCTCGAGGTCTATGCCGTCGACGGTACCCGCGTACTGCGGTTCGACGACGGACATCAGGCGGTCGGCTCACACACGAGCACGCTCGACGTCTCGAAGCTGCCGGCCGGTACCTACACGGTGGTCGTGTCGTCCAACGGCGCACGCACATCGACGGCGATAACCGTGGTGCACTGATCGCGGTGCGTCACAACGTCATAACGCGCGAGCGCCCGGTCCTGCGAAGGATCGGGCGCTCGTTCGCTTTCCCCGTGAGTTCGTGAGGAACACTATGAAGCTCCTGAGATTTGCTACGGTACTTGCACTCGCCGTCGCGGCAACCGCTTCGGCACGGGCCCAGGCCCTGTTCACGCTCGAAGTCCACGACACCGTTGGAACGATCGTCGCCGGTGGTTCCCTCGACTTCCATGTGACCGTGCGCAACACCGGTTCTTCCGACGTGACGTTCTACGTCGAGCGAACCATCAACGACGCTCCGGACGGCTGGTCGTCGAGCGTCTGCACGAACGAACTGTGCTATCCGCCGACACGCGACAAGACCGACGCGACGACGCTTCCGGGCAATGGCACCGTCGACGTCAAACTGACGGTCAATGCGGGGACGACGGCCGATGAGTCGGGCCACTTCGAACTGGCGTTCTCGACCGACTTCGGATTTCCCCAGGCGGTTGATTTTCACGCGACGTCGGCCGTGAGCGGGGTAACCCTCGGTTCCGGTGCGCTCGTCGCCGCAGCAGCGTACCCGAATCCCGCTTCGACACACCTGACGATTCCATTGGCAACGCAGTCGAGGCCCTCGCTCACCCGCGTTGCCATCTTCGATGCTCGTGGCAATCGTGTCGCCCTCGATGACGCGCAGCTTCGAGTTGCATCGACCTCCATCAGTGTCGACGTATCGACGCTGCCAGCCGGCAGCTACTTCTTCAGAGTCGAGGACGGTGATCGGCGCGACGCCGGTTCGTTCGTCGTCACACGCTGAAACGAACGCGGCGGTGAGGAGTCGGACATGACGATTGCACTTCGGGACGGCGGCCCCCACGGGGCTCCGTCCCGTCGTGTTTTGTGACCGAGTGGAAAAATGCCATGTTATCTGTTCTTCGGACCCGCGGCTGCTCCGCGCGTCCGAACGACCTCGAATCACTGACCGTACACTTTCACTCTTGGGGGGAACACATGGCCTACACGTGGGAATTCCATCGCCGTCCATACTCCGATGAGGAGGCGAAGACGCTTCTTGCGCCGGTCATCGACGCCGAGACGTCCGACTGGCACTACAACAAGCACCACAAAGGGTATGTCGACGCGATGAACAAGATCGAGCAGGAGCTCGAGTCGGCCGACCGTTCGAAAGCCAACGGCAACTACTCGCACATCGGTGAGCTCAAGCGCCGGTTGCCGTGGAACCATGCCGGCGCCCTGCTCCACGACGTCTACTGGGAAGTGATGGGTGGCGACGGTGATCCCTCGAAGGGTCCCGACGTCCATCGCGCGATCGAGCAGAACTTCGGCTCATTCGACAACTGGAAGGCGGACTTCAAGGCGGCATGCATTGCTGCGAAGCTCTCCGGCTGGGGCGTGCTCGTCCATGACTCGCTCTACTCCGGTCGCCTCCTCAACTGGGAAGTCGACGAGCACCATCACGGCGCCATGTGGGGCGGAATCCCCCTGATCGCCTGCGATGTGTTCGAGCACGCCTATTACCATAAGGACGGCCCCGGCCGCGCCACGTACGTCGACAACTTCCTGGCGAACATCAACTGGGAGCGTGTCAACGATCGCTACCGCCGCCTCGTGCGGACCATGGAAGAGGTCGGCTGAGCGTCGTCTGCGGCAGTTGTTCGCCGACGACGTTGGTTTCGACGACGTTCGTTTCGACGATGCGCGCGCGGAGTGCTTAGCGACTTCGCGCGCGTTTCGTTACCGCCCCCTCGTTTCTTCAGGAGACAACTTCAACCGTTTGCCACCCGATGAAGATCGGACTGTTTCCCCTGAGCATCGTGCTCTTTCCCGGCGCTCGATACCCGCTCTACATCTTTGAGGGCCGGTATCGGTCGCTCGTTCACGAGTCGCGCGCGCACGACCGCACCTTTGGCATCAACCTCGTCGAGGAGGGCCACATGTTTCAGGTGGGTTGCCTCGCCCGCGTCGCGGAGGTGACCACGACCTATGACGACGGCAGCATGGACATCATCGTCGAGGGTACCTCACGCTTTCAGATCAAGGCTTACGGTCCCGGCGATCGGCCGTACCTCACCGCTGATGTGAACCCGTTGCCGGACGTCGCCCCGACTCCGGATTACCAACTGCTTGAACGCACGATCGGGATGTACAATGAGCTGGTGGAGTCGGTCTACGGAGAAGCCGAGGAGCCCCTGGAGCCGAGTGCGTGGCTCGACGGAGGTGCCTCGTTCCGGATCGCGCAGAAGGCAGGTCTCGAACTTGCCACACGCCAGCACGTGCTGGAGATGCGTTCGGAGACCGGCCGCCTCGAATTCCTCAGCAACTATCTCGACGAACTGTTGCCGAAGGTGAAGGAACTCGAGAAGATTCAGATGCTCATTCGAAACGACGGCTACGTGAAGTAGACGCCGTCCCCCACTTCACGCACCACCGTCCTCCCGTTCGTCCCTCGCGTCCGGAGTCCGGCCGTCACCACGTAGCTGACGAATGCGCGCCCGCGCCGAGGCGACGTACGGTGACTGCGGGTACCGCGTGAGCAGCCTCGTGTACAGTTCGATGGCACGCGCGCGATCGTTGAGCTGCTGCTCTGCCAGTTCCGCCGCGTGCATCAGCGAGCGGTCCGCCAGCGAACCGCTCGAATACTTGTCATCGACCATCAACAACGTCTTGACCGCCTGCTCGAATTTTCCCAGCCGCTCCTCCGCTTCGGCTCGCCCGCTCAACGCCCGCTCGGCCAATGTGTTCGACGGATCCGACCGCATCACCAGGTCGAATGACTGTGCAGCTTCATCCCACTGGTGCTGAAGCATCTGCAGTTGCGCCGCCCCATAGCGGGTCAGCGCAATGCTGTCACTCGCGCGACTCTCATCGAGCAGCAGCTCGTAGCCGAGCGCGTCGTTGGCCGCATCGCTCTCGGCGTCGGCGGCAAGCCGGTCGAAGATCGCCGCCGCGTCGGCAAACCGTCCGAGCTGGAAGTACGTCCGCGCCAGGCGCAGACGACTCTGATCGGCCGACCGCTTGTCGTTCGTGCCGGATGTGTCTGCCGCACCGCTGCGATACAGGCCGATCGCCTCGTCGACACTTCCCACGCGCACCTTCAGATCGCCGAGCAGCAGCACTGCCTGCGCCGCCTGGGGAAACCGCGGGTACTGCGTTCGCAGCTGCTCGATCGTTTCGATCGCATCCTCCGGCTCGTCGAGGTCGTCGGCCTGCAGACGTGCCTCGGAGAACATCGCCTCGGCTGCCGCCGCGTTCCCGCTCTCGGATTCGGCGATGTCACGGTAGCGGTCGACCAGCTTCTCCGCGTCGTCACGTGAGATCGTGCCGCGCTGCCGATACTGCTGCTCGAGCGCATGCGCGTAGTTGACGAGCGCTGGCGCGTGCAGTGGATTGCCACTGTCGAAATGCTGGAGAAAGTATTCGTAGGCGGTCACCGCCGCTTCGGACCGGCCCTCGCGAAGCGCACGATCGGCGAACTGGAACACCGTCGAGCCGTTTCCACCCCGGGCGCTGTCGATACGGACCGCAACGTCGAACGCCGCCTGATAATCCCCCTGCTCGGTATACAGCCACGAGAGCAGATCGAGGAATGGCACGAAGTCGGGCCGCTGCGCCACATGAAGCTTGACGACGTCCACCGCTGCCTTGGCCGCGTCAGGATTCGTCGTGAACATTCCCATCCCGTTCATCACATACCGCAGCGTCTGGGGATTCGACTCCAGCATCCGCACGTATTCTCCCGTCGCCTCTCCGAATCTCCCCACCATTGCATACAGCGGCGCAAGCTGCGTTGAGAACAGCGAGCGGTCGTCGAGCGCGATCCGTCCGCGGAGGTAGGTGTCGATCGACTTGTCGAAGAGGTGGTTGTTCGCCTGCGACTGCGCGACGATCGCGTAGGTCACCTGCGTACTTGGCTGCAGCTCGATCGCCGCGTTCCACTCCCGTGACGCCGCTTCGGGCTGGTGGGTGCGATTGAGCAGATCGGCGTGCGAGACGCGGAGATCGAAATCCTTCGGATACCGCTTCAGTCGCTCTTCGACGATCGGGAGCAGATCGGCGTAGCGCAGCAGAGCGCGATAGGTGCGTTCGACGCCCTCGAAGTAGACCTTGGAACTGGGATCGATCGAGTAGAGCTCCGCATATGTCCGCGCCGCGCTCGGCAGATCGCCGCTCTGCTCATATCCCTGAGCCATCCGGAAGGTGCGATCCTCTTCGACGGGCTGAGCGTGCAGACGGGGCGCGAACGTCACGACCGCCGTCAATGCGGCGACGAGCGCCAACGCCTGGCGACGGCGCGCGTGGGATGAGTGGGTGAAAATCATGACGATTGAAATCTAGGCCAGAAGCATCACGAGCTCGTTCTGCAGTGGTTCGCTGGGAACGTGGATGGTGCCTTCCTGATCGATGACGACATCGAGTTCGCTGCGAATACCGAAGTCGCCCTCGAGGTAGATGCCGGGTTCAATGGAAAACGACGTGGCCGAGAGGATCGGCCGTGTATCGATGGTTTCATAGGAATCGAGGTTGGCTCCGGCCCCGTGGAGTTCGCCGGTGATACTGTGGCCGGTGCGGTGGACGAATGCATCCCCGTATCCGGCACCGGTAATCAGATCACGGGCGGCGCGATCGAGATCCGCACCACTCACCTCGCGACCGCGCGAGAACGCCTCGCGAAGAACGGCCAGCGACGACTCCCGCGCGCGACAGACGACGTCGAACACCTGTGAGTGCCGTGCGTCGGCCGAGGTGTCGACCACACCGACCCAGGTGATATCGCCGTAGACGCCCGACTCATCGAGTTCACGCCCCCACAGATCGACGAGCACCAGATCGCCTCTTGCAATCGTGCTGGAACCCTCTGCGACCGGCTCGTAGTGCGGATCGGCACTGTGGGGGCCCACACCCACGATCGGGGGATGTCCCGGATCGAGTCCGCGACGATCCAGTTCGCGAAGGATCTCCTGCTGCACGTCGTACTCGTTCACCTCGGAGGAGGCGAGGATGCGTTCACGAATGAACCTGAAGGCGCTCATCATGATCTCGCGGACGGCGACGCCGGCGCGCATTGCCGACTCGATCTGTCGGGCACTCAGTCGGGCCTCCAGCATTGCGATGAGCGCGCCCGAGGAGACGACGTCGGTACCAGTGCTGCGCACCATTTCGACGGTGCCGGCATCGACACGTGACACGACGGGAATCATGTTGTGGTGCGAATACTCCATGGCGACCTGGTCGACGTCGTCAAGGAGCCATGCGATACCGGATTCGAATTCCTCGTGCGATGAATACCGGCGCACCTCACCACGCATGAACTTCCCGATGTGGGGTTCGATGCGATGTACCAGACCGCGCGGTTCCCCTTCGGCAGGTATCAGGTATGCCCAGCGACGTGACTGATGCACCTCGGGAGTGAGTCCGAGCATGCGCTGGGAAATCGGGTTGGTATCGCGGAAGCTGTACAGCAGCCAGGCGGGCACGTCGAGGTGCTTGAGCGTCGCGCGGACGCGCTGTAGCTCGGGTTCATTCATGAGCAGTGGAAATTCGTATTTTCTCGCCCTGATGCCCGTCCGACGCGGCCCTCGGGACGTTCGCGCGGGCTGATTTCTTCGGACCTGCGTCGACGCGTCACCCTGCGTGACGAGCGACGCAAGTCGGCAAAGATGCCGCCCCCGTTGCCGGCGTGCAAGCCGTGCGGACGTCCGGGCGGCACGACCGTGCCGACGCGGCGCCGCGAGGTTCGACTCCGCAACTCAGCATTCGTTTCGACGCTGCCAATGGATCAGATTCAGATCCGCAAGATCCTCGCTCCCACCGATTTCTCGGAGCACTCCTGCTACGCCCTGCACTACGCCCGCACGTTCGCCGATCGGTGGGCAGCGGAGCTGCATCTGATCAACGTCATCGAGCCGGCCGTATTTCCTACCGAAGCCGGACTGACGCCGATGGGGCTGATCAATCTCGACAGCGAACTGACGACCGCAGCCGAGAATGCAATGGAGGAGATGCTGAAGCGTGAGGAACTGCAGGGGGCGCCACAGGTCGTGACCGCCGTCGCGCACGGACGCGCCAGTTCGACGATCATCGAGTACTCCCAGCGTGTGCACATCGACCTGATCGTGATCGCCACCCATGGCCGCACCGGACTCGAGCATCTGATTTTCGGCTCGACCGCCGAGCGCGTCGTTCGCGAGAGCCCCTGCCCCGTTCTCACCGTCCGTCCGCCCGCAAGCTGATTCCCCACCCCGTCCTCTGATTCCGCTGGCACGTAGTTCGAAGCGGGTCGAGACCCGCGTCGGATCGTAGTTCCGTCAATGCAGTGCAATCGAACGCCGGACCATGAACCCAGTCGAACCGCTGATCACGATCGAACATCACATCGCCAACCAGCAGCACCTGCATGGCGGTGCCACCGGCGCGTTCTCGCGTCTATTGCGCGATCTCACGCTGGCTGTGCGTGTGATCTCGCGCGAGGTTCGCCGCGCCGGGCTGGCCGATATCCTCGGATTCACCGGTGAGGAGAACGTCCATGGCGAGGCGGTCAAAAAGCTCGATGATTTCTCCAACGAGACGATCATTCGCGCAATGCGGTATGGGGGGAATCTTTGCGCAATGGCTTCGGAGGAAGCCAACGGACTGATACCGCTTCCCTCCGGCGCCGGAAAGGGCTCCTATGTCCTGCTGTTCGATCCGCTCGATGGTTCGTCGAACATCGATGTGAATGCTCCGATCGGCACCATCTTCTCGATCCTCCGCCGTGTCTCCGATGATAACGGCTCCGATGGCTGCATGGACGATTTCCTGCAGCCGGGCTACCTGCAGGTGGCCGCCGGATACGCCCTGTACGGTTCGAGTACCGTGCTCGTGTACACCACCGGCGACGGTGTCGACATTTTCACTTACGACCCGACCATCGGCGAATTTCTCCTCTCATCCGCGCGCGTGCAGATCCCCGCGCGGGGGCCGTATTACTCCGTCAATGAGGGCAACAGTCGCAACTGGCTCGACGGCACTTCCCGGTACATCGATTTCCTGAAGGAGGATCGCAATCACTACGGCCACCCGTACAGTCTCCGCTATATCGGCACCGCCGTCGCTGACGTGCATCGCACGCTGCTGATGGGCGGCGTCTTCCTCTATCCCGCAGATCGCAAGTCCCGTCGCGGAAAGCTCCGCCTCATGTACGAGGTCAATCCCCTCGCAATGATCGTCGAACAGGCCGGCGGTACCGCAATCGACGGACGCGGCCGTGTGCTCGAGGTCGAGCCCCACTACCTGCACGAACGGTGTCCGTTCGTCTGCGGATCCCCCGATGACGTCGCCGAAGCACAAGAGTTCCTGGCGACCGATCTGGACGAACTCGATCGAATGATTGCCGCTGCATGAACATGATTCCCCCCAACCCTGCATTGGATCCCGTCAGTATTGCCTTCACGATTGGTGATGTCAACGGTGTCGGGCCCGAAGTACTCCTCGACGTCCTGCGCACGCTGCGGCCGTCGGCCGAAACCGCACCGTCGGTGCTTCCCACCGTGGTTGCCAATGCGCGACTCCTCGAGCAGTCGGCGCGCGAACTCGGCGCGACGGAAATCGCCGTCGACGCCGATTCGATCGCCGTCGACGGCTGGCGTGTCCCGCTCGTGGAAATCGAATCCGATGCACTGCTCCACCCCGGCACTACCGATTCCGCCGCGGGTCGGCTGGCCGGCGATGCCGTTACGCGGGCAACCACCATGGCGCTCGACGGTGTCGTCGATGCAGTGGTGACCATGCCCATTGCCAAGTCATCGCTCAATTCCAGCGGATATCGATTCGCCGGTCACACCGAGATGATCGCATCGCTCACGGGTGGCATTCCGTTGATGATTCTCACTGCCGAGGCAATGCGCGTGGCGCTGACGACGATTCATCATCCCCTGCGCAGTGTTCCCGATCTGATCACGCGCGAGCTCGTTGAAGAACGCATTGCCGCGTTCGACCGATCGCTGAGACGCGACTTCGCAATTGACTCTCCACGCATCGCCGTCCTTGGTCTCAACCCGCACGCCGGTGAAGACGGGCTGCTCGGAACCGAGGAGATTGAAATCATTTCGCCGGCAATCGACGATGCGCGCAATGCGGGACTCGATGCCGCCGGACCGTTTCCCGCCGACGGATTTTTCGCCCGTTTCATTCCGAATGAATACCACGGCGTGCTGGCGATGTATCACGATCAGGGACTCGGTCCGCTGAAGCTCTATGCCCACGGCGGCGGCGTGAACGTCACGGCCAATCTCCGCATCGTGCGGACCTCTCCCGATCACGGAACGGCATTCTCGATTGCTGCAAAGGGTCGAGCCAATCCCAACAGCGCCATCGAGGCAACCCGGCTCGCCGCGGTGATCGCCCGGAATCGCGCTGCCGACTGACGTCCGAACGCGCTGCTCACACGTCCTCCCTCCCGATCGAATTCTCCCTTTTTTTGCCATGCTGTCGCTCTCCAACGTCACGATCTCCCATCGGGGACTGCCCGTCCTGCGTGACGTCACGCTGCATCTGAAACGCGGCGACGTCGCCGTAATGGGCGGCGAAACCGGTTCGGGTAAGACGTCGCTGATACGTGCGCTTTACGGCGACCTTCCGGTCGATTCCGGAAGCGTGGCGATCGACGGGACGGAACTCGGGCGAATTTCCAGGCGGCAGCTTCCCCGAATCCGCCGCCGCATGGGCCTCGTTTTCCAGGACACGAAACTGCTGGAGGATCGAACGGTCTTCGAAAACATCCGCTTCGCCCTGTCGATCCAGATGGATTCAAGGCGTGACATCAAGCGACGCACGCTGCAGATCGTCGCCGAACTCGGACTGAGTCACCTCCTGCCAATGATGCCGTCACAACTCTCGGGCGGCGAAGCCCAGCGCATCGGGGTCGCCCGCGCGCTCGCCAATGAACCCGAAATCATTCTGGCAGACGAGCCGACCGGAAATCTCGACCCGGATACCGCGACCGACATTTTTCAATATCTGGCCCGACGTCGTTCACCAGATCGCACCCTGCTGATCGCAACGCACGATGTGGAGCGGGCACTCGACGTCTTCCCCGATGCCCAGCGACTCTTGCTCGAGCGGGGAACGCTCTGCAGAGAGACGCCCGCGGAATAACGACGTCCTGCCTGCAGCTACTCACGTGGGGAAAGACGCACCTGACCCGTCTTCGGGCCGACTCTCCACCGATGCACGGTCCGGTCTGAAGGTGTGCCACAGCCACGTGATCGTCAGCGCCGCCAGCGTCAGAATCATCGGATCGAGTTCGAAACGGAAGCGATTGTTTTCACCCGTGTCGAGCATGTTGCCCACCACAGATGCAAACAGAATCGTGAACGAAATCCAGGCGACGGTCGATATCCACGCGCGGTCTGACGATCCGGATTTCCATCGGCGAATCGATTCGACGATGCCGAACACGATCGATGCGGTAATCACCACGATCAACACGAGACCACAGGCAAGCAGCTTCGAGAATGCGATATGCCAGAAGCCGCCACTCCGGGCGATGTCGTCCCGGGGAACGACCTGACCGGAGGCCCAGTTGACGATGCGATCGTACCAGTAGATGCTCCTGCGGTTGGGATTCTGAAACCAGTAATCGCTTGCGGGAATGAAGTAGTTCAGCCACGCCGTTCCAATTCCCTCGACGTAGACGCCTGGACGCGTCGTAATGACGTGAATGGCATCATCGAAGTAGGCATGGGAGATGACGAGGTAGTTCAGGTTATTGAAATTCGGATACGACGTCGATTTGACTTCATCGCCGAGCACGGGAATCGGGCTGTGCATCGTGTCGGTCATCAGCGGCAGGTAGTCGCTGAGCGGACTGAACGGCGGAATCATGGCCACCGGAGAGAGCTCTCGTGAGCGGACCATTTGCGATCGCTGCGACGGCGGAATATTCATCGTCGTTATGCGCGCCATGTTCATTCCCAGCCAGGAACTGGCACTGAAATCACCGAACGCAATGGCATTACGCGCGTAGAGTCCGAGGACGAGCGCAAGTGGCACCACCGCACCGGCAAGCAGCGCGCGCCGCCGTGATGCCGGAAGCGCGGCAAACAGCAACACCAGGGAGACTGCAATCCACAGCAGGTGATACAGCGGGCGCATGAGCGCCACCACCGCCATCGCGGAGAATGCGATGGTTGCGTCGACGGTCCGTCCGGAGGTAGCGAAGCGATGCACGAACAGCGCCGCCAGGGCAAGCAGGACGGCGATGGGATAGGTCGTGAATAACCAGTTCTCGTAGAGTATCGATGCCGGCGAAGCGACGAACAGCACAGTAAGCACCGTTGCCAGCAGCGAATCGACACCGAGACGCCGCATCAGAAGTACGAGCGTTGCGGTGAGCGTTCCCCCCAGAATCAGGTAGCTGACGGCGAATGCAACGATGCTGTGGGTGCCGAATGCCTTGAGGACCAGACCGACGTAGAGATTGAACAGCGGCGGCTGCGCGTGGAACCAGTAGACCGATACAAGCAGATCGGTGCGCAGCAAATGGGGATCGATGAACTGATGGAAGAAGAGCAGCGGACTGGCATCGAAGTAGACGCCGGCGAGGAAGAAGGCAGCACGGGAGGCGACGAACAGCAGCATCGCGACCGTCAGGTGCGTGATGTTTCGACGGCGGCGTTCGCTCTCAACCTTGGTGGGATCGAGTCGTGGGTCCATGGGGAAATAAGAAATCCCGCCGGCGGCATGTAGGCGATACACGCGCGACCGGCGGGATTGGTTGGAAATTCACGTCGTCAGCCGGACGATTGCACAGCTCATTTGACGGTGAACATGGCGTCGGTAACCGGAACGTTCGACTGGTAGGTGAGGTTCTTGAATTCGATCTGCACGCCCGGCTGCGGTTCGAGCGTGAAGCCGGACGGATATTTCACGCCGTCGACGTCGGTCCAGCCGTTGAACGTCGTCATCATTCCCTCGGCACTCGCCTGCGCCACCGGAAGGAACGTGTTCGGATCCAGATAGTACGTCGTCGATCCGCTCGCGGGTACGTCGAGCTCGACGGTGATTGCATTGACGCCATTGACCGCGGACGTGCCCCGCATCTTCAATGAGCCGCCGAGCGAATCGACTTTCGTCTCGGCGAACATGAGGTTCTGTTCGGCCACCTGCGCAAGCTTGTCGCTCGGAATGCCGTTCGTGTCGCCGCCGTTGATCGTCGAGCCGTTGGTACCATCGAAGAACTGCTCTTCGTGCAGCATCGGCTTCACTTCCAGGTGTTCATAGTTTCGGTTCGGCCGCGCCTGAACGCGTTCATACGAACCAGGGAAGGACTGACCACCGCCATGAATGACGACATCGCCGGTTGTACGCAGCGACTTCACTCGGGCGATATTGTCGGTGCCTCCCATTGCATCGATCATCTTCGACCAGGCCTGCTGGGCGGTAACGTTGGGAGTCGCCTCACCGGTACCACCGGCGGCATTGCCGTAATGCACCGGATTGAGATCCGAATCCCACACCTCGACGTTATCGGCACCGAACATCGCTTCGATTTTCGGTTTGATTTCAGAGACACGTCCGACGACGACGACGGCAAGGTTGGCCGTGTCGAGGTATTTCCGCGCCAGCGACATCACGTCCTGCGGCGTCGTGTGCTCGTAGATGTCGATCAGCGTGTTGTAGTAGTCCTTCGGGCGATTGTAGAAATCCAGGAACTGCAGACGCTGCGCGGTCACCGAAGGGTTGGCGATGGACATCATGAATCCGCCGGCGGCGGAGCTGATATTCCGTTGCAGTTCATCCTTCCCCACCGGTTCGGTTTCGATGCGGGCGACTTCCTTGAGCGTCTCGGCGATTGCCGAATCGGTCACGGCGTTTCGCACGTCTGCGGCAGCCACCCACATTCCCCCGTACAGATTCGCATCGAACTGACTGTAGGGTGTGTAGGTAAAGCCGTGCTTTTCCCGGAGGTTGGCCGCGAGCCGATTGCCGAGGCCGGTGCCAGCGCCCAGAATATCGTTGAGAATCGTCGCCTTCGGCCAGTCGTCGTCGCTGTAGGTCGGACCGTTTGAAATCACGCGAATCGAACTCTGCACCGACGCGGGGCGATCGATCAGAACGACGCGACGTCCCTTGAGCGCGGGAAACGTCGGCGGGTCCATCGCCGGTATCGTCCCCGGCTTCCAGTCGCCGAACGCCGCCTCGAGCTGATCGGTCAGCTCTTCCTTCGACAGATCGCCGACGAAGGCCAGCGTTGCATTGTTCGGAACGAAATAGGTGTCGTGATAGTCGCTGACCGCGTCGTGCGTGAACTGCGAAATGTCGTCCGCGTTCATCGTCCGACCGTAGGTGGTATTGCCGTAGCGAACGCGATTGGTACCGGCCTGGGCGAGGAACGACGTCTGCGACTTTGCCACGCGCAGCTGGCTGGTCTGGTCCTGGCGGTATTTCGCCAGCTCGTCCTCGGGATAGTTCGCATTGACGACTGCATCGGCGAACAGGCCGAGGATGGTCGTCAGGTGTTTCTTCAGTCCGCTGGCGACGACGTTGACCGCATCGGGTGTTGACGAGGCGGAGATGGCGCCACCGACGTAATCGATTTCAGATGCGAACTGCTGCGCACTGCGCGTAGTCGTGCCGCGCGTCAGGACATCGGCCGCTGCGTCGGAGAGCCCGGTGATGTCGCCGTCGCGCGAATTGCCGCCACGCACCTGCAACCGGAACGTCACCAGCGGCCGGTCGTCGTGCACGTAGAAGACCTTCAGTCCATTGGAGAGCGTGAAGATCTGGAAGTTCGGGAACGCCGTCTTCGGCGGCGGATCCGGCTGCGGCGGCTTCGTGCGGTCAATCGTCTGTGCGGCGGATGGTTCGACCATGATCAGGACGAATAACAGGGGGAAAAGGATCGTTCTGAGACTCATTGTGTTCTGGCGGAGATTGTCCCTTGTTTCCGGTGTACGATGTCCGGTGATCGATCAGTGAACGTCTTCGCGGGACGGCGGGAGGTACTTGAGCACGACGCGGTTTGAGGGAACGAGGTACTTGCGGGCAACGCGCTGAATGTCCTCGCGTGTGACCGCCATGTACTTGTCGATCTCGGTGTTGATCAGACCGGGATTACCGAAGAGCGTCTGGTAATCAGCCAGCGCCATTGCCTTGTCGAGCGCGCCGTTGAAGCGCGCGGCGAACTGGGTTTCGAACTGATTGCGCGCCTTCTCGAATTCCTCCTGTGTGACGCCGTGTTCCTGCACGTCGCGGATCTGCTGGTCGATTGCCGCCATGACGGTGTCGATCGGCTTCGTCGGATGGGCGACGGCCAGCATGGCGGCCATTCCGGTATGCTCGAGCGAGAACGGAAACGCGGCGACCTGCACGGCAAGCTGCTGCTGGTCGATCATCGTTCGATACAGTCGCGAGCTCTCACCGGAAGCGAGGATATTGGTAAGAAGCTCGAGCGCGTAGGAATCGGGTGCTCCGCTGGCGACGGTGCGGTAGCCGTAGAACACGGCGGGAACGGGGGTCTGCGGTTCGACCACCGTCTCAACACGCTCACTGTCGAGCGGCGTGAACGTCGGATGCGGCCGTTCGATTTCCGCACCGCGCGGAATCGGCGCGAAGTACGCATCGATGAGCTTCTTGGTCCGCGGGATATCGATGTTGCCCACGATAACAAGCACCGCATTGTTCGGCACGTAGTATTTCTTGTAGAAGGCGCGGAACTCCTCGAGGGTGGCCTTGTCGATGTATTGCGCAGAGCCGATCGGCGTCCAGGCATATGGCGTTCCCGGCCACATATCGGCAGCCATTCGCTCCAGCCACGAACCGAATGGCGTATTGTCGTAACGGTTCTTCCGCTCCTCCTTGACCACCTTGCGCTGCGTTTCGACGCCGATCTTCTCCACACGTGCGTGCATCATCCGCTCCGACTCGATCCAAAGCGCGAGCTTCAGCTGATTCGATGGGAGAAGAATCTGGTAGCCCGTGTGATTGAACGTCGTGTGGGCATTGAGCTGACCGCCTGCGGACTGTACCAGCTTGTCGAGTTCGTGCCGTTTGATATTCTCGGTTCCCTCGAACATCAGGTGCTCGAAGAAATGTGCGAACCCGGTGCGATTGGCCTGCTCGTTGGCCGAACCGACATGGTATTCCACGTAGCTGGCGACGACGGGTGCACTGGTGTCGACCGACAGGATGACACGCAGTCCGTTGTCGAGCTGGTAGGATTCGTAGGAAATCGTAGGCAGATCGGTAGCGTGGGCGGTCGTAGCGAGTGCAGCGGCAAGCGTGACGCCGCCGAGCAGTCTTCCGGTCCGGAGGTTTCTCATGTGTATCATTCGGTCGTGAGCAGAGTTGACACGCTGGTGAGGAGCGCTTCGAACGAAAACAAACAATGTACGGTACAACGGGGAAATCCACGGGAGTGTTTCAGTCGATCGCCCCGCGTTCACAGATTGTCTCGAAGCCGCACCCGCGTGCCGAGCACTTCGGTCGCATCGCCCTATCTTCGCTGCGCTCCCGGGCGGGCAGCAGCCACCGCGGGTATCGCCTGCTCGCGATTCATCTCATGATTCCTCGACGCAATGAGCACTGACGCCGCCATTTCCATCGATGGCCTCGAGAAAGTCTACGCCGGCTCCGGTCGCAAACAACCGTCGGTCCATGCATTGAAGCCGCTTCAGCTCTCGATCGCTCCGGGCGAGATCTTCGGACTGCTCGGACCCAACGGAGCGGGCAAGACAACGCTGGTGAAACTGCTGCTCGGCATCGCCTTCCCCACCTCCGGTCGCGCAACGCTCTTCGGCAATCCCATTGGCACCACCGAGAGCAAGCGACTCATCGGATACCTTCCGGAGAACCACCGATACCCGAATTACCTCGACGGCGGCGGCGTCCTCGAATATTTCGGGCGGCTCAGTGAAGTACCCGCGCCCAGCCTCCGCTCGCGTTCAAAGGAACTGCTCGAGCTGGTGAACATGACCAAGTGGAAACACACAAAGATCAAGAAGTATTCGAAGGGCATGATGCAGCGCATCGGAATCGCACAGGCGCTGCTCAATCATCCGCGCATCGTCTTCCTCGACGAACCGACCGATGGCGTCGACCCGGTCGGTCGAAAGGAGATCCGTGATCTTATCGTACGGCTGCGTGATGAAGGGATGACCGTATTCCTCAACAGCCATCTGCTGTCGGAAGTCGAACGTATCTGCGACCGCGTCGCGATCCTGCGGCGCGGCGAGATCGCACGCATCGGCACCGTCGACGCGCTGACGGAAACCTCGCGCCGCTACCGTATCAGTGTCGAAGGCGATCGCTCCGACGAGCTCGCGCGCCTGCTCGCACCGTATTCGCTGATCGATCTTCACGGAAGCGATGCGGAGCTCCAGCTCGATGACATCGCAACGCTCAACAACGCCATCGATGCCCTCCGCACGGCCGGCATTCTCATCACCTCCGTAGCTCCAATGCGACAGACACTCGAGGAGCTCTTCATTGACGTCGTCACCGAGGAGGAACCCACCGCATGAAGCTCGTCGCCCTCGTCCTCGATACGTTCCGCGAGATCTACGCGAAGAAGGTGATCCTCGCAATCATGGTCATCGAAGTCGTCACGCTCGGCATCACGGCGCTGTTTCTGTTCAGCTCCGGAATGCAGTCGGCGTACGATCAATCACGCACCGCCGCGGTGCGGTCGGATACGACAGTCGGGGCCGCGCCCGATTCATTGCTGAGCCAACCCGAGTATGCCCGGAAGGACGATTCCCTGCTGGCGGAACTCGGTGAAGGCGACACGACCGTTGCCGGGGACACGCTGGCGCTCCGTGAACGCAACGGACGCAGCGGAGCGCTGGGCCCCCCATCGCGCGACTCAACGACCACTGCGCAGGAAGGCAATTCGGCCACAGGTGCAGTGATTCTCCGCGAGGTGGTCAAGAGTGAACTTGGGTTCTATGCGGGAACGATCGCGATTGCCGTGCTGTTCCTGGGAATATTCTCAACCGCCGGAATCGTTCCGTCGATGATGGAGAAGGGCACGATCGATCTGCTGGTCTCCAAGCCGATACGTCGAACCGTGCTGCTCTTCGGTCGCGCGCTCGGCGGCCTGGTTGCAATTGCAATCAACCTGGTGGTGTTCAACCTCGGCGTGTGGGCGCTCTACGGACTTGCCAGCGGTGTGTGGTATTTCCCGTTCGTCATCTGGACGACACTCGTGCCGTTGTTCGCCTTTGCGACGCTCTACAGTGCGATCATACTGCTGAACGTGCTGACCGACGGGTGGGTGCTGCCGATGAGTCTCGCCTACATCCACGTGGTGGTGCTGTCGACATTTCTGACCAATCGCGAGCAGACGCTCTACCACTTCATCACCGCAGGATGGGCGCGCGGGATCATCGATGGACTGTACTGGGTGCTGCCGCAGATCAACGATCTGCTGCAGTCGCTGTCGCAGCGCATCTTCGCCGGCATCGGACTGCCGTGGGCGTCGATCGCTCAGTGTGCCGTCTTTGCTGCAGTGATGCTCGCCCTGGCGGCGTGGCGCTTCGAACGGCGCGACTTCTAGGACATCTCAGGCGTGGCTCGGCAGCTCAATGGAATTCACGGATCGGACCGGCAGGACATCCGTTCGTCGTCCAGCACGATCAGAGACGCGTCGCCGTAGCTGAGGAAGCGGTATCCCTCGGTGAGTGCCTCGTGGTAGGCACGACGCCACAGCCGGCGCCCCATCATCGCACCGACCAGCAGAATCAGCGTGCTGCCGGGCTGGTGGAAATTGGTGATCAGCGCATCGCATGCTTTGAATTCATACCCCGGCACGATCAGCAGACCCGTTCGACCCGTCACCGCCTCCACACCCAGATCAGCCCGCCACTCCTCGACGCGATCGAGCGCTTCGGAGACCGACGGAAGCACGGGATGCTCGTCGGTGAGGCGATATGGATCCCACTGCTCGAGGTTCATCTCGATCGGATTGTCTCCATCGAGCAGCAGGCGGGCTCCGAACCAGTACAGCGACTCGAGCGTGCGCAGTGAAGTGGTCCCGACGATCACGAACGGATGGCCGCCGTGCTCGCGGCGGCGGGCATGATCCGAAAGCGTTCTGAGCGTGTCACCGGAGACGGAGATTCGCTCGCGATGCATTCGATGCGCGTGCACCATGTCGCCTTCCACCTGTTTGAACGTGCCGGCGCCGACGTGGAGCGTCACGCGCCGGATGGCAACCCGGCGACGCTCGAGTTCGCCGAGCACGGCATCGGTGAAGTGCAGGCCGGCGGTCGGCGCGGCCACGGCCCCCTCCCGCTCGGCGTAGACTGTCTGGTAGGTGGAGAGATCCTCGTCGGTGACCTCGCGCTTGATGTACGGGGGCAGTGGCATTCTGCCGGCGTGCTCGAGCAGTTCGGCGAAGCTGAGCGTCGCCGGCGTCCATCGGAATCGCACGCGGAAGCCCTCCTCGAGCCGTTCCTCGACGATTGCGGACAGTTCGATCGCTCCGACACCGCTGCCGATGACGGTCGTCACCTGGTTGCTTCCGCGCAGCTTCTTCGCGCCGCCGATCATGCAGATCCAGACGGTTTCACGAGTGGTGGCGAGCGTGACGGCCGGATCTCGCGAGGGATCGAGCGGCTCGAGGAGCATGAATTCCACACGGCCGCCGGTCTGCTTGTGCAGGACCAGGCGCGCGCGAACGACGCGGGTGTCGTTGAGCACGAGCATGGCGCCCGGAGGGATCAGTTCGACGATGGAATCGAAGCGACGATGGTGGACGGTATCGGCACCGACACGGCAGACGAGCAGGCGACTCCGGGCGCGATCGGGCATCGGATGGGTGGCGATCCGCTCCTCGGGCAGCTCGTACTCGTAGTCGGAGAGGGAAACGCGCGGAACGTAGGCGGGCAGCGTGTCGGTGTCGGATTCGACGGCGTTCATGGCAGTAGGGTACGACGGAACGGAGCCGACCCCAAGCGACCTCGGGAACGACGGGATGGAAGAAACGAAATCTCCGGACACGCTCCTTCGCGTGTCCGGAGATGTTCGCAGCGGTACTGCGGTGCGCGACGACCCGGCTCAGCTGGTTGTGTCGGTCGGAGCTGCGGCGGCCGAGCCGGCCATCGGCATTGCCTTCGGCTCCGGGACCTTGTTGCTTACCGGCGGAATCGTACGGAGGTAGGCGTAGATCGCCTTGAGATCATCGTCGGTCATCTGCGCGAGGTTCGGCCACGGCATCGGCGGCATCAGCTGCCGACCCGATCCCTTGACCATTCCCTTGCGCAGCGTCTGAATGAAATCGTCTTCAGTCCACGCGCCGATGCCCGTCGCCGAGTCCGGCGTCAGATTGGCCGCATAGCTGATTCCCCACGGTCCGAAGAATGCCGTCTGCGTGGCGTCTCCGCCCCACATCCAGGGACCCGACGCCTGGGGCGGGTCCGGTAGCGGCATGTCACCCGGTTGCCCGGACAGCATGAGCTCCATGTTCGGTTCCGGTGTTCCGTTGGCTCCGACGCGCCACGGTGTATGGCAGTCGTTGCACCCCGATGTGGCGACAATGTAGTGTCCACGGTCGACCGGACTGGTCGCCGAAGCCGTCGCAACCGGCGTGTTGGCTCCGTCGGCCGACTGATCTGCGAGCGACGTGCCGCCGCTGTTCTGGCCACAGCCAATGGCGAACAGCGACGACGCGACCACGGCAGCAGCCGCAAGCGCCGATCGACGCATTGACGCATAAACGGTCATGAGTCCCTCCTGGGCAGAAAACGTTGATGGTCCCCGTGCCGGATTTGATTAGGTAGGTACAGCATGGGGTCGAACGCGAAGGGGGCGCCATCGGATTGTGCAGTGATCCATTGACGGCGTCAGCGTCCGGGGTGAAACCGAGTGTGACGGGTCATGTCAGGTGGCGAACTTAGAACGCGATCCGAGATCCTGCAACCATCGAAATCGCGCCGCCTGACCGCCGGCCGCCCGCTGAGCCGGTGAATTCCCTTCGAATGACGACCGTATCAATAACGACAACGACAACGCCAATACGAATTCCCATGTCATTTCAACCCCCGGCTTCCGATGCCGAACACTTCACCCGTGACTGGGACTGGTGGAGCAACTTTCTGCAGCGTGAATACTACGGTTCGGATGCCGAACGCTCGGGATGGCAGGACGCGGCCGCAGACGTCGCACGCGCGGTCGGCCTTCAGCCCGGAATGCGCGTGATCGATCTCGGCTCCGGGTGCGGCGAAATGGTGCTGCAGCTTGCACTGCGTGGGGCCGACGTCGTCGGTGTCGAGCAGTCGCAGTCGCTCGTCGACTTCTGTCGGCTCGATGCTGTCGACAGGGGGATCGTTGCGGAATTCGTGGCGGTGGACATGTTCGACTTCGAACCCGATCGTCCGGCAGATGTGGTGCTGTCGCTGAATACCAGCTTCGGGTACGGTTCGGACGAACGCAATCGCGCGCTGATCGGGAAGATCGGACAGTGGCTCAAGCCCGGCGGCGCCCTGTACTTCGACGCGTTCACCGCCGATCATGCCCGGGCCTTCGGTCAATGGACCGACCAGGTGGCCGGCGGGACGCTGATCGTCGACAATCACTACGAGGAAGAGGACCACATGATGATCAGCCAGCCGGCGTGGATCAGTCCCGACTATTCATCGGTCTATATGGCGGATTCACCCGAGCGGGTGATTCTCTACACGCGCGAGGAACTCGAATCGATGATGCGGGAGGCGGGACTACATCCGAGGCGCCTGCGTCGGGCCATGGGACGGCGCCATGATCAGTCCGATGACGAGCCGCAGTCGACGTGGATCGCGACGCGCGGTGATGATCCTCCGCAGGTGAACCGGGGTGACTGAGTCCGACGCTTTGGAATGACGCCGTCCAATGCTGAACTTTGTCGCCGCCTTGCCGGGCCGTCGCAGAGGACCTCACCGGCGAGGCGCGCAGGGCATCACTAGTGGCACTACGACATGCAGCTTCACCTGTCTACGAATTCGCTCGTCGAACCGATCGTGTCGTTCGCGCGTATGCGGTCGTTCACCGCTCCCGCGCTCGTCAAGCGGTACTACCGTCTCTTCGGAGATCTGGAATTCGAACTGGCCAACGCGCGCGCTGACACCGCGGTGCTGCGGCTTCGCCTGCGAGAAGTGCGCCGCCGCGTCTCGCGTGGCTCGGTCATCGACGAGGTCGACGAACAGCAGATCGAGTCGCACTCGCGCGATCTCGCCGATCACATGGTTCAGAAGTCGCAACGACTGCAACGGTCGATTGCCACCTCCCGCAACTTCCGCTATGACGCGCTGCGCGAGCAGCAGAGTTTCTATCTCCTGTCGGACATCGCGGTGGCGATCATGGGAATCGAGGACCGGTCCGTTCGTGCACGTGAACGCGAGACGTTGTCGGTGGCATGCGAAGCCTACGGGCGGCTGGATCTCTCGGCGCTCATCGATATGCACGACAGCGTGCAGGGATTCCTCGCGCTGCAGCGGCGCGATCGTCTCGATGACCATGAAGAACAGGAGTGGCGGCAGAAGCTCGAGGACCTGCGACGTTCGCACCCGATGTGCTGCATGAAGTGGACCACCGACGGCGTACAGGTCAACCGACGGAGCTCGATGCTCCGTCGGCGCATTGCGCGTGAGCACCGGGAGCTCCGGTACCTGCGCGTGGTCTACGACGCCGCGGTCGACACATCGCGCTGCCGCAACTGACGGCTGGCAGCGACGACCGTTCGGTCGGTCCTCCGATCGTCGCGACGGGATGACCGGCTCTCCGGGAACGCTTCAAGCCTTCTCCCCTGCCGCTTCTTCGGCCTCGGCCTTCGCATCCACATCGAGCATTTCGAGCCACCGTTCCGCATCGATCGCGGCCATGCATCCGGAGCCGGCCGCGGTGATCGCCTGACGGTAGACGTGATCCTGCACGTCACCACAGGCGAACACGCCATCGATGCTCGTGTAGGTACTCTTACCGCGCGTGCACAGGTATCCGTTGGCGTCGGTCTCGAGCTGATCGTGGAAGAGATCGGTATTGGGCCGATGGCCGATGGCCATGAACACACCGTCGATCTGCATCCTCCAGGTTCTGCCCGTATGCGTGTCGCGCAGCGTGACGGCATCGACCTTTCGCACCGGTTCGGTGGCACCGTGGATCTCGACGACGTTGGCATTGTAGACGACGTCGATCTTTGGATTGGCAAGCGTGCGATCGACCATGATTTTCGACGCCCGGAATTCATGGCGTCGATGGACGACGGTCACCTTTCTGCAGAACTTCGTGAGGTAGTTCGCCTCTTCCATTGCCGAGTCACCACCACCGACGACGATCACATGCTGATCGCGGAAGAAGAACGCGTCGCAGGTGGCGCAGGCCGAGACGCCGTAGCCCATGAACAGGCTCTCCGACGGGAGTCCCAGCAGTTTGGCGGTGGCACCGGTGGCGACGATGACGGCGTCGGCGGAGAATTTTCCGCCACGGTCGCTGCTGAGCCGGAACGGGCGCTCTCGGAAGTCGGCGCTGACGATGTGTTCGAACCGGCAGTCGGCACCGAAGCGCTGTGCCTGGCGGCGAAAGACCTGCATCATCTCCGGTCCGAGAATTCCGTTTTCGAACCCCGGGAAATTCTCGACATCGGTTGTGATCATCAGCTGTCCGCCGGGTTGGTTGCCCTCGAAGATGACCGGGTCGAGATTGGCGCGTCCGGCGTAGAGAGCTGCGGTAAGCCCGGCCGGTCCTGATCCGACGATGATGAGGCGATGATGTTCGTGACCGTCGATCATTTCACCGACATGATGCGGCGCACCCGTCGGCGAATCGGACGCCGCGGGCGTATTGGTAACGTCTGCCTGCATGATGTGCGCTGGTTGAGTAACGATGGATGACGTGCACCGGTGCGTCACCGGCACTGACTGCGATGCGGCATGGTGCACGAAGGATTCGCCGGGAGCGTATACCGGCGCGGGGGAGGAGAGTTCAGACGGCCATGATCTCCTTTTCCTTTTCGACGAAGTGATGGTCGATCAACTCGATGTATCGGTCGGTCAGTTTCTGGACGTCGGCTTCACCGCCCTTGCGGGTATCCTCGCTCATGTGTTCGTCCTTCTCGGCATGCTTGAGCATTTCCATGGCCTCGCGACGGACGTTGCGAACGCCGACCTTCGAATCCTCGGCGACCTTCTTTGCCATCTTGGCCAGTTCGCGGCGCCGTTCCTCGGTCAGGGGAGGAATCGGAAGCCGGATGAGCGTGCCGTCATTGGTGGGATTGAGTCCGAGGTTTGCCGCCATGATCGAACGCTCGATCGGCGCAACCATGTTCTTCTCCCAGGGCTGCACGAGGATCTGGGTGGCATCCGGTGCGGTAATGCTCGCGACCTGAGACAGCGGAACGTTCGAACCGTAGTATTCGACGCGCACCGAGTCGAGGAGACTGGCCGAGGCACGGCCCGTGCGGATTTTGGCGAGTTCGATCTCGCAGTGTTCGATTGCCTTCTTCATTCCGCTCTCGGCGGAATCGAGGATTTGCTTGACGTCCATTGGGTCACTACGTGAAAGTGCGTATGGAATCAGGGCATGCCGTGGAGCGCGACTCAGGCGTCAGCCGAGACGATGGTGCCGATCGGCTCGCCCTGGACGAGCCGCTTGAGGTTGCCCGGTTCGCTCATGTCGAAGACGAGGATGGGCACCTTGTTTTCCTGACAGAGCGTGATCGCCGTCAGGTCCATCACGCGAAGGTTGCGGCGATGGACCTCGGTGTAGCTGATGGAGGGGAATCGGCGCGCGGTGGGCACGAGACGGGGATCGGCATCATAGATGCCATCGACGCCGTTCTTCCCCATCACCAGCGCGTCGGCATCGATTTCGATGGCTCGCAGGGAGGCGGCGGTATCGGTCGTGAAGTAGGGATTGCCCGTACCCGCGCCGAAGATCACCACGCGTCCCTTCTCGAGGTGGCGGACGGCGCGGCGGCGAATGAACGGCTCGGCGATCTGCTCCATCTTGATGGCCGTCTGCAGTCGGGTGTCGATGTTGTTGCGCTCCAGCGCGTTCTGCAGAGCCAGCGCGTTGATCACCGTCGCGAGCATTCCCATGTGGTCGCCGGTCACCTTGTCGATGCCCTCGGCGACCGCCTGCACGCCACGGTAGATGTTGCCGCCACCGATGACGATTCCGATCTCGACGCCAAGCTGCTGGATCGACCCGACTTCGATCGCGAACAGATCGAGCACGTCGGCATCGATACCGTACCCGATTTCGCCCATGAGGGCCTCGCCGCTCAGCTTGAGGAGGATTCGCTTGTAGGCTGCCATCGGGTTACCGGTACGTTGATCCGGCTGTCCGGAATCGTTGGAGGTGGGGATTCACATCGGCTGCGAGATGCGCGGGCGGGCATCGATACGGGCCGCACGGTGGGTCAATCGACGAGGTGCGGCAGCGGCCGTCGGTGGTCCGTCCGAGGTCAGACGGGGCCCGGGGAAGCGTTCGATCGCGCCAAGTCGCGTAAAACTAACAAAAAGTCTCGCAGCTGTCGGCGCTGCGAGACTTCCTGGAGTAGGTCGAATTGTCACGGGTCGTATACAGGCGACCCTCGGCGCTGGCAGCCCGTACTCAGCCCTCCTGCGCTGCCGCCTCCGGCGTTGTTTCGCCGATGTTGTAGCGGAGGAATTTCAGGACGGTGACCTCGTGACCCGAGTGCTTTCCGAAGTCCACGAGCACTTCGTGAACGGTCTTCGAGGAGTCCTTGACGAACGACTGCTCGAGCAGGCAGGCATCGCTGAAATACTTCTCGATTCGTCCGCTGACGATCTTCTCGGCGATCTCGGGCTTCTTGCCCTCGTTGATCGTCTGCTCGGTGAGGATCTCGCGCTCCTTGTCGATCACGTCGTTGGGAACGTCCATGCGGTGGACGTACGACGGGTTCATCGCCGCGACCTGCATCGCGATGTCGCGCGCAAGGGCGGCGGTGGGCTCGGCGTCGCCGGAGCCCGAGAGTTCGATGAGCACACCGAGCTTGTCGCCGTGATGCACGTAGGCATCGACGTAGCCGGTATCGGACTCGAGCACAGCAAATCGTCGGATCTCGATTCGCTCCGAGAACTTGCCGAGGAGGTCGTGCATCCACGTCTCGACCGAGCGGCCGTCAATCACGAGCTGCATGAGCTCCTCTTCGCTCGAGGGCCGCTCGGCCAGCACCTGATCGGCGAGCTTGTGTACAAACCCGCTGAACTCCTCGTTGCGCGCCACGAAGTCGGTCTCGCAGTTGACCTCGACCATGGCGCCCCGGGTGTGGCCATCGTCGATCGCGGTAGCCACGACGCCTTCATTCGCACTGCGATCGGCCCGCTTCGCGGCCGTTGCGGCGCCTTTCTTGCGAAGGATCTCGATCGCGCCGTCGATATCACCGCCGGATTCCTCCAGCGCCTTCTTGCAGTCGGCCATGCCCGCGCCCGTGCGGTCGCGGAGCCTCTTTACCTCCTGTGCGGAAATTGCCATTGCTCTTGTATGCTGCTGTGTATGGACGTACGAATTTGATCACACCACATCGAACGCGAGCACGCGCTCGATCACCGGCGGGCGACGACTCCCCGTTCAGGCGCGGTCCTTACCGCTGCCTTCGGACGTGTCGCTGGCTCCCTCTGATTCTGCATTCGTCTGCGCTGCACCACTGTCCGACGGAGTCGTCGCGGCTTCGCGTGTTGCGGATGTCGCGGTCGACGTCGAGGCGTCACTTCCTCCACGGCGGGAACGGGTACGGCGCCGGGTGCGGACCTTTGCCTCGTCCTCGAACGCCTCCTCCTTCTGCATCCGTTCCTCGTCGCTCACCTGCTCGGCGACCTGCTCCTGGGCGCGCTCGCGTCCGGCGGCGACGCCGTCGGCGATGGTCTTGGTAATGAGCACGACGGTCTTGAGCGAGTCGTCGTTGGCGGGAATCGGGAAGGCGACGTCACGCGGATCGGTATTGGTATCGACGATGGCGATCACCGGAATTCCGAGCGTCTTGGCTTCCTTGACAGCGAGGTGTTCCTTGCGGATATCGACCACGTAGAGCGCACCGGGCAGGCGGTTCATGTCGACGATTCCACCGAGCACCCGAAGCAGCCGCTCCTTCTCACGAGAGAGCATCAGACGCTCCTTCTTGGTCAGGTTTTCCGCGGTACCGTCGGATTCCATCTTCTCGATGGTGGTCAGGCGCTTGATGGAGCGACGAATGGTGGCGAAGTTGGTCAGCATGCCACCAAGCCACCGCTCTGCCACGTAATTCATTCCGACACGCGTCGCCTCGTCGCGGATCACGTCACGAGCCTGCTTCTTGGTACCGACGAAGAGAATCCGCTTGCCCTCGGCGGCGATGCGCTCGGCGGCGTCGCGCGCCTCATCGAGCAGCACCTGCGTCTTCTTCAGGTCGATGATGTGGATGCCGTTGCGCGGGGCGAAGATGTACTGCCGCATGTAGGGATTCCAGCGGCGGGTGAGGTGCCCGAAGTGGGCACCGGCGGTGAGCAGCTGCTCGAGTGAAACCGAAGGCATGGTCGTGAACTCCTGCTTGTGTGTTGTTCCTCTACCGTCGTCATCCCGTTGGCTGCCGTTCATCCGGAGTCCGTCGCCGGTGTCCGGCGGCGGATCATCCGCAGGACACGATCGAGAACAGTCCGGACACACACGGCCGGTCGGACGGTATGTGTGATTCCCGATGCATCGGCATCGGGCCCGCGCTTAATGTGCGACGGGGTCATAAAACGATCGTGGGGACCAGCCGCCCGACTGTCCGGGCCGCTGATCCCTCACGAATTCTGCGTACGGCGGTGGAGGCCGCCGTCGACTGACGGCGGGGCTGACTACCGCTTGCTGAACTGGAAGCGCTTGCGGGCCTTCTTTTGCCCGTACTTCTTGCGCTCGACCATACGCGGGTCACGCGTGAGATGGCCGTCGCGCCGCAGCGGAGACTTCAGCTCCAGGTCGAGATCGATGAGTGCGCGCGCGATGCCGTGTCGAACCGCGCCCACCTGACCGGCGCGCCCTCCACCATGAACGTTGACCGTGACGTCGAAGCGATCGCGCATCTCGACGGTGCGAAGCGGCGAGGTGGCCAGCTCACGGTCGAAGTGCTGCGGAAAGAAGTCTTCGAGCTCTCGCTTGTTGATCGTCACCTTGCCGCTGCCTGGCGTGAGATAGACGCGGGCAACCGACGTCTTGCGACGACCGACCTGAATCGAATGTGCCATCTACTGCGGGCCGTGGCCCCGAAATGATTACTTGTACGTCAGTTCCAGCTGTTCGGGCTTCTGCGCCACGTGCGGATGCTCGGTGCCCACGTAGACACGGAGCTTGCGAAGGAGCTGGCGACCGAGCCGGTTCTTCGGCAGCATGCCGCGAACCGCTGTCTCGATGATTCGCTCCGGGTGCTTTTCCAGCATCTGCGTGTAGCTGGTGCGACGCTGCCCACCCGGATAGCCGGTGTGGCGCACGTACACCTTCTGCTCGGCACGTCGTGGTGCAATGGCGACCTTCTCGGCGTTGACCACCACGACGAAATCGCCGCAGTCGATGTGCGGCGTGAACGACGGCTTGTGCTTGCCACGCAGAATCGTAGCGATCTGCGTGCTCAGGCGGCCGAGCGTCTGACCCTCGGCGTCGACCACCCACCACTTCCGGTCGATGTCCTTCTCACGGGCCGATACCGTTGTCTTTTCTGGCGTAAGCACTTCTCGTGTTGCTCCCTGTCGCTTCCGACAGCCTTGAATCGAAATAAATGCGAAGAACGGCAAAGTTAATACGGCGGGCCGTTGCATCCAACGAGACGCGCGCGGGATGCAAACCTTTACGTGTCGTCTCCCCTACGTGTCGCCGCTCCGGCGGGGTGAGAAGGTCAGTCGACCGTCACACCGGCGGCCGCCAGCACCGCCCCGTCGCGAATCAGCTCGGTGACCGTCTGAAGATCATCGTAGATCACCCGATCGTGGTCCATGTGCGGAACGTGTCGCCGGATGAGCTCGTGGACCGGCGCCGTTCCCGCTCCGGGGCGCAGCGGGTGGTGGTAGTCAACCCCCTGCGCAGCGCACAGCAGCTCCACGGCCAGCACCGAGGCGACGTTGTCGACCACGCGCAACGCCTTCTGCGCCGCGATCGAACCCATTGAGTTGTGGTCCTCCTGATTGGCCGATGTCGGAATCGAATCCACCGCCGCCGGGTGCGCCAGCACCTTGTTCTCACTCACGATCGACGCCGCGGTGTACTGCGCAATCATGTATCCGCTGTTGAGTCCGCCGTTGGTGGTGAGGAACCGTGGCAGACGACTGAGCGCACCGTTGACCATTCGTTCGGTGCGCCGCTCAGACACGTTGGCCAGCTCCGCGGCGGCTATCGCAAGCGTGTCGAGCGCGATCGCCAGGGGCTGCCCGTGGAAATTCCCCCCTTCGACATGATCGCCTTCCTCGGGGAAGATCAGCGGATTGTCCGTGGCCGAATTGATCTCGATGCCGATCACACCGGCCACGTAGTCAAGCGCGTCTCTCGTGGCCCCATGGATCTGCGGAATGCATCGCAGCGAGTAAGCGTCCTGCACCCGATCGTCGTGATGACGATGCGACTCACGGATGGCCGAACCGGCCATCAGCCGCCGCATGTTCGCCGCCACGCGCATCTGCCCCGGATGCGGTCGAACCGCCTGCAGACGCGCGTCGTAGGCGCGGTCGGTTCCCTTCAATGCCTCCACCGAAAGCGCTGCGATCACATCGGCGGATCGGGCCAGCACCTGCGCCCGCTGCAGCGCAAAGCAGCCGTAGGCGGACATCATCTGCGTGCCGTTGATCAACGCAAGGCCCTCCTTCGCCCCCGGTCGCAGCGGTGCGATGCCGCATCGCGAGAGCTCCGCCCCCGCGGGCACTGCCTCCCCACCGACCCACACCCTGCCCTCACCCATCGCGGCCAATACCAGATGCGCGAGCGGAACCAGGTCGCCCGACGAGCCGACCGAACCCTGGGAGGGACTGAACGGAATCAGGTCGGCGTTGAGCATCGACACGAGCGTGTCGACGGCCTCGAGACGAATTCCACTGTACCCCTTTGCAAGCGCGTTGATGCGCAGCACCATCATCGCGCGCATCACCTCCGGCGGGATGGGACTGCCGGCGCCGACGGCATGACTGCGAATGAGATTTACCTGCAGCCGCTCGAGATCCGCCTGGGGAATCACCACGTTCGCGAACTCGCCAAACCCCGTCGTCACACCGTAGATCACTTCTTCGTCCCGCACCCACTGCTCGACCAGCCGACGCGAGGCGTGCATCCGCTCGACAGCGCGTGGATCGAGTGCCACGGTGATCGAGGCGTCGCGGGCGCCCGCAACGACATCCGAGGTCGTCAGCGACTCCCCGTCGAGAAGGAGCGTGCGCGAAGCGTTGATCGCCGTCTGCGTCGTGGTGCTCATCAGTCCCTGTCTGCGCGTCGTGCCACTTCGGCGATGGCGAGTTCCACGATCGTGGTGAACTCGGTGGCGTGGAGCGATGCGCCGCCGAGGAGACCGCCGTCGACGTCTTCGAGTGCAAGTATCTCCCGCGCGTTGTGGGCGTTGAGACTGCCGCCGTAGAGGATCGGGATCGAGGCCGCCAGTCCCGGACTCTCCCGGTTGTAGACTCTCTCGCGGATCATGGCGTGGGCATGGGAGATCTGCTCGACGGTGGCCGACCGTCCCGTTCCGATTGCCCAGACCGGTTCGTAGGCAATAACGCACTCGGCGATATCCATCACGCCATCGATGGCGGCGTCGAGTTGTCGATGCAACACGCCCTGCACGCGATTACCCTCGCGCTCCTCGAGCGTCTCGCCGATACAGATGATCGGACGCATCCCGGCGTGGAGCACCGCCTGCGCAGACAGCGCCACGTCCATGTCGGTGAGCATGTAGCGCTCACGCCGTTCGGAATGTCCCACGATCACGAATTCACACCCCGCCGATCGCAGCATCGGAGCCGACACCTCGCCAGTGTATGCACCGGCAGGTTCGTGGAAGGCATTCTGCGCTCCGAGCCGTATCACGCTGTCGGCGATCTCGGTGGCGACCATCGTCAGATGCACGAAGGGCGGACAGACCACGACCGGGAGGTCGGCCGGGACATCGAGCTCATCGATTCGGCCGCGGACGCCCGCGATCAGGTGGTGGCCCGACTCGAGGTCGGTGTTCATCTTCCAGTTGCCGGCGATGATCATCTGTCGCATGTGTCTCTGCCGGAAAGCAGCGTTGGTTGAATGTGGAATTTCCAGGCGGCAGGGAGCAGCCGTTCGGCGCTCACCTCCCGGATCCGCGTGCCGTACCCGAAGCGCTGTAGATCGTGTATCCGTGCAGTGCCGCGTCGCTTCTGAATCCCACGCCCTGCAGCGTTCGGCCCCGTGCCTCGTCGTCGAGATAGACACGAGAATCCGACCGGAGACTGTCCGCGTCTCTGTCGTAGAAGATCGTCTCGGTATCCACCGTCGTCCGATTGCGCCGGCTGTCGACGTGCACCGAACCGAAGGCGGCCATGTCCTGCGTTCGATCGTCGATGCGGGCGCTGTCGGCAAGCAGTGTCGCGTTGACGGTGCCGTCAACGTCGTAGAACTCGACGTACACGCCGGAGTCGAGCAGCGTTTCCATTCGATCGAGGTACCGGCGGGCGTGGGCCGTGACCAGGCGCACCTTGAGACGGCCGTTCTCGGTGTAGGTGAGCGTCGTGTTCCAGCTCTCCTGATCGGGGGCATTCGCGGCGATGACGACTCCGCTGCCGGGCGCACCGGCGCGATCGGAGTCGCAACCAGCCAGCGCGGAGACCGCGACGACGGCCGAGAGTACGCTCATCACCAGGGCGCGCCTCACTGCCGCAGTCCCATTTCCACGAGGTCGTGGAGGTGGACGATACCGAGCACGCGACCGTCGTCGGAGACCACCGGCAGCTGCGTCCGCTTGTTCCGCTCCAGCAACACGAGTGCGGCCGAACCAAGCATGTCGGCGCTGGCGGTCATGGGATCGGGTGTCATCATCTGGCTGGCCACGAGCGCTGCCGCGTCCGGTTGCCGTTCGAACAGGCGCCGAAGATCGCCGTCGGTCACGATTCCGACGAGCCGCTCACCGTCGACGACCAGCGTAGCGCCCAGTCGTTTGCGGCTCATCTCCAGAAGCACGTGGTGAAAGGATTCGCCCGGTCCGACGATGGGAACGTCTTCACCGGACTTCATCAGATCCCGCAGCGTCAGCAGGAGTCTGCGTCCGATGGCACCCGCCGGATGCGTCGTCGCGAAGTCCTCGCGGCTGAATCCCTTCTCGCGGTAGAGGGTAACCGCAAGGGCATCGCCGAGGGCGAGCATCACGGTCGTCGACGCTGTCGGCGCCAGGTCGAACGGACACGCCTCGCGCTCCACCGAAGCGTCGATCACCACGTGCGCGTTGCGCGCCAGGATCGAATCGGCCCCTGCAGTGATCGCGACGATTCCGACTCCGATCGTACGAAGCGCCGGAAGCAGCTGTGCAAGCTCCGGCGTGCGGCCGCTCTTGGAGAGCATCACCACGACGTCCCGCGGTTGAACCATTCCGAGATCTCCGTGCAGCGCGTCGACCGGATGCAGGAAGAACGCCGGCGTTCCAGTGGAATTCAGTGTTGCTGTGATCTTGCGCGCAACGATGCCGGACTTGCCCACTCCGGTGAGAACCACCGTACCGAGGCAATCGACGAGCATCTGCACGCCCCGTTCGAATTCCGCCCCAAGTCGTTCCAGAGCCCGGTCGATGGCATCGCGCTCGATCGCCAGAACCTCGCGCCCGGCAGCCAGTCGCCCACCGCTGATGCGCGCGGCGACGCCACCATCTCCGACTTGCCGGTTGCCCTGCTGCGCTCCCACTATCTGATTCCTCTGAAATATGTTCCGTCCAATGACCGCACGTCGCCTGCGCCGCGTTCGGCGGAGCGGATCGATGCGCCGATCGATCCGCTTCATGAGGTATCCCGAGCGATTCCGCCTGTCATGACGAGACGTTTCGCCGCTCCTGCCGGGCGTCGAGCTGGCGCACGAGGCGATCGACTTCGAGGCAGTGGACGACGAATTCCTCTGCCTGGTCGAGCGGGATCTGCGTCGCCGCATCGCTGAGAGCCGACCGAGGATCCGGATGGGTCTCGAAGAACACGCCGTCGACACCAACGGCGGTCGCGGCCCGCGCCAGCGGAAGCACCAGCGAGGGACGACCTCCTGAGACGGCACCGGCACTGGGAATCTGCAGTGAGTGTGTCGCGTCGTAGACGACGGGCACGCCCGCCGAGCGCATTACCACGAGCGACCGCATGTCGACGACCAGATCGTGATATCCGAACGTCGTTCCCCGCTCGCATACCATCACCCGATCGTTGCCGGCTCTTCGACACTTCTCGACGGCATGCTGCATGTCCTCGGGTGCCATGAACTGGCCCTTCTTGATATGCACCCACCGGCCGGTCCGCGCAGCGGCAATGATCAGTTCGGTCTGGCGGCAGAGAAACGCGGGGATCTGCAGCACGTCGACGTAGGCTGCCGCCCGCTCGCAGTCCTCCTCGGTGTGGACATCGGTCAGTGATGGCATCGCGTGACGCCGAGCAGCGGTTCGCAGCAACTCGAGCGCGTGCGTTTCGCCGACGGTCGCGACCGAGTCGATGCTGGTGCGGTTTGCCTTCTTGAACGACCCCTTGAGAACGATGGGAACCGAGAGCCGTCGGGAGATCGACGCAAGTCGCTCTGCGACCGCATCGACCACCTCGGCACTCTCGACGAGGCACGGTCCGGCGATGAAGAACAGGCCTGCGCGTGGATCGAACGGGGGTGCTGACATGTCGGCTTGAGGGCGTGGGACGGGCACGGAAAACCGGCAATATGCAAAACGCAGCGGGCCAGCGTACTCGGGAGCGGTTACGGAATGTGTGGTCCCCGCCAGTCGGGCGTCTCCGAAACGACGGCGAGGCGTGCCGATTCGGGAAACGATCCCGAAGCAACACGCCTCGTCGAATTCACTGGTCGATCAGTTCGAGCGACCGACACGCGGAGCGATCAGCGGCCGCGAACGCCGGTACCGCCCGGAGTCAGCGGTGCGCTGTCGGCACCATCGGGGATTCCGTCGCCATCGGTGTCGGGACGAAGAGGATCGGTACGCTGCTGCGCATTGATCTCCTGTCCATCGGCCAGACCATCACCGTCACTGTCTCGCATGTTGGGATTGGTCTTGTAGCTGTAGACCTCGACACCATCGGGCAGACCGTCGTCGTCGGTATCGGCCTTGGTCGGATCGGTATGCGTCACGTTGATCTCGACGCCATCGGGCAGGCCGTCGCCATCGCTGTCGGAGGCAGGATCGTAGATCTCATCACCGACTTCGAAGCGGTCGTATCCCGGTTCCAGAGGCGGCGCATAGCGAACGCCGAGGAAGAGACTGGAGCGATTCGGCCCGCGCGAGGCACGGTCGAACAGGTGTTCGAGATACTTGACACCGAGCTCGAAATCGAAATCCTTCACTCCGCGATAGATCGCACCGAGGTTGACGTCCTCACCGGCGACGTCGAGCTGACCGATGTAGTCGTTGTACCGGTAGCGCACGACCATCATCGGGTTGAGCCCCTGATCGAGCAAGGTGCCCCGAGTCTCGACATCCTGCGAATTGTCACCCGGGTAGAGGAAGTTCAGGAACTTCGAAATGGGACCGGAGCCGGCGTACTTACCGGTACCGAAACCGAGTCCGACGCTGAGTCCGTTGCGCGAGGAATAGCGGATCACCTTGCCGCCACCGGGAACTTCTGACGGGAGCAGACGACCTCGGATATAGCTGTTGGTATCCAGCGGCTCGGTCCGGTACGTCATGGTGTCGACAAATCCGCGACCGGCGTAATTCGTATCGACGCTGAGTCGATCCTCGGTTGCGGAGCCGAACCAGTACCCGACCATCGCGCTGAACGAGTTCGCCGGCGAATAGACGCTGTTGTCCGCCTGCATGATGGCCTGCGGATCGTAGTCGCTGGGAACGGTGGCGAACATCCCCTCCCAGCCGAGCGACGCGCTCCAGCGGGACTTTGGTCCCCCGAACTTGTCGCCGACGATGGGATTCCAGAAAATGAACGGGGCGATGTTATTGGGAACATAGAAGCGAACGCCGCCACGCAGCTGCCAGTAGTCGATCGAGACCTGTCCCTCGACCTCTGCCGCGAGGCTGTTCTGAATGTTCACCCGTGCCGTCGTGGGGTCCAGCTTGCTGTTCACCGGACCGTCCAGGCCACCGCCGACGAGAATCTTCAGATCCTGGAAACTCTCGAACAAGTGTCGGAGCTCAAAGACCTGCGCGTCGGCCAACGTGGCGCCCAGGACCATCTGCAGCAGCACGAGCACAATCGCTCGACGCCCTGCGAGCGCACGTTTCAACAATCTCATAGTGGTACTTCCCTACCTCGGTTGATGATGTGTTGCCAGTGCACGGAATATGTTGGCGTGCGAAACACGGACCGCGCGAACATACACAGAAATTGGTTCACGCCAACCGGCTGCGGGCACTTCGGAACCGAAAGTTCCGACAGGGCGCCGCGACGGCGAAGTTCGTACGGGGGAAACGGTCACGATCGCAGCACACTCCGGGCCACTCCGGGCCGCCGATGCCATGCGATGTGAATTCGTCCTCTGGAAGTTCCGATGGGTCCGAGGAGCGGGACGTGGTACGGGACCGGGTTCGGGGACCTTCTTCCGAATCGACTAGTGGACCATGTCGGTCGAGTTGAGCATCAGTCGGCTTCCGCCGAACCCGATGTCACCCGACTCGGCGACGAGTATGCTGACCATGGCCTTGACGTCGAGAATCGTGAGACCATACAGACCGGCAACCTGCGCCCGGTTGATGATGGTCTCGAGCTCAGTGTCACTGAGCAGTCCGATTTCCAACAGCTGGATGACGTGTCCGTACGCCTCCGGCCGGAACAGCGCGCGCTCGGTTTCATGCAGAATGCGAAACGAGGCGCGCGGCTCGACAAGCACGTCGCCCTCCGAGAGCTGTGTGCGGTCGACCAGCCAGCTGAATGCCGCGCCGATCTCCGCGTCGGTGTACCCGTCGTCAGCAAGCTCGGTGACGTCGATAAGCTCGATCGGCTTGTCCTGTCTGATCTCGTTGACGAGGTACAGTATGATGTCGATGATCCTCTCGTTCATTGGGCTGTCGTGAGGAATGCGGTTAAGTGTGAGCACGCTCGCGCGCCGGCACGGTGTCGGTGGTCAAGGGAAATGCGGGGATGTTGGATGGCTTCGTAGCGAATGACCCCATAGGCGAATTGGATACCCTCGAGACGGCTGGAATGCCGACGGACTGGAGCGGATTGGGAAGCAGCACTATGCTCTGAGACGGGGCGAAGATAGTCCTTCTCCTAGATCGTGTCAACGTCTCCTTACCGGCCCCTGCGTTTGGTACCCGCGGCACCGGCCCGGCGCATCGCGGTTGCACCCGCCGAGCGCTCGAGATAGCGATCCTCGAGCATCCGCATCCGCTCTCGCTCGAGCTCCGTCGCGTCGTCGTACCCCGCCAGGTGCAGAGCGCCGTGGGCTGCGAGGCGGCGAACCTCGTCGGTGAGACCGTGCCCGTAGTCCCGCGCCTGCTCCCGCGCCCGGTCGAGACTGATGTAGATCTCCCCTTCAATCGGACGGGATTCGATCGGGAACGTGATCACGTCGGTCAGGTAGTCGTGCGAGAGAAAGCGGCGGTTCATCTGCAGAAGCCGGTCGTCGTCCACCAGGATGACCGCAATCGATGCGACCCGCATGCGTTCGCCGCGAACGACCGCCGCAACGGCTGCGGCAACCGGAGCCTTGCGAAGGCGTGTCCGACTGTGGGCATTGGTGACTTCGATACAGGGCGTTGACGACACGATCGGGCGGTAGTGGGTGACAGCAGGCTGAGCCGGCCGGCGGGCGGCCTCACGCAGAGATGTTCTCGGCCAGTCCGAGCTGCATCGCCGCAAGCAACAGCGCGGGCTCGAGTACAGTGAAGTCAGCCGACAGCGTCGATCGATCCACGTTTGCAAACAACGAACACGTTGCCTCTCGACCGACGACGAGACCCGAAATCTTCGATCCCTCTTCGGCAACGAAGATCACCTCACCCTCCTCAACCGGAACGACGCGATCGACATCGTGCAGCTCGAAGTACCCGTGGACCGTCTGCGCCGAGAGCACAGCACCCCGGTCAGCCAGCAGCGTGATCGTCAGAACGATCGCCGGTGCAGCCTCGCCTCCGCCGATTGACAGCACCGATTCGTTCTCGGTCTGCTCGAGCCGGGCGCCGAGAAGCCTGGTGAGTTCGTCGATGGTCGCGGGAGTAACGTTCACGATGTCGTCTGGTTGGTAGCGATGCGTTGCAACAGCGCAATATATGCCGCGACTGGTGCAGTACCAACGCCGCCGGAGCTCAGCGCTCGACTCGTGCCTCGCCGCCGCGGGTCGTCAGTGCAACGATGACGATGATGAACACCGCCACCAACACCCACACCCACCATAGCGTGTACCACGCGGCACCGCCGCCGCCCCCGGTGCCGATCTTCACGTTCGCGTCGACGTTCACGTCCTTCGTCTTCTGTGCAAGCGCGATGGCGGTCGACGCCACCATACTCCACACCGTCACCACCGCGACCGCACACAGCCGTTCGAATTCGATCCGGCGTACCGATTCAGTCGCCCGGCGACTGCGCACCTGTTCAACCATGCTGCACCTCTCACGTTAGTCCGATGTCCACGGCGAGCCTGCCACCGCACTGTGCAGTGACGTGGCGCGCCGACCGGGGACGCCGTTCGGCTCCCTTCCCCCCGCGTTGCCTCCTGATCGACGGGTGGCCGGGTCCCGGCCGACGCGCGTCCTTGATCGTCGACCGGCAACTTCCATGCCCCGTCCGACGCGCGGCATCGCTCGACGCCCGGTCCGCACCTATACCCGACACACGGCGGCATAGAGCTCCGGCCGCCTATCGGTAAGGATGTCATTGAACGGATTGATCGACTTGCCTCGCGTAGCCATCGGCGAGACGTCGCAGTCGATGATGGTGGACTCCCCTGCGTCGGCCTCGGCGATCGTCGAGCCGTTGTATCCGACGATCTGACTGCCGCCGGTGAACTCGAGGGTCTCATCACCGAGGGTCTCGCTACCGGTGCGATTGGCAGTGATGCAGACGACCTTGTTCTCGAAGGCACGCGTCTGCATGGTCGGCCCCCACAGTGACCGGGCCGCCACGAGGTTCGATGGATGGGCGATGATGTCGGCACCGCCGAGGGTGAGCGCGCGCGTCGCTTCGGGAAACCTCCAGTCGTAGCAGATCATCGTGCCGAGTCGCACGCCTCCGACGTCGATCACGTGGAACCCGCCATCGCCGGGTTCGAACACGAGCTTCTCCTTGTAGAACAGGTGCACCTTGCGATAGACCGAAGCGCTGCCGTCGGGACGTGCAATGAGCGCAGCATTGAAGAGGCGGTCGGAGGCATCGCGTTCGGCAAAGCCACCGACAACCACCATCGACCGCTCTTCTGCCAGCGAGCGCATCCACCCGCAGAACCGTCCCGAATCGGGACGTTCGGCCAGCGGCATCAACTCGTCGCGATCGGTGAAGAAATATCCTGTCGAACAGAGCTCGGGAAGCACGAGCAGATCCCAGGACCGGTCCCCGATGAGCCCTTCGAGTCGACGAATGTTATTCTCTATTTCCATGCGTTCCGGCTGGAACTGAACGGCGGCGACATGCGATTTTTCAGCGTTCATCACCGAATTACTCTCCGTTAATGACAGGTTATTCATTCAAGGCGTGGCAATGATTCCGGCCCGCGCAACATTACAAAGAATTTAGTGCCATTGCGGGCACGAGCCGCCTATTTTTGCCGTCCCACAGATCGGCCCGTCGCTTCATGCTGCCAACGACGCGCGGGCCGACTTCAATTCCCTCGCCGGCGCAATCCACCGGCGAGACACGTACCTCCCGGGACCGCGCAGATGACCCTGATGCGTGCGCCCCACCCTCTTTCGGTGATTCTACCTCACTGCGTTTCAGCAACAACCTGGACCCACGAATGAAGCGACAGCTAGGAACCTCCCTCCTTGCGGTGTGTGCATTCACGGCCATTGGTCTGGCATTGAATATCTCCGGGCAATCGGATCTGCAGGCGCGCCTGCAGTCGTTCACGATGGTGCCCGCCGCCCGTGCGAGCGATTCACTGCGATCGGTATCGGTCGAACTCGACGCAATGCTCGAGTGGTTGTCGGACATCGATCGTACCTACAGCAGCGCGTCGGCTCTGCCCGTCGCCTCGAGCGAATCCCTCGCCGTCGCCAGCCACACCTCGCAGATCCATCGTATGCTCTCCAACGTCATGCACACCGCTGTGCTGTCGTCGAACGTCATGGGACTGAACATGCGCGTCGACGGTCAGCGAGAAATGATCCGACGCCTTTCGGCAAGTCTCCTGCAGCGCCGCCAGCTCCTCGAGAGCATTCCCACCCTTCGCCCGGTCGACGGACCGATCACCTCCGGCTTCGGTATGCGCTTTCATCCGATTCTGCATCGGCGGATGGGGCATACCGGCGTCGACATCGCCTCCCCGCGCGGTACACCGATTCAGGCAGCCGCCGGTGGCACGATCGTCTTCGCAGGTCGCAAACACGGCTACGGTAACGTCGTCATGATCGATCACGGCTTCGGCTACCAGACACTCTATGCACATGCGTCGGAGCTTCTGGTCGCGGTGGGCGATACCGTCGAGCAGGGACAGCCCGTCGCTCTCGTGGGCACCACCGGTCGCTCGACCGGCCCCCACGTGCACTTCGAGGTGATCGTCGACAACGTCAAGGTCGACCCTCTGCCGTTCCTCGAATGGACGACGCCGTGGACGCCGGAAGCCGGTCCGGCCGACGGCGCGGGCATGGCTTCGAGCGCCGGCACGACCGACGATCCGACGACTGCACACCCCGTGTCGGACGCACTGTAGACCGCGTCGGAACGATTTGACGCACGAATTCCCGATCCCCTTCGGCCCCGCTGCCGAAGGGGATCGTTCGCTTTCCGACTGCTGATTGACTGCAACGGGTCACCCGCGTGGTGAGTGATATATTCGGAACTGCCCTGACGGCAATCGGCCCAACTGCACCGACCGCGCGCCGTCGATTCCTACATCATCCGTTGTGAAACGCCCAACCGCAATGTTCAAGATTTCCCGTGCCCTCCTCAGCGTCTATGACAAGTCCGGTATCGTCGAGTTCGCCCGCGATCTCGCCGAAGTCGGCGTCGAACTCATCTCGACCGGCGGCACGGCCCGCGCGCTGCGCGACAGCGGCCTGGAGGTGGTCGACGTCAGCGACGTGACGGGGTTCCCGGAAATCATGGAGGGGCGCGTCAAGACCCTGCACCCGCTGATTCACGGCGGTCTGCTGGCACGCCTCGACAGCGATCTCCACCTGCAGGCGATGAGCGAGCATGGAATCAGATCGATCGACCTGGTGGTGATCAACCTCTACCCGTTCGAAAAGACCGCTGCGCGCCCGGGTGCTACGCACGATGAAATCATCGAGCAGATCGATATCGGAGGGCCGGGAATGATTCGTGCCGGTGCGAAGAACTACCGCTTTACCGCTGTGGTCACCGATCCGGATCAGTACCGGTCGATCGTCGAGGAAATGCGCTCCAACGACCTCTCGCTCTCCGAGGATACGCTGCTGAAGCTGGCGCGCGCCGCCTTCGCGCGTACCGCCCGGTACGATGCAGCGATCGAACGCTACTTCACGACCGTGTGCGACGCCGACGGCGGACCGACGGAGAACTCCGCGACGCTTCCATCCGCGGGCTCCCACCTCTCGATCGACCTCGATCTGGAGCAGTCGCTGCGATACGGAGAAAATCCGCACCAGCACGCCGGCCTCTACGGTTCCTTCCTCGATCTGTTCGAGCAGCTGCATGGGAAGGAACTCAGCTACAACAACATCCTCGACATCGACGCCGCCATGCGGATGTCTCTGGAATTCGAAGAGCCGGCGGTGGTGATCGTCAAGCACAACAACCCGTGCGGCGTCGCCATCGGCACCACCCTGGCCGAGGCCTGGGAGCGAGCATTCGCAACCGATCGGACGTCCTCCTTCGGAGGAATCATCGCCGTCAACCGACCGCTCGACGCGACGACGGCCGAGGCAATCAATTCGATCTTCACCGAAGTCGTGATCGCGCCGGATTTCACCGACGACGCCATGACGCTGATGCGCAAGAAGCGGGATCGCCGGCTGGTGCGCGTCGATCGCACACGATTTGCCAGGGCGGCCGGCGGCGATCAGATGCGCTCGGTCACCGGCGGATTGCTCGTGCAGTCGGCCGACGATCGGCTCGTCGACGACGCCGCAATGCGGGTGGTGACCAGTCGACAGCCGACCGACCAGGAACGTGCCTCGCTCGAGTTCGCCTGGCGTGTGGCGAAGCACGTCCGCTCCAACGCCATTGTCTATGCAGCGCCGGATCGCACACTCGGAGTCGGTGCCGGACAGATGTCCCGCGTCGACGCGTCGGCGATCGCCCGGCGCAAGGCGGGACTCGCGGGTCTCAACCTCGCCGGTTGCGGCGTCGCCTCCGATGCCTTCTTCCCCTTCCCCGATGGCATGCTCGAGGCGGTGGAAGCCGGTGCGACCGCGGTGATCCAACCCGGCGGCTCAGTGCGTGATCAGGAGGTCATCGACGCTGCCGACGAGCGGAACATCGCGATGGTCTTTACCGGTATGCGCCACTTCCGACACTGAGTGGGCTGACGGGCACTCGCTTTGCTCGTTGTCGCACGGAGATTCACAATCACTTCGGGGAGAATTCAACCATGTCGGATTCCAAGCGAACGACGCAGGAGGTGATCGAGGCCGGGCTACGCGCACTCGTCGACGCCCTCGGGCGAGACGATGCCCACCGCTTCCTCGAAGAGTTCTCCCCGCCGCCTCAGGACGAAGAGACGCCGGCGCCCCCGCTGCCGTCGATGAGCGTCGAAGAGGCCCATCAGAAGATCCGCGATATGAACGCCAATCAGGCCGGTCTGCTGTAGTGGCGGTGGATGCGATCGCCGGGCCGACGGGTGCCTCGACGTCCGAGTCGATGGCTACCCCTTGACCGCTCCGGCGGTCATGCCCTGGATGATTTGTCGCTGGAACACGAGGAAGAGCGCGATGACCGGCAGTGCCGAGATCGTTGCCCCGGCCATCAGATGCCCCCAGTCGACCGACTGATTGCCCATGTAAAAGGTCAGCCCCACCGTGAGGGTTCGCATCTGGTCGGTGTTGGTGAACAGAAACGGGTAGAGGAACGTATTCCAGACGGTGAGGAACTGGAAGACACCGAGCACCACGAGGATCGGCCTGGCCAGGGGCATGACGACGCTGAAGAGGATACGCCAGTCGCCGGCCCCATCGATCCGTGCGGCATCCTCGATCTCCACCGGCAGCCCCTGGATGTACTGCCGCAGGAGAAAGACGCCGAACGGGGTCACGAGCGTCGGAACGATGAGTGCCCAGTAGGTGTTGATCCACCCGAAGGTGACCATCATCCGGTAGAGCGGGATCATCACCACCTGCGGCGGAATCATCAGGACCGCAATCACCGTCACCAGCCAGAACCCCTTCAGCGCGACCCGCCGCCGTGCCAGCGCATAACCGACCATGGTGCAGAAGACGACGTTGCCGATCATCACCGCCGTTGCGACGATCGCCGAGTTGAGGAAGTATCTCGCGAAGGGTCCTGCCGCCAGGACGTCGAAGTAGTTATTCAGGGTGAACCGACCGCTGAACAGCGCGGTGATCGACGAGAAGTCGGGCGTTCGTTCGCGCAGCGAGATCACGATCATCCAGATGATCGGGAACAGCATGCCCGCGACGATCACCAGATTAACCGCGTGCAGAAGCACACGCGACGCCACCGACCTACCGCTGGTAGAGCCCATGCTTCTCGATGTATGCGACGACGCGATCGGGTGTGAGATACCGAATCGACTGACCGCTGCGTCGGCGGTTGCGGATCAGGGTGCTGGAAATTGCCATGAGTGGTGCCTCAACGCGTTGACAGCCGACGCCGGGGATCAGTTCGTCGGGAAGATCGGCTTCGGCGCGGGCGAAGACGGCAACGTCGGCCAGAGCGGCGATCTGTCGTGGCCGATGCCACGTCGGAAAATCCCGCGCGCTATCGGATCCCATCAACAGGACCAGGCCCGCGTCGGGATCCCTCCGTCGAAGCTCATCGAGCGTGTCGACGGTGTAGCTCACGCCACCACGATCCAGTTCGATCGTACTCACGTCGAAGCGCGGGTTGCCCTCGACGGCACGACGCAACATCTGCACGCGGTCATCGCCGCTGGCGGCCGTCGCATCCTGCTTGTGCGGTGCCACACAGGCGGGCACGAAGAGCATACGCTCGAGTTGCAGACTCTCGAGCGCCCACTCGGCAAGCAGCAGATGGGCGAGGTGCACGGGGTCGAACGTACCTCCGAATACTCCGATGCGAGGGCGGCCGGAGTACCGTCGTCCTGGATGTTCACCGCTCATTGATTGGTCGCGCGTGGTCCGTTGTCCGGGAATGCTGATTGGGGGAATTCCGGCCGGTCAGCCGTTTGAATTCACCCAGTGTGAAAGCCCGCCGTCGTCGCCGACGATGCGTTCGAGCGTTTGCCGAAGCTCCGGATCGGCCTGGGCCCGCTCGCGCCACAGACGTCGGAGGGCCTCGCCGTCGTCGACGTCGAATGCTTCAGGCAGCGTCGCCACCCGAAGTGCCGATCGATGTGCCGCCGACAACGTCTGCCGGAAGAGATCGGCCGTGCTGTACGGCATGTTCCGAAACAGCTCCGCATGCGACGCGCGCATTCCGATCAGGTAGTAGCCACCGTCTTCGGCCGGTCCGATGACCACGTCGTGCGCTTCGAGTGCGGCGAAGGCCTCGACAATGTGGGTCGGTGCCAGCAACGGATGGTCCGAGCCGATCAGACAGACGCTCGCGGCTCCCTCCCGAAGCGATTCGTCGATGGCGTTCGACATACGCTCTCCGAGATCGCTGCCGCGTTGGGGACGAACTTCGACGTCGGACGCCGATCCGAATTCTTCCAGGAGCCGTCTCAGCAGCGGCACATCCGTGTCGACGGCGCTCGCGACGACGAGGTGCACGTCGCGGATGGAGCGCACTCGTTCGAAGGTCGAACGAAGCAATGCGCGGTAGAGCTCGGCGGCGGACTGGAACGTCAAGGGCGGGACGAGGCGTGTCTTCACCTCTCCCGCCCGTGGAAATTTCGCGAATACGATCAGTTGCTGCCGTTTCGATTCGGTGGGCACTCGGCGGGTGTTGCGTATGGTCTCCGCCACCTCAGTGCCGGTGGTTCGAATCGCCGTTGCCACGCCGCCCGCCGCGACCGCGTCGGGACTCACGGCTCCCCCCGGGCACCGTGTGTTCGCGGTGCGACGCCGTCGTGTCGGCGACCTTCGATGGCTCTGCGGCGCGCGCCGCAAGGGCACGCAATTCCTCGAGCGTCACCGTCTCCCATGCCTCCTCGCCTGCGTGGAACACGTAGACGAGGTCGCGGAAGATATCGATCTTCTGCACCACGCCGGTACCACGCTCGGTCGTCAGCGTCGACTCCAGTGGAGGGAACCGCCGCAGACCCTCGACGTAGTTGTCAAGCTCATAGAGCAGGCAGCATTTGAGCCGTCCGCAGAGGCCGGAGAGCTTCGTCGGATTGACCTGCAGCTGCTGCGCGCGAGCGTGATCAAGCGTGATGTGTTCGTAGCGTCCGAGGTACGAGGTGCAGCAGAGCTCCTTTCCGCAGATGCCCATTCCACCCATCCGCTTGGCTTCATCGCGAACGGCGATCTGTCGGAGTTCGATGCGCGTATGGAAGATCGACGCGAGGTCACGCACGAGCATGCGGAAGTCGACGCGGCCATCGGCTGTGAAGTAGAACGTGATGCGACGGTGATCGAACTGCCACTCGGCCTCGACGAGATTCATCGGCAGACCGAACGACTCGATACGGGTGCGGCAGACCGAGGTCGCCTCGCGCTCTGCCTGGCGGTTCCGCGACTCCCGTTGGCAGTCATCCTCGGACGCCCGGCGCAGCACGCGCGGCATCTCCTCCTGGGTCAGCCGCTTGGCGCGACGGCGGGCGTGCACCAGGGATCCGGTCATCTTCACCGTGCCGAATTCGATTCCGCGGTCACTCTCGACCAGCACCTCGTCATGCACATGCACCTGCGGTCCGTCGGCGGCAATCTCGGCGAAGCCGTGGCGATACCCACGGTAGGTGAGCTCGACGATGTGTCGTTGATCGTCGTACTCGAAGTTGTTGGCGATCTGCTCGAGCAGTGACGCGACGCCGCAGCCACCGGTCCGACAGCCACCGCTCGCGCAGCCTGCCGAGCAGTTCGACTCCCTGGAGCGCAGCGAGGACGCGACGAGCTTATCGGCCAGATTGGCGTGCGCCTCCGATCCGTCCGCTCGCTCGGCGCTGTGCACCGGGCGGGAATGGTCGCCGCGGTGATCGGATTCGTCGTCGTGTTCGTGTGTGATCATCGGGTTGGCTGCGAATCGGGTCTGCGGGAAGAGAAGCCGTCGATCCCGGGGCTGAGGCTCAGACGGTGAAGCACGCGTCGGCGAGGCGGAAGGACAGCACGGCGAAGGCGAGCGGAATCTGCGCGTTGGAACGGACCGCCCGGATGGTCTCCTCGACGTCGCGCACCATGCGATCGATCGGGGCGGCGGAGAACCTCGATTCGAAGCTTGCGAGGTCCTTCAACTGGTCACGGTTGACGACGGCATCCTCGCCGCCGAGCCGCATTGCCAGGACATCCCGCAGCCACAGCGCAAGCAGCGCGAGCGTCTGCTCGATCCGTAGGCGGTCGCCGCCGGAGGTGAGGCGCTCGATCTCTGCATGGATCGCGAGCGGAGACCGCTTCAGTGCGGCGCGAAGGAAGGTGACGACGTCGTGTCGAAGCTGATTGAGGTCACCGTTCAACAGTTCTACCGCTCGAGAGTAGCTGCCACCCGCCAGACGGGCCAGCAGCGCCGCCGACGGCCCGTCCGCCCCGTTGCGCTCTCGAAGCGCATCGGCGATCTGCTCGTCGGTCAGCAGGTCGAAGCGAATCTCCTGACACCGCGAGAGAATCGTCGGAAGCATGCGCGTCCGTTGCGACGTGGTGAGGATCAGCATCGTCCGCGGCGACGGTTCTTCGAGCGTCTTGAGGAACGCATTGGCGGCTTCCTCCCCCATCTGGTGCGCTTCGCTGATGATGACCACCCGCCATCCGGGTTCGGTCGACACCAGTGAAAAGTCGCGCTTGACCTCACGAATGGAGGAGATCTTGATCTGCTGCGCGCGCGGGATCGAGATGTTGAAGTACGGATCGCGTGCCTTGGCGGCGATCTGCTCCTGTATCTGCGAGATTTCCGTGTCCGAAAGTTTCAGCAGCGGCGCGTCTCCCCGGGCGTCCTCCCCCTTGCCGGCTGGCAAGGCGAAGACGAAGCGGACGTTGGCATTCTGCAGCTCGCCGGTGGTCGTGCATCCATGACAGAGACCGCACGCTTCGGCGTCGGGGCCCGGACTGCTGCAGCGCAACACGCGGGCGACCTCGATGGCCGCGGCGTCCTTTCCGACGCCTTCCTGGCCGCTGAACAGCCACGCGTGCGGCATCCTGCCGGTCGCGATCGCCGTACGCAACGCCCGTATCGCCCGCGGCTGCCCTATGATCCTGTCCCACGTCATTTCGGATTCAAACCACACAATCTAGACATCGCCGATCCACCGGCAAAGCTGAAGCATCCGATGCGGATCGAATCGGATGAAGACGCCGTCGGACACGGTGCCCGACAACTGCTGAAAAAATTTTTTCGCCGGGTGTGTGATGTTTCGTCTGGCCGGTGCGTTGATATCAATGAGGCCGCAGGTGATCGCTTGCCCAGTGAGAGTCCTGTCCGACAGTTTCTGCCCAGTTGACTGTCGTCCGTCTGCATCCGAGCCGCACCACGGCGCCCGATGCAGCCACCGACGGCCTTGTGTGCCCAGTTTCGCGACTCGGTCCGGGATAGTGGGATAGACCGGACCATCTGAGTTCCAACCGCTCCGCCGTGCGCACGGCGGAGCGGTTCATGTTTGTACCCAAACAGAGCGGGGACCACGTGGTGTGCGGTCCCCGCTGCGACAGCTCGATCACAGCTGTCCGGGAATGATTGAAATAGCAGTTGGGCACAGCTCTCATTCCCTGGGCAATCAGATACGTCTGATTACAAGTGCCGTGCCACGCTCGAGCGCCACCTCCTTCCACGCCCGCCGACTCACGCATTCTCCGCCCCGACGGCAATGTCGCGCGCCAGCCAGCGCTCCAACAGCCGGCGCTCGGCATCCGTCGCATCGTCCGCGACGACGAGTTCCCACGCACGGCGTTCGGCCAGTTCGACACTCGTGCGATACATCCGCCCCTCGGTCGCGGCGGTAACGACGACCGTGCGCTCGAGCCGCGGATTCTGCATGAATGCCTCCAGATCCTTCCGACTCGCGACGCGCACGTCGTCGATCGCGACGATCTCGTCGTCGATCGCAATACCGGCCGCCGCCGCCGGCGAATCGCGCACCACCCGCGCGGCCACCAATCGTCCCTCCCGCTCCTCGAAGTGGACCCCCATCATCAGCGAAGGCGCCGTCGGCTGCCAGGCAAGGTCCGCTCCGAACGTCTCGGGTGCGCTCTGTGAGGAGACTTCCCGCCACCGCATCCCGATGCGCTCGACGATCTCGCCGACCGGCAGCTCGTCGGTCGTGTCGAGCCACCGCCGCAGTCGATCCCCGATTGCAACTCCCGTTGAATCGCTCACGATGTCGATGAATTCACGCTCGGTGATGCCGTGCGCCGGATCGCGCCGGTACCGGTCCATCAGCCCCCGCATCCCGTCGTCGAGCGATCGCTCTGCGTTCGTCTCGGCGATGATGAACAGGTCCAGCAGCAGCATGATCACGCCGCCCTTGAGGTAGTAGCTCGGGAATCGGTTGGCCGAATCCGGCGTCGGCATGTAGAGCTTCACCCAGCTGAGGAACGAACTGTCCTTGATCGACATCGCGTGACGTCCCGGCGTGTCCTCGAGCTTCGCGAGATGATCCTTGGACAACGTCCGGATGTATTCCTCGCGGCTCATGAATCCGCACCGGTACGCCATCAGGTCGTCGTAGTAGCTGGTGACGCCCTCGGCCAGCCACAGCATCCGTGTGTAGTTCTCGCGTGTGTAGTCGAAGGGCCCCAGCTCCACCGCCCGAATCCGCTTCACGTTCCAGAGATGGAAGTACTCGTGGCACAGCAGCGACAGCAGCTTCCTCGTCTTCTCCCGATCGACGAAACTCTGCGAATCGAACATGTTCACCGAGCATCGCGCGTGTTCCAGCCCACCGTACTGTCCGGCCACGAGCTGGATGATGAACACGTATCGATCGTACGGCAGCTCACCCCAGAGCTCCACCGCCCGGTCGACGACAATCCTCGTCTGCTCTGCGATCCAGTCCGGATCGAAATTCCCGTGTCCCGTGATCGCCACCTGATGCCGACGTCCGTATCGCTCGAATTCGGTGACGTAGTGATCCCCGATCTCAAGCGGTGAATCGACGAGGATGTCGTAGTTCAGCGCGCCAAACGTGTTCTCGAACACCGGGGAGAGCGCCGTCGACACGTGCTTCCACGGGTGCTCGATGGTGACATGGTGAATCTCGTCACGGCGTCCCTCGACGTACATCAGACAGTTGCCGGGATTGAAGAAGGCGTGGAAGCGATTGACGTGCGACTGACGAACGCTCCGTTCGTTGGCGTAGTAGTCGTAGTGCACCACCACGGTCGGTCCGCCTCCGGTGGTCACCGACAGCCGATTCTTCTCGAGCCACTCGAATTCCAGTGGCGATTCGTCTGCGGCCGTCACACGCACGTCGGACTGACCGGCGATGAAGTCACGAACCTTATAGGAGCCGGGCACCCAGCTCGGCATGACGAGCTCCAGCGACTCGGCATCGGTGTCGACCTGCATTTCAACGTGGAGCAGGTGCTCGGTTCGCCGTGTGAAATCGATGCGGTAGCGGATCGCTGCGGCGGTGCCGATGAGCTGTTCGTCGGTCTGTTCGATCGAGTATGGCATGAGAGAATTGCTATGCAGTGAATCAGGATGGGGTGTGAATCGCGTGGCTCGAGCGCTAGAAGTGCACCGCAATACCGTTGGTGAGCTCCAGATCGTACGTGCGCAGGTCCGGAGGCGGCCGACTGTCGTAGCGCATGTTGAACGCCACGGTGAAGGCGAGGAGATCGGTGATGGAGAATCGCTCCTGGCTCTCGAGCAGCACCCGCATATCACCAGGATCTTCGATGTCCGGCTGCCAGTACCCGGTCAGGGTCGTCTCGACCCGAGCGTCGGGCCGCCACGCAAATGCCACGTAGTTGGTCGACCGCACGACCCGGCTGATCGCTGCGGCGGCGCCGCTGGTTCGCTCATATTCCCACATCGCTCCTACCCCGACGTGCAGGTGCACCGCCGCCGACCCGGTCGAATCCGCCTGGATGTCGAGCAGCCCCAGGCGTACACCGCCGCCAATGAGATTCCTGTCGCGAAGTCGCACGAAGTCGTTGAACTCCTTCTGCACGAACGCCTCGAGACCGAGACGCGGTGTGAGACTGCGTACCACGCGTACATGCGCGAAGCCGCGATTGAGAAACACATCCTCGCCGGTCGTGCCTCGCTCGTACCGTCCGCTGAGGAACGAGTACCAGGCGCCGAGCAGCAGATCGCTCCGCACCGATGCACCGAGCTGCAGGAACTCCGTGTTGCCCCGGTCGAGCGTGAAGTCGAATCCGATTGAATTCGACCAGCCCTCCTCGTCTCCCTGATGGCGGAGCGCCTCGGTGTTCACCTGTGCCGTTGCATCGCTGATGGCCAGCAGCAGAGCGAGGAATACGGCCGCAGATTCGACCGTTCGTCGATGAGCAGGCGGCCGACGCGCGTCGACCCGAGCGTTGCTCGGCGGACGTCGGCAGATCACCTCCTGTCCTCCCCATTTGTTCGTTCCTCAGCAGCCATCTCCTCAGTGATCAGCAGACATGCCCAGGCGCGATCGAGTTGTCCCCGTTGCACGAACAGCCGGGCGACACGATGGCGGTCCCACACTCGCTGGACGATGTCGCTTCCGGGGGCACTGCGAAGCAGCGCGTGCAGCGAGCGCTCGGGATCACCGGCGCGCAACTCGATTTCCAGGTCGTCGACCGGCGGATCCATGGGCGTGATCATCTCATCCCACAGCCGTCGAACCTCCTCGGTACCGGGGATGGCTTCGACGCCTGCGAGACGGGCCAGGTCGTTACCGCTGAGCACGTGGCTTTCACGGATCGACGGCGGCAGCGCATCGAAACCCACTCCCGGATGTGGCGGTTTGGCAAGCGAAAAAACTGCGGCTCCACTTGCGCGGCAGTAGTACGGGCCCCCCATGCGGCCGACCAGATCGAGACGATCGGGCGTCGGATATCGACCCTCGAAGACCGACTCCCGGACATGCAGCATCACCACCTCACCGATCAGCATGTTCCCTCCCGATGGCAGCGCACCGAAGTCGATGTGCTTCAGCAGGCGGCACTCCATGACCATGGGCGATTCCGCGACGCCAAAGGGACGGATCTTGACGCTGGGAAGCGGGGTGAATCCGGACTTCTGGAACTCATTGACGCCATCGGGATACTCGGCCGAGGCGAGATTCATCTTCTCAACCATCGAATACGACACGGCCGAGATCGTGAATTCCTCCGTCGCTTTCACGTTGAGGAACGTGTGCTTGGGCGTGCCATCGGTGCCGCGGTAGGATGGCGAGAATGCAATGATGGGAGGATTCGAGCCGAAGCAGTTGAAGAACGAGAACGGTGAGAGGTTGGGCCGGCCGTCGGCATCGACGGTTCCTGCGAAGGCGATCGGGCGCGGAGCGATGCCGGCGAGCAAGTACCGGTGGAGTTCGGAGTAGTGAGTGTCGGCGGGATCGATCTTTCGCATGGGGTCGTTCGCGTGGGTGCAAGTGGAACAAGACGATCAAGATACGGGACGCTCGCGAGACGAATCTGCGCGGGAGTCGGAGGCGATCGCGGCCGTCGGCGGCTGCCGCGTCGCAAACGCCTCGCCCCCGGTGACACGGTGTCGCCGGGGGCGGTGCGTACTTCCGGACATCGGTCGGCCGATCAGCCGATCAGCGCCTTGTGCTGCTTTGAAACCAGTGACTCGTCACCGGAGGCCTCCTTCTCGTCGAACGCATCGATGATGTTGCCATTGGTGCTCGTGACGAGGAGATCCTGGTAGCGCCGAAGGCCTGTGCCGGCAGGAATCAGGCGACCCATGATCACGTTCTCCTTCAACCCGACGAGGTTGTCCACCTTGGCCTCGACGGCCGCATCGGTGAGCACCTTGGTGGTTTCCTGGAACGACGCGGCGGAGATGAACGACTCGGTCGTCAGCGACGCCTGAGTGATTCCGAGCAGAAGCGCTTCGGACGTCGCCGGCTCGGCTTCGCGGGCCTCGGCGAGCGTTTTCGACTTCTTCTTGAGCTCCATGTTCGTCTCCTTGAACTTCCGCTTCGGCACCAGCTGCCCGGCACGGAAGCGACTGTCCCCCTTCTCGGTGACGACGACACGGCTCTTCGTCTCGTCGTTCTCCTCTTCGAATTTGAACCGATCGACCTGATCGCCCTCGAGGAACCGCGTGTCACCTGGATCGATGATACGGACCTTCTGGAGCATCTGGCGCGCGATCACCTCGATGTGCTTGTCGTTGATCTTCACGCCCTGCATCCGGTAGACTTCCTGAATCTCGTTGACGATATACTCCTGGACGGCGCCAACGCCCTTGATACGCAGAATGTCATGCGGATCGACCGAACCGTCGGAGATCCGCTCACCGGAGCGAACGAAGTCACCCTCCTGCACGAGCACGTGCTTACCGAAGGAGACGGTGTACTCCATGCGTGTCTTCTCGTCGAGCGAAGTGACGACGACCACGCGATTGCCACGCTTCGGCTTGTCGAACGAGACGATGCCATCGATGTCCGAAACGACGGCCGGCTGCTGCGGCGAGCGGGCCTCGAAGAGTTCGGTGACGCGCGGCAGACCACCAGTGATGTCGCGTGTCTTGCCGACGTCTCGAGGGATCTTCGCCAGCACGGTTCCCGGCGGCACTTCCTCGCCGTTGTCGACCGAGATATGTGCGCGAACCGGGATGACGTACTGGTGGAGCACGTTGCCGTCACCATCGACGACCTCGATCGTCGGCGTCCTGGTGCGGTCCTTCGAATCGATCGTCACCTTCGTGATGTAGCCCGTCTGCTCGTCGGGTTCGTCACGGTAGGTCACGTTCGGAAGCAGATCCTTGTACCGAACGGTACCCTCCTTGTCGGTGAGGATGACGTTGTTGTACGGATCCCATTCGTAGAGCACCTCACCCTTGGCGACCTTGTCGCCTTCGGCGATGTGCAGCGTCGAACCGTAGGCGATGTCGTGGCGCTGGATGACGCGGTTGTCCTCGTCCATGATGGTCACCGCGCCGGCACGTCCGGTGACGACACGGAGCGTAGAGGTCTCGCCGGTATCGGGATCGGTATCCTGCCGTTCGATGAACTTGACGCCCTCGAAGGCGATCTTGCCGTCGACCTTCGACTGCACCGCGTTCTGCGCGGAGATGAGCGAGGCGGTGCCACCCGTATGGAACGTGCGAAGGGTCAGCTGAGTGCCCGGCTCACCGATCGACTGTGCGGCGACGATACCGACGGCCTCACCGACGTTGGCCAGATTCCCGGTCGTGAGGTTGGTTCCGTAGCACTTGCCACAGATACCCCGCTTCGACTCACAGGTAAGCACCGAGCGGATCATCACCATTTCGATCGGCGTCTCGCTGATCGCCATGGCGACGTCCTCGGTGATCATCTCGCCCTCGGCGATGATGACCTCGCCGGTGTTCGGATCGACCACGTCGACGAGCGCCGTACGACCGACGATACGCTCATGCAGGTGCTCCTTGATATTCTCACCCTCCTTGAGCGCGCGCATTTCGACGCCACGAATCGTCCCGCAGTCGTGTTCGGAGATGATTGCATCCTGGGCGACATCGATCAGTCGCCGCGTGAGGTAGCCGGCGTCGGCGGTTTTGAGCGCCGTGTCGGCCAGACCCTTTCGAGCGCCGTGGGTCGAGATGAAGTACTCGAGGATCGACAGCCCCTCCTTGAAGTTCGATGTGATCGGGTTCTCGATCAGCTCGCCGACGCCACCGGAGAGGGACTTCTGGGGTTTTGCCATCAGGCCGCGCATACCGGCCAGCTGGCGGATCTGCTCTGTGGAGCCACGCGCCTTGGAATCGAGCATCATCCAGAACGTGTTGAATCCATGGTCGTCGTTCTTGAGATCCTGCTGCAGATGTGCCGAGATCCTGTTGGACGCATTCGACCAGACGTCGATGACCTTGTTGTATCGCTCACCGTTGGTGATCACGCCCTCGAGGTAGAAGTTCTGCAGTCGATCGACCTCCTTCTGGGCGCGATTGATGATATCGTCCTTCTGCTCAGGAACGATGACATCTGCGATAGAGACGGACAGACCGCCACGCGTCGAGTACCCGAAGCCGAGCTCCTTGAGGTGATCGAGGAACTTCACGGTCTTGAGTGCCCCAGCTCTGCGGAAGCACGAGGAGATGAATCGACCGAGCTCCTTCTTGGTCAACAGCGTGTCGATGTAGCCGAGCTCGCTCGGAACGATCTGGTTGAAGATCACACGACCCGTCGTGGTCTCGTGGATCTGACCCTGGAAGCGCACCTTGATACGCGCGTGCAGATCGAGGCGACCGCAGTTGTGGGCGACGATCACTTCCTCGGAGGAACCGAAGAGCTTTCCCTCGCCCTTGACACCGGGACGCGCCTTGGTGAGGTAGTAGCAGCCGAGAACCATGTCCTGCGACGGAACGGTGATCGGATCGCCGCTCTGTGCGGAAATGATGTTGTGCGACGAGAGCATCAGGAGGATCGCCTCCAGCTGCGCATCGTAGCTGAGCGGGATGTGGACGGCCATCTGGTCGCCGTCGAAGTCGGCGTTGAACGCCGCGCAGACGAGCGGGTGCAGGTGGATGGCCTTGCCCTCGACCAGTCTCGGCTGGAACGCCTGGATACCGAGGCGGTGCAGCGTCGGTGCGCGGTTGAGCAGCACCGGATGTCCGTCGATGACGGTATCGAGGATATCCCACACCTCGGTGGTCTTCCGCTCAACGACCTTCTTGGCGGACTTGACGGTCTTGACGTGTCCGCGCTCGATGAGTTTGCGGATGATGAACGGCTTGAAGAGCTCCACGGCCATGTCCTTCGGGATACCGCACTCGTGGAGCTTCATCTCGGGACCGACGACGATCACCGATCGGCCGGAGTAGTCGACGCGCTTACCGAGAAGGTTCTGGCGGAAGCGACCCTGCTTGCCCTTGAGCATGTCGGAGAGCGACTTGAGGGCGCGCTGCGAATCACTGCGAGCGGCGTAGCCGCGCCTGGAGTTGTCGAACAGGGAGTCGACGGCCTCCTGGAGCATGCGCTTCTCGTTGCGCAGGATCACTTCCGGCGCATCGATATCCATCAACCGTTTGAGGCGGTTGTTGCGGATGATCACACGACGGTAGAGGTCGTTGAGATCCGAGGTGGCGAAGCGACCGCCCTCGAGGGGCACCAGCGGGCGAAGTTCCGGCGGAATGACCGGGATGACGTCGAGCACCATCCACTCGGGGCGATTCGGATCGCCCTGGCCCTCCGGGCGTTCGCGGAACGCGTTGAGCACGCGCAGACGCTTGAGCGCCTCGGCCTTCTTCTGCATCGACGTCTCGGTACGCGCCTGTTCGCGGAGTGTAATGGCCAGCTCGTCGGGATTGACGCGCTTGAGCAGCTCCTTGACGGCCTCACCGCCGATGAGGGCGATGAACTTGCGCGGATCCTCCTCGTCGAGTTCGTGGTTCGACGCCGGCAGCGACGCCATGATGTCCAGGTACTGCTCCTCGGTCAGCAGGTCGTTGACCTGCAGACCGGTCTGGCCGGGCTGCACGACGACGTAGGATTCGTAGTACACGATCCGCTCGACGTCCTTGGTCGGCAGCCCGAGCACGGCGCCGACCTTCGAGGGCAGCGAGCGGAGGTACCAGATGTGCACCACCGGCACGGCAAGCGCGATGTGCCCCATACGCTCGCGTCGTACCGACTTCTGCGTTACCTCGACACCGCAGCGGTCGCAGATGATCCCCTTGTAGCGAATCCGCTTGTACTTGCCGCAATGGCACTCCCAGTCGCGTACCGGCCCGAAGATCTTCTCGCAGAAGAGTCCATCCTTTTCGGGTCGGAACGAACGGTAATTGATCGTCTCGGGCTTGGTGACCTCGCCGTGGGAGCGGTTGAGGATGTCATCCGGCGAGGCGAGCCGGATCATGATCCGGCGGAAGTTCTGCCCAACGATCTGATGCGGTTGTGTAAACACAGTGATCTCCTGGATGTATGTCTCTGAGTCTGCTTGTCGAATTCGTCGATCGGGATCGCCCGGGCCGATCCCGCGAGCCCCTCGCGGTGGTCGTCAGCCAGCCACCGCGGCTGATGACGCCTCCGGCCGCTAGTCGATCTTGACTTCCAGGCCGAGGCCCTGAAGCTCGCGAACCAGGACGTTGAACGACTCCGGAATGTTCGGCTCCGGCAGGTTCTCGCCCTTGACGATCGATTCGTAGGTCTTGGCACGCCCCTGTACGTCGTCCGACTTGACCGTCAGAATCTCCTGCAGCACGTTCGCCGCGCCGTAGGCCTCCAGCGCCCACACCTCCATCTCTCCGAATCGCTGACCGCCGAACTGTGCCTTGCCGCCGAGCGGCTGCTGCGTGATCAGCGAGTACGGTCCGATCGACCGCGCGTGAATCTTGTCCTCGACCAGATGCGAGAGCTTCAGCATGTAGATCACGCCGACGGTCACGCGCTGATCGAACTTCTCGCCGGAGCGACCGTCGTACAGATCGGCCTTGCCACTGCGGTCGAGCCCCGCCTTCTCCAGCCAGTCGCGTACACCTTCCCACTTGGCACCGTCGAAGATCGGCGTGGCGAAGTGCATGCCCAGTCGCATGCCCGCCCATCCGAGCGCAGTCTCATACAACTGCCCGAGATTCATTCGCGACGGCACGCCGAGCGGGTTGAGAATGATGTCTACCGGCGTTCCGTCCGGCAGGAACGGCATGTCTTCGACCGCGACGATTTTCGCCACCACACCCTTGTTGCCGTGACGACCGGCCATCTTGTCGCCCACCTGGAGCTTGCGCTTCTTCGCGACGTAGACCTTGGCCATCTGCATGATGCCCGGCTGCAGCTCATCGCCCTGCGACACCTTGTTCTTCTCGATCCTGATGTCGTCCTCGCCCAGCTCAACGACGTCGGCGTAGTTCACGTACGCCTTGCGGACAAGCACGTTCTTCCGCTTGTTGTCCACCCAGTCGTCCTCCGGATTGAACGTCGCAGGATCGACGCCCTCGGCAAGCTTGGCGGTGAAGGTGTCGGGGCGAAGCGTCGTTCCGGCGCGAATCACCGTCGCACCCGAACGGTCGCGGATCCCCAGTGACGTCTCGCCGTCAAGCAACGCTCCGAGCTTCTCGGCAAGGTGCATCCGGAAGTCGGCGAGCATCTGCTCCAGCTCCTTGTCGAGCGACTCCTGCCGCCGCTTCTCCTCCTTGCGAACGTCAGAGTCCTTCTTGATCACCCGACGTGAGAACAGCTGCGAGTTGAGCACCACGCCCTTCATCCCAGGAGGCGCCTTCAACGATGCGTCCTTGACGTCGCCGGCTTTGTCGCCGAAGATTGCGCGAAGCAGCTTCTCTTCCGGCGTCGGATCGGTCTCGCCCTTCGGCGTGATCTTTCCGATCAGGATGTCGTTCTCACCCACATCGGATCCGACACGAATGATTCCGTTTTCGTCGAGATCCTTGACCGCCTCTTCAGACACGTTGGGAATCTCCCGCGTCAGCTCCTCCTCTCCTCGCTTCGTATCCCGGACGTGCAGGGAGAATTCGTCGATGTGAATCGACGTGTAGATGTCCTCGGCAACGAGTCGCTCCGAAAGCACGATCGCGTCCTCGAAGTTGTACCCGCGCCACGGCATGAATGCGACGATGAGATTCCGCCCCAGCGCCAGCTCGCCATCCTTGGTCGAACCTCCGTCGGCCAGCACGTCGCCCTTCTTGAAGCGCTGCCCCGTACGCACCAGCGGCCGCTGGTTCACGCACGTATCCTGGTTGGTGCGGAAGAACTTCGTCAGCTCGTAGGACCGCTTCCGGTCGTCGACGAAGCTGATGAGTGTCTCGTCCTTCGACAGACTCGAATCGTATTCGACGTCGATCCGCATCGAGTCGACGTAGGTGACCACGCCGTCACGCTCTGCGAGGATCATCGAACGAGAGTCGCGCGCCACCTTCGCCTCCATGCCGGTGCCGACGGTGGGACGCTCGGGACGGAGAAGCGGCACCGCCTGACGCTGCATGTTCGAACCCATCAGCGCGCGGTTGGCGTCGTCGTGCTCCAGGAACGGGATCAGCGCCGCGGCCGCGGAGACGATCTGGTTGGGCGCCACATCGACGAACTCCACCTGCTCCGGCTCGACCATCACGAAGTCACCCGACATACGTGCGCGGACACGGTCCTGGTCGATCCGTCCGGTCTTGTCGAGCGTCACCGTCGCCGTTGCGATGATCTTCCCCTCCTCTCGATCGGCAGGCAGGTACTCGATGTCGTCGGTGACCCTGCCCTTGCGCACCACGCGATACGGCGTTTCGAGAAATCCGAAATCGTTGATCCGCGCATGGATGCAGAGCGAGGAGATCAGGCCGATGTTCGGTCCTTCCGGCGTTTCGATCGGACAGAGTCGCCCGTAGTGTGTGTAGTGGACGTCGCGGACCTCGAAGCCGGCGCGTTCGCGGGTGAGACCTCCCGGCCCGAGCGCCGACATACGCCGCTTGTGCGTCATCTCCGCCAGCGGGTTGGTCTGATCCATGAACTGCGACAGCTGGTTGGTGCCGAAGAACGTATTGATCACCGAGGTGATCGTCCGTGCGTTGACCAGCTCCGACGGCGTGAACGAATCCATGTCGTGGATGTTCATGCGCTCCTTGATCGTGCGTGCCATGCGCGCCATACCGACGTTGATCTGACCGGCCAGCTGCTCGCCGACCGAGCGCACGCGGCGGTTGCCCAGATGGTCGATGTCGTCGACGGCGCGCTTGCCTGCCTGCAGTGCGATCAGGTACTTGATGATCGCGACGATGTCCTCGCGCGTCAGCGTGGTCTGATCCGGCGCCACGTCGAGTCCGAGCTTCTCGTTGATGCGATAGCGGCCCACCTCTCCGAGATCGTAGCGTTTCGGATTGAAGAAGAGCTTCTCGATCAGACCGCGAGCGGTCTCCAGATCCGGCGCCTCACCACTGCGCAGCTGGCGGTAGATCGCCTCGAGGGCGTCCTCCTCGCTGCGGGCGACATCCTTCTGAATCGTCTTGACGATGATCGAGTCGGCCTGCGAGGCCTCTTCGGTGAACATCTTGACGGTGTCGGTACCGGAGGCACGGATCACTTCCAGAAGGGCGGCATCGAGCCGCGCGTCCTTGGCCGGAATGATCTCGCCCGTATTCATGTCGACGACGTCGGAGGCGACCACACGATCGAGGAAGTCCTCGGAAAGCTCCTCGAGCGGCACCTCTTCGGTAAGCGCGAAGAGCTCGAGCAGATCCTCGTCGGAGCTGAAGCCCAGCGCGCGCAGCAGCGTTGTCACGGGGAACTTCTTCTTGCGGTCGATGTAGGCGTACATCACGTTCTGGATGTCGGTGGTGAACTCCACCCACGAACCGCGGAAGGGAATGATGCGTGCCGAGTAGATTCTCGTGCCATTCGGGTGAATGGCATCGGAGAAGAACACACCGGGCGAGCGATGCAGCTGCGAGACGACGACACGTTCGGCACCGTTGATGATGAAGGTGCCGCGATCGGTCATTGCGGGAATGTTCCCGAGGTAGACCTCCTGCTCAACGGTTTCGATGAAATCATCGGACTCCTTGTCGGCCTTCGAGCTGAGGCGCAGGCGGGCCTTGAGAGGCACGGCGTAGGTGAGCTCACGATCGCGGCACTCGGCGACGGAGTACTTCGGCCGCTCCAGGCGGTAGTCGACGAACTCGAGCGTGAAGATCTCGCGTGTGTCGTTGATCGGGAAATTCATCAGGAACGCCTGCTGCAGTCCGATCGGGCGACGTTCGGGCCCCTTGGAGTACTGCTGCAGGAAGTCGCGATAGGATGCCAACTGCACATCGAGCAGATCGGGCATCTCGACAATGGTGGGAACGGTCGCAAACGTGGTCCGCTCGTCGTGTCCGTTGCGATTGTTCGATCCGTTTGTATTCACTGTGGACACCTCCAGGTAGGGAAGTTGGCTGCTTGCTGGCAATACGCCGGAACCGGGCCGTGGGCTCCCGGCGGGCAGGTCGGGACGGGCCCTGCGGGAATTGGTTCCCCGGAGGCCGGGCCACTACAGACAACAAAAGGACACCCCGAATCGGCGCGCAGGCCAGATCAGGACATCCGGTTGATTACTGTATTGCGGTTGCTGGCGAAAATGGGTGTGTTCGGCTGCTCAAGGCAGTGTTGCGCGCAACGCGGTCGACGGCTCCGATCCGCCGCTCGACGCGCATACGTACTTCGACGGTGTCTGCCGGAGAAAGCTCCATCGCCGTAGCGACGAATCGACTGACGCGATGGGATATGCCGACGAGCAGACAAGGCCGCAAGTATACTACAAAGCATGTGCCACGCCAAATGCAATTCTCCATCCCCATCCGGCAGAAGAAACGAGTACTCCCCGATGCGGCCACGAACGGATGAACGGTCGTGTGAGCCCCACCGGGGAGACGAACCATCGGGATGCGACGAAGGTGCCGTCGCAACGGCGCCCGAAGCTGCCCGACCGCCGGAGCGTGGCCCGGCAGCCGACGTCACTTCAGCGTGACCGTGGCACCCGCTTCTTCGAGCTTCTTCTTGAGATCCTCGGCCTCGGCCTTGTCCACACCCTCCTTGACGGCGTTCGGGGCGCCCTCGACGAGGTCCTTGGCCTCCTTGAGTCCGAGTCCGGTGATCTCTCGCACCGCCTTGATGACGTTGATCTTCTGTGAACCAGCGGCGGTAAGCTCGACGGTGAATTCGGTCTGCTCCTCGGCTGCAGCGGCCTCGCCACCACCGGCGCCCGGCATCATTCCGCCCATCATCACCGGAGCAGCAGCGGTCACGCCGAACTTATCCTCGAGCGCCTTCTTCAGGTCCGCGGCCTCGGCAAGCGTCAGGTTGCTGATCTGCTCGACAAGTTCTTCTACGTTCGCCATTGTCGTTGTCCTGATTAATGGAGTATGAAAATTCGTTGTACGAAAGGTCTATTGAGACAGCCACGGACCAATGAGAAGCGCCGGGCCAGAGTGCGTACGTACTGAAAACCGTCCGGGGCTCACCCGACGAATCCGGATGCGCAGCGCGCGCCGGGGGTCGGCGACTCAGGCGGTCTGTGCCTTGGCGACCTCCTCGATAACCGAGGCGAGGTCGCGCATCACGGCGTTGACCGCGCCGACGATACCGGAAATGGGAGCGTGAATGGAACCGACGATACCGGCGATCACGTCCTCGCGCGACGGCATCGTCGCAAGCGTCTTGAGCTCGCCCCCATCGTAGATGCGTCCCTCGACGACGGCGAAGTTCAGCTTCGGTCGGTCCACCTTGGGATCGATGAACGCATCGAGCACACGCGCCGGGGCCGCCGGGTCATCGTAGCCGAGTGCGATGCCGGTCTGTCCGACCAGTCGGTCGAAGACGTCCTGCTCGTAGCCGCCGACGTTGCTCAGTGCCCGACGGACAAGCGTATTCTTGGCAACGCGATAGCTGATGCCCTTCTGCTTGAATTCGCGACGCAGGCGCATGGTATCGGCCACGTTCAGCCCGGTGAAGTCGACCGAGAAGATGCTCTGCGCACCTCCGATGAGCTCGGTCAGCTCCGCGACGATTTCCTCTTTGCGTTCTTTGGTCATTGGCATGGAAGCCGCCTCCTACAGGGGTACTCCAGGATGAAAATCTCGATCTGCTTGTATGCGAACACTGGCGCTCGACCCGCCGTCCGGCGGACGGTCTCAGGCGTGCTTTTCGGTGGCACCGAGGCTTGCCTCCTCGACGTGCACACCGGGGCCCATCGTCGAGCTGATCGTCACGCCGCGCACGTAGCGACCCTTTGCGCTCGTCGGCTTGGCCCGCATCACGCTTGCGAACAGTGCATGAATGTTGTCGACCAGCTGGGCGGCACCGAAGGATGCCTTGCCGATCGATGCGTGGACGATACCGTGGCGATCGACGCGGTATTCGATCTTGCCGGCCTTGACCTCGCCGACGGCGGTGGCGACGTCGGCCGTCACGGTGCCCGCCTTCGGGTTCGGCATCAGTCCGCGAGGACCGAGCACGCGCCCGAGCTTACCGAGCTCGCCCATGACGTCGGGCGTGGCGATGACGACGTCGAAGTCGGTCCAGCCGCCCTTGATACGCTCGAGCACATCCTCGAAGCCGACGAAGTCGGCGCCGGCCTGGCGCGCCTCATCCTGCTTTCCCTCGCGGGTGACGACCAGCACGCGGACGGACTTGCCGGTGCCATGCGGCAGCGCGACGGTGCCCCGCACGAGCTGATCGGCCTTGCGAGGGTCGACGCCGAGCCGGATGGCGATATCGACCGACTCGTCGAATTTCGCCGTGGCATTGGTCTTGACCAGGTCCACCGCCTCGGCCAATGGATACTGGCCGCTCGAGTCGACCTTCTTGACCACGTTCAGGAAACGCTTGCTGTGCTTCATATCTGAGTGATTCGTTCGATTGCGTCGACGTACTCGCACACGGCTCCGCGATGGGGCAACCGGCTCATCCCTCGACGGTGATTCCCATCGACCGCGCCGTGCCGGCAAGCATCCGCACGGCACTGTCGACCGAGTCGCAGTTGAGATCCTTCATCTTCGTCTCGGCGATCTCCTCGAGCTGCTTGCGCGAGACCTTCGCCACCTTGACACGATTCGGCTCGGCCGATCCCTTCGCCGCATTGACGGCCTTGGCAATCAGTACCGACGCCGGCGGGGACTTCACGACGAAGGTGAACGACTTGTCCGAGTAGAAGCTCACCTGCACCGGCGTCAGGATCCCACCGTCCTTCTGCGTCTTGGCGTTGAACTGCTTGACGAACTCCATTCCGTTGAGCCCACGCTGACCGAAGGCGGGGCCGACCGGCGGCGCCATCGATGCCTGCCCGGCGGGAATCTGGAGCTTGAATGATCCGAGAAGTTTCTTGGCCATATCTGGTTTACACCTGCGTTGCGCCGCCGCAGCACGTGCCGCCGACCCCATGCCGGCAGACGCGCTCGTCTAGCGTTCGATTTCGACCTGGGAAAAGTCCAGCTCCACCGGCGTCTTGCGTCCGAAAATCGAGACCTCCACCTTCAGCTTCTGCTTCGAGTGGTTGACCTCGCGGACGAACCCGCTGAAGTTGTTGAACGGTCCGTCGATCACCTTCACCGGATCGCCCTCGCGGAAGGACTCGACGATCGTCTCGATGTGCTTGCGCTCCTCGACCCGGTCGAGAATCTTCCCGATCTCGTCAGGACGCAGCGGCACAGGCTCCGTCTTCGTTCCCACGAAGCTGATCACCGATGGGACGTTCTGAATGACGTCCTTTACCTTCTTGGTCAGCACCGCCTCGACCAGGACGTACCCCGGCAGAAAGTTCTTCTGTCGCGTGCGCTTCTTGCCGTCGCGTACCTCGAAGACCTTCTCCTGCGGAATCAGTACCGTCGGCACCAGCTCCTGCAGTCCCTCGAGCTCCAGCTCGCTCTCCAGCAGCTGCTTGACACGCGCCTCGTGTCCCGAATAGGTGCGCAGCGCATACCACCGCCTCTGGATTGTCGACTCATCTGCTGACATCACTACCTAGAATAGAAGACCAAAGAACTGCGTGAAGATCTGGTCGACGACGAAGACCAATGCGGCGATCACCAGCATTCCGACGATCGTCACGATCGTCGACTCCTGCAGCTGATCCTTGCTCGGCCACGAGACTTTCTTCATCTCGGCACCGACGCCCTGAAGGAAGCCGACAATGTTCTGCTTGGCCATGACTGGTTCGCTCGCCTCATCGTTTGCTGTTGTTCCCGCGTCGCATTCACCCTTGCGCTGCAACGGGGCCTGAGCACGGGTGGCAGGACTTGAACCCGCAGCCTACGGTTTTGGAGACCGTTGCTCTACCAATTGAGCTACACCCGTTCATCCGGCAGAGCGGGAGACGGGACTCGAACCCGCGACCAACAGCTTGGAAGGCTGTGACTCTACCAACTGAGTTACTCCCGCGTGCTTCGACGTCGCTACCGAGCTCCCGCTCCACCGCCGCTTCGACGCATGAGAGCTCACGACCGGGATTGAACCGGTGACCTCGTCCTTACCAAGGACGTGCTCTACCTACTGAGCTACGTGAGCGATACTGTCGGGAAGGTGCGGTGAAATGGAATCGCGCCACGCATCCGCATGGCGCGGCGACCGCCCGGTGGCTGCCGGTGCGTCGGTGATTCCGTCTCAAGCAACTCCCGCGAGTTCGTTCGTCGCGACGCCTCAGGTGCGCCGCTGATCGGCCCCCGGCCAATCGGTGCGGTAGCGCCGGTCAGATCGCCTCAGGTGCGACCGCCGACGTCGTAGCGTAGCTTGTCGTTCGGATCTGTTGAAAAGAACCGCGAGCGGCTCGTCCGGCCGCTCGTCTGCGGTGGGCAGGGAAGGATTCGAACCTCCGTACTCGTCAGAGAACAGATTTACAGTCTGTCGCCTTTAACCACTCGGCCACCTGCCCCGCCGATCTCCCGGTCACCGCCGTGGCGGCACCGGGAATCAACAAGAGCCTGCAAATATAGATGGGGGCCAAAGTCGACGCAAAGCGAATTTCTGGTTATTACAAATCGCACCTGCGCCGAACCGGTTCCGTCCCCCCCGGTTCGGCGCACGTGCGTCAAGCGCCTCCCGACAAAATCACCCTCCCGCCGACAGGACCGCCGTCATCGTCGCGTAGTAGCCGGGAATCGGAATACGGTAATCGGAGCCCTGATAATTCGCCTCCACGACCGTCCCCTCCCGCTGCTCTCGCACCACCGCTCCCAGCGACGGCGCTATCCACGTCGTCCGGCTTACGGTCGCTGCGTTGAACGGGATTACGATCCGGCCGATCGGCGAATCGATCAACGCAGAAATCTGCACGATCAGATGGTGCGTCGTCTTCGTCGACTGGTAGGACGCCGTTCCCACGGTGATCGCCTCGCTCCCCGACGCGACAGCCGAATCCACGACGCCGATCTTTATTCCCGCAAGCCCCGGTATGTTCAGATCGTAGTTGACCGTATCCGCCGCCTCGCCAACCAGCCACGACGCTGTCGCTGCCCCCAGCGTCGCCTCATGCCGCCAGTCGCGACCGAAGTCGAGCGCCGCCAGCCCCGTCACGTCCACCTCCGGCAGCAGCGATGCGTAGCGGTCCACCTCGTTGCTGCTCGAGGACTGCTGCAGGTAGACCGTGTCGGCAACGTTGACCAGCGAACCCGCCGAAAACACGCTGTCGACGTATACCGCGACGCCCGTGCGGCCATGGACACTGCCCGAGGTGTTGATCAGCGTCCACGTGCGCGTCCGCGTCTCCTGCTGCGCGCCCGTCTCCGCGTCGGTCGCGTAACTGGTGTACTCGTAGCGCGCACCCGACTTGAAGCTCATCGACTGCGGCGGCGGCTGCTGGCCGTTGTCGGTTGGCGTCTGCGTGCACGCGGCGGCGAGGGTCGCCAGCATCGCGCTCAGGATGTATACCGTTGGTCTCATGGGTGTTCGCTTCTCATTGTTGTGTTGAATTCTCCCGTACCCTCACCTCGCCCTCCAGGGCATCGTATGACACCGCTGTCGGCCTGCGGTTTCCCCCCCCCAACATCGTGCCCCCCTGCCCGAGGCCGTCGGCTCACCACTTCGTTCCCAGCGTCGTCCGGAAGACGAACTCCTTGTAGTCCAGCGCCGCGTTGATCGAGTTGGAATAAATCGTCTGGTCGGCACGCAGCTCCAGGAACCCGTAGCCCCACAGTCCGATCGAGGTCGTTGCAAAGATCCCGGTGCGGTCGTCGCGCCCGGATTCGTTCGCGATCGACACGCCGAGGGAGCTCGTCCAGTCGTCGAACAGCGTGTAGGCGCCGGACAGGTCGAAGGTGAAGACACGCGAGGATTCACCGCCGAGGTCGATGCCCGAGGTGCTGACGCCCGCATAGAGACTGAGCGGGAATTTGAAGAAGACCGAGTGATAGAACGTAAGCGTCGAGATGTCGTAGCGACTCGTTTCCACCGAGCCCATGGTCGTGGAATTTGACTGTGTGGAGAACGTGAGATTCGACGCATTGCGTACACCACCGATCTCGAAGCTGTAGCCGGCCAGCGCCGTGAGCATGATCGTCGAGGCGTCGTAGGCGTAGGAGGTGTCGGCCGATGCGCTCGACTGCAGGTACGGCGAGACGATCACCCGCAGCCACGGGAGCTTGCGGATGTTCACCCCCACGCCCGCACTGTACGACGTCAGCGTCGTTGTCGCCGGATTCACATCGAGCAGGTTGTCGTGTTCGGTGCGGAACGATCCGGTGAAGGACAGCTGCTGCGAGAGCAGTCGCTGGTCGAACTGCGCCTGGTAGCGAACCAGATCGTGCCGCAGATTCGGCGCGCCGAGCGACTGATAGCCCGGGCCGACCATATCGATCGATCCGGAGAATCGCGTCGCCGACTGCGGCACCCATACCTTCGCGTGCAGATTGTACGCCCAGTCGGCGCTCGAGCTCACCTTCAGATCGAACGCATCGCTGATGAACCCGGGGATGTCGGGGTTGACCACCGACCCGCTCGTGAGGTCGTGCGTTGTGACACCGAGCGATGCCTCACCGCCGAAGGACACCTGGTTCGGAATGATCTCGATCTCCGAGGACGCGCCCACCACGTAGTTGGCCATCGGCGTCAGCGGCAACGCCACCGTGTCGGGGAGCAACGTCGTGTCGAGCGGAATGGTCGCCTTGTCATCGATCGCGTAGAGAGCCGTGAGAATGAAATTCGATCCCTCCAGTCGGCCGAAGCCGATGCGCCCGGCGGCCAGCGTACGATCGTACGTCGGATCGGGAAGCTGGAATTCCACCGAACGAAACGGATCGGGAAAGCCGCCGAGATCGACACGGCTGCGGGTGCGACCGCCGGCGCCGGCGATGTAGAATTTTCCCGGATTGAATTCGACGTTCGCACCGGTGACGGCCGCGCCCTGGAGCGTGAGCGACGAGTATGTCGGATAGGTGACGCCCACTTCGAGCGCCGGGAAGTTCATGAAGAAACTCTCGGTAGCCGAGGCCAGCCCCAGATCCTTCAGCTGCGAAACACTCTCGGAGAGCTTCTGATCGCGGAGCTTCTCGATGTCGGTCAGCTCCTTGAGCCGCGCGACATCCGCCATTCCCTCCTCACCGTAGTGTGTGAGTGAATCACGGACGCGATCGATTCCTTCGGATTCCTCCAGCGCCTTGAGGTCGTACAGATCGGAAATCTTGTCGTAGGCCCGATTGAGCAGCGTCGACTCGAGCATCGATCGGTCGAGCCCGAATCGGATGCTGTTGATGCGCTGGCGTGAGGTGCTGTTCTCCGTCGACAGCAGCACGTCGAGTGTGAAGGGCACGCCGTAGATGGAGGCAGTGGGTGAGAATTCCCATCGGGCGAAATCGTCGGGGATCTCCGAATACGATCCACTGCGATTGGAGACCTCGCCGACGAGCCGGCTCTCACCGGAGAAGATGAACGGAGGGCGGCTCGGTGCCGGAATCGGCGTCCTTCGGGCGGTCGAGTCCACCTGAGCCCCGGCCGTGGTCGCCAGGCCAACCAGCCCGAGCCACAGCGTGAACATCCAGCGGCAGATGCGGCAGGCGTCGATCATTCCGGTCCCGACCCGTCCTTCGGTGCGTCCGATCCGCCACCCGGCTGCAGCACGATCGTGTCGACGTACACCAGACGACCGCCCGGCGCGTTGGCAATCGTCATCGCCGACGGATTGGCGTCCTGCCGCAGGTACTCGTATTCCCGCACCACCACTCGATACGGTCCCGACTTCTCGCCCGAGGTGATCGTGTCGGGACCCGACGGTCCGGACGAACCCGGGACGTCGATCTGTTCGCTGACCCATACCATCTTCTCCTTGTATTCCTTCGACCACTGTGGTTTGAGTTCGTACACGTTGTCGTCGAACGGCGTCCAGCTCGTCGGCTCGTCGATCGGGCCCTCCGCCCGCTGAATCGACGCGTAGAACCGTCGGCTCTGCCCGATGCTCTTGTAGAGATCGGTGGCGTCGACCGCCTTGGTATTGACCCCGAGCGTACCGCTGACCGCGACGCGGAACTTCGTGCGATTGCTCTGGAAGACCACCGCGGCGACGCGCTCGGGGGCGACCTGCGCGAAGTCCGCCAGGACGATGCGCGACAGGTGCGCGCCGTCGCGCGAGGCCGGCTGGTAGCGCGCGAGCGCCAGACGGATGAACGGATAGTAGGCGGGACCGGCGTCGACTTCGATGTCACAGTACCAGAGCCGTCGCTCTTCATCGTACTCCGGTTTGTAGCCGACGACGTTGACGCTCACGCCGGGCACCTCTTCGATCGAGAGATCGGTACCGACGTGGGCTCGCGACGCGCCGGTGAAGTTGCCGGTCGACGGCGCGGCGTAGGTCGGGAATCCCGACCAGATGGGATCCATGCCCCACTGGGTGACGAAGGCGCGCAACGGGCTGGCTTCGGGAACGCCGGCACTCGGCAGTGCCGCGATGAACCCCTTGGTATCACCGATGCTCGGCGTACGGTAGATCACCACGCCGAGCAGTTCGCCCTCGCCGGAGGAGTACCACGGGCGATCGAGGTAGATGCGCAGACCGCCACCGCACCGTCGACTGACGATCTGATCCGGTCCGGGCGGCTGCCGATCCCAGCCGAACGTGGGAACGACGTAGAGAACCTTGGGAGCCGCGGGGCGGGCGGAATTCGGAACGCTGACTTCAAGGGCCTCGCCCGTGCGGGTGATGTTCGCATTGTTCGACCAGATCTCCTGCGGGAAGTATTCCCGGAAGCGCGTCGTTCCGACGAGGTTGTAGCGCACGATCCGGTGGCGGGTGTCCTGGAATTCATGGCGGAATTTCTCGTCCGGCGAGACGTGCGGATACTCCCCCTGCGTCGGATAGCTGACCGGAATCGACACCTCATTGTTCATGAAGTCCTCGATGGTCAGTTCGAAGACGTGGGCCGAGCCGGCGAGGGTCCGTCGGGTGCGGTCGTCGCTGCCGGGCTGGTCGTGCGGTCCGCTCTCGGCCAGGTTGTCGACGTACTCGTCCCAGACGGCAAGCAGTTCCACCTTGCCGGTGGAGATCGCGCTGAGCATGAATTTCCCCGTCAGCAGCGCGTAGGTACTTCCAACGGTCGGTTTGGTCGCCGCCATCTTCGGGATCGTCGGCTCGCATAGCGGCTGCTGCACCGCATGCACCAGCCGGAGCTCCCGCCACGGCGTGAACATCCAGTGCAGTCCCGCGCGAATCGGCCCCTCGAGATCCGGCTTGTGACCGAGCCACGACCACATCCCCATTTTCTGGAGATCGTCGCTGCCGTCGTTGGGGTCCTTCCCGAAGTGTGAGCCATAGCGGACCGTGGCGACCTGCGCCTTGGCGAGGTAGACGGTGAGTTCCCGGCGGGCCGCGTCCCATGTCGGCACGCCGTCGTGAGAGAACGTCTCGTCACACGAATCACCCTCCATGGTGCCCGGACGTTCGACGATCCGCAGACGGAACGGCTGCGCGTCGGGCCACGCGCCATCGAATCGTACATGCGTGAGGTAGACGGTGGGCGTCGCGTCGAACTTCAGCCGCGTCACGCTCGATCCACCGCCACCGAGCGGGCCCTCGGAGGTCACTCCCGGCAGATCGCGGAAGTACGCACCCCGCGCGATCGCGTCGGGCAGATATGGCAGCACGATCTGGTCGGTGTCGTGAATCACGTACTGCCCGGGCGCAAGTCCCTCCCCCCGTTCAACCAGCGGAGTGTCACCCGTCGGCGTCGTGATTTCGATCGGCGTGTGATGGCGCTTGTTCTTGTCGAGCGAGGAGGCGGGCGAACCCGCCGTGGTCACCAGCGCAATGCCGACCACGGGCTCGAGCGCGGCAGTCTCGGGGTTCCAGATAGACACGTCCAGCAGCGTCCCCTCTTCCTTTCGCGCGATGTTGAACCAGAGCTGGTAGTCACCGCCGTCGCCCATGGCTTTGTCGAACATTCCGTGGAGTTCAGCCATCAGCTGCGAGGTCTTCGGGGGCACGACGTGGCGCTGACTGTCGGCACGATAGCCGCGTCCAAGGAGCACGTCGCGCAGGGCGGTGTCTGCGATCTGGGCGAACGTGTTGTACGACTCGGCAGTGCGATCGTAGTTGCTGCGGATCACCATGTGCTCGACCGATTCGCCCTCCCATATCGGGTGGCGCAGGACGATCGCGGGTGCGATGAGCGGATCGTAGCGCTGGAACGTGATCGGCTTCGACGGATGACCGGCGTCGGCGCTCTTCAGATCCGGGTCATCGAACGGTCGGCTGTTGCCGGCGACGTCGACCCAGCGGGCGCGCATCCGGTAGGTGCGGCCGAAGCGCAGCCATGGCAGCGAACCCGGCTCGACCTTCGCGTTGACCTCGAGATTGATTCCCTCCAGCTGACTGCCCGGCGCGTGCAGCACGAGCTCGGAGTGCTCGGTCTGCTGCAGTCCGTCGGTCTGCGAGACGATCGTCCGCCCGGGGCGCGGCGCGCAGAGACTCCATCCGGTCCACTGGAAGAGCATCTCATGGAGGTAGAAGTCCGCATCGGGTGCCTCGTCGCTCGTAGCCGATCCGGCCTTGACGTAGCCCTCCTCGACGACGGAGAACGGATCGCGGGAGCTGCCTGGAACGGCGAAGGTGCCGATCCGCCGACACAGCGAATACCATTGGCCGGTGACCCGGTCATAGATGTCGACGCGGTAGCCACGCAGCAGGTCGTCGGCGTACATGCTCACCGGCGTAGCGATCGGATTGTTCGCCACCAGATCCAGATTCCGCGCGTGCAGCGTCTGCAGTCGCTGCGCCACGCGGTGTGCGCGCGAGAGTCGCACCAGTCCGACGCCGCTGGTGCGAAGCGACGGCATTCCCTGCTGTTCGCGCGCGGTGTAGGCCCGACGCTGGGAGTGCCGCGTGATCTCAACGGCGAAGTTGACGGTCTTCATCGCCGCTCCATCGGTGTCAACCTGCACGAGATCATACCGGTTGTCGGGAGATTCGTCCTTCCCGATCTCGATCTCCCCAGCGTCGGATAGCACAAGCATGCCGTCCTTCAGCTCGCCGTCGGGACCGGTGTCCTCCTCGGGCACGAACTGGGCGGCATCGAGCGTGTAGCGCGTGTACGGAGTAAGATCGTCGCCCGCCACCGTTGCCGATTTCTTCCAGGCGACTCTGATGCGCAGAAGCCCGTTGCCCGATGGCACCTTGGACTTCGGGACGATCAGATCGAAGACGAGTCCCATGCGTCGCATCAGCTCGGGATAGTCGCCGAGCGAGGTGAGCATCATGTGAAAGTCGAACTCAGGGTCGTCCGGTGTCGAACGGGGCTTCTTCGGAGACGGCGGCACCGACGCCAGCTCCGGATGCTGCATGTACGGGTACTTGCGCTGCGGTCGGGTGTAGAAGCGGAGTGCCTGGTAGAAATCGAACTGGGCCTGTGACTGGAACATGCCGCCGTAGGACGTGTACGGCTTGGTGAAGTCCAGCGCGCGGTTGTCGGCATAGAGCACGCGCTCGGATTTGTCGAGTCGCCCGACGCGCCCTTCCAGCGGCGCGAGTTGTCCGATGAGACTCGTCAGTGGCGACAGGAACGTGGGCTTCTCGCTCGACCGGGCTGGCGGCATCACGACCGGATGCTCGCCGCCGCTGGTCTGTCCGATCGCGGAGTAGACCTCGCGGAGGTGGCGCATGACGTTGCGGACCGGGAACGAACGCAGCGCGCGGGTATGGTAGGCCGGGTAGGAGAATCCCTTGATCGGTGTGTCGTCGCGAAAGACGTCGTTCCACAAACCCGCATCGGGCTTCTTGCCGAAGCGTTCTGTGGGCACGGCGGTCTCCGATCCGCCAGTGCGGATCATCAACTGGAAGTCGAGCGAATCGACGAGCGTCGTCGGCCAGGCACGCCAGTCCGGGAAGTGATCCAGTCTCCTGTTGGCAGCACCGGGATTCGGTTCCAGCCGCGGTGATGCGAAGACCGACAGGCGAACGCCCGGCGTTCCATCACTCATCGTGGCGAACCCGGCGGGTATCACCACCCAGTTGATCGATTGCTTTGCCATGGTTGCGTGCGTTTCAGTGCTTGGCTGGTTCCGGGCGCTCGCGGAGGTCCCGGGCGTTCCTGCTCGTCGGAGCCGTTGGCTCGCTTCGGTGACTACGCCGTTGAGCGCTTCGTCGGCTCCGTCGGAGACCGCGGCGATCAGCCACCACGGGGTCGGAGAGGCGCGGGGTCCGGCGTCGCGTGGGTCCGGCGTCACCGGGGTCCGGAAGTCGCGGCTGCCTGCTTCCCGAACGCCGAACGTTGCGCGCTACGCGAATGCCTGGCAGTAGTCCTTCCAGGGAAATGCGTCGATGTCGAGGCCCGGGGCCAGCGCGGCGATCTTCGACTGCTCGTCGGGTGTGTAGGGCTGCATCAGCTCGGCGAACGTCGGATCGCCGTTGGAACCGGCAAACTTCCGTTCGCAGGTTACCTCAACCGATGCGCTGAAGAACAGCACCTCGATCTCCACGGTGATCGTCGCGCGCCCGACGCACTTGCCCGAGCTGAACTGGTATTCGAGTTCCAGCCGGATCTCGATCGACATCGATATGATCGCCAGGATGCTCAGGTGCCCGCCCAATCGGAAGTAGCCCGTCAGCGAGGCGTCATCGCCCTCCATCCGGAAGTAGATGCCCGCCATGATCTCCGCGCCACCACTTGCAACACCCAGGTTCACCGACAGACTCGCTCCGAATTCAAACGACGCCTCAAGCAGCTGCACGCCGCCCGGATCGATCGTGATTCCGAAGAACCCACCGCCGCCGAACATCGACACCGTCAGCAGGAACGGGCTCTCGCGTGTGCAGAAGCTGAAGTTGACGCTCAGCGGATCGCCGATGAAGGGAACGGTGAACCCCGCGTTGAGACTCATGTTCTGCAGACTGAACACGCCGACGGCGACGTCGGGCAACGCGATCGAGAAGTGCCCGTGGATGCCGGAAGCCGTCACATCGATGGCGGGCGGATCGCTGAATCCGTCGAGCGGAATCAGATCCTTGATCTTCTCGACGAACGACAGCACTCCGACGAATTCCACCTCCTTCATCTTCACATCGATGTCCGGCTTCGATCCGGCACGGACGAAGAATTCGATTTTCTCGAAGTGAAGCAGAATGAAGCTCTCGGCGGGGCCGATCAGGTCGATGGTGAAGTTGTAGAGGCCACAGGAGACGTCGAACTCCGGTTCCTTCTTGAAGTTCGACTGTGCCCGCACCTCCGCCTGCAGTCGGAGACTGTCGACCTGGTGCGGGATGAACAGCGGTTTGGAATCGGGCCACTGCTTGATCTTGGGCGCCCAGACGAGCTTCACCTTGAGCTCCTTCGGAATCTGGAGCGCCGAGAGGAACGTCGAGACGAAGGTCTCCACGTTCTGCAGATCCTTTCGGATCGACGAGATCTTCGCCGACACATCCTTCAGCACCGACGATGCCACGTCGGTCTGCACCGGCAGCTTCGTCTCGAGCGTCTGCAGATGCGTGACCAGCTCGTTGAGATCCGACTCCAGACCGGCGCCCATGTCGTCGAGGATGCCGGGAATGCTCGTGCCGACGATGTGCGGGATCACCGTCTTGATGCCGTTGACGGCGGTGGCGATCTCCGTGACGGCCGACAGTGAGGAGTTGACCAGATCGAGGAACGCGTTGAGCTGTTCGACGAACGCCGTGACCGCGTCGACGGCCTCGGTGACGAACTTCGGGGCCTCGCCCATACCGAGCATCTGCAGAATGTCCCACAGATCGATCACCCCGAAGAGCTTCGCGTTGAGTCCGCCGAAGAATTTCGCCGGGTCCATCTGTCCCGCCACCGCTTCGTCCGGCTCTCCACCGACCGGCCCCATCGCCCGCGAAAGCGCGGTGATGTTCATGTTCGGCTTGGCCAGCCCTCCCGACTTGTCGCCCTTGCCGTTGAAGTCGAGTCCGATCGGCGCCGACTTCTCGGCCAGCAGATCGAGGAAGACCGCGCCCGGATTCTTGACCGATCCGGATGATTTGAAGCCGACCTTGAGGAACGTCTGGTTGTAGGTGAAGACCGCGTTGCCATTGTTGCCGACCAGATGCTTGATCGCCGGCACCAGCATCCGGGCACGCCGCATCACGGGAAAGAATCTCGGCAGGTCGTTCGGCAGCGACGCCGACTGTTCGGGAATCGCCGCGGAGAAGACGAGTTCGTCGGTTTCGTAGGACGTGTCGCCGAGCTTCTCGGGTTCGGCAAAGGCGATCTTCTGTCCCCGCATCGCCACGCTGTGGCGCGTCGTATTGTTCTTCGTCCCCGTCTCCGAATCGTACTCGTCGCGAATGCTCGTCATCGGCGCGGTGTCGTGCGCCTTTGAATTCTCCACGAACACGAGCGGCATGGAGAACTCCTGTTCGTCGCCGACGAGGTCCTCGGCCACCACATTGAAGAGGAAGTCTCCCGATCCGACGCGGGGCCAGAAGGCGGACTGACCGAAGCCGGCAAGCTGCGACAGCGACGGATCGTTGAGGTTCGGCGTCACGAGCGTCGTCAGCCGTGCACGCACCAGCGGGCACTGCGCATCGACCGAGGCACCGTTGGTGCCGTTGACCACCTTCCCACCCGCGTTGACCACCATTGCGGACGTACGATACGTCCGCTCCGGTTCACGCACGACGATGTACATCCGCTGGCGCAGGTAGGCGATCGGGCCGTACTTCGTCTGGTGAAATTTTCGTTCGGTCACCTTGACCAGCGACGCGCGGTGGCCGAGCGGAAAGAGGTACCCCTTGTAGACGACGCGAACGTAGTGGTCACGTCCCATGGTCGCGCGGTGGCGCCATTCCTCGACCGACAGCGGATCGATACCGGTGAGCGTCCAGGCGCCACGCGAATCGAGCCAGCCACCCAGGGAGGTGAGCATCATGCGGTTGACCGACACGGCCGCCGGGATGTAGTCGCCGCCGGTCTTGCGGGCGATCCGGAAGTTGGCCGATAGGTGCACGACGTTGTGGCGGTCGAATTCGTCGAGCGACATGCGGAACGGCTCGGCTTCGCTCGCCGGCTTGGTCGAATCGTAGTGCGGCACGCTCGCCTGCCAGTCGGTGCTGAAGCGCGGTCCCGTCGCCCATACCGCCCGGATCGTCCTGTAGAGCTGACTGCGCTCGTCGACGAGATCGGCGCCCTCGGATTCGTTCGAATCGTCACTGCCGCGAACGCCGAGTCGCGTATGCCACAGCTCCGTCCACCCGTTGCGGGTGATGGGCTTCAGCGCATGCGCCCAGGCGCCGTGACCGTTGGGTGAGACCAGCAGCCGGTACGGCAGCTCGATCGCCGTCTGTATGTCCGACGGCTTCTGCAGCTGCGGCTTGAGCTGGAACTTGTTGCGGATGTCGCCGATCTCGCTTTCGCTGATCGCGCTGATCTCCACATCGTCCATCGACCAGTCGACCGTGCTCGAGATCGAACTGGTTCCGACCGGCTGACGGATCGTCGACTCGTTCAGATGCATTCGGGTGGTGAGCCCGCGCCGCGTCATCGACGACTTCAGCTCCACGGGACCCGCGCGCCCGATCGTTGGCTCCTTGATCGGCACCTGGCTGTTGTTCACCCCGATGCGCGCGATCGCGCGGGCGGGAACCTGTGCGAGTACCTGGTCGATGTCGGCGCGGTGCGAGATGATCTTCTCGGTCGGCAGTGCCGTCGCCACCACGTTCATCTCCAACTGCGACATGGCACGCAGCAGCCCCTCGAGCGTGAATTCGATTGGCGATGTCGACGCGGGAACGCGAAACGCGAGTCGAGAGGTCCCTGCTATCCGGGATGCAACCGGAAGCACCGGCCCGATCGTCGGATCTTCTTCGCCAGTCGGATTGTCGTTGGGATTGGAGGAATCGAACGTCGCGGGTGACTTCGCTTCGTCGGCGACCTGGAAAAATGCCTGCTCGGTGATGTGCTGCGGCGGGAAGTGCACGACCATCGTTCCCGTGCCGCCGCCGGCCGTCACGTGGCGTGCGGGACCGGCACCCTGAATGGTCATGTTGTGGAATTCGAAGCGCAGCGTGACCAGGTCATCGGCACGAACGACGTCGACCGCAGGGCCCGTCAGGATCGCCCGTATGGGCGGATCGTCGGGAGCCAGCTCCGCCAACTCCACGTACGTGCTGTCCCGCTCGCGTCGTCCGACGGTGCCCTCCAGGTGAAATCGCAGTCGTCGCGGTTCGGTGGTCTCCACCGGTTGGGTGAGCGCATCCGGCAGGGCGATGTGGGTCGCAAGCACTCGCGGCTCGATCACCACGGCGTGGGGCCGATCATCGCGTGTCACGACTTCGAACCGGTGGTCCGGGTCATCTGCATCCTCCCCGAGCAGCGCACTCCATCCGCGCGCATGCAGCCATACCGGCCGGCGATCGTGTCGGGCGATTACCGCACGTTCGACGTGAGTGCCGTTGAACGCGGTGGCGAACCGTACCTCGCGCAGCGGCATTCCGGCACCCGCTGTCGCACCGGTGAATCCGGTGCAGGGTCGCGCGACTACGGTGGCTGCCTCGTCGGCACCCTCCATGGCGATTGCAGCCGAGACGGCTCCCTTCCGACTCTCACCCGATTCGATATCGAGCACGTCGAACGGCTGAGCGATCGTCTCCAGCCGGATCGTGCCGACATCGCCGAGGATCGCCTCGGCCGGCCACGTGCCGTTGCCGCGTTCGGCACGCACGATCGTCCGGCGGGCAACCGACTGGCGCATGAGCGTCGGGTCGGACGCATCCGGCAAGGTGACGATCAGCGCCCCGGCACGGACGTCGTGTCGACCTTCGAGTCGAACGCGACCAACACCGTCGCCGCGATCGGTCTCGAAGCGGAGCGTCCAGTCGGGGAAGAATCGCGCGCGGGCGCGCGGCTCGATTTGGAGGTCACCGGCGGCTCCAAGTGCAGCACCGATCGGCGCCGAGACGAGGGTCGCCGCCTCAGCCCTGCCGAGGAGCCAGCGCTCGAACGGCACCTTCATCCGCAATCGTCCTCCCCGCATCCGCAGATCCATGCTCCATCCCGACACCCCGTCGCGCAGCTCGCAGGTCATGTCTGCCGGAAGCGACGTTCCGGGCCACGTTGCGTCGCGGAGCGAGACGACGATCCGATTCTTCTCATCACGAACCTCGACCCGCGCCCGACCACCGAATCGCTTCGCATCGATGATCCAGCGTGCCCGCCGCCCGATGAAGAATCCGGCGTAGTTCCGTCCGGTACGCAGCTCGAAGGGTTCGGAGACAGTCGCACCGAGCGCCCGCATCAGAGGTGCCGTGGCAGCGGTGACGACCGCGACGGAACCGACCATGCGGCGTCGGGTGATCGCTCCGCGAGGCGCATCGACCGTGGCCGCGGTGTCGGCAGGAGGATCGGGTTCCTCCACCGAACGCGCGGCGGTTGCATCGGTGTCGGGATCGGATTCGACTCGTCGTCGCAGTGCGGAGAGGTTCAGTAGCGAACGGGCCATCGTCGCGTGCGGTTCGTGAACGACATGGTGGGCACAGAGGGCATTGCCCGAGGAGCGGTGCACTCGGCACCTGAGGAACTCACTACTCGTTGCAGTGCCGCAGGAGCTCCTGCAGCACCGAGGTCGGGATCTTCGGAGCGATCGTGAGCTTGTCGACGTCGATGAGACGATATGGGGGCAACAGGCCGACCGTGAGCACATCCGGGTCGAGCAGCGTCGTGTTCTTCAGCGTCAACTCTCCGCTCCCCGATATCGGCGGAATGAGGTGCTCACCGGGTCCACTCGGGAATCGAACGGTCGGCGTCTCTGGAACGATCGGGTTCGTCGCCGAGGCGGTTCCAACGCGGAACGGAGCGACTTCGCTCGTGCCGATGATGTAGTCCCGACCGCCGCGACCGCTCTGGTAGGCAGTGATGCGCCACGCATAGGTGCGCGTGGTGTCGAATCCGCGCGCGCCGACGATCGGGTACGGAAAGACGGTGCGCGTGAGGTTCTGTGTCTCGAAGAAGGCGGGATTCGACGCCATCGCGTCGTACGGCGACTGCCGTCCAAGCACCTCCACGATCTGCAGCTGGTACTGCGGAATCATACCGCTGCGCACCGGCGTCGGCGGCATCCAGGTGAAGACGACCGGGCGGTCGGTCACCACCGTGTTGTCGATCGGGGAAATCAGAATCGGTGGCACCTGGTTCTCGACGACCTGGTCGTAGCAGTCCTCTCCAAGCAGCATGTCGTCGGCAACGGTGAAGACTTCGACGCAGACGCGGTAGTCGCCGCTGCGAACCGCGCCGGTACGAAGGACCTCGGCGCGGTAGTCGGGATTCGACTCGTTGATCGTGATCGGCTGGAGGATCTCACCGTTGAGGACGGTGCGCCCGGGTGGGATGCGGAACTTCGCCGACGTCGCGTCGACGATCAGTCCGTCGGTCGCCTCGGTCGCCGTTCCATGCGCATAGGCGGTGAACGTCTGATCGGACGAATTGAACAGCTCCAGCTGCCACATGTCGGCCACGCGAAGCTGGTTCGGCGGTGGCCGCCGCAGCACGACGCGCACCTGTCCCGGCGCCTGGGCCAGTACGGCATCGACACTCAGAAGCAGGCAGAGCGCGCCGAGCAGGAGTCCGGCAGGAATGACGCGACGGATCATTCGGAGACCTCTTTGAAGTGACCGGACGATTTGAAATGGCCGGACGAAGAGCCTGTCCACAACCCGGATGGTTTCGAAGCGGGCTTGTCAACTGGCTCTGAGCCGACGGAGTTCAATCGGGAAGAACGAATTCACCCGTGCGTGGGGTCTGGACGTGTGGCGGGAGAGGCAGCAACACGAACCGGTCTGAACGGGAGGCGGTGGGGGCGCCCGCGCAATTATAACGTATCGGCACCATTGGTGGTTAGGCTCCCATCAACGATGGCTCTCGGCGGGCTCGAGCTGGGGAGTGCCGTTGCGCTCGATCGCACCGGATCGCGTCAGCCGCACCGAGGCGATCTCCGACACGCCGTCCTCCTCCTGCGTGACGCCATACATGGTGTCCGCGGCGGCGATCGTCCGCTTGTTATGCGTGACGATGATGAACTGTGTATCAACCGCGAACCGACGCATCAGCTGGATGAACCGGTCGATGTTGGCGTCGTCGAGCGGCGCATCGACCTCGTCGAGGATACAGAACGGCGACGGCTTCACCAGGTAGATGGCGAACAGCAGCGCGATCGCCGTCAGGGTCTTCTCACCGCCGCTGAGCAGATCGATCGAGTGCGGGCGCTTTCCGCGCGGCTTTGCGATGATCTCGATCTTCGCCTCCAGCGGATCGCCCTCCTCGATCCTCAGATCGGCTTCGTCACCCTCGTGGAAGAGCGATGTGAAGATCCCGACGAAGTTCTTCCGAATCTGCTCGAACGTTTCGCCGAAGAGCTGCTGGGCCGTGTCGTTGATTTCGGCGATGGTATTGACCAGCGTCGTCTCTGCCTCCTTGAGATCGGCGCTCTGCCCCTGGAGAAACGCGAGCCGCTCGCTCTCCTGCTGCCACTCATCGTAGGCCAGCAGGTTCACCGATCCAAGCGTTCGCAGTCTGTCGCGAATCTCGCGCAGCCGCGACTTCATCTCGCTCACTGGAATCTCGTCGGCGAATTCCCGAGCGGCATCTCCAAGGTCGAGGTCGAGTTCCTGACCACGCCCCCGGGCAGCGTCGGCCCTGGTATTGAGCTCGCGGATCTTCATCTCCAGTTCGTGGATCACCCCCACTTTCTGGTCGTAGATCCTGCGCCGATCCCGGAGGGCTTCGGCATGGCGCGAGATCTCCTCGCGCTTCGCGGACTGCTGGCGGATGACCTCGTCGCGCTGCGACTGCACCTCGCCCAGCCGGACGCGGCTTTCGGTCAGTTCCTCCGACCAGGATCCCAGTTGCGCGTCGATTTCCTCGAGCTCCCCGGAGGCATCGCGACGCTCCTTCTCGCGCTGGACGATCGTCTGCTCGGCGTTCTCGCGTTCGCGGACGATCCGCTCGAGCTCCGCCTGGGCACTGCGTTCGTCCTTGCGCAACGACACGAGATTGATGTGCCGGTCGTTCATGACGCGGCCGAGCAGCGCGTACTCGCCCTCCATGCGCTCGAGCTCGGTACCGAGCTCCCGGACGCTTTGCTCGGATTGCTGCTGCTCACGTTCGAGTTCTTCGCGCTGCGGCGCGAATTCCGCGATTCTCCGCTCGAGTTCCTCCAGCTCGGCACCCAGCGTGCGCCGCTCCCGGTCGTTGTCCTCGAGCGACTCTTCGGCGGATTCGATCATGAATTCCGCGTGACTGCGTCGCTTTTCGACCGCGCCGAGCTCCTGCTGCGCGGCGCGAACGGCGTTGGAACGTTCGCTGAGGTCGATCGCGGCGTACTCCTCTCCGAGACGGTCGATCGCTGAGCCGAGCGTGGCAAGGGCCTGCGAGAGGCGCTCCAGTTCGGACTCCAGTCGTGCAATCTGATCGCGTTTGCCGATCGTCGATCCCTCGCTGCTGCGCCGTCCACCACCTCGAATGATTCCACCCTCCCGCACGACCACGCCGTCGAGCGTCACGGCCTGCTCCACGGCGCCAGCAGCGGTTGCCGTCACCGCGTCGTCGATCGATTCGACGACCAGCGTCCCACCGAGCAGGTAGCGGCGAAGCGAATCGTACTCGCGCGTGGTGGTGCACAATTCACTCGCCCAGCCGATCGAGGCAACCTCATGCGGCACCGAGGGCACGTCCGCTTGTGGAACGCGATCGAGGCAGACGAACGTCGCCTTCCCCTTGTCGTTGGATTCCAGCCAGTTCATTCCCCTGACCGCATCGTCGAAGGTCGGTACGACGAGATAGCGGGCGGCCTCACCGAGCGCAGCGGCAATTGCCGAGCGGAACTGCTCGTCGGTCGAGACCGCTTCGGCCACCGTCAGTCGCTCGGCCTTGCTCCAGTCACCCTCGGTGTAGAGGAACTGCACGGATTCGTCCTGATCGACGAGACCGGTGAGGAACTCGATCTTCGATGTTCGGGAGTTGATCTGACCATGCAGGTCGATCGAATCGGTCCGGAGGCGGTCGATCTCCTCGCGCAGTTCGTTCTTGCGCCGCTGGGCTTCGTCGAAGTCGCTCTGTGCGTCGGAGAGCGCTTCGGCCGCGGCGGCGAGTTCGGCATCGGACTCCTCGAGCTGACCGGAGGCCTCGTCGCGTTCGAGCGTCGCCTCGTCGTCCTCGTCGTCGAGTTCGGCAAGTCGGGCGCTGATGCTCTCCTGGCGCGAGAGCGCTCTCTGCTCGCTGCCGCGGAGATCGGAGATCCGATTGAGGATTGCAATCACCGCACTCTGCGAACCCTTCGCCACCTGGCGGCGACTGTTGAGCTCCCGTTCAAAGTCGGCGACATCGGCACGCGCGGATTCGTATTCGGCGTCGGCGGATACTATCTGCGCGTGCAGTCCGGCCAGGCGCTCCTCGGTCTCCTGTCGATCGACGGTGAGTGCTTCGATTCCACCCTGCGCTTCGGCGCGGTCGCGCTCGGCCCGATCGATGAGCGCTTCGAGGGAACGACGGCGCTCCTCGCTGACGGCCTGCTGCTGTTCGATCGAAGCGATGCGTTCGGCAACCGCATCGACGTGTCGTTGAGCTTCGTGCTGCTGATCTTCGATTCCCGCCTGCTGTTCCTCGAGTTCGCGAAGCTCTTCTTCGGCGTTGGCGAGCTGTTCGTCGAGCTCGTCGCGTTCGGCACGGGCGGCCGAGAGACGGGCTTCAAGGGGACCGATCTGCGTATAGACCTCGGCGTACTCCCGTTCGAGGATTCCCACTTCCAGCTTCTGACGCTCCCCGTCGATGGCCCGGTACTCTTCGGCGCGTTTCGCCTGTCGTTCCAGCGAGCGGACCTTCTTCTGAACCTCCTCGATGATGTCGAGAACGCGGAGGTGGTCCTGTTGGGTGGACTCGAGGCGGCGGAGTGCCTCCCGGCGGCGGGTCTTGTAGCGCGTGACACCAGCGGCTTCATCGAAGAGGCGGCGGCGCTCCTCGGCTTTCTCGCTGAGGATGGTCTCGATCATCTTCAGTTCGATGACCGAGTACGCGCCGGCACCCATGCCGGTATCCATGAAGAGGTCGACGATATCGCGGAGGCGGCACTGTGTCTTGTTGAGCAGGTACTCGGAGTCACCGTTACGGAACAGACGGCGGGTGATGACGACTTCGGAGTACTCGGTCGGGAGGATTCCCTTGGTGTTCTCAATGGTGAGGGAGACCTCTGCCATGCCGAGGGGGCGGCGCTTGCCCGCACCGTTGAAGATCACCTCCTCCATTTTATCGGAGCGGAGCGCGGCGGCACGCTGTTCACCGATGACCCAGCGTATCGAGTCGATGATATTGGACTTGCCGCAGCCGTTGGGACCGACGATGGCGGTAACGCCGTCATTGAACTTCAGCGTCGTCTTATGCGCAAACGACTTGAAGCCGACGATTTCGAGCTTGGAGAGGTACATCTACAGAGTGGGCGGGCAGGGTTGAGGCCTCAGAGCGGGCAAAGATACGCAAACCCCGCGGGCACTTCATCGTCGACCGCTCCTGCAGCGAACTCGACCTCGCCATCGAGGTGGACGACTCCAGTCACGCGGAGCGGAAGCGGAACCTGCCAATGATTTTGAAACAGCCGACGTGATTGAATTGCACTCAGAATGGTCGGGGGCAGCCGGGCTCGTCGGAGGGTCGCGAGTGAGACTTCCTGACATTCAGGCGTGCCAGAAGCTCGGCGACTTCGCGTGAGTGCATTGCCGCTCCGCCGTCGGCGTGCACCGTCAGCTGTCCCGGCGTGATGCCCTGGCGCTGACATCTCGTCTCGATCAACTGCGTGGTCAGCTCCTGCCTCTCACGTTCGAACACGGCCCAGCCGACGACGTAGCGGCTGTAGATGTCGATGACCACGTACAGGTGGTAGCTCGCTCCGCTGCATGGCCCCTTCAGACGCGTGATGTCGCATGACCACACGCACTTCGGCCCATTTGCGACGAGCTCCGGCTTCGGCGCATCGCTCCGAGGCTCCGTGCTCGGCAACGCCTCGTCGGTGCCACCTACGGCCGTCGCCGTGCCGGCTGCATCGCCCTCGGCACTCCCCCGACGTCGATACCAGCCCGAACGGGAGATCGGCATCGCGCGGCAGGCGGCACTGATGCCGACCACCGGTGCGAGTTCCTCGACGCCGGCGACGGCTTGCGCCCGCGCTTCTTCGGCTCCATGGCCGTGGCGGCGTCTCGGCACCAGTTGTTGACCGTCGAGGCATACAGCCCCTCGCGCCGAAGGATGATACCCTTGTCTCCGCGCCTGGCCGCGGTGTACTCCTCGGCGATCCGGCGCTGTAGGCGGCAGTCAACGGCGGCCTCGATCTTCCTAACTGTCTCACTCAAGGTCGGCAGAGAGGGAAGTCACACACGGGATCGCAGCCGGCAGGCAATGATCGACGGAGAGGACGTCCACGTCCCCCGGTGTACGAACGACGACGTGGTGGGAACGCCGGACGCTGCGAACGCCGGACGCTGCGAACGCTGGACGCGGTGATCACGACCATCGAGGCCTGAAGTGACGAACACGGTCGATCGGCGCCTGTGTGTGACTGAATCGAACGGCGAACGCGATCGACCACAAGCGACGGTAAATCGATTCAGCGGCCGGAATCGGCCCCCCCTGCCACCACCGCGACGTTGTACAGTGTATTCCCGCGCGCCGAAACGATCCGCAGCCACAGCGACAGGTTCATCTCGATCGCGCGCGCACCCCTCAGATCACCGAGATCGAAGAACTGCTCGCGCCGCAATCCGAACCACTCGCCGAGCAGCGTGACCACCTGCGTCTTCGATTTCTCATCGCTTCCGCAGATGAACATCGTGTGCTCCCGGGGCACGAGTGACCGGTCGCACATGACGGCGGTCGTCATGGTGTTGAGCGTCGTAAACACACGCGCATTCGGGAAGGAACACTGAATCCGTTCGGCCAGCGAGTCGTCGTTGCAGACCGACGACCGTGGCGGAAAACCGTTCGAGAAATCCAATGGATTGGCGATGTCGATGAGGACCTTGCCGGTTCCGAGTACTCCGATCGTAATGTGCGCCCGGCCTTGATGAGAGGCATGTCGCACCGGTGTCGACAGACGCCTGTGCCTGGACGAGGAACCACGAACCTATGACGGTGGACTCCGGCGTCACCTGGTAGAATGGGCAGAATGTGAATCGGAGGCGCTGCCGTATCATTGCGCGCTCACCTCACCCCGCTACCAGTCGCGACCTCACATGAAATTCCATCTCATCGCTCTCGTGCTGGCCTGCGCCACGGCGTCGGCACAGCAGCTGCCGGTCAGCGTCGCCATCGGTGCCACTGGCCCGCGGTCGTACATCAGCCCGCTCGTCTACGGAGTCAACGCGTATGTGTACGACTCCGAATGGGGATCGCCGGACGATTGGAAGACCGGACTCGACAACCAGCCGACCGACCTCAACGTCACCGCACGGCGTCTGGGCGGCAATACGATGACGAGCTACAACTGGGAGACGGGATACTCGAACTCGGGCAACGACGACCAGTGTTCCAACAACACGTTTCAGTCGTTCATCACCGGCGCAGGATCGGACCCGTACGCACCCGGTGCCGCCATCACCCTGTTTCATCAGCATTCCCAGCAGCTGCATGCATCGTCGCTGCTGCAGCTGCCGGCGGCAGGATACGTGGCGGCAGACGGAAATGGCCCGGTTACCCCTTCACAGACTGCACCCTCGCAACGGTGGGATGCCGTGGTGTTCGACAAACCCGGGACGCCCGCTACGCTGTCGTTGACGCCCGATTTGAACGACGGTCTCGTCTACGTCGACGAGGAGGTCTACCACCTGCAGCAGACGTTCGGTACGGCATCGAGCACCTCCGGAGTCGGCGCGTATGAACTCGACAATGAACCGGGTCTCTGGCACCACTACCTGCTCGGCGGCGATGAGGGCACCCACAGCCGCCTGCATGCCGAGGTAACCACCTGTCAGGACGTATTGTCGAGAAACATTGCGCTGGCGCAGACCGTCCGACGCATGGACGCTTCCGCGGCGATCTATGGTCCGGCCATGTGGGGATATCCGGAATACTACAGTCTCTGGAGCGTGTACGACGGGAGTACACATGCACCGTCAGACTGGTCGCTGTTCAACCGAGAACCGTTTCTTACCAACGGGACCGGCGACGGGTATCGGTACAACCACATGACGTGGGTCAACGCGTACCTCGCCGGGATGCATGCCGCATCGGACCAGCAGGGCACACGATTGCTCGACGTTTTTTCGGTCCACTATTATCCCGACGACGCCGCGGTGGCAACTCCCGCGCTTCGTGTCCAGGCCACCCGCAGCCTGTGGGATCCCACCTTCGTGGAACCGTCATGGATTACGGCGGATGGGAATGGGTTCACCGATGGTCGATCGCTGGAACTCATTCCAAAACTCAAGCTGTCGATAGCGGATTTTTATCCGGGAACGAGACTGGCACTGACCGAATACAGTTTCGGCGGACGACATGACGTCTCCGGTGGAATAGCGGAGGCCGACGCACTCGGGATTTTCGGACGTGAAGGTGTGTATGCCGCCTATTATTTCTTTCCCGCAGACGATTACATCGGTGCTGGCATCAGGATTTTCCGCAATTACGACGGAGCCAATTCGACCTTCGGGGACACCGCTGTGGCATGCCGCGTGTCCAACGACGGCCTCGCGTCGGCGTTCGCCTCTGTCGACGATGTCGGGCGGTTGCACCTGATAGCTATCAATCGGAACCTCGACCATTCGTTGCAGCTCACGATTACGGCCTCTGATCGGTGGCGCGAGGGTTCCGTCTATGGCTTTGGTCCCGAGTCCAGCGCAATTACGGTACGCGGACCGATCGTCCTGACGAGCGGCGTCGCGGCGTACTCTCTGCCGGCAGCGACTGTCGTGCACATGGTGTTCATGCCGGCAACCACCGGCGGCGTCAGCGGCGCGGTCGTACGACCCGGAACGATCCGGATTCGACCGAATCCGGCACCAGGTGCATTCGACCTCGAATACTTCGCGGAGCGTCCAGGCACGGCAACGATTTCGCTGGTCGATAAACTCGGACGCCGCGTTTCGATGAAGGCCGATCGGGCGGACCTCGCCGGATGGCGCACGGTGCATTTCGACGCGACGTCGCTTCCGAGCGGATGGTACGGTGTCGTGCTGCGGGGTGGAACGACGGCATCAACGGTGGTGAATATCGTTCGGTGACCTGACGAAGTGTATTCGTAGCTTGAGTGATCGCCGAAACGCACCGAGCCTCGTGCGCAACGGATTCCCTGGATTTGGCTGGCTCGTACGGCTCTCTTTCGTACGATGCCCGCCGCATCCGCCCCGGTGGAAATCCATTGCACACGAGGCTCGTGTGCTTCTGATCAGAGGTATCCAGATTGTCAATGTCCGACGGCCGACTCCGTATGGGGACGCCGGGGTGGCGCGTCCGACGTCCGGCACGGACCCAATCGCCATGCCAATTTCGTTACGCTCCGTTGCAATGCGGAATTCTCCGTTGTCTGGTGGTTTCGGTCGCTCCGATCGTGATGAATCGCCACGGGCTGTGACGGCCGCGCGTCGTTCGATTCAACGATAGAAGGAGGCGCGTGGCATCCCTCCTTGGTTCCGTCCGGACGGAAGGCCGACCGATCCAATGACCGGAACACCACGCGCCTCAACGTCGGGCGCGGGCGCACAGCACCACCATGGTTCCAGTCACGACCTGCCCGCCGCAAAGGAGCCATTGACCAGCACTGTCGCACGTCGCGCAACAGGAAGAGTCGATAGACCAGGCTGCAGAAATGGATGCAGTGGTGTGTTCGTTCTGGACCTCTTCCGCAGGGAAGCTACGCAGCCGGGCCGAACTGAGCCAGCGCCGCGAATGCGGATCGGGAATTCAACTGCAGTTCGCCCCGGGCGGTGCTTCGCGCCCCCTTCGGTCGGACACTATCCCCCCGAGTACATCTGCATTCCGTCGGTGATGTAGCTCATCGTCGCCGACGTCGAACCGGAGGTGACGTAGACGAGCGCGAGCACCACGACGATGCCGAGAATCGCATACGTGTAGACACTGAACGGTCGGATGTCGTAGACCACCGACGTCCCGCGCAGAACACGGTAGAGCAGCCACAGAATCACGCCGATCATCATGATGAAGACCGCGATCCCCGTCCCCGGCGCTTCGAGGATCCGGTAGAGACTCATTGCGATCGGAATCAGAAGCAGCACCGGCAGCGCCGACCAGACAGCAATGCTGTACGCGTCGGCAAAGAAGATCCGATTGCGAACGAATACCGCGCAGAGTCGAATTACCAGAGAGACCACCAGAAGAATCAGGAAGAACAGCGCGGTGAAGGTGAGCACCGAGAACTCCGGTCGCCACGTGATATAGTTGAGGAACTCCTTGACGGTGTCCGAGGCGATCAACGTTCCGGTAAGCGCGTCGAAGGCCTCGTTCATCCGGTAGTAGTAGATCAGCGACGAGACGATCACGGCGAACGTCGCCGAAATCACGACGCCGAGCATTGTCGTCTGAACGCTCGAGAGAATGCGCTGGTCACGGATGTCCGCGAAGAAGTTGTACGGCCGCAGCAATGCCCGCGAAACGTTCTCGCGAAAGCGACGGGAATTGTTGATCAAAAGCAGGAATACGAACGCGCAGACGATACCGACGACGATGAACAGGACGGTCGACGGCGGTGTGTAGTCTCCGATGAGTACGTCCGGCACCTTCTGATTCGTGTACAGATTACCCAGCATCTGGGCGCTCTGTCGCTGCTCCCGGTCGAGCGAATACAGTCCCGAGGTGGCAAGGTATTGACGGCTGTTATTGACCGTCAGAATCGGTCGGTCGGTCCGATAATCATTGAAAGACCAATAGATCCCTCCCACTCCCGCGCTCTGAAGGACATCGTAGACATCCGAGACGTATTTCGCCTGCGCCTCGATGGAAATCGGATCGGAGTACCCGTTGTGGTTCCCCAGCTGCACGAATTTCCCATACGACAGCGCCACGAGCGGCTTGCTCCCGCCGAGATCGGTCTTCAGGCGGGCGATCGTCTCGCCCATCTTCTTCGGGTCGAGATCGAACGTTCCGAATCCCGCGATGTCGACGAGACCGCGCAGCCGCTGCGTCCACGAGAAGCTCGAGCAATAGAACGGACGGTAGTCCAGCGAATCGATGAGGCGCCGCATTCTGCCCAGGGCCGCGATGGTCGCGTCATTGCTGCCGTTGACCGCTGCCGACAGTCCGTATGCCGTTACCGACGTATGAATTCCCGCCGCTTCGATCGTGAAGCGGAGTCGATCGAGCGAACGCCGCACGTACGCCTCGTCGCTGAACTGCGATGCCGGCGGCGTTCCGATCGACGCGTCCACCCATGCCATCAGCCCGAGTTCGTCGCACAACTGCAGGAGATACGGATGCGGAACACCGTCCGGGAAGCGAACCACGTTCGCCCCCATGTCCTTGATCGCCTGCATATCCTGCCGCATGCGCGCGTACGGCAGCGATGCACCGTACTGCTTCGTATCCTCGATGTAGACCACTCCCTTGGGAACGAACGGGCGGCCGTTGATCATGATGCGATCGCCATCGACCCCGACCGTGCGGAAGCCGATGCGCAGCGTCTGCTCGTCGATGAGCGCGCCATGGAAGCGGATCTGAACCGTGACGTCGTAGAGGTTGGGCGAACCCGGTTCCCACAGCGCCGGATGCGGCACGTCGAAGTCCAGTGCGAGGTTCGCCGTGCGCTTGCTGTTGATGGTGAACGTCGTGTCGGCGCGACCGACCTCGGCCGCCGTCGACGTGTCCTGCGACCGGCGTGTCGTCACGAGTGACAGCTGCAGTTCAGGGCTGTCGCTGGCAATCGTCAGCGGCATGCCCGACGTGTCGTTGGCGCCAAACGTCCGCATCCCGCGGATGACATCGGAGGTAATGCGGACGCGGAACCGTGCCGAGGCGGACTGGTTGGCCGAGTCGCCGCTCAGTCGTGTGTCGAAGCGAATGTCGTCGATCCAGATCTTCGGAACGCCTACCAGAAAGATGTCCCGGTAGACTCCGCCATAGGTGCGGTTGCCAAGCATCAGCTTCCGACGTGGCACCGTCGAGGTGTAGTCGAGCTGGTTGCTGACATCGATCTCGATCGAATTCTCCGCCTGCATCGGAATGTTGTCGGGCACGGCGATGGAGAACGGCATCCCGCTCTCGTGCTGGCCGACGAACTGGCCGTTGATTCGGATGGTACTCTGATACTGAACGCCGAAGCAGACCAGCTCCCACCGATAGCGGCTGGCGAGATCCTTCGGAATCCGGAACGCGCGCCGGAACTGCAACTCGTCGGACCGATTGTAGCAGCTCGGCACCTGCACCGTCCGCCACGCGTCACCACCGTCGAACGACACCTCCCATGCGCCGTTGAGCGATATGACCGCACGCGTGGATCCCGAGAGCATCGAGGTATAGATGGAACGCTCGGGCGCTGGCGGCGAGCTCAGAAATCCCGCCGGCTGCGCCGCGGGCGAATTCTGTTGAGCAAACAGGGCAAGGGTGGAGACAACGACGAGGATCGGAATGAATACGATCGTCTTCACGTGGGCGTTCTTCCTGAATGGGTGTTCCCGATGAACCGGGAATGAAGGTGTCTGCGGGCGAGCAGGTCGGATGTGGGCAAGTACGAAGTCGGGAAATTACGAACCGACCATGGCATGGCAAGAACTACCATTCCCTCAGCGGACATGCATCTGCGTCGAGTGCATGCGTCGGTGGTGCGCGCGATATGGTCGTGTCCGACGATCGTGACGCGGCGGTTCGCCGGCAATCAGCACGACCGCCGGCGGTTCGATCACACGAAGCGGACGCTCGAGTTCGACAGCCGACAACACGACCGACAGCACCAGCGTGAGCCAGACGCGGCGCAAGACCGCGGCAGACGTGACCACCAGCGTCGAATCGAATCCGCGCTCCGTCATCATTCTGTTCATCGAGGTCATCATCGCTCTGATGTCATTCACGAGTCGGCGGCTGTATCCGGATCACAGCGTATCGACGATCGCCGCAGAATCGATGCGCCGCATGCAGTCGTGCGTGCCGATTGGACAGCGGTCGCCTCCGTGGATTCGGCACGGTCGGCACGAGAGCGATTCGATCTCAACGACGTGGCTGCGATCACCACGGACGCCGAATCCGAACGCGGGAACCGTGGGTCCAAAGATGGCAGTGACCGGGACGCCCACACTCTCGGCAATGTGAAGCGGAGCACTGTCGTTGCTCACCACCCGTTCCGCAATCGAAACGAGCGCGAGCGTGTCGGCAAGATCCAACTCTCCGGCAACCACGCAACGCTCCGGGAGGCCGGCCTCCCGCGCCACACGCAGGCAGAGTGCGCGCTCCGTCGGTCCTCCCACCATCCGTACGGCATACCCCTCGCCTGCCGCTGCGCGGGCGACCTCGGCGTATCCACGCTCGGTCCACCGCTTCGTCGCCCATACCGAACCGGGAGCGATCACGACGGTCTTCTCCCCGGAAAGCAGCTGCAGCTGACGTTCGACGCGATCGGGAAGCGGGACGAGCCACGAGGACGGCCGCGAGTATTCGCGAATTCCCGCAGCGTGCAGCAGTGCGTCGTTGCGGTCGAGTTCGTGCGCGCCGATGGTGTACTCGACCCGGTCGGTCAGCAACCAGGGGGCAGCACTCTGTCGGAATCCGATTCTACGGCCGATCCGCGCCTGTCGTGCCATCCACGCCGACCGCAGCGAGCGATGCGGAATGACGGCAATCTCGTACCCACGCTCGCTGAGTTCGCCTGCCATCCTCCCTGTCGCACCGCGCGAGGATTTGTCCATCACGTGCAGCCCCCCAACCGCCGGATGCCCGGCGAACAGATCCGCCGCTTCCCGCCGCACCACCACGCCGATATCCCGAGCGCCGGCATCGTGGAGTCGCCGCAGCAGCCCGCTCGCCAGAACGGCGTCTCCCAGGAAACCGGTCTGAATCACTACCACCCGCGAGTCGGAATTCCACTCAACCGACGGTCGGTCTCCCCCGTCCTCCAATCGGTCAGTCATAGCGTACCCCCGCCGTGTGCTTCCACCGCCGATGATGCCATACCCACTGTTCGGGATTGCGCAGAATCGCTGCCTCGAGCGTCGCGACGTACCGCTGCGTCAGCATGCGAACCCCTCCGGAATCATTCACGAGATCGTCATGCGGAATCTCCGCGAGCCGAGCCAGATACCTGCCACCGGGCTGCCGCACCGCGTAACCGACCACCACGCGCGCGTCGAATCGCAGTGCAAGTCGTGCAGGCGCCGTGAACCAGTGCGTCGGAATTCCAAGAAGATCGATCGACGTCTCCTCCTCCGGAGCACTCTGGTCTGCGAGCATTGCCACCGCGCCACCTCGCGCCAGCTCGCGCACCGATTCGCGCGCTCCACGCGAGGTCGGAATGAGCCGGTTGCCGAATCGAATTCTCATCGCCTCCAACTCGTCGTCGTCGTCGTGTTCGTTGACCACCACCGCGATCGACCGTCCGGATGCCGCTCCGGCCGCTAACGCCAGCAGCTCCCAATTGCCGAAATGTCCCGACAGCAGAACTGCCGGACGACCGTCGACCGAACGCAGAAGATCGAGATTCTCGAATTCGATCAGTCGTACCAGTCGACCGCGTCGGACGCGTCGAAGCACCGTCATCTCCAGAAACACCGTCAGCAGGTTCGCCGCCGAACGTCTGGCAATACGCTCGCGGTCGGCCGCCGGCAGATCGGGAAACGCCAGCTCGAGATTCCGCTCGGCAATTGATCGACGAATTCCCAGTCGCCATGCAATGCCGCCGAGCACTCGTCCGATCGGTCCGCAAGCGGAGAACGGAAGCGCCCGCGCCACGATCGCGAACGCGATGCGAACGGCATGGGAGGTGGCTCGATCGCGGATGCTCCGCCGTCGAACGGACATTCGGTCCTCAGTCCTCCATGTGCTCGTCAATCATCGCGTACTCGGTCATCCAGTTCTCCATCCGCGGTTCATGCGGAGCGGTCGAGTGAACGAGCAGATACGTCCCGGTTTGCGATCGATCGACGAAGACGAATTCATAGCCGGTCGCCTGGTAGGTCCAGATCTCGTACGGTCGTCGATTGAAGTCGCTCGGGTGGCGGTCGATATTGTCCGGTCGTCCGTACTCGAGCAGCACGCGCCCCCGCGGCGAGTCCCACCCACGGGGAAACATCGGCGCGGCGAAGCGATGTTCGGCCGTTGAAACGCGGGCGTAATAAGCATCACGCGTCGGGTTATCCGGTGTGACCGGGTCGTCGTCACGGTCTTTCCAGAACTGGGTCAGGAACCGGGCCTTTGCTGCGGCATCGTCGCCAAGATTGTCCCAGCGATCCCGTTCGGTACCGGTGGCAATCGGCCACACCTTCTTGTACTCGACGTCGAGCTCCTCTGCGGTCAGTCCCGAATACGTCGGATCGATCACGCCGAGAGCTCCGGGGTTCTGCGGCTGGGTAACTGCAGCGGTGATTGCCGAATCCCGCTGCGGATTGATGACGACGATCGGCTTGATCACGACCGCCGAATCGGAAAACGAATGGCGCGGTCCGTCAAAGGCCTTGACGACCAGATAATAAGAGCCGCTGCGCAGGCGTTCGAGCACGATGGAATTGGTCTCGACAACCGCCGAGGCATCGGGACGATCTCGATCGTATCCCTTCTGATAAAAAATTCGTCCGGTGGAATCCGCGAGTGAGTATTCGACGTGATACGTGCCTCCGGGTACGCGATCGGCGTTGTACACCTCGATGTATGAATTCAGCAGCAGAATCGGTGGCGCGACAGTGGCGCTGGGATTCGGATAGACGATCATCCCGTTCTTGTAGAAGGGATTCCGCTCATCACTGCTCGGCTGCAGCTGCGAGACGATCTCCACGTCGCTGAGCTGCAGGCGGTCGCTCGCGTAATCGCGCACGCTCAACGCGGCAACCACCGAATCAGTCCGCTCCGGCGCCGCGACGTCCATGTAGGACACGGTGGCACGATAGGTCCCCGGGGGTATTTCGAACAGCTTGATCCCCACCAGCGCGCGGTTCGCAGCCGAATCCGCCGGTTTCGGATTCGTGGTCACCCACTGCGACTGGTGGACCAGCCGTCCGGCGGTATCTCGCAGATCGATTCGCACCAGCAGTCGGCCGGCCACGCCATCCTCGTACTCCGAATAGGTGATCCCACGCTCGGCGAACTGATAGGTGAATTCGACCAGCGACGTGGAGTCGGTGTAGGCGAACGAATTGACCGAGTAGGCGAAATCGACCGACGTCGGTGCCGACGCATTCTGTGCCGCTGCCGGTCTGCAGACGGTTGCGGTGCAGATTGCGGCGAGGATCAACGCATTCCTCACGCGCGGTGATGGGCGGAACATGGCAGTACCTCTGAATTCGAATCGTGGTGCCGGCCCGTGCGCCGTCTGACGACGGTGAGCGACGTCAGTTCCGGTCTGAGTCGGGGGAAATTCGTGCGAATTGACGTGTGCAAAATGCACCGAACCCCGCCGTCGGGCAATGGAGCCATCCATCGCGTCGACGATACGGGGTCCGGAGAATTGAACGATGAATGATCGAACGGGCACGACGCCCCCGGCCGCTACTGCAGTCGAATCGAGCCGGTGATCGTGTTGACGAATCCGAGCGTCGCGTGCGGACGGATTGCGTAGTCGATCGTCCCGTTGAACGAACCCGTCTCGTACTTGATGCCGACGCCGCCGGAGAGGCCGAACGAGTCGTCGTAACCGAACGTGTAGCCGACGCGGGCGGAGACCAGGTCATTCCAGGTATACTCCACGCCGAGACCGACCCACTCGGAACGATCCGACGCGGTCGAGAACTCCGTGCTCGCAAGCAGCTTGTTCTCGGCGTCGTCATTGTCACCCAGAATCCGCGACGAGATGCCGGCGCGGAAGATCAGCGGCAGTGACGCGTCGCTGGCGATTTCCTGGACGTCGGGATTCTGATTGCCCGTAGCAGTGTTCACGCCGCCCGACTCTACCAGATCGGTTCCCGAATAGTGCACCAGACCCGACAGGTTGCTGACGGAGAATCCGATGCGAAGTCCGTACAGACCCGGCTCGTAGAGGGTTCCGACGTCGAAGGCGACACCGCTGGCCGACGTGTTGGCCAAGGCGAGGTTGATGAATTTGCCGTTGACGCCGAAGGAGAACTGATCGGTCAGCTGACCGGCGAAGGTGAGGCCGAGCGCCAGGTCGCGCGCAGTATAGGTGGCGCCGGTACCGTCCTGATCGAACATCGTGGTCACTTCGATGTCATCCGACCCGTAGCTGATGGCGCTGAGTCCGGCGCGGAACTGACCGCCGACGGGGAAGGTGACGCCGGCGAAGTGATGCTGCATGCCTCCGAACATGAGTCCGAAGCTGTAGCCGACCGAGGCGCCTTTGGTCTGCATGACGCCCGCGGGATTCCAGAAGATGGCGCTCGGATCGTCGGCGACACCGACGAAGTTGCCACCCATACCGATCGCACGGGCACCGATCGGAAGATCGAGGAACGCGCCGGAGCTGACGCCGACTTTCGAGAATGGCGCTTTCGTCGGCTCGGTCGACGTGTTCTCCTGTGCCGCGGCTCCGCTTGCGGCCAGGAGTCCGAGCAGCAGCGCGGCGGCTGTCAGTCGATAGAGATGCTTCATGCTGTATGCTCCAGTTGGATTGAATGCTCTCGCAAATGGGCTGAGCGATACGATGCCTTCGAGGCGGTCGCCGGACCGGTCGCGACGTGGCCGCGACCGGTCCTGAGCGATGACGTATGCGCCCGGTTACTCGACGATGCGGAAACCACCGACGACGACCGCGAACTTCTTGATGGTCTCGGCGCCGCTCGGCGTCGTGATCCGCGCGATCATCAGCTGGCTCTGTGCCTGACGATTTGCCTTCGTCAGCAGATCCCATGCGTCGACTGCAATACGACCGTCACTCGTCGGAGCGTGATGCTCGATCGTCTGCAGCAGCTCGCCCGCCTCGGTATAGATCTGAATCGTGCAGTCGACCGGAAGCCGCGTGAAGTAGAGCTTGCGCGCCGTGTTCGACTGCTGCCCGATGTGTGAGATCAGGTACGGATTCGGGACCACCCGGATCGCGTCGAGCTCGTCGTCGGTGATCTGATCTGATGGCACCACCGTCTTCTGAATTGCCACCGAGACCTTTGCACCGGGAACCGGAAGTCCCGCGGCCCCTCCCTGCAGGTCGAAGGCCACCTTGTCTCCCGGCTGGAAGTCCTGTGTCGGCGTGGTCTCCGGCACGTTCTGGTCCTCGGCCCGGATTCCGACCGAGCCCATACCCGCGTAGTCGAGCAGCACCTCGGCACCGTTGACCACGAGCAGATGCGTGAACGACAGCAGGTCGTCGCCATCAGCGGATGGAACGCCCTTCATTCCTGCCGGCACCTGGTAATAGCGGTTCGGCGTGCCGATCGGCAGGTACCGCGACGAGGCACTGGCGTTTGCCCGGTTGGCGAACTTCAGGCGAGTTGCCTTGTCAAGGCTTCCGGTATTGAGCCAGCCGTAGGCGTACAGCGCGTACTGACCCATTCCAACGGTGCGGGCCAAAGGAACTGTCGTCCCCGTCAGCGCCGAGTCGGCCGCGTCCTGCGCCTGCTTGTCGGCCGGGAAATCGTACGAGTAGCTCACCGTCCGCGTGTGCGTCTGGCCGTCCGGTCCGATCTCGTCGATGTCGTAGTCTCCGACGAACCGCACCTTCAGGTTCAGATACGGCACGTTCGGGAACGTGATCGTATCGCCGCGGTTGTTGCTCTGCAGCGTCTCGCTGCACCCGTCACAGGGCTCGAAGGTGACCTCGATCTTCCCTCGCCCGATGCTCGTGATCGGTGCGTAGGTGAGCACGTGACTCGTCGGATCGACGCTGTAAATCGACGGATACAGCGAGTCCGCAACCAGATTCACGTTCGCACCGGATGCCGCGTTCACCGTAAACGGATTCTGCCGCGATCCCGGTTCGCCCGTACGCCCGAAGGTGAGCGTGTCGACCGACTGGTCGAAGTCGTAGTCGAAGGACAGACCAAACGTATTGCGGTAGATGCCGACCGTTCCCAGCACGGGTTGAATCGGATTCGGATAATACGTATCCGAAATCCTGGAATGATCGACGTAGACCGTATCGAAGGTGGTATCGGAGCCGACGATATGCGGAATCGTGCGGTAGCCGTATTTCCACACCGAGTCGCGGTAGACGTCGAGGATTCCCGGGATGTCCGTGAATTTGCCGTTGTAGGCAACGTAGAAGGTTCCCAGGTCGCCCTTCTTGTGGCTGACCATCGTCACCTTCGACAGATACTCCAGCAGAAGGAATCCGTCGGCTCTCGGTATCGGATTGAAGATGAAGTCGATGGTGTCATCACCGAAGAGCTGACCGAGTCGCTCCTGATCGTAGACGAGGAACTGCACGTTGCTGATTCCACCGAGTCCCGAGGTATCGATCACCGTCGGCGAGGCCGGAGGTCCGGCCGGTGGTGCTTCCGGTGTCGAGCGCACTTCATTGATGTCGAGCACACCGGAATTCACCTTCGATGGCGTGCCTTCCTCCTTGCTTCCTTCGTCGAATGCCAGGAGTTGATAGTAATAGTCCACGTTATTGATCAGCCGCTCGTTCTGCGACAGATCGGTGGCATCGGTGACGATCTGCCCGTCGTGGTTGTCGTCGCCCACATCGATGAACGTCCTGTGGTTGGTGACACTGTCCATGATCGAGCGGATCGCGTCGTGCACGATGTCGCGCGTCGACTTGTCGACGAATGCCTCTCCGTAGCTGTCCCACGCTCCGGAGTCAAGTCCCAGATCGTTCGACGGATCGAACGCGAAGCACCACGCGGTGTCGCGGAAGTAGACGCCCGGGCGCACGATCAATGTGTCGCTGGCTCCGACGCGCTTGAGCGTGTCGTACACCGCAAGGTGCAGCGTGTCGTAGGCACCGCCCGGACAGGTGTCGGCCAGCATGGGCAGGATTCCCCATGCTCCGAGGTAACTCTGATCGCCGGTCACCGCGGCCTTGTACCGCTGTGCGTTCGTCGGCAGATCGGGCAGTACGAACGACTGGACGGTGGTCCAGCCGAAATCCCAGCCGCTGGTCGTGTCGTTCGGATCGGGTGAGAATTTCGGGCTGCTGACCTTCCGCTCGCGCTGGATCGTATAGCCCTTGAAGTCCAGCCCGCTCTCGACCGGATCGTAGGAGACTTCCGATGTCGAATCCCACTTGAGCAGAACGCCGTTGTTCAGCGGCTCCCACGACAGTTTCGCGCGGTCAGGCGGAATCGGTGCAAGGAAGTTCTTGTCATAGACCTCCTGAGCGAACGTATCGACCGCCAGCAGCAGCCGCATATCCTGGACCGTTCCGGTCGGAGGATTGCTGATACCATTAGCGAACAGAACGCCGACGACGACGCGCGCCGTATCGCCGGGACGCATGTTGAACGGACCCGTCGACATGAGGAAGCGGCGGTCACCAGGACCGTTGTCGCCATCGAGATCGCCGGCGGAAATGAACTCGTAGCGCTCGGTCGACGTCAGAGGATCCTCTTCAATCGGCCACGTCTGAAACGTCGTCAGTCCGATCTGCTCGGAATTTGAAAAGTCGGTCGTGTCCTTACGAATGAACCCGAAGTCGGGCGAGGTGACGTCGCGAACGATCGCCGGGCTCTCGAGGAAGTCATAGCCGATGTAGCCGTACCGACCGGTCGGCTCCACATCCGACCACTGCACCGCGAGGTTCAGCGTGTCCAGCCCGTTCTCGGCGACGAACTTCGCGCGGTCATTGCTCGGAACACCGATATCCATGTCCATTGCCGGCGCCATGTAGCAGTCCCACAGGGTATCCGGCGACATGTTGATCACGCGATAGCTGAGGAAGACCATGTCCTTGTACGGACTCGACGGTTTGCCGTCGTCGGCGGGACTCTTTCCGAATCCCCAGGTGTAGTCGGTCTGCTCGACCTGAATACCGAGCGGGTGACCTGGCTCCTGCTCACCCTCATAGCGCTGCAGATCGGAGTCCTTGTAGGTGGTGAAGATGTCTTCACCGGAAATGATCGCCGGGCCCTTCGGAATCGCCGTGCGATTGCGCTGCGTGGTGTCGTCGATATATGTACCGAAGTACTTGTGCATCCGCAGCGTATCCAGCGGATTGACGTCCCAGATCGGCCAGTTCGGACCTCCCTGACGGGCATCGGCTTCGTCGATGGGAGCGCCGTTGAACGAGTTGTAGTTGGTGGACATGTACACGCGGTACTTGTTGATTCCACCCTGGCTGTCGTCGATCGGGGAATCGGTAATCGACCCGGTGATCCTCCCGGGCGTCATCCACGATGCACCGGAGTTCGGATCGTAGCCGATTTCACTCAGTTCTCGCCGCTGGACGGTGCCATCCGGCATCGTGACGTCCTTCTTGGCGCCGAACCAGAGTCCGCCACCGAAGATGTACTTGTGACCGGACCCGCGCGGCCAGATTCCACCGGCGACGCCGGCGGCGACATCGTTTCCGAAAATTCCGTAGTTCGAGGTGAAGAACTCCACGTCGGAAACGAGGTTCTTCACGTTCTCGAACGTGCCGCCCGGAATCCGCTGAATCGACGCCCCCTTCTCATCCCGATGCTCGCCTTTTTCGGTCTGCGTCGTGTCGTTGCTGGAGCGGTCCTTGGTCCTGGCCTGCGCCGTTATCGAACCGATCAGGAGCAAACCGATCACCAGCCACGCCGCGCCCGGACGCCAGATAGGTGTTCTGAAACTTCATTGTGTATCCCTGTAAGATGAATCGCTCGATTTCGATGTTCGTTCCCATTGGCCCCATGCGTGCCGGGCCCGAGTGGCCGGCGCACGCATCGACAGCGGAGGGCGTCAGAATTTCACCTTGAACCCGACCGACACCGTGCGCGGCGTCGCGTAGTTCCGGCGCTGGCTCTGATAGGTCGCCACGAAGCGCTGGTAGGATTCGTATTTCTCCTGCTGCGTTTCGACGCCATCGAGGTTGACGTCGGCGTATGGGTTGTACCACCGCGTTCCAAAGCGATCGTACTGACTCGCGGCAAACGTCTCCGGACGCGCCGGATCGATCTCCGCATACCACGCCGTCGGAATGAAGTCTCCGACCTTGCGATCGAGGTTCGTTCCGTTCTGATCGGGTGAGCCCGTCGTGGTGTAGTAGCTGACCGGTCCGGTGATGTTCAGAAGGTTATAGACATCGGCGAAAACGGATATCTCCAGATTGCCGACCGACTCTCCCATCAGATCCGAGAGTCGGAACCCACGCTCCAGATGCAGCTCCGTTCCGAACGTCGACGGGTAGCGGTCGCCATTGTATTCGCCGACCTGCTGCCCCTTCGTGTTGAACCGCGTATACGGAAGTCCGGTGCCGAAGGTGAAGGTGAACTGCGCGTCGGTGTTCTCCAGCAGATGAACGCCACCGAGCGTCGGTCCCTCGTCCTGGCCCCAGACGACTGCCGCCGTGAGGTTCAGCTTGTGCGTCTGATCGTAGCTCAGCGGGAATTCGGTCAGCGGCACCGTGCGCTTTTCACCGGTGTACGGATCGGTACCCGGCAGGTAATTCGACGTCGGATTCGATGACGTTCCCACCGCGCGCTGCAGCGTGTAATTCAACTGGGCGGTGAAGTTGTCCGAAAGCTCCCGCTCGAGCGTGATCTCCAGACCGCGAACGTTGCCGTAATCCTGAACCGTGTATACCGTGTACGAACTCGGAACCGCCGGTACGTACGTCACGCCCGACTGATTGAAAATGTCCCGATAGAACGCCGAGACATCCAGGAAGTACACGTCGGCAATCTGCGCCTCATAGCCCATTTCATAGCTGAAGACCTTCTCCGGATCGATGTTCGGATCGCCGAAGATCTGACTGCCGCGCTGTGCATCGCCATAGGCATTGTCGAACAGCAGATTGAATTCCGGCATCTTGAACATCATCGCGAAGTTCACGCGGAACTGCGATCTGTCAGTGACCGGATAGGTGACCCCGACACGCGGCGACACCTGGAATTTCAACGCTGCGTCCGAGGCGGCGGCAAGTCCGTTCACCACGTCGATCGGACGCTGCCGGACGGCGGGCGCCTCGAGCGCATTCGGATCGACGAAGTCGAAGCGCACGCCCGGCTCGAAGTTGATCGACTTGTACTGAAAGCGCGTCTGCACCCAGAGCGCACCCTTCATCGGGTGATACGGATCGATCAGATACTGAGCGAGCGCCTGTCCGGCGGAATCGTCACCGAAATACGGGATGTCGGGGAAGCCGTAGACGTCGAAGAAGGGCTTCGGATTCCACGGCAGCGAGTTGTAATTCCGACGAAGCGTGTAGTAATTGAAATCACCACCCGCCTTCAGCTGCGTCGCGATGTCCCCGATCGCGAAGTTCGTCTCGTAGGTGCCCGAAAGCGCGTACGTCTCGGATTCTCGGATATCCAGGTTGCGCGAATTGCCGTGAATGATGAACGTACCGTCGACGAGTCCGTACGGATTCATGCCCGCGCCGGCCGTCTGGTCGCCCTCAAAGAATCCCGTTATCGGATTGCGCATCTGCAGCGTCGGCTCACGCGACGGATCGGTGAACTCATTGAGCGGGGCACGGGCGGTGGGCGCCTCGTAGATGTCGATGATCTGATCACCGTTGGCGTCGACGATCGGATAGATATCGTACGTATCGAAGATGCCGTAGCTCTTCGTCTCGTCCTTCTTTCCGACCTCGTACCGATTCTTCACCCACGATCCGTTGACCTCAAAGAAGTCGGCCTGCGAAAGCGCCTGGAAGTACTTCAGCGACGCACGATCGACGATCGTGTTCTGATTGGTCTGCTGCGCATCACGCTCGAGCACGTTGAGGCGAGCACGCTGCTCGGCGGTCATCTCGTCGGGCGAAAGCGTGTCGGTGTAGATCGGATTGCCGTTGGCGTCCTGCGCGAAGAAGACCGGTTTATCGAACAGGTATGCACCGCCCCAGCCACCGAGCTCGCGGCTTGTCAGGCCGATCTCACCGGTGGCCTCCAGGTAGATGTCGTCGGTCACATTGAAGTGCAGCTTGCCGTTGATGTCGCGCACCATGTACTGCTGATCCTGGAGCTCACCGAGATTCAGCGGGGTGAGAGCGAATCCCCACACGCGCTGCGCAATCTGCGTCCGCGCCGCAGCATACGCCGGGTCCATATCGAGCACGTCGTAGCCGCCGTCACGCGGATGATATTCGAGTGCGCCGGCGAAGAAGAACGTGAGCTTGTTGAATCCGGGGAAGGGTCCGCCGAAGCCGAAGTCGAGGTTCTGTGTTGCCGAACCGAGCAGCGTATAGGCAGGAAGCGTCGTGTCCTGGTCTGTGCCGACCTTCTTCACCGTGATGGCGCTGCTGCTGCCGTAGAGTGCCGGAACGCGTGTGCGGTAGCGAAGCTCTCCCTCGTAGCGATCGTTGCGCCCGGCCCGAGTCACCGAATTGACCACGCCCGTGAGCACATCGCCGTACTCGGCGCTGATGCCGGAGGAACTCACCTGCACCGTCTGCACACCCAGCTGGGAGACCTGCGGATAGAGTGATGCCGCGGTGTTTCCAAAGCCGCCGACGAACGGATCACTCACCTCGACGCCGTCCACCTTGATCGACGTCTCCGTGGCGCGACCGCCTCGAATGGAGAACCCGTTGACGCCATTGGTGTTGACCGAGTTCTCCAGCGCCACGACACCGACGATATCGTTGCGCGTGCTGCGGTCGAGTTCGTCGCGCGAGATTTCGCGCACCGTACCGACCTGCTCGGGCTGGATGGTACGCCCGGCACGGACGACCACTTCCTTGCCCTGGATCGACTTGGTCGGCAACTCGACCGTTCCAAGGTTGGTCGTCTGGTTGACGGAGATGTGGACCGAGCGTTCGACCTTCGAGTAGCCGACGCCGGAGAACTCCACGGTGTAGTCGCCGGCACGGACACCTGCGATGGTGAATGCGCCGTCGGGTGCTTCCGTCAGACCGCCACGGGGCGTTCCGACGATCCGGATCACCGCCCCGACCACCGGTTTGCCGTTCTCATCGACCACCTTGCCGGAAAGGACGCCTGTGGTCTGGGCAAGCGCCGCCGACGCCGAGGTGAACAGCAACGCCAATGTCAAACACAGTAGCGTGTGTTTCATTCGAGCACTCCGAGAATAGATTGAGATATGTGGAAAGCGTTGGGATGTATGCCGTTGGTCAAGCATCATAGGCGTTTCGAAACATTCCGTTCTCCGAGCCGTTCCCCCGCCCCGTGAGGTGTGGATGCCGATCCGGCCGAGTGTCGCCACGACGCGACCCGCCCGGATCGGTCTCCGATGCAGTCGGCGTGTGGGCCGGATGGACGATGGGGTTCAGGGTTCGGCTGGGGGCCGAGGTCAGGGAACGTGTTGCGTTCGTGAAGGTCGGAACGTCGTCGGCAGATGGCGCCGCTCGCAACCCGATGCGATGGCTGGTCCTGCAGCGGGTCGGCCGGCGAATAGGCAGAAACCACAATGTTAGTGATCTCAGCGCGGATTTCCCACGATTTTCAGCGATTCCCCGCTCCCGGGGTTCCCCAAATTCTGTTATACGCGAAATTTACACGGAACCCCCTGAAAAGTTACTCGTCTGAATCCTGATCCCCCCGAGGCGCTGTCAGTTCCGCCAAATCAGAAGTGCACCGCCAAACCCGCAGTCACCGTCCGCGGTGACTGGTAGTTCCGCCGCAGACTCTGATAGGTCGCCACGAACCGCTGATAGGCCGCGTACTTCTCCGACTGCGTCTCGACGCCGTCGAGGTTCACATCCGCATACGGGTTGTACCACCGCGTCCCGTACCGATCGTACTGACTTGCCGCAAACGTCTCCGGCCGCGCAGGGTCGATCTCGCCATACCACGCCGTCGATACGAAGTCCCCGATCCTCCGATCCAGCGACGTCCCGTTCTGATCCGGAGATCCCGTCGTCGCGAAGACGCCCGTCGGACCGGTCAGGTTCAGCAGGTTCGCCACGTCGGCGAACAGCTCGAGCTGGACGCGCCTGAAGCTCGCTCCCAGGAGACCACCGAGTGAGAATCTGCGGGAAACGTGCAGGTCGGTGCTCAGCCTCGAAGGAAGACGCTCGCCGTTGTACTCGCCGGTCTGCTGCCCCTTCGCGTTGAACCGCGTGTACGGCAGCCCGCTGCCGTAGGCCGCGCGCAGCTGCAGCATCGTGTTCTCCAGTAGTGCCACACCGCCGATCGTCGGACCCTCCGAGGTGCCCCAGGCCATCGTCACCTCGGCGTTGAACCGGTGCGTCCGGTCGTAGCTGAGCGGGAACTCCGCCAGCGGAACACCCTGCTTCCTGCCGGTGTACGGATCTACCCCGCTGATCGCCGTCGCGTAGTTCGCGCCCGGACTCGACGCCGTTCCCATCGCCCGCTGCAACGTGTAGCCGAGATTGAATCCGATGTGGTCGGTCACTCGTCGCTCGAGTGAGACCTCCAGTCCTCGGACGTTCCCGTAGTCCTGGACGTCGTAGATCACATACGACCCGGGCACGGCGGGAACGTACCGCACACCGGACTGGTTGAAGATGTCCCTGTAGAATGCCGTGATGTCGAACGTCGTCGCGGTGGCGAATTCCGAACGGAACCCAAGCTCGTAGTTGAACACGCGCTGCGGATCGATGTCGGGATCGCCGAACACCTGGTTTCCCCGCTGAGCGCTGCCGAATGCGTTGTCGTACAGCAGGTTGTATGCCGGCATGTCGAACATCATGGCGAAGTTGACTCGGAACCTCGATCGATCGGTCACCGGATAGCTCACCGAAACCCGCGGCGACACCTGCACCTTCACCGACGCGTCGTTCGACTGCGAAAGGCCATTGACGACGTCGACCACCCGCTGACGCTCGACCGGCGCCCGAAGCGAATTGGGATCCGAGAAGTCGAATCGTACGCCCGGCTGGACCGTCACATTCCGATACTCGAACCTCGATTGCAGCCAGACCGCGCCATCGACCGGATGGTATGGATCGGCAAGAAATGCCGCCATCGCACGCCCGACCGAGTCACTGCCGAAATACGTCGCGCCGTCATAGCCATAGATATCGAAGAACGGCCGTGAATTCCACGGAAGTGAATTCTGATGACGCCGCAGTGTGTAGAAATTCACCTCCCCTCCCGTTCGCAACTGCGCAGCTACCGATCCGAGGGTGACGTTGGTCTCAACGGACGCGGTAAGAGAAACCGTTTCGGATTCGCGTTCCTCGAGCAATCGGTCGTTTCCATGCACGGCAAACGTACCGTCGACCAGCCCGAAGGGATTCCTCCCGGCTCCCGCCGTTCGCGCCCCCTCGTAGAAACCCGTCACGGGATTGCGAAGCTGTATGCTCGGCGCGCGCTCAGGATCGGCGAATTCGTTCAACGGCGAACGACCCGCCGACGCTTCGTATGTGTCTATGATCCCATTGCCATCGATGTCGGTGATTTCCGGGATATCGTAGGAGTCGAAGACACCATACGACAGCGTCTCGTCCTTCTTCCCGATCTGCGTGTGATTCCGGACCCACGAACCGGAGATTTCGAACAGCGTCGAAGCGGAGAGTTCGTCGGAATACCGTGTTGTGATTCGCTGTACCGAGACGTTTTCATCGCTCTGCTGAACGTCTCGTTCGAGCAGCGAACGATTCACGCGGAGCGTATCGCCGTAGTTGACTTCTCCGGATAGGCTGCGCGCGAATTCAACGGGATGATCGAACATATAAGCACCGTCCCATCCTCCGAGTTCTCGGCTCGTCCACCCGTATTCGGCACTCACTACCAGAATGGCACGCCACGGAAGCTCGTATTTGAAGTTTCCCAGAACGTTCCTGACCATCGACTCCTCGTGCGGAACCTGTCCGATATTCATTGGTTCCAGCGCGAATCCCCACGCGCGCAGCGCACGCTGTCTTCTCGCATCGGCATATTCCTGCGACATATCGTATACGTCGTATTCGGCGTTCGTATACCTGCGATAATCATATTTGCCGCTGACGAAAAACGTGAGGCCGTGAACGAACGGAACTGGACCGCCGAGCGCGAAGTCGACGATCATTCGTCCGGAACCCGAACTGCGGACCGGATCGAGCGTCGTGTCGACGGACGAACCGGGCCGGTGGACGGTAATCGGATCTGACCATCCGCCGAGGATCGAAATCGGTGCCTGGAAGCGGAAGTCGCCACTCAGATGACCAGGATCTCCTGATCGCGTCGTCATTGCGATGTTTCCGCCGAGTGTCCGTCCGACCGCGGCGTCGCCACCGGAGGCAACGACGTCGACCGCCTCGATGGCCAGCGTCGACGGCGACGGATGCAGTTCGCTCGGAAGCGAACTCAGACCGCCGGTTTGCGGATCGATTACTGACGCACCGTCGACGGAAATCTCCACGTCCGTCGCCCGACTGCCACGTACCGATACCCCGCCCTGCTGCGCCGATGCCGACGTCGTTCTCGTGACCGCGTCGATTACGTCCGGATCTCCTGCCCGCCGCAACCGCTCGCCGGAAATGGATTGAATTGACTCTCCTCCGTTATCCAATCGCGATCCATGAACGGTGACGGTATCTCCGGCGCGATCGGAAGCGACGAGTCGAACCACGAGTGTCGCAATTCTACCGGAGACGATCGTGACTGTGGATACCTCGGTCGCGAATCCAATGAACGACACGGTTACTCGATGGTCGCCGGCGGGAATTCCCACGATGATAAAACTCCCGTCGGGTGGTTCAGAAGATGCACCGAATGCGCGGTCGTCGATCACAACCGTGGCCCCGATCACCGTCGTTCCGTCTGCGTCGACGACGGTGCCCCGAAGCGTTCCGGTTGATTGCGCGTGGGCGGCGTTGATGAGCAACGGAACGATGAGTGCGGTGAGTAGCAGTGAGCGCATCGGAACCTCCGATTGGTGGAAATTCGGATGCGGCGAACCGTCCGGCGTTCGCCGCTGTATCCGAACCTACACGGGATACGAGCGGCGGTTACCGGAGAGAGATGGTCCAATTGCGCGGGATATTAGGAGGCAGATGGTGAATCGAAATGGAGCGTTCGAATTCCACTGATCACGCTCAGTCGAGAGAGGTCAACCAGCGCGGCCTCCTTCAGGTCACCGTCAACGCGCATGACGGTTAGGGCAAGTCCGCTTCCTTCGATTCGGCCGAGCGTGACGTCGGCGATATTTACCTGGTGTTTTGCAAGCGCGTTACTGACCTCGGCGAGAACGCCGGGCCGGTCCTGATTCTCGAACAGCAGGATCGTACCCACCGGACGGACATCCAGCCAGACGCCGTCGAGCATCACGAGTCGGACCTCACTGGTTCCGAAGACGGTCATTGCGGCCGTACGCTTCTTGCCGTTTGCGGACGCCTCGGCGATGATGAGCGTGTTGTAGAATGGATGCGGTCCCTCACCGGCGGTTGCGATCGAGACGCCGCTGCGTTCGGCGAGCGTGGGTGCGTTGATCGGATTGACCGATGAATCCAGCCCGAGTCCGAGCATTCCCGCCAGGCACGATGCACCCAGACCTCGGACGATCTCCGATGCGCGCCTGCCGTGGGCGGTCATTCGACAGGCGACATCGTGGTTGCCTACCAACTGTCCCAGCAGAGCGCCGAGGCGTTCGGCAGCGCGCATGAACGGAAGTGACGCGGAATCCAGGGCGCCCTCCAGTTCTGCTGCGTTGACCACTCCGCTTGCACCGTTGCCCTCGAGGAAATCGGCCATCTGTTCGGCAATTGCCACGGCGATCCGTTCCTGTGCCTCGCGCGTGGATGCGGCGATGTGCGGCGTGGCGACCACGTTCGGATGATCGATCAGCGGTGAGGGAAGCGCAGGAGGTTCGCTCGTGTAGACGTCGAGTGCCGCCGCCCCCACTTGTCCGCTCCCAAGCCCCTCGAGGAGCGCGTCCTCATCGATGATTCCGCCGCGGGCACAGTTGAGAATCACGACGCCATCGCGCATACGAGCGATCCGATCGCGATCGATGAGACCGCGGGTCGATTCCAGCAGTGGGATGTGGACGGTGATCACATCTGAATTCTCGATCAGACTGTCAAACGTCACCGGCTCGACTCCCATGTCAGCGATTGCCGCATCACTCAGCACGGGATCATGCGCGACGATCCGCATGTCGAATGACACCAGTCGCCGCGCGACTTCGCGACCGATCCGACCGAGCCCGAGAATTCCGCACTGCTTGCCACGCAACTCGATGCCGGTGAAGGATTTGCGATCCCACTTACCGTCGCGAAGACTACCGTTGGCAGCGGGAATGTGCCGCACGGCGGCCAGCAGGACGGCGACGGTGTGCTCGGCAACGGAGACGGTGTTGCCGTCGGCGACGTTCATCACCACGACGCCCTTCTCGGTGGCCGCGTCGACGTCGATGTTGTCGACACCGGTACCGGCGCGCCCGATTGCGCGCATCCTGCTCATGCGGTCGATCATGCCGGCATCCACCTGCACCGCGCTGCGAACAATCATTCCGTCCGCCTCCTCGATGAGATCCAGCAGACGTTCGCGCTCGACTCCGACGGCGCGGACGACGGTAATTCCCCGCTCCTCGAGCAATCGGTCGCACTTCTGGTTGACTGCGTCGGCAATGAGCACCGTATGCTGCGAATCCATGGCTCAGGCGGGTTTGTGGGAGTACACATTCGATGCGGCGGCCAGACCGGCCCCCGGTTGATGGCGGTGAGCGACGTCGGTGAGCGCCTGTTCGATCACGTAGAGCGCCGCCATCATGTCGGCCTCGTCGTAGTACCCCAGGTGCGAGACGCGGAAGATCTTCCCCTTGAGGTGTCCCTGTCCGGCGGCGATGGTCATCCGGTATTTCTCCTTGATCAACTTCATGAACTCCTCACCGCGTTCGGGCAGGTGGACGGACGTCACGGCGTTGGAGGGCGGGTCGCCGAAGAGCTTCAGGTCGAGTCCGGCAAGTCCTGCTCGCAGCCCTGCGGCCAGGCGATCGTGACGCGACCAGACGGCTTCGATTCCCTCCCTTCGAATCATCCGCAGCGCCTCGAGGAGTCCGAGAACGAGGGTCACTGCCGGCGTCCACGGCGTGTCATCCTTCTGCAGCGACGACCCGGCAGCGGCGAGATCGAAGTAGTACCGCGGGAGCGTCGCCGACTCGGCGGCATGCCACGCGCGCGCGCTGAGCGCGATGAAGGCGAGCCCCGGCGGAATCATCAGTCCCTTCTGCGAGCCCGTCACCAGAACGTCGACGTCCCACTCGTCGAAGCGCATCTCGTGGGCGCCGACGGCGGTGATTCCGTCTACGACGACGAGGCCCTCGAATCGCGGTCGGATGCGTTTGACGATTTCGCGGACGTCGGTGAACACGCCTGTGGAGGTCTCGCTCTGCGTGAGCAGCACCGCCTTTGCCGTCGGCGCGCGCTCGAGCCCCTCGAGCAGCTGATCGGCGCTCGCCGCCGTCCCCCAGTCCACCGCGACCTCGTGCGCGAGCAGGCCGTAGGCGCGCGCGATCTCGCCCCACCGCTGGCCGAACTTCCCACCGTCGACGAAGACGACCTCATCGCCGGCCGAGAGCGTGTTGACGATCGCCGCCTCCATTGCGCCCGTACCCGAAGCGGTGAGCGTCATCACCGGCTGCGTGGTCTGGAACACGTAGGCGAGCAGTTCGGAGACTTCGTGCAGCGCCGCGCGGAACTCCGGGGTGCGGTGATGGATCATCGGCTGCGCCATGCGGAGCATGACGTGCTCCGGAACGGGGGTGGGTCCGGGAGTGAACAGGCGTGACTTCATGGTCATACGGTTGAGTGAATCACGGTACGGACGGTCGGTCCTCCTCGAGCGCCTCGCCGATGCGTTCGAGCAGCAGGTCCCGATTGTGGCGGGTCTGCGCCGAGAACGGCACGATGTCGACCACGGAACGATATGCGGCGGTCAGCTCGGCGACGTGTGCGCGACGCGACTCGGCGAGGGCAGGCGAAACCTTGTCGTACTTGGTGAGCACGATGAGCACCCGTCGGTCGATCGACTCCAGCCAGTCGAAGAGACTCCTGTCGAGGACGGTCGCCTCGTGGCGGATATCGCTGAGGGCAAGAACCATGCGAAGCTGTCGGCGCTCGACGAGATACGACTCGATCAATCGCCGCCAGGATTCGCGCTCCTGTTTGGAGACGCGTGCGTATCCGTAGCCGGGCAGGTCCGCGAAATGGCTCGATCCGTTGATACGGAAGAAGTTGATCTGTCTGGTCTTCCCCGGGGTCGAGCTCGTCTTGGCCAGACTGCGGCGGTTGACCAGCGAATTGATCAGCGAGGATTTGCCGACGTTCGACCGACCGACGAACGCGACCTCGGGTATCGCGTCGGAGGGAAACTGTTCCCGTCGTGCGGCGCTGATGACGAACTCGGCGGATTTCACGTTGAACATGGATTCTTGGCGAGGTGTTCCCGCCGCCGGAGGCGACCGCACGGAGACGGGGACAAAAACGTGAACGCCTCCCGGCGACTGTGCGCGAGGAGGCGTTCGTGAAATCTGCTATCGACAAACGGCGGAGTCAGCCGGCGCTCACGCCTCGGGCTTCGTCTCATCCGACGGTTCGTCACCGGACGTCGCGTCATCCGCGGGCTCGTCGGTCGGGGTCTCGGTCGTCGGCACTTCGGCGACGGGCGTTTCCTCGACGACGGGCGTTTCCTCGACCTGTGCGCTCTTCTCTTCGGTCGTCTGCTTCTCCTTCTGCTGCTGCTTGGCGCGACTGCGGGCCACGCGTTCGGCTCGCGAGACGGTGGAGGTGGAGCGACGTCGGACGGCCGACTGATCCTGCTCGAGGTTGTAGTCGACCAGTTCGATGACTGCCATACGGGCGCCGTCGCCGTGGCGGCGATCGAGCTTCACCATACGGGTATAGCCACCGGGGCGCTCGGCGACTTTCGGTGCGATCTCGCTGAAGAGTTCACGAACGACCGACGCGTCGTTGACGTCGCGGGCGACGATTCGGCGCGCATGCACGTTGACGTCGCCGCCGTTGCTTTCGGCGAGGTATGCGCGCTTGGCACGGGTGATCACCGCCTCGGCGAAACGGCGCGTCTCGCGCGCCTTGGCCTCGGTCGTACGGATCCGCTTATGACGCAACAGCGAGGTGGTCAGCGCGCGAAGCAGCGCCTTGCGATGGCTGGCCGTGCGCTTGAGTTTGCGTCCTTCTACTCTGTGTCTCATCGGTCTATCGCAACGAATGCGCGGTACGGCCGGTGGCCGCCCACTTTGAAATTGATGACATCGACTATCGGTGCAACCTGGCGCAGCAGGGGAAATCCGCCGGAAGGTCGGCGACCGACGCACGGATCACTTGGTCGCGGCCCCGTCTTCCTTGATATATCGCTCGACGTCCATTCCGAAGTTCAGGCCGAAGTCCTCGATGATCGAGGTGAGCTCGGCGAGCGACTTGCGTCCGAAGTTGCGGAACTTCAGCAGCTCACTTTCCTGGCGCGAGACCAGGTCGGAGATGGTATTGATGTTGGCCGCTTTCAGGCAGTTGTGCGAGCGCACCGAGAGTTCGAGCTCATCGACGGGCGTGAGAAGAATTCTGCGGATACGATTGACTTCCGCCTCCTTGGTCTCCTCCTGCTCGGCTTCCTCGGCCTCCTCGGCGTCGAAGTTGAGGAAGAGCTGCACGTGATCACGGAGGATCTTCGCGGCGGCCGCGAGGGCCTCTTCGGGCGTGATCGAGCCGTCGGTCGTGATCTCGAGCGTGAGCTTTTCGTAATCGGTCTTCTGACCGACACGGGTGGGCTCGACGGTGAAGCGGACGTTGAGCACCGGCGTGAAGATCGAGTCGATGGCGATCATTCCGACCGGCTGATCCGGGAGGCGGTTCTCCTCGCTCGGAACGTAGCCCTTGCCGCGACCGACGCGCAGTTCGACGTTGAACGTGACACCCTCACCGAGCGTCGCGATATGGTGCTCGGGGTTGAGGATCTCGAAGTCATCGGTCGCATCCTGAATGTGCGCACCGGTGAAATCGGCCTGTCCAGCGACAGTAAGGCTGATTTTGTTGGACTTCTTGTCGACCTGCTTGAGGCGGATCTCCTTGAAGTTCAGGACGATCTCGGCCATGTCTTCGGTGACGCCTTCGATCGTCTGGAATTCATGCAGCACACCATCAATACGAACCGCAGTGATGGCGCTTCCCGGAATCGACGCAAGCAGCACACGACGGAAGGCGTTGCCGATCGTCGTCCCGTAGCCTTCTTCGAGCGGCTGCAGCACGAAGCGTCCAAAGGTGTCGCTGCGCGTCGCATCCTCGAGCTGCACACGTTCAGGCATTTGCATGAACGAGCTCATCGGCACATTGATTTGCTCTGTCAAGGCTTTACCCTCTGTACTTGAGTTCTCACCAGGTTCCCGGACACTACTTCGAATACAGTTCGACGACCAACTGCTCGTTGGCGTTGAGCTGAACGTCGGCACGCTCCGGCGCGTTGAGATAGGTTCCCTTCAGATTCGCCTTGTCGAGCTGCAGCCACGCCGGCATCTGCGTGGTGGTCACGCGCTTGAGCGACTCGTGGATAGCGTCGAGCTTGCGGCTCTTGGGTCGCACCTGCACCACGTCGCCGGGCTTCATCTGGTAGCTCGGGATGTTGACGCGGCGATTGTTGACCAGGAAGTGACCGTGGAGCACGAGCTGCCGTCCGGCAGCGCGCGAGCTGGCGAAACCGAGACGGAAGACCGTGTTGTCCAGCCGGCTCTCCAGTAGGTTCACCATGTTTTCACCGGTGACACCACGCTGGCGGCTCGCCTTTTCGAAGGTGAGCCGGAACTGCTTTTCGAGCAGGTGGTAGGAACGCTTGATCTTCTGCTTTTCGCGGAGCTGCATGCCGTAGTTCGACACCTTCGAACGCCGCATGTTGTTGCCGTGCTGTCCCGGCGGGTAGTTGCGCCGCTCCACCGGACACTTCTCGGTGTAGCACTTGGCTCCCTTGAGGAACAGTTTCTGCCGTTCACGGCGACACAGCTTGCAGACCGCGCCAGTGTAACGAGCCATACAGATGAGTTGGGATTGATGCGTAACGGAAAAATTCTTCTCGAGACGGCGAATCGCCAGCGACGGCGAACCGCCGGCGACGGCGACCCGACGCGACGGCTCTCGGACGCGAGAGTGGCGATCGACTAGACGCGACGGCGCTTTGGAGGACGGCAGCCGTTGTGCGGAAGCGGGGTCATGTCGGTGATCGTGAGGATCTCCAGACCCGACTGCTGCATGGCACGCACGGCCGCCTCACGACCGGAGCCCGGCCCTTTGACGAACACATCGACCTTGCGCAGGCCCATGTCGTACGCCTCCTTGGCGGCGTTCTCGGAACACACCTGCGCCGCGTACGGCGTGTTCTTGCGGGAACCGCGGAAGCCGTTGCGTCCCGCAGAGCTCCAGCTGAGCGTGTTGCCGTACACGTCGGTGATCGTCACCTGGACGTTGTTGAACGTCGCTTTGATGAACGCCTTGCCGTTGACGTCGGCGGTTACCTTCTTCTTGCGCTTCTGAGTGGGCTTTGCCATCTGGGTTCGGATCGTGCTCGTTACTTCTTGCCTGCCTTCTTCTTGCCCGCCACCGTCTTGCGTCGGCCCTTGCGCGTCCGCGCGTTGGTACGCGTGCGCTGGCCGTTGACCGGCAGACCGCGACGATGTCGCAGCCCGCGGTAACTCTGGATGTCCATGAGGCGCTTGATGTTCATCTGCACCTCGCCGCGCAGCGCTCCCTCCACCCGGTAGTCGTTCTGAATGAGCGTACGAATGCGGCTGACCTCGTCGTCGCTCAGCTCGCCGACCTTCTTCGACGGCTCAACGTTGGCGCGGTCGAGGATCTCCATCGCGCGCTTCGGACCGATGCCGTAGATGTACGTCAGCCCGATGCGCGAATGCTTGTTTCGTGGAAGATCTACTCCTGCAATGCGTGCCACTGCGTTCTACCTCTGATTAATGAACTCTCATCGGAGCGCCCGCCGCCCGGCTCTTCCGGCACTCCGCTGCCGTCGGAGCGCCTCAGCCCTGACGCTGCTTGTGCTTCGGATTCTTCTTGCAGATCACGCGGACAACACCCTTGCGCTTGACGACCTTGCAGTTGTCACACATCTTCTTGACCGATGCTCGCACCTTCATGGCCTGTGCACCTGTGTATGGAATTTGAAAACGTCGAAAAATCTCAATATACAACGAAGACGAACGCCCGCCGGTCTCTACTTGTAGCGATAGGTGATCCGGCCCTTCTGCAGATCGTACGGCGAGAGCTCCACGGTCACCCGGTCACCCTGCAGGATCTTGATGTAGTGCATCCGCATCTTGCCGGAAATGTGCGCCAGGATCTCATGCCCGTTCTCGAGCTCCACCCGGAACGTCGCGTTCGGCAACACCTCCCGCACAATGCCATCCACCTTGATCGCCGACTGTTTCGCCATAACTCCCTGCTGGTCTGTTCGTGCTGTCGATCGAACGAATCGTCCGCCCGACGGCCGTCTCATCCGTCCGTCGGCGTCGTCAGTATCTCCGCCCCGGCGGCCCGCACCACCACCGTGTGCTCGTAATGCGCCGATGGCCGTCCGTCCGTCGTCCGGATCGTCCACCCGTCCGGATCGGTCGCTACCCTGTGGGAACCCGCGTTGACCATCGGCTCGATGCAGATCACCGTGCCATCGGTCAGCAGCGCGTTGCGGAACTGATGCCGCTGGAATGGCCCCGGAACGAAGTTGGGAACCGCCGGCTCCTCATGCAGCGTCGTGCCGATGCCGTGCCCGACCAGCTCGCGAACTACCGAGTATCCGCAGGACTCCACATGCTGCTGCACCGCCCGCGAAATGTCGAAGACCCGGTTGCCGGCAACCGCCTGTGCGATTCCCAGCGCGAGTGCTTCCCGTGTCACGCGCATCAGCCGCTGCTTCTCCTCGTCGACCTCGCCGACCGGATACGTGTGGGCTCCGTCACCATAGTATCCCGAACGCAGCGCCCCGACGTCGAGCGACACGATGTCTCCCTCGCGCAGTTCACGCTCGTCCGGTATCCCGTGTACCACCGCATCGTTGACCGATGTGCAGAGCGTCGCGGGAAACACCAGCCCGTGCACGCGATACCCCTTGAACGCCGGCTCGGCTCCGCAGGAGCGGATGTACTCCTCGGCTATCTCGTCAAGCCGTCGGGTCGTCACGCCGGGAACGACATGCTCGGCAAGCAGAACGAGCACGTCGGCGACGATCCGACTCGATTCGGCGATCAGCGCGATCGCCTCAGGCGACTTGGCCGCCAGGCTCGCCCGCTCGGTATGCTGCGTCCCTGTTCTCGTCATCGGCTCTGAAAGGTCACGGTCATCAAAGAACGATTCGCAATTCCCCTCTCACCCGACATCCTCATCCGACCGGCACGCCGGTACCGCCGCGTCCGCGGAGCTTCCCGCTCTTCATGAATCCGTCGTAGTTGCGCATCAACAGATACGACTCGATCTGCTTCAGCGTGTCGATGGTCACTCCAACGATGATCAGCAGACTCGTGCCGCCGAAGAACCTCGAGAAGGAGCTCGTCACCCCCAGGTTCGCCACGAACACGGGCATGATCGCCACCAGAGCGAGGAAGACGGAGCCGGGAACGGTAACCCGCGTAAGGATCGCGTCGATGTATTCCTCGGTCGGTCGGCCGGGCCGCACGCCGGGGATGAAGCCGCCGTTCTTCCGCATGTTCTCAGCCACCTGCCGAGGATCGAACACGATGGCCGTGTAGAAGAACGTGAAGAAGATGATCATCAGCGCCAGCACGATTGCGTACGGCGCACTGTTGTACTGGAAGTACCGATTGATCATGTCGCCAATGCCGCTCTGTGGCGCCATCTGCACGATCGTGGTCGGCACGAACATGATCGCCTGGGCGAAGATGATCGGCATCACGTTGGCGGTCGTCAGCTGTATGGGAATGTGCTGCGTTCCGCCGCCGTAGTTACGCCCACCCACCTGTCGGCGGGCATACTGGACGGGAATCTTACGGACGGCCTGGGTGAAGAGCACCACCAGGGCGATCACCGCGACGAGCACGATCACGTAGAGCAGCTCGACGATCACGTTGCGTCCGCCGGAGATCACCTGTTCGGACTCCTGGATGATCGAGACAGGAAGCCGGGCGATGATGCCGATCATGATGATCAGCGACACGCCGTTGCCCACTCCCTTCTCGGTGATCTGTTCACCGATCCACATGAGGAACGTGGTGCCGGCGGTAAAGAGCACGGCGGCGGTGAACGTAAAGACCGGACCGGCGACGCCAGGCACGATGATCGAGTGACCGCCGGTAGCGGGATTGCCCGGAGACTCGAGACTGATGGCGATGAAGATGCCCTGGGCGAACGACAGGATCACGGTGAGGTACCGGGTCCAGGTCGTGATCTTCCGCGTGCCCTCCTCGCCCTCGTTCTGGAGCTTCTGGAAGTAGGGCACGACGGCGCCGAGCAGCTGGAAGATGATCGACGCCGAGATGTACGGCATGATGCCGAGGGCGAAGATCGCGGCCTTGGAGTAGGCACCGCCCACGAACATGTCGAACATGCCGAAGAGGGTGTTGCTCGAGGCCGAACCGGCTGCGGCGACCGCCTGCACGTCGACGCCCGGCACCGAGATGAAGGCACCGAGCCGTACGATCAGGAGCATCCCGCCGGTAAACAGCAGCCGCTCGCGCAGCTCCTCGATCCGCCAGGCGTTGCGAACGCTGTCTGTGAACTTACTCATGGACACTCACCGTTCCGCCTGCGGATTCAATCGCGGCGCGGGCCGAGGCGGAGAATTTGTGTGCCGTCACGTCGAGCTTCGCCGAGAGCTCGCCGTTGCCAAGAATCTTCACCGGCTTGTTGCGTCGCGATACGGCACCGATCTCGTAGAGCCGATCGGGCGTGACCACACCGTCGGCGATCCGTCCCGCATCGACCAGCTCCTGCAGCCGACTGAGGTTGACCTCCTGGTAGTCGACTCGGAAGGGATTGAAGAATCCGAACTTCGGAACGCGACGGATGAGCGGCATCTGACCGCCCTCGAAGTTCTGCAGCTGATTGAAGCCGGAGCGCGACTGGTGGCCCTTGTGACCCTTGCCGACGGTATGGCCACCACGGCCGGAACCCTGACCGCGGCCGATGCGCTTCGTTTTCTTCGTTGCTCCCTTCGGCGAGCGGAGCTCTCCCAGATGATTCGACATGCCGTTACTGTGCTCCTGGTTGCCACCGTCGACGTGCGAGGTCGGATGGACAACCCGTTGAGGGTTTCGTGATTCTCGGTGCAGGCCTGCTTCGCGCGGGCGTCGCAGCGACGTCCTGTCTGCGTTCAGCCCTGCTCGGCGGCGGGCTCGACGGACACCAGGTGCGAGACGACGGCGATCATCCCGCGGATCTGCGGCGTGTCATCATGCACGCGCGAGCGGTTGAGCCGACCGAGGCCGAGCGCATCGATGGTGCGCTTCTGCTTGAGGGGTCGGTTGATGGTGCTGCGCACCTGTGTGACTCTGAGCTTCCCAGTTGCCATGATGTTCGCCTAGCCGTTGAATACGGTTTCCAGCTCGACACCCCGACGCGCCGCGACGCTCGCGGCATCCTCCAGGCTCATCAGCGCGCTGAGCGTCGCCTTGACCATGTTGTGCGGGTTGGACGAGCCTTTGCTCTTGGTGAGGATGTCCTGGACACCGGCCATCTCCAGCACGGCTCGCGCGCCTCCGCCGGCGATGACGCCGGTACCGGGCGAGGCCGGACGCAGGAGGATCTTACCGGCGCCATACTTGCCGAGCACCTCGTGCGGAATGGTGTGGCCACGCAGATGGATGCGAACGACGTTCTTCTTCGCCGCGTCGGTCGCCTTGGCGATCGCGCCGGCGACCTCGTTCGCCTTTCCAAGTCCCACGCCCACGCTTCCCGCGCCGTCACCGACGACGACGATGGCGCTGAAGCTGAAGCGACGGCCGCCCTTGACCACCTTAGCCGTACGGCTGATGTGAACCAGGCGATCCTTCAGCTCCGAATCGATTCCCTTTGGTTTTGCCACTGCGATCTCTGTCTGTCGTTAAATGCTGCTACACCTTGATTCCGCCTTCACGCACGCCGTCGGCCAGCGCCTTGACGCGACCATGAAAGAGGTAGCCGTTGCGATCGAATACGGCCGTCTCGACGTTGTGCTCGCGCAGCCGCTCGGCGATCGTGCGACCGACCGCGGCGGCGACGGCGACGGTATTGCCCGACGCGGTCGCATCACCGAGCACGCGTGCGACGGCCTCGTCGTTGAGGCTCGACGCCTGCGCGAGCGTCCGCCCGTTGACGTCATCGATCGCCTGCACGTAGATGTGCTTCAGGCTGCGGAAGACCGTAAGGCGCGGACGCTGCGGCGTGCCGTGCACCTTGCGGCGGATCGTGTTCTTGCGCCGCGTGCGACGCTGGATCTTTCCTTGTGCGCTCATTACCTGTTGCTCGTCAGAATTGCCATGCGGACGGACACGCTGCATCGCCGATCACGCGTGTCCGACGCGGTGACGCGGCGGCGGCGGCCACCGCACCGCGAGGTTACTTGCCGGCCGATTTGCCCGCCTTTCGACGGATATACTCGCCCTGGTACTTGATGCCCTTGCCCTTGTACGGCTCGGGCGGACGCAGCGCGCGAATCTTCGCGGCCATCTGGCCGACGAGCTGCTTGTCGATGCCGCTGATGACCACCTCGGTCGCCGTCGGCGTCTGGATCGTGATTCCATCCGGCGGAAGAATCACGATCGGATGGGAGTACCCGACGTTGAGCAGCAGCATGGTGCCGCGCATCTCCGCGCGATAGCCGACGCCGACGATCTCCAGCCGACGCGTGTAGCCCTCGGTCACACCGGTGACCATGTTGCTGATCAGCGTCCGCGTCAACCCATGGAGCGACCGTGACTGCGCCAGATCGTTCGGGCGCGTGACGCTCACTTCGTCACTGCCGATATCGATGGTGACGATGTCGCTGACCGCCGTCTTCAGTTCCCCCTTCGGACCCTTGACGACGACGCTGCCATCGGTATGCGAGACGCTGACGCCGCCTGGGATGGGGATCGGTTTCTTGCCTATGCGTGACACGTCGAGTCTCCTTCGTATTGAGTCGTGAACTTGGTTACCACACGTAGCAGAGCACTTCGCCGCCAACGTTGCGGCGTCGGGCTTCCTTGTCGGTCATCACCCCCTGCGACGTGCTGATGATGGCGATGCCGAGCCCGTTCTTCACGCGCGGGAGCTCCGTGGCGCCTGCGTAGCGACGCAGACCCGGACGACTGACGCGGCGCATGCCGGCCATCGACGGCTTCCCGTCAACGTAGCGCAACGTGATGCGCAGCAGCCCCTGCGGGCCGGCATCGACCTTCTCGTATGCGGAGATGAATCCCTGGTGCTTGAGAATGCCCGCGAGGTTCGCCTTCAGGTTCGATGCCGGGATCTCCACGGTCCTGTGCCGCGCCTGGGCGGCATTGCGGATGCGTGTGAGGAAATCTGCGATCGGATCGGTCATGGTTCTCCTAGATTGCTAGATCGATCTACTAACTCCCCTGTTACCAGCTTGCCTTGCGGATGCCAGGGATCTTCCCCTCGAGGGCGAGCTGCCGGAACTGATTGCGGCACAGGCCGAACTTGCGGTAGTAACCGCGCGGCCGACCGGTGGTCGCGCAGCGGTTGTGCAACCGTACGGGCGAACTGTTACGCGGCAGCTTCTGCAGCCCCTCGTTGTCGCCCTCGGCCTTCAGCCGCGCGCGCTGTTCAGCGTACTTGTCGACGAGCTTGCGACGCCGCGCCTCGCGTGCGATCAGACTCTTTCGTGCCATGTGTTATCGAAGTTGACTGTCTGTTCTTGCCAGAATGTTCCTGATACGTCGGGCATTCACGCCTCGGCCGCAGCTTCGCGTCGCGTGAAGGGGAAGCCGAGCTCCTTGAGCAGCGCGTACGCCTCCTCGTCGGTCGCCGCGGTGGTCACTACCGTGACGTCGAGCCCCTCGATACGCCCCACCCTGTCGACGTCGATCTCCGGAAAGATGATCTGCTCGCGAATCCCCACCGAGTAGTTGCCTCGTCCGTCGAACGACTTGTCGGGAAGTCCTCGGAAGTCGCGGATGCGCGGCACTGCCGTCGAAAGGAAGCGGTCGAGGAATTCCCACATCCGCGCGCCGCGCAGCGTCACCATCGCACCGATCGGCATCCCTTCGCGCAGCTTGAAGTTCGAAATGGACTTCTTCGCGCGTGTGATCGCCGGTCGCTGGCCGGCGATGAGCTCGAGCTCGTCGACGGCGTTCTGCAGGAGCTTCGAATCGCTGACCGCAGCGCCGACGCCGCGGTTGAGGGCGATCTTGACCACTCGCGGCGCCTGCATGACGTTGTCATACCCGAACTGCTGCATGAGCTTGGGTACCACCTGTCCGCGGTAGCGGGCCTGCAGTCGCGGTGCCACGCCATCGACGGTCGCCTCCAGGCGGCGCGACTCCTTTTTCTCCTGCTTGTCCTGCTTGCTCTCTTTCTTGGCCATTGGTCTGAATTGCTCTGGGAGTGCCCGGCACCCTGGCGCCGGAGAATGCTCACTCGGTGATGTCGGTGCCCGAGGCCTTTGCCACACGAATGGTGTGACGCTTGCCCTCGGCATCGGTCTCGACACGAACGCCGACGCGGGTCGGATCGCCGGTGGCCGGATCGATCAAGGCGACATTGGAGATCGAAATCGGCAGCTCCTTGTCGTGGAATCCCGGCTGCTGCATGCCCACCGGCGTACGGCGCCCGTAGGCACGGCGCACCACGTTGATCCCTTCGACGAGCACCCGATTGGTCTTCGGGTAGACCGCCAGCACGCGGCCCTCCTTCGTCTTGTCCTCTCCGCTGATGACCACGACCTGGTCGCCCTTCCTGATACGCAGCCGGTGCGGCGTCTTCTTCTTGCTCATTTACAGTACCTCGGGCGCTAGCGAGATGATCTTCATGTAGTTGCGATCGCGCAGCTCGCGGGCGACGGGACCAAAGATGCGCGTACCGCGCGGCTCGCCCTGCGCGTTGAGCAGCACTGCGGCATTCTCATCGAAGCGGATATAGCTGCCGTCGCGCCGGCGCGTTTCCTTGCGCGTGCGGACGATCACCGCGCGAGAGACATCGCCCTTCTTGACGTTGCCACCCGGCAGGGCGCTCTTGACGGCGACGACGATGACGTCACCGATACCGGCATATCGACGGTTGCCGCCGAGCACCCGGATACATCGCACGCGGCGGGCGCCGGAATTATCGGCGACGACCAGATCGGTTTCTTCCTGAATCATTGCGAGACCTCCTGCTGAAAAGGTGCCGTTACTTCGCCTTCTCGACGACCGTGTCCAGGCGCCAGCGCTTGCGTGCGCTCAGCGGACGCGTCTCGACGATGCGGACGGTGTCCCCGACCTCGCATTCGTTGTTCTCGTCGTGCGCCATGAACTTCTTGGTCTTGTTGAAGTACTTCTTGTAGAGCGGATGGCGCACGCGACGGCTGACCGCCACGACGATGCTCTTGTCCATCCGGTTGGAGACGACCAGACCGGTACGGACCTTCCTGTGCGGAATCTTCTGCTCGATGGGTTCTTCCTGCATGTCGTCAGGGTTCGGAATGCGTGAAACTGTCCTTGGCTCAGGCGCTCTGGCCACGTTCGCGAAGCAGCGTCTTCATCCGCGCCGTGTCGCGGCGGACGGTGCGGATCGCTGCCGGATTCTCCAGCTGTCCGACCGCCAGATGAAACCGCATGTCGACCAGCGCACGCTCGTTGTCCCGGATCTGGATCCGCATCTCCTCCTCACTCAGGTTGCGCAGATCGGATGTCTTGGTCGCCTTCATAACTCCGCTCAGTCGTTTTCGTGAAAGTCGGGTCGCACGACGATCTTCGTCTTGATGCCGAACTTGTAGCTGGCGCGCTTCAGGGCGTCGAGCGCGACGTCGCTGGGGACGCCTCCGACCTCGAACATCACCCGGCCCGGCTTGACCACCGCCACCCAGAATTCCGGCGAACCCTTTCCCGATCCCTGCCGTGTCTCGGCCGGCTTCTTCGTCACCGGCTTATCAGGAAAGATTCTGATCCAGATCTTCCCGTCGCGCTTCATGCGTCGGTTGATCGCGATTCGCGCCGACTCGATCTGCCGGCTGGTCACCCACCCCGGCTCGAGCGCCTTGAGTCCGTGCGTTCCGAACTCGACGGTCGATCCGCGATAGGCCTTGCCGGTCATCCGACCGCGCTGCGTCTTGCGATACTTGACTCTCTTCGGAAGAAGCATTGCTCCGTGTCCCTTGCTGTTCGGTTCCCGACCACCGATACCCGCGCCAGAGAAGGCGCCAGGGTGGACGACCGACTGTTAGAAGTTGTCCTTGGCGTTCTGCTGCTGCCCCAGCACCTCACCCTTGCAGATCCAGACCTTGACGCCGATCGAGCCTTGCTTGGTCCGGGCGGTCACCTGGGCGTAATCGATGTCGGCGCGCAACGTGTGCAACGGGATCCGACCGTCCTTGTACTGCTCGGTACGCGACATGTCCGCGCCGCCGAGACGGCCCGAGCACATGATGCGGATACCCTCGGCTCCCATGCGCATCGCAGAATTGAGCGCCTGCTTCATCGCGCGCCGAAAGGCAATGCGCCCCTCGAGCTGCCGCGCAATGTTTTCGGCAACCAGATGCGCGTCGAGCTCAGGACGCTTGACCTCGTGGATGAGGATCTTCACGTCCTTTCGCGCCACCTGGCGGACCTCCTCCTCGAGCTGGGCGATCTCCTTACCCGATTTGCCGATCACCATGCCGGGGCGCGAGGTGTGGATCGTCAGCCGCATCTGCTTGGCCGTCCGCTCGATGACGATGCGGCTCACCCCAGCCTGCTTCAGACGGTTGCGCAGGTAATTGCGCACCACCAGGTCCTCATGCAGCTTTCCGGCGAAGCCCTTCTCATCATACCAGTTGGCATCCCATGAACGGATGATGCCGAGGCGGAGTCCTATCGGGTTGGTTTTCTGTCCCACTGCAGCCTGTTGCTGTTGTTGAAAAGTGATCTTCTGAGGATCGACTACCGTGTGGCCACGACGATCGTCAGATGGTTGGAGCGCTTGCGAATCCGGTAGGCGCGCCCGCGGTCGGCCGGTCGAATCCGCCGGATGGTCGGACCGCCGTTGACGTAGACCTCCTTGACGAACACGTTGTCGGTGTCGGTCACCTCATCTTCAAACCTGTTGAGCAGGTTGGCAACCGCCGAACGCAGCGTCTGCTCGGCATCGCGCGAGGCATGGTTGACCGTGAAGCGGAGAATTCCGAGCGCGTCGTTGACGTTCTTGCCCCGGATCTGATCGACCACCAGCCGCATCTTGCGCGGCGAGGAGCGGATGTTCTTGCGAAGTGCGCGAGCCTCGTACATGTCTGTCTCTTCCTCTGAAGATTGCTGTCGTTGCTGTTGTCGGAATCCCGTGTCCCGACGCCCTAGCGCTTCTTGGATCCCGAGTGTCCCCGGAATGTCCGCGTCGGCGCAAACTCACCAAGCTTGTGACCGACCATGTTCTCGGTCACATACACCGGAATGAATTTGTTGCCGTTGTGCACGGCGAAGGTGTGGCCGACGAAGTCCGGCGCGATCGTCGAAGCGCGCGCCCACGTCTTGACCACCTTCTTCTGGTTCTGCCGGTTGAGCCCCTCGACCTTCTGCGTCAGATTGATGTCGACGTAGGGTCCCTTCTTGAGTGAACGTGCCATTCTGGTCGATTAGTCGAACTGTTGCGTGAGTTGGCGGCCAGCGGCCGCCGGAATCGATCGGCTCAGCGCGTGCGACGACGAACGATATACTTGGTGCTGGCCTTCTTGCGTCGCCTCGTCTTCTGCCCCTTGGCGTACAGACCCCACGGCGACTCCGGATGCTGACGACCGCCGCCCGACTTGGAGCGCCCCTCGCCGCCGCCGTTCGGGTGGTCGACCGGGTTCATCGCCATTCCTCGCGTCTGCGGCCTGACACCGAGCCAGCGAACCCGTCCGGCCTTGCCGTAGCTGAGGTTCTCGTGATCGGAGTTGCCAACCTCACCGAGCGTGGCGAAGCATTCCACCGGAATCATTCGCATCTCTCCGGAGGGAAGCCGCAGCGTTGCGAAGCGGCCTTCGCGTGCCACCAGCTGCGCGGCCGAACCGGCTGAGCGCCCCATCTGTCCACCACGACCGGGCCGCAGCTCGACGTTGTGCACGAATGAACCGAGCGGCACACGACCCAGTGGCATCGCGTTGCCGTCACGCACCTCCACGTTCTGTCCCGACATCAGCGTGTCGCCGACCTTGACGCCCTTCGGAGCGAGGATGTAGCGCTTCTCGCCGTCGGCGTACTCCAGCAGGCAGATACGCGCGGAGCGATTCGGATCGTATTCGATCGTCCGCACCGTCGCCGCGACGTCGTGTTTGTTGCGCCGGAAGTCGATGATGCGGTAGCGCCGCTTGTGACCCCCGCCGCGATGGCGGGAAGTGATCCGCCCGGTGTTGTTGCGGCCGCCCGACTTCTTTAGCGGTGCCAGCAGCGACTTCTCCGGCTTGTCGGTCGTCACCTCCTCGAAGGTCGAAACCGAGTAGTAGCGGCGCGAACTCGTATACGGCTTACTCTTGCGAATTCCCATTGCGATTCCCTGTTACTGCTGAGGCCCCAGCGTATCGTTACTCTTCAACCGTTCCGAGGTCGCCCACCACGTCGATCGTGTACCCCTCTCGGAGCGTGACGATCGCCTTCTTGCGCCACGTCGTCTTGCCGAGGATGTAGCCGCGACGCGTCATCTGGGACTTGCTCTTCGGACGGACCGTCATGGTGCGGACATGCTTGACGCTGACGTTGTAGCGCGTCTCGACCGCCCTGCGGATCTCGATCTTGTTCGCGTTGACCGCGACCTCGAACACATAGTGCCCATCCTCGGCGAGCGCCATGCTCTTTTCGGAAAGGACCGGTCGCTTCAGCACCTGTCTCATGCGGATTCCTCCTCGTTGGCGGTCTGAGTGTCTGAGGTCGCCTCAGCGGCCGCGGCACGACTGGATGTCGGACGGAGCTGTTCGACGAGCACGTCGATGGCACCACGCTCGACGACGAGCACCTGGTTGTCGAGCAGATGGTAGGTCGAGGCGTTTCGCGCCTCGATCACATCGCACAGGGCGATGTTGCGCGAGGAGCGCAGCACCACGTCGTTCGGCTCATGCAGCAGGACGAGCGCGCGGCGGCCGGCGGCATTGAGCGCCTGGAGCATGTCGGCAAACGGCCTGGTCCGGATTTCGGGGAACGAGAGGTCTTCGACGATGATCAACTCGTCGGCACGGAGCTTCAGTGCCAAGGCGGATCGGCGAGCCAACTGCTGCATGCGTCGCGGCAGCTTCTGGCGGTAGCTCCTCGGCTGCGGACCATGAATGTTGCCACCGCCGACCCACAGCGGAGAACGGGTCGAACCGGCGCGCGCGGTGCCGCGGCCCTTCTGTCGCCACGGCTTGCGTCCGCCACCTCTGACCTCGTTGCGCGGCTTGGTCTTGCTGGTGCCCTGACGGCGGTTGGCCAGGTGCGCCTTGACGGCCTGGTGCATCACCGCCACGTTCGGCTCGATGCCGAAGATCTCGTCCGGCAGCTCGACACTTCCGCTCGTCTCTCCCTGCTGATTGAGGATATCGACTGTCATCACTTCGTTCCGTTATGCTTGTGGATCTCGACCACCGCGTCGGGTGCACCGGGGACCGAGCCCTTGACGACCAGCACGTTGCGCTCGGGAAGGACCGCGACGACCTGGAGATTGCGAACCGTACGCGTGACGTGTCCCATCCGCCCGGCCATGCGCGTTCCCTTGAACACGCGGGACGGGTCGCTCGACTGACCGATCGAGCCTGGCGCGCGCTGGCGGTCGGACTGACCGTGGGTACGCATGCCGACGCCGCCGAACTTGTGGCGCTTGACGACGCCCTGGAAGCCGCGGCCCTTCGACGTCGCAGTCACGTTGACGCGATCACCGACTTCGAACACCGTGTCGACGGTGATCGTGTCACCCTGCTTGAACTCGCCCTCGGCGTAGCTGCGAAACTCGCGAAGCACATCGGCGGCAGCGACGCCGGCATGCTCGAAGTGTCCGCGCCGGGCCATCGACATCGTGCGCTCTCGTCCCTTGCCGAAGCCGAGCTGCAGCGCCTCGTAGCCGTCGGTGTTCGTCGTCTTGACCTGGACGACGGTGCAGGGGCCGGCCTCGATGAGCGTGCAGGGGATGTAGGTCCCCTGGTCGTCGTAGATGCCGGTCATCCCGATTTTTCTTCCAATCAGTGCAGCCATCGCAATTCGTTCTCGAAGAGGCGTTCAGTAGGGAATGGGTCGGTCGTGCCGGAGACCACGTCGAGCAACACGACGGGAGTCGGCACGGGTGGCGCGTCTGGTCTCAGACCTTGATCTCCACGTCGACGCCGGCGGGCAGCTCGAGCCGCATCAGCGAGTCGACGGTCTTCGGCGTCGAGTTCAGAATGTCGATCAACCGCTTGTGGGCACGCTGCTCGAACTGCTCGCGCGACTTCTTGTCGACATGCGGCGAACGGAGCACCGTGTAGATCGTCTTCTCGGTCGGCAGCGGGACCGGACCCGAGACGATCGCGCCGGTCTGCTTGACCGTCCGGATGATCTTCTCAGCCGACTTGTCGATCAGGTTGTGATCGTACGACTTGAGCTTGATGCGAATTACCTGTGCAGCCACAGCGTTCCCCTGCGTACAACAAACAACGGTGAGCGAACCTCCCGGAGAGCCGGTGGTTCGGACGAAAAAACAGAAGCCCTTCGCCTCCCTCTCCCATTGCCGTCGGGCTGAAGGAGTCGCGCGCTTCGATGTGCACTTCGCTTGCAACGTCTCATCAGTCGAGCACACGTGAACTCGAGGTGAGCTCTTCGGCGGGAAGGAGATGCCGAATCGTCGTGCGCCCGGAGGCAGGGCCGGCGGTATCGGAAGAGCCGGATCGAGAGCGTGCCCGGCGCGAGGATGGCCGGAGCCGAGGCGGCATTGCACCGCGTCGCTGTCGCTGATCGATCCATCGGCTCCCGTCCGGCGCCTCTCCACTTTCCCCATCAAAGCGGGAACGGAGAGTTAGAGAGGTTTCTCTTGCCTCGGTACGAGACCGTGAAATCCAGAGCCGACAAATATACGGGTGAGCCACTTGCAGAAGCAAGCGCCGTTGCACGTCGCAGTGCCGGCAATTCGTACGAAAATGTGACGCCGACGAACGGCAGCCGCAGAGCGAACGATGGCCGGAGAGCAGCCGCTCACGGCACTCTCCGGCCATCGCAACGACAATCGCGGCGTGCGCCCCAGAGCGGGCGCGCCTCGACGGTATTACTCGATGATCTTCGTGACGATGCCCGCGCCAACGGTGCGGCCGCCCTCACGGACGGCGAAGCGCAGCCCGTCCTCCATCGCGATCGGCTGGATCAGCTCGACGCTGATGTTGTCGACGTTGTCGCCCGGCATCACCATCTCGGTGCCGGCCGGCAGCGTCATCACGCCCGTCACGTCGGTCGTACGGAAGTAGAACTGCGGACGGTAGCCGTTGAAGAACGGCGTGTGGCGTCCGCCCTCCTCCTTCGACAGCACGTAGATCTGTGCTTCGAACTTGGTGTGCGGAGTCACCGAGCCCGGCTTGCAGACGACCATGCCGCGCTCGAGATCGTTCTTGTCGACTCCGCGCATCAGCAGGCCGACGTTGTCACCCGCCTGCCCCTCGTCGAGCAGCTTGCGGAACATCTCGATGCCCGTTACCACCGTCTTCTTGTGCGCACCGAGTCCGATGATCTCGACCTCGTCGTTGAGCTTCACGATGCCACGCTCGATACGACCCGTGCCGACGGTTCCGCGACCGGTGATCGAGAACACGTCCTCGACCGGCATGAGGAACGGCTTGTCGGTGTCGCGCACCGGCGTCGGGATGTAGTCATCGACCGCATCCATCAGGTCCCAGATCGGCTTGAACCGCTCGTCGTCGACCGGCGCGCCCTGCGTGGCGGCCTCGAGCGCCTGCAGCGCCGACCCCTTGATGATCGGCACCTCGTCGCCCGGGAACTCGTACTTCGAGAGGAGCTCACGAACCTCGAGCTCGACGAGCTCGAGCAGGTCCGGATCGGCGATGTCGACCTTGTTCATGAACACCACGATACGCGGCACACCGACCTGGCGGCAGAGCAGAATGTGCTCGCGCGTCTGCGGCATCGGTCCGTCGGTGGCGGCCACGACCAGGATCGCGCCGTCCATCTGCGCGGCACCCGTGATCATGTTCTTGACGTAGTCGGCGTGACCCGGGCAGTCGACGTGCGCGTAGTGACGCTTCTCGGTCTGGTACTCGACGTGCGCCGTCGCAATCGTGATTCCGCGGGCCTTCTCCTCCGGAGCGTTGTCGATCGAATCGAACGAGCGCTCCTCTCCGCCGAACTTCTTGGAGAGGGCGATCGAAATCGCCGCGGTGAGGGTGGTCTTCCCGTGGTCGACATGGCCAATGGTGCCAATGTTGACGTGGGGCTTGCTACGATCGAATTTCTCCTTTGCCATTCGTGAAGTTCTCCTTAACGAGAATAGTTGGGAAACGAGTTGATTTTATCTGTCAATACGTCATTGCGTCCGCCGGCGCTCAGCGCTCCCGCTACGGGACCGCTCCGCTGCTGATCGGTTCTCAGGCGTGCACCGCCGATTTGCCGCTCTTCTCCATGATCTCCTGCGCCACGTTCTTCGGCACCTCCTGGTAGTGGTCGAACACCATGGTGTAGATCGCGCGCCCCTGGGTCATCGAACGGAGATTGTTCACGTAGCCGAACATCTCGGCCAGCGGAACCATCGCCTTGATCACCTGTGCATCGGAACGCGGCGTCATCCCCTCGACCGTTCCCCGGCGACTGGAGATGTCACCCATCACGTCGCCCATGTACTCCTCGGGCGTCACCACCTCCACCTTCATCACCGGCTCCAGCAGCACCGGGTCGGCCCGGCGACATGCCTCCTTGAAGCACATCGACGCGGCGATCTTGAATGCCATCTCCGAGGAGTCCACATCGTGATACGATCCGAAGTGCAGCCGCGCCTTGATATCGACCACCGGGAAGCCGGCCAGCACGCCGTTGCGCATTGCCTCGACGAGTCCCTGCTCCACCGGCCGGATGAATTCCTTCGGAATCACACCACCGGAGATCGCATTCTCGAACTCGAAGCCCTTGCCCGATTCGTTGGGACTGAATTCGATCACGACGTGACCGTACATGCCCTTTCCACCCGTCTGGCGCGAGAACTTGTGGTCCTGATCGATGGTCTTGCGGATCGTCTCGCGATAGGCCACCTGCGGCTTGCCGACGTTCGCCTCGACACGGAATTCCCGCTTGATGCGGTCGACCAGAATCTCCAGGTGCAGCTCGCCCATGCCGGCGATGATCGTCTGCCCGGTCTCCTCGTCCACCTTCACACGGAAGGTCGGATCCTCCTCGGAGAGCTTCACCAGCGCATCGGTCAGCTTGTCCTGATCGGCCTTCGTTTTCGGCTCGATGGCCTGGTCGATGACCGGGTCGGGGAACTCCATCTTCTCCAGCACGATGGGCTTCTGCTCGTCGGCGAGCGTGTCGCCCGTGCGCGTCGCCTTCAGTCCGACGACCGCGACGATGTCGCCGGTGAACGCCTCGGTGATGTCCTCACGGTGATTGGCGTGCATCCGCAGCAGTCGGCCCACCCGCTCCTTCTTCCCGCTGATCGTATTCATCACGTACGAACCGGCGTTGAGCGTACCGGAGTAGACTCGGACGAAGGTCAGCTTCCCGACGAACTTGTCGGCGATGATCTTGAAGGCGAGAGCCGAGACCGGCGCATCGTCGTCGACCGCGCGCTCGATGTGGTCGTTCGTATCCGGATGATGCCCCGGAGTCGGACCGATATCCAGCGGCGAGGGCATGAATTCGATCACGGCATCGAGCAGCTGCTGCACACCCTTGTTCTTGAACGCCGAGCCGAGCAGCACCGGAATGATGGTGACCTGGATGGTCGCCTGGCGCAGCACCTTGCGAATCTCCTCGGCGGAAATCTCCTCGCCCTCGAGGTACTTCTCAAGCAGTGAGTCGTCGACCTCCGCCACCGCCTCGAGCATCTTGGTGCGGTACTCCCGCGCCTGCTCTTCCATGTCGTGCGGAACGTCGATCACGTCCCATCGCGCACCGAGCGATGTCTCGTCGAAGATGTACGCCTTGTTCTCGATCAGATCGACGATCCCCTTGAACATGTCGCCCTCACCGACGGGGAGCTGCACGGGCACGGCGTTGGCGCCCAGGCGATCCTTCATCATCTCGACGACGTTGAGGAAGTTGGCGCCCACGCGGTCCATCTTGTTGACGAAGGCGATTCGCGGCACACGGTACTTGTCAGCCTGACGCCAGACGGTTTCCGACTGGGGCTCGACGCCGCCGACCGAGCAGAACAGCGCCACCGCACCGTCGAGCACGCGCAGCGAGCGCTCCACCTCGACGGTGAAGTCGACGTGACCCGGTGTATCGATGATGTTGACGCGATTCTCGGGGAACTGGAGTTTCGAGCCCTTCCAGAAGCAGGTCGTCGCGGCCGACGTAATCGTAATGCCACGCTCCTGCTCCTGCTCCATGTAATCCATGGTAGCAGCACCCTCGTGCACCTCACCCATCCGGTGCAGCACACCGGTGTAGTAGAGAATGCGCTCGGTCGTCGTGGTCTTCCCGGCATCGATGTGCGCCATGATGCCGATGTTCCTGACTCGATCTAGCGGATATATGCGCGGCATGTCTGTGTTCTGAAATTGAAGAGCCCCACCCCGGCGTGAAACCGGACGGTGCGGGCGTAACGTGAACCGCTTCGCGGCACGGGGCACTGCGAAGCGGCTGGTGGAATCTCCGCGGCGATCGCCACGCTCCGGTCCTGCGACCGGAACCGACGGAATCGCGGCTGCGGAACCGGTTGTCCGTCGGCGTAGCTACCAGCGGAAGTGGGCGAAGGCACGGTTGGCATCCGCCATCCGGTGCGTGTCCTCCCGCTTCTTCACCGCGGCACCTTCGCCGTTGGATGCGGCGATCAGCTCGGCGGCAATCTTCTGATCCATACTGCGCTCGCGACGCTCCGAGGCGTATCGAATCATCCACCGGATTCCCAGTGCCGTCCGACGCTCCGGACGCACCTCCATCGGAACCTGGTAGGTCGAACCGCCGACGCGACGCGAGCGAACCTCGACCGCGGGCGAAACGTTCGAGAGTGCCTTGCGGAAGACCTCCAGCGGGTCCTGCTGGGTCCGCTCGGCAATGATGTCCATCGCTCGATAGACGATGCTGCGCGCGATGCTCTTCTTGCCGTCGAGCATCAGACTGTTGACGAATCGCGCAACAGTGACGTCGTCGAACTTCGGGTCGGGCACCACATAGCGCTTTTCGGCGCGCTTCTTTCTCATGGGATCTCAGCTGTCGTTGATTGAATACGCTCGTTCGCGGTCGATGCGACGTGTCCGTCGGCTACTTCGGCCTCTTCGCCCCGTACTTCGAGCGGGCCTGTCGACGGTTGGCAACGCCCTGCGTGTCTTCCGTACCGCGAATGATGTGGTACCGGACGCCCGGCAGATCCTTCACGCGTCCCCCGCGAATCAGCACCAGCGAGTGCTCCTGCAGGTTGTGCCCCTCTCCCGGGATGTATGCCGTCACCTCGATGTTGTTCGTCAGTCGTACACGCGCCACCTTGCGCAGCGCGGAGTTCGGCTTCTTCGGCGTCGTTGTGTAGACGCGCGTGCATACGCCGCGACGCTGCGGACATGAATCGAGTGCGGGCGAGTCGCTCTTCTCCGGCTTCTCGCTGCGCCCCTTGCGCACTAGCTGGTTGATCGTCGGCACTGTTCGGGCTCGTGGGGATCCGTGAAAGGGGAACGAAAAATTTGGTATAGACCACAAATATAGCGCCGGGCAACCGTGCGAATCAAGAAGGGAAGGCGCTCAAATGGAGGTGTATACCGATCTTCACAGACAGCCGGGGCCGTGCCGAGACGTCCGTGATCCTACCGCCCGGCGCATCCAGCTCAGGGAATTTCACACAAGCTGTCGCCACCCGTATTTTCGCACGCACCATGAAGCTCACTCGCGTTCCCCCGCCTGTCCATTCGATCCGCCTCAACGGGATCAATGTGCACTACACCGTGCGCCGCAGCGCGCGCGCCAAGCACATGCGCATCACCGTCTCACCGCACGACGGCCTCGTCGTCACCTTCCCCGCCCGCATCCGCCAGTACATCAATCCGGATGACTTCATCCGTGAGAAGCAGGACTGGGTGCTGCGCCACCTCGCCAGAGTCGGCCTCGAAGGACCGCCCCGCCCCCTCCAGGATGGTGCACCGCTGTTCTACCGTGGCAGCCAGCTCGAACTCTCGATCATCCGCGACGGCGTGAAGGCCCCGCGGTTCTCGGCGCGCGACGGAAACGTCCGCGCGGTACTGCCGCGCGACTTCGACGGCGACCTCAGGACAGAGCTGCGCGCGTGGTACCGCAGACGCGCCTCCGAAGTGATCCGTCGTGAAGTCGAAATCCAGGCCGAGCGCATCGGCGTCCGCTACCGCGGTATCGCCGTCCGCGATCAGAAGACGAAGTGGGGCAGCTGCTCGCGCCGCGGAACGCTGTCGTTCAACTGGCGCCTGATCCTCTTTCCGCCTGCTGTGCTGCGATACGTCGTCGTCCACGAACTCTGCCACCTGCGGCACTTCAATCATTCGCCCGCCTTCTGGTCGCTGGTCGAACGGCACGTTCCCGAGTACAGGAAGCATGTCGAGTGGCTTCGCGAAAACGGTCCGCGCCTCGAAGGAGCGCTCAGGAACCGCTGAGCAGTCCGCTGCGCTCCAGGTAGCTCGGAAGCATCTCCCGCCACGTCGGCCAGTCGTGGCCCCACTCGGCGCCCCACACCTCCACCCGATGCGGTACCGACATTCGTGAGAGTACATCGCTCAGACGACGTGTTTCATGCGGCGCCTCGTAAGGACCCGATCCGCTCAGGAAGTGCAATCGGAGCGACCGAAGTCGGCCGAGCACATCTTCGTCGTCCAGGTTCGGCAGGAAGTCGATCGGTGAATTGAAGTAGACGTCCTCGTCGTAATACCCGCCGGCGTATTCCTTCAAATCATAGATGCCGCTGAGCCCGAGCGTGCCGGAGAACAGGTCCGGACGCCGAAAGACCACGTTGGCACCGTGAAAGGCACCGAGGGAAACGCCGGCTGTGAACAGCGGTGCCTCCGCTCCGACGCTGGCCCGGATGTACGGCACCACCTCGCCCTCGACGTACCGGTTGTACTGCTGGTGCCGAACCGCCTTCGCTCGTGGGTCCATGTGATGATTCAGCCAGCTCTCCATGTTGATCGAGTTGATGGAGAACACTTTCACCCGCCCGGCGTCGATCATCCCGCCGATCGACTCGATCAGGTAGAACCGCTCGTACTCCAGATAGTCCGCGCCCGCGGAGGGGAACATCAGCAGCGCCGGACCGTAGTGTCCATAGATCGCCACCTCCATGTCCTTCTGCAGACTCGGACTGTACCAGGAATCGATCGAACGTTGCATGGGATTCTCCCCGGAGAATTGTGTACACGCGCGCCGCCCGGTTCGCGTGTGTGTGGAACCGGGCGGCGCGCGATAATAACGAACTCGGGGTCAATCCTGATGGAGCGGGTGGCTGATGGCATCCGGCGGCGGGTTCATCGTATCGACCATCCCCCGCCGGTCGGCGGGATTCAGATCGCCAACACCGACGAGCACCTCGTTGTCCACCTGAGCGACGCCGTCGATGGCGCTGACGACGGCAGCGGCCTTCTGCTTCAGAGAGTCACTCGACACCGTACCGGTGAGCACGAGGCCCTTCTCGGTGATGTCCGCCGAAACTCTCTCGAGACCGTCGACGCCGTGGAGCGTCGAATCGATCTGCCCGAGACTCACATCGACGCCCTCGGGCGTCGCCTGGTCGGCTGCCGTGCGCTCGCCGTTGTCGCTGCACGCGGCGAGCCCGAAGCCAATCGAGAGGACCAGTACGAACGCCATCAGTCGCCTGGCCGGATTTCGCATCGTCGCCTCGCTGCATTGTTGGCTGAATTCAGAATTCCACTCAATGCGACGCAACGCGGTCAACATACATGCCACCGGGCCTGCGGCGAGCGGCGCGCCGATCAGTTCCCCGACCCCTCGATGACGACGACGAACTCACCGCGGACCGCCGCCCGTGACTCGAGTTCGTGCGCCGCGCGCGCCGCCGTATCGCGAATGAATTCTTCATGGAGCTTCGTCAGCTCCCGCGCAACGACCACCCGGCGCTCGGCGCCGAAGTGCTCGACGATTTCACCAAGCAGCTTCACGATCCGGTGGGGCGATTCGTAGAGGACGACCGTCCGCGGTTCCTCGGCAAGCCGGCGCAGCATCGTCTGGCGACCCTTCTTGTGCGGCAGGAATCCTTCGAACACGAACGCGTCGGTTGGAAACCCGCTGCCGACGATGGCCGTGACGAACGCAGTCGGACCGGGCAGGGGCTCGACGCGAATTCCTTCCCCAATCGCTGCGCTGATCAGCCGTGTGCCCGGATCACTGATTCCCGGCGTCCCGGCATCGCTCGCGAGCGCCACGTCCGCCCCGCCACGGAGGATCGCGAGCACTTCACCGATTCTGCCCGATTCGTTTCTGGCGAACAGACTGATCAGGCGGGGCTTTTCAATCTCCAGGTGCGTCAGCAACCGACCGGTGACACGGGTATCCTCGCACGCAATCACCGGCGCTTCGCGCAGCACGCGGATGGCGCGGACGGTGATGTCCTCCAGATTCCCGATGGGCGTGGGAACGATGAAGAGCGTACCCGTGTGCTCGGCAGCCGTGTTCATCGGCCCTCACCCGGCACGTCGGTTGCCCGGTTGTCACCTGTGGCCGGAGCCCCTGTCGAGGAATCACGTCGGCGCTGAAAGTACTCCCGCATCAGTTCGGCGCACTCGACGTCGAGCACGCCGCCATAGGTCTCGCTCATGTGGTTGAGCCGTCGATCGGTGGTGATCGAGTAGAGCGTGCCGGCAGCGCCCGCCTTGGCGTCGTAGGCACCGAAGATCAGCCGCGGGATACGGGCGTTGACGATCGCCCCCGCGCACATCGGACACGGTTCGAGCGTGACGTAGAGCGTGCAGTCCTCCAGCCACTTGGAACCAAGGGCTTCGGCGGCAGCGGTAATGGCGATCATCTCGGCGTGGGCCGTCGGGTCGTGCAGCAGTTCCACCTGATTGTGGCCACGGCCGATCACGCGATCGTTATGGACGACCACCGCACCGACCGGCACTTCGTCCTCCCGCAGCGCGCTGTGCGCTTCCCGCAGTGCCTGAGACATGAAGCGTTCGTGGTACGTCATTGCATCGGATTTCGCGTGTATGGGCCGTGCACCGACCGGTGCGTTCGAATCCCCGCACGCGTCGTCGTAACTTGCATTCATGCATCGCCGGTACTTCCATTCCTTTCCTGCTCTGCTGCTTGCAGCAACCATCTGCGCGTCGTGCACATCCTCACGCGAGGGCGAGTCGGCCGGCCAGCGGGCATCGAAGCTACGCGTTCCCGTGGAATCGCTCGACAGTGTCCTCGACGCCGTGGATCCGCATGTGCTGATCGGTCCCACGCCGCAGTTGCCGAACCCCGTGTGGACCTTCAGCATGGTCGCCAGTACCGTCGGCGCCGCGAACAGTCCCCAGATGCGCGCACTGCACTCGATCCGTCGCGTGGTGTTCGAAATCCGCGACGACGACAGCGCGCTGGTCGATTCGCTGGCGACGACGGACGTGGTCTTCTCAGGCGTTCAGAACCAGGGCGGCTCGGCGTCGATCACCGCATCGGCGCATGTGAAGTGGCCGGGCGATCCCGGAGAACGCTGGACGCTGACCATGTTGATGTATTCACCCTCCGGTGAGGTCGCACGGCGCGTGCCGTTCGGACTCGATCGCAGCGGCTCGGGTTCGATGTCGATGCATGTCGATGTCCGACGCACCGCCGGCGGAGCGCAATTCACGATCGATGCACAGAGAATCGGCCGAGCTCCGGACGGAGAGTACCTCGAGGGCTCTGACCCGGTGGTGGTGGAGATTCAGTCCGGCATCGGTGAATCTCTCTGGTCATCCGGATTCGGACTCGACCGTCAGAACCATGGCGTCGTGCAGCCGCATGACGCCGGTTCGGAAAAGCAGTTCGTCGTCTACTGGGATGGCCGCAACGATATCACGGGTCTGCCACTGGCACCTGGAACCTATCGGCTCGTCGTGACGATCCCCGCGCATCCTGAGCACTACGTGCTGCGCGAGGATTTCTACTGGACGGGCCAGTGAATATCGGCGAGCAGCATCGCCCCACACACTGACTACCGAGGTACGAACGGGTGGAACAGCATTCCAGCGACCAGGAGCACTCGACCGAAGCGGTGCACGACGCCGCAGCGACGGTCGATTCGGAGGAATTCGACCGAGCGATGATGCGCCGCGCTCTCGAGCTGGCGCGACGTGGCAGCGGTTTCGTCAGTCCGAATCCGATGGTCGGTGCCATCATCACCGGATCTGATCGCACGATCATCGCCGAGGCATGGCATGAGCGATTCGGAGGACCTCACGCCGAGGCCAACGCCCTGCGCGAGGTCGCCGGCCGACCGCTGCACGACGCCACCATGTACGTCACGCTCGAGCCATGCAACCACCACGGTAAGACGCCGCCGTGCACCGACGCGCTCGTCGCGTCGGGAATCCGGCGGGTGGTGATCGGTTCGCGCGACCCGAATCCAGTTGTCCGCGGACGGGGGGTCAAGCGGCTGCGCGAAGCCGGAATCGAGGTCGTCGTCGGTGTGCTCGAGCAGGAGGCCGTACGTCTCAATGAGTCGTATATCCACTTCATTACCACCGGCAAGCCATTCGTGACCGTCAAGATGGCGCAGACGCTCGACGGGTTCATCGCCCTTCCTGACGGCGAATCACAGTGGATAACCGGAGAACTGGCCCGGGAGCGGGTGCACCAGCTTCGCGCGGCCAACGACGCGATCATCATCGGTTCCCGGACCGCACTGCACGATGACCCGTCGCTGACCGTGAGGTTCGGAATCAAGGGACGCAATCCACGTCGCGTGATCTTCGACGAAACCCTCTCGCTACCCGGTACCCTCAAGGTGTTCTCCGACGAACATCGGGAGCTGACGCATGTGTTCACCACCGCGCCGCGTGCCGATTCGCCGACGGCAGTCGCACTGCGCGAGCACGGCGTCACCGTCCATGGCGTCGGAACGACGGCGGAGGGAATGCTGCAGCTCGATGAGATCTTCACCACGCTGGGAGAACTCGGCGTCGCGTCGGTACTGGTCGAGGGCGGTTCGTCGGTCGCGGGCTCGATCGTCGGCGGCGGCCACGCGCACAAGATCATGCTCTTCATCGCTCCGAAACTCTTCGGCGAAGGCATCAAGGGATTTCTGGGACCGAAGGCGAAGTCCGTTGAGGAAGCACACCGCGTGGACATCTACCGCGCCGAAATGGTCGGCGAGGACGTGCTGCTCACGGCGTACTGGCACAGGTCTTGACCGATTCAGGACAGCGGGCATGACCTGCATCCGAAGTCACCAGAACCACAGCCAGCAGAGCCGATACGATGAGGAATTCCACTCACGACCGCGATCTGACGCCGCTGCTCCGTCAGTGCGACAACGACGAACTCAGCGACATCGTCGACATCATCCTCTCATCACCGCGGGAGACGCTGTCGCTCAGCCCCGCCTACCGCCGGCACCGGGGAGACCACCATGCCTATCTCGATGAAATCGTGAACGAGATCTCGTCACTCGGCGGCAATTCGATCGCCAATCGCGTCAGGGGTCGCGGAGTGCTCTACGAACAGATGGTGCGCGACGTCGCACGGCTGCTTGGCGTCAGCGTGTATCCGACCCACGGTGCAATGGATTCCTCAGCAGACGCCGACGCCGCCAGCCGGCGAATTCGTGAGCGACTCTCCACCGAGCGCATCGAGGAACTCATCATCATGCGGTTGCTCGCGCTGGCCCGGAATCACATGGACGAAACCGACCGTCTCGCGCTCGCCGGTCTTCTTGAACTGACCGACGGCGCCGACGGCTCGGAGCATCGCGCAGAGTATCTGAGTGAGCGTCTGGCAACCACGGCGACGTCGCTCGACGGTCACCGTCTGCGAAGGGCCATCGATGCCGCGAGTGTTCGAGCGAGTCGCCGTGCCACATCCGGTTCCCTGTTCCGCACCGCCGTCGTCATGGTCGCAGCCCGTGCATTGGGTCGACTCTTCAGCGTGGGCGCCGCAGCGGGCCAGTCGATCGTCGAAGCTCTCGAACCGGCTCGATCGCTCGAGGCACGACTGATCGCGCGCATCGGACTGCTCCGACATAAGCATGCACAGATGTATCGCGACATGCGGGAGCCGTCGCTCGACCGTAGCTGGGCAGCAGGTTGAGCAGCGGCAGCTCGCACCGCTGCCAGGCGTCCTTCACCACGCGTCTACCAGACCCAGACAAACGACACGACAGGTGCCAGCGGAACGTTCGTGATCTCTCCGGAGAGCAGACCCGTTCCACGGATGCTCGTACCGTTGTCGGCCGACACGTCGATGACGAATCCGAAATCGAGGGCGTGATGTTCACCGAACCACCGAGCGGTCAGCATGACCGGCAGAATTCCCGAGGATTCGATCGCGTAGGTCTCGGCGGCGAGCTTCCATCCCCGCGCGATCGTCACATCGCCGCCGACGGCGAACGCCGCAGCGTTACGATCGAATGCTCCTCCCTCCACGGTCACGTGGTGTTTCCAGGAATACCCGATACCCGCTGTCAGTCGATTGCGACGGTCTCCGTAGCTCACCACCAGATACGGCGCCGCAACGCTGATGTCGGACTCACTGGTCGATGAGATGGCTGCCTGGAATCCGACGGTGGCCAGCAGATCGCCTGCGCTGAGGACGTTATACTTCACTCCGAGCGTTGCCAGACGGAGCCGACTGATGGCATCGGGCACGAATGCGCCCCCACCGAGCAGCATCAGTCGATCCGTCACCCCATATCCCGCCAGCCAACCCGCGAGATCGTAGTTCGCCACGAAACCCCTGCCGTGCGCGAGCGTTTCACCCGTCGGCATTGCAATCGTCCGGAACGTCGTAGGATCGACCACGGGAGGCAGCGCCGGAGCCGCCGGACGCTCGGTGAGGATCGGGCTGGGTGGGGAAACGACCTCCGGCAGCCCCTCGACCGTCACCGGCTTGTCGATGGTGTATTCGCTGAGCCCTCCGTTCGGATAGGTCCGGTGGACGTAGAGCCGGACGAACGCCTCGCGCCGCCCCAGCGACTGCGGATGAAAGCAGATCCGATACGGCAACGGGTGGCGGGCGTCAGCAACCCATGGACGCTCCGTCGTCAGCACGACCGTCGAGACGTCGGGGTTGGTCGTGACGATCGAGTCGATGACATGTCGCGACGTCGTCGACACCGCCGCCTGAATGCAGGTGTCTTCTCCCAGATGAACGCGGCCGAGATTCTCGTGAACGATCGTCCAGTTCTCCGCACGCATCCACTTGGTATCGAAGTCGCCGTTGCAGTCATACACGACCAGCTGCAGACGTTCCTCCGTGGTGGGGTCGTCGATCCAGACCGTGACGTCGACACGGGTGGGACATCCGTCGAAGGACGGGATTTCCACACGCGTATGGGCAGTGGCGTCGAATCGAATCTGATCGATTCCGTGCGGATTGGTGATCGTGACGACGTTTCGACCCGGATAGAGATCCTCGGCCGGGTAGTAATCGGTCGCCGAACCCTGTGCCAGCAGCGGTGCCGAAGCGCAGAGAGCAATCAGGAGGACCACCGGTATCAGATCGCTGGTTCGAATCATATTGAGCAGTTGGAATTGAGGTCGTCGCACCGGATACGACATACGACATGAACATTCTGCACGGACGAAGAACGACGGATCACGACGAAGATGGCACGAACCGGGACGACGGATCGAATCCCGCCGCGTCGCGGGCGCGACCGACGATCGAACGGTACATAAACGCCGGAGCTGCGATCGGTTACAGCAACGAATACCTGCGGCTGTCGACGACGCTCACCTACAGCTATCTCTTTGTCCTTCCCCTGCTCGTCGTCTACGAGGGCGGGCTGATGCTCCTCAGCTCGGGTCCCGGACCGACGGTGCGGATCGGCGCCGACGTTCTGATCAAGCAGGTGCTCGGACTGGTCGGACTCCACGGGACGCTGATGTTCAGCGGCCTGGTGGTCGTGATCGGAGCCGGAATCTTCCTCTACGAACGGCGCCACGATGTTCCGCTGAAACCGCGGTACTTCGCCCTCATGGCGCTCGAGAGCTTCGTCTACGCGATCGTCGTCGGATCGGTGATCGGCATCCTCGTGGGTGGACTCTTCGGTTCGCTGCGTGTTCCACTCAACACCGGTGCAAACGCGGGTGTGGCCGAGGGCTTCATTCTGTCGCTGGGTGCTGGGCTGTACGAAGAACTGTTGTTCCGTCTGATTCTGGTGAGCGCGCTCTCGCTCCTGCTTCGGGCGCTGCCGCTCGGCAACGGCAGTCGCTACGCCGCCGCTGCGATCGTCGGCGCCCTGATCTTCAGTGCCGCACACTACGTGGGCGACTTCGCCTACGCGTTCACCCTCTCCAGCTTCGTCTTCCGCTTCCTCATGGGACTGGTCCTCAACGCACTGTTCATCACTCGCGGGTTCGGAGTCGCTGCGATGACCCATGCGATGTACGACGTCATCGTGACCGTGTTCTAGCCGGCGACTCTGAACGAATTTTTCATTCGTTCTTCACAAACCGTTGGAAAACGGAGGACCGTTAAATACTTTCGCACCACAGGTCCAGAGGTCCAATCGCAGTCTGACGAGGTCCAGCATGCAACCACTCTCTCCGGGACAGCGCTACGCGATCCTGCGACGGGCGATGAGCCCGTACATCGACGGGGGCTACACAGTGATGTGGAAGTCATACAACGCCGCCTGCCTGATCCGCTCCATTCGGCCACAGGCCGAGCCGTACTCGCTCGACACGGAGCCGGCGACGTGGGCGGAGGAGGTACTCTGCGTTGCGGTCGATCGCTTCGGCAACGTGGCGACCGAATAGCTGATCGAACATCCCGCACGACGCCATCCCTGCCGGCGCGTGCGGAGCGCATCGGGCGCGGTGGTCGAGTGATCGTCCCCGCGCCCGTCGCATTCATGGAATTTCATCTTCCGTTCATTTTCTTCTTGCAAACCGGACGGTCGCGAACGTATGTTTGTCCGCCGTTCGACACGAGACCGCACGCAGATCCCGGAACCGACCAGCCGGCAGCGGTCCAAGAACATCGGACAGGCAGTCTTCCCATTCGGTTGACAAACGTGCCAGTCGCGGCAGTATCGCCCGGCAGCACGACAGAAGCGGAAGCTTCGATTGGCGGTCCAGACAGTTGCCAACGACTTCCTACGGTCCACGGGTCCAGCCACAAGCCTCCACCTGTGCACTACCAGATCAACCCGACACCCATGCGCATCGTGCAGTAGCACCTGCACGAAATCGGACGTGACCGAGCGTCATCGTTCCGCTTGATACGCATCTCCTACCGTAACCCGGTGATCCGCGGGCATCGCATGGATCATCGACGCTACGTCAAGAGATAGATGCGCTTCGCCGCAGCGTGGCATCCCACGCCATGGTCGCGACGGAGCAAGGGCAACATCCAACTCAATCACTTGCAGAGGTCCAACGCATGAATGTCAGGTCAATGATTCTCACTGCCGCTCTTCTGATTGCCGGTGGCGCCGGCGCTTACGCTCAGTCGGCGAGCGTTTCCAGCTCGGCGACTATCGAAACCCAGATCACGGCAGAGGCCACCTCGTCGTTGAGCTTCGGAACCATTTCCAAGGGCGCGACCGCCACCGTCGAGGCCTCGAGCGCCGACGCTGCGGCGGTTACGTTCAGTGGTGACGAAGGCGACAACATCACGGTCACCGTCCCGGCGACGGCGACGATCTCGACCACGTCGGGAGACGGTGCCGACATGACCGTGTCGATCAACCGCGCCGGCCTGCTGGCGCATACCAGCGACGCCCAGGGAAGCGCTTCGACGCTCGATGCCTCCTCGGGAACGGCCACGACAGCGCTCAGTGATGACAATGGTGGCAACGGTACGAACAACGACGGCCTCGGTCAGTCCTACCTCTGGATCGGTGGTTCGGTGACTCCGACCGCCACCCAGCAGCGAGGCGTTTACTCCGGTACGTTCACCGTGTCGGCTGCCTACTCGAACTAGTCAAGGTCCTTCGTGCCGTCGGTGCGCGCGATGAGTCGCACGTCCGTCACCGGCGGCCCCCCTTCAATTCATAACTCCATCCACATGCCCGCACACGCACGGGTGCACAACTACACCGACGGAGTACGGCATGAACAATTCACGTTCAATTTCCACGGTTCTGGCGACCGTCGCCATCGCGGCGCTCATCTCACTTCCCTCGCCGGCAATGGCGCAATCGGCCAGCGTCACTGCCTCGAGCACGATCGAAACGCCGCTGACGGTTTCGTCGATCACGTCACTCGATTTCGGAACGATCCAACGCGGTCATAAGACCACGATTCACGAGAATGATGCCGAGGCCGCGGCCATCGTCGTAAGCGGTGATGCCGAGGACAACATCACCGTCGTCATTCCCGATGAATTCACGTTGACGACGAACTCCGGCGACGGCGGTTCGATGACCGTGGACATTCGCAAAGAGCGCGTCCGATCCAATACGGTGAACAGCCAGAGACACGCGCATAATCACAACGTCAAGCACAGCGATCTGTCTTCAGCACTGAGCAGCGACGACGATGGCAACGGAACGAATAACGACGGTCTCGGTCAGCTCTATGTCTGGTTCGGTGCCGATATCACTCCGAGCCACACGCAGCAACGTGGTGTCTACAGCGGCACCATTACCATTTCGGCCGCCTACTCCAATTGAGTTCCCGCGGCAGTCCTCGTTCGCCCTGCGAACGTATCCCTATAGACGCCGGTGCGCGTTCGGGTTGACCGGACCGCACCGGTTTTTTTGCCGGGGAATTCCGGCGGACGGTGGAGCGTCCGCAGCGCGATCGCTGCGCCGAACAGCTGCTGCACGGGCGAAGCAACGAACGCAGCATTCCCGTCCGTCGCATTGCTCATGGGAAATCGTCGATCAGGGCCGGAAACAAAACGAAGAATGGTGAGCGGAACCAGCACGTCCGCTCACCATTCTTGTACCAACCCACCAGGAGTAGCACTCCATCACCATACGGTGTCATCGAATCAGGACTATCGCATACGAATCACTGTTTCTTCGGCCGCTCGACATTCATGCGGAGGCTGACATCGTTGTTCGTCTCCGGAGGCAGATTCAGCATCGGACGCTCCGACGTGCCCGTTGATCCATCGGCGGCCGTCGAGCGGCTGCCGGCTCGCGTGTCGATACCCTTCGCGCCATCAGTGACCGCGTGTGTACCGGAGCCGGCGCGCGTACCGGTGGGCGCTGCGACATCGGGAATCGATCGCGTGGCGTTCTCCGTGGACGCCGAGGATTCAACCGAAGGCGCGCCGCCCTGAGCCGGCGCGATCGCGCTGCCCGGCATAGACGGACCGACCGGAGGATCGACCGAGCGCTCGACGGCCGGAGGCAACGCACCGGGCGACCGATCGTCGAGCAGACGCGGGCCGACCGTGACGGCAGTGCCGATGACGGCCGAGGCGCCGATGACACCCAGGAGCACGACCTTCCAGGCAGCCATGCCGGCTGCAGCCGAAGTGGCCGTGGCTCCCGATGAAGCCGCACCCGCCGCAGCGGCCGTAGCTCCCACTACCGCCGGCGTCGCCGCCAGCAGCGTCATCACCTTGTCGCGGTATGGACTGCGATCGCGTACCGCCGCCACGCTGTCGGACTGAATCGAGTTCTCGACGATCCGATACGATCTGAGCGTCCGCTGCAGCTCGTCGTCGACGGCGACGTTGAGGAAGAACTCCGACTCCTCGGCGGCGGTCATCTGGCCGGCGAGATATCGCTCAACGAGCTCCTCACGGTTGTGCTGCATCATGACTTCTTCTCCTTGAGAGTTGAATGCGTAGCGTCGGTAAAGGGGCGAATTTCCCCTTCCTTCTCTACGGCGAGATAGGCCGAAATCATCCGTGCCAGTCGTGCACGCGCTCGATGTGCTCGCATCTTCACTGCACTGCCCGACTCCCCGCGCATCGCTCCGATGTCATCGTAGCTGTAGCCACAGTAGTTGTGCAGCACCAGCGCCTCACGCTGCTCCTCCGGCAGGCGATCGATCGCCTGACGAACGAGCTCCTCGAGATGCGAGGGCTCGGCAATCGTCTCCGATGGATGCTCCGATTCGTAGAGCTGATCGATCGGCGTCGACGGCTTGCGACGCTGCAGGTGCTTCAGACATGCGTTGCGCGCCATGCGCATCAGGTAGCGGTCCGGATGTTCGATCGCGACCGGCTCCAGACGCATCTTGATGATCCGCTCCCAGATCGCCTGGACGATGTCCTCGGCGATCGCGGTGTCCCCTACCACCTTCGTGCAGTAGAGTCGAAGTCGCCGGTCGTATCGGTCGAACAACTCGACGAACGCGGGATCATCGCCCTGGACGAACCGCTCGAACAGGATCGCGTCGCTCGGCTCTCGGGTCGTCTTTCGTGGAATTGTCGTTCCGGCCGCGGTCATCCGTATTCCTCTGTACTGAAGCGGTTCTCTGTCGCGAACGGCACCCGATCCGTATCTTCGCGAATCCGGTCCGAATTCATACGTGGTCCAGATCGCCATCGCGCCATGTATTCGTAACGATCCGATCCCGCGATCGAAGGTAACGCCGAGGTCGAAGTTTTTCTCCGCGTAACCTTTCGCCCTCTCCGGGGATCGTCCAAGTGGTGCACCGCAGATTCCCTCTCTGCCGCGTCCATCGACGCCCCATTCCCTTCGAAATGGCGCACCGCACCCGCGCCGACGTCCGGATGACCATTGCGAAGGCCAAATGAATCGAATCCAACACCGTGCGCTCCTCGCGATCCTGCTGATGCTCGGCGGCATGCCCGTCGCGCGCGCGCAGTCGTTTCTCGTCGCGCCGTCAGACAGCGTCGTGTTCGATTGCGTCGCCCTCGGCGAGCACCCCTCGAGCCGGATCGTGATCACCAACCGCGGAACGACCGAAGAGTCCCTCGCGCGAATCCGCTTCTCCGACGACTACTCCGCCCCCTTCAGCTTCCGCCCCGATCAGCCCCAGCGCGAACTCCGAAAGATCATCGTCGGTCCCGATCAGTCGGTGACCGTTCCGATCTGGTTCCTCGGCAGTGACGTTCCCGGAGTCTTCAGGAGTCGACTTGAATTCGATGGCGACGGGTCCGAGGGCGGCGATGCATGGAAATATCAGCTTGACGTTCGGGCGTCGGTCTTCCCTCCGTCGCGTGTGGAGGTGGCGCCGCGAGATCGCAACGTCCGCTTCGACCCGGTGGCAGCCGGCGATACCGCACGCTCGAGCATCCGCATCGCCAATCCCGGCTGTCGAGTCGTGACCATCACCGATGTCTCGCTCTCCGATCCCCAGCACTTCCACGTCGTCACCGCCAACATCCCCGGGCGCCGACTCGCGCCGAGCGCCGATCCCGACAAGGCCGACAGCCTCGAGCTCGAGATTGCGTTCACCGCCACGACGCCTGATGACTACCAGGCCGACCTCGAGATTTCCAGCGATGCCGGCTCCGGCCAGCCCGCGTCGGTCCGTCTGATGGCAACCGCCGTGGCCCCGAAGCTGGAGATCGCACCGCGTCCGGTCGACTTCGGCGACGTCCCCGTCGCCTCCGTCGCGGTCCAACCCGTCGTCGTCCGCAATCCCGGTACTGAAGCGGTTGCAGTCACTTCGATGCGGATCCTCGACGGCAACGACGTGGAGCGCCGCGATTCGGTCTTCCGCATCCTCGGCAACCACGATTCGTTCACCGTGCCGCCCGGCGACTCCGTCGTCGTCGTTGCCGCCTTCCTTCCGAAGGTCGCACGCGACGAGTTCGCAACGCTCGTCTTCGAGACCTCAGGCAGCTCGGTCGAACGGGTGGCATCGGGACTGACCGGGCATGGCGACGACACGGTCCTGCGCACCCCGGGCTTCGGTCGACAGATCGACTTCGGCATCGTCCATGTGGACAGCCAGCAGATCCGTCGCGTGACGTTCGACTACGGACCCGACGCGGACGGGCCCACGCTGCACATCGACTCGCTGCGTGTGATCGGTGGCGACGAAACGGCGTTCGCCGTCGAGGATCGCCCCGTCACGCTGCAACCGGGAGAATCGGTTGCGCCGGCCATGTCCTTCAGTCCGAACGCCGTCGGTCCGTTCCACTCAATGCTTCGGGTCTACTACCACATCGCCGACGATCCGCGCACACTCTTCCGTCCCGTCGCGCTCAGCGGACAGGGTGCCGAATGGTCGTCACACCTGATTGCCCAACCGAGCCCCGTCGATTTCGGCTCGGTCCTCGTCGGTGACACGGTCGAACGCGAGGTCGTGGTGCGGAATCCGGAGCAGGAACAGGAAGTCGTCGCCGGCGGTGCTGATCAACCGTACGTCGCCAATGGCATGTTCACCGTCGAATCGTCCACCCCCCTGCCCCACGTCCTCTACCAGAACGACGCGATCGTCTTTCGAGTCCGGTTCGCAGCCACATCTCCGGGTCCTGCCATCGACACGCTCATCATTCACGTTCAGGGCGAAAGCGAGCGGCTGGCGGTAGCGCTCATTGCCGACGTCGGCGTCGATTCGATTTCATTTTCACCGACCGCCATCGACGTTCTCACCGATGGTCGAAATGCAGTCGACACGGTAATGACGCTCATCGCACCCGACGTCTACGGCGCGCGGGTGCAATCGATCGCCCTCGGTGGGCCGGAGGCCGAAGCGTTCGAAGTCGTGGGGATCGATCGTCAGCCGCCGTTCCGCATGACGCCCGGCGAGACGGTGAAGGTCACCCTCCGGGCGAATCCGCTTCCCGGTCGGAGAGCAGTCGCGCACCTGCTCGTAACGACTCCAACGGGTCGCGACGAGTCGGGCGACATTGCCGCGAACTGGACGATGAATGCGGCACGCCACCACGTGTTCTCCATCACCGATACCACAGCGGACCTGACGCTCGACCAGCCGGCGCGTGTATATCTGGTTGCCGACCCGCCGCTGTCGGCATCCGAGCACGTCTCGACGCTGCGGGCGACCCTGGAATTCGATCGCACGTCACTCGTTGAATTCGAAGTTGCGCCTACGACCGACGCTTCGGTGTCGACTGCCGACAACGGGGGCAATCGCGTCGTTCTCACGCTCGAGCGCGACGACGGAATCGACGGCGACACGCTCGCGGCGATCGATTTCCGCGGTCACATCCGAAGCGATCCGATCAATCTCGTGGACCTGCTGTCGGTGAATCTCTCGCCGGATGCCGCGGCAACCGTCGACGGGACGGTTCCTGGTCGTGTCATATTCGATGGGTGCGGGATCGGGGTGAATTCAGTGGCGAACCGGCCGGTGCGACTCTATGGCGTCACAGCCGTCGCGACCAACCGGCTCAGACTCGACTACACGGCGCCGGCCGATGGATCGGCAGTCGTGACATTGACGAATCTGGCCGGCGCGGAGGTATCTCGTACGGCGTTGCCGCCGGGTACCGGCTCGCTCCAGTCGATCGGGTTCGATACCGGAACCGTGGCACCTGGATTCTACATCCTCTCGATTCTGTCGAATACGGGCATCGCTTCGACGCCGATCAGCATCGAGTGAGGGGCCCGAGGGCGCGAAAAATAAATTTTCCCCTCCCCGTTACCTGCGGGACCTGCGGGGGATCAATCCTGGTGATCGTCCCGGATTCCTGTCCGGGCGAACCCAACGAAATCAACAGGACGAATCGCGGGAGACTCTCGACCGGCCCGCGAGCGGTCCAGCATTCCTCGGTCGAGACTACACCCAGGGAGATACACATGGGCAAACGAACACTTGCCATACTCGGCGCCGCGTTGCTGATCCTCGGTGGCGTCACCGGGTGCCAGGACGCCGCGACCACCGCTCCGACCACCGGATCGAGCAGCTACACCGAATCCGACTTCACCGTCTATGTACCGGCCAAGCCGATCGTGATCGGTGACGAAACTGAGATTCCGTCGGTAGCCGAAGTCACGTCCGATGCGCAGCTCGGGATGAATCCGCCGAACGATCGTGGACACGGTCCGTCGGATCGTCACTTCAACGACGGTCGCGGGCACGACGGCAACGGAGGCGAAGGACATCCGCCGGTCGATCGACTGAACCTTCAGCCGATGCGGTACCTGCAGATTCTCCACGGTCTCCGGCTGACCGACACCCAGTGGACGGCGGTGCGTCAGTGCCTGAGCGATTACCAGCTGTGCGTCCACTCGGACCTCGACAGCGCCCGCGTTCGCCACGGCGAACTTCATCAGGCGCTCGTCGACAGTCTCCGCTCGGTTCACGCGGCGCTGCAGGACAGCACGATCACGCTCGAGCAGGCCCGCCAGCGCTACGAGCGTCTCGTCGGCGCCTACCGCGACGCGGTCGACACGCTGCGCACCCGACTGGACAATGCGTTGAGCGACTGTCGTGACGCCTTCATCAGCTGCGTCGAGTCGAATCTGACCGCCGAGCAGATTGCTGCCTGGCGCGACGCGCTTCGCCGTATGCACGACGGCGGACCGGGACGTGGCAACGGCTGAGCGACGATGCATGCCGACGGAGCCTCCGCGGATGCAGCAGACGTCGGCCCGGCACTTTCCGAGAGGAGCGACACCACGCGTGTCGCTCCTCTCGTTGTTTATCGATCGCCCGAACCGCGGTAGATTTCGGGATGCACCAACTGCTCGTGGTCCTGACGATCACGCTGATTTCCGTCACTCCGCTCATCGCGCAGGAGGATTCGACCGTCGCCCGGACCGCCGGTTCGACGTCCGGTCCCCTCATCGGACTGCGGATCGATCACACCTTCTCCACGACCAGCACCACCGTGGGCGACTTCTCCGTATTCGACTCGCCCGCATGCGGCATCTACGAGAACGGTTCGATCGACGATTGGAAGCTGGGCATCACCGCAGAGCTGCCGCGTCTGGTCGGAGATTTCGCGGGAGTAGCGCTGTCGATCTCCGCCGTGCCCACGTCGGTGGTGTATGCGGCCAATCCAGTCGGTCCACAGTTCCTCTACAACGAGGTCACCAGACGGCGTGATACGATCGATCGCCACTTCGAACTCGACGAACGTGGCCTCGCCGCGCGATTCGCACTTGCATTCCCCCTTGCCGTCACTTCACGACTGAGCATCATTCCCGGCATCGCGCTCGGCGTTCCGATCGGTCTGACGACCTCGGCCGTCGACCACATCGAGCTGCCGGGCGCCAGCGACTCGCGTCCGCTCGAATACGCACGGCACTACCAACCGGCCACGCACCTCGCTGCGACGCTCTCCCTTGGCTACGCACTCGAGGCCGGTGACCGATTCCGCCTGCGGCCGGAGATCACCGGGAGTCTACGATCTCACGTCGAGACTCGAAACGACCAACGCGCGCGCCGCATCGGTGTCAGTCGGAATCGCCGCCCTGTGGGATCTGGGACCGCGCGCGACGCAGACCCCGCTCCCGCCGCAACCGCCGCCACTGCTCGCGCCCTCCATCGCCGTTCGGGGCGTTGATGTCCAGGGCAACGCGTCGAACGAAGCGGTGATCAACGTGACCGAGGTGCTGCTGCGCCGCCACACTCCTCTGTTGCCCGCGATCTACTTCGACTCCGCATCGGCCACGCTTCCGGAACGCTATGCACACCTGTCCACCGAAGGCGCCGACGCATTCGGATACGCCGATGTCGCAGGGCTGAACGAATTCCAGCTCGCCCATCACGTCCTCGACATGGTGGGGTTTCGACTGCGGCAGTACCCTTCCACGAGTGTCGTGGTGCACGCATCCACGTCGGGCGACGAACCGCGGGCGCTGGCGGCGGACCGGCTGGCCACCGTGCGCAGCTATCTGGAGCACGTCTGGCGCATCGCTCCGGACCGCATCGACACATCGAGCGATCCCGATGCTGCCCCGTCCACCGACGAGTCGTCCACCGACGAGTCGACCGCCGACGGGCGCGAGGAGAACCGGCGCGTCACCTTCTCCTCACCCTCGCCCGATCTTCTTGCTCCGATCGGGACGCAGCGCCTCTCCCGGCGATTCGATCCGCCGCGAATCCGCCTCGAACCGACCTACGGTGCCGAAGCGGGCGTCCGCGCCTGGAGGATCGACGTCATGCAGAACGGCGACACCGTCGTCTCGTTTTCCAACCACACCGACAGCACCGATGCCGCCCTCACCTGGCATCTCTCCTCCGACCGCATCGACTCGACACTCGGAACGCTGGCGGCGACGCTCACCGTCGTCGATTCGGCTGGCCAGTCCGCTTCGGCCCGCGACTCGATTTCCCTCCGGGTTGCCCGGGACACATTGACCATCGATTCGGTGGCATCGCGCGATGGAGAACTCGTGAGAATCGACTATCCCCTCGTCGGATTCGGGTACCGTTCGGCGCGCGGTGATGCTTCACATGAGCTTCGAATCCGTGAGCTCGCGGCGATGATCCGCCCCGATGCACAGATCACCGTGACAGGATACACCGATCGCGTCGGCACCGATGCCGTCAACCTCGAGCTCTCGCGCCAGCGCGCCCAGTTCGTCGCAAATCGACTCGCCGAGGCACTGCATGGTCGCGGGCTCGATTCGATCCGGGCGAACGTCGTCGCCGGCGGCGTCGAGACCGACCGCTTCTCCAACGATCTTCCCGAGGGGCGGGCGCTCTCGCGCGGCGCGGTGGTGACGATTCTCCAGCGCGAAGACGTCAGCCAGTAGTTGCCGCCACGGCCGGTCGCGGCCACGCACGGACGCAATTCGAGAACCCCCTGAATCACGGAACCCCGCCCGGCCACGATGTGCCCGACGGGGTTCCATGTTTCTGCCAATCGGTGTTTCTGCCAATCGGACCGACCGACCGCCTCACTTCTCCTTCATGAACGGATACCTGTAGTCCTTCGGCGCGACGAAGGTCTCCTTTATCGACCTGGGCGACACCCAGCGGTAGAGGTTCATCTTCGAGCCCGCCTTGTCGTTGGTACCCGACTTCCGCGCACCGCCGAATGGCTGCTGGTTGACCACCGCGGCGGTCGGCTTGTCGTTGATGTAGAAGTTTCCGGCGGCATGTTCCAGCGTTCGCATCGCCTCGATTACCGGCGCGCGTTCGCGAGAAAAGACGGCGCCGGTGAGACCGTACGGCGACGTATGGTCGATGAGCTCGAGCGTCTCGGAGTATTCGTTCTCGTCGTAGACGTACACGCTCAGGACGGGGCCGAATATCTCCTCACGCATCGTCCGGTATCCCGGATCGTCGGTGAGGATCACCGTCGGCTCGACGAACCAGCCCTTCGCATCGCTGTACTTGCCGCCGACGAGCACCTTCTGCTTGTCCTTCTTCGCCATATCGATGTAGCCGGTGATTTTCTCAAACGCCTTCTGATCGATCACGGCGTTGATGAAGTTGCGGAAGTCCTCGACCGGACCCATGTCGAAGGACTTGACGTCCTCGACGAGGAGCTCCTTGATTTCCTTCCAGAGGTTGGACGGGATATATGCGCGGGAGGCGGCCGAGCACTTCTGTCCCTGGTATTCGAAGGCGGCGCGTGCCAGCGCGGTAGCGACCGCCCGCGGGTCGGCGCTGGGGTGTGCGACGACGAAATCCTTGCCCCCGGTCTCACCGACGATGGTGGGATAGGTGCGGTAGGTGCCGAGGTTCGACGCGATTTCCTTCCAGAGACGTTCCAGCGTCCCGACAGAACCGGTGAAGTGGAGTCCTGCCAGGTCGGGATGGGGAATGCAGACGTCGCCGGCGACCGGTCCCTCGGCGAAGACGAGGTTGATCACCCCATCGGGAAGCCCGGCCTCCTCGAGCACATCCATGATGAAGCTCGCGGCGAAGTTGGTCTGGTAGGATGGCTTCCAGACGACCGTGTTGCCGAGCATCGCAGGCGCCGTGGCAAGGTTACCGCAGATCGAGGTGAAGTTGAACGGCGGAACGGCGAAAACGAATCCTTCGAGCGGACGGTACTCCATCCGGTTCCACATTCCATCGGGGCTGAAGGGCTGTTCGCGATAGATCTCGCTGACGAACTCGACGTTGTAGCGCAGGAAGTCGACGAATTCGCAGACGGCATCGATCTCCGCCTGATAGGCGTTCTTCGACTGACCGAGCATGGTGATGGCATTCATGCGCGCGCGGTACGGACCGGCGATCAGATCGGCGGCCTTCAGGAAGATGGCGGCGCGATCGTCCCAGGGCATGTGCGACCAGTCGCGGTGGGCCTTGAGCGCCGCGTCGACGGCCATAGCGACGTGCTTCTCGTTGCCCTCGTAGTAGTGGAAGAGCGTGTGCTTGGTTTCGTGGGGCGGAGCGTAGGCGACGCGGGTATCGGAGCTGACACGCACGCCGCCGATGCGCATGGTCAGTTCTGGTGATTCACCGTGAACCTGCTTCAGCGCCTTCTTGAGTTCGTCCCGCTGGGGCGTACCGGGTTCGTAGCCGAGAATCGGTTCGTTCAGGATCGGAGGCACTTCACTGATCGCGTTGCGCATTGTTAACCCTTGTGTCGTCAAACGTTGTAGGTTGTGGGTTTTGTGTCGAAAAGACCCGAAAGTTAGGGCTTATCAGTCAACAAAGACCTGATCGCGAAACGACCATGCTGTACACCCGGCACCTCCGCCTGCTCCCGATTCTGCTTCTCACCCTGTTGATCGCCGCGTGCGGCGACAACGCGTCACAGGGAAACGCATCCGGTTCGGACGAATCCGCCAGCGCCGCCGGCGACGGCACCAGCAGCGGTCCCGGCAGCGGGATCACGGCAGTTCCGGACTGCGGGCCACCGGAGAGCCAGTCACTCGCCGACGGGAAGGCGATTTTCACGGGCAAGGGACTCTGCTTCACCTGTCACGGACAGGACGGAAGCGGGATCACGGCGGTCGCTCCGGATCTCACCGACAACGCGTGGATCCACACCGGCGGGAAGTATGATTCGATCGTGGCACTCATCCACACGGGGATCGCGCATCCGGAGCAGTTCCCCGCGCCGATGCCGCCGATGGGCGGAGGCCAGCTGACCGACAAGGAGATCTGCGCGGTGGCAGCCTACGTGCACTCACTCTCACAGCCACCCGCGCAGCCGCAGGCGCAGTAGAACGCGCGGGCAGACAGTACAACGGGGTCGATGCAGATGCATCGACCCCGTTTGCCGTATCTGCCGAATCGATCCGTTCGTTCGGCCCCCATGTCATCCACATCCGAATTCAGAATCCGATCGAGACGCGGGCGCCGGCGCGGACGCTGAGCATGTTCCACATGTTGGTCTCCCCGACATCATCCTTCATCCCGTCGATCGTGTAGCTCGTCTCGGCGAACGGCGTCACCCACCAGCTCACACCACCGAGGTCGTTGACGACGTTGAGGTCGTAGGAGAACCCTCCCCAGACGCCGAACAGATTCTCGCGCACGTTGTTGAGGTCGGCGTTGGCGATCGGTTTGAGTCCGTCCGGCGAACCCGAGTTGTAGTCGTAGGTGTTGATCAGCCGGTACGACCACGATCCACCGACGAGGAAGTGCAGTTCCGGAATGCCGAGCGCGAGGCTGACACCCGGCTCGACGGTGAGGTAGCCGAGCGTGGTGCTGAAGGTGCGGTCTCCGCTGGTGACAGAGACACTGCGATCGTCGTAGGCGGCGCGAAGTGTCACGCCGACGAGGTCGCTGAAGGCGTAGTCGGCGAAGACGCCTTCGTAGGAGGCGAATGCGTCGGCATTGCACAGATCAGCGGTTGAAAATCCGGGGTCTCCCGGCATAGCGATGAACAGCTGCGGCCCGTTGTATTCGTAGTTGTACGTAGCCGCGCCGAACATTCCGATGCGCAGCCCGCCGTCGGGCATCTGCGCGAATGCGGTCGCGCTCATGGCTGCAACGCCGAACACCATGGTGACCAGAAGGTGCCGAAACTCGTGTGTGCGTTTCATGACGCCACCTCAGCTTGGTTGGTTCTGTGAGCCGAATTCGTCACGCCCTGTGACCACCTGGGGGACTCGGTAGTCTTACTTCCGATGGAGTGGCGTCTGCGACTCGTTTCTCTCTCTGCAACGGTCGCAACCTACTCGCGACACCCCCTCCCGACCCATGACAAACGTCAAGGTGATCGTGTCTATTCGTACCCGCTCCACGGCGCCGAGCCGTATTCCACCGATGCACATTCCGGGGTGACCATGCGACACCGTCTACTCATTGCAGCCATCCTCCTGGCGGGAGTCGCCTCCGCGCCGCTCTTTGCGCAGACACAGCAACTCGACGAGTTCGTCTCCGGAACCGAGTACTACCTCGCGTTTCCCTCTACCGTCAGCACGAAGCATCCGGTCGGCTGGAGCGACGAACGGTTCAACGAGCAGTTCACCATCGAGGTGTATTCGGCCGTCGCCAATCAGGTGACGATCACGCGCGGGGCCAGCGGCCCGACGATCACCCGCAGCGTCGCGCCGGGATCGTTCACAGAGATCGAGCTGAAGTCCAGCGGTATCACCAACGACATCCCGACACCGATGGTCACTGCCGTCGGCGCCGTGTCCGACCGCAGCTACCACCTCGCCGCGCAGCATCCGGTCATCGTCTATTGCCACGAGTTCACCCTGAACGGAGGCGAGTCGTGGACGCCGCTTCCGACCAGATCCTGGGGACGGCACTACATCGCGTCCTGCCTTCCGGCCACCTACGTCTACGACCTGGCGATCTCCGGTTCGGAACTCAACAAGACCGCCCGACCCGCCCCCGCGTTCGTCCTCGTCGTTGCCGGGTACGACTCGACCGTGGTGACGATCGACCCGGACCAGCTTCTCAGCGGCTCCTATCCCACGACCGTTACGCTCAACCGCGGCGATGTCTACCAGATCTGGAGCGGCGCCGACACGACCGCCGACGCCGAGCAGGGCGGGGTCGATCAGCCCGACATCGCCGGCTCCTCGATCGGCGCGACCAGACCCGTGATGGTGCTCTCGGGAAACACTCGCGCACCATTGCCCGACGGTACCGCGGGACTCGTTCGCAATGCGTTCAAGAACCTCGAGGTCACCGCTCTGGCACCGACCGATCAGTTCGGCGACACGATCGCATTCGCCCCGATGATCGATCAGCTTTTCATCGACGGCGACCGCACCTCAGCGTTTCTGCGTCTCTACGGACTCTCCTCGCAGAAGGTGCCGGGCGTCATGCGACGCGCCGACAGCACCACCGACACGTTCAGCGTGCAGCGACTTCAGCCGCGCGAGATCGCCGTCCGCAATCCCCTGAGCGCCGCCGTGTTCACAGCCGCCGGACCGATGATGGCAGCCGCGTACGCCGATCCGATCACCAAGTATGTGGGCGCGCCGAACGACCAGAAGAATATTCCGTACGACGGCTGGAGCGGCTTCATGATCGAAATGATCCCGCGCGAACAGTGGAGCACGTTCGCGCCGGTGCGCGCCCCGTCGTCGATTTCGGGGATGAAGAGCTACGTGGTGGTCGTCACCGACAGTACGAGCAACTACGACGGACTGATCCGGTTCGAGGACGGAAGTCGCTTCCCGTTCAACGGCGGAGCGATCAAAGGCACCGACCTCGTCTGGGGAACCGCGCAGCTGTCGGCCGGACAGACCAGGACCATCACCGGACTGGGTGATTCGAAATTCTTCGGCTATACGTTTGGCGTTCTCAAGGGACAGGAAATCATGCAGCGCTCGCTGCAGAACGTCAGCTACGACGACAAGATGTCGATCGCCTACGGCTATCCGCTGGCACCGAGAAGGCGGTACCTCGGTCCACCAGACACAATGGACGTAACGTCATCGATGGATTGCTCCACGCTCTCGGTCGACGCAAGGGTGACCAACGCGAATCCCGCCGGTCTGAGATCGATCTCGCTCGAGAACGCCGTCAACGCCCACATCGCCGAAGCATCGCCCGTGGCCTATCCGGGCGTCGTCAGTGCAAGCGCGTCAGTGGTTCCGGACAACCCGCTGCTCGACGCCTCAGCGACCGTCGTGGTGCTCGACCGCACTGGTGGACGCACGGAAATCCCATACAGCTGGACGGCCGAGGGTATCGCCGTTCCGGGTTCGATCGATTTCGGTGCGATCCTCAAGGATGAACGCATGATCCGCGTGGTGCATGCGACGAATCCGACGTCGCGGCCGGTGGTGATCTCGTCGATCGTAACCGCCGGTGACACCATCTTCACCGTCGATTCCGTTTCCCGGACCCTCCCGTTCACCCTCGCTCCCGGTGGGTCCATCGACGTCGTGGTCTCCGCCACACCAACCGTCGGCCCCCGCTCCTTCTCCGGCTCACTTCGCTTCGGTCTGGCCTGCAGCGTTCCCGACGTGCAGCTCTCCGCACGGTCGATCGTCTCCTGCATCGAGGTGAGCGACATCGACTTCGGCGTCGTTCCCGTCGGCCAGACCGCCACAAGAGATCTGACCATCTGCAACCGCGGAGAGGGCACGCTCCACTTCGCCAAAATCGACGGCGACAAGGTCGTCACCTGGAACGACAAGGCGTTCTCCATCAACAGTCTGTTCCAGACCAACCTGCTCAGCACCGACCTGGCGACGAACGAATGCCGGTCGATTTCGGTCTACTTCGTGGCACAGTCGGCAGATTCGGTTCGAACGGTGGCCTATGTCGGCAGCAACTCCCAGGGTTGTCGCGACAGCTCCGTATGGACGGCGCTCGGCTCCGGCACCACGCATGTGGAATCTCGCCGCGCCGCATCGAGCGACCTGTCGATCGACGAGATCCGCCCGATTCCCGGAGGCGACCGACTCCGCATCGGATTTACCGTTCCGGACGCAGGCCCCACACGTATCGAAGTCTACGACGTTGCCGGCCGATTGCTCGGCGTCGCGCTCGACCGAAACGTTCCGGCCGGAGCCGGCGTGGCCGACTGGGACCGCGCAGGATTCCCGAAGGGCGCGCTGCTCATCCGACTGGTGCATGGCGGAGGAGCGAAGACGGCACTGGTCGTCTGGTGAGGCGTGTGATCGTCCTGCCGTGACCGGGGTGAATTCGTACGAAGGCCTCTCCACGACCGTCGTGAAGAGGCCTTCGTCAGTTGGAATTCTGCGCGACGCTCAGGGGTCTTGCCCCCAGAACGTTGGTTCCCTCGCGCCATCGCTGCGGGTTCCTCGACAGGATCGTCCCCGGTTCAACGGGTGGCCAGCAGCGCCGCGTCGTCGCCGAAGGCGGCACCGACTGCATCGCCGTGGTAGCGGGACGCGCCCTGGCGCAGATCGTCGCTGAGGTAGAGTTCCACCCGCGTTCCGAACGTCCGGTCCATCGCCGTGGCGAGTCGTGCGCCGTCGACCTGCTGAAGGCCGAGCGAGGCAAGCGCCGCCGGACCGCGTCCCTGCACGAGCGGTCCCCGGTAGACCACGATCGTCGGCGACGCGGAACGTCCGGTGAGTTGGTCATCCGACGGGACCTTCGGCCCGAGTTCTTTCATGATTGCATCCGGAATCTTCCCACCGGCAACCCAACCTGCCAGTTCATTCGATGGAACGTCAATCGCATGATCGCCGAAGACCACCGACGTCGTCGCACCGGCACTGACCCGCGGATAGATGACCAGGCGCGACTCGTTCGAGGCCCTGGCCGCCAGTTCCGCCGACATCGCGTCGATCGCCTCTACGGCGCTTGCACCCGTCTTCCCCGCCGGTCGGAACGTGCGGCCGGTGCGCTGCCACAGGTCGACGCTCCCACCCGGCGCATCGACGAGTGCGACGAATCCGCCGAGACCATGGAGATAGGTGAGCACCGCATGATCTCCGTCGGCCAGCGCATCATCGATCGAACGACTGCCGGGATTGAGTGCCACCAGCCGGTTGGTCACCGATTCGTCCGAGGCCAGGCGGGACTCGAGTGCGGGACTCCACGAGCCGCCGACGTCGAGTCCGTGGGCGCGCTCGAAGTCGTGAATCAGCGCTGCCGGATCGGTACGAAGACTTCCCCGCTCGCGATCCCGGTAGCCGAGCCGCGCCAGACGGGCCATCAGCTTCATGGTCTGCGTCTGTGTCGCCGCCATCGTCTCGTCGTCGAGCTGTCCGGTCGCGGTCAATCCGTTCTCCTGCTGAAATCTCTTCGTCGCGTCGGCCAGCCGTTCCCGGTCGTAGTACCACTCCGAGCCGTGCAGGTATCCCAGGACGCGCAGGTCGCGTTCGGCCGTCGTCACGGCCCAGATCCGTTCCTGTCGGTCGCCGGATTCCGGGTTGCGATCCAACGCGGCGAGCGCGGCCGGATTGATCCGCCCCCCCGTGCGCGACCACAGCACCGTCGGCCGCGTGAGCGATACCGTCGCCGGCTCACCCATCCTGTTGACGAAATAGAGATTCAGCTGCACGGCCCGAACGTCGATGTCGCCCTGGTCGATTGCCTTCGACAGCGGCACGCGACCCTTCGAGGCAGTGGTCACGAAGGCGCCGTCGTCACCGGCGAGCATGTGCTCGAAAACGGTGACGTGCCGGGGTGCGATCAGGTACTGGTCGAAGCAGTATCCGTCGACCTCGCCCGATCCGTTTGCGGTCAGCTGAATGTCGGTGGGCTCGAGGCCGACCCGCTGCGGCGGAATCGTGTCGTTCGGCGAGCTCTCCATCGTGGAGTCTTCATCGATCAGTCCGTCAATGTGGTCCTGTGCCCAGGCAGACGTCGTAGTCGCTGCGAGTATCAGGCCCGTCAGAAGAAGCATCGATCGTTTCACGGATACCTCCGGTCATTGTGGAGTCGGCACTGGCCGACACGTGAGGTTCAATGACCGTTACGACGCCACGATCGTGGTGATGTTCCATCGACCCGCAGGCGTGCATCCGCCGGGGCCGAATGTAGGTCGCGGCGCCGGGCGGCCGCCGGCCTGTACGCGCCGGAGCATGGACCGCGGCCGTCACCGCGTGGCGCTGATCCCGACGGGCGTCCACACGGGGAAATGGTCGCTTGCTCCTCCGATGTACATGGTGCCCTTGTAGGTACGCAGCGGCGGTCGATCCGCACCCGCCCGGTCGTCGCGGAGGAACTCGGGAGCGAACACACGTTCGCTCGTTTCCAGCAGCATCAGTCCGCGATCGTCGAGCAGGCCGGGCGAGACGATGAGGTGATCGATGGTCTCCCAGTCGTGGTGGTAGTAGTAGCTCCCGATCGTGTCGGTTTCAGCGACGGGCGCGGCGAGGTCGATCAGATTCCCCCTTGCATCCGACGGTCCGTCGTAGGCGTGTGCCCCGAGCACCTCCCGGACCGAGCGGTCGAAGGGTTCGTCGTTGAGATCGCCCATGAGCACGATATCGGCGGCGGAGTCGAGCGCCATCAGCGAATCGACGACTCGACGCGCTACGCGAGCGGCGATCGCGCGAAGAGGTTCGGATTCCTCCTGACCGCCGTAGCGCGATGGCCAGTGATTTGCAATGACGGTGAAATTCAGACCTCCCCGCTGCAGCGATGCCTCGAGCACATCACGCGTGCGGTCGCCGTGGGGAAGCACGACGCGATGGGCAACCAGCCGACGGAGTCGAATCGGGTCGCGATAGAGAATTGCCGCGTCGATTCCGCGTTCATCCGGTGACTCGACGTGGGCGACATGGTATCCGCGGGGAAGAAATTCCCCCGCAAGTCGATCGAGCACGGCACGATTCTCGACTTCGGCCAGTCCGATCACATCCGGACCGCGCATGCGATCGATGGCCCGGATCGCCCGTGCGAGCGCGCCGAGCTTTCTCTCGAGCCGACGGTCCGTCCAGTGACGCGGTGCATCGGGAAGGAATTCATCGTCTCCGGGATTGCGCGGATCGTCGGTGGCGTCGAACAGATTCTCGACGTTGTAGAAGGCGAAGACCAGGGTGTCGCGCGGCTGGACACTGCGCGTCGGCAGCATCGTACCGGCGTCATTGCCCGGGTTGCACGCTTGCAGCACACCGCCGAGCAGTAGGACGACGAGCAGGAATTTCATGGAATTCGTGGTGGCGTTGAACGAATCGTCAGAGGCGCAAATGTGCCCAACCTCCCGGGGGAATGCAACGCTTCGCGACGCGACACGCTATTTTTCCACGACTGCCCAACACCCATTTCACCCAATCGGACCAATCATGGCTGACCTCGCATCGATGAACTGTGTGCCGTGCCGTGGTGGCGTGCCGCCCGCGCATGGCGAGGATCTCCAACAACTCCACGAACGGCTCGGCCCGAGCTGGCGCGTGGTAGAGGAGCACCACCTCGAAAAGGATTACTCATTCGACGACTTCGCTGCAGCACTCGACTTCGTCGATCGCATCTCGGCGATCGCTGAGGAGCAGGGCCATCACCCCGACATCTGCTTCGGGTGGGGATACGCATCGGTGAAAATTTATACGCACAAGATCGACGGTCTCGTCGAAAGCGATTTCATTCTCGCCGCGAAGATCGATCAGATGATGGCGTAGCGACCGCACCATCGTGACGCGACCATCTGCTGCCCGCGACGCGCACGAATCTTGCTGTCGGTGATAGGATTTCCCGTATCGAAACCAACACTCGGAGGATTGTAGAATGAACCCACGTCTACGCACACTCTTCGCAGGGATTGTGGTGCTCGCCGTCGTTCTGCTGCCGCGGATGGCCGCGGCCCAGAACCTCGCGCAGGTACGCGTCATCCACCTGTCGCCCGACGGCGCCCCGGTGGACGTTTACATCGGGGACACGACTTCCCCGGTTATCACCGGACTCAGCTATGAGAGCGCCTCGAGCATCCACTCCTTCCAGGCCGATACGTTCCGCGTGATCGTCACGGGTGCCGGCAGCGCCGCCGCCCGACTGATCGACAAGGACGTCATTCTGCGTGCCGGACAGCGAACGGACATCGCGCTGGTGAATCCGAACGCATCGCTCGACGCCAGCACCTTCTCCTACGACTATACATCCAGCCCCGATCCCGATTCCGCCTACGTCCGCATCGTCCATGCCTCGCCCGATCAGGGGAACGTCGATGTGACGGTGGTCGACCGGAACGGCAATGCATTCACCGTACCCAATCTCACCTTTCCGTCGAGGAGTGCGTTTCTGCCAATTCCGGCCGGAGCGGTCGAAGTGCTGGTGCACGAAGCAGGTACGCCGAATCTGATCTACCATACGCGCACGTCGATCGCCGGCGGAAACCGTGTCTCGATCATCACGACCGGGTTCAGCGCTGCCCTGCAGCTGCGGGCGTTGTACGAGACCAACATGCAGGCGCAGCAGCCGATGCAGCTGCTCGACCAGCTTGCTGAAATTCGTGTGGTCCACCTCATGCCGGATGCCCCGCCTGTTGACGTCTACATCGACAACCTTCTGCGCTTCAGCGGACTGACGTTCAACGACGCGAGCGCCGCGGTGCAGGTGGCCACCGGCGCGCACCACATCGAGGTCACCCGCGTCGGCAATCGCAGCTCCGCGTACCTCGACCGCAACGTCAGTGTCACGGGCAACACGCGACTGAACTTCCTGGCCACGGGAACGGCGGCGGCGCCGTCGATGACCACGACGACGTTCGGACTGTCGATGGTACCCTCCGGTGACACGGCGTACGTACGATTCGTCCACGCCTCACCGAACGCCGGAAACGTCGACCTGCACATCGTCGATCCGACCGGGGACACGACGGTGCTCGGCAACGTCGCTGTCAACGGTTCCTCCAGCTGGCTTCCGCTGCCCGCCGGTGACATGACGATCGACGTATACAAGGCGGGAACGCGGACGCTGCTGGAACACACACAGCCGAGTCTGGTGGGAGGTCTCTATGCGACCGTGTTCACGACCGAATTCGTCAGCGGTCTGTCGATGCGACTGCTGGTGGAGAACGACACGAACGCGCAGCAGCCGATGGTGCTGATTCCGTCGGTCCGCGTCGGACTCAATCCTCACGTGCGTGTCGTCCAGGCGATACCCGACGCGCCGCCGGTGGACATCTTCGCTGACACCGCCCTCCTGGCAAACCGCATGGCGTTCCGCGACGCGTCGAACGAGATATCTATCGATCCCGGCACGTACCAGATGGGTGTGGCGATTGCTGGCGCGGGCGGAAACGTCATCTCGCAGCCTCTGACGATCGGGCGGGACACGGCCTACACAGCGGTCTCGATCGGCTCGGTCGCCTCGGCGGCGGCAGACGTCGTCATTCTCAAGCGACCGCTGGCACTTCGGGCTCCGACCGACAGCCTGCTCGTCCGCGGATTCCACGCCGCTCCCGGCACCGGACCGATTGACGTCATGGTGATCGACTCCGGCAACGATACCACACGGCTGCAGGGCATGGCGTTCGGATCGTGGACCGGCTTCAATACGATTGCCGCCGGCCCCGTTCGAGTGGAAGTGGCACCCGCCGGTGGCGAGCCGTCATACACGGCGGGCGGCACCCTGCCCTCCGGTTCGGTACTCACGATGCTGGCCACCGGCACGCTCGACAGCAACGATTTCCGCATCGACGTACTGGTGGAATCCGACTCCTCGGCACAGCGGCCGATGCTCGAGCTGCAGCCGATCCTTCCGCCGCAGCACCGCGGCCAGCTCCGCGTCGTGCATGTGTCGCCGGATGTGGGCAATCTCGACGTGTACATCGCCGGCGACACGGCGCATCCGATTCCGCTGTCCTTCCGATACGCCGGGCCGACGGTCTCGCTGCCGGCGCCGGACAGAGTCGGACTGCGGCTCTCCCTCGCCGGCAATGGATTCGATACGCCCCTGGAGAGCGACAGCGTCGATCTCGCGGCTGACACACTGGGAACCGCGTTTGCGCTTGGCTCCCAATCGATCGACTCGCTGTTCCTGCTGATTCTGCCGACCGATCTCAATGCCAGCATTCCGGCCGGGCAGACGATGTTCCGACTGCTCGATGCGGCCCCGGATACCGGCGCGGTCGACGTCCACGTGACGTATTCCGATGGATCGGATATCGTCTATCGCGGAATGCACTTCACCGCATTCGAACAGTACGCGATGGTGCCAGCGGGTGCGACGAGTGTCGAGATCACACCAGCCGGAGGCACCGCGCCGATTCTGACGGTTGCCGGAACGGTGCCGCCGGATGCGGCGGTAACGATGATTCTCACGGGGCAGATGGCCGATCACTCGCTCGGTGTGAATCTGCTCGTGGAATCCGACACGATGGCGCAGGAGCCGATGCTGCTCTTCGGCGCGGTGCAGTCGGTGACAACCACGTCCACGCTCGAGTCCGGACTGACGGTGGCACCGAACCCCGCGACGACCACGGTACGATTCCGATTCACGACATCGGTGGCAGGCGACGTTGCCATCGATCTCTACGACGTCACGGGTCGTCGGGTGGCATCGGTTCCCGCCGGGACGCAACCGGCGGGCACACACGAGGTGTCGGTACCGACGTCGATGCTTGCTTCGGGCACCTACAGCGCGGTCCTCACCCGCTCGGGTCGTCGCATCGCGACGCGGCGCCTGGTGGTACAGCGGTAGTGCCGCGAGGCAGCACGTCCGGGAAGAATCCGGGCTGATTGGAATCATGAACGGCCGCGGACGGCATCCGCGGCCGTTCGTGCATTCAGCCGCGTCGACGCGGCCGCTAACCAACTCCGAGTTCGCTCGTTGTAATTTTGTGGCCGGGATTTTTCGGGACCTTTTTCCCCGGCACAGTTGGACCGTGAGCATCCGTCTCCGTCTGGACCACGGAGCCGGTACCCCGTCGACCGAATTCATTTGGCGGCGGAGCCTCCAATCGATGGACCCGCATTCTGGCAGCTTCTTCCCGATTCCGTATTGGCCCTACCAGCGGATACCGGTGGAGAGAATGCAGAATGCGGGTCTATCTATTCACCCGATACCACCCTTCCGGAATTACACCCTGAATTCCACTCAATTCAATCAGCTATCAATCGGTCGTACGGCGCGCCTTCGTTTCCGCCGTACGCGCCGTGCCCTCGGTTCGATGGCGATCGTCGCGGAGTGTTCACGCGTGATCATATCGGCAAGGCGGGCCAGATGCGTGTAGCCGTAGGTGAAGACCATATCGGCTGCCGGTGAGGACCCCATCGAGCGGAAGCGGCCGAGCACGCGGATCATGTCGCCAACGCTCCGTCCACCGGGTTCGTCGACCCGAGCGAGCATCGGTGTGGCGATCAGTCGGATGGCCATCGAGATCGCGAAGAGCACGTGGAAGATCACCAGCGCGCGCAGGCCATAGCCGCTGAGTGCCTCGAAGATCAGACCCGCGACGATGGGTGAGACTGCCTGTGCACCGGCGAATGCGACGCCCATCGCGGCGACGAACGACGATCGGGCGTCGCTCGGCGCGATCTTCAGCACCATGTTGTTCATCGCGATGTTGTACCCGGCCCAGCCGGTTCCCGAGACGATCTGAACGGCGACCAACGGCCATTCGCGTCCCGGTGCAGCGAGTATCCAGAGCGACGGCATCAGGGCGATGAGATATGAGGCGGTGCGGATCACGGGGCGATTTCCGAAGTGATCGCTCAGCCGACCCCAATAGGATCCCAGCAGCACCATCATCACCGAAGGAATCACGTTCACCGCCGTGACGGTCAGAAACGGCAGCCCCATCTCCCGCAGCATCAGCACGTTGGTATAGGGGCCGAGAAACCCGACGCCGAAGCCGAGCGTGGCGACGAAGCTGAGCACTCGGCGGAAGTTGCGGTCGCTCGCCGGTCTGCGCATTGCAGCGATGAACGAGACGCGGCGCGGCAGCGGTGTCGCATGGGCTGGTACCGGTACGCGCCGCAGAAAAATCAGCGCGATCGCACCTGCGGCGGCGCCCGTTCCAAAGAGCATCGCGTAGCCGTCGAGCGAACCGGGATTTGCCATTTGCCAGCGATCGAACAGCCACGCGGCGGTGAGCGCAACCATGACCCCTGCCACCTCGCCGACACGGGCCAGGCGGCCCCAGAACTGACCCCGTTCACGCACGGGCACGAGTTCGGCCATCCAGGTGAGGAACCCTATTTCGTAGATCGAACCGCCGAGCGCGCTCATCGCGACGACAGCCACCAGCATCCAGAGGGCGACACTCGGATCGACGGGCAGGAAGGGAATGGCGGCGGCAATGAAAAAGGGCAGTCGGCCGAGCATCGCTCCCCGCAATGCGGTGGTCCACCACGCTCCCTGCTGTTCGATACGCCAGGAGGTGTACAGCTGCGAGATCTTGAACAGCAGCGGAAGCGACGCCACCAGACCGATCACCAGCTCGGAACTGCCGAGGGCGAGCAGGTAGCCGGTGAGAAACGCTCCTCCGGTCAGCTGCACCATGGTCGACAGGCCGACGGCATGAATGTCGACGGAACGACCGAATGAGTTTCGAGACCGAACGCCCTCCATCTGCACCCGAATTCCTCTGAACGGCGGACCAGGTTCTGACTGCTACCCCAAATAAATAAACCGGTCTCCCACCCCAATGGGAGACCGGTTGTACAAGGGCCGGACCACGAGTGCCTTTCTCAGAAATCCGGTACTGGACTGTCTGTCGCCGCTACGGCATGAGCCGGAGTGTGGCGCCGGAATAGCTCGGCGCCGGGATGCCCGATCCATCCGATGGATCGCCAAGCGGCAGCAAGGGAAGAAAACCCGCCGGGGCGTGGTTCCGATGATGGATGGCCCCATCCTCTGCCATCCTCTTCGGGCCCAGCGCCTCCGGCCGGGATGAATTCGTGTCGGTCGCTTCCGTAAGCACTGCCGGTGATTGCCACGCTCCCCCGTCGGAGAGCCCGTCGGTGACCGGATGGTCGGAGTCTGCAGCCACGTCGGCCGACGCACCGTCGGATAGTCCGTCGGTCACCAGATGAGCGGCCAGATCGACCGAACCGTCGGCCGCCGCGTCAGTCGGCTCAGTGATGTGCGCAGTCACGGTGGCGGTGCATTCGACCACGACGACCGCTCCCGCGTTCGTCGCCGACTGCGCCGATGCGACGTACGGTGCAGTCGCCAGGATCGCAAGCAGAAACGTCTGTTTGAGGTGTGTCATGCTGGACCTCGGGTCGCGGCCCGACGTTGTGCGATCGGCCGCTTCCGTCCACGCAGATCACTGCTGCGTGACGAATGAACTTTTGATGCGAAACGAGAAGGAAGTCTGCGTTCGGTGAGGGACCTATTCCGACGGAACCTGGACCGGGTACCTGCCATCGGAACGGCACAAGGATACTGCGTGCACGATAAATCTGCAAGCGTCGTAAGGCGGGAAAATGAATGGCCGTCCGCTTAGGTGCGGACGGCCATCGGTTCCTGCGCCCCTTCGGGGGGACCAGAGGCACAGGACTGTCGCGCGAACGGGGAAGCGTCCACGCGCACGGCACGAGGGGGAACCTTGAAATCGTTGTGGCGGGCTGCATCCGGATGCATGGCCACAACCCGCCTCATCGCTACTGACGAAGCTGGGCGGGCGGCAAGTTGCGTCACGGCGTAACGAATCGTGCTGTGGAATCGAGGTGGCTCGGGGAGCGCGCGCGACGAGGCCGTCCCCGCCGCACGCGTGTCGTCTGCATCGAGGCCTACGGAGTCGGTCGCAGCTGGAACCGTACCGGTATGTCCGTCCAGGACGATACCGGTCGGTCGCCGAGGCGTCCGGGCCGAAATTTCGCGCCGCGAACAGCGCGAAGCGCGGCGTCATCGAGCGCCGGGCTGTCACTCATCGAGACTCTGCAGTTGACAACAGTTCCGCCGGCGTCGACCAGCACATGGACGAGCACCTCGCCGTTGATCCCCCGCAGACGAGCGAGTTCCGGATACCGCGTGGCACGCTCGAGCGACTCGCTGTCAACGCTCGCCGGCACGTCCGGAGCGGAAACGATCCCGTCTCCGACCGAGTCGGCCGCAGCGGACCACGTGGTCGGGTGAACGTCGAACAGACCGTCCTGGAACCGCACCGCGCGAGATTCGACGGTGGAACTGTCGAATCGTACCGTCAGCTGCATGATCCCATCGACCGGCTCGCCGCCCAGGCGACGCGGAGTCTGCGGATCGTCCTTGAGCATTGCGATTGCGTTCTCAACCCCAAGGGTCAGCCGAGGATCGTCGCCGGGCCGCGTCCTCGTCCTCCAGACCGAGCCGACGCGATCGAGGTAGACATCGACGACCACGGTTCCCTCCACTCCGCTCCGGTATGCGGAAACCGGGTAGCGCAGATAGAGCATGAACTTCGACGTGTCGATTGCCGGAGCGACGGAGTACGGTTCGTGTACCCCCACCCTCGTATAGTGCGGCGCAGCCGTGTGCCTGTGGGTCTGGGCCTTACCGCGCGGCGATGCCAGCGCCGCCAGCGCACAGGAGAAAAATGCCGTTGCTATGAAACGGACTGGTAGTGTTCTGGACCTCATTATCATGCATGCCGATCCCGTGGACGTCCGGGACAGGACTGGACCTTGTGAGCGTTGGACCTGGGGCTCTGTCTGGCGTCCCGGTGTGGACCCACCGCATTGACGACATTGCAGACCGCCCAAACCGCGAAGATACATGCGAACGAAGTCAATCCCAACTGGTCGCCCGGTGGCGTGAATGTTGCGCGGCGCGAACCCGGCACCGGACGCTGCGCGTCATACGCGAAGAACGCGGCCTGATGGCTGAAACCGGACCCGGCTGCCGCGATTTGCTTCACGAGACAGAGAAACCACACACCATGACTATGGAACCCGACGACATCAGCAAGCGCACAATGAGAATGGCGGCGGCCGGTGGGGCACTGGTCGCCATAGGCGGTGCGATGTTGTACGCCGCACTGTCGCGACTCGGAACCGCAAAGCGCCAGGCGAGACACTGGCGAACCGAATCATCGCTGAACCATCCGTACCGCGAGGGCACGGCCGACGTCGTGGAGGAGGCCTCTATGGAGTCCTTCCCCGCAAGCGATCCGCCCGGCTGGACCGAGACGTCCGGGACGTGAGCCCGTCGCGGTACAATCACATTGCCGTGTGCGACGGCGACGACGGGTGATACACCTCAGGACCGCTCACGATCGCCGTCGACCGGCGGCCGATCGACGAATTCCTACACCGTCCGCTCGTCAATCACCGACAGGATCCTGCGATCTGCCGTGAACTGATTGCCGAAATGGTGCAGCCCGTCACCGCGCATTCGCTCGGCATGCTCGCGCAGATACGCATCCAGATGTTCCTGGGACGCCACGCGATACCACACCACATAGCTCACGGTCGGTGAATCCTCAGCGGCCACGTCCACCGCGATGTCGGCCCGCATGAACCCCTCGAATTCGAGCATCTGCCGAACGTGCCCCTCCAACCACCGTCGGTAACGGTCCGCTATCCCGCGCTGAACGTGTAGGTTGACTTCGTAGATGATCATGGTGTCGGTACAGTGGCCGTGAGAAGGAGCCCGCCCATCCATCCGATGCGGCGGCGAGACGGAGCGAACGGTTCGGTCGAGGACACGGGATCGGCGTCCGCTTGGGAGCTGGACGACAGACGTGTGACGTTGAACAATGGGGACGAATTCGAATGAATGAACGCGACACATCCGAGAGCGATCAGACCTACGGCGCAGACGGCGTCCGGCTCGATCTGACTTCCTTCGAGAACCGCATCCTCGTGCGGCCGATTCGCCTGGAGGATTATCCGCAGATCGTCGAACTGCAGCGCAAGTGCTTCCCCGGCATGGAACCGTGGACGCGCGAACAGATGGAGAGCCAGTTGAGGATCTTCCCCGATGGCCAGATCTGCATCGAGTTCAGCGATCGTATCGTTGCCTCCTCGAGCAGTCTCATCGTCGACATGGATCTCTACGGCGAAAAGCACGCGTGGCGGGACATCGCCGACGCCGGGCTCATCCGCAATCACAATCCCGAAGGTGACACGCTCTACGGAATCGAAATGATGGTCGATCCCGAGTTCCGCGGAATGCGACTGTCGCGTCGACTCTACGACGCGCGAAAGCACCTCGTTCGCGACCTCAACCTCATGCGCATCGTCATCGGAGGTCGAATTCCCGGCTACGTACGCTATGCCGATCGGATGTCCGCACGGGAGTACGTCGACCGCGTGATGAGCAAGAATCTCTACGACCCGGTGCTCACCGCACAACTGGCCAACGGTTTCGTGCTCAAGCGACTCGTCAAGGACTACATGGCCTCCGATCAGGCCTCAGCCGGCTATGCGACGCTTCTGGAATGGTCGAACCTCGACTTTCAGCCGTCATCGAAGAAGCGATACATCACCTCTACACCCGTTCGCATCTGCACCGTGCAGTACATGATGCGTCGGATCGATTCGTTCGACGACTTCGCGCAGCAGTGCGAGTATTTCGTCGACGTCGCGGCCGGCTATCGCAGCGACTTCGTGCTGTTCCCGGAAATATTCACCCTCCAATTGCTGTCATTCATGCCGACCGAGCGTCCCGGAATCGCCGTGCGGCGGCTGGCTGAATTCACGCCGCAATACCTGACGCTCTTCTCGGAACTCTCGATCAAATACAACATCAATATCATCGGCGGATCGCACTTCTCCATCGAAAACGAGCGGCTGTTCAACATCGCCTATCTCTTCAAGCGCAATGGCGAGATCGGCAAGCAGTACAAGCTCCATATCACGCCGAGCGAGCGACGCTGGTGGGGCGTCGAACCGGGAGACTCCATCGAGGTGTTCGACACCGACAAGGGGCGGGTGGCAATTCAGATCTGCTACGATGTCGAGTTTCCCGAGTTGAGCAGAATTGCCGTCGAACGCGGTGCGGAGATCATCTTCGTCCCCTTCTGCACCGACGAACGCAGTGGATACCTGCGCGTGCGGTACTGCGCCCAGGCACGGTGCATTGAGAATCAGATCTACGTCGCAATCGCCGGAACGACCGGGAATCTGCCGCTGGTGGAGAACATGGACATCCAATACGCGCAGTCGGGAATTTTCACCCCCAGTGACTTCGGATTCTCCCGTGATGCCGTCGCTGCCGAGGGCACGCCGAACGTCGAGACCGTCATTATCCACGATGTCGATCTGGAAATGCTCAAGCGCTCCCGTCAGTCCGGAAGCGTGCTCAACTGGCGCGACCGGCGGACCGATCTCTACGAAGTCGTCCTGCGAAACGACCCGCGGAAGCGGTGAGCGTCGTCCCGTCTCCGATCATGCGGCGAACTCACGATTGTCGTAGACCAGATCGCGAGCGAGCTTCGCACCCGTTTCGTCCAGACGATACATCGGCATGATCTTCGACGCATGCACGATCGCCATGTCGAGCCCTGCCTCGACCGCCTCGTGCAGGAACACCGAATTGACCACCTGTCGCGTCACCGGACTCAATCCAAAGGAGGAATTCGATACACCCAGAATCGTGTGCGCCTGCGGCATTATCCGCTTGATTTCACGAAGTGCCCGGATCGTGTTGACGCCGCTGTCTCGCAGGTCCTCCGAACCCGACCCGAGCGGGAATGTCAGTGGATCGAATACGAGATCGGATTCCCGCATCCCGTGTTCCTCCACCACGAAATCCCGTATGCGCTTTGCAATCGACACCTTTTTCTCGAAGGAATAGGCCTGCCCCTCCTCGTCGATCGACAGCGCGATCAGACCCGCACCGAAACGCTTTGCCAGCCGGATTATCTGCGCCGCCTTCCCGGTTCCCTCTTCGAAATTGATGGAATTGATGATTGCGCGCCCGGCGCAGAGCTTCAGCGCGCATTCGAGCACGTTCACCTCCGTCGAGTCGATCACCAGCGGCAGCGATACCTGCGTGTTGAACCTCCGCATCACCTCGGTCATGTCCCGCTGTTCATCGCGACCCACGTAGGCCACGCAGACATCGAGCAGGTGCGCGCCTTCGCGGACCTGTTCCTTGGCCATGGCCACCATTGCATCCCAGTCTTCATCGGACAGCAGGCGCTTGAATTTGCGCGAGCCATTGGCGTTGCACCGCTCCCCCACCATCAGCGGAGCGGGCTCGACGCGCATGGCGACGGAGCTGTAGATCGAGGCGACCGAGGGCGTGTATTCCCAGGCCCGATCGGCGCGGTCGATTCGGTCGATGAGCGCGCGAAGAGCGGCGATATGCTCCGGCGTCGTACCGCAGCAACCGCCCACGATCGAGACGCCGAGTTCGCCGATGAACTTCGTCGACCACTTCACCATTTCCTCGGCGGTCAGGTGGTAGTGCGCGTGTCCGCCGACATTTTCGGGAATGCCGGCATTGGGCATGACGAACACGGGTTTGGGGGAATTCTCACAGAGGTACCGGAGGTTCTCCTCCATCTCCTTCGGCCCGGTGGCGCAGTTCATTCCGATGACGGTGACGATGTCGTACGGCTCGAGGATCGTGAGGGCAGCCGAGATCTCGGTGCCCATCAGCATCGTTCCCATCGTTTCGATCGTCACCGAGACGATGACGGGGATGCGTCGTCCAATCGCTTCGAAGACATCCATCGTCGCTGCAAGCGCCGCCTTGATCTGCAGCGGATCCTGGCAGGTCTCGATCGACAGCAGATCGGCGCCGCCGTCGACGAGTCCACGGATCTGGATCGCGTAGCTGGCCACCATGTCGTCGAAGGCGATGTGACCCAGAGACGGAAGCTTGGTGGTCGGTCCGACCGAGCCGGCGACGAAGCGGGGTCGGTCTTCGGTGGAGTAGCGGTCGGCGCATTCGCGCGCGATCTCGGCGGAGCGGCGGTTGAGTTCGTAGGATCTGTCGGCGATATCGTATTCGGCCAGAACGATCGAGGTGGAGCCGAAGGAATTCGTCTCGATGATGTCGGCGCCGGCTTCGAGGAAACCGACGTGGACGGTGCGCACCGCGTCCGGGCTTGAGACGCAGAGATACTCGTTGCAGCCCTCGAGGTCGGCACCGCCGAAATCCTCGGCGGTGAGGTTCTGCAGTTGCAGCGACGTACCGGTGGCGCCGTCGAAAAGCAGGACGCGGCGGTCGAGGAGGTCGATGAAGCTGGGCATCGCTCGTGACGTTCGTGGAAAACTCTCAAGATACGGTGCGTCCGGATCATCGGTCTGCACCTCGGGACAACACACGAGGATTCGTAACTTCAAGCTTCGACAAAATCACAGGCACCTGAACCCCATGCTGGAATCAGACAACACGGTGCTCGTCATCATCGACGTGCAGGAACGAATGATGGCGGCGATCGACCGATCGGCCGAGGTCACCGACCGTATCCGTCGGCTCGTTCTCGGCTGTCACGAACTCGGCATCCCGATGCTGGTGACCGAGCAGTATTCGAAGGGACTCGGAGCGACGGTCGCGCCGATCCGCGAAGCGCTCGGCGATGCGTACAGCCCCATTGAGAAGATCACGTTCTCCGCCGCCGAGGAGTACGAGTTCATGCAGCACTTCGAATCCACCGGCCGTCAGCAGGTGCTCATCTGTGGCGTCGAAACGCACGTCTGCGTCTACCAGAGTGCTGCCGATCTTCGCGAACTCGGCTGGGAGGTCGAAGTGGTAGCCGACGCGGTCGGCTCGCGGACGCAGCAGAACAGACTGATCGCGCTCGGAAAGCTTCCGCGACTCGGGGTGGAGCTTTCGACCGTGGAGATGGCACTGTTCGAACTGATGGTCCGCGCCGACGTTCCGCCGTTCAAGGCGGTGTCGTCGATCGTCAAGTAGCCGACGGCAACACGTACTCTCAACCACATCGAAGTCGACACCCGTGTCAATGCTCACACCCAAGGTCATCTTCGCCATTCTGATCGGCGTCGCGGTCATCGGACTGGTGCTTCTCGCGTTTCAACAGTGGATTTTCGGCGGTATCGTTACCGCAGTCGGACTGGTGGCCGTGTACCTCTGGTGGCGGCTCTACCAGATACTGCGGGTGGGTGAGGCGATGCAGAAGGGTGACCTCGACAAGGCGGACGAATACCTGAAGGTGATCAGCAATCCTGAGAAGCTGAACGACTATTCGAAGACCTACTACTACTTCTTCCGCGGGATGGTGGACATTCAGCGAGGACAATACAAGGAGTCGCGATCGGCGCTGAAGCGGTCGCTCGAGGTCGGGTCGTTCCGGGCGATCGACGAAAAGGCGGCGGCAATGCTGGCGCTTGCGCAGCTTGACCTGCGCAGCCGAAATCGGCAGGGCGCCAAACGACTGCTGCAGGAGGCGCGGGATCTCGACCCGGCCGAGGAGATCCGCCAGCAGATCAAGACGATCGCCAAGCAGGCTCAGATCCGCCTGACATAGCGCACCGTCACACGCATCGATCACCGATGCCGCCCTGCCCATGCTCCATCGCCTCGGTGGGGTCCTGGTCATCGCTCATTCCTCCATGGCCCGGACACCCCGTTACATCGCGAACCGCAAATCCAGCTTGCGCGAACATCCACCCGCACCGTACTTTAGGCGTTCAGCAAGGGCGATTGGCACAGTTGGTTAGCGCGCTTCGTTCACATCGAAGAGGTCGCAGGTTCGAGTCCTGCATCGCCCACACGAATCCCTGATTCCCATGAGGAGTCAGGGATTTTCCGTTTTCGGGGCCTGCCGGACGCTGGCGCCGTCGGCTGCGATTGTGTCGACATCTGTGCGGACCCCTGGAGATAGACAGCGGGCCGGAGTGCTGCCCCGGCCCGCTGTCCGATTCGGTTCTGATCGCATCCATCGCCCCTACAGCGGCGTGATCGTGACCTTGATGATGTCCGAATTCGGCGGATAGGTGAATCCGTCGTTCGTACCGTTCACCTCCATGATCACTCCGTGCTCGTCCGGGCCGACATCGGGAGCCGATCGGATGATCTGATTCGGTCCGAACCCCGGCAGCTCGTCGACTTCCGTCCCGGCGTCGTAGAGATGCACCATCGAGGTCACGTCACCGCTGACGGGATTGTCGCTCGCGTCGAAGAGCGCAATGCCGCCTGGTGCGAATCCGTAGAAGAAGTCATTCGACTGTGCGTACATCGTCGCGATCTGCAACATGTCGCCCGGCGATGCCTCGATCTCGAATGAGTAGGTCGAACCCGGTCCGATCGGACCCGTATTGGTCGTCACACCGCCGGTCACACCGAATTCACCCGATGACTTCACGCCGTCGGCACCGTCCACCTCGCCAGCGAGGACGTCGGGCTTTCCATGCTCGGCAACCTCCTTGATTCCGGTCGGCGCCGAATCGCTGGTATCGAACATCATGTACTGGTCCGAATGCACAGCAAACACACCGGGCGAGAGCGGAACGGTAACGCCCGTAATTGCCGCAATCGAATCGCCGTACACCGCCGGATTTCCGTCCTCCGCCAGCCGCTCGAGCGCCGCGGATGCGGGCTGGCCCAATTCGAAGAACTTCGTGCCGTCAGCCTCGAGCGCATAGACGAACGGCGACACGGGCGCCGGAGCGGAACCGCCAGTATACATCAGCGTCATCGTCGTTCCCACATTCTCTATGCGGAAGGTGAACATATTCGTTCCATCAAACGACAGCGTCGCCTTCAACACCTTGTCCTTATCCGGATAGGTATATCCAGCGATATCCGCACCGCCATCGGGCACCATCCGAACGACTCCGTTCTCATCCGGTCCGATGTTGGGACCGCTCTGCCGCGGCGCCTGGTTCGAACCGGTCCCCGGCTCCTGATTCACCTCCGTACCCGCATCGTACAGATGCACCATGCTCGTCACATCGCCCGTAACGGCATTGCCGTTGGCATCGAAGAGCGCAATGCCGTCGGGTCCGAATGAGTAGAACATGTCGTTCGACTGGCCGAACATGCTGGCGAAGTTGAACCGCGCACCGGAGTTCGGCGTGATATTCGGAGCCGCCGGGAACGTCACCTCGAACACCTGACCGGGAAGCAGCGGTCCCGGCATCGACTGCCCGACAGCGGTGTTCACCACGCCCGACGTGAAGATGTTGAACGGCGCTCCCTCGCTCTGGTCCTGCACATTGGTGATCTCGACCTTGAATCGCTGCGTCGTGCCGCTCGCCGGATTGTTGTTGTCGCTGCACGCGGCGAGCACGAGTGGACAGACGATCGCCGCCGTTGCGAACCCTCGAAGTGATACCATGTCGCGTTGCCTCGCAAATCGTGAATCGATAGGTCTGAAAACGACCGTGGCATGGCTCCATCGTCCATGCCATCGAACAAGGCGACATAGATACCGATCGGCGCGCAAGGGAGCATCCCGCGTTTGTCATGCGCGCGTGAGAATTCTGTGATAATCGAACCGGTGGTGAATACGGCCGCCGAACGGCACGGAACGTACCGTGCCGTTCGGCGGGCAAATTCTTCTTGTGATCCAGAGGCCGTTCGATGACCCTCGCGCGCCATCGCTCTGCGGCCGTCGTGTGCTACAGCGGCGCGAACTCCGCGGTAAAATGCCGCAGCGGTCTGGGTGCGGACGTGATTCGCAGTCCGCGCAATTCGTCGCGCTTCGATCCGACGTTCGTCACCACCTCCGCCACGTAGTCGATGTGCGACTGCGTGTAGAGCCGACGCGGAATTGCCAGTCGCACCAGATCCATCGAAGCCGGTCTCTCCGTTCCGTCGGGTTGCAGACCGAACATCACCGTACCGATTTCGCAGGTCCGAATTCCCCCCTCCAGGTAGAGCGCATTCGTCAACGCAACGCCGGGGTACTCCAACGGCGGTATCCCCGGCAGCATCGCCCGCGCATCGATGTAGACCGCGTGGCCGCCCGTGGGCCGTACGATCGGGACATCCGCCGCCGTCAGCTTTTCACCCAGATACTCTATCGACCGGATGCGATAGTGCAGGTAATCTTCGTCGACCACCTCCTCGAGCCCCGTCGCAATCGCCTCCAGGTCGTAGCCGGCAAGTCCGCCGTATGTCGGAAATCCCTCCGTCAGAATCAGCAGCGTCCGGCAGGATTCCGCCCATTCATCGGAATTCATCGCGAGGAAGCCGCCGATGTTCGCAAGCCCGTCCTTCTTCGCCGACATCGTGCAGCCATCTGCCAGCGAGAACACCTCCTGCGCGATTTCCTTCGGCGTTCGGTCGGACTGGCCCGGTTCCCGCTGCTTGATGAACCAGGCGTTCTCGGCGAACCGACATGCGTCGAGGAACAGCGGCTTTCCATAGCGATCGCAGATGCGACGCACTGCACGGAGGTTCTCGAGGGACACCGGCTGACCGCCGCCCGAATTGTTCGTCACCGTCACCATCACCAGTCGAACGCGATCGCCCTCCTGCTCCAGCGTGCGCTCCAGCACGTCGACGTCGACGTTGCCCTTGAACGGATGGTCGATCTCCGGATGACGCCCCTCCTCGATCACGATGTCGCGCGCCTCTGCGTTCTCGTGCTCGATGTTCGCACGCGTCGTGTCGAAATGGGTGTTATTGAGAACGATATCACCGGGTGAGAGAATCGTGTTGAATAAAATCCGTTCGGCTGCTCTTCCCTGGTGCGTCGGGATGATGTGACGGTATCCGGTGAGATCGCGCACGACTTCCTCGAAGCGGAAATACGACGGGCTCCCGGCATACGACTCATCGCCCTGCATCAGCGCGCCCCATTGCGCTGAAGACATCGCACCCGTTCCTGAATCGGTCAGCAGATCGATGAGCACATCGCGCGAATGCAGCCGAAAGACGTTGTTCCCCGCCTCGGCAAGCGCGCGGCGGCGCTCCCCTTCACTGGTGAAGCGAATCGACTCGACCGACTTGATGCGAAACGGTTCGATGATGGTCCGTGCGTTCACAGTGCAGCCTCCCGCGCATCGGCACCGGCAACCGCATGGTCCACGCTGATCGGTTCGAACCGGGCCTGGAAGAACCGCAGGTACTTCGGCTCGAATACCATCCGAAGCCCTCCGATTCGATGGCGGTTCTCATGGAGCTCGATGATTCCTTCGGCGGTCACGTCCATGTGTGCCTGTGTGTAGACGCGGCGTGGAATCGTGAGCCGAACGAGCTCGAGTCGCGGGTAATTGTGGTCTCCGGTTTCGGCGTTGCGTCCGGCGGAGACGACGCCCCGCTCCATGGCTCGCACGCCGGTCTCGCGGTAGAGTTCGGCAGCAAGTGATTGAGCGGGGAATTCATGCTGAGGAACGTGGGGCAGGAATCGTTTTGCATCCAGATATACGGCGTGACCGCCGATGGGCATGACGATCGGCACGCCGGCATCGAACAGCAGTTTGCCGAGATATTCCACCTGCCCGATTCGAGCGCGAATATGATCCTCGGACACGGCTTCCTCGATTCCGATTGCCATCGCCTCCATGTCGCGTCCGCTCAGACCGCCGTACGTGTGGAGCCCTTCGTAGACGACGACGAGGTTGCGCGCCTCTTCAAAGATTTCCCGGTCATTGATCGCAAGGAATCCACCGATGTTCACCAGCAGATCCTTCTTGCCGGACATCGTGGCGCCGTCGGCGTAGGAACAGGTTTCCAGAAGGATTTCCGCAATCGTCTTCATCGCGTAACCATCCTCTCGCGCCTTGATGAACCAGGCGTTCTCTATGGCGCGCGTCGCATCGAGGATCACCTTGATGTCGTGACGCTTCGCGAATTCTGACACCGCACGGAGGTTCGCCATGGAAATAGGCTGGCCGCCGGCCATGTTCACCGTCGCTGCAACCGAGATGTATGGAATGCGGTCGGCGCCGACGCGATCGACGAGGGCCTCGAGCTTCGCCATATCGACGTTGCCCTTGAACGGATGGGGAGACACCGGATCGTGGGCCTCATCGATGATCACGTCGACGAACGTACCTCCGGCGAGCTCCTGGTGCAGTCGCGTCGTCGTGAAGTACATGTTGCCGGGAACGTAGTCACCGGGTTGGATGAGAATGCGGGAGATGAGGTGTTCGGCGCCGCGGCCCTGATGGGTCGGGACGAGGTATTTGAAGCCGTAGTAGCGCTGTACCTGCTCCTCGAGGTGAAAGAAGTTCCTGCTGCCGGCGTATGCCTCGTCGCCCAGCATCATGCCGGCCCACTGACGGTCGCTCATTGCGCTCGTGCCGGAATCGGTCAGCAGGTCGATGTAGACGTCCTCACTTCTGAGCAGAAACGTGTTGTAGCCGGCCTCCTCGATGGCGGCGCTGCGCTCCTGCTGCGAGCGCATCGTCAGCAGCTCGACGGACTTGATGCGGTACGGTTCGGCCCAGGATTTCTTGACGGTAGGATGATGGTCGCTCATCGGTATCCCTCGAGATGAATGCGTGTCTGGATAGGGTGGCAAACTCGGGGATCCGAGGCGGGTTCGGCATGACGTGGGTCATACCCCGGTGGCTGTAACCGACTGAAATACACGGGTCGACTTCTCGGTGTTCCTGTGGTGCCGTCGCCACCGAGGACGTTATCGGAGATCCTTTCGGATCACCATCCGTTCGGCAGCCGTCGCCTCCCGCGTCCCGAGTCCCGCCAGCGCACCGAGCATCGCCCAGGCGACAACGAGTGAACTCGTTCCGGACGACACCATCGGCAGCGTGATACCGGTCATCGGCAGGATATTCATTGTTCCGGCAATATGCACGAACGCCTGGGCACCGAGCAGCAGAGCGTATCCGGCGGCGAGCAGTCCGAAGAACGACGCCCGCCCGAGGTCGCGGGCGATTCGAAGGCCGATCGCCACCATCGCGACGAACGCCACCGCCAGCAGCGCCGCGCCGACGAATCCCAGTTCCTCGCCGAATGCAGCGAAGATGAAGTCGGAGCTCGCCTTCGGAATCAGAAACGGCGTGCCGCGGCCCAGTCCCGTTCCGAAGATTCCTCCCGCATCGAATGCGTAGAGCGCCTCGACGATCTGACGCGAGTTGTCCCACCAGTGGGGATTGCCGTTGCGCGCGTAGAGATCCCACCACAGCATGAACCGGGAGCGAGGCGTTTGGAGCGACCGCGAGATGAACGGAATCTGCACGGCCATCCACGTGACGGCGACGTACCCGACGAGCACGAGCGAGGCAGACGTCCACAGTGCGTCGTCTCGACGGAACCGCTCCAGCAGACCGATCATCGCCACAGCCCCGACGACAATCGCCAGCACGGTCAGCAGTGCCGAGGAATCGAATGCCGCCCCGCTGAGCAGGATCACCGACGTCGCAAGCAGTGCCGCCAGGAACAGCACGATGTAGAGCGCGCTGCGGGTGAACCAGGCCAGCAACAGCACCTGCGCGACGCCGATGACCAGGAACTGTCCGAAGTCGCGCACCACGACGAACACGCCGAGCGGAAGCGTCAGCAGTCCGAGCACGTAGATCCAGAGAACGAACGGTGAGGCAGCGAACTCCGCGCGCGTGTCCGACTGAAGCGCACCGCGGTAGTGCAGAAGGAATCCCGCCCATGCCACCGGCAGACTCAGCTTCAAGAGTTCCTGCGGCGCGAAGTCCGCGCCGCGTACACCACCGACCGATACGAGGTACAGGAGTGTCGCGACACCGATCGCCAGTGATCCGTAGAATCCGATCACCCTCCATCCGCTCGACAGCAGCGCGGGGAGGTTCGATCGGGCAAGAATTCCAAGCGCCAGGAGGAAGGCGAGCACCGGCAGCACGCGCATCAACGGATTGTCCATCGGCGCGGTCTCACGGTGGGCAAGCAGCGCCGTCGTTGCCTTCGTGGGACCGTACGCCTTCTCCAGCCCCCGTGCCAGTCGCGTGTCGAGCCGCGCCTGAGTGTAGGCGCGCCGAAGGTCCGCATTGCGGTGGCGGACGATGTCCGCGGCGATCGCGACCGCCGAGTCGCGCGCGTCGTCGGGCATCGAGGCGGCAACCGAGTCGACCACCGACCGGATTTCACCGTTGGACAATTGCCGGGGCGCGTCGGCACCAAGCCGGAACTGCATCGCGAGTCCGAGCCCGAAAACCGTGGCCGCCACCAGCACCAGCGTCTCGACGCTCCTCCGCACTCTCGGTATGAGCACCCACCCGCCCAGCAGCGCCGCAGCGACGAGACCGATGTTGCGAATCACGATCACCAGCGACGGCTGCTGGACGAACCACTCCGAACCGGCCGAATACACGGCGAAGTTCGCCGCACCGACGGCCGCCAGCACGACGACGGAAAACAATGGATAGGCAACCGCTCTCTTCATGCGTTGAATCTCATGCGCTGCGTTCCCGGTGCTACTTGAAGTACCCGTCGTCGTCCAGCGCTTCGAACATGCGCCGGGCGATTGGAGCGTTGAGCGATCCTGCGTATCGATTGCCACGATCCTCGACACTCACGACCACGACGTATCGATGACCGCCCTTGACGCCGAACGAGACGAACCACGATGGCTTCCGACCGTCCGGTTCGCGGTCGGCGGTGCCGGTCTTTCCGTGGACCTCGATACCCCGTCGCGCGATTCCGCTGAAGGCACCCGCCGCGGTCCCGCCGGCCAGCACCGGCTGCCGCATCAGATCCGAGACCCAGTCGGCCACCGCCGGCTCCATCTGGTAGTGCAGCGTGTCCGGCGCCAGTCCCTTCTCGAGCGACGGACGGATGAAGACGCCGTCGTTCGATATTCCCCCCACCAGCACCGCCATATGCACCGGATTGATTTTCACCGCCGCCTCGCCGATGCCGATGCGGGATCGTGCGATCGCATCCGGTGCGTCGAGCAGACTCGGCACCAGCTGCAGCACTCCGTAGTGGTTCAGCATGATGCCGGTGTTCCACCACAGACGCTGGTTGAATCCAAGTGAATCGAAGTAGTCGTGAATCTGGTCGTAGCCGATCAGATCGTCGGCCAGGTAGGAGAAGTAGACGTTGCACGAGACGCGCATCGCCGTTCGGATGTCGATTCGACCATGACCCGATCCATGGTCGGTGATCGGCGGGATGCCGTCGCCCGGATCGAATTCTCCCGAACACACGAACCCATGCGTCTCAGGGAGTGCCGTCCCGGTCGCTCTGGCCGCAGCGGCGATCAGCGGCTTGATCGACGAACCCGGTGAATAGATGTCCTTGAGCGCACGGGAGATCAGCGGCTTTTGTCGGACGTCGGTGACGATGCTCTGCCAGTAGTCGTCGTCGAGGACCCGCGACGGATCGTACCCGGGCTTGCTTGCCGCGGCCAGCACCTCGCCCGTTGCCGGGTCGAGCACCACCACCGCACCTGTCTCGTTGCCCAGCGCGGCGAACGCCGCCTTCTGCAGATCGAGATCGATCGACAGCGTGACGTCGTGCGGCAGATCATCGGCAAGCGAATCGTTCACCAGCGTCAGCGCCTTCTCCACACCGACGCCGTCGCGCACCGGACCGGTCCAGTACCCCACGATGTGTGCCGTGACTTGCCCCGCCGGATAGACGCGCTCGAGATGATCGCGGTGGAATTCGTAGCCGGCCAGAAGCCGTCCCCGGCGGTCGAAGACGCGTCCGAGCGGCTGCGAGAGACTGCGGAATCTCGACTTGGTGTTGTAGCCGAGTGAGATGGTGTCGCTCGGATTGCGTCCGGACGTGATCCACGCCTCGCGAGTGGCGTTGAGGTAGACGGTCGAACGGAAGAGCGTCGCCAGTACGACCACTGCGCCCAGTCCGATGATCACCGCGCGCGGACCCGCGCCCTGGAGTCGACGCAGCGAATCGACGATGCCACCGTTCTGTACCAGAACGAGGAGGATGATCAGTGCGAACAGGCAGAGGACGACGGTGTGCATGTGGGATCAGAGTTCCAGTACGACGACGCTCACGCGTCCGCAGGCAATCGAGTCACCGACGTGCAGCGTGACCTCCTGGCTGCCCATCGCGACGTCGCGCAACGTGGTCTCGTTGCGACCGATCAGATGGCATCGCAGCTGGAGGTCGGCGTAGGTGAACACGAGGTGATCGCGGGAGAGAGTCTTCGACGCGTCGTGAACGGCGATGAAGTGCGCAGGTGCACCGTCGTGTGCGCGCCCCAGATGCACGCGCGGCGAACGGACGGCCACGGCGCGAATGCCGCGGTCGTCATGCACTTCGAGCCGATAGAGGTGGTCGACGGTGCGCAGCTGCACCTGGCATGTCTCGGGGATCGAGCGGACGAGGAGATTGACGACGAGCGTCCCGGTACCGCCGACGCGCCAACCGTTGGCGACGACGAATTCACGCGCGGCCCGGTCGAGTTCGTTCCGTACACGCTCGATCTCCGATTCGTCGGCACCGTAGGCGGCGCGGAATTCCTCACGTCGCAACGAAACCACGAGAAAATTCGCGACGGTCGGCTGCGCGCCGTCCAGCGACACATGGTCCGCCAACGCACGCTGCACCGCCAGCTGCGCGGTTCCGAGAATCGTCGTCAGGGCCATTGGCTGAATCCGTAGCGAGGTCACCGACCGATGACCACCTGGTAGTCTTCGATGAAGAAGGGCGTTCCGAGCTCCAGCACACGTTCCTCCCCCTCATCGAGAGCGTCGCGTTTGGAGAGCGACACCGGCGCCTTTCCCGTACGCGCGAGCGTCATGCGATCGTCCATGAGCTCGATGCGTACCTGTTCACGGGAGACGGTTTCACGGACGTCGAGGTCGAATTTCCGGTAACCCTCCGGCAGCGATCGTCCGGAGCTTCCGCGACGACCCAGAATCCATCGACGGGAGTCGAGGCGCTGGCGAACGTTGAAGTCGTCCGGTCCGGTGATGACCATGAAGTAGCTGCGCTGCTGCTGCGCGGCCGGCTGTTCCGCCGCTTCGTCCGGTTCGAATGCCATCGTGGCGTCGTCGGCCGAGGGGCCCATGAGCCGTGTCGAATCCTGTGCGGGACGGGACGAGGGAGCGCGCACGGGCTGCGTCGCCGGCGAGATCACGGTCGCGTAGAGTTCGCCGGGCGCAAGTCGATCGTCGGCAACGATCGCGACCTGCATCGAATGATCTCCGAAGGTGCGCAGTCCGGATGCGGTGAGATCGCCCGTCAGTTCGTCGGTGTAGAAGAATTCGAGGTCCCGGGCGGCATCCATGCGGCGCAGCTCATCGAGCCGTTCGGCGGCGACGTGCAGCTGCAGATGCGACGGGACGCGCGTCACGTCTCCCATGGCGAAGGCGTGTTCGTCTCGAACACCACGCAGCGCTTCGAGTCCGCGATCGACCAGTTCGCTGCGGCGTCGTTCGCGGTCCTCGGTGGGAAAGAGCTTCTCAAGCAGAGATCTGAGGGCCATTGTCGAAATGGATGAATTCGATTGGCAGCGGATGTCGATCGATGAGGACCGCGGACGTGTCGGCGGTGCGGCCATCGAGCGAATCTATGGACTCACCGGGCATCAGTTGCCGGACAGCCGAGTCGTTGCGCCACAGCGCAGAGTCGGCGACGGTATCAGGAATCGTACCCGTACCGACGGGATCGGGCCCGACGGTCCTATCGCCAGTCGTCGGCAACAGCAACCAGATCGTGATCGCGGCGACGAGTGCAAGCGGAAGCAGCACCCACAGTGAGGGCGCGCGGCCGCGACGGCGTTTGGGTTCCAGCGTGGTGGGAGCGGTCATGGCACCGGCGCCCGCGGATGCAGCCCCGATCCGCAGGACGATGACGCTGACGTTGTCGTCACCACCGGCGGCCAGCGCCGCTTCGATCAGCCGGTCGCATGCGCGCTCCGGATTCTCCTCGACCCGAAGTATTCGCTCGATCTCAGCATCGTCGATCATCCCGTGCAGTCCGTCGCTGGCCAGCAGCACGGCATCCCCGTCGCTGAGGTCGACCTCGAAGATGTCCGGCTGCACGACCTGGCGAATTCCAATCGCTCGCGTCACGATGTTGCGATGCGGATGCACGCGGGCCTCGGCGTCGGAGAGCTTCCCCTCGGCAACCCATTCACCGACCATCGAGTGATCGTTCGTGATTCTCGTCAGCCGGCCATCGTAGAGATGATATCCGCGGCTGTCGCCGACGTTGACGACGGTGGCGTGCGAGCCGTCGACGACTGCGCCGACGAGCGTCGTCCCCATACCCCGCATTGACGCATCGCCCTCGGCCTCGGCCAGCACCGCGCGGTTGGCGCGCTCGACGGCCGATTCCAGCGTCCGGCGCACGTCGTCACCGGAATCGCGCAGTGTCGAGAGAAAGACATCGACTGAGACGCGACTTGCCCGGTCGCCACCGGCGTGTCCGCCCATGCCGTCGCAGACGACGAACGCGAGGCCGAGCGGCAGCCGTTCGGTGCCGAGGTAGTCCTCATTGCGCTGTCGGCGATGGCCGATGTCGGTCCGACTCGCGATGCGAATCGGCAGCGCTTCGCTATGTGCTTCGTGTTCGTTGGCCACGTGAGAGTTCGAACCCGGAGTTGGTACGGCCCGCGTTCACAGCCCACGATCGCGGGCTGTGCGTGCAGATTACGGTTCCTGTCGATCGGTCGGACGCGAATCCGATGGCGATTGCTCCGGAACCGGGTTGTGTCGCGCTGAGGTATCGGTCGGACGGATCGGTCCGACGATCGGCGGTCGCCGCAGATGGGTGGTGTCATTTGACGATGGCTCGACCGGCGCCGGACGCAGCGGCACCGTGTCGATGTCGTGCACTTCGAGCGAGTCGGCCACGGGCGGTTCGACGTTCCTTGGATTGAGGAACAGCGACTTCTGCCGCGTGATCAGCCACTCGTTGTCGAAGCGCTGCAGGCGCACGGCGTTGCCGGTACTGCCGCTGAGGATCGTGCCGTCGTCGCGCACGCGCTCGAAGTAGATGATCCACTGAGTGTCGATGGTGGAGTCGTTGACGGGCGCGACTCTGCGCACCTCCACATCCAGGCGACGGGTCGACACGATACGCTGGTAGAACTTTCTGGAATCTGCGAGCACATCCTCCCGATCGGCGTGCGCCATACTGAAGTACGCGACGCTGTCCGGCGCATACAGCAGCGAAAGCGCACCGGGATTCTGTTCGGATGCGAATCGTTCGTAGTCGGAGGCCACCCGATTGACGATCGCCTCCGCATCGGCGTCCGTCAACGGCTCACCGGGTGCCGGCTGCCGGTAGTGCTCCTGGTAGTACCGGTATCCATAGTAACCGCCGACGGAAGCAAGCGCCAGGATCAGCAACAGCCACACCACCCACCCACCCCGGCGCCCTTTCCGAGGTCGCTCCGACCGCGGCACGTCGGAAGCGGGCGGGACTGCAACGCCGACCATCGTCTGTCCACCGCTGGCGCCGCCAGTGCGGTTGACGGGTGCCGCCGCGCGCGCATCGGCACCCAGCGTCACCGTGGGGGCGGACGTCTCCTCCAGGTCGTCGCCGACCACCTCGAGGGCACCGATCAACTCCTGCACACTCTGAAAGCGATCGTCCGGATCCTTGGCGGTCGCGCGCAGCAGCAGTCGCACGACGCTGCCGGGAATCGCGGGAACGAACGAACGCGGATCGGGCAGCGGATCGTTCATGATCCCGTTGACGACCTCTGCATAGGCGGCCGGCGTCTCCTCACCACGCGTGAACGGCTTGCGGGCGGTGAGCATTTCGAAGAGCGTGATGCCGAACGAGTAGATATCGGTTCGCTGATCGATGTCGGTGCCCCGCACCTGTTCCGGCGACATGTACTCAGGCGTTCCGAGGCCCGCCTGCGTGCGAGTGCGGCCCTGCTCCCACCGATACTTCGCGATCCCGAAATCGGCGAGCTTCACCTCGTCGTTCCACCCGATCATCACGTTCGACGGCTTGATGTCACGGTGGATGATCCCAAGTTCGTGCAGCTGGGCGACGGCGCGGAGGATCTGGCGCGCGTACGTTCTGGCGCGGGGGAACGGGAGCGGACCGGTTTCGCCGTGGATCATTTCGGCAAGCGAGCGACCGGCGACGAACTCGAGGACGAGGAAGAACTCATCATCGACACGGAACCAGTCGACCATTCGAATGATGTTCTCATGGCCCAGGGCCCGCTGCACCTCCGGTTCCCGCCGAAGGCGTCGTTCATAATCGGCAGCGACGTTCTCGACGCGAATGACCTTCACTGCGAGGTCGACGTCGGTACCGATCCGGCGTGCGCGGAAGACGCGGCTCATCCCGCCTGATCCTATGAGCTCGAAGAGCTCGTAGTCCCGGACGCGGCGGGCGGCGGCGGGTCGATCGTCGGTCGAGTGGTTCTGTGGCACGCGATGAATGCTGGTTGTTGCCGTCGATGAGCGTGGGTTGCACGTACGGACGTCGCGGTCGTTACGCTCGACAGATCACTTCGACGGTTGGTCGGTATATTGTGCCGCCCTGTCGGAGGACCCTGGGCGTGCGGCCCGGAGGTGTTCCGACGGGGTCTCACGTTTGGGGCACATGCCGAATCCAGTGCGCGCCGTACCAACCATCCACTGCGGAGGGACGAGGATGAAAGGAACACCGTTGACCGACGAGACGGTCGCCTACATCAACGAGCTGTTCGACGTCGAGGACGAGCTGTTGAGGACTCTGCGCGATGACGCCGCGGCCGCCGGAATTCCCTCCATCCAGATCAGTCCCGAGCAGGGCGCCTTCATGCAGGTGCTGCTCAGCGGCATTGGCGCTCGACGCGTGATCGAAATCGGTACGCTCGCCGGCTACAGCGCCATCATCATGGCGCGCGCGCTTCCCGAAGACGGCGAACTCGTGACGATCGAGCGCGATCCGATGCACGCCGATTTCGCCCGCGACTACATCGAGCAGGCGGGGCTCTCCCACATCGTCTCCGTTCGTACCGGTTCGGCACTGGACGTGCTCGAGCGGGAGCTTGCCGATACGGGCGACTACGACTTCGCGTTCATCGACGCCGACAAGCCGGCCTACACGCGCTACCTCGACCTCGTGATTCCGCTGATGCGTCCCGGCGCGCTCGTTGCCGGAGACAACTCCCTGGCATGGGGAGAGATCGCCAACGACGCTACCGACCGCGAGGACGTTCGCGGAATGCAGGCATTCAATCGTGCAATGGCCGAGCAACCCGACATCACGCGGGCATGCATCGTTCCGGTCGGCGATGGGATGTGCATGGGCGTCGTGCATGGTGACGCCCTCCGTCAGCGCAATTCGCGCGAAATCTGAACCCGTCCGTCGCGACCGCTTCCGAAGAAATTCAACATCCGTGTTCCTCACCGGACCCGGGCATCGCTGAGGCGACGCCCGATCCCCCCATGCGACAGCCGCAGACGCTGCGGCGCCGTGCGATCGACATGACACAGCAGCAGATCTACGACGAACTGAAGCAGGTGGCAGCCGAACTCGACCTGAGCGTCCGGCTCGAGCTGGGGAACTTCGAGGGAGGCCTGTGCGTGCTGAACTCGCAGCGCGTCATCCTCGTCAACCGCCGGCACGATCTCGCCCGTCGCATCCACGTCGTCGCATGCGCCCTCAACGACGCAGGGCTCGGCGATCTGTTCATCAAGCCCGTCATCCGCGATCTGATCGAGGACGAAGTCGCCCGAACCGGATAGCGCCTCGATCCGAGAACCGCACGATCCACCATGTTCACCGGACTGATCGAAGAAATCGGCGTCATTGCCGCCGTGGAAACCGATGGCGGTGCGCGACGCATCACCGTTGCGGCGCCGACGGTCTGCGGCGACCTGTCGATCGACGACTCGGTCGCTGTCGACGGTTGCTGCCAGACGGTTGTACGCGTCGACTGCGCGCACTTCGACGTCGTCGCGGTCGAGGAGACGCTGAAGAAGACGACGCTGGGAGAATTCGAAGTCGGCCGGCGGGTCAACCTTGAACGGGCGCTTCGCGTGGGCGATCGGCTCGGCGGGCACTTCGTCCAGGGGCACATCGACTGCGTGGGCATCGTGAGGGAAGCATCCCGGCGGGAGAGTTCGTGGATCTACTGGATCGAGTATCCGGATGAATTCGCACGGCTGGTGATTCCCGTCGGCTCGGTTGCCATCAACGGCGTATCGCTTACGGCGGCCGAGGTGATCGCAAACCGCTGCATGGTCTCGATCATTCCCCATACGCACGAGGTTACGACGTTCGATACGCTCGCTGCCGGCGATGGCGTGAACGTTGAATTCGACATGATCGGCAAATACATTCGCGGGTTCGCTCAGCGACCGAGCGACGCGGATCGTTGACAGCAGTTTCACTCCAGAACACATACGAAGCGTCCGTATGCCGCGCGCACTGCGTTACTACATCGCCGACAATCCCGACAACGCCATCACCAACGAGCAGTGGGCGCAGATCGCCCGCGTGCAGCACTGGTACAACTCCGAATTCATCTGGAGCTGCGATCGCATCGGACTGAAGCGCTACATCCTCTTCCCCAACTACGCGAAGCTTCCGGAGATGCCGTACGCGACGGCTCGATTCCACTTCCGCAAGCGTCTGCTGGCCAAGAAGATCGAGCTGCAGGACGAAATCGCCGCGGTGCAGCAGATGGTCGACGAAGGCTACTTCGACGTTCGATGGGGCGGTGTGCGCGACGAGTCGATCGCCTCAGGGATCTCACATGTCGCCGACAATGAGTTCAACGCCTACATGGTGTGTGAATTCCTGCTGCGCTGTTCGACGATCGCCACCGACGCTACGTTCGAGGTCGAGGACGAGGGCCGCTTCGTATTGCCCGGCCACGCGATGTTCCGCAACGGCGCCGTGCTGGTGCATCGCCAGCGGCTGTACAAGGACGCCGTCGAACTCGACCCGCCGCAGGTCTTCGCCGTGGTCAACGCATCGAAGTACGACGAGCATCCGCCGTTCAATCAGCAGATCGAAGACTTCGGGGAGCTATCGGAGGAAGAGGTGGCCGAAGAGGTATCGCGTGCCGGCACGCTCGGCTTCTCGGAGAATTTCGACTCCGCGTGGGGCGACGCCGAGGGTCTGAACCTGCAGAATCGAGCACGGAAGGTGGTCGTGGTGTAGGGGTGGGGTTGGGGGATTTTCCGGGGCGGCCTCCCCCTTCCCTCGCTTCGTTTCTGCCGGTCGCTCCGATTCTCCCTTTCCTCGCTTCGTTCGCGCGACCGGCTCCGCTACCGTGATCGATACGGAGTCGCCGTGGTACTACTTCAGGGCGGCTTTCATGTATTCGCGGCGCATGCGGGCGATGGAATTGATCGAGATTTCCTTCGGACAGGCGGCTTCGCACTCACCATGATTTGAGCAGTCACCAAATCCCTCGATCTCCATCTGGTCGACCATGCGGGCCACGCGCCGAAGATGTTCGGGATGACCCTGCGGGAGCAGCGCCAGGTGGGAAATCTTCGCAGCGGTGAACAGTGCCGCCGATCCGTTGGGACAGGCCGCCACGCAGGCACCGCAGCCGATGCAGGCGGCGAAGTCGAACGCTTCGTCTGACTTGCGCTTGTCCACCGGGAGCGTATTCGCATCGGGAGCGTTACCGGTATTCACCGAGATGTATCCGCCGGCGGTGATGATGCGGTCGAGCGCTGTACGATCGACCACGAGATCGCAGATGACCGGGAACGCATCGGCGCGCCACGGTTCGATGACGATCGAATCACCATCGTGGTAGGCTCGCATGTGGAGCTGGCAGGCGGCGGTACCACGCCACGGACCGTGTGCCTGTCCATTGATCACCATGCTGCACGAGCCACAGATTCCCTCCCGGCAGTCGTTGTCGAATTCCACGGGCCGATCCCCGCGCGCGATCAGCTGCTCGTTGAGCAGATCGATCATCTCGAGGAACGACATGTGGGGATTGACGCCCTCGACGACGTAGTCGACCAGGCGGCCGGGCGTCCGGGGTCCGTCCTGCCGCCACACCTTCACCTTGATCGTCATCAGTTGATCAGCCATGACTTGATCCCTACTTGTAGCTTCGCTGAGAGGGTGTAACGAATTCGAAGTCGAGGTTCTCCCGATGCATCAGCTCACCGGTGCCACCGCCGGTGTATTCCCAGGCCGCGACGTAGCTGAAGTCCTCGTCGTTGCGCAGCGCTTCACCTTCCGGTGTCTGGTACTCCTCGCGGAAATGTCCTCCGCATGACTCCTTGCGATCGAGCGCATCGCGCGCCATCAGCTCGCCAAGCTCCATGAAGTCCGCCACCCGACCTGCGAACTCGAGGTTCTTGTTGAGCGTGTTCGCCTCGCCCGGGATCCGCAGGTTCTGCCAGAACTCGTCACGAAGTCGCCCGATCTCGTCGATTGCAGCGGTGAGCCCTTCGGCCGTTCTCGCCATTCCGACGCGATCCCACATGATCTTACCGAGTTCACGGTGGAACTGGGTGACGGATTTGTCCCCCTTGATCCCCAACAGCTTTTCGGTGCGCTGGCGCGCGTCATTCTCGACCGAGGCAAAGGCATCGGACGCGGGATCGACCTTCGGAAGCGATGCCGTGGCGATGTAGTTGCCGAGGGTATGGGAGATGACGAAGTAGCCATCGGCGAGACCCTGCATCAGCGCGCTGGCGCCGAGACGGTTCGCGCCGTGATCGGAGAAGTTGGCTTCGCCGAGGACGAACAGGCCGGGGACGGTGCTCATCAGATCGTAATCCACCCAGAGGCCACCCATGGTGTAGTGGACGGCGGGGTAGATCCGCATCGGATGCTTGTAGGGATTGTCGCCGGTGATCTTCTCGTACATCTGGAAGAGGTTCCCGTACCGATCGGCGATCGCCTGCTCTCCAAGGCGATTGATTGCATCGGCGAAGTCGAGATAGACGGCCATGCCGGTCGGACCGACACCCTTGCCCTCGTCGGCCATCTGCTTGGCGTTGCGCGAGGCGACGTCGCGGGGCACGAGGTTCCCGAAGCTCGGGTACTTGCGTTCCAGGTAGTAGTCCCGCTCGGCTTCGGGGATCTGGCTCGGCGTGCGCTTGTCGTTGGGATCCTTGGGGACCCAGACACGACCGTCATTGCGGAGGCTCTCGCTCATGAGCGTGAGCTTCGACTGATAGTCACCGGAAACGGGGATGCAGGTCGGGTGAATCTGGGTGTAGCAGGGATTGGCGAAGAACGCGCCCCGCTTGTGACAGCGCCAGGCGGCGGTCACGTTGGAATTCTTGGCGTTGGTCGACAGGTAGTAGACGTTGCCATAGCCGCCGGTGCAGAGCAGAACGGCGTCGCCGGAATGGCGCTCGAATTCACCGGTAATGAGATTCCGCACGACGATTCCGCGCGCGGCGCCATCGACCGTCACCAGGTCGAGCATCTCCCGTCTGGGCAGCATCTCCACCTTCCCGGCATCGACCATCTTCATCAGTGCCTGGTAGGCACCGAGCAGTAGCTGCTGGCCTGTCTGACCTCGGGCGTAGAACGTTCGCGACACCTGCGCACCACCGAAGGACCGATTGGTCAGCAGGCCGCCGTACTCCCGGGCGAAGGGAACGCCCTGGGCGACGCATTGATCGATGATGTTGTTCGAAATCTGCGCGAGTCGATAGACGTTGGACTCACGCGAGCGGTAATCACCGCCCTTGATGGTATCGTAGAACAGGCGCCAGACGGAGTCACCGTCATCGGGATAATTCTTGGCCGCATTGATACCGCCCTGCGCGGCGATGGAGTGGGCGCGTCGCGGCGAATCATGGATGCAGAAGGCCTTGACGTTGTAGCCGAGCTCGGCGAGCGTAGCGGCGGCGGAGGCACCGGCAAGGCCGGTACCGACGACGATGACGGTGTACTTCCGCTTGTTGGCGGGGTTGACCAGCTTCGTCGAGTCGAGGTACTTCTGCCAGCGGTCGGCCAGCGGTCCTGTGGGTGCCTTCGAGGCGAGGCGCGTGTTGGTCTCGGGTGCAGCGCTCGGCACGGCGACGGTCGGTTCGGTTATCGTCTCACTCATGCAGCACCTCCCTGCACGTAAATCCAGATCGGAAGGATGAGAAATCCGACGGCTATGAGGATGCCCAGCACGAGGGCGAGGCCGTAGATGACGGGGGTATATTTCGGCTTCATCGCACCCAGCGACTGCAGCGCGCTCCAGATGCCGTGACGCAGATGGAAACCGATCAGAACCATCACCGCGACGTAGAAGATCACCCACCAGATGTTCTGGAACGTGTCGACGACGAGGCGATAGAGATCGGGAACGTTCCTGCCGTCGAGGGAGTAGACGAACCCCTCCTTGATGCCCGGACCGAAGCGGAACTGCACGACGTGAATGACGATGAAGACCAGCAGCACCAGCCCCGTCCAGATCATCGTTCGGGAGCTGAGGGTCTGCTTGCTGGGTCCCCCCTTGCTCGCGCTGACGGCATAGCCGTGCGACCGCGCCTTGCGCTTGCGCAGGTAGATCACCACTCCGATCCATGCGTGGAGCAGAATCACCAGCGCAAGCAGGATTTCCACGATGTCCAGCAGAACACCGAAGCTGTGAAGCGTCGCGGAGTAGTTGTTGAACGGGTGGGGATCGGCGACCAGCAGCTGGAGATTGGCCGCCAGGTGCGCGATGATGAACAGGACGAGCAGGACGCCTGTGATTCCCGTCAGAATCTTCCGGCCGACCTGCGACATGAGCGCGGAGGTGATCGTTGTCTGCTGGTTCATAGCGCCGGCTGGGATAGAGGGCACAATCGGTAGGTGCGCCGCCGGATGCGGTCACAAACAGCGGGAAAATCGAAGGTACGACCGGCCTTTGAACCGGCAAAGAGGGGCAACAGACATTGACAGTTTGACAGCCGCCGAGGGTCGATTGCGTGGAAATGCTAGATTCTGGACCGCCCTTTGCGCCCTCGTGGCGCTCAAGTCCACAACGCACCTAACAGAATTTCAGAGGGATACCGCTATGAGTAAACGCGCGAGCGAGGAGTCGAACACCAATACATCCACGGCCAGCTCCACGTCCCTGGGCAGTGGCAATTCGCCGACCGCTGCCACGGCCGCCGGCGACGCATCCGCCACCAGTCACGCGAGCGTTTCGGGTCCGCCGCGGGCGCACATGACGCCGTACGAAGCGGTCAACTACCAGTTCGACCGTGCCGCCGATCACCTCGACCTTCCCGACTACCTGCGCGTTTCGCTCAAGACACCGTACCGGGAGGTGATGGTGGAGATCCCGATGATCCGACCATCGGGAGAGATCGTGACCTTCCGCGGATTCCGCGTCCAGCATGACAACTCCCGTGGTCCGATGAAGGGCGGCCTGCGCTACCATCCGAGCGTCAACCTCGATGAGGTGCGGGCGCTGGCGTCGCTGATGACCTGGAAGACGGCCGTGGTCAACATTCCCTTCGGTGGCGCCAAGGGCGGCATCGACTGCGATCCGAAGACGCTGGAGCGTCGCGAGGTCGAGCAGATCACCCGCACGCTCGTCGACAGAATTCATCTCTTCATCGGCGACAACGTCGACATCCCCGCCCCGGACGTGAATACCGACGGACAGGTGATGGCCTGGATCGTCGACCAGTACTCCAAGTTCCATGGATTCACCCCGGCCGTGGTGACCGGCAAGCCGGTCGAGATCGGTGGCTCCGAAGGACGCATCTCGGCGACCGGTCGCGGAGTCGAGATCGTGACGACGCATGCCGCAGCAGACGCCGGCATCGATCTCGATGGCGCCCGCGTCGCCGTTCACGGCTTCGGCAACGTCGGCAGCTGGGCGGCGCACTTCCTGCAGCGCGCCGGTGCCCGCATCGTCGCCGCCAGCGATGTGTACGGTGGCGTCTTCAACGGTGATGGACTGGACGTGGCCGCGCTCAAGAAGAGCGTCGCCGAGTCGGGTTCCGTCGTCAACGTGTCCGGCGGCAAGCAGATCAGCAACGAGGAATTGCTCGCTCTCGATGTCGACATCCTCGTTCCCGCAGCGCTGGAGAACACCATACACGAGGGCAACGTCGGCGACATCAACGCGCGCATGGTGGTCGAAGGAGCCAACGGACCGATCTCGCCTTCGGCGGATCTGCAGCTGGAGGAGCGTAAGATCACGGTGGTGCCGGATATCCTCGCCAATGCCGGTGGCGTGACCGGTTCATACTTCGAATGGGTGCAGAACCTGCAGCAGTTCCGGTGGTCGGCCGAGCGTGTCGACGACGAGCTCGTGCGCGTGCTCACCCATGCCTACGGCGATGTGCGTGACATCGCCAGGGAGTTCAACACGTCACTGCGTGTTGCGGCGTTCATACTGGCGCTTCGTCGGGTCGCCGCGGCGACGGCGCTCCGCGGTGTCTGAGCGACTCCCACATTCACATTCCTGCCTATTTTTGTCGCCTGGTCGCAACCAGTCAGCCCGACATTCACATTCATACCCCTCTCTCAATGGACCTCACCATCGGTGAAGCTTCCCCAGACTTCACCCTGCCTGACGCCACGGGTACCGAACACTCCCTCTCGGACTTCCGTGGAGAGTGGGTGCTGTTGTTCTTCTACCCAAGGGACAACACACCCGGCTGCACACGCGAGGCGTGTGCCCTTCGAGACGCGTACGATGAATTCCGCGCGCTCGGCGCGACCGTCATTGGAATGAGCACCGACTCGGAGCGAAGCCACCAGCGCTTCATCGACAAGCACAAGCTCCCGTTCCTTCTCCTGGCCGACGTCGATCACAAGGTGGTGCACCGCTACGGTTCGTACGGCGAGAAGAAATTCATGGGACGTGTCTTCGATGGCGTCTTTCGACGTTCGGTGCTGATCGATCCTGACGGCAAGGTCGCCCGGATCTACACGAAGGTCCGACCGGACAGTCACGCCGCGGAGGTCCTTGCGGATCTTCGCACGCTCATCGCGGAGCGGGCGTAAGCGGTCACCGCGGGTGAGCGAACGCACCGATCGGTCGAAATCCGCAGCTCTTCTCGGAATGCGTCGGCGCACTCGTGGTCACGCCTCAGCAGCGCGTGGATCACTGCGGATCTCCATGGGTGCGGCGGTCCTCACTTCGTCCGAATCCGGGGGCCAGCCGTCGGGCTCGGGGATGTTCCCACACAGGTGAACTCGATGCGAATCACCGGCACGACGCTCACGACACTGATTGCCGCGGTGACGTTCCTTGCGGGCTGTTCCCGTTCGGCCCAGATCGCCACGGTGCCGGATGACTTCGCGGTGCGCTACGACTTCGCCGAGGGGACTGTGCCTCCACCGTACCACTACGAATTCGAGATTCACATCGGACCCGGCACCTCGGCGCACATCGACTACCACCCGAGCTACGGACCGGATCCCACCTGGACGGAACGATTCGACATTTCAGAGGGCGCGCGCGCACGGCTCTTCGAACTGCTGACGCGCCTCGATGTATTCAGTCGCACGTGGGAGCCGATGCACGAGCCGCCGCTGGGCGGCAGCGTCGAACGGATGTGGGCGCGCGCCGACGGCCGGGACGTCACCGTGCCCTTTCACCTCGAATCAGACCGTGACCGCCGCGACGCCGACACGCTCTACTCCCGCATTCGCGGGCTCGTACCTCAGGAAGTCCGCGACACCCTCGACGCCCGGCACGAGCGGTATGTGCGGGAGAACGAGTGACCGCACCGCTGCGCGGTCGGAGAGGCAGACAAACTCGAGTGAAGAACTACGCCGGGCGAGCCAGTTGTGCACTGCGACGATTCCCGCGAAGGGGCTCAGAAACCGCGATTTCTTTTGGGGCCGGGCATAGAACCGTATCTTGGGCGGTTTCAGCACACACAGATCACGGACCACACCCTCAACGGAATGCATGTAATCGACATTGCCATTTTCGTCGTCTACATGGCCGTGATGCTCGGTATCGGGTTCTTCTTCATGCGACGCAACGAGAGCGTCGAAGACTACTATGTAGGCGGCAGAAACATTGGCAGCTGGCACGTGGGATTGTCGGTCGTGGCGACCGATGTGGGCGGCGGATTCTCGATCGGCCTGGGCGGTCTTGGCTTCACGATGGGAATCAGCGGGTCGTGGATGCTCTTCACCGGCCTCATCGGTGCCTGGCTCAGTGCGGTGATTCTCATCCCGCGCGTCAAGGACAATCCCGCATTCAACGACTGCCTCACCTTCCCTGACATCTTTCGCCATTTCTATGACGGCCGGGTGGCGATTCTCGCCGGGCTGATTTCCGGCATCGGATACCTCGGCTTCACCGCCGCGCAGATCCTTGCAGGGGCGAAGCTCGCCAGCGGTACCATCGACGGGCTCAGCACCCCCATCGCCCTGCTGATCATGGGCGTCGTGGTGGTTGCCTACACCGCGCTCGGCGGCCTCAAGGCGGTGATCTACACCGATACGATCCAGTGGATCGTACTCATGGTGGGACTCGTCTTCATCGGCCTGCCGATCGGCTACTTCGCCATCGGCGGCTACGACGCGATCTCCGCCACCCTTCCGGCGAAGTTCCTCTCCTTCGGCAACCTCACATGGCAGCAGGTGATCTACTGGACGGTCACGATCATACCGATCTGGTTCATTGCCATGACGCTCTACCAGCGCATCTACGCCTGCCGGGACACGAAGTCCGCACGCAAGGCGTGGTTCATCGCCGGACTGTTCGAGTGGCCGGTGATGGCGATGATGGGCGTGCTGCTGGGACTCTTCGCCCGCGTGGCCGCCGAGCAGGGCATGTTCGCCTCGGTCGCCGGTGCGGGCACGCTCGATCCGGAGACGGGGCTTCCGCTGCTGCTGCGGACGATCCTGCCGGTCGGGCTCACGGGCCTGATGCTCTCGTCCTACTTCTCGGCGATACTCTCGACGGCCGACAGTTGTCTGATGGCCGCCTCGGGCAATTTCGTCTCGGACATCATCAACCGTTTCATTCGCATCGACTCGAACACCGACCGCTACCTGCGCTTCAGCCAGATCGCGACGCTCGCCCTCGGAGCGATCTCCCTGCTGCTGGCCTGGCGGATGACCAGCGTGCTCGATCTGATGCTCGAGTCGTATTCATTCATGGTCTCCGGACTGCTGGTGCCGGTCATCGGCGCGTTCTTCTGGAACAGATCCACCGCCACCGCGGCGCTCTGGTCGATGCTCGTCGGCGGTACGACCACCGTCGCGCTGAGCGTCCTCTCCGGCACCCTCGTCTTTGCAACGCCGCCGCTGACGATGCCGTTCGGACTCGATCCGAACATCTACGGCATCGCGGCCTCGGCTCTCGTATTCGTTACGCTCTCACTGTCGTCGCCAAACGTGGAGGAACCGATTCCCGATGATTACCTACAGCACGATACACCCGCAGGATGAGCCCGATGATACCCTGCGCGGGGAGATCGCCAACTTCCTCTTTGAGCACCTGGAGCAGTACGGCGACAGACGTGAGGACATTCTGCGTTGTCTCGACTACGCGTTCAGTGATTCGAAGGAGAAGGGTGGATTCGCACTCCTGGCGCGCGACAGCGATCGCGACGACGCGATCATCGGCGCGGTCATCATCAACCGCACGGGCATGGGAGGGTACATCCCCGAGAACATCCTGGTCTATATCGCCACGCACGGCGGCTACCGCGGTCAGGGCGTCGGCAAGGAGCTGATGCAGCGCACGATCGACGCCGCAACGGGCGACATCGCCCTGCATGTGGAACCGGACAACCCTGCGCGGTTCCTCTACGAGAAGTTCGGCTTCACCAACAAGTACCTCGAGATGCGCTACAAGCGCGCGGGGGCGTAATCATGGCCACCATCAAACTCTACCGGAACCGCCTGCGGCACAACTATGAGTTCCTCGACAGGCTGTTCACCGAACACGGCATCGACTGGGGAGTGGTGACGAAGCTGCTGTGCGGCAACCGGGAGTTCATCGCCGAGGTGATCGCCCTTGGCGTCCGCGAGATCCACGATTCGCGTGTGAGCAATCTCGCCACGGTCAAGGAGCTTGCTCCGAACGTGCAGACGGTCTACATCAAGCCGCCGCCGCAGCGTATCATCCCGGACATCATCCGCTACGCCGACGTCAGTCTCAATACCGAGTACTCGACCATTCAGGCACTTTCGGAGGAAGCCGTCCGCCAGGATCGGCCGCACAAGGTGCTCATCATGATCGAGATGGGAGATCTCCGCGAAGGCGTCATGGGAGATCGCCTGATCGACTTCTACGAAAAGGTGTTCGAGCTACCCAACATCGAAATCGTGGGACTCGGCACCAATCTCAACTGTCTGCATGGCGTGATGCCGACGCAGGACAAGCTGGTGCAGCTGGCACTCTACAAGCAGCTGATCGAAGTCAAATTCAACAAGAAGATCCCGTGGATTTCCGGCGGAACGTCGGTGACGATTCCGCTGGTCTACAAGCATCAGATCCCGGCGAGCTGCAACCACTTCCGCGTCGGCGAGACGCTCTTCTTCGGCATCGATCTGTTCACCGGCAAGACGATCGACGGGATGGAACCCCACGTGTTCGAGCTGCAGGCGGAGATCATCGAAATGACCGAGAAGCCGGTGGTGCCAATCGGACCGCTTGGCGTCAACCCGAGCGGTGAGACCTTCGAGATCGAGGAGAGTCAATACGGGCGGACCAGCTGGCGTGCCATTCTCGATGTGGGACTGCTCGACATCCATCCGGACTTCATGTCGCCCGCCGACGACGAGATCGAGTACGTGGGCGCCAGTTCCGACATGCTCATCTACGATCTCGGCGACAACGAGCCGCAGTACAAGGTCGGCGACCTGATCACGTTCAACCTCAAATACATGGGCGCGCTGCGCCTGTTGAATTCTGACTACATCGACAAGAAGGTGGTGTAGCGCCCTCACGGCGATCGACCGGATTCCCTAATGACCCCTGACCAGGAAACGCTGGCCCGCGTCGTGGCGCTGCGCCACGAACTGCATCGCTACCCGGAGCTTTCCGGACAGGAGCTCGACACCGCGGGGCGCATCCATACCTTTCTCGACAGCTTCAGTCCGTCGGAGGTCATCACCGGACTCGGCGGCTACGGCGTCGCCGCCGTCTGGGAGGGTGAGGAGAGCGGTCCGACCACGATGGTCCGCTGCGAACTCGACGCACTGCCGATCACCGAGAACATTCCGCTGGAATACCAGTCGGTCAACTACGGCGTCTCACACAAATGCGGCCACGACGGGCACATGAGCATCGTCGCGGGACTGGCGCCGATGCTCTCGCGGTCATCGATCGTGCGTGGCAAGGTGGCGCTGCTGTTTCAGCCGGCCGAAGAGACCGGCGAGGGAGCCGCCCGCGTGGTCGATGCGCTTCCGTACCACCCGAGGATCGTTCCCGATTCGGTCTACGCGCTGCACAACATGCCCGGCTACGATCACGGCACGATCATTCTCCGTGATGACGTGTTCGCCGCAGGCAGCCGAGGCATGACCGTTCAGCTGATTGGAGAGACCGCCCACGCCGCACACCCGGAAGCAGCACGCAGCCCGGCCTTCGCCATGGCCGAGATCATTCAGGCGCTGGATCATCTCTCCAAGCAGCGCGGCATCCTCTACAAGGATTTCTACCTGATCACCATCGTTCACGCCCGCCTCGGAGAGCGCGCCTTCGGCGTCACCCCCGGCTTCGCCGAGGTGATGGCCACGTTCCGCTCATTCAACGACAAGCTGATCGGAACGCTCACCGATCGCGCCGAGAGCTCCGTCGCCGAAATCGCCGCGCGGCACGGACTGGAGCATTCGGTCTCCTACTCCGAGGTCTTCCCCGCGACCGTCAACCACCCCGAGTCGGTCGACGTGCTCCGCCGAGCCGCAGCCGAGGCCGAACTTCCCGTCGTCCAACCGGAGCAGCCGGTCCGTTGGTCGGAGGATTTCGGACACCTGCTGCAGCAGTACTCCGGCGCGATCTTCGGTCTCGGATCGGGTCTCGATCAGCTGCAGCTGCACCACTCCGGCTACGACTTCCCCGACCGGATCATCGCCCCCGGTATCGAGATGTTTTCCAACGTGATCGGCGAGATCAACGGCTGGCACGGCGGATGAACCGATCGTCAGCCGAATTGCGGCGACTGCGACATTGACCACCTCCATTGAGTCTCTCCCTGTACACGCCCTCTCCTGCGCTGCCGGCAGCGGACTTGCGAGAGGCGATCATTCCCATGAACCATCATGCGCACCAACGCGTGCGCCCGTGGAGGAGATCGCCGTATGAAGTCATTGCTGCTCGCCGCCGTCCTGCTGGGCGGCCTGGTGCTCTCCGGATGCGAGGGCGCCGTCTTCGGTACCAGAGACCGTGGGTCGAACCCGCTCGAACGCGATCCCCATAAGTCCAAGGTGCTCGTCGGACCGTCCGCCGGCTTCAGTCGGAACTTCCATTCGGGCGGCTTTAAGACCATCGACGATCCGCTCTGTGGGGAATTCAGAAACGGAGCAGGAAGCGGATACGCCCTCGGATTCTCCGCCGAATACCCGGTCCGACCGTCGCTCAGTGTCATCGCGCGCGTCAGTTTCGAACAGCGACCCGGCAGCTTCCGCCAGGAGCTCGCCGAGGCCGACGTGATTCCCACCGGTGCCGAACAGGCGCTGCCTGAGCGCATCGCCGTTACCTCGTCCATCTCCTATTCGCTGGCGGACCTCGATCTGCAGATCCGACAGGGCCTCGTTCGCCTGGGCAGAACCACCCTCGGCGTCGCAGCCGGAATCTCGGGTGCAATCGTGGTCGGTGGCGACAACAGCCAGATGGAACGCCTCGAGACACCGGAGAACGCCCGGTTGATCAATCCGTACGATTTCCCGAGCGATCCGTCCGGCCGCGCGCTGACACTCTATGACGGACCGATCCCGGGACGCAACCAGTGGCGCGCCTCGCTGCAGGCCGGCGTCGTCGGCGAAGTCCCGCTCTTCGACGACGCCTGGTTGCTCTCCCCCGGCCTGTACTACGATTTCGGCGTCACCGATGTGACGGGGCTCGAGTCGTGGCAGCTCAATTCGATCATCGTCATGGTCGATCTGCGCCACGCGTTCTGAGACGCGAATGAAAATTCCGTCGGCGTCGATCGCCGCGACCGAAACGGCTTCCGGGGGGTTGACACAGTTTCGGACGCGTACGACGCCGACTTCATCCAGGGCTCCGGACCTCGTTCCGGAGCCCTTCGTGTATCACAGCCACCACACGGCACGGCCGGCGGCCAGTGCCTATATTTCAGGCTGCTCATTCTCCGGCACCGGCCGGTCACTGAACCCACATCCGTCGCTGCACGCCATGCAACCGCCCATCCCGCTCCGTCTTCGCGGCACGCTCGTCTTTCTGCTCATGCTCCTCGGTGCGGCGTCGGCCCGTGCCCAGACGCCCGTCGCCTCGCACCAACTGGTGGGACCCTCGGCATGGTATTCCGACTATCGTCCATGGATCCACGCTGTCGACACGCTCCCGTGGCTGCGCATGACGTCCGGAAACTGGGGGTACGGCTACGTCGACCTGCTCACCGATCTGGTCGGCTGGTCGCAGAGCCCGTACGTCACCATCGACTCGATCGGAGCGTCGGTGCAGAATCGCGCCCTGTGGCAGTTGCGAATCACCGGGACCACGCCGCCGATCGTCCCGCGCAGAATCATTCACATTCATGCGCGAACGCATCCGGACGAACCGCAGGGATCCTACGTCACCAATGAAATCATCTCGATCCTCCTGTCGGATTCCCCGACGGCCCGCACCCTCCGCGACCGCGCCGTCTTCTACATCGTCCCCATGTACAATCCCGACGGCGTGGAGCTTGGATTCGGCCGCGAGAACGCCAACGGGCTGGATCTGGAACGACAGTGGGACAAGGATCCGATTCAGCCCGAGGCCGGTGCGCTGCGCGAGGAATACAAGCGGTTGATGAACGGCGGCCAGCCGATCGACATCGCGCTCAACATGCACTCGGCCATCGCATGCCGCCGCTACTTCGTCTACCACGATCCGACCGGTACCTCCGCGGACTACTCCGCCGACGAGCAGCGGTTCATCGGCGACGTGCGATCGCACTGGCCCGAGGGAATCGAACCGTGGAGCTACAACGTCACCTGGGTCGACGACACGCCCACACACTTCCCCGAGAGCTGGTTCTGGTTCACCTACGGTGACCGCGTCCTGGCGCTGACCTATGAGGACATGAACTGCAGCGCAAACGGCGACTACCACCGAACGGCCGAGGCGATCCTCGACGGAATCATCGACTACCTCGATCTCAATGCCCCGGCCGGTGTCGATGCCGATCTCGCGGCTGACCTGTCGCTCGAGCAGAGCGTCCCGAATCCGTCGCACCACGCGACGACCATCGGGTTCTCGATTCCGTCGGCCGGAATTGTGTCGGTGCAGGTGTTCAATTCCGCCGGCGAACGGGTCACCACGCTGCTGGACGGGCCAGAGACCGCGGGCCGTCACCAGTTGCGGTGGCAGGTGGATGATCTGCCGCCCGGCATCTACGTCTGTCGGCTTCGATTCGGCAACCGCGCGACGTCCCGCACACTGGTGGTCGAGTAGTCACCGAATGGGAATCAATGCGCGCTTCGTCTCGATTGTCGTCGGCCTGTGTGTCTGCATGCTGCTGAACGCCTGTGCCCACGGCGTCGAGATTGCCCCGCCTGGCGGTCCGCCGGACACCACCGCACCGAGCGTCGTCTCGAGCTTCCCGACCAGTGACGCCGTTCGCGTGACGACCGACGAAGTCGTGATCACCTTCGACGAACCGATCGCTCCCCGAAGCGCCATCGATCAGGTGGTCGTCACGCCGATCCCCGACGAGCAGCCGGAGGTGAGCGTCTCCTCCGACCAGGTCTCAGTCGACTTCGCCAGTCCGCTCGAGTCGGATCGGACCTACGTGGTAACGCTCGGCGCCGGGTTCACCGACCTCGACGGGAATCGCCTCGGTCATCCCTTCGCCGTCCGCTTCTCCACCGGCGCGACGATCGACTCCGGAACGGTGTCCGGCGGCGTGCTCGACGTCGCCAGCCGCGACGCCTTCGTCTTCGCGTGGCGCATCCCTCGGTCGAATCCCACCTACGCCGACACACTCGATCCGACGACCACACGCCCGGAGTACATCGCACCGGTGGGCGACAACGGCGCGTGGACCCTCGAGGCGCTTCCGCCGGGACACTACCGGCTCGTCGGCGTCACCGACGAGTACCGCAATCGCCGCATCGATCCCGGAGTCGATGCCTATGCTGTGGCCGAACGTGAAGCGGACGTCGACACGGCCTACACTCCGGTCAGGGGCATCATGATGCGACTGCCGCCGGCGCCGGCCGACGTCGCCGCCCCGATTCTGCTTGGTGCTTCACCCGTCAATGCGACACGGACGGCACTCCGATTCAGCGAACCGATCGACGCGCGGGATGCACAATCGCGGAATGTGTCCCTGAAGATTCCGACGGGATCGGTGGAGGTGAACCAGGCGTGGAGGTCTCCCTCGAATGCGGCTATCCTGCTCGTCTCGCACGCAATGATTGCCGAGGGAACCGACGTGAGCGTCAGCGTTCGCGACGTCCGCGACACGGTGGGGCATGTGGTTCCCGACAGTGCGTCGAGGGCGACGTTCACCGCCGTTTCCGAACCCGACACGGTCGCACCCGAACTGGAGCTGCGCGGCTTCGACGCGCTGCGTGGGATCGCACCGGGCGACACACTCGTGGTCGCCTTCGACGAGGCCGTGCGGGCGTCGGAGCCCGCCGACGCCGTCACCATCACCGACACGGTCGGCACGACCGTTCGACTCACCCTCGCACGTCTCTCGCCCGCGACGTTCGTCGCGCGGGCGCCCGATACGTTGCCGCAGTTCCGCGGACCGCACCTGGGGATTCGCCTGAGCAGCTTCGTCGACGACGCCGGCAATTCGACCGATACGATCGCCCGCATACCGATCCGAGTGGCGCCGGCACGACAGAGCGGAACGCTCGAGGGATCGATCGTCGACACCGCCGCCCCGTCCGCGGGCCACGTGGTCGTGGCCCGCGACGTCGCTACCGGTCGGGTCTATCGCCGGAAGGAGCTTCCTGCCGGAGGGTGGCGCTTCGATGCCCTTCCCGAAGGTGAGTATGTCGTCTATGCGTTCCGAGATCGTGATGGTGATGGCGAGTACGACTACGGGTCGCTCAAGCCCTTCCGCAGCGCCGAGGCGTTCGCCGGCTGGCGCGGAACGGTGCGCGTGCGACCGCGATGGACCACCGACAAGGTGAATCTCACATTCCCGTAGTTGCCGGTGCTTCAGTCCTCGGACTCCCCCTCTTCGCCGAAGAACTTCAGCCAGTCATCGAGGTCCTCGTCCTGCACGTCGGGCTTCTCGGATCGTTCCCGCAGTTCGTCGAGTCGATGCGGGCTGATTCGGGGGCGGGCGGATTCCTCTTCGTCACGTTCGGTGAGAATCAATGAGAGATCCGAGACCAGCCGGGACGACGGAATTGATTCGGCCAGATTCATCCGTGCGTTCACGCCCACTGCGCGATCGCTGGTGACGACGATGAACCGCTGTCCGACCCTGCGCACCTGATCGGCGATGACGGCGTCGGCCGATCGCGTGCCGCTGAAGAGTACTTTCACCAGTGGCACGGCCGGGTAGGCCTCGACGACGCCGTCGAACACCACGGTGCAGTCGCATCCATTGCGCGCGGCATACGTGCCGAGGGCGCGAATGAGATCCGAGCGCGCGCGTTCGATTCCGAATGCGCGGGCGGCGCGCGTCAGGTCCTCCGATGCGTGGAGCACGTTGTAGCCGTCGACGAGCAGCGTTCGCCTCACGATCCCTCCGCCATGATTCGCTCGATGTCGTCGGCGGACCGCTCGAGATCACCCGAGAGGTCGACCGGACCATTGTCGGTTACCTCGATGTCGTCTTCGATGCGAACGCCGATGTTCCACCACTTCGGATCGCAGTCGCTACCGGCTGGAATGTAGATGCCGGGCTCGACCGTCAGTACCATTCCCGATCGCAGCACACCGGGCTTGCCGACGTCGTGGACGTCGAGTCCGAGGAAATGGGAGAATCCGTGTATGGTGTACGTGCGCGCCTGCTCAGGGCTGGAGATGATGCCGAGGCGCATGAGCCCGTCACTGATCACCGCGGCGGCAGCGACGTGAGGATCCCAGAACTTGTGACCCGGACGGCAGAGCTGAATACCCGCAGTCTGGGCGGCGAGAACGAGATCGTAGATCTTTCGCTGTTCCGGCGAGAAGTGTCCGGAGATCGGTATCGTGCGGGTCACGTCCGCGGAGTACCCATGCAGCTCCGCACCGCAGTCCATCACCACCAGATCCCCCGGTTCGGTCTTCCTGCGATTGGTGCTGTAGTGGAGAATGCAGCTGTACGGTCCGGAGCCGACGATCGACTCGTAGCCGGGGTCCTCGGAGCCGAGCCGTCGGAACGTGTACTCCATGATCGCTTCGAGCTCGTACTCATGCATACCGGGTCGCGCTGCACGCATCGTTGCCCGATGCGCCTCGACGGTGATCGAGTCCGCCCTGCGCATCAGCGCGATTTCCGCCGGAGACTTGATCACGCGCATCGGATCGAGAATCTCTCCTGCAGGATGCGGACGCACACTCGGAAATCGCATTCGCAGCGTGTCGACGAACGCAGCCACGGGATCGACGCTCGCACCGGTGAGCGGGTCGGCGATCGCCTCGTCGTCGTCCCATCCGTCATAGTAGACCGCGGACGATTTCGCCAGCAGCGTGTCAAGCACGCCCCGCAGTCGCGCGATGGGAAGCACCGTCGCGACACCCGTGATTTCGGGCGCGCGCTCGACACCCATAGTGATTCCCGTCCATGTCTCCCGGGCCGGATCGCGCCGGGCAACGAAGAGCACCTGGTGCACCTGTCTGCCGTCGATGCTCACCGGGTTGCCCGAGAGCAGCAGCGCCGCCGGATGTTCGGTGACGCCGCTGAGGTACAGCAGGGAATTGCGCTGACGGTAGGGATACTCGATGTCGTTGCTGCGCGTGGCGGGTCCGACCGATGTGACCAGCATGAGTTCCGAGTCGCTCAGCTGGGCGACGACCCGGTCGCGGCGCGATGCGAATTCCGAACGTGGAAGCAGATCGGTATCGAGCACCTGGTAGTGACCGTACGTCCCGGATTCCTGCCCACGCACGCCCGAGATGGCCAGGACGAAGGTGAGGACCGCCGCGGAGAGCAACCTCGCGCCGCGCGCGCCTCGGAGGGCTGAGCCGCGCATGGTGCCGTGACCACCGGGGCGCTTCATCGCGTTCCCTCGTCGGAGCTCGCCGGTGCGTCGGAGTCGGTGCCCCGGTCGATCCCGCCGTCGGTGGCATCGGAGGGTTCGACCTGCGAGAACGTCATCGAAAGCACCTGTCGACCGGTGATCGACCATGCGTCATCGCGCGACAGCGTCAGGTTGGCGATCATCGACGCGTCGCCGGCCACGATGTGGCCGAGCTCAGGCGAGAAGTAGAACGTGCCTGCGCCGTTGATTACTGCCGCATTGGTTATTGGCGAACCGGGCATACGGTAGTCGATGCGGCCGACGCGTGAGAGGTCGACGGCGATCGCCGAGGTTCCCATCGTGTCCTTGCGGTCGGAGACCACACGGAAGACGTGTCCTTTCCAGTAGACGGGCGGGTAGGAATTGTCGAACGACCAGTAGGCGCTCTCGAAGTTCTTGGAGGCACCCACCCAGGTGATCGAGTCGAAGAGATCGGGCATGATTTCCGTCCGCAGCGGACCGCACGGTGCCATCTGCTGCGTCGAGTCGGTCTGCACGAGCTTGAGACGTTCACCGCTGCGGCTCATCAGGAACCGCACGGTGCGACCGACCCACGGATGCGTGCGCCGCACGACCTGAGCCACGCCGGGGCGCGACTCGGTGGCGACGTAGTCGACGAGTTTCTCGGACATGACGAACCCTTCCGGAAGGATGTCATCGCATCGCACGGCGATCACCTCTACGCGCTGCGCGGTGAGCACGCGCGGGACGCTGTCCCACAGCACGATGGAATCCTGCGTGACGACGCGGTAGGTCACCTGCTGACCTCGCGTGAAGTGGTAGGCGAGGTTCACCGTGTCCAGCGCCTGGTCCTGCGCCGGAGCGACGCGCGGGAGCGCGGAGACAGCCAGCAGTACGGCTGCGATCGCCACGAAAATTCGATGTCTGTTCATTTGCCGGTGCCTGCGGTTGACTTCTGAGTCGTCTGACGGAGCATCGTGATATGCATTCGCTGCGATGGCCGACCCTGAACGTTGTCGAAGGTCACGAGCGCATTGCCGACGAGCAGGTAGAGCAGTCGATCGTCGAGCGAGTAGTAGAGGCGGGAATCGTTGGTGATCGTGCTCTGCGGAACGGGCGTCGGAGAGGAGCGTTCGGATTCGTCGTCACGGGGAGCCGAACGGATCGTCATCTTCACATCCATCACGGCCATCTCCTTTCCGAGCGTGTCGACGGTTCCACGATAGGAGAACGTCCGCGTGATCCTGTTGACCATGGGAGCCATCGCACCGGAATTCGAGTCCACCTCATCGACGGCCCACGTGTCACCCTTGAGGTGATCGCGAACCATGTCCGGAAGGAAGAGCTGCTGGGCGTTGTAGTGGACCATCCCGCCGATCCCGTTGAGTCGCACGGGAATTCTGACGCCGTCCACATCGACGGTGCGTCCGCGCCGGTCGGTGGTGAACAGCGCCGGCTTGGTCGGTACGCGCTGCGGAGACATGCCGCTGACCGAGGCGACCATCTGCGGAGTATCGTAGTACCAGCGGATTCTCTCCGCCGACGTCGTGTCGACGCTCAGGTCGATCGGGCCGCTGATGAGCGACCGGTGTATCGCCGGCGCGCCGGTCGCCGAATCGATCTCGTTGGTCTGCAGCGTTCCCTCCACGCGGACATCGTATTCGAATTTGTCGCCCGGGGAGACATCGAGGCGACCGGGTCCGGTGGAAGTATCAGGAAGGTCGATTCCACACGATGCGACGCCGACGGCCAGCAGCGCAACGATGAGTGGCAGTGATTTCATGTGATGCAGCGTATTGAATGCGGGGAGTCGGTCTCGCGGTCTCGTCACTGGCGGCGAATCTGCGAGTAGGTCGACTGTCGCATCGGGATCACCATTGACTTCGGACCCGTGATGATGACGTTCGATTCGCTCGTCGAGGACTTCTCAGCGGCGACAAGCATACCGGTCGATCGATCGTAGTACATCGTTCCATCCATACTGCCGTTGCCTTCGATGCCCATGGTCATCGCGCCCTGCGTTCCCTGACCACTGACGGTGAGCGTATCGGAGCTCACGCGGAAGCGCGCCGCGTCGTAGCCCAGGGTATCGGCCGACCCGTCGAAGTGATACCGGAGAATCGCGTGCATCACGATGTTCATCGGCCCGGCCGTGTCGCTGCGGTCGGTCGTCCACTCTCCCTGCTTCATCGCCTGGGCGCTGGCTGCGGGAACGAACAGCGACGAGAGCTCGCGCTTGACGAGCTGACCGATCATGACGCTCGAACCGATGAGCTCGAGGGGCGCACGGTCGACCGAGCGCAATTCGCCCTGGCGATCGGTCACCATCCGGATGAAACCCGATCCGACGGTCGTGTCCTGGTGCACCGTTGGCATATCGATGGAAATATGCTCCTGCGGCATCGCAAGACTCCAGCGAATCGAGTCGCCGGCAACCTCCTCGGCGACGATCAGCAACTGCCCGTCGAGGGTGGTGGTCGTCGTCGTCTCGGCACCGCCCACGGTCTGGACCATCGACATGGAGTCGAGCATCTGGTAGGTGAGCGTATCGCCGATGGTGGGATTGAGCCTGAGCGTCTGAGCGGCCGCGGTGGTCGATGCAAACAGCAGGAGCGCGGCGAGGATGCGAGAGAAGTGCTTCATGCGAAATGGGTGGGTGAATCGGAAGCTGGTTCTGAACAAAGCGTACAAGATACCTCCGGTTCCCCACCCATCGCAATTCCCTTCGGTCTAATCAACCACCAGTGACCCCTTCAGCATGTGCATTCCACACGTGAAGCCGTATTCGCCCGGCTTCTCCGGTGTGAATTCCACCGGCGTCCGCTCTCCCGACGGGATGTCGGTCTTGCCGATGTTCAGGTCCGGAATCTGCACCGTCCAGACGCATTCGGTCGTGCCCTTCTGATCGAAGGTGATCCGCGCCGGAACACCGGCCTTCAGGGCAATACGACTCGGTTCGTACCCCGTATCGGTGACCGTCACGTCGATCACCTGCACGCCGTCGACCATCGATGCGGGCACGGCCGGTGTTTCGGTCTGACTCGGCGGACCTTCGGGAACGTAGCCGGAGCCGTCAGCGTCGTTGGACGCCTGGTTGTCGGTGGAACCGCACGCCGCCAGCGTTACGGCAAGCGCGAGGATCGGAATCAGCTTGAGGAATTTCATTGCAGTCTCCTTGAAATGGTTGCGTTGAAGAATTGACGTTGCGTTGTCAGACCGAACGGCGCGCTCATCACGCCATCCACTCGGCCATCTGCGATTTCTCGAGCGTGCCCTTGGCAAGCGCACGCTCCTTCATGATGATGAACAACACGGGAGTCATGATCAGCACATGGACCGCCGAGGTGAACAGTCCGCCGATCATCGGCGCTACGAGCGGCTTCATCACGTCGGAGCCGACGCCGCTGGAGAAGAGGATCGGCACGAGTCCGATCATGGCCGTAGCCACCGTCATCAGCTTCGGTCGGAGCCGTTGCACCGCGCCCTCCATCGTGGCCGCGTGCAGATCCTCCGGCGTGAGCGCAGTGCCGCCGAGGAGCTTGCGGTCCAGCGCCTGATGCAGGTACACCACCATCACCACACCCGTCTGGACGGCGATGCCGTAGAGTGCGATGAACCCCACCCAGACTGCGACCGAGAAGTTGAACCCAAGCACGTACATCAGGTAGACGCCGCCGATGAGGGCGAACGGCACCGACAGCATCACCACGCCCGCTTCCTTCCAGTCGCGCATTGTCAGGTAAAGCATTCCGAAGATGACGAGGAACACGACCGGCATGACCACCATCAGGCGGTGATCAGCCCGAATCTTGTTCTCGTACTGGCCGCTCCATTCCCAGGTGTAGCCGGCAGGCATCTGCAGGCTGTCGCGCAACATCAGGGTGGCCGCGTCGATGAATCCACCCAGGTCGCGGCCGCGAACGTTGAGGAACACGAGCGATCGGAGCTGCCCGTTCTCCGATGCGATCATCGTCGGGCCCGGCGTGATCGAGACCGTTGCGACATCACCGAGCCGGACGTAGCCGCGAATCGGCGATCCATCCAGCACCGAGCGCTGCGTTGCACGTGCGGTCGTACTGTTGCCGCCTCCCATGGGACCGCTCATCGCGCCTCCCATGGCCGGGGCCGACGTTGCCGCCGGGATCGACACGGATATGCCGGTCGAACGAATCGGCACGAGGATCTGGCGAATCGACTCCGGGTCGTTGCGCAGCTCGCGCATGTAACGCACTCGCAGCGGGTAGCGCGCCCGACCGTCGACGACCTCCGAGACGTTCTGGCCGCCGATCGCGTATTCGACCAGCATCTGGAGGTCGGCCAGATCGACACCGTAGCGAGCGGCGGCCTCCTCGTCGATGTCGATGTCGAGGAACGCACCGCCCTGTACGCGGTCGGCCGCCACGTCGGCTGCGCCGCGGACGCCCTTCAACATCCGCTCGCCCTCGATCGCCAGCTGCTCCAGCGTGTCGAGGTTGCTGCCGTAGATCTTCAACCCGAGATCGGTGCGCACGCCGGTTGCGAGCATGTTGATCCGGTTGATGATCGGCTGCGTCCATCCGTTGCGGACGCCGGGAATCTGCAGCTGCCGGTCGAGGTCGGCGATGATCTTCTGCTTGGTGAGGCCTGGACGCCACTGATCGCGCGGCTTGAGCGAGATGATGGTCTCGATCATCGACACCGGTGCGTTGTCGGTCGCGGTTTCCGCCCTGCCCGCCTTGCCCAGGACGTCCTCGACCTCGGGGTAGCTGCGAATGATTCTGTCCTGCGTCTGCATCACGCGTGTCACCTCGCTGATCGACGCGTTCGGCATCAGCACCGGCATGAACAGGATTGAGCCCTCGTCGAGGGGCGGCATGAACTCCGAACCGGTGTTGAGAATCATCGGGATGGTGAGCGCCAGCGCAAGCAGGTTCAGCCCGACGGTCGTCCAGCGATGTCGCAGACACCAGGCGAGCACCGGCGAGTAAATCGCGTGGAATACGCGCATGATCGGGTTCTCCCGCTCCGCCCGGAATTTCCCCCGCATCAACAGCGTCATCAGCACCGGCACCAGCGTGATGGCGACAATGGCAGAGCTCGCGATCACGAACGTCTTCGTCCACGCAAGCGGGTGGAACAGCTTGCCTTCCTGTCCCTCGAGCAGGAACACTGGCAGGAAGGAGACGACCATGATCGCTTCGCTGAAGAAGATCGCCCGCCCCACCTGTTTTGCGGAGATGATGGCCAGCTGGCGGTAATCCTCGCGGGTCAGCTCGCCCCGCGTCCGCTGTGCCTCGGCGATGTTGCGATAGGCATTCTCCACCAGTACGATCGAGGAGTCGACCACCACGCCGATCGCCAGCGCGATGCCGCCGAGCGACATGATGTTCGAGGTGATTCCGGCCACCCGCATCAGCAGGAACGCCAGCAGCACCGAGACGGGAATCTCGATGAGGATGCGAAGGGCACTGCGGACGTGGAAGATGAACAGCAGCACGACCAGCGTGACGATGAGCGCCTCCTCGACCAGCGAGTGTGCCAGCGTGTCGATCGCCTTGGCGATGAGCGGTGTGCGATCGTATGCCGGGACGATTCGGACGCCCTTCGGCAGACCGGGCTGAATTTCCGCGATGCGCGCGCGGACCCGGTCGATCACCTGCTGCGCGTTCTCGCCCTGACGCATCACGACGATTCCACCGACCACCTCGCCGTTGCCGTTCTTCTCCAGCGCTCCGCGCCGGATGTCTCCACCCATCTGTACGGTCGCCACCTGCCCGAGCCGCAGCGGAATGCCCGCCCTGGTCGTCACCAGGATCTTCTCGATGTCCGATTCGTTCTCGACATATCCCTGACCGCGAACGAAGAACTCGGCGTCGGAGCTCTCGATGAGCTTGCCGCCGACCTCGTTGTTCGCCCGTCTAACAGCGGAAAGCACCTCGGCGAACGTGACGTTGTTGGACCGCATCAGCTCCGGATCGACGTCGATCTGATACTGACGCACGTACCCGCCCACCGATGCGACCTCGGCCACACCCGGCACCGAGGAGAGCCGGAAGCGGATGAACCAGTCCTGAATCGACCGCAGCGCTCCGAGGTCGTATCCCGTTCCCTCGACGGTGTACCAGTAGATATGGCCCACGCCCGTGCCATCGGGGCCGAGCGTCGGCACCGCACCATGCGGCAGTTCGTCGCCGACGGTGATGAGCCGCTCCTCCACCTGCTGCCGGGCGAAGTACAGATCGATGTCGTCGTTGAAAATCACGAAGACGAAGCTCATCCCGAACATGCTGCTGGCGCGGACGGCTTTCACTTCGGGAAGCCCCTGCAGCGCGGTCGCAATCGGATAGGTGACCTGGTCCTCGACGAGCTCCGGCGAGCGCCCCATCCATTCGGTGAAGACGATCACCTGATTCTCCGACAGGTCAGGAATCGCGTCGACCGGCGTCGTGGCGACGGCCCATACGCCCGCACCGGCAAGGATGAGGAAGATGATTCCGACGAGGATCGGATTGTCGGCGCTCCATTGAATGATGCGTTCGATCATGCCCCACCTCCGGTCAGCTGACGTTCCGAGTCAATGAGGAACCCGCCCTGTTCGACCACCCGGTCGCCTTCGGAAATCTCACCGCCGACGACCTCGTAGAAGTCGCCGTCCTTGTCGCCGAGGGTCACTTCACGCGGTTCGAACGTATCGTGGGCCACCTCGACGTAGACCATATCGCGACGTCCGGTGCGGATCACCGACGTCGAAGGGACGGCCAGGGCCCCGGCATGGGGAATTCGAATCGAGGCGGTGAGATACATCCCCGGCTTGAGCTTCAGACCGGGATTGGCGAAGACGGCCCGCACCTTCGTCGTCCGCGTCTGCGGATCGACCTCGGGATAGACGTAGTCCACACGGCCGATCGAGGTGGCACCTCCGATCGCCGGACCCGTGAGACTCATCTGCATGCCTCCGTGCACGCGCCAGACGTCGTTCTCGTAGACGTTCGCCATCACCCACACCGACGACAGGTCGACCACCTGCATCAGGAGCGTTCCCTCGTTGACGTACGCACCCTCGCTGACGTCGAGTTCGGTGACATATCCGCTTGAGCGGGCGAACACGGTCGTCTCGTAGGACACATCGCCCTTCTTCTTCAGTTCCTCGATCTGCGCGTCGCTCATGCCGTAGAGTTCCAGCTTCTTGCGGGAACTCTCGACCATCCGGCGCCAGCGCTCCTGGGACCGATCCCGGCGCTGCGTGGTGGCGTCGATGTGTGATGCGCCATCGCCTCCTGGAATCTCCGGCAGATCGATCGGTTCGGATTCGAGCGCGACGAGGTACTCCTGCTGCGCGGTTAGCAGGTCGGGCGAGTAAATGCGCATCAGCGGCTCACCCTTGTGAACGAGGACGCCGGTCTGGTTGACATAGAGTCGCTCGATGCGCCCGCGGATCCACGATGTGACCGAGGAGAACGCGGCCTCGTCGTAGTCGACCACGGCCGGCACCGTCAGCGCCGCTGCGAACGTGTGGCGGCCGACTGCCACGGTCTGGACGTCTGCAACGATCCGCTCCCTCGGCGTGATGGTCACCCCCACCAGCGCGTCGCTGCCCTGGGCTGAACCCTTCGACACGGCCGCGGCCTTCACCGGCACGAGATCCATGGAACAGATCGGGCAGACGCCGGGCTCCGACTCGCGGATCTGCGGGTGCATCGGACAGGTGTAGATGATCCCCGGCGTTGCCGAGGCCGCCACAGGAGAGGCCGCGGTCTGCCACGGCTGCCACCACCATGCAGCCGCAGCGACGGCGAGGAGGACTGCAACGACCGTCGCGCCGACGAGGCGACGACGCCGGCCCTTCACCGGAGCGTGCATGGTCGATTCAATGTTGATGTGCTCACGCATGATTCTATCCGCCTGTCTGATGAACTGTCATTCGGTTGTACTGCCAGTCGCGTCGTCGGTGATCTCATCGATCGTGCTGACCGCCAGGGCGTAGTGCAGCTGCTCGGTGTACGCGTCCAGCCGGGTCATCACCAGCATGCGCCAGGTGTCGAGCACCGTCGTGAACGGCGAGGTTCCCGCCGCATATTCGGTCCGCGCGGTTTCCAGCGTCTGCTCCAGGAGCGGCAGTTGCTGATCGCGGTAGAATGAGAGCCGGTAGTCGGCGCGCTGTGCCTCGGCATAGGTGGTGCGAAGACGCGCCAGCAGGTCGAGCCGCATGGCGTCCTTCTCGAGCGCGTGCTGCTGCGCCTCCAGCCGGAACGCCTCACCGCGGGCTTCGGGTCCTTGCCGTGACCATGGCATGAACGGGAGGGTGATCATCGCGCCGGCGCTGATGCCGACGTGGGAGACGCCCATGGGTGTGGTGAGTTCGCCTGCGAGCATCGCCTGACGAACCGGGTGTCCCTGCGGCATGTAGGCGATCGACCCGCTGAGCATCAGCATTGGATCGAGCATGCGTTCGGCCGCATCGGCTTCGGCCAGCGCCATTTTCGACTGCGCCGACTTCATCTGGAGGCCCGGGTTGGAATCAACATCGGCCGTGAGTGCCGTGAGTGCAGGAAGCGGCCCGGGCGCAAGCGTATCGACCGGATCGACCGGTGTGTCCGCCGGACGATCGAGCAACGCGTTGAGCCGTGCCAGGGCTCCGGAGCGCTCCAGGGCAATCTCCTCGATGGCGGTTTCGGCCCGCTCGCTCTCGATCCGGATCGACAGCTGATCGGACTGGCGGGCGCCTCCGACGGTATAGTGTGCCTCGACCGAACGGGCGAGAACGTCGAGCAGACGAAGGTTCGTCCGCTGAATCTCCTCTCGCCGTTCCAGCATCCAGAGCGTGTAGTACTCGGGCTCCACGCGCGCCCTCAGATCACGCTTCAGTTCGGCCAGCCCTGCACCGGCCACCTCTGCGCCGACCTCGCGGGCAACGGCCATCGCGCGGTTCTGACCGAAGAGCGGAATCATCTGCTGGACCATGAGCATCGTCTCGCCGCGGTCGAGCGGATTGGGATCCGTGGGCGGAACCATGTTGAGGTCGATGCCGACGCTTGGTGCCTCCCAGGCCGACGCCGAGCGGGCGCTGGCGTCGGCCTGTCGGATCGCCAGTTGACGAGCGGCCACACCGGGGTGTGCCGCGATCGCGGCGCGTACCAGCGAGTCCAGCGTCTGTGCCGCGGCCGGTTCGGCGACCATCAGCACTGCAAGCACTGCAGTCAGGGCGACGGCCGCTCCGCTCACCCGCGGTCGAGCGTGTCGCGTCGTGCGGAAATCGTTCACCACGATGTTCCTCGCGTTCGTTTCGGTTGGATTCAGGTTCGAGTCGAACCGGGCGGTCGCCGGGTGCGGTGGATGGCGTCGACGTCGGCACCGACTGGTGCGGACGGCGAACGTGGAAGCGTACCGACCCCGAACGGCGCCACGGAAGCCGATGCGCGAGGTTTACGACCGAATGTTCACGACACGGTCGAGCGCGCATCACCTCTCGGGCGACGCGGGATCAAATCAGAAAGCTGGAGTTGCGCAGATAGGTGGACTGCCCCTGCCGTGCAAGTGGCGGAGGCGAATGGCCGACCGGACGCGCTTCGCTGCTGCGTCCGTCGAACACTGATTCCCGGGCAATGCGAACGTGGAAGACCGGTACCAGAACCGGACCCGGGATGGCGTCAGCACGTGCGAGTACCGACGGGGGAACCTGTTGGAGAACCTGACGGGTCGAACAGCAGTCGGGCGCATCCATGGCGCTGATGACTCTGCCGAATCCGTCACGAACGACGCTGTGGCCGCTCGAAGCCATTGCGCACATCTCACACGCCGCCGCCGGCGCGTCGACCATCCTGGCCATCCTGCACGTATGCAGCTTCATCGGAAGGCCAAGTGACCCGCCGACGAACGACACGAGAAGAAGCGATATGAGAGTTGTACGCAACACCTGAGTGCAAATCTATGGCCGCCAGGTCCGCCTCACAACAACATCGGTCATGTTTGTCTGAGGATGCCGTTCGACGCATACGGTCTGCCACGACACGAGCCGGGCCGACCCGAGTCGCGCCGGATGGCATTCCGAGAGCGACTACTCGGCTGCGACGGAGCGCCGCTCGACGCGAACGCCGTCGCTGATCTGATCCGACGGGTGGACGATCACCTCGTCTCCCTTCGACAGCCCGGAGAGAATCTGCGCCTCGAAGGCACTGCGACGTCCGACAGTGACAGTGGTCTTGCGTGCGGTACCGTCGCGAACGGCGAAAACGGCCCACCCCGTCCCGTCGCGAAACAGCGCGCTCGATGGCGCCTGCAGAACGTCGTCACCCTGCCATAGAACGATGTTCGCATCGACGCGGAACCCGTCACCGAGCTCAGGGGCCGGTTGGGTAAACCCCGCGATCACGTTCACACGCTGTTCCTCGATGCCCAACGCAGACACCTTGGTGAACGCCGATGGTTCGACGTATTTCACCCTGGCATGCAACGGAGCGTCACCGCCCCATCCCTCGACGATCACCGGATCGCCGGCTCGGATCCGCACCGCATCGGTACTGAGCACGTCGATGACGATCTCCAGACCGTTCGGATCGCCGACCTCTACCAGTGGAGTGCCGGCAGGCACCAGCCGCTCGCTCTTTTCGTAGACGCGCAGCACCTCACCGGCCGCCGGCGACGTGAGCGTCACCATTCGCGACGATCCGCTGCCCAGGTAGGCGGCACGTCCGGCGCGAAGACCCGCCAGATCGGCCTGTGCGGCGCGGACCCTGGCAGCGGCGGCCTGCTGCTGCTGCTCGGCGACGTCGACGGCATTTGAGCCGCGCTCGAAATCCTGGCGGGCGACGGCACCGGCGTCGACGAGCTGCTGCAACCGATCACGTTCCCGCGTCGCCTGCTGCAGCTGCGCCTTCGCGCTTGCCTGATCGGCCGCCGCCTGATGGACGGCCGCTTCGGCGGCAGCGATCCGCTCCTCCATCTCCTGCTGCTGCAGTGCATCGACCGGAGGCGGTTCGATGGCCGCCACCGGCATTCCCTTGCCGATCGTGTCGCCCTCTTCGAGCGTCGGCCGCCGGAGCCGCCCGGAGATCGGTGCGGAAATGACGTAGCGATCGAAGACGCGCGTCTTGCCTTCCGTCTCGATCGTCACCCGCATGGTGTCACGCGTGACGGTGTCGATGTCTACCGGTTCGGGATTCGGCAGCAATGCCACGACGATCACGGCCACGACGGCCACCACGCCGGCGCCGACGGCAATCTTCTTCCACGGAAGCTTGATGTGCATGTGCTCGAGATTGAATTGAGACTGAATTCCTGCCACTGGTGCGACACTCTGCAGGCCGCCGGCCTGTGCGCCTGTTCCCGGCTTGTTCACTCTCGGGTCTTGAGGACCTCGATCAGATCGAGCGTATAGAGCCGGCGTCGGACGAGGAGAGCCGAGAAGAGAAATGCCCCGACGACCGTCAGGGCGCTCGAGGCGTAGGTGGCGCTGCTGATCACCAGCGGCATGCGGTAGAGTTCGCTGCTGATTGCTGCCAGCAACGCCCCGGCGATCAGATTTCCGAGCACGAATCCCACCGGAATCGCAGCGGCGGTAAGGATCGCCTGCTCGCCGAGCAGCATCATCGTGATCTCGCGGCGCGTGAAGCCGAGCACCCGGAGACTCGCCAGTTCGCGCCCCCGTTCCGACAGTGCGATGCGCGCACTGTTGTAGACGATCCCGACGGCGATCACGCTCGCGAAGATGATCAGTCCCAACCGGGCGATCCCCTGGCTCTCGGCAATCGTGTCGTTGAGTCCCTTGATCGCCGCGGAGCGATACTCGACGCCCGCAACCGCCGGCGTTCGCTTTAGCTGACCGTAGAGTTGCGCTCGAAGCGAGTCATCGACCATGAGGTAGGCACCCGAGATCGTCCCCCCCTCCTGCATCATCCCGTTGAGCGCGTGCAGATCCATGTAGGCCGAGGTGCCGAGCAGATCGTCGACGAACCCGGCAACGCGGACCTGGCGGTGCTCGCGTCGGCCTTCAAGCACGTCCACGCGCAGCGTGTCACCGATGTGGACGTCGAGCAGTGAGCCGAGCAGCGAGCTGAGCACGACGCCGTTCGGCGGTACGTGCACGAGGTTGAGGTGTGAATCGACGATCCGGTGCAGATCGCTTTCAGGCACGACGCCCTGAATCGCCAGTCGGCGTCGACGGTGTCCTCGGACGAGGTTCACCGGCACGGCACGAAACGCTTCGACGCGCGTGACGCCCGGGAGCGACGTCAGGTCGTAGCGGGTATCGGCCGGACGCGGAGAGGAGAAGACGACGGTGAGATCCTGGCGCTGCGCGATGCGGAATTCGACGTCGATGAGGTACTCGAAGCTGTCGTAGGAGAAGTTTCCTACGATCAGGATCGCCACCGACAGGGCGATGCCGAGACTCGAGAGCGACGCCTTGACGGGGTTGCGCTCCAGACTCCGGATGATCATCCGCACCGATGTGGAGAACAGCCGTCCGAGCCCGAGACGCTCCAGCGGTCCCGGTTTGAATCGCGCCGGCGCCTCGGGTCGCATTGCTTCGGCTGGTGGAAGCTTCAGCACCTGCCGGACCGCGCCGAGGGCACCGACGGCTGCGGCGACGGCGCTGATGAGCAGCGCCGCGATGATCACGCTCCCGCCGGCATGGTACTCGAGAATCGGGAATCGGAAGAAGTCCTTGTACATCGTCGTCAATCCCGATCCCGCCCAGATTCCGAGTCCCGTTGCCGCCAGCGCTCCGATGAGAACAGCGACCGCCGCGAACCCCATGTAGTGCAGCGCGATCGCGCCGTTGGAATACCCGAACGCCTTGAGCACCGCCACCTGATCGCGCTGGGTCTTGATCAGCCGCGAGAGCGTGATGTGCAGCAGAAACGCGGCGACGCCGAGGAAGATCAGCGGGATGTTGATCGCCTGGTTGCGCAACTGCTTCAGCTCATCGCGGATGAACACGTTGGAGAGCTGTTCGTCGCGGTCGTATGCACCAATGCCGCCATAGCGGTCGAGGATCTTGTCGAGGTGGTCGATGACGGTGCGAACGTCGGCACCGCGGGCGACGCTGAGCGAGACATCGTTGAAGGCGCCCTTCATGTCGAAGGCGCTGGCAAGCGCGTCGCGACCCATCCAGAGTATTCCGAAGCGGCGGTTGTCGGGGAACAGCGCGGCGCCACCGGAGATCTCGTAGATGTACTCCGGCGACAGTGCCGTGGCGACGATACGCAGTCGCTGCCACCGTCCGTTGATCACCGCACCGATCGAGTCGCCGGTCTGCAGATGATTGGCCGTGGCGAAGGCTTCGCTGACCATCACCTCGTCGCTGCGTTTGGGCTCGATGTATCGCCCGGTGCGGATGAACAGATCGTTGATCATCGGGCGGCGGTGATCCGGCACGGAAACGATTCGACCGACGGCCGGTTCCTCCAGTCCCGGCACATCGAGCGTCACTTCGGTGACCACACGGTCGCGCACCGAGGCGACGCCCGGGATCTCACGTATCCGGTCGACCACCGACAACGGAGCGCGTTTGACGGTGGCGAACACGTCGGCGAAGCGGTAGCGATCGTAGTAGGCGTTGCGGGTGGCATTGAGCGACTCGTACACGCTGAGCATCGCAACGTAGGTCGCCATCCCGCAGGCGACGACCAGGGCGACGGCGATCATCTGCCCGCGCAGATGCCACAGGTCCCGAAAGAGTTTCTTATGAATCGCTGCTAGCGCCACATTCCTCCCATTGAACTGCCGCCCAGGGCGTCGCGCCGATGCGTAGAGCCGTCACCACTCGAGTTGCGAAGGCGTGGCGCGCTGCTGATTGCGCGTGGTTTCGACGATCCGACCACTGCTCATGTGAATTACACGATCCGCCATTCTTGCGATCGCCGCGTTGTGCGTGATGACCGCGGTGGTCGTGCCGAGCTCGCGATTGACATGCTCGATCACCTCGAGCACGAGCTTGCCGGTCTTGAAGTCGAGCGCGCCGGTCGGCTCGTCGCACAGCAGCACGTCGGGTTGCTTCGCAATGGCCCGCGCGATCGCCACACGCTGCTGTTCGCCACCGGAGAGCTGCGCAGGGAAATGGTGCACTCGCTCGCCGAGTCCCACCAGCTCGAGCGCCTCGCGCGGCGGCATCGGATGCTTCGCAATGTCCGTCACCAGCTGCACGTTCTCCAGCGCGTTGAGACTCGGAATGAGGTTGTAGAACTGGAAGACGAATCCGACGGCTTCGCGACGGTAGAGCGTCAGTTCGGATTCATCGGCTTCTGTCAGATCGCGGTCGCGAAACATCACGTGTCCCGAGGTGGGAACGTCGAGACCTCCGAGGATATTCAGCAACGTCGACTTTCCGCTGCCGGAGGCACCGAGGATTACCACGAGTTCGCCGGAATACAGGTCCAGCGACACATCGCTGAGCGCGTGCACCGCGACCTCTCCCATCTGGTAGGTCTTCGAAACGTCGTGGACGTGAAACACGCTCGGGGGGTGGTCGCTCTCGCTCGTCATGCGCGCGAAAATGGGGCCTGGCCGCGAATCAGTCTGTTACGGAGCGTGTTCGCTCCCGCTGCGCCGGCACAAATAAAAACCCGCCCGGAGAGGCACTTCGGGCGGGAACGCGAATGACAACACCACACGGTGGAACCGATGGCTGTCAGGGTTGGACCGTTTTTGCAGAGCAGCCGGGGGACACGTCGGATGAAACTGCCTACACGTGATGCACGCTGACATCGCCGTGCTGTCCTCGCGTCGACAGACGGAACAGCGAGTACAGCGGACAGATTCCCACGAGGGACGTGAGGAGGAAAATCGCCGAAACCACTGCGACGACCACGCCCCAGAATCCCGTAATGATTTCACCGAACACCATCAGCAGCAACGCCACGGCTACGACCGTGCGAAGCGCGCGATCAAGCAATCCAAGGTTGCGTTTCATGGCCGTACCTCGAAGTTCGAATTGGGTAGTTCATTGTCAACGCTTCAAAGGTATCGACCATCCGTCTGGGCGAACATGACGCATGTCATGGACGCCCGGGTGAATGCCGTGCTACATTGCAATTGAAGATGACCGCGGTGTGTGTACGGGAGCGGATCTTCAGCCAGGTTGACGTCATGCGCAGGGGCACGACGGCAGCCAGAACTACGGACCCCGCCGTTGCGCGCCTGCGTGGAGAGACGCATGGGATCAGCGCCAGCGCATCGGCGGCGGTTCGTTTTTATTGGCCCGACGCCACACAGCGAGCTCCGGCCCCCACCCCCCCCGGTCACTTCGTGCGATGAACATTTGATGGAGGCGGGCCGATTCGCTTCCCTTCGGTCGTGGGGGGAACGGCTAAGGCGACGGCGAACGGCCCCCTCCATCCTTATTGTCCGCCCGCCACCCGATCATAACTCGGTCCACACGCGGTACCCCGTTGTCCGGCACGGACGTTGTCCCGGATCGCTGTCTCCGGATGTAGCGCGATCCATACGCCAGGCGATCGCTTCGGGGCATTTGAATTCACACGTCGATTCGACGGACCAATACCCGATGAGGAACACAATGAAGGTCAATGAACTGATGAGTCGGAGTGCGTGCAGTTGTGGAATGCACGCGAATCTTGCCGAAGCCGCCGCTCAGATGTGGCAGCACGACTGCGGGGCGCTTCCTGTGCTCGATGAGGATGGGAAAGTGATGGGAATGGTCACCGACCGCGACCTGGCGATGGCGGTGGCCTTCGGGGATCGACGGCCGTCGGACGTCCAGGTCACCGAACTCGCGAAGGAGGGAATCTATTTCTGCCATGCCGACGACGACATCGAGCGCGCTCTGGAGGTAATGGCCCAGCAGCAGGTGCGGCGTCTGCCCGTGGTCGATGGTGATGACAGGCTGCTCGGCGTCCTGGCGCTGAACGACGTGATTCTCAATGCCGAACCGCGGCGTCGCAAGTCCGCCGTGTCCTACGCCGATGTGATGCCGACGCTGCAGGCGATCAGCGAACACAGGCATGTGAACGTGGTCGGTCAGCAGGTGGATCGCACCGAGGCGCTCGTCGGCTCGTAGTGCCCGCTCACTCGCCGGCAACACGTATCACGCCGGCCCCACCGATGGCGTCGTTCTTCAGGGCGATCAACGCATCGTTCACCTGATCGAAGGGAAACAGGCGAACGTGGGTTTCGACCGGGATCGATGCCGCCTCGGCAAGGAATTCGTGTCCATCCTCCCGCGTATTGTTTGCCACCGATCTGACGACGCGTTCGCCGTAGAGCAGGTCGTAGTCGAAGGCGGGAATGCGGCTCATGTGAATTCCGCCGAGCACCAGCACGCCACCCTTGTCGAGTGCCGCAAGCGCCGTCGGCACCAGTTCGCCCGCCGGCGCGAAGATGATCGCCGCGTCGAGCCGCTGCGGCGGCGCGTCGTAGGCATCGCCCACCCAGACCGCACCGAGCGTGTGCGCCAGCGTCTGGTGGCGCTCGCGATCGCGTGTAGCGACGTAGACGTCGGCTCCTCTGGCGCGGGCAAGCTGGATGGCCACGTGTCCCGCCGCTCCGAATCCGTAAATGCCCAGCCGCGCTCCGCTCCACCCCCTTGCGCCGATCCCGGTCAGACGCAGTGCGCGGAAGCCGATGATGCCCGCACACAGCAGCGGGGCCGCCTGAATGTCATCGAACCCGTCGGGCAGGCGGTAAGCGAACGCCGCGGGCACCACGGCGTATTCGGCGAAGCCGCCGTTTCGCGTCCAGCCGGTGAACACCGCATGCTCACACAGATTCTCCCTGCCCGAGCAACAGTAGCGGCATGTCCCGCAGGTACGCTGCAGCCATGCGATCCCGACGCGATCGTCGTCGTGAAATCCTTCGACGTCGCGTCCGCGCCGCGAGACGTGGCCGACAATCTGGTGCCCGGGAACCAGCGGACGACGCAGCGCCGGTAGCTCACCCTCGACCACGTGCAGGTCGGTACGGCAGATGCCGCAGGCCGTCACCCGCACGAGCAGTTCGTCGTTTGCCGGCTCGGGGATCGGCAGATCGGTCAGTCGCAGCGGCCGTTCCTCAACGGGACCCGAATGCTCCAGTACCCATGCCTTCATGGAATTCTCACCTCCTGCCTTCGCTGTTCTCCGCGCGCACCGTCCGTGTGATCTCGACCGAGCAGTGGGCGCGCGCCGCTACGGCAGACGAAACGCTGCCGAGCAGGAAGCGCTCGAAGTAGCGGTGTCCCCGGGCTCCCAGGAAAATCGTGTCGGCTCCCCACTTCTTCGCCTCCTCGAGCAGCGTCTGTGCGGGCGATCCGGGGCTGACGTGGGCGCGAGCGTTGAGGCCGGCAGCGCCGAGCGTTTCGACCGCGGCCGCCGTCTCCTTCTCGAGCATCGCGCGCGCACCACCCTCCTCGAACCAATCGGAGAAGTCGGTGCCGAGCAGTCCCGGGGGGATGAACATTTCTCCGATCGCCCCGAGCGCGAGCACCGTCGTTCCGGACGGCCACGAGCGCCGGGCAATCTCGGCCACCGCCGCCTTCGAGTCGGGCGTACCGTCGACGCCAACCAGCAGCCGAAGCGGCGCGCCCTGAACCACCGTCGAGTCCCGCGCGATGCGCACCGATCCGTGGCATTCGGTCAGCAGCTTCTGTGAGACGCTTCCGAGCACCAGGCGCCGTAGCGCGCCGCGTCCGTGCGAACCAACGATGGTGAGGTCCGGCTCCCATTCGTCGGCCATGTGCAGCAGTCCCCACGCCGGGGAGTCGCAGTAGACGCGGCGATGCACGGACCATCCGGGGAACTGCCGCTTGACGCGTTGCAGCGCAGCGTCGGCGAGCGATTCCGCGTGGCGGATGAGCGTCCGCGAGTGCTCGCTGATCGATGCGTCACTCTCGTCGGGCGCTCCTGTCGGTCGCTCGGACTCCCCGGTCTCCGGCTGATGCAGCACCCACACCTCGGCGATCGTCACGATGAGGGCCTCGGCGTCTGCGGGAATCCCCGCACGTTCGAGATCCTCCAGCACCGCGTCGCCGCACGGCGAACCATCATACCCGATGAGCAGTTTCATGGCCGGCTTCCTCCGTTTGTGAGTGCTGCGAGTCGTCCCCGCCCAGCGATGCCTCGGCGCGCGCAATCTGCCGCAACGTCGTGACGACCGCATCGGGGTTGAGCGAAATCGACGTGATGCCCTGTTCGACCAGCCACGCGGCGAACTCCGGATAATCCGATGGCGCCTGACCGCAGATGCCGATCGGTCGCCCCTTTCGGCGTGCAACCGCAATCGCCGAGGCGATCATCGACCGAACCGCGTCGTCGCGCTCGTCGAACAGATGCGATACCGTTCCGGAATCGCGGTCGATGCCGAGCACGAGCTGCGTCAGATCGTTCGATCCGATCGAGTACCCGTCGAACACATCGAGGAACGCCTCGGCGTTCACCACGTTCGAAGGGAGTTCGCACATCGCGTATACCTCGAGCCCGTCGCGCCCCCGCTGCAGCCCGCTGCGTCCCATCTGCTCGATCACGCGGTGCGCCTCGGCGACCGTTCGACAGAACGGGATCATCACCTTCACGTTGTCCAGCCCCATCGACTTCCGCACGCGCAGCAACGCGCGACACTCGAGCTCGAACCCTTCGGCATAGCGTGGATCGTAGTACCGCGAGGCACCACGAAAGCCGAGCATCGGATTCTCCTCGTCCGGTTCGAATTCCGCACCCCCGAGAAGTCGCGCATACTCGTTGGTCTTGAAATCACTCATCCGGACGACGACGGGCTTCGGATGGAATGCGGCAGCAATCCGACCGACGCCCTCGGCGAGACGACGTACGAAGAACTCTGCAGGATCCTCGCCGTTGAGCACCTGCCCGATGCGCTGCACGGCGTCGCGATCCTTCAGGTCGGGATAGCGCACCAGCGCCATGGGATGAATTCCGATATGGCGGTTGATGATGAATTCCAGTCGGGCCAGTCCCACTCCACGATTCGGGGTGAACGAGAAGTGGAATGCCTGCGACGGGTCTGCGACGTTGAGCATCACGGCCGTGCGCGTTGCGGGCAGCGTCGAGAGATCGATGCGTTCGGTGCGAAATTCCACCCTGCCATCATACACATGCCCCTCGGTCCCCTCGGCACAGGACACCGTCACCGACTGACCGTCGTTCAGGACGGACGTAGCGTCGCCCGTGCCGACAATGCAGGGCAGCCCGAGTTCCCGTGAGACGATTGCCGCATGTGCGGTCCGGCCGCCGCGATCGGTGACGATAGCGCTCACCCGCTTCATCACCGGTTCCCAATCCGGGTCGGTGAGCTCCGCCACCAGGACGTCGCCCGATTTCACGCGGTCGAGTTGAGAGACGTCACGGATGACACGCGCGGGCCCAGCGCCGATGCGTTCGCCGACGGCCTGTCCGGTGACGATCGGCTCACCATGTGATCCGGTGAGCGAGAAGGACTCGACCGCCGCGGTCGGTGCCAGTTGCGAATGCACCGTCTCCGGTCGGGCCTGGACGATGAAGAGTTCTCCGGACACGCCGTCGCGCGCCCACTCGATGTCCATCGGCATGGGATGACCGGCGTGGTCACTGTAGTGCTGTTCGATGAGGACTCCCCAGCGTGCGAGCTGCAGCACGTCGGCGTCATCGAGGCAGAACCTCGAGCGATCACGCTCGGGAGTTTCTTCGCGATGGGTCGCTTCATCACCTCCCTCGCCGCCGTAGACCAGGCGGATCGCCTTGTCGCCGAGCGACCGTTCGATGATCGGGTCGAACTGTTCCAGAGTCGGCCTGAACACGGTCCACTCGTCGGGATTGACGGTGCCCTTGACGACGAATTCCCCCAGTCCCCACGAACCGGAGATCACGATCGCGTTGCGGAAGCCGCTCTCTGGGTCGAGCGTGAACATGACGCCGGCGCAGCCGATGTCGGAGCGAACCATGGGCATGACGCCGACCGAGAGCGCGACGGTGAGCTGGTCGAAGCCGTGGTTTGCACGATAGCTGATGGCGCGGTCGGTGAACAGCGAGGCGATGCACAGACGCACGGCCTCGACCAGCGCATCGTCGCCGCGGACGTTGAGGTAGGTCTCCTGCTGTCCGGCGAAGGACGCCGACGGCAGGTCTTCGGCAGTCGCCGATGAGCGGACCGCGAGCTCGCGATCGGCTCCGATTCGCTCGATGAGTCGACGGTGCGCATCGACGATGGCCGTGCGCAGTTCCTCCGGCAGCGGGGTCTTCCTGATCAGATCGCGACACCGTCGCCCCGCCTGTGCGAGCGCGTCGACGTCCTCCGGATCGAGCCCGTCGAGGACGCCGCGGAGCTGTCCGCGCAGGTCGCCTTCGGCGAGCAACCGTCGGTAGGCATCGGCAGTCGTTGCGAAGCCATCGAGGACGTTGACGCCAAGCGGCGACAACGCCGCACGGAGTTCGCCGAGGGATGCGTTCTTGCCGCCGACGCGCGGGACGTCGTCGAGTGAGATATCGGAGAAGTCGAGGACGAGGCGTGCTTGAGCATCCATGGCGGGTGTCGAGGTCTGGTTTGGTCTTCGGAGACAATGCAACCTACGGCGAAGTGGTGGCAGCGTCTATGACCGTCGTCAACGATGGCGCTGGCGGAACGGCAGGGAAATCGGTCGCGCGGTCGAGACGGCGGATGTCCAAACAGCAGCGCCCCCACCCGCAAGGTCCGTACCGGGTGGGGGCGCATGTGTCCCTTCCTCAATTGATCACCGCAGTAGAGCGCGCATCGTCCGGCGCGATCACATGTGGAATCGACTCCTCATACCATCCGGCAACGGTGCGCGATCTGCCGTCGTGCCCAATCAACGGTTTCGATCGTCTCATCCGAACGGTGTCGATGCAGCGTGCTCCGGATAAGCCGGTGATCCCCCGCTTCGACCGCGGCTCCTCTCTCAGCCGCGATTATCCGTTCCGCGGAGTCATTCCTTGCCAGGACACGATCGCTCTCTCCTTCGACCGATGTCCGCTCCGCCGAACGCCCCTCTCTCAAGGCTACCCCCTTCGTACTCCCATTCTCTGGTTCCCGCGAGCCAAGGTCGGCCTGCGGGCTGTCTCACGATATATCGAGTTTCTTCACGTTGTTCTTCCGCGCCGATTTCATACTGATTTCCAGCACGCCGTCATTGAACTTCGCCTTGGCCGAATCGGCATCGACGCCCTCCGGCAGCGCGATGCTGCGATAGAACGAGCCGTATGCGCGTTCGGTGCGGTAGAAGCCCTTCTTGCTCTCCTCCTCGTTCTCCTGCCGTTCGCCGCTGATGACCAGCTCACGTTCGCTCACTTCGACGTTCAGATCCTTGCGGCTGATGCCGGGAAGGTCGACGCGAACGACGAACCGGCCGTCCCTGTCGAGCACTTCGATGTCGGGGAGGTACATCCGTTTGCCGAACTCCTCGAGGCGCTTGGAGAACGACTGGCGGCCGATGAACGGCGTCACGAAGCTGCGGCGCAGATCCCACTCGTCGAACATCTTCTCCATTTCTTCGGCCATCTGACGCATGGCCATGAACGGCGACTCACCGCGCAGCGACGGGAACCAGGAACCGCGGCGCTGCATGGCGCTCTCGCCATTGTGCTTTTCCTTCTTCACTTCCACTTCGGCATGGTCGTTGGCTGCCATTGTGGTACCTCCTTGCAGTTTGGATTCAGTGTCTGAGGTCTGTGTGCCCGGCTCCTGAAGGGAACTCGGGAGCCGGTCGATACGCCCGGCCCTGCCGATGGTTTCAACTCCGCGCCGTCTGCCGGGGAATCGTGGGACAGTGCTGGTAACATAGGTGCCGGCCGGGCCGGAAGTCCATGACTTTTGTCAAGCTTGCGGCAGCAGCCGCCGGAGATCGACATCTGCTTCGAGCCATTTGGAACCACAGGACAATTCGGACCCGGATTTGATAAATTGACTTCGGACGTCGTCTTCACCGTGCCGCTCGGCGGTTCGAATCCCGGACCGTTCGCCGGATTGCAAGCACCAACCCCGATACGTCAATGTCGAGCACCGAGCATAACCATGAGGTTCCTGAATGTTCCCGCTGTCAGAGCGTCCACGACTCCCTCTTTTCGGGACTGGACTCGCGCGATCTGACGATCGTCTCGGAGAGCAAGAGCTGCCGGGCATACGAGCGGGGCGAGATGATATTCTACGCCGACCAGCAGCCGTCCGGGATCTACTGTATTCACTCGGGGAAGGTGAAGGTCTACAAGGTGGGGCACGACGGGCGGGAGCAGATTCTGCGCCTTGCGCATGAGGGCGATACGCTGGGCTATCGCTCGCTCATCTCCGGTGAGGCGTACGGTGCGTTCGCGGTTCCGCTGGAGCACGCCCGGCTGTGCCACATCCCCCGAACCGTGTTCTTCTCGCAGCTGACGACCAGTCACGCGTTGTCCGAGCGCGTGATGGCGCTGCTGTCGAGCGAGCTCAAGGCAGCCGAGGAGCAGATCGTCAAGCTGGCGCAGAAGCCGATGCGCGAGCGGCTGGCCGAGACGCTGCTGCTGCTCAAGGAGACCTACGGCACCGAGAGCGACGGCGAGACGCTGGCGATCAATCTCACGCGCGCGGAGCTGGCCAACGTCGTGGGTGCGGTTCCCGAGTCGACGATGCGACTGCTCTCGAAGCTGAAGGACGAGGGGATGATCGACCTTGTCGGGAGGAAGATCAAGATCACCAACCACCGTGCACTGGTGATTGCCGCCAACATCGACGATTGACGGCCACCGGACGCGAGTCGGACCACCTACCGCAGCACGTCCGCTTCCTGCGATTTCACGCATACCGATTCCACGTTGCGAATCATGATGGAAGTCATGGTACCAGCGGTGGTGCGGGCATAGCTTGCGCACGTAGTCAATCAACCGGTGTCAATTCATACAACCATGCTGTGCGCGACATGTTCGAATGAACTCTTCCGCCGTGGCGACGCGGCCCCCGGGATCGCTGTCGACGATCGTGTGACGCAGGTTCGCTTTCAGCCGGGCGACGTCCTCTTCGAAGAGGGGGCCCCGATAAAGGGGATCTTCTGTCTGCATTCGGGGCGGGTGGCGCTGGTGCGGCGCGATGATGTCGGCGATACGTTTGTCACCGCCATCGTGCTGCCCGGCGATCTACTCGGCGTGGTGGGTCTGATGGGAGATGGCGTCTATCACAACGGCGGCATGGCGCTCGAGGAGTGCGAGGGCTGCTACATTCCGCGCGAGGCCTTCCTCGAGCTGATTCGCCTGGATCCGGGTGTGCTGATGAGCGCCATGCGGCGACTGTGCAATCGCATCACGATGCTGCACACGCGACTCGACGGGGTCCTCTCGGCGTGAGTCGAGACACAAGGCAACTGGTTTGAAATTCGTAGCGGAGCGTACTCCGCAGGCGGCACGACTGCGACGGGCCGCCGCCATGAGAAACGCCGTCCCGTTCTGCCACTGAGGCACTACGGGACGGCGTTTCGGCGTTGTACGGTGTTCTGCCTGAAGTCACCGGAGGCGACGGGTCAGATTCCCATGCGACTCAGGGCGTCGATCGCCATCGAGAGGTTGGCGGTCAGTCCGGGGTGTGACGCCTCAAAGCGCTCGACAGCCTCACGCATACGGCTCCTGACGCCCTCGACATGCTCGGCTGTGGCTTCCTCGGGTTGCCGCAACAGCCGCTCGATGTCATCGGCCATCTCGCGCAGCATCGTTCGGGAGCGTTCGTCGAGCGCATTTGGCGCTGCCAGTTCCGTACGGAGCCGTGCAAGCGTCACGCTCAAATTATTGGCGTCGGTACTCATGGTCGGTTTTGTGATTTCGATGGAAGCTCGCGGCGTTCAGTCGCCAGCCGGACGCCCGAACGCGGCAAGGACCTTCACGAGCACCGCCTTGCGACGCTTGAGGTCCTGCCGGAAGTCCTGACTGTCGGTGTCCGCGATCTCCATGCGAAGATCCGAGAGGACCGATTCGAGCATATCCGCAAAGGCGGACCGCTCCTCGTTGTCGAGATCGAGTTGGATCATTGTGCGCTGTGTCGTCGATCCGCCCCGATCCGCGCGACCGCGGACGGAACGGGTGGAATATAGTGGCTCGGCCAGTGACCGTGATCCGCGATGGCATGCGAATGACGACGCGATCGGATTGGATCGCACTCCGATACGGTCTAGTTCGAACCGAATTTCAACATGAGTGAACAGGTGTACCCGGCGACGTCGGAATTCGACAACCCGATGTCGGACTCAGTGACGCCGGTGACGAACCGGTAGCCGCCGGTAAGCGCCGCGCGGCACCAGGTCGCGATGTTCACCTCCAGACCGATCTCCGGAGCGATCACCACGAACGCATCGGAGTTCCTGTTGGTGATCTCTTCGTAGTACCGCTCGCGGTATCCGACGCCACCACCGCCCACGAGCACGCCACCGAGCACGTGTACCAGGTCGGGCGAGCGGTGGATGTAGCCGAGATAGAGTCCGCCGTAGCCGAGATTCAGCAGCATCGGCGCTCCCTCCTCACCCACGCGATCGGTTTCGATCTCGCTGACCAGACCGTAGCCGGCGGCACCGATCAGCACCGTGTGGTCGATCACCCAGGCGCCGCCACCGCCGGTCAGGAAGCCGACGTGTCCGGTCACGTTCGTCAGTGCCAGAATCGGACCGCCGTAGCCGCCATTGTCTATGTCGGCATCGATCAGTGTCTGCTCGTTCTGTGCGAGCGCAATGCCCGTGGCAAGAACGAAGCCCAGAAATACATTGAGCGCTTTCATCGCCGTTCCCTCCCGAAGGTATAGTCAAGTACAACCCACGACATCCGACGGGAGCAATACTACGCGGAGCCGCTATGCGCCACCATGACGGTTGTCATCGGGATGCTGGAGGAATCGGCGATCGTGGCGGTGAGACGTCAGTCGGGCCGGTCGGTCCAGAGAATCGCCCGCTTGACGAGCTCCGGTCCCGTTTCGATTCCGAGCTTGGTCTTGATTCGCGAACGGAGCGTCTCGATGGTCTTCGGACTCAGCGACAGCAACTCAGCAATCTCCCTGGTGGCCCGGCCACGTCCGATCAACTCGAACACCTCGATCTCGCGGTCGCTGAGCGCATCGAGTGGCGATCGGACGGCCCGCTGCCCGATGGAGAACCGTCCGAAGAGGACCCTGGTCATGTGATCGCTGACGAAGTACCCACCGTCGACGACGCGACGGATCGCGTCGACGATATTCCGGTCCGCCTCGGTCTTCATCAGATACCCGCGAGCGCCCGCAGCCAGAGCCCGCTCGGCGTAGGTATCCTCGTCGTGCATCGAGACGACGAGCAGACGCGCCTGCGCCCCCCGCTCGCGCAGACGCTTGATCACCTCGATGCCGCTGATTCCTTCCAGCGCGATGTCGATGATCACCAGGTCGGGCTGCAGCTCCGCGATCTCCTGCAGCGCGGTCTCTCCGTCTGCCGATTCCCCCACCACCTCGAGGTCCGACTCACGGTTGATCAGTGAGCAATACCCCCGTCGCATGATGGGATGATCTTCGATGATGTAGATCGAAATGCTCATGGTCCCGCCACCGCGTTGGTGTGAGGAAGTTCGCAGGTGACTGTCGTCCCGTTGGTGTCGCGGTCGATCTCCAGACGACCGCCAACCATCTGTGCACGATACCGCATCGTGTTGATTCCCAGGCCCGCGTGCTCCGGGGGCTCGCAGCCATTCCACATGCCATCGTCACGAACGTTGAGGGTGCAGTTCGGCTCCGATACGTCGAACTGGATCGTGATATGCGAACACCCCGAATGACGAGTGGCGTTCGATACTGCTTCGCGAGCAATCAGGTAGAGCTGCGTGGCAACGCGACTGCTCAATCGGGACGTGGCCTCGGCGTCGACGGTCGCAGCGCACTGCACGTGTGCACGTCGCGAGGTCGCCACGGCGAGTTCCGCGAGGGACGCGGCGAACCCCTCTCCGGTGAGGTGTACCGGCGAGACGCCGTGCGCGATCATTCGTGCCTGCTCGGCACCCTCCGCGGCGAGCCGTGCAATCTCGTCGAGGTCCTCGGCGGAGACCGCCAGTCCGCATCGGCGGTCGTCGGCAAGCGACCGTGAGAGCATCGCCAGACCCGACAGGTGCGAACCGAGGCCGTCGTGCAGGTCGCGTCCGAAGCGCTCGCGTTCGAGTTCGCTGACATGCACGACCTCCCGCTGCAGATCCCGACGTTCAGTGATGTCGATGCCCGAGCCGAGTATCTCGAACACCCTTCCGTCGGCACCCGTTATCGCCGCGATATGCCATTCGATCGCGCGCCGCGTCCCGCCAGCGGCAACAACCTCGCCGTCGGCAATCCGACGCCGGTCGATTCCGCCGTTGCAGATGTCGTAGAAGTACGCACGTACCCGATCTCGTCGCTCCACCGGAACGAACTCCTCGATCCAGTCGCGTCCGACGATCCGGTCCTGGGCATGGCCCAGCAGGCTGGCACCCGCCTGATTGATCATCCGCACCTTCCAGGTGGTGTCGAGCACGACGATCATCACATCGGCGTTGTCGAGCAGGTGGCGGACCCAGTCACGCTCGCGCCGCAGTTCCGCAAGCAGCGTTACTTCGGATGTGCGGTCGCGCTCGATTCCCACATAGCCGATGAGGCGACCATTGCGAGTTCGCAGCACGCGTGCCGTGACGTCCACATGCACCACCTGCCCGTCATGCAGCACGTGCAGCTTTCGACCGCGCCAAACACCGGAGGTCTGCAGCATTGCGACTGCGCGCTGCGGTTCGCCGGGATCTTCCCAGACGGCAACGAAGAGATCCGACAGCGGACTTCCGACGACCGCATCCGGATCGACGCCATACTGCCGGCCGGCTGCAGCATTGAGGTATCGCACCCGCATTTCGGTGTCGATGGCAACGACCGCGTCCTCATCGGTGTCTGCGACCGTGCGACGCACCAACTGCTCGAAGCTTCCCGGTGGAATTGAACACACCGAATCCGCCGGATTCGTGGTTCCGCCGTCCCGATGCTGATGTGTGTAATTCATTGCGATGTGCCGGATCGAAGTTCCACCAGTTGCATCCAACTATGAGGAAACGGGTGAGAGCGTTGTAGGCGAATCCCTTACAAGCATACCATGATTTTCACTCCACACAACTCCGGGTTTTCAGTCCACGGTGGAAGCTCCTGTCTCGATAGTATTGCAGACGCTTGGAAGACCCTCAGCATCACCCGGACCCTGACGCCCAGTCAGTAGGAGAATCTTATGTCATCAATGATCCGCACCTGTTCCGAGTACGATTGTTCGAGTTGCCCGGCGTGGGATCAGACGCTGTTCGCAACCCTGAGCCACTCCGAACGCGACAATGTCATCAATGGAGCCAGGTGCCGCCAGTACGTGCGGGGAGAGATCATTTACTTTGCTGAGAGCCGGCCGACGGGCGTCTACTGCGTCCGCACCGGAAAGGTGAAGGTCTACAAGGCCGGAGCCGACGGACGCGAGCAGATCACCCACATGGCGCGTCCGGGCGACATGCTCGGCTACCGGTCGCTCATCGGTGGCGACACCTATTCCGACTACGCCACGCCGATCGAGACGTCGCTCATCTGCCACGTTCCGGGGTCGGTGGTCTTCTCGCTGCTGTCGACCAGTCCGACGTTCAGTACTGCGATCATGCGTCTGCTTTCGATGGAACTCAAGCAGGCGGAGAACCGCATCGTCGAGCTTGCACAGAAGTCCGTGCGACAGCGACTCGCCGAGGCGCTGGTAATGCTTGCCAACACATACGGTGTTGCCGGAGACGGTCACACGCTCAACGTCACGCTGACGCGCACCGAGATTGCCAACTTCGTCGGCACTGCCACCGAGTCGGTCAGCCGACTGCTTTCGGCGATGCGCGAGGAGGGCGTGATCGACGTCGACGGTCGCAGGATCGTGATCGTCGATCCCCAGGCGCTCACGGAAATCGCCGAGGTGCGCGACTGAGTTCGCGCTTCCGCCGCGAATTCAGAATGATCCCATCCGGAAGGCGAGCAATGCCGAGGCAGCGGAGATCTGCTGATCGGTGAACTCGACGTCATGCTGGTCGATGCCCCAGACATGGCGATAGCTCACTCCGAGCGACACGCGAATCCACTTCGCCACGTTCAACTCGGCGGCCAGAGTCGGCTCGAGCACGTAGAATCCCTCCGATCCGTACGCCGTGTACTGCCACTCGCCCCAGTCCCGCCAGTAGCCCGATCCGCTTGCGATGTCCTCCCGATAGCCGACGCTGCCGAACCCCACGGTGAATCCGCCTCTGAGGTGGAGCACCTCATCGGGCGCGGCGATCACTTCGACGATGAGTCCGCCATAGCCGAGGTTCATCAACAGTGGTCGACCGTAGTGATCCAGCGCCGTCGCCTCCACTTCCGTGACCAGTCCGTACCCGACACCACCGATCGAAACCACGTGTCCAATCGTCCATTCGCCGCCACCGCCGACCAGCAGCGCGACGTGACCATCGAGCTTCGTCGTCTGCGCGGCAACGATGCCCGCAGCGCCGTTGGAGACTTCCCCGGAAACCAGCGTCCGCGGCTGTGCCGTCGCGATTGACGCCGCCACCATGAGTCCGATCCCTACCAAGAGCCGTGACATTGTCGTATCCTCCCAGCCTTGAGACTTCCGTCCCCTCCCGAGCCCCACACGTGACAACCTATCCACGGGCGAACGCGACGACCATGAGTTTCGTCATGTCGTTGTGATGGCATCGATGCCGCGCGACGCGTTGCATCTGGATACAGATCCAACCTCCGCCCCACCGAATCGTCGCCAGATCGTTCCGCATCCAATCGACACTCGTCGCAACAACAATTCAAACCGACACGTTCCATTTTCACGACTACCATGGCCTTCAGTCTGTTTGGCAACCGTGACTCGACGTACGAACCGATCAACGCGGGCGAGCTCAATCGCATGATCGAATCCACCGACAAGCTCCTGCTGCTCGACGTCCGAGAGCCGTTCGAGCTGACCGCCTTCGGGAAGATTCCCAACGTGGTGAACATCCCGCTGGGAGAACTGAAGCGGCGCATCACCGAGCTTCCCGAGGACAAGGACACGCCGATCGTGTCGATCTGCCAGAGCGGCAATCGCTCGAAGTCGGCCGCGGCGATCCTGCACCAGAGTGGCTACACGAAGATCTACAACCTCGAAGGCGGAACGATCGGGTGGTTGCGCTCGCGGAAGTGACCCCGTCGCGTCGAGCGACGTCCTTACGCCACCGCGGCGGCAGAAGCCGCGTATGAATTCGACCGAACATTCATGACTTCACGCATAAGAGGAATCACTCCATGCTGTTTCGCATGATCTACGACGACAAGCTCGCGCAGGCGGCATATCTGATCGGCTGCCAGCAGACGGGCGAAGCGCTGGTGATCGACCCGGAGCGGGACGTCGATCGATACATTGATCTGGCGTCGCGGGAGCACCTCCGGATCACCGCGATCACCGAGACACACATTCACGCCGACTTCCTCTCCGGAGCTCGGGAACTGGCCGAGCGTACCGGCGCGAAGCTCTACCTCTCCGACGAAGGCGACGCCGACTGGAAGTACCAGTGGCTCGACAAACGCCGGGGCGGCGGCATTTACGACCATGTACTGCTGCATGACGGCGATACGTTCCGCATCGGCAACATCGAAATCACCGCGGTGCACACGCCGGGACACACGCCCGAGCACCTGAGCTTCATGGTCACCGACCATGGCGGCGGCGCCAGCGAACCGATCGGCATCGCAACGGGCGACTTCGTCTTCGTGGGGGATGTCGGACGTCCCGATCTGCTGGAGACCGCTGCCGGCACGGTCGGCGCCAAGGAGCCGTCGGCACGGCGACTGTACGATTCGCTGCAGCGGTTCATCGAGCTGCCCGACTACCTCCAGGTCTGGCCCGCCCACGGCGCCGGTTCGGCCTGCGGCAAGGCCCTCGGTGCCGTTCCTCAGTCGACCGTCGGGTACGAGAAGCGGTTCAACCCTGCGGTGGCCGATGCGCGGGGAGGTCGTGAGGAATTCGTCGAAGCGATCATCGCCGATCAACCCGAGCCGCCGATGTACTTCGCGCGGATGAAACGGGACAACAAGCTGGGGCCCGCCATCCTCAACGGCGTTCCCGAGCCGGGGCGGATGGACGTGCACGAACTGGCGCGTGTGGCCGAGGACAGGCCGAAGAACGTCGTGATCGATACCCGCAGGTGGGACGATTTCGCGCGTGGGCACGTTCCGGGCGCTCTCTACTCCCCGCTCAACAAGAGCTTCCCGACCACGGCCGGATCGTACGTCGCGGAGGATCAGAACATCTATCTGGTGGCCGAGGAGAAGCGCATACACGAGGCAGTGGTCGACCTCATCCGCATCGGGCTCGACGCGATCGGCGGATACGTCACGCCCGATGACATGGACCGCTACCTGGAGGAGGACCACCCGCGTGAAACGACGGCGTCGATGACGATTGGAGAATTCATTGCGGAGAAGGGACATCCGCGCGACGGCGTGGTACTCGACGTCCGCAATGAGTCCGAGTGGAGGCGTGGACATCTGGCCGACGCCATCCTGGCGCCGCATACGCGCCTGGTCGAACGCGTGGCATCGCTGCCGCTGGACCGGAAGCTGTACGTACACTGCCAGACCGGTGCACGATCTGCGGTCGCGTCGGCGATGCTCCAGCGCAATGGATTCGACGTCGTCTACCTCAGCGGGGGCGGCTATCCGGAGCTCGAAGGCGCGGGACTGAACGTCGAGCGAGATTCCGCCGACGCCCGCGTCACTGTGTAGCAATCGGGAGGTGAGGCAGCGGGTGTGCAGCGAGCGCCCCGCTTGCCTCCGCCTCCCGGTAAGGATATATTCGCCGCCATTTGCACACCGCGAACCTGCCCGGGCACTGCCATGCTTCGATCGCTGACGTCGATCTTCCTTCTCCTCGCCACTGCATTCGTCGTCCTCTCGAATTCCACACTCGCGCAGACGACCGCCGACAGCGCCGTCTCGGCGACCGAGCGCTCGCTGCTTCCCGACAGTCTCGGAACGCTGCGCATCGGCACCAAACAGGCACCGCCGTTCTCGATGAAGCGCGCCGACGGAACATGGGAAGGAATTTCCATCGACCTCTGGAGGGAGATCGCTCTGCGACTCGGTCTGCACTACGAATTCGTGGAGACCGACCTCGAGGGCCTCATCGACAGCGTGGCCGATCGACGCTTCGACGCCTCTGTTGCCGCGCTGAGCATTACGGCCGACCGCGAGACGCGCGTCGACTTCTCCCACCCGTTCTACTCCGGTGGACTCGGCATCGCCGTGCGTCCCCGCAACGGCAACGGCTGGCTGGCGATCGCAGAGGGATTCGTCTCGGAGAGCTTTCTCAGCGCCGTGCTGCTGCTGCTCGCATCGATGCTCATCGTCGGTGCTCTCATCTGGCTGTTCGAACGACACGCCAATCCCGATCAGTTCCCCGACGCCACCATCCGCGGCGTCGGTGCGGGCATCTGGTGGGCCGTCGTCACGCTGACCACCGTCGGATACGGGGACAAATCGCCCACCACCATTCCTGGTCGTGTACTTGCGGTCGTCTGGATGTTCAGCGCGCTGGTGATCGTCGCCGGATTCACCGCCTCGCTGACCAGCGTGCTGACGGTCAATTCGCTCAACAGCAGAATTCAGGGCCCGCAGGACCTGCCGCATGTTCGCGTCGGTGCTCTGAAGGGGTCGGTGGGCGCCGCCTATCTCGACAGTCGCCATATCGGCTACCGTTCCTACGACACCGTGCTCAACGGACTGCGCGACGTCGAGAGCGGCACGATCGACGCGATGGTGCACGATGCACCGATCATGGAATACTGGATCGGCAAGGAACTCAGTGGCTCGGTGGCGGTGCTGCCCCGGACATTCGAAAAGCGGTACTACGGCATCGCGCTGGAACGCAACAGCCGACTGCGAAAGCCGCTCAACGAGGCATTGCTGCGTGTGCAGCAGAGCAACGGATGGAACGTGATCGTCGACAAGTACCTCGGCTCGGAGCAGTAGTGCCGCTCCGACCGTTGCGGCGAACGGTCACGTGGTGTACTGGGAATTGAATCGAACGTATTCGAACGACATATCGGTGCCCCAGCCGACCGCTTCGGCGTCCCCCTCGTTCAGACTGAGAATCACCCGCAGGTCGCTCGGCCGCAGCAGCTTCTTCAGCTCCGCCAGCGACTGGGACGTCGCCCGCCCGTTCTTCGCCACCTGAATCATCCTGTCGCTTCCCATGTAGAGATCGACCTTCTCCGGATCGAACTGAACGCCGCTGCGACCTGCCGCCGCGATGATTCGCCCCCAGTTGGGATCGCGACCGAACAGCGCGGTCTTCACCAGCGCGGAATTCGAGATCGTCCGCACGACACGTCGCGCCGACTCCCGATCCGGCGCATTGATCACCTTGTATTCGATGAACTTCGTCGCGCCCTCGCCGTCGGAGACGATCATCTTTGCCAGGTGCTCGCACAGCTCCCGAAGATGGTCGCGGAAGGTCGCGAAGTCCTCTCCATGCGGTTCGGTGATCATCGCGTTGCCGGCGAGTCCGTTCGAAAGGACGACTGCGATGTCGTTGGTCGACGTATCGCCGTCGACGGTGATCATGTTGAACGTGGCATCGACGGCTTCCCGAAATGCGACGTCGAGCGCCGCGGGTGTGATCGCCGCATCGCAGGCGATGACCGCGATCATCGTCCCCATGTCCGGATGAATCATCCCCGATCCCTTGGCGATGCCCGCCATATTTACCGTCGTGGCACCGATATCGAACCGGACGAACCCTTCCTTCGCGAACGTATCGGTGGTCAGGATCGCATTGGCGACGAGCGACCCCGCGAGGTTGCGATCGGTGAGCTTCGAGATGTTGCGGCGGATGCCCTTGACCACCAGCTCCGTCGGGAACTTCCGTCCGATCACACCGGTTGACGCCACGATCACGTGCTCCTTCGGAATCTCGAGTTCCTCCGCCACGGTCGAGGCCATCGCCAGCGCTCCCTGCCGCCCCTGTTCGCCGGTACACGTGTTCGCATTTCCCGCGTTGATGACCACCGCGCGCGCGCGTCCGTCGCCGTTGGCGAGGTTCTCACGCGTGACCTTGATGGGTTCGGCAACGACGAGGTTGCGGGTGAACACCGCCGCGACGCTCGCAGGAACGTCCGAAGTGATGAGCGCGAGATCGCGCCGCTTCGCCTTGATGCCGATATGCGCGCCCCAGCACTTGAATCCGCGCACATCAGTGATGTTGTTGACCATTGACTGCATGTTCGGACTGCGTGTGTTATGGGGAGAGCGGAACGATCTCGAGGCCCGCGCGTTCGTCGAAGCCGAACATGAGGTTCATGTTCTGAACCGCCTGTCCTGCGGCACCCTTCACGAGGTTGTCGATCACCGAGACCGTGATCACCGTCGCGGTCCGTTCATCGAGCGTGACGTAGATGTCGCAGTAATTCGAACCTCTGACGTTCTTCACCGACGGCGGCGCGTCGACCACGCGTACGAACGGTTCGCCGGCGTAATACGTGGCGACAACGGTTCGAAGCTCCGATTCAGAGATGGGTTCGCGCGGGCGGGAATACGTAGTAGCAAGAATTCCGCGATCGATCGGCAGCAGATGCGGCGTGAAGAGCAATTGCACATCATCGCCGGCAGCGATGGAGAGCGCGCGCTGCATTTCGGGCGTATGCCGATGTGACTTCAGTGCGTACGCGAAAAAATTGTCGTTGACGTTCGGGTAATGGGTGTTGTGTTTCGCCTTTGCACCGGCTCCGGTGACGCCCGATTTCGCGTCGACGACGATTCCCCGGTGATGGATGACGCCCTGCTGCACCAGCGGCAGCAGCGGCAGTATCGCGGAAGTCGGATAACACCCCGGATTGGCAATCAGGCGCGCATCCCGAATCTGCTCGCGGAACAGTTCGGGCAGCCCGAACACCGCGTCCTTCAGCGCATCCGATGCGATATGCTCCTTCCCATACCACGCGAGGTATGTCTGCGGAGAATCGAGTCGAAAATCACCCGAAAGGTCGATGATGCGAAATCGATCGTAGCCGTGCGTCGCCACGAAATCCATCGAAACTCCATGCGGGAGGGCGAGGAATACGAGGTCGAATTCGCGCGAGGCAACGTCGCCGATCCGCGTCAGTTCGAGATCGACGATGCCGCGGAATTGTTCGTGAATATCCGAGAAGCGTTCGCCCGCACGGCTTTCGGACGTGATCGCTTCGATGGTGACATGGGGATGGTTGGTGAGAATTCGTACGAGCTCGGAGCCGGTATAACCAGTCGCTCCGACAATTCCGATTCGCTTCGGTTCGGCCATCAGTCGTCTTCCCCGCTACAGTGATACACACCACGATCGCGCGCGGCCGCTGTGAGCAGCGGCGATCGAAACAAGCAGGGAAGATATGATTTTGAAGACCGACCGGCGGTCGCGGCTCACTTCCGCTCCACGACGGGTCGCTCCTCGGCGATCGCCGTATTGGTGCGCACAGAGCTTCTTTCGGGATCGCCGTTCGACTGTCCGCGCGTTCGCCAGTCGGCGCGGTGAGCCGTCGGTGCAGAGGTCGTTCGCGTCCTGTCACTCACCACCGCTCCCGCTTCCCTCCGATCGGACGTTGAGAGCAGCAGCACCCTGTCGACCGGATCGCCACGCCTGAAAGCAGCGATGGCCGAAGCGACTGTGTCGCCCCGGCCATCGAATCGGCGGAGAGGGTGAGATTCGAACTCACGGAACCCTAAAAGGGCTCAACGGTTTTCGAGACCGCCCCGTTCAACCACTCCGGCACCTCTCCAAAAACAGACGGCCAATATACGAACGCGCGATGCGCGCTCAAGCGGGGCAATCGTAAGAATCGTTTTCCCCCGCCGAGCGGTGTCGACGTTGACGATATCTGGATGTGCGGTGGCTTGTGGCGGCGCGGGCGACGGAACAAATGCGGCCGGCCGTCCCGGGGGGATGACCGGCCGCCGCCGCTGCACTTCGGTGGCCGTCCTGGTGCCCGTTGCGACGTCCGCCTTCCGATCGGTAGATCCCCTGTGATCCGGGCCGATCGGTGCCGTGCGCGGCAAACGCGAATTCAGCGACTCCAGTCGTGCAAAGCTACACATTGGCGTTTCGCTCACCGGACACGCCATGTCCGCATTCGGAGGCGGCCGGACGGCGGCCTCAGACCGTGCGGGAGTAGCGCGTCGCGTCGGTCACGAGGTACGCGTCGAACGTCATGGCGATGTTGCGCAGGAACAGTCGACCGGCATCGCTGACGACGATCCTGCGCCCCTCGAATCTCACGAGGCCGTCCTCGACGAATGTCGTCATGCGGCTTTGCACATCACCGAAGTACGCGTCGAAGTCGATCCGATGTGCTCTGGAGAACGCGTCGCGGTCGAGCTCGAGGTTGCACATCAGTGCGTTGATCGCCTCGCGACGGATCACGTCGTCATCGCTGAGTGTGATTCCGAGCGCCGCCGGAAGCCGGCCTTCGTCGAGCGCAGCGTAGTACTCCGGCAGCTTCTTGAGATTCTGAGAATACGACCGCTCGGTGCTGCCGATGGACGTGACGCCGAAGCCGAAGAGGTCACACTCCGGATGGGTCGTGTACCCCTGGAAGTTGCGGTGCAGCCGATGCTCCCGCTGTGCGACGGCCAGTTCGTCATCTGGCCTGGCGAAGTGATCCATGCCGATGAACACGTAGCCGGCGGCGGTGAGCGTCTCGACGACGGCTTTGAGCATCGTCATCTTCTGATCGGCAGCCGGCAGTGCCGTCTGGTCGATCACCTTCTGATGTGGCTTGATCCAGGGAACGTAGGCGAAGTTGAACACCGCGAGCCGATCCGGTGCGATCTCGATGATCCGATCGAGCGTGCGCTGAAAGCTCTCGGGTGTCTGATGCGGAAGGCCGTAAATCAGATCGACGTTGACGCTGTCGAGACCGAATTCCTTGCACCATTCGAGCGAACGCAGGGTCTCCTCCTCCGGCTGGAGGCGGTTGATCGCCAGCTGCACGGTCTCGTCGAAGTCCTGCACACCGAGACTGGCGCGATTGAATCCCACTTCGCCGAAGGCGGCGACGTGCTCGCGTGTAAGCCGGCGCGGATCGATCTCGACGCCGATCTCGGCATCGTCGGAGACGTCGAAGTGCCGGCGGATCATTCCGCCGAGACGACGGATCTCCGTCGGCGTCAGATTGCTCGGAGAGCCGCCACCCCAGTGGATCTGCGTCACCCGCCGCCGCGTTCCGACCGTCTGGCCGAAGAGCTCCATCTCCCGATCGAGATAGTCGAGGTAGCCGCCGATGCGCTTCCGGTCGTGGGTGATCACGACGTTGCAGCCGCAGTAGTAGCAGAGTGAGGTGCAGAACGGGATGTGGAAGTACAACGACAGATCCCGTTCGCTCCGCTGCTCGTTGTCGCGGAGAACATCTTCGAATTCTCCCTCGTTCCACGGTCGGAAGTGCGGGGCTGTCGGATAGGATGTATAGCGTGGGCCGGCGACGTCGTAGCGCCGCGCAAGGTCGATGTCGACGTTCATCACGATGCAGGGGTTCGTTCGCGGGATTCCGGAACTCGTCGGTGGCGGGCTCCGGATGTCAGACGCATGTTAGCGACGAAGCCCTTATCTGGACTATGACGGGAATCATATCGTGGCAGCGACGCGCAGTCGGAATCCGGAGCCGGCTCAAAGCGACAGACCACCGCATCGAGCGCGCAGTCGCCGCAGCAGCGGGCTTCTCGCGACGGAGGTCGAGCGAGTCGTGACCGGCAGTCGAGACAACCATGCCCAGCGCTGAATCTCCTGGTTACAACCGTCGCTTCGTCGCGATCTCCGGGGAGACATTATCTTTGGGGTTTGCGATGCCGCGGCGTCGCAGGGCACCGGGGAGGTGCCAGAGTGGTTGAATGGGACGGCCTGGAACGCCGTTATACTCCTTTTGGGGTATCGTGGGTTCGAATCCCACCCTCTCCGCACGATCGAGGTCGGGGCCGATGAGCCCCGGCCTCGTTTCGTTTTCTACACCCGCGCGGCACGGGACCACGCGCTGGCGGCGTGATCGCATCGCCCGTTTCGGCCACCGATGCGTGGTGTGATACTCGCGTGAGAATTGTCACCGTTGGGCGAAGCATCCGGTGCCGCCACTGACGAAATTTGCCGGCTCACGAGCGGGCGGCACCTGTTGCGTCCGGTCTGCGACCCACAACCTTCATCACGTTCAAGCGACGGTATCAATACGCACGGTACGGCACATTCTCGTGGCCACGATTGTGGGGTTCGGCCGCCGTGCGTCGTAGTTTCCGCAGGAGCCGGATTCTCCCTCATCCCGCCTTCGAATCGCTCTGAAGTCCACATGCAACGCGTCCTGATCATCGAAGACGACCCGAAGATCGCGCGGCTGGTGTCGATCCACCTGCGCGACATGGGATACGACGTGGAGATCGCTCCTGACGGCGCGTCGGGACTCGATCGCTTCGCGGCAGAGACGTGGGCGCTGGTGATCCTGGACGTGATGCTGCCGGAGATGAACGGATTCGACGTCTGCCGGAAGATCCGGGCCATCGACGAACTGACGCCAATCCTCATGCTGACCGCGAAGTCCGAGGAGATCGACATCGTGCTCGGGCTCGAGTTGGGCGCCGACGAATATCTGACCAAGCCGTTCAGCGTCCGCGAGTTGATCGCCCGGGTGCGAGCGCTGCTGCGACGCGTCGAGACGACCGCACGCGCCGGCAGCGAACGCGAGGCGCCCGCGGAGATCCGCTACGACGGCCTGGTGATCTACCCCTCGCTGCGCCGCGTGACGATGAACGACCGGGAGATCGAGCTGACGGCCAAGGAGTATGAGCTGCTGGAATGCTTCGCGACGAATCCGGGCCGCGCCTATACCAGAGGGGAACTGCTCGAGAGCGTGTGGGGTCCGCAGTTCGACGGGTACGATCACACGGTCAATTCACTGATCAATCGCCTTCGGCGGAAGATCGAGCCCGACCCGGCGCATCCACGATTCATCAAGACGCTCTGGGGCGTCGGCTACCGGTTCACCGACGTCGAGGAGGACTAGCGATGCCGAAATTCCTGTCGAGTCTCTACACGAAGCTCTCCGCCGGGTACCTGCTGCTGCTGGTGCTCTTCTGCGCGGCCAGCATCTACGTGACGATGCACACCGCGGAGCGATTCGTCGAGGAATCCGCACAGCGGCTCAACAAGGATCTCGCAGCGGGCCTGGCCTCGCAGATCGAACCGTACATCGGGGACTCGCTGGATGTGGAATCGATCCGCCACACGATGCACGTGCTGATGGTGTTCAATCCGTGGGTGGAGATCTATCTGCTCGACGAGCACGGGAGCATCCTGACCTACATGGCCGATCCTGGGGCGGTCCGGCGCACGTCGATTCCGCTCGAGCCGATCGAGCGGTTTCTCGCCGGCCATGAATCCTTCCCGATCCGCGACGCCGACCCGAAGAGTTCTTCCGACGACAAGATTTTCTCCGCCACACGGGTTCCGCTGCCGTCGACCAGTGGCGTTGCCCGCACGGGCTACCTCTACGTCGTCCTGCACGGCAAGGGCTACGCCTCTGCCGCTGCGATGGTCCGCGACAACTACATCGTCAGCGGCGCGTTGGACAACATCGTGCTGCTCTTCGCATTCACGGCGCTTGCCGGACTGCTGCTCTTTGCGCTGCTGACGCGACGGTTCCGTGATCTCACGCGCACGGTCACGGCCTTCGCCGGGGGCGAGCTCGATCAACGGGTGGAGATACGATCGGGTGACGAAATCGGACGGCTCGGCACCGCGTTCAACGAGATGGCCGATCGACTGCAGCAGAACCTGGAGGATCTCCGCCAGCGCGACGACCTGCGGCGGGAGTTCGTCGCCAACATCACGCACGACCTGCGCAGTCCGCTCACGTCGATGCGCGGTTACGTCGAGACTGCGATGATGAAGAACGAGACGCTGACGCCCCAGGAGCGGATGGAGTACCTGCAGATCATCCTCGAGGACACGACGCTGCTCGACGCGCTGGTCAGGCAACTGCTGGAGCTGGCGGAGCTCGAGGCACCGGAGATCCGGGTGGCGCGCGAGCCGTTCCCGCCATGCGAGCTGGTGCAGGATGTGGTGATGAAATTCCGACCGAAGGCGGAGGAATTGGGCGTCGCGCTGCGATCGACGCTGGCGAACGATCTGCCGAGTGTCAGCGCCGACATCGGAATGATCGAGCGGGTGATCTCCAACCTCATCGACAACGCGCTGCGTTACACGCCGCGCGGCGGCAGCGTCGAGGTCGACGGGGCGCGCGTCGACGGACACGTGCAGCTGCGCGTGCATGACACCGGGTACGGAATCGCAGCCGACGATCTTCCCCACATCACCGAACGGTTCTACAAGGTTCGTGGCCGCAAGGCGCGCACGTCCGGCGGGACGGGACTGGGGCTGGCGATCGTCAAACGGGTGCTGGAGCTGCACGATTCCGCGCTCGAGGTGCAGAGTGCCGAGGGGGCGGGGACGACGATGGAATTCTCACTACCAACCTCCGACGGTGCGTAGATCACACCGCCGGAGGGCTCCGGGCGGTCCGCGTACTGCTCCGGCCGACTCCATCCGTATATTGGCGCCTCCCCTGCCCGACCAACCAACTGCCTTCACCATGACCCACCTGAGAGCGCGGCGCGACCTCGGCACCGGCAGCGCAACACTCACACTCATTGCAGTCTTCGGCCTCCTCCTGAGTGCCCCACGCTCGTCGTTCGCGCAGATGACCTACGACGTGCAGATCACCCCCGGCAAGAGCCAGCTCGCTTCGATCCTCCTCACGTCCGGTTCGGTGCATTTCGATAAGGACGACCGGATCATCTTCGATCCGGCGCAGCCGGATGCCCGCTTCGAACCGCCGACGCTCGAGTACGGCGGCCTGCGAGGCACGATCGAACTCGACGCATCGCTTCGGACGCTGGGCCCGAGAATCTTCAAGGTGATCGACGGCGACAACGGTCATGTGAAGATGACCGGCACAGTGATGCTGACCGCGCCGGAGCCGCGCATCACGTCCGTTTCGGTGATCAAGGGCGGCGAGCTCTCCGATACACTGGTCATCGAGCGTGGCGAAACGTTCGACGGCTTTCTGGTAATCGAGGGCTCCGGATTCTACCCCGGCTGCGAGGTCAAGCTCCTCGGCGACGGGTTCAAGCTCGACACGCACCCCGATCCCGGCGACGTGAGCAACGACCGGATCCGCACGTCGCTGTCGCTGGACAACAACTACGACATCAGGGCGGGCCGCTACGTGGTGACGGTTTCCCATGGACACCATCCCACGGCAATTGGTCAGCTGACAGTAACGCGCAGGGAGAACAGTCTGCGGCGCTACGCGCTGACGATCGGGTCGACGTTCGACTTCGTCGACGGCGTGAAGACCGGCTCGTTCTACTACGACTTTCAGGCCTATCTGCCCGACCTCTGGGTATGGGGGCCGAGCACGCAGCCGTTCAGCTCGGTCGGACTGGCTTTCGCGCTGCAGCAGGGGAAGAGCTTCTCCTACGACAGTTCGATCGTGCTGCGCGACCCGCGCCAGGTGCGCTACGACACGACGATCGCGCCGAGCTTCGCCAACGGTGCCGACACGACGGTGGTGCGTACGAGCACGACACTCGCCGACACCTCGCGCGTGAGCAAGGCGCTGATGCCGGTGCGATTGACCGCTTCGGTCTTCCTGCCCATGCGGCAGTGGATCGATCTGGTCGCGGGATTCGACTACCGGCGCGTTGAGGTGACCGAAACGGTCACCGACATCATCGAGAGTCGCAAGGTCATCGGCGGCACGGGCGTCGCCGAAGTGCTGCCAGCGCGAACGCAGACGACCACCCGCATCGTCGACGATCCATCCATCTGGGCGGGATTCTTCTTCCCCGTCGACGACTACCCCGCCAAGGGTCTCGACCTGCGGCTCCGCGTGGTCGGCGGCTACGGCTGGAGCTTTCTGGACCAATCGCATTTCAACTGGGAGATCATGTGGAGCGTGCTGGTGGAAACCGGTGACATCGAGATCGGTGGCTATCTGCGGGGACGCAGTTCGCAGCGACCAGAGTTGATGGCTTACCTCGGAAAGCAGTTCGACGTGGTGAAGATCGCGGACCTCTTCGACTGAGCGACCGCGCGGCGCATGGCCGCCGGGCGCTCGTCCTGCGCATGTGAGCGCCTGCGGCGCCAATCAGCATCGACGGATCGTTGGCGTCGCTCTCGGAGTCCACGTCGACCGGTCGCGAGAACGAGCGGGCAGATAACGACGACCCCCGACCTCATGAACGAGGCCGGGGGTCGGTCGTTTGCGGCGTGGCGTGCTCGCCGCGGTGCACGTTCCGGGGACTGTTTCGACGAGGGCCGGTGTCCCCGGGACGGAATCAGTGCGTCACCACCAGTGTGTGCGAACCGGTGCCGTGCGTCGTCCGGACGCGCATGACGTAGGTGCCGCTGGGCAGATCGCTGACGTCGAATTCGGCCCGGAGCGTGCCGCTGGGATGCGGTCCGACGAAGAGCGTCTCGACCTGCTTGCCGGTGATATCGTAGAGTTCGATGTCGAGCAGATCGGCCTTCTCGAGGTTGATGTAGACCGTAGCTGTCTGGATGGCCGGATTGGGAACGATCTGCATGTCGAGCGTGCCACCGGTCGTCGCCTCCGCTTGCGGAGTTTCGACGTCGGCAACTTCGAAGGAGACGGGATCGGACCAGCAGCCAGTTGTGCCATCCTCACCCGCAGTTCGAATCGACAGCGTGCTGTGCTGCCAGTCCGGCACGTCGATGTCGACCATCGAGAAACTGAACCGCGTCGTAGCGTAGATCGAGTCATGTCCCTGGGCATCGGTCACACGAACCAGGTATGCGTTCCGCGTCGTATCGGTGGAATGGTCCCACGAGACGGTTACGTGATCGGTCCCACTGGTACCGACCGCATGGACGTTGGTCGGAGGAGCGAGCCACGACTTTGGATTCGGGTGAAACACCGGTGAATACGATGCCTGCAGTTCGCCTCCATCATTGCGAACGCCGTAGACGTAGTACCCGCACTCGGCGAGGGAGTCGGTCATCGTATAGCGGAATTCTCCGTCGGCCTCATCGGCCTTGCCGATGAAGACGCCGTCCTCGCCGGTCGAATCGGCATCGAGGTAGAGTTCGATCGTCGAGCCGTCCGGCACGTTCGTCGTCGGCCATGTCGCGACGACGGTCCGACCGTCATCGTGGCTCTGCAGTGCGAAGCGGGGCCGCGGCGCGTAGACGCCCCACGAGTAGATCGAGTCGCCCTGCTGCATGTCAATCACACCCACGCTCCAGTCACCCGCGATCGGCGTCCCTATTTCCCACATTCCGCTCTCACCCGCCTCGCCGGGCGGATAGTACGTCACGCCGGGTCCGTTCGCATCGATGGTGCGAACGGCACCGGTAGGATCGCGCAGAATCGACACCGGGAGCGGATCGCCATAGACGTGCACGACGCCCAGCGTCATTTCCGGCGGCATTGGGAAATCGAACCACGTCGTGTCCTCGGCTCCGAGCGTATGTACCCTCTTCTCGGGCGCACGGCCCTTGATGATCGAAGCTGCATTGCACATGTGGAAGAACTGCGTCGGTTCGGTAACCGGGTTCTTCGTCAGATCGATCGAATAGCAGTACGATCCCAACGACGACGTGCTGGCAGCACTGAACTGCAGGTTGTTCATTCGGAACGTCGCGTTGCTCAACGTCCGTGGCAGACCGAATTTCTTATTGATGTAGTCGCCCAGCGGAATGTCCTTGAAGACATCGGGCACCAGGACGGTGCCGGAAAGTCCGAAGTTGACGTTGAACTGAGGAAAGATCGTGAGACTGCCTTTGCCGGCGCCGTTGAAGAAGAAATTGTCGCCCCCGACATTGAGAATCTTCAACTGGTATTCACCGCTCGCGCTCAGGGTGCCGCCGAACTGAAGATCGAGCTGTGCGGTTCCCTGAGCCAGCCATGCGCCCGCGCCGCTCGTTGCCCATGGGCTCGAATATCCGAGGAAGTTCAATTTCCCGGAGAGCCCCACCTTCTGGCCCCATATCAAGTCCAGTGCCCCATCCAATTCAACGAGTGCCGCCTTCTTGATGAATGCAGGCAGTTCGTCGAATCCCGGCAACTCCTTCCAGTCGTCGCGACTCGAGAAGAAGGCCGTTCCCTTGAGAGACACAGGGCCGGTTTTCAACCCGCCGACATTGATTTCGAGCCCCTTCCATACCGCAACGTGCGCGGGTGGCGGCGGATCGGGGATCGGAATTGCCGCCTGTTCACCGTACTTGCAGATCACCTTATAGGAATCAATCTTTCCATCGATTGCGGTAAATGACCCACCGAAATCGTCGAAGATCGGCTTCAGTGCGCCAATGACCTCGACATCGAGTTTCTTTTTCGGCGTGTCGTAGTTGACCTTGAACGACTTCATGCAGAATCCCGGAAGCACGCTCGCACCGATGTTCTGAAGTTCGATTCCCTGAATCGACAGGCCGTCGTTGCCGATCGTCACTCCGTTGAGCTTGATTCCGCCGACACTGAAACCGCTGGTTTGTTCCTCACCGACATATCCACATCCCGAGGCGAGCTGCGGGATGAGAATCCGGACGTTCATGCTGACGCCGGTTGCCTTGTCGACACCGCCGACGAACTTCAGATCCTCGAGACTGACGGAGAATCCGGCGACGAACCACTCTGCGGCCATGGCGACCGGTCCGTCGGCAAGATCGGCCTCGAATTGATCAGTCAGTTTAGCGTTGAACGGACCCGCCCACAGCCCCTTGCCGTCCGGATTGGCCCACGCGCCCGAGGACGTCAGCGTCGACCGATCCTTCGTCGTATCGAGAATGAACGTCGAACCCGAGAAATGCAGCCAGTCGTTGACCTTCACGTCACCGTCCTTCAACTGGATCTTGTTCGGCCCGGCACCGTCGAAATATCCGTCACCCAGTGCGACGAACGTCATGGTCGGCGCGCCCTTGTATGAGTATTTGAACTGGCGGCGAACCACATCGAGTTCGAAGTCGTTACTCGCTTCCGACTCCGATGGACCGGCATTGAGGTCGAGACTGAATTCCTTTCCATGTTCGAGCTCGGAAAACTGTTGCTGAGTGGGCTTTCCCGCATTGCCGAGCACCAGCGTCTGGGAGGCGGAATCGCTGACATAACGCGCCTGGAATTCCCACTTGAAAGCCGTGTTGTTCGACGTGAGCACCATGTTCCACGTCTGTGCGAACAGCACCCAGATCTTCTGCTGCGGAGTACCGATCTTCTCGATTGCAAGGAACGTGGAGCAGCCGGTGCCCGCCTGTGGCGTTCCCTGAATCGGATCGCCGGTGCGGCGGCCGTTGTACGTCGGGAACGAGGTGAGCGTGCCGGTGTAGAAGACGGCGTCGGACGGGACCTCCAGATTCCAGTTGTTTCCCTGGGTCGGCGAACAGACGGGCTGATATCCGTCGGTACGCTGAAGGTTGGTAAGGCGGGCCGTTCCCGGAGAGAAATACTGCCACCCGTCCTCCTGATAGCTGGAGATACTCAGGGTCGCTTCGGTCGGATCGCCCGTGCCGGCAAGCTGCAGCGTGACCTTCGCATCGTATTTGCCCTGATTATTTTCATCGACGAGGTTCTGCTCGGCATTCCATTCAATGTGCTTCGATCCGTCGCTCTGAATGCTGCCGTAATCCCCCGAGATGTATTTCACCGGCGGCGTCATCGTGATCTTGCGGCCGTTGTCCTTGTTGGTCAGTTCGACCTTCATTGACAACACGACTCCGTCGGAGGGAACATCGGCGATGTCGTAGTCGATCACCACCCACGATTCCTTATGGCCGGTACCAGCATTTTCCCGCTTGTCGACCGTGGCCTGGACGTTGGTGATGTCCGTTGCAGCACACATCGGCGCTGCCGACATGAGTACCAGAACCACTGCCGCGGCCACAATGCCGGCAATTCGTATCGCAATTGAACTCATCGTAATCCTCGAGTATGTAACAGCTCGCCACAGTACGTGGAATTGATTGTCGTGCCAGACGACCGGTGTACCGCGACCGGTCTTCGAGAGGGGGTTCTCGAGGGGGGTGAACGTTCCAGTATCGAAATCGACGGGTCGGGGGCGACGCGTCCTATGATCCGGCGATCGCCCCCGCTCGTCGTTCAGTGCTGCACCACGAACGTCCGCGACGAAGTTCCGTGTGAAGTCCGTACCCGCAGCACGTACGTGCCGCTCGGCAGCGAACTCACGTCAAACTCCGAACGGGCGGTGCCGCGGGGATGCGCTCCGACGAACAGCGTCCGCACATGCCGGCCGGAGACGTCGAAGAGTTCGATGTCGAGCAGATCGGTTCGATCGAGATTTACGTACAGCGTTGCCGTCGCGCTCGCCGGATTGGGAACGACCTGCAACTGGAGCTCGGATGCACCCGTCCGGCCCGTCGTCGGCGCTTCGACATCGGCGACATCGAAGGTGACCGGATCGGACCAGCAGCCGGTGGCGCCGTTTTCACCCACCGTCTGAATTGAGAGCTTGCTGTGTTCCCAGTCCGGGATGTCGAGCGTCGTCATCGAGTAGTTGAATCTCGTCGAGGCATAGATCGAATCACTGCCGGACGCATCGGTAACGCGAATCAGGTACGCCGTTCGCGTTGTGTCCGGAGAATGATCCCACGAGATGGTCACGTGGTCAGTCGTCTGCATTCCGACGGCGTGAATGTTCGTCGGCGGCTGCAGCCACGACTTCGGGTTCGAAAGGAACGTCGAAGCATAGACCGACTGAATGTCCATTCCGTCGTCGCGGACGCCATAGAGGTAATAGCCACAGGCGCCGAGAGAATCGGTCATCGTATAGCGGAATTCGCCGGTGGTCTCATCGGCCGATCCGACGTAGACTCCATCCTCACCCGTCGTATCGGTATCGAGGAAGAAGTCGACGTGTGAGCCCGACGGAGCGTCGGTCGACGTCCAGCTGGCAATTGCTGTCCTGCCCTCCTCCCTGCTCGTGAACGCGAATCGCGGTCGCGCTGCGTAGGTACCCCACGTAAAGATCGAATCACCCGGCTGCATGTCGACCAGGCCGACGTGCCACGTCCCGGTAATGGGCGTGTCGATCGTCCACATGCCGCTGGCGCCCGCATCCTGGGGCGGGTAATAGCTGACGCCCGGACCGGTCTGATCAGTCGTTCGAATTGCGCCGGTCGGATCCTGCAGTACGGACACCGGAAGCGGGTCGCCATACACGTGGACGACTCCCATGGTGAGCTCCGGCGTCGCCTCGAAATCGAACCAGGTCGTGTCCGGCACGCCGAGCGTCCGCTGTGCTTTGTGTTCGGCGCGGCCGGCAAGTACCGCAATCGCATTGCACCCGTGCAGGTACTGCATCGGATGCAGAAGCGGATCCTTCGTCAGGTCCAGCGTAATGCAGATCGGCGTATTGTCCGGAAGCTGGGCCGCGGCGCTGAACGTGAGGTTGTCCATGCGAATTCCCGCGCCCACGATCTCCAGCGGCAGATGGAAGAGCTTGTCGAGATAATCGCCGTATGGAAGCGCCGCGAAAAGCTTGGGTATTGTCGTGTTGCCCGTAAGCGCCATGACGTAGCGGGGACGCGGAGCGAGTGTGAACGTGCTTCTGCCCGTTCCATGGAACAGTGGCGGACTACCGGGAATATTCACCAGGCCGACTTCGAGATCACCGCCAAGTGCAAGAATTCCGGTCACGTTCAGAAAATTCATATTCGCCGTTCCCTTCACCAGCCAGATCTGCTGATCATTCGTGAGCAGATGGCTGGAATATCCGAACATGGTCAGCGCGCCGCCGAGGGACGTATTCGTGCCGTCCATTTGCTTGAAGAAGGAACCTGAGAGTGTGAAGAGCGACACACCGCCCAGGTACGGGGTCAGGTCCGCGTATCCTCCCAGGGTCTTCCAGTCATCGCGCCCGGCGAGCGTCGCATCTCCGCTAAGGGTGGCAATCTCGCCCTGCAGATTCGACATGGACAGGTTCAATGCCTTCCATTCCCCGATCCACGTCGAGGAATTCGGAATGTTCACCGGCATCGGCTGACCGTTCTGCAGCGTCAGATGCAGCGCGTCGATGTTCCCGTCGAGCAGAGAAATCGATCCTCCGGCATTTTCGAACAGCGGCTTGAAGTCGATGCGCAGATCGCCATCCAGCTGCTTTTTCGACCCGTCATAGGAGTAGGTGGCTTCGCGCAGACAGAAGACGGGAATGTGTTTCAATCCGACGTCGGTGACCGATACACGGTCAACCTGGAACCCATCGGAGCCGAGCTGCAGCCCGGTCAGATCGATTCCGCCGACGTGGTCGGCATCGGTGCCGCCGGATACCGAACCGTCATTGGAACATCCGGCGGTGAACTGCGGGACGAACACTCGGACGTCCATTTTTACGCCGCTGGCATTGTCGGGATCGCCCTGAAATGCAATGCTCCTGACACCAACGGAATAGCCCGCGATGAACCACCGTTCGAACATCTGGATCGGATCGACGTCACCGGTGCTCGCCATTACCAGGGCAAGGGAGGCATTGAACGGACCCGTCCACAACTGCTGGCCGTCAGGGTCCATCCAGGTGCCCAGGGACGTCAGCGTCGCAAGATTGGTCGTCGTGTCGAGCACGAAATCGGTGCCGGCGAAATGCAGCCAGCCATTGACGGTCGCATCGCCGTCCTTGAGTCGTATTTTATTCGGTCCGTCGCCGTCGAAATACCCATCGCCGAGCGCCTTGAACGTCATGGTATGAACGCCGAGGAATGAGAGCTTGTATTCGCGGCGTACGACGTCCAGATCGAATTCATTGCTCTTCTCCTCGTCGTCATTGGCAATGGTCAGCGTGAGCTCGAATTCCCCACCATACTCGAGGATCTCGAACTGCTGATCGCCCGGCTTACCGGCATTGCCGATCTTCATGTATTTGTTCTTACCCGCGCCGCTCTCGAAGTACCGCGCCTGGAATTCCCAGACGAATCCCGACGATCCGAGCGTCATGTTGAAGGGCTTGGCGAAATTCACCCACACTTTCTGATTGGGTGTGCCGAGGTCCTGCGCTGCCAGAAAGGCTGCGCATCCGGTGTTGGGCGAGGGTGCACCCGAAATGACGTCGTTGTCATGACGACCGCGATAGCCGGGGAACGATGTAACCTGTCCCGTGTACCACTGAACGTCACCGCTGACCGAATCCTGATAGTCGTTACCCTGTACCGGCGAGCATCGCGGAACGAAACCGTCGGTCGGCTGAATGTTCGACATCTGCACCACTCCCGGATCGAAGTACTGCCACCCGCCGTCGACGTAGCTGGCGATGCTCAGCGTCGCGTCGGTCGGATCGCCGGTGCCCCTGACGGTGAGCGTCACCTGCGCGGTATACTTTCCCTGCCGATTACGGGTCATGAGATCCTTTTCGGCATACCACTCGATTTCCTTGCTTCCACTTCCGGCAATGTCGCCGACGTCTCCGCTCAGGTCGGTTGCATCCGGATCGATCGTCAACGTGTGTCCATCATTGCGATCGGTCAGATGCACCTTCATGTCGATGATCGAACCGGCCGACGGGACATTGGCGATATCGTAGTCGATCACCACCCATGCTTCCTTGTGACCGACGTCGGGATTGTCCCGCAATTCAACCGTTGCATTGACATTCGAGATGTCGGCACGGGCGAAACCGGGTACGGTGTTGACGACGAGCGCGACAACGCCGAACGCGCCGATCGAGATTGCCGTTTTGATTCTGGGGGTCATCGCCGTTCCAATTCGTTTAGTTGCCGTGAATTGAACATACGGTCCGCCCTGCAGGGCCAGGTGCCGGGACGATGTTTGAAGAGATCGTTATCGGTCGTTCGGACGTTCATCGACGAGCACGCGCCGATGCACCTCCGCCAATGAGCGTACGTGCCTACCTGATGATGAGCACCGGCGCGGTCTGTCGGAGCCCGGCAGCGTCCACCACCGCCGTGTAGGCGCCGGAGGGCAGCGTCGGGTCGAGCGTCAGCTGTGTCGAGCCCGCCTGCGCCGGTCCGTCGTGCAGCACCTGCAGGCGCCGCCCCATCGCATCGTAGAGCTCCACCCGTGCCGGTCCCGCGTCGCGCAGGTACAGCTCGATCACGCCGGCGTCGCGAACCGGACTCGGGACGACGCGCAGCAGCGCGGCTACCCCATCGGTATTGATGAACCGCTGGTCGATCGAGCAGTACTCGCTGATGAGCAGGCCGTCGTGGAGCTCGAGATCGTTGTAGGTGCCGGCCAGATCCTTCACCGACAGCGTCAGCGGCGTGCGGGCCGGATAGCCGAGCAGCACATCACCGCGCAGCGTGCCGAGCACCGCGCCGGGAGCGATGTCGCCTGCGCCGTTGGTCGTACCCACTGTGATCCCCTCGGGCGTCACGGTCACGGCCGGATCGGTCGCCATCGTCGACAGCATCCCACCCGTGGGCGGTTCCTGGCGGAAGCGGAAGACGCGCTTGTCGTGACCGACGGAGAACCGAATCGTCCGGTCCCCCGCACCGTTGAGCAGCGGTGCAATGTCGTCGGCCGTCAGGTCGAGTCCCTCCCGAGGCGTGATGCGAACCGGAATGTCGATCGCCGTACCGACGGCCGCCCGGATCGTGTCGATCGACAGCGTGCCGCAGAGAACGCCGATGCCATGGACGGCCAGCAGCGTGTCGGGCGCGGTGAACCAGTCACCATCGGATTTGAAGCGTACCTGGGTTCCGAATTCACCCAGCGCCGTCGGCCGGAAGCTCACGTGCATGTCCTGCTGCTGGTCGACGCCGACCACGACCGGGAAGCCACCGTCGATACTCACGTCGGCCGCACCACTGAACTGCAGACCGTCGATCGTCAGCGGCGCGTTGCCGAGGTTGCGTACCGTCACGGTCGTATCGGCGACCGATCCGACGCAGACGCGACCGAAGTCGATCGACCGTCGAGGCAGATCTATTACCGGCAGCACACCCCGCCCCTCCAGCACGATCGGATCGAGCGACTCGCAGATGCCGCCGCTGCGGGTCTTCACCTGCAGCACGGCGCGCCTGGTCTCCAGATCCGCAGGCGTGAAATCGACCGTCACCGTCAGGTCCTGCCCGGGCTCCAGCCGCATCGGCAGCGTCACACCGGCCGGAAGCGTCGCGGTGAATTCCGACGCGTTCGAGCCCGACACGCTGATGCTCTGAATGTCCACGCCCGCGGTTCCGCTCGAGCTGATCGCGACCGAATTCGTCCCGCTCCGTTTGATTCGCACGTCTCCGAATGCCACCGACGGGGCGGCGGAGAGCGCGCGCTCGGCGACGACGGCGTGCACCGCGACGGACTGATCGCCGGCGGCTGCCGACTGGATCTGCAGCGTGCCGTTGTAGTCACCCGGCGCATTGAAATTCCCCAGCACCGTCACGCTGACGGTGCCGCCCGGCGCGATGACGAACTTCGATGCGGGCTGCGCGGTGAAGCCGGTGCCCGTCATCGTCACGCCGTCGATGATCACCGGACAGGCGGTGGGATTCATCAGTCGCACCCGTGCGGTGCCGTCCTTGCCGGGACACAGCGTGTCCACCTCGAGGGCCGTCGCCTCCAGTTCATACGTGGGCACGTCACCGCGACCGCGGACGACGAGCGTGTCGATGAACGGGAGTGCGTCGCCGCTGATGACCAGCAGCGCGGAATCCTTTCCGGGAATCGTCGGCGTGAAACGGATGGTGATCGCCCCCGTCTCGGTGCGCTGCACCGTCAACGGCAGCTGCGTGGGTGCGGCGGTATCGAAGGCGCCCGGATTGCCGCCGAGGAACGTCGCCGAAGCGACATGGAGCACGCATCCGCCGACGTTGGCAACGTCCCAGGCACCGATCGCCGTATCGCCCAGGCAGACTGCCCCGAGGTCCAGCGTGTCGGTCGTCTTGGCGAAGAAGAATTCCGCATCGTGCCCGATGCCCTGCACCTCGGCGGTGTCGCGCAGCAGACTGTCGACGGTTCCCATCGGTGGAACGGTTTCGGAATCCTTTGCCACCACCTCCACCTGAATGTTGTTCGGAACGCCGACGTTGTTCGGCACGTACCGCAGTCGGATCGGGACGCGGCCGTTCGACGGCACGACGCTGGGAATCGGCGGCACGACCGAGTACAGCGCGACGTCCGGCGGCAACCCGAGCAGGTTGATCTGCTCGATCGGCAGACAACGCACCCCCTTGAGGTCGACGTTGACGTCGATCGTGTCGGCGACGAACGGACAGAGCGGTTTGAACTTCGCGTCCTCGACGCTGATCGCGCCGAGCAGTCCTGGCACCGTGACGCAGATGGTATCGTAGGCGACCGTGTCGCCGGGATCGGCCACCAGGCGCACAGGCACCTGATAGGTGGTCGTCTGGAGTCGGGGCACGGGGAAGAACGACAGCTGTACTACGCCGGTGGTTCCCTCATCCAGCGTCGAGGGAATTACCGGCCGGGCCGAAGCAGGACCGGAGAGGCCGTCAGGATAATTCGGTACGACGACGCGTGCGTTGGAGAACGCCGGCGTGGTCGTGTTGGTGACGATGTAGAGCGCCTGCACTGAATCGGGTGTGTAGGGATTGTACCCGGCCATTCCGCAGGGAACCTCATGCACCGTATCGACGCTGAGGCAGCCGCCGGCACCGGCGAGCACCAGTCCGCCGCCGCCACCGCCACCTCCTCCGCCACCGCCGCCATTGCCACCGGAGAACACCTGCAGCGAGTCGACGATGCCGATTTCGGTCGATGCCTCAACGACGCCCTGACCGGCGCCGATGAGCTTCTGCAGCCACAGCAGCAGCACCGCACTGTCGGTGTACGGAAGACCGCTGGCAGAGCGTTCGTCCCACAGTGCCGAGGCGAGCCCCCGAATGCCCTGCGACGTGAAGTCGGTCCAGTTGCCGAAGATGAAGATGTCCGGTTCGACCAGATCCGACGCCCGGAGGTTGCCTCGGGCGGTCAGTCGCGGCTGCGTGGGCGTTCCCTCCAGACCCAGCCAGAATTCCGGCAGGCCCAGCGGGTCGGACTTCTTGAATTCCGTCTCGACGTTGGTAAAGCCGAACGACGTGGCGATCGGCGCGCGATCGTTGTCGCCAATCTTGGTGTCGATCAGCATCAGCACGCCGATCTGGTGCGGATTCGCCGTGGAGTTGATCACCGTTGCCGACAGGCGGACGAATCCGCCGCTCGGTCGGAGTACGGGTTCCATGGTGAACACGAACCGGATGGTATCGCGGGTTCCCGGCATGACGCCATAGAGATTGGCGTTGACGCGCGGCCGGCCGAAGGCGGTGTCGCGGAAGAGATTGACCACCGTCAGCGGATGGTCCGGCGGCGACTGCCGGGTATCGGGATTCTCCTCGTACGGCAGCTGGAAGACGATGTCGTCGACCTTGAAATGGACGTGCGAGGTGAAGTTCACCGGACGGTTGCCGGTACCGTCTTCGCGATAGATGATCAGCTTGCTGGAATCGGTATATCGCGTCGAGAGCGAGAAGTGACCATTTGCCAGCAGGACCGCCGTGAGATCGTACGGCGGGAGCGCGTCGACGATCGACAGCGACTGCTGCGCGCGGAGCGACGCCGCGCACATCAATGCGGCGGCGACGATCGGAAGGATTCGGCGAACGTGGGTGGGAATGCTCATGGGGTCACTCGACCGGTGTGGCGATCTCGACGATCACCGTTCGATTGTAAAACCGGCCTTCGGGCAGGTCGTTATCGTAGATCAGCTTCTCTCCGGCTCCCTCGGTGTCGATGCTCTCGGGGATGATCCGCGTGCGCACCGCCTTGGCCACCGCCTGGGCGCGTTCGGCCGACAGCTCGCGGTTGTGGTCGTCCGGGCCGATCCGATCGGTAAGTCCCGTCACATGCACCGTGCTCGAGGTGCGCATCCGGCTGCGAACGACGTCGAGCACCGGCCGGTTGACGTCGATGATGTCGGGCGAATCGAAGTCGAAGAAGATCAGCGCGTACCGCTCGATGAGCGTATCGCGGACCACTTCACCGTTGAGCCGGTGCGAGGTGATCACTCGGCGAACGGGAATCGACCGTGTCGAGGAGAGCGTGCGACCGCCATCGGTCTTCACGGCGAATTCAGCGGACATGGTGGCGGACTGATCACCACCGAGCACCTGATCGAGCTTCGAGGCATCGACGGTCCACGGCACCGAACGGTTCGGTCGGCCATCGCCATCGGAGCTCCAGAGCTGTCCGGTCGGCCCTCCGATCGAACCACTCCAGCCGGTGACGTGCTCGGGGTACTGCACGTGCGGTTCGAGTGCGAGCGTCCGGGGTTCGATCGAGCGATCGAGGTGCGTGCGGCGGACGGGTGCGAGAATTCGATCGTCGCTGGCGCGAATCTCGACGCGACGGTTCTCCTGACGTCCGTCGGCGATGTCACGATTCGACGCCCGGGGCGGCAGCCCACCGGAGCGCACGCTGATCCGCTTCGGATCGACGCCCCATGCGTTGACGAGGTAGTCGCGGACGGCCGCGGCGCGACCGGCGGCGATCGACGCGTCCGATCCGTCGTCGATCGGCTCGCGATAGCCCGAGAGCGACAGCGTCGCCTGGGGGAATTCCTGCATGCGGTGCCCGACGATATTCAGCACGTCGTGGTAGACGTCGAGCACCTCACCGTCGAGCCGATCCTCGGAGAACGCGGAGCGTGCCGACGGCGAAATTCTGTCATACCGTGCCGGCAGCGCCGCGCTCGAGGAATCGAAGAAGACGAATGGCAGCAGCGGCATCACCTCCATCGCTCGATCCTCGGTCACGAGCACCTCCGGATTCTTCAGTGTCACACCGTCGGAATTCGTGCCGTCGACGTCGAAGGCGACCACCGGATCGGGCACCGGCGCCTCGGCAACCGGTCCCTCATTCGGTACGATGATCTTCTCGGGTGGTGAGAATGCCCACTTGAGGCCGATCGACGCGCGCAGATCGGACACTTTCCAGTCGACACCGGAAAGCACGTTGGTGAATCCGTAGGTGTACGCCGCCTCCGGGTTGAGCACGACATTGTCGGTCAGGAACACGTCGACGCCGATCGCGCCGGTGGCGGCCAATCGGATCTGGCGGCTCGTATTGCCCGTTCCCTGCTCTTCGAAGCTTCCCGCGGCGATCTGCCGTTCGGTGCCGCCGTTGACGAACGTGGCGCCGCTCGGCGAGAGGATCTGCTCGGTCTGTTCGAAGGCAGCGCGCGTGGCGTATCCGACCGACGGACCGAGCGCGGCATACAGCCCACCACCGATGCGCAGTTTCGCAAGCAAATCGAGCATGACGTAGTCGAGCGTGGTGGCCACGACGTACTGGCTCTCCAGCGGAACGAGTGTCTCCTCGCCGACGAGGACCAGCGGCGAGACGCTGTTCGGGCTCTCGAAATCGCCGTCGGCCTGATGGTAGTACGCCCGCACCGAGAGTCCGAACGGCCCGCCAACGGAGAAGTCGAGCGTGTTGCCCGCCATCCAGCCGATGGTGTTGGCATCGGTGAACGTGCCGCACTCGAGGATCCCGTCGTAGGTGTCGAACGAGCCGGTATGCATGTTCATCGTGCCGGCGCCGAAGGTGCCGACCATCACCCGGGCATACCGATCGTCTCCGGCGGCCGAGGAGTCGGCGTCGGTCGTCTGGGCATGCGCCAGGGCCGTGCAGACGAGGAGCATAAGGACGGCCGAAGCCGACTGCAGGCGGGTAGAGATGTGTATGGTTCGCATCGGTGTAGTGACGTGGGTCGAATTCGTTCGATCAATTCCGGATCAGTGTGACCGGCTGCGTGAGGACGATCTTCCCGTCGACGAGCACGCGGATGTAGTACGCGCCATCGGAGAGACCTGAGAGATCGATGTCGGTGGATGTTTCAGGGGTCTCGTGGCGTCCGAGATCGACGCGACGGACGCGCTGGCCCATGCTCGTGCAGACCTCGGCGACGGCCTCACCCCGTACGGGCGAGACCAGCGTAAGGTGGGCGCTCGCCGCGACCGGATTCGGAGCGACACGCAGCAGACTCACCTTCGCCGTACGGATCAGACTCGAGGTCCCTCCGCATGGCAGCGCCACCTCGAGCGCCGCGGGCGAAGCACCCACGCAGAAGTCGGCGCCACCGGCGCCGGAGACCACCAGCCGCGCAACCGCGTGATCTCCGCGGAGCAGCTCGCACTCGATGCCGAAGGCCGGCCCGTCGGCGATGAGCGGCGCCTGCCAGACGGGCTGAAGGCGAACGTGTCCCGGTTCCACGGCGGTGATCTGTGATGCGGATTCATCGAGCGGCACCGCGTCCGCAAGCGAGACCAGCCGACGCGGAACGAGAAGCGTTCGATCGAATTCGAGATCGAGTCCGATCGCCCCGACGCTCACGCCGTTTGCCACGCCGGCGAGGTCGACCGGGACGACGACCGTGGTCGCTTCAGCACCGGAGGCATCACGGGGAAGGAATTGCAGCCGCGGCAGCACCTTCGCCCGAACGGGAATGTCGTAGGAGCCGAAGCTTCCACTGGCAGTGACCGATCCGGCGAAATCCCCCGCATCGATCGGCGTGAACTCGACGGTGACCGGTACGGTCTCGCGCGGAAGGAGCATCCGCGCCGGCACCGACTCGACCGACACCGCGCCGGTCTGGTCGTCAGTGGTGACCGAGGCGAGGCGGACGGTGTCGAACACGCTCGAATTCTCCAGCAGGACGCCGAAGGAGACCGTATCGCCGGCACAGACGGTTCCGAAGTCGATCTCCGGGACCGATGGTGAGATCGCGCGCGAGCGGGCGATGTAGCAGAGCTCGGCGTCGGTCGATCCTCCACCCTCGAAGCTGAACGTTGCCGTGGCGTGCTCGGTCGCCTCACGTTGCGGAGAGAACGTCACCTCGACCGTGGCCTCATCTCCGGGTACGATCGTCAACGGCAGGATCGACGGATCGGCCAGCCAGAACAGGTTTGGCGCGCTCGCGGTGAAGTCGACCGATGTGATGGTCACGACGCGATCGCCGGGATTGCGAAGCACCACGAACGTCGCGACCGAATCGCCGGGTCGGACGGAGATGGTGTCGCAGGAAGGCGCGAACGCATCGATCCGGCGGACGACGCCGATTCCCGACGCCGTAATCGGGAACGTGCGGTCGGCGAGGTGCGCCGTGATCGCGCCGATGTCCGCACCGCGGGCATCCGGTTCGAATTCCACACACACCTGCAGCACCTGTCCCGGATCGACCGAGACCTGTCCGACGGGCGAGACGACGTGGAAGGGACCAGGCGGTTCGATCGTGATCGAATCGATCAGCGCCGGATCGGTGCCGTTGTTGAGGACCGCATCGAAGCACAGCTGTTTGGTGGTGCCGACATCGACGCTGTCGAAGTCGACGGCGGTGGTCACGATCTTGATCGACGACTGCAAACCCGTTCCGCTGAGCAGCACGGTGTCGGTGATGGCACCGACGTCGAAGAGCAGCCGCCCCTGTCGCGGACCCGCGTCATTGGGTCGGAACCGCACGATCACCGTGTGCGTCGCACCTGGCTTGAGCATCAGCGAATCGGGTGCATTGGTAACGATGAATTCTGCCGAGCCGTCGAGCCGGAACCGGCGGACGGTGACCGGCAGAAGCCACTCGTTGGTGATCGGCACGTGCAGCGTGTCGCTGAGGCGGCCGGCCTCCACCTGCCCGAACGCGATATCCCTTGCCCGCAACGGCTGGTAGAGTTCCGTCGACGCGAGCTCGGCGACGCCGTTGATGCCGCCGAGGACGAGCGGAAGGTTTTCCGAGGTCATGGCGATCGCGCGTTCGGCACCCGGCTGGTTCAACGGTGGGAACGGAGTCCAGATGCCGGAGGTGTTGATCGCATCGGGCATCTCGAACATTTCAGTAGCGGCGATTGCGCCGCCGTCGCCCTGACCGCCGACGGCGAGGTAGGCCGTGGCCGTATCGACCGGACCCGCGACGAGTGTGGCGTCGAATCGCGCCCGTGCGGTGCTCATCCGCGGTGCCGGCTTCCACCCGCTCTTGGTATCGAACCACTCCCCGGTCGCCAGTGCGGTGCCCGATTCCTCGAATCCTCCGAACACCCGGGCGACGCCCGCGATGTCGCCGAAGCCGTAGCCGTACTCCCGGAAGACGATCGGCGGGTTCGCCCGCGAATCCCATGTGGTACCGACGAGTGTTTCGTGCAGGGTGACGGGGCGGGAATTCTCTCCGGTGGCGGTGACCATTCGGATCGAACCGTCCTGCTGCTCGATGCGCGCGACCAGGTGACCGGCACGGCCGACGGCCATGTCGCCGAGTACCGTGGTCTGCAGCGTGGACACGTCGATGCGATCGGCGGCGACGCTCGGTGTCCCGCTTCCCATGGCTCCACTGCTCTGTTCGCGTCCACCGGTGACTACGATGGCTCCGGCGCCGTCCCATGCTGCGCGGGGTTCGCCACGCGCCACACTGAGGTTACCGATCCGGCGCCACCGCCAATTGCCGCTCGAGGCATCACGTTCGAGCACTTCGATCGAGGAGAGTGCCTTGGCATCGGTCCGCGTTCCGGCGTATCCGCCGATGGCGAACACGCGGGTATCGCCACCGAAGGGAACGGCGACGAGCGCGTGGTACGCGCGGGCATCCTGGAGCGTGTTGAGGGTGGGGACGATCTCACCGGTCAGCGGTCGATACAGCAGCGAGGTGGTCGTGGCGGCACCCGAGGCATCGGTGCCGCCGGTGATGAGGACTTCACCGGTGCTGAGCATGACGGCCGCATGGCCTGCGAGCGGCTTCGGCAGGGGCGTATGAATTCGCCAGCCCGGTGTGGTCGTCTGCGCCGATACCGGACAGAGGACGACGAGGGCCAGCAGCAACAGCGTCAGGCAACGCGTAGCAAATGGGTTCATTGAGGTCTCTCGATGTTGGGCCCGCACCGCCACAGTGAACGCAGCGGAAATGGCTCGGTCCGGTTCGCATGGAACACCATGGTCCCGCGAACAGACCGTGTAGATAGACCTGAAGCCGTTGCTGGGGAACGGTGCAGTAATGGGGTGTGGCGGAATTCGGTCGAGTGTGCCCGCTCGTTTCCGACCCGCGTGGGTGCGCCCCAGGGCAGAGCCCGTTGGAGGGGAGGCCGCTGAAACTACATCGCGACGAAAAACCGTGCAACCGGTCGCGCAGAGCCGACGTGTGGACCGTCGGCGCGGGCCTAGCGTCGCACGATGAACTTCTGGCTGTGGACGTCGCCGTCGGCGGTTCGCAGCCGGATGAAGTAGGCGCCGGCGTCAAGCGATGACACATCGAATTCGATCCTGGTTACACCCGGCTTCATTTCGACGCCACGCATGACGGTCGACGCCGGCTGGCCGGTCGAGGAGAAGATCTCCAGCGAGACGACCGACGCACGCGTCAGGGCGACATCGACGGTTGCCGTCGGGCCTCCCGCCGGATTCGGAATCGGCGTCGTGATGTAGGTACGCTTTGCCGGTCCCTCCTGCTGGGCGCGTATGGTGTTGTTGCAGACGTCCGTGCCGGTGCCGTCCAGGCCGTTGACGACCACCTTGACCGGCAGATCGTCATGGGTTCCGCAGAAGTCGTAGACCACGGCGGTATCGACGTAGTGTCCGAGGAGGGTTCCCTCGATGCAGACGGCGACGCTGCGGTGGCCACCCGGCGGAATCGTAAGCGGGAACTGCGACGGAGGAACGCTGTAGGTCTGGTTGCCCCGCAGTGTCAGTGCCGCGATTACCAGCGGCTGCGAGCCATGGTTGGCGAGGATGAGCGAATCGCATCGCGACTGGCGCACGTCGATCTCCTTTCCGTCCCAGACGTCGGTGCCATCCACCCGCAGCGTGTCGCCCGGCTTGTCGAGGATGCTGAGCGTGAAGCCACCGAGCGTATCGCGTTCGATGATGGTATTGCCCGCATCGTCGGTGATGGCGACCTGGTAGATCATATCCTGACGCGGATCGATCCGTCGAATGTGCGCGGTCACCCGCCCGGTCGGGAAGCTCTGGTTGGCGTTGGCGAATTCTCCCGTACAGTTGATGAGCGTGTCGAAGTGCATTTCGACGATGCCCGAACCGTACGCGTCGGTGAACGTCAGATCCACGTCGTCGGTACAGCGCCCCATCGGTCGGATCACACCGGGCGCCGTGGTGTCGACGCGGTGGGTGATCGGAAGCACGGCCACTTCGCGATCACGGCAGCCGCCGACGAGGTCGATGTGCGCGACCAGCATCGAGTCCTCCAGTCCCGCGCTGCAGAGCTCCACGTCGGCAGCACCTCCCGGGGGAATCGTAATCGGGAACGTCTGACGCACGAGCACGTTGTCGGAGACCGAGTCAGGTGCGATGCGGATGCTGTCGATCACCTGCGGGGTCGAACCGTAGTTCTCGATTCGCAACGTGCGGCAGTACGTGTTGCTGTTGTACGCCACCAGCGTGTCGAGCAGCAGCGGGCCGTCGGTCATGCCCGAAAGCCGCACGGTGAAGCCCGGCAGTCCGATCCGGCGCGTCAGCGATCGTCCCATCGAGTCGATCGCACGTATGTCGACCACACCGTCGCGGTAGGGATCGATCAGTCGTGCTCCGAAATGCACCGTGTCGGCGGGCGAGGTGAACGGTTCGATCCAGAGCGCGACGTTCGACGTGTCGGGCATGGCATAGCATGAGTCGACTCCCTCGTCGGTTATGCGGGCATCGAAGGCGATGCCGTCGAGAGAATCGCACGCGCGGGTGAATTCCACTTCCGGCGGCTGGAAGTCCTGCACCAGCGTCTTGAACAGCATTCCACCCACGTATCCGTACGAATTGGCAGGTCCGAATCCGTATGCGTACAACCCGAAGGCGGAGTCGGCGCGGATCGAATGGCTGCCGGCGGAGACTTCATCCTGCAGATAGCTGAATCGCGTGGCGGCGAGTTGGCGGAACCTCGTGCCGTTCGGGTCGATGATCGTGCCGTCGAACGACACCGTCGTGACGGCCTCGGTCGGAACGACGATGTTGACGAAGTGTCGCTGAAACTCCTGGTGCGGAACGCTCTGGAAGGCGTAGGCCGTGTCGAACTGGGCCGACGGCGGGATCAGCATCATGAACGGATCGCCGAGCGCCGCCTCGTTGGTGATCGGATCGTTCTTGCCGACTGAGTGCTCATACTGCGCGACCAGAATTGGCCCCGTGGCCTCCACATAGGCGCCACCGGGAGCCAGCGGGATCTCGACCGGCCTGCCCAGCGTCAGTGGTCCCATCGGTATCCCGTTGAGCGTCCAGGTCGTCCCGGCGAACACCGGGAGAATTCGGGCGACGGCCGTGTATCCGGTCGCAGGAGTGATGTCGTAGTGCGGCACCAGCAGGGCGTCGTTGCCCCAGATATCCAGCGGCGGCATCTGCTCGACGAGGTGATCGCGGAAGTTTCCGACTTCGGTCGGGACGCTCGTTCGCCGGTTACCGCCGAAGACGGCGACCGGCTTGTTCGACAGCACCTCCGTGCCGCTGACGTCCTGCCGGTACTGCATGCCACGGCCGGTGTCAGCGCGCATGAGAAACACCTGGCCGCGATCGAGCGTCACCGTCGTCTGCCCCGTTCGACCGTCATTGAACCGCAGCCCCTGCGGAGGGTCGATTCGCACGGTCGTCCCGTCCTCGGTCGCCATCACCGCCATCTCCGAGGCCATGTCGTAGTACGAATTGAACCTGTCGACGGAGTTCAACCCGTTGGTATAGGCGAGCACCACGTACCGTCGCGTCAGCACGTCGTCGGGAAGCGCCAGGAACGCGTCGGACGACTTGCTGCGGATGTTGACACCGTAGAGCGTGATCTCGTTGTCCGATTCGACCAGGAATGACCGGAACGATCGCTCCTCGGCGCCGACGAGCTCGGTGCTGTCTCCGAAGAAGAAGTTGATGTTGATTTCGTACGACGTGCGCGGTTTCGGAAGTGCGATGTCGATCGTCTCACCGGTGAGCTCGTAGGTGACGTGGACGGTGGTGGCGGTGTCACCGCTGGCATAGAGTCGCAGATCGGAGTGTTCGCTCGAACCCAACGATCCCCAGTTCTCGAGGAAGGTCACCCAGAACTTCGTTCCCCTGGTGTCGTGGCCCTTGACCTGTGCGGTGAGCGAGCCGGCTGCCAGGAAGAAGACGACAGCAAGCACGATCGCCGCACGGCACCGGCCGTCACCGATCGCGCGACGCGCTGTGCTCCGTTCGGATCGACGGCGAATGTGAGTGCGTATCGAATGCATCATGGACAACCTCGGTGCGTCCGCGCATGGCGGAGAGACGAGAGGGGCCGGTCAATGCCTCGCAGTGGGGCTCCGGGGGGAACCGGTGGATCAGCGTCGGATGACGAGCGTTTGGGTGAAGCGTTCCCCGGACGCGGTGCGCATCCGAAGGTAGTAGACACCGGAGGGGATGTCGGCAACGTCGGCCTCGATCTGCAGCATGCCGCCCGGCAGCGGCTCGCCGTCGAGATAGCTGCGAACCAGCGTGCCCGACGCGTTGTGAAGATCGAGCGACACGGTGTCGTCGTGCGCCAGGCCGAAGCGCAGCGCCGTTTGCGAAGTACCCGGGTTCGGCGCCGGCGGCGCCAGGAACGTCCGGCGGGCGAAGCCACCGATGTTGAACGAGAGGTCGTTGCCGCACTCGTCGCTCGTACGACCATGCAACGGATCGACGGTGGTAGCCACCTCGACGAGTTCGGCGTCGAAGCCGCAGGAGTAATCGATCAGCAGCGTGTCGATGGATTCTCCGATTGCACGCGGCGTCACGCAGAGTGCCAGACCTCGCTCTTCACCCGGCTGCAGTGTGAGCGGCAGCTGCTCGGGCGGGATGGAGAATTCGACATTGCCATGCATTCGAACGCGCTCGAGCCGCATCGGCAGCAGGCCGTAGTTGGTCAGGTAGACCGAATCGCACACGCGGTCGAAGAGCTGCATCTCCTGGAAATCGAATCGCTCTCCCAGACGGATTGCCAGCTGCCGGCCGCTCTGCGAGGAAACCGCGAGCGTGAAGCCACCCACCGTGTCCTCGATCGTGCTGGTGAGTCCGACCATGTCGCGCACCGCAATGGTGTAGATGAGGTCCTGCCGCGGATCGATCCGTCGGATCACCAGACGCACCGATTTCGACGGAAGCGACGCGGGTACGATCTCCAGCGTACCGTTGATCAGGCGGATCGGGTCGATCGCAGCCACGCCGGCGTTGAACAGACCCGGTTCACTCAGGTCGAACGACGGATCGCTCTGACACGGTTCATCGGTGCGAACGATGCTCGGCGGCATCGTGTCGACGCCACTGATCACCGGGATGGTGGCGATGGCCCGCTCGAGACAACCGTTGTCGATACCAACCTGCACATCGAACGCCGTATCGCCGGTGAAGGTGAAGCAGACTTCCACATCCCGATGCTCGCCCGGCGCCAGCTGGATGGGGAATGTGGTCCCCACCGACAGACCGGGCCCGCTGGGCGAGATCGACAGGCGGTTGATCGTCTGCGGGTAGCGGCCGTAGTTGTACAGGGTGATCGACCGGCAGAACTGCTGACCGTTGAGCGACGCCAGGGTGTCATAGCGGATCGGCTGCGTCTGCCCGCGCTGGATGGCGACGGTAAATCCCTTGACCGACAGCGCGACGTGACTGTCGAGTCCCGCCGTGTCGACCGCGATCAGTTCGGCAGAGCCATCCTCGAACGGATCGAGGAGATCGAGTCGGAAGCGGATCGAATCGTCGCCGGAACGGAACGGCTCGGTAACGAGCCGCACGTTGGAAGACGATGCGACTCTGAGCGACTCCATGCCGAAGTCGTGGGTACTGTCGTCATGGGCGACGCCCGAGAGACCGCCGCAGGTGTCCTCGGCGCTGACCAGCGGTTCCTTCTGATCCTTGAACAGCGTGTCGAAGACGTATCCGCCGGGGTAGCCGTAGGAGTTGTACGGCCCGAATCCATAGACATACAGGCCGAACGGCACACGGGCATCGATGGCGTGTTCACCGGAGAGCACGCGAAGCTGCGTGAAGCTGTAGCTGGTCTTCGGAATTCTACTCCACGAGGCGAGCAGCGGTTTTCCATCGAGGCGCACAGAGCCGGTCCGTTCACTCGGAATGACAACGTTGATGAAGTGCTGTTTGAAATCGCTGCTCTGGAAGCTCTCGAAGGCGTAGGCCGAATCGAACTGCTCGCGCGAGGGGACGAGCATTTCAAATGGATCGCCGATGGAGTCGACCGCGCGTGTGATGAATCGTTCGTCGACGGTGGAATGCTGATACTGAGCGACGAGCACAGGATGGTCGGCGGTGACGAGTTTGGCGCGATCGAGCGGGATCTCGACGAATTCGCCGGCGTTGAGCCGGGCGATCTCGGAACTGTCGACGCTGACGGCGGTGTTGTCCTCCGAGGCGAGCACGCGTGCGATGTTGGCGTCTGCGATGGTCTTGTCGAGCTGGTAGTGCGGAAGGAGCATGGCCCGCGACTGCCAGTGCGACAGCGGGATCATCTGCTCGACGAGATGGTCGCGGCCGACGGCGTCGTTGTATGGCACGTTCGTCCGTTGATGTCCACCGTAGACGACGACCGGCTGCGTGGATTCGATTCTCGTTCCCGTCAGGTCCTCCCCGGCCTCCCCTGCCGCCTGGGCGATGTACACCTGGCCCCGCGATAGCGAGACGGTGTAGGGCTGCGTGTTCGGCCGGTCCTTGGTGCGCACCGACGGGTAGATCGTGACGGTGGTCGGCTGATTCGACGTTCCGACGATGGCCATCTCCGATGGGAAGTCGCTCTCGGATCCTCCGGAGCCGAACGGCGACGGCTGCAGCGTGTTCGGGTAACTCAGCACACGGTAGCTGCTCCCGAGCGCCTCGTCAGGAAGGGCGACGAAGGCGTCGCTGCTCCACCGCATCGTGTTGATTCCGTAGATGGAGACTTCGTCGTCGAACTCGAGGCGGACGGATCGATCGGAAATGCCCGGGTCGGGATTGTAGACAAGATCGGTGTCGAGGTCGATCCGAACGGGCGTGTTGGCGTCGGCGATGGTGATGGTCTCGGTGCGTCCGGTGGCGGTGTAGATCAGGCGGCCCGTCGTCGGCCGTTCACAAGCGACGCTGAGCGCGAGCAGCGGTCGCAGGTCGAACCCATTGGTGGGCATGAAGGCGATCCAGAACCCGGTACCGCGGTTGTCGAGGCGATCGCGGAGCTGCGCGCCTGCCTCCCCACGTGCCGCCATCAGCAACACAAAAACGGTCCCTGCAAGGCAGGCGATCTCCCTTAGTCGCATCACGTTTCCATCGGTCGGTTCGTAAGCTTGCGCACGTTCGTGGCGGGGGCATTGACCGGGATCAATTTGGCCGATCGTCCCTCGAATTGCAATTCACCACCGGAGCTGCGCCCGTCGTCGGTGGCCCTGCGGTCGGCTGGCGGCGGCGCTGGCGGAGCCCGACGCCAATCGCCCAGTGCCGAGATCACGAAGATATAACCCGATCGGGGGCAACCGGTTACGCCATCACCCGGCGAATCCTCGGTGCGAACCCTGAGGCCAACGTAACGTTTTGCATTCGGTCGATTTGACACCGCTCGGTAGTTTGCCCGTTGCGACAGACACCCACCCTCGTTCGACACCCATGGCTCAACAAGAAGAAGAGATCGTTCTCGGCAAGGCGCTCGACAAGTCGTTGCTCCGGCGGCTGGTGGTCTACCTGCGGCCCTATAGGATCCACGTCTTCGGCTCGATCGCGATGGCCATCGCCGCGGCGTTCTTCGGTGTGCTGCGACCCTACCTGACGAAGGTGTTCATCGACGCGCACCTGATGGCCGTGCCACTGCTGCGACCGATGGCACGCGCCGTGACCGCGGGCTACCTCTCCTACTACGGGCCGGCCGATGCGAAGGTAGTCGATCATGCGGTCTCGATCGGTTCGATGGGAAGCATGATGGAGGTGATCGGGCTCATCCTTCTCGTGCTGGTGCTGCAGGGAGCGCTCACCTACGCGCTGACGGTGGTCATGCAGTACGTGGGTCAGGAGACCATTCACCGGATTCGCATCGAGCTCTTCGAGCACCTGCAGCGGCTGTCGATGCGGTTCTTCGACACCAATCCGATCGGCCGCCTGGTGACGAGAGTCACGAGCGACGTCGAGGTGCTGAATGAATTCTTCGCAAGTGGTCTGGTGATGATCGCGGCGAACATCTTCATCCTGCTCTGGATCGTGATCATGATGTTCGCCATGTCGATCGAGCTGACGTTGCTGACGCTCGTACCGCTGGCGCTGCTGCTGTGGGCCACGGCGATCTTTCGTCGCCGGGTACGCGCCGTCTACCGCGAGGTGCGCGTGCAGCTGGCCCGCATCAACGCGTTCCTGAGCGAGCACGTCACGGGAATTCAGACGGTAAAACTCTTCGCGCAGGAGCTGCGCACGCACGTGCAGTTCGAGAAGATCAACGAGTCGTACACCGTCGCGCAGGTCCGGATGGTGTTCTACTACGCCCTGTTCTTCCCGACCGTCGACTTCCTGTCGACTCTGGCCGTGGCGTTGATTCTGTGGTACGGCGGCGGTGCGATTCTTCAGACGGCGGTGGGCATCAACGTGGGGACGCTGCTCGGCGAGCATGCGATCACGATCGGCGTGCTCTTCGCATTCATCCAGTACACCGAGATGTTCTTCCGACCCGCCCGTGATCTTTCGGAGAAGTACAACGTGCTTCAGAACACGATGGCGAGCTCGGAGCGAATTTTCCAGCTGCTCGACACCGAGAGCTACGCGCCGTCGGTCTACACCGCCGGAGAGCATCCGGAGCCGTTCGCCATCACCCGCGGTGCGATCGCCTTCGAGCACGTCGACTTCAGCTACGACGGAGAGCATCCGGTGCTTCGCGACGTCACCTTCAGCGTCGAACCGGGCGAGACCATCGCCATCGTCGGCGCAACCGGCGCGGGCAAGACGTCGATCATCAACATTCTGATGCGCTACTATGAGTTCCAGAACGGAACGGTGCGCGTCGACGCTCGCGACATCCGGACGATTCCGACCGAGGAGCTGCGGCGCGACATCGGGCTGGTGATGCAGGACGTGTTTCTCTTCCGGGGGACAATACTGGACAACATCACGCTGAACAACGAGCGCATATCCGACGAGCGCGCGCGGGAAGCGGCGCGGACCGTCGGTGTCAGCCGGTTCATCGAATCACTGCCCGACGACTACGCCACGCCCGTGCAGGAGCGCGGTTCGACGCTGTCGGTCGGCCAGAAGCAGCTGCTCTCCTTCGCTCGTGCCCTGGCGCACGACCCGCGCGTCCTGATTCTCGACGAGGCCACCTCGAGCGTCGACACGGAGACAGAGCAGCTCATCCAGCGGGCGATCGAGAAGCTGCTCGAGGGGCGGACGTCGATCGTGATTGCCCACAGACTCTCGACCATCCAGAACGCCGATCGAATCCTGGTGATGCATCACGGAGAGCTTCGCGAGCAGGGAACCCACGAGGAGCTGCTTGCACTGGGCGGCATTTATGCGACGCTCTACCGGTTGCAGTACAAAGTCGACGATCGCGTGTCCGACACCTCCGCCGACGGCAATGGCGCGAAGAAGGCAGCGACGCGCAGTCTGTAGAGCCACAGGCCGATCCATCGCAATCGAATTCGGATCTCCCTTGGAAAGAACAAACGGGGCACACGCCGTGGCGGTGTGTGCCCCGTGAATTGTTCGCCTCCCACGATCGACCACCTGCGCAACGCACCGGCAGCCGACCGCTTCCACCTCCCATGTGCACGTGGGAGAATGGACAGCGGGAATCTATCTGAAAGCATCCCTTCGGATGCGGACCGAAACCGTCGTGAGGCAGACTCCGATGGTCGAGCGACGACCTCCTCTCACGCCGAACCGGTGGGCACGTCGAGGCTCCCACGGCTCGAATCCCTTCTCGATCGGCGCAATCGCACCGCTCCTGCGGACTCTCTGCGGATGCGGTCGACACCTCTGTCGACCAGCGACAGAACTGCCACCGACACCGCCGCGAGCCCGGCGAGCGCCAGCGCACCGATGATCGCCGCGATCAGCAGCATACCGAGCGATGGATACGCCCAGCCAATGACGATGGCGACTGCCGTTGCCGCCACGATGGTCATCCAGCGGTCGATGCCTTCGTCGCCCTGCGTCCTCGACGCCGCGTCGGTGTCATGCGTCATGGTGTTGACCTCGCCTGTAGAGATTGGGTACGCGATTGTGATTCAGCGGAATCCCAACGGCGTGCCAAAACCTCATGGGGCGAGATCGAACTCAGCGACGGAATTCGGGACAGTGGCGGCGGGCGCGACAGTGGCGGCACTGCACGGGACCGGGTACGAGCGGGGCGTCTTCGACAGCGGCCGCCCGAAGCGCTGCAAAGATCTCGCGCTCGAGTTCCGCGAGTCGCGGTGCGTCGAATCGCGTCACGCTGATCGGTTGTGCAACGAGGGGCTGTACGATGGCGGCGTCGACGCTCGAGAGACTGTAGTGCCTCGACAGCAGGACGGCCTGTGCGTGCAGCTGCCGGTTGTCCGACGGATCGGTGATGAACGATGAGCCGGTCTTGTAGTCGAGCACCAGGCCTCTGTCGCCACACACGACTGCAAGATCGACGCGGGCGGAGAAGGCAGGGCCGCCCTCGCGGTAGTGCATCCACAGCCGTTCTTCGACAAGGCGCCGTGCCTCGCTTCCGGACAGATCGAGCGATTCGATCACCTGCTCGGCAAGGGCGAGTCCGCGTCGCACCACCTCGCGCTGCGAGGCGCTGAGATCCTCCTTGGCCCTGGCTCCGGCGAGCACTTCGTGCATCCGGTTTCCCAGATCCGCCCGCGGTCCCTGACCGACCGACAGCGGAATGCCGCGCTCCATCCTCCAGCTGCCGGGACAGAGCGTGAGTCGCTCGAGTCCACTGGCGGAGGGGACGCCGCGCCGATCTTCCGAAACGAATCTGGACATTGCGGAGTGATGTAATCCCATCGGTTCAGTACCCGAATCCACGAAGCCGATGTTCGCTCGACCTCCAGTCTTCGCGAACCTTGACGAAGAGCTCGAGGTAGACGGGGACCTCGAGGAACTCTTCGATCGCAGTGCGTGCGCGTGCACCGAGGCGACGCAGCGCCTCTCCACCCTTTCCGATGATGATGCCTTTCTGTGAGGCACGCTCAACGATGATCTCGGCATGCACGTACGTCTTGTCGGGGAGCTCACGCTCGACGAATTCCACGATCGCCACCTCGACCGAGTATGGGATTTCCTGACGATACAGCTCCAGCACCTGCTCTCGAATGAGCTCGGCGACGAAGAACCGCTGCGGTTGCTCGCTGAGCATCTCGGGATCGTACAGTGACGGCCCGAACGGCAGTAGCGCTTCGAGCACGTCGACCAGGCGCGCGGTGTTCTCGGCGTACCGGGCGGAAACCGGGACCACTTCGCTGAAGGCACCGGACGCGGCGAAGCGTTCGATCACCGGAAGAAGCACCTTCTTGTCGGTCAGCTGGTCGACCTTGTTGAGCACCAGTACGACCGGCTTCCCGAGATCGGTCAGATCACCGAGCGGCGTGGCCGAGAGTCGCTCCAGGTCGGGTTCGGTGGCGTCGAGCATGAGCAGGATCACATCGGCGTCGAGGAGGGCCTCCCGGACGTAGCCGACGAGCTTCTGCTGCAGCAGATACCGCGGTGTGAGGACGCCGGGCGTATCGCGGAAGATGATCTGGGCACGGTCGGTGGTGAGAATTCCGAGGATGCTCTTACGCGTCGTCTGCGGCTTGGCGGTCACGATCGAGAGCTTCGTTCCGATCACGGTATTGAGCAACGTCGATTTGCCGACGTTGGGCTCTCCGACGATCGCCACGTATCCGGTGCGAAACCGTTCGTCAGGCTGGTCCATTGCTGTTCGTTGTGTTCAAGTGCGTGGCCACTACCGGAGCACCGACGTCGGATCGAGGCGGTCGCGACCGTGCCAGACTTCGAAGTGCAGGAACTCACCATCATGCGACTCGCCAACCACCCCGATGCTCTGTCCGGCTCGAACGCGCGTACCGCGACTGACGTCGGCGGAAGCAAGGTTCGCATAGACCGTCCGATATCCGTCGTCGTGCTCGACGATCACGAGCGTTCCGTAGCTCGGCAGCCACGAGACGAGTGACACCGTACCGTCGTCGACGCAGGTAACCACCGAACCGGTGGGTGCAGCGATGTTGATGCCCGGATTTATCGTCACCGTGTTCGTCCGGGGATTGACGCGGCGACCATATGCCTCGACGATTCGATGTCCGGCGACGGGCCAGCGGAAGAGCGCGCGCGGAGCGTCCGGATCGTCGGCAGTTACATCGTCGGCCATCGTCGCCTCCGATCCGCTCGAGGCGCGGCTGTCCCGGACATCGCGGTTCGAGGACTCCGCCGGCGGTGCTGCGGAGGTCGAGCCTGCGTCGGAACCGCGGGAGCCCGATGGCGTTGCGGCATCGCGGGAACGCGCGGACGTGGTCGCATCGGCTCGTGACGACGCCGAAGTACTCCGTGCGTGCGCGACCATTCGGTCTATCATCCGTTCGATGCGGGACGCCTCCGCATTCTTCCGCTCGATGAGTTCGGCAAGGGACTCGCGTTGCGCCTGAGCATCGGCGAGGCGCGCGGCTTCGGCGTCCCTCTGTTCGACGAGGTCGAGAATTTCCGCACGCTTGGCACCGATCACGTGCAACTGCTGACGACGACGATCCGACAGCAGCGAGTCACGTCGTTCGATATCCGAACGTGCAGCGGTGATCTGCGTGGCACGACGCTTCTGCAGCGCGGCGTAGCGATCGAACAGCCGCTGCTTCAGCGCAAGGAGTCGGTGCTCCTCAGGCATCAGCAGCATGGTGTTCCGTGGCGTCAGAAGTCGGTGACGAAACAGGGCGCGCGAGGCGCAGGCGTAGTCGCGAAGCAGATCGTCGAGCTCCCGGTTGAGGGAGTCGCGTCCGGCCCGCAGACTGATCATCTCGTCGGCGATCGTCTGCTCGCTGCTGAGCAGGTTGCCGATCGCCGAGTCGAGCCGCGCGGCTCGAACGTCGACCGCAGCGATCCGTTCCTGCGACTGTTTCGAGGCCTCGTCGAGCGCGTTGAGTTGCCGTCGCGACTCCTCGACCGTCCTGTTGACGGCGCCGAGCTCCCGTCGGTGCTGCCGCAGATCGCCCTGCTGCGCCAGCAGAACGACGGCACCGATGGTTGACGCAAGCATTAGAAGAAATAACGGTAGGGTACGATGCAGCCGTGACCTCATGGGACCATGGACCTCGCAAGTGCGGTGAGACGGAGCAGTACCGATGAATATAGCCAATCACCCATCGGCCGCTCCGCCCTGCTTGAGCATGGGGAATCAGTACTCCTCGGTCTTCACCCTGTCGATGTCCGCGCCGAGCGCCGAGAGCTTTCGCTCGAGCGATTCGTAGCCGCGATCGAGGTGGTAGACGCGCAGGACGCTCGTCTCGCCGTCGGCGACCAGACCCACGAGCACCATTGCCACCGACGCGCGGAGGTCTGTGCTCATCACCGTCGCACCGGTCAGCCCCGTGCGACCGCTGATGATCGCGTGGTTCTCGTTGAGCTGAATGTCGCACCCGAGCCGCGCCAGTTCCGGGATGTGTGTGAACCGATCCTTGTAGATGGCGTCTACCACATGACTCGAGCCATCGGCCACGGACATCAACGCTGTCCACTGTGCCTGCATGTCCGTCGGAAAGCCGGGATAGACCGACGTCGTGACGCTCACCGGTGCGATGCGTTCCGGGGCGGTGATCATGATTTCATCGGCGCGAACGTCGAGTTCGCAGCCTGCTTCCTCGAGCCGATCGAGGACGACCGCGAGGTGGTACGGGTTGGTGCGTTTCAGTGTAGCACGGCCGCCGGTCATCGCTACGGCGGCCAGCAGCGTTCCGGTTTCGATCCGATCGGGGATCGTCTCCTCGTCCGCCGGCTTCAATTCCGAGACGCCCTCGATGGTGATGGTACTGGTGCCGAGCCCCTCGATCTGTGCGCCCATCTTCTGAAGAAACCGTCCGGCGGCGGTCACCTCAGGTTCCATCGCTGCATTGGTGATCACCGTGCGGCCATCGGCGAGCGTAGCGGCCGCCATGAGATTGAACGTGGCACCGACGGAGGCGAAATCGAACGAGATGGTCGCGCCCTTCAGCCGGGTGGCACGCGCAACGATGTAGCCCTGATCGATCTCGATTTCCGCACCGAGCCGCTGCAGTCCTTTCAGGTGGAAGTCGACCGGTCGTGGTCCCCAGGCACAACCTCCCGGCAGAGAAACGCGGGCGTATCCGTAGCGTGCCACCAGTGGCCCGAGCACGTGAATCGACGCGCGCATCCTGCGGACGTGCTCATAGGGCGCCTCCTGCGTCTCGATGTTCGACGTGTCGAGAAACAGCTCGTTGTCATTGAGTTCGGCGAACGCGCCCATCGAGCGCAGCAGCCGCGACATCGACCAGACGTCTCGGATGTTCGGAGTGTTGAAGAGGCGGTAGACGCCCGGCGCGAGGAGCGCCGCCGGCATCAGCTCCAGCGTCGCGTTCTTCGCTCCGGAGATCGATACGGTGCCATTGAGAGGGCGGCCCCCTCGTATCACGAATTTGTCCATAGCCCCACAATTTAACGCGGCACGACCACCCCGGCCGGCCGGACAAGAGCAAATACCCTCGGACGTACGAACCGTTACCGACATCGACGGTCTCACTGCCGCCGCCGCAACGCGCGACGGCCCGGGCGGAAGAATCACCGCCCGGGCCGTCGTGTCGTATGGCTCGTGGAAGTCGCCGTCGTCTACGGTCCGGTAAGGACTCCCGGCGCCGCACCCGGAGGCACGACGATGTGTCCCTGCTCACCGTGATCGGTCGGCGGTCCGCCGGCGACGTCCAATCCATGCATCATCGTCTCGATGCGCAGCACCTGGCCCTCGAACGGATGCGGCTGCTGGTCGCGCGCGAGCTCCAGCGATATGGAGAAGATCGGATGAATGCGGGCGACGCGGTCCTCGGCGCTCATTTTCGGAAGATCGGCGATGTATCGGTCGATCTCCTTGGCGAGCATCTGGCGCGTGCGGCTGTCGAGCATGTGCGCGTCATCCTTGTAGCCGGCCAGCTTCTGAACGTCGGTACGGAACTGATCGATCTCACCCGAGATCGGCTTGCGATCGGTTACCAGGAGGTAGATGGACTCGAGCTCGTTGTAGTACGTGTCGAATTCCTTCCAGCCGGTGGGCGTCGCCTCCGGAACGTCGTCGAGCATCTCCTTCGGCGTGAGCAGATGCCGACTGGCAGGCGCTGCGTTCGACGCACCGTCCTGTCCGGCTGGCAGTGATTGCGATGCCGGTTCGGCAACCTGCGACGTCGTCGGCGCGTCCGAGCTGGCGGTCGTCTGCGGTACGTCATCGGACACGTCGGCGTCACCGCAACCACTCAGGTATCCGGCGGCAAGAATCGCTGCGGCCGGCAGCAGGCAGCTCACGGTGCGCATCAACCGACGTGCCGGGCGATACGCGCTGTTCGGATTATTGGTCTGCATGGCACTCCACTTGTTCTGGTTGGTATCCGGTCGGACCGCCCTCCCGGCGGTCTGGCGCGTCGGAACAGATTCAAAGAATACGAAAGTAATACCCTTGCGACGAGTCGTTCCGCCGGATACGGAGGGGGAAGTCCACGGTAGTGCTCACCCCGCCGCCCGCGCCGGTTAATCCCCCGGCAGTCGTCGCTGTCTCACGCACTCGGAAGTCACCGGAGTCCATCCGGCATCACCTTCCATGTTCAGTCTGTCCGCGTGATTCGAGGTCTTCACGCAGACAAACAAGCGGTGGTACCGACACCACGTGTCCTAACCAATGGCCTGTCCGCATCGTTGTCTCGGTTCAGGCTGTTGCCCGTGTACCGCAGCGTCGATCAAGGCACGATCGACCCGAGCCGTAGGTACACGGAAATGGGAACACTGCACGGACACCGAACAACACACCGTTCTACATGAGGAAGGATATGTTATCCAGGAGATTCGTGCGTCCCGCTGGCACCGTTGGCGCGATGCTGCTCTTCGCAGCGCTGATGATTGCGGGATGCTCCGACGCCACAGGACCGGACACCGATCCGCTCAACGTCGACAACACGACGGCCGTGAGCGATCCGATTCCGAATTCCGAAGCGGATTCGGTCCGTGCCAATGTCGAAGCCAATCAGAACGACACCATCACCGTCGGGATCGACTCGGTCATCAACATCGTGCTCGGTGAGTTCCCGGACGGCGAAGTGATGGGCCTCCGGCTCGACTTCGACCGAGACACCGTCAACTACGAGGTGGTGGTCCGCTCGGGCAACACCGTCTGGCTCGTGACGGTCGATCCGAAATCCGGGAAGGTCATCGACCGCCATCCGATCGACAACTACAACTACTCGCAGATCATCATCGTGCGCATCATCCACGATGTGCACATCAAGGTCCACGACGCTCGTGAGCGCGCCAAGAAGAAGGTGAAGGGCGATGTGGTCGAAGTGAATTTCGAGGAGATAGACGGCGCGCCGACCTACGTGATCGTGATCCTCACCGGCGGCAACCGCTACGTCACGGTCTACATCGATGCCCGTGACGGCAGCTACCGCGACGTACGGGACGACTGTGACGACGACGGCGACACGACCGGTGATCATCACGAACACCATCACGGACGCGGGCACTACCGTCACGGAAACGGCTACGGATACGGCCACCGCTGGCACTGCGGTCACGACAATGGCGGCGGCGACACGACGCACGTTCGCATTGGTCTCGACTCGGTCCGCACGATCGTCACCGGATATGCAGACAGTCTCGTGGTCGATACGATCACTGCCGACGTCCGGGCGATCGATACGGTCTACTACCAGGTGCAGCTCAGCCGCGACTCGAGCATCTTCCACGTGACGCTCGATGCGTTCACCGGCCAGCTCGTGATGGCCTCGCAGGACACGGGCGACTTCACGCTCGAATTCCAGCCAACCAACGTCAGAGGCGGCGACACACTGGTGGCGCTGAGCGTTGCGCGCACGGCGGCACTGGCCAACTACGCCGGAACCATCACCAGGTGGCAGCTCGCTTACAGTGACGCGGATTCGGCGTGGGTCTACACCTTCACCGTCGATGGCAGTTCCGGCGGTGCGACCAAGCAGGTGCTCGTCAACGCTTCAACGGGCGTCTTCATGCGCCTGGAGTAGCGTCGCACCGAAGCTCTGTCATGGGAGGTCAGGCCGGCCGCGCCGACGCTGCGTCCCGGCACGGCAGCTTTGCGGCAGGGACTCCGTGTCCCGGGCCGGCCCCCAGCAACAGGAGTCACCCCGTCACCGCGGGGTGACTTTTGTTTTTCGAACACGGCTCCGTCACCGACCGAACGGTGGCGGAGCCGCTTGCCATACGGGTCGCCGGATGGCGTTACAGCGGCTTCGGCGCTGCAATCACGAAGGTCGATGGCGCACCGATTGCACTCACATTTCGTAGTATTGCCTATTTCCGTACGCCTGCCCAATGAGACTCACCAGATACGGCCGCGACGTCATCGTCATTACGCTCCTGATCGCGGTCGTACTGCTCGTCGCCGGAGTGTTCCTGGCGCCGGTCATCGCCAAAGTCCTGCTGATTGCCCTCGGGCTGTTCCTCGCGGTGTTCACCCTCTACTTCTTCCGTGATCCGCCGCGGTCGCTGCCCGAGCACGCCGATGCCGGAGACATCGTGATCTCGCCGGCCGACGGACGCGTCTTTCTGGTGCGCGAGATCGACGAGCCGGAGTTCGTCGACGGACCCGCCACGCAGATCGCAATCTTTCTCTCGCCGCTCGACGTGCATGTCAACCGCATTCCGATCAGCGGCCGGGTGGAGCTCGTCAGCTACCACCGTGGAGCGTTTGCGGCCGCGTTCAAGGAGAAGTCGGAGCTCAACGAACAGACGCACATCGGCATCTCCAGCGGTCGCATCCGACTGCTGATGAAGCAGATCGCCGGTTCGATCGCTCGCAGAATCGTGTACGAACTCAAGGAAGGCGACGACGTCGTCATCGGCGAGCCGTTCGGAATGATCAAGTTCGGAAGCCGGACTGACGTCATCGTCCCGAGCGGAATGCAGATCGACGTCCGCGAGGGAGACCGTGTCGTCGGCGGCGTCACGGTCCTGTGTCACATTCCCACCGATTGAGCGACTCCGATCGGGTTCGGCCGCATCGAAACCCGTAATCGCGATCGCGTCCATAACCGACAACGAGGGAGCATCCGTGCCGATACGGCTCACGCGTTCGGTCATTCCCAGTCTGTTCACGACGGCCAACCTCTTCAGCGGCTTCTACGCGATCGTAAAGGCCTCCGAGGGGGATTTCACCATGGCGGTGTGGCTGATCATCCTCGGCGGGATCTTCGACGGTCTCGACGGCGCGATGGCGCGGCTGACGCGGTCGAGTTCGGAGTTCGGCGTCGAACTCGATTCCCTGGCCGATGTGGTGACCTTCGGTGCGGCGCCCTCGTTCATTCTCTGGGCAGCGTTCTTCAGTCGTTGGGACACGATCGGCGTGCTCATCGCAGCGCTGCCGGCCATCTGCGGCGCTCTTCGCCTGGCGCGCTTCAATGTTCAGCTGGTCGGATACGACAAGGAGTACTTTCTCGGTCTGCCCATCCCATCGGCCGCGCTGACGGTGATCAGCTACCTGGTCTTTTTCCATCTGCCCGCCGATTCATTCGTCGCACCGTCGCTGAAGCCGGCGCTGCTGACGACGATCACGGTGATCGGGGCCCTGCTGATGGTCTCGACGGTCCGCTACGACACGCTGCCCGCATTTTCCCCGGCAGGCTTCCGACGCGATCCGCTCAAGTTCGCTGTGCTCATCATCGCCATCGCGCTGGCACTCGTCACGCGTGGCGCCTCGATCTTCCCGAGTATGGCCGTGTACCTGCTCTACGGTATCGGTCGCCAGCTGTTCGACTTGGCCCGGCGCGTCGAGACTGATGGCGACACGATCGAGGAGGACGAGTCGACTCCGTTCGATCTGTAGACGCTGCGCGGAGGCGACACGAATTCTCTCACGTCGTGGTATTGCGGCGGGCTAACTTGCTGCTTTTCGCGTCGTTCCACGACGGGCATCAACAATCGCGATCCAGCCCATGTTCAAGGCAGAAGTAGACATCATGCTCCGAGAGGCGATCCTCGACGTGCAGGGCAAGACGGTGCAGCACGCACTGCATTCGATCGGCTACGGGATGGCCGCGCATGTCCGCATCGGCAAGCATATCACGCTCGAGATCGATGTCGACACCCGTGAGGAGGCCGAGCGCGTCGCCCGCGAGATGGCCGAGCGCGTGTTGTCCAATCCTGTGATGGAGGACTTCGAGCTGACGGTCGAACCGCTTGCAGAGGAGGCGACGCGATGAGGATCGGGGTGGTTGTATTTCCGGGATCCAACTGTGATCACGACGCCTACTGGGCGTTCAGTCACGAGCTGGGCGTCGAAACGGTGTTCCTGTTCCACAAGGAGACCGATCTGGCCGGTGTCGACGCGGTGGTGCTGCCGGGCGGGTTCAGCTACGGAGACTATCTCCGCGCGGGAGCAATCGCCCGCTTCTCTCCGATCATGAGTGAAGTCGTTCGCTTCGCCGAGTCGGGCGGCGCGGTGCTCGGCATCTGCAACGGGTTTCAGGTACTGTGTGAATCCGGTCTGCTGCCCGGGGCGCTGCTGCGCAACCGCGACCTTCGATTCGTCTCGCGCCACGTCTTCATCCGCACGACGAACAACCGGACGATGTTCACGTCGAGTCTCGATGACGGCCAGGTGCTGTCGATTCCCATCGCGCATGGTGAGGGGAATTATCATGCCGACGAAGAGACGCTTCGGCAACTGCGGGAGGACAACCGGATCGTCTTTCAGTACTGTCGCGCCGATGGCACGGTCGATGAAGGTGCCAACCCGAACGGATCGCAATCGAACATAGCGGGGATCGTCAACTCCCGTGGCAACGTACTTGGAATGATGCCACACCCGGAGCGGGCCTGCTCTCCCCTCCTGGGAAGCGACGACGGTCGTGCAATCTTTGCCTCGCTCGTCGAATCGCTCGAGTCGGTCGCCAGTCACACACAACTCTCGTAATCGCCCGCACCGCGCGGACACCAAATATCCACCGTGAGGTTCCCAGATGTTCGGATCACTCGGCGCTCCGGAAATCATTCTCATTCTCGCCCTGCTCCTGCTCGTCTTCGGCGGCAAGAAGATCCCCGAAATGATGCGCGGGCTCGGTACGGGTATGCGTGAGTTCAAGAAGGCCACCAATGGCTACGACGACGACGACGACGAACCGCGCCGCACCAACGCTCGACGCTCCGACGAGCAGCTCGCACCGAGCGATCGCCGCGAGGAGGCCCATCGCATCGAGGAGCATCGTATCGAGCAGCGTCGCATCGAGGAACGCGGACACGATCGTGCCGATGTCTGATTGCGCTTCGACAACCACTCTACGGTGAAGGAGGACGACCATGTTTGATCTCGGCGGCGGCGAGCTGCTGCTGATACTCGTTTTCGTGCTGATCTTCTTCGGTCCGAAGAAGATCCCTTCGCTTGCCCAGAGCATGGGTAAGGGAATTCGGGAATTCAAACGGGCCCAACGGGAATTCGGTGAACAACTGAACATGGCCGTGCAGGAGGAGGAGCGCCGACAGCAGTCGTCAAAGCCCGAATCGCAGCCGCCCTCGCAGTCGGTCGCCCGCTCGTCGAGTTCATCCTCGACACCGGTGCCCCCCGGCGAGAACGACGCGGCCGCTGCAAATGACGCGCCCACTGAGAATGGCTCGACGGCTGAGAACGGCTCGACGGCACCGTCGAAATCGGCATCGGGCGATCGACCCGATACTCATGCGGCCGATGCCGCACCGAAGCCCTCCGATCCGCGCGGCAACGCAGACGCCACATCCTCGGGCGCAGACACGACGCCCGATCCGTCCAGCCACACCTGAATTACACGCGAAGACGAACCCGAAGCCACATGACGCAGACATACCGGGAACTGCGACGGGCGCTCGAGTCGGGTGAGACCACCTGTCGCGCGACCGTCGAATCCGCGTTCGATCGTATCGAAGAAGGAAGGCGCCTAAACGCCTTCCTTTCGTCGTTCCGGGAGGCGTCGCTCGAGCGCGCCGAGGCCATCGATCGACGAATCGCCGACGGTACGGCCGGACGTCTGGCAGGACTGACCCTGGCGGTCAAGGACAATATCGCAGTCGGCGACCGGCCGCTGACGTGCGGCTCGCGAATGCTCGAAACCTTCACGTCGCTCTACACCGCCACGGCGGTCGAACGGCTGGAACGGGAGGACGCCATCGTCGTCGGCAAGACGAACCTCGATGAGTTCGCGATGGGGTCGTCAAATGAGAATTCATACTTCGGCCCGGTGCTCCATCCGCAGGACAATGCTCGCGTTCCCGGCGGGTCCTCGGGTGGAAGCGGCGTCGCCGTTGCGGCAGGGATGACGATGGCAGCGCTCGGATCCGAGACGGGCGGTTCGGTGCGTCAGCCGGCCGCATTCCTCGGCCTCGTGGGCGTCAAGCCGACCTATGGTCGCGTCAGTCGCTACGGACTGGTGGCATTCGCTTCGTCGCTCGACCAGATCAGTCCGTTCGCTCGGACGGTGCACGACGGTGCGCTGTTGCTCGAGATCATGGCCGGAGCCGACGAGAACGACGCCACCTCGAGTCGCGAACCGGTCGATGACTACATGTCCGGACTTGATGAGTCGGACGTCCGGGGACTGCGAATCGGAATTCCCGCGGAATACTTCATCGAAGGCATGGATCCCGCCGTCGTGGCCATGATAGACGACGTGAAGCGGCGGCTGGGCGACGCGGGCGCCGAGCTCGTCGACATCTCCCTTCCCCATACCGAATACACGATCCCGACGTACTACGTGATTGCGACTGCCGAGGCGAGCGCCAACCTTGCCCGCTTCGACGGCGCCCGCTACGGTCACCGTTCCAAGTCCGCCGCCACGCTCGACGACATGTACGAACTGAGCCGCTCCGAAGGGTTCGGACCGGAGGTGCAGCGGCGGATCATGCTTGGTACGTTCGTGCTCTCCAGCGGATATCACGACGCCTACTACCGCCGTGCCCAGCAGGTGCGCCGTCTGCTCGCACGCGACCTGCAGCGGGCGTTCGAAGACGTCGATCTCATTCTCGCCCCGACGACACCGACGGCTGCGTTCCGACTCGGTGAAAAGGCAGACGATCCGATCGCCATGTACCTGAGCGATATCTTCACCGCGGCGGCGAATCTCACCGGCAACCCTGCGATCAGCATTCCCGTCGCCCGCTCGGCTGACGGACTTCCACTTGGCACGCAGCTGATTGCGCCGCATTTCGCCGAACGACGGATGTTCCACGCCGCGGCATGGATCGAACGGCAGGTGAACGTGGCGACCGCTTGAGCCGATGTTCCGATCGTCATCCGTTGGAATTCTCCCATCCCGTCCCGCCCCCTGGCCGCACCCCACGGTTCTCCAGCTTCCGTTCAACTCCCCGACGGTGCCATGCAGCTTCGATATCTGTCGTTCACTCTCCTGTTGCTGCTGATGCAGCCATCGGCCGCGCGGTGCCAGTCGGCGGACCTGGCCGACGGGGGTTCGGCGGCGAGCGACTCCACCGCAATCGCACCGCGCCTCGACCTCACGCAGCCGGTGACGGCCGACAATTACGACGCGTTCGTCACGTTCGCACGCCGCAATGCGCCGTCTGAGGATGCCTTCGTGGCCGTGCAGCGCCTGGCACAGGTGTTCATCCGCAAGCAGGACTACACGAGTGCAGCGGAGGTCTTTCGGCGCTTCGCGCCGCTGTTCGGCGACGACCCGCGATTTGCGACCGTCCTCGATCTGCTCGATCGGGTCGAGGACACCCTTGTGGTGACCAACCTCGGTCCCCACGTCAACAGCCACGCCATTGAATCCTCTCCCGTGCTGTCGCTCGATGGCCGGCGTCTCTACTTCGCATCGATGGGACGCACCGGCGGATACGGCGGACTCGACATCTGGGTCTCGAAGCTGCAGCCGGACGGGACGTGGGGCGAGGCGACCAATCTCGGACCGACGATCAACACGTCGAGTCACGAACTGCCGTACTCGCTCGCGCCCGACGGCAGCTCGATGGTGCTCTTCGGCAACTATGCCGGCGGCCCCGGTAACGGCGATCTGTTCGAATCACGATGGACCGGCACCGGATGGGGAGCGCCGCATCCGTTTCCGCCGCCGATAAACAGCAAGTATTTCGAAGCCGACGGACAGATTACCGCCGACGGACAGGCGTTCTTCTTCGTCAGCGACCGTCCCGGCGGCGTCGGCGAATACCATGAGAAGGATCAGGTGTTCCACGGCGACGTCTGGGGCAACACCGACATCTACGTCTGCGTGAAAACCGATTCCGGCTGGAGCAGCCCGATCAATCTCGGGCCGGTCGTCAACACGCCCTTCGCCGAACGCACACCGTTCCTGCATCCGGACGGACGGACCCTCTACTTCAGTTCCGACGGACACGGCGGACTCGGGATGCTCGACGTCTACAAGACCGTTCGTCTGCAGGAGGATTCGTGGACGGAGTGGAGCGAGCCGGTCAACCTCGGACGACAGATCAATACCGCCGACGACGACCTCGACTTCACGATTTCGACGTCGGGCACCATGGCGTACTTCTCCTCCAGCGACCGCAGCGACAGCTATGGCGGCGTCGACCTCTACTCAATCATCCTGCCTGAGTCGGCACGCCCCGACGTCGTCGTCAGCATCACCGGGACGGTTCGCGATGCCGACGGACATCCGCTCCAGGCAGCCGTGCACTGGCAGGACCTGATTTCCGGCCGTGAACTCGGAACGGTCCAGTGTGACGCGAAGACCGGGCGGTTCCTCATCGTGCTGCCGCGCGGACGCAACTACGGCTACTACGCCGAGCTGGACGGCTACCTGCCCACCTCGAGCAACATCGATCTGCGTAACGCCGACTCGCTGACGACCGTCAACGAGGAGATTGCAATGACGTCGATCGATCGCATGCTCTCCAGCGGTTCGTCGTTTCGTCTGAACAACCTCTTCTTCCAGTACGACCACGACGAGATTCTTCCCGAGTCGTTCGCAGAACTCGACCGGCTGCGACACATCATGGAGACGAATCCGGGACTGCGCGTCGAGATCGACGGCTATACCGACGACGTCGGCTCGGCCGCCTACAACCGCGAATTGTCGCAACGTCGCGCTCGGTCGGTCGTCGAGTACCTCGCTGAGCACGGGATCGATCGCGATCGGATGAAGCCGGTCGGTTACGGCGAAAGCAAGCCGATCGCCCCGAACGACACCGAATCCGGCCGAGCGAAGAACCGACGCGTCGAAGTCAGAATTCTCTCCCGGTAGGTCCGACCCTGCACGGTGGCGTGAGGGCCGAACGTCGGGTTACTTGCGAATGAATTTTTCGTTCGCAATGCTATCTTTGTGGGTTCAGAACGACCGCCGAATGTGTGCGCGTCAGGTCCGTTCGGCACCACCCCTGCCGATGAACGCCACGCCGGTCGATCGCCCCGGTCACAGGTCCAGTCCCACCTCCTCAGGAGAACCAGCCATGCTTCGCCGACTACTGTTGACTCCGGTCATCCTGGTCGCCGCCTGCACAGCGGTGATTGCCACGAGCGTCGCGCGATCGGCGCAGCCCGCCGACTCCACCGTCACGGCCGATACGGTCGCGACATCGTCGAGCACACCGATACCGACGCAGCCGCCGGATCGCACCGGCCGCATCGGCCTCGGCCTCCAGGTGGCCATGCCCGCGGCCGGACCGAGTGGCATCTACAACCTCGACGCACGCACCTCGGTGCAGGTCGTGCTCGGAATCATGCTGGGTTCGACGAAGATGATCACTGGCCGCTACGTCTACCACTTCCTGATCGGCTCGTTCTTCGAGCCGTTCGCATTCGGCGAGGCCGGCGGATGGAGCTACCTCGATCAGATTGCGTTCGGGTTCGGAGCCGGAGGCGGTGTGGAGTACTTCATCGAGCGATACCCGGCGGTATCGATTTCCCTGGAGATCGATCTGAAGTCGGTGGCATTCAGGGACGTCGGCGGGTACGACATCAGCGGGTTCGCCTTCGGCGGCGGAGCGCATTACTACTTCTGAACCCGAGCATGGATGCGGCCGGGCGGAATTCCTCCATACCTCAGCCGCGCCCGAGCTCCGCGCGCAGTTCCTCGAGGCACCCTTCGAGGTCGTGACGCAGCCGCACCGGTGAGAATCGCAGCACGCTCCAATCGCTGCCCTCTGCCGCCGGCTCGATCTCCTGCTGGTCACGACAGAGCAGACCGACCGATCGCTCGCCACTGAAGACGGCGAAGTCCACCTCCATCACCGTTCCACCCAGATTCATCAGCGTTCGCCGCTCGGCATCGAGATGGCGGATGCGCTGCCAGAGCCGCTCCTCCTCGGGCGTGCCGACGATCAGGTCATTGACGTCCTCGGCACACAGAATGCGCGACCGCGTGGTTCGGATGAACGTGATGCGCCGAGCGCGTCTGCTGAGAATCGGTCGGGGAAGCCGCGTCGGTGCCGACAGCCGAACAACGAGGTACTGCTCGTCGGCTGCCGGGTGAGTGGGTTCGTCGACGATGAGATCGCGGCGACGAACGCGTTCGACACGCTCGATATCCGCGAACCATTCGATGGCTCCGGGGAGACCGGTGCCGAGGCTGCCGCTCTGGTAGATGGCGATGAGTGAGGCCGAATCGAGCGCATCGCGGGCCAGTGCCCGTCCGAGGGTGCGTTCGGGAATTCGATACCACCGCTCCTGGAGGAAGCGGGCGAGGTCGGCGTCAGTGGAGACGACACCGACGAGACAGTCGCGATCGCGCACGGCGACGCGTCCGGTGGAAGCAACCATGGCGTGAGTGGTGTGATGTGATGGTGAATTCAGGCACCTGTGGGTACCACGTCGAAAGCAACGCAAACGCATTTGCCCGTGCAACCGAAATCCGCTCGCATCGAAGTCGAACCCGGCCGTGGGAGCCGTCGCTCGCCCGCGCGGATGGTCTGCCGTCCGGCGCTCAGTACCCCATCGACAGATGGATCTGCATCCTGACGGAGCGGACTGTCTGGCCACCGCCCGAGGAGCAGACGATGGGAAAGACCAGGTACGCGGTGGCATCGAAGACTTCCTGGCGAACGTTGATCGGCCTGACCGTCAGGCGGCTGCCATCCGGACCCGAATAGAGCGAGCCGGCGGTCGTCTGCCAGATGCGGTCGCCGGAGCCGGCATAGGAGAATCCGATGGCGGCACCGGCGCCGAGGTCGGGATTCGACCGCAGCGGAATCTCCGTCGGATGGTCCAGCGCCACGACGGCCTCGGGAACCACCAGCTCCAACACTTTCAGGTCGATGCGTGTGCCGTCGTCGACGGTGATCCAACGGTGGTCGAGCGGAATTTCGTTGAGCAGCCGAAGTCGAAGCACGGCCTGCGAATCGGCCACCTCGAGCTGGAAAAGATTCTGTGCTCCGAACTCGAGATCGATCTCCCTGGCGGCCGAATCATATTCCGGACAGTCGATCGACAGCTCGACATTCCGGGGATTGAACTCACGCGAGGAGACAGAGCGACAGTCGGTGCAGATATGGGCCGAGTGCGAGCCGGTCGTGTCGGTGGTGAAATCGATCGGTGTCTCCCGGGCCGTCTGCGGATCGACGGCAACGTCGGTGCATGCCGACATCGCGGTCGCGAGTCCGAGCACCACACACAGCAGCCGGCACGAGTTGAACGCGATCATAGGTCGAATTCCAGACCGAGACTCCCGCCGAGACGAGTGCTGATGAACGACTGTCCGTCGTGGGAATAAATCATGCTCGAGCCCTCGATCGACGGAGAGATCGCGAGCCGGTCCATCACGTCGAATCGCATTCCCAGCCGGCCGCGACCGATCGGACCGTCGCTGGAACCGCCGAGCGTCATCTGAATGAACGGATGCAGATTCGACAGCAGCACACCATCCCTCGTACTGTAGCGCATCGCCATTCCACACCACAGGACTGCAGGACGCTGGTCGACCTGCACCAGATGTCCGTTCTCGCTGCGAGTGAACGTCTGGGCGTAGCGTTCGCGTCCGACTTCGATGCCAAGCGATACCGGACCGCCGGCCCGCAGGTAGACGCCCGCGGCAACATCCTCACCGACCGACGGAGTGACCGGCAGTGCGTCGTTGGCCTGGGCCTGCACGGCGAACTGGCGTCGTGCTTCCACGAATGCGACCGATGGCCGGCCCATCGTCGGCACTGTCGGTTCAAGCGGATTGGCAGCGCTCACGGCATCGTCGTCCGGCGCGGAGGCGACCGCAAGCGCGTTCGGTTCACGCAGTGCGACGGTCGTCACCGACGACGCATCGACGGGAATTCGTGCCGCTACAGCGACGGTGGCGGGTGTCGTATCCGCCGGCATCACCAACGCGACGGCATCTGACAGTCCGGACTTCGACGGCATGGTCGGAACGACCGGGTCGACGGCACGATCGCTCGCACGCAGCCGCGTCCGATCATGAGTTCGCACTCGCCTCGTCCCGGCCGCAGCTCCGACGGACTCGGACACCGTCGGCACGTGATCCGATGCGGCTGGAACGGCTGCACGATCGGGAGTTATCGGTGCAGGGGGCACCGCATGTACGGCGTCGGCGATCGGTTGAACGGACTCAGCAGTGGAGGAATCACGCGACGACAGCCAGATGCCGCCGCCTGCAAGCAGCCCTCCGAGGAGGAAGGCGATGACGATCCCGGCGAGGCCGGTGAGGGCACCGAAGCCGGAAGAAATTTCGCGCCGAGCCGATTCGGTTGGAACTGTTGTGGGTTGTGACGTGTTCTCGGACTGGATGGTCGCGACGCCGATCCCGGCGAGCAACGCCTGTTCGACCTCGGCCGGTGGCGTATACGCGGCGCGATCGGCGCGGACTGCCTCGGCGATCGCGTAGTAGTCCCGCAGCTCCGAACGGAGTTCCGGCGAGCGGGCGAGCTCGTCGAAGAGTTCGCGTTCGGCGTCGTTCGGAAGCGTTCCGTCGATGAATTCGAGAATCAGCTCACTGCGTGTCATCGTGGTTCGGCATCGTGAGTCGCCGGATCGGAACGCTCGACAGTGTCAGGACTACACCTCCTCGAGGTACGGCGACAGGATTTTCCGCAGCTTCTCCTTGGCCCTGTAAATATGAATCTTCACGCTCGCGAGCGTCTGACCGGTTACCTCTGCGATCTCCTGGTAACTCAGCCCATCGTATTCGCGAAGGACGAACGCTTCGCGGTAGGTCTCCGGGAGCAGTTCGAGCGCCGCACCGACGAGCTCGGCGAGCTCGATGTTCTCGTGGTTCGGCTGAAAGGCGACGCGATGGTAGTCCTCGACCGTCGTTCGCGGCTTCTCGTCTCGAAGCGCGTTGAGGCAGAGGTTGCGCGCAGTCGTGTAGATGTAGGCCGAAACATTGCGAATCACGCGTCCGGAATCGCGCCGACCGTAGACACGCGTGAACGTATCCTGGAAGATGTCGTTCGCACGGTCCCGATCACCGATCATCCGCAGAACATACGCGTAGATCCTTCCCCGGTATCGGGCGTAGATCTCGGCGAACGCCTGCTTGTCACCCTCACAGAGAAGACTGTAGAGCTCCTCGTCCGAATATTCGGCATATCCGATTGGATTCATCGGCGCACCGGAAAGCTGATGTGGGACACTGAACCACATTGGAAGTTACGAGACGCACGTGCGCCAGAAGCCCGAGAACAGCGCCATCGAGCGACGTGACGCGATGCAACCGCCGCAGATCCTGCCCGCCCCCTTCGACACCGTTGCCGACGCCTATGACGCGTCGTTCACCGACGCACCCATCGGTCGACGCAAGCGCGCGGCCGTGCATCGACACCTCCGGAGCGTCCTGCGTTCAGACTGGCGCGCCCTGGAGCTCAACTGCGGAACAGGTGAAGATGCGGTGTGGCTCGCCAATGCGGGACTGCACGTGCTCGCCACCGATATCTCCGAGAGAATGCTGACAGTTACAGATAGAAAGATCCACGAGAACGGCTGCAGGTCACACGTCGCGACAAGAATTCTTGCGATCGAACAGCTGGCGCGGCCTGAGCTGCGAAGCGAGCTTGGCCGCTTCGATCTCATTCTCTCGAATTTCGATGGCCTCAATTGCGTGGAGTCGATCGAATGGCTGCCGGCGGCAATCGACGAACTGCTCGTCGAAGGCGGCCACGCCGTCTTCGTCTTCATGCCCCCCTGGTGTGTCGTCGAATCCGTCCATCGAATCGTGCACCGTCGCACGAAGACATCCCTGCGCCGGCGTTCGGGACCGGTGCCGATCGGACCCGACCGAACGGGCATGACGTACTTCCGACCGGTCTCGGAACTGGTCCGTCTGTTCGAAACACACCTCAAGGTCGTGGCCGTTCGCGCGATCGGTCTGTGGACGCCGCCGACGTTCATGGCATCGTTCCACGACCGCCACATCCGGACATTCGAACGCCTTGCGTGGCTGGAAGATCGCTGTGCGGCTATCCCGGTTCTTCGCACGGTCGGCGATCACGTCCTGATTCACTTGCAGTCGCGAACGGATCGACTTCGGAGATCGCCATGACGACGCTGCTGACGCATGCATACTACCTGGGCGCCGACGCAAAGGAGCAGGCGATCATGCGCCCCTACCCCCCGCTTGGAATTCTGAGTATTGCCGGTTGGCTCACACAGCAGGGGCACGACGTCGACGTCTTCGACACCACGTTCTCTACACCGCAGCAGTTCCGCCAATACGTCCGGACACTGCAGCCCGCCGTCGTCGGCATCTATGCGAATCTGATGACGCGCCGCACCGTGGTCGAGACGATTGGCTGGATACGCGTGATAGCCCCTTCGGCAACGGTCGTTATCGGCGGACCGGAGGCAACGCACCACGTCGACCGGTTCCTCGATTCCGGTGCCGACGTGATCGTCATCGGTGAGGGCGAGGCGACGATGGCGGACCTCGTTGAACACCTCGAGCGAGACGAGGAACTCGACGGGGTCGATGGAATTGCGTTCCGTCGTGATGGCACATCAGTCCGAACCGCACCACGCGAACTGATCCGTCCGATCGACCAGTTGCCGTTTCCGAAGCGCGAGGCGGTCGACATGCACGCCTACATCGACGCGTGGAAGCGCCATCACGGCATGAGCACGGTCTCCATCAGCACGATGCGGGGATGTCCCTATACCTGCCGGTGGTGCAGTCGCGCCGTCTACGGCGGAAGCTACCGACGACGCTCCCCTGCTGTGGTGGTCGACGAGATGCTCGACATCCGTCGTCGCTATGCTCCCGACGCACTCTGGTTCGTCGACGACGTCTTCACCATCAGCCACGGCTGGCTCGAATCGTTCACGCGTGAGGTGATCGATCGGAACGCGGTCGTACCCTACGAGTGCATCACGCGGGCGGATCGGATGAACGAGCGTGTGGTGGAGCTGCTGCGGGACTCCGGCTGTTTCCGTGTGTGGATCGGTGCCGAGAGCGGCTCGCAGCGCGTGCTCGACGCCATGGACCGTCGCGTCGAGGTCGAACAGGTTCGCACGATGATCGGGCTGGCGAAGTCCCACGGCATCGAGACCGGCACGTTCATCATGCTGGGATACCCCGGCGAAACGGAGGACGACATACTCGAGACGGTGCGGCATCTGGTCGGCTGCGACCCCGACCACTTCACGATGACGCTCGCCTATCCGATCGCGGGTACCCCGCTCTACGACGACGTGCGATCGACGATCACATCGATGCCACCGTGGGAGACCTCAAGCGACCGTGACATCGAGTTCGCCCGTCCCTACACGAAGCTCTACTACGAGCACGCGATGCGGTATGCCTGCAACGAAGTCAAGCGGTCGAAGTCACGGGGAGCCCGACGGGCGGTGTTCACCGCCAAAGCGGTGGCTGCACGCGTGGTGATGGCGCTGTGGAGGTGAGAAACGGCTCGACGCCCGACGGGGATCGTATGAATTCATGATTTTGAATCGACGATATCAGCCGAATTTCCACGTTTTGATAAATCCTGGTGACACTTTGAGATTTTTTTTGACCGAACCGGGAACCAAACCGGGGAGCAGGGCGTATCACTCTACGAAGGCTGGAGACACCAACACTCTGCCTTCTTTTTCGGAGCTGTGCAGTATGGGGTGAGCTGCGCAGCTCCTTTTTTTATGTCCTCGATCGAACAGCGCCCTGCTGCGCTTCCTCTCTGCAGCCGCCACACGATTCCGACCCCCGGTGCGATGCCGGAACGCGGCCGACCGCTATTTTGTGCGGCATGAAAACGACCATTTCGCCCGAGGAGGTGCGGCATATCGCGCGTCTGGCCCGACTGCGATTCAGTGATGAGGAGCTGGCGGGATTCACTGACCGATTCAACCAGATCCTTGCCTACGTCGAGAAGCTGACCGAGGTGGACGTCGAGGGCGTCGAGCCGATGACGGGAATGCACGAGGAGACCGACACGATGCGCGACGACGTGGAGGGACCGATGCTTCCGCAGTCCGCAGCGCTTCGCAACGCGCCCGGGAAGACCGAGGGGTTCTTCACCGTTCCCAAGGTAATCGGCGACGTTCCCGGCTGAGCATACGCTCCGGCCGCATCGAACGACCTCTGTGCCACCGCCGCACGCTTGTTGCGCAGGACCTGCTGCCAGGGGCACCTGCTCATCTTCGTGGCCCCAATTCAACGACACCATGGCGACCATAGCATTGATACCGGCGCGCTTCGCCGCGACCCGACTTCCCGGAAAGCCGTTGATCGACATCGCCGGCAAGCCGATGATCCAGCACGTGTATGAGCGCACCCGACAGGCCCGGCGCGTGGATCGCGCAGTAGTTGCGACCGACCACGAGGAGATTGCCGAGTGTGTGCGGGCATTCGGCGGCGAGGCGGTCATGACGGCGCCGGAGCATGCCTCGGGAACCGACAGGATCGCCGCGGCGCTGGTGGAGATCGATGGCGAAGATGGCGGCGGTGTTCGCGACATCATCGTCAACGTGCAGGGCGACGAGCCGATGCTCGACCCCTCGATCATCGACGCCCTGGTCGATGCGCTTGGCGAGACCGACGCCGACTGCGCGACGCCGGTGACCCGGATCACCGAGACTCGCGACCTCTTCGAGCCCAACGTCGTCAAGGCGGTGCTTCGCAAAGACTTCTCACCGCTCTACTTCTCCCGGCAGCCGATTCCCCACGTTCGCGACCGACAGCCCGAGGAGTGGCTCGAGTGCTCCCCCTTCTACCGCCACATCGGCGTCTACGCCTACAGGCGCCCTGCTCTGGCGACGTTCGTCGAATCCTCCCCTGCCCCAATCGAACTCTGCGAGGGCCTCGAGCAGCTGCGAATGCTCGACCTGGGAATGGGACTGATCTGCGTGGAAGTCGACTACTCGGGAATCGGCGTCGACACCCCGGAAGACGTCATGCGGGTGGAGCGACGCTTGGCCGTATATTGATTGTTTGACCGAACCCACACCTGCCCTACGCGCCGGTTCAACCCACGGCGGCCTACCATGAGCGAGATCCAGGAACAGACCTACGTCGACATATTTCAGAAGTGCCGGGAATTCACGCGTGCAGATGACGTCAAGGAGGCCGGGTACTATCCGTATTTCCGTGCGATCGAGGAAAATGAAGGGCCGGTGGTTCGCATGGAAGGGCGTGAAATCGTCATGGCCGGGTCCAACAACTACCTCGGGCTCACCGCCGACTCCCGCGTCAAGGAAGCCGCCATTCGCGCCACCGAGAAGTACGGCACCGGCTGCTCGGGTTCACGCTACCTCACCGGCACCGTCCGACTGCACGAAGAACTCGAGAACGAGCTGGCGGACTTCATGGGGAAGGAGGCGTGCCTGCTCTTCTCCACGGGCTACCAGACCGCGCAGGGAATCATTCCGTCGCTCGTCCAGCGCGGTGACTACGTCATCTCCGACCGCGACAATCACGCCTGCATCGTCGCTGGCAACCTGATGGCCAAGGGCGCCTTCGGCGAGGTGATCCGATACAAACACCAGGACGTCGACGATCTCGAGCGGAAGATTTCGAAGGTGCCCGACGCCGCCGGAAAGCTGATCGTCACCGACGGCGTCTTCTCCACCACCGGAGAACTGGTGAACCTGCCGCGCATCGTCGAGATCGCCAGGCGCTACGGCGCGCGCGTGATGGTCGATGACGCCCACGCGCTTGGAGTCATCGGTCGCAAGGGACGTGGAACGGCCAGCCACTACGGACTCGAGGAGGACACCGATCTGACGATGGGCACCTTCTCGAAGTCGCTCGCCTCGCTCGGCGGCTGGGTCGTCGGTGAGGAACGGGTGATCAACTACATCAAGCACACCTCTCCGGCACTGATCTTCTCGGCCTCTCCCACCCCGGCGTCGGTCGCCTCTGCGCTGACTGCGCTGCGGATCATGAAGGCCGAGCCGGAACGGATCGATCAGCTGCAGGCCAACGCCCAGTACCTGCGCGAGGGATTCAAACGCAGCGGGTTCAAGATCATTGAATCGCAGACCGGTGTCATTCCCGTGATCATCGGCGACGACACACTGACGTTCGTCTTCTGGCGCCGCCTCTTCGACGCCGGTGTGTTCGTCAATGCATTCATCTCGCCGGGAGTGATGCAGGGCTACCAGATGATGCGCACCTCGGTGATGGCCACGCACGAGCGTCACCACCTCGACCGCATTCTGGAACTCTTCGAGGAAATCGGTACGGAGATGGGGCTGCTCGACGGCGAGACGGGTGCCGCCGCCGCCGAAGAGACGCGTGCCGAGGTCGATGTCGCCGAGCTGGCCAATGGGAACGGACATTCGGCGCCCGTGCGGATCCGGGAGCTGGACGATCGACGCGACCGGAAGGAATTCGTCCGGATGGTGTGGGAACTCTATCGCAACGATCCCGTCTGGGTGCCGCCCATCGAGATGGACCGGATGCGTCTGATCGACACGCGGAAGAACCCCTTCTACAGGCACTCGCGAATTCAGCTCTTCATGGCCGAGCGCGACGGACGGCCCGTCGGACGCATCGCCGCCGTCGTCAACGAGAACCACAACTCGACGCACAACGACCGGGTCGGCTTCTTCGGATTCTTCGAATCCATCAACGACCAGGCCGTCGCAAAGGCACTCTTCGACGCAGCCGAGACGTGGCTGCGCAAGGAAGGCATGACCGCCGTTCGCGGGCCGGTTTCACCGTCGATGAACGACGAGGTGGGACTGCTCGTGAAGGGATTCGACACGCCGCCTGTTGCGTTGATGCCCTACAACCCCGAATTCTACATGGACCTCATCGAGCGGGCCGGCTATCGCGAGGCCAAGGACCTGCTGGCCTGGAAGCTCACCTACCCGACGGTGATGAGCGACAAGCTCGTGCGCGTTACCGCCGCGATGAAGCAGCGCTCCAACCTCACGGTGCGCAGTCTGAACATGAAGAACTTCGCCGGCGAGGTCGAGGCGATCAAACGCATCTACAACGAGGCGTGGGAGGCCAACTGGGGCTTCGTGCCGATGACCGACGCGGAAATGAACATGCTCGCCTACGAACTCAAGCAGGTGATGGATCCCGACCTCGTGCTCTTCGTCGAGAAGGACCGTGAGCCGGTTGGATTCGCCCTCGCCCTGCCCGACATCAATCAGGCGTTCAAGGCCGGCAAGCCGATACCACCCGGAGCCAAGAACCTCCCGACGGCGATCATGAACCTCATGACCGGCAAGAAGTCGATCAACCAGATGCGCATCATCACGCTGGGCGTGATGCCGAAGTACCATCGCAAGGGAGTCGACGCACTGCTCTACCGCGAACTCATCGAACGCGCCGTGGCCAAGGGTATCGATATGGCCGAGGCCTCGTGGGTGCTCGAGGACAACACGATGATGAATCGCTCGGCCGAGATGCTCCAGGCCGAGGCGTACAAGCGATATCGGGTCTATCAGAGGGACCTCGCCTGAATCCGCCGCGACCGTGGGCCACTCGGTGCGCAGTGATGCGACAAATCGACACCCTGGGCGGTCGTTCATGGAAGAGTGCTCACCCGGAGTGCTTGATCAATCGATTCACGCGCATGACGTCGTTCCGTATCTGCATCCTTTTCGTTCTTTGCATCGCTCTCGGCACCAGCCCCGCTTCGGCAGGGGGCTGGACGCAGAACGAGGGCGATATCTACATCAAGGCCACCTACGGCAGTACCTCGGCGAATACGATCTACCGCTTCGACGGCGCGCTGAAGTACCCCACCGACAACGGCGCCACGACCGTCCGCGACTGGCCGATGGCCGACCGCAGTCTGTTCCTCTACACCGAGTACGGTCTGCTCGACGACCTGACGCTGATCGGCACGACGGCGCTGCGACGCTCGATCATCACGACACCCGTCGAACGAAGAGTCACCGAGGGACTCTCCGACATCGGGCTGCAGGCGAAGTACAGACTGACCACGTTCTCGCAGCAGGTCCTCTCCCTCACCGCCGGACTAACGATTCCCACCGGATACAGTCGCGATCTCGAGCCGGCTCTCGGTACCGGCACGATGACGTTCGATCTGGCTGCCAACTGGGGAATCTCGCTGTACCCGATTCCCGCCTATGCCACTGCAAGCGTCGGATACCACCTGCGGCCGTCCGTATTCATCTCGACACTCTCCGATCCGCAGTCGACGTTCGATCCGAACTATGCCGACGAGATCCTTGCCACTGCCGAGGCGGGCTACACGTTCGCCGATCGCGTTCTGGTCCACGGGATGGTGAATTTCCTGACGACTACGCGCATGGATCAGAACGACTTCGATATCAACCATCCGCCGGAGACCGAGCGGTTTCTCAAGCTGGGCGGGGGCGCCATCGTATTGGTCACCCATGGTTTCTCACTGAGCGCCGATGCGTTCGCCACACCGTACGGACGAAAGACCGCCAACAGCATCGATCTGATGCTGGGAGTCAGCTGGCAGGGCTCGATCGGGTCACCCTTCGCATCGAATCAGACATCCCCGATGGATGCACCGCTGGATACGGATCGATGAGAACTCCGACAGAATCATGAGCATCGACAGACGCACGTTCCTCAGACTCGGCGGAATCGGAATCGCCGGCGTCACGTTCGCACCGCTGATTGCCGGCTGCGAGAACCACATCGTCACGCCGCTCGGCAGCGATGGCGGCACGCTGCCCGAAATTCCATTCCTCACGCCCATCACCGACTTCTACACCCAGTATGGCGGCGAGGGTGACATCGTCGGATGGAAACTGCCGACGATCTCGAAGCAGGACTGGACGCTGGCAATTCGAGACCCCGTGTTTTCGAGCGAACCGTTGCTGGAGGTCACCTATGCAGACGTGATCGCGGCCGCCGACGAGGGCAACGAGATCACGCTGCTCAAGACGATGCAGTGCATTCTCGAGAGCCGCCTCCGCCTGACGCAGACCGGGTTCACCGGCACGGCGACGTGGACCGGCGTTCCGCTGAAGTACTTCCTCGACAAGGCCGAGGTCGACTACGGTTTCCTGGAATCGCAACCGGACAACCGCGGCGGATTCGTGATCAACGGCGCCGACGGATTCCGCAACAACCTCAAGGTCAGGCGATTCACCCAGGCCGAACAGATGGGTCTTCCGCAGCCGATCCTGGCCACTCGGATGAACGGCGAAGATCTTCCGCCGGAGCATGGCGGTCCCGTCCGCCTCGTTGTGCAGGAGGACTACGGGTACAAGAACATCAAGTGGATCAGCGAAGTGCGCGTCGGTGGCAACGTCAAGGGAATCGGCAACTACCAGAGCAACGGATTCGTCGACGACGCGACGATGCGGGTGACGAGTCGTTCGACGAACCTGCACGAGCAGATCACGCTACCCGCGGGCACGATCACGGTGAGCGGATTCGCCCTCAGCGGAAGCGCGGGAATCACCGCCGTGGAGGTGGCGATCGACGACGGGAGCTACCTCGCAGCAGATCTCCAGTCGAAGGACGATGCGATGGCGGCACTTCCCGCGGGAACAGACACCGTCCAGTTCGACTCGGGCGCCTACCAGTGGCCGTTCCTCGGCGTGTGGAGGAAGTGGAGCCATGTGTTCCAGAGCGTGCAGCCGGGCGAGCACACCGTGGCGATCCGCGCGACCGATGGCGCCGGGAACGTGCAGGCGCCGAGCGACGACGACATCTCCGACGGCCAGACGGGCGTCGCGACGTATACGATCACGGCCGTCTGAGACGAAGCGAAACGGCCAATGAGACGCAGCACCATGGTGAAATCCGTACTGATCCTGTCCTTCGTCTGTCTGCTCCTCACGATGCTGGTCGGCGCGTGCGACATACTCGACCCGTCGCCGGAGGCGACTGTCACGCGGCCGGCACCGACCGACAGCACCGAGGTGCCGACCGGCGAAGCGTTGTACGTCCGCGAGTGCGCCTTCTGCCATGGCCTCGACGGCGAACCCGTCGGCGCCACGATTACACCCCTGAGCCAGTACAGCGGAACGTTCCAGGACTTCGATGAGGTCCTTCTGGAGGGCCCCGGCGGCATGCCCCGCTTCCCCTACACGCAGCTCGACACCACCGAACGCCACGAGATCTACGACTACATTCAGAAGTTCAAATGATGGTCGGTCGGATCGTATCTTGATGGTTTCCCCGCTTTGCCCAGACCAACCATGACCATGAACCTCCCAGAGCGCCTGGAGCTGGGTCCGATCGTCATCGACGGACCGCTGGAGACGCTGCTGCGCGCCCGCGGCTACGACGAAACGCCCGTCGAGCTGTACAACCTGAAGAATCCGCTGCTGATCGAGCAGACGCACGGCGAGTTCATCGATGCGGGTGCGGAGATCATCCAGACCAACACGCGGGGCGCCAACGCACTGACGCTTTCGGCCTTCAAGCTTGCCGACCGCGTCTATGAGATCAACCGAAAGGGTGTGTGGCTGGCGCGAACCGCGGCACGGCACCAGGTGTACGTCGCCGGAACGGTGGGACCGGTCGGGAAATTCCTGACGCCGATCGGAAAAGTGCAGCCCGAGGAGGCGCGTGCGGCGTTCATGACACAGATCCACGCGCTGCTCGACGGGGACTGCGATCTGCTGCTGTTCAAGAGCTTCATCGACATCGAGGAGCTGGAGATCGCGCTCGATGCCGCGTGGCACATCTCGCGGGACGTTCCGGTGATTGCCCAAAAGACGTTCCCCGAGGACGGTGAGGTGCTGGCCACTGATTATCCACGCGAGATCGCGCGACGGATGTACCGCGAGGGGGTGATTGCAATCGGCACCAACGGGACCGTCGGACCGCAGCGGATGCGCGGAATCGTCCGTTCGCTCTACGGCGCGACCGACGCGATACTGTCCGCGCAGCCGGACATCGGAATTCCCACGCTCATCGACGGCCACGCAGTCTACAACGCCACCGTCGACTACGTCGCCGAATCCGCGCGTTCGCTCGTCGAGAGCGGCGTGACGATCATCGGTGTGGACGGCGGCGCAATGCCGGAGCATGTCCAGGCGATCGCCGAGGCAATCAGGGGAATGAAGACGGGTACGCCTGAGATTCGCCCGCGCAGAGAGCCGCGTCAGTCCGACGACGAATCGCGGCGCGCTGAGCCGAGCAGATTCCAGCAGAACCTCGGGCGGAAACTGCTGGTAACCGTCGAGCTGGACGTACCGCGGGGACTCGACATCTCGAGCGTGATCGACGGCGCGGCATACCTGCAGAAGCATGGCGTCGATGCGGTGGACATCACCGACGGCGCGCGCGCACGACTGCGGATGAGCTCGATCACGATCAGCCATCTGGTGCAGTCGCAGACGGGTATGGAGTGCATCACGCATCTGGCCTGTCGCGACCGGAACATGGTCGGGCTGCAGTCTGAGTTGCTCGGGGCCCACGCGCTCGGCATTCGAAACATTCTGGCGATCACGGGCGATCCGGCGCATATCGGCGACTATCCGTACGCAACCTCGGTCTATGACGTCGACGCGATCGGTCTGATCCGTGCCGTGCGGAGAATGAACGAGGGGCTCGATCTGATGGGAAATCCTGTCGGTGCCCGCACGAATTTCCTCATCGCCTGCGCGGTCAATCCCGTGGCCGACGACCTCGATCGCGAGGTCCGGCGGCTGGAGCGCAAGGTCGCCGAGGGCGCGCAGGTGGCGTTCACCCAGCCGATTTTCGAAATCGACGCGTTCAGGGAATTCCAGGCGCGCACCGAGCACATTCCGGCGAAGATCATGCTGGGCGTGATTCCGTTGCGAACGGCGAAGCATGCGGAATTCCTCCACCACGAGGTGCCCGGCATGAACATACCGGATGCGATACAGCAGCGGATGCGCACTGCGGTGGAACCCTCCGAGGAGGGCGTTGCCATCGCGGTGGAGTTCCTGCAGAGCGTGCTCGAGTCGATGCGCGAGCGCATTGGCGGCATCTACCTGATGCCGCCGTTCAAGCGCTACGACATGGCCGTGGAGATCATGGACCGCGTCGGCGTCACGACCGTTACCCATTCGTAGCCCGGCGGTGAGACCGATCGTGCTTGGCGGCGGAATGGCGGGCATCGCCGCTGCGGTGGCGCTGGCCGAACGCGGACTGTGTCCGCTCCTCGTCGAATCCCGCCCCTTTCTCGGCGGGCGCGCGAGATCCTTCACGCGCGGCCCCGGCGGCGACGAAATCGACAACGGACAGCATCTCATGATGGGGTGCTACCACGCCACCCTCCAGCTTCTCCGAACGCTCGGCACCGTCGGGTTCGTACGGATTCAGCCGCGCCTCGATGTCGCGTTTCGCAATGCCGACGGAACGCCCGATCGCCTTCTCGCCGCCGAACACCTCCCCTCACGCCTCGCGGTTCCCGCCGGACTGCTCCGGATGAAGGGACTGACACCTCTGGAACGCCTCCAGCTGCTGCGTGTGGCGTCGAACGCACGTCGTGGCGGCGCTCGGGCGTCGGAAACCGTTCGCGACTGGATGACGCGCATCGGTCAGTCACCTCGCGCCCAGGCACGTCTCTGGGATCCGCTCGCGATCGCGACGATGAACACTCCTGCCGAACGCGCATCAGCTGTACTGCTTCAGGACATCCTCCGGCTGGCCTTCTTCGGCACCGGCCGCGACGATTCGAAGCTGGCCGTTTCCACGGTGGGACTCTCGCGACTCGTCGAGCCGGCAGCGGAATTCCTCGGCGCGCGCGGCGGTACGGTGCTGACGGGAGCGCCGGTACGGGCGATTTCGTGGAACGCCCGACGCTACGAAGTGCACCTCGGCGACGGACGTGTACTCGAAACCAATTCCCTCATCTCCACCCTTCCCCCGCGGGCACTCTCGGCACTCATTCGATCGACGCCACTCCAGGACGCCATTGCCATTGCACCCGAACTTCTCGAGCCATCGCCGATCGTGTCGCTCTATCTGTGGATCGACGGCCCTGTCCGGTCGATTCCCCCGATCTGCGCGCTGATCGGAACGGCCACGCAGTGGGTATTCAACCGTCGGCACGGTGACGTTGGAGCCGAGAGCGCGGACCGACCCGGGCTCCTCTCCTGCACCATCAGTGCGGCGCACGCGGCGGCCGAGCAATCAGCCGACGTGGTAGCAGATCGGGCCTTTGCGGAGATCCGCAGCGCATTCCCCGAGCTCCCTCCGACGCAACTGGCGGATTCTCTGGTCATCCGGGAGCGCTTCGCGACGATTCAGCAGACGCCGAGATCCGACGCGCTGCGACCACGGGCGCGCACGGCACTTCCGGGACTCTTCCTCGCCGGAGACTGGACGGCGACGGGACTGCCGGCAACGATCGAAGGAGCGGTACGAAGTGGCGGTGCCGCCGCGGCGCTGGTCGAGTCGGGTTGAGACATGGTGAACGTGAATTCGCCTTCCGACGCGCGCCTGCCTTGAATCGCATCGCGGTATCGCATCGCGGTATCGCATCGCGGTATCGCATCGCGGTATCGCATCGCGGTATCGCATCGCGGTATCGCATCGCGGTATCGCATCGCGGTATCGCATCGCGCCGTTGCTTTGCAATAACGGAAACGGATGGCGGCGGCGCATGCGACACGGGGCGAGTCGCACCTCACGTGCGCTCGCCCCGTTGTCGGAATTCTCCCAGATCTCTTCCCGGTTGCCCGTCGACTCAGAATGCCCGGCGGAAATCCACCTGCATCACGATCGAACTCAATCCCCAGTTCTCCGCGTTCGTCACGTCCGTCAGCCCGTAGTCGTAGAAGATCCCCGGCGTCATCAGCCACGCATCGTTGAACAGGCCGATCTCGAACTGAATGCCGCCCTTCAGCGAGAAGCGAATCGAATTCCGCTCCGGAATCGGTCCGTCGAACAGCACCAGCCGACGCCCGTTGTCCTCGGCCGGAAGGTTGTCCGGATTGATGAACCGCGCATTCTGCGGCTCGACCAGCTGCTGAATCTGATGGTTGTTGCCACCCAGCACGTAGCCGAACGCCGGTCCCGCCGCCGCGGAAAATCGCAGGCCTCCAACGACGAGAAACTCCTGCTTGTAGAGTACCTCCGCGCTGACAAACGAATAGGTGATGTCCGACTGTGTCGTCACCGTCTGCGTGACCGGATCCTGCTCGCCCGGAATCAGCACCAACGCGTCGGGCAGCGTCTGCGTGAAGGAACCCGGCCGCGACTCGTACTGTACCGACGGGACGATGCTCCACGTCTCACCGAACTGGAACTCAGCGGTCAGTCCGGCCAGAAAGCCCCAGCCGGTGCCGGAGGTGAACTCCGGACAGTTCGGATCGTCGATCGTGCGAAACCCGCCAGTGTGGAAGTTCCGGTTGATTCCAATGCGTGGTCCGACCAGAACCTTCGACTTGGGGACCGTCGGGTTGAGTGGATTGGACTGGGCGAACGCCGCGCTGCCGGAGGTGGCGACAAGGCAGCAGAAGACGAACACGAGTGTAGCGAAGGTCCTCATGTAGAAACTCCTCGGAACTATGTTTCAGATCAAATTGTCGAACTGCATGGGATATGAAGAGGCCGGCGGCCGCACGCATTCCAACGGTATATGGGCCCGTCGGGGAGGTCGGTACGGCGGAACGGAGAGGCGCAAAGTTACGCTTTTCCAACAACACGTGACCTACTTCATCACGCTCATCGGTAGGGCCTGCGTGAATGCACCCGAGGTCAACCGGTAGTAGTAGCGTCCGCTCGAGAGTTCCGAGACATCGAGCACCACCGAATGATCTCCGGCAGCCAGCACGCCGTCGACCAGCGTGCGCACCAAAGTGCCGTCAGCCCGGTATAACTCCAGTCGAGCAGGAGCTTCGAACCCAAGCGTGAATTCGATCGCCGTCTTTGAAGAGACCGGATTGGGGTGGTTTTGTCGCAGTGCAAACGGCCCGGTGTACTCGAAGAGTCGCTCCTGAAGGCCGCAGATCTTCGAGACTTCGTACGGTACCGTCGCTTCCGAGGCGGCCGTGCAGCCATTGCCTGAGGCCGTCAGCGTGACCTGGAACGTGTCGCGCTTGTTGTCTCCAACGAATGCGTGGAAGGGAATCGGCAGGAATTCGTAGCCGTCAAGCCACGATCGGTTCGAATCTCTCGGCTCGAAGCGCAGCACCACCACGCCCGCGTCAAGGTTCACCGACTCGTCCACCGCTTTCCACATGCCGTCGTCGTTGATAGCGCGCCGTTCGAACTCCTTCTGATCGAATCGTGCCGTCGTCGGATTGAATTCCAGCCGCATCTCCACCTGCTGCTGCGGCAGATGCTTCCAGACGACATCGTCGACGACGACGTCGAGATCGAATTCGTCACCCGGTCCCATCGCCTCACCCGTTGCCGTCGCCGAAATCACGTTCACCTGCGGATGGCTCTCCAGCGTGTAGGCATGGTGAAAGACGCCCGGGATCTCGGCGAACTGCCAGGAGATCTCGAACTGCGTCGGACCGTCGACGCCATTGAAGTCGACGTCGAATTCGATCTGCTGAGTCTCGCCCGCCGCGAGTGTCTCGCCCGGCTGCGGCGCGGCAAGGAACGTGACGATGCCGCCGGTCGGCGCCGACAGCCCGATGCGACCCTCGAACGTGAGATCGGTGTTGCCAGTGTTCAGAATTTCGATGCGACCGTGGCGCACCTCACAACTGAACGCAGGTGACTCGTCGAAGACCGACTCGTCGATCGCGCCCGCCTCCAGTCCGAATCCGAGCAGCTCCGCCTGGATGACGGGCTGGATCTCGGAACTCGTACGCGCCTGAATCGTGGCAGAGCGCTGGCCGGGTTCCAGCGGACTGAACTGCAGGTAGACCGGCAGGGAGTCGCCAGGAGCGAGCACCACCGGCTCGGCGATCTCCTGGGTGATGCGGAACTCCGATAGGTCACCGCTGACGATTTCCACGGTGTCGATGCGGATCGGTTCGTGCCCGGTATTTCGCACATACCGCAGTGAATCATGCGAGGTACCCACCCACTGGCGCATCCAGTCGCAGCCCTCGATCGTCGCCTGCACCTGGAATCCCGAACCGCGAAGCGTGTCGTAGGGATCGTCGATGCCGTCGGCGTTCTCAGCGAACGCCGCGGTCACGAATGCGCGCTCGGCGTCCGGGGCGAAGGTCGTCGGCACCCACATCGTGTCGCCCGGCGGAAGCAACTGTCCCGATGGTTTGAAGACGGAGGCGTCCGGCGTGAATCCCCGCGGATCCTCCAGGCGCAGACCGGTGACCGTCGCCGTGTCGCCGTAGTCGGGGCCACTGATATTCATGATCGGCACCGCCCACGTCGAGTCGTGTCCGATCAGCAGCTTCCCATAGTCATGTCCGAGCACCGCCAGGGCCGGCATCACGCCGCGTCCGATGATATGCGATGCCGTATCGGTTTCCGCATTGCTGTAGAAGCGGATCTCCGCGGGGTAGTCGACCTTCGCCGTCGGCGCGAACGTGACGGCGAAGGACGTGTCCTCACCTGGAGCCAGACGCACCGGTGCCGGGAATGGAGTGACGAACGGAGTCGTGTAGGCCGGCGCGGCCAGATGAACGAGCACCGCCGAATCGATCACGAGCTCCGCCTGTCCTTCGTTCCAGACACGCAACGTCAGATCTCGCGTGCGACCGACGCGGACACGGCCGAAGTCGAGATCGTGCGTCGCGATGATCGGATAGGGAATCACCGCGTGAAGCGGGACTCGGTACTCGATGCAGCTGCTGACGAGTACGACGGTGTCGCGGAATTCTCCCCGCGACGAGGAACTGAAGTAGACCGTGACGTCGAGCGTCCCGTTCTTCGACAGCGAGACGTTGCGCGGTTGCGGCTGCAGCACGAATCCGCCCGCTCCACCCCGGGCCAGATACGCTGAGTCGATCACCATCGTGCCGTCGGAGGGATTGGCGATCGTGACCTTCTGATTCACCGTGACGCCAATGTCCTGCAGCCCGAAGTCGATGTCCTCGGCACTGAAGGTGGGCGCGATCGTCTTCAGATCGAATTCGACAGTGGTCCGGTTGCCCTGCAAATCCTCGGCGATGATGACCGCGTGTCCGTCCTGTTTCGGATCGCTCAGCCGCGCCGTTCCGAGCGACATCTCATCGCCGACGATGAGCAGCGTCTTGGTGAACGTGATGTTGGTCGAATTGGCGCTGTCGAGCCAGACGTCACGCAGGCCGGACTCGGTGAATCCGCTGTCGGCGGCGAAGACCTGCATTCCGCCGCAGACCTCGCGCACGGTCAGCTTCGGATCGATATCGTCCGGGATATCGAACTTTCTGAGTCCTGCCCCGACAGGCCATCCGTAGGAGTCGAACTCGCCGATTCCGTACACGTATCCCCCGAAGAGGGCGTCGCCTTTGACCACATACATCTCACCGTCGGGAAGTTCCACGGTCGCCCACACGTACTTCGTACCCGGAATGTCGCCCGTGACGAATCCCGCATACGTGTTGATCGGCTGAGCGTTGATGGTCGTTCGATCGAAGCCGTCCTTCTCCGAAACGATGGTGAAGAAATGGTGGTTGAACTGTCGGCCGTTGTTCTCGGCGTAGCCCGGCGTCAGCGGATAGTCGGGCATCGTCTGGAACACCGCCGCGTTGACGAACTGCTCTTCGGGCGTCGTCAGGATCAGGTACGGGTCGAACGGAACAGGAAGCGCCCCGCCCGGGGCCACGTTTGCGTTGCGATCGTCGGTGCCGGCTGACTGCGAGTAGTGGGCAACGAGCACCGGACGCGTCGCGGTAATGGTCGTCGGCGCGGTGATCGTGTCCTCATAAATCGAGTTGAGCGCCGTCGTCGCCGAAACGAAGCGGCCGTTGGTCGACGAGAGCGTAAAACCGATCGGCACGTCATCGATCGGAACGATCCGAATTCTGTCACCGCCGTGTCTTCCGCCGAAGGGAATCACGAAGTACCGCTTGCCGAGTTCGTTGATCGGCGGCAGCATCTCGACCAGATGGTCCTTGGATTCGTAGGTGTAGGGAATTGCCGCCCGGACGTGTCCGGTCAGCACACCGACCGGCTTCTCGGCGACCACTTTTGAACCGGAGATATCCATCCGGCCACGGACGTTGTCACCATCCTGCACCTGAAACACATCGCCGCGATCGAGCACGCGTGTCGCAACGGTGCCGGCATAGACGCCGCCGAGTGTCGTGACGCGCGGGGTGACGTGAACGACGGTGGAATCTTCGAAGGCGATGATGGCGAACTCACCGTGGCGTGGCTCGACCTGCAGTTCATTGACGAGCGTATCGCGCCAGGTCGGCCTTGGCGGCCACTGAATCGGTGCGTAGTGATCGACGTTGTAGTTGACGGTGACGTAGCGTGTTCCCCACGCCTTGACCGGCAGCGCCAGGTAGCCATCGGAGGTCTGCTCTCGGCCGTTGTAGCAGTAGACGCTGATCGGCAGATCCGAGGCGATGTCGATGCCCTTTTTGAACACGCCCTCGCCAATGCATTCAAAGTATTCGGGAACGATGACGGTCTGCAGTTCGAACGGAGCCAGATCGAGCTGGGTGGGTGTCGACCCATCGGCCGGGGCGATGGTGACGTGCGTGGCGAATCGTGAGGTGATCTGAATCGAGTACTGGTAGAAATTGCGCTTCGACTGCTCGGTCTCATTCTGCATGAAACCGACCACGAAGTGGGTGCCCTCGGCGTTGGAGCCGAGCACCGACGGACCACCCGTCTTCTCTCCTTCCGGCGACATCCGAAACCGCGAGGTATGTGGTGGCCCCAACTGCAGTGCGTGCGAGTCGCTCCTCACGGTGGGCTCCACGCGCACGGGTGCATCGGTAACCGTCTGCGAGACGGCAGACTGAACACACAGGAGCACAGCAGAGGAGACGGTGAGCAGCAGCGCGACGGCTCTCATGTTCGGATCGCTCAGTGGAGATTGAAACAATGGATCAGAATCAGTTCCTCGTCATCGAATCACGAAGTCAGAACGTGGAGGGATCGGGTTGGGCACCCGGGCCAGACGCGTACGGAGAAGAAATCAATATACGCATCGTACAACCCGATACAAGTTGGCTCGACGTCGCTCGATTGATCCCCATGGACGGGTGATTCGCGTCCGACAGCGGCCGGGCGGAACCCTTCGACGCGGAATGTGTCGCGGGCAGGACGAGCGCGGGAATACGCCACGCCCGCTCTCCGTATAACGGTGAGCGGGCGTGTTGGGTTATCGTCACTAGTGCGCAGCTGCCGTGCTACGGCTGCTCCTCCTGACCGGTCGGCGTCTCGATGACCACCTGGACGGTTCGATTGTAGAAGCGACCCTCCGGCAGCTGGTTCGAGTAGAGCGGACTCTCCTCTCCCACGCCCTTGGTCGTGAGCGAATGGTAGATCTTCGAACTCACGTTGTGTTTGATGCCGCTCTCCACTGTCTCGGCGCGCTGCTCCGAGAGGCGTTTGTTGCGATCCTCCAGACCGACGACATCGGTGTAGCCGGTGATGTCGATGCGGGCACCCTGACGGATATCGTTGTAGATGTAGTTCTTCAGGATACGCTCGTTGAGGGCACCGGCCTCGGCGCTGTTGAACTTGAAGAGCACCAGCGAGTAGCGGTCGATGGTTTTCTCCTCGAGCCGCTCGCGACGCTTGATTTCATCGTCGATGATCAGCACGGGGATCTGGATTTCCGGCGATCGGCACTCGCGTCCGTCCTTGGTATAGAGTACCAGCTGAGCGGTGTAGGGCGACTCGTCGTCCGGCACCGCACCGGGATCGTCCTCGTAGCTGACACCATCCTTGCCCCAGTTGTAGTCGGCCGACCGCATCTGCGTGACACCGGTGCTGTCGACAGCATCGCCGGACATCACGTACCACATTTCACCGTTGCGTTTGATCTCGATCGCCCGATGCTTGATCAGCTCCGCGTTGATGCCGTTCTGCATGGTGAAGTACATCGTCTCCGGCTGCGGATAGCCACGAACGTCGGTCTGCACGATCGGCTCGACGATCGGCCAGTCCTTTCCATCGGGGTCGACCACATTGATTTCGGCACGACGGTTCTCGACGACGCCGAGCGGGTCGGTCGGATTCGACCGCTTCTCACGCGGCGGAATTCCCTCCGGCTTCTGCAGCTCGAGTCTGGACGGATCGATCTGCCAGATGTCCTTCAAGTAATTGTAGACCACCTCGCCACGCGCCTTGGAGACGTCCATCGTTTCGCCCTGATCGTCATTGGAACCCTTCAGATACGAGTTGAATCCGGTGATCTGCACCTTCAGGTCCGGATGCTGACGCAGGCGATAGCCGACGATGTTGAGGACGTTGCGGTACTTCTGCATGGTACCGCCCGGGATCTTGGTGTCATTGAACTGCTGCGTCTGCGTCGGCGAATCGAACAGCACGTAGCGGTCCGGAATCGTGGCGCTGGCGGAGTCGAAGAAGACGTAGGTCAGCACCGGATAGAGCTCCTTGGTCGTGATCTTTTCGATCAGCAGGCCGTGGAACTTGCGGTACTTCTCCGAGGCCGTCACCGGCAGCGTCTTGATGTAGTCGGCCGTGTCGGCGTGCCATGAGAGCGCCGGCTGCTGACCGAGCGGGAAGTCCTTCGTGATTTCCTTGTACGTGCTCGTCGCCGGGATGTCGATGGTGGCGTCGATCGGATCGTAGCCCTCGCTGCGGCCGACGACCTTGATCGTCATCGGCTTGTTCTGACCGACCGTAACGACGAAGGAATACTTCCCGTCCTTGCTGGTGGTCTCCTTTGTCGCGAGGGTATCGCCCGTTTCGGCGTTGGTGAACAGCAGGTTTGACGGGAGGTCGCCCTGGCTGCACAGATCGTAGAACGCGGCCCTGAACGAGCACGTTGACAACCTGTGGCGGCAGGATACCCATGAAGATGTCGAGCTGACCGAAGTTGGTCATGTCGTCGCGCTCCGAGGAGAAGTAGACGACGTCGCCGGCGGCGGGAAGGGTCAGGAACCGTTCATCACGATCGGTGTTGAACGGCTTACCCAGGTTGACCGGCTCCTCGAAGGTTCCATCGTCGCGGATCTTCGATGAGAAGAAGTCGAGGCCTCCGTAGCCCCCGTGGCCGGCCGAGGCGAAGTAGAGCACCTTGCCACCGGCGAGGATGAACGGGCTGTCCTCCCGTTCCTCGGTATTGATCGGCGCACCGAGATTGACCGGCGTCGACCAGCGGCCATCGGGTCCCATCTTCGAGACATAGATGTCGGCGTCGTTTTCGCCGCCCATCGTCCCTGGCCTGTTGGAGATAAAGTAGAGGGTCTTTCCGTCGGAGGAAATCGACGGCTGGGAATCCCAGTTGGGGGAGTTGATCTCGCTGACATCGCGGACGTTGGTCCACTCGCCGTTGTCGAGCTCCGCCTCGTAGATATCGCAGTCGCCGAGACCATCGTCACGGCCGCAGGCCGTGAAGTAGATCGTCTGACCATCGGCGGCGATCGACGCCACACCCTCGTTGAGCTCCGTGTTGATCGGGCGACCGAGGTTCCTCGGCGTGCTGAAGACCGTGTCGAGGCGGCTTTCCTTGGTGGTCACCCAGAAGTCGTGCCCACCGACGCCGCCGGGCCGTTCGGAGACGAAGTAGAGCGTCTTGCCGTCGGCCGTAATGGTCGGAGCGTACTCCAGGTCCTTTGTGTTTACCACCGACCCGAGGTTTCGGATCTCAAACTTTTTGAGGACCGTGTCGGCCGTTCCCTGTCCCTGGCCGCCTGGCTGTGCCCATGCGGGTACGACCAGCAGACCGAGCAGGAACAATGCGAGCACGGGTAAGCGGAGGCGAAACTTCATCACAGAATCCGTTGTCTGGTTTGTTGAGGTCACTGCTTGCGTGACAGAGAGGTCTGGCGCTGTCCAGGGGGCCCGGAGTGAGGACGGATGGCGGGAAGGAAGTCCGCGTCGAGCAGGTAGGATACGGGGCCCGCAGGATGTAACAGACTTTGAATCTAGGGCGCTAATCACGATTAGACAACTTGTTTTTCGACACAGACCATCGAAACCCAAAAATGTCGCACCACAAACGAAACGATCCCGACCATCACGGTCGGGATCGTTCTTCAAGCCTCGTCGTTGACTGCTCGATTGCTCGGCACAGGCGGCGTCTCGGCGGGTTCTCCACCCGCAGCCGACGCTGCTGCCGCCGCATCGCTCAATGCGATTTCGTGCCCGTTCCCGCCGACGCGTTTGCCGGCTGCGCGACGTTGGCACTGCCCCAGATATGAAGGTCCTGGTCGGTGTAGCCCTCAGCCGAAGTATGCAGTTTGACAACGCCGTTGACCGCGCCTGCCGCGGTCGGGGTGATGAACGCCTTCAGCTCGAGCGTCGCGCCCGGAGCCACCGTTTCGGCATCGGTGCGCTCGAAGCGGACCGTGGCGTTGCTGTGATCGAGCTTCAGCGGATCAACCGTGAACGGCTTGTCGCTGTGATTGACCAGTGAAATCGTCGCGAGGTACTCCTGTCCGACCGTCGCATTGTTGACCAGGAAATAGTTCATCGGCATGAAGGTCATCGTCGGACGTACGTCGGCAACCAGATAGTAGTTGGTCACCGGCTTTTCCTGATCGCTCGTGCGAACGGTGATGAGCTTGTGCACCGCACCGACGCCACTGGCGTTCATCGTCACCTGCACCTGCGCTGTGTCTCCCGGCTTCAGCAGCGACTTCTGCGACTGCACCGACGTACATCCGCATGTCGGATGCACCTCGTTGATCGTCAGGTCACCCTTCCCCACGTTCTTGATGATCATGGTCGTGTGCAGCTTTCCCGGCTGGACCACACCCCAGTCGTGAGTGTCACCGCCGTCGAAGGAAACGGTGCCCTGGGCGAGCGCCGAACCGGCGGAGATGAACAGCACGGTGGCTGCAGCAAGGAGCATACGGAGCAGATGTACGCGTTTCATACTTCGGTACCTCTCGGTTGATATCGGAAACGTTCGTGGAATTCGCAGTGATTCGGACCGATCCCCGGGCAGGGAACAATGGCTCCGAATCTATCGGATTGCGCTTGTCAATCCTAACCAAAACAATGAAAACGGAACAGGACGGGGCGTTCCGCAGGCCTCAGGAGCAGCCGAGCTTCGCCTTGTTCTCCTTGGCCGTCGCGTTGCCCGGATGGTACTTGAGCGTGAGGTTGTAATACTTGCAGGCGTTGTCCTTGTCCTGCAGGAAATGGTAGCTGAGCGCGACGATCAAATTCGCCAGCAGATCCGACGGATCGATCTCAAGCGCCTTCTTCAGCGATCCGATCGCCTCGTGGTAGTCCTTCTGGTCGTACGATGCCTTTCCCATGACGTCATAGGCACGCACCATCTCCTTCTTGTTTTCCGTCGGCGACGCGACCGTGACGTACCGACGTGCCACCGCCGCGGCGCTGTCGTCGTCCCCGGCTGCCGCATACGCGTTGATCAGCCAGTACAGCGCCGGTACGTTCGCCGAATCGAGATCTACCGCATGCGTCAGGGCAGCCGTCGACTTCGGATAGTCCTTGAGGAAGTATTCCGATACGCCGATGTACAGGTACGGCGTCGGTTGCGTGTCGTCGCAGGAGCCGACATAGGTGCTGAGCACATCCACCGCATCGCTGAATCGCTGGAGCTGATAGAAGAATGTGCCGATAGACAGGCTGAGGTTACACACGTCGGCGGTGTCGTATGCGATCAGTCGCTTGTAGGTAGCCACCGCCCCGCTCGTATCGCCGGTGTTGAGCAGGCTCGAGGCGTAATACATGTACGAGAGGGAGTCCAGTGCCTCGGCCGGCGCCGCGGCGTACGCCGCAGCCGCTTCCGGATACTGCTTGGTCGCATAGTAGCTGGTGCCGAGCATCAACCGGGCCTGGTCGTGAACGGTGGCCGAGAGCGAGTCGTCGTGCGACAGCACATTCTGCAGCGGCTGGATGGCATCGGCGTAGAAATGTCCTCCGTAGGCCGCACGAGCGATGAACACGTCAGCCCTCGGGTCGTCCGGTCGCAGCTGCGCGTATTGACGGAAGGACTGGACCGCGTCCTGATATCGCTTCGCCAGCAGAAGGATTTCCCCCTGCTCCAGCCACGCCCGCGCGTTGCGCGAGTCGTAGCGGGTGACCGCATTGAAGTTCTGCAGCGCCTTGTTGTAGTACTCATTGGCCTCCGCAATGGGAACACGCTTGGCCATCTCCCGGTAGGCGCGGCCGAGCTTCACGCGCGGTTCGCTCAACAGACTGTCGATCTTGATCGCCTCTTCATACTGGTTGATCGCCAGTTCGTAGATCCCCCGTGCGAAGTACAGATCGCCCAGCGCCGTACGCGTCTGCGGTTTGTCAGGGTATTTGTTCGACGCAGTCATCAACGTCAGCTCGGCACTCGGGAGCGAATCCTTCCCCGCCCTGATCTGCGCCTGACCGAGCGCGAGGTAGCTCTCCAGCGAACCGTCATCCTCCTTCAACGCCTTGCGAATCGTCTCGATCGCCTGCGTGACCTGTCCGTTATAACTCAACGCGGTCCCGTAGGCACGCAGATACTGCGGGTTGTCATCCTCCTGGTCGACCGCCCGCGCCAGCAGGTCACGCGCTGCCGCGTACTGCTCGAGCTCCATGTGGACCTCGCCCGCCTCGTAGAGGATCTGCGCGTCCTTCGGCTCGGCCTCGAGCGCCTTGTCGTAGAGCTTCGCCGCATCGACATACTTGCCGTTTGCCGCAGCACGACGCGCCTGGTCGAGCGGCGTGTCCTGCGCGCTGGCGATCGACGAGGCGATCGCAGTGAAGACGACAATGAGAGCCGCAATGAACGCGGTCTGGCGTGTGATTCGTTCCATGTGTATCTGCATTGCTCAAACGTGTTGGACCGACACAGCTGAATGCCGGCGGCCGGTCGGCCTGGAGCGAACGCTGGTGCGCGGACACAGACGTTCACTGGTAATCGACGCAGACGTGGTGGTACGGCTTGATCCACCACGTGAGTTTTCTTGTAACGCAGCGTGAGCCGCCTCCGGCAGTGCCGCCGCTACAGCTGAATTCGATACGTGATGTTCTCCGACTGCAGCCCGCGCAACGTGATGTACCGCTGCGGCGTTCCGCCACGGGCGATCCACGTCAGGAATCCGTTCGCAAGCGAATTCGTCAGCGCGAACGTGTAACCGACGACCGGCTGCTTGACCGGATAGGCGTCGGTCACCAGCGTCGTCGGATGCACGTCGACCGGCCCGCTGCGTCGTCCCGTCGAATCAACCCACCCCATGTCCAACGCCCGGAGCCGCGCGCTGTCGAGATGGACGCGAAAGTACGCCAGCACACCGACGCCCTGCCCGGATGCTGCAAGGTCGGCCACCGAATCGGCAGAGGTGAGATAGTCGGTCGGCGCGACGATGTCAGAATCGCCCAGTATGCGATCGCGCAGTACTGCGTAGGTCGATGAGTTCTGATCGGGAACGAGGAAGCGAACGGATGCCTCCGGTGCATTTGCATCGATCGCGCGGGCGGTGGGCGATGGCGCACGCAGCGCCGAGTCCACCTGCCCCAGCATCGTCTCCCGCATCGGAGAGTCCAGCGGCACCGCCAGGACGAGTCCGTCGTAGGCGATCGCGTACTCACGCATCTCCAGCCGAGCCCGATCGACCGCCTCGCGCTCGTCGCCAAGCAAGTGCCGTCCGATGATCGCCGCTACCGACAACGCCGTGTCGCTGTCCATGATCCGCTGGTGAATCTCGAACACCTTCGAGATCGCTTCCCGCGCCGTCGCCGACCTGATCTCGATCGTCGCGTTCGGATTGATCGCCATGAATGAATCCGCGAGCGGCGCGAAGAGATCCTTGTACATCTCGTCGACGAAGACGATCAGGTGCCCGCTCGTCGGCGTGTTGCGCGACGGATCGGGTCCGCCGCATGAGGCTGCCGACAGGCCGAGCAGCAGCAGCAGCGCGCGCGCGGCAAGCGCAGGGAACGGCTCAGAGATCGCTCGGATCATGGTGTTGCAATGGTCGTGACTCGCGTTCGCGTCGCCGACGTTCCGAATCGGTGATGACGATCCTGTAAATGCCGTAGAGTAGCACGACGACGCCGAAGACGGTTCTCAGAAGTGGGCTCGGCCCGCCGGAGAATCCGAGCCAGCCGCCAAGCATGAGTACGCCGACGACTACCATCAGTCCGCCAAAGAGGAAGCCGAGTTTGTACACGGTCGATGTGCGCAGATGCGTTCGGTCGGTTCGAGGTCGACGCAGCGCCGATGCGCCGGAGACGGCACAGCAGCGACACGCACAGTCCTTCGCCGACGCGCGAAAACCAAAGCTCTAAAGCTAGCAATTTCGAATCAGTCCCCGCTTCGGCGTTTCACGCCTGCCCGGCCTCGGATGCCGCTCCCGCTCGGACTGCGGCTTCCGGACCGGGGGTGTTTCCAACAGTTAATTCAATCGGAAGTCGACAGGGATCGACATCCAGACGCGAACCGGCGTCGTGCCGACGATCGCGGGAGTGAACGTGGTCGCTCGAACGGCACTGATCGCCGCCTCTTCAAACGGCCGCGCCGCATGCTGCTTCACACGAATGTCCTCGACGCTTCCCCGGGTACCGATCAATACCTGAAGCACGACGCGCGCTTCGATCCCGTTGCGGCGCTCCATGGCAGGATAGCGCACGCGCGTGGCCAGCGCCGCCTGGTCGTACTTCGGCCACTGCTCATGTGGAATGCTCCAGAGTTCCATCGGCTGCGAGGAACCGTCTGCAGCCGCGAGCCCGCCGGAAGCATACCTGTCTCCGCCATCGACGGTTCCGACCCCGCCTCCCAACGTTCCCGTGCCCGAGGCGACTGGCATCGATGTCGCCATCACGTCCACCGTCGCGATCTGCGGCGCCGTGCTGTCGATGCGATCGTCCGGGGCAGCGTGCAGATTGCCCATCGCGAACTCCGCTGTCGAGGGACGCATCACCCGCGGCGGCGTCACCTCTCGTGGAGTCCCCGGCGCATGCTTCGGAGTCGTCGCCGACAACGTCGAAGGTGGCTCGATGCTGATCGGCGGCAGGACGACAATGGTGTCTCGTGCGTACACCGCATCCTCGGTCGTCGCTACCGCCTCTCCCGTCATCAGCAGATACGCACCGATCGCCGCCGCGTGAATTGCAATCGAAACTCCAACGGCCATCGCAAGATGCCGGCTGCGCAGGAGCTTCATCTCCGTGCGGCCGTAGCGTCGTTCGTTCGTCCCATTCATCTGATACCTCCGTGTGGTCGTGCGGTTGCTCCCGTCGCGCGAGCGGGGTATCAGAACGTAACCGACAGCGCGGCACCGGTTACAGCGGGTTGGAGGGTCGGCGGATCGGGCGCCGAGGCAAACGAAACATGCCCTTCCGGATCGAGCCGGAAGGGCATGCAGAACGTCTGGCGAACGAAGGATCAGTTGAGTTCGAATCGAACGGGAATGGAGATCGACGCCTTGACCGGTTTCCCATTCTGAATACCCGGCGTATACGTCGTCTTCTTTGCAGCATCGACCGCCGCATTATCCAGGAGACTGCTCTCGCTCTGAATAACGTCGACCGACAATGCGTGTCCGTTCGGGCCGATCACGACGCGCAGCACCACCGTGCCCTGAATGTTGTTTCGCTTCGCCCGCTCAGGATAGACGACGTTGGCCTGCAGCTGGTCGTAGTTGACCTGCGGCTCCTGCCCCGGCTCGAACTCCCAGGCCTGATAGGTGCGTTCGATCGATCCCGAATCAATGTTGACACTACCGGCGTCGATGGTCGGAGCGAACCCGTTGCCGTTGTCGAGTCCGCCGAATCCGGTTCCGTCGCCGGCCTTGATCTGCGCGACGTTGATTTCATCGGTCGAGGCAAACTGAGGAGCGTCCGGCGCCAGATCGACATCCGGCGTCGGCACCGGGTTGCCCGCTACCGAAGTGACACCACCGGTTCCGGCACCACTCTGCAGATTCGGCGGAACCATCGGCGGCGGCGGTGGCGGTTCATTTGTGGTCGGCGGCGGCGGCGGCGGCAGCTTCGTCAGCGTCGTCGGACCGGACGCGGCATACCTGGACTCCTCGGCACTCTTGCCGGCACTGATGCCGAACACGTACAGGAGGATCAGCAACAGGTGAATGCCGGCCGATATGCCCAGAGCCTTCCACAGGTTCGTGACGTAGACCCGTTTGAGCTCGGCAGCTCCGTATTTGAAAGCTTCAGGAATCATAGTGACTTGATTTCCTCCGTTGTTGCGGAATCCATCGGCATCAACGAGAACTTGCGTTTGCGCTCGCCCCAGCCCTTCTCGACATACATCTGCTTCAGCTGCGCCTCGGCCGTGTTGAGGACGTCCAGTACGGCGACGAGCTTCTGGAACTTCGCCGTGTTGGCCACCTTTACGACCGTGATCAGATCGTTGTGGTCCTTCGCGGTCGCATTGCGCTGGACCGCCTCGGTGCGAAGGTCGGTCATCGTAAGCGGGGCGAACTCACCGGTGCCGACCTTCTGATAGAGCTTCTCGTCAGATGCGATCGCAATCGTCCACAGGTCCTCGGCCCGTACCTGCACATCCTGCGTGTCATTCGGCGGCACGCGCATCTCCATGATCTGCGGCTGACTCATCGTCGTGGCGAACATGAAGAACGTCAGCAGGAGGAACGCGATGTCGACCAGCGGCGTCATGTCGAGTTTGAACCCGACACGCTTTGGCTGTTTGACACCCGAACCCTTCTTGTGGCTCTTGCCACCGCCACCGAGATCTACGGCACCCATGACTTCGACCTGGAAATGTTGCGTGCGTTTGATGGCCCGTTGTTGCGGGCGCCGACAGCACGTTGTATTGGAATGACGAATTCGAAGCCCCGATCACGCAACCTCGACGCGCACCGCCGCAGGCATCCACGTCGACGACGTGCGCAGCGGGCACGTGTAACACCGACGCTAGCTACTGCTGCTTGCGTGTCACGAAGTTGAACAGCGTCGCGTTCTTGGCCTGCAGCGTATTGATCACCCGATCGATCCACGCATACTCGACGTCCTGATCCGCCTCCACGACGAACATGGTCTTCGGCGCCATACTGCGCGTGACGCTTACAAGGTTCCCGAGCGTCACGGTGTCTCGCACCGGCACCTGCGCCAGCTGTTTCTCCTCCGGCGTGAGCGACGGGACCGCGCCGTAGATCGGACCGCGTGCGTTCTCGTTGGTCACAGCATACCACATCGACGTGTCGTGGTCTTCCGGCGTGATGGCAATCTTGATGATAGCCGTCTCGGTCTCCGGGAGCTTCGCCGTATCGGCTTGTGCGATCGGCGGCTTGATCTCGAATTTCTGCTCGCTCTCGGCCTGCGACTTGAACTTCGCGGTGAACATGAAGAACGTCAGCAGCAGGAACGCGATGTCGACCAGTGGGGTCATGTCGAGTTTGAACCCGACGCGCTTCAGTTTATGAGCCATCGTTGAGGGACTGCACCCGATCTGGAAAAATTGTTGACCCGCCGCGCGAGGCGACGCCCGAGACCTCGAGCGTCGCCATCACCGGGGATACTACTTCGACTTCACCGTCAGGATCTCCATCATCGACAGCGTGGCCTCTTCGACCATGTACATGAAGTTGTCGACACGGTTGGTGAAGTAGTTGTACGAGACGATCGAGATGATCGCGGCAATGAGTCCTCCGGCCGTGTTGATCAGCGCCTCGGAGATACCGATCGACAGCTGGACGGCCGAGGCGGCCTGACCCGACATCGCGAGTGCCTGGAAGGCCCGGATCATTCCGATCGTCGTTCCCAGCAGGCCCACCATCGTCGAGATCGACGCGATGGTCGACAGCGCGATCAGGTTCTTCTCCAGCAGTGGCGCCTCCAGTCCCGTCGCCTCGTCGATCGACCGCTTCACCTCCACCATCTTCTTCTCGTTGTCCATCTCATTGTCTGATCGCACCCACTCGTAGCGATCGAGCCCGGCACGAATGATACTTGCGGCCGAACCCCGCTGCTTGTCGCAGGCCGCGATTGCTCCCTCGATGTCGCTGGCCAGCAGTCGGTCGTGCACGCTCTTGAGGAAGGCGGGAAGACTTCCCCGACCCGCTGCCTTCGACAGCGCGAAGAGTCGCTCGACGATGAAGGTGACGACCATGAGCGTGAGGCTGATCAGAATCGCCACCAGCGGCCCGCCGGTGTAGACCGTTCCGAGCAGGTTGCCCGCGACCGGGCTCTCCTTGGTAGCCGGATCGGTGAAGTTGCCCGGGGCGCCAAACACCAGGAAGTAGATCAGGAAGGCCACCACCAGACATACGACGACGACGCCGATGACGAAGAATCTGCTTTTCATACCGTCCTTGGAGAAGATGGAAGGAATTACTGGTTGGATGCTGCTGATGAAGATGCCGACGTGCCGTTCGGATTCTCCATCGTGATCTTTGCAAGCCCGTCCTCGAGAGAGTCGTAAATGGTGAATACCAGCACGAGCTTCGTGATCACGAAAATGTTTTCGATGCTGCCCGAAACATCGCACAGACCGATGCGTCCACCGCGCTTGCTCACGTGCGTGTGCGCGGCGATCAGCACGCCGAGCGCCGTCGAGTTCAGATAGGTCACGTCCTCGAGATCGACGAGGACGTACGGTGCTTCACCCTCGGCGTCGACGATGAGTGCCTCGCGCAGCTGGTCGGTCTCCTCTCCGCCGACGAACTCACCTCGCGGTTCAACGATCCGGATTCCATCCTTGTTGGTGACCTTCACTTTGGGAGAGAGCATGCGTTCGCCTCGAGCAGGATTGGAATTCGTCCGACAAAAATGGCCGGTGTCGTGTGGAACGGGGGATTCGATTCAGGCAAGAACCACGAAAATATCCCCGTGGGTTCCGCCGTGCAAGCTATGATTCCATAACAGGTCCCGAAGTCGCGCTGCCGCCGCCTCATCTCCCACTGAGCGCCCCGTCCGCCCAGGAAGCCACCGAACCGCCGGTCTGACGCCGGAATCGCTCCTCAAACGTGCCGACCTCGCTGCCGATCAACTGAAGCAGTGCCGTGCGACCGACCTGCGCGTCGAGATCCCGCACCATCCGGCCGGCCGTTGCATAGGCCGCCCGCAGTCTCACCGCCGAGACGGACATTCGAAGTGTGTCCTCCAGCGCTGCCACCGATGCGAACCGCACCGTCTCCGGGTACACCTGGTCGGCCACCAGCATCGCCACACCCTCGTTGACCCATCGCGGAAGTCCCTCCCGCGCTTCGATCGCCATCGATACGTGTGCCAGTTCGTGGCGCAGCGTGCGCAGCAGACCCGGTCGGCCCAGCAGCACGTTCGCCGGCTGAAGATGGAGCACGCCGTCGCGGGCGACCGCGTTAAAGACCGCCCCCTCGCCTGTCGCCTCGCGGAATGCCGTCGTCGTCGCGTACATCCGTGCGTGCACTCTGGCCGGCAGCCGAAGACCGAACGCACGCACGGCGTCGTAGGCGCTCTCGAGCTCCTCGACGACGCGCTCGGCGCCGGCAGTCCGGTCAACCTCCAGCAGGAAGTGCGCCGACTGTACCCGCTGCACAGGCCGCGCGAACGCGTCGCCCGTCGGCATCGTTACGAGCGTCACCGCCGTCAGCAGTATCGCGGCAACGATTGATCCGGTCCCGCCTTGGTGCATCGCCAGGTGACGCATTGATGTGTCGGTGAGTGCCACGGAACACAGAAGGGTTCACACCCGTGATTCGAGCAGCAGCGTGAACGGCCCCTCATTCACGAGCGCCACGTCCATCATGGCGCCGAATCGTCCCGTCGCAACACGATCGACACCGATGTGCTCGCGCATGGCGCGGACGAATTCCTCGTACATCTCCTCGGCCCGCTCCGGCGGCGCCGCGTTCGAATACCCCGGACGGTTCCCCTTGCGCGTATCGGCCAGCAACGTGAACTGACTGATGATCAATGCGCGGTAGCCGGTGTCGATCAACGACAGATTCGGGGTCCCGTGTTCGTCGGGGAACAACCGCAGCGCCGCGACCTTCCGCGCGAGCATCCGTGCGTGGCGAGCGTCATCCTCGCGCGCGACCCCGAGCAGCGCGACGATCCCCCGTTCGATGCTGCCGACCACCTGTCCGTCGATCGTCACCGACGCGTCGCGGGCCCTCTGTATCACCGTCTTCATTGCTGCAACCTACGTCGCATGCGACCGAACGCCAGCGACCGACGACGTATCGCGTCCGAACAGTACCCCCCGACGGTCCCTCCGGTTACTCGGTATCGAAATCGGGATGGCGGTCACGACTGATTCCTGCTCTGGCGTCGCTGCACCCAGAGAATCCGGTCGATACCGGAGAGATCCTTGAGCACGTCGACGTCGTATCGCGCGTCGGCAAACAGCCGGCAAAGCCGCTCCGACTGTCCGTAGCCGATTTCGAGAAAGACATCGGAGACGTCGCGAATCAGGTGCGAGGCGTGGTCGATCAGATGGCGATAGAATCGCAGTCCGTCGGCGTTGTCGGTGAGAGCAAGCTGGGGCTCGTGGTCGCGGACTTCCGGCTCGAGCTGCTCGAATTCGCTCTGAGGGATGTAGGGCGGATTGCTGATGATCAGGTCGAACGATCCCAGAGTGCGCAGCTGCGCATCGTCAAAGAAATCGATGTGCTCGAACGATACGTTCGCCGCACCCAGCCGTTCGGCGTTCCGCAGTGCCACGTCGAGCGCCTCCGTCGAGCTGTCGATCGCCACCACCTCGGTCCCCGGACGTTCAAGCGCCATGGTCACAGCAATGCATCCCGATCCCGTGCCGATATCCAGACACCGGAGTGCATGCGGCGCACGACGCAGGGCCTCCTCCACCAGTAGCTCCGTCTCGGGACGCGGGATGAGCACCGATGGGTTCACCTCGAACGTGCGGCCGTAGAACGGTGCCTCTCCGAGGATGTACTGCAGCGGTTCACGCGCAACCCGTCGATGTATCATCGCCCGCAGCTCGGTCAGTTCGTCCTCGGTCAGCGGCCGGTCGAACTGCAGGTAGAGTTCGAATCGTGACAGTCCGAGGACGTGCGCGAGCATCAGTTCGACGGTCAGTCGGGGCGAATCGACCCGCTTCTGCTTGAAGTACTCGGCGCCCCATCGAACCAGGCGCATGACCGTCCACAGTTCGGTCTGATTGGTGTCGGTTTTCATCGGCCGAAAAGTTACGACGCCCGCGAGCGGTACCGGTCATGACCTCCTCCGATTACCGGGTGTCACGCATTGCATAGAGGTATCCGTAGCAATCGCGATCAGCAACGCGCCGAACAGAAAAGCGCGCTGATTGCAGCAGGCGCATCAACGCGTCGTGATTCAGCTCTGACCAGCCGTCATGGTATTCCAGTACGATGCGCCGCACCCGCCGCAGCACCTCCACGCCCGCAGCCCGTAGAATTGTGCCCTCGGCCCCTTCGCAATCGATCTTCAGCAGGTCGACTTCATTGACACCCTCGGCGTCGAACAACGCGCCGAGCGTCGTCACCCGCACCTCCTCGATGCCCCCGAATCCGGTTTCGGCAGCGGGATTGGCGATCAACGAGTGCCCGACGCTGAATCGTCCGCGCAACAGATCTCCACTCCCCTCCCGAGCGCCGAGCGCTGCGTGAACGACCACAACGTTCTTCAACTCGTTCGCTGCGATATTCTCGCACAGATACCGGACGTTGTCGTCCGACGGCTCCACGGCAATCACCCGCCCGACTGTCCGTTGCGCGGCATACATGGTGTACAGGCCGATGTGCGCTCCCACATCAACCACCACGTCGTCACCGCCCGGTTCGAAGCCGTCGGGAGAATACATCCGCCGCGAATACACCTCGTCCACGGCGGCAAGCAGTGTCCGCACCTCCGGCGCGTGGACGCGCGTTCCGTCGCGCAGCCGCGCCCGAACCGGGCCGCCGCCCATCACGACCGCACCAATCATCGAGACACGCTCGGCGTAGTCTCGCGTTGCCAGTCGCAACTGGCCAGCCGTGCGCTTCATTCCCCGCAGCATTCGCAGCAACCGACCTCCTCCGCGTGATTGTAGTCCGTCACCGGCTCTCAGTCCTGCCATCCGGTTTCGTCCAGTTCGCAAAGGACTGATGATAGATCGTTGAACGTGACATCCTCCGGCTCCGACGGGAGCTTCAACTGCATCGTGCTCGTCGGTCCGCTGACGAGCATCCGCCCGCGGCCCACCCTATCGTTCCCGAAATCGATCCGGATCGGCAGATACATCCTGAAGTCGTCGGGAACCTCAGACTGGTCGACCCTGCACGTCAGAAGGTAGGTGCCGTCGGCCTGCTCGTCCACCTTGTAGGAACATGTATAGGTCGGCACGTCGGTACCATAGACCCACTCCTTGAAGAACCAGCTCATGTCCGTCCCCACGTGCCGTTCGACCACGTGCTGGATGTCCGCCGTCGTCGCCCGGCGGCCCTCGTAGGTCTCAAAGAAGTCGCGCATCATCGCTCGGAACTTCGAATCGTCGAGCGAATTGATGTCCATCATGAGATTGCGCAGCATGTGGAGCACCCACGCGCCCTTCTTATAGATGATGATATCGTAGTCGTCCGGTGTCCGACTGGAATTGGTCCTGTAGCCGAGCCAGATCGGGCCCGCATCCGGCGCCTTGACCAGAAACGACCGGCGATTGTCGACAATTGCCTCCCTGTACCTGTCGAGCCACTCGAAGAACGTATCGTTGTCCTTGCGCACCGCCTGCACGTACAGGAGCGCGGAATATTCAGCAAATCCCTCGCTCAGCCATTGGTCGTGGTAGCTGTCGAAATCCACTCCGATACCCCACCACTGATGCGCAACCTCGTGGGCACGGAATATTTCGTCGGATCCGCTTTCGTCCGTGTTCTGAAACGTCGACCATGACAGGTGTATCAGCCCCGGAAATGCCTCGCCGTGTCCACCCGGGATTTCCGTCGCGTAGAAGTGATCGACCGGACAGGAGCCGAAGAGAAACGTGAAGAGCTTGATACTCGAAGCGACGTCGCCCCCCACCTGCTCCTCCATGTCCGCGCCCGTCGTCCGCTGTGAATTCGACATCAATTCCGTCACCGGCGGAATCGAATCGTTGGTGAATTCATACGTCTTGAACAACCCGATGTTGAACGAGGCATTTCGGATCGGCGCGGTCGTCACCCAGTGCGAGGTCGTCCGCTCAGCGTCGCCGTCGGTCTCGGTCGATTGAAGACTGCCGACGCTCGCAAGCGTGAAATTCGAGGGATATGAAAACGTAAGGTCGAATTCCGCTTTGTTCCTGTAGTCCTCCGACGGATACCACATGACCGACGACTCGAGCTCCACCCAGTCGACCTTGCGGTCGATCACGGTCCCATGGTAATACACGTCCACCGTTGCCGATTGTCCCGAATCGAGCATGGGCTGATTACGAATCCAGAACGTGGAGCCCGACGTATTGAACGCAGACGCGGACTCACCGTCGGACCACACAACCGAATCGACGTGAAGCCCGGAATACAGGTGCAGATAGATCCACCGCTCTGCGGAATGAAGGGGCACGACCGTCAGCCGTGCGCTCGCCGTTACATCGAGGTTGGAGGCGATATCGAATTTGATCGACTCCCGACTCACGTCTATGTCCCGATACCCCCGGGCAGCGACGCCGCTGTCGTAGGCCGACTCGATATGGAATTGATTGATCAATTCCATGTACTTCGTGCCACCGTCGGTGCGCGCCTGACGAAGCAGCTGCACTTCCTCGTTCTCATACGGATCGATCCTGAAGACCAGCGGCTTTTCGCCATCAGTCATTATCTCCGCGTAAAACCCGTTGTCATGCAGATCGTTCAGCATCGTATTGGCAACCCCCTCGTCGATATATCGATCGTCCGGATCATTGAGGTACTGCATGTCGGATTCCAACTCCGGCCCGATATCTTCGGCGACGGTACCGGCGGTGAATTTCACCGTCGTCGAAAGCTCATTCCACGTGTCATCACTGAAGACCATGAACAGCTTCGTGAAGGGTCGCATCAGATGGTCGTCGTCGAGAAATCGCGCAAGCTGCTTCCGTTCGACGTCCGTAGGCGGCGTATAGGAAACCGTGCCCTTTCCAACGAACAGCACCGCCATGCGCCTGCCCGCCACCGGCTTGCAGGCATAGAGCGTACCGCTGGCGAGAACGAACGCGGCGACGTCGCGCTGAAGCAGCATTCCGCTCACGGGTGCGACCATTCCCTTGTCGGGTGTCAGGTGCGCCATCTGGGTGAGAAGTGTGTCGTAATCGATCGCCGCGTCGGTCCGTTGTGGCGCTGTCGTGTCGGTCGATCCGTCGGCCGCTGTGACCGTCCGGGCGAACGAACTGGTGGTGACTGCGGCGGCCATGCCGATGCATACAAGAATGACGGTTCGGAGCATGTTGATTTCCCCGAATGGTGGTAGTGGAGGGTTGAGCGAATTCCTACGATTCGGTCGTTTCGAACCGAATTCCTTCCGCCTGAAGCGCGTCCATGAGCATGCGGACGCGAGGGCCGAAGAATACGGTCTCAGCAGTCAGAAGTCCGTGCTCGGTGATTTCTCCCGACCCGATCATTCGCGTCGCAATCGCACCGGTAAACGCGGTGGTGCGCGCCATCGAAGTGAAGCCGGTTTCCATGTCGCGCCGGTCGACCATTTGGCACGTGAGCCGAACGTAGCGATCCCCCCGATACCCGGATACATCCACTCGGAACAACGTCAGATCGACTTCGTCATCTCCGAGTCTGACCGACGGATAGAGCACGGTGTCGACCAGCTGCTTGGGCACCACGTCGCAATCGCCCACACGAATTGAATCGGTCGAAAGCAATCCGAGTTCGTTCAGCACCATCGCGCGTTCGGCGTATCCGGGCCAGCGAATCGTCTTCTGCGTAACCTCACGAACGCCCTTGAGTTCGGGGTGATCGAGCAGCCAGTCAAGCACGCCTTCGTGCCAGGCTTCGCATTCCCCTACGCCGGTGAACGCGGTCGATTCGACGCCCGAATACCGTGGCACCAATTTCCGGTCACCGCCGGTAATCACCAGGGCGGGAATCGAACGAAGGGGCAGCTCGCGTCCGCCGTAGACGATCTTGTAGCCGAGAGGCGGAGCGGGATGTTCGGGAATGCCGCCCACCTTGATGTGTACTTCTTCGACACGATCGAGCCGCGAGGCCAGATCCCGGGCGACGATCTCGGTCAATCCTGGTTCGAGTCCACAACCGAGCAGCACGGTGCCGTCGCCGACGCGGGATCGGAGCCGCTCCATTTCCTCGTCATCAGGAATTGCCAGATCGACGATTGGAACTCCCGTTTCGAGCGCGGCGGCAAAGGCAAGCAGACTTGCCGACCATGGAAGTGCGGACATCGCGGCGTCGTGTTGGCGAAGCAATGCAACCGCTGCGGATCGGTCCGCCAGATCGACGCATCGCGTCTCGAGCCGATCTCGGGAGTCGAAGCGCGCCAGCCGCGCCGCCGCCTGCTCCAGCCGCATCGGGTCGTTGTCGGCGAGCGTCACCCGCGCCACCGCAGGATCGCGCAATGCATTGAACGCGGCCGCCGGACCCATAAGCCCCGCTCCGATTACGAGAATATTCATGAGGCCATCATGTTGATCAGCGGTTCCGGAATTCTCAGCAGCTCGGCCACCGCATCGGGTCCGCGACGGATCGCTTCCTCGACACGGTCATAGCCGACCTGCTCGAGCTGCTCATCCTGTTCGCGAGCACGACGACGAGCTTCGGAGTATGGAATCGTCGAGAAGGTGACCATCGGGTAGAGCGGGACCCAGCGGCGCGGGAACATATCCTGCAGGTGGGCGTCGATCGCCTTGCGGCGCAGAAATGCGGGGTCGACGACCTTCGATCGCATCTCGACGAAGTTCTTCAACGCAAGTTCGGCGATCGCGTCTGCATCCGGCTTTCGCAGCTCGGAATAGGTCGCAATAGCGGCTCCGAAATCATCGATCGAACCGGCGAGTATCCGGTCGAATACCACCACGTCCTCGAAGCACGCGTTCATTCCCTGACCGTAGAACGGGACGATGGCATGCGCCGAATCTCCCACCAGCAGGGCCCAGTCCTCGTAGTACCACGGATGCGAGTATACCGTGGCCAGACCCGACGTCGGATTTCTGTTCCAATCCTCGAGGAGCGTCGGCATGAGCTCGAGCGCATCGGCAAAATGCTCGTTGAAATAGCGGACGACGTCGTCGTCGGAGCCGATCGAATCGAATCCGTGCTCGCCCTTCATCGGAGCGAACAGCGTACAGGTGAAGGTGGCGTCGGGATTGGGCAGCGCAATCATCATGAAATCGTGGCGCGGCCAGATGTGCAGGGCGTTGTCCTCCATGAGGAACGTCTGGCCCGGGCCTGCCGGAATTTCCAGCTCCTTATATCCGTGCTCCAGCCACTCGACCCGCGATTGGAAATCCTCGGCCTGCTCTTGCATTGCCGTTCGAAGTGCCGATCCGGCACCGTCGGTTCCGATGAGCCGTTCGACCTCGACGCTACGGCGTCGATCGGTGGTCTCGTCGTGCAGCGCGATCGTCCTTCGCTCGAGGTCGACGGATTCACATCGGGCGTTGAAGTGGAAGCGTACGCCCGCGCGCTCTGCGGCGTTCATCAGCTCGATGTTGAGCCCACCCCGCGAGATGGAATTGATCGCTTCGCCGTCACGCCCGTACGGCTGGAAATCGAGCTTGCCGTCAACGGCGTGAATCATGCGTCCCGGCATTGCGATCGCCTCTCGCAGCACTTCGTCGGCCTCGCCGATCGCCTCGATCGCACGGATACCGCGCGTCGAGAGCGCGAGGTTGATCGATCGACCGCCGCCGGCACCCGTGACGCGCATGTCGGGCCGACGCTCATAGACGTCGACCTCGTAGCCGCGGCGAACCAGATACATCGCCAGCAGCGGTCCGGTCAGGCCGGCTCCGAGGAGAGTTACGTGGTTGGACATGTCGGTGAGAATGGATTCCGAAGCGGCAGGAACGTTCGTCCGCGCCCCAATGCAGGATCCGGCGGCCGGTCGACGCACGCGCGGCCGCCGCCGTTCACAGTCGTCGCAGCGTCTCGGCCAGGCGCCACACCTCCTCGAAGGTGTTGTACATCGGCACGGGCGCCACGCGAATCACGTCCGGACGCCGGACGTCTCCGACGATCCCGTGCTCGGCAAGCCGGGCATTGATCGCCGCAGCGTCTCCGTCGATGCGAATCGACAGCTGCGCCCCGCGCGACCGTGGATCGCGAGGCGTGATGACGCCGAAGCGATCGCTCCCGGTCGACGGCGCATCGAGAAGGAACTCCAGGTACCCGGTCAGCAGTTCCGACTTCTCGCGCAGCCGCCGCATGCCGGCTCGTTCGAAGAGGTGGAGTGCAACCCGGTGGACGGCCATCGGCAGGATCTGCGCGTTGCTGAGCTGCCATCCGCTGGCGCCACGCTGCGGAACGAATTCCCGAGGCATTTCGAATCGATTCGCCGGATCGTTGCCCCACCAGCCGGCCAGTCGCGGGATGTCCGGTTCGAAGGCGTGCCGCTCGTGGACGAAACAGCCGGAGACGCCTCCCGGACCCGAATTGAGGTACTTGTAGGTGCACCAGACCGCGAAGTCGACATCCCAGTCGTGCAGCTGGAGCACGAGGTTGCCGGCAGCATGCGCCAGGTCGAATCCGGCAATCGCTCCGCAGCGGTGAGCAGCGGCGGTGATCGCGGCCATGTCGAATGCCTGGCCGCTGTAGTAGTTCACCCCACCAAAGAGCACCAGAGCCACGGTCTCGCCGATCTCCTCGAGCAGCGCTTCGACGTCCTCGGTGCGGACGGCGTCCTCGCCCTCTCTGGGAGCCACTTCCACGACCGCATCGGACGGATTGTAGCCGTGCAGCCGGACCTGGCTGTCGACCGCGTACTGATCCGACGGAAAGGCGCTGCGTTCGATCAGAATGCGGTAGCGCGTGGCGGTGGGACGGTAGAAGGAGATCAGCATCAGATGCAGGTTCACCGTCAGGGTATTCATCACCACCACTTCCCCGGGTCGGGCGCCGACGATGTCGGCCTCGGGATCGCGGAAGATTTCGTGGTAGTCGAACCAGGGAATGGCGGCATCGAAGTGTCCGTCGACGGCCAGCTCGGCCCAATCGCGCAATTCCTGATCGATCGCCTCGCGGGCTCCCTTCGGCTGCAGTCCGAGCGAATTGCCGACGAAGTAGGCGACGCGCTCGCCGTTGGAACGTCGGGGAATGAGGTAGTGCTCGCGGAACTCGGCCAGCGGGTCGCGCTGATCCATCTCCACGGCGAACTCTCGAGAGGGATGAAAGGCGACGGTATCAGCGTTCATAGGCAGGATCGGATTGCGACAGCGCGGGCTCTCAGGTCTGGTGAAGCACCATCTCCGGCACCTCGGTCACGCGATAGAGCAACGGACGCGAAGGCGCGGCGTCGAGAAGGAAGTTCGGCACCTGCAGGTTGAGCATGTAAATGCCGTCGGCGATCGCGTCGTCGACGTACACCATCTCGGTGATGGTGCGGGTGTTGAACGGCTCCGGCACATCGTGCACCCCCTCTCCCACCTCCCAGAAGATCCGGTGCGCCGAGAGGCGTCCGCCGTCGCGCTCGCGATCGATCGACGGCAGATCGACCAGCAGATGGCGCACACCAAGTTCGCGCAGGTAGCGCATGGCCCATCCGGACAGGTAGGGTGGATTCGAGCCGGAGTGACGGGCGAGGGCTTTGGATCGATCGTTCGGCAGCGTGCGGATGACAAGGGCCTCGGCGAATGCCGACGGCACTTCGCCGGAGCTGACGATCGTATCGAGCAGGGCCCGCGCCGAGATGATCCGATCGTCGTCGGAGCCATACGCATCGCTCTCGTGCGCCTCGGAGGCAGGGACCGGTTCGACCGTCACCACCAGTGCCGGCATCATCGACTGACGGAGGATCGAACCGATGCCGATGCGCTGGTTGGCGATATGGCCGACGCACTCGGTATGCGTGCCGGCGCCATGCGGGTTGAACGTGACGGTCTCGCAGTTGACGCCACCGCCGGCGCGCGTATCGCCCACGAATCCGTCGGCATCGATGTGCGCCGCCGAAGCACGCGGCAGGTCGAACGCGTTCGGCTGCTCGCCGTGAAAGTCGAGCGGAATCGAAATGTCGATCGGTTCAGAGGAGTCGAACCGGTAGACGCGATCGGCGATGGGAACGGTCAGCAGCATCAGAGTTTGCTGGATTGAGGGCGCGAGAGGTTCGCCCCGGCGGACTCGAAGCCGGCTCGGTCGAGCCCGAGCCATTCGAGTGCTGTCCCGCTGAGCAGACGCTCACGCATCGGAGCCGCGAGGTCGGTCATCGATTCGATCATCTGTCCGGGGACATGCTCCCCGAGCGGAAACGGATAATCGGAGCCGAGCGCCAGGCGGTCGGCGCCCATCAGACCGATCATGTAGCGCAGCACGTCGGGATCGTGCACGAGTGTGTCGAAGTACAGTTGCGGGATGTACTCGCGCGGCTCCCGATCGACATGGAGCTGCACCAGATCGGGCCGGACGTGAAACCCGTGCTCAATCCTGCCGATGGTCATCGGGAACGAGCCGCCCCCGTGAGCGAAGAGCAGTCGGAGGCGCGGGAACCGGTCGAGAATCCCTCCGAAGATGATGCTGCAGATCGCCAGTGCCGTTTCCGCCGGCATCCCGACCAGCCAGGGGAGCCAGTAGCGCGGCATCTTCTCCTTGCCCATCATGTCCCACGGATGGACGAACAATGCGGCGCCGAGGTCCTCGGCGGCCTCGTAGAACGCGTGGAGCTCGGCGTCGTCGAGGTTCCAGTTGTTGATGTGCGAGCCGATCTCCACACCGGGCAGGCCAAGCTCGCGCACGCACCGCTCAAGTTCCCGTATCGCAAGCTCCGGCGACTGCATCGGAACGGTGCCGAGACCGACGAATCGCTGCGGATACGCCTCGACGACCGAGGCGATATGGTCGTTGAGAATCCGCGACAGATCGAGCGTGTGCTCCGGACGCGCCCAGTAACTGAACATCACCGGAACGGTCGAGAGCACCTGGACGTCGACACCGGTCTCGGCGCATTCGCTGAGTCGGACGACCGGATCCCAGCAGTTGGAGTCGATGACACGAAACGAGCGGTCATCGATCATCATGTGTGCGCGACACGACTGAAAGTGATCGAGCTGGACCCAGCCACCGTAGCCGAACCGCTCACGCAGGTTCGGCCAGTCGGGCGGAAGGATGTGCGTGTGTACGTCGATCTTCATGAATCTCCGGGCGGCACTACTTCTGCTCAGTGGCGTTGGTGTTGGAGGCGACCGGTTCCGGCGGCATCATCACCGTTCCGCAGTTCGAACAGGTGCGCTTCGCTTCATCGGCCCAGAATCGATCGAACACCGGTTTGAGCTGCGTCGTGATGTCGGTAAGCGCGAAGAATTCTTCGTAGAGTTTCTCACCACAGTTCTCGCAGTACCACTGGCAGCCGTCGAGCTCGCCCTCGCGGCGCTTGCGCTCGACGACCATACCGATCGAGCCGGCCGAGCGCTGCGGGGAATGGGGAATCAGCGGTGGAAGCAGAAAGATGTCGCCCTGATTGATCGCCACGTCGTGGATCTCGCCGTCCTCGACGATGCGTACGACGATGTCGCCCTCGAGCTGGTAGAAGAGCTCCTCCCCCTCGTCGACATGAAAGTCCTTCCGCGAGTTCGGCCCGGCGACGATCATTACGATGAACTCGGGGTGCTCCTCCTTCCAGAGTTGCTCGTTGCCGACCGGCGGCTTCAGTCGATGCCGGTTTTCATCGATCCACTTCTGAAGGTTGAATGCTGAACGTGCCATGAGTACCCTCCTCTTGATTGTTCGGATCTGCCGGTGTGCACTCCTCTCAGACGGATCGGCCGGCACGCCGCGCCCGGCCGTTAGCCGCGGACGACGGCGTCTTCCACGCGGCTTACGCGGACTTCCGCGGTGCCGATTTCATCGACGACGGCACGCACGTGATCGCCGGCATGGAGGTGAACCGCGGCGGTAGCGCCGCCGGTCAGCACCACCGTCCCCGCGTCGAGTCCCTCATTCTCGCGTGCGAGCATGTTGACGAGCTTCGCCAGCGACCGCACGGGGTGATCGAGTACGGCCGCGGAGGAGCCGAGCTCCTTGGTGCGGCCGTTGACCTCGAGGATGATTCCGAGGTTGCCGAGGTTGACCTCGAATGGCGCCACCATGCGACTGCCCAGCACGAATCGCGACGCCGATGTGTTGTCGGCGATCACATCCTGGAGTTTGAACTTGAAGTCGCGGTAGCGGCTGTCGATCACCTCCAGCGCGGCACAGACACCGGCAACGGCGTCGAGCGCCTGAACGGTGGTGACCGGTCCACGCAGGTCGTGCTTGAGCACGAATGCGATTTCCGGTTCCACCCGCGGATGGCAGAGTCCGTCGAGTTCGATTTCTCCGCCGTCACCGACGATCATGCTGCTGGTCAGATGGCCGTAAATCGGCTCGTCGACGCCGACCTGCTCCATTTTAGCACGGCTGGTCAACCCCATCTTCATACCGACCAGCGTCTCACCGCGCTTGATCCGACGCTGGATCGACCGGCGCTGAATCTGGTATGCCTCGGCGATCGACATATCCTCTTCGACCTGCGTGAGCATCGAGATTTCGCGTGCCCTCATTGCGGCATCGTCGACGATGCCAGCCAACTCGTCTATCCGTTCGTTGGTCATCCGTTCGTGTTCCATTCGTGTTCGTTCACGGTTACCGAATCGCCTCCGACTCATCGAGCGAGGAGTCGTTCAGTCGCGATTCGCTGTTGTGTTGTCCCCTGCGGAGCGACCATTGCCTGATGCGGCCGGTTTCGCCGCGCGCCTCGAAACGAGATCGAGGGCCACGTCGACAATCATGTCTTCCTGTCCTCCTACCATCCTGCGCCGTCCGAGTTCGACGAGAATGTCGCGCGGATCGACGTCGAATCGCCGTGCCGCCCGTTCAGTGTGAATCAGGAATGAGGAGTAGACGCCGGCGTAACCGAGCATCAGCGCGTTGCCATCGGTCTGCACGGGCCGGTGCTGCAGCGGTCGAACGATCGTGTCGGCCGCCTCGATCAACGGATAGAGGTCCACACCGGTTTCGATTCCCATCCGCTCGGTGACGGCGATCAGCACTTCGAGCGCACAGTTGCCTGCACCTGCTCCCATTCCCGCCAGCGACGCGTCGACGCGATCGGCACCGGCTTCGATCGCGATGATCGTATTGGCAACGCCGAGGCCGAGATTGTTGTGATTATGGAATCCCACCTGGCATCCGAGTTCGTCGCGGTATGCGCGGACGCGCTCGCGGGTCTCGTCCATCAGCAGTGCTCCCGCCGAATCGGTGATGTAGACGCAGTGCGCGCCGTAGGACTCCATCAGCTTCGCCTGGGCGACCAGCTCGGCGGTCGGAATCATGTGCGCCATCATGAGGAATCCGACGACGTCGAACCCCATCTCTCGCGCTGTCGAGATGTGCTGCGCGGCGATGTCGGCCTCGGTGCAGTGCGTGGCGATTCGAATCGTGTCGACGCCCGCCTCGCGTGCACGCTTCATGTCCTCGATCGTGCCGATACCCGGAAGAAGCAGCGCCGCGACCTTCGCATACCGCAGTTCCTCGCGGACAGCGCGGATGTAGTCGATCTCGCGATGGCGGGAGAACCCGTAGTTGAACGAGTTGCCATTGAGTCCGTCGCCGTGCGAGACCTCGATGAGATCGACACGCGCGTCGTCGAGACGTCGCGCGATGGCTTGCATCTGCTCGAGCGTGTACTGGTGCGCCAGAGCATGCATTCCGTCACGCAGGGTGACGTCGTTGACGATGATCGTTCGGTTGGGCATTCGATGAGTGAATTCAGCGTTACGCGCGCTGCATTGCTGCAATCATTTCTTCGCCGACGCGCTTCGCCGCGGCAGTCATGATGTCGAGATTTCCCGCATACTTCGGAAGGTAGTGCCCCGCGCCCTCGACTTCCAGCAGACACGTGGTTTTCACTCCCGTCACCTCTCGATCGATGTCCGGCATGTACACCGACACTTCGTCGAAGATCGGCTCCCTGAGCAGCCGGTAGCCGGGCACGTATTCGGCGACGCGTGCGACGACCTCTTCGATCGATCGGCGAATTGCGTCGGGCTCACCGGCCGGCGAAATCGTGTAGACGGTGTCGCGCATGATCAGCGGCGGTTCGGCGGGATTCAGAATGATGATCGCCTTGCCCCGCTCGGCGCCACCAACGAGCTCGATACCGCGCGAGGTCGTCTCGGTGAACTCGTCGATGTTCGCTCGTGTCCCCGGACCGGCCGAGCGACTTGCGATCGATGCGACGATCTCGGCGTAGGCGACCGGCGTGGTTCGCGCCACAGCCCAGACGATTGGAATCGTCGCCTGCCCTCCGCAGGTCACCATGTTCACGTTATCCGCATCGAGATGCTCCCGGAGGTTCGCCACCGGCACGACGTACGGTCCGACGGCTGCCGGGGTCAGATCGACGACCCGCTTCGACTTCGAGCGAAGCACCTCGGCGTGACGGTAGTGGGCACGTGCCGAGGTCGCGTCGAACACGAGTTCGATATCCTCGAACATCGGGCTGGCAACCAGGCCGTCGATGCCTTCGTGGGTCGTCTGCACACCCATGTTCCGCGCGCGCCGGAGCCCGTCGGAGTCAGGATCGATACCCACGAGCATCGCCATCTCCAGCTGCTCGGAGCCGCGGAGAATCTTTACCATCAGATCGGTCCCGATGTTGCCGGAGCCGATGATCGCCACACGAGATTTCATTCAAGCACTGGTGTTCGAGGTCACTACGAATTTCCCGCTCCAGAATTCCCTCCGGTATGCCGTCACCGATCCAGAGGTGTGGACGGACTCAAGCGAATTCCACCGACACCTCACCCATTCGCCCGATTTCCACGCTTACGACATCGCCGGCGACGACTGAGCTGACCGGGCCGAGCGCACCGGAGAGAATGAGCTCGCCGGGAGCGACGGTCATGCCGAGTGTACCCAGCCGGTTGACCAGCCAGACGACCGCGTTGAGCGGGTTGCCGAGGCAGGCAGCCCCCACTCCGGTGGAGACGACGTCTCCACGTTTGCGAAGCGTCATCCCGACGGTTCGCAGGTTGAGGTCATGCAGTCGCATCGGTCGCGAGCCGAGCACGAACATGCCGCTGGAGGCGTTGTCGGCGATCGTGTCCTCGATGCGGAACTTCCAGTCTCTGATCCGCGAGTCGATGATCTCGATGGCGGGAATGACGAAGTCGATCGCCGCGATCACTTGTGCCGCAGTGACGCCGGGGCCGTAGAGACTCTTCTTCAGAACGAATGCGAGCTCGCCCTCGACGCGTGGCTGCAGGAGTCGGGAGAGCGAGGCGATGCCTCCGTCGGGAACATCCATGTCGCACAGCAGTCCGCCGAAGTCCGGCTCCGAAACGTTGAGCCACGACATGACCGCAGGGGAGGTGACGCCGATCTTGTGTCCGATCAGTCGCGGCGTGCTTCCCTCGGCATCACGGTGCGTCATCCGCCGCTGCAGGTTGATGCTCTGGATCTCGTAGGCGTCGGCGATCGACAGCTCGGGGTGCTCCGAGGTCAGCGGGTCGACCGGAGTGCGATCGACCTGCGCGTTCCAGAGACGGCCGGCCAGCGTGGCATGCAGGGTCATAGAGCGTCTGCTATGCGGTAATGGCCGCAACGGCCTTGATCTCGATCAACAGATTCGGATGCGGAAGCTGGTGCACCGCGACCGTCGTCCGGGCCGGTCCCGTCCGCGCGTCGAAATACTCGTTGTACACGTCGTTCATGCCGGCGTAATCCTTCATGTCTACGAGGAACACTGTCAGGTCGACGACGTTGTCGAGACGCGCGCCGGCCACGTCCAGAATTGCACGAATGTTCTCGATCACCGCGCGGGTCTGCGTCCGAATATCGAGTGTGACCGTGCCGTCCTCGAGAATCGTCACTCCGTCGTGCGTATCGTCGGCACGTCGCGAACTGACCCCGGAGACGAAGATGAGATCGCCCACGCGCCGCGCATGCGGGTAATTCGCCAGCGCCCCCGCGCGCCCCTCGAGAATGAATGCCTCGGAAGTCACCATACGCTCCTCGATTACGTTCGAAGTCGGCATCGCCAATCATCCGCCGACGCTCCCACTACAGCTTCACGCAGACGTTCTTCAATTCGGTATAGAATTCCACCGAATGCGCGCCGCCTTCGCGACCGATTCCACTGAGCTTGGTACCGCCGAACGGCGTGCGCAGGTCGCGCAGGAACCACGTGTTGATCCACACCATTCCCGTGTCCAGGCGTTGCGCGACGGTATGAGCTCGACTGAGGTTCTGCGTCCAGACCGCGGCGCACAGTCCGTAGTCGGAATCGTTTGCCATGGCGATCGCGTCGTCGTCGGTGTCGAACGGCTGCACGTGGCAGACAGGCCCGAAGATTTCCTCGCGGATCACACGGGAGGATTCCGGCAGACCCGTCCAGATCGTAGGTTCGACGAATGCACCGGCGTCGAGACGTTCACCCAGTTCCGGAACGCCACCGCCGGTGACGACGCTCGCACCATCCTCCCGCGCCAACTCGAAATACCGCAACACCTTCTCGCGATGTTCCCGCGAGATCAGCGGCCCCATGGTCGTTCCCTCATCGAACGGATCGCCGAGGACGAGCGACTCGGCTTCGCGCTTCAGCGCCAGAACGAATCGATCGAAGATTGGTCGTTCGACGTAGACGCGCTCGGAGCAGAGGCACACCTGACCGCAGTTCGAGAACGTGGATCGCGCGGTGCCCATGACCGCCGCGTCGAAATCGGCATCGGCGAAGACGATCGCCGGGTTCTTCCCTCCGAGTTCGAACGACACGTGCTTCACCGAATCGGCAGCGACCTTCATGATGGCCGAGCCGGTGCGGCTCTCGCCGGTGAACGTGATGGCATCGACACCGGGATGCTTCGTGAGCGCTTCGCCTGCGGAACCCGGGCCGAACCCGTGGACGACGTTGTAGACGCCGGGGGGAATTCCCACCTCATTCATCACCTCGCCGAGCAGCGTCGCAGTCGCGGGCGTTTCCTCCGATGGCTTTACCACGACCGTATTCCCGCAGGCCAGTGCCGGTGCGACCTTCCAGGTCATCAGCAGCAGCGGGAGATTCCACGGACAGATCACCGCCACGACTCCCACCGGCGAGCGCAGTGCATAGTTGATCGCACCGAGACCGTCGCCGGTATCGGTCCTGAACGACTCGGTCGGCAGGCCGCGGACGATATTGGCGAACAGCTTGAAATTCGCCGCACCGCGCGGGATGTCGATCGAACAGGCCCACGCGTGGGGCTTACCCGTATCGGCCATCTCGGCCTGGAGGAACTCGTCGAAGCGGTCGATGATGCGCTCGGAGACACGCGCGAGCAGATCGAGCCGTGTGTTCATCGGCATCCGTCCCCATTCCCCGGAGAGCCCTCTTCGGGCGGCGCCGACGGCACGATCGACGTCGGTTTCGTCCGCCTCGGCGACGGTTGCGATCACGCGTCCGTCGATCGGGCTGACGTCATCGAACGTGCGCCGCGATTTGGCGTCGCAAAACTCGCCGTCGATGAACAGACGGTACGAACGTACCGTCCTGTCGTGGCCAATTTCGGCGGCTACGGTCTGCTTCTCGGTGAGCATTGGAGATGTGGAAACGTCTGCAAATGGACAGACCGCCAAGTTAAGGGGGGGCCCCAAGATCGCCAAGGGGGGTGCCAAGATCGCCGGGAGGTCGCGCGGGTCGTGGTGGCGGTGCGAATGCAACGGTCAGCCTCACGACGGTGCGGCCGACGGCGCTTGCCCTCAGTCGGCACCGCGGAGCTCGCGCGTCGGCGGTCGACGGCCGCGGCACGCGGTGTTCACCTGCCGGTGCGGTGCCCGAATTCACGGTGATAGCACGTGGGACGTCGGCGTCCGACCAGAGTATCGCGCCGGCGATGACGGGAAGCAGAGCACCGATCGACAGGATGGTGTGCAGCGGAGCGAATCCGCCACCTGTGGCCGCGGAGCCGATTGCGGTTCCCGCCGACACGGCTCCAATAGCCGCATCGACCGTCGAGACGATCGCCACCTCTGCAGCGTCGACGGGCGCCGAACGCGCCGCAGCGAAGCGTGAGCCGACGGTGTGCTCAGCGCGTCGCGTGGCTCTGGTTGGCTGAAGGAATCTGGAATCGTGATTGCGTACCCTCTGGCGTGGTTCTCCGCCTGGAATCTTCGTGAGGTCCGGATTCGCCCGGCATACGCGCCAGCCCATGGCGTCCCCTGCACAGTCGGGATTTCACCCCGGAGAGCGTTCCGCCTGGATCTCACGAACTTGTTCAAGCGACGGGTCGGTGAGGAACACGCGCTCCGCACGCGCCCAGGCGAATCCCTCGAGCGTCGCGAGGATCGTGTCGCCGAGCGGATCCCGCGCCTCGTCTGCATCGGCGAGCGTATTGTCGCCGTTCGGCGGGTTCGCATCACGTAGGTGCCGCGCGACACGCGGAAGCTTTCCCGGGCCGCGCCGAACCCGGCGACGGACCGGCCATTCGATTCGACGGAGGTGATTGCGCATGGATACGACCGTTGCGGTGCTTCGGAACTACGTGAACGATCCGAGCATGCTCTGGAGCATGCTCGGTGCAGCTGCGGCCAGACTGGTCGAGGCGATCGTCCTGCTCGCCATCGGCGTGATCCTCATCCGCCTCATCGTCGTGGGACTCCGCCGTGCGCTCGAGACGGTCATCGAAGAGCCGACGGTGCGTGGCTATGCTGTGAGCGTCGCGAAAATATTCCTGTGGGCGGTGCTGGTCGTCACGCTCCTGTCAGTCTTCGGAATCGAAACGACGTCAGTGGTCGCGATTATCGGCGCGGCCGGCCTGGCGATCGGTCTTGCACTGCAGGGTTCGCTTTCGAACTTCGCGGCCGGATTCATGCTGATGATCTTCCGACCGTTCCGGGCCGGTGATGAGGTGGAATTCGCCGGCGTCTCCGGAACCGTCATCGAAATCGGGATCTTCACCACGACCGTCGACCTTCCCGATCACGTCCGTGCCTACGTGCCGAACAACATCATCTTCAGCGGCGTGATCCGCAACAAGAGTCTCAAGCCATACATGCGTGTCGACATGCTCGTGACCGTGCCCGACGCGACGGATGTCGACCGTGCAATCGACATCGTTCGTTCAGCCCTCGAAAAAAACCATCACACGCTCGACGTTCCCCGTCCGGAAGTGAAGGTGGTCGAGGATGAAACTCCCGGAATTACCATCGGTATTCAGCCATTCGCCATTCCGAAGGACGAGACGACAGTGCGTGACTCGATTCCACGAGAAGTGCGTGCGGCATTGCAGAGAGCAGGGATTCCCGTCCTGCGGCAGTGATCGGAATTCCAGCCCCTATTCCCCGTCCGTATCATCGCTGTCCTGCGACCGCAGCAGCGCCCGCGCGTTGCGTCGCATTCCCGCTGCCTTTGCACGCATTACCGGACTTCCTGCAAATCGTTCAAGGAATTCCTCGTCGGTCATTCCGGCGAGGCGTCGCGCTGTCAATTCGAGCACTCCGGCTCGAGGTTCGAAATCCGCTTCATCGGTCGGCTGTTCGAACGAATTCCACGGACAGACGTCCTGGCAGATGTCACAGCCGAACGCCCACCCTTCCATTCGGTCGGCGAAGTCCGGCGGGATTTCGTCCTTCGGCTTCTGCTCAATAGTGACGTAGCTCAGACAGCGAGTCGCGTCGAGCTGGTAGGGGGCCACGATTGCATCGGTGGGACAGGCGTCGATGCAGAGCGTACACGTTCCGCAGAAGTCGCCGATCGGGTTGTCCGGAATCAATTCGGCGCTTGTAATGAGCACACCGAGAAACACCCAGCTGCCGTGACTTCTGGTGATTACGTTCGTGTGTTTTCCCAGCCATCCGAGGCCCGCGCGCACCGCCCATGCCTTTTCCAGCACCGGTCCCGTATCGACGTAATGCCTCGACTTCGCATCGGGAACGAGCTGGCGAATTCGTTGTTCGAGCAGTTCCAGTCGTTTGGGAAGAATCTTGTGGTAATCGCGTCCCCATGCGTATCGGCTGATCTTTGCTGTGTCCGGGTGATGCGCGTGGGGTGTGAAATAATTTCGAGCCACGACGACGACCGAACGCGCCGAAGGGAGGAGTTCGCGGACGTCGCCACGTCGTTCGAGATTTCGCGCCAGCCAGTCCATGGACCCGTGACGTCCGGCTGCAAGGAATTGACGGTAGCGCCGATCGTCGTCGACGAGCTGCTCGGCCGCAGCAATTCCGACGAGGTCGAAGCCGAGTTCGTCGGTGGCGATGCGACGCACATCGGCCGACCGAGACGCGAGCGTCGCTGCAGGATGTTCGTGGAGTGGTGCCATGCGTCGATACGGATGCGCCGGCAGTCTACACCTGACGCATCCACCGTGGGAGTTCCGGCCGGCGAAGGTAGACGGTCGCGTCGATCACGCGTGCGGTGAATCGCCGGAGTCCCGCGCCGCCCTCGATGTTGCGTCCGGTGCGGACGTCGAACGTCCAGCCGTGCATCGGACAGGTAACCTCGCAGCCCTCGAGATATCCGTCGGCGATCATCGGCGAATGCTGATGCGGACAGATGTTGGTCACAGCATGCACTGTTTCTCCGAAGCGGAAGAGTGCCACCTCCGTACCGTCGTCGAGGACGACGGCATGCCCTCCTCCGGCGGGAATGTCCGCAAGCCGACAGACGGCGACGAAATTCGAATCGATGGAATTCACAACGTGGCGCGACCCGAAATTTCGAAGCCCTTTCGTCCGGGTGCGATCGTCACCGCCTGGTCGTAGGCGTCGTGCTCGAAGGCAAGGAGCCATCCGCGTTCGTGCGCTTCGGGAAGGAATGCCTTCTTCTCCTCGAGGGTCGTCAACGGAAAGTTGTCGTACCCCATGATATATGGAAAGGCGAGGTGTGCGCTGGTAGGAACCAGATCGGCCATATAGACGAGTCCGGGGAATTCGGAGTCGGCGTCGCCGTGAATGATCACCATCTGCATTCCGCGCGTATGTCCGTTGACCACTCGCACGTCGATGCCGGGCAGCACTTCCCCGTCGCCGTCGAGCGTTCGAAGCAGGTCACGCTCGGCTATCGGTTCCCAGTTCTCCGGCATGAAGCTCGCGCGATCCTTATCGGAGGGATTGCGCGCCCACTCGAGCTGGGCCGCCTGCACATAGTGCCGTGCATTTGCGAACGTGGGGACGACCGATCCGTCGGAGTGAACACGGGTCGAGCCGCCGGCATGGTCGAAATGCAGATGGGTGTAGATGAAGTCGGTGACATCCTCGGGCTTGACACCGCGTGCGTTCAGTTCTGTTTCGAGTGTGAATTGCCGGTTGTCCAGAGCGTAGATCGAGGCGAGCTTTTCGGGCATCTTCGTGCCGCAACCGGCGTCGACGACGGTCGTATGACCGTCACCTCGGATGAGCAGCGCGCGGGCCGACATCTCGATCCGATTCTGTTCGTCGACGTGCGGATACGCCTTGGCCCAGAGGTTTTTCGGAACGACGCCGAACATTGCGCCACCGTCGAGGCCGAAGCGGCAGGTTTCGATGAGATCGATCGTATGGGGGCCAATCTTCATAGCAGTCAAATCGGACGGGATCCTGGCCGGCGGCGCTCGGGCGTGAGCGCGGGACGGGACGCCAGGCAGTTGGCGGGAGCTGTTCAAACCGCACAACATACGGCCTCCGTCGCGAAGCGGACTCGGCCGTGGGGGTCACAGTTCGTCACACCCGAACGGCGGACGGGAATTGTTAAGTTTGAGGTTTCGTGCGGAAAAAATCGTCACCGTCGCTATCGACGGGCCCACAGACTGGAGAGGATAGCCATGGCAATTCGTGTAGCAATCAACGGTTTCGGCCGTATCGGTCGGCTTGTGTTTCGCCATGCGATGGCGCAGAAGGATCGCTTCGATTTCGTCGGTATCAACGACCTGACCGACCCGAAGACGCTGGCGCATCTGCTGAAGTATGATTCGATCCACGGGCGATTCCCGGGCCGCATCGATGTCGACGGGAGCGACCTGGTCGTCGACGGCGACCGCATCCCGATCAGCGCCGAGCGCAACATTCCCGATCTGAAGTGGAGCAACGTCGACGTCGTGATCGAATCGACCGGCGTGTTCACACGACGGGCGGACCTTCAGAAGCACCTCGACAACGGTGCGCGTCGTGTGGTGCTGACCGCACCGGCGAAGGACGAGCTCGACGCTACGGTGGTGCTGGGAGTCAACGATCAGATCCTGACGCCGGAGATGCGAATGATCTCCAACGCGAGCTGCACGACCAACTGTCTGGCACCAATGGTCAAGGTGCTGCACGAGTCATTCGGAATCCGCACCGGCTTCATGTCGACGGTGCACAGCTACACGAATGATCAGATGCTGCTCGACGCGCCCCACCGCGACCTTCGCCGTGCGCGTGCAGCAGCGGTGAACATCGTTCCGACCTCCACGGGTGCGGCCAAGGCACTTGGTCTGGTGATCCCGGAAATGAAGGGGCGCCTCGACGGCATGGCGCTGCGCGTGCCGACACCTGACGGATCGGTAACCGATCTGACCGCGCACGTGGAGAAGGTGCCGAGTGTCGAGCAGGTCAACGACGCGTTCCGAAGCGCCTCGCTCAACGGACCGCTTGCCGGCGTGATGGAGTTCGTCGACGATCCGATCGTCTCCACCGACATCGTAGGCAACCAGCACTCGTGCATTTTCGACTCGCTGCTGACGATGGTTCAGGGAGAGCAGGTGAAGATCATCGGCTGGTACGACAATGAATTCGGCTATTCGCGCCGCATCGTCGATCTGGTCGAGCGCGTGGCGAATCTCGAGCTGGCCGAAGCCAACGGATAGGCCCGATACATCTACGAGTCTTCGATGGCACTCAAATCGATCGAGGAGCTTCCCGTTCGCGGCCGGCGCGTACTGATGCGCGTCGACTTCAACGTTCCGCTCGACGAGCAGGGACATATCACTGATGACAAGCGGATCGTCGAATCGCTTCCGACGATCCGCTCGGTCATTTCCAGGGGTGGGCGACTCATCCTGATGTCTCATCTGGGCCGACCGAAGGGTGAATTCAGACCGGAGCTCTCGCTTCGCCCGGTCGCCGAACGACTCACCGAGCTTCTGGGACAGTCCGTGCCCCTCGCCCCCGACTGTGTCGGCGACGAGGTCGAGGATCTTGTCGACGAGATGCATGACGGCGATGTCCTCCTGCTCGAGAACCTGCGATTCCACAAGGCAGAGGAAGCGAACGACCACGACTTCGCGCGGAAGCTGGCGGCGCTGGCCGACATATACGTCAACGATGCCTTCGGCACGGCGCACCGAGCGCACGCATCGACCGAGTGCGTTGCACGGTTGGTCAGCGAGCGGGCGGCCGGCCTGCTGATGCTTCGCGAGCTGCACTACCTCGGTGGCGCGCTGGAGAATCCCGCCCATCCGTTCGTCGCCATTCTCGGAGGCGCGAAGATCTCCGGAAAGATCGACGTGATCACGTCGCTGCTCGATCGGTGTGATTCGATCATCATCGGCGGCGGGATGTCGTTCACGTTCTTCCGTGCCATGGGGCTGAACGTCGGGACGTCACTGGTGGAAGAGGAGAAGATCGACGTAGCGGGGGAAATCCTGAGGAGGGCTCACGATGCGGGAGTGGAACTGCTGCTGCCCGACGACGTGGTCGTCGCCGATCGGTTTACTGCCGACGCTCGGACGCAGATCGTCGACGCATCGAAGATCCCCGACGGATGGATGGGCCTGGATATCGGACCGAAGGCACGAATCCGGTACCACGACGCTATCGTCGCGGCGCGGACGGTCGTCTGGAACGGACCGATGGGCGTCTTCGAAATGGCTCCGTTCTCTGCCGGCACCAGGGCGGTCGCCGAGGCGATGGTCGAGGCGACTGACGCGGGTGCGACGACGATCGTCGGAGGCGGAGATTCGGCTGCGGCGATCGCCGCATTCGGACTCGAGCATCGCGTGAGTCACGTGTCGACCGGCGGCGGCGCCTCGCTCGAATTCCTCGAGGGCAAGCAGCTGCCGGGGGTCGCGGCCCTCGAGAGCTGATCGCAATGCCCCTCACCCGCGCGCGTCTGTTCATCGTACGACGCGTCGGGGCATCACAGACAACAACGAATGTCCAGTTTCAATCGATACGATCTTAGCGGACGCGGCAGCGGATTCGGCGGCGGCGGACGCATGCAGTTCTTTCCGCCGGTGATCAAGTGGTTGCTGATCATCAACACCGCGGTGTTTCTGCTCGGCTACCTGGTACAGCCCTACGATCTGGCGCTCAACGGTGTGACCTACCAGGGCATCGACGACATCACGCGCTACGCGGCCCTCTGGCCGCTCGGGCATCCGTTGTTCGGTGTCTGGCAGTACTTCACCTACATGTTCGTGCATGCCGGTGTGATGCACATCTTCTTCAACATGCTGATCCTCTGGATGTTCGGTATGGAGCTGGAGCAGATGTGGGGTTCGGACCGGTTCCTGGTCTACTACCTGGTCTGTGGCGTCGGTGCTGGGGTGGTGCACTCTCTGGTCTCGCTGGCGATGGGCAGTGGCGCTCCGACGGTTGGCGCTTCCGGAGCGATCATGGGTGTGATGGTGGCGTTCGCAATGAATTTTCCCGACCGGATCATCCTCGTCGGCTTCTTCTTTCCGCTCAAGGCGAAGTACGCGATCCTGCTGCTCGGCGCATTCGATCTGTACTCCGGCTTTGCGGCGACCGACAACGTCGCCCACTTCGCGCATCTGGGTGGTGCACTCATCGGATTTCTCCTGTTGCAGTTCGGAGGCAAGATGACGTTGGGCGGGATCTTCGATCGACTCCCGAAGTTCACCGGCACCCGGGTTGCGAAGCCAGCGCCGCCTCAGCAGCGGTTCTCCGGTGGCAAGGTCATCGACGCGCAGTTCCGCGACGTACCGCCGCGGAACGTGCCGCCGACGATGGATTTCGGTGACGATCAGGATCGCATCGACGAGATACTCGACAAGATCTCCCGCACCGGATACCAGAATCTCACCGAGGAGGAGAAGGAGATCCTGATGCAGGCCAGCAAGAAGATGAAGTAATCGCGCCCACGTTCACCGTCGAATTCTCCATGAACACTTCCAGTCTCGACTCCACGCTGGCGGGAACCGCACCGCAGGATGCAGAACTTCCGGTGGCGACCGCGCCGTTCCGACGACGCGCGACGCGTCGGGTGATGATCGGTTCGATTCCCGTCGGTGGTGGTGCGCCGATCTCGGTGCAGACGATGACGAAGACGAAGACGAGCGACGTGGAGGCGACGGTCGCGCAGATCCGTCGGTGCGAGGACGCCGGTGTCGACATCGTTCGCGTCACCGTCAATGACAAGCAGGCCGCTGCCGCGATGGCCGATATCGTCCAGGCCAGCCGCGTGCCGATCGTCAGCGACATCCACTTCAATCACGTCTTCGCGCTGCAGGCGATCGAAGCCGGTGTGGCGAAGGTGCGGCTCAATCCGGGCAACATCGGATCGCAGGAGCGCATCCGGGAGGTACTCTCGGCCGCGAAGGAACGTCGGATACCGATCCGTATCGGCGTCAATTCGGGTTCGCTCGAAGAGGACATCCTCGAGAAGCACGGCTACCCGACGGCAGAGGCGCTGTTCGAGTCGGCGATGCGTCATGTCGAAATCGCGGAGTCGGCCGGTTTCGGAGACCTGATCATTTCGGTCAAATCGACCGACACGAGATTGATGATCGAGGCATACAGGCTGGTGGCGGAGCGAACCGACTACCCGCTGCATCTCGGCGTCACCGAGGCGGGGACCACTCGCGTGGGTACGGTCAAGTCGTCGGTCGGAATCGGAACGCTGCTGGCCGAGGGCATCGGCGACACGATTCGCGTATCGCTCACCGATGAACCGGAGCGCGAGGTTGAGGTCGGCAAGGAAATCCTGCGGTCGCTTGGCCTTGCTTCACGTGGCGTGGAAATCATCGCCTGCCCCACGTGCGGCCGTCTGGAGATCGATCTCTTCGCTGTGACCCGACAGCTCGAGGAAGCGCTCGCAGGCACGAAGAAGCCGGTCAAGATCGCCTTGCTCGGCTGCGTGGTCAACGGACCGGGCGAGGCGTCGGAAGCCGACATCGGCATCGCCGCCGGACGAGGCGTCGGTATTCTCTATCGGAAGGGCGAAGTCGTTCGTCGAATTCGCGAGGATGAAATCGTGCAGGCCGTACTCGAGGAAGTCGAACGATTCGAACCGGAGTCCTGAGCGACGGCTTCATGCACCGCCAATTCCGATCACCTGCATCGATCCATCCTCGAGCGTGACCTCGCCGAGCACCCGACGGAATTCGACGAGTCCGTACTTGTTGACGTAGTAAAGCGGATTGATCACCCGTTCCTGCAGTTCGTCGTCCGGCATCACCAGTGCGTGTGCCCGCGCCAGCCGGTCGATCGAGGTCTTTTCGCGCTTCTTCAGGGCCGAACGCAGTCTCCCCGCCACGTTCTCCACCTCCTTGACGGCACGCGTCGCTGCTGCCGACAGCGCCTTGTCCAACGTCGGGTCGATCTCGTCGACCAGCGGACGCATCGTCTCCATCGCCCCCTCGACCTCCCGCACCGTTCGTAACGCGGCCGCCTCCACCCTGCCCTTCAATTCCTCCGAGATCACAATCGCCGCCGGATCGAAGTCGGGCGTCAGAAACGTTTCAAGCGTTACATCGGGACGATCGGACGCTCGGAGCACCGTGGGTTCGACCATCAGGACGAACGGGCGCGCGCGCACAGCGGGAGGTTCGATCGAGAACCCGGAATACGCGTCGCGGAGTTGCTCGAGGTAGGCGACTTCCGACGGACCGCCGAGGTAGAGCACCGTCGGAAGAATCGCGTCCTGCACCACCGGACGCAGCGCGACTCCGGGCGACATCCGTTCCGGTTCCTTCGCCGCGAGCTCCGCTGCCTGCGCTCTGCTCATCCGGCGATCGGTGCCGCGAATCGCGTACCCGTCGCCATCGTCGTCGAGCGACCGGCGCAGTCCATCCACCGTGACGAACAGCGCACCGGGTCGAGGCGTGATCGGCGCAGGACGGCCCTCGGCGGTGAGTTCGGCGGTACGTCGCTGGATCGCGCGGAACATCGGAACCGGATCGGCGGCCTCCGTGCTGAACACGTCGGCAGCCAGGCGCTTCAGCGATGGATTGCGCGAGGATACGACGACCAGAGGAACGTCGCCGAGCAGCGCGTAGAGGCACCGGGCGAAGCCGTCGGCCAGACTCTCGTCGCCGGACCTGTAGCAGTCGCGGAGCAACGACATGGCGTCGCTGGTGAAGTCCGACGGCTGCAGTACGGACTCCAGTTTCTCGACGAACCGATCGAATGCCGTACGGTCAATCGTCCTGTCTCCCACATGCAGCGGTTCGTCGTTCCCGTCGTCGTACGAGACACGTTCGGGAAAGCCGTTGCGTCCCGCGACGGTAATGCTGCGCACTTCGGCGAAGTCGTGGTCATCGGCTTCGATCCAGAACACCGGCACGAACGCGCGCCCCGGATGGATGCGCTCGAGTTCGCGGGCGGCGCGCAGGGCTCCTATCGCCTTGTAGACAGTATAGAGTGGCCCGGTGGCGATGCCTGCCTGCTGGCCGGTTACAACGGCGCCGACGCCCACTTCCCCAAGGCGGTGGGCGGCATCGATCGCTTCCGGGGGCGCGCTCCATCGTTCAAGCGACGGAACGACGGCTTCGACGAGAGCGGCACGCCGAGGTGAATCGAATCGCTCGAGAGATCTGAGTGCGACGTCGTCGAGCGGGCGACGCAGGTCATCGCGCGAAAGAAACGCCGGATAGGCATCGATCCGATTCAGTGGGATTGCACGTTGCAGGGACTGGTCCACGGAACACCTCATTGAGTCTGCGACACTCGACTGCGGCTACACGTTGTGGTCTCGTCGACCGAGTGCCATCACATCGCTGAGCACCATATCGCCACTGACGGCACGCGGTCCGGGCCGGGCCTCGGCGGCAAAGCGGTTCTTTTCACTCCAGGCACAGAGGTCGAACAGTGGGCATTCGAAGCAATGCGGACGCTGCGATTTGCACACATGGCGCCCGAATCGAATCAGCGCCACGTGCAGCGCCAGCCCCTGGCCGACCGGTATGAGTGGACGCAGCTCGTGGAACGTTCGGTCGGCGGACGAAGTGTCGACGAGTCCGATTCGATTGACGACGCGATGGATATGCGTATCGACGGCGCAGAGATCGCGGCCGAGCGAGAACATCAGCACGCACGCCGCGGTTTTCAGTCCGATGCCCTGCATCGCGGTCAGCTCCGCGAGCAAGGTGTCGTCGTCAATCGCATCGACACCGAGCGGTTCGAATCCTCCGTTGCGTTCGCGGATCGTACGCAGGGCCGAGGAAATCGTGCGCGACTTCTGTCGTGCGAGTCCGGCAGTGCGAATTACCGCTTCGAGTTCCTCGACATCAGCATCTGCAACCTCATCCCAGGATCGATAGCTGGCACGAAGCTGGACGTAAGCACGGGAGGCATTGACGTCGGACGTATTCTGTGAGAGGATTGTGGAAACGAGGGATTCGACGAAGGTGGCGCCGCTGTGGCGGCTGTCTGACATGAGCGGTTCGAGTCGTCGAACGACTTCCGCGGTCGTTGCTCGAAGCCTCGATGTGCGTCTGAGGCGCACCTCACGGTGTCGTCGTGCGGACATCGGTTGCAATCGGACGAAATAACAGGAAGGGCGGCTGGCGGCGCGGGCTTTGAAGGGGGTATAAAAAAAAAGAGGATGCCCTTGAACGTCACCACACCATCCAAGGGCATTCCCCTACCTCTTTTGTTTCACCACCACAACGAAAGGAGTATATAAGAGAGAGAAGGTTTGACAGGATCTATACAGTCCCCATTTGCATAGCCCCATCAAGAGAGGTTTTCACCGTGCGGTTCGCGCGATGTCGCTGCGTCCCTGCACGAAACTTTCGTCAGAACGACGGGTTGTCTGTTCGACGATATGTCAACGAACCTCTCGACTTCCCTCATCTCCTGTCGTTCCCTCGTCTCAAGCAATCCCAACTTAACGGATCGCTCAGGCATATACAAGCGTCGTGTTACGCGTTCGTGACACACGAGTGTAACAACGTATGTACCGCGAAGGGCACTACCGACGTCTCAGCGTTTCAACCGGGCACGACTACCTCCCACACAGCATGCGACGCTTCGCCGCGCACCGACATTGCATGGGGTCGACGAATTCCCGGAAGCAGTTGCTCATCCGGGTGCCCCTGCAGTGCCGCGCGGCTTGATATCCAGCCGTTCGACCGCCTCGGCTGCCGACTGCTGCTCGGCCTCCTTCTTCGAACGGCCCTCGCCACGACCGACACATTCGCTGCCGACGTACACCTCCACGGTGAAGATCCGTTCGTGATCGGGCCCGTCCTCCTTGACCACGCTGTAACGCGGTACTCCGAGACCTCGCGACTGTGTGAACTCGAGCAGAATGCTCTTGAAGTTCTCGTCGATGAACAGGATCTGCTCGAACATCTGCGGCGTCAGGAGTGTTCGCGAGAGGAACTCCTTGACCGGCTGCAGACGTGAGCCGCAGTCGAGGTAGATCGCGGCAATGATCGCCTCGAAGGCATCGGCCAGCAGTGAGTCGTTACCCTGCTCAAGGGACTGTTCGGCAGAGGTATTCAGCAGAACCACATCCTCCAGGCGCAGCTGGCGCGAGCAGAGCGTCAGGGCCTTCCGATTGACCAGCCTGCTCCGCAGCTTCGTCAGGTCGCCTTCCTGGACATCGGAGTAGTGGTGAAAGAGGAACTCGCCGATCAGCATATTGAGAATCGAATCGCCGAGAAATTCGAGCCGTTCGTTGCTCGTGATCGTCGGCTGTTCGGCGATCTGCAGGTAGCTGCGGTGCGTGAGTGCGCGTTCGAAGAACGCGATGTCCTGAATTCCATAGCCGAGGGTCGACTCGAGCCGCTGGACAGCGGCCGCATCAAGCAGGCCGTGGGAGATGAACTCGGCGCGATCGGCTTCGACATCGAACACCGCATCGACGGCAGGGCGTTCGTGTGTCGATCGGCTGAAGAGCTTGCCGATGAGCTGTTGGATGACGGTACGCGAGGTCTTCACGGTGAACCCTGCTGCTATCGGGGGGAGAATTCCGATACGGGCGCCCACGATGCCGTGTCCGACGGCTGCACGGCAGAGCATACGACGGGCTCTCCACACAACCGTGCCACGGACCTGGCGACGGATACGTCGGGGCGACTACTCCTCGAACGCTTTGAAGCAGATCGAAGCGTTGTGACCGCCGAAGCCGAACGTGTTGGAAATCGCGACGCGGACGTCGGCCTTGCGGGCGACGTTCGGCACGAAATCGATATCGACTTCGGGATCCGGGGTCGTGCTGTTGATTGTCGGATGAACGATTCCGTTGGTGATCGTCAGAACGGTGGCGATCGCCTCGACGGCACCTGCGGCGCCGAGCAGGTGACCGGTCATGGACTTGGTGGCACTGATCAGGACGTCGTCGGCGTGATCACCGAGCAGAGTGCGGATCGCCCGCGCTTCGGCAATGTCACCGAGCGGCGTCGAAGTGCCGTGGACGTTTATGTAGTCGACGTCGTCGGTCGACAGCCCTGCGTCGTCGATCGATCGGCGCATCGAGCGCACGGCGCCCTCACCTCCGGGCGCCGGGGCGGTCATGTGGTAGGCATCGGCAGTCAGTCCCACGCCCATTACCTCGGCGTAGATGTGCGCACCACGGTCGGTCGCGTGCTCGAGGGACTCGAGCACGAGCGCTCCGGAGCCCTCGCCGAGCACGAACCCATCGCGGCGCTGATCGAACGGACAGCTGGCGCCTTTCGGATTCTCATTGTTGGTCGACAGCGCCCTCATGGCGTTGAATCCGGCGATGGCCATCGGTGTGACCACGGCTTCCGATCCTCCGGTGACCATCATGTCGGCATCGCCGCGTTGAATGAGCATGAACGCGTCGGCAATGGCGTGCGAACTGGTGGCGCAGGCCGAGGTGGTCGCGTAGTTCGGTCCCTTGAGACTGAAGCGGATCGAGATCAGTCCGGCCGCGATGTCCGCGATGAGCATCGGGATGAAGAAGGGGCTGATCCGACGCGGATTCTCAGTCTCGAAGAGCGTGCGCTGCTGATGGTGGTAGGTCCACATCCCGCCGATGCCGCTGCCGAAGACCACACCGGAACGATCCGAATTGACGTTCTCAGCACGCAGTCCGGCATCGGCCATCGCCTCATCGGCGGCAACGAGCGCGAACTGCGAGAACAGGTCGGTCCGCTGGGCCATCTTCCGGTCGTTGAGCAGGGCTGCGGCATCGAAGTCCTTCACCTCACAGGCGAACGTCGTTTCGTAGCCGGTGGGGTCGAACCTGGTGATCCTGTCCGCGCCGCTGACACCAGCGACGAGGGCGTTCCAGTACTCCTCACGAGTGTTGCCGATCGGCGTCACCGCGCCCATCCCGGTCACGACCACTCTCCTGCGACGTGAGGACTGTTCCATGAATTCCTGAAGCGTATGGCTGGTTGATGCGAAGCGCCGGAGGCTGCACCGGGACATCCGGTGTTGCGAACGCCCGGTCGAGACATCGCGCGCAGGCGGCAGGTCGTCGACCGGGCATTTCGAAGCGTTTCGTTGTCGGCACTGCAGCGCGCACCGTGATCGGCAGCGTCTGCTGTTGGTTGGTTATTGCGTCCAGACGTTTCGGCCGGCGGCACCCTCAGGCGCTGTCTCCGTCGGTCTTGTCCTGCAGATAGCTGACCGCATCGCCAACCGTCTGGATTTTCTCGGCGTCGGAGTCATCGATCGTGATGTTGAAGGTCTTTTCGAACTCCATGATCAGCTCGACGGTGTCGAGCGAATCAGCGCCAAGGTCGTTGATGAACGAAGCGGATGGAGTGATCTGCGACTCCTCCACCCCGAGCTTGTTGATGATGATCTCCTTGACCTTCGATTCGACGTCAGATGCCATGTACGTGTCTCCCGAATTGTGAGCCGTGTATTGAGATGAAAACCAGTTGCGAAATAAACAGAAAGGCTATCGCATTGAGTGATAGCCTGTGCACCGGCGGCGCGGTCATACCATCGTCATTCCGCCGTCAACAGCAAATACCTGCCCGGTTATGTACGAAGCGTCCTCACTGGCCAGGAAGGCCGCAAGTGCTGCAACGTCGCTCCCGCTTCCGATGCGCCGCAGCGGCACCTGCTGCATGATCGCATCGCGCTGCGTCTCGTTCAGACGGGCCGTCATGTCAGTGTCGATAAACCCGGGAGCAATACAGTTGACCAGGACGTTGCGGGAAGCAACCTCTCGCGCAACCGACTTCGTCAGCCCCACCAGCCCGGCCTTCGATGCCACGTAATTGGCCTGACCCGGATTGCCTACCAGCGCGACCACCGAAGCGATGTTGATGATGCGTCCCCATCGCTCGGCTATCATCGGCCGAAGGACTGCCTTGATGGCGTCGAATGCACTGGTGAGGTTGGTGTCGATGACTGCCCGGAAATCCTCCCGGCTCATGCGCATCAGCAGGTTATCCCGGTTGATTCCTGCATTGTTGACCAATATATGGATTTTCCCAGAGGACGACAGAGCGCGATCCATCAGCGTTTCGATCTGCTCCGGACGGCTCACGTCGCACTGAATCGCATCGAGCCTCTCGCCGCCAAGCTCCTCGACCAGCGCCTCGGCAGACGCCGGAGAACTGTTGTAGGTGAAGCATACCTGCGCACCCTCCCGGTGAAATCGCTCGACGATCGCCCGGCCGATTCCCCGCGACCCGCCGGTGACCACCGCCACCCGACCTGTCAGTCGAGCTTGGCCGTGCTCGAGGCCGCCGGATGGTTCCGCCCGACGCTCGCCGGTACTCAGCTCCGATTGGCTCATGCGTGCTCTCCGTTGAATTGATCCACCGATTCCATCGTCTCGATGCCCTGTACCGTCGCCGATGCTTCGATCCGCCGGACGAGCCCCTGCAGCACCGCCCCGGGTCCGACTTCCACGAACGTGTCGGCGCCGTCGGCCGACATCCGCCGAACCGATTCGGTCCATCGTACCGGAGACGTCAATTGCGCGAGTAGGGCCTGCTTCAATTCCCCGGCGCCCCGCGTCGGCGCCGCTGACACGTTGACGTAGACTGCACAGCGCGCGTCGGCGAACTGCGCCCGATCCAGTGCCAGTGACAGTCGCTCGCGAGCCGACGCCATCAGCGGCGAATGGAACGCGCCCGAGACGTTCAGTTGCTTCGTAAGCCGCGCCCCCGCCTCCTTCGCCACCCGCATCGCCTCGGCAACCGCCGCAGGTGCACCGCTGATGACCACCTGTCCGGGTGAATTGAAATTCGCAGGACGTACGACCCCGATGGAGTCGTCCACCGACGCACAGACCTCCTCCACCCGATCGTCGTCCAGCCCGATCACCGCCGCCATCGTTCCCGGATGTTCCGCCCCCGCCTCGGCCATCGCCTCGCCCCGCAGACGTACCAGCCGCAGCGCCGAGTCGAAGTCGAGCGCGCCTGCAGCCGTCAACGCCGTGTACTCGCCAAGCGAATGCCCCGCCGTCATCGACGGTCGCGGGTCGCGAAGCAGGGTGAACGCAACATGGCTGTGCAGAAAAATCGCCGGCTGCGCGTTCTCCGTCCGCACGAGCTCCTCATCCGGTCCCTCGAACATCGTGCGCGTCAGATCGATGTCGAGCAACGCGTCGGCACGCTCGAAAAGTTCGCGGGCCGCGCTGCTCGACTCGAACAGTTCGCGTCCCATGCCGACATGCTGGGACCCCTGACCGGGGAATATGAATGCTCTCATACGCTCGTTGACAGTTGCGCGATCGCCGGAGTGTCTAGTATGCCCATCGCACGTAGCCGCCGCCCCAGGTATATCCGGCACCAAAGGTGACCAGGATGAGCCCGTCGCCCCGAACGATGTCGCCGCGCTCCCACCACTCGGCCAGACAGATGGGAATGGTCCCGGCCGTCGTGTTGCCGTAGCGATCGATGTTGACCATCACCCGGTCCATCGGAAGCCCCATACGCTCAGCCGTTGCCGAGATGATGCGAAGATTCGCCTGGTGCGGGACCAGCCACCGAATGTCCGCGGACGTGATGGCGTTGCGCCGCATCATCGACTCGGCGATCTCCGCCATACCGGGGACCGCGGCCTTGAACACGGTGCGCCCGTCCTGGATGATGTAGTGCTCGCCGGCCGCCACCGTCTCGGCCGACGCCGGACGGGCGCTGCCGCCGGCCGGCATGTACAGATACCGTCCTCCGGAACCGTCGGTGTGCAGCTCGAAATCAATGAGTCCGAGCGATTCGTCATCGATCGCCTCCAGCAGTACCGCCCCGGCTCCGTCGCCGAAGAGGATCGCCGTGTTCCGATCGGTGAAGTCCATGATCGAGCTCATCTTGTCGGCGCCGATGACCAGCACGTTGCGATGCGTGCCGGTCTCGATGAACTTCGATGCGGTGGCGAGCGCGAAGAGAAAGGCCGAGCACGCGCCGGAGAGATCGAATCCCCACGCGTTCTTCGCACCGAGCTTTTCCTGTACCACGCAGGCGGTCGAAGGGAAGAACATATCCGGCGTCACGGTCGCCACGACGATGCACTCGACCTCCTCGGGAGTGATTCCCCGACGCTCCAGGCACTGTCGCGCCGCCGGTACGGCAAGGTCGCTCGTCGCGCCCGACTTCGCGAAGCGCCGCTCGACGATCCCCGTGCGATCGCGAATCCACTGGTCGTTGGTCTCGAGGAACTCCTCGAAGTAGTGGTTGTCGTAGACGTCCGCGGGAACGTGGAAACCGACCGAGGTAATTGCTGATCGCCTGAGCTGCTGCATGCGCGAGGCCGAGTGTTCGTGTGCGAGGAGGGAATGCGAGGTCACTGACCGGGAACTCTACTCGTTGACCGTGCGTCGTCGAGTTTCGAGCGCGTCTCTGATGCGACCGTTGACATCGCGGTCGACCATCTCGCGCGCCTTGAGAATCATGTTCCGGATCGCACGGGCGCTCGATCCGCCGTGGCCGATGATGCTGACACCGTTGACGCCCAGAAGCGGCACGCCACCGTACTCCTGGTAGTCGAATTCCCGGAACACCGTGCGCATCACCCTGGCTGCTACGCCGGTGAGCACCTTTGCCATGAGGCCGGTCTCGGAGTAGGCGATCAGTTTCTCCCGCAGCAGGCCGGGAACGCTCTCACCGAACTTCAACAGCACGTTGCCCACGAATCCGTCGCAGATCACCACGCGTGCCGTGCCGCGAAGGACGTCGCGTCCCTCCACGTTTCCAACGAAGTTCAGTCCGCTGGATCGAAGCAGCTCGTAGGCGCGCGCCACCCGCTCCTCTCCCTTGCCCTCCTCCTCGCCGACGTTGAGCAGTCCGACCGTCGGATTGTCGTACCCGAAAATCTGTTCAGCATAGACCGAGGTCATCACCGCGAACTCGAGCAGGTTCTGCGGCTTGGTATCGACGTTGGCTCCCACGTCGGCGACGATCGTGAATCCGTCCACTGCAGGAAACTGCGAGGCGATGGTCGGGCGCGAGATGCCGTCGAGGCGACCGAGGATGAATGTCGAGGCAGCCATCACCGCACCGGTGTTGCCGGCCGAGACGAACGCATCGCCCTGACCGTCACGGTGCAGACTTACACCGCGCACGATCGAACTGTCCCGCTTGGAGCGCACCGCCTGTGCCGGCTCGTCGTGCATCGCGATCACCTCACGAGCGTCGACAACGCTGAGTCGAGTGCGGTCGACGCCCCGGTGGCGATCGAGTTCCTGCTCGATCCGCTCGGCCTGACCGACGAGCACCAGCTCGAAGTTTGCACCGCCCTGCTCGAGCGCTTCGATCGCCCCCCGCACGTCCTCGCCCGGGGCATTGTCGGTGCCCATGACATCGAGGATGATGCGAGCTCGCGATCGACGCATTCGAATGTTCGGGGAATGAAATCGGAGTCGCCCGGGCGTACGACGCGCGTCGGGGGTGTGACTGCCGTGGCAGCGGGCAGGAACCGTCAAACCTACGGGAGACCCGCTAAGTGTGCAATCGGACCAGGATCGGGCGTGTGAGACAAAATGCAACGGGCGGCGTCACCGCTCCGCGGGCGGTTGTGCCGTGGCGTCGACTCCCTGGCGCGCAGCGGTCTGCATCGCGCGAAGGAATGCTTCCAGAAGCCGTTCGGCCGATTCAATCGTCTCAACGTCGCTGAATTCCACCGCGAGCGACCTGCCCCTGGTCTCCAGTCGCGCCCGACGGCCCGCATCGTTGATCGCGTACATGATCGGCTGGAACCAATGGTCGTAGTAGCCCTGGTTCCGCTCCGGCGGCAGCTCCAGTCGAAGCGTGCCGTTGCCGAACGACAGCCGCACCGCTCCGCTGGCCATCGCCGCCAGCCGCAGTCGCACCGCTGCCAGCAGGTTCTCCGTCTCCGAGGGAATCGGACCGAAGCGGTCTCGCATCTCCGAGACCAGACCGCTCAGCTCCTCTGCGGTCGGCGCCGAGTACATCCGCAGGTAGAAGTCGTAGCGCTCGGAGTCGTCGGTGATGTACTGCCTCGGAATGAGCGCATCGCCGACCATCTCGACCGCAATGTCCTCGTTCCTCGGAAGCGCGACCGACTCCTGCTGCTCCTCGCGTCGGTCCTGAAACAGATCGCGGAACTCCTCGCGCTTCAACTCGTCGACCGCTTCGTCGACGATCCGCTGGTAGAGCTCGAAGCCGACTTCGTCGATGAAGCCGGACTGTTCGGCGCCGAGGAGATTGCCGGAGCCGCGGATCTCCAGGTCTCGCATCGCCAGCTTCAGCCCCGAGCCGAGCTCGCCCAGTTCCTGGATCGCCTGCAGCCGCTTCAGCGCCAGGCGTGTCAGCCCCGACGGCGGCGGTACGATCATGTAGCAGTAGGCCTGAACGTTCGACCGCCCCACTCTGCCCCGAAGCTGGTAGAGCTCCGCGAGGCCGAACTTGTCGGCGCGGTTGATGATGATCGTGTTGACCGAAGGAATGTCGATTCCCGACTCGATGATCTTCGTCGCCACCAGCACGTCGAAGCGCCGTTCGATGAACACCATCATCGTCCGCTCGACCTGCTGCGCGGTCATCTCCCCATGCACGACGTTGACGTGAGCCCCCGGCACGAGCTCCGCGATCCTGCCCGCCAGCTCGTCGATGTCGCCGATGCGCCAGTGCACCACGAAACACTGCCCGCCCCGCCCGAGTTCGTCGGCGATCGCCTCGGCTAGCACCTCGTCGTTCCACTGCAGCAGCTCGGTGACGATCGACAGCCGGTTGCGCGGTGCGGTCTCGATCACCGACAGATCGCGCGCCCCCATGAGCGAGAAGTTCAGCGTTCGCGGAATCGGCGTCGCCGTCAGCGTCAGCGTGTCGACCGTCGCACGCATCTGCCGCAGCTTCTCCTTGGCCGCCACGCCGAATCGCTGCTCCTCGTCGATCACCAGCAGGCCCAGGTCCTTGAACCGCACGTCCTTCGAGAGCATCCGGTGCGTGCCGATGAGGATGTCGACCGTTCCCAGCTTCAACCGCTCCAGCGTCTCCTTCTGCTCCGCCTTCGAGCGGAATCGCGACAGCAGGTCCACATGCACCGCGTAGCTCGCCAGTCGGTCGCGGAACGTGTTGTAATGCTGCTGTGCCAGAATCGTCGTCGGCGCCAGCACGGCCACCTGCTTGCCGCTCTGCACTGCCTTGAAGGCGGCGCGAACCGCCACCTCCGTCTTTCCGAATCCCACGTCGCCGCAGACCAGCCGGTCCATCGGCGTCGCCTGCTCCATGTCGTGCTTCACCTCATAGGTCGCCGTCGCCTGGTCCGGCGTGTCCTCGTACATGAACGATGCCTCCAGCTCCCGCTGCCACTGCGAGTCGGGGGCGAATTCAAACCCCGGCTGCGACTTCCGAAGCGCATAGAGGCGAATCAGCTCCCGGGCAATGTCCTTCACCCGCTTCTTCGCCCTGGCCTTGATGCGCTCCCACTCCTCGGTCCCCAGTCGGTTGAGCTTCGGCTGCTTCCCTTCCCGCGACGAGTACTTCTGCAGCCGGTTGATGTAGTTCAGGTTCACGAACAGCACGTCGCCCCCCGCGTACTCGAGCTTGACTGCCTCACCACGCGAACCCGCCGCGTCCACCGTTTCAAGTCCGACGAATCGGCCGATCCCCTTGTCGACATGCACCACGAAGTCGCCCGGTCGGAGCTGCTTGAGCTCCCGCATCGTGAAGCCCTTGAACTGCTTGCGACGCGTGCGACGGCTCCGCGCCCGCTGCCGCGCGAACACCTCGTGTTCGGTGTAGACCGCCACCTTCAGCGACGGCACGACAAATCCGTGCGACAGCGTTTCCATCTGGTAACTCACGTCGCCGGGACCGAATCCATAGCTCGTGCCCTCGCCCTCGGCCCGTTCGCACTCTCCCTCGACCAGATCCTCCACCCGCGCGCGCGCGTCATCACCGTCGGCAAGCAGGTAGACCGCGTAGCCCTCAGTGAGCAGTTCGCCGATGCCGCGACAGAGCTCCGAGAGCTTCGACTGGAAACTCGGCTGCGATCTCGCGCCGCCGTCGATCACCGTCGGATCGGATGTCGGGAAGAACTGCGACGTCAGAATCCGATGCATCGCCCCGAGTCGACTGACCAGATCGTGGTGGCCCATGTCCTCCAGCAGACCGAATACGCGCTCCGGTTCCTCGATCATCGCAACCGTGTTCGCCGGCAAATGATCCAGGAGCGTCGCGGTAAGCTGCTCCTGATCCTCGGCGTGGTAGAGCCGGGCCATGAGATCGACGCGATCGAGGTCGCGCACAGACCGTTGCGTCATCGGTTCGAATTCGCGGATGGACTCGAGTTCATCGCCGAAGAACTCGAGTCGATACGGGTTGGCGGCACCCGCCGGGTAGATGTCGATGATCCCACCCCGAACGACATACTCACCGATCGACTGCACGATGTCGCGCCGTTCGAAGCCCCCGAGCGCGAGACGGCGCGTGAGCCCTTCGAATTCCACCCGCTCTCCCGTTTGCAGCGAAACGAGATTCGTACCGATGTCCGTCGACGATGGCACGCGCGCTCCGATGGTCTCGACGTCGGTGACGACGATGCGTACCGCGTTGTCGCCGAGCATCTTGAGCACATCGCTGAGCGAAGCGAGTTCCGCGTCGATGGTGTCACGCACCGTCGCCACCGAATGATGTTCCTCCTGGTACAGCAGCGCATGCTGTTCGCCGAGCAGCGTCACGAGGTCGGCGTGCGCTTCGTCGGCATCGGCACGATCCTCGAAGACGAGTACGAGCGGTTCGCCCGTTCGCTGATAGACGAGCGCGGCGATCACCGAGCGAAGTGAACCCGCCATGCCGCGCATGCGCACCTCCGGCCGCGCGCGTACGGCCTCGAGCACTGAGGCGAAGAGCGTACTTGAACCGATTCTGTCGAGTATCTGACGCATGGCTGTGAATTCAGGCGAAGAGGAAACCGCATGCAAACGCAACAAGCCGACAGCGGTCGGCTGGCGGCGTGCAGGGGAGTCGAAAAAATAGGCCAATCGATTCCTCGGACGGGTATCGAGTGGTGAATCGCTCCTGGGGTGCATATTTGACCCACACCTCAATCGCGTCCCACACCGAGTCGAAGCATCGATGCACTACTACAATGAGTCGACGCCGCTTCCTCCGCTGCGCCACGACATCGCCGGATTCGAGACCGCCCCCGGAATCGTAATGCTCTACGACGACTCGCTCTACAGCGACCGCATGGCGCGGCTGCCGATCGACTACGTCGAGCTCCTGTCGCAGCTCGATGGCAGCCGCTCCGCGCTGGATCTGGCCCGCGACTTCGCCGCGTCCGGCGTCAGCCTCCCGGTGGCAACGTTACTCGAGGTCGTCAACGCACTCGAGGACGCTTACCTGCTCGACAGCGAACGGTTCCGTCACCATCGTCGGACGTCCGACGAAGCGTTCAACCGACTGCCGGTGCGTCCGGCGGCACATGCCGGAAGCTCGTATCCGGCGGAACCCGACAAACTGCGGGCGATGCTCGACGGATTCCTGTCGGCAGCAGCTGCATCGTCCTCGAGCGACGCGTCCGACGCTGCCGAACCGATCGCCGTGATTGCTCCGCACATCGACTTCCGAGTCGGAGGTGCCAGCTACGGTCCGGCATACAACGCGCTGCGGCGATCCACCGCCGAGACGTTCATCATCCTCGGCGTCAGCCATCAGATGAGCTACGACGAGTTCATGATCTCGCGAAAGGATTTCGACACCCCGCTCGGCGTGATGCCCACCGACCGCGAATTCATCGACCGCTTCCGCCAGCGACTGCCGTTCGAGATCACCGACAACGAGATCGCCCACCGGCGGGAGCACTCCATAGAATTTCAGGCAGTGTTCCTTCGCCACATCTTCCCCGATCGCGAGGTCCGTATCGTGCCGATTCTGACCGGGTCGCTGCACGAACACATTCTCAACGGCGGCACGACGGCCCGACACGACCAGCGACTGACGCACCTGTACGAGGAGCTCGCGGCGACCGCTGCCGACCTCGGTCGACAGGTCTGCTACATAGCCGGCGCCGACCTCTGCCACGTCGGCCGCAAATTCGGCGACGACTTCGCGGCTCGTGACATCCTCGAGGAGCTTCGTCGCGTCGACGCCGAGACGCTCGAGCATACAGCCAGGCCGGACGCCGACGGATTCCTCGAAGCGATCGGCAGAGTCCGCAACCGCTACCGTGTCTGCGGCGTCGCGCCGATCTATGCGGCTATTCGCGCGTCGCGCCCCACTCGTGGCGAAGTGCTCTGTTACGATCAATGGGACGAATCCGAACGGGAGTCGGCAGTGACCTTCGGAAGCGTGGCACTGTATCGCTGAGGGTGCGGTGCGCACCGTTCATCAGCCGCGAGCGCGACACTTCGGGCATTCGAGCACGACGGTCGAATTCTCACCAGGCACTTCGACGACATACGGGTTTCCGCACCGCGCGCAGGCCTGCGCCACGGGCTTGTGACTCGAGGTGAATCGACAGTCGGGGTAGCGAGAGCATCCGAAGAAGACGCTGCTGTATTTGCCGCCTACCCGCTCCACCACGTCTCCCTGCTCGCACTGCGGACACTTCACACCGAGCGGAATCGGCTTCGTGCCGCGACACTCGGGGTAGCGAGAGCACCCGTAGAATTCTCCCGTTCTCCCCTTTCGCCGGACCATCGGTGAACCGCACGTGCCGCACAACACGTTCGGATCCGGCTTCGGCGCTTCTGACTTCTCGCTCCTGGATCGACGATCGACGCGCCGTCCGGCAGTCAGTCGCTGGCGTCGCTCTCCCGAACGTCGCGCCGGAGCTTTGCCGTCGACACCGGCCGCCTTCAGCGACCGCTGGAAGGGGCGATAGAATCCCTGCATCACCTTCAGGTATGTGGAGCTGCCGGATGCGATCGCGTCGAGATCGTTCTCCATCCGGGCAGTGAAGCGCACATCGAACAGCGACGGGAATCCCTCGAGCAGCCGGTCGCATACCTTCATGCCGAGCTCGGTCGCGTAGAGCCGCCGCGCCTTCTGTTCCACGTAGCCGCGATCCTGAATCGTCGCGATCGTCGCTGCGTACGTGCTTGGCCGACCGATGCCCCTGGCCTCCATCTCCTTGACCAGCAGACTCTCGGTGAATCGTGGCGGTGGCTTCGTGGAGCGCTGTCGTAGGTCGATCGAGGCGAGCCGAAGCGGATCGCCCTTGCGGATCGTCTGAGGCAGCATGCGATCCTCCTCGCCCTCACTCTCGGTACCGGAGGACGATCGCCGGCCGCCGCGCTTCGGCGCTCCTTCGGCGGCTTCGCCCTCATCGCTCTCCTCATCCTCCGACTTCTTCCGTCGGCCCGATGCGACGGCGTCGTCGAGCACCTTCGTCCAGCCACTGAAGCGCGTAATGCGTCCGGTGGCACGGAAGAGGAAATCGCCGCCCTCGATATCGACGGTGGTCTGATCGAACACGGCGGGCGCCATCTGGCTGGCGACGAAGCGCCGCACGATCAGTTCGTAGAGATCGGCGAGTTCCTTGTCGACATGCTTGCGAACCTCACGAGGCGTGACCTTCAGGTCGGTCGGGCGAATCGCCTCGTGCGCGTCCTGCACGTTGGCGGACTTCTGCAGATGCTGCTTGCGGGACTTCGGGATGTACTCCTTGCCGTAGTTCTCGTAGATGAATTCCTCTGCCATCTGAACGGCCTCGTCGCTTACCCGCACCGAATCGGTTCGCATGTACGTGATCAGTCCGAGGCGACCGTGTCGACCGATCTCGACGCCCTCGTAGAGCTTCTGCGCAAGCTGCATCACACGCTTCGAGTTGATCCGCAGGCGTCGGCCCGCCTCCTGCTGCAGCGTCGAGGTGGTAAATGGCGGCGGGGCGTTGCGCTTCGCTTCTTTCTTCTCGATACGCTTGATCGAATAGGTCTCCTCGAGCGCCGCCTTGCGCAGCGCCTCGGCCTCGGCGGGAGTCGAGATGAAATTCCGCGGCGGTGGCTCCCCGTTGGCATCCTCAGACGTCTTCAGATCGGCGGCCGAACCCGAAGGATTCTTCAAATCTCGACCGTCGACGCGGACGAGCCGAGCGACGATTTCCTCTTCGCGGCCGGTGAAGAAGTGGCCATGGAGATTCCAGTACTGGATCGGGATGAACGAATTGATGGCGCGTTCGCGCTCGACGACCAGTCGCAGCGCGACCGACTGAACGCGACCCGCGGAGAGGCCGCGATGCTCGCCGCTGAAGCTCTGCCAGAGAAACGGCGAGACCTGGTAGCCGATGAGTCGGTCCATGACGCGTCGCGCTTCCTGCGCGTCGACCATCGCACGGTCGATGGCGCGCGGACTGCTGATCGCTCCGGTGACGCCGCTGCGCGTGATCTCGTTGAAGACGATGCGATTGACGCTTCGCTTGGGAGCACCGATCACCTCCGCAATGTGGCTGGCGATCGCCTCCCCCTCTCGGTCGGGGTCGGTGGCAAGGAGGACTCGGTCGCACGCCCGGGCGAGGTTGCGAAGGCGCTCGACGACATCCTTGCGCCGGTCGATCACCTCGTAGGTCGGTACGAATCCATTCTCGATGTCGATGGAGATTCCCTCCTTGGGAAGGTCCTTCACGTGACCGAGCGAGGCCTCGACCACGTAGTCGGGTCCGAGGTACTTGTTGATCGTCTTCGCCTTGGCCGGCGATTCCACGATGACGAGCGTCCGGGGCATTGTGACGGAGTCTGGTGATGCTGAGAATCCGGAAATATACGGTGTGTCGCCGGCCGGGTGCAGTGGAATTCGCGGGCACCGGAGGCGGTTGTTTCCGCGGAATCATCCTTCGAATGGGCCGGCCACGAGGGCTTCAGCACGCGAGGCGGTGAGCGCTTCGGCAGCTGCCGGACTGAAGTCCGGAGTCAAGGTGAGGGGGCGTCGAAGTGGTGCTGCAGTGGCGGCCGTCGTCGAGAGGCAACGGAGTCGGCATGCGACCAGGTCGATTTGAAATTCGACACGACTGCATGGGCTCAGGGTTCCTCACCTTCGGCCCTCTTCCATCGGCACATCGCCGTCATCGCTTCGCTCCATCGTCTTCGCTCTGCGGTCGCGGCTCGTATCTTCGGGGCCTATGAGACGTGTCCTGATCGTTGCCTACTACTTTCCTCCGTCGGGCGGACCCGGCGTGCAGCGGGTACTGAAGTACGTGCAGTACCTCCATCAATTCGGCTGGCAGCCGACGGTGCTGACCGTCAACGAGGGGAATTTTCCCGCGCGTGACGAGTCGCTGCTCGAGGAGATTCCGAAGGACGTCAGCGTCATCCGCACCGACATCTTCGAACCGTACGACCTGTACCGACGCCTGACCGGCAAGAGCAGCGACACGGCGATCGACGTAAACACCATCCGCAAGGAGGGATCGAAGCTCTCGGCGAGCGAGCGGCTGTCGGAATTCATCCGCGCCACCTTCTTCATTCCGGATGCGAGGATCGGATGGTACCGCAAAGCGGTCGAGGCCGGCATGCAGGCGATCTCCGAGCATCATATCGACGCCATCGTCAGTTCCTCGCCACCGTACACGTGCGCAATGATCGCCCGCGGACTCAAGCGCCGCAGCGGGCTTCCGTGGGTAGCCGGATTTCGCGATCCGTGGACGGGATTCATCACCACGCCAAGACGCTGGGGAATTCCGGCACGCATCGACCGCATGTTCGAGCATGCCGTCTTCACCGAGGCCGACGAGGTCGAAGTCGCATGGCCGGGAATCGCCCGCGACGCGCTCGGCAAGTACGCCGACCTGCCGGAGGAGAAATTCCACGTCCTGCCGAACGGATACGACTCGGCCGACTTCCCCGAGATCGATCCCTCCGAGCGCACCGACGATCGGTTCACCATGACCTACACCGGCTCGATGTACGGAAGGCGCAATCCCGATGCATTCCTCCGCGCGGTCGAACGGCTCGTCAGTCGCGGGCTGGTCGATCCCGCGAAGATCCGCCTCCGGTTCATCGGACGCTTCGGCGAAGAGGTCAAGGCGACGTTCGACGCCAGCCCGGTGCGCGATGCCATCGAGGTCAGCGGTTACATGCCGCACTCCGAGAGCGTTCGCCAGCTGTTTCTCTCCGACGCCCTGTTGCTCGTCGTCGACGAATGCGACGAGAGTGAGGAGGTGGTGCCGGGCAAGGTGTACGAGTACATCGGCTCGCGCAGACCCGTGCTCGCCGTTGCGCCCGAGCGCGGGTCGATCGCCGAGCTGATCGCCGAGACCGGCGCGGGGTACGTAGCTCATCAGTCGAACATCGCCGGCATCGCCGAGGCATTCCAGCAGTTGTACCGCGATCATCGCGAGGGAACGAATTCGCTGCAACCGAACGAGGCGGCAATCCGGAGTTACGAGCGACGCAACGTGACCGGCCGGCTCGCGGGACTTCTCGACCGATGCGTCGAACGAGGGGCGACAGCCGGAGAGACGCGTGGGGGCGCGGCTGGGGACCATCCGTCGCACTGAATCAATCACCGAGGAGTATCATGGACGCGACCAGTCGATTCGCCCACGACCACTACACGATCCGCCGCAAGGTATTCAAGCTCGTCGGGGGCGCCTTTCACGTATTCGGTCCCGACGATCGACTGATGTTCTACACCGAGATGCGCGGATTCAAGCTTCGCGAGGACATCCGGTTGTATGCCGATGAGGACCGGAACGAAGAGGTGCTGCAGATCAACGCGCGACAGATCATCGACTTCTCGGCGACCTACGACGTCACCGATCCGGCCACGGGCGAGGCGGTCGGCGCCCTGCGGCGACTCGGCGGCCGCTCGATCCTTCGTGACGAATGGACGTTCCTCGACACGGGCGATCGGGAGATCGGCACGATCACCGAGGACAGCATGGTGATGGCGCTCATCCGGCGGTTCGTATCGAACATGATTCCGCAGACGTTCATCGCCGAGGTGGACGGAGCGAGGGTGATGACGGTCTCGCAGCGATTCAACCCGTTTGTGCTGAAGGCGGACATCGACTTCACGCCCGGTTCAACGGCGATTGACCGCCGGCTCGGGATTGCCGCCGCCGTGCTGTTGGTAGCGATCGAAGGCCGCCAGCAGTAGCCGCTGCGCACCTGCCACGCGACCGAATCGCACCCTCCTGTCGAGTCGTATATTGTCGGCTTCGCGTCACCGCGGCGGCGCGTGTGACTGCCCAGAACCACTCACGTTCCTCCCGGCCGGCTCCCGCCGGCCTCCGATCACCGACTCCCGAGCATGGCATCCAACCGCAGCACCTCCAAGCGTACATCTCCGGCGCGCTCGCAGGCGACCCGCGTCGCGGCCCCCGAGAAGGAGCTCACCATCCCCGGCGTTCCACACAACTACCAGTCGCTCGTCTTCGGACTCGTGATTGTCGCAGCGCTGCTGATCTTCTTCGCTCCGGTGGTTTTCTCCAACGGACTCTTCGGTGGCAGTGACTTCCTCTCGTGGCAGAGCTTCCGGCCGTACCTCGACATGATGGCCGACAAAGGCAAGCCGCCGCTGTGGGTGCCCTACATCTTCAGCGGCATGCCCGGCATCGGCTCCTATCTGCTGACGGGCGATCGATGGTGGGATCTGACGATGAAGTTGATCTACTCGGCTGAGCACGTCGTGGGCTTCGTCGATTACCCCGTCATGCGCGTCGTCTTCCACTACATGATCTACGGCGTCGGCATGTACCTGCTGATGCGGGTGAAGAAGACCACGCGCACCACCGCGCTGTTCGTCGCCCTTGCCGCCGTGTTCAGCACCTGGATCATCATCTACGTGATGATCGGGCACAACACCAAGATCATGGTGCTGATGACCTTCCCCTACATCTTCCTCTGCCTCGAGAAGCTGATCGACCGCTTCAGTCTGCTCTACGCCGGCCTGCTGATCATCGCAGTGCACGTGATGTGGGAAGCGAGCCACCTGCAGACCGCCTTCTACGGTGCGGCGGCCGTCGGCATCTACCTGCTCTTCGAGCTCATCGCCGCCTTCACCGCCAAGGGTCGCAAGGTCGCCAACGTCGCGCTGGCCGTCGGCGTGCTCGTCGTCGCGGCGGGCTTCACGTACGCGATGGGACTCGATCGGATCAACGAGGTGGAACGCTACGTGCCGTACTCCACGCGCGGCGCCGCACCGCTGGTGCCGAATCCGAATGATCAGGTGACCGAATCGGGCGGACATGGATGGGAATACGCGACCAACTGGTCGTTCTCCCCCGAAGAGATATTCACCTATGTCGTGCCCGCCTATTTCGGATTCGGACACCTCGAATATTCCGGCCCGGAAACCAACAACGAACCCCAGCAGGTGCCGACCTACTGGGGTCAGATGCAGTTCACCGACGCTGCTCACTACATGGGCATCGCCGTGCTCATCCTCGGCATCTTCGGTGCCTGGATGTACCGCAGGAACCGATTCGTGCAGGGGCTGCTCGTCGTGGCGGCCTTTGGATTGATTCTGTCATTCGGAAGAACGCTGCCGATCCTCTATCGACTCTTCTACGAATTCTTCCCCGGCTTCAACAAGTTCCGAGCGCCAAGCCAGTCCCTTGTGCTCGTCGAATTCGTCTTCCCCATCCTTGCCGGATTCGGGCTCGAGTCGCTCTTCGCCCTCAAACGGTCGGGGCCGAATCCCAAGGCGGAACGGTCGATGCTTTACGCAGCAATCGGGTTCGGAGTCTTCTTCGCGATCGGCCTGCTCGGCGGTGCGCTGCTGAAGGACACCTACCTGCAGGCGGTCGCCAGCTCCGGCAAGGAGATCGGCAAGTACGTCCAGCAGTCGCAGAACCTCGCCGACTTCGTCTACTCCACGATGATCACTGACTGGATGTTCTCCGGTGCCTTCGGCCTGGCGGTGATGCTGCTGATGTACTACTACCTCAAGGGGTCGGTGACGTCGACGGTGCTGCAGCTCGCCCTCTTCGGAATTCTCATCGTCGACCTTTGGCGCATCGACTACCGGCCGATGAATTATCAGCCGGCGGATCAGACGCTGTCGGTCTTCAACCGGACCGACGTCGATCAGTTCCTCGCAAGCGATACGACCGTACATCGGATGATGAATCTGATGACATCACCGAATTACCCGGCCCACAACCTCGAGCAGCACATCCTCGGATACCACGCCGCCAAGCTCCGCAACTACCAGGACATGCTCGATGTGACGGGCAACGGGGACATCCCGACATCGCCGCTGGCGTGGGATCTGCTGAACACGCGCTATATCGTCGGCCCGGCAAAGACCGAGCAGGATCCGCAGTGGCTGCAGACGCCGATCGCCAACGGCACCCTGCGGGAGGCATTCCGCTCGAAACAGACGGGCGAAATCGTCTACCGCAATACCGCCGCGATGCCACGCGCCTGGTTCGTCAATCGCGTCGATACCTCCGCGCCACTGTCGACGCTCGAGAAGATCCGTGACCAGGCGTTCGATCCGCGCGAGGTCGCCTTCCTCACCACACCGATTTCCGAAAAAATCGATCCCGTCGGCTACACTCCTGCTCCGCCCGCGCAGGCCGACTCGCTGGCATCGAACGACTCGACAGCGCCGTCGACCGCCGCTACGGCCGGCTCGGGCTCGGTGGCGGTTACGAAATTCGAACCGCTGGAAATCGACATGGATGTGAACGCCCCAGGTCCGGGAAATAATTTCCTCGTCGTCAGCGAGGTGAATTATCCGCCGGGCTGGCGCGCGACGATCGATGGCAATCCGACCGATATCATCCAGACCAATTACCTGCTGCGCGGCCTGGTCGTTCCCGCCGGTCATCACACGATTCGGATGGAATACGTCGCGCCCGGTTTCAATACCGGAAAGTGGATCTCCCTCGTCCTCAACCTCCTCGCATTCGGAATCGTAGCCGCCGGCGTGGTCATCGAACGCAGACGGCCCCGCGACGCCAGTGAGGACGAGGCACACGCTGAACACGCATGACCCATTGCGGGGGCGGAACGCTCGAACGGCGCTCCGCCCCCGATTCGCCCCGGTCGTGGCACGCCAGCCGTCACCACGAATATCTCCGCGGATTGCACCATGGCATCACCACGTCGACGCTCCATCCTTCTGGCCATCATCGGCTGCTATGTGGTCGTGTTGTGCGCATTCATCATTCGGGCGGATCCAAAGCCGGCGGATCTGGTCGGCCACTATTCAGCATCGCAATACCACGTGCCTCCCCAGGTGGCTGTCGAAGCCGATCCGACGCCCGATCGGCCAATTGCAATCGACGAGGACGCAAGCTGGATCGCCGTGCGCTCCAGCGATCCCGACTCCGTCTCCGACGTGCTCGGTCTGCAGGACCTCCGGATGGCAAACTGGCAGTCGGGGATGGAATTCACCGGGTACGATGACGAGAATGCCACTGTATTCGTCACGCCGCCTGTCGACGGCTGGACGCTGATTATCGGCGACAATCTCCCCATCGTAAGCCAGGCAGACGATCGCTACGCACTCGCCGCCACGCTGCGTGATCTTGCCCGTCGGTTCGACGAGGTTCACTACTTCACGAGTTACGAGGGCGGCGAAGTCATCGGATGGGTGCGCATTGCCAACGACTCGCTCGTACGCGCATTCGTTCGCGATGACACCGGTATTGAATGGGAGGCCGGCGTACCGACCGAGGCCGAATCGGTCACCGTCGACGGATTGAAACGGCTCCAGGTCGACGGGACATGGCCCGGCCCCGTCGTCTTCGACCTTGCACGCCAATGGAGCGTCGACCCCCTGTCGTTCGACAGCACGACCGCCGAACCGGGTGTAGGCCGGATCGGACGTTTGCCCGACCGCGTGTGCGACCGCGATCCGTGGGCAGGGCGGATTGCAGCAACGACGAATTCCGGTAACGAGCAATGACCGAACCGACGACACTGAAGAAGGGACAGGAAGTGGTGCTCACCGCCGACGCCGCCGCGTTTGAAGGAGGATGCGTCGCGCGTCACGAGGGCATGGTCGTCTTCGTTTCCGGGTGCGTTCCCGGCGATACCGTGCGCGCGCGCGTCTTCAAGAAGAAAAAGCGATTTGCCTATGCGCGCACGCTTGCCGTCCTCGAACCGAGCGCCGACCGAGTCGATGCACCATGCGATTATTTCTCCGACTGCGGCGGATGCAAGTGGCAGAACCTTCGATACGACGAACAGCTCCGGTGGAAGCGCCAGCACGTGGTCGATGCGTTCGAACGGATTGCCCGACTGGAGAACACCGAGGTGCGCGGGACGATCGGATGCGCCGAGGAGTATTACTACCGCAATAAGATGGAATTCTCCTTCGGCACGTCGCGGTGGCTTTCCGATCAGGAGATCGCCAGCCAGGAGGAATTCAACCGGGAATTCGCGCTCGGACTCCACGTGCCGGGAAGATTCGACAAGGTGCTCGACGTTCACCGCTGCTGGTTGCAGTCGGAGACGAGCAATTCGATCGTCAATGCGACGCGCGCGTGGGCGCTGGAGCACGATCTGCCGGCGTACGACTTCCGGAGTCATGAGGGACTGCTGCGGAATCTGGTGATACGCACGGCCCGTGCGACGGGAGAACTGATGGTGATACTCGTCACCAGTGACGACGCCGACGAGGTGATCGACTCGTTCGTGGAAATCGTCCGTGAGACGGTTCCGGCTGTGACGACGATCGTGCAGGCGATCAATCGGGGGCGCGCACAGGTGGCGTTCAGCGAGGAGACGAGGATTCTCCATGGTCCGGGAACGATCACCGAACGCATTGCGGGCAACGCGTTCAGCATTTCGCCCTTCTCCTTCTTCCAGACGAATTCCCTCCAGGGCGAGGTCCTCTACCGCGAGGCGCTCACCGCTGCGGCAATCGCATCCGACGACGAGGTGTGGGATCTCTACTGTGGAGCCGGAACGATCACGCTGGCGGCGGCACGGACGGCCAGACACGTGACGGGGATCGAACTCAACGAAGGTGCGGTCGCCGACGCGTGGCGCAACGCCCGCACAAACGGGATCGACAACGCCGACTTCATCGCCGGCGATCTGAAGGGCGTGCTCACCGGCGGAGCACCGCCGCCTCCGCCGCGGACGGTCATCACCGATCCACCTCGGGCGGGAATGCACCAGGACGTCTTACGCCACATCCTCGCAGTCGCACCGGAACGCATCGCGTACGTAAGCTGCAACCCGACGACCCAGGCCCGCGACTGCGGATTGCTGGCCGACGCCTATGACGTCGAGTATGTGCAGCCGGTCGACATGTTCCCCCAGACCTATCACATCGAGACCGTCGCGCGGCTGGTTCGCAGAGTGTAGACCAGCATCGGCATCGGACGGCTTACCGGACGGCCACCAGCACGAGATATCCACTATTGCGACGGCGGCGGCGCAGTATCGATCGGTCACCGCTGGCACACCATCTGCATCGATGGACGTCGACGGACTCCGGAGAACTGCGTCGGTCCGACGTCGGCGCGGTTGCATCCGGAGTCACCTGATCAGACGAACATGCACGAGGTGACAGCATGAGTGACAACGCCAACGAATCGCCGAACGAGAGACTCGAACATCCACTGATCAAGGTCACGCCGAAGCCGGACATCGCCGGACCGGTCCCGACGCTGCATGCGGGCGAGAATCCTGACCTGAATCCGGACAATCTGCCATTGAATCCCTACATGTGGATCCTCTACCTGCTGGTCGCCGCCGGCGCCGTGGCGCTGCTCTACCTGGTGATCGTGCCGATCTACTTCGCACCGAAGTGATGCCCGCCGTCCGACGCCACCGCACGACGATCGCCTCGCGACGCAATCGCTACACAACCACACTTGGGCACCTCTGGGTTGCTCGGTAAATTGACCTACCAGGCAGCCCTGCCTTCCCGGAGTGAGCGGCCCGGATGCACACCCCGCGCCGATTCTCACGACCTCTACCGCTAACAATTCTCCGTAAGTATCACTCAGAGTTGAGGTATATCGACGTGCCCGAAAAGGAAACGACGACAAGCGCCAGTGAAAGCGAGAACCCGGTAATCCCCTCCCCGACTCCGAAGCAGGGCCATCCCCGGAACATTCGGGACTGGTGGCCGAATCAACTCGATCTCTCGGTGCTCCACCGACATTCGGAGCTCTCCGACCCGATGGGACCGGAGTTCGACTATGCGAAGGAGTTCGAATCGCTCGACCTCGAAGCGCTGAAGAAGGACCTGATCGAGGTGATGACGACCTCGCAGGACTGGTGGCCCGCCGACTACGGCCACTACGGACCGCTGTTCATTCGTATGAGCTGGCATGCAGCCGGCACCTATCGCATCTCCGACGGTCGCGGTGGCGGTGGCCAGGGACAGCAGCGGTTCGCACCGCTGAACAGCTGGCCCGACAACGCCAACCTCGACAAGGCGCGGCGACTGCTCTGGCCGATCAAGAAGAAGTACGGCCGCAAGATTTCCTGGGCCGACCTCCTCGTGCTCGCCGGCGACGTCGCCATGCAGTCGATGGGCTTCAAGACCTTCGGCTTCGGTTTCGGTCGCCCCGATGTCTGGGAACCCGAGGACATTTACTGGGGTCCGGAGGACACGTGGCTCGGCGACGAACGCTACAGTGGTGACCGCAAGCTCGAGCACCCGCTTGCTGCGGTGCAGATGGGTCTGATCTACGTCAACCCGGAGGGTCCCGGTGGCGTGCCCGACCCGCTGGCAGCGGCGAAGGACATCCGTGAGACGTTCGCCCGCATGGCGATGAACGACGAGGAGACCGTCGCGCTCATCGTCGGTGGCCACACCTTCGGCAAGACCCACGGGGCAGCGCCGGCAGACAACGTCGGCCCGGAACCGGAAGCCGCCGCAATCGAGGATCAGGGTCTCGGCTGGAGGAACAAGTACGGCACCGGCAAGGGCGACGACACCATCACCAGCGGTCTGGAAGGTGCGTGGACCAACGAGCCCACCAAGTGGGACAATGGATTCCTGGAGAATCTGTTCAAGTACGACTGGGAGCTGACGAAGAGCCCGGCCGGCGCCAATCAGTGGAAGCCGAAGAATCCCGAGGCCGAGGGAACCGTTCCCGACGCGCAGGATCCCTCGAAGCGCCACGCGCCGATGATGCTCACGACCGACCTCGCGATGCGGATGGACCCGATCTACGGTCCGATCTCGAAGCGATTCCATGAGAACCCCGATCAGCTCGCCGACGCGTTCGCCCGTGCCTGGTTCAAGCTGCTGCATCGCGATATGGGTCCGCGCTCGCGCTACCTCGGACCGTGGGTTCCGGAACCGCAGATCTGGCAGGATCCCGTTCCCGACGTCGACCACGAGCTCATCGATGCGAAGGACATCGCCGAGTTGAAACGCACGATCCTCGCAACCGGCCTCTCGGTTCCCGAGCTCGTCTATACCGCCTGGAGCGCCGCGGCGAACTTCCGCGCCACCGACAAGCGCGGCGGCGCCAACGGTGCGCGCCTCCGACTGGCCCCGCAGAAGGACTGGGAGGTCAATCAGCCGGCACAGACGGCGAAGGTGATCGAGGCGCTCGAGAAGATCCGCAAGGACTTCAACGAAGCCCAGTCCGGAGACAAGCGGGTATCGCTGGCCGACCTGATCGTGCTCGGTGGAGGCGCGGCCGTGGAGAAGGCAGCCAAGGATGCCGGCCATGACGTCACCGTTCCATTCTCACCCGGTCGCACCGATGCGACGCAGGAACAGACCGATGTCGAGTCGTTCGAGGTGCTGGAACCGAAGGGCGACGGATTCCGCAACTACTACCGGAGCAACGATCCGCTCTCGCCGGAGACACGGCTGCTCGACCGGGCGAACCTGTTGAGTCTGACGGCGCCGGAGATGGCGGTACTCGTTGGCGGAATGCGTGCACTCGACGCCAACTTCGGCGGCTCGAAACACGGTGTGTTCACCGACGCGCCCGGCACGCTGACCAACGACTTCTTCGTGAACCTGCTCGACGCGGGCACGGCGTGGCGGCCGTCGGCAACCGACAAGGGCGTTTACGAAGGAACCGACCGCGGGACCGGCAAGGTTAAGTGGACCGCGACGGCGGCCGATCTCGTCTTCGGTGCGCATTCGCAGCTTCGCGCCATCGCCGAGGTCTACGCGACCGACGACGCGAAAGAGAAGTTCGTCCACGACTTCGCAGCGGCCTGGGACAAGGTGATGAACCTCGACCGCTACGACCTGCTGAAGAAGGAGTTGGCCGGCAGCAATGGACGCAACGGCGTCGCTGCGACGTCCAGCTGATCGTTGGAGGAATTTGAATCACAAAGGCGTGGGCGATCCTTCGGAAGGGTCGCCCACGTTTCGTTCTTGCGGCGACGAAGGCAGCCCCGCGCCCTCGTCATCCTGAGCGAAGTCCGCGTCGGGAGCGCAGCGACCACAGCGGACATAGCGAAGGATCTCGACGAAGCGGCCACCGCGCCCGCAAGGGCAGCGCCCGCGCTTGTTGCGACCTAACGCGCCGACGACGACAGCGCCCGCCGCGACGACCGGCGCTGCACCCGCCCTCCCCCCGCCTGGCGATCCCCCTTGGCGCTCCTGGCGGTCAATCGATCAGCGACCAGGTGACCTGCAGCACGATCCGCCGCGTGGCGATCGGATACCGGTACATGCTCCAATACTCGCTGCCAAGAATGTTCTCGATCGCCGCACGGAGATATGCGCTGCCAATTCTCGCCTGCGCGTACGCCGTCAGGTCGGGGTAGAACGTCGTCGCCGGAATTCCATCGTTTACCAACGCGATGTCGTCCGTCTCCGGATCATAGACCGATCCCCGCATCGACGTCTGCCACTCCAGCGTAAGCCCCAGCCGCCAGTCGAGATTGTCGTCGAATGACGATGACGCCGCCCACAAATCCCCGGTCGTAGTGAGAAGCGGAAACCTCCCGTCATCCGCCGGCGCCACCGTCACGATCGTGTGGTTCCGGAACGACAGAATCCACCAGAGCGGCACCTCGACGTCGAGCCCCCCTCCGTAGATGGAACCAATCCGCGCAGCCGGTGCCACGCCCCTGTCGACCGCCCGGTAGTATCCGTCGAGTCGTACCCGACCGCGCGTAAATCGCCAGTCAATCGATGCTTCCGCAAGTGCCCTCGTTGGTATGTCAATCGCCGACTCCACCGAATCGTCCGACGCCGCGGCATCGGTGACGTACACCCTTCCCCCTACCGATGCGCTAACTGAATCGGTCGGAAGAACCGCCAGCTCTCCCGCAATTGCCGCACTTGAACCGGATCGAAACGGCAGCCCCCCCGCCTCGAATCGTCCTCCTCCGCGCAGGAGTACCACGCTTCCCAATGGAACCTCGACCAACGCTCCAACGTGTGTGAACAGCGGATCGCGCCCCGTCGCCGACGCGGAGTCCGATTCGAAATGACGCGCCTCGAGAATTCCATTGCCGATCAGTCGCGGGCCTCCAAGCGGCAACCGAAACTCCGCGCGCGCACCGAATGTCCCCGTCTGTGACGTCGGTATTGCCGTGTCCCCGACTTCACGCCGGTCGTTCGTGTAATACAGCGTTCCGTCGATCCGCAATCGTTCCGGCGACACCGCTCCCGCCGTCGAATCGCCTTCGCTCGATTGAGGCATCCATTGCGCTGCAAGCGTCGCATCATGCCGAACACGCCTCTCGCCGAGAAATGGATCCACCACGTTCTCCCCCAATGGATTGGTCGAACTCGTCGACGTCAGTCCACCACTCAGCCCCCGGGTCGAAATCGTGTAGAGCTCGGTAGCCGATATTCCCAGTCCCCCAACCGGATTCCATCGCATCGAGGCGCGAAGCGTCGTATTCGAAAGATCCTGATTGTCGTACAGCCCGTCGCTGGTGAGGCGGCGGAATCCAATCGTGAGGTTCGTGCGCGAGGTGATGTTCCGGCTGTAGGTGAGGTCCCCGTCAGCGAGATTGTAGTCGCTCTGTGCGTAGAATATTCTCGCGTAACTGCCACGAACATCAAATTCCGGTTGCACGAAATTCAGCGCAACGAGCGACGCTCCCGTTCCGAAAACGATCGATTGCACTCCACGCAGAATCTCCAGTCGGGACATGAATTCCATCGGGTAGTCCTCGATGTGATACCCGGTGGCAGTTTCCCCTGGAAGCGGACGTCCGTCGTAGAGCGTGGCGATGGCGCCGGGCGAAGCACCGGCATAGGAAAAACTCCGATATAAGCCGGCCGAACCCTCCGAGACAGGAAACGCGGGCAATAGCGGCACGAGAACATCGAAGGCGGTGCGGTACCGCATCCAGTCCAGATCGCGATCGGTGACAAGCTCGATGCCCGGCCGCACCCGTCGCTCCCCGAGCGATCCCAGCGGCGGCTGCAGCGTGTCGAACGGTCGACCCGACGACGTGGTTGCCGTCCCCACCGAATCCGATCCGGGAAACGAAGCAGCTGCCGTATCCAGCGCGAGCGAATCCGGATGGAGGGAATGGTAGTGAAGGGAATCCAGTCGAACTGAATCGGCGGCGTCGGAATTACGCACGGATTGCCGGACCGCCGCGCTGTCAGCGGCGGATGACTCCGTCGGCTGCGCGTGGAGATCGGGTGCGACAAACGCAACGACGGCGCAGAGAATCATGATGATCCATCCGCGCCGTCGGCCGATTTCCGGATTCATAGGCGGATTGCGTCAGCAGGTTGCGTTGGAGGCCGCCGCCAATTCGTTCTCATATCGATCCATTGAGTCGCGAATCGTCCGAAGCGCGACGTCGCGATCCTCCCACCCCTTCACCTTCGTCGCCTTGCCCTCGAGGTCCTTGTAGACAGAATAGAAGTATTCGATCTCGACGAGAACGTGCGGCTTGACCTGCTCGAGTGACTGGTAATGCGCGTGACGCTGGTCGTTGACCGCAACGGAGACAATTTTGTCGTCGATCTGTCCCGCGTCGATCATCCGCAGCAGTCCGATCGGCCGCACCTCGATCAGGCAACCGGTGAACGTCGGTTCATCGATCAGCACCATGATGTCGAGCGGATCGCCGTCGGTGAATTTCGTGCTCGGCACGAATCCATACGCCGTCGGATAATGCATGGGTGAAAACAGCACACGGTCGAGCTTGAAACAGTCGTGTGCCGGGCAATACTCGTACTTGTTTCGCGATCCCTTCGGAATCTCGATGATCGCGTTGATCTCGTCGGGTGGATGATTTCCCGCAGGAATCTGCAGAAATCTCGATGTATGGAGCATTGGTTGGTACTCGTTGATGCCAAGGGGTGCGGGATCGCGGTGCTGCACGCCATCCCGTGAATCGTACTGCGCTACTTATGACAAGCCGCGCCGTCGGCCATGATGACCAGATCGCCGTCCTGCGTTCGACACTCACCGAATCGATCGTCCATGCGGTACTCGTAGTCGAGCGTCAGATTGTACAGACCGATGCGCTCCCAGTCGGGCGAAAAGTAGCCGATCTGGTCGGCGATCAACGGCAGCGCCTCGCCCACCATGGCGTCGAGTTCGACACTGGCCCGCACGATTTCACCGCTGAATCCCTTGCAGACCAGCAACGAGATTGTCGACGTCGCGTCGACCGCGGCCCCGTTGTTCGAACTCGATGTCATTTGCGATTCACGTGCCATGCGCGTTTGCCCAAGTGGTTATTGCTGCCGCTTCTGCAGCGACGTCCGGTATTGCGTACGAACGCGTTCGGCCTCGCGCACGTAGATGCGCTCGACCAGATCGATCATTGCGACTTCGAAGTCCTCGACGCCCGTGGACGTTTCGAACGTGAGCGGTGAATACGTCGCTTCTGCCGTGTCGATCACTTCGTCGTCGGTGCGGGAACGCAGCGCGTGAAGTTCCAGGCGCAGGCGGGAGGAATCGGCGTCTTCGTGCGTGTATGACCCGACAAGGTAACGATCGATGCCTACTCCATACAGCGCTCCCCGCTCGATGTCGTTGAACGCGCCGTAATCCTCCACCGTGCCGACGTTGGTCGCCTCGTAGAGTCGATTGCGTGCACTCGGGCTGAAGGCAGTGATTTCGGGAATGTGGCGGTCGGCGTACTCCGCCAGCGCCCGCAGCGTCTGGGCGCTTGCAAGCGTGCGCTCCTTTCCGATGCGCCCGGCCCCGCGATCGATCTCGATCGACACGGGCACGATGGCTTCGCGGGCCACGTGCCACGTGCTGTCCTGCTGCCGCCCGAGATACCGGCCCAGCGCCGCGCGCACCGCATCGTATAGCGCCGGACCGATCAGCATATCGCCAACCGAATCGCGGTAGCGGATGAGCGTGAACACCAGATCGCTGTAGTCGGTTCGTCCTGTGGAATCCACCACACGCATCTGCAACGCGAGAACGTCCCCGAATCGGGCAAGCTGTGCGAACACGATTCCGTTCAGATGCAATCGATCGAACGCCGGTCCGATGCGGACGCTTCCCGAGTCCGACGCCAGCGCAAGCGAGTCACGCACGTTGAGCCGGATATAGTCGACGCCGTCGATCGAATCGAGCACCTGCCGCATGATCTGGTCGACGTGAAAATCCCCCACCATTGCGATGCTGTCATGTGAGGAGACGCCACCGAGCATCAGGCGGATTGCCGACCCCCGCACGGTATCGGTGCCCGACGTCGAATCCCGATCGGAATCGTGGCCGTTGGATTCCGCGGCACAGGAAATCAGCGCCACGAACAGCGCGGCGGCGAGCGTCCAGAGCACGAGGAGCCACAGCCGTCGGCGTCCGGTCGGGTCGCGGTCGGTCGTCTCGGAGGTCGTGGGATTGGTCTGGGATGGGTCGGACATGAATTCAGCGTGATGCTACGATCAGCGTGATGCTACCAGTAGTGCGTCGTGACGCACAGGTCGCCGATCACCTCGGCCTGACACGCGGCGCGTTCGTCCTCGGCGAATCGATTGCGTTCGAACAGACGCCGTTCGTTGCGCTCTGGCACCGAGAGTCCGGCGGGATTGGTGACGACGCGCATCCGGCACCAGCCGCAGATGGTCATTCCGCCACACTGCTGCGCCACGTGAAGTCCCGCCGCCCGCGCGGCGTCGATCAGGAGCGTGCCGTGGGGGACCTCGATCTGAAGGCCGTCGGGTTCGAAGCGGACGGTGGGCATTGCCGCCTCAATCGCCGGTGAAGATCGCTCGGAAGACGTGACCGGCGACGGCCGGATTCTCCTTGAGCCGTCGAATTGAATAGCCGTACCAGTCTTCGCCGAAGGGAACGTAGACACGGAGGCGGTGTCCCTGCGCGATGAGCTCGCGGCGTTTCGGATCACGCACGCCGAGCAGCATCTGGAATTCGTACTGATCACGCATCAGCCGTCGCTCGGCAATCAATTCCCGCGCGCCTTCGATGAGCACGTCATCGTGCGTCGCAATTCCGACGTAGCAATTGTTGTCGAGAATCAGCCGCAGGCAGGCGAGGTAGTTCCTTTGAATTTCCTCGCGACCCTTGAACGCGATCGCCTCGGGTTCGACGTAGATGCCCTTGCACAGTCGGATGTTGGCACCCTCGGTCGCCAGGTCGCGAACGTCCTGCTGGGTTCGTCTGAGGTAGGCCTGCAGCACGATGCCGACGTGGGCGGGATAGCTTTCACGAATGCGGCGGTAGAGGGAGATCGTCGTCTCGGTGTAGGGAGAATTCTCCATGTCGATCCGGACGAAATTCCCGAGTTCGGCAGCGCGACCCACCACGCGGGAGAGATTCTCGAAGCAGAACTCCGGATCGATCGCCATACCGAGGGAGGTGAGCTTGACCGACAGGTTCGACTCGACCTTCCGTCGGTCGATCTCCTCGAGCACCGCAATCGACTGTCGCATTTCCTCGCGCGCAATCTCCGGCTGATTGACGAACTCACCGAGCACATCGACGGTGGTCATCGCGCCTTCACGATTGAGCTGCGTGGCGGTGTTCATGGCATCGTTGACCGATTCGCCGGCGATGTAGCGCGCGGCCACCAGACGAACGATCGACCGTGGCGCATACGGAATCGTCGCCGCGATCAGTGAGTCGACAAGGCCCATGGAGTACCGGATACCGAAGGAACGAATGCAACGGTTGGAGGAATTCGACCAAACTTAGCACGCGCTCCCTGCGCGTACTATTGCAGTGTACAACGCATGCGGGGCCGACCACCGGCGCTCAGGCGGCCGCTTCCGGCGTCGACGCATCGGGCGATTTCCGGCGTCGGAGCCACAGCAGTACGATTCCGCCGATTGTGATCACCAGCGTAATGATCGTGATCCAGCGCCCTTCGATGAATGCCGCCGATTCGTATCGCACGCTCACACGGTGATGGCCGGCGGGAACGGGAATTCCGCGCAACGAGTAGTCGGCCTTCAGCAGCTTCGCCGGCTTGCCATCGACATACGCCTTCCACGCCGGATACCACACCTCGCTGAGCACCAGCAGCGCGTTGCCCGGCGTGGTCACGTCCGTTTCGATGGCGTCGGCGTCGTAGGAGGTGATCTGCGCCGTTCCCTGCCCCTTTCCGTCCAGTGCAATTCCCGGATCGCTCTCCAGCAGCGCGGTGTTGTGGAAGTCGACCGTGTTCGACTTCAGCAGTCGGAGCACCTCGTCGGTGGACGTCACGCGCGCGTCGTGCACGAGCCAGGCATGAGGAAATGCATTCGGTCGCTCCACCACCTTCTGGCCCTGCTTCGTGTAGCGGATGTTCATGAAATCGAACGCTTCATCGGGCGTCGCCGCCGGTGGCACCCGACGCTCGAGCAGCAGTGGATTGTATCCTTCGAAGAGCATGATTCCGCTGTAGGGCCCCTGATTGCGCTGCATCATCATCCCAGTCTCGTCGCGCATGCGCAGCCGCCAGAGTTTCGTCGGCGGATCGGCCTTGTACGTCGCGTACTGCGTGTCGTAGAAATCGTAGAGTTCCTGCGGATTGACCGACGACGCGTTCTGATTGACGCCGAAGATGAACAGGTCGATCGTTGCCAGCAGCGTGAGCGCGACCGCCGCGCCGCCTCCCGGCATCCGCCCGGTCAGCGTCGCCCAGACGATCGCCGTGGCGAGTCCACCGATCAGCAGCGGAACGACGCCGGTGGAGGCGACCGACTCGGCCACGTGTGCCGGTGCACCGACCATCGATCCGAGCACGCCGGTCAGCGCGAGGAAACCGATGCCGACGATCACTCCGCCGGTGATCAACGCCGCGCGTACGAGCCGACCGTCCTCCCGTCGGATCACCAGCTCGAGTCCCGCACCCGAAAGCACCGCACCGCCCAGCGCCAGGTACATCGCCATTCGCGCCGGTGAGCGGAACGTGTCGAACAGCGGCAGTCGGCCCAGAATCGGATGCACGATGAAGTTGTCCCCAAGTCCGTAGAGCACGCCGAGCAGCGCCATGCCGCCAAGGAACCACCGGATCGGTCCGAGCGAGGGCGAGACGATAGCGAGCACCATCAGCAGCAGCGCCACCACTCCAATGTAGATCACCGTCTCCCAGTAGCCCCAGTTCTGCGCACTGCCGCCATCGGGTGCATACCAGAACGCCATCTGCGGCAGCGGTTCAGCCGAGGAGACTCCGAAGAATTTGGGCACGACCAACGACAGCACCTGGGCCGGACCCATTTCACCCTCGAGCGTCTTCTGGTAGCTCATCTCCGATCGTTCGGAAAGCCCTGCCAGCCGCTGGGCGGGCAGGAACTGGATGGCGAAGATTCCCACGCCGATCACCACCGGGAGCAGCGCTGTGGCAGCTCCGCGGAGCAGCGATCCGGCCGAGGAGCGCTCGCCACCTCCGCGCAGATCGCCGACAAGCAGAAAGACCGTGAAGCAGAAGAGGAAGAAAACGACGTAGAGCGTCGACTGCGGATGGCCGCTGAGCATCATCACGCCGAGCACCAGGCCACCGAAGAGCGAGTGCAGCCAGCTGCGGTCCCGCACCCCGCGGTGGAACAGGTACACGACCAGCGGGAACCACGCCAGATGGTGCACCATGTTCGCGTGGATCATGTGCGCGACGATCATCCCGCACAGCCCGTAGGTGATGCCGGCGAAGGTGGCTCCCCACGATCCGATGCGGAATCCGCGCGCCAGCAGGTACATCCCCACCATTGCAATGAAGTAGTGGGCCACGAGGAAGAACTGCGTCAGCCACACGCCGAGATGACCGCCGCTGAGCAGGTACATCAGCTGGTTTGCCGGATAGAAGAATCCAACCTGCAGGTCGGCGGCGAACGGCATGCCGCAGAACGTGTAGGGGTTCCAGAACGGAATGATGCCGGCGGCGAAGCTGCGTGCGGCGAAGACCTCGTTGGGGAAGGTGAATTCCGAGAAGTCCTCCCAGAGAAATGAGTGCCCGAAGAGATGTCCCCAGAAGAACGCGATGGTAACCACCGCGAAGATCGCCAGCGGGAGGTAGCGGGGCAGTTCGGTGATGGCGTCGCTGCCGCCGGAGACCGGCCGCGAGGTTCGAACGGAAAACGGACGGATGTCCTCCTTCTTCCGCTTCTTCGACTGCGACTGGGACATGGGGACGGAATTCGGTGTGAAGGGGTTGGGATCGCTCGGGCAGAAGCGACAAATATAACCGCTGCGCCCGAAGCGGCGCGGGCCGGAGACGGCCATCGGTCAATCCGTATCTTCGATGTCTATGGTCATCCGCAAAGTCACACGGGTCGAACTCGAGCAGACGACGGCCGAGCCGACGATTCCGACGGTGAGCGAGCTCACGCGCGATCTCAAGACCTGCCTGGAGGATCGCTTTTCGGAGGTGGTGGTGCAGGGCGAGATCTCGGCATGGAGTCGTGCCGCCAGTGGTCACACCTATTTCACGCTCAAGGATGAACGCGCGATCCTCTCGGGTGTGCTTTGGCGCACGAGAACCCTGGGCGCTCCGATTCGCGAGGGAATGAACGTGGTGGCCACCGGGCGCATCACCGTCTATCCGCCGCGCGGCGCATACCAGCTCGACGCTATCACTATCACCCCGCTCGGCCAGGGCGATCTGCAGCTGGCCTTCGAGGAGCTGAAGCGCCGCCTCGCGGCCGAAGGTCTCTTCGAACCGGCCCACAAGAAGCCGCTGCCGACGTGGCCGCGTCGTATCGGTGTGGTGACCTCGCCGACGGGCGCTGCCATCCGGGACATCATCACGACGCTCCGGCGACGTATGCCGGCGACTTCCGTCGTCCTTGCCCCGGCAGTCGTGCAGGGAGAATCGGCCCCCGAGCAGATCGTCGGCTCCATCCGTCGGCTCGACGCGCTCGGAACGCTCGACGTGATGATCGTCGGCCGGGGTGGTGGATCGCTCGAAGACCTCTGGGCCTTCAACGATGAGCGCGTTGCGCGCGCGCTGTTCGAAGCGCGTACACCCACGATATCGGCGGTCGGCCACGAAATCGATTTCACCATCGCCGACTTCGTCGCCGACGTTCGCGCCGCCACGCCGACGGCCGCGGCGGAACTTGCCGTGCGGGACCGCGCGGAGGTGATCCAGTCGCTCTACGACATCGAACAGCGACTGGCGTCGGGTCTGACCGGCATGCTCGCCGATCGCACGTCGCTCCTGGAGTCGCTGCTGCGCAGTCGCGGGCTCTCCCGGCCGCTCGACCTGGTGCGCAGCTACCAGCAACGCGTCGACGACCTGTCGCATCGCACCATGCTCGGCCTGCGAGCGATGACCACACGCAGCAGCGAACGGCTTCTCCGGATGGACACCGCGCTCGAGGCGCTCAATCCCCTCAACGTGCTGCGCCGTGGATACGCCATCATTGAGCGCGACGGCGCTCCCATCACCCGAAGTTCCCAGCTGCACTCCGACGACGCCGTCTCGATCCGGCTGCATGACGGACGCCGCGACGCGCGGATCGAGTCGGATGAACGCCGCTGACGTCGCTGCGATTCAATTCTCACGAACCACTCCCCCACTGACATCGATGGCAGACACTCCCACATTCGAACAATCCCTGGCACGGCTTGCCGAGATCGTTCACCTGCTCGAGAACGACGCTACGACACTCGACGACGGCATGAAGCTGTACGAAGAGGGTATCGTACTGTCGAGAACGTGTCGGAAACAACTGGAGCAGGCGGAGCTGAAAATCACCGAGCTGCGGGAGAACGCAGACGGTTCAACCGAGGAACGGCCGACCGATCTCTGACGGCGTAACGTCGACCGCCACGACGCGTATTGTCTGTGCCCCGTTAGGAAGTCCTCGCGCGGTGCAATTCCTTCACATGTCCGCACCGGCGCCGCGCGTCGTCATTGCTGCGAGGCAACACATTCTACAGCAGAGGAAGCCCAATGGTCCGCACGATCACCAGCGCCCTCGCACTGCTTACCGTCACCGTCCTCATCGCTGCCGGATGCTCCGATGAGGACTATTCGGATCTGAAAGAAAACTGGAAGACCGAGGAGAGCGATCTGGTAACACGACTCGCCGCGGTTCAGAATTCGGCCGGTGACCTGCAGACGACGTTGTCGACCGAACCGGCAGCAATGAATCCGGACTCTGCGGTCGCCGCGAAGCGCCAGGTGATCGAGCAGTCTCTCGAGAATTTCCAGTCGCAGTTCGCCGACGTCCAGCAGACGATCGACAAGTACAAGGCGAAGCGGGATGAGGCCGACAAGACCGGATCGCGCGCAGAGTTCGAAACGGCCTGGAACGAGGCGAAGATCGCCTACGACGGGGCGATGACGAAGCTGAACACGATCCAGACGGAGCTGGGAACGATGAAAGAGCGTGTCTCGGCACTCGGATCGCCCGTGGACCAGTCGACATCGGGTACGGACACGGGCGTCGCGACGTCAGGCGAAGCGATTGCCGACACGACGTCGCGTTGAGACCGCGGTCCGCCTGTGAAACATCGATGCCCGTCGACGCGTTCACGGCGTCCTCGGGCATCGTTTTTGACTGGCCCTGATGAACGACGTACGAATCTCCGCACAACCCGCAGGTATATCAGATGACACGACTGGACATTCGCCCGTTGCTCGCCGGCCTGGTCCTGCTGGTAGTGGCGAGCCGGTGTGGAAACGACGTGAAGGAGAAGAGCGACATCAACGTCGAGTGGGTGCGCTCCGAACAGACGCTGCAGACCAAGCTCGAGCAGGTTCGCTCCACTGAGGCAGCCGTGCGTCACGACCTGCAGCTCGACACTGCGGCGTCAGCGGCCGCGCCTGACACCGTCGATGTGGACGAATCACGACTGCAGCTTGCCCGACAGCTCGATACGTGGAGGAAGGAGCTGGACGAGATCGGGGATATGATCGCCTCGAGGAAGACGCAGCGGACGACATCCTCGGAGGCCGGATCCGACGAATACGAAGAGTCCTGGAAGGCAGCTCAGGAGGATTACCGGCGATCGGAGAAGCGGCTCGACGAAATCAGCGCGGCACTCCACGACGCCGATTCGACCCTGGGAAGCGATTCGCTCGCTCAAACTCCGTAGTCCACACGCGTCCGGCGACCGGGGACCGTCCGGAGCGACGCATTGATGCCAACAGAGAGGGCCCGGCCAGCGCGACTGGATACTCGCGCTGGCCGGGCCCTTCTGATTTCCATCACGTGTGAACGGCTCGCCGCTCTACCCCGCCATCTCCCTCGACTTCGGACCGGCCGCTCGAATTTCCTCGGATGCTCCCTCGGCGTACTTCTGGAAGTTCTCATTGAACTTCTGTGCGAGCATGTGCGCCTGCTCGTCGTACTTCTCCTTGTCCTGCCAGGTATTGCGCGGATCGAGCACTTCGGAGGGAACGTTCGGAACGCTGGTCGGCACGCGCAGACCGAAGATCGGGTCCTCGCGGTACTCCGCATCATCGAGTTCGCCATGAAGTGCGGCGTCGATCATTGCGCGGGTGTAGGCGATCTTCATGCGATGCCCGACGCCGTACGGTCCGCCGGTCCAGCCGGTATTCACCAGCCAGCAGCGCACCTCGTGCTCTTCGATTTTCTTTCCGAGCAATTCGGCATAGACCGACGGGTGATGCACCATGAACGGCGCGCCGAAGCAGGTGCTGAACGTCGGCTGCGGTTCGGTGACGCCCTTCTCGGTACCGGCGACCTTTGCGGTATATCCGGAGATGAACTGGTACATCGCCTGCGGGGTCGTCATACGGGAAATCGGCGGGAGCACGCCGAACGCGTCGGCGGTGAGCATCACGATATTCCTGGGATGACCGGCCCGTGAACCGGGAACGGCATTATCGATGAACCCGATGGGGTATGCGCCCCGGGTGTTTTCGGTGTGCTGTGCCGAGTCGAGGTTGATCTCGCGGGTCTGGTCGTCGAACTCGACGTTCTCCAGGACGGTACCGAACATGCGGGTGGTCTTGAAGATCTGCGGCTCCTGCTCGGGCGAGAGGTTGATCATCTTCGCGTAGCAGCCACCCTCGAAGTTGAACACCCCGTCCTCCGACCAGCCGTGTTCGTCATCGCCGATGAGTCCACGGGAGGGATCGGCCGAGAGCGTGGTCTTACCGGTACCGGAAAGGCCGAAGAAGAGCGCGACGTCGCCGTCGGTACCGACGTTGGCCGAGCAGTGCATCGGCATGACACCCTCGAGCGGCAGCAGGTAGTTCATGGTCGTGAAGAGCGACTTCTTGATCTCGCCCGCATACGACGTACCGCCGATGAGTATCAGCTTCTGTCCGAAATCGATGAGGATGAACGTCTCCGATCGCGTACCGTCCTTCGACGGATCGGCTTCCATATCGGGCACGTGCACGACGGTGTAGTCGACGGAGAATTCCTTCTCCCCGTTCTCGACGCTCGCAATCGGGATGAAGAGCGTCTGTGCGAAGAGGTTGTGCCAGGCGTGCATGTTGATCACCCGCACGCCGACGCGATAGCGAGGGTCGGCACCGACGAAGCAGTCAGCGACGAACAGCTCGCGATTGCTCAGAAACTCCTTGGCCCGCTCCAGGAGACTGTTGAAGTGTTCGCGTTCGAACGGCTTGTTGACCGGGCCCCACCAGACACGATCCTGACTGCTCGGTTCGCTGACGATGAACTTGTCGTTCGGAGACCGGCCCGTGTGCTTCCCGGTGAAAACCGAGAGCGGTCCGCCGGCAGTGAGGTAACCCTCGCGTCGACGAACCGCTTCTTCCACCAGGACCGGCGCCGAGCCGTTGTAGACGACGCCTTTGGTGCCTGTGATTCCGAACTCCTCAAGCTGAGAAATGACTCTCGTGTTGTCCATGCGTGCGCTCTCGAAGTAATGCGAAATGAGGGTCAAACTTAGGCAGGGCCCCGTGAACAATACGAAATAAAACGTATGACCTCGGCCGTGCGAACCGGCCTGCAGAGCCATGTTCTGCCGCAAATGCGACGGGGAAGAAGCGGCCGCGACTCGAGCCGTTCCTTCCCCGTTCCTGTCTCGGATTGCTCCGGACCTACACGTCCAGATTCCGAACGTACTTGGCGTTGCGCTCGATGAACTGGCGTCGCGGCTCGACCGAATCGCCCATGAGCGTCTCAAAGATGTGGGCGGTCTCCTGCGCGCTCTCGATGGTCACCAGCTGCAGCGTCCGCGTCTCGGGATTCATGGTCGTCGCCCACAGCTGTTCGGGATTCATTTCCCCGAGTCCCTTGAATCGGCTGAGCACGATGCCGTCCTTGGTGCGTGTCGCACCGTCATTCTCGTCCTCGCTCGACGTCGGCTGCGCCGGACGTCCCGAATCCTTGCGCAGTCGGGCGAGGACCTCGTCGCGCTCCGCGTCGTCATAGGCGTAGTGCTCCTGCTTGCCCTTCTTGATCTTGTACAGCGGCGGCATTGCCAGGTAGATCTTCCCCGCCTCGATCATCTCACGCATGTAATTGAAGAAGAGCGTCAGCAGCAGCGTGCGGATATGCGCGCCGTCGACATCCGCGTCGGCCATGAGGATCACCTTGCCGTAGCGGGCCTTCGTCACGTCGAGCGTTTCGCCGAAGCCGACACCGAGCGCGGTGAAGATCGCGCGCACCTCCTCGTTCTCGAGCACCTTGTTTAGCCGTGCCTTCTGCACGTTGAGAATCTTGCCGCGCAGCGGCAGGATCGCCTGCGTACGACGATCGCGAGCGCTCTTTGCCGAGCCACCGGCCGAATCACCCTCGACCAGAAAGATCTCGCAGTGTTCGGGATCTTCGATCGAACAGTCGGCGAGCTTGCCCGGAAGCGTCGAGGACTCCAGTGCACTCTTGCGCCGCACGAGTTCCCGCGACTTGCGTGCCGCCTCACGCGCCTCGGCGGCGGTGTACACCTTGTCGATGACCGTCTTGCCGACCTTCGGATTCTCCTCGAGGAACTGCGCCAGACCGTCGCGGAAAATCGAGGCGACGATGCCGTCGACCTCCGAGTTGCCAAGCTTCGTCTTCGTCTGGCCCTCGAACTGCGGCTCCGGCACCTTCACCGAAATCACTGCGGTGAGCCCCTCGCGGAAGTCCTCACCCGTCAGCGTGATCTTGTCGTTCTTCAGCAGCTTGTTCTTCTGTGCGTACGCGTTGAGCGTCCGCGTCAGCGCCGAACGGAATCCCGAGACGTGCGTGCCGCCTTCGTGCGTGTTGATGTTGTTGACGTAGCTGAACACGTTCTCGGCATACCCGGAGTTGTACTGCAGACAGACCTCCACGGGAACGTTGTCCCGCTCGCCCTCGATCATGATGGGCTTGACGATCGGCGTGCGCGCCTCATCGATGTACTTGACGAATCCCTTCAGCCCGTCGGCGAAGTGGAACTCATCGGAGTTCGGCTCCTCCTCGCGCATGTCGGTGATGCTGATGGTGATCTGCGGGTTGAGGAAGGCAAGCTCCCGCATGCGTGCCGCCAGCGTGTCGTAGCGGAAGGCGATGCTCTTGAAGATCGTACCGTCGGGAAGGAATGTCGTCGTCGTACCCGTGTCGGATTTCTTCTTCGTCGTTCCGACCTCGTGCACCGGACCCTCCGGAATCCCGCGATGGTACGCCTGCTCGTAAATCGTGCCATCGCGCCGGACCGTTACAGTCAGGGTTTCCGACAATGCGTTGACCACCGACACGCCCACGCCATGGAGTCCGCCCGACACCTTGTAGGCATCCTTGTCGAACTTGCCGCCTGCGTGCAGAATGGTCATCACCACCTCCAGCGTCGAGATCTTCTTGGTCGGGTGCATACCGACCGGAATTCCCGATCCGTTGTCGACGACGGTAACCGAATTGTCCTTGTTGATGGTAATCTCGATGCGGTCGCATCGCCCCGCCATTGCTTCATCGATCGAGTTGTCGACGACCTCGTAGACCAGGTGGTGAAGACCGCGAACGCCGACGTCGCCGATGTACATCGCCGGGCGCTTGCGCACCGCCTCGAGTCCCTCGAGGATCTTGATCGACGCCTCGCCGTAGTTCGCGGCGTTGCCGTTTCCTCCGGCCGCCCCCGGCCGTGTTTCAACCGTTGCCTTGCTCACGTTTGACCTGATTGAAGTGGAATGGAGTGCTTATTGCGTTACTAATTCTCGTATCGGTATAAAGACGGGCGGACAGCACCGGTCATGTGCCGGACGGGCAGGAATCCGAAGGACTGAACGTAAATCACGAACGTTATCGGACGACGATCTCGCGAACGATTTCCGACCCGAATCGCTGATTCACTTTCGACCGGATTTCCTCTCGGCGGAGCATGATTTCATTTCGCCATACGGACGATTCCACACGGATGTACATGCGTCCATGGTCGACCCGCTCGACTTCCGCGTGGCGAGCGACAGTCGGCCCGACGATCTCCTCCCAGTAACCGGGAATTGATTTCTGCTGAACCTTCTCCTCGAGCCCGTTCTTCTTCAGCCACTCCTGGATCACCGCTCCAATCGTCTGTGCCATTGACCGTTCAAAATTTCGTTGGCATTGAATTCCGCCATCGTATGCGCACATCCCGGTTCTCCCGGCTACCGCCACCACCACCGCTTCGTCACGAGCGCCACGACCGCGAGGAGCAGACTCCTGACGGTCGATTCGGCCAAGGATTTCCGGGGACGGACCACCGGCGGCACCGACGATGCGGAGGACCGCCCCCATGGGAGCATCGGCGAATGGTTTCCCGGCCGGAGCCATGACGGCCCCTATGAATTGATTGCTTTGTCGGACGTGCTGCGCTCCGAGGCGTCGGCTTCGTGTTCGGCGTCGTCGGCCCCTTCCTTGCTCCGTGGCCGCCCTTCGACAGCATTGTGCCCCATCCGGTCTCGTCCACGGAGTCGACCGCCTTCGACAGTGAACACCGCGTCGACGGCCGATTCGGTGCGTCCGCGCAGAAACGGCAGCATGTCGAGCGAGACGACGGTAATGAATACCTGCGCCATCGCCCGCGTCAGGTCGTAGACCCGCTCGGCGCGACGCGCATCGAGTTCACCGAAGATGTCGTCGAGCAGAATGATCGGCGTCTCGGCGCACTGCTCGGCGAGGTAGTGGAACTCGGCGATTTTCAACGCGATGAGCAGCGTCTTGTGCTGTCCCTGACTGGCGGAGCTACGAACGTCTCCGCCGTTGATCGACATCCTGAGGTCGTCGCGATGAGGGCCGAAGAGCGTCGTGCCCCGCCGCTGTTCCTCCCGCCACACCTCGCGACTTCGCAGCCAGAGCGCATCGCGGAGTTCATTGACGGACATCGACGCTTCGACAACGGAATCGGGATCGTAGCGAATGGCGACCTCCTCCTCTCGTCCCGCCACTTCTGCGACGGTGGAACGGAAGATCGGCTCGAACTCGCGGACGAACCGCGAGCGCTCGGACATGAGGTGCACCGCGCGCTCGATGAGCCCTTCATCCCACGGTTCGATCAGCGCTCGATCGACCGGTCGACGCTGTTGGCGAGCGCTGGAAAGGATGGAATTACGCTGCTTGAGGATGCGCCGGTAGTGCATCAGATCCTCGAGGTACCGGCGCTTGGCCTGGGAGATGACCAGATCGATGAATCGGCGTCGCTCAGCCGGTGCGCCGCCGGTAATCGCCTTCAGATCGGGAGAGAGCACGACCGTCGGAGCCGCTCCGATCACCTGCGCGGCATTTGCCGCCGGTGATCCGTCGAGTCGGATCGACTTGCGGCCGGCGGTCTCGTAGTGCACCTCGATCCGGTGCGGCACGCCGTAGTCGCTGAGGGTCTCCAGACGCGCTTCGAGGAACCTCGCCGTTCGCCTGAGCAGGTGCGCGTCCTGAGTGCCGACGAACGACCTCGTCAGTGTACTGAGCGCGATCGCCTCGAGCACGCTCGTCTTGCCCTCGCCGTTGAGACCCGTGATCACGTTGACGCCCTCGGCCGCCTCCAGCTCGGTGCGGACGTGGTTGCGGATGTTCTGAAAGCGAAGTCGTCGGACGCGCATTGAGGGTTTGGACGCTCGGTGTGCTGCTCGCCGGAATTCCGTCGATCGGGCTGTCGGGTTCTCGAGGTTCCCACTTCCCGGGCGATTCGGTTCTCGAGGTTCCCACTCCTCGGACGACTCGGTTCTCGTACCCCGGACTGCAGTCCGAGGTGAATGAGACTCGGCACCATCGCCGCAACTGCCGAATCGTCTCTCGGTGAGTCGTCCGCGACACTCGAGGCCGATTCGCATCTGGCGGCGACATCGGCATCGGTGCCGTCGTCATCGACCGCGGCAATAAATCACTGCGGGAACGGGTCGGACGGTCTCAGTTCTCCTTCCCTCGCCCTCCCCTCCGAACTCTCCGATTCGCTTCCTTCGATCGGCTCGGTCTCCCACCGTTGCCGCTTCGGATCGCGGCTACGAGTTGAGTCGGATCGGCATCAGGAGCATCAGCACATCCTGTCCGTTCCGCGTGCCGTGCGGCGAGACGAGCGATGGACGGAGCGGAGTCGAGAAGTCGAAGGAGACCTCATCGGCATCGATGCGATCGAGCGCATCACGGACGTACTGCGAATTGAACCCGATCTCGATCATCTCATCGGCGTAGTCGCACGGGATCGTCTCGTTCGCCTCGCCACCGGTGTCGATGTCCTCCGCCTGCACACTGAGGGCATTCTCGCCGAGCTTCAGTCGCACCTGCCGCGTCTGCGTGTTGGAATACAGACTGACGCGCTTGACGGTGCCGAGCAGGTCGTCGCGCCGGATGATCATCCGCTTGTCGTTGGCCTGCGGAATCACGCTCTCGTAGTTCGGATAGTTCTCATCGATCAACCGCGCGGTGATCGTCGTCACGCCGTCACTGAAGCGAACGTGCGTGGCGTTGGCTTCGAGGGACATCTCCTCGGCGGCGAAGCTCTTGTCGGCGATGGACAACGCCTTCGGCGGTACGATGATGTCCAGTCCGTCGGATACCTGCGACTGCACCGTATGATCGACCACACGAACGAGTCGGAAGCCGTCTGTCGCGACGGCGCGAACCTCGTCGGGCCGGAACTGGAAGAGCACGCCGGTCATCGCCGGGCGGAACTCATCGGTCGAACAGGCAAACATCGTGCGCTCAACCATGGTGGAGAACGTAGCGGTAGGGAGCCGCAACGAGATCTGCGATTCGAACAGCGGACGCTGCGGAAACTCCGAGGCGTCCAGGCCGGTCAGACGGAATTCGCCCGAGCCGGTTCGCAACGTCACGCGGCGCGACTCGGGGTCTGCGTCGACGGTCACCTCGCCCTGGTCGAGGGCACGGACGGTGTCGGTCAGCCGCCGCGCGGGCAGCAGAATCGACCCGTTGCGCTCGCCGCGCACCTCGAGCCGCGTGGTGACGGTGATGTCCATGTCGGTCGCCGTGAGGCTCAGGTTCGAACCTTCGAGCTCCACGAGAATATTCTCGAGGACCGGCATCGGGGATCGCTGTGGTGTGGCGCTTGCGATCCGGGAGAGCGCCTGCGCCAGATCTTTGACCGCGGCGGAGAATTTCATGATGGTCGTTGCTGAAGAATAGAGGTACTGATGTTCATTGACCCGATCGGTCGGAGGTGTGTCGGGTGAGGTCCCTCCCTGCCCCGGGATGGTCGGACTGCCGGAACGGTGCGCAGCGGGACGGGCCAGAGCCGGTTCCAGGCACCCCCCGGGGGCGCCTTGCGCACCGATCGAGCGGATCGGAAAAACTACGAAAAATCGGGTCGTCGGGAAAGCACCGAATGCCCCCATTTTCTGCGATTTTCGGCAATTTTCGACTATTCACACCTCGTCGCTTCGACCGCGACGAACCAAGGATTGTTCTTGCCTCTCACGGCGTGCTTTGCCATCATATCCGGTTTCCGTCATCCACCGATTCTTTCTACCCATGCAGGCCGAATTCATCCCGCCCGACGATCGGTCGGACCACCTCGAGATCACCGATGTGCAGATTCAGCAGCGACGTGCCGCCCGGCGCTCGATCTTCATCAACGGCGCCTTCGCCTTCGGCGTCTGCGAGGAGACCTACGTTCGCTTCTCCCTCTTCACCGGACGTGAACTGACCGCCGGTGAGATCGAGGAGATCCTGCGCGAGGACGAGCAGTACGCCGCCCGTCTCGTCGCGATGCACTACCTCTCCTACCGCATGCGGACGATCTCCGAACTGCGCAGCAAGCTCCGCGACAAGGAGTTTTCCGACGAGGCCATCGAGGCGACACTCGCGTTCCTGGCGGAGTATCGAATGACCGACGACGGCGAATTCTCACGCGCGTTCGTCAACGACCGCCTGCTGAAGCGTCGCGTCGGCCGACGCAGACTGCAGATGGAACTCCACCGCAAGGGCGTCGATCGCGAAGAAGCCGCCGAGGTCGTCCGGAACATGATCGACGAGGAGGCGGAGTTCGACAACGCCCTCGAAGCCGCACGTGGCAAGGCACGCCGCACTCGTACCGACGATCCGAAGAAGTGGGAACGCTCGATGGCCTCCTTCCTTTCAGGACGCGGCTTCGGGTGGGACGTCGTGCGCCGCGTCATCGATCAGGTGAAGTCGGAGGTCTTTGGCAATCACGGGTGATCGTTCATTGCGACGACGCGAGGTGTACGATGGATGAAGAATTCGAATGGTGGGGCGACGACCCGGACGACGAGGTGTTTGCCACCGAAGGCGATCTCACGCCCGTTCCCTATCGGTGCGCTGCCTGCGGTGAAACCAATACGACGATGCTCGACCTCGGTGGCGGCCTCCGTCAGCAGTACACGGAGGACTGCGCCGTCTGCTGCCGGCCGAATCTGTTGACGATCACCATCGAGGCCGATACGCTGCTCGTGTCCCTGCATAACGAACTCGAGTACGACTGCTAGCGTCCGGGCATCAGGAGACCTGCGGGCCCGCCACCACTTCCGCCGCGCAGACCTCACCGTCGAATTCTCCGATTCGAACCGGCAGAATCGTGTGTTCGCCGACGCCACGGGCAGCGACGCGGATGTAGTTGTCGGAGTAGCCCTGAATCGTACCGTCGGCGTGCATCGACTCGAAGAGTACCGGTCGGACCGAGCCGGCAAATCGTCGTGCGAACGCCGCGCGATGCCTGTCGGAGAGGGCCCGCAGTGCCCGCGTTCGCTGCCGACGCACATCCATCGCAACGACGGCCGTCGACTCGGCGGCGGACGTGTTGTCCCGCTCGGAATAGGTAAACACGTGCAGGTAGGCGATCGGAAGATCGGCGAGGAATTCCCGAGTACGCTCGAAGTGTGTATCGCTCTCGCCGGGAAAGCCGACGATCACATCGACCCCGACGGCGGCTTCCGGCAGGTGGCGGAGGATCGACTCGACCCGATCGCGGTAGTGCTCACTGCGGTACCGTCGCCGCATCCGGCCGAGGATTTCGTCCGATCCACTCTGCAGCGGAACGTGGAAGTGCGGCAGCATCCGATCGGAACGCGCGGCCAGCTCGATGATGCGATCCTCCAGCAGGTTCGGTTCGATCGAACTGATCTTCAACCGGCGAACGCCGTCGACATCGTGAAGTCGCACGAGCAGTTCGTACAGCGACTCTCCACGGGCACGACCGAAGTCACCGGTGTTGACGCCGGTGAGCACGATCTCCTCGTAGCCGGCCTCGACGAGTTCGCGTGCCTGTGCGAGGGTATCGTCGATCGACTGGGAGCGACTGGCTCCGCGCGCGCGCGGAATCGTGCAGAACGAACAGGTGTAGTCGCAACCGTCCTGAACCTTGAGGAACGCGCGAGTGCGGGCATCATCGGCCGAAGAGAATGCGGGACCGAACCCAGTGGTCTCGGCGATATCGCCGCAGCGCACCTCGGCCTCGGAGCGTTTCTCGAACGGATCGAGCAGATCGAAGATCCGGAACTTCTCCGCCGAGCCGAGCACGGCGTCGACCCCGTCGATCCCGGCAATCTCCTCCGGCTTCAGCTGGGCATAACAGCCGGTGACGATCACGAACGAATCAGGATTGGCACGCAGCGCACGGCGGACGATCTGGCGGCATTCGCGATCGGCATTGGTGGTGACGGTACAGGAGTTGATCACGGTCACCTCGGAGGCCGTGCCGAAGTCGACGACATCGAATCCGTTGCGACGGAACTCGCCGGCGATCGCGCTGGTCTCGGCCTGGTTCAGCTTGCAGCCCAGCGTATGGAATGCGACTCGTGCCATCTTGCGAATGACCAAATGCTCCGATATTATCCGTTCGGTCGGTACTCTTCCGCCAGCGTCGCCTCCGCGACGTGTCTCACGCCGGTACCGGTCGATCGGTCCACTGAATACGCAACAGCATCGGGGTCGTGCTGACGCATCATCGCATCGCCACACGATCGTTCGGCCGCCCCGGGAAATGGTCTATGAACTCCATCCGACTCGAACTGTTCATCACGCCGCCGAGCGACCGCGAACGCAGGGAATTTCTCATTCTCGAAGAGCTCCGGCGACTGCGTGCCGGGTTCTCGCAGAACCGCATCTACCCGTCGCTGGCGGAGCTCATCGAGCTGCGCACGACGCTGAAGACGATCGCGCGGCGGGCGGACGAAATCCGTCTGCTGCTTCCGAAGCGCATTCGTGGAATCGATCTGAAGCAGAAGACGATCGACTACGAGGAACTGCACCTCGAGGGTGATGATCTGCGCAGCGTGGTGGAGATGATCGCCTGGACCGTTCCGCACCTCGAGAGCCTCATCGACGAGGGACGCACGATCGTCGACTTCGTGGCAGATCACATCCGCGTCGAAGAGGTCGGAATCCTGCCCGCCTACCTGGAGGAGGGCTACCTGATGGTGCCGGAGCTGCGCACCAGCGACCTGCACGTGCTGCGCTACGAGATCTCCATCTTCACCGGTTCGGGCGAACGCTATCGGAATCTGAAGACGGTCGAGGTCCGCACGATTCCCTTCACCGCCGTCACGGCCACACCGGCGCACATCAAGAGCGAACTGATTGCCGCCCATCGCGAGCTGCCGAATCCGGCCACGTATTTCTTCGACACCGAACTCGACTTTCCGTACGTCGAGACCATCCTGCCGATTGCGAAGCGGAAGCTGCTGCGACAGATCTACACATAGCGCTACTTGTCGGCTTCGCCCATTACCGGATCGATCGATCCGATGATCGCCACGACGTCGGCGATCATCGCTCCCTCGCACATCGGCTTCAGCGCCTGGAGGTTGCAGAACGACGGCGAATGAATCTTCATCCTCCAGGCGTGACCCGTGCCGTCGGAGACGATGTAGAACCCGAGCTCGCCCTTCGGCGACTCGATCGCCATGTAGCTTTCGCCACGCTCCGGCATGGTGCCGAAGTTGATCAGCATGAAGTCGTGGATCAGCTCCTCCATGCGCGTGTAGATCTCCTCTTTGCCCGGCAGCACGTACTCGGCGTCGTTGCTCATCACCGGCCCATCCGGAATCTTCTCCAGCAGCTGGCGAACGATCTTCACCGACTCCTTCATTTCGTCGCCGCGCACCATGTAGCGCGCCAGACAGTCACCCTCGGTATAGGTGATCACGTCGAAGTCGAGCTCATCGTAGAGCAGATACGGCTCGTCGCGTCGCAGGTCGTGCGGCACGCCCGATCCGCGCAGACACGGTCCGGTCAGCCCGAGCGCCATGGCGTCGTCGGCCGAGATGTACCCGATATCTCGCGTGCGCTCGACGAAGATGCGGTTGCGATTGACGAGCCCTTCGAACTCGTGGAGGTTGGCGGGGAATTCATCGATGAACGTGCGGATCATCGGTACGACGCGGGGACCGAAATCGTTGGCCACTCCACCGATGCGGGTATAGCTGGTGGTGAAGCGGGCGCCGCAGATCTTCTCGAAGATGTCGTAGAGCTTCTCGCGCTCGCGGAACGTCCACAGCAGCATCGTCACCGCGCCTACGTCCATTGCCATTGCGCCCATCGCCATCAGGTGCGAGCTGATTCGCGCCAGCTCTGCGATCATCGTCCGGATCCACATCGCCCGAGCCGGGGTCTCGATGCCCGCGGCCTTCTCCACCGCCAGTGCGTAGGCGACGTTGTTCGACAGCGGCGAGAGGTAATCGAGTCGGTCGGTGTGCGGGAGGAATTCATGGTAGGTGATGTTCTCACCCAGCTTCTCATATCCCCGATGCAGATACCCGAGCTCCGGAACGCACTTCTCGACGGTCTCGCCATCGAGGCGCAGCAGCACGCGCAGCACGCCGTGTGTGGCCGGATGCTGCGGTCCCATGTTGAGCACCATCGTGTTGTCGAGCGGGTCCCGCCCTTCCAGTGTGATCGTCGTGTCCTTATCGACGATCCGACTGAGGATCTTCCGCTGACGTATGTCCGTGACGCGCTCGAGCGTCGCCGTCGAATTGATGTTCATGGTCTCGGAATTGAATTCATACGCCCTTCGCCAGGGCCTAATTGCGTTCCGGAAGCGGCATCGATCCGGGCACACCCATCATCGGGAACTCCTTGCGCAGCGGATAGAGCGGCTCCCCCGTCGACGGATCGACGAAGTCCTCCGGCATGTACATCCGGCGCAGGTCAGGATGATTGTCGAAGATGATCCCGTGCATGTCGTACGCCTCGCGTTCGTACCAGTCGGCAGAGGTGTACAGCCCCGTCAGCGTGTCGACGTGCGGTTCGCGTTCCTCGACGAAGCACTTGACGCGCAGCCGCAGATTCTGCTCGATCGACCACAGGTTGTAGATCATCTCGAACCGCTCCTTGCGCCGGTTCCAGTCGACGACGCATACGTCCTTCAGCATGGAGAAGCGCAGCTCGGCCTCGTCGCGCAGATACCGCACCACCTCCACCAGGCGGTCCTTCGGCACGCGCACCGACAGCTCTCCGCGATGCTCGTTCGCATCGATCATGTCCTCACCGAAATGCTCGAGGAGCTTCGGCATCACAGCGCTGCGCACCCGCTCAAGTCGTTCGCTCAGCCGGTTGTTCATGGCAGGGATTGGAAGTCAGTGGAATGCAGGAGAATCTTGAAACTACGCTCTGTGGTGCGAACGCGAAAGCGCCTCCCGGCGGGCGAATGTTGGAATCGGTAACAGCACCCGCTCATCGGCCGGAGTACTCCTCGAGGAACTCCCGATCGTCATCGCTAAGTGCGTCATACCCCCGCTCATTGATCCGGTCGAGAATCTCATCGAGTCGCTCCTCGTCGGTGAGTTCCGCCACAGGAGCCTTCTGAAAGGCCATCCGAAGTCGCGAACCGGCAGACTCATGCACACCACCGCCGACGGTCGAACGTGCCGGGTCCCCGAGGTGCCGAACGCCCGGAGCCATCAGCCGCTCGATCGAGCGGATCGGACCGAGCAATACCGCGTACTTCTGGTAGCGAATGTGGAAGTACACCGACCCGAACACCAGTCCGTACCCGCCCAGACTGAAGAACAGCAGAGGCGATTGTCCGCCTGCGATGGTCTTGAACAGGCTGAAGAACACGATCACCGCAGCGGCAAAGGCCAGAATGACCCAGCTGCGGATGGAGAAGAAGAACAGGCGGATTTCACTGTGCGGGAACAGATAGACGAATCCGATCAGCGTGAAGAGCGCCGGATTGGTGGTGCCCGACATCCTTACGCCGGTATGCAGGAACGTCAGCGTGTGCAGCAGCCCCGCCAGGATCACCACACCAAGCAGGTGCCATCCGAACGACCGCGTGCCCAGCATCTGCTCGAGCTCCTCCCCCGGTGATGAGAAGCTGATTGCGCCGATGAGCAGACTCAGCAGCTCGATCGCCAGCGGATAGCTCACCAGCCGCCAGATCTGCATGCCCGGGATCACCGCGTTCGGTGTAAGCCAGACGAATGGGCCGAACCTGCTCGCCACTCCGAAGAGTGCGAGCAGGAACATCACCATGTGCCCGATCAGAATCTTGCGTGAGAGCGACATCTCCATCTGGCCATCGACCCGTCGTCCGGATTCAGCACTACACCCCGTCGAGATCGCCAGGATGCCAGTGAGGATCCAATTCGATCCCGGTATTCCCGATTGAAAACGTCCGGAAGGTTGCTGTGGTCACTACGTGCTGAGACAGTGAACGAAGCTATGTAAAATTCGACCAATCAAATCTCCCATGCTCACCGCGCGACGACGCCGGGGTACTCCAGCCGGAAGAGACGGGTCCAGCCGGCGAATCCCCGAGGCATCGGAGCCGTGCGACGATCCAGCAACGTGAACTGCACGCCGTCGATGAGTGCGGTCGTGCGACTCGTATCGGCAAATACCTCGGTTGCCCGACTGAGTATCCCGTGCTTCAGAAACGGCCGGTAGTTCACCGCATCGTTGGCGATCCAGTACTCCGGGCGCTCGGCCCGCAGAAACGCCGCGATGTCACCCGTCACGAGGAACGGCGTCACCCGTCCGTCGGTGATGCCATCGAGACTCAGCAACCGCAGGTCGTGTCGCAGGAAGTAGCGGTCCTGGACCTCATAGGCGAGTACCGTTGCGTTCGGTTCCGCGATTCGATTGATCTCCTCGACCACGCCCTTCTCCATGATCTCGTCGAATCGGTAGCCGCGCGTCGCCTGTTCCAGCGACGTTCCGAGCACTGCGACGGCCGGTTTGACGGCAAACAGACCCACGAGCAGCAGAAGCGCCACTGCCCATCTGCGCCCGGGTAGTGCCTCCCACCGTGTAAGCGCTCGGCCGACCGCGACGACCACGAATGGAGCCGTCGGAAGGAAGTACCGCGGCAGATCATTCGTCACCGGCGAGACGAACGTCAGCAGCACCGGGTAGAGGATGAGCGCCCCGATCGCCTCGACGACCAGCCACCGTCGCCCGCCATCCTGACGCATCAGATCGAGTCCGATGGCGGCGACCACCAGAGCGTAGAGGATCGATCCGACGTAGGCGATCGAATCTTTCGACAGGAACAGCGGCCCCGCGTGCGTCGCCATCTCGCGCAGTGCGAAGGCCCGGTTCTGACTCGACACCGAAATCGTCCCGAGCGTGATCCAGGAATAGCCGAAGTAGAGCGCTGACGGAATCGCGGCAAGCGCCGCGACCAGGAGCAGGCCCATGACCGCACGCGGTCTGCGAACTCCACCGATGATGAACGCGAGGAACTGCAGGACGACGAGTACCACGGCGTCGGGACGCGTCAGCGGCATTGCTGCCCAGACGAGGGCAAGCGCAGCCAGCATTCGCACATCCAGCCGACGATCGGAATGCCACACCTGCATCACCCGCAGTCCGAGGACGATCGAGAGTGCGACGAGAAGAACAATCAGTGAGGACTCGTAGATGAGCACGCCGTAGACGGTCATCATTTCCACGACGTAGAGCGAGGCGAGCACCGCACCCGCGGCACGCCCCGCGACATTGGTGGCAGCCAGCGCTGTCGCGGCGAAGGCGGCGAGCGTCACCAGCAGCGCGAGGATCTTCGCACCGGTAACGCCAGCTCCCAGCGCATACGGAATCGCCAGGAGTACCGCCCAGAGCGGCGAGGTGCTTCCCGAGGAGAACGTTCCGGAATTGTAGCTGAAGAAATCGCCCGCTGCGATGTTGCGCGCATACGGCAGATAGATCGACGGATCGCCCCACCACGTCGACCAGAGCATCGCCGCAGAGACGACGATCACGGCGATTCCGAGTGCGAGCAGCGACTGTACGAGCAGGCGACGGTGGCGGACGGCGAACGGGATCATTTGAAGAGCCCGGCCTTGAAGAGTGCGACGATGTGGGCGATTACATCGGGAAAGGCGATGAGCGTGGCGATGACTCCTCCCAGCGCCCCGGCCAGATGCGCCTCGTGTCCGATGTTGTCCTGCCGCCCGCGCATCGCATAAATCGAGTAGCCGACGTAGAGGAATGCAAACACGAATGCCGGCATCGGCAGCAGAAAGAACACGTAGAACATGGCCATCGGGTAGAACAGACAGAAGCTGAACACGATGCCCGAGATGGCGCCGGAGGCACCGATGGCCACGTACTCCGGCGTGTTGCGGAACTTGACCAGCGGGTAGAGGTTGCCGACGATGAGACTCGCCAGGTAGATGATCAGAAACCGGTCCCCTCCCACCGTCGCCTCCAGTCCCGGTCCGAAGAAGTAGAGCGTCAGCATGTTGATGAACAGGTGACCCATGTTCGCATGGATCAGTCCGGCGGTGATCACCGCGTGGTACTGCCGCTCGTGCACCATGCGATACGGCTCCAGCGCCATCGCGCGCCAGAGATGCTGGTTGGAGAACGCCACCAGACTCGCCAGGACGGTCACCACCATGATGCTGAGCGAGGCGGGGGAGGACAGCAGGGACGGTTCCATAGCCGACCAATATACGATCGGTCGAACCCGGGCAGAACGCCTTGCAACACTTTCCAGTTGCAATGCCTTGGACCCCCGCCGTACCTTTGGAATTCTTCCAGGGCGGACGAGCCCCACCTGGACGTTCAGGTCAGGTAGCTCAGTTGGTAGAGCAATGGACTGAAAATCCATGTGTCGGGGGTTCGACTCCCTCCCTGACCACGCAAGTCTCGGGTCTCGTGCCCGGGAAGACCACGACAGTTCGGCGTGTGGCGCAGCCCGGTAGCGCACTTCGTTCGGGACGAAGGGGTCGCAGGTTCAAATCCTGCCACGCCGACAGATGAAACGCCCAGGCAGCCTGCTGCCGGGGCGTTTGTCGTTTCCAGCCCTGCGGTTCACACACCTGCCAATTCCGCAACCGACACACCGGATGTCCTCCCTGATTCCACCGCCGCTCCGCCCCGGCGACTGCATCGGTATCGTTGCTCCCAGTTCCCCGCAACGCGATGACGATCGTCTGCGTCGGGGAATCCGCTACCTCGAGTCTCGTGGCTACCGCGTGCGCGAGGGCGCGTCGTTGTGGAACCGCTACGGGTATCTCGCCGGTCGCGACCGGGAGCGTGCCGACGATTTCAACGCGATGCTTCGCGATCCCGACGTTCGCATGATCATCGCCGGACGCGGCGGCTACGGCGCGACCCGCATACTCGACCGTCTGGAATTCGACCTGCTCCGCCATGACCCGAAGATCGTGGTGGGATTCAGCGACGTGACGGCCATCAACTGTGCCTCGCTCGCCCTCGCCGACGTTGTGACGTTTTCCGGTGCGATGCCCGGAGTGGACTTCTGGCAGGACGACATCGATGCGTTCGCCGAACGGAGTTTCTGGACGGCGGTGACATCGGCCGAACCACTCGGGCCGATCGTTCAGCCCGAATCCCACCAGCTGACTCCATTGCGCGACGGTGTCGCCCGCGGTCGCCTGATTCCCGCGAACCTCACGCTGCTCACCGCGTTGCTCGGTACGCCGTACCTGCCCGACCTGGCAGGGGCGATTCTGCTCATCGAAGAGATCGGTGAGGAGACATACCGGCTCGACCGCCACCTCTCACAGCTCGACAACGCAGGCGTGCTGCGATCGATCGCGGGATTGGCGTTCGGCGCGTTCACCGGTACCGAACCGAAGCGCGTGTCGGTCGATCCCCTTCCCCTCGATGCGGTTCTTAGCCACTACCTCGACCGTGCCGGCGTTCCCGCCGTGGGAGGGATTCTCTACGGTCACATCGACACGAAGCTGACCCTGCCGGTCGGGGCACCCGCAATGATCGATGGCAGTCGGGGTGAGTTGGTGGTTGGTCGGGACGCCTGAGCCGCGAAGCGCGAACCTGAGCATTTCGCCGGTAGAACACGACCAATTCGATTCACCGGAAGCCGCACAGCGCAGCCCGGCACACCAAGCGGCCTCCGCCTTGGCGATCTCCGCGTCCCGGCCGCGTCGGCCGGCCCCTGCGATCTTGGCGGCCTACGCCTTCATCCGCGCGCCTTCGTCCTCGACGGTGAAAATCCATGCTACCAGCTTGCCGGCAGGCATCGCGTCGAAGCATTCCCAGTGATCCCGGGTGAACTGGAACTGGCTCGACGTGTCCGTCTCGGGGACGTCCTCGGTTTCGGCGATGATGCGCTCGACCCTCCGCTGCCAAGCTGCTATGTTCTCCTCCCGAAGGTCCACCCACCCCTGCGCCGCCCACGCATTGACCGATTCGTCGTTAACCGCCAGTTCGTCCGATCCCCGGTATGGCGGAATCTTGATTGCCTCACCGCGCAACAGCGTCCGTCCGTCCGGAAGCAGAATCGGTATGCCGATCGAAATGATCCGGCTGCGCAGATCGCGATTCGTCGTGACGATCGTCTCCGCGGCAGACGCCACCTTGGAACTGACACCCTCGACGAGATTCTTCATCGACCCGCAGACCAGACCGAGAATGTGCGCCTCGAACAGCAGCTTCGACAGTCGCGGTGGGCCGAGCATCTCGAATGCCACCGAAGTCGTGTCGTTCTCCTTCTCAAGCCGGCGGAGCCGCTCGACAGCGCGCGAGCGCAGGTAGCCGCCCCGATAGGTCGGGCCGTACACAGCAGAGTCGAGGGCGTTGACGATGTCGTGACCCGAATTGCCGCCCTTGAGTTCGAAGACCACTGCCTCGGCGATTTCCTCCGGCGTGATCATCTCCATCTGCCCGAGAGAGGTGATCGCCTCGAATTCCCCCTTCGAAAAAATTCCGTTCTCTCCGGTGTCGATAAATGGAGCAGTAAGCGTCCGTCCAAGCGGTTCGGCGACACCCTCGTGTCTGAGCTTCAGCGTTCCATCGAGGTCGATGCCCTTCGGTCCGCAATCGACCAGCTCAATGGGATTGCCACGACGCAGGACCTCACCGTATTCGATTCGCTTCCAGGCGATGGTGGCCGTCGGCTTGATTTCCTTGATCACCGGGCCATCCGGCGTCCGTCCGGCGAGGAACAGCAGCAGCGTGTGGGCACCGGCGACCGACGACTTGCTCAGCAGCACGCGAGAGGGTCGTTCTTCGGAATGCGTGTACGGAATGTTGAGCCCCATACCGCCGGAGCCTGCGGTACCGATCTTCACGTATATCCTGGTGTTGGCATCGAGCAGACCGCGATGCAGGATCTGCACGTGACGGATGAGTTGCGGGATATAGAGACTCGCCAGCAGACGCTCGACGATTTCACGTTCGTCGCGACCCGAATCGAACGCACCGAGGACGTTGCGTGCAGAGGTGTAGACGTCCTGATAGGCGATGGCCGTGGCAGTATTGATGCAGTCGATGACGGCGTCGGGTCGGTGCTCGCCGAGCAGCTGATAGAGTGCCGAGGCCTCGAGATGATCCTCCGAAAGGTCGTCGACGATGTCATCGATCAGACGGCGCCGCACCTCCGGCTGGGCAAGGAGCTCCTCGCGGGACTGACTGCGTTCATCAAACCGGCCGAAGATGTTGCCCCACCATGGCACGAACGTTGTCCCGGTGGCGGGGTATTCACTGGCCAGTGCCGCGACGGCCTCGCGGGCTTCGGTTTCACGGAGGGAGGTGACGATCAGACGGGCTGGCGACTCGGCAATGAGACGTCGGCAGACCGACGAGCCGACGAGTCCCCACCCGCCGAGCACAACGATCGACTTTCCGGCGATGTCCATGGGGTAGGCGAATCAGGCAGAGCCAGCAGAGTGGCTGCGGTTGAATGTGATGCGGTGAGTTCCGACGTGGCATCCCGGCAGGTCGGTCCGGGGAATGCCGAACGAAGTGTTCAATCGGACAGAGTCCATGAACATAGCGAAAACGGGATGACCGGCGAAGGTGGCCGCGACGCTGGCAGCGACACGACCGGTTTCCCGAAATGCGCGAATCTTGCGTATAATCGTGTCTTGACCTCCGACCGGAACCGGGTCGGGGGATGGCTGTACCAACTGCTCATCTGGCAAAATCGAGCGCTTGTGCATCCTGTCGAGCATCCTCGACGGGCGCCTCAGCCACCCCCGCAACGCACGTCCTGCGCGGTCGATTCATCAGAAACCTTGGAGAACCACTATGCGCCTTTCTGGTCTACTTGTTCCATTGGTGGCCCTTGCGTGCGCTACGGCACCGTCGCTAGCGCAGCAGCAGGTCGGCGAGATCTCGACGAGTCGCACACTCGGCGCCGCGCGACCGCAAGCCATCAACGACGGCGTGGTCGGCAATGCAGCCATTGGCCACGTGTTGCTTCCCAACGGCACCGCAGGCGTCGCATCGTCTGCCGAGTATACGATCATCGACTCCGTGCAGAACGGGTTCTCGTACTACACGCTGAACCAGCAGCCGTTCACCTACGATCCTGCTTCGAACCTGTACGTGACCATCAAGCGTGCCGGCGCAACCGACGAAAGCTCGGGTAACGTCTACCTTCGCGTCTCCAGCGACGGAGGTGCGACGTGGATGCCCGCGATCGGGCCGCTGCACGACGAAACGAATGAGGGTGGGCCCGGTCGCTATCCGTCGGTGGCGCTTGCCAACCAGGGCGGAACATCGGACCTCAGCTCGATCTATGCCGTCTACATGTTCCCCGCACTTACGCCCTCCGTCGCCTTCGGCAACATGGTGTTCGGCATCATCACACTCGACGGACAGATCCACTTTACGCTGCCGTTCAGCACCGGTATCAACGGCAACCTGTGGGGATCGTCCTCGGGCCTGACGATCACAAACGACAACATGGGTGCAATCGGTGCGGGTGCTCTCGACGGAGACAACTTCGGTGTCGTGTCGGTCGATCTTGAGACGGGCGATCTCGCACCGCAGGTGCCGGCATCGCTCGATGCCGCCAACTTCCGTCCCGGCACCTCGACCGGTCGATACAGCAGCCTCTGTGGTGTCGATAACGACGGAGCCGACGGTGCCTACATCGGAGTGGTCGGCATGTCGCCCGACACCGCTACGCTCCGTGTGGCCTTCACCAAATCGACCGACAAGGGAACCACGTGGTCGGATCTCACCTGGTGCCCGCTGTCGCTCATACCGGATTACGCCGCCAGTCTTGAACTCGACCCGGCCAACTCGAACAACATCACCTATGACTGCGGATTCACAGTCATGGGACCCGATCATTTCAGCTACCTGACGCCGTTCTACTCGACGACACCCGACACCGTCACCGCCGCCAGTCAACTGATCGAGATCGAGTATGACCACGGAAACTGGTCGATTCACAAGGTGGCAGACATCCAGCCGTTCGTCTCGATCTTCTTCCATTCAGCCGATGAGGAGACCAATGGCGGCACGGCGAGTCAGACCGCCATGGAGAACCAGATCGTGCGCACCGCGAGCCGCAATGCAGTGGTTGCCAAGTGGTGGAATTTCGTCACCTACATCTCCTCGACCGACATTACCGGCGACGGCCTGGCTCCTGATACGCTGACTGCGTCCGACATCTTCGTGTCGGGTCGCACCATGTCCAGCGGCTGGACGAATCCCCAGAACGTGACCGACAACCTCTTCTTCGACAAGCTGTCGTGGATTTCCAACATCATTCCCGACGGCGCGCAGTCGATACCGATGCTGCTGTCACAGACGATTCCCGACGGCACCGAGACGAACGATTCGATCAATCAGTATCGTCAGCGCCTGGTCTACCAGCCGCAGTACATCGTCGAGACGCCAGTGTCGATGGACAACGTGCTGTCGGTCCAGTCGCCGACCGCGTCGAACGAGGCGATCACCGTAGCGGCGTATCCCAATCCGACGACCGACAGGGTGAACGTGCGCTATACACTCCCGCAGGCCGGGGACGTCTCCGTCGACGTGTTCAGCGTCACCGGAGAGCGCGTGCTTTCGCTCAGGAGCAGTGCCGTAATCGCCGGGCAGCACGCGTTGCCACTCGACGTGACGCGGTTCCCTGCCGGCAGCTACTACTGTCGAATTTCGAGTAACGGCGCGAGCACCGATGTGATGTTCAACGTCGTCCGCTGATTCATTGGCGCAACCTGCGCACATCGACGGCCCCTTCGGTTGATCCTCCGAAGGGGCCGTCGTCACGTCCGGGTGCTTCCCGAGGATCGAATTGGCCCAACCCCCGCGAGGTGATATGTTTGCTCGACGCTGACCTCTGCCTCGCCCGCAACCCCTTCCGACGAATCACCCGTCCTCGACAACCTTCCCCAACTCATTGGAGAATTCGACTATGAACATGCGTACGACGTTGACGCTATCCGCCTTCATGATGGTAACCGTCAGTGCAATCGCTCTTTGCCAGCAGGCGCCGGCACCGGCGGCGCACGCGCAGAGTCTAAGCGTTGCGCCCGAGGCGGCCGGCGGCTCGCGCTCCGACACTGCCCGTCGGTCGCCTGCCGCCGCGCCCACGCCGCTGGTGCTGCGCGGAGGTGCGGTGCCCACCGGCCTCTCGTCCTGGTACGACTACCAGTCCAACGGCGGCAGCCCCGGGTACATCGCCGTCGACCCCAACGACCCGAATCGAATTCACACGGTCATCATGGATTCGCAGGACAACTCGTCGATCACTGCCGCTGGTGACGCACGACACGTCGGCTACGCAATCTCGACCGATGGTGGCGCGACCTGGGACCATACCGACAACATTACCGGGAGTGACCCGAGTCTGAAGCTCGGCTACCCGTACGTCAGAGTCTCCCCGTCCGACGGACTTCCCTACATCGCCGCGCATGGCGACGTGTACAGCATCGGGTCGAATCTCATCGCGATGTACGCCCCGTTCGCCCAGGGTTCGCTCGACTTCGCCTTCACCGCCGTCACCGACGAAACATCCGCGACCGGCCGCTCCGACGTCATCTGGCCGACGTTTACGTGGATCAGGGGTCAGGACTCAAAGGCGCTCGTCATCGGTTCGGTGTACTACTCGGGCACCGGCGAATTCCCCGGCCCCCTGCAGTACACCACCGCCGACGTTTCCTCCGGTGACGCCCAGCCGTGGGCCGACATCGGTGACAGCATCGTGACGAATACCAGCGGCGGTCGCTACATCGCCGCGACAGCCGACGACGGCACCATCGGCGTCGCCTACTATCGCTTCCGTCTCGATACGAGCGCGACCGAGAACAGTCTCACCGGAATCTATCTGACCGAAAGCACCGATAACGGCGCCACCTGGTCGTCGCCGACCAAGATCGTCGGCTACGACTTCTCCTACACCGATGCGGGGAACATCAATGGCGATCCCGATACGCTGTTCCCCTCGGCGAACGTGGACTTCGTCTACAACGGCAACGATCCACAGATCGTATTCCCGGCGAACGTGAACGGACTGTACGCGTCGGAAAGCATTTTCCATTGGTCGGCGTCGCACGGTCTCTCCCGCATCGCGACGGTCGATACGACCATCGGCCTTGGATTGATTAGGGCGTTCGCGACAAAGACACAGCCGAACATGTCGTGGGTCTCCTACCCGACCATTTCGGCCGGCAACGACGGCAACCATCTCGTCGTCGCCTTCCAGGCCGCGGCGTACCTGGGTGATACGGTCAAAGGACGCAGCTCCGATGGCTTCTACTACTTCCGACTCTGGGGAGTAGGCTCGCCGGACGATGGAGCGACCTGGGGCGATCCGTTCATGATTCAGGACTTCGGTGGCGGCGAAGGCGACAGCGCCTCGATCGAATACCCCGCCGCAGCGGAGCATGCAGTAGTCGACGATCTGGGGAATTTCGGGCTGCGTGTCACCTACGATGCGCGTCGCCAGCCGGGCATGTACTCGTTCACAGCCACGAATATCGACGGCAACGGTACCGACGCGGACGTCGGACCATTCGGGCCGATCTTCCAGTACTACCAGGCGATGCAGGTCACGCCGTCGATGTTCGTCGCCGCCGCATCGTCGGCGCCGCGCACCGGACCCCTGACGCTGAGCACGTCGGTGCGAGTGACACCGAACACCGCATCGGACCGTGCACTCGTGCACTACACGGTGGCCTCGGCCGGCACGGTCGCCGTTCGCCTGTTCAATGCGATCGGCCAGCCGGTGCGCGAGATCGAGTCATCGCAGCGCGCCTATCCCGGCGGCCATGAGTGTGCCGTCGACCTCGGTGATCTGCCGTCGGGTGCCTACCGCGTGGTCGTCTACCACGACGGAACGACAACCTCGACGCCGCTCAACGTCGTGCACTGACCCGCGGTCGGCACGCCGGCTGTCTCTTTCGGAGGGCACGGAGATTCCATTCTCCGTGCCCTCTTTGTTCTCCGTGGTTGCCGTCGGTGACCGTCGCATCGCAGAGCCCCCTTGCACGGCGCTCCGGCCCTGCCGAAATTCCGCCCGCCACACCACCGCCGCCGCCGCATCGACAATCACGGAGTCACGACCATGTTCTCACAGGTTCTCTCGGCCAGTGTCCTGGGCGTCAACGCCTTCATCATCACCGTCGAAACGCACGTCGAACAGAAGATCTTCGCATTCAACCTGGTGGGGCTGCCCGACAGTGCCGTGCGGGAGAGCCGCGAGCGCGTGTGGGCAGCGATCTACAACAGCGGCCTTCAGGTTCCCAACCGGAAGTACACGGTCAACCTTGCACCGGCCGACGTGCGCAAGGAAGGATCGGCGTTCGACCTTCCCATCGCGCTCGGTCTTCTCGAATCGACGGGGCAGATTCCGCGCGGTGTGCTCGACGACACCATCATCGTCGGAGAGCTGGCGCTCGACGGTTCGTTGCGTGCTGCAAGGGGAACACTGCCGATCGCGCTGGAGGCACGTCGTCGCGGTATCGGACGACTGATCGTACCGAAACGCAACGCCGACGAAGCCGCCATGGTCGACGACGTCACCGTCTTCGGGATGGAGTCGCTGCGCGAGGTCACCGGCTTTCTCAAGAACCGAGTCACCGTCGAGCCGCACCGTGTCGACCGTCGTGCACTGCTCAACCGGGATGATCGATTCTCGATAGACCTCGCCGACGTCAAGGGGCAGGAGAACGTCAAGCGTGCCTTCGAAGTGGCGGCCGCCGGCGGACACAACGTGGTGATGGTCGGACCGCCCGGCGCCGGCAAGACCATGATCGCCAAGCGCGTCCCCACCATCCTTCCACCGATGACATTCGACGAGGCGGTCGAGACGACGAAGATCCATTCGGTTGCCGGGGTGCTTCCGCCTGGAACGGCACTGGTGACGCGACGTCCATACCGTTCGCCGCATCATACCATATCGGATGCCGCACTGGTGGGCGGTGGTGTGGGGATCGCACGCCCGGGGGAGATCTCACTGGCGCACCACGGCGTGCTCTTCCTCGATGAGCTGCCCGAATTCGCACGCAACGTCCTGGAGGTGCTGCGTCAGCCGCTCGAGGACAACGTGATCACCATCTCCCGGACGAAGCTGTCGCTGACGTTTCCGTGCAACTTCATGCTGGTGGCGTCGATGAATCCGTGCCCCTGCGGGAATTTCGGGAATCCGAATGCGGAGTGTCTCTGCGGTCCGGCGAACATCCAGAAGTACATGACGCGGATCTCCGGACCGCTGCTCGACCGAATCGACATTCACGTGGAAGTGAGCGCCGTGCGGTATCAGGAACTCGCCTCGCGTCGCCGGGGCGAGACATCCGCCGCCGTTCGCAAACGCGTCGTCGCCGCGCGCCAGCGTCAGGCCGAACGCTTCGAGGGTCGGCAGGACATCTTCAAGAACGCCGACATGCGTCCGAAGGACATCCGCGAGTACTGTTCGCTCGACCCGGCATCACAGGAGCTGCTCAAGAACGCGATGGAGCGCATCGGCCAGTCTGCCAGAGCGTACGACAAGATTCTGAAGGTGGCGCGGACGATCGCGGACCTCGCGGGCGAGGAGCGAATTCGCCCGGAACACCTCTCCGAAGCTGTGCAGTACCGCAGTCTCGACCGCGAGTTCTGGAACATCTGAGGCAACCGGTGCCGTGGCACAACCCTTGCAAATCGACCCGTCATGCGCCGACACGCACCGTTTGAAGACCGCAGCGAGGCGGGTCGCGCGCTCGCGGCCAAGCTGCTGGACTACCGCGATCGCGATGACGTGACGGTCCTCGCACTTCCTCGCGGCGGCGTGCCGGTCGCCTGCGAAGTGTCGCGGGTACTGTCGGTTCCGCTCGACCTGTTCCTCGTACGGAAGCTCGGCACGGCGGGTCACGACGAGCTCGCCATGGGTGCGATCGCCACCGGAGACGTCCGTGTGCTCAATGCAGACGTCGTCTCGGCACTCCACATCGACCAGCGCGCTAATCGACGCCGTCACCGGACGGGAGCTACACCGGCGCGAACTCGAGTACCGCCATCGACGTGTGTGGAAATCCGGGACATCGTCGACCATATCGACTGCGCAATCACGCCCGAGCCCGTTGAGGCGCTCGGGTTGTGATACGAGGACGCTTCGCCGACGACCGACGAGGAGGTCAGGCTGCTGCTCGATTCCGCGTGGCGCCGGGAATCGGGCCACGAGTAGCTCGAAGCGGTCCCGCACACCGGTCCGCTCCGATAACGGTCCCGGGTGCTGACGCTTGCTCTGACCCTGGACCGAACGCTCGGCACGGATCGTGCGCATCTGCTCGTATGCGGAGCCGGGCAACGCGGACCATCGACGGCCGACCTGGTGAGCAGTGCCGATCGAACAATTGACGGAGGTTGACAATGGACACAGAATCTGAATCCGAACGCACCGACCTGAGTGGACTGCTCGGTGGAACCCTCGCCGGCATGGCGATCGGCGCCTGCGCGATGTATGTGCTCGACCCCGATCGGGGCCGGCGGCGCCGGGCACTGCTGCGTGACCAGGCGCGACACGTGTTGCACGAGGCACGCGATGGCGTCGGCATCACCGCGCGCGATGTTTCCAACCGAACGACCGGGCTCTTCGCGTGGCTGGCAAGCATGGTGCGCCCGGAGCACCCGTCGGTCGAGACGCTCGAAGCTCGTGTGCGCTCGGCGCTGGGACACGCCGTCAGCCATCCGCGCGCAATCCGTGTCGCGGTCGACGGCCAGCGCGTCGTCCTGCAGGGCGACGTGCTCGCCGACGAACTCAATGCGCTGCTGCGTCGCGTGGCGTCGGTCCAGGGCGTGCGACTGGTCAACAATCAGCTCTCGGTGCACGAGACACCGAGCGGCGTTGCATCGCTGCAGAATGGGTCGGCGCGCACTTCGAAGTCCCCGAGTCGTGGCTGGTCGCCCACCGAGCGGCTCGTCGTCGGCGCATTCGGAAGTGCGCTCGCGGCCTATGGCCTGACGCGCGACGGACGGTTGGGCAGCGCGGTGGCAACGCTCGGAACCGGCGCGCTGCTGCGAGCGGCGACCAACCTCGACCTCGGCAGTCTCACCGGCCTCGGACAGGCGGCCGGCATGGTCTCGATTCAGAAAACCATCAATGTGAATACCTCGGTCGATCGCGTCTACCGCTTCTGGCGAAACGTGGAGAACTTCGGCCGTTTCATGTCGCACGTCGACGAGGTGCGTGATCTCGGCGACGGCATCTCCCGCTGGCGCGTTGCCGGACCGGCCGGTTACTCCGCAGAGTGGGACGCGGCCATCACCGCCGAGAAGCCGAATTCCCTCATCGCCTGGCGCACCGTCGGCCAGCCGAGCGTCGAGAACTCCGGCAGTATCAGGTTTCAGCAGGTGTCCGAGGGCCACACCCGCGTCGACATTCATCTGCAGTATCGTCCCCCGGTCGGAGCGATCGGCCACTTCATCAACAATCTGTTCGGCACCGATCCACTGCACTCTATGGAGGAAGACCTCGCGCGGCTCAAGTCCCTCCTCGAGAAGGGCAAGACGAGCATCAACGGACATGAAATCTGGCTGGAGGACATATCGGGAGAGGAGAAGCAGTGAATTCGTCGATTGAACAGCTCGTCGAGATTCCTACCGCGGGCGTCGTGCTCGAGGGCGACCTGCGCGTGCCCGCCGGAGCCGCCGGCATCGTCGTGTTCGCTCACGGAAGCGGCAGCAGCCGCCACTCGCCACGGAATCGCTTCGTGGCCGGTGCGCTCAACGATGCAGGGCTCGGCACGCTGCTGATGGATCTGCTCACGGCTGATGAGGAGCGTGTCGATGAGCGAACCCGACATCTGCGCTTCGACATTCCAATGCTGGCCAACCGCCTTGCCGGCGCCACCGACTGGCTCGCCGAGAACACCGAAACGGCATCGCTGCGCGTGGGCTACTTCGGTGCAAGCACTGGCGGCGGCGCAGCACTGATGGCCGCCGCAGCGCGACCGCGAAGCATCGGCGCGGTGGTCTCGCGCGGAGGACGGCCGGACCTCGCCGGGGAATCACTCGCTGCGGTCAGTGCCCCGACGCTCCTGCTCGTGGGCGAACACGACAGACCCGTGATCGAGATGAATCGCGACGCGATTCGCTCGATGCGATGCCAGGTCGAGTTGAAAATCGTGCCCCGCGCCACACACCTGTTCGAGGAACCCGGCACGCTCGAAGAGGTGGCGCACCTTGCCGCCGAGTGGTTCACGCAGCACCTGGCACCGGTCGCCGACGTGTAGTGCAGCCCGCGGGGGACACCGCCATCATCGCGTGGATTCCCGTCGGAAACATCCGTTGATCGCCCGGCGCATCGTTCCGGAGCGATCCGTATCTTCGCGCCGTCGCATCACCGCGAGGCCCTCTGCCCGATTACCCCCACTGCGGTGCTGCTACGGCTCGCGGCCACGTCGCCGCGACTCCTCACCGGGGTCCCCGAATTCCATTCGTCAATTTTTCCGTTCCGGTTTCCCACACGCAGTCAACCCGCCCTACGCCCATGAACAACGCACACGGTGCCAACGGCGTCGAAACCCGCCTGCGCGCCGGCACCACGTCCACGCAACCCTCGAGCACGTCGCGTACTGCCGCGGCTGAACCGACGGCCGCCCCCTCCGCGCAACCGACTTCCCCAGCACGCCAGCGCGTGCGAACCGATGCCGGCATCACTGCCGAACCCGAGCGACGCGGCGATCACTCCGCACTCGGCGCCATCGGAGTCAACGTTATCGGACTCGACCGACCGGGTCGCGCGCTGGAGACGATCTGCAGAAGCCACCTTCCGGTGCTCGATGCGATGGGAATTCCGATGGCCATCAACGACGTCGATGACGCCTCGACGGAGCTCGATCTGCCGCACCGCGTCAACCTCGTCTGCATCGACCCGGGGATGCACTACGCCATGCTCGAGCGCACCCGCGGCGCACACCTCGACGGGCACTACACCGTCGGTTTGTGGACCTGGGATACCGACAGCGTGCCGGAGCACTGGGACGATCTGTTCGCCTGGTATGATGAAATCTGGGTGCCGGGCACCGTCAGCGCCGAGATCATCGCCGCAGCCGCGCCGATCCCCGTCGTGTCGATGCCGGTACGCATCGACACCGAATCCACCGATGTGGCGAGAGGACGCAGCATTCTCGGCTCGGACGATGGCGAATTCACGTTCCTCGCCCTGGTCGACATGCGCCTTCCCATCGACGAGCAGCATCCGTTCGGTGTCGTCGATGCCTTCCGGCACGCGTTCCTCCCGAGCGACGGCGTGCGACTGGTGATCCGCTGCGCCCATGCGCAGGCCGCGCCCGCCACCTTCCAGCGACTCTGCGACGCCGCGCACGGCCACGCCATCACCGTCGATGCCGAAGAGTCGGTCGACGATACGCGTGACGCCATCGCCGCGTGTGACGCATTCGTCGCGTTGCATCGGTTCGACGCGATGGGCCTCGATGTCGCCGAAGCGATCGCCGGTGCACGGCCGGTGATCGCGACGACGTCGGCCGCCGCACCTGATCTCTTTGCGGCTCCCGGCGTGTGCTGGGTCCGTGGCGAGATCCACGTCGGCGCCGCGGGCCGGGTCCATCGGATCGAGGCAAGCATCGAAGACGCAGCCGCCCACATGCAGCGCCTCGCCTCCGATCCCGTCGCGGCCGAACAGTTCGGACTCTCCGCGCGGGAAGCGTTTCGCGCCATTCGCGCCGACGATCGGATCGCACGACGGCTGATGGAGCGGCTCGAGACGATCGGTCGCTGCGGAACGCGCGACGGTCGTCTTCGCGACGCGCGCTCCGCGCAAGATGCCTGGGATGCGCAGCTTTCCCGCCTGGCCGAGATCATTGCCTCGTTCATACCCGAGGGAGCCACTGCCGTCGTTGCAACGGGAGGTCGCCGCGAACATCTGCCGGACATCCCCGGCGCCACCCTCGCTCCGTTTCCGCAGCTGAACGGACGCTATGCCGACATCCGGCCGGCCGACGAAGCGGCGGTCATCGAGCTCATCGAATCGACCCGGAGCGCGGGTGCACAGTACCTCGTGATTCCTGCCTCGGAGTCGTGGTGGTTTGCGCAGTATCCCCTTCTCGAAGAACGGATCGAGGAGCACTACGTGCGAATCTGGAATGACGAGACGTGCATCGTCTTTCAGCTGGGTGGCTCCTCCGACGGCACGCGCCGCGATGACGATCTGCAGAACCTGATTCGCCAGATGGCCTCGCGCATCGAGGAACTCTCCAGTCGCGAAACGCAACTGCGGGAAATGCTCGAACAGGTTCAGTCAGAACTGCGAACCCGCGACTCCGATCCCGTGCCGCCGCCCGGTGCGTCGGCGCGACCCGAAGACACCGCACCTCGACCCGAAGACACCGCACCTCGACCCGACCCGCTCAAGAACGAGCGCCCGGAGGACGTGCGCGAATGGGTTCGTCAATGGCAGCAGAATGAGCGGAACCGCATCGGTGGCGATGCCGGCACCGGTCGCGAAGCCACCGACGAGATCCAGCTCCTGTCGCACATCCAGATGGCCGTGCGTGCCAGTGTCCCTGAAGGTGCGACAATCGTCGTGGCCAGCGGCGGAGACGGGCGACTGGTGGACTTCGAGGAACGGACCGGCTGGCACTTTCCGCAGGACGACGAGGGCCTTCCGACGCAGTTCTACCCCGACAACAGTGGTCGCGCAATTCTGGCTATCGAGAAGCTGCGTGCAATGGGTGGTGACTTCCTGCTGATTCCGTCTGCGGCGTTCTGGATCTTCGACCACTACGGCGATCTTCGCGAGCATCTCGACGGCAAGTACCGACACGTGTGGGACGACGAGACCTGCGTGATCTTCGAGATGACACCCCCGGCGGACGTCAACGAATCGGCTCGTTCCCAGAGCAGCCGCATCCGCGGAATGTTCGGTCGCAGAAGGTAGGCGTCGACCGTGACCGGCTGCGTCGCTGCAATTGCGACGCAGCCGGATCGGTCCCGGATGCGGTCGGCCGATCGAACGGCCGGTGATGGATCGAGCCGTCGCTCAGTCCGCCCCGTTCGATTCGACCGTGACCTTCTTCATCACCACGTCCTCCTTCGGCCGATCCATCGCGCCGGTCTCCACCGCTGCAATCGCGTCGACGACGTCCTGTCCCTCGATCACCTTGCCGAAGATCGTGTAGTTCGGCGGCAATGGATGCTCGTGGTGCATGATGAAGAACTGCGACCCGTTCGTATTCGGGCCCGCATTCGCCATCGCCACGGTTCCCGGCGTATATCCCTTGCGATAGACGTCCTTCGCCGGATCGGTCTCATCGTCGAAGCGTCCGCCCCAGGCCGACTCGCCACCGCGCCCGGTACCGGTCGGATCACCGCCCTGGATCATGAATCCCCTGATGACGCGATGGAAGATCACGCCGTCGTAGTATCCACGCTCGGCAAGCAGACGGAAGTTCTCCGTCGTCTTCGGCGCGGCATCCTCGAGTAGTTCGAATCGGATCGTGCCCTTGTTCGTCTCAAGCGTTGCTATCGGATGTGCCATGAATACCTCATCTGGTTGCGCGGGATGCACGGACCTTCCGTGCCCCCCGGTATTCTCCCTGTCCTCGGTCCCCACCGTCGTTCCGCCTCCTCCGTGGAAGTTCCCTCCCCGCGTCCGGAAGACCCGAACGACGGCGCCCGGCGACGCATTCTCTATCTTATGGGCTTTGTTCGAATCTCTCCACGACCCCTCCCCAACATCGAACCCGAGGAAATGAAGACACTGGAGACTCTGTTCAATCAAAACCGCGAATGGGCCGAGCGCGTGTGCGAGTCCGACCCGGAGTTTTTCCCCCGACTGGCGCGCCAGCAACGACCGAAGTACCTGTGGATCGGATGCTCCGACAGCCGCGTGCCCGCCAACCAGATCGTCGGCCTTCAGCCGGGCGAACTGTTCGTGCATCGCAACGTGGCGAACGTCGTGGTCCACACCGATCTCAACTGTCTGTCGGTCCTGCAGTTCGCCGTCGACGTGCTCGGCGTCAGCCACGTGATCGTCTGCGGTCACTACGGTTGCGGCGGCGTCTCGGCCGCGATGAACGGCGAGCGGCACGGACTGATCGACAACTGGCTGCGCCACGTGGAGAACGTCATGCTGCGCCACACCGATCAGCTCGAGTCGATCGAGGATCCGACCGCGCGTCTCGACCGGCTTTGCGAACTGAACGTGGTCGAACAGGTGGTCAACGTCTGCAGAACGACGATCGTCGAAGACGCGTGGAGTCGCGGACAGGATCTTTCGGTTCACGGCTGGGTGTATGGCCTCAGCAACGGTCTGCTCCGCGATCTGGACATCTGCGTGCGCAATCGCGGCGAACTGGCCGAATGCTACTCGAAGGCCGCCGCCAATCCCGCGTAGACGCGCAGATAGCGCTCCACCTGCACATCCCACGAGAAGTTCTGCGTCATTGCGTTGCGAATCAGATGACGCCACGCGTCGGTGTAGTAGTAGGTCCGCATCGCCTTCTCCATCGCCCACTGCAGCCCGTGCCCGGTGAAGTGTTCGAAGACGAATCCTGTGCCCTCGCCGGTGAGCGGGTCGAAGTGCTGCACGGTGTCGGCCAGGCCACCCGTCTTCCGCACGATCGGAATCGTGCCGTATCGCAGCGAGTAGATCTGGTTCAGTCCGCACGGTTCGTAGCGTGATGGCATGAGGAACATGTCCGACCCGGCCTCGATGAGGTGCGCAAGCTCGTTGGAGAATCCCTCGAAGTAGCAGACGCGCTCGCGGTAGGCGTGCATCACCAGCGAGAAAAAATCCTCGTAGCGCCGGTCGCCGCTGCCAAGGATCGCGAACCGTGCGTTGGAACTGTCGAGCACTGGCGTCATCACTTCGTAGAACAGGTCGATCCCCTTCTGCTCGATCAGTCGCGACACCATGCCGAACAGCGGCGCATCGGGATCTGGTGCCAGCTCGAGCCGCTCCATCAGTATCCGCTTGTTCTCCTTCTTTCCCGACAGATCGTCGACCGAATAGTGATGGGGAATGAATCGGTCGCGTTCCGGACTCCACTCGTCGTAATCGACGCCGTTGACGATGCCGAAGAGCGCGCTGGCGCGGGAGCGCAGCAGACCGTCGAGTCCGCCGCCGTATTCCGGAGTCTGAATTTCACTCGCGTAGGTATGGCTGACGGTCGTCAGTACGCTGGCCTGGACGATGCCGGTCTTGAGAAAATTCACCACACCGCTTGCGCGATCGCTCTCGTCGAACCAGTCGAAGTGGTTGCCAAGGCCGATGTGTCCGACGACATCTGTCGAGAAGATTCCCTGGTAGCCGATGTTGTGAATCGTCAGCACCGTCCGCGTCGTACTGAACAGCTCGTCCCACGAGTAGACGGTCTTCAGGTACAGCGGTACCAGCGCGGTCTGCCAGTCATTGCAGTGGAAGATCTGGGGGGAGAATCCCATGCGCTGGCAGCACTCGATCGCCGCGCGCGAAAGCATCGCAAAGCGCAGGTACTCGTCGAGGTCGTTCGTGTAGATGCGGCCGCGGTGGTACAGTCGTGGGCAGTCGATCAGATAGACGCTGACGGATGAACCCGGAAGCGTCGTTTCACAGGCACTGAAGCTGATCGTCTCACCGCCGAAGACGACCGGAACGTCCTGGATGAATTCAACCGGATGGAATTCGCCCGCCGACGCATCGATCAACGAGTACAACGGCATGAACAGGCGGACGTCGTGACCGTGCTCGGCGACGTACTTGGGCAGGGATCCGGCCACGTCGGCGAGGCCGCCCGTCTTGGCGAACGGGGTGATCTCCGAAGCGACAAAGGCAATGTTCATCGTATACCAGGAGCTGTGTCGCGAAAGCGGTGAATATAACGCGCGCGCCCCCGGCGGAGGGTATCCACCGGGGGCGCGCAAGCATCGTACGGACTCAGACCAACTGTGCATCGGCGAGGCCGGCGGCCGCCTCGCCCGAATCGATTGCCTCGATGGCGCCGTCGGACGTGACCGAGAGTGACGAACCGGTGAGCTCCGGCAGCAGCGCCAGCGGCACACCGTCCGTCGTCGTGCGCCGCCGACGATTCTGTCGTGTCAGTCCGAGCTTCCCGGCGCGCCAGCCGACCGTGGCGACGGTGCGACTCAGATGCTCGGCGATCATCCGCTGTGAAAGCACGCCGTAGTTCTCACGGAGGAACTGATCCTCGTGCTCGGTCCACGATCGCGTATGCGGCCGGGCACGGTATCCGTGCCGAGCGGCCAGCCGGATGAGCTTGTTATGGTTGACGCCAAGATCGACCGCCATCTTCGAGAACGGAATCTTCCCGGCGTTGTCGAGCACCCACTGCACCTGCTCGTCGGTGAGCTTGGGCACCTTCCGCACCAGGCCGAGCCGGGCGGCCTTCAGTTCGACGGCATCCGGCGTACGGTCGAGATCCTCTGCCAGATCGGCCACGCGGACGCGACCGTAGTGCGTGCGAATGTACTCCTCCTCGGCATGCGTCCACGGCCTGACGACCGTCGTGCTCAGGCGAAGGCGATGGACCTGCGAGCGCACGCTCTGCTCGGTCCGCTTGAGTGTCCGGGCGATCTGCGCAATCGTCCGCTGCCCATGCGTCTTCCGCAGGTAGGCGACTTCGAGCTCGGTCCAGGGACGCTGCCCGTTGCCCCGAAGCCCCAGCACGGTCGCGCGGTGCTGCACGCTCGTGATCGTCCGATGCAGCAGCCCGGCCACATGACGCGAGCCATGCTTCTCATAGTACCGCCCCAGAATGCGGTCCTCCTCCTCGGTCCACGAACGACGGGTCGGTCGCGGGCCGGGATCGATGGGACCATCGTCCTCGAGCGGTCGGCGCCGTGGCGCCAGCGGATCCGAATGATATGTGTTCACGGGAGGCGATCCTCGACAGGAACGAAAAGAGAACGTGAGGAAATAGGGACCAATCCAATCGGATAACCCCGGGAATCCGAATTAGTTACATGGTCCCGAAAGGCCCTCGAACAGCCCCGCAACGGTCCTTTCAGCGGACGTCAGAATTCCCCGATTCTCGCACCATGACGCCGTTCACGTCCCCGTTCCGGACGTCGCCGTTCACGGTCGTTGGCTCGTGTCGGATACGCCCGGTGGTGCCAGTTGAACGTCGATGGATGCGAATCGTTCGCGCAGCAGGCCGGCGAGCGCCCGCATTCCCCAGTGCTCGGCCCGCCGCGGTCCGGTGACGATGACGGCGATACCCGTCTCCACCACCGCCGCGCGCGCCGACTGGTGCATGGCGTCGGTCAGATACAGCCGCGCCCCCCGGGCCCACGCTTCGCGAACGAGGTCGTCGTCAATCGCTCCGGCGACCGCAATACGATCGACCGGTACGTCAGTCGAATGCAGTTCCCCCTCGATCCCGTCGAACATCTGCCACACCACGCGCCGCAGCACCGACAGCGGCGCAGTGTCGATGCGGCCGATCATGCCGATCGGACCGTGCCGCCGATCGCCGAGCGATTCGAGATGCGACATGTCGAGCACATCCGCCAGTCGGGTGTTGAATCCGACTCCCAGTGTGCGGTCGAACGCGAGGTGGCAGGCGATGATGGCGGTGTCCCGCGGTATCGCCGTCGGGGCGAGATCCCACGGACGGTGAAGCAGCACGGCGTCGAAGCCATCGCGTTCGACCCACGCGCCGATACCCGTCCACGGCTCGAGCGCGAGCCCGACCCGCTCGACGGGTCGGTCAAGAGATGCGCCCACAACCTGCAGCCCCTCGCCGATCCTCCCGGCATGCAGGTACGGTTCGAGCCAGCTGATGATCTCGCGGAGGCGGATCGACGTGTGCGGATCGTTCACGACATCCTCTGGTTTGGTCGAGGCGAACATACGCCACGTGGGAATTCCGCTCCATCGTCGAGCCACGGCCTTCAGACCGGGGCGCCACCTCGACGTCGAACCGTCGGCCGAGCGAATTCACCCCGGCTCCCCGTCCGCTCCATCAGAAGCCGCATCCCGATCGGGTTCCCTGCTCCCTTCCCACATGCGATACTCCAGCAGGCGGCAGTCGATGGTCGCATTGAAGAAGGGAACCCGTCGACTGGTGCGCAGCCCGATCCGTTTGGCGAGTTCCAGATTCCCGGTGAAGACGTAGGCGGTGTAGCCCGCGCATTGCTGCTTGAAGAAGTCGCCCATGCGCGCGTAGGTGGCGGCGAGCTCGGATTCCTTGCCGAGCCGTTCTCCGTATTCCGGATTGACCACGACCACACCCGGGGCATTCGGGATCGGGGTCTCGGCGAAATCGCAGACGTGAAATTCCATGAGGCGATCGACCCCTGCACTCGCGGCGTTGTTCCGTGCGGCCTCGATCGCCGTTGGGTCGATGTCCGACAAGATGAACCGAGCGTCCACCGCCGGTGCCTGCTCGCGTTTCGCATCGCTTCGCATCCGCTCCCACTCGGCAGGACTGAATCCACTGAGATGCATGAAGGCGAAATTCTCACGCGTGAGTCCCGCCGATCGACCCGAGGCGATCAGCGCCGCCTCGATGGCCAGCGTACCCGAGCCGCACATCGGGTTGACGAACGTCCCGCGGCCCTCCCACTTGGTCGCGCGGATCACCGCTGCAGCAAGCGTTTCCTGCATCGGCGCCTTCCACGGCATCCGGCGGTAACCCCGCCTGCCGAGCGGCTCGCCCGAGGTGTCGAGGAACACCGACGCGCGGTTACCCTTCCAGTGCAGGAACACCGAGACGCCGTGACGCTCCGAGCCGGCGTCGGGCCGGCGACCGGCGACGCGTCGCAGCCGATCGACGATCGCGTCCTTGGTCTTCAGATTCGGAAAGCGGCTGTCGCGAATGGTGGGATTGTCGACGCTGGAGCCCACCCGGAGGTATTCGTCGGGCGGGATGTAGTGCTCCCATGGAATCCGCGCGATCTCACGGTAGAGGTCGCGCGGATTGCGGCAGTAGAATTCGCCCAGGAGGTAGAGAACGCGCGTCGCGCACCGAAGGTGGAGATTCAGACGCATTGCGTCGGTGAGCGAACCGCGCGTGCGAACGCCGGCAATGAGCTCCTCCTCGACCGCAAAGCCGAGTTCGTCGAGTTCGCCGGCGAGCCACGGCGTGATGCGGGCCGGACAGCTGAGCATGATCTGCGAGGACCGTGACCACAGCATGTCGGCGACGGCTCCGGATTCAGAGCTGCTCGACACGGTACCCCATTGCGCGCAGCATCTGAATCACGCTGTCGTCGCCGACCAGATGCAGCGCCCCGACGACGACCATGTAGTTACGCGAGTCCTTCAGCAACCGTTCGATCTCCGGCACCCATCGGCGATTGCGATCGACGACGAGCCGCTGGTAGAGCACCGGTTGATCGGCAAATCCGCTCGTCAGCACCTGCTGCAGCTTCTGCGTGTCGCCCGCCTTCCACGCGGCGATCGTGGAATCCAGACTCGACCCGGAGTCCGATGTCGTATCGGTGAGCATGTAGTAGAGGAACTGCGATTGTTCCGCATCGGACATTCCGTCGAACGCATTGAACTGATCGGCAGCGGTTTCGAGTCCGAGTCGCGGGATGCCGCGCTTCTCCGCCTTGTGATCGAAGTACATGTCGATGCCGTGCTGCGCATCGAAGTTGCCGCCCTGCACCTCCTGGCTCATCAGCATGAAACCGGCGAGCCACGGCTTCATCCGGTCGACGAACGCCATGGAGAGCCCGAGGTCGGCCATCCGATCGGCCAGCAGCGAGTAGGTCTTCTCCGGCAGGACCGACTTCAGCGTCCGTCCATCGGTGTAGACGCCGCGGTTGGCCATCATGAGCATCGCACCGCTCATGGCGCTGTCGAGGTTGAGCTCGAGCACCAGCGCATCAGCGTCCATGAACGCGCTTTCCATCACCGGCGGTAGCGGATAGGATGCCGAGTCGAGGATGTGCACCGAGCCGAGCAGATAGACGGTGTTCGTCGGCGATTCCACCTTCCAGAGCAGATGGTGCTGCTGCGTAGTCGCCGTCGAGGCGCAACCGGCCGCTGCGACAGTGGCCGCGGCAACCGCCGTAATGGCCAGCCGGGCGTTGAAGAGATTCTTCATGATCAATCGTGAGGAATTCGGACTTACTCCCGAACCAGGCGCTTGTACTTGATTCGGTGCGGCTGGTCGGCATCGACCCCGAGACGGCGCTTGCGGTCCTGTTCGTACTGCGAATAATTGCCGTCGAACCAGATTACTTCACTGTCGCCTTCGAAGGCAAGGATGTGCGTGGCGAGTCGATCGAGGAACCACCGATCGTGCGAGACGACGACGGCACAGCCGGCGAACTCCATGAGCGCCTCCTCGAGCGCGCGCAGGGTATTGACGTCCAGATCGTTCGTCGGCTCGTCGAGCAGCAGGACGTTGGCACCTTCGCGCAGCATCTTCGCCAGGTGAACACGATTGCGTTCGCCGCCGGAGAGCTCGGTGACGAGCTTCTGCTGATCGCTGCCGCTGAAGTTGAAGCGACCGACGTAGGCGCGGGAATTCATCTCGCGCGTGCCGAGCATGATCGTATCGAGTCCGCCGGAGATCTCCTGCCAGATGGTCTTCGTCGCATCGAGCGGACGGTTCTGATCGATGTATCCGAGCCGGACGGTCTCACCGATGGTGAATTCGCCCGCGTCGGGCGTCTCGTCGCCGGTGATCATTCTGAACAGCGTGGTTTTGCCGGCGCCATTGGGGCCGATCACGCCGATGATTCCGCCTGGGGGCAGGGAGAAATTCAGACCCTCGTAGAGCAATCTGTCGCCGAATCCCTTGGTGACGTCCCTGGCCTCGATGACGACGTCACCGAGACGGGGACCCGGCGGAATGGAGATCTCGATGTCCTCGTTGCGTTTCTCCTGTTGCTCGGAGAGCATTTTCTCGTAGGAAGCGATACGCGCCTTGCTCTTGGCGTGCCGGCCCTTCGGATTCATCCGCACCCACTCGAGCTCCTCCGCAAGCGCTTTCTGACGCTTCGACTCCTGCTTCTCCTCGACTTCCAGGCGCTTCTTCTTCTGTTCGAGCCACGAACTGTAATTGCCTTCGAAGGGAATTCCCTCACCGCGATCGAGCTCGAGGATCCAGCCGGCGACGTTGTCGAGGAAATAACGGTCGTGGGTCACCGCGATCACGGTACCCGGATACTGCGCCAGATGGTGTTCCAACCATGCAACGGACTCGGCATCGAGATGGTTGGTCGGCTCGTCGAGCAGCAGCACGTCCGGTTCCTGCAGCAGCAGCCGGCAGAGCGCGACCCGACGGCGTTCACCTCCGGAGAGCACGCGGACGGGCGTGTCGCCATCCGGTGTACGAAGCGCATCCATGGCCATCTCGAGGCGTGAATCGAGATCCCACGCATTCTTCTGATCGATCTGTTCCTGGAGCTTCGCCTGCTTGTCGATCAGCGCGTCGAAGTCGGCGTCGGGTTCGGCAAACCGTGCGGAGATCGCCTCGTATTCCTTCAGCAGATCGACGGTCTCCTGGGCGCCCTCCTCGACCACCTGCCGCACGGTCTTCTCTGCGCCGAGCTCAGGTTCCTGCGGGAGATAGCCGAAGGTGATGCCCTTCTGCGACTGGATTTCGCCGAGGTAGTCGCTGTCGACACCGGCGATGATTTTCAGCAGCGTGCTCTTTCCGGCGCCGTTGAGTCCGAGCACGCCGATCTTCGCTCCGTGGAAGAAGCTGAGGTAAATGTTATTGAGCACTCGTTTGTTCGGCTTGTAGACCTTGCCTACGCCGACCATCGAGAAAATGATTTTCTGATCGCTCATTATGGAGTCGCTGGAGGATGCGTTCGATTGAGAAACGGGGTCCGGTCATGGGACCACCCGGTCCCGGCCAAAGGGGTTAACTTACGCGCTTTCATCCTGCCGGGTCATGTCAATTCATGACGTCCACCGTCGATCGATCCCATGCACGATCCCACGCCCATCACACTGGTGACCGGCTACCTCGGTGCCGGAAAGACCACCCTTCTGAATCATCTGCTTTCTGCCGATCACGGCCGCCGGATCGCCGTCATCGTCAATGAGTTCGGTGAAGTGGGTGTCGATGGCGAACTGGTGCTCAACCTCGAGGAGGACGTCGTGGAGTTGACCAATGGCTGCGTCTGCTGCACGATGCGCGAGGATCTCATCGAGACGATCGAGGAACTGCTCGAGCGCGAGGACGCATTTGATCACATCGTCATCGAAACTACCGGCATCGCCGATCCGGGGTCGACGGTGATGACCGTGCTGCAGCACCCCGATGCCGGCGAACGCTTCGAGGTCGACGGCGTGGTGACCGTCGTCGATGCGCTGAACCTCCCCCGTCAGATGGAACACGGACCCGAGGCGCGGGCGCAGATCGCCTACGCCGATGCGATCGTCGTCAACAAAACCGACCTGGTCGATGACGATGAACTCGATCGGCTGGAACGTTCGCTTCGCACGATAAATCCGGTGGCGAGTCTGAAGCGTGCCGTTCATGGAGCGGCCGATTTCGATGTGCTGCTCGATCTGGGAGGGCTCGATCCAGATCGCGCGGCGTCATCGCTCGAGCGCGTTCGAAGCGACGGGCAGATGGTGGCGATTCACGAGGAAGGAATTACGTCAGTGAGCGTCACAATTGACGACGAGCTCGACCGCGATCGGTTCGACGCGTGGGTGGCTGCACTGATCGATGCGCGCCATGAGGACCTCTACCGGCTCAAGGCGGTGCTGGCCCTCCCCGGGGCCGAGCGTCGCTACGTCGTGCAGGCGGTGCACGCGCTGTCGACCTGGCAGTTCGGTCACGAATGGGGCTCGACGCCACGCACGTCCAAAGTGGTCCTCATAGGACGCGACCTGCGGAAGGACGAGATCGAAGCCGCCCTGGGAGCATGTCGGCTGACTGCGGGGTGATGGAATCCGGGGTCGGTGCAATCAATCCGGTGGAATCAATCGGGTGGCGTCGCACGAGTACATTTCGCCGATCGATGTCGATTCCGTCGCCGACCTCTCATTGCGATACCACTCCAATTGTGGCGGGAATTGCCGGTCGGACGTATGGTGGGTGCCCGTGTGTGTGACGTGAACTCGAGCGATCGAGAACAACGACTACGCCGACGTCGCGAAATCCTCCACGCGGTACGCCTCAACTTCTTCCGCCACCTCCCTCCAGCCAAGCCGCCGATACAGGCGCACCGCATCAGATGCCGCGCACAAGCCCACGTGCGAATTCCCATGTTCCTTCCGTGCGACTGCCCGCGCCACGCGCAGGAGCAGCGATGCATATCCGTTGCCGCGGAATTCCTCGGGTGTCATCACGTCCTGGAGTCGCGAAACGCCACGGTGCGAGAATATCCCGAGGGAACTGAGCAGCCCCGGATCACCTCGACGCGCCAGTCCGAACCATGAGATTCCAATTGCCGTCGATACGAACATCGTCTTCTCGAACAGCGAATCGAATCGACCCCGATCGTTCAGGCGCGCGATCGAATAGCCCTGCGCGCGGTAGAGTTCGCGCACGTCCGCATGATCGACCACGCGACGGATCTCCAGCCCCTCTGGAATGTCTGGCCAGGTGTCGCTTGACGGGGCGACCATCCAGACCTGCAGATCGACGTCGTACCCGCGTTCGCGCATTGCTCCGGCAAGACGGTCAGTCGCGGCGTCGCGCATGTATGTAAAGGCGAAGTGGCGGTACTGATCGCGTGGGAAGTGCGCGCGCGCGAGCGACTCCCATTCCTCGACGTCATGCAGTCCCGGACGAATCAGATGCAGCGCGTTTCCGAAGTAATACGTCGGGAATCGTTCGCTCCGATATCGCACGTAGTCGTCGAACGCCGCGATGTCCCCGATCGGCTCGTGAAGCCGTCGGTCGGTCGCGATCAGACGATCGAGCATCGTTGGGAAGTCGTCGGCCTGCGTCATGTGAGGGAGGAATTCTCCGGAGCGGAGCGGCGCCGCGATGCGCGGATTCGCCGCGGGAGTGGCGGCAGTGAAGGAATTGCGTAGCAGCTACTGCTCCGAGTACGCGAGCAGTCGTCGCTCCGCCTCGTGCAGTGCGTCCCACGTCTTGCAGAAGCAGAACCGCACCGTGGAGCGGCCATTGGTCGGATCGACGTAGAAGCTCTCGAGCGGAATCGAGGCGACGCGTGAATTCTCCACGAGGTGACGCGCGAATTCCGCGGCGCGTTCGAAGCCGGTGTGTTCGATCGAACAGACGATGTAATACGTTCCCTCCGGCTGCTTCGGATGAAAGCCCGCTTTGCGGAGCGCGCCCATCAGGTAATCCCGCCGCTCGATATAGTCATCACGCAGTTCGGCGAAATATTCGTCCGGCATCCCCAATGCTGCGGCGATTGCGAACTGCATCGGCGTCGTGGTCGCATAGACCGCGTACTGATGTACCCGCCGGATCGCGACCTGCAATGGTTCCGGCGCAATGCACCAACCGACTTTCCAGCCCGTGCAATTGAACGTCTTTCCCGCGCTGGAAATCGTCAGCGTGCGATCCCACATACCGGGGAACGTCGCCAGGCGGTGGTGACGGTGCCCCGGATAGACGATGTGCTCATAGACCTCGTCGGTGATCGCCAGCAGGTCATGCTCGACACACAATTCCGCGATGAATGAAAGCTCGTCGTGCGTGAATACCGTGCCGGTGGGATTGTGCGGTGTATTGACGAAGATGGCGCGGGTGCGCTCGGTGACCGCAGCCCGCAGTTCATCGGGATTGAACCGGAATTCCGGAGCGCGCAACTGAACGGCAACCGGAGCGCCGCCGGCCATGGTAATTGCCGGCACATAGGTGTCGTAGGTCGGTTCGAACACGATCACCTCATCACACGGCTCGATGAAGCCGAACGCGGCGCACACGAGCGCCTCCGTCGCTCCGGTGGTAACCGTCACGTCTGACGCGGGATTGACGCTCTGGCCATAAAACCGCGCGGCGTGTCCGGCAATCGCTTCGCGCAGCACCGCCTGGCCTCGGGACACCGCGTACTGATTGTGGCCCGCTTCGATCGCGTCGTAGACTGCGCGGCAGACGGACTCGGGCGGATTGAAATCGGGCGCGCCCTGCCCCAGATTCACCGCGTCGTTCTCTGCGGCGAGCGCGCTCATCTCGGCGAATATCGTGGTGCCGAAACCGCGAACGCGGTCGGCCATCGGTGGGAATGAATTCGACTCCGACATGCAATACTGGTGGCTATCGGTGAGGCCGGGACGGTCGCTGCCTGCTCAGTTTCCCTCGGCGCGCGGTGACGGTTCGTCGCCGCCCGGACTGCGATGCAGATACTCCCGGTACAGTTCGGTCTGTCTGTTGGTCAGCGGAACGTGGTAACCGTCGATGAACAGTTCTTGCACGTGCGTGGCCGGTTCGAACGGATCGCCATCGGCGACGAACAGGGTCGCCTGTTTGCCGACTTCGATCGACCCGACTTCGTCATCGATTCCAAACATCTGCGCCGGCACGATGGTCACCGCACGAAGCGCGGCCTCGCGCCCCATACCGTAGGCGGCGGCGAAGCCGGCCTGGTAGGGCAGGTTGCGAACCGCCGAGGCGGAATTCGTACGGATCGCCACCTGCACGCCCGCCCTGCTCAGTACGCCTGCATTGGCGTACGGTCGATCGTAGCGATCGGACTCGCGAGTCGGCATCGACTGCACCGGCCCGACGATGCACGGCAGTCCGGCCTTCGCGATGTGATCGGCCACGCGCCATCCTTCGGCAACTCCTGAAAGAATCGCCCGCACATGGTTGTGCTCGATCCACGCGATTGCCGAATCGATGTCCTCCGCCCTGTTGACCTCCACGAGCAGCGGCTGCTCGCGGCGCACCACCGGAAGCAGAGCGCGAATCTCCGGAACGTACTCCGGCAGGCGCATCGACGTCCCGCCGTCGCGTTCGGTAGAATCGATCCGTGTATAGAGCACGGCGCTTCGCCAGATTTCATCGAGCTTCTGTCGGCGCCGCCGCGCCGTCTTCGCGATCTCCTCGTCGGTGCGATCGTCCCACCAGCCGCCGCGGGAACCGGACGGGAAGCTGAGCACCACTCCGGCGAAGCTGCCGACGCGCATCTGTCCGGGCGTGTACCCGTTGAGATTGATCACCGCCGCGGTTCCGGGAAACAGCCCTCCGCTGGGCGTCACGAGCACAGTCGTGACACCGGCAACTCGTGCAATGGGGATCGACACCGAGGCGGGATTCACAGCCGTCAGCGCCTGCGCCTGCGGTGTGTATTCCCCCATCTCGTCGTCATCACGCGTTTCATCGAGCGATCCGATCTCGATCAGACCGAGCTTGGTACCGGCGTCGATCATGCCGGGGTAGACGGTCCGACCCGAGCAGTCGATCACGCTCACGCTGTCGGGAAGCGCCACATCGGGGCCCACCGCAACGATCCGCTCACCGTCGATGAGTACCGTTCCCCGATCGATCGTTCCGTTGGTAATCGTTTCGATGCGGGCATTGGTCAACGCCCACCGTCCGCGATAGGTCTGCGCCGACAAGGATGTCGGAATCATGGATGCAAGCAGCAGGAGTGCCGCAACCGTCGGGCGTGAATTCATGCTTGTAATGATCATCGGAGATAATCCCACAGATCCTCGGTTCCCTCCATGCAGGCGTCGCGCTCGTGCCCATCGATCGTGGCGGCGGTAACCGGATGCTTCATGTCGACGTGAATCCGCATGTCATCCGGATCGTGATCGCGGTCGAATCGCACCACGCCGTCGACGACCGTCATCCTGCAGATCGCGTAGATCGAGAGCGGATCGGCGGTGAACAGCGCCAGGTCGCCGTCCTTGCCGATCTCTATCGAACCGACGCGGTCGTCGACGCCGATCTGTCGAGCCGGATTGATGGTTATCATCGCCAGCGCCTCGTCGGGCGACAGGTCGCCGTAGTGCATCGCCTTTGCCGCCTCGTGGTAGAGATACCGATCGAGATCGGGAGAGTCGGAATTGATCGACGTCACGACGCCGTTGCGCGTGAGAATGTCCGCGTTGTACGCCGTCGAGTAGTAGACCTCGAATTTGTACGCCCAGAAATCCGAGAACACCGATGCGTAGGCGCCGAACGCGGCGATCTCCGGCGCCACCTTGAATCCCTCGTTGACGTGCTGCAGCAGCAGCCGGTGGATTCCGAAGTCCCGGAAGACGCGCATGACCATCAGCAGCTCGTCGGAGCGGTACGAGTGGCAGTTGACGATCAGCTTCCCTTCGAGCACCTGTGCCAGGGTCTCCAGACGCAGACTGTACTGCGGCGGCGGCGTGCCGTCGCGGGCCGCCTGCTGCTGCTGGAGTCGGTAGCGCCGCGCCTCGGTCAGCGCCCGTCGCATCACGTCCTCGACACCCATGCGCGTCGATGGAGGTACGCCGAAGCCGCGACCATGCACGCGGGTGGGATTCTCACCGAGGGCGAACTTGATGCTGCGGGGCGCGCCCTGGAACTTCAGCAGCTCCGGATCGGTGACGCCGTAGCGGTGCTTGATCGTCTGGCACTGGCCCCCGATTACGTTCGCTGAACCGTGAAGGATCTGTGAGACCGTGACGCCGCCTGCAAGGGCGCGGTAGAGCGAGATGTCGAACGGATCGAGCACGTCCCCGATGGCGACTTCCGAGGTGACCGGGTTGGTCCACTCGTTGACCGCTCCGCTGACGGCAATGTGCGAGTGCGCGTCGATGATGCCGGGCATCAGATACTCCCCGGTGGCATCGACCACACGCACGCCCGAAGGCGCCGCCAGATTCTGGCCGATCGCGGTGATCTTCCCGTCGCGCACGAGCACGTCGGTATGCTCCAGCCGTCCGTGCGTCACGGTAAGCACCGTCGCGTTGCGAACGAGAATGGAGCCGCGCAGCGGTTTGTCGGTGATCGAGTCGGTCTCCGAAGCGATCGATCCGTCGAGGTACCTGATCGGCGATACCGAGTCAACAGGCGCAGCGCCGTCGGGATAGTCGTATTCGGTTCCATTGACGAACACGTACCGCACCTTCGAACGGCGGTCGAAGTAATCGCCGTCGGTCACCACGAGATCCGCCGCCATTCCCGGACGCACCATCCCGTGCGAGCGCTGCAGTCCGAGTGCGGCGGCCGCATCGGTTGTCAACGCAGCGAGCGCGCGTTCGCGGTCGAGACCCGATTCGACGGCGAGCACCAGATTAGCGCGCACGTCGCCGAGCGGTGCGTCGTCGGTGCTGAAGCCGAAGTGTCGACCGCTACGGGCCAGGCCCGCCGCCGCCGACCAGTACCGCTGACGCTCGGACTGCTGGCGTTCACGCAGGCGTCGATGCACCGAATCGGTCGCTTCGACAGTTGCTGCCGAGTCGGCGTTGGCATCCGCCGGTTCGGGGAAATTCAACGAGAGGAATACAGGCGCTCCCGCGGTGTCGAGCATGCGGGTGATCTCCCACGGCTCGCGCAGACCCGCGATCGCCAGTCGAAAGCCCAGCTCGTGCGCCAGCGCAACGGCGCGTCGCGCCTCGAGGGCCGACGGCGTCTGAAACAGCACCGGGCGCGAACCGTCGACCACGGGCGCAAACGCCTCGAGTGCATGATCGTAGGTTGGTCCGGTGCGTCCGGTCGGATCCTGCCGGTACTTCCGTTCAGCATCCAGACGGTCCGACGCGCGATGGTAGAGCTGCCGCCACTTCGCAATGATTCCCATCGGCGTCACCGGGTAGACATCGCCCACGGCGGGTTCGAATCGCGCGAAGGTCGATGACTGCGCGCGCAGCACCATGCCCTCGGCATCCTCTCCGCCGAGCGAGACGAGCGCTCCGATGCCGGGCAGCATCTGCCCGCGCGGAACGACCTGAGCCACGGTGAAGCCGGCGCGCCGCAGTGAGTCAACCGATGGATGGTGTGCGTCGAGGAGCGTCAGGACGTCGCGCTCCGGTCGGATTCCGGCTCGCTCGTCCGGCGGATCGCCCGGGCGCTTCACCGTTCCGCTGGGCGGATCCTCCGCCGGCACGCCGCCGTGCGACATACCGTCGATGAACCCGGCATAGACGACGAGCGAGTCTCCATCGATCACAAACGCGTCGGCCGGCACCGTGACCGCGCGGCCGACACCGACGATCAGTCCGTCATGTACCACCACCGTGGCATGGTCCAGAACGGTACCGGGCGAGACGACGACGCGAGCGTTCGTGATGGCGTAGGTACGGCTGACCGGCGGAAGTGACGGCATCGTGGTGTCGCCACCGTCCTGTGCAACTGCCAACGACGTCAGGCAACCGAAGACGATCAGCAGTGCGGCGAATCGGAACACCGATCTGTAGCAACGTTGCATGGGATCTCGGGAAGGAAGAATTCAGGCGGGTCGGACGGGAAGATACAGAGCCGGCAACGGAGAATCGTGAACGCCCAAGGAACGGTTCACATCACCGACCGCGCGGCGTGATATCCGCACATCCCGTGGACACCTCCTCCCGGGGGCGTCGACGACGAACAGATGAAGACGCCATCGACCGGCGTCGAGTACGGATTCCACCGAGGCACCGGCCTCGTGAAGAGCTGTCCGATGTCCTGCACGCCGCCGTTGATGTCGCCGCCGATGTAGTTCGGATTGTACCGCTGCATCGCCACCGCGGACATCGCATGGCGGGCCAGAATTCGATCGCGGAACCCGGGCGCGAACCGTTCGATCTGCCGCTCGATCCGCTCGCTCATGTCGACGTCCGATCCGTGCGGCACATGACAGTAGGCCCACACCGTCTGCTTCCCGTCCGGCGCCCGTGAGTCATCGAAGAGCGAGTGCTGCGCCACCAGCACGAACGGTCGTTGTGCCGGCGCGGCCGAGACCATCGCCCGTTCGGATTTCGCCACCTCCTCGAGCGTTCCCCCGAGGTGAACCGTCGCAGTTCGCGCACAGTCGGCATCGCGCCACGGGATCGGGCCGTCGAGGGCCAGATCGAGCTTGAATACGCCCGGTCCGTATCGATAGTGCTCCAACCTCCGGCGGTAGGATCCGTGCAGTCGATCGCCGAGTATCTCCAGCAGTTGTCGCGGTGTCACGTCGAAGAACACCATCCGCGCAGGTGGAATCTCGGCCATCGATTTCACCTCGATGCCGGTCCGGAACTCGCAACCGAGCGACCTCGCGTAGTCGGCCAGTCCGTCGGCGATGCGCTGCGATCCGCCCTTCGGAAACGGCCACCCGACCGCGTGACCCAGCGTCGCGAGGACCATGGCGAACGCGGCGGTGGTCGGCCGTTCCAGCGGCAACATCGAGTGAGCTGCGAGTCCCGCGAAGTACCCTCGCGTGGCTCGTTCGGCGAAGCGCGTCAGCGCGAGCTGATACGCCGATCGCACACCATCGAGACCGAAGCGTGCCATCAGAAGCGGATGTCGAGGCAGACGAGGAGGCGCGAGCAGATCCTCGAGCAATGCTTCCCACCGGCGAGTCAGCGGCTCGAAGAGCCGCGCATAGGACCTCGCGTCACGGCCCAGGCGCTCCGCCGTCGCCTCGATCGATCGCTCGAGCACGACCGCCGGTCCGTCATCGAACGGATGTGCCATCGCCGCCGGCGGATGAATCCACTCGACGCCGAACTGCTCCAGCGGGAGCGAACGCATGAACGCCGATCCCACCCCCATCGGATGAATCGCCGAGCAGACGTCGTGGTGGAATCCCGGCAGCGTCAGCTGCATCGTCCGCAGCCCGCCGCCGATCGTCTCCTTCGCTTCGAGTACCAGCACCGAGCGCCCAGCGCGCGCCAGCGTGATCGCCGCAGCAAGTCCGTTCGGACCCGAACCGACGATGACAGCATCATAGCTCATGGTGATTTGAATTCGTGGTCAGAAGGTGAATTTCCATGCGGCGCCGAGCCCTCGTACCGCCGGCGGTAACGTCCCGCGGGCGGGTCCGTATTCCATATATATTCCCGTCGTCGAATACCCATCTACCTGAGATCGTCCTCATGAATATCGCTGTACTTCTCGGTGGAACGTCTCCGGAACGCCATGTCTCGATGGCGAGCGGAAGGGGCGTTGCCGAAGCGCTCATCTCGCGCGGTCACGCCGTCACGCTCTACGACGTCGCACTCGGAGCCGATGCACGCGTTGGCTTCGACGACCTCGTTCTTCCCGGTCAGACTGCGCCGTCGGACGCCGATCTTTCCGGATTCGACAACGAGGCGATCATCCGCGCGGTGCTGGCGCTTCCGAAGGACATCGACGTCGCGTTCCTCGCACTGCACGGATCGCCCGGTGAGGACGGCACCGTCCAGGCGCTGCTCGAGCTGCGGAACATCCCCTACACCGGTTCGGGCGTCCTCGCCTCGGCGCTGACGCTCGACAAGGCGATGAGCAAACGCGTCATGCAGGACGCGGGCGTACCGACACCGGACTGGTTCTCGCTCCCGGCCGGTACCGCGACGATCGACGACCTGACCGAGCGGGTGGACATGCACACGGCCTACCCGGTTGTCGTCAAGCCGAACGATGGCGGATCGACCGTCGGCATGACCATCGTCCACGACGCTTCCGGACTGATCGAGGCGTACCGCAGGGCTGGACACTACGCGTCGACGGTGCTCTTCGAATCCTACATCCCGGGCCGCGAGCTCACCGTGACGATCCTCGGGAGCGAAAGTCTGCCGATCGTGGAGATCGTTCCCAGAAGCGGTTTCTACGACTACACAAGCAAGTACACCACCGGTATGACCGAGTACATCTGTCCGGCGGAACTTCCCCGGGCGGTCGAGGAGGAGGTTCGCGAACTCGCCCGGAGGGTGCATGTGGCGCTCGGGTGCCGCGGCTACAGTCGCGTCGACTTCCGGCTCGACGACGATCGAACACCATTCTGTCTCGAGGCCAACACGCTTCCCGGCATGACCGCGACGAGTCTGGTACCCAAGGCCGCCCGGGCTGCCGGTGTCGACTTCGCAGGGCTGTGCGAACGGATCATCGAGCTTGCCCTCGGGCGGAGACAGGCCGAAGAGGTCGACGACTGATCCGAAGCGATTAAACGTCGAGCCGTACCTTTCGTCTCAATTCGTGCACGACGTCCCTCCCAGATACCATTCCAGCCGATGACGATGAAAACTCTGCTTCCGTTGCTTCCACTGATCGCGCTCACGCTGATCGCTTCGCCGGCGATCGCGCAGACGTCGGATTCCAAGCCGAAGGTCGTGGTGATCATGCCGTTCGAGAATCTCGATGGCGTCGCAAAGTACGACAGCGTCACCTGGACGTTCCCCAAGGCGCTGGAGCAGGAGATCCTGAAGAGTCCGAATTCCGGAAAGACGTTCGAGCTGATCACCGTCGAGGACCTGCTCGACCAGATGCTCGCGCTCAACGTCGAGGTCAATCCTCACGCGGTCAACTATGAGAACGACATCTTCGACATCGCCGAGCGGCTCAACGCCGACATGGTCATCTTCGGCAGCTACAAGGTCAAGTACGACAAGGCGAATTTCTCGGTGAAGGTATACGACCTGAAGACGATGCTTCCCGACAGCCACAAGGCCGAGCGGATCATCGTTCCCTACGACGAATCCCTGTCGGTCGTCTCAAAGGTGGCCGAGAAGATTCTCCCTGCCTTTGCCGGTCCGATCGATACCACATCGGGCCAGTAGCGGCCGCCCATCGAGTCCGAAAGCACTGCGGGAACGTTCCGAAACGTTCCCGCTTTCTTTATGTTCCCTGCCCTGAAACGGCGACTGCCCTGCCCGGCACCCGTTTCGCGACCTCGCGAGCACAGACGCGTTCACCAATTCAGGGGCTTCTCGACATGACGAGGAAGAAGGCGACCACCGCGCCGAAACCGACCAGCAGGAAAGCGATTAGCAAGAAGGGAGCAGCGGCCGGCGCGCAGCCGATCGACGCGACCGATTCGATCACGTCGGTGCTGCACGAGGACCGCGTGTTCATGCCGCCGGAGGAATTTTCCGAGCACGCGCGAATCGGATCGATGGACACCTATCGGAAGCTGCGTCGGCAGGCGGAGAAGGATCCGGAGAAATTCTGGGCGGACATTGCCACGCAGCTGCACTGGTTCAGACCGTGGAAGACGCTGCTGCGGTCGAAGCCGCCGACTGCGAAGTGGTTCGTCGGTGGTCGGACGAACATGAGCTACAACTGTCTGGACCGCCATCTGGACTCCTGGCGTCGAACGAAGGCGGCGATCATCTGGGAGGGCGAGCCGGGCGAGATCCGCACGCTCACCTATCAGCAGCTGCACGCGGAGGTGTGTCGATTCGCCAACGCGCTGCTGCAGCTCGGCGTCGGCAAGGGTGACACTGTCGCGATCTACATGGGAATGGTTCCCGAGGCGGCCATCGCCATGCTCGCCTGCACACGCATCGGTGCGGTGCACAACGTCGTCTTCGGCGGATTCAGTGCCGACGCGCTCCGAGAGCGGATGATCGATTCGAACACGAAGGTGCTCATCACCCAGGACGCTGCATGGCGTCGGGGCGAACATGTCCGCCTCAAGGAGGAAGCCGACCGTGCCACGCGCGGCGTCACCACGCTGGAGCACGTCATCGTGCTTCGGCGCACCGGCATCGACATCCGGATGAAGGGCGGTCGCGATCACTGGTGGCATGAGCTGGTCGAGGGCGCGTCCTCGAGCGCACCCGCGGCAAAGCTCGATGCGGAGGACCCCCTCTACATCCTCTACACATCGGGTTCCACCGGAAAGCCAAAGGGCATCCTGCACACGCTCGGCGGCAGCATGGTCTGGGCGTACTACACCACGCGCATGGTCTTCGACATTCGCGACGACGACGTCTACTGGTGCACAGCGGACATCGGCTGGGTGACCGGCCACGCCTACGTCGTCTACGGACCGCTGCTCAACGGCGCCACGACGGTGATGTACGAGGGCGCGCCGAATCATCCGGAACCGGATCGGTCATGGGATCTCATTGAACGACATCGGATCTCGATCTACTACACCGCGCCGACGGCGATCCGCTCGTTCATGCGCTGGGGCGAGGGCTATCCGCGGCGTCACGACCTGACGTCGCTTCGGCTGCTGGGCACCGTGGGCGAGCCGATCAATCCCGAAGCGTGGATGTGGTACCGCGCGACGATCGGTGGCAATCGCTGTCCGATCGTCGACACGTGGTGGCAGACGGAGACGGGAGGAATCATGATCTCGCCGTTGCCCGGCGCCACGCCAACCAAACCGGGTTCGGCAACGCTTCCGCTTCCCGGCATCGACGCCGACGTGGTGCGTCGCGACGGAACCTCATGCAGGGCGAACGAAGGAGGATTCCTGGTCATCAGAAGTCCGTGGCCGTCGATGCTGCGGACGATCCACGGTGACGCCGAGCGGTTCCGCCGGACGTACTGGAGTCAGTACAAGGGGTGGTACTTCACCGGTGACGGAGCGCGGCGCGACGCCGACGGGTACTTCTGGATCATGGGTCGGGTCGATGACGTGGTGAACGTGAGCGGTCACCGCCTCGGTACGGCCGAGATCGAATCGTCGCTCGTCTCACACCGGCAGGTCACCGAGGCAGCGGTGGTGGCAATCCCCGATGAGATCAAGGGCAATTCGCTCAAGGCGTTCGTGACACTCAAGCGTGACGTCCAGCCGACGCCGCAGCTTGCCGAGGAGCTGCGGCAGCACGTCGGCCGAGAGATCGGCGCGATCGCTCGACCGGACGACATCAGGTTCACCGATGCCCTGCCCAAGACGCGATCGGGAAAGATCATGCGACGGCTGCTGCGCGAGATTGCCTCGACGGGTCGTGTGACGGGCGACGTGACGACGCTCGAGGATTACTCCACGCTCGAGAAGCTTCGCGGCGACGAGGAGTAGCGCTCCGATGACGGCAGCGGACAAAAAGAAAGGGCCCCGAGCGAATCGCCCGGGGCCCTTTCACCATCCGATGGTCACTACTTCTTCTTGACGCCGGCCACCGTGTCCTTCAGCGACTTGCCCGCCGAGAACTTGGGGACCTTGCGTGCGGCGATCTTGATCACCTCGCCCGTGCGCGGATTCTTACCCTTGCGCGCCGCCCGCTTGCTCACGCCGAACGTTCCGAAGCCGACGAGCTGGACGCTCTCACCCTTCTTGAGCGACTTCGAAATGTTGTCGACGGTGGCGGAGAGGGCGCGCTCGGCATCGGCCTTGCTGAGCTCGGTGTCCTTTGCGATCGCCTCTACCAGTTGAGACTTGTTCACGGATGACCTCCTGATTGAGAGAAGTAGATTGTTCCTGGGCTTCCGACGGCGCCGAAACTACTCCACGGTGATCTGATATGCAATAGGCGAGGCGCCGCAATGGTAGATTTTATGCGGTCTGCGGCGGGTCGCCGTGCTGAACACCGCTTCGCAAGGGGCGTTCCGAAGGTCGACCGGCGCAATCTCCCGCCGCTGCTGGACTTCAGCCGGCGGGCACCATCCCAATGACGGCCATCGCACGCCCGCTCTTCAGGCCGCCCCTCCGATAACTCTGCATTCGGTCGTCGCAGATCGTGCATCGCATGTCGAGCTCGATGTTCGCCGCGGATACACCTGATGCGAGCAGTTGATCGAACACCACTCCGGGGTTGTCGAAGAGATACTTGCCGCCGCCGATCTCGCGGCTGTAGTGCCCTTCGAATTCCCGCGCCACCTCCGCTCCCACTTCGTAGCAGCACTGTCTGGCCGCGGCACCGACGTACACGCGAAGCACTTCGGCGTCCGTTCCGAATTCCTCCCGCATCGTCGCGATCGTCATGCCCGTCACGTTCAACCGCGTTCCCCTCCAGCCCGAGTGTACGCCTCCGACCGCATGATTGACCGGATCGTAGAGCAGCACCGGGATGCAGTCGGCGATACTGATCGCCAGCAGGTGGCCCGGATTTCCCGTCACCATTGCGTCGCTGTCGCCGCGTTCGTACTCGCCATCGACGACGACCACGCGGTCGCCGTGGACCTGACGCTGGGTAACGAGCTGTTCGACGCCGAAGCCGAGCCGCCCGGCCAGTCGCGCGCGATTGGCCTCCACGCGCGCGGGGTCGTCACCCACGGTCAACGACATGTTGAATCCATACGCGCTCGGGATCGGTCCCGCCTCGGACATCGCGGCGCGGACGTCAGCGTGCTCCGCGAAGATGCGCGGCTCATAGATCAGGGGCATGCGTGCAGTGTCAGTCGGTTGTGGAAATCGCGTGTCAGAATCAGAGCCCGGCCGATGGGTCGATCCAGCGGCACCTGCAGCAGCCGGAGCGCGTGCAACCGGACCTCCTTCAGCGACCGTACGGTCGTGCCGGAAACGATCACCGGCCATCGGCGAAGCGCCACCTCTCGGGGTCGAACCGACAAGAGAATACCCTGCCATGCAGAGGATCCCCCGCCGGACGCGCCGATCGAGTCGATCGGTATGACGGCGACCCCCCCGGCGCCGGTGCCATCCACCGCTCGGACGAACGTGGCGACGGCCGCGGAGTCACGCGCGTCGGCGACGAATGCGCTCGTCGTCGTGTCGCTGAACGCGACGACGGCGGTTCCCGATCGACAGGGAATCAGCGCCACCCGATCGCAAGGGCCACTTCCCCAACCAGGCGCGACACGTGTGAGGCAGAGCACTGCCAGTACGATGAGACACAGACGGAGCGCCACCTGGGCCGGAGTCCGGGCAAACGCAAGATAGAGCAGCCCTGCGGCAAGCGTCCACGCCAGACCCGGACCGATCCGCCCGACGGTGATGCCCGTAAACGGCAGCTGACTGAAGTACAGAATCGCCGCACGGGCGGCCCCGGTCGCCAGCACACAGGTTCCGCCGAACCATGTCGCTGCGCTCACCGAAACCGTCATCGCCACGGCCCCCGCGAGACCCGCGCCGAGAGCGATCGAGATGAGCGGAATGGCGATCAGATTTACGGCGAGCGACGTGACCGGTACGTACCCGAAGAACGTCAACACGAAGGGAAGCGTGAACAGTTGTGCGCAGATCGATGCGGCAACCATCGTGGCGAGGTACCGGCCGGGAGTGCCGAGGCGAGCCACGATCCGAGTTCGCTGCAACGCTCTATACGTCGGCACGACGCCGACGATGATCCCGGCCACCGACGCGAACGACAGCTGAAAGCCGGCGTCGTGAAGCTGTCCGGGATCGATCACGAGGATCACCAGCGCAGCGGCACCAAGCGTGTTCAGCGGACGGGGAATCCGTCCCGCATGGCGTGCAACCATGAAGAATGACGCCATAAGGGCCGCGCGAACGATGCTCGATCCCGCGCCAGCCAGCGCGACGTATGCGCCGATCATGACGATGAAGACGATCAGCTGCGCCGGGCGCGACGGTATCCAGCTCACGATGACGAAGAGCACCAGCGCGATCACACCGACGTGCAGACCGCTGACGGCCAGCAGGTGAACCGTTCCGGTGATCCGGAACGCATCGATCGTCGATCGATCGACCGCGCCACGTTCGCCGAGGATGAGTGCCCGCAGAATGTCACCGTCCTCGCCGCCCACACACGCCTCGGCGAAGCGTCGCACGTGTCGTCGTACCCGTGCGAGCACGAACGTGAGACCATGGAGGTCGCCGCGCTCGAACCGGTAGGAGCTCCGTGGGCGCCAGACGTCGAACGTCAGCGCGACGCCGCGGTCTGCCAGCCACGAGCGATAGTCGAACGCTCCGGGCACGGCGGGTCCCGGAGCGGCCGATAGCGTGCCGACGACCGAGACGTGGTCTCCTCTGTGCGGAATCGAACTGCGCTCGGCGGACGTGTCGCGGATGCGCACGAGCACGGCGGTGTGCGGGTGCGCTATCTGATTGCGGAACAGGATCGAGTCACACTCGACGGTCATTTCCCACCTGTCGGTCCGGCGGATCGGCTCGACGACGACGCGGCCGACGAGTTCGGCGTCGGCAATCCGTACGTCGTCGGATCGGACCAGCGGCCGCGGATACGCATCACGCGCAACAGCACCGGCGGCGACAGCGCACGCCAGGCAGAGCGGTGCGACCATCGGAACGCCGGCCAGCATCGTGCAGCCGAGCAGGAGCAGTCCGACACCGAGCGCCGCCACCGCAAGGGGCGCGGGAACGCCGACGAGGTCGCTGAGCGAGATTCCGAGCGCGAAGGCGATCGCGAATTTCAGAGCGGGATAGTAGTGCCAGCCTCTGTCGATCATGATCGTGGCAATGGTGGTGAAATCGGTGATGGTGGCGAAGCAGGTGCGCCGTCGCGCACGACGGCCATCCGGATCGGTCGGCGGACGATTTGATTATCTTGATCGGCGACCGATCATGTGAGCCAACGAGACCCATGGATGGTGATGAGCGGGAACGACGGTGGTGAAATTCTTGGAACGATCGAGTCGATCATCGACGACGACGTGCGGCCGTTGATCGAGATGGACGGGGGCACGATCGAGCTTACTCGCTACGTCGACCGCACCGTCTACGTCCGTCTCGCCGGTGCCTGCAGCACGTGTCCGTCGTCGCACCTGACGCTCAAGGGCGGCGTCGAGCGCGCGATCCGCCGCCGGATGCCGGAGGTTCGCGCCGTCGAGTTCGAGAACGACTGATCTGCCGCCACCGCCGCCTCACCGCAGCGCTCCCACCTGTTCACCGACGCCACCCGACCCGTACCGCCTTAGACGTGGATACCGCCACGCCGTCCAGCCGACGACGAGAATGGTGGCGACGCCTCCGGTAACGACCGCCAGCGGCGCGCCGAAGAGCGACGCGACGATTCCCGCCTCGAGGTTGCCGAGCTGCGGTCCGCCCATGAAGAACACCATGTTCACAGAATTCATCCGACCGCGGATATAGTCCGGCGTCACCAGCTGGCGAATCGTCTGACGCAGTACGGTGCTCACCGAATCGCCGGCGCCAACGGCTGCGAGCATGATGAGCGACAGCGCGTAGCTGCTCGAGACGCCGAAGAGTATCGTCGCCACGCCGTAGAGTCCCACCGACCACAGCAGCAGTCGTCCCTTGTGGCGCACATCGACGATGAGCGACATCGCGAGTCCCGCCACGAGCGATCCGATCGCCTCGGCCGAGTAGAGCAGACCAAATCCCTGCGGACCGACGCGTAAGATGTCCCTGGCGAAAATCGGCAGCAGCGTCGTCGCCGATGCAAAGAACGTGGCGAAGAAATCGAGCAGCATCGTCGAGAAGATCAACCGGCTGTCGCGTACGAACCGCAATCCCTCGAACAGCGAATCCAGTCCCACGCGCGGGCGCTCCCCCTGGTGCGTCGGCAAATCGTGCAACAGCAGCACAGCGGCGATCGTGGCGACGAACGTGACCGAATTGATCCAGTACACGGCGGCGACACCGAAGCCGGCGATGATCAGTCCGCTGAGCGCCGGTCCGATGATTCGCGCCGACTGGAACATCATGGTGTTGAGCGAGACCGCGTTGGTCAGATGCTCCGGTGGCACGAGGTTCGGGATCAGCGACTGACGAGCCGGATTGTCGAACGCGGTGGCGGCGGCGCTCAGCGCCGTGAGTCCCAGTACGATGGCGGCCGTGTCCAGATCGAGCGAGGTCACCAGCGCGAGCACGCCGGAGGCGACGAGCATCGACGACTGGGTGACGAGCATCACTCGGCGGCGATCGCGACTGTCGGCAACCATCCCACCGAGCAGCGAGAAGACGACGACCGGCACCACGCGCACCAGCCCGATCAGTCCCAGCATGACCGCCGAATCCGTCTGCTGGTAGATCTGCCAGCTGATCGCCGCCCACTGCATCTGCGAGCCCGCAACGGAGACCATCTGGCCGAACCACAGCAGACGGAAGTTCCGATGCGTCAGCGCAGGCAGCCGATCGGGGATCAGCGTTCGAAGAGTCGACATGTGTGGGTGATGACTGCTACCAGCGACTCCAGACCGGAACCTCGTCCTGGTGCGCGGCCATCGTTTCCCGGCCACCGCGCGTTATGAACAGACTCCAGAATCCATTGTACGGATGAATCTGATCGACCGGAGTGCTCCCACGATAGACCGCTCGGCCCTGATTGTACCACAGGAACAGGCCGCCGTTGAGATCTCGGACGTTGGTGAACCCATGGTCGCGCATCCGTTCGACGATGCTCTGACTGCGATAGCCGACCGAGCAGTAGACGACGATGGCACGATCGCGATCGACGTCGTACAGTTCGTCGATGTCGAACGTCGCCGGGTTGGCCAACTGCGCGTTGCGAAGGTGCGAGACGGCATACTCCTCGGGTGTGCGCGCATCGAGCAGCAGCGGAGGATTCGATCCCTGCAGCTCCGCGGCGAGCACCTCGGGATCGATCGTCGGTATGCTGTCGCGATCACCATAGACGAGGTCGAGGAAACTCCGGAATCCGAATTCGGTGCGGAACAGCGTGAACATCGCGCCACCGAGCGTGAGCAGTGCCGATCCGATGCCGATCGAGATGATCTTCCTGGTCGATGTCATTGGTCGATGCGGTTGTGTGATGCGCGGCGCCCCCTGGCGGCCGTACCGCTCCAACGGGAAAGGGCAAACCTACCAAAGAATAGAGTCCCTCCCAGCACTCCTCGGATGCCTTCGACTTGAACCGCCTCGCTTCGGAGCACTACCTTTGAATTCTTCTTCCGATGGCGCCGATAAACCGGTCGGCAACCGGGGCGTCCAACCGGCGACACTCGCCCGCTACAATTGCACGATCTGCCATGCGCATTACGACTGCATTCCTCTTCGCCTTCCTCCTCATCGCCGGCACTTCTGGTGCCCACGCCCAGGACGGAGCCGATTCCTCGCTGACCCAGTCGTGGACCAGCGACAACTTCGGTTACGGCTTCCGCTTCCCCGACAAGAGCATCGTCAAGTACAACCCGCTCGGCTCGGTCTACGACAAGGACAAGGGAACCGAGAAGGTGAATTTCATGATCCGTGGCGGACGTGGAGCGATCACCATCGAATTCTTCACCGAGCGTCACATGGTCCCGAAGGGCTTCCAGATACGCCCTGACAGTCTGTACTACTTTTCCAGCGATTCGACCGGGACCAACGGCAGGATCTTCCGCCGCGAGTACATCATGCGCGACCGCGTCGTCGAAGCGCAGATCCTGGTCACGCCGCGCGGAGAGGCCGATATCCTTCCGCTCGTCGATCCGATCTTCGATTCCTTCGTCGCTCCCGAGGGTGCCGACTTCTCGCTGCAGGACTGGCGCTTCGGCCGCAGTGCCGATCAGGTGGAACGCCCGCGCTACGAACGGGAACCGCTGAAGAACCCATGAGTCGTCGAAGTCCGGCCGCGGCGTTGCCGTGGCGCGTGCTGCTTGCGACGCTTCCCGCGTTCATGCTACTGTTGCCGGTGACCTCTGCCTCGGCCCAACAGCCACCCGACAGTGCCACCGTCGCGCACATGACCGCTCAGTACGTCGACAGCCCGAAGGGCTACGTCGTGCGCGTTCCCCAGGACGCCGTGCTCGACTCCTCGCGCAGCGGTTGGAATCCCGAGGAACGATTCGAGCGCAGAGTCTTCCGCCTGTCCGACGGCGGAGAGATTCGTCTGACGGTCACCGTCGCCGCGCAATCGATTCCCGACAGCGCCACCCGCACCTCGGCCTACACCTGGGTCGACGACCGCATCGCCACCGACAACGGCTATATCTACGCGCGCACGTGGTTCCTGCCGACGCGACGAGTCACAATGGAATTCGTGCCCCTGAAGGGTGGATCGGTGGCCCGCTATGTCGCCGTCCGGGAGCAGATCTTCGAGACCTTTCGATGGAAGCCGGGAGCCACCTCCTCACGCATCGATGTCGATCGCCACCAACACGTCGACCCCGCCGACTATGGATTTCCCCAACGCTGAACCAGGCGCGGCGTGCCGCGTTCACGCCTGCTCGCGATAGAATGCCAGCGTCCGCTTCAGCCCGTCGAGCAACGACACCTGCGGTTGCCATCCCAGTTCGAATGCCGCGTGCTCGTAGCTGCAGACCGAGCGAACCTGTTCGCCCGGAAGTGCCGGACCGTGTTCTTCGGTGAACCGGTTGTCCAGCATGGAGTTGAGCATTCGGAACAGCTGGTTGACCGACGTCTCGGTCTCCGTTCCGATGTTGAACACCCCACAGTGGCCGGAGTTGAGATAATCGAGGGCCATGACGTGGGCGCGGACGACGTCGGCGACGTAGACGTAGTCCCGCGTCTGCGCGCCCGACCCGTTGATCACCGGCTGCTGACCGTTGAACATCCTGTCGCAGAAGATTGCGATCACCCCCGCCTCGCCCCGCGGATTCTGCCGCGGACCGTACACGTTGGTATAGCGGAACACGACGTAGTGCATACCGTGGACGCCGTGGTAGAACCGCAGGTACTTCTCCACGGCCAGCTTCGCGACTCCGTACGGCGAGATGGGATTGGTCGGATGGTCCTCGTCAGCCGGAAAGGATTCCTGCTCGCCATAGACCACGCCGCCGCTGGAGGCAAAGATCACGTTGTGGACACCCGTATGCAGTGCCGCCTCGAAAACGTTGAGTGACCCAATGATGTTCTGCATCGCATCATACTGCGGATCGCGAACCGACGCGCGGACGTCGAGCTGAGCGGCGTGGTGATTGACGAGGTCGAATCGTCCCGAGGCGAACACCCGGTCGACGGCGGCCCGGTCGGTGATGTCGACGCGATGGAATTCGGCAAGCGGATTCAGGTTGTGCTCGGACCCGGTCACGAGGTTGTCCATGACGGCAACGTGGTGGCCTGCCTGGATGTATGCGTCGACGATGTGCGAACCGATGAAGCCGGCTCCGCCGGTAACGAGAATATTCATGCGGTGGCGACGCCCTTGCGTCCGATGTCGGTACGATGGTATGCACCCGGCCAGGAAATTTCGGCGACTGCCGCGTAGGCCAGATCGATGGTGTGCTGGAGACTGCCGTCGCGGGTAACGGCGGTCACACCGAGCACACGGCCACCGGCGGTGCGAAGCACGCTGTCGTCGCCGGTCGTTCCAGCATGGAAGACGATGATGCCCTTGCGTGCTTCGGCGCGTTCGATGCCCGTGATCGGGTGCCCCTTCTGGTAGTGCCCGGGATATCCCTCGGATGCCATCACCACACACACGGCACATCCGGTGGCGGTGATTGCCCCGGAATCCGCCAGGCGTCCGGTGGCGGCGGCGTACATCAGCTCGAGCAGATCGGCGTCGAGCAGCGGAAGTACGACCTGCGCCTCCGGGTCGCCGAAGCGACTGTTGAATTCCACCACCCGCGCTACGCCGCCATCGATCATCAGTCCGACGAACAGACAGCCGACGAACGGTGCTCCTTCGCCGCGCATCCCTTCCAGCGTGGGTTCGACGATCTCGGAGCGGACACGCGCCAGCACCTCGTCGGTGACCACCGGCGCGGGCGCGTAGGCACCCATCCCGCCGGTATTCGGCCCGACGTCTCCGTCTCCGATTGCCTTGTGATCCTGCGAAGGCGCGAGCAGGACGTAGTGCTGGCCGTCACAGATCGCGAAGACGGATGCCTCCTCACCTTCGAGGAAATCCTCCACGACCACGCTCCGACCTGCATCGCCGAAGGACGCACCGGAGAGCATGCCGTCGAGCGCATCGAGCGCCTGGTCGGTGGCATCTGCGATTACGACGCCCTTGCCTGCTGCCAGACCTCCTGCCTTGAGCACGACCGGCAGATCGTGCCGCCGTACGAATTCCCGAGCTTCATCCTGCTGTTCATCGGTGAACGTCCGCGAGGCCGCGGTGGGAATCCCGTGGCGAACCATGAATTCCTTTGCGAACCCCTTGTCCCACTCGAGACGAGCGGCGGCACGGGAGGGACCGAAGACGGGAATACCCGCATGGCCGAGGGCATCAGCAACGCCTGCGGCCAGAGGATTCTCAGGCCCGACGACCACCAGATCGGCGCCGAGCTCGCGCGCCAGGTCGACGACGGCAGCCGGATCGTTGATGTCGATCGACCGGAGTTCCGCTTCGTGGGCGATTCCGGGATTCCCGGGGGCGCAGTAGAGATGCTTCAGGCGCGGCGAGCGAGCGAGCGTCCACGCGATGGCGTGCTCGCGACCGCCGGAGCCGAGCAACAGCACGGTGTACATGAGCGTTGAGAATTTGGAATTGGTACGGACCCCGCTTCAGATACGAAGCGAGTACGCGAGTACGCGCGCGAGTCGCCCGGTGATCTCGTGCTGATCGAATTCGCGCGCAAGCGCTGGATCGCCCGATGGCAGCAGTCCCTGCTTCCACTGTCGATGGAAGTCGACGATCGCGGCTTTGATCGCATCGATGTCATCGGGATCGACTGATTTCGACGCACCGTAGTCGGCCAGCACCTGGCGAACGACGCCGCCCTCGGGCACCAGCGCGAGGATCGGTTTGCCGGCACCGACGTACTCGTGAAGCTTGCCCGGCGTTACCGACGGGTCATCAGTCATCAGCCACAGCAGATCGCTGGAGCACAGCCAGCGGACTGCGTCGAGGTGGTCGACGTATCCGGTCGTTCGCAGCGATGAGGCGACGCCGGCGCGCTCGGCCATGCGGCGATAGCGGTCCTGGAAGGTGCCGACGAAGCAGAGCTCGATCTCGTCGCGGGCATCCGGCTGCTCGGCGAACAGTTTCGCGACAGCCGCGAAGAAGGGCTTCGGCGTCCGCGTGCTCATCATCGCGCCACCAAAGGTGATGCGCATCTTGCCGCTGGAGGGAATCGGATCGCGGGCAGCGCGCTCGAAGTCCTCCGGATCGTACCCGCTCGGCAGGATATGAACGGTTTCGTGGGTCAGGAATCGGTATCGCTCGATGAGTCGTTCCTTGATCCGCCGGTTGACGACCACGATGCCGTCGGCATTCTTCAGCACGTCCTCTTCGAGTCCGGCGGCATAACGCCGGTGCATCGGCGTCGCGTAGAAGTAGTTGCGATTGTCCAGCCACGGGTCGCGGTAGTCGACCACCAGCGGGATGTCGAACTGCTCCTGCAGCTGGCGGCCGATCAGAAACGAGGTGAACGGAGGCGCGGTGGCGAGGATGGCGTCGAACGGCTCTTCGGCGATCAGTTCCTTCGCCCGGCGCAGCGCGTGGCGCTTCCAGCCGATCTTGTTGTCCGGCTGCAGGAACGTATGGGTCACGCCGCTGAGGAAGCGGCGTCGACCGGCCGGCTGCATAGCGACGGTCTCGCGGTTCCGGCGAACCCGCCTCAGCAGCGCCAGTGGGTCGAGCGACGCGGTGCGCTCGATGCGCACGCCGGCGGCGATGACTTCCTCGAGCAGCGAGTAGTCGTGCGCGTAGTAGCTGACCTCGCCGACGGTGAGGACGGTCGAATTCCAACCGAAGTCGCGGAGGTAGCGCACGAACTTCGAAATGCGGAGCACGCCGGAGAGCCCCATCGGAGGGAAGTAGTAGGCGATCACCAGCAGCCGACGGCGCTGCGTCGGTGCTGACGGACCGCCCGCCGGCTGCGCTTCGAGCACGGTCTGGTCGGTATGGTTGCCGGTGGAGGTCAGAGACGTACGGTGTCGATTCGGAGGTCGAAATTCGGGTGACCGTTTGGACTGGGGGGGATGCTCTCGTTCGCGGCTGGACGACGGACGGATCAGACGACGACGAGCTCTTTCGGCGACCGGTTGAGTACACGGCAGCCATCACGAGTGATCACGACATCGTCCTCGATTCTCACACCACACTGCTCGGGCAGGTAGATGCCGGGTTCGATGGTAACGACCATGTTCTCGAGCAGCGTCTGGTCGGTGCCTCGCGCGGCGACAGCAGGTTGTTCGTGGACTTCGAGACCAAGACCGTGCCCGGTAGAGTGACCGAATTCGGCGCCGTATCCCGCGTCCTCGATGACGGTGCGGCAGACGGAGTCGAGGTCGCTGCCGGTCATACCGGCGCGTGCCGAGGCGACGCCGGCCAGCTGCGAACGGAGCACGATGTCGTAGATCTCGCGACCAAGACGACTGGGACGCCCGAGTGCGAACGTGCGGGTCATGTCCGATGCGAACCCGTCGACGATGCACCCGAAGTCGAGTGTCACCAGTTCGCCCTTGCGCAGCTTCTTGTCCGAGGCACGCCCGTGCGGCAGCGCGCCACGCGGTCCGGAGGCGACGATGATGTCGAACGCATCGCCCTCGGAGCCATGCTTGCGGCCGCGGTAGCTGATCTCCGCGGCGACGTCGCGCTCGCGCATGCCGGGCCTGACCCATTCGAGAATTTCGAAGTAGACGGCGTCGGCAACGGCTGCGGCACGGGCGATGCGCTCAATCTCCTCGTCGGACTTCACCAGCGTCAGATCCCGCACCATGTCGCCGGACTTCTTCAGTCGCATTCCCTTGAGTCGACGGCGAATTGCGTCGTGCGACGCGACGCTCATGTAGGCTTCCTGGAAGCCGACGTCCATCCCCGGCTCGAGGTACCGTTCCTCGAGAATCGTCTCGAGCGCGTTGCGGGTGATCGCTGCACGGACGCCCTGGTCGAGTTCCTCGGCAACCTGGGTCTGGTAGCGGAAGTCGGTGAAGAGGACGGCTCGTCGGGCGGTCACCAGCAGGACGCCGGAGCTTCCGGAGAATCCACTCAGGTACCGGACGTGTGGCAGGTGGGTGACGAGAATCGCGTCGAGGTCGTGACTGCGGAGTCGTGCGCGGAGCTGCTTGATTCGGACGTTGGCCATCGGTCGGGTCGGTACGTTCGTGGGAGGCGCGACGCGCCCGCGACAGGGCAACGGACCGACGCGCCGGCCGGATTCAGTAGTAGTTCGGCGACTCCTTGGTGATCGCGATGTCGTGGGGATGCGATTCGCGCAGGCCCGCGCCGGTCATGCGGATGAACCGTGCTTCGGAGCGCATCGCGTCGATGTCGGGGCAGCCGCAGTAGCCCATCGCCGCGCGGAGTCCGCCGATCATCTGGAAGACGACGTCGGTCAGTGGTCCCTTCGACGGCACGCGACCCTCGATTCCCTCGGGAACGAGCTTCGGCAGTTCGTCCTCGACATCCTGAAAGTAGCGGTCGGCCGATCCCTGCATCATCGCGCCTTCGGAGCCCATACCGCGGTAGACTTTGTAGGAGCGTCCTTCCAGGAGAATCTTTTCTCCCGGCGCTTCATCGACACCTGCAAACAGACCGCCGATCATCACCACGTTCGCACCAGCAGCGATTGCCTTTGCGATATCACCCGTCTGCTTGATGCCACCATCGGCAATCACCGGGACGTCGGCTTCGGCCGCGACGTCGACGACGTTCATCACCGCCGAGAGCTGCGGCACGCCGACACCGGCGACCACCCTCGTGGTGCAGATGCTCCCGGGACCGACGCCCACTTTCACGCCATCGACGCCGGCATCGATCAGGGCCCGGGCTCCGTCGGCCGTCGCGATGTTGCCGGCAATCACGTCGAGGTCGCCGAAGCGGCTCTTGATCGTCCCGACCATATCGATCACGTACTGCGAGTGACCGTGGGCGGTATCGACCACGACACAGTCGACACCGGCGCGAACGAGTTCAGCGACGCGTTCCGGCGTATCCGGTGTCACGCCGACGGCGGCACCGACGCGCAGGCGCCCGTGGCGATCCTTGGCCGAGAACGGATGCTGGCGCTTCTTGCGGATGTCCTTGAAGGTGATCAGGCCACGCAGCGTACCGTCATCGGCGACCACCGGCAGCTTCTCGATGCCGTGCTTCTGGAGGATGGACTCGGCCTCTTCGAGACTCGTTCCTACCGGCGCGGTGATCAGGCCGGTGGCCGTCATCACGTCGGTGATCGACATGTCGTGGTCGGGCTGGAAGCGCAGATCGCGGTTGGTGACGATTCCCCGAAGATGGCCACCCACGTCGACGATCGGCACGCCACTGATGGAGTACTTGCGCATCAGCACGAGGGCATCGCCGACGCGCGCTGAGAGTCCCAGCGTGATCGGATCGAGTATCATCCCGCTCTCGCTGCGTTTGACGCGCTGGACCTGTGCCGCCTGCTTCTCGACGGACATGCTCTTGTGCAGGATTCCCATGCCGCCCTCGCGTGCCATCGCGATCGCCATGGCCGACTCGGTAACGGTGTCCATCGCCGCGGAGAGCAGCGGGATGTTCAGCGTGATCGACCGGGTGAGTCGGGTGGTCAGATCGGAGTCCCGAGGAAGCAGTCGACTGTGGCGCGGGACGAGCAGCACATCGTCGTAGGTGAGACCTTCGCCGATGATCTTACCGTTGTTCATTGCGCAGGGAACCAGGTGGGCCGAAAAGAATAAACGCCCAAATTAGGGCGGGTCGCCTCCCCGTGCAAGCTCAGGAGCCGCGGATCGGGGCCGGCAGCGGTGCCCGGATCGTTTCAAAGCGTACCGCGACGGAGACCGGAACATTTCTTCGTATTTTGGACGTTTTCTTCAGCAGCGGCTGCACCTGTCCGCACGCGCCAACTACGCCAGCAGACCATGACCGCACCTTCCCCTTCGACGACCAACGATCAGATGCAGGAGACGATCGCGTTCACCGCAACCGAGCGTAATGCGATCGAGGCGCTCAAGAAGCGCTACCCCCATCCGAAGGCCGCCATCATGCCCGTGCTGTGGATGGCACAGAAGAAGTGGGGATGGCTCTCGACCGACGTCATCGCTCACGTCGCCGATGTGATGGAGCTTCCCTACGCCCACGTCTACGGCGTCGCATCGTTCTACACGATGTACTTCAAGAAGCCGATGGGGACGTGGCACGTCCAGGTCTGCACGAACATCAGCTGCATGCTTCGTGGTGGCGAGCGCCTCTACGACCACGTGTCCGGGCGCTTCGGTATCGGTCACATGGAGCGCACGCCCGACGGACGGTTCTCACTGGAGGAGGTCGAGTGCATGGGAGCCTGCGGTGGCGCGCCGATGGTGGCGATCAACGAAGACTATCACGAGAATCTGAGCATCGAGCTGCTCGACCGCCTCCTCGACGCACTTCCGGAGCGTCCCGCCGAAACCCCGGACGCGCCCGGAGAGCCGGTGCCCGATGCGTCGCGGGCGACGCCCGGCGAGCCGGCGCCACAGACGATGCCCCGGCAGGACGCCGATCAGATTCGTGAGGAAGCCACCCCCGGCGCCACCGATCCGACGGTCGGCGGAGCGCCGCCGAACGACGACGGGCAAGATTCTGCTGCCGACGAATGAAACATTTTCGGCCGAACCCTGTCTGAAGGGTTACGATTGCGCGCCCGCGCGCATCAATCAGCAAACAGAGGATTCTTTCTATAGTTCTTGACACAATCTGCCGCCTACGATTATGAACGGCGACGAAAGCACACGACGGTCCTTCCTCCGCAGCGCCCTGAGTCTGCTGGTGATATCCACCGCGGCTCCCGGAATCGTGCTCGGCCGCATCATGCCGCAGCTCTCCGAGACGCCTTCCGGTGCAGTGACGGCCACCTATACGCTTCACATCCCGGACTTTCCGGAGCTCCAGCTCGTTGGCGGCTCGGTCAAGCTCGTGTCCTTCGACCAGCTGCAGCTCAATCCCGATCAGCTGCGCTACGGTGATCAGACGCTGCGAGCCCAGGATGACCGACGCGGCTGGTACCCGCTGGCCGTCACGCGAGTGGCACTCGAGGGCATGGATGCGTTCAAGACCGTCTCGACGTACTGCACGCACGGCTTCGAGTATCAGGTCGGTGACTACGATGCGGTCACCGGCGAGTTCGTCTGCCCGCACAACGGGTCGAGCTACCTTGCCGACGGTACGCACATCGACAAGCCGGAGACGCCGCCGGTCGGCAACCTGAAGTCGTTCCCGACGACCTATGACGGTGCGTTCGAAACCGTGCAGATCACCGGACTCGCGGCCACCTCGCTCGTCGGCGAGACTGACGGCATCCCGTCGAAGCTGTTCATGGATCAGAACTATCCGAACCCGTTCAACCCGACGACGATGATCCGCTACGGACTTCCGGCGCAGACGCGTGTGCGGCTGACCGTGCACACGCTGCTCGGCAATCAGGTGGCGACGCTGGTTGACGAAACGCAACAGCCAGGCATCCACGTCGTCGACTTTTCGGCGCTCGATCTTCCGTCGGGCGCCTATTTCTACCGCCTGCAGACCGATCTTGGAACGCTTACGCGACGGATGGTGGTATCGAAGTAAATTCTCCTGAGTGCCTCCCCGTGTGATGATCAAGCAGCGGGCCGTATCCGAAGTCGGATACGGCCCGCTGTCATTTGCATTCCACGGTATGAATTCCACTCACTTGGCGAACGCCGTCGAGCGCCGCTCGCGGATCACGGTCACCTTGATCTGACCGGGATACTCCATCTCCTCCTGAATCTTGCGCGCAATGTCGTGTGCCAGCTGATCGGCGAACAGATCGTCGATGCGATCGGGTTCCACCATCACCCGAATTTCCCTGCCGGCCTGAATGGCGTACGTCTTTGCCACGCCTTCGAACGAACGGGCGAGCGTCTCGAGCGTCTCGAGGCGCTTGACGTATGCCTCGAGCGACTCGCGTCGGGCCCCGGGGCGCGCGCCCGAAATGGAATCGGCCGCCTGCACGATGACCGCGATAGGCGTCTCCATTTCGATGTCCTCATGGTGCGCACCGATCGCGTTGCAGACGACAGGATGCTCCTTGTACCGTCGGGCGACGTCGAACCCGATGATCGCGTGCGGTCCCTCGACGTTGCGATCGACGCACTTCCCCATGTCGTGCATCAGTCCGGCCCGCATCGCGTGGTTGACGTCCAGCCCGAGTTCCCGCGCCATGATACCGGCCAGATAGGCGACTTCGATCGAATGGCTGAGTACGTTCTGACCGTAGCTGGAACGGTACTTCATCCGACCGATCAGCTTGACGATTTCCGGGTGGACGTTGCCGATACCGAGCTCCAGCAGCGTATTGCTGCCGGTGCGGATGATATCCTCCTCGAGCTCCTTGCGCACCTTGTCGACGAGTTCCTCGATGCGTGCGGGGTGAATTCGCCCATCCTGCATGAGCCGCTCCAGGGCGATCTTCGCCACCTCTCTGCGGAAGGGATCGAAGCCTGAGATGATGACGGCTTCGGGCGTATCGTCGACGATCACGTCGATTCCGGTCGCCGCTTCGAACGCACGGATGTTGCGGCCTTCGCGTCCGATGATGCGGCCCTTCATGTCCTCGCTGGCGAGGTTGACCACCGAGACGGTCGTTTCCACCGAATGATCACTGGCGGTGCGTTGAATCGCCTGCACGATGACGCGCTGGGATTCGCGTTTGGCGTCGAGCTGTGCCTGGTCGCGGATCTGTTTGACTTCCTGGGCACATTCGAGCTTGGCCTCACTGACCATGTTTTCCATGAGGAACTTCTTGGCATCCTCACGGGACATGCCGCTGATACGCTCGAGGCGGTGGTTCTGCTCGGCGACGAGGTCGTCGGCGCGTTTCTTCTGCTCTTCGACGGTGGCCTTGAGGTTATCGACCTGACGGCGCTGCAGATCGATGGTCCGTTTCTGATCGTCGACCGACTCGATGCGCTTCTCGAGTTCCTTCTGCTGCACGAGGAGATCCTTCTCCTTGCGCGTAGCGGAGTCGAGCTTCTTCGCCAGGTTCTTCTCGAGGTGTTCCTCCCGTTGCCTGAGCTTCTGTTCGAACGTCTGGAGTTTTTCACGGCGGCGGCTGTGTTCCTCTTCGAGGTGCCGCTTTTTCTTCATGTATTCATCCTTTGCCTCGAGGAGTCGCTCCTTCTTGAGCGTCTCGGCCTCTTTGCGGGCATCCTCTACGATCTGCTGTGCACGGGCTTCGGCGACCTCCAACTGCTGTCTGGACGTACGCAGACTGAGCAGGTACCCCATGGCAAAGCCGACGATCGCGGCGACGATGATCGTGATAGCGAGTACTGGTATATCCATGGTAGTTGCATCGGCGTGAACCGGATTGCGAGCGCGGAACGGGGGACGTCGTCGGCCGCAGCGCCGGGTACTGACGTCGGGAGGAGGCACGCGTCACGCACTCTGATCGCGTGGGAGTAGTCCGACCGCGACCGACGGGTCCTGTGCGCAGCGGCGAACGGATCGGTCATGGTCGAACGACTGCCGGCCGGCGAAGGACGAATCAGGACAAGGGAGTGGAGATGGAGGTAGGGATCGTCCGCACGCGGACGGATGTCGAGGATTCTTCGGGCGCGACGTGGCGTCGGGCCCGCGTCACGCATCCGGTTCCAACAACCGGTGGACGACGCTGACGCACCATGCGGGTCGGGCACGGTACGCGTCGATCGAAGGAGAAATAGCTGCTGCACACGCCCGTCGCTCGAACGCCCGTGCCGTTGGGCACGAACGCTGTCGGCGGATTTAGAACCCTGACGCGACATGATGGGTGACAGCCAGACGGATCTCACGTCCAGCGGGACCGCGGGTGCTCGGCACCACGTGCCGTCGCGATCCTCACCCGCCGAAACGACGGGCTACCTGGCCTGCGATCACCGCCTTGAGCGAACCACCCTCTTGCTATAACTATAGGTTCAAATATAGCGGACCGCGACGAGCGCGGCAGTCAGCTACAGCTTTCAATACAACGATGAATCCTCAAAGAACATGCGACGCCCGCATTCGATTCGACGGAGTGTCCGCGTCAGCCTATCGCCGGTGTAACCGGACGACTACGACGCGGACGTGCCTCCGGCTCCGAGCAGTCGCTCGATCGACGCGTTGAGCACGTCGATGCGCCGGAGAAGTTCCTGCGTTTCCTGACGGCTGCGCTCCTGCTCATCCATCAGGGCCTCGGCCGTGTTCAACGCAGCCAGTACGGCGATCGTCGCCGCCGGCTGCGTCGGTGCCTTACTGGCCACGTAACGCATCTGCTCGTTGATCAGTTCGGCGGCCTCTCGAATGCGCGACGCGTTGTCACCGCGCAACTTGTATTCCGAACCGTGTATCTGTACCGTAATCGTCTCGGCCATGCATCACGTACAGGAAAGAGTGAACGATTCCGAAGGCGTTATTGATGGGGCAGGACTCTGCTGCGAGCGTCGTCGATCCGTGCATTCCACTCGATCCCTCTCCTCATCGCGGTTTGCTCCGGCACTCGACTGAACATCGGGCACCGCTATCCGCGCGGCATTGACTGAATGAGCAACCCCCACTCGCAGGAGTCGACGGAACATCCCGTCGCGCAACGAGCAGGGGCGTTTCGTATCAGGCATCTGAATACGCGTTGCAGTATACGAAAAACGCGACCCTCGGAAAACAAGGACAAGGGCCCGACGCGCGTACTGCTCGCCCACCAGATAGCGGTCGATGATCTCGATCGCCTCGTTGATCTGGGCGACCATCCGGGCGCGCTCATCGGCGGCCAGAACGACTCCACCATTCGGCACTTCCGCCGTCGCCGCGCCACCCGAAGCCGTGCGCAGCTGCTCGAGTTCCTCCTCCCGCCGACCGGCGGCCTCCTGCTCGTTGCGCAGCGCCTCTCGCGCCGCTTCGAGTTCCTCGCGCATCGTTGCCACCCGGGCACGCAATCCCTCGATACGCTCGTCGGTCGAGCTGTCGATCTCCTCCATCCGCCGACGCAGCTGCGCTGCGCTGTCCTCCTGTTCGGCGATCAGCCGATCCCGCTCCGACAGGCGTCGCTCGAATTCGGCAATCCGATCGCGGAGCTCCGACTCCCTCGTGGCCGCCGACGCCAGCTCGCTCTCGAGATCCAGCAGCCGCCGCCGTTCCTGCGCCGCGGAGTCCAGCCGCGCCGCCGTGGTCGCATCGAAGTCGACACGCTCGCGCTTCAACTGTTCGAGTTCCGACCGCATCTCCTCACGCTGCTCACGCAGCACCCTCCCGCGCTCGATCAGACGCTCGACGTTCGCCTCGAGTCGCTCCAGTCTGCGATGTGCACCGGCAAGCTCGTTGGTTGACGCGGTCGATACCATTGCCTTCCTCGCGGTTTCCAGTGAATTGCTCCCGAACGAATTCTTCAGCTCCCCTCCCCCGTCGAAGCCCCACGCAGCTGCGCACCGTGCTGACGCTCCAGTGCCGCGGTAATCGATCCGACCGCAGCGTCCACCTCCTCGTCGGTCAACGTGCGCTCGGGCGAGGCGAATCCGAGCGACCACGCGATCGACTTGTGCCCAGGTTTGACCCCACGTCCCTGAAAGAGATCGAACAACCGAACGCTCCCGAGCAGTACGCCGCCCGCACCGAGAATCGTCGCCTCCAGCGCATCGACCGGTACGCCCGCCGGCACCAGCACCGATACGTCGCGCACGACCGTCGGGTACTTCGACGGCGGCACGTAGCGCCGCGACGTGTCCAGCAGACCCGCCATCCGTTCAAGGTCGAATATCGCCGCAACCGGATGCCCGTCGATCTTCAGCCGGCTCACGAGCCCCGCCTCCAGCGGTGCCAGGCGGCCGATCTCCTCCTCCCCCGTGTGAATCGACAGTGCCGGCGCACCAAGCCCCCACAACGCATCGTCGGATCGACGGAACGTTACCGCCGGCAGTCCGATCCGCTCGAAGTACCGCGAGAGCATTCCGCGAAGATCGAAGATGTCGGAGCTCCGTTCGCGTACGTCCCATGCCATCGGCTCGGCCCCTCCAGCTATCGCCACGCCAAGCTCGAGCGTCTCGACGATGCCCTGAATGGGCGTCGAAGGCGAGTCGCTGCGACGAAAGATCTTCCCGACTTCGAAGAGTCGCAGATCGGGACGCGAATACCGCTGGTTGAGCGCAACGACACGGGCGAGACTCGGAGCGAGCGTCGTTCGCATCATCGAGAAGTCGCGACCGAGCGCGTTGCGAAGCTCCACCGCTCGCCCGTACGCTCCGGCCGTTTCCGGATCAGTCAGCTGCGAGGTGACGAGTTCGGTGAAGCCGTTGTCGACAAAGAATTCTCGCGTGCGGTCGACCAGCTCCAGCAGCGGGTCGATCCTGACGTCGAAGGCGACCGTCGCGGTGGTGTCGTCGGGAATTTCGTCGTAGCCGTGCAGTCGGGCGATTTCCTCGATGAGATCGATCTCTCCGAACACATCGACGCGGTAGCTGGGTACACCTACCATCGCCCGTTCGGTATTCTCGACATCGACCTCGAATCCGAGACGAGCCAGCAGCTCTACCTGCCGCTCCGCATTGATTCGAGTGCCCAGCACCTCGTTCGTCCGTGCAAAGCGGAGCTCGATCAGCGTGGCGCTGCGAGGTTCGGGGTAGACATCGAGCACTCCATCGAGCACGCTGCCTCCGGCGATCTCCGCGATCATCGAGGCGGCACGATTCACCGCGTAGACCGTGTTGTCGATGTCGGCACCGCGTTCAAATCGGTAGCTCGCATCGGTCGACAGTCCGAGCTGTCGGGACGTGCGCCGAATCGACGACGGATTGAAGTAGGCCGATTCGATCAGGACGTTGACCGTCTGATCGTGGATTTCAGAATTCTCACCTCCCATGACGCCGGCAATTGCGACGGGCTTCTCGGCGTCGCAGATCATCAGCGCATCGGCCGGAAGCTCGCGCTGGCGACCGTCGAGTGTCACGAAGGCCTTGCCGCCCCGCGCCGTCTTCACCACGATTCGCTGTCCGGCCAGCAGATCGAAGTCGAACGCGTGCAGCGGATGACCGCATTCGAAGAGAACGTAGCTGGTGATGTCGACGACGTTGTTTCGGGGACGCAGACCGAGCTTGCGAATCGCCTCCTGCAGCCACGCCGGCGACGGTCCGATCTTCACACCGCGAACGATGCGGGCGACGTACCGCGGACACAGATCGGGTCGATCGATATCGATCCGTACCGCATCGGCCGTCGCGCGTTCGCCCGACGCGATTTCCGTCGGCGGGAGGAAGATCGACTCGCCGGTCATCGCTGCGACCTCGCGGGCGATGCCGAGATGGCTGAGGCAGTCGGCGCGATTCGGCGTCACTTCGATCTCGTAGATCACGTCGCCCATCAGCGTTGAGAGCGGCGTTCCGACGACCGATTCCTCAGGCAGCACCATGATTCCCGATTGATCCTCGCTGAGTCCGAGCTCCGATTCCGAGCAGATCATGCCGCTGGAGACGATGCCACGGATCTTCCGCTTCTCGATGGTGAATCCTGCCGTCGGGATCACCGTTCCGACGGGTGCGAAGACGATCTTCTGACCGGCCGCGACGTTCGGCGCACCGCAGACGACGGTGTGCTCCCCATCGGCGTCGCGAACCGTACAGACCGAAAGCCGGTCTGCATCCGGGTGCTTTTCACAGGTGAGGACTTCACCGACCACGAACCCACGCAGCACCTCGGTGCGGTCTTCGATCGACTCGACCTCGATGCCGAGGTTCAGCAGCCGATCGGCCAGCTCCGTGGGTGCGAATTCGTAGGCGGTGATAGACTTCAGCCAGGAATCGACAATTCTTCTCGTGGGCATCGGGCGGGCGGCTCGGGAAGGGTTCGGAAAGGCGGCAATCTACGTAACGACCCCTATGCGGCCAAGGGGGGGGCGGGGCCGGGGTACGCAGGAGGCGCCGGACACTTCGCGCGATCGTCGTGCGTCGTTTCTACTGTGATTTCCGATGGCGTTGGCGGGCGAATGCAGTGATGATGACGACGAGCCGTGCCTCCGAATGCCAGCGCCTCAGAGACGTCATGGTACTTCCTGCATGCCGTCCCGACCATCGTGTCGGGACGGCATTTCTTATCGCCACTCGAGACGCATCTCTCCGCTCGATGACCTCGCCGGGCCCTCGCCCGGAGCGGGTCGAGTGCATTGCGTATGTTTGAGGTCTGTCGGTTCAATGACCGCTTGTCGGTATCGGATCGACGACGCAGCCACTATTGGGGATGTAATGGTTTCGACGGGGAGCCGGCTGCCTGCGGTCGCGCTGTCGCGCTCGCTCATGAAGCGCGTTACCTCTTCGTGAGCACTTTGTAGATGCGAACTCTCATGAGTATCGCCTCGCTGCCTAACAAATAGTCAGCGAGCATCTGGCCGGAGCACGCCCGCCTGCTCCGGACACCAGGTGTCGACTTCGGCGGGATAGCGATGGACGCTCGGCGAGCGGTTTCCATTGCGAAGCTTCAGCTCGCTGGTTTCGACGCCACCCTGTCGATCGGGGGGCCCGGAGCGAGATCTAAATAGACCGACTATGCAGCGTAGACGCTTCAGGGGTTACTCTTCGGACGCGGGTTCGACTCCCGCCATCTCCACAGACTCCGCCCCGGATCGCGCCAGCGAGCGCGGTTCGGGGCGTACTGCGTTTCAGCCCGAGCGCCATGGGCGACCGGCTGCCGGGATGCGACGCAGCGGGTTACGATGCGTTTCAGCGTCGACCGTGTGGGAGAATGCGGTTGCCAGCGCGTCGCAGATCGACCTATATTTGCCGTTCCCGCTGAACGGAACGTACCGTCAGCACCACGATGGGCGCTTAGTCTCAGCTGGTTTAGAGCGTCTCGTTTACACCGAGAAGGTCGGGGGTTCGAATCCCTCAGCGCCCACGAGACCGGTACACATCACTCGGCGGAGTAGCTCAGTTGGTTAGAGCAACGGAATCATAATCCGTGTGTCGGGGGTTCAAGTCCCTCCTCCGCTACCCCAGGCCTCGACGTCATCGATGACGTCGAGGCCGTTCCGTTTTCCACCCGATCCTGCGCCGCGTCCGCGGCGATGGCCGATCCACCCCCTCCCCGGTCGATCGGCCATCGGCGTCTACAAACGAACGGCGCCGCACGGATAGCATCTCCGTGCGGCGCCGCGTCGATTCATCAGACGGACCACTACGCTGCATCCGTCTGCTCATCTGGCGGAACGAACCTACCGGCAGCGTTGCTTCGGCGTTGCACCTCCGTACACCGCTCGATTAGTGCTCTGCCCCATGTCGTCCGTCCGAAAATCTCCGCGCCCGGTTGAAACACGTGCCACCCGCTCCCCGCACTGTAACCGTCAACATCCACGGCGTGTAGTATTCAGCCACCCCCCACCACGGCGTCTCCCGGCCAATCCGACGATCCCACATGAAGCACCCGAACGATCTCTTCCGCCTGATCAAGTCCCTCTCGATGTCCGAGAAGCGGTACTTCAAGGTCTATTCGTCAAAACAGACGAGCGCGAGCATGTCCAACTGCGTTCGTCTCTTCGATGCGATCGACCGGCAGCAGACATACGACGAAGCCGCAATTCGTCGACAGTTTCGCAACGAACGGTTCGTTCGCCAGCTCCCCGTTCAAAAGAGCTATCTCTACGACGTCGTCCTGCGCAGTCTCCGATCCTACCACTCCAATCGCTCGGCAGAAGCCAGAATCAAAGGGCTGCTCCATGACGTCGAAGTGCTCTATGCCAGAGAACTCTTCAGCCAGTGCACCGACCCGATCATTCGCGCAAAGGAGCTGGCATTGGAACATGAATTCCATGAGCTCGCGCTGGCCACGCTGCATTGGCAGGCACGCCTTGCGTACGTCTTCGGCGACGTAGCACAGCTCCGTGAAATCGCCGATGAACGCGAAGAGCTCATCGCCGTAACTGAAAATCTCAATGAGTATTTCAAGCTGTCCCTCGACGTCTACGAACTCAACCGGACCACCGGATGGCTGAATGACGACGCGACGCGGAACCGACTCGATGCACTGGCAGCGCATCCATTGCTCGAAGACGAACGTCGTGCCCGCTCGTTCAGCGCGCGAACCATCTACTTCAATATCCTCGATGTGATCTCGGCATTTCGCGGAAATGGCTTGGAGTCCTACCGCTATGCCCGTGAATACCTTCGACTTCTCGAATCGCGCCCGGACTGGCTGCGCGACAACCTGCGCAGCTACGTTTCCGCAATCGCCAACGCCGCAAGCGCATGCCTGACGATCGGACACTACGACGAAATGGAGCGCCATATAGAGGCCATGAACCAGCTGGTCAGCGAATCAATTGAAATGCGGGCGTCGGTACGATTTGCAACCCACAACCTCCGTCTGAAACGCTTCGCCGTCGGAAATGAATTCATGAATGGGGTGAAATACTTCGATGAAATTCGCCCCGACCTTCAGGAAATCGCTTCTCGAATCGGTCAATCGGCATACTGCGCGCTGCTCCTTGGTGGTGCGAACTGTGCGTTCGGCGCCGGTCGATTCACCACGACACTCGATATCGTCAATGAAATTCTCTCCGAGGCGCGATCCGATGTACGGGAGGACATTCAGAAGTCGGCTCGAATTCTCAATCTCATCGTGCATTTCGAACTTGGGCATGACGACCTCCTTCCATATCTGACGCGCTCGACCTACAGGTACCTGCTGAAGCGGGATCAGCTGGGAGAATCCGAACGGATACTTCTGCGAATGCTCCGACGGATATCCTCCACCTCGGATGCTCGGCAGCGGATGGTGATGCTCCGCTCCACGCGGGACGCGCTGTGCGCAATCGACGGCACCACACACCGCCGCGAGCGTCTCACGCGCCTCGACATCGTCACGTGGCTCGACGCAAAGATCCAGGAGCGTCCATTCCAATCGGTGGCCAATGAACGGTCGCAGAACGGCGCGGCCAGAAGTGGAACCCCGATTAGTATTCCGCCACGCTCCGGACGCATCGCGCAGGAGTAACAATGAATTGGGTTCGAGAGTAGTACAGGGTAGTGTCCAGGAAGGACCTCGTTGCACTCATCCATCTGGAGGTACGAACCCAATGAAGCGTCGTTGGTTACTCACTACAGTCGGGTCGTTCATCGCATTGTCGGCCTTGTCGATCGCGCAGACGCGCGTTCCGATTTCGGGGTCGCCCGAAGCTCACGTTTCCGATTCCCGCAGACCGCAGGTGTCGATCCCGACCGGACCGGTCGCTCACGCGGCACCGCTGAGCGCGCCACTCGTGCTTCGAGGCGGGGCCGTACCGACCGGCCTCGGCGGCTTCTACGACTACCAGTCCAATGGCGGCAATCCGGCTTACCTCTACACGGTCCCGGGACAGCCGGGCGAACTGTTCGCCACGTACATGAATTCATCCGACGGCTCCAACGTCACGGCCGTGAGCACGAGCCGAACGGTCGGATACGCGTATTCGAGCGACGGTGGCGCGACATGGGTGTCGACCAGGGACATCGGACAGATGCGGCTTGGATTTCCCGCCATCGAAGCGACCGACGGACTGATTCCGTGGATCGCAGCGCATGGCAGCGTCGTCGATCCAATGAACGGACCGTTTCAGACGTTCGCCTTCTCCACTACGGCTCCGGACGCAATTCAGGGAATGTCGCTCTACGGCGCCATGCCGCAGGAGACGAGTACCGGTCGCACAGGCGGTGTCATGTGGCCGATGTTCACGCTGACATCCTCGGGCGATGAGGCGGTGATGATCGGCTCGTACAACAACGACATCGACAATGCCGAACCGCCGGCTCCGCTGCAGACCGGCATACTCGATCTGGCAACTGGTTCCGACGTCTCCGGCTGGAGCGCGATCGCCGACAGCACGCTGACGGTGACCTCCGGCGGGCGCACCTCGATCAGCCGCTCGCCGGGCGGAAAGATCGGCGTCGCCTACTATCGCTTCGCCAACGATTCGCTCGACACCCGCTGGGGTATCTACTACACCGAGAGCACCGACAACGGCCGCTCGTGGAGTCAGCCGATCGATGTCCTCATCAACCAGGTCACCATCAACGGTCTGGATATCAACGGCGATCCCGATACCCTCAGCGCCGACCCGAACCTCGATCTGGCCTTCAACGGCGAGGAACCGCAGGTCGTGTTTACCGGCAACATCAACGGCCTCCTGCAGTTCGAGAGCATCGTCCACTGGTCGCCCTCAGCAGGACTCGGCATCGTCGCCCTCGCCCATCAGGAGGACTTCTTCGGCACCTACACGCTTCCCTACGAAATCCGCCAGCCGAACATGGGCGGACTCGCCTATCCGACGCTCTCGGTCGCCGACGACGGAGCGCACATGGTCGTCGCCTTCCAGGCCATGGCGCAGCAGCTCGATCCGGAGACGAATACCGTGACGTCGGTGATGAGTCCCGACGGATTCGGCTACTACAGGATCTGGGCCTCCGGTTCCTCCGATGGCGGCCAGACATGGGGAACGCCGTTCATCGTGCAGGACTTCGCCGGACCCGAGAGCGACAGCGCCAGCGTCGAATACCCCTCGGCTGCGGAGCATGGGCGGATGGTGAACAAGAATTTCGTGCTGAACCTGACGTTCCAGGCCCGCCGCTTCCCCGGAATGTTCGCCTATGTGGCACAGAAGCAGGGACCCGACCAGGTCGACGCCAATGCAGGCCCCATCAACGAAGTCGACCAGTACTTCCAGCAGATGCAGATCGGACCCGAGCACTTCCCCGCGCCTGCGGCAGTGCCGATGATCCAGACCGACGGACCGCATGCGATTCCGACCGACCCGAAAGCATCGATGGCGGTGTATCCGAACGTCACCGATTCGAAGGCGACCGTGCGGTACACATACGCGTCGAGCGGACCGGTGGACATTCGGGTGTTCAATTCTTTCGGCGAGGAAGTCTATGCGCGGACGGCGTGGGCCGTGCGCGGCACGCGAGAGGTGTCGATCGATCTCGGTTCGCTTCCGCAGGGTGCATACAACTGCATGGTGACGCACCAGGGATACTCGATCACCGCGCCGCTGCATATCGTCCGATAGCCTACGCATACGTGTGGGAGAGGGTGCCATGGCGCTCTTCGGTCGCGAACCGGGGAGCGCCGTGGCGCTTTCGGGACGCTGATCCGGCATCGCTCGCGAGCAGCGCTCGCCGCTGGCGAGATGTGAACGGCGAGGGCGGGAGCAAAAAAAAACGCCGCGGCATTGACCGCGGCGTTTCTCGATTGTGCGGAGAGGGAGGGATTCGAACCCTCGGTAGAGGCAATACCCCTACGCCGGTTTAGCAAACCGGTGCCTTCAGCCGCTCGGCCACCTCTCCGGAATCCGGCAGAAAAGAAACGCCCAAGATACAGGGGCCCCGTATCCCGGACAAGAGTCCAAAGCTTTGCAGAGTGTAGAATTCAGGCGATCGGGCCCTCCGACGCACCCGTCGCCGGCTGGCCGCCGGGATGCGAGAACGATCGGACGATCAGGACCACGCCAATGATGATCATCGGTATGCTGAGCCACTGGCCCATACTGAGCACCGGGACTGCAAACGCGGCCTGGCGCACCTTGACGAACTCGATGAGAAACCGTGCGATGAATATTGCGGTGAGGGTCACGCCGAGCAGCCGACCCTGCGGAATTCGGCCCCGGCTCCCACGGTACAGCCCGTATGTGAGTGCAAATATCACCAGGTAGCTCAGTGCCTCGTACAACTGCGCAGGATGCCGTGGCTGTGGTCCCACGCGGTCGAAGACGATCGCCCACGGTACGTCGGTCGGATGCCCCAGAATCTCGGAGTTGAAGAAGTTCCCGATTCGGACGAACATCCCCGCCAGCGGCACTACGATGGCAATTCGATCCAGCACCCAGAGCGTGGTAAATCCCGGGGTGCGCCGCGCGAAGAGCCACGCAGCGACGATGATTCCGATCGCACCGCCGTGACTGGCCAGACCGCCCTTCCAGATCTGAAGAATTTCGATCGGATGCGTGAGGTAATAGCCCGGATCATAAAACAGACAGTGTCCTAAACGGGCTCCGACGACGGTGCCCACGATAATGTAGATCGTCAGCTTCTCCAGCGCCTCCGGCGATCGGTGCTCCTTGCGGAACACCCCCACCATTACGGCATAGCTCGTCAGGAAGGCCACTGCGAACAGCATTCCATACCACCGGACCGCAACCGGACCGAGGTGAAATGCGACGGGATCGATGTGCCAGTGAATGATCGCGAGAATGGGAGGCATGCGACTTCGGTGCGTGGACGTATTCGGCTGCAGCGGGCAAAACTATCGAATTCACAGATCCCGCCCCTCGCCGTGCTCGAGCACGAGGAACGGAGCAAGATTTTCCGGTGATCGAACGATGAGGCCCTCAAGCGTCCGGACCGGTTCGAACTCTCCGTCGTCGGCCTGGATGAACGTGCCGAAGTGAATTGCGACGCTCGTCGCGGCACCGAGCAGCGCATGGGCGCGGAGCGCATCCTGTGGGTCGATGTGTACCGGGGACATGAACCATCGGGGACGGTACGCACCGATGGGCAGCAGTGCCAATCGCAGTGGTGCGAAGCGATCGCGGATCTGCTGGAAATGCGGGCCCCATCCGGTGTCGCCTGCGAAGTAGATCGTGCCTGAATGCGCTTCGACCACGAAGCCTCCCCAGAGCGCGGCATCACGATCACAGGTACCCCGGCTGGAGAAGTGGCGCGCGGGAACGCACGTCAGATGCAGCCGGCCCACGCCCAGCGACTCCCACCAGTCGGGTTCACCCAGTACACGAATTCCTTCCTGTCGCAGGAACGCGGCATTGCCCAGAGGCGTGATGATCAATGGATCGTGATGCTCCACCAGTCGGTGCAGCGTCGGAAGATCCATGTGGTCGTAGTGGTTGTGGCTCAGCAGGACGACGTCGATCGGCGGGAGATCCTCGAAGCGGATTCCGGGCGGTCGATGCCGCTTCGGTCCCACGAGGTTCGCCGGTCCCACCCGATCGGAGTAGACCGGATCGGTAAGAATGTTCACACCGTCGATCTGCACGAGCACCGTCGAATGGTTGATGAAAGTGACGCGCAGCCGGCCGTCGTCGACGCGACGCGGGGGCGGAGGACCCGGCACGGCATCGACCCATTCACGCCAGGGGCCCGTCTCCCGATGGGTCATCCACCGCACGACGTCACCGAATCCGGGATTCTCACCCGACACCTCGTTGCGGAATTTCGTTCCGTCGAAGTGGTCGGTTCTCGGGCCATGGTGCTTTGGAACCGAGAAGACCCCGCATCCGACGGCCCAGGCCGCGCCGAGAATTCCACCGACGGTTCCGAGCGCAATCAGTGGCACGCGAATCATCATTCGGCGAGCCACACGTCCGTCCACTCCCTTCTGCCTCGTCCATCTGCTGCGATCGCCGACGCTCAATGCATCACCTCCGATGGGTTGCGTCGCTGGTACGCGGGCGCCAGCTGCGCACTGGTGACGGTAAATGGATTCTCTGCCGTGTGGTCGTGGTGGCGCACCGGGCAATCGGACTTCGCACAGAGGAAACAGTACTCGTAGTTGCACGGGTCCAGGTGTACGAGCACCTCCGCCTGTCCATCGAATTCCGAATTGATTGCGGTACGGACCTCATCCTGCACGTCGTGGCCGGCACGGAGTTCCAGGTAGTATGGAAGCGTCAGGTGGAAGTCGATGAAGCGCTGTTCCCCTGCTCTCCAGGCACGCAGTCTGTGCATGTCGATCATCTCATCGGTGCGAATCGCGTTGACGGCCACGACGGTTCGCTCCAGTGTGTCGGGATCGGTGGCGTTCATCAGTCCGCGGACCGACTCGCGCACGAGACTGAATCCGGTGAAGACGATGTTCAGCGCGACCGCGATGGCGAACAGCGGATCGAGGATCGTCCAGCCGGTGAGCATCACCAGCAACAATCCCACCAGCACACCGATCGAGGTATAGCTGTCGGTGAGAACGTGCTTTCCGTCGGCGACGAGCGTGATGGAGTTGGTGGAGCGTCCGGTGCGGATCAGGTAGAATCCGAGCACGAGATTGATCGCACCGGCGAGAGCAATCGCGATGGTACCGACATCGAGCTGCGTGAGCACGTGGCCGGCGATGATGTCGCTGACGGCTTCGTAGCAGATGGCGACCGCAGCCAGCAGAATGAGCGCTCCCTCTGTCCCGGCGGAGATGTACTCGACCTTGCCGTACCCGTACGGATGACGACGGTTGGCCGGACGACCGACGAGGATGATGCTGTAGAGCGCGAAGCCGGTGGCGATCACATGGACCACCGACTCCATCGCATCGGAGAGGATCGCCGCCGATCCGGTGACCATGTAGGCACCGGACTTCATGGCGAACATGAGAATTCCGATGCCGAAACTGATCATCGCCGCGCGGCGCCGCACGGAGTGATGCGAGGCGCGCGGTCGGGTGCCACGCGAAGATTCTCGAGCCGAAGGGTCGGTGGATGGTTTCATCAGGTTGGTCGTCTTCCTACTTTCGCGCTCCATCGCGCACCTGCAACCACGCAATGCGCACGCCGTAGCCGATCACACGGCGCAGACAGAAGTTGCGTCCGTTCAGGGATATCGGATTCGACGCGAACCTTAGGAATTTTCGATAAACAACGGAGACCCACGATGTCAGGAAAGCAGATTCTCGCACTCGTCATAGCCATCGTCGTCGCCGTCGTGGCGATCAGGATCGTATGGGCGATCCTCAGCTTCCTCGCCGGCGCGCTCTGGCTGCTGGTGAGCATCGCCATCGGCGCAGGAATCGTCTACGTGCTCTACCGCGGATTCAACCACCTGCTGACCAGCGGCAAGCGGTTGACCTGATCCCCAGGCACCGAGTCGAATATGAGAACGGCGCGGATCCAGTACGGATCCGCGCCGTTGCTTTTTCGGCCGTTGGTTCGTCGAGCTCCGCTTCGAGCTCTTCGGCTTCGAGCGAAGCGTCGCGGCACCGGCTCTACGTTCCCGCGGCGTAGTCGGTGGCGTACTCGAGCTGCTCGGGTGAGAGCTCGTCGATGTTGATCTTCATCGTTTCCAGCTTCAGCCGGGCGATCTCCTGATCCTGCTCTACCGGGATGTCGTAGACGGCATTGTCCCAGTGATCTCCGTTCGTATCGGCCTCGGCCAGTCGAACCTGCGACATGAACTGGTTGGCGAATGACATGTCCATCACCTCGGAGGGATGCCCCTCGGCAGCAGCGAGATTCACCAGTCGGCCCTGCGCCAGCACGTAGATCTTCCGATCGCCGGGCAGCGTGTATTCCTCGTTGTTGTCACGGATCGTCCGCTTGCCCGTGGCGACGTCGGCCAGGTCGTGCAGGTTCAGTTCGCAGTCGTAGTGTCCCGTATTGCAGACGATCGCGCCGTCCTTCATCGACTCGAAGTGACGACGGACGATCACGTCCTTCACGCCCGTGGCGGTAACGAAGACATCACCGACCTTTGCCGCTTCGTCCATCTCCATCACGCGCATTCCCTCGAGCGTCGCCTTCAGCGCCGCGGTCGGCTTCACCTCGGTGACGATCACGTTCGCCCCCATTCCCTTGGCACGCATCGCCACACCCTTGCCGCAGTGACCGTAGCCGGCAACCACGAAGTTCTTGCCGGCAAGCATCACCGAGGAGGCGCGGATGATACCGTCGAGCGTCGACTGGCCCGTGCCATACACGTTGTCGAAGTCCCACTTCGTCTCGGCGTCGTTGACGGCGATGACCGGATACTTCAGCGCACCGTCGGCGGCCATGGCGCGAAGGCGGTGCACACCGGTGGTGGTTTCCTCGGTGCCGCCGATCATCGCCTCGGTAAGCTTCGGATACTTGTTGTGCACCGTGAAGATGAGGTCCGCTCCGTCATCGAGCGTCAGGTTCGGACTGATCTCAAGCGTCTGATCGATGCACCAGTAGAATTCCTCGGTGTCGAGTCCGTACCAGGCGAACATCTTCACGCCCTCATCAGCGAGCGCGGCGGCGACGGCGTCGTTGGTCGACAGCGGATTGCAGCCCGACCAGCTCACCTCGGCACCGGCGGCGACGAGCGTGCGAATCAGCACCGCCGTCTCCTTGGTGACGTGCAGACAGCCGGCGATACGATAGCCCGCCAGCGGCTTCGACTCGGCGTAGCGCTCGCGCAGCGCCATCATCACCGGCATGCGGCTCTCCGCCCAGTCGATGCGCTTGCGCCCCTCATCGGCAAGCGAGAGGTCGCGCACCTTGAACTTTCCTTCAACGTGATCCATGGGTCGTTTCCTATCCTCGTGAACTGTGAAATCTCATGGTATGGGATCTTCCGTCGTCCTCACCGCGGTCGCTCCTGCTTCACCACCTCCAGTTCGAACACCATGTTGAGGGCTCTGAACGTGAAGGCGAAGAGCTGCTCGTAGCGGTCGATGTATCGGTTGGCCAATCGTGCGACACCGAGCATCCGCCACACCTTCGGGAAGTGGATCTCGCGCTTGAGAATCCGGAACTGCACGCTGGTGTAGAGTCGGTTCGGCGAATCGACATCGAACGCATCGAAGATGAACGGACCGAAGAATCGAATGTGGGTCGGGTCGTTGTACGCGTAGCTGCTGCTGTAGTGCGGCGTCCGCACGTAGATCGTCGCGCCGTTACGGGCGACGCGGTGCACCTCCTCCATCACCGTGATCAGATTGTCGAGATGCTCGACGACGTCCTGCATGATCACGCGGTCGAAGCTGTCGGACTCGAGCGGATACGGGACGGAGTTGAGGTCGTGAACGATATCGGCCTGCGAATTCGGACTGAGGTCGACGCCGACCACTTCAGTGGCCGACCCGGCACCCTCGAATTCCATCTTTACGTATCCGCAGCCAAGGTTCAGTACGCGCATCGGCTTTCAGGCCACCTCCCGAAGTTCCGCCGCCTCCTGGAGCATCGGCACGAGGTCGAGCTGTTCCCAGGTGAAGCCGGCTTCGTCGCGACCGAAATGTCCGTAGGCGGCGGTCTGGCGATAGATCGGATTGCGCAGCTTCAGCCGCTGGATGATTCCGCCCGGCGTCAGGTCGATCTTCGCGGCGATCAGCTCTGCCAGTTCGTGATCCGGACGCTTGCCGGTGCCGTGCGTCTGCACGCGGACGGAGACCGGGTCCTTGACGCCGATGGCGTAGGCCAGCTGGATGGTGCACTCGCGGGCCAGCCCTGCCGCCACGACGTTTTTGGCGACGTGACGCGCGGCGTAGGCCGCCGATCGATCGACCTTGGACGGATCCTTACCGCTGAAGGCGCCACCGCCGTGCGGTGCTTTTCCGCCGTAGGTGTCGACGATGATCTTCCGTCCGGTCAGCCCCGTATCGCCGTGCGGTCCGCCGATCTCGAAGTTGCCGGTCGGATTGACGTAGTACTTCGTATTCGCATCGAGCATTCCGGCCGGAATCACCTCGCTGATGACGTACTCGTGCAGATCGGCGAGGATCTTCGCCCGCATCGTGTCGGAGTCGCCGATGTTGTCGTGCTGCGTCGAAACGACGATTGCATCGACCCGGACCGGGCGGTCATTCTCATCGTATTCGATGGTCACCTGGCTCTTCGAGTCGGGACGCAGGTAGGGCATGGGCGAGTCGTCCATCTTGCGCACTTCCGCCAGCCGGCGCATCAGCCGATGGGCGTACATGAGCGGCATCGGCATATACTCAGGGGTCTCGTCCGAGGCGTAGCCGAACATCATGCCCTGGTCGCCGGCACCGCCGACGTCGACGCCGCGGGAGATATCGGCGGACTGCGAGTGGACCGCATTGAGCACGCCGCATGAATCGCAGTCGAAGCGCAGCTCCGGGCGGACGTAGCCGATATCACGGATCGTCTCGCGCGCCACCTCGGCGAAATCGATGTACGTGTCGGTGGTAATCTCCCCGCCGATGACGACAAGGCCTGTCGTCACGAACGTCTCGCAGGCCACGCGTGCATTCGGATCGTCCTTGAGAATCGCGTCGAGGATCGCATCGGATATCTGATCCGATACCTTGTCGGGATGTCCCTCGGAGACCGACTCCGACGTGAAGAGATATGACATGGCTCTACCGAATTACTGTATGAATGTTGAATTCGCGTGCATGCGTTGAGGGGCCGGGCAGCCGCACGGGAAACCTACTCAGCCGAGGCCGAGCTCGCTGTTGGCGCCGATGTTGACGTGACGCGCGCTTCCGTGCACGTGCGCCTCATTGCCGATGATCGACTGATCGAGCATCGCACCGGTGACCACCGCCGAGTTACCGACGATCGAGTCGGTAATGATCGAATCGCTTACCACCGCACCGTCGGCAATCGTTGCGTTGGGACCGATGATGGAATTTGAAATCTGCGCCGACGGCGAGATGTGCACCGGCGGATTGACCACCACGCCGGATATCCTGCGCTCGGTCGAATCCCGCTCCAGCAGGTGGCGATTGGTCGCAAGCAGCGTCTCGGGCTTGCCGCAATCGAACCAGCCGTCGACGTTGAACGTCGTGAAGCGCTCGCCGCGGTCGATCATCATCTGCAGTGCGTCGGTCAGCTGGTACTCGCCGCGCGTGCGATGGTCCTGCTCGACGAGCGTCGTCAGACACTCGGCCAGCAGCGGCGCATTGGCGATGTAGTAGAGGCCCACGATCGCAAGATCGGTCGGCGGGACGTCGGGCTTCTCCACCAGGTGGCTCACCGCGCCTCCCTTCATCTCGACGACTCCGAATCGACGCGGATCGTCGACACGTTTGACGCCGAGCGCCGAATTCCCGCCGGACAGCACCGGCTTCAGATCGACGTCGAATATCGTGTCGCCGAGAATGATCAGCACCGGTCCGTCCTCGAGCGCCTCGCGAGCGAGGTAGATTGCGTGGCCGAGCCCTTCACGCGTGTGCTGCTCGACGAAGTCGACGTCGAAGGAGTAGTTGGCGCGAACGTACTCCTCGACCTGGTCGCCCATGTAGCCGACGATGATTGTCGCAGAGGTGATCCCCTCCTCCAGAAGCGTATCGAGAATATGCCCGAGAATCGGCTTGCCGGCGACGTTGAGCAGCACCTTGGGAAGGGTATAGGTGTGCGGACGGAGTCGAGAGCCGACGCCGGCGACAGGAATGATCGCGTGCATGAATCGAATGTGTGCTTCCGCGTTGGTGCCGGCCGCTCATCTACGCCCATGACGGCCGACACCGGTCGGGTGCCGGGCGGTCGCCGGGTGGCATTCGAGGGCCTGACGGGCAGAAATGCTCGAAAGATTCCCAACTTACGAAAAAGGGGTGGCTCGCTCGCCGCCGCCACACGTACCTGATTCCATGATCGACTTCGACAACATCCACACGCATGGTTTCGCCCGTGCGGCCGTCTGCATCCCCCACGTTCGCGTTGCCGATCCGGCGTTCAATCTCCGCCAGACCCTCTCGCTGGCGCGACGCGCCGCCGACGCCCACGCCGGTATCGTCCTCTTCCCCGAACTCGGCCTCTCGAGCTACTCCGCCGACGACCTGTTCCACCAGGATGCCCTGCTCGATGCCACCGCCCATGCCGTCGCACGCCTCGTCGAGGAGAGCACCTTCATGCGCCCCGTGCTGTTGGTCGGAGCAGCGCTGCGCTTCGAAAACAAACTCTTCAACTGCGCCGTCGTCGTCCATCGCGGTCGCATCCTCGGAATCGTTCCCAAAACCTATCTGCCGAACTACCGCGAGTTCTACGAGAAACGCCAGTTCACCCCCGCATCAGATGCCGCGTGGGACCGTGTGCGATTCATGGGCCACGAGATCCCCTTCGGCAATGACCTGCTCTTCGACGCGGTCGACTTCGACAACCTCGTGCTGCACGCGGAGATCTGCGAAGACCTGTGGGTGCCGATTCCACCCAGTACCATCGCCTCGATGGCCGGCGCCACCGTGCTGGCCAACCTGTCGGCCAGCAACATCACGATCGGCAAGGCCGAGTACCGACGCGACCTCTGCGCCTCGCAGTCCGGTCGATGCATCGCCGCCTATCTCTACGCCGCCGCCGGCCCCGGTGAGTCCACGACGGACCTCGCCTGGGACGGTCATGCCATGATCTGGGAGAACAATGAACTGCTGGCCGAATCAGAACGCTTCTCCGGAAGCGAGCAGCTGATCCTCGCCGATGTCGACCTCGAACGCCTCGCCCAGGATCGCATGCGGATGACCTCGTTCAATGATGCCGTCGGTGACCATCGCCACGCCGTCCGCCGTGCCCGTCGCGTCGAGTTCGAACTCGGTCCCCCCGATGCCGATCGCGTCCCCCTCGTCCGGACCGTCGATCGGTTCCCCTACGTCCCGAACGATCCGGCACAGCGCGATGCGCGCTGCTTCGAAGCGTACAACATCCAGATGCACGGCCTGCTCAAACGGCTGCAGGCGACCGGAATCCAACGGACGGTGATCGGTGTCTCCGGAGGTCTCGACTCCACACAGGCGCTGTTGGTGGCCGCGCGGACCATGGACCGGCTGGGACTGCCGCGCACCAACATCCTCGCCTACACCCTGCCCGGATTCGCGACGAGCTCCCATACCTACGACAACGCCTGGGCCCTCATGCGCTCCCTCGGTGTCACCGCCGGAGAAATCGACATCCGCCCCTCGTCCATGCAGATGATGAAGGACATCGGGCATCCCTTCGCCGAAGGCCGCGAGCACTACGACGTCACCTTTGAGAACGTTCAGGCCGGCGAACGCACCTCACACCTGTTCCGACTCGCCAACGAGCATGACGCCCTGGTGCTCGGCACCAGTGATCTCTCCGAACTCGCCCTCGGCTGGACGACCTATGGCGTCGGCGACCAGATGTCGCACTACAACGTCAACGCATCGGTGCCGAAGACACTGATTCAGTACCTGATCGACTGGGAGATTCACAATGGGGAATTCGCCGAGGAGGCGTCCGACGTCCTGCAGTCGATCCTGAGGACCGAGATCTCGCCCGAATTGATTCCCAGTTCCGACGACGGCACCCGCCCGACGCAACGCACCGAGGCGGTCATCGGTCCGTACGAACTGCAGGATTTCAACCTCTACTACATCACGCGCTACGGCTTTCGTCCGACGAAGGTCGCCTACCTCGCCCTGCACGCGTGGGGCGATCGCCAGCGCGGCTCGTGGCCCGATGATCGACCGATCGACGAACGTCACGAATACGACCTGGACGAAATCGTCAGATGGCTCGAGGTCTTCCTCCGGCGGTTCTTCAAGACGAGTCAGTTCAAACGCTCGGCTATGCCGAACGGACCGAAGGTCGGCTCGGGCGGTTCGCTCTCACCGCGCGGTGACTGGCGAGCACCGTCGGATTCGGAAGCCACGGCCTGGCTCGACGCGCTGGCCGCCATCCAACGTCCGCAATGACCGTAACGAATTCCAATGAGCCGTTTCGAGTCGGGTATCGACCCGAACTCGACGGCGTGCGCGCGTTCGCGGTGATGGCCGTCATGTGTTTCCACGCGTTTCTGCCGTTCGCCTCCGGTGGGTTCATCGGTGTCGACGTGTTCTTCGTATTGAGCGGATTTCTCATCACCGCGCTGCTGTGCGAGGAGTGGCGGAATAACGGCACGGTATCGCTGCGCCGCTTCTACCTCCGTCGCGCGCTTCGGCTGCTTCCCGCCCTGGTGCTGCTGCTGACGGTGTGCGATCTCTTCGTGGTTATCTCCTCGCCTGATCTGGCCATCAAATTCTTCCGCGCATCGGTAATCTCGCTGTTTTACGTGGCCAATTGGGCGGTGGCATTCGACTGGGTCCGGATGTACGCCTTCCTCCACACCTGGTCGCTGTCGATCGAAGAACAGTTCTACGTCCTCTGGCCGATCCTGCTGATCGTCATGCTGCGGATGCGTGTTTCAAAGCGGGTGATCGCGGCGGTTGCAGTGGCGGGAATCATCGCGGCAATTGCCACGCGTGCGGTGCTGTGGAGTCACCACGTACCCTATGCCCGCGTCTACGCCGGACTCGACACACGGGGCGACGCGTTGCTGACCGGCTGCCTGATCGGACTGCTCGCGTCGTGGAACTGGTTGCCGTCCTCCCGACTGGGTCGCCGGATTTCGTCGGTGGGAATGGTGGTCGGCATGGTCGTGCTCGCGGCGTTCGTCGTGGTGCTCAAGGTGGAGGTCCCGTACGTCTGGTACATCCCCTACGGAATTACTCCCATCGCCAGCGGCCTGATGCTCGTCGGACTGCTGGTCGCACCGATCGCACCGCTCAACGCGATACTCCGTCATCCGACAGTCGTCTGGATCGGTCGCCTCTCGTACGGACTCTATTTGTGGCACTACCCCATCTTCATACGCAGCGAGGCAATCATACCCAGGGAGCAATACGGGTGGATCGCGTTCGTGGTGCCGGCAGCGCTCTCGTTCGCAGCTGCAGCGGCGTCGTTCTACCTGCTGGAGCGACCGCTGTTGCGATTGAAGAACAGAATTGGAATCGGGCGCGTGCCGGCGGACGATTCGTCCGTTCAGCGAATGGCCGACGGGCCTATTGCTCACCTCTCTTCGGCGTACGACCGAGAAACATCTCGATGAATGCGCAGATGATCGCGAGGCCGAGCAGATAGCGCCACAGCTCGAGCCCCTGGCGCGACTCGGTGATCTCGGATCGGAATCGCGAGGGCGCAGCGTCGAGTATCGTCAGTTTGTCGGGGTCGATCATGTGCGCGCCAATGCGACTGCGCAGTTGCTCCTGGCTCATCGGTGTCAGATCGCTTTCGCCGGAGCCGACGTTGACGGTGAACAGCGCGATATCCTCATTGCCGGAGCTGACGTGGTAAACGCCCGGCTGCGTCGTATGGTCGTAGACGACGTACGCGCCGGTCGGATACTGACGCACCGGTACGAACTCGTCCTCACCCGATGGCGGGGTCACGCGAACCCGCTCGGGCAGCGTTCCCTGACCTCGGATCACGAGTGTCGCCGTCTCCCCTACCGTCACACGCTCGAACGCCTCGCCGGTCGCACCGACGTAGCGCACTGATCGAATCGCGATCGGCACGAAAATCTTCTCGGTCGGAAGCGTACTCCATTCGGTGGTCGGCGGCACGCCGATGTAGACGATGCGCCCGCGACCCCGACGGAATTCACTCATGAACGGCTGTCCGTTCGACAGTCGAATCACCGTCTCACCACCCGATGCCGGCATCATCGTCTGCACATCCGGCGACTCGACTTCTCCCGGATCGTTGGGATCGAAGACGCCCTCGAACATCGGGTGCTCGCGCTGGACGTAGGAGAAGGTGAACGCCTGTCGGGCACCGGCGTTCACCGGCGCTCCGAGCCCCATACCGACGGCGGCGCCAAGCGTCTGATTGAATTTCGCCCTGTCGACATGCGGTCCACCGTATATCACCAGGCCACCGCCACGCTCGAGGTACTGCGAGAGTCGTGTTGCATCGGCCGGCGTCAGTCGCGGGACGTCGACGAGAACGACGGTGGAGAAATTCGAAAGGTCGATGGAGCCGAGCGAGGATGGCGGGAATTTCTGCAGCGTCACGGCGTTGCCCGAGACGCCGAGCACGAGTTCGAGATAGCGCAGTTCCGAAGGATCGCCGATGAGCGCGGTGCGAAGCCGATCGAGAACGCGGAAGGAGAAGTACCGGCGATTGTCCGCCTCGAATTCATCCCCGCTCACCTCGACGTACCCGCCCACCATTCCGGCGCGTTTCGGCGGCGCCGACAGATCGATTGACTGCGACTGGCCCGCGTCCAGCGTCACGCTTCCCTGTGCGATGCGATTGTCATCGACGTACATGGAGACCACGGCATTCTCCACGCGCTTCTCCCCGTAGTTGTGCACCCAGGCGCGCAGATCGACGGGCTTCTCCTGCTGGTAGACCGTCGAGAGAATCCTGATCGAATCGAGCGCGAGGTTGCTCGCCGCAGGTCCCGTGCGATCACCGATGGGTACGACGTAGACGCGGGTGGCATCGGAGAAGAGCTTGAGCGAATCGGTGGCTCCGCGGACGTTGCCGCGCTGGGCATCGGTGACAATGTAGAGTTCCTTGTTGACGGTCTCGGAGCGATCGAACAGCCGTGCGGCGACACGCATGGCGTCGTCGAGATCGGCGCGACGGTAGCTGAGCTTCATCTCATCGATGCGCCTGCGGAGCGACTCACGGTTGTGTGTCGGCTCCGCGTCGACGGCGGAGCCCGGATCGGTCATTGGAACGAGGAACGCCGCGTCGCCCTGCTCGAGCATGTCCACCACTTCGCGGGCCGCGGCACGCGCCTGCTGCAGCCGTTCGCCCGACGCATCGCGCGCTCCCATGGAGAAGGAATCATCGAAGAGGATGACCGCTGTCGACGACGCGTGCGATCCCGGCAGCGCCAGCGACGTCCGCACTGCCGGACGTGCGAAGGCGAGCACGGCGAAGACGATCAGCGCCACGCGCAGCAGCATCAGCAGAATCTGCTTCAGCTTCAGCGCGCGAAGCCGCGTCTTCTGCAGTTCCTTGAGGAACCGCAGGGAGGAGAACTCCACGACGCGCATGCGCCGAAGGTTCAACAGGTGCAGCAGCAGCGGGATCGCCGCCGCGGCCAGACCGAACAGGATGAACGGATTCAGAAACGCCATAGGTGTGAAGATAGATACGACGTGCCGCGGTCGACAACGTCCGTCGGAGCGCAAATTCGCCCACGGGCCCGCTTCGTATCTTCGTCGTCTTTCATGCCGATACCACTATGCCCAAGCGACTCTTCCTCATCGACGGCATGGCGATCCTCTTCCGAGGCTACTACGCCCTGCTCAACGCGCATCTCTCGTCGCGCAACGGCGAGCCGACCGGCGCGACGTTCGCCTTCTGTTCGGCACTCGAACGGCTGCTGGAAAAGCACAAGCCCGATCTGATCGCCGTCGCCTGGGATTCCCCTGAGCCCACATTCCGACACGATCAGTTCGAGGCATACAAGGCCAACCGCGAGGCGCCGCCCGAGGATCTGCCTCCGCAGATCGATCGCACCAAGGAGATCGTCGGACTCTACCACATTCCGTGCCTGCAGATGCCGGGCTACGAGGCCGACGACATCATCGGCACCATAGCGCGCCGCGCCGAAGCCGCCGGATACGAGGTCTACTGCGTCACGCCCGATAAGGATTTCCTCCAGCTGGTCACCGAGCGCGTGCTGATCTATCGTCCGTCCCGCCCGGGGTCCGAAGATGAGATCGTCGACATCGAAGGGGTGAAGAAACGCTTCGGCGTCGCCCCGCTCCAGGTGATCGACGTGCTGGCGCTGATGGGCGATGCCAGCGACAACGTTCCCGGCGTGCGGGGAATCGGCGAGAAGACCGCCATTCCATTGATTCAGGAATTCGGTTCGGTCGAGAATCTCTACGAACACGTCGAGGAAATTCCGAAGAAGGGCGTGCGCACGAAGCTCATCGACGGACGCGACAGCGCACTGCTCAGCAAGGAACTCGTCACGATTCACACCGAAGTGCCCGTCGAGGTGACGTTCGAAGAACTGCACCTGGATCCGCCGGACGTCGCCGGACTGAAGCGGATGTACGAGGAGCTTGGATTCAAATCCCTTGTCGCACGCTACGCTGCCGTCGACGGTGCGAATGATTCGTCCGAGACGGCAGCGCAGGATGCCGGGGCGGGAACGACGTCCGCCGACCAATCGCCGGATGGGCCGGCCGCCACCGAGGAAGGCACCGAACCGCACCCCATCGTCGGGTTGAGCGACGTCGAGCATCGCTACGAACTCGTGATCGACGAATCGCGACTGGCCAGCGTGGTCACCGAACTGTCGGGCGCATCGATGCTCTCCTTCGACCTCGAGACCGATTCGGTCGACGAAATGACCGCGACGATTCTCGGCGTGGCGCTCTCGGCCGAGCCATTCACGGGGTACTACATCGCCGTCGCCGCTCCGGAACGGGCGCTCGGCTCTGGCGACGGCGGGCTGTTCGATGAGGAGAACCCGAGAGTGCAGGCGGCGACCGAGGGTCTGCCGGTCGAGGTCGTCATCCGCCATCTGAAGCCGCTGTTGGAGAACGACGCGATCGCGAAGACGGGTCAGAATGCGAAGTACGACATGGTGGTGCTGCTGCGATACGATGTCGAGGTCACGCCGATCGCGTTCGATACCATGCTGGCCAGCTACGTGCTCGACAGTTCGCAGGCGCACAACATGGACGCGCTCGCCGAACGGTGGCTGCACTACAGACCGATCTCGATCACCGAGCTGATCGGCAAGCGGGGACGCGGACAGCTGAACATGCGCGACATCGACATCCGGCGCACGAGCGAGTATGCCTGCGAGGATGCGGACGTGACGCTGCGGCTGCAGCGGCGCCTGGCAGAGGAACTCGACCGGCAGGAGCTCCGCGGGGTCGCCGAGGAACTCGAATTCCCCCTCGTCCCCGTGCTTGCGCACATGGAGCACTGCGGCGTGTACATCGACCGCGAGGCGCTGGGGGACATCTCCCGCAGTCTGGAACGAACGATGACCGAGATCGAGGCCGAGATCTATGAACTCGCCGGCCACCCCTTCAACATCGGCTCACCGAAGCAGCTGCAGACGGTGCTCTTCGAGGAGCTGAAGCTGCCTCCGAAGAAGAAGACGAAGACGGGGTACTCGACCGATCAGTTCGTTATGGAGGATCTGGCAGCCGAGCATCCGCTGCCGGACAAGATCCTCGCCTATCGTCAGGCCGCGAAGCTGAAGAGCACGTACGTCGACGCGCTTCCTGCGCTGGTCAACCCCGCCACCGGCCGCGTTCACACCGACTACAACCAGGCGGTCACGAGCACCGGCCGACTGTCGTCGACGAATCCGAACCTGCAGAACATTCCGATCCGCAGCGAACTCGGGCAGGAGATCCGGGGTGCCTTCGTGGCGGGATTCGAAGGTGGGCTGATTCTCTCTGCCGATTACTCGCAGGTCGAGCTGCGCATCATGGCGTCGATCACCGGCGACGACGCGCTCGTAGCGGCATTCCGTGAAGGAGCGGACATTCACACCGCGACGGCTGCAAACGTGTTCGACGTTCCACCCGAAGAGGTCACGCAGAACATGCGGCGGCGGGCGAAGGAGGTGAATTTCGGCATCATGTACGGCATCGGTCCCTTCGGACTCTCACGGCGGCTGAAGATCGGGCGCAATGAGGGTCAGGAGCTGATCACGACGTACTTCCGGAAGTATCCCGGCGTGCAGCAATACATCGCCGACACGCTCGAGAAGGCACGCACGAAGGGATACGTCGAGACGCTCAGCGGGCGTCGACGCTACTATCCGAACATCGGAGCAGCGAATCAGGCGGTGCGTTCGGCCGAGGAGCGTGCGGCGATCAACATGCCGATCCAGGGCACGGCAAGCGACATCATCAAGCTGGCGATGATCGACATCGACCGCGAGCTGGCGACGACGTTCCCGAAGGTGAACATGATTCTGCAGGTCCACGACGAGCTCGTCTTCGAAGTCCCTGCCGAGCAGATCGACGACGTGGCAGCATTCGTCAAGCAGAAGATGGAGGGTGCGTTTTCCCTCGGCGAGGTTCCCCTGATCGCCGAAACAGGGTACGGCCGAAGCTGGCTTGCAGCCCATTAGCCGCCAAGCGCGCCAAGGGGGGGGAACGCCAAGGGCGCCAAGGGGGACCGGGCAGGCTACGCGGCGCGGACGGCCGCCCCTGCGAATCCGGAATCCTCGGGAACGACAGTCATCAGGAGGTAATCGACGGTGGTTCGGACGTTCCATCCGGTTGAATCCCGGTAGTGCACGAGCACGCCGGCATCCTTGCGATCGCTCACCTCACGAAGGCGAACGCCGTATTCGATGACGATGTCCTCGCGTCCGCACCGTTCGAGGAGGGCCTCGTAGTGCAGACGATCCGACGCGGTTGCGGCGTTGCTGACCGATGCACGGCGCTTCAGCGCCGCAAGGGAATCACCGCATTCGATCTGATGACCCTCACGCCGATCCAGATCGGGAACGCCATTGCGGTCGCGCTCCGGCTCGAGCACGATGATCTCCGCACGTGACGTGGCCGACGCCTGGCGCAGTTCCAGCGCCGCGGAGAGTCCGGAAATTCCGGCACCAACGATGATGACTTTCATGGGTAGACCTTTGAGGAAGGATGGACCTCACCATAACACGGCGAGCGTGCGATGGGTTAGGCCCCGTCTGAGGACCATCGCGCGAACCGGGCACAGCCGCTACGGGCATCGGACGGGGTCAGTCGCGATTCACACTGACATGGGAATTCAAAGTTGCGAGAGGCAGGAGTGTCAATGGGACCTGGGATGTCGAAACGGGACCTGAAGTATCGAGGAGGGGCCGTCAGGCGGGCTGGGCGACGACGCGTTCGACGACATCCACCTCGAGTGCCACCAGGCCCGGGATTTCTGCAAGCAGTCGGTCGCCCGGTCCGACCGGGCCGACTCCCTCGGGTGTGCCGGTGAAGATGCAGTCACCCCGCTCGAGCGTGAAGAACCGGGAGAGGTAGCTGATCGTTTCGGGAATCCGCATCACCATGTCGCCGGTGAACCCCCGTTGTCGGAGTTCGCCGTTGACGTGCAGCGTCATCTCAAGCTCGTGAGGGTCGTCGACGAGATCGCGTCGCGCCACCTCGCTGATCGGTGCGGACGTATCGAATGCCTTTGCCAGCGTCCACGGTTCACCGCGCTGTTTGGCGAGCGCCTGCACGTCGCGCAGCGTCATGTCCAGACCGATCGCGTAGCCGAGCACCACGTCCATCGCCTCCTCGGGACTCACCTCGCGGACGGTCCGGTCAACGACCACGACGAGCTCCAGCTCGTGATGCAGTTCGCTGGAAATCGACGGTCGGACCACATGACCGCCACTGCGGACCAGCGCGGTGGAGGGCTTGAGAAACACGACCGGGGCGTCACCGACCTCGCTGCCCATCTCACGCGCGTGCTTCGCGTAGTTCCTGCCGAGGCAAAGCATTTTGCCAACGGGAACGGTCATGTGCGACGGTTTGAGAATCAGCTCGTGCATCGCGGCTTACGGACGCGCCGGCCCGGCGGCAATGTGATAGCGAGTCTGTTCGGCGGTGGCCGCGGCGACGTCGTTGCCCTCGACGGTGATCTTCCGCTCGGTCAGATTGAACGGACCCGGGACCTTGTTGCCCTCGGGGTCGATCAACTGGAGTGCGACGGTGTGTTCGCCGGCGGGAAGGTTCTCGATGTAGTACGGAATCCACTGTGTGAGGGTGTCGATCACCTGACCGTCGATCGATGCGATCACCTTGTAGGCGTCGGGACCGAGCTGGGCGTTGCTCACGTAGAAGTCGAGCAGAATTCTGTTGGCATCGCTTCCGGTGTAGATCCCCTTCGGGCGCGAATAGGTCAACAACGGCTGGCCCTCTGTGATGAGGGTCGAATCGGTCTTCTTTCCAACATAGAAGTCGTGCGCGACGAAGGCACCAGGTTCCTTGACGCATTCATGCCAGGAGCGGCCCAGCACGGCGCGGATGGCATGGACGCCCGGCGAGAGCACGCCGACCGAGAAGCTGTCGCGCCGGAACATCGCCATGTACGGCTTGTTGTCGATGATCACGTGGATGTGCTGTCCATCCATCGAATAGGCGATGTCCTTCGACTGTTCACCCGCGGTCGGAGCCCCGAGCTCGAAGCCCTGCAGGTCGACCGAAACGAGCACGCTGTCGCTGGCGACGACTTCGTCCGGACCGGGCGAGGTCACGACCAGATGGGCGTCGGGAATGGCTGGTGCCCGCTCACCGGGCACGATCGTAACGGTGCTGCCGACGCCGGAGGTATCCGACGATTCGGATCCGTCGGTATCCGGCTGCTGCTGTCCACATCCACTGATGACCAGAATGGCGATGAGTGCGATCGGCGCGATGGCGCCTGCCGGCTTCTTCCACATAGACACACCTCGGATCCGCGCTTCAGGATGCGAACCGTACGTGAACCGGTCCGCGAATGGCGCTGAAGGTACCACACTGGCTCGAGGCGGTCAAACCGCGACCGTACCGATTGCAATTGGACGTACAGGCCGGCTTTGCGATCTTGGGAACTTGTTTGTTTTTCTGCCCCGTCTGTACCCGCGATCATGACCAAATCGGACATCATCGACCGAATCGCCCAGGGCACCGGACTGACGAAGCTCGAGACCGAGGCGGTCGTCGACGGATTCCTCAAGACCGTCGCCGACGCCCTCAGCCGCGACGATCACGTCGAGCTCCGTGGCTTCGGTACGTTCCGTGTCAAGGAGCGCGCGCCGCGTGTGGGTCGCAACCCGCGCACCGGCGAACACGTGCAGCTCGCGGCTCAGTTCGTTCCCCAATTCAAGGTGTCGCGGGAGCTCCGCCAGACGATCGACAAGGCGATCAAGGAACAGCGCGCGCGTTCTTCGGCCACATCCGGTGACTCCACGACGGCCCCCTCCGAGGATTGACTTCTCCATGACCGACCAGATTCCCGACCGACCCGACGATTCCCGCGAACCCGTCCGCAGCGGCGAACAGCCGACAAGTGCGCCGTCGAAGCGCGTCTGCCCCACCTGCGGCGCCGCCAATCCACCGGATGCCACCGACTGCGTCGCGTGCGGCGAAGCGCTGCCCACCGATGAAGAGACCGCCGTCGATGCCGTTCCCGAAGCCGAAGAACCGGTCGCCGCGGAGCGTTCGCCCTGGAAGGTCTATCTGCTCGCCGGCCTCGGTGTGCTGGTGCTTGCCGTCGGTGCGTTCTTCCTTACCGCCGATTTCACCAAGGCACCGCCCGGCGCGGTGGCCGACAACCTGCCGGCAGGACATCCACCGGTCCCCGGAATGGGTGATGTCTCTCCGGAAGTCAAGCAGCACATCACCGAGCTCGAGAAGCAGGTCGCCGAACATCCCGACAACCCCGACCTCCAGCTGCAGCTGGCCAATGCGCTCTACGACGCACGGCGCCACTCCGAGGCGGTACCCCACTACCAGGCGTACCTCAAGACCCACGATACCGACGCTGCGGCCCGCACCGACATGGCAACCTCCATGGGCGAGGCAGGTGATCTCGACGGTGCCATCATCGAACTCCGCAAGGTGCTCGATAAGGATCCGGACGAACAGAACGCTGCGTACAACCTGGCGGTGATGTACTACAACAAGAAGATGCCGGACAGTCTCATCTATTGGCTGCGTCAGACCGTGGCGATCGATTCGACGACACGTCAGGGAAGTCAGGCGAATACCATCCTCAGTGCGCTCGACTCCGCGCACACCCATGGCGAAATGGAGCCCTGATCGTCCGCCCCTATCCCCCTGCGCGCAGCGTCGCCAGCTTGGAGCGTTCCTCGGCAAGCACCCTGACGCGCTCGAGTACGCTCTTCTTCCGCTCCTCCTCCTCGTCCCCGAGATCGTCCTCGCCAGGCGCGCCCGAGACCGTATAGGGCCGCAGTTGATCCTGGATCAACACATGCTCCCGCTCGATCCGATTCTCCAGAAGCTGGATCAGACAGTCCCGCGCAATCCGCCACCGGTTCGGTTCGCCCAGATCCGGATCGATCGATTCCCAGTGATCCGATATTGATTCGCGCTGCACCGCCAGCAGCGTCACCAGATCGCGCATCCGCGGCTCCAGCTCCTCCATCACCAGCTCGTCGATGGTGAACGAGCGCTGATTGACGTAGTGCCCGAGGATGATCTCGATCAGCTGCCTCGTCGCCGGATGCGTGAAGTGCTCGACGTCGACACGGGCGAACACGTTCTCCAGCATCTGCGGATCTCCGTCGACCAGCACACTCAACAGCTGAAGCTCGGCCTGCGGCAGTTCCTCCCGTCGCAGCGGACGGTATGGCCTCAGTGCCGGCGCGGCCGGTTCCTCCTTCAGCTCCGGCGACCCTCGATGCACGCTCGGCGGCGTCACCGCTTCGTCGAACGTCAGCTCCGCCTGCGGTGGCTCCGCCTGCGGTGGCTCCGACTGCGGTGGCTCCGACTGCGGTGGCTCCGACTGCGGTGGCTCCGACTGCCCACCTGCCTCGCCCTTCTCGCCATGCTCGACTTCCGGCGCCGGCACGTTCCGGACGTCGGACCCCGCCACCTCCTCCGACGCGTCTGCCGTCGCCTCGGAATTCCCCCCTCTTTCAGGTTCCGTCGGACGTACCTCGGCAGTATTGACTCCCGCTGGATCATTCTCGCCGGAGCCGGCCGTTGCGTTCTCCCGCGGCGATTGCGTCGTCGTTCCCTCGATCGGCGGCATAGGACGATCCGGCGCCGGCGACGACGGACGCAGCAGTTCGCGCCGACGCATCGTTCCCCGCTGCTGCCCGAGCGCCCGCTCGAGTTCGCGGATCATCAGCCGCTCGTTGACGTGGTACTCTGAGGCGAGCTTGTTGACATACAACTCGCGCTTCAGCGCGTCGGGAATCATCGCCAGCGTCGAGACGATCGAGCGAATTGCATCCCCCATCGTCTCGGGTGAATCGAATGCACCCGAGCGCTTCAGGACGCGCGTGCGGAACTCGAGGAACGTGACCGATTCGTCCAGCCGACGCTCGAATTCCTTCGCCCCGAACTTCTGGACGAACGTATCCGGATCCTCTCCGTCGGGAAGTCGCAGCACCGCCACGTCCAACCCCTTGGCCAGCAGCACGTCGATGCCACGCTCGGTCGCGCTCTGTCCCGCCGCGTCGCTGTCGAAGACGAGCACGACACGCGAACAGAACCGCGCGATCAGGTCCGCATGCTCTCGCGCGATGGCCGTTCCACATGTTGCAATTGCAGTCTCGACGCCGGCCTGGTGCAGACTGATCACATCGGCGTAGCCCTCGACAAACAGCGCGCGACCACTCCTGCGTATCGCGTCCTTGGCCTGGAAGAGTCCGTAGAGTACACGACTCTTCTGGTAGATCCGCGTCTCCGGTGAGTTGATGTACTTGGGAGAATTCGGATCCTCGTTCATCCGCCGCGCGCCGAAGCCGACCACGCGGCCGGTGGCGGTGAACACAGGGAACATCGTGCGGCCGCGGAAGCGGTCGTAGAACGACTTCCGGTCGTCGCGTCGGATCGCCAGACCGGCACGCTCGATCTCACCGTCCTCGTACCCCTTGCCCCGCAGATGGGTGATGAGCGCTTCCCATTCATCGAGCGAATAGCCGATACCGAAGCGGGTGATGGTGTCGTTGGCAAATCCGCGATTCCGCAGGTAGGCGCGGGCGTGCTCGCCGCGCTCGGACTGCAGATTGCCGTAGAAGTAGCGCGCCGCATCGCGCACGGCAGCGGCCAGGCGCTCGCTCTCGGAGTAATCGCCCCGGTCGCGTCCCTCCTCCGGAATCTCAATGTTCAGCGTCTGCGCCAGGTTCCGTACCGACTCGGGGAACGTCCAGCCGTTACGCTCCATGAGGAACGTGAAGACGTTGCCACCCTTGCCACACGAAAAGCAGCGGTAGATACCCCGAACCGGTTCGACGGCGAACGACGGGTGCTTGTCGTCGTGGAACGGACAGAGCCCGATCCAGTTCTTCCCCGCGCGACGAAGCCGCACGTAATCACTGATCACGTCGACGATATTCGCCTCGTGCTTTACGCGATCGATGATTTCTTCGGGAATGTGGCCCATGATGATCGCTACCGCCGCACGGTCAGCCGTCTGGTGAGCGTGTGACCGCCGCTGGTAATCGAATAGAAATACGTTCCCGATGCAAGTTCCGACGCATCGAACACGACCGAATGAACCCCGGCGTCCTGTGCCTTCGAATCGAGCACGGTGGCGACACGCCTTCCGTCGATATCGACCACGTCGATGCGGACGGCATCGGTGTGATTCAGCACGTAATTGATCACCGTCCGACGCGACGCAGGGTTCGGATAGATCCCGATCACCAGCAGCGATGACGCAGGTGCGTCCACGCGGGACGGAGCCGCAGGCGGATCAAGCGGCGCCGGCGCGGGTGGATTTGCGCGTGGCTGAGTCGGCCCGTCGGCATGAACGATATGATTCGTCCCGGCACGCACCAGCCATCCGTCACCGTAATGCTCTCCGCGCTGCCGGATCAGTATCGTATCGGCGAAATACCAGTCGGCCTGTACCTGCGCGGGCGTGACGTCGAGAACGTAATACCCGTGGTCGACGAGGTTCAGGTATTTCAGCGGTGGATTCAACGATCGAAGAACGGCTGCACCCGTCGTGATCTGCGGATCGTCGGCCGGAACGCCAAGCGCCTCGTCGACGTTATCCGATGTAATCGACGGCGTGACGAATTCCACACATTCCGATCCCTGACCGGTCTTCGAATTGTAGCTGGTTCCGTCCAGCGGAACGTCCCAGGCCCACGCGGTATGAATGTCGCCTGTCAGCAGGACGATATTCCGAAGATCGTGCTGTCCGAAGTAGGTCAACAGTCGATCGCGCTCGACCGGATATCCGTCCCACGTATCGGTCAGCTCCAGTCCCTGTTCGGCCAGCTGCGGCGGTGCAACCAGATGGGAGAACATCACCTGATTGCCGATCACCTTCCACGTAGCGGTATTGTTCGAAAGTTCACTGGTGAGCCAGTCGTACTGCGGTGCACCGAGAATCGTCCGGTTCGGGTCGTTGATATTCGGACCGGTAAGACTGTCGAGCTGCTTGTCGCGTCCTTCCAGTCGCGTATCGAGCATGATGAGATCGCACAGGTCGCCGAACTGTAGTGCGCGATGGATGATCGTATCGGCGGGCTCGACCGCGCGAATCGGCATCCATTCGAACCAGGCACGTTCGGCGGCATGCTTGCGCACCTCCCAATCGCCCTCGGTATCGGGATCATGATTTTCCGCACCGCCCCGCCACGAATTGTTCGCCGACTCGTGATCGTCCCATACGGCAATGAACGGAAGCTGCTGATTGAGTCGGCGCAGGTCGGGATCGAGTTTGTAGAACGCGTACCGGGTGCGGTATTCCTCGAGTGTCACGGTCTCACCGTCCGGCTCGAGTCCGCGCGCCTCGATGGCGCGATTTCCGGACGGCTTCTCGGCATACTCGTAGATATAATCGCCCAGGAAAATCACACCGTCGAGATCGTTCCGCGCAGCGATATCCGCGTAGTTATTGTAGTACCCGCTCTGGTAATTGGCGCACGACGCGACGGCGAAGCGGAGGCGATCGACGGGACCCGACGGCGCCGTCTTCGTTCGACCCGTGAGGGAATGCCGGCCCAGTGCGGTGAACCCGTAGTAGTAGGTGGTGGAGGGCTGCAGGCCACGTACGTCCACCTTCACGGTATAATCACTGTCCTGCGACGTACTCGTCGTTCCGCTGGCTACGACGTTTTCGAGCAGTGTATCGGTCGCGACGCGCCATTGGACATCGACCGGCCCGTCTTCAGGTGGTGTCACGCGCGTCCAGATGATCACGCCATCCGGCAGCGGATCGCCCGAGGCGACGCCGTGGTAGAACGGTGCGAGACGTTCATCGAACACCGCGTCATTGCCTTGGGAAGCAATTGGACGGTGCAGCGAGCGAGCCGGCGTGGCCGCTCGACGTGATTGCGCGCGAGCGGTGGGCCCGGACACAAACACGAGGATGATTACGAGGAGAATTGGACCTGTAGCGGCGAGGAGTCGGTTCATCGGAGCAGGAGAGTATCGGACTGACGGAACGGTCCTATCGGTTTCGTGGATTCGGGCCACCGAGGGCACCACTGGTCTGGCCGGGCTCGGCATCGATTTCGATGAAGAGTTTATCGTCAAAATTCTTCCACATCATCGACTCGACCGGGCGGTCGGTCCGCTGGTTGTATTTCGCGCTCGACTTGCGATTGTAGGGGATCTCGGGTCGGCAGGAGGTCGTGAAATAGATCAGCTGACCGACGGGCATGCCGGCGTAGATGCGGATCGGCTGCTTGACGGAGATTTCGAGCGTCCAGTGGTTGCAGAAGCCGACGTCGCCCTTGCCGGCAGTCGCATGGATGTCGATGCCGAGGCGACCGATGGAGCTCTTGCCTTCGAGGAAGGGAACGCAGGCGTGGGTTTCGGTGTATTCGAGCGTGACCCCGAGATAGAGCGTCTCCGGCTGCAGCACGTACCCCTCCTCGGGAATCCGGAAGGTCTCGATCTCGTTGTGCTTCCGCGCGTCGAGTTCGTAGTCGATGTAGGTGGCGAGCCACGGACCGAGGTGCACATCGTAGCTGTTGGTGCCGAGGCACTCGCGCCGATACGGCTCGATCACGATTTCACGGGATTCGATCGCCTTGAGGATATCGGTATCGGAAAGGATCATCGAAGGGATTCGGGCTGGGATGGACTGGAACGAATCCGTGAAGATACGGAGATGTCGTCCCAGTCCATGCCGGCCCGTCTCCTACTTCGTTACCCGCTTCAGCAGCGTACCCGCCTGAACGGTCGTCGAGGTCTCCACCTGATTCATGATGGCCAGGCGATCGACCGACAGGTCGAGTCCGCTGACGGGGCTCACCAGCGAGCTGAACGGCGCGGTCGACGGGGCGCTGAAGACGTCGACGCGGTACGGCTGCACGTTGAGCACCGTGGCGTCGGTGACCGTCGCCAGACTCGACGGCACTGCCTGGAACGTCGTAGCGAAGCGGGAGTAATTCGACGGATCGGTGTAGCCGTGGAAGATGAACACCATGGATCCCTGCGGTGTCGGCAGCGTGACGAAGTAGCTCAGGATCGCCAGCGTCCCGGTCGGCTGTCCCGACTGATCGGTGATGGTGAGGTTGCTGCGCAGTCGGTAGGCCGCGTGTCCGTTGACGGTGGTCGATCCTGATTCGCTCTGCACTGCCGAGGCGCCCGACTGGCTGAGGAACTGCTGGGCGATCGATGAGGGATTGCTGCCCGCGGTAGCCGACACTTCCTCGATCGCCGTCGGGTTGGTCGCGTCGTCGGCCATCTGCACCACCGCCGGCATGTTCGCCACCGCCCACCCGTTCGGAACGTTGAACTGGAACTGCAGGTCCGGCTGATAGAAGACGCCGCTCTGCACGAACCCCTCGCGGGGATTGTCGCCATAGACAACGTTGTCCACCTTCGGCAGGTAGTTCGCCGGATCGGTGCCTCCGAACGGTCCGGAGATCGTCTGCTTGTCCTGCGCGGCGATCGTCGGGATGTTCTGTTCGCGTTCGGCCGGATCGGGATGCGTGCTGGCCCACTCGGGCAACTGTCCGTCAGAGGAGATCTGGCCCAGTCGAACGAGCGAATGGAAGAATTTCGCCCCCTCGCTCGCCTCGTATCCCGCCTTGAGGGCGTATTTGACGCCGAGCTCGTCTGCCTGTCGTTCATCGTCGCGGCTGAATTTCAGGAACAGCAGCTGCAGACCGGACTGCAGGGCGCCCTCGAACGGCTGGATCTGCGGGAAGATGGCGGTGCCGATACCGAGGCCCAGATTCGCCAGCTGCGCGGTGGTCAGCTGCTGCGCGACGTGTCGCGCGGTGACGTGCCCGCATTCGTGTCCAAGCACCATCGCCAGCTGGGCCTCGTTCTGCAGCTCGGCCATCAGTCCACGCGTGACGTAGACGTAGCCGCCGGGTACGGAAAAGGCGTTGATGACGGGCGAATCCAATACGCGGAACGTCCACGTAAGTCCCGGATCGTCCGAGACCGCGGCGATCTTCTGTCCGAGCTGATTGACGTAGCTGGCGAGCGCCGGATCATCGTAAACGCCGTACTGTGCTACGATCTGCTGATCGGCTTCGGCACCCATCTGGATCTCCTGGTCGCGCGAGATCAGGGAAAATTGCGTTTCGCCGGTCGCCGGGTTGGTCACACAACCGTTGACGGCGCCGGCGACGGCGAGGATCAGCACGGCGATCCGCACGGTGATCCACCGCGTCCAACGAACAGGCATGGTATTCATGACGAGATCATGCTATGTGAATCGAAGTAGTTGACAGTCTGTGGCTGAGCGCTGCAATCACGCTGCCAAACCCGGGAAGCGCACGGATCGTCGGGAGAAGTCGATTTGGTACCTTCTCGACAGTCAACCGCACCAGATGTTTCATCCAATCGACACCAACCACCATGCAGCATCCGTGGCTCGTTCATAACACGGCTTCGAAGAAGGGCCGGACGATTTCGGTCACGCCGGAGAACAGCGAATTCCAGTACATCTCCGCCGGACGGATCATTCTCGATTCGTCCGTCCCCACCGTCACCGCCCGCAATGAAGGCAGCGAGACGACGCTGCTGGTGTTGAACGGCAACGGTCGTGTGAAGGTTGGCGATCGGACGTGGACGGTCGGCCGATTCGATGGCGTCTACGTTCCGCGCAGCGAGGAATTCACCGTCGAGACCGACGGCTCACTCGACATCTTCGAGGGCAGCGCACCCACTTCGAAGCAGTACCCCGCCGCCTGCGTGCATTTCGAGGACATCAGGGACAAGGAGGGTCTGTCGCTGAAGGTGGGTGATGAACCGTACTACCGCGACATCTACAAGGTCATCGCCGAGAACGTACAGGGTTCGCGGCTGCTCACGGGCGTGACGCTTTCGAAACCGGGCAACTGGACGAGCTGGCCGCCGCACGAGCACGCGGCGACGCAAGAGGAGCTCTACCTGTTCTTCGATATGCCCGCGCCCGGGTTCGGCACGCAGTACGTCTACACGACGCTTGGCCAGCCGGAGCTGATCGCGCCGGTGTATTCTGACGACGCAGTCGTAATCGTCAAGGGGTACCACCCGAACGTGGCCGCGCCGGGCTATCCGATCAATTTTGCCTGGCTGCTCTGTTCGCTCGAGGAGGAAACATATCGGAAGGTCGGCGGCGTCAACGTTCAACCCGAATTTCAAATGGAAACTGGGCTGAAGTAACGCCGGTGGTCTGCCGGGCTGTGGCTCGGATGCTCCCGTGCCTGCCTCGAACAGTTCGGAACAACGACGCAAGGGCTCCTCATCATACTGAGGAGCCCTTCAATGTTGTTCCGGCGAACATTCGATGGAAGCGGCCGTCGATGCAGTCGATGCAACCGACCGCCGCCGGGCGGAGCAGATGCTACTTCTTCGGAGGAATCACGCGTTTCCTGTCTTCCGCCTCCTGTTTGTTCTTCCGTTTCAACTTCTCCTTATCCGCCTTCTGGCCGGATTTCTTCTGGATTGACTTCGGTGATTTGTCACCCATGACCGTGTACCTCGAGTCTGTGATTTGATGTTCCGACGTGGCCGCTGACACCTCGTGCGTTCGATGCGTCCGGGATGTCATCAGTAATTATGCTGGGAATTGTTTGGGCGAATCCGACGGCGCGTCCGCATGGCAACGTCGTGGCTTCAGAAGGATACCGTTTCAATCATCCGGTGAAATCTCCGGGACGTTCCGTATCGGGCGACGGTGCGGGTCCGAGTCCCCGGTGAAGCGTTCCCTCCAGGTCATCACCGATTTCCACGGCTTGGGTCCCGCCATTTTCGACGTCAATCACAGAAATCATCCCGTGCCAGCCATTTGCGTTCGGGGAGCCGATGGTCCGCTGCAGGTCAACGAAATGAACGATGCGGATGGGCACATTCGCGGTGGCCGGACTATTCAGCACCATGCCTTGGTCCGGACCGAATCTGGTACCGAGGCATTCACGCGGCATGATCGCAGGCACACGACGCACCCCGACCGTGTCGGCTACCGAGATTTCTTCGAGGACGGAGGCGGTAACGGTGGCGCTTTCAATCGCCACCTCATGGGATTCGGTGACGGTGGTCGTGACGACCGGCGCGCAACATGCGGAAATGAGCAGGCGAACCGAACCCGAGACCATGGCGGCCCTCTTCCGATTCAATTCTCCGGGATAACGGCTCGCGAGTTCTCGCGTCCATTTCCGGCGCTGCAAGGTACGGCAAAGTAGTCTCCTGACGTCTCCCCTGTCGTCTGCCCGGCGGTCGACATCGATTGGCGTACCGCAGGAAGACGCTGCGCCGGGTGGTGGTAATGGTCCGGGGCCTCGCGACCCTCACCGCAACGTCGAACGGCCAACCCGAGGGGTACCGCGCCATCGAGATCCCGTGCCGCGCCCGCCCGTCCTTTTGAGAGCGCGCGTCTATGGAGTGGTGGGCGGACGCGGGATGACACTGCGCGAGGCGCTGGGGGTGGTCGGCGAAGCGGACTTCCTTGATGCCCGTAGTATCGGCCGCGTCCCGTCGCGTGATCAGCCGGGCCAGATCCTCCCTGGTGTACGCCATCGCCTGGCCGTAGGTGAGGTATTGGACCGGGTACATGTAGACGGTGTTTCGAATCGTCAGGCCGCACAGCAGCGAATCGGTCGACTCAACGCCATGCCAAACCGACAGCTGCTCACCCGATCCGCTGAGAAGACAACAAACCCACGCGCTCGCACGGCGAATTATGCCCTCAGACGCAGGCGTCATCCTCACGCGACCTATCCATAGATGCCGTGGGGGAGTCATTGCCGCACTCCGGTACGGTACGCGCCAGACGATTCCATCCAGCCGCCGTAGTTTCATGCTTCCCCTGTATCGGGCTCAGCTGGATTTGGTACGGTCCGGGATACCCCATTACTCATCCAATACAATTACTTCTGAATGATTGCCTTCAATATCGACGGGACCAGGGTACGTGCGACCGGCTCCGAGTCCGATTCTGAAGAACGCTATACCTGGTTCGAACACCGCCATCGGTTTGCCGTGTGGGCGGCTGCACGTGCTGCACAACGCGGTTTTACCTCCGTCGACGTCCTCCGCGAGGCTCTGGAGTCCACGTCCGTGCAATCAGTTCTGGAACGACGCGATTCGCTGAATACCGATTCGGCCACGTTCGAGTCATGGCATCGCGACTGGTGCCGCGGAATCTGCCGCTACATCGCCGAGCGTGGCATTGACGGCGCTACGTACGGTCGGGCTGCAAAGCTTGTCGCCATCTATCTCAAGACGATGGTCGTCATCGGACCCGACCACGACTCTGCATTGGCAGGGGTAATACATCCTCCGATCGACCGCCTTCTGCTGCAGAATCTTGCCGCCGCTCCGGGAGTCGACAGGCGATTGCGAGCGAAGTGGCGAACGGTGAGCTGGACGGCGCTGGATGAGCGCGGATATCATGAACTGCTCACTGAGCTTCGGACTGTACTCACCCCCGACGAACCATGGTGGATGCTCGAGCGGTTCTGGACCGTCAGCGGTCGCTCGTGATATACCGCCCTATTCCCCTACACCCCCGATCCATTCCGCGACGTTCAACACCTCCGCCTGACGAGGAAACACCTTCTCGGTCAACACGCGATGAACCTCCGGATCGGCGTCAGCGCAGCAATCGGCGAGCACCGTGATCCGGTAGTCCCGGTCGGCCGCCTCGCGCAGCGTGGAAAGCACCACGCCACTCGTGGCAATTCCCGTCAGAACCAGATGCCCGATCCTCTGAGCTCGGAGAACCACCTCGAGATCGCTGCCCGTAAAGGCGCTCACCCTCCGCTTCACCACGGTGATCTCCCCCGACTGCGGAGCCACGGCCGGATCGACCCGCATCCACTCCTCCGGAGTCGTTCCCTCCATGCGCTGACGCACGGATGCGAACATCCTGTTGTCGGCGCTGACCTCCGGCGTTCCCTCCCGAAATCCCACCACCACGTAGATCACTCGTGTTCCAACAGCACGCGCGTGCCGTATAGCGCTGGCAGTTCCGGCGAGAAATTCGGCAGACTCGGGATAGTTCCGGAGGATCCCCTCCTGGACGTCCATAACGAGCAGCGCCGTGGTCGGAATATCTTCCATTGTCATCGGGAAATTGAATTCACGTGGATCAGTTGATGCGCGTCTCAGTGCGCACTGTGAATAGCATCTATTCTACTGGAACCATTTCCGGTCGCGCACCTCGGTGCATTCCGATCGGTCGCGAAAACGCCGCTGCAATCAGCAGCGCGATCGCCCCCTGTGCCAACAGCGTCGTCTGTGCACCGATGATGTGCGATATTGCGCCGACGAGCAGTGCTCCGAGCGGCATCATTCCAAAGAACGCCATCACCAGAAAACTCATGACCCGTCCCCGCATGGCGTCGTTCGACTCGACCTGAATGAGAATGTTGCTCACCGTCGACTGCGCCATTGCACCGAATCCGGTGACGGTCGCGAACACCATTGCAACGGCGAAATTGCCGATCTGCGAGAATGCAATCAGACCGGCGCCCAGAACAACGGTGTTGATCATCAGCACCCGTCGCATGCCGGCGCCCTGGTGCATCGAAGCAATGACAAATGTTCCGATGATTGCGCCGAACCCGATAAACGCATTGATATAGCCATACGTGTCGGCACCGCCCATGAAGACTTCCTTGGCAAATACCGGCAGCAGCGTGTTATACGGAAGTACGAGCAGACTGATGAACGTGAGCATCAGCAGGACGATCCCGATTGCGGGCGTCTCCTTGATGTACACGAGGCCATCGACCAGGTCCGATAGAATTCTCGACTTCACGGGTGACGGCCTGAACGGCGGCAGATTCATCATCAGCAGCGAGATGATGATTGGAACGAAGCTCACCGCATTGAGCAGAAAGCACATTCCCGCGCCGATGGTTTCGAGCACGATTCCGGAAACCGCGGGTCCGATCAGCTTCGCAAGGTTCGTCAGCGATGAGTTCAGCGCCAGTGCGTTGGGGAGATCGGAAATGTCATCGAGCATCTCGTAGATCAGTGGCTGACGCGCAGGAACGTCGAAGGCATTGATACACCCGAGCATGACGCTGAGTGTCAGGATTTCCCACACCACGTAGTGTCCGGTGAGAATCAGAATCGCCAGCAGCGTCGCCTGGAGCATCGAAGCACCCTGCGTGACGAACATGATCCGGTAGCGGCTGTATCGGTCGGAAACGATACCGCCGAGCAGAGAGAGAAGAAATGCGGGGAATTGCTCGGCGAAGATCGTCAGGCCAATCATGAACGTGGAATGCGTAATCGAGTAGATCACCCATATCACGGCGGTGCGCTGCATCCACATCCCGATGCGGGATATGGTCTGGCCGACGAAGAACAATCGAAAATTGCGACTCCGCAGCGCACGGAAGGTTTCGATCTGAGTCCATTTCATCTATCGGCGGGGGAATCGTGTCTGGGGTTGATCGTCCAACGCATGACAGGGGCCAAATCGGTGCAATACGCGAGGAATCTACGAAACGGGTGTGTCCTCGGAGGTGGTGCTTGACCGATGGGCCGGTCCTCGGCGGCGGTGCTTGACCGATGGGCCGCTCCTCGGTGGCGGTGCTTGACCGATGGGCGCCCTCGGCGGCGGTGCTTGACCGATGGGCGCGACGGCAGGAGCCGTTCGCGCGGCGCGGCGAGCACGTGTCGTCGCTGCAACATTCGGACGGAGGGGGCCGATGTGCAGGAGACGAGACAATCTTTCGCACGGTCCTCGCCGTGACGTGGGGTGCCGTGTCAGTTGGGGTGAAGTATCACGGTCAGCATGCTTGAATGGCACCACTTCCGTGGTGTGGCAGTGGCGTCGTCGCGGCGTGGCGTGGTAGCGGCGTGGTGTGGCAGTGGCGTGGCAGCGGCGTGGCGTGGTAGCGGCGTGGCGTGGCAGCGGCGCGGCGTGGTAGCGGCGTGGCGCAGTAGTGGCTTGGCAGTGGCAGGTCGATTGAATCGACCGGAGGTACTGTGTAGCTTTCAGTTCTCCCCGCACACCCTGCACTCAGATCGAGAGGATGTCCCGATGTCCCGTTGCACGCACGCTCTTCCGCCGCCTCTGATCGCGTTCCTCTTCGCGATCGGCATCCTGCTGCAGGCATGCGGTTCGGCGCCGACCGAGGACGTGCAGGGACCGGATGACAACTCGACGTTCGGGTTGATTCAGAAAAAAATCTTCACACCGAGCTGTGCGACGACTGGCTGCCACAGCGACATCCACGAGAGCTCCGGAAAGGTGGTGCACGACAATCTGCCGACGGGCGGACTGTACCTGACGAAAGAATATTCCTACGACGCACTCTACGACGTCTCGCCGGTCAACGACTCCGCCCGCGGTCGCGGGATGAAACGCGTCAAGCCGGGTGATCCAGACCACAGCTATCTCTTCGCAAAACTCACCGGGCACCTTCATGATGGTGACGGTCTGCAGATGCCGCTCGGCTCACGACCGCTCGACAGCGGTAGCGTGGAATTCATCCGCCAGTGGATCGAGGCCGGTGCGCCGCGAACCGGCACCGTTGCCGACACGGCCTACCTCAACAGCGGACACGGTCCGAGCGGTCTTCTGCCTCCTCCCCTTCCGGAGCACGGACTCCTGCTGCACCTGCCCGTGTTCAAAGTTCCGCCGCATGGCGAACACGAGGTCTTCTACGCAACGCGCAGCCCGCTGGCGACGACGCAGTACATCACGAAGATCCGCGTGAAGATGACCGACCACAGTCATCACTTCCAGCTCTACGATTTCGAGCCGAACGACAACTTCACACCGCCGGAAAATGTGTTGCGGGATCGGTACGTGAACTTCAACGAGTGGGCATACGATCGCAAGTATGTCTTTGCCACGCAGGAGGCGGACGTGACCTACCAACTTCCACCTGGAGTCGGCATCGAGTTGAAGCCATACACGCTCTTCGACGTCAACCAGCATTCTGTCAACGACTTCGACGACACTGCCGACGCCGAGTGTTACGTGGCGATGGAGACTGCCGATCACGTGGACCACGTCGCGCACTCACTGGAGTGGAGCACGGACAAGATCCGCCTGATGCCGGGTGCGTGGACCAGTGTCAAAGACACGCTCGAAATCACCGACCGCAAGGAACTCATCACACTGACGACGCACTTCCACAAGCACGGGAAGGTATTCTCGGTCTATTACATCGACGCGTCCGGGATCGCGCGGCTCATCTACGAGAATCACGAGTGGCATCACCCCGAGATTCACACCTACACGCCACCGATCGATCTGAAGCCGGGCGACAAGCTGACGCTCGAAGCGCAATACTTCAACGACACCGATCACATCATCTACTACGGCCCGAGCGCCGACGACGACATGTGCGTGGTGTTCGGTCTGACCGTTGACCCGTAGCGCCGATCGGACGACAGTATGGAGGATTGAAAAATGCCCCGGATCGTTCCGGGGCATTTTCATGGATAGCGTTCATCGGGACGGCGTCATTCCGAAGCGAAGCAGAATCGCTTCGCCCGCGTGTTTCCCGATTTGGGACCCACCTGAATCTTGCCTCGAGAGACGAGCGTCATTTGTGGAGTGATCTGCACCATCTCAAGAGTATTGTCATCCGAATTGGAAATCGCGAAGAGATTGGGATCGCCCGGCACATTGATTACCGTGCTCGGGCCCTTCGCGCCCTCGTATCGGGCCACGACCTTGCGGGTCCTGGTATTGAACAGATCGAGCGACGAGTAGCCCTCGTTGGCGCCGAGAACGAGCGAATCGTTTACCGACTCGAAACTGTGGTAGGAGCTCGACTGCAGTTCGCGAATTCCGTGCGGCGGCCTCGCTTCGATGAGCGACACTTCACCGGTCGCGACATCGAGCGAAAACATTCCCACCACCCATCGTCCACCGAAGAAGATCGTCCTGTTATCGGGCGAGAATGCCAGACCGCGGGGAATCACCTCTACCGGGAAGAAGGACTTCTTCGTCCGCGTGCTCAGGTCGATGACGGTGATGCCGGGATTCAGCTTGCTCGTCACACAGGCGTAATTGCCGTCGAGACTGATACGGATGTTATGTGGCGCATTCACGTCGTTAACGCGCCCGACCTCATCCATGCTGTCGAAGTCGATGAACACGACGGCATTCTGCGTCCGATCGGCGACGATGAGCGTCTTGCCATCCGGAAGGGTCATCATGTGATCGGCGTTGAGAACGCCGAATTTGTGCTGACCCTTGAAGCTCAGCGTCTTCGTGTCGAAGAACTTGATCATCTGCTCACCCTCGACGGTGACGGCGAGCGTCTTGTGATCGCCGGATACGGCGACGTAGTAGGGATCGTTCCCCACCTTGACGCTCCGCATCACCTTCAGTGTGGAGAGATCGACCTCCATGACGGATGAATCGGCGGTGTTGACCACGTAGGCACGGTTGGCGGCACCGGCCGCGGTTGCCGACGCGGATGCGACGACGCCGACGGCGATTGTAAGCACGAGAGCGAGAAGCCCGCTCCTCAACTTGATATGGGCGAATGTCATATCGACGAATGTGGTATTCATGAACGAAGTATTCATGGTCTCTGCATTTCAGCGTTGGTTCAAGTGCGGTTGAGCAATTCCGTTGCGTTCTCCGCATCCCGGACAGCCCCTGTGTCGCGCCATGCACATCAGAAGCTGCCCGGGGGCGGAGCTGCGGGCCGCTCGAGGCGACCGCAATTCGTAGAGGTATCAGCGCTTCGAGGTGAACGCTCCGAGATCCTGGTCATACGTCGCATTGCCCGCACCGTGCGCGGGAGAACTCGACTGCAGATGCGGGTCGGTATTGTCCTCCTGACTGCTGATGTTCCCGTCATAGGAGGTGAACATCGGATCGACATCGATCAGGTCCGACGGCCGTGCCGCGCCCATTGCGTCCGACGGGTAGAAGGAACTCTTGAGCGAATCCACCGTCGTATAGAACAGGTTGTTCCCATACTCGATGTTGTCCACGTCGGCGGCATCGGTGATCCGGATTCCCTCGCGAGTATTCACGAAGATGTTGTTGTACAGTTTTCCCCTCGAGAATTTGTTCATGATGATTCCCGCGCCCGGACGCGACGGATTGCGGAAGCCGCTGTTGACGAACGTGTTATTGACGATCGTAACGTCGGTCTGCGGGAAGAGCACGTCGGCGCTCGTCTCCACCTGGATGCCGTGATCGAGCGTATTGTAGAGGTAGTTGTAGGCGATCGTTCCGTGAAATCCGGTTTTGAAATTCATTGCCGCTCCGTTGTTCTGCCCGATCATGTCGAAGCTGTTTCGAAGGATCGAACCCGAGCCTCCTCTGCACTGGAATCCGTCGTCGATCGACGCGTACACCTGACAGTCCTCCATGACGTAGCGGCTGGTGTTCGCCGCATTTGAGGTGAAGTAGATGGCCGGTCGCGGCTGGCCGGTCGGCCGCAATCCCCCGGCGTATTCGAGGCGAACGAACTTGAGGCTCGTGACCGACGGCGAGTCGCACTGCAGACCACCCCACGAGCCGAAGTACTTCATGTTCTCACCCGGCCCCATGTACACCATGTTGTCCTTTGTCCCCTCGGCGAGGAGTGCACCGTTGACGAACAGCGTGTAGACGGACTGATCGGCGGGATTGAGCCGTGGACAGATGAGGCGTGAGCCGGGCTCCATCAGGAGCGTGTCTCCTGCCGGTACCACTGCGTCCTCCCACAGGTAATAGGTGTGATTGGACACCATCGTGCCCTTGATGAATCCGCGCAGCGTATCGGTGGTCGACACGTCCGTCGCCTGATCGGTATTGTCGACCGGCTGCGTGGGAGTCGAGTCGGAGCAGGCTGCCGTTACGAGCGCCAGGCTGAGGCAAGCGACCGCCATCAAGGCGGCTGTTCGAAATCGTCGGGTGAAGGCGGGAATTGAATTGAATCGGTTCATGACTCGAGAGAGAATTGAGAGGGTTTGGGTTGGCTCTATTGTGTCATTTGTCTGACTGTCAGTGGGAGCGCCACGTGAATCCGATCTGTACCCATTCGCCGAAGACCTCGCGTTCAATCAGTTCACCCGACTCGATCCTGATTTCATAGGGGGAATTGAGAAGATTCGTCGCGAAGACGAACAGCGAAAGATCCTTCCAGATTCTCTGTTCGGCGGAGACGTCGAGCGTGAGGTAATCCGTCTGGATATGGTTGAGATGCGGATACGGTGAGATGCTCGCGAGGCGTTGTCCGGTGAACACGCCGCTGACCTGGATCATTGTGCCGACATCGGGGTCGTCGAACCGCAGAGCGGCGTTGGCCACATGCTTCGACTGCCCCTGCAGCGGCCGGTCTTCCCTGACCGTGATCGTCTGACCGCTTGCGCGGTCAAACTGAATCTTGTCGCAGATGAGCGATGATTCGGTGAACGTGTAGTTGCCGATGAACGACATATGATCGAGGAAGGTGAATCCTGCAACGACCTCGAATCCGTAGTTGGTGGCGGTACCGAAATTCTTCGGCATATACGTCGGCAGCGATGGATTGCTGAGATCGAGCGCCACCTCGATCGGATCCTGGATGCTCTTGTAGTAGAGACCGGCGGAGAACTGCCACGCCCTGTCGACGGAGGGATACAGTTCATAACGGAGGTCGACGTTCGTCGAAATCGTCCTGCGAAGACTCGGGTTACCCTGGCGTCGGTCCTCCTCGCCGACGTAGTTGTAGGGCACGAGGTCGAAGTAATTCGGCCGGCTCATCGATCGGCCGACCGACAGGCGAACGTTGGACGATCCCGTGAGGGCATAGCGAAGGTGGGCACTTGGAAGGACGTCGACATAGTTCTGACTCGCGCTTACCACCTGCCGCAGGTTCACGTCGTGCGTGGAATACTCGGATGACGTGGCCTCGACGCGTGCTCCGGCGAGCAGGTGCCACCGACCGCTGTTCCACGCGCCTTCGATGTATCCGGCGATAATGTCTTCGGATGCGACGTAATTATTGTTGGCGTACTCGGGCGTGCCACCTGTGTTCGCGACCTTGAACTGGAGTCCGTCGAGTCCGTGGTAGATGGGCAGTTCACCGGTCGTCGAATCGACGATCGGAATCAGACGGTAGGCGTTCATGTCGTTCGTCCGATGTTTGAATCGGCCGAACAGGCCGCCGGTTGCCGTGACGCCCATTGCTTTCAGTCCGTCGAACGTCGCGTCGGTGCTCACGAAGTAATCGCGATCGGTATTGCGCGACCAGTCGCGATCGATGGTCTGGAGATACCGTTCGGAAGCGACGCTGTCACCGACGAGCGCGTTGGTTGTAATCACTTCGGCGCGATCGGGTTTGTACTGCTGCGCAAACGACCACCCACCCTTCCACTTCAGCTCGAGATCGCCCAGCTCATGGTATCCGTTGAGATTTGCCGACAGGATGGTATGGTGCTGAAAGACGGTCCGTTCATACGTCGTCAGCGTGGGGAAGAACACCTCCCCGGTATCGCTGAGGATGCGCGCCTCGCGATTGTTCCGGAACAGTCCCACGAACGACGCCGCGATCTGGTTATGCGAGTCGAGGAGGTAGTCGCTCTTGAGATTGAACCCGTACTTGGTCTTGCTGTGGGAATGAATTCGCCACTCGGTATGGACGTAGTATGGCTTGTTGTCGGCGTCGATCGACTCATAATTGTGAACGACTTCCGAGTACTGGTAGATCTGCCGCATGCTGGCGCCCACGACGACCCCGAGCCGATCGCCGAGGAGTCGGGTTCCCGCCGTCAGCTCGGCGATTGCATCAGGCGGCGCGGTACTGTTGAGCAGTTGGACGTTGTCCATCGGGAAGTCGCTCGAGGTCGCCTTGTACCCCTGGCCGAAGCGGTCCAGCGGATTGTCGAGAATTGAATCGGTGCGAAATCCGATGAAGTCGTTCTGCGCAAGCATGGAGCCGTATCCGGTACCGAGCCGGGCACGGACGAACGGTTCTGCCGGCGCATTCCGCATCACGAAGTTGACGGCACCGCCGATCGCGTCGGCCTCCATATCCGGCGTAAGCACCTTTGTCACCTCGATGCGTTCGAGCAGTTCGGACGGCATGAAATCCAGATTGATGGACCGGGAATTCTCCAGCGGGCTGGGAATTTTCACTCCGTCGACCAGGGTGGTGTTGTACCTGCCTTCCATTCCACGAACGATGGCCTGGCGTGCTTCTCCGCGCATGCGGGTGATGGAGATTCCTGGTATACGCTTCACGGCCTCGGCCGCTGAAACGTCCGGGGTCCGCTGAATCGCGTCGGAACTCAGCACGTTCACGACTGTCGGCGACTTCAGTTCGGTCAGCCGAGCCGATGCTTCGGACTCACGAAGGCGTCGGGCCGTGACCACCACATCCACGCCCTGCACCGAGGAAGCTGTCAGCTTGGCGTCGAGCGCAACATCCTCGTTGGCCGATACGACCGTCACGCGACTCGTATCTCGCAGGTAGCCAACGAGCACGAACTCAACGGTGTAGGTACCGACCGGCACGTTCCTGATCGCGAAGCGTCCGTCGCCGTCGGCGTTCGTGCCGAGGTTCACCGATCGGATCACAACCGTGGTGAACGCGAGCGGTTCACCCGTTGTCGCGTCCGTTATCCGACCGTGAATCCGGGCTGCGCGGGCCGGTGTGATCGCACCGAGGAAAAGTATGAGGAGTAGGGACCAAGTCCGAATCTCCGTCACAACGTGGATCGCTGATGCGGCGTATCTGGACTGGATAAGATCATGGGGGGATCGTCCGGCATCTGGACGAAACCGTATGGTATTGACGGCGGGCAGATCGTTGATCATTTCCATTCAGGCTAGGGGGTCCCGATTCCGAAATCGAGCGGATTCGGAACGACGCATGGAGATAATGGATTGTCAGCCAGTGGCCGAATCGCTGTCAGGGAGCGATGGTGTTACGAGGAGAGCCGCAACGGAGGGGTAGACTGGCGAAATGGATAATGGGCGTGTCGAATTGGATCTCGTGTCGCCAGCACCAGCGACGACGGTGTTGAATCGAATACGGTTGATTGGCTCGAGGCAACCGCGGAATCCGGCCTTCTATCGAGAGAAGGAATACCGGCGTTTCCACGGTGCTGTAGAAATGAAGACTGTCAGAACGCCATGATGTCGCAGCGGCGCATTTCCGATACGTTCTATTACGGGCGGCGTGAATCAGTACGGAAGCGTATTGATTGGGTCAGGAGGTGGTGGCGGTGCCAATCAATGGGTGCTTTGCCTCAGGGGGGCGGTGCCAAACCGATGGGCGCTTCGCCTCGGGGGCGGTGCCAAACCCATGGGCGCTTCGCCTCGGGGGCGGTGCCAAACCGATGGGCGCGACGGCTGGAGCCGTGCGCGCGGCGCTGCGAGCGCTTGGTGGCGCTGCTACATTCGGACAGAGGAGGCCGCGGCGTCGCCGACGAGACGATCGTTCGCACTGCGGGGGTGGTCGCTGTTGTGGAGTGGTGTCGCTGCGGGGCCGGCGTTGTGTGATTTGTCCGTGTGCCTGTCGGTGGGCGTTCTTTCTGTCCCCGATCGCTGCGTGGTCGTATATTTCGGGCTTTCACTCCGTAACAATCACATCGGAGTGCGATGACTGCCCTGTCGGTGCGGCACCACGTACCGTCCCTGTCCTCCGAATTCTCCAACTCACAAACGACCCTGTCGACATGACTCTCAGTCACACTGACGACGGCGACCACCGCATGGCGGCGGGACGACGCCGCTCCCCGCACGTGGTTCACGCCGCGCCGCCCCCCACCTCGATCTTCGGACGCTACGGGATGCGTACCGGACCGATCATCGCCGCGACGATCGTGGCGTTCCTGTCGGCACTCTCGCCACTGCTGGCCCAGCAGCCGGGCGGCGCCACGGTTCCGGCCGGAGGAGAGGCCAACCTCGTGCTTCCGGATCTGGGCACGGTCGACTTCATGGGAATCAACGGTCGCGTCCTGCTGATGCTGGGACTGATCGTTTGCGCCTTCGGCGTGCTCTTCGGTCTGGTGATCTCCCGGCGGCTGAAGAACATGCCGGTGCACCGTTCGATGCTCGAAGTCTCGGAGCTGATCTTCGAGACCTGCAAGACGTACCTGCTGCAGCAGGGCAAGTTCATCCTGATTCTCGAAATCTTCATCGCGATCATCGTCGCCTTCTACTTCGGCTTCCTGGAGCACTTCGCGGCGTTGAAGGTGCTGGTAATCCTGGCGTTCACGCTCGTCGGAATCGGCGGCAGCTATGGGGTGGCGTGGTTCGGGATTCGCATCAACACCTATGCGAACTCGCGGGCGGCGTTCGCATCGCTGCGGGGCCGGCCGTATCCCGTGTTCGACATTCCGCTGAAGGCAGGCATGAGCATCGGAACGATGCTGGTCTCGGTCGAGCTGTTCATCATGCTGCTCATCCTGCTGTTCATCCCCGGCGATTACGCCGGCCCCTGCTTCATCGGTTTCGCCATCGGCGAGTCGCTTGGTGCCGCAGCGCTGCGAATCGCCGGCGGCATCTTCACCAAGATCGCCGACATCGGGTCGGACCTGATGAAGATCGTCTTCAACATCAAGGAGGACGACGCGCGAAATCCCGGGGTGATCGCCGATTGCACGGGTGACAACGCGGGAGACTCGGTGGGACCGAGCGCCGACGGATTCGAGACGTACGGAGTGACGGGCGTGGCGTTGATCACCTTCATCATGCTGGCGGTTCCCTCGCCCGTGACGCAGGTGCAGCTGCTGGTGTGGATCTTCATCATGCGTGTGATCATGATCATCACCAGCTCGCTGAGCTACTGGATCAACAGTATCGTTGCCCGCAGCCGCTACGAGCACGCGATGAAGATGAACTTCGAGTCGCCGTTGACGGTCCTCGTCTGGCTCACCTCGATCGTCTCGGTGGTCGCCACCTACATCGTCTCCTACCTGCTGATTCCCGATCTCGGTGATGGTACGCTCTGGTGGAAGCTTTCGACGGTGATCACCTGTGGAACGCTCGCCGGTGCAATCATCCCGGAACTGGTGAAGGTCTTCACCTCCACCGAAGCGACGCACGTTCGCGAAGTCGTCACTGCCTCGCGCGAGGGTGGTGCGAGCCTGAACATTCTCTCGGGGCTCGTCGCCGGAAACTTCAGCGCGTTCTGGCTCGGTATCGTGTTCGTGATTCTCATGGGCATCGCCTATCTGGTCAGTCTCCAGGGACTCGGCGCGCTGATGATCGCCGCTCCAGTGTTTGCCTTCGGTCTGGTCGCCTTCGGATTCCTCGGCATGGGACCGGTGACGATCGCGGTCGACTCCTACGGCCCGGTGACCGACAACGCGCAATCGGTGTTCGAACTGTCAGTAATCGAGCAGCTGCCCGGCATCGAGCACGAGCTCAAGCGCGACTTCGGTGTCGAACCGGATTTCGTGCATGCAAAGGAGCTGCTCGAGGAGAACGACGGTGCGGGCAACACGTTCAAGGCAACCGCGAAGCCGGTGCTGATCGGGACGGCCGTCGTCGGCGCCACGACGATGATCTTCTCGATCATCGTGGCGCTTACCTCGGGTCTGACGGTGAACCTCGACAAGCTGTCGCTGATGCACCCACCCTTCCTGCTCGGGCTCATCACCGGTGGGGCGGTCATCTACTGGTTCACCGGAGCGACGATGCAGGCGGTAAGCACCGGTGCCTACCGGGCGGTCGAATTCATCAAGCGCCACATCAAGCTCGACGGTGTGGAGAAGGCATCGGTGGCCGACAGCAAGAAGGTGGTGGAGATCTGCACGATTTACGCACAGCGCGGGATGTTCAACATCTTCGTCGCGGTCTTCTTCGCCACGCTCGCCTTTGCCTTTGCCGAGCCGTTCTTCTTCATCGGCTATCTGATCTCGATTGCCCTCTTCGGTCTCTACCAGGCGATCTTCATGGCCAACGCGGGCGGCGCGTGGGACAATGCGAAGAAGCTCGTCGAGGTGGATCTCAAGGAGAAGGGCACCGAGCTGCACGCGGCGACGGTGGTCGGCGACACGGTCGGCGATCCGTTCAAGGACACATCGTCGGTGGCGATGAATCCGGTGATCAAATTCACGACGCTCTTCGGCCTGCTGGCCGTCGAACTGGCGGTGAGTCTGACGGCCGAACGGGGACCGGAGCTCAGCCACATTCTTGCCGGCCTGTTCTTTGTGATCACACTGATCTTCGTCTGGCGGACGTTCTACGGTATGCGGATTCAAACGACGCCGCAGGAACCGGAGGAGGACGTGGATGAAGGGCCGATTCCGGCGAATCAGACGGCGTAGCGCCGTCGACAGACCCATCGGGCCGGTCCGAACCCTCCGGTTCGGACCGGCCCGTTCGCTTGTGGCAGCGTCCGGAGTCAACACGCGGAGGACCGCATGCTCGCTCACATCAACAGCATGATCTTTCTCGGCGTCGGCACCGTCGTCGCCGTCTGGGGATTCTACGTGGCGGTCGTCGGCCCGCGCATTCTGCGACGGAAGATTCTCGAGGGCAAGCTCGAAGCATACTCGGGTCGCATCGGTGCAGCGCGGATCGTCGGCTGGGGTATGGTCATCTTCGGAACGGTGGTCATGATTCTCAACGGCGTGACGCTGATGTCCGGGGGCTGAATCGCCACACAACTAGCAGTATGGATGCTCACCACCTGTCGATCTACCGAACGTCGCGATACTTCACGCTCGGACCGGACATCGAGGAAACCGACGAACTGTGGATCGTGCTGCACGGCTACGGCTATCTGGCCGATCGCTTCCTGCGACGCTTTCAGCCGATCGACGACGGCACGCGCCACATCGTCGCACCGGAGGCGCTGTCGCGCTTCTACCTCGAGGGCACGCGCGGCCACGTCGGTGCCTCGTGGATGACGCGCGTCGAACGCCTCAGCGAGATCGACGACTACATCGCATACCTCGACGCGGTGTATTCGGCCGTCGTCTCCGACTCCCGCGCGACGCCGCGGCTGACCGTGCTGGGATTTTCCCAGGGAGCCGCCACGGCGGCGCGCTGGGCCTGCCTGGGAGGCGCAAAGCCCGAGCGCCTCATCCTCTGGGGCGGTTCGATTCCTCCCGACCTCGACCTGAGCGAACACGGCGATCGCCTCCGCGCAATGCGGCTGGCACTCGTGCTGGGCGATCGCGACGAGTACGCCGATGAGCATGCCATTGCCGCAGAGCGAGCACGTATTCGCGGCAGCGGCATCACCTACGAGGCGATCGGCTACGACGGGCCCCACCAGATCGATTCCGCCACCCTGTCTCGACTGGTTGAGCCGTAGCAGCCGGTGGCACGATGATGGCTGGGTCGAACGATCCATGGCGGCCCGGCCCTCGCTCGTTCTCACCTGTGCAGAGGGTGGATCGCCCGGCTCCAATCGCGATCCGCGATTGCACTACCCTCGGCCAACTGTCCAGTTCTCCCCGCCATTCCCTCGATTCGTTCCATCCCAGCCGGATCGGCATGTCCCGCGAGATTCGTATGAACAAGAACATTTCGATGGTGCGCCTCGCCGTTTCCGTCGTGGCCCTGGTCCCGGTACTGGCAGCGCTGCAGCTGCTGGTGTTCTCCAACGTTCCGAATTCCGAATTCTACATGCCGCACGGACATTGCTTCCTGTGGCAGCCGGGACTGCTGGCACTGCATGCGGGATCGGATACGCTGATCGGTCTGTCGTACATCGTCATCTCCGCCGCACTCGGAATTCTCGTCTATCGCGCGCAGCGCGACATCCCGTTGCCGTGGATATTCGTCGCCTTCGGTCTGTTCATCGTTGCCTGCGGCGCCACCCACCTGTTCGAAGTCCTCACCCTGTGGGATCCCGTCTACTGGCTCTCCGGCGGCGTCAAGGTGGTGACCGCCGTCGCATCGGTAGCTACTGCAATCGTGCTCCCTCCGCTCGTTCCCCGGATCGTCTCGATGGTTCGCGACGTCCGGCTCTCCGAACAGCGCAAGGAGGAACTCGAGGTGCTGTACAAACGGCTGAAGGAGCTCGACGACGTGAAGACCGAGTTCTTCGCCAACGTCAGCCATGAGCTGCGAACGCCACTGGCGCTGATCCTCGGGCCGACCCAGCGGATGCTTGCCGACGAGGCGATCGACGACCTTCAGCGCAGCGACCTGCAGGTGATCGAGCGCAACGCGCGACTTCTGCTGCGCCACGTCAACGACCTGCTCGACATCTCCCGGATGGAGGCCGGGCGACTGCAACCGCAGCCGACGACGTTCGACCTCGCCGCGCTCGTGCGGAGACTGACGTCGCACTTCCAGGTGCTCGCCGACGAACGATCGATAGACTACCGCATCGAGGCGCCCGCACCGGTGAACGTGGAGCTCGATACGGGGATGGTCGAGCGGATCGTCCTCAACGTTCTCTCCAACGCCTTCAAGTTCACTCCCGACGGCGGCCTCATCACGTGCGAAGTCCGGACCGACGGATCGGATGTGGTCGTCGAAGTCTGCGACAGCGGTCCCGGTATCCGACCGGAGGACCGCCCCACCGTGTTCGAGCGGTTCCGCCAGGTGGCCGGCAGCAGTTCACGCCGATCCGGTGGAACGGGTCTCGGGCTTGCCATTGCGCGGGAGTTCGTGGAACTGCATGGCGGTCGCATCACCATCGCGGACTCGCCGCACGGCGGAGCCTGCTTCACCATCCACCTTCCGGCGCATCCTGAATACGCTGCCGCTACGACAATATCGACGCCACCGACGGGCGAGAGCGACGAACTGGCTCGAACGGCGATCGAATCGCTGCGTTCTGAAACGCCGCATCGACGGTCCGAACCATCGGCTGTCGACAGCTCCGGAAGTGGCGAAGCTCAGCCGGACAGCGAACAGGAAGCGACGGTGCTGGTCGTGGAGGACAATCCGGAGATGAATCGCTTCATCGTCGAAACGCTCGAACTCGACTACGTCGTACACGCGGCGTTTGACGGCGATGAGGGTCTGCGTAGCGCCAGACAGCTTCGTCCCGATCTCGTGCTGACCGACCTGATGATGCCGAACGCGGGTGGAGAGTCGCTGATCCGTCGTCTGCGGGAGGATCACTCCTTCGATACCACGCCGGTGATGGTGCTCAGCGCCCGTGCCGGCGATGAGATGCTGATCAACCTCCTGCGCACCGGCGCACAGGACTACCTGGTCAAGCCCATGCTCGCCGACGAACTCCGCGCGAGAGCGGCAAACCTGATCATGATGAAACGCGTTCGTGAGGTGCTGCAGTCGGCAGTCGACAGCCGCAGTGACGACATCGAATTGCTCGCCTCGCGGCTCTCGGAAAACAAGACCGAACTCGAAGCCGCGCTCGCCGCCAGGGATCGGTTCCTCGCAGTACTCAGCCACGAACTTCGAACGCCGCTGACCCCCGTGCTGACCGCGGCGCACGCGCTGGTCGATGATCCGGATCTTCCTGCCGATACCCGCGAGCTGATGGAAATCGTGCGCACCAACGCGGAGATCGAGGCACTGCTGATCGACGATCTGCTCGATCTCAGTCGCCTCCGCAGCGGCAAGCTGTCGCTGAAACTCGAGCGCATAGACATCGACACACTCGTCCATCGCGCCGTCGATACCATTCGCTCGGATTTCTCGGACAGGGATATCGTCGTCGACGTGCATCTCGACGCGAAGGACAACGTGATCGAGGCCGATGCGGCTCGAATGCAGCAGATCCTGTGGAACCTGTTGAAGAACGCGGCGAAGTTCTCCGAAACGGGCGGACTCGTGATGGTGACATCCGACAATCCCGACCAGTCGACGGTCCGCATCACCGTGGAGGATCAGGGAATTGGAATCGAACGGGACCTGCTCCCGAAAATCTTCGATGCCTTCCAGCAGGGCGAACAGACGATCACGCGGCGCTACGGTGGTCTCGGCCTCGGACTCTCGATCTGCCGGATGCTCGCCGATCTGCACGGAGCAACGCTCGAGGCGCACAGCGACGGGCCCGGTATGGGCTCCCGTTTCGAGCTGACGATGCCGATCGCAACGGCACAGGAGGAACCGGCCTGATGCCGAAATACGGAGGCACGGACAGGGGTCAGTTGCATCGCCGGAGGTACCGCGCTCAGAATCGTCCAAACCGATCGAACAGCGCACGCGCCTCTTCCCCGTCGTCGAGACCACGTTTCGTCGCCGACTCCTGTTCGAGTGCCGATTCGATTTCCGCGAGGACTGCACCGAATCGTTCGCGCGGAATGACGATCACTCCGTTTGCATCGCCGAAGACGATGTCACCCGGCACGATGGTCACACCACCGCAATAGACCGGCACGTTATACTTCGCCATGAAGCCACGACGGCGGATATCCTTGATGCAGCGACCGGTACCGAACACGGGAAAATCGAGTGCTCGAATCTGTTCGACATCGCGCACGCGACCATTGACTGCAGCGGCCACCGCACCGCGCGCACGGGCGCGACCGCTCATCAATCCGCCCCACAGCGCGGCATCGATGGGACCGTCGGATGAAACGATCACGAACGCGTCCGTGGGAATGGCATCGACCATTTCGAGCAGCGTATCGATTTCCACATACTCGCGAGTGGGCGTCACGCGCGCCGGAAAGGCGATACCGCAGACGATTTCGCCCGGTCGCTCGATCACCGCCTGAATGGACGGATCGAGTGCACCCGAGGGCATACCCAGGCGTTCCATCGCGTCGGAAATGAGCGGCGCATAGAAGCGACGCATGCGGTCGAGTTGCTTTCTGAATTCGGAACTGTCGGTCATTGAATTTCGTTCGCTTGTCGGTCGATCTGACGTTGCCGATGATTTTCACTCTCCCAGGAGGAGCCGCACCGCTCTGTCGGGTCGGACGAGGCCGTATCCCTGTGTTTCAATCGGGGCGTCGGTAATTGGCTCCGCGCTGGCGCAGAGCACCTGCTTGATCTGCAGCGGCGTCAGGTCGCCTCGCGCCTCGAGGAGCTGCGCCACGACCGAGCTGACGATCGGAGCGGCGAAGGACGTTCCGTCGACATGTTTGTAGGCCGTGGTGATCAGCTTTTCATCACGGATTCTATTGAGGATTACGGCACGTGCCGCTGCCGGCGTCCGGACGATCTTCAATTGAGATTCAATTCCAGTCTCCGCGGCAAGGTCCGGCAGAAGCGCGCGCAGTTCGCGGTCGCCTGCCTGTACGAGACGGAAGAGCGCCTCCGCCTCCCTGGCCACGGCCGTTCCCGGAAGAATCGGCGCTGCGACCCAGATCGACGGAGCGAGCAGTTCCGGCTTTCGGTGGCCATTGACGCGACCGTAGCTGTAATGCCAGAGTTCGCGGCGCTTCCATTCCACCGAATTGTTGTCGTTGTATCCGCCGACGGTAATTGCCGACGGCGACCAGCCCGGGGGCTTCAGAGGCGCGGTAGGATTGTTGCCCGAGGCCGCCACGACGATCACACCGCGCGCAACCAGCGCCTCGACGAGTTCGACGACCGGATGCTCCAGTGAATCGGTCGTCTCGTCCACCCCGAGCGAGAGGTTGACGACGCGGATACGGTATCGCTCGAGGTTGTCTGAAATCCACCCGAGGGCCCGCACGACCTGCGGCGTACGGATATGTCCATTGGGCGTCATTGCGCGAACGAGCACCAGTTCCGAATCGGAGGCAATACCGCGGTAGTACCCGCCGGAACGGTACCCGTTGCCCGCCGCGACCGTCGAGGTCATCGTTCCATGCCACTGTTCGACGCGAGGAGGGCGCGCGGCGATACGCATGGGCGAGCGGATCTCGCGGGCGTTGACAGCGTCGTACATCGCGAGAATGCGGTTTGCGGGGTAAACGAGGTCGGGGTGTGGAAAGAACCCGCTGTCGACAAAGGCGAGGGTAATTCCGCGGCCGGTGAATCTCGAATCGGCTCGCATTCGCGCCGCCGTCGGCAGTATCGGATGTCCGCCGAGGGAGGCATCGACGTAGAAGCCGATTCCATTCCGCTGCTCGATGCGCCCCGGTTCGCCTGCACGTGCCCTTCTGGCCGCAGCGGCGGTCGCCTCGAACGGCCCCTCCTCATCGTACTTCAGTATCATTGCGAACCGCGCACCGCGGATTGGTTTGGAACTCGATTACAATGGGCAGGACCATGGCTGACGGACAATCGCGCACACCGGACGAACTCGCCGACGACCAGCTGCACCGCTGCTTCATTGCCGTTCGTCCGTGCGATCGGGCGGTGGAATATATCGGGTCGGTGATCGATTCGCTGCGTTCACACCAGGCGAACGTCAAGTGGGTCTCGCGGCAGAACGTCCACCTGACTCTCCGGTTCCTCGGCGAGATCGACGACGTGCAGCTTGCAGCGCTGCGCGATACGATGTGGGACGAATCTGCGCTGGACGGGTTCACGCTCCGGCTGAGAGGACTCGGCGCGTTCCCCTCGATGCGATCGCCGAAGGTGCTGTGGACGGGTGTGGAGGGCGAGCATCAATCGGACCTCGACGCGCTGCTGCACGTTCATGGCCGGGCGGAACGCTGGGCTCGCGGTGTGGGTGTGGCGCCGGAGAATCGGAAGTTCGAGCCGCACGTGACGATCGGCCGCGTGAGGATGCCGCCGACGAACGTCCGTGCGTTGATGGCCGATCTCGGAGGTCGGGAGTGCACCTCGCCGTGGTGCAGGATCAGTGCCATCGACCTCGTCGAGAGCACGCTCACTCCTACCGGATCGATCTACCGCACGATCGCATCGGTCGCGCTGCATCGGGTGTAGCCGATGCGATCCCTCACGTCGTACTCGTCGTTCACTGCGCCGGGACGTTATCGAGCGATGACGACGAACGTCGCCCGGCGGTTGAGGGCACGGCCCGCCTCGGTCTCATTCGACGCCGCAGGCCGGGTCAGCCCGTATCCGCGGGCCCGGACGCGGTTCGAATCGATGCCTTCGGCCAGGAGTGCGTCGCGGACCACTTCTGCGCGGCGATCGGACAGCCCGAGGTTGTATTCCTCGCCACCCTTGGAGTCGGTGTGACCCTGCACCTCGATTTTCAGTCGGGGATTCTCCTTGAGTTGCTTCGCCATCAGATCGATCACCGGCTGTGCCTGCTGTCCAAGCTCCGCGAGGTTGTACATGAAGTAGATGGTATCCAGAGCGACGGGCGGAGCCGCATAGTCGGGCGCGCCACGACCCTCGGTGACGACGTAGCTGCCCGTCCCGCTGATGCTTGCGGCCGCCTTCGGCGGATTCAGACGCACCGATGCCTCATGTTCTCCGACGACGAACGGCGGCTTGTAGGTGACCAGATAGTAGTTGCGGAGCGACGTATAGATGTCCTCGAACGCCGCGCGCAGTTCTTCGGTGGAATAGGTCTGGTAGAAGCGCCCGCCGGAACGTTGCGAGAGTTCACTGAGCACTTCGCTGTTGATGGCACCGAAGGCGATCGTGAAGATGGGGATGTCATTCTGGCGAACGTAATCGTAGAGCTGACTGACGGCGATGGTGCTGGCGTTGTCCTCGCCGTCGGTAAAGACGACGAGTGCACGCGGGTGGCCGCTGGGCGCGGAGGCGACCTGTTCACCGCCCATTTTCACTGCGGCATACAGCGCGGTATAGCCACCGTAGGAACCGAGTCCTCCACTGCGGATATGGGAGATCAGATCAGGCGTCGAGGTCGTCGGAGCGGCCTCGAGCTCCGGTCTGGTATCGAACTTGACGACGGCGATACGATCCTGGGGGCGCTTGAGCGAGACGAACGCGGAGGCGGCATCCTCGAGTCCGCCGACGCTGGACTCCATGGTACCGGAGTAATCAAGCACGAGGGAGATTTCGTAGGGAATTCCATCCTGATCGGAGAACTCCCGGACGGTATAGTCGTCGATCGACTGTCGCGATCCGCCGACACCGAGCTGTTCGCTGACGCCGTTCCAGACGGTCCGGTAGTCATCGGCACCCTTGTAGTAGGGGGGTGCCAGGCCGGTGACCAGATGGTGATCATCGTCGAAGACGCGGACGTAGAGCTGCACCGAATCGGGGTACGGTTCGCTGTTGACGCGCCAGACCTCGAGCGAAAGCGATGACGGATCGACGGCCGAGACGGGAGTGGTGCCGCTGACGTAGACCGGGGGTTTGTATCCCGGTGGCGGCTGGGGGGTGATGATCGGCCGCACGGATTCATCGAACGACTTGCAGCCGGCCATGCCGGCGCCGAGCGTCGCGATCACGAGTATGAACGAGAGGGCGCCGACGGCGCGTGGCAGTCTATCTGAGATCATCGGGCACGTGGAAATAGGGGCAGAAGATACGAACCGGACGTTATGCATGAGACGGACGAGCGCGCAACCCAATGCAGAGCGGACGCGGGGCGGCTGCCGGGGAGCTGCTTTCGCGGTATGGCGAATTTGCCGTAGCTTTTCAGCTTCATGCTCCGACATGAATCCCGCCGAATCCGCGCAGCTACCAACACCCGCACCTGTATGAAATCGTTCGTCACCGACACGGGAAACGGAGGAGTCGACGAGTTGCTCTCCGCTGCGCTCGAGGCACGCCTTGCGCACATCGAGGAACTGATCGGCGAGCTGCACGAGTGGATGCACTCCGAGCAGGTCTCTTCGCTGCCGGCCGCCTATCGGCGGCTCTATTCGCGACTGCTTTCGTGCGAATTCGACCGCCGCTCGGCGACGCAGCTCACCCGGTCGATTTTCCAGTCACATGGCGCGCGCGACATCGGCGATCGACAGCTCGATGCCGCCGCCGCACGCGAGATCGATGCTCTGGTGCGAACCAGCGGAGATGTGCTCGAGGGCATTGCCCGGCGCGATCGTGGCGAGCGGGCGTTCGTCATTGCCCTGGTCGGCTCCAGCGGCGCCGGCAAGACGACGCTCATGTACAAGCTCGCCGTCCGCGCGGTGATCAACTTCGGGCTGCGCGTGAAGATCGTCTCCAGCGACACCTACAAGATCGGGTCCGTCGAGGGCGTGCAGACCATCGCCGATATCCTCTCGGTTCCGTTCGGCATCGCCTTCTCCGCCGAAGAAGTGCGCAGTCTGGTCAACGAAGCCGACGCCGACCTCGTGGTACTCGACACGGCCGGTCGGTCCGACCGGGCGTCGCGTGACGAGCTGGGTACGTTCCTCACAGCAGCCGATCCGGACGAAACGCATCTGGTGCTGCCGGCGACAATGAGCCAGCGAGCACTGCAGGAGACCGCCGCACTGTTCCTCGGTGAACGCATCAGCCGGGTCACCTTCACCAAGGTCGACGAGGCGCCGTCGCTGGGAGGGCTCATCTCGGCGGTACAGTGGATGAACCTGCCGCTGGGATACATCTCCAATGGAACCGCGATTCCCGATGATCTCTTCAGTTCGGACACCGTGCCGCTCGGCGAGTGGGCCGTCGAAGGAATGCCGCAGCCGGACCACAACGCCGAGGCACAGCATGTCTGAATTCTCCGCACGCGTCTCCCCCCTGCTCCTTGCGCTGATCCTGCTGTGCACCTCGAATGCTGCCGCGGCCACGATCGACGATGCGCACTGGAACGGCAACGATTTCGTGCTCGACTTTTCCGGCGACATCATCTACGAGGTCGATCTGTCGCAGACCGACACCTCGCACGTGGTCGTGCGCGTCAGCAACGTTCGCCCGGACGAACGGATCGCCACAGCCCGAAGGATCGACGGACCCGACGGCCGCACGGCGATTCTCACCGGACACGACCAGGAAGTGCTCGTGCGGCTGGTGGCACCACACCGGATCGGATTCTCAACGCTCTGGAAGCCGTACACCGACCGACTGGTGATCTACACCTTTCAGTGGGATTCACTCGACTACTCCCAGCAGCAGTACCACTCCGGTCTGCTCGCACTCGAACAGGGATTCGGCGAAACGGCCGAGGAGCTGCTCAAAGTGGCCGCTGCCACGGGCGATCCGCACGCCGCCGGCGTGCTCGGCTCCTACTACGCCCGCGAAGGCAAGGAGGATCTCGCGCGGCACTACCTGAGCAATCCGGTCGACGCCGAGGATTTCATGGCGCTCGCACAGATCGAGCGCCGCGCCGGAAATGACAAGGCGGCCGAGGCAAATGAGAAGAAGGCCGCCGAGCGGATAGAGGCCGAACGCCGCTCGGCACTTGCCGCCGGCACCGGACTCATTGACTCCAGTGCCGTGGCCGACGCCGGTTCGGGACGCGCTGCGCGGATCGAGCCCTGGGTCTACTTCGTCGTCGGTGGCGCGCTCCTCGCGCTCCTTGCAATCGGCGCCATCTTCATGTTCGCCGGACGTCCCTCGAAGCCGGTGGCCGCCGCCGGCACGCGGACGCCGATGAGCCGAGCACCGTCTGAGATGCCCGCAGTAGGAACCGTTGCCGCGGACCGTCCGGAATCGATACCGGAATCCTCCGAAGAGTCGGCCGTGACTGCCGGGGAACCGGCGGTGGTCGAGGAGCCAGGGCCGGACTTCCGGGTGATCCCGCCCGGCGATGCAGCCGAGACGCAGGAGAGTGAAGCCGAAGAAGAGTATATCCCCGCACACCACGTCCCGCACGTGACCACGGTCGAAGAGCTTCACCTCAGCGATGCTGACGTCGAACCGGCGGCGACCGAAACGCGTCTGCGTCCTCCTGCCGTTGCCGAGGAGCCGACGATCGCACGCGAACTCCGGGCAGAGGAGGCCGCGCTGGAATCTCAGCGAGAGACGACCGAGGCACCCGTACCGACGTTGGAGCCGAGCGAGGTGGAGCGGTGGATCGAGACGGCCGAGGAGGCGACGGCGTCGGAACGGATTCCCGCGCAGGCGGCGGAACTGCGACGCCGGATTCAGTCGGTGCGGCGCGACCGCCCGGCGCCCGCGGAGGCGACGATCACCGCGGCACGACGCCTGAAGGTCTCCCGCGACAACGTCGAGCTGCGCCGTCTCATCGAGGAATCGCGCCGCTCACGCGGACCCGCGGAGTGAGGTGCCCCGCGTGATTACGGACACCGACCACCCCTGCCGCCAATGACCACCGTGCTCTCGGTGCTCTGGACCGTGGTGGCAATGATCGCCGGCGTCCTGCTGCTGCGAATCGCCCGCGACGACGGCGCCTAGCACCCGACACCACCCTCAGCGCTCGTAGTTCCTCTCGAGTCCGAGACTGTCCCGCAGGACCCGATCCTTCGGCGCATGGTGATTCCAGTAGTCGAGCATGATCGAATTCGTGCGCGTGGCGCGTGTCGTCATCCGATGCGCGCTGTCGCCGAAACCGTCGACGTACGTTTCGGTCCAGCCAAGGATGACGTGCGGAAACGCGTGCCCGAATTCAATCGAGAGCACCCGATCGCCGTTTCCGTAGTCGATCGTGTAGCGGTCGGTTCCCGCGCCGGTGGCGTCGGATACGTTCTCGAGTGTCGCCACGGCGTCGATCGCCTGCAGCGGCGTATGGCGCAGTCGCTCGGTCATTGTTCCCGGGATCATTCGAATCCGACCGGTCGGCAGTCGCGTCGGATCGATCCGGATCGTCGTCCACACGGCATCCTCGAGCAACGGTCCTTCCGCCACGAATGTCGTATCTCCCTCGCTCTCGAAGTACGAGCGCTGCTCGACGTCGAACCTCGCGTCCTCCCGCCGGTCCAGCTGCGTCCATGTATGACCGCACCATTCCTGGGAACTGGTCGTGACCTTCAGTGTCGCGCGCGGATCGTCTACCGGCGTGAAGACCGACGTCATCATCGAGTACTGGTAGATGCCCGTGACGAACTTCTTCGTCAGATTGAGCTTCAGCACCTTGGTGACGTCGCGGCCGGCCGGAGGTGACTCGAGCTTGACGTGCCGGTCGGTAAGGAAGTCCTCGGTGACGAATACCAGCACGGCGTCGCCCTCGTGTTCGTACCCGTAGCGTGCCTGCTGCAGCCGGTAGCGCGTCAGCTCGGCCTTGCCCTGATACCAGTAATCGCCGAAGGCGTTGGCGCCACTCGAGATGCCCGGCGCTCCGGCCGGGAGCAGCGCCGGCGCAACGGTGGCCTCGGTTCCGGCGGACCAGCCACAGACGACGAGCGCCGCCGCGAGTGAGGCGACGACGAGCGTGCAGAGCAGGGCACCATGTCGTATGGAGAAATTCACCGTCACCTCTAGCGCGCATCCATGGTGATTGTCACCGTCAACCGTTCGTCGCCGCGCTGCAGTACGGTTTCAACCTTCTGTCCCGGTTCGAACTTCCCGAGCGCGGCGGTGTAGTCGTAGATGTTGTTGATCGCCGTACCGTCCATCGACAGGATCACGTCCCCTCCCTTCAGACCCGCCTTCTCCGCCGGACCGCCCGGCGAGACGCCACTCAGCCGCAATCCCTTGCCATCGTACCCGTAGTCGGGAATCGTACCGACATAGACGTGGAAGGCCATCGACTGGCGGTTCTCCTGCGGTGTCTCGCTGAATTCCGGCGGCGCATCCATCGCGTCGATGCGATCGACCACGCGATCGGCGAAGGCGACCACCCGTCGCATTCCCGGATAGTCGACCTTGTCCCACGTGTCGCTCGGCTTGTGGTAGTCGGAGTGCAATCCGGTGAAGAGGAACAGCACGGGAATGTTCTTCATGTAGAAGCTGGAGTGGTCGCTCGGGCCGAATCCTTCGCGATTGAACTTCAGCCGCAGGTCGCCGGCGGCACTCTTCAGGAGCGTATCCCATGCGGGTGAGGTACCGGTTCCGCCAACGATCAGCTCGTTGGTGTCCAGCCGACCGATCATGTCCATGTTGAGCATGGCGATCACGTCGGCGGAATCCAGCGGAGCGCTGTCGACCAGGTTGGCCGATCCGAGCAGCCCCTCCTCTTCTCCATTGAATCCGGCGAAGACGAACGTGTGCCGGTTGTCGCCGCGGCTGGCCATCATTTCGGCAAGCGTGAGCATACCTGTGGTGCCGGAGGCATTGTCGTCGGCACCGTGATGAATGGCAGGTGGACCGGTATAGAGCGAGCCCTCACCGCCGAGGCCGAGGTGGTCGAAGTGTCCGCCGACGAAGATGATCTGATCGCGCAGCGCCGGGTCGTGTCCCGGAAGCACGCCGACGACGTTCGGCACCCGCACATGCACGGGCTCCATCTGCGTCTGAATTGCCACCGTCAGGTCCTTCACCGCGAACGAGTGCGGCGCGCGGGCGCTGTCGATCAGCTGCTCAACGGCGCCGAGCGATCGTCCGGACGGATCGGTGAGCGTGCCAAGCGCCTCGGCCGAGGCGAAGATCACCGGCATGCCGACGTCGCCCATGTTTCGGATGAACGATTCGGGCGGACCGGCATCGGCGTCGTCGGGGCGATCGATGAGCACGAGCGCCAGAGCGCCGTGGCTGGTGGCGTTGCGGACCTTCCAGACGAGGGCGGCGTAGTGCGCGAACTCACTGTGGGGGTTGTCGCCATCGGGCGAACCGCGCATGACCACGACGACGTGGTTCTTGGCGTCGAGCCCGTCGTAGTCGTCGTAGCCGAGGTGCTCGGCACTGATACCGTATCCGGCGAAGACGACGGGGCCCGACGCGCTGTTCGTACCGCTGAAGCTGAGCGGCGTGAAGTCGGTGCCGAGCGCCAGTGACCGTTCACCCGCCGCCGAGCTCACGCGCATGGAGTTGTTCTCGCCGGTACGATATCCCGTCAGGTAATCGAAGTACTGGAAGTAGCCGTTGGTGGAATCGAACGGCTGCAGGCCGATGCGACGGAATTCACCGGCGATGTACTGCGCCGCCTCGAGATTCTCCGGCGTTCCGGTCCTCCGCCCTGCAAGCGCGTCGCTCGCGAAGTACTTCACCCGATCACGGAGGTGATCGACGGTGAGAATGCGGTCGGTCGACGTCGTCGCGGCGCCGGCCTGCGGCGTCTGCGCGCGAAGTCCGCTCACGGTCGCAAACGCGACCAGCAACGGGACGATCGGTATCCAGCGGCGAGGCATCATCGGAGTTCCTGCAATGATGGTATGGGAGAGTGGGGAACAATTGTATGACGCAGCGCCGACGGGCCGGATGTCACCTCGAGACGATTCGTAACCGGCCTCATCAGGCGGCTTTGTCCTCGGCGATGGCGGAGAGCACCTTTGCGGCGTGCTCGTTGACGTCGACGCTCTTCCAGACGCGGGCGATGGTGCCCTCCGGATCGATGAGGAACGTCACGCGCTTCGGATTGCCCGTGGCGCCGCGTTCGACACCGTAGGCGTCGCAGATTTCTCCGTCATGGTCGACCAGCAGCGGGAAGTTGAGCGAATACTTCTCGGCGAAGCGCTGGTGCGACTCGCGCGTGTCGGCGCTGACACCGTAAACGACGGCGTTGGCCGCGCGGTAGTCGGCATGAGTATCACGAAATGCGCACGCCTCCCTGGTACAGCCCGGCGTGTCGTCCTTCGGATAGAAGTAGAGCACGACGTAGTGCCCGCGGTTGCTGTCGAGCGACACCGTGTCGCCGTCGGTCGTGACTGCTGTGAAATTCGGTGCCTGTTGTCCCTGTTCGAGCATTGTTCACGTGTTCGGTTGTGAGAAATAATTCGGTTCACGGGGGGAACGTTCCGGTCGTGGAACTCGGGCGGGACCGACGTTCATCGGTGGCCCGCCCCGTCCTCGCGCCGATGCATACCGACGCGGGTTGCGGACGCGTTGACAGCGACCCGGGGCGCTCTACGACAGATCGGGGGGACTCGGGTGGGGTGCCATCACGACCAGGAGCACGGCACGTTCGCCGGACTCGTTCATGAGCCCATGCGGCACGCCGGCTGCCGCGACGGCGGTCTCACCGGTCTTCAGCCGATGCCACTCGTCCCCGATGATCCCGGTGCAGCTGCCCTCGAGAACGAAGTAGATCTTGTCGTTGTCGGCGTGGCTGTGCACGCGCTGCGCCTGCCCCGGTTCGAGACAGTAGAGGTCGGCGAAGAGGCGGTGGGATTCGTAGAGATTCACCTTCACCATCTTCTCATCACTGAATCGTACGAAGTCGCGGTAGTTCGACAGGATCATGGGAATCGGTACCTCAGGCAGTCGTCCGCTCCGGACAAAGCATTGAAAATAGGTAAACTCGCCGCCGCCGCGATGGTCAGAGCGATAGACGGAGCCGGTGTCACATCGACGGGACCGCGCGGTCACAAACGCGTCCGATGGCGTCTCTCTGATGTGGCACTGTCCCGCCGAACGCCCACAGGCCTGCACCCAATACCATGCGACTTCATTCCCTTTCGACCTGGATCGTTCTGCTGCTGACGGCCGCGGCCGCGCTTGCACTGGCAGGCGACGCAGACGACACGCAGTTCTATCTCTCATCGCAGCGGATCTTCCAGCCGGGCGACAAGGACATCGCGGTCAACATCGACGGCACCGTACCGTCGGGAACGAAGATCCGGCTGTCGATCTACCGGATTCTCCATCCGGTCGAATTCTTTCTCGCGCAGCCCAACCCCCATCAACCGGGACTGCTCGACTCCGGAGGCGTCGCTCCGGCACGTGGCGTCGATCTGAGTGACCGGCGGGAGTATCGGAAGCTCACCTCGTGGACCACGACGGTGACGGGTGAGATGCTGCGCGGCGGCTCCTGGCTCCGCACGAGTGTGGCGCTTCCCGTCGATGGCAAGGGCGTCTACCTGGTCGCGGCGCACACCGGAAGCGTCGAATCGGCCACTGTCGTCGTCGTCACCGGCGAAGCCGTCGTCGTCAAGCAGTCGAATGCCGGCGTACTTGCGTGGGTGGTCGATCGCACCAGCGGCCGTCCCGTCGGCGGAGCGGACGTGGCGTTCACACGCGGCGTCGGTTCGCGCATCGACGCGACCACCGGCAGTGACGGAGTCGCGACCATCGACGCGCCGCCTCCACTCCCCTCTGGCGACGAGGCCTCTTTGGACTGGAACAGCGGGAATCGCACGTATGTGTTCGGAGAGCACGACGGCAACTTCCTGATCTGCGACTCCTGGTACTACGGCGGACGCGGGAGCAGCTCCACGACGTGGCTGCAGACCGATCGCCCCGTGTATCGACCGACGCAGACGGTGTACTATCGCGGCGTGGTCCGTACCATCGGCGACCGCGGCGACTACCGGACGCCGGTTGATGAACCCGCGCGCATCGAGGTCACCGACAGCCGCGGCAACACCGTTGCCCGCGACACGCTCACGCTGGATCGCTTCGGCACCTTCCACGGCGAATTCTCGATTGCAGCCGAACCGCCGCTCGGCACCTGGACGATTCGCGTGGACGTCGACAGCGCGACCAGCTGGCACACGTTCTCGGTCGAGGAGTACCGCAAGCCCGAGTACGAAGTCGATGTCACCACCGATCGCACCAGCTACACCCGCGGCGACCGCATCACCGCAACGGTCGATGCCAGCTACTATTTCGGCGAGCCGGTCGCCGGCGCAACCGTCGAGTACCGCGTCTACCGCCAGCAACTCTACCGCCCGTGGTGGTACGGTTCGCGCTACGACTTCTACTACCCCACCGTCTGGCCGCCGTTCCGTGGTTCGGCCCAGGTCGCCAACGGCAGCGGCACGCTCTCGGATTCCGGTCGCTACACCTTCACCTTCGACACGAAGGCCGACGAGGACCAGGACTTCACCTACCGGATCGAAGCGACGGTCACCGATGCCAGTCGACGGGAGATCGGCGGTTCCACGTCGGTGATGGTGACCAGGGGAGAATTCTACCTCAACGCATGGAGCGACCGCTACGTATACCAGCCCGGCGAAGCGGTGAGCGTCAATGTGTCGACGAAGACCTATGACGGTGCCGCCGTATCGGCGCCGTTCACCGCGCGCGTGGTCCGACGGTGGTGGACGCAGGACGACAGGCACCAGGAGAAGTCGGACACGGTCTGGACGAAGTCGGGATCGACCGCTTCGGACGGATCTGGTTCGATCGAATTCACCCCTACTCGCGACGGGTACTACTCGATCGATGTGACCGCTGTGGATTCGCGCGGCACGCACATCTCGTCGTCGTCATGGATCTACGTCTCCGACCGCGACACACGCTCGTGGTTCGCCTCGGGCGAGGGCGGCATGCAGATCATTCCCGACCGCGACATCTACCACCCGGGCGATCACGGCACCGCGCTGGTGATCGCGCCGGAGCCCGACCTCGAGGTGCTCATCGGCATCGAAGGCGCCACGCTCTACGATCATTCCGTACGGCATATCGACGGGTCTGCGTCGGTGATCGAATTCGACGTTCGCGACGAGTACGCTCCCACCGTGTTCCTGCACGCTTCGGCGATTCGGGACGACCGCTTCTACGACGCTCAACAGCGGATCAACGTCGTGCCCACCGGCAAATTCCTGACACTCGAGGTTCGAACCGATCGCGATGTCTACAAGCCGGGCGATACCGGTACGGTCACCGTTCGGGCCCTCGACGGCAAGGGCATGCCGGTGGCCAATACGGACGTGGCACTGGCGGTGGTGGACGAGGCGCTCTACGCCATCCGGCCGGACCAGACGCCGGACCTCCGTGAATTCTTCTACGGCCCGCGGTGGAATTCGGTGATAACGTCGAATACGCTGGCGTTTCGCTTCTGGTGGACGGTCTCCCGAAGCGGCGCGCGATTCCTGAACCAGGATGAAGTCGGTGGGAGCGCCGAGGGCGCCGTACCGAACGGGATGGCACCGAACGCGCTGAAGGCGAACGGCGTTCCATCGTCGGATTTCATCCAGCCGACGATGCGGACACGCTTCGAGGATCTCGCTTTCTGGACGCCCTCGGTGCGAACCGGCCCGGACGGACGTGCGAGCGTGACGGTCAGGTTCCCCGACAATCTGACGACGTGGCGCATCACCGCGCGGGGAGTGACCGAGGCGACGGCCGTGGGCGAAGGGCGCGCCAAGGTGGTGGCACGGAAGAATCTGATGGTGCGCATGGAGACGCCGCGGTTCATCACCCAGGGCGACGAACTCCTGGTGGCGACGACGGTTCACAACTACCTGTCGACGGCCAAGCGGGCCAGGGTGGAATTCGATGCCGATGGAGCGACCGTGGCGGACCACGAGCGGACGGTGACGATTCCTGCCGGCGGGCAGCAGCGGATCGACTGGCGCGTGACCGCATCGGCAACCGGCGAGGCGACGCTGAGCGTGCGAGCGCTGACCGACGAGGAATCCGATGCGATGCGGCTCACCGTACCGGTCCTTCCGAAGGGCGTACACACGGTCCGAACCGGCATCGCTCAGGTGCGCGATGCCTCGGGTTCCGACCAGATGACGCTCACGATGCCATCGAATGCGATCGCGGGCACCGGTGCAATGACGGTCTCGCTCTCCCCCTCCGCGGCGAGTTCGATGATGGGAGCGCTCGACGAACTGATCGGCTACCCGTACGGGTGCGTCGAGCAGACGATGAGCCGGTTCCTTCCCACGGTCGTCGTCGCGCAGACGCTCGGCACACTCGACGTTCCCTTCGATGCGAAGCTTCGCGGGGAGCTGCCGAAGATGGTACAGGCGGGATTCGCGCGACTCTACTCGATGCAGCATTCCGACGGCGGATGGGGATGGTGGGTCAACGACGCGACGAATCCCTTCATGACGGCCTACGCGCTCTACGGTCTCGGCATCGCCTCGCAGGCGGGCTATGCGGTCGACAGCAACAGCTTCACGCGCGGTCGCTCGGCACTGCTGTCGCTCATCGACGGTGGCGACGTCGAGACCACGACCCGCGCCTACATGCTCTACGTCGCGGCGACGATCGGCGCCGAACCCGAGTCAGGTTCGCTCTCCGAGCGCATCCGGCGCCTCTCCGACGCGAGCGATCTCAACGACTACGCGCGCGCGCTGCTGGCGCTGGCGGCGGTGCGGCGCGGCGACCGCGTGCTCGCCGGACGGCTGGTCAGTGAGCTCGAGCGCAGCGCCAAGACGACGACCAGTGCCGCACACTGGGAGGGTCAGGCATGGCACTACCACTGGCAGGAAGACCAGGTGGAGACGACGGCATTTGCGCTGAAGGCGATCCTCGCCGTCGATCCGACGAGCGACCTGATCGCCAGGGCGACGCACTGGCTGCTCTCAACCCGGCAGGGGCCCGCGTGGACGAACACGCGCCAGACCGCGATGGTGGTCTATGCACTCGCCGACTACGTGCGTGCCTCGCACGAACTCGACGCGGACTACGACCTGAGCGTCCGGGTGAACGGGACGCAGATCTACACGCAGCACATCGGTCGTGGCGATGTCTTCCGTCCGGCGATCGACGTTGCGGTCGAAGCGAAGAATCTGAAGGCGGGGGCAAACGTGGTGACCGTCGAGAAGCGCGGTCAGGGAACGCTGTACGCCACGGCGACGCTGAGCTGCTATGCCGCGGGCGCGGCGCTGCGACCGGCCGAGGACGGGTTCACGGTAAGCCGCGACTACTACCTGCTCAAGCGAGTCAGGCGGGGCGAACGGTACGTGTACACCGAGGAGAAATTCGACGGCACCGTTCGCTCGGGACAGGATCTGCTGGTGCGTGTGACGGTCAGCTCCGACGAGGACCAGCGGTACGTCATGCTCGAGGATCCGCTGCCGGCCGGCTGCGAGGTGGTCACCGAGACTGACAGCTACGAGATCGAGGGTGAGGATCAGTACGCCGGACCGCGGTACGACGGCAGGTACGGCCCGATCCGCTGGCGCTGGTGGTATGCCGACCGTGACGTGCGCGACGAGAAGGTCGCCTTCTTCGCGACGGTGTTCGCGCGGGGCACGTATGAATTCACCTACATCCTGCACGCGCAGATTCCTGGCACCTACGCCGTCATGCCGACGGTCGCATCGCTGATGTACTATCCGGACGTACGCGGTAACGCGGCAGCGGCGGAAATGCGAATCGCTGACGAGTAGGGTTCCGGCGACAAGCTTCTTTCGCGCCACAACTGGTCTGGCTATGTTGCGACGTCGCGCTGCCCACCGAGCAACTTGCCATCCTCGACCATGAAACTCACCGCTCCCGCAACCCGACTGCTTCTCGTGCTGGCGGTCCTGTGCGCCGTCGCATTCAATGGCGACGCCAACTCGTTCACCTTCGGACTCTCCTGCGACCAGATATTCGCACCGGGTGACTCGACGTACATCCGATTCAGCGGCAACAACGTCGGGGCGACCACCGGCTACTTCCGCGCGTTCCGGATCGACGATCCGGTCGACTTCCTGCTGAAGCAAAAGGACGTGCACAACCCGTCGCTGATCGCGCTCAAGGCGGCGAACACGTTTGACATGCTGAAGCTGGGCTACGACCAGGTACGGCAGGACGCGCGGTATGCGGCGCGGGACGTGATGCCGTCGGACGCGCGCACGGCGATTCGGGATGTGGCGGACGTCAACGGTTATCGGGCGCGCCAGCGCGACGAAGGGCGGAGTGCAATGCAGTCGTCCGGCCATGGGTCGTCCGCGTGGCGACACACCGAGCGCTCGGAGATTCCGTCCGGTGCAGAGCACTACCCGATCGTCGCCGCCTGGGAGCATTCCTTCACCGCCGAAGACAACGTGAACCGCTGGGAGTACTCGAGAGTCGACGTTCCGGTGCATCAGCGCGGCGTCTACCTGATCGAAGCTCGGGTGCGCGGACGGCGGGCAATGACGTTGATGGTGGTCTCCAGCTACGGCATGGTGATCAAGCAGACGGACGAACGTGCCGTCGCCTTCGTCACCGATCGCACCACTGGTCGCGCCGTCGGCGATGTCGATCTGACCTTCGCGCGCGGAGGCAAGACGTTCGCGCAGAAAGCCACCGACGACGACGGGACGCTCGAGGTGACGATTCCTCCCCTCCCCGAGACCGGCGATGATGACGAGGACCTCGGATGGTTCTGGCAGTGGCAGCAGCGACAGATGCTGGTCGTCGGCGAGAAGGACAGCAACCTGATCATCGCGGACCCCTATTCGTACGGCGACGACGAGTACGACCGCTACAAGGTCTACACGCACACCGACCGGCCGGTCTACCGTCCGGCACAGACGGTCTACTACCGCGGTGTCGCCCGCGAGGTCGAGGAGAACGGCACCTACCGGACGGTCGGTGAACTGCCGGTGTACGTCGAGATCGACGACGCCCGCGGCGACATGGTCCGCCGCGACACCCTGGCGCTCGACGACATGGGAACGTTCCACGGATCGGTCGCACTCGGAGACGAAGCGGCGCTCGGCACCTGGTCGATTCAGGTCCGCATCGACAAGAGCGAGCACTGGTTCGATTTTGCCGTGGAGGAGTACAAGAAGCCCGAGTACAAGGTCGAGATCACCACCGGCAGGAAGCACTACACACGCGGCGATACGATCGAAGCCGAGGTAGCGGCGAACTACTTCTTCGGTTCACCGGTGACGACCGCCCAGGTGGAGTACTTCGTCTACAGGGCGCGCTACTGGCGGCCGTGGTGGCGCGGAACCCCGTGGGAATACCTCTTCAGCGAGGACGACGACTTCTCCACCTATCGGATGGAGATGGTCGGCTCCGGAGAGGGAACGCTCGACACGCAGGGTCACCTGGCGATCACCTGGCCGACCGATTCCGCGGCCGATCACGACTACGTCTACCGGATCCAGGCGAACGTGGTCGACAACAGCCGTCGGTCGATCAGCGGCGCCCGATCTGTGGAGGTGACGCGCGGCACGTACTATATCTCGACGCACACCGATCGCTACGTCTACACGCCGGGAGACAAGGCGACGGTCCACGTGAAGATGGCCACGTTCGAAGGCGACAGTCCCGTCGCACGACCGTTCACCGTCACGGTGCTGCGCACCTGGTGGCACCGGCTGGCTGCGACCGATTCGAACGGCAAGACGATCTGGCAGCAGGATTCGGCGGTGGTCTGGACCGGCAGTGGTCGGACCAACGGCAACGGTGAGGGCAGCGCCTCGTTCACCGTCGACTCCACCGGCTACTTCGACGTCCGCATCTCCTCCACCGACGAGAACGGAACGGCGATCGATGAAACGGACTTCCTCTGGGTGAGTGACAGCCGCTTCGCCAGCTACTTCAACGAGAGCGACGACATCCAGATCATTCCGGACAAGGACAGCTACCGGCCGGGTGAGACGATGAACGCGCTGGTGATCATGCCGGCGCCGGATATCGACGTGCTCATCACGCTCGAGGGGAAGACCATCTACAGCCGTCAGGTCGAGCACCTGCAGGCAGCCAGTTCGATCGTTCACATTCCGATCAGCCAGGAGCACGCGCCGATGGTATATCTCAGTGCCACGGCGATGGTCAACGACCAACTCTACTCGGAATCCAAGCGCGTGACCGTCGTTCCGAAGGACAAGCTGATCAAGCTGGAGATTCAGCCCGACAGCGCGGTGCATCGACCGGGCACCAGCGGCACCCTCACCATCCGCGCCTTCGACGAGCAGGGCAATCCGGCACCGAACGTGGACATCGCCGTCGGCATGGTCGACGAAGCGATCTACTCGATCCGCCCCGACGCGACGCCCGACATTCAGAAGTACTTCTACGGGAACCGGTGGAACAGCGTCTACACGAATTCGTCGCTCTACTTCAGCTTCTACGGCGAGTCGCGACCGATCGGATCGGAGGATCTCCTCGGCGACGTGGGCTACGGACGTCGCGGCATGAAACGCTTCGATCGCGGCAACGACCCCAGATTTCTCAACGTCTCCTATGGCGATGTGAAGGGACAGTCGTTCGTGCAGCCTGACATCCGCCGAACGTTCAAGGACATGATGTACTGGAACCCGTCGGTTCGGACCGGTTCCGACGGTGTGGCTCGACTGAAGGTCTCCTATCCCGACAACCTCACGACGTGGCGGATCACGGCACGCGCGGTCAACGCCGAGACGGCCGTCGGACAGGCGGTGGCACGGGTGGTGGCACGCAAGAACCTGATGCTGCGCGTTGAGACGCCGCGGTTCCTCGTCAGCGGCGACGAACTGCTCATCGCCACGACGGTGCACAACTACCTCTCGGGCGACAAGACGACGAAGATCGAATTCTCCGGAAGCAACCTCGACGTCGCCCGTTCGACTCAGACGCTGCGCATCCCGGCCAACGGTGAGCGCCGCGTCGACTGGAGCGTTCGCGCCGGCTCGTCGGGTTCGGCACGTCTGCTCGTCAAGGCGCTGACCAACGAGGAGTCCGATGCCGTGGAGCTTTCGGTACCGATCCGTCCACCCGGCCTGATGAAGGCCACGGCCACGTCGCTTGAAGTCGACACGCCGAACGGTCGAAAGGACGTCACGATGACGATTCCGGCAACGAGCGATCCTTCGGCGGGCTCTCTGAAGCTGACGCTCAACCCGTCGATGGCCAGTGCGATGCTCGGTTCGCTCGATGGACTCATCGGCTATCCGTACGGATGCGTCGAGCAGACGATGAGTCGATTCCTGCCGACGGTGATCGTCGCCAGAACGCTCGATTCGCTCGACCTCCCCTTCGACGCGAAGCGTCGCGCGGAGATTCCGAAGATGGTCGAGAAGGGATTCAACAAGCTCTACGGGATGCAGCACGACGACGGCGCGTTCGGCTGGTGGGCGCATGATCCGGACGATCCGTTCATGACCGCATACGTGGTCTACGGAATGACGCTGGCGCGCGAGGCGGGCTACGCGCCGCGGGAGGATCGCTACCAGTCTGCGGTGACGGCGCTGGACGACTGGCTGCGCGGGAAGCTCTACGGCGCGCACGCCACCCCGTCGCCGAACACGGAGGCGGCGATGATCCAGGCGCTGGCGATGGCTCGGCCGGACCAGCCGGACGACTTCCTCCGCAGGCGGATTGCCGAACTGGCTTCCCGGGATTCGCTCAACGACTACGGCGTCGCGCTGCTTGCGCTCGCCGATATCCGACTGGGCGATCGCCGTGATGCCGAGGGACTCGTCCGCCGACTGGAGCGCGACGCCACGTCCAACGGTACGTTCGCCTTCTGGAAGGGAACCGTCGGTCACTTCGAGTGGGACGACGACGCGGTCGAGATAACGGCGCACGCCGTCGATGCGATCCTGTCGCTTCGGGGCGAAACCGATCTGACGCGTGCGGCCACACGATGGCTCATGTCGCACAAGGTGGACGACGGCTGGGAGAACACGCGACAGACGGCGATGGTGATCTACTCGCTGGTCGATCATCTCAGACAGACCGGTGAACTCGAGCCGGACTTCGACCTGACGGTGCGCGTCAACGGCCGGAACGTCTACAGCGGGCATCTCGGCCGAGCGGACGTCTTCCGGCCAGCCAGTGAGATTCGAATTCCCCGCGATTCCCTTCCCGCGGGCACGACGACGATCAGCCTCGAGAAGCGCGGCCGGGGACGGATCTACGCCACCGCGCGGGCAACGTACTGGAGCGGAGAATCCGATGTGAGGCCGGCCAGCTCCGGCTTCAGGGTTCAACGCCAGTACTGGAAGCTGAGCAAGACGAAGCGTGGTGACACGTATGTCTATACGAAGGTTCCGTTCGCGGGCACCGTCGCCACCGGTGACGAACTGCTGGTGAAGGTGACGGTGAAGCCGGACATGGACTACCAGTACGTGATGCTCGAGGATCCGCTGCCGGCGGGCTGCGAGGTCGTGGAGAATACGAGTGGGTACACGATACCGGGCGAGAAGGACTACGACGAGGATCTCCGGGAGTCGCGCGGATGGTGGATGTGGTACTGGCCGTACGCCGAGCGCGAGGTACGAGACGAGAAGGTGGCGTTCTTCAGTCGGTATATGGATGCGAAGCCGGCGGAATTCACCTACATCCTCCGCGCGCAGATACCGGGGCGCTACGCGATGGCCCCGACGACGGCGAGTCTGATGTACTATCCGGAGATTCGTGGCAACGGCTCATCGGCATCGATGCGGATCACGCCGTAGGCCCTGTCCGTCGACCGCGCGAGGCTTCGCAGTCCGCGACCCGCCGCGGCGGAGACGACAGCGATACGGGCTGGCGTCATTTTGGATGAACGAATACAGATGATGGAACACGAACCGACCGATCAGTGGACGCTCCCGTGCGATCTGTGCGGCAGCAACGACTACGAGGCGATCGATCTGCCGGATGTCGGGCAGGCGCATCGATGCCGCGTGTGCGGACTGGTGGCGGTCGACGACCGGCGCGCCGACGGATCGCGCGCGTCGCACAACGGCCACGATCCGGCGGGATCGGTCAGTGCACCGCGCGCGCTCAGAGCGCTGCGCCGTACGCTTCGCACTGCCGCTCGCGACGGCGCCGAGTCGGTGCTGCTCATCGGCGCGGCATCGCTTGCACTGGTGAATGTGGCGCGCGAACAGGGACTTCGCATGATGGCGCTGGTGGAACCCGACGCATCGGTGCGTGAGATCCCGGACGTGATCATCCACTCCGACCGCATTTCCGGCGCACCGTTTCTTCCCGATCAGTTCGACGTGATCGTCTGCGCCGGAGGACCGGAAACGATGGATTCCCCCTCGCGATTCTTCGAACGTTCGCGTGTATGGCTGGCCTCGGGTGGAGCGCTCATCATCGGTGGCGTCAACTGGCGGTCGCTGCCGGCGCTGCTGTGGCGGCGCAACTGGTTGCGGCGCAACGGCCGCGGCGTACACTGGCTGCTGACGCCCGACGTGATCCGCAGCTACGCCGACCGCTACGGATTCGAGGTCCGCGATCTGCAGACCAGATCGATGCCGGCGATGATCTGCTCGATCGCGTCGCCGCGTCGACGGGTCACGTCGCTGCGACAGTTCTCGATGGTCCCTCTGTCGCTGGTCGCAGGCATCCTGAACATGGGGGACGAGATCAACGTGACGCTGCTGAAGCGGGGTGTCTCGGCGCGACCGATGCTGCGAAACGTGCAGGAGGAATCCAATGAGTCGCCTGGCCTGGCCCCGGCGCTCTATTCACAGGCACACCGCTCCGGCGTCCGCCGCAACGGCTTGCAGCGCGGAATTTGAACTACGGCGAGATTCTGCATAACCAGTTGGTCGACTCGCTCCTCGAAAGTCGCCACATCGTTTCCCCGGAAGTCGAAGCCGCCTTCCGGTCGGTTCCGCGCCACCACTTTCTTCCCGACGTCACGCTCGAGGAGGTCTACTCCGACCGCGCCATCGTCACGCAGCGCCAGGACGACGTTCCGGTGAGTTCGTCGTCGCAACCGGCGATGATGTCGATCATGCTCGAACAGCTCGGCCTGGCGCGCGGCGACTGCGTGCTGGAAATCGGAACCGCGACGGGATACAACGCGGCGCTGATGCGACATCTGGTGGGACCCGAAGGGACGGTGGTGACGATCGACATCGACGAGGAACTGGTGAAATCCGCTCGGAAGCACCTGGCGGCCGCCGGTGTCGAGGGCGTTCATACCATCTGTGCCGATGGCGGGTATGGCTGGCCGGAGAATGCGCCCTACGACCGGATCATCCTTACGGCGGGAACGTGGGACGTTCCGCCTGCGTGGCTCGAGCAGCTCAGCGACGACGGTCGGCTGCTGGTGCCCATGGCGATCTACGACAACTATCAGGAGTCGATTCTCTTCACACCGGCTTCCGACGGCTACACGGCACTGTCGCATCGCTGCTGTGCGTTCGTGCAACTGCGCGGAGCCTTCGCCGCGCCGGAGAGTCCACCGGTGCGCCTGCCGAACCACGACAGGGTGACGCTCCACATGCCGTTCGAAGAACGAGGACGGATCGATCCCGGTGCGGTCGAGCGCATGCTTGGACAGGGTTCGCATCTGATCGACACGGGCATCAGCGTGACGATTCGGGAACTTCACCATCGCGCGACAAGGTGGCTGGGACTGCGCAACGGTCACCTCTGCACCCTCGTTGGGAACGGTCCGATGGCGGACGACCCCTTCGTCCCGTTGCTGGACGGCGAACCGGGCCGGGTTCGCTACAGCATCGGATTCGGCTGTGACGACGAGCTGCTGCTGCTGGTGCGTCCACCCGATCGCCGGCTGACCGGAGAGGACGATCCGTTCGAGTTGCAGGCGCGCAGTTACGGACCGGGCGCGCAGCTGACGCGAAGGATACTCGAGGACATCGTGCACTGGGATGCGCTGGGCAGGCCGTGCGAGGACGCGGAGGTCGAGCTGCACCTCTACCCTGGCACGCAGCGGATCGTACCAGCCGACGGCGAGCGCGTCTTCCCCAAGAAGTGGACGACGGTCGTCGGGCGATGGAGGACGTGAGCCCGGGCACGCCCTCTGCAGACGCGACGCGTACCAACGCCTGGATGGCCACCTCCCTTCTCCGTGGGTTGCCGGTATTCGCTCCGACCGGAGCAGAAGTCGCGAGTTACGCTCGACCCGCGTGGCGCAGCTGCTGCCACGTCCACCCGGTATACGTCTCCACGTTCGAGGTCACCAGCGGAGCATCGGCCGGTCCGAATTGCACCACCATCACTCTTCGCGTCCGTATCGAACGGTTCGGACCGCCGCCATGGAGACATTTCGGGTGGAGGAAGATCACGTCGCCGCGACGGCAGTCGACCGCGACGACCGCTCCATCGGCAGGTGCTGTCGCACCTCGCCCGGCGCGCACCTCGTCGTCGGAGATCAGGTGGCTGCCGGCGACCACCTCCGGGCATCCATTCTCCTGATCGGTGTCGTCGAGCGCAATCAGCGCCCGTAGGAACCGTGATGTCTGCGGACAGATGTAGCGGTTGGGAAAGTCGCGGTGCCACGACATTCGCGGCCCGAAGTGCGGCGGCTTGATGGTCACGTTGGAAAAATGGTAGACGGGGGAATCGGTGTTCAGCAACGCCGCCGCCAGCGACCAGAGCGAGCGGGCAGTGAGGATCGGCAGGAATTCGGGTGAGAACGATGGTGGATCGCCGATGATGAACGGGACGTCCTTGCGAAGTGGCAGCTGGCGAGGATCGAAGCGGCCGTCGGGCAGTTCGGCGACCGAGACGATGTTCTCGCAGAGCTCCGTCGACATCGTCGGGTATATGCGTTCGATGGCGTCAACCGCGCGTGCAGCGGCCCCAACCACCTGCGGGAGGATCAACCGTCTGCGCACGCAGTAGCCGTCGACATCGTAGGACGCCGTGCCGGGGACTTCTCGGGGCGGATGCGCCCGCTCGGGATCCCGCCTTCCGGACCTGCGGTTGGGCATCGGCGTCGTGGGCGTTGACTATCCGGACTTCTTCTTCGACGGAGCCCGCTTCTTCTTCGGTTCGGGGGGATTGGCCTTGCGTTCGGCGAGGATCTTCACTGCCTCATCGACGGTCAGATCCTCCACGTTGGCCGTCTTCGGGATCGGCGCGTTGATTCCCCCGTGCTTGATGTAGGGTCCGTAGCGTCCGGAGTAGGCCTCGATCGGCTCGTTGTCCTCGGGATGCTCGCCGACGATGCGCACCAGTCCACGCTTCCCCTTCCCCAACTTCTTCAGCTCCAGCAGCTCCAGCGCCCGCGGCAGTTCGATGTCGAGCACGTCGTCGGTTGCCTTCAGCGATGCGAACGTGCCGTCATGGACGACGTAGGGACCGAATCGACCGATTCCCGCCTTCACATCCTTCCCCGTCTCCGGGTGCTGACCGAGGGCTCGCGGAAGCTCCACGAGGCGGATCGCCTGATCGATGGTGATGGTCTCCGGGGTGATTCCCTTCGGCAGCGTGGTTCTGGTCAGCTTCTTCCCCTCGGCTTCATCGCCCAGCTGCACGTAGGGACCGTACGGACCGACCTTGACGTAGATCGGCTCGCCCGTTTCCGGATGGGTGCCCAGCGCCTCTGCACCGCTGAGTTTCTGCTGCACGATTTTCTCGACCTCCTCGGGCGACAGATCGGCGGGTCCGACCGAATCCGGCAGGGAGACGCGCAGCACCTCGCCATCGGAGGGCACCTCGATGTAGGCGCCGAAACGGCCGACGCGCACGTTGCCCTGCAGATCGCCGAAGTCGAGCGTGCAGGCCGCGCGCGGGTCGATCTCCTCCTCTTTCGCCTTGACCAGATCCTCCAGGCCCTGTTCGCCGCGGTAGAACCGTTCCAGGTAGGGCAGCCACGGCGCCTCGCCCTCGGCGATGTCGTCGAGCTTCTGTTCCATCTGCGCGGTAAAGCCGAGGTCGACCAGCTGCGGGAAGTAGTCCTCGAGCAGTCGGACGACGGCCATGGCGGTGTAGGTGGGAACCAACTGGTTGCCCTGCTTGCGGGCGTAGCCGCGCTCCTGAATCGTGCCGATGATCGTCGCGTATGTGCTCGGTCGACCGATGCCCTCGCGTTCGAGCGACTGCACCAGCGACGCCTCGGTGAAGCGGGCCGGCGGCTTCGTCTCGTGCGAGAGCGCCTGCAGTGCTTCCACGGCGAGCGAATCGCCCTGACGCATGTCGGGCAGGTACGTCTCGCGGTCCTCGAGCGTCGCCTCGGGATCGTCGGAACCCTCCACGTAGGCACGGAAGAACCCGGGGAACTCGGTGCGGCGGCCGCTCGCGCGGAATGTGCAGTCAGCGGCACTGATCGTCGCCGTGACGAATCTCAGCCGTGCCTCGGCCATCTGCGTGGCCATGGTGCGCTTCCAGATCAGATCGTACAGCGCCGCCTCGGCACCCTCGAGACCGAGCTCGGCGACCGGCTGCATTGCTGAACCGGCAGGACGGATCGCCTCGTGCGCCTCCTGTGCACCCTTCGACTTCGTGCGGAACCGACGCGGCTCGGCGCTCAGGAATTCATCCCCGTACTTCCGTGCGACCGCCGCACGAACGCCATCGATCGCCTGCTGCGAGAGGTTCACCGAGTCGGTACGCATGTAGGTGATGAATCCCCGTTCGTACAGCTTCTGCGCCATCTGCATCGTCTGGCGCGCGGAGAGACCGAGCTTGCGATTGGCCTCCTGCTGCAGCGTGGAGGTGATGAACGGTGCAGCCGGAGAACGGGTCTCCTTCTTCTCCTCGATGCCTGCGACGCTCCACGGGGTATCGACCAGCCGCGCGCGAAGTTCGTCGGCCTGGTCCTGCCCCATCAGCAGCACGTCGCGTCCGGGGATCAATCCGCCGGTATCGGGATCGAAGTCCCGGCCGGTGGCCAGGCGCCGTCCCTGGAAGCTGACGAGCGTTGCCTCGAAGGTGGCGGACTCATCGGCTCGGCGGAGGTTCGCCTTGAGATCCCAGTAGGTCGCGCGGTGGAAGCGTCGTCGCTCCCGCTCCCGCATCACCAGCAGACGGATGGCGACCGACTGCACGCGTCCGGCGGAGAGGCCGCGCGCGATCTTCTTCCACAACAGCGGCGAGAGCGTGTAGCCGTAGAGCCGGTCGAGTATCCGACGCGTCTCCTGCGCACGGACGAGCTTATCGTCGATCTGTCGTGTGTGCTCCAGCGCCTGGTGAATCGCTTCGTCGGTGATCTCGTGGAACACCATCCGGCGCACCGGCACCTTCGGGTTGAGGATCTGCAGCAGATGCCAGCCGATGGACTCTCCCTCACGATCCTCGTCGGTCGCGATGATCAGTTCGTCGGCATCCTTGAGCGCCTTCTTCAGCGCGTCGATCACCTTCTTCTTGGCAGGGGGAACCACGTACAGTGGTCGGAACTCGTCCTGAACGTCGACGCCGAGCCGTGCCCACTTCTCCTTCTTGAGGGCCGCCGGAATGTCGGCCGCCTTCGCCGGGAGATCGCGAACGCTGCCCATCGACGCCTCGACCTGATACCCGTCCGGTAGAAAGGTGCGAATGGTGCGAGCCTTCGTGGGGGACTCCACGATCACGAGTGTTTTCGCCATCTGATCGAAGGTGTGTGTGTTGATGTCTGTCGGTCCGAACGGTGCAGGCAGCGGCCGTTCGGCCAGGGACCAGGGGAACCGGACGTCAAGATAGGCGCTCCTCCTCGGGGGTCCAACCGGAGGCGACCTGAGCACCGAGGCGACTCTTGCTGTCACGCCAGGCATCCAGGCGCAGATCGGGAAACAACCGGTTCATCGCCTCCAGTGCCTCGAGTTCCTGCATCTGCTCCGCGTCGAGCTCGCCGCCGGAGCGGAGATGTTCGACGAATGCGACGAGGTGCCAGAACTGGTTGCGGTGTTCGCCGAAACGCTGCACGGCGTAGTCCACCGCAGAATCTGTCGTGATCAGGAACTGCCAGTCGCTGGCCTCGAGCAGCAGCTTCTCCCGGGCCATCTGGCGGAGCACGCGCTGTTCGAGCCGATCGGCGGTATCGGCGCTGAACAGCAGCTGGAAGAACCGCTGTTCGGCGCGATGGATTTCCGGCCATGTCCACCAGGTGCGGTCGTTGAGCCACACGCGATGGTCGCCGCCGTCGCCCCACGATCCCTCCGGGATCTGGATGATCGCGCCCGGTCCGGACGCGTCGAGATCATCCGGAGCGGTGACGGCATCGACGCTGTCGCTGACGGCCATGCGCCGGAGCAGCGCAGCGATGAAGGCAGGTCCTTCGAACCACCAGTGTCCGAACAGTTCGGTATCGAACGGTGCCGCGAGGGTGCCGTGTCGTCCGGTTGCCGCCTCGAATTCGCGCAGCTCACGTTCGACCAGCGAACAGAAATGATCGGCATGGGCATCGATGCGTCCGGCGACGGCGTCGGGATCATAGAGTTCCTTGTCGCCCATATCGACATCCGGGCCGGTGACGCGCCAGTACCGCAGTCCGCTGTTGTGATGCTTCTTGTGGAAGTCGAGGTAGGTCGCATCACCCGGATAGCCGTAGTGGCCGCTCCAGACGCGCATGGTGGTTTCGGTATCGCGCGTGAAGATCGACGCCATACCGGCATCGGGATCGCCGGTGGAGCAGACCCGGTAGAGTTCGTGGACGGATCGACTGTCTTGAAGCGGCAGGGATCTGGCGCCGAGGGTCCGGACGGATTCGAACCGATCGGCATAGACGCCGAGCGGGCGACCGCCGCGGGTAAGGTGGCTGTCGACGACGGTGTACTCGAGGCCATGTTCGGCCAGGAGCTGTTCGACACCCTTTCTGACACCGATCGGAGCGACGGAACCGTCGACTGGCGGAGACCAGAGGTAGCAGGGGCGGTAGGCGCATTCGGGTATCCAGGCGCCACGCGGGGCATCGCCGAAGTGACGGCGGTGCGCCGACACGGCGATCGAGAGCTGACCGTCGATGCTCTCGTCGAATCCGAGCAGCGGGAAGTAGCCGTGCGTTGCGCCGGCGGTCTGTGCGACGATTGCGCCGGCGTCGACGAGCGAGCGGTAGGCGCCGACGATGTCACAACGGTAGCGGCCGTTGAATTCGTCCCGCCGTGCCTGGTACCACTGGCGCCAGAACTGCGCGACGGCCGCGTAGTGGCGCTCGTGCGGACGGGCCGAGAAGTATTCGACGTCCTCACCGGCGGCAATGATCTTCTCGTCGAGGTAGTCGTTGAAGATCTGGGGGAATTCGTCGTCAGCCAGCTGTTCGAGCACGACGGGCGTGAACGACATGGTCACCGCGGGCACGATGCCATCATCGAGCAATGCGTTGAACTCGTTGAGCAGCGGCAGGTAGCATTCGGCGGCCGCCTCACAGAGCCAGTCGGAGCCGAAGGGCCATTTGCCGTGGCGGATGACGTACGGCAGGTGGGTATGGAGAATCAGGACGAACGAGCCTGGCATGGCACCACTAGTGGATCTTCTCTCCGGTGTCGGGCATCTGGAAGCCGAAGGTCGGCTCACCGCCACTCATCTGAATTTCGCCGTACTGCCGCTCGTACTTCTCGATGTTGTCCTCCAGCGCACCGAGGAAGAGCCGGGCGTGCTGCGGGGTCATGATGATACGCGAGTGGACGCGGGCACGCGGAACGCCGGGGAGGATTCGCGTGAAGTCGATCACGAACTCGGCGGGCGAATGACTGATGATCGCGAGGTTCGAATAGATTCCTTCGGCCTCCTTCTCACCGAGCTCGACGTTGATCTGCTGTCCCTGTTGATTGGGATCTTCGTTAACCATGTCTTGCGTCTCCGACTTGATGGCTGGAGTAGTTGTATTCGTCATGACGCCGCGAGACGTGCCGCGGCCCGCGCGATCCACCGCGCGTGCGGGAACCGGCGGGCCGAACGAGCTCCGATGCGGTCGACTCGGGTGGACTCAGCCACCGAGGGCGGTCGCCTTCTGATCGGCGACGGCCGCCTTGGACGTGTCGCCGACCTTATCGTAGAGCATACTCAAACCGCGCCAGTACGATGCGTCCTCGGCGTGGGCGCTCTGGAGTCCCTCGAGCTGCGTGATCGTCTGCTTCAGCTTCTGCGTGTTGCCGAGCACGTCGTAGAGGTTGCCGAGCTCCATCAGCACCTTGATGTCGTCCGGATGCGCAGCGTGGACCTGATCGAAGTACTCGGCCGACTTCCGCAGAGGGTCGAGATAGACGGTGCGCTGGGCCTCGCTGGGACGGGAACCGACCGCGCTGCGCAGCGAATCCTGCAGGTGCGCTCCCCAGTTCTTGTAGACCGCACCGAGGTTGAACAGCGCCACATCGCGCGACTCGTCGTCGGACGGCAGGCCGAGGTCGAGGACCCTCGAGAACTGCTCGGCGGCGCGCCGGTACTGATTCATGTTGAACAGCAGGTTGCCGTACTGGATGTACAGCTGTGGCTGTTTGGGATTCGCGGCGATCTGTTTCTCGAGCAAATTCGAGGCCTCCTCCGTCCGGTTCGTGGCGATGTAGATGTTGGAGATCACCTGACCGACATCGCTGGTGGGATCGAACTGCTGCACCTTCTGCAGGTACTCGAGGGCCTGATCGTAGGACGCGCGGTCGTTGCTGCTGCGGCCGCGCTCGAAGGCACCGAGTCCGAGCGTGACGTACGGAGCGCTGCGCAGCGTCAGCGGAACCTCGCGGATGTCGGCGGGCGTGCTGTCGTTCGCGGCGAAATACTGCCATCCCTCGGTCTGAAGCGCACCGTTGTCATTCGGTGCGAAGTAGACGTAGAGATTCTGCGGTTGATAGTAGAAGAACCCACCGGTGGTATCGGACATCTCACGGGAGGTGGGAGCGCCGAGCGACCGCTCGACTGCCGGCGGCGCTGCACCGAGGGTCAGACCGGCCTTGACGCCACGCTGGACGATGGGATCGATCGCCTCGATATACGCCTTGTATGCCTGCTTCGCGTCGGCATCGCGCTGCATTGCCGCGAGCGTCGTCGCGCGGAAGTACGTGTTCTCCGGATATCCCGGCCGGAGCATCTCTGCGGTATCGAGCTGGGCGATGGCGAGATCGTAGTTCTTGGCGTTGTAGGCTCTGTAGGCGGCGTTGTACTTGGCGTTCCAACCGGAGTAGATCATGATCGCAGCGTTCTCGTGATCGGCAGGTGAGATCGCCGGCTGCGTGGCGGACATCGCATGGCGGAGCGCCTCGGCCATCGGAACGTAGTTCTTCTGGTCGTAGTAGATGCGACCGAGCAGGTTCCACGCCTCGCCGTTCTGAGGTCGCGCGGCGACCTCCTTCTGCAGTGCGTCCGTCGCCTTGGCGTAGTCCCTGCTCTGCAGGGCGACCTTGGCGGTGGTCATTTCCGTCGACGCGCATTCGAAGGCGGTGAGCGACAGAAACATGGAGGCCGCAAGGAGGATGAACAGGTAACGTTGCATAGGTATGGGCAGGCCGCTTACGACGGCACTGAGGAAACAGACAAACGTGTACAGAGGATCAAACCTAGCTAAAAGGGGCTGGCCCGACAAGACGGGGCCTTCGTGCTCTGGCGGTGGTTTCGTACCTTTAATGCTCTGCCGGATTCACCGGGCGCCACAATGGCGCCGATCCACCCCGATTCGGAACGCGCCCTCATGCGGCGGCTCACCGTTCCACCTCACGTACGACCGAACGAATTCCCATGTCCTTCTCCAATGAACCGCAGCGGCCGGAGGAGCTGGCGACGATCGCCACGCAGATCCGGCGCGACATCATCGGCTCGCTGGTCGAGGCCGGCTCGGGCCATTCGGGCGGACCGCTCGGCTCGGCCGACATCTTCGCCGTCCTCTACTTCGGCGGCGTGATGCGGTACGATCCGAAGAATCCGTCGATGCCGGGACGCGACCGCTTCGTCCTCTCGGCGGGCCACATGTGCCCGGTCCTGTACGCCACGCTCGCCAACGCCGGATTCTTCCCCCGCTCGGAGCTGGCGACGCTGCGCAAGTTCGGCAGTCGACTGCAGGGACACCCCGGACGTGACATGCACCTGCCGGGCATCGAGACCAGTACCGGCTCCCTCGGTCAGGGACTCTCGATCGCCGTGGGAATGGCGATCGCCGATAAGCTACTGGACCACACCGACGCGCGGGTCTACGCGCTGACGGGTGATGGCGAACTCGAGGAAGGATCGATCTGGGAGGCGGTGATGAGTGCAGCGCACTATGGCCTGGACAACTTCTGCATGATCGTCGACAACAACGACTGTCAGATCGACGGCCGTGTGCCCGATGTGATGAACGTCTACCCGCTTCGCGAGAAATTCGAGGCGTTCAACTTCCACGTCGTGGACGTCGACGGCCACTCGCATGCGGCCCTGCTCGAAGCGTTCGACGAAGCGCGGCGAACCAAGGGCCGGCCGACCTGCATCATTGCGCGGACCTACATGGGAGCCGGCGTCTCATTCATGCAGGACCAGTTCAGCTGGCACGGCAAGCCGCCGTCGAAGGACCAGGCGGAAATCGCCCTGGGCGAACTTGCCGAACCGGTCACGATCGCGCCGCGCAATCAGCATTGAACATTCCCTCACCCACGCATTTCCGTGATACCATGAAGTACGAACAGTACGACTCCAAGGCGACCCGGTATGGGTTCGGCGAGGGTCTGGTGGAGCTTGGTGAGCGACACGACAACGTCGTCGCGCTCGGCGGGGACATCACCGGATCGGTGATGACCAGCTACTTCCAGGAGCGTTTTCCGGACCGATTCTTTTCCATCGGCATTGCCGAGCAGAATGCCACGACGATCGCCGCGGGGCTCGCGCTCTCGGGCAAGATTCCCTTCTTCGCCAGCTACGGTGCCTTCTGCGCACTGCGCAACGCCGACCAGCTGCGGATATCGGTCTGCTATAACGAGGCGAACGTGAAGATCGGCGGTGGGCACTCGGGGATCTCCGTTGGTCCCGACGGTGCGACGCACCAGGTGCTCGAGGACATCGCCTACCTTCGGGCGCTGCCGAAGATGACGCTCGTCGTGCCGTGCGACTATCTGGAAGCGAAGAAGGCGACGATTGCCATCGGAGAGATGGACGGTCCCGCCTACATCCGCTTCGGCCGCGAGAAGACGCCGGTGTTCACGCGCGAAGAAACGCCGTTCCAGCTCGGACGTGCGGAGGTATTTCGCGAGGGATCCGATGTCGCCATCGTCGCCTGCGGGCCGATGGTGTGGGAAGCGCTCGTCGCCGCCGAGGAGCTGTCGAAGGAAGGTGTCGAGGCACGGGTGATCAATCTGCATACGATCAAGCCGATCGATACCGAGACGATCGTGCGGGCGGCCCGGGACTGCGGAGCGATCGTGACAGCCGAGGAGGCGCAGATCAATGGATCGATGGGATCTGCCGTCGCACAGGTGGTCGCCAAGAACCACCCGGTGCCGATCGAGTTCGTCGGCGTGACCGACACCTTCGGCGGTTCGGGATCTCCGGCGGAGCTGATGGAGGCCTTCGGCCTGACGCACTCGTACATTGCCGACTCGGTACGGAAGGTGCTCAAGCGCCGCGCCGGCGAGTGGAATCACTTGCAGAAGGTGACCGATGTCGGCTTCGATGGCCACCATCCGCACAATTACCCGAAGCCGGGCGAGATCTTCCCCATCGACGAGCTGGAGGCGAAGGATCGCGCTTCATCGCACACGGTGGTCTGAGAGACGAGCCGGGAAGAATTCGAAGGATGAATCACGACGCGCCCGAGACCCCTCCGTGGAGGTTTCGGGCGCAGTCACATTCGATCCTCACTGTCACCGGCAATCCCGCTCACGCAATTCGTCTGAATTCATGTCCAACACGCCGCACGACCGGCCCGACGACGCGAGGTCGGGGCATCGACTCACGCATCTGGACGAGCGCGGCGAAGCGCGCATGGTCGACGTATCGAGCAAGGACGTCACCGAGCGCACGGCCCTGGCCGAGGCGATCGTGCGACTGAGTCCAGAGGCGTTTGCTGCGCTGCGCGACGGCACGTTGAAGAAGGGAGACGCGATCGCCACCGCGAGGATCGCCGGAATCATGGCGGCCAAACGCACGCCGGATCTGATTCCACTCTGCCACCCCCTTCCGCTCAGTTCGGTCGCGCTCGACATCGACCTCGAGGAGGAGGAGTGCATTGCCAGAATTCGCTCGCGCGTGGCGGTCACCGCTCGGACGGGAGTGGAGATGGAGGCCCTCACAGCGGCGACCGTGGCGGCGCTGGCCATCTACGACATGTGCAAGGCGATCGACAAGGGAATCGTCATCGAGCGTGTACGCCTGCTTGAGAAGCACGGAGGTGCCTCCGGTGATTTCGAGCTCGACACCACCGCCTGAGTCTGGCACGCAATCTGTCAGGAGTTCGGCGCTTATCTCACTTCCCCTGCGACCCCGTCGCACCGGGCAACCGCCCGTCACCAACCCTGGGTGCGTCCGTGACAAATTCCAACCCCGAGACCAACCGAAGCGCTGCGACCGCTTCGGTACGAATTCTCCTCGTCGACGATCATGCAGACACCAGCAAGGTGATGAAGATGCTGCTCGAGCGACACGGCTACCACGTGCAGGTCGCAGAGACCGTGCAGGGTGCGCTCGACCTCGTTCGACGCAACGAATTCGACCTGCTGATCAGCGACATCGGACTTCCGGACGGAAGCGGAATCGACCTTGTACGCACACTTCGAAATGAAGGGTCGCAGCTCCGGGCCGTTGCACTCAGCGGCTTTGGCATGGAAGAGGATGTGCGACGGAGCATGGAGGCAGGATTCGACGAACATCTCACCAAGCCAGTCGGCGTACAGAGACTTCAGGACGTGATCGCACGGCTTGTCGGATGAGCGCAGCCACAGGCCGAACACGACGATCACCTCGCCGGTGAACCACACGATGGCAACGACCAACCGCAGCCGGTTCGAAACTCTCAGGGCAGTGCTCGAGCATTCGCACGAACCGATCGTCCTTCTCGATCGGCACGACGCCGTGGCGATGTGCAGCCGAGGTGCACTGCGGCTGTTCGAGCTGACGGACACCGGCGCTCCGGTCGGAACGCTGGCGGAGCTTCTTCGGGTCGAATCCGACGAGGTCGATGGTGCACTTCGCGAGGCTCGTGGAGGTGATCGCGCCGTCCACGTGCCGGTGTTCACCGAGGCGGGCGAAGGAACCGAGCGCCACCTCGACGTCTCGATCGAATCGGCCGGAACCGATGGTGAGATGCTGCTGGTGTTCATCCACGATCTGCTTGACGACCGACGCCGCTCTGCGACATCGACACTCCAGCGCAAGTTCAACCGCGCCGACGAGGCGCTCGACCGGGGTCCGTCACCGCGACCTCCCGGTGCCCGCGGACACGCGTCGGTGGCAGTGCCGATCGACAAGAACGGCGATCGAGCGTGGGTGGTTCCGGACGAAGAGGTCGCCATGCCATCGGTCGAGCGACCGCGTCGGGCACGGGACAACGAACGGTGGAGCGACGCCGAGGTCGTTCAGCAGCGCCTTGCCTTCCTCGCATCGGCAAGTGAGGTACTCAGTTCCTCGCTCGACTATGAAACGACGCTGGCGAGCGTCGCACAACTGGCCGTTCCGGAGGTCGCCGACTGGTGCGGCGTCGACATCATAGGCATCGACGGTCGGCTCGAGCGTCTAGCCGTCGCGCATGTCGATCCGAAAAAGGTCAAGTGGGCCCGGCAGATTCATGAGAAGTACCCACCCGATCCGGATGCAGCCACGGGCGTGATGCACGTGATCCGAACGGGCAGGACCGAGTACTATCCGGATCTCCCCCAGGAGCTGCTGGAGGCGGTGGCGATCAACGAGGAGATGCGTCAGATCATCCGGGAAATCGGGTTCACATCGGTGATCGTCGCTCCGCTTTCGATTCGCGGCCAGACGCTTGGCGCGATCTCCTTCGTCGCGTCCGAGAGCGGTTACCACTACACCCCGTCCGACGTCGCCCTGGCCGAGGACCTCGCCCGACGAGCAGCCGTCGCGATCGACAACGCGCGACTCTACCGGCAGGTCGAGAGGCAGCGTCAGCGACTGAACAACCTGGTGGCGAACGTTCCCGGTATCGTCTGGGAGGCGTGGGACGAGCCGGACGAGCGGCTCCAGCGGGTGAACTTCGTGAGCGACTACGTCGAGCAGCTGTTGGGGTACACGCCGGAAGCGTGGACATCGACGCGGTATTTCTGGCTCGATCTGGTTCACCCCGACGATCGCCAGCGCGTCATGGAGGAGGGACGCGCCACATTCGAAGGTCGACGTGACGGGTTCACACAGTTTCGGATGATCTCCCGCGATGGCTGGACGGTATGGGTAGAGGCGCGCTCGACGGTCATCCGCGACGACGATGGCAAATCGATCGGTATGCGCGGCGTGATCATGGACCTGAGCGAACGCAGAAAGGCCGCCGAGGCACTGCGACTGAGCGAGGAACGGTTTCAGTTGATCACCCGGGCGACGAACGATGCGCTGTGGGACTGGAATCTCGAGACCGATACCGTGTGGTGGAACAGGGGTCTGCAGGCGATCGGCGGATACACCGATGACGAGGTCGAGAATTCCATCGAGTGGTGGCGCCGACGGGTGCATCCGGAGGACATGGACCGCGTGGTCGAGGGACGCCGCCGCGTCATTCACGGCTCGGAGCACTTCTGGGCCGATGAGTATCGCTTCCGTCGGGCGGACGAGGGCTATGCCTACATCTACGATCGTGGTCACGTGATGCGCGACGTCGACGGTCGGGCGGTGCGGATGCTCGGAGCGATGATCGATATCAGCGAGCGGAAGCGGGCCGAGCTGGAGCTCACCACCGCAAAGGAGGAGGCCGAGGCCGCCAATCGCGCCAAGGACAGATTCCTCGCAATGCTCAGCCACGAGCTTCGCACGCCGCTGACGCCGGTCCTTGCCAGTGCTCAGGTGCTGGCCGAGGATGCGTCGCTTCCTGCCGACGTGCGGGAGATCATGGACCTCGTGCAGCGCAACATCGAGCTCGAGGCGAATCTCATCGACGACCTGCTGGATCTCACGCGGATTTCCCGCGGTAAGCTCCGCCTCGAACTGGAACCGGTCGACGTTCATCCGGTGATCCACCGCGTGCTGGACATCTGCCGTGCAGCGTCAGACACCGATGGTCTGACGATCGATCTCGACCTGGCTGCGGCACACCACTGCGTCGAGGCCGATCCGGCGCGACTCAGTCAGATCGTGTGGAACCTCGTTCGCAATGCCATCAAGTTCACCGCTGAGGGCGGGAACATCAGAATCGACACGCTCAATCCCGATCCTGACCATATCAGGATCGACGTCATCGACACCGGCATCGGCATCGCGCCGGAGGTCCTCCCCCGCATCTTCGATGCGTTTGAGCAGGGCGGTTCGGAGGTGACTCGCGAGTTCGGCGGGCTCGGACTCGGGCTTGCCATCACCAGCGCGCTCGTCGAAATGCACGAAGGCACGATCACCGCCCATAGCGACGGAACCGGAACCGGATCGACATTCAGCGTCACGCTGAGGATTCGCGACGATCGAACGCCATAGCGACGGGGTCGTTGAGCAGCGCCGGGAGGTGCCCGGCGGGGACGAAACGAAGAACCCCATCCGGCCCCGGGGCCGGATGGGGTTCGATCTATGTGCAAGGTCTCGCCAGGCGAGCGTGTCGCCGCGAGACGGGTTTCCTACTGCATGCTCAGATCGTGACTCTGCGTGCGGGCCACCTGAGCGAACATCACGGCGGCATTGGCCATGGCGGGAACGGCGACCATCCGCGGGTTGAGTCGGTGTTCCATGACGATTGCACCCGTTCCCTCATCGAGACTGAGGGTGCCGACCGGCGAGGAGAAGTTGAATAGAGCGATACGCTGGCGCACCGAGCGCTGCTGCTCCTGCGACAGATCAGAGATGCGGGCGACGGTGCCCTTGAGCATGATCTGCTGAGGATCGATCTGCTCGATCGAGGCGATCTCGTTGCCCGACGCGGCGTCGATGAGTTCGACCGCGTTGTTGTCGTCGACCTTGACGACGACGCTGCCGTCGTTGAGCTGCGAACGGATCTGATCGACGACGTTCGGACCGGTCGTCTGCGCGTGAAGCTGCGGTGCGGCGAGAGTGAGTGCGGCGATGGCCGTCAGAGCGATGAGCGATTTCATAGACGTCTGGACTCCTTTTGTTGATGCGTTGAAGAACAGGATGCGAGTTTCGTCAGCTTCCCGTCTGCTCCGGACGACGGCGGCACGCGGTAGGGTGAGCCGCGTGCCGAACGCCTGAAGGACGGTTTCCGTAGCGCCGCGCGGACGCCGGCTGCTGCCGATGCGTCCGCGTTCGATACCCGCCATTCCAACGCGCATGCCAACACGAAATCGTGCAAATCAACGCGAATGACGGGGTGTCGACCTTCGTTCCGTGAATGTCAATCACGTCGCGTGCATGCGACGCATTGAACGGCAACGGGTATGTCCTGGGATCGTCAACGGTGATGGTGACACGCGCGGAACCTCCCGCGACGCATCGGACCTCGTTGTACTGAAATTCGGAAGGTCGTCCTGGCGACCGTCCGACTGGACCACGCGGCAAACATACGTCGCCGATAAGGCGTCGGCCATCAAAATGTGTAAGGCCCGTTGAACCTGCCCGATTCGATTGCCCGCTGAGCGATGCAAAGGTGGTGTGGTGGCGTTGGCGCGGTGTTATCCGTGCGTCAGGGAATCGTCAATTCCGCCAGCTCGAGCAGCGCGTGTCGTCGATTCGACCCGCCGTTGTCGCAGTGCCTCGAAGAACACCACAGCCGCCGCGACCGAGGCGTTGAGCGACTGGACCTGGCCCTGCATCGGGATGGAGACGAGTCTGTCGCACATGCGCCGGAGCTTCGGCTGAAGGCCCCTCCCCTCGCTGCCGATGAGGATCGCCATCGGTCCCGCGTAGCCAACCTCGGTGTACTCGACGTCTCCCGATTCATCGAGACCGACGAGCTCCAGTCCCATCTGACGCAGTCCGATAAGGATGTCGATCACGTGGGACACTCGGGCGATCGGCAGATGGGACACCGCTCCGGAAGACGCCTTGACGACCGTGTCGGTGATCGATCCGGTGTCCTCCCGACCGAGGAGCACGGCGTCGATCCCGGCGCACTCGGCCGATCGGATGATCGCACCGACGTTGTGCGGATCGGTGAGGCCGTCCATGACCGCCACCAGTGGCTGCCGTCCCTGCTGCAGTATCTGATCGACCAGTGCCTCGAGGTCGACGTATTCGAGCGGGCTCATGAGCGCCATCACGCCCTGGGAGCGGCCGGAGACCCCTGCCTCGCGTTCCATGGCAACGAATCGCGCCTTGTCGATCGTCACGCACGGCACACCCGCCTCCTTCGCCTCCCGCCGGATCCGCCGCAGCGGTTCGCCCTCGAGGCCGTACATCAGGTAGACCTTCTCCACGTCCTGTCCACTGCGCAGCGCTTCGACCACCGCATTTCGTCCGTTGATATACATCGATTGATCAGTACGATTGGTCCGGTCGTCGGACCGGTGGCGTCGTGGCGCGATGGGAGGATTTCAGGCCCCGTCGCGATGGAGTTCGACTCGCTTGAGAAATGTCCGTCGGTGATGCTCCGATGGCCCGTGCAGGGCGATTGCCTCGCGGTGTTCCCGCGTTCCGTACCCCTTGTTGCGGTCCCATCCGAACTGCGGGAGCGACCGATGCAGTTCGCGCATGATTCGATCGCGCGTCACCTTTGCGAGAATGCTTGCCGCGGCGATCGACACGCACGTCGCATCCCCGCGGACGATCGCCCGGCACCGCGCGTCGATCTCGAGCGTGTCGCGGCCGTCGACGAGCACCGCGTCGGGTCGGATCACCAGCCGCTCGACAGCCGCGCACATTGCCGACAGCGATGCACGCAGCACATTGACGCGGTCGACCTCGGTGTGGTCGGCGATTCCCACCGCCCAGACGAGCGCAGTGGCTGTGATCTGATCGTAGAGCCGTTCCCGCTCCGCTTCTGCTATCAGCTTCGAATCGCGTATCCCCTCCGGAAGCCCGTGCACGCCGCCGAGGCACTGCTCCTCGTCGAACACGACCGCCGCGGCGACGACCGGTCCGGCGAGCGCCCCCCTGCCCACCTCGTCGACGCCGGCAACGAATCGAGCTCCCCGCTCGATCTCGTTGCGCTCGTACTCGAACGACGGAGCCATGCGCAATCCCCGGGTCCCCGATCGGTGCACCGACGCCATCGACGATCAGCTCAGTTTCTGGGAGATGAGGTTGAGGAATTCCGCTCGCGTCTCGACCTGATGCTTGAAGACGCCGAGCATTGCACTCGCCGTCGTCACGCTGTTCTGCTTCTGCACACCCCGCATCATCATGCACATGTGGCTCGCTTCGGTGACGACCGCGACTCCCTGCGGTTGAAGGTACCGCTGGATCGTCTCGGCAATCTGCTGCGTCATCCGCTCCTGTACCTGCAGACGCCGGGCAAAGACGTCCACGATGCGGGGCAGCTTCGAGAGTCCCACGATCTTCCCGTTCGGGATGTAGGCAATGTGCGCCTTGCCGAAGAACGGCAGCATGTGGTGCTCGCATTGACTGTAGAAGTCGATGTCCTTGACCACCACCATCTCGTCGTACCGCTCCTGGAAGACGGCTCCGTTGAGTACCGTTTCAACGTCCATGGCATATCCCTGCGTCAGGAACTCCAGCGCCCGCGCCACGCGGTGCGGCGTGCGCAGCAGCCCCTCCCGCTCCGGGTCCTCGCCGATGAGTCCGAGCAACTCGGTGACGAGCTGCTCCATCCGCCCGAGGTCGAGCGTGCGAGTGCCGTCGACCGGCGTCGTGTCGAGCGCGTCCTCGTCGAGATTGAAGGGCGGCTCGTGTCCGTTACGATCCCGCCGGTCCGGATTCGTCTCGATCATGCCTCGACCTCCTCGGACAGGTGGTCGTGCCGAACGATGTCGACCGGCTCTCCCCGATACTCCACGAAGTTGTTGGCCGATTCGAACAGCCGGATCGAATGGAGCTCACCGGAGGAAATCCTCGGTTCGAGAATTCGCCAGATGAGCACCGCCACGTTCTCCGCAGTCGGAATCACGCCGCGAAGGAACTCGACGTCGTAATTCAGATGCTTGTGGTCGACCTTGTCGATCACCTCTCGGTCCATGATCGCCGCCAGCTCCTTCAGATCGATCACGTATCCCGTCTCAGGATCCGGCACGCCACGAACGGTGACTTCGAGTTCGTAGTTGTGACCGTGACCACGTGGATTGTTGCACTTGTCGAACACCTCCTCATTGCGGGCATCGCTGAACTCCGGATTGAACAACCGGTGCGATGCGGAGAAGTGTGCTCTGCGGGTGACATAGACCATCGCATTCCTCGATTTGAAAATCGCATGACCTCAGCGCGAGCGGCCAGGAGTATCGGTGCCCCCCGACGCTGCCGACGTCGGAGCATCGACCGTAGCTATTGCCGCCGCGAGAGCATGCGCAGGATCGACAGCGCCGCCATCGCGCCGCCGAATCCATTGTCGATGTTGACCACGCTGACGCCACTGGAACAGCTCGAGAGCATTCCCATCAGCGCCGCCAGCCCGCCGAGCGACGCGCCGTAGCCGACACTCGTCGGCACCGCAATGAGCGGGTGCGGAAACAGTCCGCTGACGACGCTCGCCAGGGCGCCCTCCATTCCGGCAACGACGATGAGCACGCCGGCATCGGCGATGCGCTGCTGCTGGTCGAGCAGACGATGCAGACCGGCGACGCCGACGTCGTAAATGCGGTCGACAGGAGCCCCGAAGAATTCCAGCGTCGCACACGCCTCTTCAGCGACGTGCCTGTCGCTCGTTCCCGCGGCGAGTACCGCGGTGACCACCTCGGTGAACTGCGGATAGGATGCTCCTCCGCGCACGGTGCGCGACACCGCATCATAGTGTATCCCGCCGACCGATTCGGAGAGACTCTCGGCCTGCTGCGGCGTACATCGCGTTCCGAAGAACCGACCCTCACCCTGCGCTATCGCACGTGCGACGGCGACGAGATCTTCGGTGATCTTCGACTCGCAGTAGATGACTTCGGGGAATCCCCTCCTGCGCCGACGATCCACATCGATGCGCGCATTCGGCAGTCGGATCCATCCACCGTTGGCGGGGTCGGCGGCAAGGTGGTTGGCCGCCTCTTCGATGCTCAGCGAACCGTCGCGGAGTCGCTCGAGCAGTGCGCTCAATCTCTCCACGCGGTCGGTTGCGTCGTCCTTCCGATCCATCAGTGCCGGGGGATGTCGATCTGGGTGAGCGTTTCGTTGAGGGAACCCGAGCGGAAGCCGCGCAGGTCGAGCGCCACGTAGTCATAGCCCGTGGCTCGCACGGCCCGATCGATCCGATCGGCCTGTTCGACCGCGCGAGCGAAATCCTCGCGGGGCACTTCGATGCGTGCCACCGCACCGTGGTGCCGAACGCGGAGCGTTACGAATCCGAGCTCGCGCAGCGCCCTCTCGGCCGATCCGATGCGTTCAAGCAGTTCCGCTGTGATCGGCGTACCGTAGGGTACACGGGATGCAAGGCAGGGTGCCGACGGCTTGTCGTGATTGGGCAGACCGTAGTGCTCCGCGATCCCTCTGACGGATTTCTTGTCGATGCCGAGCTCGAACAGCGGCGAGCGGACACCCTGTTCAGCGGCCGCTGTCCGACCGGGCCGGTAGTCACCGGCGTCGTCGGCATTCGTTCCGTCGAGAACGGCATCGTAGCCCTCCCGGTCGGCAAGCGTTCGCAGACGTGTGTAGAGCCCGTCCTTGCAGAAGTAGCAGCGGTTGGTCGGATTGGCGGCGTATCCCGGCAGCTCCAGCTCGCGGTACTCGATCGTCCTGTGGGTCAGGTCGAATTCAGTGGCAATCCTGCGCGCAAGCTCCAGATCCTCAGCGGTGATCGTCTCCGTAGCCGCGGTCACCGCCAGCGCGCGTGCCCCAAGGGCCCGCGCCGCCGCCACCGCAACCACCGAGGAATCCACTCCGGCGGAGTATCCGACGATCACCGATCTGCATGATCCAATATGCCGTTCGAGTCGCACCGCATTCGCTTTGGCCTCGCCGGAAGGAATGCTCCCTGCTTCGGTTTCTGAGTTCATCGAATCTGAGTTCATCGAACAACTGACGAATTCGATCATGGGCTCGCGCCCTGCCGTGCCCGGCGCACGTGCCCGGCCCAACGCCGTCGGACTCCATGGGGTAAAGTTAGAACCCTTCTGCGATCTGCTTCGGCGCTCGATGGCGGTGCGCTGCCACAGGGGAGGCTCGAGGACGGTGGTTCAACGTGCCGAGTTGTGTAACTTGTCGTAATGCATTCGAATCTATCCCCCTGAAGCAGCCAGGCCGCGCCCACGTAGCGCCTGGTGCGTGCCCGAGACCTCTCACCCGATGCTTCCCGTACTCTTCGAAATCGGCCCGATCAAGGTTTACAGCTTCGGGCTCATGCTCGGTATCGCCTTCGTCGTCGCGAACTACCTGTTCGTACGCGAAGTTCGCCGCCGGGGTATGTCCGAATCAGTTGCCGGTACGATCACGCTCATCGCACTGATTGCCGGCGTCGTGGGATCGAAGCTCTTCAGTCTGCTGGAGAACATGGATCGGTTCCTTGCCGATCCGACCGGCGAGGCATTCTCGGCGGCCGGCCTGACGTTCTATGGAGGCCTGATTCTCGCGACGCTGCTGATCTGGTTGTACGTGCGCCGCAAGCGACTCCCGTTCCTCCCGATCACCGACTCGGTGGCGCCCTCGCTTATTCTTGCCTACGGAATCGGCCGCATCGGATGTCAGCTGGCCGGCGACGGTGACTACGGCCTTCCAAGCAGACTGCCGTGGGCGATGACCTATCCGAACGGGACGGTCTCGACGCTGGCGAAGCTCAATCCGCCGCTCGCCCATCGGTGGGCCGAGATGTTCCCCAACCGACCGATCCCGGTCGACATCCCCGTTCAGCCGACCCCGATCTACGAGACGCTCGCGGCCGTGGCGATCTTCGCCGTCCTCTGGTCACTGCGCAAACGCCCCATGGCCGCCGGCATACTCTTCGCGATCTACCTCATACTGGCAGGCGTCGAACGGTTCCTCGTCGAATTCATCCGACTCAATGACCGATACCTGTTCAATCTGTCCGAAGCGCAGTGGATTTCGATCGGAATGATCATCCTCGGCAGCGCAATGATCGCAGTGCTGCGCTCAAGGCCGATCTATGAACCCGGCACAAACGACGCGCCGCCGTCGTCCGCTCCGCATGTCGGACGAACTACCGCGAGCCGTCGCGCTCGCAGCACGGCCCGGTAGCTCCCTTCGGCATGTCTCTGCGATCGGTCGCCGCGGAGAACACAACACGACGGACTCGACGTAACAACTCGTACGTCCACGAGTACGTTGCTCGTTTCATGGGGCAGGATCCGCCCCATCACCCCCCGCACCGGATCCTTCACGTGTCGACAGACAGAGGCAAGAACGATGAAACCATCGACCGGACTGATCAACCGCATCTTCCGTCGTACTCCCGAGCTCTCCCGCGTCGAAATGACCTTTCTGACGAAGGACAACTGTCCGCTCTGTGACCGGGCGCTCGAGACCGTCGAATCGCTTCGGAGTGAGCATGGATTCCATCTGAACGTGATCAAAATCCATCCAGGCGACGAGTGGTTCGAGCGGTACTGGGACAAGGTGCCGGTCGGCCTGGCCAGCGGCCGAATGCTCTTCAAGTACCGGATCTCGGCCGAAGAGCTGCTGGCGAAACTCCAGGCGACCGTCGTCTAGCGAGCCGAACGATCGGCGTGCTCCCCTCACCGCAATGGTCCACGAGTGTCCGACCACGACGTACAACGAACTCATATCGCTGCGCCTGTCGACCGAGCGGCTCCTCCTCCGGCCGCTGGACGAAACGTTCTGCGAACCCGTCTGCGAATACCTTTCGCGCAACCGCAGCCACTTCGAACGGGCCGGCCCGCTGGTCAACGAGGAATTCTTCACCCCGGGCTTCCAGCGTCGGCGCCTCGCGCTCGAACTCGAGAAGTCGCGACTCGATCAGCACCTGCGTCTCTACGTCTTCCGGCGTGACGACGCTGAAGAGCGGATCATCGGCGACATCGGATTCTCCCACATCATCTTCGGCGCGCTTCGCTCCTGCTTCATGGGCTACAAGATCGATCGAGATCACGTCCGCCGCGGGTACGCGACCGAAGCCGTCGGCTGCGCCGTCGACTATGTCTTCGCCTACTTCGGACTGCATCGCATCGAGGCGAACATCATGCCGAGCAACGTGGCGTCGCTGGCACTGATCGAGCGCCTCGGCTTCTCGCGCGAGGGGTATTCGCCGAGCTACCTGCGAATCAACGGGCAGTGGGAGGATCACGTCCGCTACGCCCTGCTGAATCCCGATGATCGACCCGGCACCTGATCGGCGCTCGTCCCGCGCCCACGCCGCGTTGACTGAAACCGTCGTCCTCCCTATACTGTCACGTTCCGCCCGATGCCGTCCCGAATCGATTCCACGTCCCGTCCCATGAAGCATTGGTCCGCCGTCCGCCCCATCGCGTTCGCAATCATCGCGCTCCTGCTGATCGTCGACACGTCGTTTGCGCAGGATTCCACCGGGAGTTCGCCCGGCCTTCGCGTCGTGCCGCTGGATGACGCGCCCACCGCCGGCACGGCGATCACCCGCCATCACCGTCATCGCGGCCAGTCGCTGTCGATCATTCTGCCGACGAGCAACCATGCACTCTTCGAGGACGACGGCGGCGCGGAGTTCTACCAGCATACCGTCCGAAGCGGCGACGACGCCTGGAAGGGCGGCCGCTACGGATACGTCCGCGATGAGCGCCACACGAAGCACGGGATCGTCTGGACGCGGTTCCACGAAGGAATGGACATCCGCCCGCTGTACCGCGATGATGCCGGCGTTCCGCTCGACACCGTGCACGCAATCGACGACGGCGTGGTGGTCTACGCCAATGCCGTGGCCAATCGATCCAACTACGGTCGGTACGTGGTGGTGCGACACATCTGGGAGAATTCCCCCTACTACAGTCTCTACGCGCATCTCAACGAGGTGTGGGTCGATTCCGGTGACCCGATCAAACGCGGCGGCGACCTGGGGCGACTTGGCTATACGGGCGACGGAATCAACCGCGAACGTGCCCACGTACACTTCGAGATCGGCCTGATGATCTCCGATGACTTCGAGGAATTCCACGAGAAGTACTGGCCGAACGACAGCAACTGGCACGGCAACTACAACGGCATCAATCTCTACGGACTCGACGTTGCCCGCCTCTACACCGAGCTCCACGCCGACCCGACGCTGACGATCGAGAAATTCATCGCATCCGAACCGGTCAGCTTCGCGGTGACGATTCCCAACACCGGCGTTCCGAACCTTCTGCGGCGCTATCCGTGGATGCTGAGAGATTCCAGCGGCCGGCAGCTTCGGGCACCGTCGCACGGCGGATTCGACAATCCCGCCTGGAAGATCTACTTCGCCGACAGCGGTCTGCCGCTGCGCATCGAGCCGAGCAATGCGGACGTGACCGACGCGGTCGTCAGCCAGATTCCCGATACCACCATCGCCTACCGGTACGTCTCCAAAGGATTGCTGCGTGGACAGGGTGATGACGTGGGTCTCTCTCGCTTTGGCGAACGACTCGTCGAACTCATGATGCTCGGCGATCCGAACGTGGAGGTTGCGCGGCGGGAGGCGAAGCCGAAGCAGCGGCACATGCGCGCCCCGGTCGACGAGGTCTCCACCGGCGTGCGCGAGCGGTAGTCGCACGCGCCGATCAGAACAGGGAGCCGAGCGCGATCCAGCCGATGATCACGACCACGGGCGCCAGCGCCATCGCATCGAGCGCGAGCATGATCGAGCAGGCAGCCGTCGCGCCGGTGGCACCCGCCAGCCGATTGAGTCGACGCGCTACCACCAGCATCGGAATTCCGAGCAGCGAGATCTCCAGTCCCAGCGTACCGCCGTAGATCACGGCGTGTGACGAGCCGAACACGGCCGACATCGCGACGAGTACCGGTCCGAGGATCCACGCCGTCAGGGCCAGCGACAACGATTCGTCGGCCGCGCTCCGGACGTCGCGAACGCGTCCCCGTGCGAGTCGCACCAGCGCATCGATCTGGCGTTGCAGCGACAGCCACATGATCGCGCGACCGCGCGTACGGATCAGCGAAGCCACGAACACAGCCGCCGCGCCTATCATCGAGAGGAATTCGATCCGGCTGAACGGCCGGCCGGCGGCGCCGGCTTCGATGAGCCCCCCGATGCGCGCGGTGGCCGCGAGCAGGAGCGTGGTCGCCAGCAGGATTCGCGACAGGTACCACGTCGGCTTCGCCGGCATCCGGCGCCGCAGCGTATCGCCCCCGCTCGCGGACGCGACGACGTGGACGGTCGTGCCGTCGATCGTGATCCGGATCGGCATGGCGTCCTCCGATCCGGAGGGAGCCGGTGTGTGAAGCGATGGCGCGGATGCGGCGGGTTGATTCATCGTCGATCGAACGTGATGTGGGCGAGGCGTCGTGGCGAATTCTACGGCGCCAGCGGCCGTCGTGCGAGCATCCGCCGACACCATTGTCGACACGCGGGTGCTTTGGTTGCGACTCCCGGCGCCGGATATTCGATTCCGCCGGGCACCACGACGGTGCTCCGACACCCCACGTCACCTCTTCCACTTCGCGACGACGCACATGGACCTCCTTCTCGTCGAAGACAATCTGAAGCTGCGGCCGGCGCTGAAATCCGGTCTGGAACGCGCCGGAGCGCTCTCGGTGGTGCACCAGAGCACCACGGGCGAGGACGCGCTCGAGTACGCCCTGGAGAATCCGCCGGACGTGATTCTGATGGACGTCCAGCTGGCCGGTGAAATGAACGGCATCGAGTCTGCGATCGCAATCCGACGCGAGTACCCGCGGATTCCAATCGTCTTCTACTCGATCCAGGACGACGACGAGTACTACCGCAGCTTCCGACGTTCGCGCATTCTGAGCCACTACGCCTACGTCCGCAAGTCGAACTATCTGCTGCCGGAGATGCTCCTGCCGCTGCTGAAGGACGCAATCGCCGGCAAGGGATTCATCGACCCGGAGATCGAATCGCGCGTCCACGAGGTGATGCACCGCGATGCACGCAGTCCGATGGAGCTGCTGGAACCGAACGAGCAGGCGGTGGCGCGGATGCTTGCGCAGGGAATGAGCAACGAGCAGATCGCCGCACGCATGGGGTTCAAGGACAAGCGGACAATCAGCAGGACGAACGGCCAGATCTATGCGACATGGGGACTGAACAACACGACGACCGACGAGAAGGTGGCGCGCACGCGCGCGGCGATCATCGTCAACGCCGGGGAGATCATCGAGTGGGACGAGGACGGCACACCATACATCACCGATGAGCGGGGCGGCCGCGTGCGATGGGAGGGCTGAGCGGCGACGCCATTCGCTGGGCGATGATCGCCGTGTCGATGTTCGACATGCTGCTGTTGCTGTGGCTGGGAGCCGTGGTGCTGCTGAATGTGGAACGCCGCAGCTTCGGCGTCTACTTCGCCGGAGGATCGCTGCTGCTCGCATCGCTGTTCTTCGCGCTCAACACCGCCGTGGTGGCCGAATTCCTTCCCGTCGTCAATTCGCGCGCGATCTTCTGGTGGAACGCCGGCTGGCTGCTGGCGGCGGTGATGCCCTGCACCTGGTACGGCGTGGTACTGTGGCATGCCGGCTACTGGCGGCACCTCCCGACGCGACCGGCGCGCGTGCACCTGGTGGGAACGACCCTCGCCACACTGCTGCTGGTCACCCTCATCGCTGTCGGCGTGCGCGGCCCCGTCTGGTTCGACCCCCTCGGTCCTGCAGTACCCAAGGTCGCCCGAACCATCGTCTCCGGCGCCTCCTCACCACTGCTGCTCGCGGTCTACTTCCCGTACATGCTCGTCTGCACACTGCTGTCGATCCACGCGCTGCTGCATCCGGGTCCGACCGATCGAATGATGGGAGAATCGGCCCGCGAGCGCGCGCGCCCGTGGATGCTCGCAGCATCCGCGACGATGCTTGCCGTGGGACTGATGGTGGGTGGTGCGATGCTGTGGCTGCGCGCGCACTTCGGCGGTGACCTCCCGACGATGCCCGGCAACACCTACATCGGTGCGATCGAATCCGTCCTCGTACGGCTCGATCTGATAATCGTCATCATGCTGGCGCTCGCCGCGACGTTCGTCGGGCAGGCCGTCGTCAGCTACCAGGTGTTCACCGGACGGTCGCTCCCGCATCGGGGGCTGATGCGCCAGTGGCGATCGGCGCTCGTCGTGGCGGGAGGATTCTCCGCCGTCGCCGGCATCTGGGCCGTCGAACCGCTGCCGGCGATCCACGGTCTTCTGCTGGCCGGCGCGATCATGATCATCGCGCTCGCGCTCTTCTCACGACAGTCGTTCGTCGAACACGAGCGCCACATCGCGACGCTCCGCCCGTTCGCCTCTGGCGAACGCTTCATGGCGCGGCTGCTGGCGGACTCCGACAGCGCCGACGGCTTCGACGCCCGCGGCGCCTTCGACGCGCTCTGCGCCTCGGTGCTGGGTGCCTCGTCCGGTTCGCTCGTGCCGGTCGGTGCCGTCGTGTCGCTCGCCGGTGATCCGCTCGTCTATCCGCATTCGCTGCGGCCGCGACAGCCGATGCGCGTGCCCGAAACGCTCTTCGACGATCCCGCCGAACTCTGCCGCGCCGTCGATGCCGCGTCCACCGAAGGCGCCGTGATCGCCATACCGCTCTACAACGAACAGGGACCGTCCGGTGCGCTCATGCTCGGTGCCAAGCGTGATCGCGGGCTCTATACCTACGAGGAAATCGAGATCGCCCGTGCAACCTGCGAGCGCATCATCGACACCCGCGCCACCCTCGAAATGTCCCGTCGACTCCTCACGCTCCAACGCAACCGGATGCAGCTGAGCCAGGTGGTCGACCGCCGGACGCGTCGCACGCTGCACGACGAGATCGCTCCCGCAATTCATGCCGTGATGCTCGGCCTCAGTTCCGGAGAACCTCCCGCCGATGCGATCGCGCAGCTGGGTGAGGTTCACAACCACATCTCCCGTCTCCTTCGAGAAATGCCGCCCTCGGCCGTCCCGGATCCGCGTTCCGGCGGCCTCGTTGCGGGAATTCGTGCGGTGGTCGAGCTGGAACTCAAGGATGCCTTCGACGCCGTCGAGTGGGCCATCGATCCCGGAGCCGATCTGGCCGCCTCCCGGCTGGGCGACGTGACCGCCGAGGTCGTCTACTACGCCGTGCGCGAGGCGCTGCGGAATGCCGCGCGGCACGGACGCGGCGGTGATGCCCGACGACGGCTCACGCTGAGCGTCGCCGTCGCCCGTGCTCACGACGGACGTCTGCGGGTGTCGGTCGAAGACGACGGCGTCGGCCCCGGCGGCTCCGATTCCACCCACGGCAGCCGACAGGGCCTCACGCTGCACACGACCATGCTCGCCGTCATCGGCGGTTCGCTCACCGTCGAGGAAGCCAGCACCGGAGGTACCCGCGTGACGGTCGAGACGGCACGCGAACACCAACCGAACGGAATCGAACCCGCATGAAGCCGCAACCGATGTACATCGAGACCGTGATCGACTGCGAGATGGAGACGCTCTGGAGACACACGCAGGATCCGGCACCCCATACGCTGTGGGATCTGCGGTTCTCCGACATCCGGTACCTGCCCCGGTCCGATGAAGGACCGCAGCGGTTCAGCTATTCCACCAGGATCGGATTCGGAATTTCAATCTCCGGTACGGGTGAGACCGTCGGCGCGAACGTCCCGAACTCAGGGACGCGGAGCAGCGCTCTGAAATTCGGATCGAATCATCCCCTGTCGTTGATCCGCACCGGGTCCGGGTACTGGAAATACGAACCGACGGCCAACGGAATTCGATTCATCACCGGATATGATTATCGGACGCGGTGGGGATCGATCGGCTCGTTGTTCGACCGTCTCGTGTTCCGCCCGCTCATGCGATGGGCCACGGCGTGGAGCTTCGACCGGCTGAAGAACTGGATCGAGCGCGGCATCCGCCCGGAAAGCGCAATGGCGGCGCAGCTATCGGTCGCCATCGGCAACGCGGTTCTGGCAGCGGTGTGGATCCACCACGGTCTGGTGCCGAAGATCCTCTTCCCGGAGCATGGCGAACTCGCACTGTTCTCGGCAACCGGAGTGTTCGGCGGCGCCAAGGTGGCGGCCCTGCGCGCCATGGGGTGTGTCGAGATCGCGTTCGGGATCGCGTTCCTGTTGGTGCGTCGTCGCTGGATTCACCAGCTGAATATCGCAGCGGTGATCGCGGTGTCGGTCGCGGGCCTGCTCGCATCACCATGGACGCTGGCGCAGCCATTCGATCCCGCCACCACCGCGCTGATGATGATCGCTCTCTCATCGGTCGCTCTCATCAACCACCGCGCCGTACCCTCGGCGTCACGTTGCGTCACGAAGGCAACCAGATGACTTCGATGTATCGACGGGCCTTGGGCACTGAATTCTCCCGACTCCATCCGAAGATCCAGGAACGGTTCGGGTTCTCGAGCGCCGATCGTATCGCCTCGATCGGCACGGGGATCATGGATGAAGTGTGGTGCGGTCCGGCGTTCACCCGGCCGTTCCTGTACCTCGGAACGTGGCGGAACATCATGTTTCCCCACGCCGGGCGGGACGTGCCGTTCACGGTGGAGAATTTTGCCTACGCCGATTCGCTCGGGCGCGAGACGGTGACGTGGGTACGGAAATTCGCGTTCCCCGATCGGGTGCGTCGTTTCGACGCAACGATGATCTACAGTGAGCGGCGGCGTCGGATCGTCGACTATCTGGGCACGCACCAGCATCTGGCGGTCGACATCGACGTGGCGGTCGGAGAGGGTGGTGGAATCTGCATTCGATCGGGTGACCTGCGGTTCTACGAGGGATTCATCGGGTTCCGATTCCCGCTCCTGTTCGCGGGCATCGCGAGCGTGTGCGAGTGGTACGACGACGCGATCGAGCGGTACAGGATTTCGGTAAGCGTGGAGAACCGGGTCTGGGGACGGTTGTTCGGATACAACGGCACGTTCGACGCGGTTACGCTCGAGGTGCCCACCGTGGAGCAGATCCCGGCCGACGTCCGTCCCGTCCGCGAGGAAGCTCGCGAGTAGGCCGCCGCATGAATCACCGGGGAGCGTCCCCTCCGGGCCGCGGCACGTGCGACGGCGATCACCGGACGTGCGTGCGTGCGGGCCCGCCGTCGCGGAGGCCGCACGCACCGATGCTCGGCCTACGTCTCGTGCCACTCCTGCAACGGCCGTACCTCCAGCTCCTCCTCACGCAGCGAACGAATGCCGCTGAGCGCCGCTGCGGCCGCCGAGGCGGTCGTGATGAATGGCACGCGGTACTCCATCGAGACGGCTCCCATCATCTTCTCGTCCTCACGTGCCACCTCACCTGACGGCGTGTTGATCACCAGCTGCACCTCTCCGTTGCGAATGCTGTCGGTGATGTTCGGACGCCCCTCGACGATCTTCATGATCTTCGTGTTCGGAATTCCATTCTCATCCAGCCACCGATGCGTGCCGTCGGTCGCGAGAATGCTGAATCCGAGCGCTGCGAATCCCCGCATCGTCTCCGCGGTCCGCGCCCGCTTGTCGTTGTCCGAGAGTGTCACGAACAGCGTCCCCTGCAGCGGCAGCCGATTGCCCGAGGCGATGCGCGCCTTGACCACCGCAAGCCCGGTCTTCGCATCGATACCCATCACCTCACCCGTCGAGCGCATCTCAGGTCCGAGGAACATGGAGCTGTGAGGGAATTTGATGAAGGGGAATACCGATTCCTTGACCGCCACGCACTCGCTGGCAAGCGGCATGTCGCGCAGGTCGAATCCGGCAAGCGGACGTCCGGCCATCACCTTCGCAGCGATCTTCGCCAGCGGCACGCCCGTCGCCTTGGAAACGAACGGAACGGTCCGGCTCGCACGCGGGTTGACTTCCAGCACGTAGATCACGCCCTGCTGCATGGCGAACTGCACGTTCATCAATCCGACGACGTTCAGCGCCCGGGCAAGCTTCCTCGTGTACTCGATCAGTCGCTCGTACTGTGCGGCAGTGACGTTGTACGGCGGCAGCACGCAACTGGAATCGCCGGAGTGCACACCCGCCTCCTCGATGTGCTGCATCACGCCGCCGACCACGACCTCCTGACCGTCGCTCACACAGTCGACGTCGAACTCGAAGGCCTTCTCGAGGAAGTGGTCGATGAGCACCGGATGATCCGGCGAGACCTGTGCTGCGGTGCGCATGTACTCCCGGATGGCATCCGACCGGTAGCAGATCTCCATGGCACGGCCGCCGAGCACGTAGCTCGGCCGGACGAGCACCGGATAGCCGATGCGTTCGGCGACCTCGACGGCTCCCTCCTCACTGGTGGCCGTTCCCCAGTCGGGGGCACGAATTCCCAGCTCGGTGATCAGATCGCCGAATCGCTGCCGATCCTCGGCCAGATCGATTCCCTCGGATGAGGTGCCGAGCAGCCGCACACCTGCCTCCTCGAGCTGCCGCGCGAGCTTCAGCGGAGTCTGACCGCCGAAGCTGACGATGACGCCCTCCGGCTGCTCGAATTCGATTACGTTCATCACGTCCTCGAACGTGAGGGGCTCGAAGTAGAGCTTGTCGGCGATGTCGTAGTCGGTCGACACCGTCTCCGGATTGCAGTTGATCATGATCACTTCGTAGTCGAGCTCCCGAAGCGCCATCACCGCGTGCACACAGCAGTAGTCGAATTCTATCCCCTGCCCGATGCGGTTCGGTCCGCCACCGAGAATCACCACCTTGCGACGATCACTCCGCACCGACTCGTTCTCCGTTTCATAGGTGGAGTAGTGGTACGGCGTGAACGCCTCGAACTCGGCGGCGCAGGTATCGACGGTCTTGAACACCGGCTGCACACCGAGCTGCGTGCGCAGTGCGCGCACCTCCAGCGGCGTCGTATCCCAGATGTGCGCCAGCTGCCAGTCGCTGAACCCCGCCTGTTTGGCTTCCCACAGAAGCATCGCCATCGAAGGTCCATCGTTCTCGGGCGGTGCTGCATCGGCACCTGTGCCGTCGCCATGCCCACCGCCGGTCACACCGTTGGTCCCGACGCCACGGAGCTCGAGTTCACCGGAGTCGGTCACCAGCATCTGCTGCAGCGGCGCGCCGGAGGAGGCGGCGGCGGCATCGCGCACCTCGTCGGCAGACGTCGCGCGGAGGCGCTCCTCCATCTCGACGATCTGCTGCATCTGGTCGAGGAACCACGGATCGTATCCGCTGATCTCGGCGATCTGCTCGATCGGAATCGCCAGCCGCAGCGCGTCATAGAGGTCGAAGATCGACCGCGAGGTGTGGCGGTGCAGACGGTTGCGTGTGTCGACACGCGCCGCCTCGATCTGCTCCGGACTCATCCGCTCGACGTCGTAGTGGTCACGCCCGTCGGCGCCGATCCCGTGGCGATCCTCCTCGAGCGACCGGATCGCCTTCTGCAGCGCCTCCTTGTACGTCCGGCCGAATGCGAGCACCTCCCCGACCGACTTCATCTGCACGCCCAGCTCATCGGTCACACCCTTGAACTTCTGGAAGTCCCACCGGGGAAACTTCACGACGACGTAGTCGATGGTGGGTTCGAAGCTGGCGGGCGTCTCGCGGGTGATGTCGTTGGGAATCTCATCGAGCGTGTAGCCGATGGCGAGCTTGGCGGCGATCTTGGCGATCGGGAATCCCGTCGCCTTCGAGGCGAGCGCCGAAGAGCGCGATACGCGGGGATTCATCTCGATGACCAGCAGCCGCCCGTCATGCGGGTTCTGCGCGAACTGAACGTTCGACCCGCCGGTCTCCACTCCGATCTCGCGCATGATGCGGATGGCCGCGTCCCGCATCTGCTGGTATTCACGGTCGGTCAGCGTCTGCGCGGGTGCACAGGTGATCGAGTCACCCGTGTGCACACCCATCGGATCGCAGTTCTCGATCGAACAGATGATCGTCACGTTGTCCTTGCGATCGCGCATCACCTCCAGCTCGAATTCCTTCCAGCCGATGACCGACTCCTCCACCAGCACGCGGTGCACCGGCGAGGCGTTGAGCCCCTGGCGGAGCTTCTCGCGGTACTCCTCCATGTTCCACGCGATCGCTCCACCGGTTCCACCGAGGGTAAACGACGGGCGGATGATCGCCGGGAATCCGACGTCGTCGATGATCTTCAGCCCCTGCTCATAGGTGTCGACGAATCCGCCGCGCGCCATCTCCAGACCGGCGCTGCGCATCGCCTCGAGGAACAGCTCGCGATCCTCCGCCTTGCGGATCGCCTCGAGGTTGGCGCCGATCATCTCCACGCCGTACTTCTCGAAGACTCCCTGCTGCGCCGCCTCGACCGCAACGTTGAGCGCGGTCTGCCCGCCCATCGTCGGCAGCACCGCGTCGGGCCGCTCCCGCGCGATGATCTTCTCGAGCATCTCGACCGTGATCGGCTCGACGTAGGTCGCGTCGGCCATCTCCGGATCGGTCATGATCGTCGCCGGATTCGAATTCAACAGGATGACGCGAAGCCCCTCCTCGCGCAGCACGCGGCAGGCCTGCGTGCCCGAATAGTCGAACTCGCTGGCCTGTCCGATGACGATCGGACCGGAGCCGATGATGAGAACGGAGCTGATGTCGGTACGTCTGGGCATCAGATCGGATATGGATTGAATGTGAAACTGGGGGAAGTCGGGTCGACGCGCCGTCCGGCATCGATGATGACCAGCGACGCCGTCCGTCGAACCGAATCAGGCACCGAAACGGGTGTCGAGCGAGGCGGCAAGCTGATTGGAGCGCTCCAGCAGCACCGAGCGGAACGCTTCGGCCAGGGCGAAGGTGCGTGAGATCGGAACGGTCGAATCCTCGTTGAGCACAGCGACCGCGTCGTTCTTCGCCAGGAACTCGTCGAGCTCGGGCTCGAGCTCCGAGACGAGCGTCAGCAGATCCTCGAGCTCCTGTTCGTCGTCGGTCTCCACCATGTCGAGCACCAGATAGGCGCGGATATAAAAGGAGAGGGCCGCGCGCACGAGCCGGCGGAATTCGAACTCCGCGGCGTCGTCGGCCGGCTCGAGGTCGACGACCTGTCCCCACTGGTTCTCGGCGATGAAGTGGTATTCATCGGCCGTCTCGATGATTCGCTGTCGCAGAGCTGCTTCGAGCATGGGCTGGATTCATTCTGAGGTGTTGGAACCGAGGAGCATCGCCAGGACCGCCATACGGACGGCGACGCCGTTTTCGACCTGCCGGAGGATCACCGACTGCAATCCGTCGGCCGTCTCGTTGTCGAGCTCCACGCCGCGGTTGATCGGCCCCGGATGCATCACGATCAGCTCGGGTCCTGCCGTTCGCAGCCGGCGATGATTCATTCCGAACAGGCGTGCATACTCAGCGATCGAGGGAAACAAGGCGCGGTCCTGACGCTCGAGCTGCACCCGCAGCATGTTCAATGCATCGGAGAAATCGATCGCCCTCTCGAGATCGTGGAACACGCGGACGCCGAGCGCCTCGATGCCGCGCGGGATGAGCGTGGGCGGACCACAGACGGCAACCTCGGCGCCGAGACGCTCGAGCATCTCGATGTTCGACCGTGCCACGCGGCTGTGGAGAATGTCGCCGACGATCGTCACGCGTCGCCCTTCGAATCCGGAGCGAGGGTCGTCATCGGAGCGCGGCTTCCACAGTTCGAACAGCGTCGCTCCGTCGAGCAGCGCCTGCGTCGGATGCTCGTGGCGGCCGTCGCCGGCATTGATGAAGGTGGAGCGGCACCGTCCGGCAAGGAACCACGGCGTCAGCGCGTGCCGATGGCGGATGACGATGGCGTCGACGTGCATCGCTTCGAGATTGCGCACCGTGTCGAGAATCGTCTCGCCCTTGGAGAAGGAGCTGCCGCCGGAGGTGAAGTTGAGCACGTCGGCACCCAGCCGGCGCTCGGCGAGCTCGAAGCTGGAGCGCGTGCGGGTGGAATCCTCGGCAAACAGGTTGACGATGGTGCGACCGTGCAGCAGATGGCTGCGACGTCGCGGACGCAGCAGCTGGTCGCGCATGGCGATCGACATGCGGAAGACCGTCAGGATGTCCTCCCGGGTCAGATCGGATACCCCGAGCAGATGCGGTGTCGACAGGTGCGGAAACGGTCCGTCGAGGACCGAGGCGGTGGTCGAGGTCTCGTATGTCGTCGGCGCGATCTGCACTGGTCACCGGTTGTTCGTGTTCAATGCCAGGACCAGCGCTGCGGACGGGCGTTTCGGACCGACCGGGGCCGTCCGGCGGCACTGTGCCACCCGACGGCGTAGATACGTGATCCGAACATCAAAGATATTGATTCGCGTCGTTGCGCGGCGACGGATTTGGCAGCGAATCGTAAACGCGGGCACCGACCGCTTGCCGATGGTTCCCCCAACCGTTTCCTCGACCATGACCAACGTCACGGCGGACGGCGGAGTGATTGGCGAAATTCTCTTCGGCATTCTACCACAACCACTCGATTCGGCGCTCTGAGGCCGGGAGTACTCGTGATGGCTTACAACGTTGGAAAGGAATTCCCCAGTGAGCACGAGACGTTCCACCAGCACAGATTCCGCAACCGATACGACGCCGGACGGCAGCTGGCCGGTCGGCTCAATACGCTCGGCGGCGAACTCAGCGATGCGATCGTCCTGGCGCTTCCGCGAGGTGGCGTCCCCGTCGGCTACGAACTGGCCCGGCTGCTCCACCTCCCGTTCGATCTCATCACCGTCCGGAAGCTCGGCGTGCCGGGCGATCCGGAGCTCGCAATGGGCGCCATTGCCGGTGACGACATCCGGGACGTGAACGAATCGGTGGTGCGCATGCTCGACATCGACGAGGAAACGATCGAACGCGTCGTGCGTGGGGAACGGAAGATCCTCGAACGGCGCGAACGGGACTTCCGCGGCAGCGGACCGAAGTTCGTCCTCACCGATCGCGCGATCATCCTCGCCGACGACGGTGCTGCGACCGGCTCGACCATGCGGGCGGCCATCCGGCTGATCAGAACGCGCAGGCCGCGACAGATCATCGCCGCGGTGCCCGTGGCTCCTCCATCGACCGTACGCGAACTCTCGCAGCTGGCCGACGAGGTGGTCTGCCTCTGGAGCCCGCGCGGATTCGTCGCCATCAGCCAGGCCTACGACGACTTCCGGCAGATCTCGGATTCGGAGGTGACCATGCTCATCGACGAGTCGCGGGAGCGCTTCGCCGCCGAACACGCCACGCCGCCGCCGTCGATCGCGGCCTGAGCAGGCGCCGATCGCCGGCGACCGTCGGTCGGTCGGCAATGAACGGGTACGCCGCCGTGCCCGTTCGTCGCGTTGGGATTTCACCACAAATCGGCTAGATTCCGCGCGTTCCGATCGGCACGCCACACCCCGCAAGGATCGCGTTTCACACGCCGGATCAGACCTCTGTTCACCCTTCCCGTCGCTCACGCGCCCGTGCCCCTCCGCACTCGAATTCGATCAGCAATCCTACAGGCCTCCCCATGAAGCTCATTGCGACTTCGCTGCTCACGCTGTTCACCATGCTCATTGCCGTCCCCTCGTTCGCCCAGGATGAACCTGCGTTCCTCTGGGTGCGCCACCTCGGCCCGCCAATCAACGCTTCGGGGAACATCGGTAACGACGTCGCGATCGACTCCCGCGGTGGCACCATCGTCACCGGCTCCTACCACGGATTCGCCATTGCGGACATCACCAACGGCGACTCGACAGTGCTTACGCCCGAAGGCGGAGGCGACGCCTTCGTCGAACGCGTCCACAGTGACGGAACGCTCGACTGGGTGGCAACCGGTGCCAGTCAGGCCGACGAGTACGCGTCCTCGCTCGCGCTCGACGCGGCGGACAACATCTATGTCGCCGGGAACGTGACGGCCGTGGTCAACCAGAACAACAGCATCACGTTCGGCAATGGTGTCTCCCTCCCTGTCGCCGAGGCACCGTTCCTCGTGCGCTACGACTCCAGTGGCAAGGCCGACTGGGCGGTGATGCTCGACATCCAGGGCACGAGCCGGATCAACGACATCACCGTTTCCGACGACGGTGCGATCTACGTGGTGGGAGATTTCAAGGGCAGCGCGATCATCGCCGACGACACGCTGGCGTCGATCGACCGACAGTCCGTGTTCCTCGCCCGCTTCGACACCGCCGGCAACGCCGTGTGGGGTCGGATGGGCACCTGCACGCAGACGGCGACGGGACGGACGATCGCGGTCAGAGGAGGCCTGCTCTACGCCGGAGGCGGATTCGGAAGTCTCGTCGGACAGACCCCGGCGGTGCTTCGCTTCGACACCCTCACCGAGTCCGGCGCCGGCGCGTGGCTGGGACGATTCGATACCGACGGCAACGCCCACTGGATCACCTCGACGACCGGCGATCGCTCGGCTACGATCAACGCGCTGGCCCTCAGTCCGAGCGGCGAGCCGATCGTGGTCGGCAGCTTCGGCGATCCCTCGGCGATCGGTACCTCGACACACCTGATGTTCGACAAGGATACCCTCACCGGCGTCGGCGCCAGCGACATGTTCGTCGCCGCCTACGATGCCGTCGGGTTCGCCTTCTGGGCGAATTCGGTCGGAGGAATCGGCGCTGACGCCGGTAACGGCGTCGCTGTCGGCCCGAACGGAGACATCTGGGTCGCCGGCGAGGCGCTGGGCACGATTCGCATCGGCGACCGGACGATCACCGGCCGCGGTGATGGCGACGCTCTGGTGGTCCGCTACGACAAGGACGGCACGCCGCTGTGGGCAACCGCCACCGGTGGCAGCCAGCGCCAGGGCGACGCCGCCAACGCTATCGCCACCGACAGCGCCGGCGGGGTCATCAGCATCACTGGCATCTTCCGCCAGGAGGCACGCTTCGGCCGGTACGCAATCCACGCACACTCCGGTGGAGCCGAAGGCGAAGTATTCGTCGCGTCGCTCGGTGCCACGGCCGGACCCGAGTCCCGCTACTGGCGCTCGGACAATGCGGGCCTCATCGTCGACGACGACGCCAACGGCGTCGCACACATCAACGCGGTGGGGATCGATGACGGGTGGTACTACGCCGGGGGCATCAGCGGCGTCTTCCGCCGCAGGACGTACGACGAAGCGTGGAACAGAAGCGATACCGTCGGCAACGTTCGCGCGGTCGCGGCCAACGGTGAGATGATCCTTGCAGGCGGCAGCGGCGTGCGCATCTCGACCGATCGCGGTGCCACCTGGACCGACGCCAACGCCGGATTCCCCGGCCACTCCGTTTCCGTGTTCGATCTCACCTTCGACGGCTCGCGTCCGGTCGCAGCGACCGTCGCCGGCGTCTTCCGCCTCGAGTCGGACACGTGGCAGCCGCTCAACAACGGACTCGGCAACAGTGCCATCGGCGCGGTCGGCGTCGTCGGCTCGACCTACCTGGCCGCAGACTACGCCATGGGTGGGCTGTTCCGCTCGACCGATGCCGGAGCGAGCTGGACACGCGTCACGGCGGTGCCGAACGACGTCAACAGCAATCCTGCGGTCATCGACGGCTTCGTCGCGCACAACGGCGCGATCTACGCCGCCACGGGTCGCGTCGGCTCGACCGACGGTGCCGTCGGCGTTCTCCAGTCGACCGACGACGGTGCCACCTGGACGGTCTCCGGGAGCGGTCTTCCGGACGTCTTCGACGGCAATTCCATCGCCGTGAATTCCCTCTCGTCCAACGGATCGGAACTCTTCGCGGGAACGCCCATGGGACTGTACATCTCTTCGGACAACGGCGGCTCGTGGTCACCCTGGGAATACGACCTTCCCCAGTGCGAAATCCGCAGCGTGGCCGCCAACGGCCGCGACGTGCTCGCCGCCACCGTCTGCTCCGGCATCTGGTACCTCTACACGAACACCATTGCAGTCCCGACGGCCGATTCCGGCACCAGCGCCCCCATGGTGTCCCGCGCCTTTCCCAATCCCGCCGCCGGCGGCCGGACCACGGTGAGCTACGCCGTACCTGAGGACGGCCTCGTGACGATCCGGCTCGTCGATCAGCTCGGACGTATCCTGCAGACCGTCGTCGCCGACACGTATCAGCGGCAGGGCAACTATCTGGTCGACATCTCGCTCGAGGGTCTCACCCCGCAAACCTATCTCGTCTCGGTCACCGTCAACGGCCGCACCCAGGCGACAACCGTGCTCGTTCCCTAGAACGCAGCCCATTACCCGCAGCAGTCGAGCTTCCTGCCCATGTCCTTTCTCGGCCTGAACGTGGTCGACTGGTGCGTCATCGCGGCGTACTTCGTCGCGATCATCTACATCGCCCTGCGTGCGCGACGCCGCACGACCGATACCGAGGGGTACTACCAGAGCAACCGCTCGTTCGGACGCACGCTGTTCGCGTTTCTGAACTTCGGCAACATGACCGATGCCGGGCAGACCGCGGGCGTGACACGCGAAATCTACCGGCAGGGCCTCTCGGGCGTGTGGTTTCAGAACCTCGTTCTGTTCCATACCCCGTTCCAGTGGTTCATCGCCGCCTTTCAGCGCCGCGCGCGCTACATCGCCCCCGGCGACCTCTTCATGCACCGCTTCGAGAGCCGGTTCCTCGCCGGACTCTACGCGGTGGTGCTCGTGGCGATCGCAATCTTCGCCAACTCCATGGGGTACCTGCTCACCGGCAAGACCGTGCAGGCGATCATGGTCAAGCCGCCCGCCGAGTACACCGTCGCCGAACGTCACAGCGTCGAGCTGTTCGATGAGTTGACGCAGCTCGAGCGGCGCGACTTCGCCTCGCTCGACCGCGATGAACGCACGCGGCTCGAAGCGCTGCAGCAGATGGACAAGCGGGGCGAACTCCACTCGTTCATCTCCTACATCGATCTGACCTGGTTCTACGCGTTCTACGCGGTGATGATCGCCGCCTACACGGTGCTGGGGGGACTGCTGGCGGTGGCGATCGTCGACGTGATCCAGGGCGTGCTGATCGTATTCCTCTCCATGGCGCTCATTCCGGTCGCCCTGGAACGCATCGGTGGCTTTGCCGGACTCCACGCCAGCGTTCCCGCCTCGATGTTCGACCTCTTCGGTGCTTCGCCCACCAGCGAGTACACCTGGTACTTCGTCGCCAGCTTCGCGCTGCTGAACCTCGTGGTCAACGCGCCGAAGAATTTCACGATCGGCGGTTCGCCGAAGGACGATCACGCGGCGCGCGTCGGAATGGTCACCGGCGCGCTGTTCAAACGGTTCATGATGATCGCGTGGGCCTTCACCGGCCTGCTCGCGGTCGGTCTGTACGCCGGCAAGGTGGCCGATCCGACGAACGTGTGGGGAATCATGACGCGGGATCTGCTCGGCGTCGGCGCCATCGGACTGATGATCGCAGCGGTGTTCTCTGCCAACATGGACGGCAGCTCGACGGTGTCGCTGGAGAGCTCGGCGGCGTTCGTGAAGAATATCTTCGTACCGCTTGTACCCGACGCCACCGAGCGCACGCAGGTGATGCTCGGCCGCACGCTGGTCGCGGCCATCCTTCTCGTCTCGATCTTCTTCGCCAACCACACCGACGACATTCTGGCGGTCTTCAAGTACGTGCTCTCGGTCGGGTCGATCGTCGGACCGACGTTCTGGCTGGTCTACTTCTATCGCAAGCTGAACACGAGGGCGGTGGCGATTCAGATGATCATCTCGATCATCCTGATCGTGGTGCTTCCGAACGTCGTTCCGATGGTACCTGGTGCGACGACCTCACCGGCGCTGACGATGCAGACGCGGGAGCAGTTCGTCCGAACGACGGTACGGGCTTCCGAGGCGGAGGTGCGTGCCGGAATGGCGACCCGGGTGGGCGAGCGGATCACGCATCAGGAGCGGATACCGCCGGTCGGAATCTTCTTCGAGACCGTGACGCGGGAGAATCCAAGCGACACCACCTCGCGGTGGCGCGGCTCCGGACTGTTCCGCCCCGAGATCTGGATCCTCGACAAACTGGGATTCGACTTCCGTGGCTGGCGGACCGCAGGCATCTCGACAGCGTCGTTTCTCTTCGATGCGATTCTTCCGTTCATCCTGCTGATCGTGCTCTCGCAGTTCACACCGAGGAATTCCGAAGAGGCGCTTCGCGAATTCTACGCGCGTATCCATACACCGGCGGTGGCCGATGCCGAGGAGGACCGGCGACTGGTGCAGGAGAAGATCGACGACCCGTCGCTGATCGAAGCCGACAAGATGTTCCCCGGCACCGACTGGGAAATGTGGAAGCCGACGCGCTACGACATCGTGGGATTCCTCGCGTGCGTCGGCTTCGTACTGATCGTGATCGCAGCGTATGTGATCGTCGCGGGAATCGGAGCGTAGAACTGCGCCGCACCGATACCTGTACGTCGACGGCGCTATCCACCGTGCCCGACGGAACCGCTAACTTGCCGGCTCTACGGAGCACCAGTCACTGAGACGTCCATCGGCTTGAACGACAAGAGCAGGCAGCACACTGCGGGGCTGGCGGCCGACGCGCAAACTGACGCTGCAGAGACCGACTACTTCTTCCTTGGCGATGGTCGGATCATGGCGGCGGTGCAGTGGAGCCGCAATCGGCAGCTCTCACCATACGGACTGCTCCTGGCCGATCCGGAGCGGATGACGCGCAAGTACGGAACACTGCTGTTTCACCCCGAGCTCGGCCTGGCTCGCACGATGCTCACCGCCCTGGTCGATGGAATCCGCTACACACCGAAGCACGAGCACACGACCGTCGAGTGGGACGCCGGACGCCGAAGCGTCGTCATCCGGTGGACGGCCGAGGACGTGGAGGTCACCGAACGCCTCTCGGTCAGATTCTCCTCGAGCACCGTCGTACGCGATGTGATCGTCAGCGCGCCCACACGTCGCCACGTCGAGATCGAAGCCGCCCTGTACGCCAACCCCGTTCTGTTCGACCGCTTCGGCACCCACCCCGGTTCTACGCTTCACGCCGACGGATTCGTCTCGATGCTGCTGTACTCGATACCGTCTGGAACCGCCTTCGAGCGGTTTCTCCGCATTCCGGCACGACCCGCAGGTGCCGGCATCTCCGCTACGCTCATCTACTCCGTCGAGCCGATTGCCGACGCCGGTCCGGTTACGGTATTGAGCGACGACTTCGCGGTCGCGCGCGAGCGCGCACCGGCCGAACTCGAGGAAGATTCCGATCGGGAGGCATCGCTCAGCCAGCGACTGGAACGGCTCTACCAGATCTCGCGACTGTCGCTGCGCGCGACCGTGTCGCAGAACGGGCGCTTCGACGCGTCGGTGTGGCAGTATGGCTTCGAATGGGGAATGGACTCGGCAATGGTGGCAACCGCCGCCAGCACCGCCGGGCTGTTCAATCTCGCCCGCCAGGTGCTGACCAACCTGTTGCGCCGGCTGACGCGCAGCGACGGAACCGTGGCCGAGGCGGGACGGTTTCGCGACGGACTGATGGCCGAGCTCAATGCGTGCGGGGCGACGCTCGACGCGGTGTGGCACTACTGGCGGCGCAGCGAGGATGAGTCGCTCGTGCGCACGTGGTGGGGACCGGTAGCGGCGATCGCCGAGTTCATCCTCCGTCCCGAATTCTCCCATCCCTCCGGACTGCTGCAGTCGCATCGCGACTTCTGGGAACGCTTCCCGTGGATGGGCGTGCGCCGCGGGTTCGAACTCGGACACCAGGTGTTCTGCGCGATCGGTCTCAGTCGAGCTGCGGAGATCGCCGCTGCGTTCGGCCATGCGGAGCAGTCGATGCGCTGGAATCGCGCCGCCGATCGTATTCGCGTCGCGATCACCGGCGATCCGACGCTGTCGCTGGTCGACGACGGACGCTTCGTGCACCGGCGGCTGCTCGACGGCCGCGTGCAGAGCGAGCTGATCGCGGGTGACGGCGGATCGTTCGTCAACGATGAGTTCGCGCCATACGTTCCCGCCGGTGCGCCGGCGGATCGAACGGCCCGTGCCTGCGAGCCGGATGTGACGGAGGTGCTGCCAATCATCTACGGTCTGGTCGATCCCGAAGGGGAGCTCGCCTCGAAGACGCTCGACGCGCTCGAGTCACTGTGGAGTCCCACCGGAACGGGTGGCTACGCACGCTACAACACCGCGTCGGATCCCGACTCGCCGGGACCATGGCCGTTCGCCACGGCATTCATGGCCGCAGCGCAGTTCGACGCCGGCCGCACCGACGCGGCGATGCGATCGCTCGAGTGGCTGATCGTCCGAGCCGGCGCGGGCGGCTCCTGGTTCGAATTCTCCGGAGACCGCCCCACGCCCCCGCTTCCGCCGGTCGGCATCGTCGTCTGGGCGTGGGCACAGTACATCCTGCTGGTCAACCGCCACATCCTCGGCGTCGACGTCGCTGACGATGAACTGGTGATCGCACCGCGCATGAGCGGAATCATTCATGAGGTACAGCAGGGAAAACACCGTGTGCTCGTCAGCGTCCGCTCGACCGACTCGGCCCGACTCGACGGCAAGCGATTTCGACTCACCGACGGCGCGGCGCACCTGAAGCTCCCTCTCGGATCGGATCACATTCTCGAATTCGGAAGCTGATGAACCTTCGCCCACTTCGATTTCTCGCGCTCCTGCTCGCCCTACCGATCACGCTGAAGGCGCAGACGGTCTATGCCGTCGTGATGGGCAATCCTTCGCAGGGAGTCGTCGGATCGAGCACGCTCGGCAGCGGCCTGTTCGCATCCACCGATGCCGGTGCGTCCTGGCGGCACATGGGGTCGGAGAATCTGAAGGCGTATCGGATGGACGCCATCGATTCGGCCCAGGGACGCGTGCTCTTCGTCGCCGCCGGTGACGGGATTCATCGCAGTGACGACGGCGGCGCACGCTGGCGCATCGTCACGCCTCCGGAGATGACCGAGGTCCTCGACGTGACCGTCGACCAGGCCGATCCGCGATGGATCTACGCGGCGACACAGTTCGGATTCTACCGATCCACCGACGGCGGCCACAGCTGGGAGCACCCCGACGGCCCTCTCGCCACCCGGTATGTCTATAGCATCGACGAACTCGAATTTCCCGGCGCCGTCTACGCCTCGACCGACGACGGCGTCTACGAGTCGCTCGACTACGGGTCCACCTGGACGCATCGACTGCAGCTGAGCGAACCACGCGGCGTCACCTCGATCCGCGGTTCGACGCCGGTCGTCGCCACCGGCAACGGCCCGGTGATGCTCGATGCGACGATGAATACGATGGTCTCGCAGCCCACGGCTCCGATGATGAACACGTATGCGGTCAAATTCGATCCTTCCGGACGCATCTTTGCCTCGGGAGACCACGGCGTGTGGGTCTACAGTCTCGTCGGCGCCTGGACGCGGTGGATCGACATCACGACCGACCTGCCCGACTCGGTGGTACATGCGCTGGCCTACGTGCCGAAGTCGAATGTGGTACTGGCCGGTACGTGGGGCCATGGCGTCTTCCGACGGGACAACGACACGTGGGTCGCGTCGGGTCTCGACGGAGCGCTCGTCTGGTCGATGAAGGTCGAGCCGTGGTAGTTGGTATTTTCGCCCGGTCCGGTTCCTGTCCACACCATTCCCCGATCCCGCCGTGAACAAGGTCCTCTTTCTCGTCACCCTCACTACGCTCTCACTGCTCTCAGCCTGCACGGCGAGCCGATCGCTCGTCGGTCCGTCACCCGACCAGCGTCGTCACGTGCTGGAGACGGTGGCCGGCTTCGACCACACAAGTTTCGAGGTGGTCGCCGCACGGCTGCGCACGGGCCGTCAGACCGAGCTCGCGTGGCGGCAACTCGATACACTGCTCGCCAGTCCGACGGGCGACATCTTCTGGATGTATCCCGCGACGGCCTTCTACTTCTGCATGCGTGACGAGCTCGACGACGCCTGGCGCGCGCGGTTCCGTGAGGACTTCAAGCACTACACACCGTATCGGGGCGACACGGAGAATCACTTCCTGATGTACTACAGCTCGCTCTACCTGATGACGCAGGAGTGGCCCGGGCTGGATTCGACCGAGTGGTTCAACGGGAAGAGCTCCGCGGAGAACCACGCCGAGGCACAGGCGTACCTCGACGACTGGATCGACCAGACGGTTCGTCACGGATCGACCGAGTGGGATTCACCACGCTACCTGTACTACTACATCACGCCGCTGCTGACGATGGCGACCTATGCGCGCGACGAGCGAATGAAGCAGCGCTGCGAGATGATGCTCGAATACATGCTCGCCGACTACGCCGTCGACTACCTCGACGGCAACTACTGCGGCGCGCACTCGCGGGAGGGCGACAACTCGGTGATCGATCCGCGATCGGCCGAGGCGACGAGCTACGGACAGTTCTACTTCGAAGACTCCGTCTCCTTCGTGCTGCCCGATCTCGCGTTCGCTGCGATGAGCGAGTTCTCGGTTCCGCCGATCATCCGCCGTATCGCGCACGAACGTGACGAACCGTTCGTACACACCGAGCTGAAGCGTTCGCGGGCGAAGATCCGCAACAGCTCTCAGCGCTACACGCCGGTCTACCGCTACAGCTACATGACGCCCGCCTACTGCATCGGCTCGATTCAGGGCGGACTGCAGGAGCCGATCCAGCAGCATACCTGGGACATCACGTTTCGGTCGAAGCGACCGAACAACACGATCTTCACGCTGCACCCGCAGGCATCGGCATACGAGCTGGGAACGTTCTTCCCGGAGGAGCCGGAGCTGATGGAGCAGGGAATTCTGGCGTCGAAGGCGAGCTACGGCAGCCCCGACAAATGGATCGGCGGCTCGCCGTTCGAGGAGATTCATCAGACGGGTCCGACGCTGCTGGCGCTGTATGACATTCCCAGAGGATGGCGCTTCCCTCACGTCGATCTCTTCCTGCCGAAGACGCTCGACACCCTGGTGCGCGATACGTCCGGCTGGATCGTGGCGAGGATGGACTCGGCGCTGGTGGGTATTCATCCGTTCGATTCGAACGTGACGTGGATCGACGAGCAGATCGACTGGCGCGTTCGCTCCTTTTCACGCAAGACCGGGTTCGTCGTTGAAACCGAGCGGACGTCGCAGATGACCCTCGCGCAGTTCATCGCCGCTCTGCGCCCGCACCGCCCGCTCTTCGGAAGTCAGACGGGCCAGCTCGGTCCCGACTTCGCCTACAACACGATTCGAGGACAGCGACTGACGGTGCTTTCCGGAGAGCATGCCGGCGAGGGAATTCTGCTCGTCGACGGGAGACCGGCCGACTCGCACTCGCATGCACCGCCCCTGTTCAACGGTCCGTTCCTCACCAGTCCACCCGAAGGCGGCGTGCTGAGAATGCAGGCCGACGGCGAGACGCGAACGCTCGATTTCGTACGCAATGAGATTCGCGAGGAGAAGAAGTAGGCATCGATTGCAACTTCTTTGTGTTCGAATCTTGTGGGCGGGGCTTCGGTGGTTATATTTGCACCGGCTGCGGGAGCCCATCCCGCGAGGTCCCGACAACAGTGGAAGGTCCGCAAACACTTCCATCGGTTCATTCCAGCGTCAGTACGGCATGTCGATCGCGGTATCACCAGGGTCAAATGGTGGTGGTCGCGGAGAACACGTCGATTTGCCCCGACGGAGGCCGTACACGACGCCAGCAGCCCAATGCCCACTTTCACTGGAGGTTCCGCTCATGCAACGTGAGACTGTGAAACGGAAGGTCCCCACTGACGTTCTCGTCTACCTCTTCTTCTTCTTTGCCGTCTACCTGCTGAATCTCATCGGGTAGCGACCGGTCGACTGCTTCTCACCCCATCCCCCCCGACTTCCGGCAGAGATGCCGCAATTCCTTTCCCGCCTCAGTCCTGTCCGACGCACCCGGAGCCGCGTCTCACCGCTTGTACCCGATTCGATTCTCCGTTATGTTTGCCCGTCGATTTTCGTCGCCAGCAACCGATTTCCCACGCCTTCGGGAGACCTAATCCCGCACTCGCGCCGGCATCCTCGTGGCGTGCCGTTTGCGCCATAGCAGGCACGCGCGTCGGGGGAACGTCGGACGTCGGGCGAACGAACGACCGCACGGGCGACGAATGCGCCAGGTCCATGTCCGACGCGGCCACCGACACGGCCAGGAACGAAACCGCAGCCAACACGAGGACAGACCCATGCCGGAGATCATCGAGCTGCTCACCGACGACCACGGAACGATCACGCATCTGGTAACCGAGGAGCAGGACAGAATTTCCGTTCAGGAGCTTGCCGAGGCGATCGACGACGGCGAGGATTACTACGTCACCTTTGGCGACGAGGAGCGATTTGGAATCACGATCGTTGCCGACGAGGATCTGCTCGAGCCGACGGTCGACGATCCGAGCGGCGAACACTCGATCTGGGATCTGCCGCAGGCCGAGGATCCGGAGGAGTCCGAGATCGAGGAGATGTTCGACGAACTGACCCGAATGGGTGAAATCGACGAGGACGAATTTGGTGAAGGCGAACGGCCGCATTCGGAGGATCTGGACGACCTGAAATGAGAAGACGACGCTTTCGACCCAAGCCGCTCACCAGCCGCCGCAAGCTCACCTTCGCAATGGTGGCTGCCGTTCCGGTCCTGGCGATCTTCACCTTCGGCAACCGGGGGATCCTCAAGCGCGTGGAGCTCGAGATGCACCACGACGAGGTCTACCAGGAGGTGTTCCACCAGCGCGCGGTCGGCGACTCGCTGCGAGGTGAGATCGATCGGCTGCGTACCGACACGGCATCGATCGAGCGACTCGCCCGCGAGCGCTACGGCATGGTCCGACCCGGGGAACGCATCTATCGCGTCGAGGAATGAGCCGGCTCGCGATCGGTGTCGACGTCGGTGGCACGACCATCAAGTTCGGACTCGTCGACGCCGACGGGACGATTCTTCAGCAGATGAGTCTGCCCACCGATGCCGAACGCGGCCCCAGACACGTGCTCGAGCGAGCCGCCGAAGGCATCGCCGCACTCTCCGCGGCGCATACCGTCGACGCCGTCGGGCTCGGCGTGCCGGGCGTGATCAACGACCGTGGCGAGATCCGCTATCCGCCGAACTTCCCGGGCTGGGGTGTCGTCCCCGTCGCCCACGAGATCCGCACCATCACTGGAACCCGACTTCCCATCGCCGTCGAGAACGACGCCAACGTCGCCGCCTTCGCTGAAGCACGCATCGGCAGCGGTCGCGATGAGCGCGACTTCCTGTTCGTTACCCTCGGCACCGGTGTCGGCGGATGCATCATCAGCAATGGTGAGATCTGGCGCGGTGGCGACGGCGGCGCCGGTGAGATCGGACACATCAGCGTCGACCTCGATGGACCGCTCTGCAACTGCGGGTCGCGCGGTTGCATCGAGGCGTTCCTCGGAGTGCGGTACATGACACGTTACGCCCGTGCCCGACTGGAGCGCCGCCCCGACTCCATCCTCAATCAACTGATCAACGACGGACGTGAACTCGAACCGCGCCTGATCGACGAAGCGGCGCAGCGCAACGACGCCTTCGCCATCGAGTTCCTCGCCGAAATGGGACGCATACTCGGAGCGGGACTCGCATCGGCACTCAACCTCTGCGATGCCCGGCTGGTGATCGTCGGCGGCGGCATGTCGCGCTGCGAACGGTTCCTGCTGGCTCCGGCACTGGCCGCAATTCGCTCCCGCGCGATGAAATCCGTTGCCCCCGAAGCACGCCTGCGCCCGGCCACCCTGTTCAATGACGCCGGCATCGTCGGCGCGGCACTGCTGGGACTCGAGCGCGGCACCCTCGAGGCACAGTAAGTCTGAATTCACCCCGTGACAACCATGAACACGATGCATCGGCTCACGCCAATCATGCTCGCCCTCACGCTGTCCGCCTGCGGCGGCTCCGGCGGACTGTTCGACTCGGGACCGCACGTTCGTGGTCGCGTCGCCTCGATCCTTCCGACGCCCGGCGTCGACGACGTGCGCGAATTCGTCCGCATCGTCGGTGACACCTCCAGCCATACCCCCTACCGGACGGCCGACGTCGGCATTACCGAGGAGACCGAGATCACGATGGTCACCGGAGCGGATCACGTGCGCGTGCCGATCGACTCGATCCGCGTCGGCCAGCTCGTCGAAGCGACGTTCACCGGTTCGGTGGAGTCCTCCACACCAGTTCGTGCGAAGGCATCGAATCTGACGATACTCGAACCGCGGACGAGGTAATCGTGGCTGAAAGCCGTCAGGTCGTGCTCGGAATCGATGGTGGTGGAACGACGACGCGCGCCGCGATCGCCTCGCCGGACGGACGTGTCCTTGGCACGGGCGAAGGCGGCGCATCCAACTACCAGGCAATCGGGATGGAGCGGGCCGTGGCCGGAATTCGGACCGCCGTCGATCATGCGTGCGCCGCCGCGGGGGCGTCCGTCACTCCCGCAGCTGCATTCCTTGCGATCGCCGGTGTGGTCTCCCCGACCGATCGTGCACTGCTGCGACGTGCGGTCGATGGCCTGGAACTTGCGCCGCGGGTCGCGGTCGACCACGATCTGAGCGCCGCGCTCGCCGGCGGTCTCGGCGGCGAGCCCGGGATCGTCCTCATCGCCGGAACGGGTTCCTCCTGCTATGGCCGGCGTTCCGACGGGGAAGACTGGCGTGCCGGCGGCTGGGGCCACCTGCTCGATGACGACGGCGGCGGGTACCGCATCGGCCTCGATGCCCTCCGCGCTGCGGTGCGCGCCGTCGACGGACGCGGACCCGACACCGAGCTGCGCTCCCGCGCCATACGCGCCATCGACGTCGACGACCCCGACGAGATCCTCCATGCGGTGCACAACCGCCTGCAACGATCGGACATCGCCGCACTGGCGCCGCTGGTATTCGCATCCGCGGCCGAGAACGATGCCGTTGCTTCGACGATCGTAGAACGTGGCGCCAGAGCGCTTGCTGCAATGGTACGGGCCGTTGCCGAACGACTCGCCTTCGAGGATGTCCGAGTGGTCACCTCCGGTGGCCTCTTCACCAACCTCGACTACCGGGAACGTGTCCGACGGGAAGTCGCCCGCCATGTCCCGGGAGCACTGCTGGTGCGACCGCAACGCCCGCCGGTCGAGGGCGCGTGCCTGCTCGCGGCGTGGCTCCTGTCCGATCACTGAGTGGAGACTCCGAACGAAATGCTCAAGAACCTTCAGCACTACATCGACCCCGGCACCGCCCAGACCAGAGGCGGAAGCGTCGTGGAGCGGCGACTGCGCGACCTGCAGGGTGTCTTCGCCGATCAGGACGAATACCGCCGTATGCTCGAGACCGAGGGCAACGTGCTGGTCTATACCGTCGAGACGCTGGATTACGGTGATGGCGAGGGTGATCTGCGCTACGGCCTCGGCATGATCCGGCCCGGACACATCGGGACCGAGTACTTCATGACCAGGGGCCACATGCACGAACGTGCAGAAGCGGCGGAGGTGTATATCGGCCTGCGCGGCCAGGGTGAAATGCTGCTCGAGGATGCCGCCACCGGCGAGTCACAGACACTGCCGATCGGACCGCACAGCATCGTCTACGTTCCCGGCAACACGCTGCATCGCACCATCAACACGGGGCGCGAGCCGCTGACGTACATCGGTGTGTATTCCGCCCGCGCGGGACATGATTACACCGCCGTACAGACGCGCAACTTCCGGAAGGTGGTCGCCGAAATCGATGGCCACGCGCACCTGCTCGATCGCGAGGAATTCCTCCGCGTCAGAGGGATCGAGTCGCCTGCACCGTCGGACGATACGGCGCAATAGGCCGCTGTATCAACGAACTACCGTCAGCGGGATCGAGCGCACCGCTCCGTTGGCAATCAGTCGCGCCGTGTAGTGTCCCGACGGCAGACCGTCGGCGGGAACACGAAGAAGCAGTCGCCCGGCCGCACGCGCGCCATCGACCACCGTCATCACCCGGCGACCGAGCGCATCGTGCAGCGTCAGGACGACCCTGCCGGCACGAGGAAGCTCGACGGTGATGTCACAGAATTCACTGCACGGATTCGGAGCCGCCCGCAGCGCTACCTCCGATCCGGCATCGAGCAGCGCCTGCGTCTCGCGCACGCCCGAGATCGCTGCCTTCGGCGACGTCGTGTACCAGAATCCCTGCGATGTCCGAACCGTCGACTCCGCGGTTCGTCCGATGATGCCCTGCCCGAGGGTTCCCAAGACCGACGTCGATCCGTTCGTCGCAACGGTCGCCCCGGCGGAAACCACGCTCGACGTCACGCGCACCTGCGCCGTCGCGTCGACACCCGTGAGGACGGACGCGCCTAGCACGATGACCGCTCCGATCGTATGAATTCTTCCCATCGTTTACCTCTGCGGTCGTGATGAGTGGCGGCTGGAATTCCATTCCGGGCCGAACCCTGGACTTTGACTGCTAACGCCGTGAATTCCCGGGAAGTTAGTGCTCCCGGTCCGGTTGCCCTCCTTTCTGCCGTCGAAACCAATCCAGTACCTGCGATGAGCTTCCGAACACCTCCTCCGATCCCCGACTCCATGCCGGAGCCCACGCGCGTCGTGCGTCCGTGGGGACGATTCGATCAGTATGCCGGCAACGAACATGTGACGGTGAGTCTGATGACCGTCGAACCGAACCAGCGTCTCAGCTTGCAGTCGCACTCGGGCCGTGCGGAATTGTGGATCGTCCTCGACGACGGCTGCGAAATCCGCATCGGCGAGGAGACCCACCATCCGGCAGCCGGCGACGAGCTCTGGATCCCCGCAAATACACAGCACCGCCTGGCCAGTACCGGTCCGCGCGTTCGCGTGCTCGAAGTCGCCTTCGGCGACTGGCAGGAGGCGGATATTGAACGCTTCGACGACGATTACGGCAGGTAGCCAGACGTTCCCGCAACCCAATCCCCGCACGCATCGTGTTCCGTTCGACATCTCAGCGGCTGGCACCACTGCGACACCTACCGACCGAGCCGGGTCACTACGACCTCTACCCGGGGTTCGATGTCGGCGACGGGCTCGTGCACGCCGGCTTCGAGACGCTCGCCGAGCGCATCGCCGGTGAGCGACGGATCGTCATCGACGGTTATGTGGGGGTGCTGTGGAGTCGGTTCCGGGAAGGACTCGACGCTGCGCTTCGGGCGCGCGGGATCCAGGCGCGGTGGACCGCCATCGACCGGGCGATGCGTCCGTCGATCGAGATCGAAGCGCTGGCAGCGCCGTTCCTCGGCGGAGACGATCCGCTGTGGGGCAGGCGATTCACCGGGACGCTGGAGGACTTCTTCGACCGCGCGGCGCTTGCGGCACTGCGTCCGGGCGACGCTGCGACGACGGAGATCCTCTACGGCACCGGCGCGGCGCTCGCCGGATGGGATGGCCCGCTGCTCTGGCTGGAGGTGCCGAAGAACGAGATTCAATTCCGCTCGCGTGCCGGCAGTGTCACGAATCTCGGCGTCGCTGCGGCAGCACCGCCGAAGCAGATGTACAAGCGGTTCTACTTCGTCGACTGGCCCGCGGTCGATGCCCACCGCGAAGGTGTGTTCGAGCGGGTCAGCATCGTCGTCGACGAGCAGCGCCCGGAGACGCCCGTCTGGATGGAATCCGCCGACGTGCGCGACGCGCTCTGGTCGATGAGCCGCACGGCCATCCGCGCGCGCCCGTGGTTCGAGCCGGGCCCATGGGGAGGTCAGTGGCTGAAGCGGCACATTCCGGAGCTGCCGCAGGACGTTCCCAACTACGCCTGGTCGTTCGAGCTCATCTCGCCTGAGAACGGCGTCATGATCCGCAGCAGCGGGCAGCTGTTCGAAGTGCCGTTCGCATTGCTGATGGAGCATCATCCACGGGCGATGCTCGGCGTGCACGCGGGATACTTCGGTCGCGAATTCCCGATCCGTTTCGATTACCTCGACACGGTCGACGGCGGCAACCTGTCGGTGCAGTGCCATCCCCGCCCCGAATTCATCCGCACGCACTTCGGCGAGTCCTTCACCCAGGACGAGTCGTACTACATCACCGACTGCCAGCCAGGCGCGCGCGTCTTCCTCGGCTTTCGAGACGATGTCGATCAGAGAGAATTCAGGCACGCACTCGAGCGGAGCGAATCCGAAGGAGCGGTGGTGGACGTCGAGCGCTGGGTACACACGGTCGAGTCGCGACGCCACGCGCTGTATCTGATTCCCAACGGCACCGTGCACTGCTCCGGCGCGGGCAACCTCGTGCTGGAGATCAGCGCGACGCCGTACATCTTCACGTTCAAGATGTACGACTGGCTCAGGCGCGACCTCGAGGGTGCCATGCGTCCGCTCAACGTGGAGCGGGCGTGGCGCAATCTGTACTTCGATCGCCGCGAGACGGAGATCGACCGCGCGTTCGTCGCCCGTGAATCGGTGCTCCGTCAGGGCGACGACTGGCGAGTGGTCCACCTGAGCACCCATCGGCACCACTTCTATGATGTCGTTCGCTATGAATTCGACACGAGCATCGACATCGAGGCAGATGACGTCTGCAGGGTGATGAATCTCGTCGAGGGCACGGCGATCGAGGTGGCCACCGGACGAACGACGAGGTTCAACTATGCTGAGACGTTCGTCCTCCCCGCCGCTGCCGGTCGCGTCACCCTGCGCAATCTGGGAAGCGAGCGCGCGATGGTGATCGCCGCATTCGTCAAGCCGCTGACCGCGCTGTCGGGAACGTCGCTCGCACGCCACGGAAACGATTCGCAGCAGGGGTCGGGATCGGAGCCCGGCTAGGCGACGGCGGCTGCTCGCCGCGGTCGGCGCATCTTGGCGCCAATCCCGTATCTTCCACGTTTTCGCGCAATGACCCCTCGACGCATCACGGAGTCTGGCACATCAACATTCCCAGCCGGGAGCGCACCATGGCAGAGAGTCCTTCATACGGGTTGCTGAAAGGCAAACGGGGAATCGTCTTCGGGCCGCTCGATGAGAACAGCATCGGATGGCAGATCGCGCTGGCGGCGCACCGTGAGGGCGCGACGCTCGCGATCTCGAACGTCGCGGTGGCGATGCGCGTCGGCCGCGTCAACGAGCTGGCGCGGCTCTGCGGTGACGCGCCGATGATCGTCTGCGATGCCACCGACACGGAGGAACTCACCCGCGCGTTCTCCGAGATGAAAGAGCAGCTGGGTCCTGCCGACTTCATCGTTCACTCGATCGGGATGTCGCAGAACATTCGCAAGAGTCTTCCCTACGAGCAGCTCAACTACGACTGGTACCACAAGACGCTCGACGTCTCGGCCATCTCACTGCACCGGATGATCAGCGCTGCGCTCGAGCAGGACGCGATCAACGACGGTGCGAGCATCGTCGCCATGTCCTACGTCGCCGCCCAGCGCAACTACCAGACGTACTCCGACATGGGGGACGCAAAGGCGCTGCTCGAGTCGATCGTCCGCAGCTACGGAACACGACTGGCCTCGCGCGGAATCCGCATCAACACCGTCTCGCAGTCACCCACCTGGACACGTGCCGGCAGCGGCATCGAGGACTTCGACAAGATGTACGAATTCGCCGATCACGTCGCGCCTCTCGGCAACGCGACCGCCGACGAGTGCGGCGACTACGTCGTCACGCTGCTCAGCGACCTGACGCGGAAGGTGACCATGCAGAACCTCTACCACGACGGCGGCTACAGCTCCATGGGCGTCACCCTTCCGGTGCTCCGACTTTTCCACGAAGCGCTGCGCGACACGGAGATGACACGCGCCGTGGGACTCGAGTCCTCCGCCGAACGTCTCACGCGCGTCGACGGCAACGGCGAGCATCGCTAGCCAACGGGTCGGCCTCGAAATCGAAACGGCCTCGCGATCACCGTCGATCGCGAGGCCGTCCGCATTTCCGCGTGAGCCGGTCGATGAATCCCGCCGTAGACCTATTTCTGGAACAGCCCGAGGAAGACGCCGAAGTGCAGCATCGGTCCGTCCGGCTTGATATTCGGCACGCTCTGAATCGTCGTCCCCTCCCCGTCGGTCCAGTCACCGATGTTCGCGCTCAGCTGCCATCCGGCCGCGGCCCGCAGGAGAATGAACGGCGAGACCGCCAGTTCGAAATCGATGCGCGGATAGAAGAAGAGATTGCTCTGTGAAATCTGCGTCTGGCGGTTGCGCGCCGATGTGCTCGGGATCGTGTCCTGGTAGCGCGTGAGCAGATCGCTGAACGTCACGCCGTTCTGCTGGGTCTGTGTAATGGTCAGCTCGTGCGTCGACACGCCAACCATCGATCCGACGGTAATGGCGAACCCACGGAAGAACAGCGGAAAGACGTAGTCGATGTCCGCTGCGGTCAGGCCCTCGTGGAAACGGATCGTCCGCTGGAAGTCGTTGCCGTTGACCGAGTATGTCGCACTCCGGGACTTCGATCCGCCCGCCCCGTAGACGCCGAGACGGACGTTGGGAATCAGCCCCACCACCGTCCATCCGCCGCCACCGTGCATCAGGAGCGTCGTGCCCATGTCGCCGAGGCCGAGCTGCTGCGACACGCTGTTGAGCTCCGGATCGTTGACGATCGACAGGAAGTTCACGTAGCCGGCACCGACGCCGATGTACGGAATCTGATCCTCATCGACAGGGATGTTCTCGAAGTTGAAATCGTCGTTCTGCGCACGCGCCACCACCGCGCCAAGCATCAGCAGGAACACGGTTACCAGCAGCGCGCGAATCGGGTTCGGTGCGATCATCGATGGAGTAGATGTATCTCCGCCGGAATCAGCGGAGGTGGGTTCACTGTTGAAACAGGCCGAGAAACGTGCCGAGCTGCACGAACGGACCAGTGGTTGACAGCTCCGGCATGCCCGTGTATTCCGTGCCGCCCTGATCGTACCATCCCGACTGCAGACCGAGCGTATAGCCGCCTGCGAGGCGGAACATGATCATGCCGCTTGGGGCGAATTCCAGAGCGATCATGGGTCGGAGGAACACCGCATTGGACGCGAGCTGCAGTCCGTAGGCGGCGTCGCCGTCGGACGAACCACCATCGAATCGTCCTGCGCCGAACACATTCGAGAAGGTCTCGGCGTCGGCCCGCGACTGATTGAATTCGAACGCGCAACTGCCGTAGCCGACCGACAGGCCCGGCATCAGCGTCAGTCGACGGGCCAGTCCAACCGCATATTCCGCCTGGAGGCCCCCCATGAACCGGATGCCGAACCGAAGCATTCGGGTGTACCGCTGCCCGTCGATCTCGACACTGCCGGAGGTGGCGTGGTAGCCGATGCAGAAGTGACCACCGACGCGCACGTTGCGCAGGAACGACGGTGAGAATACCAGCATCGCTCCGTAGGTGAGCATCGGAGCGGCTACCTCGTCGAGCCCGAGGTCGTCGGCCAGTGCGTTGAAGTCGGTGACGTCGACAAACATGAGCGTGGGGGTGAATCCCGCTCCCATTCCGAAGTACGGGAGTGCCGGCTCCTGGGCGATCTCGAAGGGACGCTCCTTCTGCGCACTGCCGACCCGGCAGACACAGCACAGGAGCGCAACCACGACGGCCGATTGCACCGCTACTCGGGTCATGCCTCTCACGTCCGTGTCAACGATTCACTCGATTGCCCAACCGCGGGAAAAATCGCGCCACACTGCACCGCTTCCTCTGCCACCATCGGCCGCGATCCGCCGGCCACGATCACCTCCTGCCTCGAGCACACCATCGGCGGTCGGCCGGGATCAATGCGGCAGCGCGAACTGGAACGTCAGGCCGATGTGGGCCGTGAACGGCGTCGTGTTCGGAATGTCGTTCGCGTACAGCGTTGCGGATTCCTTCAACAGCGAGTTGAGCTGCAGTCCGGCGTTGACGCGAAGTCCCATCCAGTAGTTGGACTCATCCATCAGCACCAGCATCGCGCCGACGCGCGGCTCCATCAGCGTTTCCATCGCACTGCCGTCGACGTCGAGCGACGTGGTCGTCGGATCAGCCGCGAGCGGATTGGGCATCGATCCTCCCAGCGGCAGACCGACGTTCATCGATACCTGAAACGCGCTGATGCTCACTCCGGGCTCGAAGTAGAAGTAATTCATCCGATATGTCTGCGCATCCAGCGCTCCGCTCACCTTCTTGCCGACACCACGCGTGTCGTAGCCGGCGTTGAGGAAGACCCCGACCGTTTTGGTAAACGGATAGGCGAGGTTGACGCCGAAGCGCATGCAGATTCCCGGAGCCGCCTCGATCGAGTCGGCCAGATCGCCGATGGGAACCGCGACGCCGACCGCGGCGCCTGCACCGAAGGAGAATCGCGTCGTCGCGCCGCGCTGCGAGTAGTCGGTCTGTGCCGTGGCAGCCGCGGCGGTCATGAACAGCAGTGCAACAACGAGTAGTGTGGTCGGAATTCGTTTCATGGTCGGGGCAGAATTGGATGTATACGATGGCCTCGTTTCCGCGGGCGCGACGGACAGGTGCGGGCAGCCGCTGTCCGTCGCGTGATCGGCGAAAGTAAGAAAAAACGGGGGCAGGAAGTCCCGCTGCCGCGCCTACTGCCGCGACGTTCCCGGAATCGCAAACTGCCAGGTCAGCCCTCCGTGCAGCGCCACGAGCGTGAAGTCCGTATGGCTGTCGGGCGTGTCCTTGAACTCGTTGAGTGAGTAGCCGCCCACGATGGTCAGTCCCAGCCACCCGATCTTCTCATCGACCAGCGTGATCACCGCCCCGGCGCGCACCTCCATCAGCGTGTTGAGATCGGTCGTCTTTCCCTCCGTGCTGGTACCGTTCGGATATGCCGTCGAGACTGACATGGGGAATCCGAAGTTGAACCCCACGTAGAAGGCACTGAATCGGAATGCCGGCGTCAGGCAGAAGTACGTCAGGTGCGTGTCTTGCCAGGAGTCCGCGTTGTTTTCCGCGTGCAGCCGGGTTCCGCGGCTGTCGATGCCGAACTGGAGGTTGGCGCCGATCGTCGGGGTCAGCGGATAGGTGCCCTCGCCAACCAGCCGCCACGCGAAGATGGGCTTCACCTTCAGGTTATCGGGAGGATCGGTGATCATCGACGCCCCGCCGTCGAATTCGATTCCGGCGGTCAGCGACGTCGTCGCCTGCCGGTTGCCGTAGTCGGTCTGTGCACGTGCCGGCACCGCGACGGCGGTCAGAATGAGCAGCAGTACGAGGATCGAGCAGGTATACGAATGCTTCATGATGATGAACGGGACCTCAGTGGTTGGACAGGACGGAATGCCGCCGGATGCGACCTGAGCAGGAGTGCGGCGGACCGGGAGAGACGCGAACCTACAAAATTTCTTCCCTCGCGAATCGGGACCGACGGGAGCACACGCGACGGCCCCCGCAATCGACTCCGGAAGAGGAGCCGACTGCGGGGGCCGATCGGTACAATTGCCGGCGACCCGGGCTACGAACCGGAGACGAAGTACTCCATCCACGACTCCCGGCGCTTGTCGAACACCAGTTCGTGCCTTGTCGGATGCCAGTACATGTAGGTCACCTGCCGTTGGACCCACGTCTGGTACTTCGGCGAGTACCACTCGAACGTCTCGACCTGAATGGGGGTCGCAGGGCCCGGTCCGTTCTGATCGGTCGACTGCGTCGAGAGCACCATGGTGCGGCGCGTCAGCAGGGTCTGCAGCACTTCGCCACTGCCCCGGACCGTGTAGGAGACCGGTCCCATGAAGTCGACCGTCACGTCACCGGTCTCGTGAACGACGACAGGTGACGACTGCGACCCGGTCACATACGAGGTATCGAAGAGCACGGTGTGCTGCTGAACCTTCGATCCGAGGGGAATGAATGCCCACTGCGGAGAGAGGTGCACCCGACCGTAGGAGATCGAGTCGAGCTGTACAGCGATGTCTCCGTACGGCAGGTACGTGTAGCTGGTGGAGTCATCGCGGGTGACGGTGCGGATCGTCGGATGGTTCCCGTAGGTCTGCACCGATTCGGAGCGGAAGCGATACCACGTCGTGTCGAATGTGCCCGGTATCGAATCGTTGCTCACAGTGAGCGCGTGCGAGGCGACGACCATCACACTGCCGGGGGCCGGCATGAGCGTCGCGGCCGACGGTTCGGTGGAGTAGCTGCACGCGCCGAGGATGAGCGAACACGCCGCAGCCGCGCCGAGCGGCCAGTATGTCGTGAAGATCTTCATGATGGTAGTGGGTATGGGAATACGTGTTGTTGACGGTACGATTCGGTTCATCGGCCCGTGCCGGGAATTCCGAACTGCCACGTGATTCCCCCCTGCAGCGATACCGCATTGGAGTTCACTTCGGCGTTGCCGCTCTGTCCGGCGAAGAAGTTCTTGTCGTCGGTGATCGTGCTGAGGTTGTAGCTCGCCAGTACCGAAAGGCCGAGCCATCCGATCTTCGCGTCGACCAGCGGGATCACCACTCCGATGCGCGGCTCGAGCATCACATTGAGATTGTTCTCCGTGATGTTCAGCTCCAGTGTTCGCTCCGGAGCGTCGGTGGTGTTTTGCCAGATCTTGCCACCCGCGGTGGGGAAGCCGAATGTGAAGCCGAGGTAGAACGCGCTGAAGGTGAATGCCGGGGACACGGTGAAGTACGTGATGCGGCGCTGCTCCCAGACGGTCTCGTCGCTGTACCAGTACATCTTGTTGCCGCGGACGTCGAGCCCGAGCCCGAGCGTCGCGCCGATCACCGGCGTCAGCGGATAGGAAACGTCGATCCCGGTGCGCCAGGCGAAGACCGGCGCCACCTTGTAGTTCTGGGGTGCGTCGAAGGTCATCGACGCGCCGGCCGTGTAGAACGGTCCGACCGAGAGCATCGCCCGGGCGCCTCGATCGGAGTAGTCCGACTGCGCCTGCATCGGTCGCGGCAGCAACGTGGCGGCCGTGACGACGACAGCGGCTGTCAGCCAGCACAGAGTCATGCGGTGTGTCATGGTGTGGTCCATGGGTGGATTGAGTGAACGGGCAGACAGACTGTGTGGATTGACCGCGCCGCGGACGCGACGCGATGCTCAGCCGTGTACTGCGTTACTTGTCGAACCAGACGCGCTTCAGTTCGTCGTAGCGCGCCATGGCATCGAGCGGATCGTCGCGCACCCAGGGCTGCAGCAGACGGTAGTGCCGCTCGTAGAACAGCGGGATCAGCGGTGCGTCGTCGACGGCGATCTGTTCGGCCTGCGCGTACAGGGCCATGCGCGCGGCCGCGTCGCTCTGCCTGACGCCCTGCTGGAACAGCCGGTTGAACTCGGGGTTGTCGTATCGGGTGGAATTCGGGTAGCTCGCCGCAGTGTCCACCGCCGGCACCAGATCGCCGTTGAGCAGCGTCAGGTACGTCTCCACATCCGGATAGTCGCCGTACCACCGTGTGCCCCAGAACGACAGCCGACCCGACTCGGCCTGCTGGATCAACTGCGGGAATTCGAGCTGGTGAATGCTCACCGTGATGCCCAGATTTCGCGTCAGCATCTCCTGGATCGCCGAGGCCACCTGCACCAGTCGCGGCTCACCGTAGATGTACATCTCCACCGCCGGAAATCCCTTCCCGCCCGGATAGCCCGCATCGGCCAGCTCGCGCCGTGCCGCATCAGGATCGTAGGCGAGTCCGTGCACCGAATCCGACGGATACCCCGGGAACACCGGCGGCACCAGACCGTGCTCCGCCGGTGCGTACGGCGAACCCGCCAGCACGTACCGCACGATCTTTCCCCGATCGATCGCCATCGTGAACGCTCGCCGTACCCGCCGGTCGGTGAACGGCTCGCGCCGCACGTTGAAGTCGAAGAACCACGTCAGCATCGCCGGGACGGCCTGCATCTGAAACCTGTCGTACGGCGGCACCGCCGCGTTCTTCGCCGGATCGTAAACCTCGGGGAACTTCTCGGTGGGAATGTTGTAGGATTCGTCCAGGTGCCCCTGCTCGAATTCCACCAGCTGCACGTTGTCCTGCTTGATGAACAGGAAGCGGATCGCGTCGAGGAACGGCAGCTGGTTACCGAATTCGTCGTGGCCCCAGTAGTCGGGATTGCGCTCCAGGACGATCTGCTCGCCCGGCGTCCAGCTCTTGAATACGAACGCTCCGGTGCCGACCGGATGCTGGAAGAAATTGTCCCCGTAGTGCTCCACCGCTTCGTGCGGCACCACTGAACCGAGCGCATTGACCAGGTAGTAAACGAACGGAGCGTAGGGCGCCAGAAGCTGAATCTGAAACGTCGAATCGTTCACCACCCGGAATCCGTCCACGCCGTCGGGTCCTCCGCTGCCGCCCTCGGCCCGCGCCCTGTTGTACTCGGTCGCGCCGACCACCTTGTCCTTGAACGCCCAGAAGGCGACGGTGTGCGCCTTCGGATCGCAACAGCGCGTCAGCGAATACTTGACGTCCGCTGCGGTCATGCGCCGTCCCTTGCCGCGGGGGAACGACTCGTCGTCCTGAAATCGAACGTCGGTGCGGAGGTGGAAGGTGTAGGTGCGCCCACTGTCGCTGATCTCAGGAAGCGCCCGGGCCAGCTCGGGAATGAGCGTGAGGTTGGAATCCAGATCCAGCAGCCGGTCGAACACCTGGGAGGAGATGTCGTCGGCGTGCTTCGAATTGATCAGCACCGGATCGAGTCCGTTCGGATCGCCCCGAAGCACGTTGGCCGTGTAGGTGCCGCCGTACTTCTTCCCCCCCTTCGCCGATCGCATCGTCGCAGTGCCGCCAGAATCGCCGCACCCGATGAGGATGGCTCCGGTGACTGCGAGAAACAACAATCGAATGCCGGCGGTGGTGCGTGCGGATCGGGTCATTGGGCTGGGTCGTGAGGTCGCTGAAGGATGGCGGCCGAACCGATGGCGATGTGGCTGAGTCGTGGGTCGGGGAGGCCGGATTCGAACCGACGACCTTCTGCTCCCAAAGCAGACGCGATACCTGGCTACGCTACTCCCCGTGACGACCGGACTGCGGCAGCGACGCGTGCCGGTCGACGAATCGGACAAACTACGAATTCCCATCCGAGCCGCATGCGCCCGAACGCACCACCACTACTTCTTCGCCAGCTGCTTCTTGAGGTTCTCGATCACGGGAACGGGACTCGGATCGACGCCGTTCATCACGGCCAGGTAGTAGCTGACCCAGTCTCCGAGGTGAATCAGGGAGAACATGCGCGCCAGGCGGGAAGTTCCCTGCGACTTCACCTGGTGAACCGCGCCGGCAGTGCGTCCGATGATGCGACGCGTGATGTCGATGCGTGTCGAGATCCGCGGATGATCCTCGACGTCGCGCAGGAAGACCGCCTCGAAGCTGCCGACCAGGTTCTCCGGATGCGTCCAGCCGTTGATCTCGTTGTGGTTCATCTCCGGCAGCAGATTGCCGAAGGCGAGGTGCTTCGCGTTCTCCTGCATCTGTCCGCGCCAGCGGAGGTTGACGGTGTCGAGCAGGTCGTGCGACGAATAGATGACGGGCACCGAGCCGCTGATCTTCTCGGCGAGCGCCCATGCCGGGTTGGAGGACTTCGGTCCGGCGCCGTACTTCTTCGACAATCGACGTACGAGCGCGACGGTCTCATCGATCCCCTCTTCGGTGGCAGAGGCGACGGACTCGCCGAAGATCCGGGAGCCGATCGCCAGTGCGACGACGAGCGGAAAGAAGCTGTAACCGAGGGCGGCGCGCGGCTGCAGTCCGGCCGGAACGGAGATCCGGCGGTGTCCATTCGTCTCGGCGCGACGGCCGAGTTCGCCGCCGGTGGTGATCACCAGCACGGCGCCGGCGGCGGAGCGCGCGGCCTCGTATGCGTCGAGCGTCTCCTCGGTATTGCCGCTGTAGCTGCTGGCGACCACGAGCGTTCTGCGATCGACGTGCGGAGGGCGGTAGCCCCGGTTGACGATCACCTCCACGTCATTGTCCTCGAAGCTCGAGACGTAGCTGCGGAGCAGGTCGCCGCCGATCGCCGAACCGCCCATGCCGAGAATGACCACCCTGCGGGATCGGGAAGCGGGCACCTTCGGCGCGCTGCGGCCGATGTCCACTCCTTCGGCGGCCTGGTCGGCGAATGCCGCAATCGCACCGTACATGTCGGAGGGATCGTGTCGGCGCAAGTCGTTGAGTTCCATGTGCGTCAGTTGGTTGTAGGTCCTGATGCGGCCGGCTACTCGATGACGGCCGCGAATCTGCCATTCTCGAGCGGCACCCGGTTGGTCGAGTCTGCGATGCCGACGAGCGTTCCGGAGAACGTGCCGGAGACCAGTCGGCCGTTTTCGAACGAGGTGATCCTCAGCTGGCCACTGCCCTCGTCGCCGGGACCGAGCACGAACGTCGTTGTATCCGAGCGCGACGTACCGCGGCGGAAGATCACCGAGTAGTCGGGCGGGCCGACGGTCGCCGGAAGCGGGTCGTGCTCGATGTCGTAGGTGAAGGTGACCTGGAGAAAGTTGTCATCCTCGGATTCGGTCGTCGTCAGCTGCGTCTGAGCCGTGATGCTGACCTGATGCGACAGCGTATCGTAGGCGCCCTTGACGAGATTGGGACCGAAGGCGACGTCGGTGCCCTGGATCGATGCTTCGAGGTATGCCTGCCCGAGGTCGGGCCCTGTCTGCTCATCGCCGCCGGTGCAGCCGGCCAGCAACAGTGTGAGAAGCACCGCGATCGCGGCGCCGGATCGTACGATGGATCGTGACATGATTCTGCGTTCGTCTGGTGGTACAAGCCTCTGTACCAACGAGCGCAAGAACCATGCAAGAGCGGTCGGGGGACTCAGACGACAGCGCGTGCGATGAGAATGGAGGCGGGGGCATCGCCGGTGTTGTCGATGGTATGGACGGTACCGGCCGGCAGCAGCACCTCCTCGCCGGGATCCGGACAGCGTGTGATACCACCGACGTCGATTTCCACGTCGCCGTCGAGCACGACGATCATTTCGTCGATCGGATGCACCGCATCGGTCCGGACGCGTCCGGTCGCCAGGACACGCTCGACCACTTCGAATCCGCGCTGCTCCAGCGTGTTCTCGATCTCTGCTACGTTCATCTCACCTCCCTCCATGTCGTGTTCACGCCTGTAGTTGAATCATTCCTCTTCGTCACCGAGTACGATCACGTCGCCGAAATCGGTTGCTGCGATGGCGCGGTCGCACAGCTGTTCGTCGACGATCAGCCGCTCGAAGTCGGCATCGTGGAACTCGGCGAACGGGAGTTCGTCGGTGCGGTTCTCGAGCACGAATGTGAACGCACTCGAAAGGGCGGTGCGCAGGTCCTCGTTCTCGAGATCCTCGGGCTCCCACACCATCCGTGCCCAATAGAACCGTTCGGCCTCGATGCGATCGTACGGGTAATCGTACGCGTAGCAGTCGAGATCCTCGCGTTCGAAGATCGTCTCGTGCGGCATGATGGTGCTGTCGAGCAGGAACGTGCCGACCTGATAGAAGGTGCCTTCGGCCTCCTCGAACGCATCGTCGGAGTCATCCGCGGCGGCACCATTGAGCTCGGAGCCCGACTCCCGGTCGTCACGGTCGTGCTCCAGCACCTGATCGTAGTCCTCGGGGTTCGTATCCTCGACATCCTCGCCTGCCTCGAGCGCCGACGCCTCTGCCATGTGGAAGGTGAGGAACCACCATCGACCGACGGTCATCACCAGGTCTTCGAGCTCCGACGGCGCGGTAACGACCGTCGCCCTGCCGAGCTGGACGACCTCACCGCCTCGAGCGACCATCTCGCGCATCAGCGCGAATGCGGCCGCAGCGTACTCCGGCGCCACGAACGACTCTGAAATTCGATCGAGCGTCAGCTCCGGGTCCGACAGCTCGGGAAACATCTTCTCGAGCTCGGCCTGCGTGTAGTTTCTGGTCATGACATCAAGAGTGGTTGAAGAATCGGAAATGCGCGTGTGCACTACTTGCGGACGGAGCCTTCCTCAAGACTCCAGATCAGCAGATCGAGCTCCTGCAGACGAAGGCCGAAGCGTCGCGCGAGGTCTGCGAATGATGACTCGAGCTCGAAATACGCACGTCGCGTGCCAATGGATTTCGGTACCGCCGTCAGTGCCCCGAGGCGAACCATGTGCTTGAGAATGTGCCGGTCGATGATGGCAAGCTCGAGGTGGCCGATGTTTCGAAGCACGTGCGACGCCTCCTTCCACCCGAGTCCGCCGACGTTGCCCACCAGCCACTCGCGACGCGACGGTGCGTCGAGCGCGGGGTCGACGAGCATTGCGAGGATGGAGGCCTCGGCATCGGCGGCTTCGAGTAGTCGGCGTGCCTTCTGATTGTGAAATCGGATGTAGTGCAGCGGATCGCGGAGGATCGGCGAAGGATCGAATCGTCGCTCCAGAAACCTCGCGCCTCGAAGTCGCTCGACCGCCAGCTCGGCGTTGCTTGCCCGTGACTGCGGCGTGAGGAGGCAGTAGAAGAGCTCCCAAATATATTCTTCCGTTCGGACCGACCGAAACTCCGCGAGCCGCGAGCGGATCGCCTCGGCGTGCGTCCGCCAGTGCTCCTCGTACGCCGGCGGAAGGCCCCGTGGTGTATCTTCCATGCGCCTGTGTGTTCAGCAGTTGCGTCTCCGGGAATCGACGACCGACTGCCATCGCCGGTCCCGACGCCGGCACGTCCACTCACGTTCCACGCTCCCATGCCCGTTGCCACGACGTCCGATGCCATCGCCGCCGCAGTCGACCGACTGGTCGAATCCTGGTGCCGACGCCATCGCCCCGAATCGATGTCGACCGACTGGGGCCAGTCACTGCTCGCCTACGGTCTGCTCGCCGCCACGCGCGCCACCGGCAACGCCGACGCCCGCGAATACCTCCGCCGCTGGCTCACCTACCACCTCGGTGCCGGTGTCCACGTCACCTACTTCGTCGGCTCCTGGTCGATCGGCCTGCTCTTCCCCGACGTCGTCGAGACATTCGCAGAGTTCGCACACCCCCTCCGCGCGCTCGCCGCTCAAATCGACGCCTTCATTCGCGACGTCGCCATCCGCAACGGCCGTGGCGTCATCCTCCACAACGTCGACCTGCCGCACGTCTACGTCGACACAATCTACTTCACTGCGCCCGTGCTGGCGAAGATTTCGCGTACGCTCGGCCGCGACGACTGGAGCCACGAGGCCATGCGCCAGCTCGGAATGCACCTGGATGTCCTACGCGATGCGTCCGGATTCTCCATCCATTGTCAGGAGAATCGCTCCGGTCATCGGTCCGAAGGTGCCTGGGCCCGCGGTAATGGCTGGGTGATGATGACCTGCGCCGAACTCCTGCAACTGCTTCGGCCGGACTCCGCCGAACGCCGCGACGTCGCCGCCACCCTCGCCACGCTGTCGACCGCACTGCTGCCGTTTCAGACCGAACAGGGTCTGTGGCGCACGCTCATCGACGACCCCGACAGCTACGAAGAAACCTCCGCGTCGGCAATGTTCCTCTTCGCCATGATCCGCGGTCGCCGCGATGGCGTCCTCACCGCCGCCTTCGATGAGACCATCGACAGCGGCATCTCCGCACTCCTCGCCTCCATCGACGACACCGGTCGATTCACCGGTTGCTCGGAGGGAACGTGGCCCGGTGATCGGGCCTACTACCGTTCGCTGGATCGCGGCGAATGGTGGTGGGGTACCGGCGCGGCCCTGCTCGCCCTCTGCGCAGCCCTCCCTTCGGACCGATGAACGGCACCCCGCAGCTCGTTTCCATCGGCGAATGCCTCGTCGAATTTTCCGCCCGCAGTGACCGCGCGTGGGACGCCCGCTGGGCCGGCGATGCCGTCAACGTCCTCTTCTACGCCTCGCGCCTCGGACTGTCCTCCGGTCTCGTCTCCTGCATCGGCGAGGATCTCTTCGCTCCGATGATCCGCAGTGGCCTCCGCGCCGAATCGATCGATACCTCGCAGATGCTCGACGTCCCTGAACGGAACAACGGTCTGTACTTCATCGAACTCGACGACGAGGGCGAATATTCCTACCACTACTGGCGTCGCGATTCGGCCGCCACCCAGACGCTCATCCGACACGATGAGGACGCACTGATCGACTACCTCGCCGATGCACGGTACGTCTTCTTCAGTGGCATCACCCTCGCTATCCTGCAGGATCCTCATCGGCTCACCGCGCTGCTCGACCGACTCAACGGCGATACCGTCGTCGCCTTCGACACCAACTATCGCCCCCGATTGTGGAGTTCGCTCGATACCTATCGACGGAGCGTCTTCGATGTGATGCCGTTCGTGAACCTCTTCCTTCCGTCACGCCCCGATCTCGAGGCCGCATTCGACCGTAGCGAGATCGACGAACTGGTCCGGCGCTCCGACATGACGGTGATGAAGCTCGGCGCCCGAGGCTGCGAATTCCGCTGCGCCGAGGACCACGCCACAGTAGCCGCAATGCCCATCGCCGGTGTGGTCGACGCCAGCGGCGCCGGTGATTCCTTCAACGCCGGTCTGCTCGCCGCGCTCGCACGTGGCGCCTCCCTCTCCGATGCCTGCCGGCTCGCGTCGCGCGTCGCCGCACACGTGCTCGGCGTGCGCGGTGCGATCTCCACTTCGTTCTCCGAGGACGTCATCTGAGACGCCGCCGTCGGCGGCCGATTCGCATTTCCCCTGCCCCACGTTCATGCTTCCGCTATGAGTCTGCATCTCCACATGGTCGGCAACGCCCACCTCGATCCCGCCTGGATGTGGCAGTGGGGCGAGGGCGTCGAGGCATTCCTGGCGACCGTACGCTCGGCCCTGGATCGAATTCGTGAAACCGATCAGTTCGTGTTCACCTGCAGCTCCGCTGCGCACTACAGATGGATCCAACGGCTGGAACCCGAGCTGTTCGAAGAGGTTCGCCGCCGTGTCCGCGAGGGTCGCTGGGCAGTCGTCGGCGGCTGGTGGGTGCAGGCCGACTGCAACCTTCCTTCCGGCGAGGGATTCATCCGCCAGGCGCTGCTGGCGCAGCGCTACTTCCACCGCCACTTCGGGATGACCGCCAGAACCGGTTACTCGCCCGACGCCTTCGGCCACAACCTCGGCCTGCCGCAGCTGCTGCGCGAATCCGGTATGGACCGCTACGTCTTCTGCCGACCCGATCCCACCGAACTCGCGCTCCGCTCCCCCCTCTTCCGCTGGATCGGCGCGGCCGGTGCGGAGGTCCTCGCCTACCGCGTGCCGCTGCACTACAACATGTACGAGACGAGCGTGCCGAAGAAGGTGCGCGACATCGAAGAAGCATTCGATCGCCCGTCGGATCTCGCCGATCGGCCTCTGCACGACTACGGCGAGCAGTGGGCGCTCTTCTATGGTGTGGGAAATCACGGCGGAGGTCCGACGCGCGAACACATCGCGCAGATCCTCGAACTCGACGCGCGCCAGGACGCACCGGCACTCCTCTTCAGCGACCCGGATCGTTTCTTCGACAGCGTCTCGGAGGAACGCCTCCAACGTCTGCCCGAGCACCGCGACGATCTGCAGATCGACGCACCGGGATGTTACTCCGCCCACTCACAGGTGAAGGCACTCAACCGGCGGTGTGAATTCGCCCTCCTCTCCGCCGAGCGATTCTCGGCGATGGCCGCACTGCTTCTCGACACGCCGTACGACGTCGAATCGCTCAGCCGGGCGTGGGAGGACGTCTGCTTCAACCACTTCCACGACATCCTGTGCGGCGTGGCGATTCGCGAGGCGCTTGCCGACGCGATCGACATGTACGGTCGTGCACGCGCCATCGCCATCGAGGCGCAGCGCTTCGCGCGAATTCGAATTGCACGCGCCGTCGACACGCGAGGCCCCGGTCAGACGGTGGTCGTATTCAACCCCCACGCGTTCGAGCTGCACGCCCCGGTGCGCTTCGAGCTCTGGCACGACATCGACAAATCGCTCTGGACGGAGCCGGTCGACATCACGGTGACCGACGACGATGGCCGCGAGCTCGCGACGCAGGGCGGCTGGACGTCGGGTAAGATCGGACGCGACCGTGTGGCCGCAACGTTCCCGGCGCATCTGCCCGCGCTCGGCTGGCGGTGTTACCGCGTCCACTATGGCCGACCCTGTACGATCGCGACGCCGCCGGCGCCGGGTCCCGGCGTACTGCAGAACGAATTCCTCCGGGTCGAGGTGTCCGATCGAACCGGAGCGCTGCGGAGCATCGTGCGGCGCGACACCGGAGAAGAGCTGCTCTCGGGCGAGGCGGGCGCGGCGATCGCCATGGACGATGCCACCGACACGTGGGGACATGGCGTGGAGCGTTTCGATGGTGTGATCGGACGATTCTCCGCGGCGGAGGTCCGCACGGTCGAACACGGGCCGGTCCGCTCGACCATACGCTCGGTGAGCCGCTGGCGCGAATCCTGGGTTCAGCAGGAGATTCGACTCTACCAAAACCGACGCGACATCGAGGTGGACGTGACGGTCTTCTGGGCGGAGCACCACGTGATGCTGAAGCTCGACTTTCCGACGACGCTCACCTCGGCGACGGCGCGCTACCAGAGCGCGTACTGCGTGACGCCCAAGCCATGCGACGGTCGCGAGCGACCGGGCGGTTCGTGGGCGGTGATCGCGGGGACGGGCGGTTCGTTTGGAATCGCGAACGACTCGAAGCACTCCTACAGCGCGTCACTCGACGCGAGCGGGCGGGCCGCGCTGCAGTTGACGGTGCTGCGATCGCCGAGCTTCGCGACGCACGACCCGCATCCGTTCGATCCGGACGAGGACCTCGACTATCTCGATCAGGGGATGCAGCGCTTCGGCTACGTGATCGTTCCCTTCGATGCCGAAGACGAGCGAATGACGCGCACCGCGATGGTCGTTGACACCCCGATCGAGCCCGTTCTCGAATCCGCACACGCGGGCCGAGGTCTGGGGCGTTCGTATAGCGGCGCGGCGATCACTCCCGAGACCGTCCTGCTCACGACCCTCAAGCGCTCGGAGGACGACGACGCGTGGATCGTCCGCCTGTTCGAATCCAGTGGTCACGAGTGTGAAGCCGAGATCGAACTCCCGCTGCTGCACGCGTCGTGGCGCTCGACGTTCCGACCCCATGAAGTGCAGACCTGGAGGATCGCCGAGGGAGTGGCGCGACGCGTGCTGGCGACCGAGTTCGATGCGCCGGATCGAGTCGATCGCCCCAGCGGTTGATGTGGCTCAGCCGGATTCCACGATGGTCCGGTGAACGTCCGGGAGCGACAGTGCCACGAGGCCGGTCACACCCGCAAGCACGCCACCTCCGACGATCGTCCAGAGCGGTCCGACCGACGCCGCGACAAGACCGGCAACGCCGGCACTGATCGCTGTGACGCCGTAGACGGCGATGTCGATGTAGCCGAAGGCGCGTCCCAGCAGTTCCTGCGGAACGAGCCGCTGCACGATGGTAACGCGGGGAACGATGATGAGGGGAATTGCAAGCGCGTGGATGAAGGTCGCGACCTCGAGAAGCAGCAGCGACGTCGCCGGGATGTACAGCAGGAATGTGAATCCGTCGAGGATGAGGCCGATCGCCCAGAGCGTGCCGAGCCGACGCACGGGACGGATTCTCCGCAGCACCATGGCGGTGACGGTCATCGCAACGGCGTACATCAGTTCCACCATCGCAAAGTCTCCGAGTGTTCCACCGAATGCATCGCGTACGAGCAGCACCGTGCAGACGAGGGCCGGGCCCATCAGGAACAGATTGTCGACGAGCGTGACGAGGAAGAGCGCGCGGACGTTCGGCTGACGCATCACCGTTCGCAGTCCGAGGCGTGCCTCGCGCTGCAGCTCTGAGAGTCGGATACGACGGCCCGCATCGGAGCTGCGCAGACTGGTGGTGATCAGCGCGACGGCCGTAAACGACACGACGTAGGTAACGGCGTTGAGCGACAGCAGGCGAACCGGACCGGAGGCACCGACGCCGAAGGCGGCGAAGACGGGTCCGGCGATGGCAGCGAACTGACGGGAGGACTGCATCACGGCATTGACGCCGAAGAGTTCGCGCGGGTCGTCGACCAGCAGTGGAAGCGACGAGTTGTAGGCGGGGTTGAAGAACGTGGTGAGGGTGGTGGCGACCACGACGACGGCACCGGCGTAGTAGATGTCGAGCACACCGGCGAGGGCTGCGATCGACAGTGACGCCAGGGCGACGGCACGCACGGCATCGGCGACCATCATCACGCGCCGGCGATCGCGCCGATCGACGTACACGCCGGCGGCGAGTCCGAAGAGAGCGATCGGGATGTAGGCGACCATCTGGAAGGTGCCCACCCCCTGTTCGGAGCCGGTCAGTTCCAGCGCGAGGAAGATGAATCCGATGGCGGCGAGCGAGTCGCCGAATCCGGACGCGATCTGGCCGATCCAGATGAGCACCAGATCACGGCGTCCGCCCAGAGGCAGTCGTGACCGCGGGACGATCGCACGGGCAGACGAATCGCTCACTCAATCATCGAGGCCTGAATTGTCGGGCGGTGGCTGGTCTCCCGAATTCCGATCGGGTGACTGTTCGCCCGAGCCGGTCGGCTTGGCGATGGTCATGTCGACGGCTGCGCCCTCGGCGACGCGGGTATAGGGCGCGATCGCCTGATCGATCACGGTATTGGGAACGTACTGTCCGTCTTCCTTCGCATGGATTATCCCCGGCACCAGCCCTGCGTTCTCGAGTCGCACGCGTGCGGTTTCCACATCGAGCGAGATGAGGTTCGGCATCAATGTGAAGCGCGTGCTGGGACCGCGGGAGATGATCACATCGACCTTGGAACCGGGGCGGGCACCGACATTGGCGGGAATGCTCTGCGAGAAGATCAGATCCCGCATGATGGTGTCGTTGTAGGCATAGGCGACCTCGCCGATGTCGAAGCCCTTGCGCATGAGATTGATGCGTGCCTCACGCAGCGGCATGCCGACGAGATCGGTCATCGGCGTCATCTCGGTACCGCGGCTGATGGTGAGGTAGATGCGGCGCCCCTTCTTGGTTTCCGCGCCACCGTAGGGAAGCTGACGGATGACGGTACCGGCCGGGAAGCGCTCGTCGAATCGGGGCTCACCCTTCTTGACCTGGAATCCGAGCCGGTCGAGCTGATGCTCCGCCTGGGCATAGGTGAGGCCGACGACATCGGGCACGCGCTCCACCTCGCCGAGCTTCACGTACCACGGCATGATCACCTTGTCGAGCGCCACGAGGAGCAGGAAGATGACGGCGATGGTCAGCAGCAGGTAGCGGATGAGGTGGCTCCACGGAACCCGGTCCTCATCATCCTCCTGCCGAGGGGGCTCGGGCTGAGGCGGCGGAACGAGGCGCGGACGTGCTTCGGCGCGGTCGGGATCGTCGTTCATCGAGGCGGTGTCGTGCTCGGCCGCCTCGTCAGGGCGGATCATCATTAATAATTCCTTGAACCGTCGTTGCATGGGCAGGGGCCGATATTTCGTTGCGTCGCAACCGAACGGCAGGCGGTCCGAAAACGATCGAACCAGAGCTTCGCAAATTACATAAATGGCCCCGATGCCATCGGCGCCAGACCACCGACGCGCTCCCGACGTACTCTCGCCGACTTCGTATTTTTTCCCGACGCATCCTGCGTCCGAACCGAGAGCGTATCGATTTCCCCGACCTACCATGACAAGCAGAACGCTCCGCGAAATCGTCGAACTCGGCGAGTGCGACACCGTCGAGTTCAAGCGCAAATTCTCCGGGTTCGAGAAGATCGCCAAGGAGCTGATCGCGCTGGCGAACACACGGGGCGGCTACCTGATCATCGGCGTCGACGACGACGGACGCATCGTCGGCGTTCCCAGTGAGAAGTCAGAGATCGAGCTGATCGTCGGCGCCGGCGAGGTCTACTGCGATCCGCCCATCACCGCCGACATCGACATCGTCGACATCGACGGTGTCGACGTCGTGGTCGTCACCATCCCCGAGAGTCACACCAAACCGCACCGTCTCGTGACGGCTCACGCCAATGGTCATGGCGGCCCTCGCACGGCCTCTCCCGCGTCGGTACCGACGAACGGAATGGCACGCAACGGCGGCAGCGGCGTCTACATCCGTCAGGGCGAGCGAAGCGTGATGGCAAGCAAGGAGGTGGCGAAGGTGCTCGAAGGCGAGCATCCGGATGCCCCGCCGCTGCGTGTGGAGATCGGACCGATCGAGCGGGCGCTGTTCGATTACCTCGAGAAGCATGGTCGGGCCACGTTGCACGACTACCGTCATCTGGTCAACGTCTCGCGACGCCGCGCCTCCAGAAGTCTCGTCCGGCTGGTGCGCGCGGGCCTGATCAGGATCTTCACCGATGAGGCGGAGGACTACTACACGCTGTCGTGATCGACGAACGGATCGAGACGTCCTACCAGAAGGCCATACGGACGCCAGCCAGGAGGATCGCCACGCCGAGGACCATGTCGAGCGTCGAATCCTTGGCCCGAAGACTCAGCCGCACGCCCCACGCGGCACCCGCCACCGCACCCACAAGTCCGACAGCGCCAGGCAGCCAGATGTCCGCGTGCAGCATTCCGTTGAGTCCGTAGCTGGCCAGGCGCCCGATCGCGGTTACCGCGCCGAGCACGCCGTTGGTGGCGGAGATCTCCCGTGGGCCGACCGACGATGCGGCGAACGCCCAGGTCTGCACCGGCCCGTTGCCGGCGCCGAGCAGCGCGGCGATGGCGGCCGAGACCGCTCCGGCGATGGGATAGGTCCACTCGCCCGGCGACCGCATTCTGGGGAGCTCGACGTAGAGCCGGACGACGTAGTAGATGCCGAAGAGAATCAGGAGGTATCCGATGGTGGCCCGCAGCGCTGCGGCGTCGACGACACCCAGCAGATGGGCGCCGAGCCATGCGCCCGGAAGGATGCCGATGGAGAAGAGTACGGCGGCACGGCGGGCGATCCAGCCGTGCAGCAGCACGATGCGCACCGTGTTCCATCCCAGCGGAATGATTGCCGTCAGCAGTACCGCATCCTTGCTGCCGACCATGACGATGAGGATGGGCAGAAGCAGCAGCGCTCCTCCGAATCCGGCAACGGTATCGAGGAGCCCGGCAATGAGCGAGGCGATGAGAATTTCGAGGAAGGGCATCCGGTGAGCGGCAAAACGGCGAACATACGCAAGCACGGTCGATCAGCCGATCGACGGTAGCGAGCGCATCTCAGACGTCGTCGGAACCGATCGGCAGGTCGTATCCCTTTTCGCGGAAGCGTGCAACGGCGGCGTCTGTGGCCTGGCGGCCGATGGGGTGGCGATAGACCGCCATCGAGGCGAAGCGCTGCACCATCTCGCCAGCCAGCGCCCGCTCACCCATCTTCTCGTAGGTGAGCGCCATCTCGGCGAAGATCGTGTTGTTGTCCGGACACTGCCGCAACACCTCCTGGAAATGCTCGAGCGACTGCTGGTAGCTCGCCTCGGGCAGGTCGATGTGCAGCATGCGGGCGATCGCGCGCAGTCCGGGATGCACTGCGGCGATTTCCCGGTAGAGATTGCCCAGCACGAAGTGGCCGATCCACGTGTTGTCGATCGAAACCGCCCGGCGCGCGTGGCGCTCGACGATGCCGGCGTAGCGAACGATTTCCTTGATCGAGCCGCTGATCTGCGCCTGGCGACCGATCGCACCGGCGAGCATGGCGTGCCCGATCGATGAATTCGGATTCAGCGACAGCGCCCGCTCCGCCCACAGCCGCATCTGACGGATGTGCTGCGCGTGCTTCGGATGGCCGATCGGATGGGATTCGAAGAATGTCTGGTAGTAGTGGGCACGTGCCAGGTGGGCGCATACCTCGGCCGACGGATAGCGGTTGTAGATCGCCTCCCACATGGCGATCGCACCCGTGCCGTCGCCACGCATCAGCGCACGGTAGCCCTCACGCAGATACTCGGGCACCTGCTCGACGAATGGACCGTCGTCCAGGCCGGCCGGCGCAGCGGCGCCGTTGCTCGCCTCGCCGCCGTCCACTACGGAGACGCGTGCGACGTAGTGTGCCTCGTGTCCCCGGCGCCGAAGTGATCTGTGCTGGTTGAACTGCATACAGTAGTTGGGATGACCGGACCGATCTGCTGACGTTCTGGTCTGTGTGTCGCGACTGATGGGTACTGTTCCGACGGAGGAGTGTGGGACCGCTATCTTTCGATCTCCGGATCGGCGGCACCGCGACGACAGGTGGCCACGGTCCGAGCGATCCGAACGGCATCGGGCAGCGCCCGCCGCCCCCCTGCCGCCGGTTATAATTGTACAATGATCGCGTCCCGCAAGCTGTAATAGAGCGTACGCCTCAACCGCCCGAAATCATGTTCAAAGTCCTCGATGTCCTCGTCGATGCGCGCATCGCAAGCACGACGTTCGCCTGCGATCTGGCCGCCTGCCGGGGCGCGTGCTGCACCATGCCAGGCGGACGCGGAGCGCCGCTTGCCGACGCCGAGGAAGCCGCCATCGAAGCGGCCACGCCCGCTGCCCTGGAGTACCTCAGCGAGCGCAACCGCAGCGTGATCCGATCGCTCGGCTCCGTGGAAGGTCGCCGGGGAAACCTCGCGACGCGGTGTATCGACAACCGTGACTGTGTGTTCGTCTACTACGATGGAGAGGTGGCGAAGTGCTCGCTCGAGCGCGCCTACTTCGATGGACACTCGACGTTCCGCAAGCCGCTGAGCTGTCACCTCTTCCCCATCCGCATCGAGGAACTCTTCGGCGGTGAGGTGCTCCGCTACGAGCGGATTCCGGAGTGCCGCGATGCGCTCGCCCGCGGCCGCCGCGACGGCGTTCCCCTCTACGTGTTCCTCAAGGATCCGCTCGTGCGTGCCTTCGGTGAGGCGTTCTACGAAGAGCTCGTGCGACAGATCGAGAGCTGAGCGGCCCGCCGCCGGCGCGGTGCGGCCGCTGCGTATATTGAAGCGCCCATCATCGCCGGGTCGCGCCTGTTGGCATGATTGATGATGGCATGAGCAAACCCAGAATTCGATGAATACCCTCTGACGTCCAGATATGCTCTCACTATCGCAACGCCAGTCACTGCAGCAGCGGCTCTCGCCGCAGCAGGTGCAGTACTTGAAAATGTTGCAGCTCCCGATCGTTGCGCTCGAACAGCGGATCAAGCAGGAGCTGGAAGCCAACCCCATGCTCGAGGAGGTCAACGAGACCGAGCTGGAGCAGGATGCCGACACCGAACAGGAGGAGGTGCTCGAGCTGACCGAGTCGCGCAAGGAGTCGGAGTCGGATCAGAAGGAATCCGAGGCACAGGAGGAGAAGGCAGCCGAAGAAGCGGCCGCCGAGGAGGAGCGCAGCGACTTCGAAGAGGAGTGGGAGGAATACCTCAGCGAGCAGTACGACGACTACCGCAATTCCAACTACAGCGAGTCGGACGACGATGACCAGGAGGTCATCCCGCAGCGTTCGGAGACGACGCTCGCAGATGACCTGCTGACGCAGCTGCACATGCAGACGCTCGGTGAGGATGAGATGGCCCTTGCCGAGGAGATCATCGGCAACATCGACGAGCATGGGTACCTGCGGCGCGACCTCGCCGAAATCATCGACGATCTCAACAAGTTCCTCTCCGCCACCTTCCAGCCCGTCGCCTCCGGCGACGGCTCCCTCGGCGACGGTCGGTTCGACTCCTACGAGGATATCATCCACGAATCCCCGTTCGGACGTGAGCGGCTCTCGCACCTCCAGGGCGAGTCCGCTGACGGCGGCGACGTCCCGCACAACGGCCACGCAGCGGAGTCCCCCGCCATGCCGCGATCGATCGCGCCGGCGTCCGAGACGTCCAACGGCGAGGACACCGCCGTGGCAATTGAGAACATGGCGCATCTCTCGATCGAAGAGCTCGCCCGAATGTTCGAACAGGGCACCTCCGGCTCGACCAGTCGCGAGAACGAAGCCACCCAGGAGATCGCAATCCCGGACGCCGCGCTCTTCACCCTCGAGGAGGCCGAGCGCGTGCTGCACCGCATCCAGCGCCTCGATCCTCCGGGGATCGGCTCGCGTGACCTGCGCGAATGCCTGCTGGTGCAGCTGGAGATCATGGAGAATCGCACGCCGGCCGAAGAGCTCGCCCACCGCGTCGTCGAAGAGTGCTACACCGAATTCACCATGAAGCACTTCGAGAAGATCACCGATCGACTCAAGTGCACCACCGACGAGCTCAAGGAAGCCATGGAGGTGATTCGGGGGCTGAATCCGAAACCGGGCAACGGCTCGGTTTCCATGCTCAACGACAACTACCTGACGCCCGACTTCGTCATCCGCCGCGATGGTGAGGACTTCGTCATCACCGCCAACGACCGGCATATCCCGCTGATCCGCATCAACCGCGCCTACCAGGAGCTGATGCGCCGCGGACGGGCGAAGAAGAACGGCATCGACCGCGATACGCGGAAGTTCCTGCGCGACAAGTTCGAAGCCGCCAAGTGGTTCATTGCCTCGATCCAGCAGCGCCGCCAGACGATGTCCAAGGTGATGCGCGCGATCGTCGATCTGCAGCGCGACTTCTTCGAACACGGCTCCGATCACATCCGGCCGATGATCTACAAGGACGTCGCCGAGCGGATCGACATGGACATCTCCACCGTCTGTCGCGTCGTCAACGGCAAGTACGTCCAGACCGACTACGGCACGTTCGAACTCCGCTACTTCTTCAGCGAGAAACTCGAGACCACCTCCGGCGAAGAGGTGTCCACCAAGATCGTCAAGTCGCGAATCCAGGAGCTGATCGCCGCCGAAGACAAGAGCAAGCCGCTGTCGGACGATGCAATCTCCAAGGCGATGAAGGACGCCGGCTACAACGTCGCGCGCCGTACCGTCGCCAAGTACCGCGAGCAGATGAACATTCCCGTGGCACGCCTGCGGCGCGGTCTGTAGTCCCCGCCCCGCGATCGCTCCGCGGTGCGGGAGTGTGAACCGCCGTTTGTCGCCACACAACGATTCGCCCGGGCTTTGCCGCCCGGGCTTTTTCGTGCGGTCTTCTGCCGGGAACCTCGCGGCCACGTATTTTGCGAGTCTTTCGACGACCGTCCGCTGCCCACGGCACCCCCCCACCGTCACGACGGTCGCTGAGACGACAACCCCACTTTCGAGGAGAAGGAATGGCACAATCGAATCCGCCTTCGGCCGCCCTGGAGCTCACGCCGAGTCAGGTCGTCGCCGAACTCGACAAATACATCGTCGGACAGGACAACGCGAAGAAGTCGGTGGCGATCGCCCTGCGCAACCGCTGGCGCCGTCAGCAGGTCGGTGAGCTGATGCGCGAGGAAATCATGCCGAACAACATCATCATGATCGGCCCCACCGGCGTCGGCAAGACCGAAATCGCGCGCCGCCTCGCACGCCTCGCCCACGCACCCTTCCTCAAGGTCGAAGCCACCAAGTTCACCGAAGTCGGATACGTCGGCCGAGACGTCGAATCCATCGTGCGTGATCTGACCGAAATCGGTGTCTCGATGGTGAAGGCCGAACACGCCACGCGCATGCAGGAGAAGGCGGCCGAACGCGTCGAGGATCGGCTGCTCGATCTGCTCGTGCCGCCGGAAACGCCCAGCTTCGCCATGCCATTCGTCATGCCCGGCTTCCCCATGACCGCACAGCAGGGCACCACGACGGCAACCGAGGAACAGAAGCAGGAGCGCGAGCGACACCGGGAGGAGATGCGCGCGAAGCTCCGTGCCGGTGAAATCGAGGATCTCGTCGTCGAAATGGACGTCGCCGACACAACGCGGGAATCACAGATGGGCTCAATGTTCAGCACCCTCGCCGGTGATGAGATGGGACGCAATCTGCAGGACCTCATGGGCTCGATGCTGCCGAAGCAGACCAACCGCCGCTCGATCCCGATTCGCGACGCGCGTGGCCACGTGCTCGCCGAAGAGACCGGACGGCTCATCGACAACGAGGCCGTGATCAACGAGGCGATCGAACGCATCGAGAACTCCGGCATCGTCTTCCTCGATGAGATCGACAAGATCGCCGCCGCCGAAGGCGGATCGGGTCCCGATGTCTCCCGCGGCGGCGTGCAACGCGACCTGCTGCCGATCGTCGAGGGCTCTACGGTCAACACGAAGTACGGACCGGTCCGCAGCGACCACATCCTGTTCATCGCCTCGGGCGCCTTCCATTTCAACGACCCCAGCGATCTGCTGCCGGAGCTGCAGGGGCGCTTCCCGATTCGTGTGGAACTCGGTTCGCTCGCTGCGGAGGAATTCGCGAAGATCCTGACGCTCCCCGAGAACGCGCTGGTCAAGCAGTACTGCGCGCTGATGGCCACCGACGGCGTCGAACTCGAGTTCACCGACGATGGCATCGCAGAGATCGCCCGCTTCGCTGCCGAAGCCAACGACGACATCGAAGACATCGGCGCGCGTCGACTGCATACCGTGCTGACCGCGCTCTTCGAAGACGTCCTCTTCGAAGCTCCCGACGTCATTCGAGAGAAGCGGATCGTCGTCACGCGCGAACTCGTCCGCAAGCGACTCGGTTCGATTGCCGAGAACAAGGAGCGCAGCCGCTACGTGCTGTAGGTCAAGCCCACCCTCACTCATGTCCCCGGCGGACCCCGCCGCTGCATGCCGCGTCGAATCCGCAACGCCCCAGATGAATGCACCGACGCCGGACGGACCATCGATCGTCCGTCCGGCGTCTGCCGTGTCGCACCCCGCGCGCGGCACGCCCGGGCATGGGCGGGTCTTGCCCTGCTGAGCGGAATCCTCCTCGCCACCTCGGGCTGCACCGTTCCGCAGTGTTCGGACATCGCCGCATTCGGCAACCTCGGTCCCGGCGTCAACTCTCCATTCGACGACTACGCGCCGGCACTGCCCGACACCGCGACGCTCGTCTTCACCAGCGATCGCATCGAATCCGGTCGCGGCGGACTGCAGGGACAGTACCGCGCGGTGCGGCCCACCCACCTCTACTTCTCCATGAGTCTCGGCCAACGGTGGGACGCGGCGCAGCCATACTCGCTCCTGCTGTCAATCGACCGCACCGAGGCAGCGACGATCGCCTTCGCACCGAAGGGCTCGCCGTTCAACACCGTCGCCTACGTGAGCGCCTGCGATCGTGACGATGCCGTTGGCGGATGCGACGTCTACGCCGTCACCGCCACCGCCGCGATCACGCTCGTCAATCTCGGGCCGGAAATCAATTCGGCCTCGTGGGACGGTCAGCCGTTCGTGACCACCGAAGGTCAGCACCTCTACTTCGCCTCAGATCGTCCCGGCGGAATGGGTGGCACCGACATCTGGGTCTGCGACCGTCTCGAGAGCGGCGCCTGGAGCACGCCGCACAACGCCGGGTCCGGTATCAATTCCAGCGGTAACGAGTACTCGCCGTCGATCGACTCCGCCACCGGAACGCTCTACTTCGCCGCCGAAACGCCCGATGCCGGCCTGGATATCTTTTCGTTCGCTCCGGGCGACACCGAACGCTCCCGCCTGCCACGGCCGTTCAACTCCGAACGGGACGACTTCACACCGTTCGTCCGAGGCGACATGCTCTACCTGGCGTCGAACCGGCCGGGCGGCTGCGGAGGGTTCGATCTCTACGCCTTCAAGCGCCGGTAGACACCAACACGGCAACGCGTCCGCCGACCCCAACGGTCCGAGGGTTACTTCGCGATAACGAGCCGTCCGGTCGCCACCCGATTCCCCGTCTGCACCGCCACCACGTACGCACCCGAGGAAAGTCCCTCGACCGGTAGCCGCTCGCGGTACGTTCCGGCTGATCGCACTCCGAGCTGCCGCTTCGCCACCGTTCTGCCGAGTTCGTCGAAGAGACTGATCGTCACCGGCGAGGAACGGTCGACGGAGAAGTCGATCGTCGACGATCCGCTCGTGGGATTCGGGGCGATGAGCATCGATGCGCCCGAGGCGGACACCGCCGGCGTCGCGCTCGGCGAACCGACGTAGAAGTAATCGATGACCTGCCGGGCTGCCGCCTCGATCTGCGCGTTGTCGGTCGTGTCCTGCGGATTGGCCACATCGGCCACGCGCAGCGCGAAGGACAGGTGCGCCGTATCGCCGGGGAGCATGTTGAATGGTCCGCTGGTCATCAGCGCGCCCTGATCGTTGCGGCCGATGCTGCCGTCGACCCTCATCGACGCCATCACGCCGTACAGATCGGCCAGCGTCGGCGGGTCGGTGTTCAGGTTCAGATTCCGATAGCTGGTGATCCGGCCGTTGTACCGGAAACGATTGCGGTTGGCGTTGTCGACGAATCCCGCCAGCGTGTCGCCCGGCGGGTAGGTGAGCGGCCCCTCAAGCAGCGTCGTCAGCAGTGCGCCGGGCGGCGTCGTCCCCACCCCGCTCTGGTAGGCGACCGTCGTGCGCAGCTCGGGCCTCGATGTGTACGCGTAGGAATACGTGGCCGAACCGTCGCCGACGACCGGCGAGTAGACCGGCCCGACGAAGCAGTTGTACAGCGTGTCCTGCGACACGTTGATCACCGAATAGGTGAAGACCACCGTCGATGCCAGCGGCCCCTCTGCCCAGCCCGAGATGTACTGACGGATGAGCAGTCCGATCGGCAGCGCCGGATCACGCCTCCCGCCGTAGCGCGTCGTGTCGAAGTCGTTGAACTGGGTGATGATCTCCTCATCGGCACCGGGCAGGAACGTCGGCCCCACGTATCGGTCGCCGGCGTCGCGCTCCAGCGGATTCGTCTTGAAGTGCCCCGGCGATCGTGGCGTCGCCCCGGGTTCGGTCAGCAGCGTCCACATCGGCCAGCGCGACCGCGGCCCGTTCGGGCCAATGTATTCGCCGCTCTGATGATCGTACAGGGTGGAATTGAAAATATCCGCCTGCGCAAGCGTCGAGTCGTACGTGTAGCCCGGAACGGCCCATGATGAACCCGTCGCCGGATCATACGTCTCGAACACCACCGTCCGAGGACCGCCGGTGCCGACGGCCTTGCGGCAGCCGAACCAGATGCCGCCGCCGGAGAGGTAGGTGTTGCCGCTGCCGCGGGGATACTCGAAGCCCGCACCGCCGGGTGTCATCGCCCGGCCGAACGTCCCGACGTTCGTCACGTGCAGCAGAACGTCCGACACGCGCGTCGTGTCGTCCAGTACGGTCTGAGCGCTGGATCGCACAGCAGCGAATGACAACAGCAGCACGATCATCGCAGGAATTCCCAGTCTCGTCATGATGGCCTCCGATACTTCTGGTGAAATCGGCTCGGAGGATCACCGGGACCAATCGAACGACCAGGATGGGTGCCGTCGTTCGAATTCCAGTGTGCTCGACGACGACCATGAGGAGTCCGGGATCCGCCGCGCCGCTCGGCAGTCGTACGGCGTTGCAACCGCGACTGCGGGCGCGGAGCTCGCCCGCCGGGCGAACACGTCGCAGGGCATCGGCGAACTCGATGCCGACCACCGCACGAGAATCAAGCCAGAAGGAGACGTTCGCACCGACGTTGGTGGCGTTCGCGACGACGGCCACCGACCGCCCCCGGAAGGAATGGGACACTACCGGACGACGACGATCGGCCTGGTGCTCCGCACTCCGTCGGACCAGACGACCGCCACGAAGACACCGGGCTCGACAGCTGCGACACGCGACTCGTGTCCTGCGGGAATATCTGCGCAGGTAGTCGGGCGGCACCCGCGATGAGAATCGCGATAAGTACGGGCAATGCGGATCGAATTGACCTGGTGGTATCGAAGAATTCCGTGAGGGAGAATGCACGCGTAGATGAACGCCGAGGCCTGTGCCGCGGCGGACCAGCGCATGGCTGTGAAGCAGCGGTTGATTACTTCGCCACGACGAGCCGTCGCGAACGCACGCCGCGGTCGGTCTCGATGGCAACGGTGTAGGTGCCGCTCCGAAGCGCTGAAACGTCCAGGCGCTCGATGCGATCCCCGGCCGGATGCATTCGGCGCGGATGGTCGATGATGGTGCGGCCAAGCACGTCGACGACACGGATTCGCGTCGGCTCGGCGCGCGCGTCCGACCAGCTGACCGACACGATGTCGAACGCAGGATTCGGCGTCAGTCGCACCGGTTCGTCCAACGTCGATTCGTCCACGGTGAGCGAGATATCCGGTGGACGCGCATAGTACATGTTCACCAGTCCGTTGACGTAGCGCTGCGCGTCGATCGACAGACTATCGTGTGTTGTCGGGACGATGGCGTAGCCGACGGCGAAGAACGCGGTGTCGCCGGGATGCATGATGAACGGCGTGCAGGCGATCATCGCTCGCAGGTCGGCCGACGGCATGGTGTCGTCGTCGGAGGCGAAGCCACCGGAGGTCATCAATTCGTACCGATCGCGATAGGTGACCGGCTCCTGGTCGGACCCGACGACCCATCGGGGGAAGGCGCCGACACGGCCGACGGCGGGATAGTCGAGTCGGCGGGAATTGTCCAGGATCCCGTTGGCATCGGTCATCGGCGCCTCCAGCAGCGTGATCACCAGCGTACCATAGTTCCCGTCATCCTCGGGTCCGCTGTAGACGAACCCGGTACGGCCGACGGGCCAGCTGGAGAGGAACCCCGAGCGGTCATTGCCGGGAGAGCCGATATCGGGATCGGAGACATGCGCCATCACGCAGTCGAAGAGCGTATCCGGCGACGCGTTGACCACCTGATACTGCAGCACGGTGATCACCCCGAGGGGATCGCTCGACCAGGCGAAGATCGACTCCTGAATCTGAAGCCCGAGCGGATAGCCGAGCTGGCGCGCCTGCGCGCTGTCGAGTTCGTAGCGCCCCAGCCCGCCGTCGTTGAACCGCGCCACCATCTCTTCATCGGCGTTGAAGGCGAACGCGGGTGTGCGAGTGAGGTTGAGGCGGCGACGGTTGTCGGGTTCGAACGAGCCGGGATCGAGAATCGAGGCCCACGGGGCGCCGAAGGCACTCCACAGCGGCCAGTTGGGTGCGCCCGACGGCAGAGCGCCGAGGTAGCGTCCGGTGTTGCGGTCGTAGTCGACCGAGTGGTACAGATCGGGTCGGGCGGCGAGGGTGTCGACGAATTCGCCGGGACTGGCGATGCTTCGGCCGGTGGAGGGGTTGTACGTGTAGAACACGAGCGGGCGGAATGCGGCGGTTCGCTTCTTGGCGCCGAACCAGAATCCACTGCCGTAGAGGTAGTGATGGCCCGATCCGCGCGGATAGATCAGACCATGAATCCGGCCGGTCGGATCGTAGCCGAACGTGCCGGTATTGGTCGCAGTGAAGTCGACCGGACTGATCACGCTGCGCTTGATCGAATCCGACGTCTGCTGCGCTGCCAGCTGGATCGCTGCAATCGGCGTGACCACGACGGCCCACAGGAGCCCACGCGCGATGACAGACGCCAGACGGCTGGTGTCGGTGTTGGTCATGGCTTCAGATCGAGTCGGAACACGCCCTTGTCGACCGTGATCGTCGTGTCGAGTTCGCGGCAGTGTGCGCGGAACCAGAACGCGCCGATCAGCAATCCACGGTCGCGGTCGATGCGAACCACACGCACCTCCCCAACGTGGGCGCTGTCACTTCGATAGACCTCGGGAAATCCCTGACGACGTCGCTCGTAGGTGGCGCCGTAGCGCGGCGGTCCGAGCGAGTCGATTTCCTTCGGTGCCGAATACGCGTCGTTGATGGCGAACGTGCCGGTGTCACGCACGTTGTCGAGTCGCAGTGAGAGGATCTCGTACTCGACGCCGTCGAGACCCCAGCTGGTCGCCTTCACCGTGACGAAATAGCCGTCTCCGAACCGGCCGTTGTGCCACTCCGGTCGGAGCACCTCGGTGGCGAAGACCTGCGGGCGCCCGTCGACCCGCGCCATGAGCGAGTCGCCACTGCCGAAGAGAAAATTCGGGTCGGTGGGTACCGTTGCCGGAACGACAACCACGTCGCGCGGCGTATCAACGTCCAGCGGACTGCTGCAGCAGACCATCAGCACGACCATGGCGAGCGTGGCGACGGGGCCGATTCCCGTCGACCCGCGGGTCGATCCTGCTGCGTGCGTACGCTCCATGGTCAATCGGCTCGGCGATGTTCGGGGGGCAAGGGCAGCCGACGACGCCGAGCGGCTCAGAATCCGATGCCGATGCCGTAGTGGATGTTCAGGTTCGTGCTCGTGTAAATCTGCCCGTCGAGCGACGTCCACAACATCCAGGCGGAAACGCCGGCGGTCGCGCTCAGCCACTGGTTGGCGTGATACTCCGTCTGCACTCCGATCGTTCCGAGCGGTCCGATCTGCGTTCCCCCGACTCCAAGCTCGAGAGCGGTCGAGAAATTAGCGATTCGCAACACCTCGGGAGCCAGGAAGCCACGAGCGTACAACAGGCGCGGCGACTGCCGCACCAGCGAGTCGGTCGTCCGGCCGTCGGTCGACGGCGTCAGCACCTGCGAGAATTCCGTCTCACCCACCGCAATGCCACCGCGCAGCGAGGAGGAGAGGAAGCTCGATCGCGCCAGATGCAGACTCGCCTGCAGCTCGCGATCGGCAAAAATCGTCGGTGACGTCGACAGCCCGTACACGCGCGGCAGCGACAGCCGCAGGTTGTTGCGCAGCTCCACCTCCACGCCGAGCGGCGTACCGCCCACCTCGCCCAGGTCGAGCTCGCCAACCCGGGGCGCGGCGGCCCGGGCACGGATCGGCGCCGCGTCGAATCCGTGCAGCGGCGCTTCCCGCAGTCCGACCGGCTGCACCGTGGGCAGTTCCGCGCGAGAGTCGTTCGCCGCGACCGCCGGCCGGGAACGCACCGCCATCGACCGTAGCTCCGCATGGGTCGACGCCACCGTCACCGCTGCGGCAACCGGCGCGCGGCTCGCCTGCCGCCGCGTGGCCAGCAGCGCCTTCTGCCGCAGACTCAACGCCGAGAGCCGTTCGATCCGCGCATGTAGCGTGCGGGCGTTCTCCCGCAGCATGGCGATCTCCATCCGCGCTCTGGTGAGCGAATCCTGCGCGATACCGAGCATCACGAGGCCAGCCGCATCTCCGTCGGAGACAGCCGCCGCCGGACGGGGTTCGGGCGCATTCGAGCCCAGCAGAAGACCACCGGCCACGCCGATGCACAGCAGCGCCACTGCGACCATCGCTGCGATCCCCGAACGCAGGGGCCACCCCGCACCAGCAGATTCCGCCTGCACCACCGGAGGTTCCATGGCCGCAGCCGATGCGAATCCCCGATCGATCGCCGCAAGTCCGCTGAACACCGCCGCATCGGCCGCCGAGGTGGGTGTCGTGCTGCTGCCCAGGGCTCGATAGGCACGCGACATCCGGATCTGCTCCACCAGCAGTGCCCGCTTCTCCGGCGACACCGCCAGTCGATGCATCAGCTCGGCAAGCTCCGACTCGCCCGTCATCTCGCCGTTGAGCAGCGCGGTAATCGAATCCTGAATGTTCATATCGGTCGAATTACTCCTGTCGGCACGTTGATACCCTGGCCCTCTTCCGTCTCGCCCTATTCGTCGCGAAGAACCGGTCCGAGAATTTTCTGAAGCTCCTGCTTCGCCCGGTAAATCCTGTTGCGAACCGCACCCACGCTAAGCTCCAGCGTCTGCGCGATGCGCTCGTAGCTAAGTCCCTCGATTTCGAAGAGGAGGAACGCCTCACGCTGTTCGGGGGGAATCTGCTGCAGCGCGTCGCGGAGGTGGTCGGCAAGATCGATCGTCGTCGGGTCGAATTCGCACCTGGTCTCCGGAAGGGCGTCGACCAACTCGATGCGGTCCCGGTACCGGTGGATGTTGAGGCAGCTGTGACGCGTCGACGTCAGCAGATAGGCGCGGACGTTGTACATCGGCGTCCCCTTCCTGCATGCCGCGTAGAATCCGAGAAAGACGTCCTGATACACGTCCTGGGCGAGATTCACATCGTCGATCATCAGCATGCAGAACCGGTAGATGATCGTCTTGTGGCGCTCGAAGAGAATGCGAAAGGCCTCGTGGTCCCCTGCCGCTACCCGACGGGCCAGCACCTTGTCGTTCGCCTCCGTCGGTTGTACTGCGGTAGATACCTCCACCGGCCGCGTCCTGAAATGTGCGTCCCCCCGGGATCGACGGCGACGGAGCGGCTCAGCTGAACCGCTCCGCACCGTCGGGAAAACGCTGTACGATGAATCTCGAGTGGCAAGCCACCCTATATGTAAAACACACGAGAGGCTCGAAGTTCTCAGCCGGAGGCGGATTTTTTTCAACACCGCCTGAAACGAACGCAAAACCGCCCACTTCACACGGTGGCGAAGCAGGCGGCATTCGTCTCGTTCTCCCCGGCACACCATGCTCTTCCCGCAGTCGCGGCAACGGCATCATGGGCCGACGAAGACTCCCCTGGTTGCGGTCCGTATGCTCATTGGAACGGCCCTCCGGACGCCGGCACGAATCCGTCGTGGCTACAGATCCGCCCCCTCGTACATCTCCTCGATCAGATCGCGGTACTGCCCCTCGACCGCCCGCCGCTTCACCTTCAGCGTCGGAGTGAGCAACCCGTTGTCCACCGTGAACGGTTCGTCGAGCAGACGGTAGCGGCGCACACGTTCGAACGATCCGAGATCGCGCTGCGCGTCGCGCATCGCGCCGTCGAACGCCAGCGCCACCTGGTCGCTGTCGAGCAGTGCCCGCCGCTCGTCCGCGTCGCTCATCGAACCGACCGGCGTCCGCACGGCCTCGGCCACCTCGCGCAATGCCTCGAAGTCCGGCACGATCAGCGCCGTGAGGAACGCCCGCCCGTCGCCGATGAGCAGCATCTGGTCGATCAAACGGTTCTGCCGCAGTGCCCCCTCGATCGCCTGCGGCGCGAGATTCTTGCCATTGGACAGCACGATCAGATTCTTCTTCCGATCGGTGATGCGGAGACTTCCCTCCGCGTCGAATTCACCCACGTCTCCCGTGTGCAGCCACCCGCCGGCGTCGATTACCGCGGCCGTCGCCTCGGCGTCGTCGAGGTATCCCTTCATCACGTGCGGACCCCGCGTGAGGATCTCTCCGTCGGACTCGATGCGCACTTCGACGTTGAACAGCGGCGGACCCACCGTCCCGACGCGCGGACGCTCCGGGAGGTTCGCCGCTATGATCGGCGATGCCTCGGTCAGCCCATACCCCTCGACGATCACCAGACCGACTGCAAAGAAGAATTCGGCGACATCGCGCGGCAGCGGACCTCCCCCGGAGACGAAGAAGCGCAGCCGCGAGAGCCCCAGCCGCTCCCGCAGTCGGCTGTTGACCAGCGACTCGGCCATCCGGTAACGCGATCGAAGTCCAATGCCGATCCGCCCGTTGCGCTCGGCCGCCAGATGCTCCCGGCCGATCCGCATTGCCCAGGCGAACAGCGCGCGCCGCGTCGGCGGATACGTCTTTACCTGCCGTTCGATCCGCGTCTTGATCCGCTCGAAAAGCCGCGGGACGGAGGTCATCAGCGTCGGTCGCACCTCCAGCATGTTGGCAGGTACCGTCTCGATCGAGTCGGCAAAGGCAATCGTCGCTCCCGCGATGAAGCAGGAGTAGTACCCGGCGGTGCGCTCGTAGGCGTGGCACAGCGGCAGGTAGCTGAGGACCACGTCCTCGGTGCGGATCGGCAACCGATCGAGCGCGCCCCGCACGTTCGCCGCGAAATTCCCCTGCGTGAGCATCACGCCCTTCGGATCTCCCGTCGTTCCGCTCGTGTAGATGAGCGTCAGCAGATCGTCCGGTTGTGACTGCGCGGCCAGCGTGCGCAGCTGACCCGGAACGCTGCGCGCCAGACCCCGCCCCTCCTCCAGCAGTTGGTCCCACGACAGCAGCGTGCGGTCGAATCGCCGCTCGTAAGCGTCGATCGCATCCTGCTGCATCACGATGATGTGCTGCAGCGTCGGCAGATCGTCGATGATCTCGTGCAGCTTCTTGAGCTGCAGGCGATTGGAACAGACCACCGCCTTCACGCCTGCATGGTTGAGCACGTATCCGATCTGCCGCGCCGTCAGAATCGGAAACGTCGACACGTCCACGATTCCGGAGCAGACGCAGGCGAAGTCGGTCACCACCCATTCGAGTCGATTCTCGCTCATCACCCCCATCCGGTCACCGTGCGCGATGCCCCGCGCCCGGAGCGCCAGCGCCAGCGCTTCGACCATCGCGAAGAGTTCCGCGTGCGTGGTGTCGACCCACTCGCCGTCGACCTTGCGGCGGAATGCGGCGCGGCTCGAACCGGAGAAGTGGTCGGTCACGTCGATGAATGCGGTCGCGATGGTGGAGATGTCCTCGAGTATCGGCATCACGGACGGGAGTCTGGTGACGGAGGGCGGCTACGGCAGCCGCTGATGCCGGCGAATATCGGAATTCACCCGATCAACGGGTCACGTGCATCGTCCGGCTGGCGCGATACTCACCCGCCTGGATCTGATAGACGTACGTCCCGCTCGGAAGCCCGCTCACGTCCACCCGCAGCACGTAGCGTCCCCCCTGAGGTCGGCGTCGAGCGGGCGCATCACCTCGCGGCCGCTCACATCGAAAATCCTCAGCAGCGCGTGCGCGTCCTCCAGCTGCTGGTAGTCGATCGTCACCACCTCGCCCGCCGGATCGGGTCGCGCGGCGTCGAGCCGGCTCGGAAAACTGCCGAACGTGATGCCTGAAATGCACCCGGGGAAGACCACCAGCAGCGCCGGATCGCCGCAGGCGCTCAAGGCAGCCTGCGCCTGGTTCGATGCGATCGAATCGATCGCCACCGGTGTCGCCCCCTCCCCGCCAGCCAGCATCAGGAAGCGAATCGACGGAGGCGGCGAACCCGGCAGCAGCGGTCGATTCACCCGCAACACCAGCCGTCCGTTCGATCGGCCCGCGTCGACGATCACCACATCGGGCGAAGGCCCCGCATCGATCACGTACAGGGCGATCGGGTCGTAGCTGATCACCAGCGTCGTGACACTTCCCGCCGGCAGCACCGCCGGCTCGTCAGCCGTTACCACCCGCACCGTCGCCGTGTCCCCCGGTCGCCCGTCGCCACGCCCGTCGACGTCCAGACATAGCGTCGTGGTCGCAGTCGATCCCGTCGCCGTCGCCTCCAGCTGCACCAGCTGCTGAAAGTCGCACGGACCCGAGACGAACAGGCGAGCCGTCGGTTCGTACAGGCCGGGTGTCGTTGGTGAGAACCGCATCGACACGCGAAGCGTGTCGCCGGGAGCAAGCAGCGCAGGAAGCGACGGCAGCGTCCCCCGTACCGAGAAGGGCTCGGCTACGTCCGGAAGCGAATCGACCACGACCGCCGTCGGCAGATCGTTCACGAACACCAGTTCCGTGTCGGCGCTCGAGCCCACGTTCACCGTACCGAAGGAACCACCGCTGGAAGTCAGGTTCGCCGGGAGCGTCGAGGCGATGAATTCCACCGCAACCGTGTCGCCACACGGGCCGAGCACGAGCCGGAGGAATTCGTCCACGTGCGCCGGTCCCGGAGCGAAGCGCACGCGAATGGTGAGACTGTCGCCGGCGGCGATGCTCGCTCCGACGATCGGATCGACCGGCTCGATGGTTCCACCCGATATCGCGTCGCGAATCACCAGCGCCGCCCCATCCCCCGTGTTGCGCAGCACCACGCTGTCGATCACCTCCGCCGAGCAGCTGAGCACCGGTGGAATCACCACTCGCCGGCGATCCGGATCCGGCACCGCCCCGAGCTTGCGCGCCATGACGACGATCGCCACCGTATCGCCACACGGCATCGGCATCGCCAGCCGACCCGACGCCGCGCCCGCCTGTCGAGGTACGAACCGCAACAGGAACGTCCGCGACTCTCCCGCTCCGATCGTGAACGGCGTCACCGGACTTCGCAGCTCCACACCTCCACTGCTCACCACGGTGTCGACCTCGATCGGACTCGGCGAAGGATTGCTCACCACCACCTCGGTGTCCCGCACGGTTTCGCATTCGCCCATCTCCCCCAGATCGATCGTGTCGGCCCGCGGTACCAGCCGCAGATCGCGCCGTCGGCCGAGGACCGGCACCCGCAGCGTATCCGGACACGAGCCGCTCGTCACGATCAGCAGCTCCGCCGTGTCGTCCCCTTCCTCCATTGGCATGAATACGATCCGGAGATCGACGTCGCCTCCGGGAGGAAGCGTCGTGGGAATTCCTTCGGAGACGACCGAGAACGGAGCGTCGATCGCCGCGTCGAGCAGATCGATCGCCTTCGACGAGGGATTGTGCATTCGAAGCTCGAGGGTATCGGCGATCGCCTCGCCACGACAACCGCCGAGCATGCCGAAGTCGAGCGAATCCGGAATCGCCACCAGCGAATCCTTCGGCAGACGCTCGCCGTGCAGCGCAACCGTGATCGCCATACCACATGGCTCCGCCTCGATGTGAAGCGTCGCGTCGATCGCTCCGGATGCCGCCGAGGGCAGGAAGCGGATCGGAATTCTCACCGAGTCTCCCGGAGCAAGCGTTCCCGGGGGAAGCTCCGCCTCGAACGCCGCGTCGTCGCTGAGTACGTCGCTGATCGTCACGTCGACGTCGCCCTTGTTTCTCACCACCAGCATCGTGTCCTCCGGTCGGTCGTCGCACCATGCCAGTGGCGGGAACGTGACCGCGGCGACCGCCGCAGTGAGCGCCGCGGAATCACCCCTGCCCTCGAGCGGAACGCGGACCGGCACCGGACACTCGCCGATGGCGATCAGCAGCGTGTCGCGATGCAGACCGGCCGTCGCAGGCGTGAACCGAACGCGCAGCTTCAGCTCGCGCGCGCTCGTCAGGAGCACCGGGAAATGTGTCGTCGGATCGAGCGGCGTCACCGCAAACGGACCCGCAGGATCGCCGACCTGCGCACCGACGATCGTCGCGTCACCGCTGCCGAGGTTCGTTACCGTCACGACCGTGTCCCGCACGAACCCGCACACCAGCGTGCTGGGGAACACCACCGGCGACGGCGCCGCCGCGACGATCGGCGCGGTACGAATTCCCCTCAGCTGCATGCGGTACGGACTCGCTGAGGAATCGTTGGTGAATACCAGCAGCGTGTCGTCGACGGTGACGACGCCACTGGTAGAGAACCGCATGATGTAGCGTATCGAGTCGCCGGGGCGAACGGTGATCGGCAGGCCCGTGGTCGGCTCCAGCAGCGTGAAGCCCACGCCCTCCCGCGCGATGCTGTTGGCCTCGATCATCAGATTCGCGTCGCCGGTGTTGTACACCCAGAACGTGTCGACGACGGAGGTCTGGCAACCCGCCGTGGCGAGATCGAGCGTCGGCGGTGCGTAGATGACGGGAGCGGTGAGGAATCCGTAGCGCAGCAGGAACGCGTCGGTGGGACCGGGTCCGCCGGTGCGATTGAGCGTGCTGTCGTAGGCCCCGCGTGAAAGCGGGAGATCGGGTGAATCGGTGACACCGGCGATCATGAGTCGACCGAAGCGGTCGAGGATGCCGCCGCGCCACGGAACGTCGTTGCCGCCGCCGCCGATCACGCTTGCGTTGAGTATCGACAGCCCGTCGGCGCTCAGCAGCGCGAAGCCGACGTCGAATCCGCCCAGGGTCGGCGATCGAATTCCGTCCGACGTGACCGGGAACGACGCCGGCGTCTCGGTGACCCCCGCGACGTACGCCCGTCCGGCTCCGTCGACCTGTACCGTGGTTGCGCGCCCGCGATCGGTCGGACCGATGCCGCGGACGTAGGCACCCGAACCGGTTCCGAGGGGAAGAGGAAGCGGCGCCTTCAGCACGAACCAGCTCGAGCTGGTGGTCATTGCGGGGAAGTCGATCGACGCCGTGCGCCCGGCGACGTAGGCATTCGGGTAGGCGGGCGGAGCCACCGAATCGATCGCCAGATCGTACGGCCTCTCCGGCGCGGATCCGCCGAAGAGCGTGCTGTAGAGCATCCGCGACAGATCGAACTGCATCACCGTCAGGAAGACGTCGCCGCCGCCGGCATAGGTGGCAGCGCTGGTGACGGGGAAATCCGCCGAGAACGTCGAGCCGGCGACGTACACGGCACCGCCAGGTTCGATCGCGACAGCGATTGCCTCGTCGTCGCCCGAACCGCCGAGGTAGGTGCTGAATCGAATTCCACTTCCGTCCGGTCGCAGCCGCGTGACGAAGCCGTCGAGCGATCCGTTCGACGCCGTGGACATCGCACCGGTGGTCGTCGGGAAATCGCCGCTGGAGGTGGAACCGACCACCACCGGATCGCCGCCGACACTCAACGTGACGTCCTCCACGTGGTCGTCGCCGTTGCCTCCGAGGAACGTCGACCAGTTCAGCCGCGAGCCGTCCTTTGCCAGCGACAGCACGAATCCCTCGGCCGCAACGCGCGTCGTGTCGATGGGCGAGACGAGCGGGAAGTCCCGCGACCACGTGGTACCGACGACGATCACGCCGCCGTCGGAGCGAACCGCCACCGCCGACGGTTCGTCGCGATCGGAGCCGCCGATGTAGGTGGCGAACAGCAGACGCCGTCCCATCGGGTCGAGCCGGGCGACGAACAGATCGGCCGCCACCACCTGCTGATCAAGCTGCGTGTCGTAGGCACCGGTCGTGACCGGGAAATCCTCCGACGACGTCACGCCGGTCACAACGATCGAACCGTCGCGATCGGCCGCCACGCCTCGCGCCTCGTCCGCTGCCGTTCCTCCGAGGTAGCTGCCGTAGACGATCGTCGGATCGATCAGCAGCGGCCGGCTTCGATCGAATTCTCCCAGTTCGAATTCCACCACCCCGTCATGCAGCCGGAATGCTGCGTCGACACAACGGCGACGCCCGCCTACCTCCTGCCAGGCGATCGGCGGCCGCTCGCGAACGATCCCCGCCGAGGTGTAGACGCAGAGCGCGCCGTCGGCATCGATGCGGAGAGAATCGGCGCCGTCGTAGCCGAAGGCGATCGAGGACGGATCGGTGCCCGGGGCCAGCATCAGGTCGTACTCGAGCGTACCGTCGACGCTTCGGTATCGGGCGTCGACACCGGGCACCAGCGCCGGGTACTCGATCGACTCCCACGTTTCCGCTGAAATCCCGTTCGAATTTTCTCTGATGAACGTCGCGCGCGCAGCATCGGCGTCCATTCCATGGGGTCGGCAGTCGGCTGCCACGACGTCGCGTCGGCGCACCACGTGATGATGTCCGGCACCGTCGCTGAGATCGAAGACCGGCCCGACATCGGTGAACCAGACCCGCATGCCCGGGCGATCGAAGCGAAAGCGCACGGCGGAATTCCACTGACCGGCGTTCTCGATGAACACGGGCGGCACGTCGAGCGTCTGCGCCACCGTCGCAACGGCGTCGAGGAACACCAGCACGGCGACCACGAGGACGCAGCGCATCCACGCGGAACCGGGTGCGATATGGTGCAGCGAATGCTTCACGAGCCCTCGTCGGAGCCGGGCGGCGCGGGTGCCGCCTCGGCGGGCGTTCGGATTTCGATGATCACCGTCCGATCGTGCATGCGCCCCTCGGGCGTGTCGTAGGGAAAGCGTTCCCGCTCGCCCCCGTTGCGATCGACGATGATGGTCGTCTGCGGCGGAATCAGTTCGCCGAAGAGCCGCGCGGTCTCGGCCGCGCGATCGTTGGCGAGACGACGGTTGTATGCGGCGTCCCCGATCGAATCGGTGTAACCGGTCAGCCGCACCGTGGCGCGCGGGCTGACGCCCTGGGCAGCAATGGCCCGCAGCAGTTCACGGTCGCCCGGACTGACGTGCGGACTGTCGTAGTCGAAGAGCAGCAGCGAGTAACTCTCCACGGTCGAATCGTTCTCGGTATGGCGCAGTCGACTGTGCGCCGTGTGGTAGCGGACGTCGATGGCGCTCTCAGGTGTCGTCGCCGTCTGCCCGACGCTGTCGCGGATGTGCAGCACGTAGCTGAGGTGCATGGGAATCATCGGCAGCGTCGAACCATCGCTCCTCCAGTTCCAGACGATCGAATCCGGCGGCGTTCCGCGACCGGAGAACGAACGCCAGGGATGATCGTCCTGCATCACGTCGAGCGACCAGGCGTCGACGCCCGCTTCGGCGGTCGCTCCGGGATAGAAGACGAGCCCGGGCGGATTGGCGATGCGACGCACGTGCCGCCGCAGATGCGGTGCGGTCACGTTGGGATCGGAGGCGTCGATCTCCACGCGCTGGTTCTCCTCGAATCCCTCGGGCGTGTTCTCCCGTGCCGGATCCGGCGGCAGTCCGTCACCGACCACCGTCAGTCGGCCGGGCGCGAGGTTCCACTCCGTACGCAGGTAGGCGGCGACGGCTTCGGCCCTGCGGCGACCGAGCGTCGTATCGCGTTCGCGCGAACTCCGGAAGCCCGCGATGCGCAGCGTAGCGTCGGGAATCTCCCGCATGCGCAGGCCGACGAGATTGAGCATGTCGTGGTAGACGTCGAGAGCGGAGCCGACGAGATGCGAGCGGGAGAAGGCCCCGACCGAATCGGCCGCGAGCAGATGGTACCGCGCCGGAATCTCGGCACTGCCCTCCGAGAAGAAGACGTCGTTGAGCATCGGCAGCGCCTCGATCGAATCGTACTCATCGATGTCCACCTGCACCGTCGACGGACGTGTGAGAATGCTCGCGGCGATCTTCGGAAGCGGCCTCGGAGCTGGCGGCGGCGGCTCCGGTCGCAGCAGTCCGATGCGCAGCGCGGCACCGAGCGATATCGCCGACTGGCGCCAGGTCCCGTTGGCCGTGCTCGTCGTCAGCGGCACGCACACCGACAGGCGTGGCGTAAGCGTGCTCGCCTCACCGATGGGCAGATCGTAGTCGACCGCCGCCATGGCCGCCATCCCGACCGGGGGCAGGCCGAGACCCGGATCACCGAAGTCCTCCCGCCGCGCGCCGTTGGTACGGAAAATCGCCGTCGGCGGATCGACCAGCAGCTGGCTCAGGTTCTGTTCGAACGACACCGTCCTCCACAGCGTCACGCCCAGATCGCCATGCAGCGCGCCACTGCCGCCGGAGCGCCCGAGGATCGTCAGCGCAACGTCCTGTCGGGTGAGCTCGAGCTCCCACCGCGCGCGGGTCTGAACGACGACTTCGGATTTGGCATCGAATGCGGGATCGGGCGTGGGAACGTTGGAACGAAGCGAGGCGGTCGTGCGGACGTAGGTCGGGAGGAATTCGATCGCGGCGGTCCCGATCACGGGCAGCGTGAGGTTTGGAATCTCAACCAGCGCAGCCGCCGAGAGCGACCGTCCGGTGCCGCCGGAGAATACGCCACCGCAGGCCGGAGCAAGGACGTAGGGCGAGGTGGCAAGTTGACCGAACGCGACCGTGACGGGAGCATACGACGCGGCGAGGCCAAGGAAGAGCCGGGGCGCCCGATCGGCGGCGATGTTCGCCGAGTCGAGCGAATCGGTCTGGCCTGAAACGACGCTGGCCATGCTCGGGAGCATGACCAGTGCCAGGAGGACGGTATGAATGCGCGTCGTCGTTGTTTGCACCACCGGTCGATCACGTGCGGAAGGGGTGATCGCGAAAGATACGACCGGAGAGGACCCGATTCGCAGCGCAAAAACGTGTGCTGGCGCCGGCTGGCGCGAGGGCCGTTACGGAGACTTGTCCGAGGCGGGGGGCTTCATCTGGACGCCACCGGAGTCCCCCACCGTTGTCGGCGGATGGCTGCCGAGATCGAGAGGGTTTCGTTGTGCCGAGGACTCCGTCGAGTGCGCCGGCGGCGTGCTGGCCGCCGCCTGTCCCCTGTTCTGCTGCACCGGCTGCTGCTGCGTGGCGCCCTGCTGCACCGGCTGCTCGACGGCATCGGCACCGGATTCGACGGCGTTCGACGCAGGCGGCGTGAAGTTGAACTCCTTTGAATCCGGGGAGCTCGGGTTCGGCGTGAGCGCGTGTGACGGCGCCGAGCGTTCGACCGCCGGCGGCGTGGACGATCCGTTGTCGGAACGGAGCCAGCCGCTGCCGATGACCGTAGCGACGATACCGCCGGCGACGATCACGGTGGCGACGATACCCGTCTTGGTCGCGAGCGCGGCGAGAATGCCGCCGACGCCGGTGGTCGCCGCGCCGGAGACGGCCGCCAGAGCGGCCAGCAGCACGTCGCGGTCGAGATTCTTTGACGGAGCGATCGTCTCGGCCTCGGTCTGCATCATCCCCTCCATACCCCCATACTGCTCGTAGAGTGCGCGGGTCTCGGGTGAGGACTCGAGCATCTCGGCGAGCTTCGACTCCTGGCCGGCGTCGAGCGTCCGTTCGTAGTGTCCTATGATCAGTTCTTCGGCATTCATTGCATTGGTATCTCAGACCCGGTCGGCGAAGTAGGGGAGCAGAATCTCATGCAGCTTCTGCTTCGCCCGGAAGATTCTCACTTTGACCGTGGCGAGTTTTGCCCCCGTTATCTCTGCGATTTCGTTGTAGCTGAATCCGTTGTACACCCGCAGGACGATCGCCTCGCGGAGATCGTCGGGGAGCTGCTCGATCCCCTGCTTGAGGATCTCGGTGCTCATGTCATAGCTCGTCTCGCTCTCCGGCGTATGCAGCGTATCGCGTACCTCGTCGAGCGACACGTAGTCGGGCCGATCCCGAAGCGCATTGAGCGACAGATTCCGGGCGATCGCGAAGAGCCACGCGGCGAAATTGCCCTGCTTGAAATGGCTTCGCTTGCGCGCCACGCGGATGAAGATCTCCTGGAAGACATCCTCGGCCAGATCGGTCGAGCCCACCATCTTGATCGCGTAGGCGTAGACACGTCGATTGTACCGATGGTAGAGTTCCGAGAAGGCGGCTTCGTCCCCCTCCTTGAACCGCTCCATCAGCTCCTCATCGCTGGTCTGGGTGTCGCGCGCGCTGTTCGCCATGTGTCGGCAGGAACACGATCCTGAATTAAAAGTTTCGGGTGCATCGGTTGCAGTCTGTACCGCGAATGAACGCGACCGTCCCGCCAATCCATATATTGACGGATTCGCCCGAGGCGATCGTTTCCCTGCCCACGCCGGCCCGTATTCAATCATTTCGACGACCATGACCCAGTCCGGTTACTACCGCTATCCCGCAATCCAGAACGAGACCGTTGTCTTCACCAGCGAGGACGACCTGTGGATGGTGCCTGCCGATGGCGGCGTCGCCCGTCGGCTCACCTCCAGTCTCAGCCAGGCCTCGCGTCCCCACCTCTCCCCCGACGGACGCTGGCTCGCCTTCACCGCACAGGAGGAAGGGCCGCCCGAGCTGTACGTGATGGAAGCCGCAGGGAGCGAACCGCGCCGGCTCACCTACTACGGAAGCAATACGCGCCCGGTCGGATGGACCCGCGAGGGCGACCGCGTCGTCTTCGTCTCCAGTAAGGGACAGCCCTTTCCCCACCTGACGCATGCCTTGTTGATGGCCCCCGATGGCGTGCAGCCCGAACCGGTCGGCGTCGGCCCGGTCAGCAACCTCTCCTTCGGTCCCGAGCAGGGAATGGTCATCGGTCGCAACACCGCCGATCCCGCGCGGTGGAAGCGCTACCGCGGCGGTACCGCCGGCAACATCTGGATCGATGTCGATGGCACCGGCGACTTCCGCGAACTGATCGAACTCAAGGGCAACCTCGCCGCTCCGATGTGGGTCGGTGAGCGAATCTACTTCCTGAGCGATCACGAGGGCTACGGCAACATCTACTCGTGTACGCCCACTGGCGACGACCTGCGCCGCCATACCGATCACGACAAGTTCTACGCGCGCAATCCCCAGAGCGATGGTCGGCGCATCGTCTACCACTCCGGCGGTGACCTCTACCTGTTCGATCCGGCTGAGAACGCCACGCGGGTCATTCCGATCGAGTACCATTCGCCCCGTACCCAGCGCGGCCGCAAGTTCGTCGCCGCCTCCAATGCCCTGCAGAGCTACGCGCCGCATCCTGATGGACATGAGCTGGCGATCGTCGCCCGCGGAAAGCCGTTCACCATCGCCGCCTTCGCCGGCGCTCCCACACAGTTCGGCATTCCCGACGGCGTCCGCTATCGCGCCGCCCGATTCCTCTCCGACGGACGTCGCCTCGTGGCCGTCTCCGACAGCAGCGGCAACGAACGCCTCGTCGTCTTCGATCCGAACGAGCCCGAAACCGAGGACCGCTACGATGACCTCGACATCGGTCGCCCCGTCGATCTGCAGGTCTCCCCCACCGCCGATGTCGTCGCCATCTCCAATCATCGCAACGAAGTCCTGCTGGTGGACCTCCAGGCGCGCACGCTGCAACAGATCGACCGCAGCGCGACGCTCCACGACGGTTCCCTCGCCTTCTCCCCCGACGGCCGCTGGCTCGCCTTCAACCATGCCGAACATCCGGAGAAGAGCTACCTGATGATCGCCTCGGTCGAGACCGGCGACGTCCATCAGGTCACCGAGCCGCTGCTCAATGACATCAATCCGTCGTTCGATCCCGAGGGACGCTACCTCTACTTCCTCTCCTTCCGGGAATTCGATCCCGTCTACGACAACCTCCACTTCGATCTCGGCTTCCCGCGCGGCATGCGCCCCTATGTCGTGACCCTTCGCAAGGACGTGGAGAATCCGTTCCTGCCGAAACCCAAGGCACCGAACGACGTGGCGCGTGGCAGGAAGAACGGCGCTGCGGGTGAACCCGAGGGTGATGGTGAGGAGAAATCCGTCGAACCGGTCGAAATCGATTTCGACGGAATCACCCGTCGGCTGATTCCCATGCCCGTCGAGGCCGGTCGCTACACCGATGTCGCCGGCGCCAGGGGGCGGATCTTCATTCTCTCCGAACCGATCGTCGGCAGTCTCTCGGCTCAGTGGTCCGGTGGCAACACCACCAACGAAACGCTGCGCTACTACGACCTCGAGACGCAGAAGGTGGAAACCCTCGACGACGCCATCGATGACTTCGAAGTGGCACAGGGCGGACGCGCGCTCGTCTATCGCGCCGGAAGCCGCCTGCGCGTGGTTCCCGCCACGGCGCGCCCCGATGAACGGCAGAATGATGAACCCGGAGCCGACTCCGGCTGGGTGGATATCGACCGCATCAGCGTGCAGGTGCACCCCGGCGCCGAGTGGCGACAGATGTACGACGAGGCGTGGCGCCTGCAACGCGAGTTCTTCTGGACCGAGGGAATGCTCGGCATCGACTGGGACGCCGTGCACCAGCGCTATCTGCCGCTGGTGGCGCGGCTCGGTTCGCGCGGCGAAGTCAGCGATCTGCTCTGGGAAATGCAGGGCGAACTCGGCACGTCCCACGCCTACGAGATGGGCGGCGACTACAGGCACTACCCGAATTATGCCCAGGGACATCTGGGGGCGGAATTCGTCTGGGACGAATCAGCCACCGCCTGGCGCATCGAGCACATCATCCGCGGCGATGCATGGAGCGAACGCTTCGGTTCGCCGCTCGAGTCGCCGGGAGTGAACCTGCGTGAGGGTGCCTACGTGCTGGCCATCAACGGACGAACGCTCTCGCGCGAGAATCCGCCGGAACGGGAACTGGTCAATACCGCCGGAAGCGAGGTCGTGATTACGGTGCGTCCGGCCGATTCCGAGGAACGTCGGACGGTGCGCGTCAAGACGAGCCGGGACAATCTGCCCGTGCGGTACCGCGAATGGGTGGAGTCCAACCGCCGTCGCGTCCATGAAGCCACCGACGGTCGGGTGGGCTACGTGCATGTGCCGAACATGGGGCCGTGGGGATACAGCGAATTCCACCGCGGCTTCCTCTCGGAAGTCTGGCACGGTTCGATGATCGTCGACGTTCGCTTCAATGGCGGCGGACACGTTTCACAGCTGATTCTCGAGAAGCTGGCGCGGCGGCGAATCGGGTACAATCAGGCGCGCTACACGATGCCGGAGCCGTATCCATCGCATTCGCTGGGAGGCCCGGTCGTGGCGCTGACGAATGAATACGCGGGCAGCGACGGCGACATCTTCTCGCACGGATTCAAGCTGATGAAGCTCGGTCCGCTGATCGGCAAGCGCACCTGGGGCGGCGTGGTTGGAATCTGGCCGCGCAATCCTCTGGTGGACGGGTCGGTCACGACGCAGCCGGAATTCTCATTCTGGTTCGAAGACGTGGCGTGGGGTGTGGAGAATTACGGCACCGATCCCGACATCGAGGTCGATTTGACGCCGCAGGACTACGCGCGCGGATACGACGCGCAGCTCGAGCGGGCGATCGCGGAGATCAATCATCTCCTCGAAACCGACGGCCACACGATGCCGGACCTGAGCGTCCGCCCCGTCCTCCGACCCGCCCCCCTGCCAAAACGCGACGGCGAGGTGAAGGCGTCGTGAACCCCCGGCCGCTGCGTCGGACGTTTCCGAATGCGGAATACGCGCGAGCCGTACCGACGCCGGTACGGAGGGACACGGCCACCGCCGAAAATGACGCCTCGACTCCTTGTCCCCGGACCGTCGTCCGGGGACTGCCGGAGCACTGACTCGAGCTCCGGAGGATTTTACCGCCCCCCCTACGCCACGTGATGCACCGGCTCCACCACACCCGGTAACGGCGCGGATAACTCGCGCCACCAGTCGTCGGCCAGAACGTCCCCGATATGATGGCGGAATTCCTCGGCGGACTCGTAGAAATACCCGCTGTGCGGCAATCCGTCGGCGTCGAATGACTCGCTCAGATGGTAAGTGAAGTACCGGTCGTTGTCGAGCTGTACCGCCAGCCGCTCGCCGTCGGTCCAGATCCGCCGGATTCGCGCGCCACGCGGTTCCATCCACTCGGTGAACTGCTCGAATGGTACCGATCCCGCCACCAGTTGATACCCGCCGACCTTCAACGCGAACGTTCGCCCGTCGTCGAGTGACACCAGTATCCAGTCGGCGTCCGATGACGGTACCAGAATGCGATCGATGATGCTGTTGACCATGACAACCTCACAGGTTTAGACCATATCCGAATCTATCCCCCGCCCCTCCCGGGTGATAGAACATTTGTCATGGTTTGTCATCGCCGCGTGGATCGATTCGCTCACCGCCGGCGAACCTCCTCGCCCTCGCGAACCCGCCCGTATTCCACCCGATCGACCACCGCCCGCGCCGTATCGAGCAGCTCGATCGTGTCGCCGCCGTTGTTCAGCGACATCGACATCCCGTGACGCACGATCGTCAACGTCTGCCCGGGAGCCAGGACGTGCCCCGGTGGCAGTACCCAGATTCCGTTCGACGCATCCCGAAGCACCCACCCGTCGACGTTCACCGAATCGGTTCCCACGTTCTCGATCGTCACCTCCTCCAGCTCGTCGTCCGATCCGACAGGATTCGGCAGAAGCCGCGCAATCACTACCCGGGGCACGTGCTGCTGCGTTCCGCCCGGCTCGTTCGTATCCGCATTCGTGTCCGCATTCGTATTCGTATGCGACACCACTGCCGGCACCGCAGGATGCTTCACGGGAAAATTCCATTCCGACCCCCCGCAGCAGTCCACCGCGTACGTCCCGGCCGCACCGTCGACGCGAACCACCACCGTCCCGTCGTCGTCGTGTTCGTCACGGTCGCCGATGAAGGCCGTGTCGACGTTGCCTCCGACCGAACCGGTATCGAACAGGTAATTGGTCTGAAACACCGTCGGAGCCGGATGCATGTGGGCGAAACGCTCGAGCACCACTTCGCGCGGATGCCGATAGATGGCATTGCTCCCATTGGAAATCACCACGACCGTCGGACGCATATCGTCCACGAATTCCTTCGTCGATGAGGTTGCAGCCCCGTGATGGTCCGCGACGTAGACGTCGACGTCGGTAACCGCATCTTCCTCGGCAAGCAGCCGTTCGGTTCGCGCCTCGATGTCGCCACCAATGAAATAGCGGAACCCGTCGAATTGAAGTTCCAATGCGACCGAATTGTCGTTCTCGTCGGTGCCCGGTGACGGTTCGGATTCGCCAACGACGGCGCCGCCGGATGCGACGCACTGAATGCGTACCGACGAATCGAGCAGAATGGTGTCGCCGGGAACGATGTGGTGCCGCCGCCCCGACAGTGCGGCAGCATAGTCCTGATAGGTATTGGACGTTGGAATTGCGTATCCGTCGGTGCCCCGGTCGAACGCACGGTCGACGACAACGCCGGCGTGCACCACCTCGTCGATTCCGCCGATGTGATCGGAGTGGTAATGCGTGGCGACGAAGTCATCCACCGTGTCGATCCCAAGCCGGCCCAATAGCGCCACCACGCGATCCCCCTGCCCGTTCTCCCCCGAGTCGACCAGCAGTGCGCGGCCGTTCGGCATCACGAACAGCGTCGAGGAACCCTGTTCGACATCGATGTGGAATATTCGAAGCTGCTGCGCGAATGCAACCGAGGAGGCAACCGCCAGAATGGCAATGGTCCGCACCAGCACGATGAGAGAGGACATCGTGATTGAACCGATTCAATGAGAGGAGACTGAGAGAATTTCCGTTGCGCCGTCCGCGTGAGGTCAGCTGCCGGGCTCGTGTTCGAGCGCCGATTCGGCCGCTCTTCGCAGCACGTCGGCCGAACGGTGCAGCGCCTCGCGTTCGGTGTCGTCGATCTGTGGTTCGATAATCGTTTCGGCGCCGTCGCGGCCGACAATTGCGGGTAGTGAGAGGGTCACGTCGTGGATTCCCAGCGCTCCGGTCTGCCGTCGCGACACCGTCAGTACGCGTCGCTCCCCTCGAAGTATCCAGCGCAGCAGCGCCGCGGTAACCAGGCCGATCGCGTGATTCGTCGCTCCCTTGCGCCGGATGATCTCCTGTGCCGCGGATCGAACGGAGTCGGCGAGCCGCTGCTCGTCGCTGCTCGTCCACCCCTCCCACTGTCGCAGCGGCAGGCCGCCGATGCTGGCGCTCGACCAGAGGGCAACCTCGGAGTCCCCGTGTTCGCCAATTACCTGCGCGTGAATCGACCGCGGATCGAGGCGCAGTTCGCGTCCCAGCATCTGCCGCAGTCGCGCCGTGTCGAGCATCGTTCCGGTTCCAATTACACGGTGCGGTGGCAGACCCGACGCTTCGGCGACGACATGGGTCAGGATGTCGACGGGATTGGAGACGACGATGATCACGCCGCGACACCCGGCAAGCCGCCGGCCGAGGTCCGCCGCGACTCTCGCGTTGTCGCGCAGCAGATCGAGTCGTGACTCACCGGGACGACCGCCACGCCCGGCGGAAATCACCACCGCGTCCGCATCGGTCATCTCCTCGACGTCGGCCACCCGCACCGACGCGGCCGGGTAGAACGGCGCCCCGTGCGCCAGATCCATCGCTTCGCCCTGGGCGATGTCGCCGTCGACGTCGTTGAGCAGCAGTTCCCGGGCAACACCGGACTGCAACGTGGAAATCGCAACGCTCGAGCCGACCCAGCCGACGCCGACGATGCCGACTCGAGGAGACTCCATGGGAATTCCGGTAGTGTTCAAGGGGATCACCGTGGCTTATGAGCGGCCGTCACCGTACGACCACGACGGGAAGCGCTCGATCCACCGTCTGCCCGCCACCCGTGTGAATCCAATATAGGCCGGGGCGCAGTCCGGATACGTCGACCTCCGTCGTCTCGCCCGGCTCGAGCCACGTTCGAATTCCAACCTCCCGCCCGATCTCGTCCGTGAACCACATCCGGACCGGGTCCCGGTACGTCACCAGGCAATGCACCTGCAAGCGTTCCGACGCGGGATTCGGCCAGACGTCTACGACGATCGGTCCGCTCAACGGCGGATCGCGCGGCGGATCGCGCGGCGGACCGATGTCGTGCGGTGGATTGTCATCCGGCTGGACGTTGGGCACAGTGTCCCTCGATGTCCTGAGAGCGTTGGGATTCGATGCGAGATAGAGGTTTGCGATGCCGTTCCGGAAGTCCTCCCAGACGACCAGGAGTGAGTCTCCGGAAAACGTCGCGGCAACCGACCCCACCGAGTCACGCGTCTGGCTCAGCTGCAGTATTCCGCCATACCCCGAGAGATCCGAGCCGAGAATGATGCCGCGAACACCACCATTCCCACCAGCAATGATCGCTATCGTGCCGCTTGCGGTATCCTGCCGTACCAGGCATGAATTCGGCGCTGCAATACGGAGAACGTCACGCCGAAACCGGCGAGCTCCGTCCGCGCCGTAGACGGCAAGTCGCAGAACGCTATCCGCGTCAGTAATGCGCAGCATCCGGTCCGACTTCAGCGGCAGACTCACTTCCGCATGTTCAGCGAACCGCAATGTGTCGACATAGGTTCCCTCCTTCATTCGAATGGCCACCGTGTCATCGACGAGCAGGCAGTCTGCCGGCGCAATCGGCACGATCTGAAGCGATGATCCCAGCCGGTCAGGCAGCACGTCGATCCATGTATTCTCCAACGTATCATTCGGCGCGAACTGGAGGACTCGTCGCGACGCCCACTCCCCGTTTGTACCGACCATCAGATTCATCCTTCCGTCATCGGGATCAACGCGTGCCGACTCGGCCCACGCGAGCGGTGGGTCCGAAAGACCGCAGCGATGGTCCATGGCAACGCGTCGGAAGACGGTGCCGGACACGGCTGTGACGGCATACTGTGCAGAGCAAATCGACCACGGGACGAGGCGTCGAATGTCACGATAATAGGCGCGGTAACCGGCACCCTCGAATACGAACGTCTTGCCCGGCCGATTGAGAACCGTCCACGGCGACCCGAACGTGATAATTCCATCGAAATAGTTTGGCGGAAGTTCCTTCACACACGGATAATCGCCGATATTCGAGACGAAGCCGTTGACGCCTGGCGATGATCTGGCAGTCCCGTTTCGCCCCACGGTCGCTACCATGAGTCGGTCCACGTTACTTCCGGAAACCTCCGGGTCATTCGTGATGTATGTCACGCGGAGATCGGCGCCGAAATTCCGGATTCCGGGGTTTCGTTGTATCGTGTTGAACTCCTGTACCGCAGAACTGTCTGCGACCGAAACCGTGCCGCGCGATGTATAGGCGTCCACCGCGCTCAGCGCATCCCACCGCGTTCGCCGAGCCACGACGTATCCACGCGCGGAACAGGCCTCGACCTCGTACACGCGCGGACGGAAAGACCCGTCGGCGCCAACCGAGTAATTGAAATCATAGTCGACATACTTGTCCTGGATATAGGTACTCTGGAACTCCGAAATGTGGATGTTCACTGCCGCCGTATTGTCGCATCCGAATGCGCGCTTCGGCGAACCGACGGTGCGGTTCAGGATGAGGATGTCAGGAGAACTGTCCAGGGGAAACGTGTCAACGTCCGACCACGACCTCCGCGTAAGCGTCGAGTCATAGACCGCCTCGATCAGCCGCAGGCCAACGTGCTCCGAATTGCTCGCGTATCCAGTTGTTCCGTACACCGCAAACGTTCCGTCGGATCGTCGAGCCAGTATCATCGAGAGCTGACTGAGAGAATCGAGACTCGTATCAACACGGAAATGCCGGTCGCCCTCGGAAAACATCGATGCATAGGTTCGCAGTGTATCGCCGGACAGGGTGGTAAGCGATGAATCGGCTCCGAAATAGTGCGGCACCGAGCCGAGAGACGGAGGCAGCGGTCGATCGTCGATCCGGCCGTCGGCATGAGCGAACAACGACGTGCCGTTGGTGAGGTTCAGAATCGTCGCGCCGGGCATCGTCGCGACCTGCTGTTGGGCAACGCCTGTCGTCGAGGCGATCCGGCGGTCGAATTCCAAGACGTTCCCAAGCGAGTCGAGCCGCGTGGCGTGCAGTTCCCGCCCCCCAGGCCGAATCTCCAGCAATAGAATCGAGACGCCATCAACGCCGACCCATCCCGCCGAGGCCACAGCCGTATCGTTCGCCGCGATCCTGAATTCGGGTCGAGGCATCGTGCCCTGCAGCGTCACATACCGCCCGTAGAAGCCGAATCGACTCGCGCCCACCTCGGTCCAGACCACCACGAATCCTGTCGGAAGGGGAACGACTGTAACGAACTGACCCAGGACGGCGGACGGTTGATGGGGAACACCGAGAATCGTCGTGTGCCCGGTCGAGTCGACGACTGCCACCTCGATCACGTTGACGACACTGTCGAATTCGTTCCTCACCGTGTTGCCCCATGCGATGGCAACGGTTCCTCCCACCTCCGCGGCCGACTCGATGCGCGCCGGAGGTTCGACCAGCCCGACCACTGGATCGAGCTGCAGATGTACATCGCCGTTCGGCTGCGCCCACAGCACCGACGAGCACAGCGCCACCACGACGGCTGATCCGTACCGGATGAGATATCTGATCGTTCCCATGGTCAACTCCCGACAACCTTGAATCTGCCTGACAGGCCTGCGATAGGGAGTAACACGGCCATCGGTGAGCTTGTCAGTGGCGCGGACCGCAACACTGCATCGGACACTTCACGGCGTCCGTAGTGCCGGCGGCCGTCCGGAGACGACCCCAGAACATGCCCGATCGACCGCGGTTCGGTATCACCGTGACATGCTGCAGACGATCAGAGGCCGGAACGGACGTGGTCGGCACCGGCCGCCGGGCAATGGTATCCGCAATCGGTTGTCCGTCGAGCATGATGAGCGACGCCGCGGCGACCGGCGCGACGATCGTGACGTCGTGGAGCGTGAATGCATCGACCGGCGGTGAAGCGTTTTGAGGTTCGTCGGTGGCTGCCTCCAGGACGCGGTCAAGCGCCCGGATGTCCGAATGCCCGGACGGACAAAACAGGACGCCCCGACTTCCCAGGAAATCGGGGCGTTGGCGGACCCGGCAGGACTCGAACCTGCGACATCAGGTTTAGGAAACCTGCGTTCTATCCGGCTGAACTACGGGTCCGACGCGCGCCACGGTCGCCGCTGCGATCGAGGCGGGTCTTCAAGATACGCGATTCGTTGGCCCGGCAGAAGGCGCTGGTCGTCCGTCGATGCGTCGAGGTGTATCTTGCTGCTCTCCGCACGGTCGTCCCGGCAGAAGCTCTCGCACCGCCGAGGCCCGTCGCGTCGCCAGCAGCCAGGCATTCCTACGGCTATTGATCCACACGAACTTCTGCTGCCATGACTCAGATCGATCACATCCGCCGCACCCTCGACTACGATCTGTGGGCTACCAATCGCACGATCGAATCGCTTCGCGCCGTCGAACCTCCGCCCGACAACGCGGTTCGATGGTGCGCGCACATCATCGGCGCCGGCTCGCTCTGGCTCAGCCGCGTTCGCGGTGAGCCCTCGCCCCTCCCCGTCTGGCCGGAGCTTCGCCTCGAGGAGTTCGAGGGCGAATTCAGCCGCATCACCGACGGGTGGCGCGACACCGTCGCAGGACTGCACGATGGCGATCTTGCCAATTCGATCGCCTATGTCAATTCGCAGGGCAACGCCTACACCAATACGCTGCTGGAGATCATCACCCACCTGACGCATCACGGTGCCTACCATCGAGGGCAGATCGCCTCCGCGCTTCGGGCTGCAGGCGCCGAACCCGCGATGACCGATTTCATCGTATTCGTGCGGTAATCCTCGCCGACCGCTCGAGCGCGTCGGTCGCTGCACCGGCAGCTGCCGTCCAGAGACATCCCACCAGCCACCCAGGTATCGAATCCGGTCTCCCTGAGTCGTTTGACCGCGCCGTCAGGCCCCGTATGATTGGGCCGTAATCGCATCTGAAATCACCGGGCCACGGAGATGCGATCCGTTCAGACGCTCGTCCGTGGGCACGGCGCTGCCGTATCGCCTGGTGGACTGCCTCTTTGTGAATTGGATAACGCTCCGTGGTCACACTGGAGTACACGCATGCACGGAACATGGCACCCGCGGGCAATGCGGGAAGCACCGCAGCTCGATCATTCCATTCGCCGGGTACCCCCGAAACCACGCCACGCACTGCTGATCAATCCGTTCTACCCCAAGGACCCATACGCCAGTTTCGGCAAGCACGTGCTCACGCCGTCGCTGGCGCTCACCTGCGTCGCGGCAACGACGCCCGAGAATTGGACCGTTCAGTACTGGGATGAAAACCTGCTGCAGGGACATCCGCCGTACGAACCGTTCCCGAACGTCGTGGGTATTTCCGTGCACCTCACGTTCGCCCGGCGTGCGTTCGAACTCGCGCGGTGGTATCGCGAACGTGGGGCCGTGATTGTGATGGGTGGACTGCACGTGATGTCATGCCCGGAAGAGTGCCGCCCGCACGCCGACGTCCTCGCTCTGGGAGAAGGCGTCCAGCTCTGGGGAGCAATTCTCGAGGATTTCGAAGCTGGTCGATTGCAGCCGGAATATTCCGGAAGCTACCGCACGCCCCCCTATCGCGACGATCCCCCGCCGCGACGCGACTTGCTGCCCCGCGGCAGCTTCCTTACCACCGCCAGTATGATCAGTACCCGCGGATGCCACAGCAGATGCGACTTCTGCTATCTGTCGACCGAAGGACTCCACATGCCGTATCAATTGCGCGAACCCGGACAGATCGTGCAGGAATTCCTCGAGGAGGATCAGCCCTACGGCGTGTTCATCGACAATAACCTCGGTTCGCGGCCGGACTACCTCTATAGCAGGCTGCTAAAAAACCCGGCACGAATCGGTAAGTTGTGGCATGAGAGGAAAACTTCGCCATCAGGAATACCTGTACAGTTACGTTCCGCTCGAGGAGCGCATCCCGGAAGATCATGAGCTTCGCCCGATTCGCAAGCTCGCGGATTCGGTGCTCGGGGAGATGTCGCACTGGCTCGACGGTCAATACTCGGCCGTCGGTCGCCCGTCGATCCCGCCTGAGTTCCTGATTAAGGCACTCCTGCTGCAGCGGCTCTACGGTATTCGAAGCGAGATTCAGCTGATGGAGCAGCTGAATTTCAACATGCTGTTCCGGTGGTTCGTCGGAATCGGACTTGATGAGCCGGTCTGGACTCCGGAGTCTTTTTCGACAAACCGCCAGCGGCTGTTTTCGGCTGAAGGCATGCAGCTGTTCTTTGACGGCATTTTGGGTGAAGCTGCCAGGGCCGATCTGCTGTCGACCGATCACTTCTCAGTCGATGGGACACTGATCAAGGCGTGGGCCTCGCAGAAGAGCTTCCGTCCGAAGGAGCGGGATGAGAATGATGACTCCGACGGTGAGAACTTCCACGGTGAAAAGCGGAGCAATCACACGCACGCGTCAACGACTGATCCGGAGGCGCGCCTGTATCGGAAGTCCGCTGGGACCGCCGCGGAGCTGTGCTTCATGGGACATATCCTGATGGAGAACCGCAACGGGCTGATCGTTGACGTTGAGCTGACCGTGGCCGAGGCAACGCAGGAACGCGAGGCGGCATTGCGGATGCTCGACCGACTGCCGGGACAGCACCGCGTAACGGTGGGAGGAGACAAGGGGTACGATGTCAACGACTTTCATACGAGGTGTCGGGAGCTGAATGTTACTCCTCACATTGCCCAGCGGAACGATGGTCGGCGGTCGGTATTGGATCGACGAACGACGCGTCACCCGGGATATCAGGTGAGCAGTCGGAAGCGCAAGTTGATCGAACAGGCGTTCGGTTGGGTGAAGGCGGCGGGGAGATTGCGACAGTTCATGATGCGGGGAGCGGCGCGGAACGGACCGACATTCTGCCTGGCGATGACTGCATATAATATAGTCAGAATCGTTCGTGCGCTGCCGGCTCCGGCATGAGACCACGGTAGGATAACTGACTGCGACAGATCGGTCGTACCGGAAATGCGGCGATAAATACATGGGACGCCGGCCGATTACACAGGCTACGTTCAATGGCCATCTATCGATCCTCGAAATTCCCCCATCACGATCCAATTGCCTGCCGATCTTTTCACCGCCCGAGGCGGCGATCGGCTGCCGAAACGGGGATTTTTAGCGGCCTGCTAGCTCCGGGTAAGCTCACCCCCGCCCCACTTCGGTATCACCAGCGTGTCGCAGATCTGGTATCTCTGCGTCCTATAAAGCATAGGCTCGGAGTCCAGAACGCGGACAGATCCGTCTGAATAACAGTAGGTATATCCCGGAGACACGCCCTTTATGGATAAGTCATATCCCTGCCATCTACCTTTGAGGATCTGCCTGAGACTATCGATACGTACGGTATCTGCGATGCCGCATCGCACACTATCCCCGAGAGCATTATTGAACTCTGTCGTGTCTCTTGCCACATCGCCACCGCCGCCAGAAGCTTGATCCGGGTAACACGCATCCATTGTCGCAATTACAAACAACCACAACACCACCATCCCGATGACACCCCAAAGCGTCCCGCGGTCCATTCTCAGGCACGAATGACCACCGGGCAAATTATTCGTGCAATACTTCGAGTGCTCTAGCATAGTATCGGTACCGAACCCCGAATGTAGAACGAGCCTGTTGATTAATATCGCTCGACACAGCGTCGCTTCCCCTCCGACCCCCAACATCGGCGTCGGCACCGACGCGAGCATTGAAGTACCAGAGCGCCGCATCAACACCAACCCTCAGATCCGTTCGAAGCAGATCCGGGTTCCGAACAACATCTACCGCACTAAAATTGAATGTGGAGCCATTGAACGCAGCGTAATTGCTCTCCCACGTGAGCTGAAAAATCCCCCCACCGCGATACCTGTACCCATCGCCTGACGCCTCGTCTCCGTTGCCATATTTGCAGCAGTAGACATAGTTGAACAGCGCCTCCCCATTTCCTGCAAAGTCTTCGTCCCATCTCCTTTCGATTTCGGCAGCCTTGCTGCTCCACGCCGCTTTCGCTCCCTTTTTGCTATAGTTCGTTGCTTCGGCAAAGTTCCTGAACTGGTTGGATTCGTGTCCTGACTGCGCAACAAAGTGGGCAAGCCGATTTCGTGTCGTAAGCACGGAACCGCCATGAATGGTGATTTCGGACTCAATCACCCGTACGTTCTCAATCGGAGCGTCGGGAAAAATTTGACTGATTTCATTTGCGGTCACGATCACGCCCTCGGTCTGTTGTACCCAATGAGCAGTCGCTCCGGGACCAAGGTCGATGAGCAGCGGATGCAAGTTGGTGTTGGCGGGTGGTGGTACCCTCCAGATCCACGCCACGTCCGTGTCTGAACCCGACCCTTGTACAGGTGCGTATGCTCCCTGACCATTGTAGGTTCCGGGATCGGATGGTTCCAATCCGTCCAAATCGATCATGCGAACCGGCATGTCGCCTGCGAACTGGTACGGCGTCCACCACACGAACTGGTGGGAGAGCGGATCGACAGTGAGGAATCGCGCGACCCTTGCATCATACATCCGCGCCCCATAGTCATACACATTCCCCTTCCCACTCCACTCATCATCCATCTCCTTCCCATTGAACCCATATCGCCACTCCCCACCTTCCCAACTCCGCCCCGGCTGCAGCATGCCATAGGCGTAGTAGTTCGCGTAGCTGCTCACGACCGCCACGAACGGATACGTCCCCGACTGCACCGTCGGTTCCTTCATGTCCGTCACCACCACCCGCACGTTGCCCAGGTGGTCCTTCAGCTCGTAGTACTTCTCCGAGAGTACTCGCACGTGGTACTCGTTCGTCGTGTCGATCGCAGTGCCTTCGCCTGCCGGACGGGCGAGATCCGTCGGCTTCGTCTCGGCGATGCGTCCCTGCGCGCCGTTGCCGTAGATCACCCACTCGGCGAGATGGAACGCTTCGGTGCAGTTCGGCGCGCACGGGTTTGGATCGGTGCCGTCGGGAATGCCGTCGGAGTCCTGATCACCTGCCGGTCCGGCGGTGCAGGGACACGGATCGACCGCATCGGGGACGCCGTCGCCATCGATGTCGCCGCCTGGTGGCGGGACCGACGGGTTCATCGGGTCCGGATCACACTGGTCCGGGATGCCGTCGTTGTCCGTGTCGACACCCTCGTGCGGGCTCGGCTCCGGATCGACACAGTTCTCGTAGATCGCCACCACCTTGCCCCCTGCTTCGTAGACGTAGTATGTGGAGCGCACCTGCGTCGTGTCCGTCGGATCGATCACCTCCTTGCGCACCCGGTTGCCGGCGGCGTCATAGGTGAACCGAAGCACCGTCACGTTGTTCTTCTCGACTGAGAGCACCTTGCCGTAGATGCTCCACTCGATGTTCGTGATGTTCTCCGAGACGTCGCCGATCATGTTTCCGATCGCATCGTACGTGTAGTTGCTCGTGTCGCTCTGGCTGTCGATGTCCTCGCTGTACTTCGTCGCGCTGACGAGGTCGCTCACCTGCCGCAGCTGATTCGTGCCGCCATAGTAGGCATACGTCAACTTGTCCATCGCACCGGCACCCGTCGTATCGCCGCCCCGGTCGAGCGTCAGGATGTTCCCGTTCGGATCGTACGTGTAGGAGCTCGTGTATTCGCTCAGCGAGCCCGTCCAGATGCCCCCACTTCCATAGGTATGGTAGTTCGCCTCCAGCAGTCGGTTGAGCACGTCGTAGCGGTAGGTGTAGCCCACCAGTTGCTCATCAGCCTTCCCGCTGGCGCCGCTCGGCTGGATGTTCGTCGTCCACGACCCGATGTTCCCGTTGTACAGGTCGTAGCTCGGCTGAAGGTGGTACGACGACGCTGGCACCGACGACCCCGAGGCGAACGGCGAGTTACCGTGCACGAAGTCGCCGTCGTAGTAGCCGAGCATCATTCCGAACGCATCCGGAGCGAACCACCGCCGCGTGCCGAACCCGTCGGAGCCCGGATCGACGTCCACGCCTGCGCTCGTGTCCAGCGACGGATGGTTGATCGCCTTGAGCCATCCCTGCAACGTGTACGTGTAGTCGATCCCCTGCACGCTGTCCTCTCCGTACTCCACCCGGCGCAGCGGTCCGTGCGCATAGTAGGTGTACCGCGCGTCGCTCTCGTAGATCTCACCGTCCCGCGAGCTCTCGACCTCCCGAAGCCGGTTGTCCTCGTCGTAGCGATAGCGCTGGATGTACTGATCCTCCCATCCCTCGTCGTAGAGCATCCGCAGCATGTTCCCGCTGATCAGGTCGTACTCGTAGCGCACGTAGTTCGTGCCCAGCTCCGGGATCTCCTGCCGAACCCACTCCACGTTCCCGTGCGGGTCGTAGCTGTACTGCGTATGCACGCCGTCGTCGGTGTAGACATGGGCGATGCGATTCTGCGTGTAGCGCTGGGGCGTCCAGTCGACGTAGCGACCGTTGTGCGTCAGTCCCGTTGCGGTGCTGTCCGCCGGCGTCGTGTAGAACGTCAGCACCCGGTGCTGTCCGTTCGTCGGGCGACTCTGGTCATCCACCGCCGCCGACACGTCGCCCGGCAGCGTCGAGTCGCCCACTTCCACCACCCGACTCAGGTGGTCGTACTTCGTGTAGGACATCTCCCCGGCGTCGAGCTGCGTCTGGTTCTGACTGAAGCGCATCCGTCCCACCGCGTCGTAGTAGTAGAGCGTCGTCCCCCCGTCCGGTGTCGACTTGATCTGCAGCTGCTTGAGCGAGTTGTACTCGTAGATCGCGACATTTTCGTTCATTGACTTCCGCTACGGGCGTAGTAGATGAAGACCTCAATGCTGTATTCCAGGAAGAGAGCGTTCGGAGATTCGGGAGGCACAATCGGCGACCACGATCCGACGACATATGTTGACAGTCTCGGACGAGAAGTAATCCCCTGCCGCAGTAGCGGAATCTCAGCGCCTCGCGCGACGGAATTTGCAAACGAAGCAGCTCGCCCGGCATTCGCATCGCGCGCGTGAACAATCATATCGACCGGAACATCACGATAATTGTCGCGCATCGATAGCATCCGAAGTTGCTCGATGATATCGCCCACAATGGACGTAAATCCATTCAGAGTACTTCTCGGGTATATGTGGTAATAGGTGATCTCAGAGTTTACGACCGAGTCCCACGCCATCCGGACCACACAACATTCCGTTGAATCCGCCCCAATTGTACCGTCTGACCCAATTCCGCGAATTCGATTCCACCAGATTCGAAAGCTGCTTTGACCGAACGTCGGCAGCCGCCCGTCGTTCGACCGCCATGAGTAAGCAACCGTGGAGGGGTGCGACGTCGAGTCGATGAATTCCATCCACTGCAATGAGTCGCTTCTCACCGTGATTCTCAGCCCATCCCCGGTACCACCCGTGTCTTCATCTGGAATCTCAAACGCAACTGGCTGTGGGACCCACTGAGTTACCAAGAAGCACTCGGGAGCAAACAGCTCCGACCGCGCTCGCGCCAAATCCGCCTCGCTCATTTCTGACCTTCCACTGCGTGGCATTTCAATATTTACCATCACCGATCGCGTAGCAAGGCGCCGCTGCCTTTCGCCGGGGTCGCCCACTCGGTGATTCCAGTGAGGGTCGGTGCGCATTTCGATGCGCGCGGGATCTATGCCCCACCGCTTAACAAGGATATCTCGGACCGCCATGCATCTTGCAAGGCACAGAACGCTGTCCCGCGATAATCCAAACTCATTGTATGACCGCCCCGTCAGGACCACAGGCCAATTCGCAATGCGACGCAATCTTGCGCCAATAATATCGATAGATGATTGCGGTGAACATTTCCCATCCATCGGCGCCAAATCACTCGCTTCAAAGACATCATCCCCCGGGTTGTGTCTAATTACAGAGCTGCACGAATCAAAGAACACGTATGGAAGAACGGTCGAGCATTCTCTGACCTTCATCAACGCAAATCTGAGTGTGTTGCACGAATCGTTACAGGGCAGTCTATCCGGGACGCCCAATGGGGTCGAAGCAACTGAATTAGACGGCTGTGCTGACAGGGAAGGACCTCCAAACACAAGGAATGGCAACCATATCATCAACGTCAGCGCATGGCGGAGTAAGTGTTGAGCGTGAACTTGTTCCATATCTACGGGCATTGTGGATTGTGATTACCATCTTGGTTATCGCTACTCCAAATCGGCGGAACTCCGCTTGTGGTCCATTTGGAAAGGAAGTTCCGAATCACGCACATATGCACATCATCCGGATGTGTTGGGATCGACAATTCCAGGGTCCGTTCGATGCGCCCATCGTCACTAGCAACCCATCCCCACTGGAAAGTAATTAGCGGTACCCACTGATCGTCGATACGCTGTACAACCGACGTCGTGCCAATCCAATGCCCGGATTTTCCAGGTTCATCCTCCATTGAAAGACGGTTCGGGTCCAGGTTATGATTTAAATCAAAGAAGATGTCTCTACCCTCGTCGTTAATATCGTCCACCTTGTATCCTTGCTCGGTGACACGGTCAAATGTTTGAAAGAAGTGAACATTGTCAGGTTGTGTCGCATACGATTCGTTATCCGAGAGTGTTAGAGCGAGTGCTGGACCGTATTCTACACCATGAGCTCTCGTGTATTTGTCCACGGTTACGGTACCGCCATTACCTGGGAGTAGGAGGGTGGGTCGTTCATGTTGACCGGCAGTTGAAGGATCAACTACTTCAATGATCGCGCCGACGGGGAGCGCTCGATCGGGGATACCGTTCCAGCCACGTAGATTGTCGATATTTGCGTCGCTGATCCCAAGCTCGTTCACTCGTCGCGCAATCGACGTGTACGTGTCACCTTTTTCAATTCGCCATTTCCATCTATTTGCGTCGTCAGGGTTGTTTGTAGCCTCGACCACGGGCTCGAGTCCGTTTGGGTCAATGTAGATTATGGGGTTACCGAAATAGCACGCGTAAGGCGAATCGCTTGATCGCGCCTTTGGATCGATGTTCCAACGTTGGCATACGGCGGGAACGTAGTACCAATACTGAGCTGAGTACGCCTCCTTGGTCGTCTGCTCGGACTCACGTTCTTGCCCATTGAACCCGTACCGCCACTCCCCACCTTCCCAACTCCGTCCCGGCTGCAGCATGCCATAGGCGTAGTAGTTCGCGTAGCTGCTCACCACCGCCACGCACGGATACGTGCCCGACTGCACCGTCGGTTCCTTCATATCCGTCACCACCACCCGCACGTTGCCCAGGTGATCCTTCAGCTCGTAGTACTTCTCCGAGAGCACCCGCACGTGGTACTCGTTCGTCGTGTCGATCGCAGTGCCTTCGCCTGCCGGACGGGCGAGATCCGTCGGCTTCGTCTCGGCGATGCGTCCCTGCGCGCCGTTGCCGTAGATCACCCACTCGGCGAGATGGAACGCTTCGGTGCAGTTCGGCGCGCACGGGTTTGGATCGGTGCCGTCGGGAATGCCGTCGTCGTCCTGATCACCCGCCGGTCCGGCGGTGCAGGGACACGGATCGACCGCATCGGAGACGCCGTCGCCATCGATGTCGCCGCCCGGTGGCGGGATCGACGGGTTCATCGGGTCCGGATCGCACGTGTCCGGGATGCCGTCGTTGTCCGTGTCGACACCCTCATGCGGGCTCGGCTCCGGATCGACGCAGTTCTCGTAGATCGCCACCACCTTTCCGCCGGCTTCGTACACGTAGTACGTCGAGCGTAGCGACGACGGGTCGTTCGGGTCGTACACCTGCTTGCGCACCCGGTTGCCCGCGGCGTCGTAGGTGAACTCCAGCACCTGATTCGCCTTCGTCACCGACAGCACCTTCCCGTAGATGCTCCACTCGATGTTCGTGATGTTCTCCGAGACGTCGCCGATCATGTTTCCGATCGCATCGTACGTGTAGTTGCTCGTGTCGCTCTGGTCGTCGATGTCCTCGCTGTACTTCGTCGCGCTGACGAGGTCGCTCACCTGCCGCAGCTGATTCGTGCCGCCGTAGTACGCATACGTCAACTTGTCCATCGCACCCGCTCCGGTCGTATCGCCGCCCCGGTCGAGCGTCAGGATGTTCCCGTTCGGATCGTACGTGTAGGAGCTCGTGTATTCGCTCAGCGAGCCCGTCCACGTCCCGCCGCTGCCGTAGGTATGGTAGTTTGCCTCCAGCAGTCGGTTGAGCACGTCGTAGCGGTAGGTGTAGCCCACCAGCTGCTCGTCGATCGGTCCGCCCGTTCCCGCCGGCTGGATGTTCGTCGTCCACGTCGCGATGTTCCCGTTGTACAGGTCGTAGCTCGGCATCAAGTGGTACGATGACGCTGGCACCGATGACCCCGAGGCGAACCGCGAGCTCCCGTGCACGAAGTCCCCGTCGTAGTACCCCAGCATCATCCCGAACGCATCGGGTGCGAACCACCGCCTCGTGCCGAACCCATCGGAGCCCGGATCGACGTCCCCGCCCGCACTCGTGTCCAGCGACGGATGGTTGATCGCCTTGAGCCAGCCCTGCAGCGTGTACGTGTAGTCGATCCCCTGCACGCTGTCCTCGCCGTACTCCACCCGGCGCAGCGGGCCGTGGGCGTAGTAGGTGTACCGCGCGTCGCTCTCGTAGATCTCACCGTCCCGTGAGCTCTCGACCTCGCGCAGCCGGTTGTCCTCGTCGTAGCGATAGCGCTGGATGTACTGATCCTCCCATCCCTCGTCGTAGAGCATCCGCAGCATGTTCCCGCTGATCAGGTCATACTCGTAGCGCACGTAGTTCGTTCCCAGCTCCGGGATCTCCTGCCGAACCCACTCCACGTTCCCGTGCGGGTCGTAGCTGTACTGCGTGTGCACGCCGTCGTCGGTGAAGACATGGGCGATCCGGTTGAGCGTATAGCGCTGGGGCGTCCAGTCGACGTAGCGACCGTTGTGCGTCAGTCCCGTCACCGTGCTGTCCGCCGGCGTCGTGTACAACGTCAACACCCGGTGCTGTCCGTTCGTCGGGCGACTCTGGTCATCCACCGCCGCCGACACGTCGCCCGGCAGCGTCGAGTCGCCCACTTCCACCACCCGACTCAGGTGGTCGTACTTCGTGTAGGACATCTCCCCGGCGTCGAGCTGCGTCTGGTTCTGACTGAAGCGCATCCGTCCCACCGCGATGCATCCGAATTCAATATCGTATGATGCTACTGGAATCAATCTTCAGGGACCGGCGGTCAACGCTGAACCCCAGCCAAAGGTCTCCCGTTTGATTTGGCACAGCATTCGAGGAATCCGATCGCGCAAGAATGACGAAATACTCATCTCCACGTCCCGAGCTGAATATAACTGACATAAGTACTATCAGTATAGAATCGATCTAACACTGGAATCATTTTCACGGCAGACCGCGGACTCGCCAAACCATCAATCCTCGCAGTACGTACGATTCGCTCCCTAAGGGTCGCGTATCGAACTGGGCGATCGGTAGCTCTAATCGCAATAACAAACGGCTCTTTATCCGGAGGATTGTAAAGATCATTATTCCCTGGCTTCAGCCCGGCGAACACCCACTGATTCGTGCGATACGTGACGACTGCGTCGGACGGAACCAACCTCAAATTCGACATTCCGAAGTTATCTGCGATCCACTCCGGAGCGCTGTCAGACGTCAACTTCCAAAGAATCGCGCCAGTGATAATGACTGCAATTAACAGCCAGAGAGAATTAATCTTGAGGAACCGGATCATATTTTGCTCGTTCACGCGTGGACACTGGTTCGCCCAAATGATCGGGAGAGAACGGGACCCCTCGAACCACGTAAAGCGATGGCTTGCCTAACCCCCAAATGCGTACCGACGCCTTGACGACAAAGCGATTGGATGCCCAAATTGCGGCGCGAAGCGCCACCGCATTGTCGTAGCTGTTGCTATTGTCAGCCACCGGATCAAAAACGTTGCCATTTCCGAAGCGCCGGGCGGCAGTCATCGTCATTCTGATTGATTTGTCAACTGATCCATTTGATCGAAGGAGATCTCGATACATATTCACAGCGAAAGGGATTTGGCCGATCGCATCAGCCCAGTATGGTGCACCATCGACGGTTACGAGCAAGTATCCAGCTGCCTCAACTCGCTTCCAGTCACCACACATATGCTGAGCATACATCAGTTTAAATCGGTCCACTTCTGAGAAGGCTGCAATCTCCGACCAGCTAAAATGCTTGAGTTCGGGCATCTCGGGTAGACCAGGTGCGGTTGCCAAGAGTGGAAAGTAGTTATCCGCGGTTGGAGCGAACCACTGGTACCCAAGGTCGTACGCTCTCTTCGCGGTCATTGTCCTTGATTCCTTCTTCGCGTCGTCAAGTGTGAGGAGATATTTACCATCGTCCGACGTCACCGTAATGGTGTCGCCGAGTCGATCGAAGTTCGCGATGGGGTTCGATGCGAATGTCGAATATGGACTCCGTTCAAAATCGGGCTTTGGATCCAGCTCCCACCTTCGTGTTGAACTTGGGTCAAATGCCCAGAATGGTGCCGTGAGGACTCCGCCCGATGTCAAACTCACCTGCCGTTCCTGCCCATTAAACCCATACCGCCACTCCCCGCCCTCGTAGTGCCGCCCCGGCTGCAGCATGCCGTAGGCGTAGTAGTTCGCGTAGCTGCTCACCACCGCCACGAACGGATACGTCCCTGACTGCGCCGTCGGTTCCTTCATGTCCGTCACCACCACCCGCACGTTGCCCAGGTGATCCTTCAGCTCGTAGTACTTCTCCGAGAGCACCCGCACGCGGTACTCGTTCGTCGTGTCGATCGCCGTGCCTTCGCCTGCCGGACGGGCGAGATCCGTCGGCTTCGTCTCGGCGATGCGTCCCTGCGCGCCGTTGCCGTAGATCACCCACTCGGCGAGGTGGAACGCTTCGGTGCAGTTCGGCTCGCACGGGTTCGGATCGGTGCCGTCGGGGATGCCGTCGGAGTCCTGATCACCAGCCGGGCCCGCGGTGCAAGGACACGGATCGACCGCATCGGGGACGCCGTCGCCATCGATGTCGCCGCTCGGTGCCGGGATCGACGGGTTCATCGGGTCCGGGGTCACACTGGTCCGGGATGCCGTCGTTGTCCGTGTCGACGCCCTCGTGCGGGCTCGGCTCCGGATCGACGCAGTTCTCGTAGATCGCCACCACCTTGCCGCCTGCCTCGTAGACGTAGTACGTCGAGCGCAGCGAGGTCACGTCGTTCGGATCGTACACCTCCTTGCGAACCCGGTTGCCGGCAGCGTCGTAGGTGAACCGTAGTGCCGTCACGTTGTTCTTCTCGACTGAGAGCACCTTGCCGTAGATGCTCCACTCGATGTTCGTGATGTTCTCCGAGACGTCGCCGATCATGTTCCCGATCGCATCGTACGGGTAGTTGCTCGTGTCGCTCTGGTCGTCGATGTCCTCGCTGTACGTGCTCGCCGCGACGAGGTCGTTGACCTGCCGCAGCTGGTTCGTGCCGCCATAGTACGCATACGTCAGCTTGTCCATCGCACCGGCACCCGTCGTATCGCCGCCACGCTCGAGCGTCTGGATGTTCCCGTTCGGATCGTAGATGTAGTCAGTGTCATTTTGAAAATAGCCGCTACGTTCCACCAGGACGACGTGGTCGTGACCAGCTGGCTATTGTTCGTGGTACGCCACAGGCTTATTGATCGGTAGGCTGTGAATCCAGAACAGCCGCATTCCGAATGGCGAGTGTGGTTCGTACCGCGTCGGCTACTGCGACACCATGTACAAACGCCGCCGAGTCATTGCAACGATCTGACCGGCAAGCGACCAGCTGCTGGCGGGGCGAGAGTAGCATCCTACAAACCGTGGTCAACGTCCGACGATTACCCTCCAAATAGAATGGCTTCTCGTACGCGGTCATTTCAACGGTAGCGCCTGTGAGGTCCGACGTGCCGATGTAAATCGAATGAAGCAGATAGCCAAGCTCGCCGTACGACGTGGACACAATCTTGACAATTCGACCCTTAACGGAGTAAATGCGTGATTCCGTGCCTTCGCTCGCTATTCGCGGCGAGGTGACAGTGTCAATCGTGTATGCAGTACTTTGAAGCAGGGAATCGGTGCACGCAACCAGTGAGTCTAATGCTACTTCAAATCCGTCCTCGCACGGCGTGTCGACCAATCTGCTTTCGACCGATGGGGCGACTCGACTTGGCTTGTCAACCCTGCAGCACGACGCTGCGAATATAACGATGAAGATTAATAAGACACATAATCGTCCCCGCGCGTCACGCAAACGATGGAAGACACAATTACAACGACGAATTCCATGACCGTTGCATTCAGTTATCGTCCCGTCCCTCCTGTCCTGCATGATCGTCTTCAACAATCTCTTCAGGAATAATTGAATAACCATCTTCATCAGTTTCTAAGTTTCGGAACTGTGCCGTCGTTAAGCCGAAGTCAATCTGAAAATGTGGGCGATCCTGGAACGTGGTCCAGGCGCCACCCCACTCAAAACCGACAGCGGTTGCAATCGCAGCCACTTGTTCATACGGAGTGTTCGCCCACGCTGCCCGTCCGTTCTCGATTTGAACGACATCAATCGCGACTCCGAAATTATGGTAGCTATGACCGCCTCGCGCGTTGGTAACGACCGGACCTGGCGTCGTCCTGCCCTGCGCATAGAGGCGATTCTGGTCCGCCACGGTTCGATAACCTTGTACGATGCGGAGTTGCACGTCAAGCTGGTCGTCAGCGCGAAGGATCAACTGTTTTGCATCATTCCTAATCTCCGGGTGAAGGTCGTTGATACGATCCTCCGTTACGTCATCCCAAACGTGAAGCTGGTCGTAACGTTCAACAATGATTCGTGGCGAGCCGTTGTCTTGAACGGTATATGTAGTTCTGGCTGCATCTGAGTATGAATACCCAGTACTTACCGTTCCTGAACGCGCGATTCGCATGCGCGATCCCAATTCCGTCGTCGTTTCCAATCCGTAACCGACCCATCGGTAGGTTGCGATATTCGGATAGTCGTCCGCCGCCACGTCATCTCCGTTTTGATTCACCGGCTGCCACTCGAGCCCATCAACGTCTACGCCATCGATTGGTCGGTTCATAGCATAAGCGTATGGTGTCCACGACGGATAGTCTGGTGTTAGCGGGTCTTCGGAGAGAAATCGACCAAGTCGCGGTTCATGGATCCTAAACCCATAGTCATACACATTCCCCTCCCCACTCCACTCATCATCCCTCTCCTTCCCATTGAACCCATACCGCCACTCCCCACCTTCCCAACTCCGTCCCGGCTGCAGCATGCCGTAGGCGAAGTAGTTCGCGTAGCTGCTCACCACCGCCACGAACGGATACGTGCCCGACTGCACCGTCGGTTCCTTCATATCCGTCACCACCACGCGCACGTTGCCCAGGTGGTCCTTCAGCTCGTAGTACTTCTCCGAGAGCACCCGTACGTGGTACTCGTTCGTCGTGTCGATCGCCGTCCCTTCGCCTGCCGGGCGGGCGAGATCCGTCGGCTTCGTCTCGGCGATGCGTCCCTGCGCGCCGTTGCCGTAGATCACCCACTCGGCGAGGTGGAACGCTTCGGTGCAGTTCGGCTCGCACGGGTTCGGATCGGTGCCGTCGGGGATGCCGTCGGAGTCCTGATCACCAGCCGGGCCCGCGGTGCAGGGACACGGATCGACCGCATCGGGGACGCCGTCGCCATCGATGTCGCCGCCAGGTGGCGGGATCGACGGGTTCATCGGGTCCGGATCGCACTGGTCCGGGATGCCGTCGTTGTCCGTGTCGACGCCCTCGTGCGGGCTCGGCACCGGATCGACGCAGTTCTCATAGATCGCCACCACCTTGCCCCCTGCCTCGTAGACGTAGTAGGTCGAGGTCACGTTCGTCGTGTCCGTCGGATCGATCACGCTCTTGCGCACGCGGTTGCCCGCAGCGTCGTAGGTGAACCGAAGCACCGTCACGTTGTTCTTCGCGACTGAGAGCACCTTCCCGTAGATGCTCCACTCGATGTTCGTGATGTTCTCCGAGACGTCGCCGATCATGTTTCCGATCGCATCGTACGTGTAGTTGCTCGTGTCGCTCTGGTCGTCGATGTCCTCGCTGTACTTCGTCGCGCTGACGAGGTCGCTCACCTGCCGCAGCTGATTCGTGCCGCCATAGTAGGCATACGTCAACTTGTCCATCGCACCGGCTCCCGTCGTATTGGAATGGCGTCACTAAACTGGACAGTGAGTGAGTGAAGAATTCGCGACCGTAATCCCAGTGCCGACCCGGTCGTCGACGCCCATGGAAAGCTCCTCTATTGGGGAGGAGTTGCCCACAGTCGCCGACTCTTCCGAGGCGGCCTGAGCCGCGATCCAGTTCCTTTCAAATTCAATCGGCGGAACGTAGTCGAGCGTTGAGTGCAGCCGCTGTCGGTCGTAGAACACCTCGATGTACTCGAAGATCGATGCCTCGGCTTCGGCACGCGTGCGATAGTGTTCCTCGTGTACAAGCTCCTTCTTCAACGTCGCGAAGAAGCTCTCACTGACGGCGTTGTCGTAGCAGTTGCCCTTGCGGCTCATGCTCGGCGTGATCGACCAGTCCGAGAGCATCCGGCGGAAGTCGCCGGCGGCGTACTGGATACCGCGGTCGGAGTGCACGACGAGCGCGCCCTTCGGCTCACGGTTCAGCAAGGCCATTGACAGCGCCGAGGTTGCCAGTGTCGCCTCCAGACGGTCGCTCATCGACCAGCCGATCACCTGACGGTTGAACAGGTCGAGGAACACCGCCAGGTACAGCCAGCCTTCGTCGGTGCGGATGTAGGTGATATCTCCCGCCCACTTCTGGTTCGGAGCCTCGGCAGAGAAGCCACGCTTGATCACGTTGCGGGCGATCGGCTCGTCGTGCCGCGAGTCGGTCGTCATCACGCGCCGCCGTGGGCGCCTGGCGCGCAGCCCCTGCTGGCGCATCAGTCGCGCAACGCGACGCTTCGAGGTACGTCGGCCACGACGCCGCAGCTCCCGGGTGACGCGCAGCGCACCGTAGCGACCCTTCTTCTGCTCGAAGACCTCACGCACCTCGGTCGCCAGCTGTTCGTCTTCGGCCGCACGACGCGACTGTTCACGCTCGCGCCACTGATAGTAGCCACTTCGTCCCACTGACAGCGCGCGACACATCGCGGCAATGGAGAACTCCCCCCGGTGCGCCTCAATGAACTCAAAGCGCATGCTCTTGCTTACTTCTTCGGGGGATGCGCGAAGTAAGCGATAGCTTGTCTTAGGATTTCCGCCTCCTCACGCGTCCGCTCCAGTTCGCGCTTGAGTCGACGGTTCTCCTTCTCGAGATCTTCGACCTCGTCTGACTGTTTATGCTCAGACCGCTTCGGCCGTGATGGCTTCAACTTCCGCCTCCATTCGTGCAGCGTGTGGATCGAGATGCCGAGCTCGCGAGCGACGCCAGCGGCCGTTTTGCCAGGGCTGTCGGAGAGTCGAACCGCGTGCTCTCTGAACTCCTGAGAATACGTCTTTCCTCTCGGCATTGAACACCTCCGGCGGGAAGATACGTCCCGCGGTTAGGTGTCCAGTAAAGTGAGGTCGTTCAATGCAGTATTCATCACGGTGACACAAGATTGGACGCAATTACAAATCGCACTACTCCCCCTCCCTTTGCCAATCCGAAAAACACTCACAACTCCAGCAACATTCGACGAATTCGGCTAGCAGCAATCGCACTCCGCAAACGCCAAGATCATCACTCCTCAATATTCACCGCTTCGCGTCCATATGACCGCATACCTCTCAGCATTCCTACCAAACCTCGAGTACCAAACACCATCAATGAATACATATTCGCGATCTTCCGACATGGTAAAGCCCATTCCGCCTGCGGACGCTCCATCATGACCCTCTAACGTTGTCCCCCGTGCGGGATGGGTGTTCCCGTCAAAGAATACTCCATGCTGACTATCATACTGAAGTCTGTATTGAACAACTGTGGTATCTCGATTGACCACCTTCTCTTCAACCAAAATGATGGATGAGTCAACAGTCCAAGAACGCCAATCTATCCCGACAGAATCACTTAGATAGCGATCGGGATAGACACCCCCCTGATGTTCGGATACGAAGGTGAGGCTCGGAATCAACCGCCCATCACAGACGGACAACAGCGTCGTCACTTGATATAGGGTGGAGCTAGGAAAATTCGTGCGGTACCAAAAGAAACTCGTACTGGTGGTGCCAAAGCCGTCCATGATCCCGTCACGCTTGAATAACACCGAATCGAGGACGCCGCCACCTGAGTCGACTAAGCACACGCCTCGACGCGATACTCCAATGCAGACGCTTTGCATCTTACATTGATCCGGCAATTGCAGTAGCGTGTCGAATGTCGAATGCATAGGGGGCTCGACGTGACTTACGGCGCTTACACTTCGGAGTTCGCCTCGGATTGCGTCATCGCGATCACAGGAGACCGTGCCGATCGCGGCAACTAGTACTCCAAGGAGGACCACCACTAGTGACGGAAGCAGCCCCAGTGCATTTGGAATGGGACCGAAGGACTTCAATCGAATTCACTCCCGGGAAAGGGGCGACTACCAATAGTCGCTCGTATATTCCTTCTTTCCCTTGTAGTCTGGATGATTCAAATTTATGATAAAGAGAACCTGCCCCCCGCCGGTTCGAGCGACCTCGATGAAGCGCGGATTGTCGCACTCGGTACAGAAGTAATAGTCGGGATTGCCAATGTTGTTTTGATACGTATTCACATTCTCAAAAAAGTGAACCCCATGTGCTAGCCCGGAGACGTCCTGAGTATAGTCATACACATACGACTCCTGGAGCGCCTTCACAGTCGCACGAAACTGTGATTGGTATCGTTTATCTGAACGAAGACTCGCGATTCCGGCATCATTGCCAACATTCCTAGCGCCGTCATATTCACCTTGTCGGTTTCGTCGACCGTAGAGGTGCCCGCGAGCGTCGATTCGTCGGAGCACACGCTCCGAAATCCCGTTTGGTGGAGCGCTGAGTTTTTCAGCATTGTTTATGATCACGGTCGCAATCACGTATGCCCCATCGAACACGTAGGCGTCCGAATGCGTCGAACTGGCAGGAGCCTCTGATGTAACTGTTGCGACGAGATCGACGAAGCCTGCGCGGTCGATTCGCATCCAGTCCCATTGTTCGCCGCCTCCAGACTTCGGCATTCTGAATTCAAACAGCAGCACGTCCTCACCTTTGGCTTCGACGGTCTCCACGTTGGCATCACGGTCGATTCGGATTGTATCACGTCCATCGGGATCGGTTATCCAGATGGGATTGGTCGACATCAACACATATGGCGCTTCTGTCGGCTTCCCTATGGGATCGATCGAGTTCCAGCGGGCAGTCCGTGTTTCTAAGACCCTCGCCCCATAGTCGTACACATTCCCCTCCCCACTCCACTCATCATCCATCTCCTTCCCATTGAACCCATACCGCCACTCCCCACCTTCCCAACTCCGTCCCGGCTGCAGCATGCCGTAGGCGTAGTAGTTCGCGTAGCTGCTCACCACCGCCACGAACGGATACGTCCCCGACTGCACCGTCGGTTCCTTCATGTCCGTCACCACCACCCGCACGTTGCCCAGGTGGTCCTTCAGCTCGTAGTACTTCTCCGAGAGCACCCGCACGTGGTACTCATCCGTCGTGTCGATCGCCGTGCCCTCGCCTGCCGGACGGGCGAGATCCGTCGGCTTCGTCTCGGCGATGCGTCCCTGCGCGCCGTTGCCGTAGATCACCCACTCGGCGAGATGGAACGCTTCGGTGCAGTTCGGCTCGCACGGGTTCGGATCGGTGCCGTCGGGGATGCCGTCGGAGTCCTGATCACCTGCCGGGCCCGCGGTGCAGGGACACGGATCGACCGCATCGGGGACGCCGTCGCCATCGATGTCGCCGCCCGGTGGCGGGACCGACGGGTTCATCGGGTCCGGATCACACTGGTCCGGGATGCCGTCGTTGTCCGTGTCGACACCCTCGTGCGGGCTCGGCTCCGGATCGACGCAGTTCTCGTAGATCGCCACCACTTTGCCCCCTGCCTCGTAGACGTAGTACGTCGAGCGCACCTGCGTCGTGTCCGCCGGATCGATCACGCTCTTGCGCACGCGGTTGCCCGCAGCGTCGTAGGTGAACCGAAGCACCGTCACGTTGTTCTTCGCCACCGACAGAACCTTGCCGTAGATGCTCCACTCGATGTTCGTGATGTTCTCCGAGACGTCGCCGATCATGTTTCCGATCGCATCGTACGTGTAGTTGCTCGTGTCGCTCTGGGTGTCGATGTCCTCGCTGTACTTCGTCGCGCTGACGAGGTCGCTCACCTGCCGCAGCTGATTCGTGCCGCCATAGTAGGCATACGTCAACTTGTCCATCGCACCGGCACCCGTCGTATCGCCGCCCCGGTCGAGCGTCAGGATGTTCCCGTTCGGATCGTACGTGTAGGAGCTCGAGTACTCGCTCAGCGAGCCCGTCCACGTCCCCCCGCTGCCGTAGGTGTGATAGTTCGCCGCCAGCAGCCGGTTCAGCACGTCGTAGCGGTAGGTGTAGCCCACCAGCTGCTCATCGATCGGAGCGCCCGTGCCCGACGCCTGCATGTTCGTCGTCCACGTCGCGATGTTCCCGTTGTACAGGTCGTAGCTCGGCTGAAGGTGGTACGACGACGCGGGAACGCTCGACCCCGAGGCGAACCGCGAGGTCCCGTGCACGAAGTCCCCGTCGTAGTACCCCAGCATCATCCCGAACGCATCGGGTGCGAACCACCGCCGCGTGCCGAACCCGTCAGAGCCCGGATCGACGTTCGCGCCCGCGCTCGTGTCCAGCGACGGATGGTTGATCGCCTTGAGCCATCCCTGCAACGTGTAGGTGTAGTCGATCCCCTGCACGCTGTCCTCTCCGTACTCCACCCGGCGCAGCGGTCCGTGGATGTAGTAGCTGTAGCGCGCGTCGCTCTCGTCGATCTCTCCCTCAAGCAGACTACGACCGCCCTTAAAGGCAGTGGGACCCACGAGACGAACTGATATCATCCGCCGACTGGCAGTGTACAATCTATTGATCTCCGGGCATTGGATACGTTAGGGGACCGGACGATCGGAAGCCAGCCAGCCTACGCTCATGTATGTTGATCCAAATCGACCAGAACGTGCTGCATGCGTCCATTGCGATCCCCACCTTGTCCCATGAATCTTCATCATAATAATCCATGTGTACAAATTGAATGTACAGGATTGGTTGACCTAAAGAGTCTAGAAAGCCAAAATACTGCCTGTGGTAATCCTCCAATTCATGCAGAATGTCCGGGCAGCCAGACATTTGACTAGGCAGGTAACCGATAAGGTGATCGAGTGAGTCACCGAGTATGGACTCAGCGATCCGTACCTCGTCGGTTGACGGTACCATTCTCCTGTACCCCACGTAGTCCCACGGTCCTTCCGGAATCGTATCCATTATTGTTCCGGAGAAGCCCCTACCACACACCTTGTGTGGGTACCGGCCCGATGCGTTCGCAATTTCCGCAGTGGTACAACAACCCGAAATTGACCATAATACTAGCAGCAAGCTCGTGAATCTCATTCCTACGCCTTTATGGATACGCGATTGGATTACCTTGGGGATCAATCGTTGACGGTCCATCAGGGTGCAAATTCCCTTGGGGGTCCCTTCTCAGCGCATAACTGATGCGTAATGGCAAACCCACCTCGCGCCGAAGGAGGTTTTCCACATACGTGGCACGCCATTCGTCCTTTGGAAGTCCACGAAAATCAGCGCTGTACCCCGGATTACCGGCGAAACCCTGAAGCGATTGGTGCGGATAGTAGACTCCGTCATTGATGTCGCGTGCATGTCCTCCAAGCTCGTGCCAGAGAGACACGTACGGATCTGTCAGCTGGATCCCGGCGGTTGTCGCGATTGCGCTCCTTCGACCGGGTGCAAAGTAGATTGTCGCTCCCGCCCCATTGCTTCCGGTAAGCCCGGGCTGAGCGGCACGCATTTCACGATTGTTTGCGTAACTGTCCCGCAAGGTTGCATGCTGAACGTCGCATCGATTCCCAATTCCGCCGTTTACGGCGGCGGGTCCAAAATCTTCCACAACATTAAGGACGTTGACCGACTGCTCTAACCGATTCATTACCGGCGATCCCACTTGGGTTGCTCGAATCTTATTTAGGTCGGTTACAACGCTTTGAAGAAAGGAGTCGGACGTAGGATCAACGGGCCTTCCTGAATCATCAGACGTCCTTCCGTTGCTATAGATTACGCGGTGCGTCGTTTGAAACAATCCGAGAAATCCACCGGTTTTGTAGGTGATGGTGACAGTGTCACCATTCGGATCGGCGTGGATCACGGGACCGTTTCGAAAGACGCGATATGAACTTGCATCGTATTCCGGTCGTGGATCAGTGTTCCACCGTTGCATCGTGCGCGCGTCGTACTCCCAGTGCATTGCGTAAAGATGGCTCTCGGTCAGTTCAGTTGTGCGCTCCTGTCCATTAAACCCATACCGCCACTCCCCGCCCTCGTAGTGCCGCCCCGGCTGCAGCATGCCGTAGGCGTAGTAGTTCGCGTAGCTGCTCACCACCGCCACGAACGGATACGTCCCTGACTGCGCCGTCGGTTCCTTCATGTCCGTCACCACCACCCGCACGTTGCCCAGGTGATCCTTCAGCTCGTAGTACTTCTCCGAGAGCACCCGCACGCGGTACTCGTTCGTCGTGTCGATCGCCGTGCCTTCGCCTGCCGGACGGGCGAGATCCGTCGGCTTCGTCTCGGCGATGCGTCCCTGCGCGCCGTTGCCGTAGATCACCCACTCGGCGAGGTGGAACGCTTCGGTGCAGTTCGGCTCGCACGGGTTCGGATCGGTGCCGTCGGGGATGCCGTCGGAGTCCTGATCACCAGCCGGGCCCGCGGTGCAAGGACACGGATCGACCGCATCGGGGACGCCGTCGCCATCGATGTCGCCGCCCGGTGCCGGGATCGACGGGTTCATCGGGTCCGGATCACACTGGTCCGGGATGCCGTCGTTGTCCGTGTCGACACCCTCGTGCGGGCTCGGCTCCGGATCGACGCAGTTCTCGTAGATCGCCACCACTTTGCCCCCTGCCTCGTAGACGTAGTACGTCGAGCGCACCTGCGTCGTGTCCGCCGGATCGATCACGCTCTTGCGCACGCGGTTGCCCGCAGCGTCGTAGGTGAACCGAAGCACCGTCACGTTGTTCTTCGCCACCGACAGAACCTTGCCGTAGATGCTCCACTCGATGTTCGTGATGTTCTCCGAGACGTCGCCGATCATGTTTCCGATCGCATCGTACGTGTAGTTGCTCGTGTCGCTCTGGTTGTCGATGTCATCGCTGTACTTCGTCGGGCTGACGAGGTCGGTCACCTGCCGCAGCTGGTTGGTGCCGCCATAGTACGCATACGTCAGTTGATCCATCGCGCCGGCACCCGTCGTGTCACCACCCCGGCTCAGCGTCTGGATGTTCCCGTTCGGATCGTACGTGTAGGAGCTCGAGTACTCGTTCAGCGCGCCCGTCCACGTCCCCCCGCTGCCGTAGGTGTGATAGTTCGCCGCCAGCAGCCGGTTCAGCACGTCGTACCGGTAGGTGTAGCCCACCAGCTGCTCATCGATCGGAGCGCCCGTGCCCGACGCCTGCATGTTCGTCGTCCACGTCGCGATGTTCCCGTTGTATAGGTCGTACTCCGGCATCAGGTGATACGACGACGCCGGCACCGACGACCCCGAGGCGAACCGCGAGGTCCCGTGCACAAAGTCCCCGTCGTAGTACCCCAGCATCATCCCGAACGCATCGGGTGCAAACCACCGCCGCGTGCCGAACCCATCGGAGCCCGGATCGACGTTCGCGCCCGCGCCCGTGTCCAGCGACGGATGATTGATCGCCTTGAGCCAGCCCTGCAGCGTGTACGTGTAGTCGATCCCCTGCACGCTGTCCTCGCCGTACTCCACCCGGCGCAGCGGGCCGTGGGCGTAGTAGGTGTACCGCGCGTCGCTCTCGTAGATCTCACCGTCGCGTGAGCTCTCGACCTCGCGCAGACGGTTGTCCTCGTCGTAGCGATAGCGCTGGATGTACTGGTCCTCCCACCCCTCGTCGTAGAGCATCCGCAACATGTTCCCGCTGATCAGGTCGTACTCGTAGCGCACGTAGTTCGTGCCCAGATCCGGTACCTCCTGCCGAACCCACTCCACGTTCCCGTGCGGGTCGTAGCTGTACTGCGTGTGCACGCCCTCGTCGGTGTAGACATGCGCGATTCGGTTCTGCGTGTAGCGCTGCGGCGTCCAGTCGACGTAGCGACCGTTGTGCGTCAGTCCCGTCACCGTGCTGTCCGCCGGCGTCGTGTAGAACGTCAACACCCGGTGCTGTCCGTTCGTCGGGCGACTCTGGTCATCCACCGCGACCGCCACGTCGCCCGGCAGCGTCGAGTCGCCCACTTCCACCACCCGGCTCAGGTGGTCGTACTTCGTGTAGGACATCTCCCCGGCGTCGAGCTGCGTCTGGTTCTGGCTGAAGCGCATCCGTCCCACCGCGTCGTAGTAGTAGAGCGTCGTCCCCCCGTCCGGTGTCGACTTGATCTGCAGCTGCTTGAGCGAGTTGTACTCGTAGCGCGTCACCAGCGCGTGCTGCGGCACGGTGTCGCGGCTCCGTGCCGCGCCGCTCAGCAACCGCACCCCCGCCGGCGGCACCGTCCGTACGAGGTTCCCCGCACGGTCATAATAGTACAGCGTGAAGTGATACAGACTCACCGTCCGCTTGATGAGCAGCACGTCGTCGATGTTCTCCGGCGACAGGCACGTGCTGCGGTAGCGGGCGCGGTACTGCGACGCCACCTGCTGCACGAACGCGTCGATCTGGCGACGGATCTCCGAGCGCACACGCAATGCCACCTGTTCCTGGCACGTCGCCTGACGGACCTCCTCGACGAGACTGTCCGGCGGTGCCGGATCATCCGCCCACTGCAGGCACACCGACTCGCTGCACGACAGACTGCACGCGTCGTCGTAGAGCACCACGTCGATCGCGTAGGTGATACCGCTCCTGCTGCACTCCCGGTGATAGACCAGCGAGCAGCCGTCGAGCCGGAACTCCCCGCTGATCTGCGGTCCGATCGCGAAGAGATCCTCCCACGGAACCGCGTTCGGACAGCACCCTGTGTCGATGCTCGTCGCGCTGCCCGGTTGCCCCGTCGTCGGGTCGTAGCACAGCGAGTCCAGACCAGCACCCTCGAAGAGACTGTCGAGCAGGTGTGTCTGCACCCACGTCCCCACCGTGATCCCGTCGGTCGTCGTCGACAGCCCCCGCAGCGAGTCGACGTACCGCGCGTAGCGCCGGTTCATCGCCCGCACCGCAGCCGTCGCATACGACGCCGTGCTCCCGTTCGAGGTCACCGTCGTGTACGGCGCCTGGCACGTTCCCCCGCTCGGGATCGCCAGCTGCACCTGCCGCCCGTACACGTTCTGCATGTGCGCCAGCTCCGCCGGCGTCCCGTAGTGCTTCTGCGTCGGATCGCTCGTCGAGTCGATCGTCACCGTGCACCCGCCCGTGCACTCGTCGAGCACCGCCTGCAGCTTGCAGTCGAACGCACCCACCGGCACCCGCTGCCAGCTCGAGGGGATCGTGTCCCCGTTCGGCCGCAGCGTGTCGGTCTCCAGCGCCATGTTCACCGCATCGAACGCCAGACGCAGTCGCTGCTCGAACTCCGGCAGGCGAAGCTCGCAGACCGTCCGGCACCGCGTCTGCACCGAGTCCTTCAGCGCTTCCAGGCACGCGCTCTCGTGGCAGTCTCCGAGCCCGCCCCACCCGTCGGCGCACGGTTCCGGCAGGTCGATCCCCTCCGGCTGCTTCCCCTCCGACTGCAGACAGTTGGCGAACTGCTCCCACGGCTTGTACTGCGCCGAGTCCTGCCGATCATCTCCGCCCCACGACGCCCGGTTCGCGTAGTCGCACGCCGCCTCGCAGTGCGCGTTGCTCCCGTCGGTGTACCGGAAGTACTTGTAGGCGTACTCCACGTACCCCGTCGTCCCGTAGGCGCTGTTGGAGTACCCCGCGTACATCCGCCCCACACGATCCAGGAACGCCGCCATCAGATCGTAGTCCGTGTCCTCGGCGTGCTCCCCATAGCCCTCCACCAGTGCCGAGAACACCCGCAGCAGCGTCGTGCAGTCGTACGGCTGCTGCGGATCGTTCAGCATGTGATCGATCATCGCGTCGAACTTCCCGTCCCCGTCGTCCGGGTACAACGAGCTCCCACCACGGAAGAAGTACTCGCTCGGGTGCTCCCCCCGGTTGAGCTCCGTCGACCACCGGTCGTACAGAATCTGCTCGAAGCTCTGCAGCGGCGTCTGACACGTCAACGAGTCGCACGCCAGCAGCGGCACCTCGATCCGCCAGCACGATCCCGACGCACTCTGCAGCACGTAGCGCTTCCCCGCGCCATCCTCCACCGAGTCCACCGTCACCAGCGTCGAGTCGAACCCCCCGACGCCGTACGGATCCGCCAGCGCCGCGTACATCTGCCCGATCCCCGCCGTGTCGAGGTAGCCCTGCAGCTGCGCGTAGAACGACGCGTCGATCTCCCCCAGCAGCTCGCGCTCGAGCGCCTGCTCCCCCATCTGCGCCATCGTTCGTCCGGCTGCCTGCGCCCGCGACGCCGAGTCGCTTCCCATCGCCCCGTTGTTCCCGTGCAGCCGCAGCGTCACGATGTACGTCCCCCGTCCGCTCAGCGTGATCGGCGTGAGCGAGCCTCCCATGTCCGTCGTCGCCACCACGTACGCCCCGTGCTCCGGATCGCTGCACAGGTCCGCCCCCCGGAAGTCGCCCACCACCGTCTCGGCCAGCGGCAGGTCCGTTGCGCTCGTCGATGTCGGATGCTCCGCCGAGCGAACCTCCAGCGACACCGTGTAGTCGCACGTCGTGCACGCTCCGCACACGCTCAGCGTCCCCGGCGTGATCGCATAGGAGATCCCCAGATCCTGCGGCGGTGACGCCACCGCGACCCGCGCGGTGTAGATGATCGTGTTCCCGTCGACGCTGTAGCTGCGAACCGTGTCGATGAGCGTCTCCTCGTCGATCGTCCCCGCCTCCTCGCCCGCCAGATCCGTCGACAGCGACGGGTTCTGTGACGCCTTCTGCAGGAACGTCGCCAGCGTCTGTCCCGCCTTGTCCACGTACTGGACCGACGCCACGTTGTTCGGGTCCACCGTGTAGATCGCCCGCACGTTCTGGCTCGACGGCGCCTCCGAGCCGAACATCGCCAGCAGCAACGGCTCGGATGCCCCTTCGTACATCATCAGCGTCGTGCGTGCACTCCCCCCGGCACCACCACCCACCCGGTGCACCTCCCCGGCACCCCCCTGCTCACCTACCCGTCCGTCGGCGTCCGGCATGAACAGCGTCCGCGCGTACGGGTAGCCCTCCGCGCTCGGGATCGTCGCATCCCCGTTCGTCGCGCTGTAGTACGCCGCAACACCGCCCGCCATCATCTCCGGCGCGTCGAACGTCGTCGAGGCGTCGAACGCACTCGGCGTGAACGACAGCGACGTCGTGCTCTGCACGAACGCCGCGCGGTAACTGAACCCATCCCAGCCCGGGCGCGTCGCACTGTCGAGCACCGGCGCTGCCAGCGTCTGAACCGCCGCGCGTCCCGTGTAATCGTAGATCGTCTCGGTCGCCACCGTCGTGTCGCTCGACTGCAGGTGCACCTGCGACTGTCGCGGCTTCAGCAACGGCGTCGCGAACGTCATCTTCTCGGAGATCCGCGTCCCCTCCTCCCCTTCGGTGAACGTCCGGCTGTAGATCCAGTTCCGCGTTTCCTCGACACCCGCGGAGAAGAATATGCTCGCCGCAACCTCGCTCGTCGCTGCCACGCCGTCGATACGCAGTCCGCTGACTCCCCTGCCCGCGAGGCGTACCACCGCGCCGTCCGGCGGTGCCGGCGTCCAGCGACCCCAGTTGCGATCGTTGCCGATCCCGCCCGGGTACTGCGTCCCGATCGGACGCACACGCCAGACGTAGTACCCCCGTCCCTCGGCGATCGTCATCTCCAGCGCCTCGGCGCTCGACCCCGTCTCGATCGTCACCGCCCGGTCCCAGTCGATCGTCTCCTCCACGTAGTCCTCGTCCTCCCCGTACGTCCCCGTCTGGTGCACGCGGTTGAACAGCCGAAGCACCTGCACCTGGTAGTTCCCAAGCACGCTCGCGGTGCACCCCGGCTCCACCTTCTGCCACGTCAGCGACAGCGGGTTGTCCTCCAGCGTCACGTACGAGCCGCTGAGGATGCTCGGAACCGTCGGCTCGATCGCCACGTCCCCCGAGAGCATCAGCGCCCCGTAATCCACCTCCGCCTCGTAGGCGAGACGCACCCGGATCTCGTTCTCCAGGTTCGTCTGCGTCGTCGCCAGCGTCCCGACCGATCCTCCGTTGATCACCCGCGTGATGGTCACGTTCGTGATCGTGAACTGCTCGATGTCCGACGTCGCGAGCCACGACACGTCGAACACGTGTCGCCACACCGCCTGCGGCTGTTTCTGCTTCGCCTCCAGCGTCACCGTGTCGCTCCACTGCCCGACCCCGTTGCTGTCGAGTCCCGTCAGCCGCAGCCCCACCAGCACCGTGTAGTCCATCGACCCGAACCGGTAGTCGCTCTCCCCGATCGACAGCGCCGCGGTCACCGACGCCCGACGCACCGCCGTGGTGAAGCACTCCACCGTCTGCAGATCCGGAACCACCACCAGCTTCGTGCTGTCGCTGCTCACCGACCCCCACCCGCTCAACTGCCCGTAGTCGTACGTCCACGTCGACCTCGCCAGCGTCGCCCCGTATGCACTCGCGATCTGCGGAAACTCCCCTCGCAACACCGCCGAGGAGTCCACCGCCTGCACCGCCACACGCTGTGCCTGCACGAGCAGCGGCGACAGGAGCGTCAGCAGGAGCGGCACGAACCGATGGAGGCGACATCGTGTCGAGCACCACCGTCCGGTACGAGGAACGAGCATGTGTGGTCGGAGTATCGAGAGGTTCATCGTGGCAATCGCAATCCAGGCAGCCCGATCCATCGAGCCGTCGGTCGTTCGTGGTCCAGTAGCGTGCGTCGTTCGATTTACCAGTGCATCGCGATCACATGCAGATGCACACCCGGACGGCATCGAGTGCCGCCGGACACCTCGAGTCGCTCCTCGGCGGCGAGCCACACATCCGACCGAACGTCGACGGTGCTGCCCCACCATTGCGGATCGGTGAGAATCGCACTCAACGGCGGCATCGCCGTTCCAGGAAGGGTGAACGCCCCGGCATGGCGAGCTGGCGCATCGGCGGCATCGGTTGCGCCGTAGTTCACCGTGAGCCCGGCGCACGTATGGGTGCTGCCATTCGACCACTGCTGACCGGCATCGCCGCCGGCATCGTGCATCGGGAAGTCCGTCTCGCTGACATCGTCGTCGCCGATGCGGATGTAGCCGGCACCGCCGCCACCACCCGGACCGTAGCAGTAGTCGGTCAACCCCCACACATTGGCTCCGTTGCCCCCATTGGCAGCGATCTCGATCTGCCCGGTCATCGATGGAATACCCAGCACGATTGCGCCACCAGCTCCACCGCCACCACCACCGCCGAACGTAGCGAAACCACCACTCGAACCATTCGCCGAGATCGTGGGCTTGATGCCGTTGGTCGTCACGCCGTGGATCTCCGCTGCACGAAGAATGATGATGCCGCCGCCATTTGCACCCCATCCGCCGAACTGACTATGTCCGGGAGCGTTGTCCGTCGGACGATCACCACCACCACCACCACCGCCCATGAACACGCGGTACGGCGTCTGATAGTGATACGCCAACAAGACACCACCCACCCCACCAACACTCGATCGCGGACAGAGCGTGTCAGCCGGTCCGAGCTGCGCCTGCCGTCCGCCGTCACCGCCCGCCGTCCGGTTCGAACCGCCGCCGCCGCCACCACCGCGTGCGTTACCACCGCCACCGCCGCTGACGAGCGGACCCCGACCGCGCCAGTGATCGCCGGTGATCGACCGGTGAGCATCACCGATCCCCTCGCCTTTCATGCCGGAGTAATAGTGTTCGGAGTAGTCCAGGACGTAGTCGTAGAAACTCTCGTCGGAGTAGAGCACATCTTCGTCGCTCGGATCTCCGCCGCGGAACCCCTTGCCACTGACATCGATATCGTCCTCGAGCGTGATCGTGCCGCTCGCCTCGAGCACGAGGACACCACCGGATGTGCCGTCCCACGGCGCTACCGTCAACGGCGCACCGGCGATGGTGACGTCGTGGTACTGCGGAACATGGATGATCTGCACCGGATCGGTTCGGGGCGAGTAGGCGAAGGTCAGTCCACTTCCGATCTCGACGCAAACGAGCGAGTCGCCGCCGATGACCACGTCGTTCGTCGCGGTGACCGTTGCGAACTCGTAGAGCCCGGCGGACCCGTAGGCGTCGATCGTGCCGAAGGTGCGGCGGTTCTCCTCGTCGAACAGCGCGCCGGACATCTGCATGATCAGCAGACGATCCCCGGATGCGAAGCCAAGCGGCTCACCCGGCGCCGGCTTGTCGACGTAGATGCACTCCCCACAACTCTCGATGCCGACGACCGGTCGCGACGAGTTCACCACACCACGCGTCGACGTGTCGCCCGCGGATGCAACCGTGTACAGTCGCGTCACCGTGGCATCCACGTTCGCGGTGAGTGAACCCTGAAACGCACCGATGCTCGTCGGGAAGTCCGTTGATTGCGACCGTCCGACCGTGATCGCCTTGTTGACGCCGAACGCCACGATCGCGGTCTGCCAGTCGTTCGATGTCGCACCACCCAGGTACGTACTGTACGTAAGCGTCGATCCGACGCTGTCGAGAACGGCGACGAACCCGTCGTCGTAACCGTTTGCGGTGGTATCGAATGATCCGGAAACGGTCGGGAACGAGTCACTTGCCGTGCCACAGGTATACGCGAAGCCGCGCTCGTCGACGGCAATCCCGGAGGCTGCTTCGTACTGAGGTCCCCCGAGAAACGTCGAGTAGACCACGGTGCCGGCAGTGTCGTAACGGGTGACGAACGCATCGGTTGTGCCGCCATAGCTCGACTGGTAGACGCCGACCGGAGTCGTCGGGAAGTCACTCGACGCCGTCCTGCCCGTGACCAGCGCTTCGCCTCCTGGGGTGACGGCGATCCCATAGCTTTCTTCAGACCCCGAGCCGCCGAGGAACGTCGAGTACAGCAGCTGAGTACCGTCGCTGCTCAGACGTGAATAGAACGCTGTCGTGTACCCCGGGCTACCGTCGGTCGCCTGCGCCGCGTTCGCGGTCGTCGGAAACGAGGCTGAATCGGTCAAACCGGTAACGTGGATTCGATCGCTCGAGTCAATTCCAATACCCGTGGCGTTGTCCAACCCCGAGCCTCCCAGGTACGACACGAACTGCACCGTGTCGAGACGGTAGTCAAAGAGTGCCAGCATCGCGTCCTCGCCACCGCCCGTCGTCGACTGCAGCGCATTGACAACGGGAAGATCGCTCGAGGTCGTCGAGCCGGCGATCGCAATGCGCCCGACCGAGTTGATGGCAATGCCAGTACATCCGTCTGCGTCTGAGCCCCCGATGTATGTCGCAGCATTCACTGCGATCCCATCGGTGGAGATGCGTGCCACGAAGCCATCCGATCCGCCACCGAGGGTCGTGTCCCATCCGTACGGCGTCGGAAGGTCCGATGACTCCGTATTCCCGCAGATCACGACTTCGTTCGAATCGATCGCGACACCGGTTGCCTCGTCGCTGCCGGACCCACCGAAATACGTCGAAAACAGCGCCTCGGTCCCGTCCGCCGTCAGCTTCGTGAGGAACACATCCCACGACCCGAGCGTCGAATCGGAATACACACCAACTGTCGTGGGAAAGTCCAGCGAACCGGTGTAGCCGACCACGAAGACCGCTTCGGCACTATCGACCGTTACGGCGCGTGCCCAGTCATCGCCGGACCCACCGAGATACGTCGAGAACACGATCGGATCGATGATCAGCGCGCGGGTCGTGTCGTACCCGCCAACGTTGAACCGCACGTGCGTGCTGTCGGTCCGATTGAACGCGCAGAGCACCGAGACGCGTCGTCCATCGATCTCCTGATAGGCAACCGGACGTCCCTGATAGAGATCCCCAAGCGACGACTGCATCCGAAGCTGCCCGAGCGAGTCGATTCGCACACCCTCCGATCCGTCCACCCGCATGCGGATCGCCGACGGATCGCCCCCCGGACGCACGACCACGTCGTAGCGGGGGTAGCCATGGTCGACGTAGTGCACGACGTCGACGCCGCGGTACATCGCCTGCGTCACGACCTCATCGAATCCCGAGACCCGTCGTGCCCACCGGGTGGTGTCACGTCCACGCAGGAAATTGTAGTATCCGCGCGACCGCCCGACGCCATGGGATGAAGTCGCACGCGAGGAGTTCTCGAAGCGCACACGGATGACGTGACCGCGCCTCGTGCCGCCCGCGCCTCTGCCGAAGCGGGAGAACCCGCGCCGCGAACCAGTGGAGGTATCAACCATGGCGTGGTAGTCGTAGACCATCCCGTCGTCGGTGATCCAGGTCGTGATGCCACCGCCCCGCATCATGTAACGGACCGTCGAGTCCCACTGACCACGGTTCTCGATGAAGACCGACGCCCGAGGCGACGGAACACCACGTGCCCTCGACGGAGTTCGCCCACGCTGCATCGACGCAGCGGCGCCGACGTTCACGTGGCGGTGCACCAGCGCGCTGTCGCTCTGCGCACGAGCGGTCGCCCCGCATACCGTCACGATCACGACGAGTGCGATGATCCCGCCAGGAAAGAATGCTCTCATGGGATACCCCAGATTCAATCCACTGATAGACTGTTGACCAACCGACGATGCATGAACTGCCGAACCGACCGCGACGCTAACTCCATTGGTCCGCCCGCTCCACCGCTCTTCCCGCCGGAGTTCGAATGCTCGACTTCCCGACGCGCAACCAGCGGATGCCAGGTGTGCGGCGCGTTCGTCTCGAGTAGCTCGACCAGCTCCAGACGCCGTCAATCCGGCATGTGCGACTTCTGCAGTACCAGATACCGGAAATCCGTCTGCGGACTCTGCAGGTACGCATCCAACAGAAGGAGGGTGAACTCATCCGCCTGCTGAGGATCGGTAATGACGAGCTTCTTGTCCACGACACGGACTGCGAGCCCGTACTCCAGCGTCATGGTCTCAATGCGCGCGATCCGCTGCCCGTCCATCGTCATGAACCGCTCCTCCCGAGCGATCGCTGCCAGACGCCTGAGGATCCGGATCCCCGCCGCATCAACCACGGTGTGCAGATGGTTGATACCGTCGACGCAGTTCTGGCGTTCGAGCGATTCAATCACACCGTTAGCAGCTGCACGGAAGCCATCCTCCAGGCACAGAAGCACCTCGAAGTGCTTCTTGTTGAATACGTACCACTGACCGTGCGCCAGAATGCAGTCAAACTCGTTGTCGAACGTGAAGGTCTCCTGCGCCAGCGGCACCAGTTGCGCAGAGGTCGTGTTGAACGTAAAGCGCATCCGACGCCGCCCGTTTCGAGCCTCGTGATCATCGACCGCGATCTTCGATCGAGACGTCTTCCGAAACAACAGGATCGGGGGCGCCGGCGCCGAACGAATGACACGGAGGGATTCGCCGGACCGAAGTACTGCTTGCGCAAGCGGTTGCCCTGCGCGTCGTATAGCACCGCGACCGATGGCGCAATTGATTTCCCCGATGAGGGGTACGATCCGGTCACGTAACGTTTACCGTTCGCGTCGATCCGTTGCTACCCAACACGCAATTTTACCGACTGAGGATTCCAACCCAAACCAGCATCAGCACAATGAAATATCCGAGCGCCCACGTCCCGGGACAAATCCATCGGTAACCGTCTGGAAATGCCGTTGCATATAGCCAATTGACGATTAACAATACCAGCGTCGGTACGGCAAACATCATCGCTAGGCTCTCGATCGTATCGCTCACAGGACCAGAAATGGGAGAGTCCCTGTTGTAAATCATGAAAAGGAAGCGATGCGTCATAAGCGTAGCAAAGCCGTTAAGAGCTATCACCGACAGGAAGAACAGTAGGCGACGTTTGGAAGGGCTCATTTCATTGATCGGTGGACGGAATCTGACCGTCACTCTCATATGTTCCATCATCCGACCGCTTCCAGACCGTTCCGTTCTCGCCGAATCGAGCGAATTTCGCCTTACCGCTACCAGTCTTCAACGTCTGGACCGGCTTGGGTGCAACACCAGTCGCATCTGCATTTGGGTTACCGGACTTCCCTTGGAAGGTGAGGACCATATGAGCATCTCGGAGGGCTTGGACATCATCCCAGACTTCCGGTCTCGTCGTCGCGCCATGAACGTACAGCCAATCGATTGACGTTAACACGACACCGTACTTGTCGACATTTGCCATTGTCCATGTTTCGTCCACCATCGGATCATCCTCATAACCGAGCTGGTATGTCTCTGCCGCTGGATGGGCGACAATGTCGCGTGCCTGGCGAGGCGACAGATGAACAACCACAGCTACCGTGTAGCCAGCCTCAGTAAGCACGTCTTCGACACCCTCGCCAAACGCTGCGCCCATACTATGAGTTACAATATTGTATACCTCACCTGACTTCAGCCCCTCAATCAACGTCTCCATATTGTTTCTAGCCCAAATTCTACCGGCATTCCGCCGCTGATCCTCCGTCGAAAGTCCGGGGCATGAGCCATTGATGTAGGTTGAATTTCCGGAATAGTCGCCAAAGAACTCCTCGGCGCGCCTTTCAAATTCTCCATCTCCGCCCCAATATCGAGCCTCAGAGTATTTTCCTATAAACATTTTCCATGCCCATCCCGGAAGATCCTCTCCGACATATCCGTTTATATATAGAATCTTGTTCCCGTCTGGGTCGATCACATTCAGCGGGCTACAGATTCCATAGACGTAAGGTCCTGTCGATGGATCCTCGGACGAACAACGATCCACTGACATCCATCTGCCAAGCCGCGAATCGTACAATCGTGCCCCGTAATCATACACATTCCCCTCCCCACTCCACTCATCATCCCTCTCCTTCCCATTGAACCCAAACCGCCACTCCCCACCTTCCCAACTCCGTCCCGGCTGCACCATGCCGAACGCGTAGTAGTTCGCGTAGCTGCTCACCACCGCCACGAACGGATACGTCCCTGACTGCGCCGTCGGTTCCTTCATATCCGTCACCACCACCCGCACGTTGCCCAGGTGGTCCTTCAGCTCGTAGTACTTCTCCGAGAGCACCCGCACGTGGTACTCGTTCGTCGTGTCGATCGCAGTGCCTTCGCCTGCCGGACGGGCGAGATCCGTCGGCTTCGTCTCGGCGATGCGTCCCTGCGCGCCGTTGCCGTAGATCACCCACTCGGCCAGTCGGAATGCTTCGGCACAGTTGGGCTCGCACGGGTTCGGATCGGTGCCGTCCGGTATCCCGTCGGAGTCCTGATCGCCGGCTGGTCCCGCCGTGCATGGACACGGATCGACCTCATCCGGAACGCCGTCGCCATCGATGTCGCCGCCCGGAGGGGGGTTGGTGGGGTCCAGCGAGTCCGGATCGCACAGGTTCGGAATGCCGTCGTTGTCGGTGTCGACGCCTTCGTGCGGGCTCGGCTCCGGATCGACACAGTTCTCGTAGATCGCCACCACCTTGCCCCCTGCTTCGTAGACGTAGTATGTGGAGCGCACCTGCGTCGTGTCCGTCGGATCGATCACCTCCTTGCGCACCCGGTTGCCGGCGGCGTCATAGGTGAACCGAAGCACCGTCACGTTGTTCTTCTCGACTGAGAGCACCTTGCCGTAGATGCTCCACTCGATGTTCGTGATGTTCTCCGAGACGTCGCCGATCATGTTTCCGATCGCATCGTACGTGTAGTTGCGTGTGTCGTTCATCACAACCAATGAGTCACATTATCTCGCCGGAGGTTAGACAACCAAATCGCTCCTATGACGCAATAGGCGCGAACATCAAGCAATAGAACGCCACATGAAGCGCCAACCCTGCCAACACAATCCGATTACGCCACCGACGATCGCACTTGCAGATTGTCAATTCGCAGAAGACGACCGCCCCAGCAATCCCGGAACAAGTCACCGCCAATAGCACATGAATCATAAAGAATTGAAACTTCGTTTTGGCATAGGAAACTGCCCTTAAGCTATCGGATCCGTACCTTGGAACTACTTCATAGGTTGACGCTCGTCCACTCGGCGCGACCCCTACCACATACAAATACGTTGGATTTATGGCCGAATAGTCTACAGAACCGCTAAATCGATGCATGTCGAAGTACCTTCCCCCACTCGCATCCCGAAATTTCTGGAGGTCCAACGGATTGCGAGGGACCAGATAGGATTCGTGGCAATCGGGCAAACCGATGCGAATGTCATAGAATTCGCTAATCGCTGTAGGATTAATGAATCCGTAACAATTCAGAAGGATGACAATAGGTACGATCCACACGACCAACGCCGTAGCAATGCCCACCGTCTTGCATGTTGTGTTCATTTCACCGTGCCTCCTCGACCGCGTTCGCATCCCTATTCCGTTGCTCAATGTCACGACTCTCGCCATCGAGGTAATCAAGCAGGTACGATTCAATTATGCGATCAATTGGTTTATCACGCCGCTCCGTTGTGAATACTGGATCATAGCTGGTATTCTTGGGTCCAGTATCGGCGCTCTTGGTGGTTTCCTTAAGTTGATCAGCATTCGGTGCAACGTCGAAAGGATTCTCAACGACTCCAAGATCGGCGAGGTACGATTGTAGAGCCTCCACAACCGTCTTACCTTGGGCGGCATCGCTTTCCAGATACGTTTCAAAATATACGCCTATAAGATTCGACGGCAGGTCCTCGAAATCGAACGATGAATTGCCACCGGTGACCTCGTTGTCCTCTCCACGAGAGAGCACCATGTGCCCGCTGATCAACCAATTGTCTGTGAACCACGCGCCGGCGGCGAGATGGCGCAAATCGAGCCAGCCCCAACGCTTCGAATACACATATCTCATCGTGATGTTGCGCCCGCCAGACGCTCCGGACGCCCCGAAGGTTGTTGGCGCTCCGCCGAACTGCTCAAGAAGATCGCCGAGATCCTGCACGTCATTGCTTTTCAGCATTTTGATAAGAGCCGACAAACTCGCGACCTCGTCTCGGGACGGTTCCCGACCGTCGGCATCCCTGTAGTTGATCGGATCTTGCGCCAGCACCGAGGACGGAGAGTACATGGGATAGCGTTCTTCGAGTGGGTCGGTGTTCCACCTATGCACCGCTTCGACGTCGTATCCGAAATCACCGAATACGAGATGGGCGCCGTACCCATTGCCGTCATTGTCCATCTCCTGCCCATTGAACCCATACCGCCACTCCCCACCCTCGTAGTGCCGCCCGGGCTGGAGCATGCCGTAGGCGTAGTAGTTGGCATACGTGCTCACCACCGCAACGTACGGATACGTCCCCGACTGCACCGTCGGCTCCTTCATGTCCGTCACCACCACGCGCACGTTGCCCAGGTGGTCCTTCAGCTCGTAGTACTTCTCCGAGAGCACCCGCACGTGGTACTCGTTCGTCGTGTCGATCGGCGTGCCTTCGCCGGCCGGACGTGGGAGATCCGTCGGTTTCGTCTCGGCGATGCGTCCCTGCGCTCCGTTGCCGTAGATCACCCACTCGGCCAGTCGGAATGCTTCGGCACAGTTGGGCTCGCACGGGTTCGGATCGGTGCCGTCCGGTATCCCGTCGGAGTCCTGATCGCCGGCTGGTCCCGCCGTGCATGGACACGGATCGACCTCATCCGGAACGCCGTCGCCATCGATGTCGCCGCCCGGAGGGGGGTTGGTGGGGTCCAGCGAGTCCGGATCGCACAGGTTCGGAATGCCGTCGTTGTCGGTGTCGACGCCTTCGTGCGGGCTCGGCTCCGGATCGACGCAGTTCTCGTAGATCGCCACCACCTTTCCTCCCGCTTCGTACACATAGTAGGACTCCGCCATGTCGGTCGGGTTCGCCGGACCGTACACGCGCTTGCGAACACGGTTGCCCTGCGCGTCGTACAGGAAGTCGATGATCTGGTTCGGCTTCACGACCGATGCCACCTTGCCGTAGGTCGTCCATGCGATGCTCGTGATGCTCTCCGACTGGTCGCCGGTGAGCTCTCCGATCGCATCGTAGGTGTAGTTCTGCTGGATTGGCTGCACTTCGAGGTCGCCGGCGATCGGCGATGGCGACGGGGCGCTCTCGATCAGGTGCTGCAGTCGGTTGCTCTCCTCACCGGTGACCGGCTGCTGCTCGTACTCGTAGGTCAGGTTGTCCATCGGTCCCGGATTCGACTGCGATCCATCGCGCGTCAGCGTCCGGATGTTGCCGCTTGGATCGTACGTGTACGACGTGTTGTACATCGCGCCGGGATCGACCCAGCTGCCGCCGCTGTAGCTCTTGAAATCCGCCTGGAACAGGCGATTCAAGACGTCGTACCGGTAACCGTCGAACAGGTTCGCACCTGCATTGAAGGATTCCGGTGCCGACCACCCCTCCCCCGAACCATCCCGGTGTCGACACTACGACGAGCGGTGAAATACTCGTACAGGACCCCGTCCCAAGTGATCCACGGGTTCAACCCATCCCCCCGAAGAAGGAACCGAACCGTCGAGCCCCACTGACCGCGGTTCTCGATGAACACCGCTGCACGGTTGTTCGCAATCGATGCAACGACGGCGCTGAGCTGCTTCGAATGCGATCGAGCCGATCCAACGACGATGTCGCGACGATGCGTTGAGTCATTGCGCTGGGAGAGGCACGTCCCTGCTGCAGATCCAGCGATGACCAGAACGAGCGTAGCGCGAATGAGGTGTGTATTCATGGTTGCACATTCGGCGGTGGACATCCTTGTCTCTCCAAATCGTGGCGGAAACGAAGTGTTTCCGAAAGGTTCAACGTGATACGCAGGGCTGCGTCGAAGCGCCAGGCCATGGACTCGGATGGTCATTTCCGCTATGAAGATTCACCCATACTCGACCGACCGCAGAAGTCACAAATGACCTTTCGGACCTTGCTCAATTCGGACTGCAGGTCGGAATCAGTGACGTCCCAACCCTCATCCCGCTCCTCAATGAAAGCATAATACGCGTGAACAGGGACAAACAATGATTCCCCCAGTTGGCGCCAGTCATCGCCCCATGGTGCAGCGAATTTTGAGTCAGAAAAATCGCACAAAAACTTCGCGCCTTCTGCCAATAGTTCGTCCATACCGCAAATCGTGCAGCTGACAAAGCTGGGCACATTCTCTTCCTGAACGTAAACGCATCCGGCACGCACCCATATGTCGTTGAACAGCGCCTCCAGAGTCGATTCGTCGCCGCAGAATCTGCACGCGGCAAGCTCGACCAAGAACGGATCAACGATACCGTCGGCTACTGCCATACGAGCAAAATCTGGAAAATTCCTTGTCTTTATGTAGCCATACCTTAGGAAGATTTCGAACATCTCCAGGATTCTCATATACAACCTCAATTTAGTGGGATTACCCATCCGTCACCGCCCGGCACACGCACCTGCTTCGCCTTGAAATCTATATCCCGGATGATTTGCCCAGTCTTACTGTTCATATAGAAGTGGATTTGGTACGACTCACCGTTAGACAATTCAATCGTCTTGGTTGAGTATTTGCCCCACCCATCCACGTCCCCTGTGATCGCCATCATCGCATCCGTAACCGCCTGGTTCTTCATTTTGGACGCGGGCTGAATCATCTTCGCATCTGCAATCATCTCCGTCGTCAACCCGCGCGCCATTACCTCGATTGCACGTGTGAATCCCTCTTCGGTCGCGACACCCTTGAGGTAATTGAGAGCATTTACACCGACCTTCGCCTCATTGATGAGGAAGGCGGCAATTTCCCCTTCACGCAGTGCCTGCCATGCTGCCCAGAGGCGCGAGGATCCGCCGGGTCCGACGAGCCACCCATTTCCGGGGATTCCCGTGGTCGGAGCGGGACCTGCAATCTTTCCTTCGTTGTCGACGGTCCAAAATGATTTTGTGTTGCCGCCGAAAATGTTTTCTCCACCATTCGCCAGTCCTATAGTCGGTGGACCGTTGAGGATTCGACCGACAGTTGACCAGAATGAATCATCGGCTGGGTCCGCAACTCGTATCCGCCCGCTCACGGCAGTGAGCAGCGAGTACTTGACGTCCGCGAAGGTTATCGCGCCGCGCTTGTCTGCGATGTAGATCTTGCTGGTCGTTCCATCGGTCTGTCTGTAGCCTACGATGTTCCCTCGCGAATCGAAGAAGTAGTCGTCATCGCCGTACGGGTCGATCAGAGCGATCGGATTATCACGGGTGAGCGCATACGGTGTGGACTGAGCGGCTTCTGGATCTACGGAGGTCCAACGGGCAATGCGCCCGTCTACCAGCCGATGTTCCGTGTTGTACGTACTGCGATCGTCTCCGAACGAGGTTTCGTGCTGCCAGCCATTGAACCCATACCGCCACTCCGCACCCTCGTAGTGCCGTCCCGGCTGCAGCATGCCGTAGGCGTAGTAGTTCGCGTAGCTGCTCACCACCGCCACGAACGGATACGTCCCCGACTGCACCGTCGGTTCCTTCATGTCCGTCACCACCACCCGCACGTTGCCCAGGTGGTCCTTCAGCTCGTAGTACTTCTCCGAGAGCACCCGCTCGTGGTACTCGTTTGTCGTGTCGATCGCCGTGCCTTCGCCTGCCGGGCGTGCAAGGTCCGTCGGCTTCGTCTCCGCGATGCGTCCCTGCGCTCCGTTGCCGTAGATCACCCACTCGGTGAGATGGAACGCTTCGGCGCAGTTCGGCGCGCACGGGTTCGGATCGGTGCCGTCGGGGATGCCGTCGGAGTCCTGATCACCTGCCGGCCCCGCGGTGCAGGGACACGGATCGACCGCATCGGGGACCCCGTCGCCATCGATGTCGCCGCCCGGTGGCGGGATCGACGGGTTCATCGGGTCCGGATCGCACGTGTCCGGGATGCCGTCGTTGTCCGTGTCGACACCCTCATGCGGGCTCGGCTCCGGATCGACGCAGTTCTCGTAGATCGCCACCACCTTTCCGCCGGCTTCGTACACGTAGTACGTCGAGCGTAGCGACGACGGGTCGTTCGGGTCGTACACCTGCTTGCGCACCCGGTTGCCCGCGGCGTCGTAGGTGAACTCCAGCACCTGATTCGCCTTCGTCACCGACAGCACCTTCCCGTAGATGCTCCACTCGATGTCGGTGATCCCTTCGGAGACGTCGCCCGTCATGTTCCCGATCGCATCGTACGTGTAGTTGCTCGTGTCGCTCTGGTCGTCGATGTCCTCGCTGTACTTCGAGCTGCTGACGACGTCGTTGACCTGCCGAAGCTGGTTCGTCCCCGGGTAGTACGTGTACGTCAACTGGTCCATCGCACCAACCGCCGTGTCGCCCAGGCGCGTCAGCGTCGTGATGTTCCCGTTCGGGTCGTACGTGTAGGAGCTCGTGTATTCGCTCAGCGAGCCCGTCCACGTCCCGCCGCTGCCGTAGGTATGGTAGTTTGCCTCCAGCAGTCGGTTGAGCACGTCGTAGCGGTAGGTGTAGCCCACCAGTTGCTCGTCGATCGGTCCGCCCGTTCCCGCCGGCTGGATGTTCGTCGTCCACGTCGCGATGTTCCCGTTGTACAGGTCGTAGCTCGGCATCAGGTGGTACGACGACGCTGGCACCGACGACCCCGAGGCGAACGGCGAGTTCCCGTGCACGAAGTCGCCGTCGTAGTAGCCGAGCATCATTCCGAACGCATCCGGTGCGAACCACCGCCGCGTGCCGAACCCGTCGGAGCCCGGATCGACGTCCACGCCGGCGCTCGTGTCCAGCGACGGATGGTTGATCGCCTTGAGCCATCCCTGCAGCGTATACGTGTAGTCGATCCCCTGCACGCTGTCCTCTCCGTACTCCACCCGGCGCAGCGGTCCGTGCGCGTAGTAGGTGTACCGCGCGTCGCTCTCGTAGATCTCCCCGTCCCGCGAGCTCTCGACCTCCCGCAGCCGGTTGTCCTCGTCGTAGCGATAGCGCTGGATGTACTGATCCTCCCATCCCTCGTCGTAGAGCATCCGCAGCATGTTCCCGCTGATCAGGTCATACTCGTAGCGCACGTAGTTCGTTCCCAGCTCCGGGATCTCCTGCCGAACCCACTCCACGTTCCCGTGCGGGTCGTAGCTGTACTGCGTATGCACGCCGTCGTCGGCGTAGACATGGGCGATCCGGTTGAGCGTGGAGCGCTGGGGCGTCCAGTCGACGTAGCGTCCGTTGTGCGTCAGACTGATCTCCGTACCGGTCCGATGATCGAAAACTTGATGCGCCGTCCCGAGGCGGGCAAACACCAGGATGTTCTCCTTCGGATCGGTCAGCCCCGGACAATCATCTACGTCGGATTTGATCCGGCGTGCATACCTGCAAGCGAGACACCATCCACGAATCACCGTGCTTTTCGTAGAGTCGGGGATCACCGGACTGTTTTCGAATCGAGTCTCCAATCCAACGTCCGGTCGTAATAAACCCGGTCGTATCGCCACCCCTGAGATCGATTCCACAAATCGAATAATCTCGGTTCACTAGGTCCTCAGCAACCATGTCGACTCGAACCTTAATCATATCGCGTCCCGGATACGCGGCAATCGCGCCGACGGTACCAACGAAATGGTCTGGGAGGAATTCGTGCTGATACCAGTGCCGGTACGAGTCCTCCGAAGCCTTCCGTTCGCCATCCGCCACGATCTTCAGCAGGCAACACTGCGCGCATGCTCCAACAACAACAAGCCCTAGAGTTGCCAGAGTGATCCTCTTCCACATTCTGTTCGCGGTCCCATTTGCATTCATTGCATTGCATCAATTTGCTACGCTCGTTCGTCATTGGCGCTTCGATGTAAAAGCGGCATCGTACTACTGCGTTGGTTCCCTCGGCGTAGGATTAAGCGGATTGGGCATCGGTGCATTTTGATCCGTCTCATCCTTCCGGTGATTGGACCGACGCGGATGACTCATCGACGGAACGGACTTGAGGTATTGTGCAAATTTGGCGCGTTTATACATTTCTGTGTGAGACTCGATTGGGTGAAACAAATCGCCGACTGAAACATCATCATCTGTGAGTACATAGTTCGAAACGCGCCCCTTGTTCCAGCCGTCATTCTCTGGTACCGTCTGTCGTGACATTGCCGTGACAAGACTGCCCGGATCCTGGGGAGCCACCGCGGCTACCAGATCCTCTGCGTGGACGAACTGATAGTGCATGTTGATCCCACGTTCTATCAATGATTCGACCTCGCGTTCCCCTGTCGCGGAAACTGATGCAGCGAAGACCGGGGTCGATATCGTAATTAGATTCACTTCATATCCGGCGTCCACCAGATAGGGAACCGCCTGGAGAGCCACGTTTCCTCCATGGCTGAATCCAGTGATCGTGATCGGTTCATCCGGCGTGATCTGGTGAGTTTGGAGGAGATAGGACCGCACTGCAAGAATGTGGGCTGCAAGGCGCCTTCCAGCCTCGGCTCGATCTGCGGAGGAGTTAAATTGTCCGTCGTTACTCCACCTAAAAGTGAGGTTCGACTTCGTATTGCCGCCGATACGCATGATTTCGTGCAGGACATCCGCCGGGAGGTCCAGTCCGCGACCGGATTGCGTGGTCCCGTGAACTACAAACGCCTCGAGACCATCGAGATCCACCGCAGCAACAGGTGTCGAACTTGCATAGCTATACGGGGAAAGCGACGCGAACCAGGAAGTCAATGGATCCCGTGCTGCAAATCTCCCCAGTTTGGCGGAATACATCCGCATCCCATAGTCGTACACATTCCCCTTCCCACCCCACTCATCATCCCTCTCCTTCCCATTGAACCCGTACCGCCACTCCCCACCTTCCCAACTCCGATCCGGCTGCAGCATGCCATAGGCGTAGTAGTTCGCGTAGCTGCTCACCACCGCCACGAACGGATACGTCCCCGACTGCACCGTCGGTCCTTCATATCCGTCACCACCACCCGCACGTTGCCCAGGTGATCCTTCAGCTCGTAGTACTTCTCCGAGAGCACCCGCACGTAGTACTCGTTCGTCGTGTCGATCGCCGTGCCTTCGCCTGCCGGGCGGGCGAGATCCGTCGGCTTCGTCTCGGCGATGCGTCCCTGCGCGCCGTTGCCGTAGATCACCCACTCGGCGAGATGGAACGCTTCGGTGCAGTTCGGCGCGCACGGGTTCGGATCGGTGCCGTCGGGGATGCCGTCGGAGTCCTGATCACCAGCCGGGCCCGCGGTGCAGGGACACGGATCGACCGCATCGGGGACGCCGTCGCCATCGATGTCGCCGCCAGGTGGCGGGATCGACGGGTTCATCGGGTCCGGATCGCACGTGTCCGGGATGCCGTCGTTGTCCGTGTCGACACCCTCGTGCGGGCTCGGCTCCGGATCGACACAGTTCTCGTAGATCGCCACCACTTTGCCCCCTGCCTCGTAGACGTAGTACGTCGAGCGCACCTGCGTCGTGTCCGTCGGGTCGATCACCTCCTTGCGCACCCGGTTGCCGGCGGCGTCGTAGGTGAACCGAAGCACCGTCACGTTGTTCTTCTCGACTGAGAGCACCTTGCCGTAGATGCTCCACTCGATGTTCGTGATGTTCTCCGAGACGTCGCCGATCATGTTTCCGATCGCATCGTACGTGTAGTTGCTCGTGTCGCTCTGGCTGTCGATGTCCTCGCTGTACTTCGTCGCGCTGACGAGGTCGTTGACCTGCCGCAGCTGGTTCGTCCCGCCGTAGTACGTGTAGCTCAGCCGGTCTATCGCGCCGAAACCGATTCAACGGACGCCTCCAGTCAGGACCGAGGCAACCCGACTTGACCACCCCCGTCGCGAGATCGCTATGATTTCGAGGTTTCGTCTCCATGCGTCAACGAATCCATCCAAGCGAAAAGCACCGACAACCGTGACCACTTGCTCAGTCGTCAAGCGGTTCGCGCGGATCATTGAATATTCTCCCTCCGTGCTGCCCCATGGAATATCAAAGGTGTCCAATCCCCGAAGTACAATTCCTGGTACCGAACGGGATAGGGGTTCAGCAAAGGGGAATGAACCGAAGTCCAACAAAGACTCCGTGCGCCAGCATGGCACAGACCGATGGCATAGGGTGTCACGCATGCACTCGGTGGCATAGAACGCATATGTGTACCTTGCGGTCACTCCCACCGAGTCAACTAAGAGAACATCTGCAAGCACGTGCGAATTCACCGGGTCGACGCACGAGATGAGCTTCGATCGCATTAACAAATCTAGGGATGCGCTGTCATTCCGTGCCAAGTTCCAGTACTTTCGATACTGGGTCGTAACATTGGAACCGCCGCTTGGCTCCAAGTCCGCATAGAGCACGTCGTGACTCTTGACTGACGCGAACGCAAGGGTCGAATACCGCCCCATACCCAACTGAACGTCCGATGAAAGCAACCGTATATTCCATTCGGTGACCGAGTCAATCACAAATATCCGAGATTGTCCGCGCCACAAAATCGAGACAACGATTTCACGCGGACGATCCAGATCAACATTTCGGGCGTATGCGATACCCCAAACGGTGTCGCCATCCGGCGCCTCGCCTGCGTCCGTACCGCCGACCTCGTGCTGGGTCTCGTATTGCGCCATGAGATTTCGACAGTCGCTCGCCGAGAGAAACGCTGAGTCATTTGAAAACACACCAATGCTCTCAACCCACGATGCAATATCTCCGGCACGAGACGCCTCGCAATGCGCCAAAAGAACCCCAAGGATAGCGACGATCAAGATTATCCCGTTGCGGATACATTTTGAATTGGGACTCATATTTTTTGCCTCGGATGTCTATGGGAACGTGTTCGACTCGAATTTCTTATTCGCACCATTGTAATTGAAAAACGTAGTGCCGCCACACTTCACGACCGGCTTGAGCACCTTTAGCTTCACCTGTTTGCGGTGCCAACTGAACTTGTTCTCGTTCTCATAAAGTGACCCTTCCCAAAACACGACTGGGCGTGGATATAGGCGAGCCGGGAACGGTGTTTCTGCGGAATATCCCGTGCGCATCAGAGCGTCAAAGTCGTTTCCGCTGCCGTACTCTGAGACTGCCTCAAACACGCCGCGAGCTTGATTCCCCCGATTTCCATTTAACAGAGTAACGATGCGGCGCAGCATTTGGTTGCTCGGAGGACCGAGCTGTTCATTTACCTCCCGATATGTCTGTACCCCGCCCGGAACCGGCGTGTTGGGGTCTTGCGTTGGAGGCGTTCTCGCATCAAAGTCACCTCCGTCTACGGCATCCAGGGTGGCTACTGTCATATCTTCCGGTCCAACGATCAGCCCCCGTTCTACTTCGCGATTGATCACGACAAATGTCATCGCCTTTGGTTCATCACGTGTTGCGGTTTGCAGCCAATATTCACTACTCTCGCCGAGTGTTGTCGCCAGCAAATCACGTAGTGCCGCTGGATTCATTTCCCTCCATTTCGTCGTGTACGTCCAGTCGGTGGGTGGCGTCTGAATTTTGACGACCGGTTTTGTGCCGCCGCGCTTGATTACGACCGATCCATTCAACGGGTAAATGAGGGTATCATCGCCATCAATGTCCGTGTACAGGATGGGGTTGTGTGCAAATGAGGCGTAAGGGCTTGCATCCGCATTCGTCTTTCGATCCTTCGACCACCACCGACCAAGCCTTACATCGATAACTCTGTTGTTGAAATTGTATGTGCTTGATCCGTTTGACACCGCATCATCCCTCTCCTTCCCATTGAACCCATATCGCCACTCCCCACTCTCGTGGTGCCGTCCCGGCTGCTGCATGCCGTAGGGATAGTAGTTCGCGTAGCTGCTCACCACTGCCACGAACGGATACGTCCCCGACTGCACCGTCGGTTCCTTCATGTCCGTCACCACCACGCGCACGTTGCCCAGGTGGTCCTTCAGCTCGTAGTACTTCTCCGAGAGCACCCGCACGTGGTACTCGTTCGTCGTGTCGATCGGCGTGCCTTCGCCGGCCGGACGTGGGAGATCCGTCGGCTTCGCCTCGGCGACGCGTCCCTGCGCTCCGTTGCCGTAGATCACCCATTCGGCGAGGCGGAACGCCTCGGCGCAGTTCGGCTCGCACGGGTTAGGGTCCGTGCCGTCGGGGATGCCGTCGTCGTCCTGATCACCAGCCGGTCCGGCGGTGCAGGGACACGGATCGACCGCATCGGGGACCCCGTCGCCATCGATGTCGCCGCCCGGTGCCGGGATCGACGGGTTCAGCGGGTCCGGGTCACACTCGTCCGGGATGCCGTCGTTGTCCGTGTCGACGCCCTCGTGCGGGCTCGGCTCCGGATCGACACAGTTCTCGTAGATCGCCACCACCTTGCCCCCTGCCTCGTAGACGTAGTAGGTCGAGCGCAGCGATGTCGGATCGTTCGGATCGTACACCGACTTGCGCACCCGGTTGCCGCCGCCATCGTAGGTGAACTCCAACACCTGGTTCGGCTTCGTCACCGACAGCACCTTCCCGTAGATGCTCCACTCGATGTTCGTGATGTTCTCGGAGACATCGCCCGTCAGATTGCCGATCGCGTCGTAGCTGTAGTTGCTCGTGTCGCTCTGGTCGTCGATGTCCTCGCTGTACTTGCTCGCCGCGACGAGGTCGTTGACCTGCCGCAACTGGTTCGTTCCGCCGTAGTACGTGTAGCTCAGCTTGTCCATCGCACCCGCTCCGGTCGTATCGCCGCCGCGGTCGAGCGTCAGGATGTTCCCGTTCGGGTCGTACGTGTAGGAGCTCGAGTACTCGCTCAGCGAGCCCGTCCACGTCCCCCCGCTGCCGTAGGTGTGATAGTTCGCCGCCAGCAGCCGGTTCAGCACGTCGTAACGGTAGGTGTAGCCCACCAGTTGCTCATCAGCCTTCCCGCTGGCGCCGCTCGGCTGCATGTTCGTCGTCCACGTCGCGATGTTCCCGTTGTACAGATCGTACTCCGGCATCAGATGGTACACCGATGCCGGAACCGACGATCCCGAGGCGAACCGCGAGGTGCCGTGCACGAAGTCGCCGTCGTAGTAGCCCAGCATCATCCCGAACGCATCGGCGGCGAACCACCGCCGCGTGCCGAACCCGTCCGATCCCGGATCGACGTCCGCCCCCGCGCTCGTGTCCAGCGACGGATGGTTGATCGCCTTGAGCCATCCCTGCAGCGTGTACGTGTAGTCGATCCCCTGCACACTGTCCTCTCCGTACTCCACCCGACGCAGCGGTCCGTGGATGTAGTAGCTGTAGCGCGCGTCGCTCTCGTAGATCTCCCCGTCCCGCGAGCTCTCGACCGCCCGCAGACGGTTGTCCTCGTCGTAGACGTAGCGCTGGATGTACTGATCCTCCCACCCCTCGTCGTAGAGCATCCGCAGCATGTTCCCGCTGATCAGGTCGTACTCGTAGCGCACGTAGTTCGTGCCCAGCTCCGGGATCTCCTGCCGAACCCACTCCACGTTCCCGTGCGGGTCGTAGCTGTACTGCGTATGCACGCCGTCGTCGGTGTAGACATGGGCGATGCGATTCTGCGTGTAGCGCTGGGGCGTCCAGTCGACGTAGCGACCGTTGTGCGTCAGTCCCGTTGCGGTGCTGTCCGCCGGCGTCGTGTAGAACGTCAGCACCCGGTGCTGTCCGTTCGTCGGGCGACTCTGGTCATCCACCGCCGCCGACACGTCGCCCGGCAGCGTCGAGTCGCCCACTTCCACCACCCGACTCAGGTGGTCGTACTTCGTGTAGGACATCTCCCCGGCGTCGAGCTGCGTCTGGTTCTGGCTGAAGCGCATCCGTCCCACCGCGTCGTAGTAGTAGAGCGTCGTCCCCCCGTCCGGTGTCGACTTGATCTGCAGCTGCTTGAGCGAGTTGTACTCGTAGCGCGTCACCAGCGCGTGCTGCGGCACGGTGTCGCGGCTCCGTGCCGCGCCGCTCAGCAACCGCACCCCCGCCGGCGGCACCGTCCGTACGAGGTTCCCCGCACGGTCATAATAGTACAGCGTGAAGTGATACAGACTCACCGTCCGCTTGATGAGCAGCACGTCGTCGATGTTCTCCGGCGACAGGCACGTGCTGCGGTAGCGGGAGCGGTACTGCGACGCCACCTGCTGCACGAACGCGTCGATCTGGCGACGGATCTCCGAGCGCACACGCAATGCCACCTGTTCCTGGCACGTCGCCTGACGGACCTCCTCGACGAGACTGTCCGGCGGTGCCGGATCATCCGCCCACTGCAGGCACACCGACTCGCTGCACGACAGACTGCACGCGTCGTCGTAGAGCACCACGTCGATCGCGTAGTCGATACCGCCCTTCGAGCAGACCCGGTGGTAGACCAGTGAACAGCCGTCGAGCCGGAACTCCCCGGTGATCTGCGGTCCGATCGCGAAGAGATCCTCCCACGGCAGCGCGTTCGGGCAGCACCCCGTGTCGACGCTCGACGCGCTGCCCAGTTGCCCCGTCGTCGGGTCATAGCACAGCGAGTCGAGTCCCGCACCCGCGAACAGACTGTCGAGCAGGTGCGTCTGCACCCACGTCCCCACCGTCATCCCGTCGGTCGTCGTCGACAGTCCCCGCAGCGAGTCCACGTACCGCCCGTAGCGTCGGTTCATCGCCCGCACCGCTGCCGTCGCGTACGACGGTCCGCTCCCGTTCGAGGTCACCGTCGTGTACGGCGCATCGCAGCTACCCCCGCTCGGGATCGCCAGCTGCACCTGCCGCCCGTACACGTTCTGCATGTGCGCCAGCTCCGCCGGCGTCCCGTAGTGCTTCTGCGTCGGATCGCTCGTCGAGTCGATCGTCACCGTGCACCCGCCCGTGCACTCGTCGAGCACCGCCTGCAGCTTGCAGTCGAACGCCCCCACCGGAACCCGTTGCCAGTTCGACGGGATCGTGTCCCCGTTCGGGCGCAGCGTGTCGGTCTCCAGCGCCATGTTCACCGCATCGAACGCCAGACGCAGTCGCTGCTCGAACTCCGGCAGGCGAAGCTCGCAGACCGTCCGGCACCGCGTCTGCACCGAGTCCTTCAGCGCTTCCAGGCACGCGCTCTCGTGGCAGTCTCCGAGCCCGCCCCACCCGTCGGCGCACGGCTCCGGAAGGTCGATCCCCTCCGGCTGCTTCCCCTCCGACTGCAGGCAGTTGGCGAACTGCTCCCACGGCTTGTACTGCGCCGAGTCCTGACGATCGTCTCCGCCCCACGATCCCCGGTTGGCGTAGTCGCACGCCGCCTCGCAGTGCGCGTTGCTCCCGTCGCTGTACTGGAAGTACTTGTAGGCGTACTCCACGTACCCCGTGCTGCCGTAGGCACTGTTGGAGTACCCCGCGTACATCCGACCCACCCGATCGAGGAACGCCGCCATCAGGTCGTAGTCGGTGTCCTCGGCGTGCTCCCCGTAGCTCTCCACCAGCCCCGAGAACACCCGCAGCAGCGTCGTGCAGTCGTACGGCTGCTGCGCATCGTTGATCATGTGGTCGATCATCGCGTCGAACTTCCCGTCCCCCTCGTCCGGGTACAGCGAGCTCCCCCCACGGAAGAAGTACTCGCTCGGGTGCTCCCCCCGGTTGAGCTCCGTCGACCACCGGTCGTACAGAATCTGCTCGAAGCTCTGCAGCGGCGTCTGACACGTCAACGAGTCGCACGCCAGCAGCGGCACCTCGATCCGCCAGCACGATCCCGACGCACTCTGCAGCACGTAGCGCTTCCCCGCGCCATCCTCCACCGAGTCCACCGTCACCAGCGTCGAGTCGAACCCCCCGACGCCGTACGGATCCGCCAGCGCCGCGTACATCTGCCCGATCCCCGCCGTGTCGAGGTAGCCCTGCAGCTGCGCGTAGAACGACGCGTCGATCTCCCCCAGCAGCTCGCGCTCGAGCGCCTGCTCCCCCATCTGCGCCATCGTTCGTCCGGCTGCCTGCGCCCGCGACGCCGAGTCGCTTCCCATCGCCCCGTTGTTCCCGTGCAGCCGCAGCGTCACGATGTACGTCCCCCGTCCGCTCAGCGTGATCGGCGTGAGCGAGCCCCCCATGTCCGTCGTCGCCACCACGTACGCCCCGTGCTCCGGATCGCCGCACAGGTCCGCCCCCCGGAAGTCGCCCACCACCGTCTCCGCCAGCGGCAGGTCCGTTGCGCTCGTCGATGTCGGATGCTCCGCCGAGCGAACCTCCAGCGACACCGTGTAGTCGCACGTCGTGCACGCTCCGCACACGCTCAGCGTCCCCGGCGTGATCGCATAGGAGATCCCCAGATCCTGCGGCGGTGACGCCACCGCGACCCGCGCGGTGTAGATGATCGTGTTCCCGTCGACGCTGTAGCTGCGAACCGTGTCGATGAGCGTCTCCTCGTCGATCGTCCCCGCCTCCTCGCCCGCCAGATCCGTCGACAGCGACGGGTTCTGTGACGCCTTCTGCAGGAACGTCGCCAGCGTCTGTCCCGCCTTGTCCACGTACTGGACCGACGCCACGTTGTTCGGGTCCACCGTGTAGATCGCCCGCACGTTCTGGCTCGACGGCGCCTCCGAGCCGAACATCGCCAGCAGCAACGGCTCGGATGCCCCTTCGTACATCATCAGCGTCGTGCGTGCACTCCCCCCGGCACCACCACCCACCCGGTGCACCTCCCCGGCACCCCCCTGCTCACCTACCCGTCCGTCGGCGTCCGGCATGAACAGCGTCCGCGCGTACGGGTAGCCCTCCGCGCTCGGGATCGTCGCATCCCCGTTCGTCGCGCTGTAGTACGCCGCAACACCGCCCGCCATCATCTCCGGCGCGTCGAACGTCGTCGAGGCGTCGAACGCACTCGGCGTGAACGACAGCGACGTCGTGCTCTGCACGAACGCCGCGCGGTAGCTGAACCCATCCCAGCCCGGGCGCGTCGCACTGTCGAGCACCGGCGCTGCCAGCGTCTGAACCGCCGCGCGTCCCGTGTAATCGTAGATCGTCTCGGTCGCCACCGTCGTGTCGCTCGACTGCAGGTGCACCTGCGACTGTCGCGGCTTCAGCAACGGCGTCGCGAACGTCATCTTCTCGGAGATCCGCGTCCCCTCCTCCCCTTCGGTGAACGTCCGGCTGTAGATCCAGTTCCGCGTCTCCTCGACACCCGCGGAGAAGAATATGCTCGCCGCAACCTCGCTCGTCGCTGCCACGCCGTCGATACGCAGTCCGCTGACTCCCCTGCCCGCGAGGCGTACCACCGCGCCGTCCGGCGGTGCCGGCGTCCAGCGACCCCAGTTGCGATCGTTGCCGATCCCGCCCGGGTACTGCGTCCCGATCGGACGCACACGCCAGACGTAGTACCCCCGTCCCTCGGCGATCGTCATCTCCAGCGCCTCGGCGCTCGACCCCGTCTCGATCGTCACCGCCCGGTCCCAGTCGATCGTCTCCTCCACGTAGTCCTCGTCCTCCCCGTACGTCCCCGTCTGGTGCACGCGGTTGAACAGCCGAAGCACCTGCACCTGGTAGTTCCCAAGCACGCTCGCGGTGCACCCCGGCTCCACCTTCTGCCACGTCAGCGACAGCGGGTTGTCCTCCAGCGTCACGTACGAGCCGCTGAGGATGCTCGGAACCGTCGGCTCGATCGCCACGTCCCCCGAGAGCATCAGCGCCCCGTAATCCACCTCCGCCTCGTAGGCGAGACGCACCCGGATCTCGTTCTCCAGGTTCGTCTGCGTCGTCGCCAGCGTCCCGACCGATCCTCCGTTGATCACCCGCGTGATGGTCACGTTCGTGATCGTGAACTGCTCGATGTCCGACGTCGCGAGCCACGACACGTCGAACACGTGCCGCCACACCACCTGCGGCTGCTTCTGCTTCGCCTCCAGCGTCACCGTGTCGCTCCACTGCCCCACGCCGTTGCTGTCGACTCCCGTCACGCGCAGCCCCACCCGCACCGTGTAGTCCATCGACCCGAACCGGTAGTCGCTCTCCCCGATCGACAGCGCCGCGGTCACCGACGCCCGACGCACCGCCGTGGTGAAGCACTCCACCGTCTGCAGATCCGGAACCACCACCAGCTTCGTACTGTCGCTGCTCACCGACCCCCACCCGCTCAACTGCCCGTAGTCGTACGTCCACGTCGACCTCGCCAGCGTCGCCCCGTATGCACTCGCGATCTGCGGAAACTCCCCTCGCAACACCGCCGAGGAGTCGATCATCCCGTTGCCGATCGAACCTGACGTCGTCGGTGCCAACGGTGCCATCTCCCGCTGCGCCTGCACGACATGTGGTACCGCCAGCGCGAGGAGGGCGATGGCAATCGAGAACCTGACCAATACCGGCACGCGACGCCACTGTGAAGTTCGTCGTGAGATGAACTCGGACAGGAGCGTGTTCGAACTCCAGTGCTCCGCTCTGGGCGCTGATTGCGAGGACGGTATCGTGGGAATGCGCAAGGGCACGGTTACGGCAGGTCGTTCAGAGAACTAGATGAAAGGAATCGGAGCGTTCTCGTGAAGGTCAGTAGTGTATCGCAGTGTCGCGATTGTCGATCACGGCGTAGCCGGCGTAGGAGCCAGTGGCGTTTCCTTGACTGTCGACAATTCCGTCGACCGCGCGTCCGACGAATGCATCATCAGTCGAATCGCACGTTCGCACGCCATAACGCACTTCCATGAACTGCGTGTCGCCACGCGCAAAGTCTGCACGAATGACGCGGAGCCGCCGCTCGCGGCGGTCGAAGCCAATGCGTAGCGTCCGGATGGCGTACCGCGCCATGACCGAGTCGTTCAATGCGAGAGTCACCGATTCCACAAGACCGCCGTCGAGCGTATCGAGTGATCGTCCGATAATGCGTGCGCCATCGAACATGGTATCGCGAACGACGCCGATTGTCGACGACTGACGCAACCGCGATTCGGTCGGAGGTGTCGACGTGAGCACGATCGTCCGGTCCCCGGGAAGGACCAGCGCCGCGATGGTCGTATCGCTTCGAAGCAGGAATGAGGATGAGCGCACGTTGGATCGGGTTCGCGATCCGACAAACTGGACGTCGACGACCGTCGTATCGGTCGCCCCGAACCGCTGGGTGGCGGTCGTTACGGAGTACATCAGCCGGCACGTACTTCCCTCGTTCGGATCGCTCATCTCATCGAACATTGCCCGGAGAAACTCGATGTCGTGGTCGTTGATGCTGTCCCGCGCATGCATTGCCGAACTGTCCGGCTCCTTCGGCTTCGGAAGTTGTGCGTATGCAATCGTTACGACACCCAGCAGTGCCGCTACCGCCATGCCTCTCCATGCCGATCGCCGGCGCGGACGTACCACCTGCTCAGCGTCCATGGTCATTTTTCGATTGGTGTGCATTGAGTGCCTGCGCCGGATCGATGTCGAGCGCATCATAGAGTTGTAGAGTCTCACCGGCGTCGAGTTTCATATCGTCGCGAAGCAACGATGTCCGGTCCTGACGAAGCTCCTCCAGCTCACGGCGTGCGCGTTCCCGGACCTCGGTACTCAGCGTCTCGTCGGCGACCGTTTCCTTCAGGTGTGTCAACTGCCGATCGAGGTCCAACAGCGACTCGAGACGATCATGACGCTCATCCGGATCGACGTTCGGGAGCAGTGTTTCGAGCGAGTCGGCGTCGATCGTTCGGATCCGCTCCCATGTCGCGGTAAAGAACGAGTCGATCGTCGCTAGATCGACACCGTCTGAACCGAGCACCGATACCATCGGGCCATTCGGACCGAATTCGAACCCCATCAGATCGAACTGCTGCGCCACGCCCGAGGATGCTCCGTCACCATTGTTCAGCGCCCGGCGCTGTTGCGCGCGAATCTCCCTCGTGGTCGTGCTGAGCACGGTCGACCGACGGGCGATAGACCGATCGTCAAGCGAACTCAACATCGGTGAGCTCCCGCCTCCGCCCTGCGTTTCGACGCGCGGCACCTGTGGTGTGTGGTAGTACGTCTCCGCCACGGTCTTCAGACCGCGCTCAGTCTCAACGAGCGTACGGATGAGTTTGCCTTCACCGTTGTAGCGGTAGTACCGACCAAAGTGTTGATCGTCGAACTGTGCGAGCAGCCGGAGGTTGAAGCGATCATACACGTAACAAATCATTTGTGCTTCAGTCGGCTGGATCCGCACGTCATCAATCCACACGCTGTCACCGTCGAGTAGGTTTCGCATCTCAAGGACGACGGCGGTCCCCGTGTCTGAGGAAATCGATCCCGGATCGATCAGCAGCTCATAGAGACTCCACGCCCCGGTCTGCGCGACATCGTGGAGAACACCCGGCTCGAGCGTACCCACACCGGCGCTTGGAGCCGAACGATATGGACCGCCTTCGAACGATACCTCAACGGGAACTACCGCGGTGTCGTTGTAGGTACGCTTGAGCCAGAACTTGACGATCAGACCGTAGAGTTTGACCTGATCGTCGATGGTCACCAGACCGAGCGTGTCGTCAGTCGTCGTCGTGGTGTCCCGCGGCAGGAAGTAGGACGTCCTGCCGGCGTGCGCGCACGAATCCTGGTAGGCTCCGCCCAGCGGATCCTCCTCAAAGCTCGTAAAGGACACCGCACGATACTCCGCGTTCTGCGCGACCAACAGCGGGACCGTGTTGTTGTGCGCGAGCTTCGCCGAACTCGGAATGTCGAGGACGTTCACCTCCTCGACCGCCTCGCCCGACGGTGCATACTGTCGAACGGTGGTGGGATTCAACCACGCCACCGCCTGTTGGGCGTCATCGTCGCCCCACACGAACTGCGTGAACGCGTTGAGCGTGTTCCCCGCGTCGTTAGTGAAGACGCCAGCGTCATCGTAGACCGGATTGGTGCCCCCAATTCCGGGTTTGAGCGAACTTCGATAGACGAACGACTTCGCGACGCGCCACTTTCCGTCGGCACCGCGTTGAAATCGATTTGCCGACCGCGCGTAGTACGGACTGTCGGTATTCGGATCAAACGTTCCATCGCCACTCCATCCACCGTCGACCGCCGGATCGTACGACCACTTCGAGTCGTATGTCTGCGCTGAAGCACTCAATACGTTGGTTGCCGTCTGCGTACCGGACAGCTTCTCGCACGGTTCGAGGCAGTATACCCGTTCGACAACGTCGCCCTCGTTTGGGTTCGCCGTCGCGATGCTCGTAGCACCGTGGACGAATACGAGATCGCCGGTCATCGGATCGACGTCGAATCCGTTATTGTTCGGATCGAGCGGGAATTGCATCGAGCATTCTTCAGCAGCGACCTGCTGGCTTCGCATCTTCGGCAAATACGCCGTGATATCCTTCGTCCCGTCGTTGAACGTCAGATACGGGAACCCCTCCGAATCAATGTCGAATACGCCGAAGTTCATCCCATAGGAGAGGTTGTCCCACAAATCCTCGACTGCCGTCGCACCGGAGAACGGAATCGTACGCGCCGCAGTCTTCTGCGACGCACCGTCGTCATAGGTGAGGATCAGCTCGATTTCAGTCGTGGTTCCGTAGCTGTCAAACAGGTCGGGGCACGCATCCGGACTCGGCGTCGGAACCGTTACCAGGAATTCCAGACTAACGAGTTTGTTCACCCCGCTCTTGGAGATGAAGCTCGTCGTCGGGTCCAAGTCATAGTACGACCAGTCGAACCTCAGCAGTCCGTGAGCTCGCTTCGCGATCAGCGTGTCCGGATCCGAGCCCTGACCCGGGAACCGCCGAACGAGCCACCGCAAGCTCGATGCGTCCATCAGAAGTGCCCCGCCAGGTGTGCTCACCGTCGACTCGCCACTCGTCTGGGTCACCGGATAGGAGTAGGTGTGATAGTTGATGCCGGGAAAGAACGAGAGCGTATCGATATTGGTCTCGACCCCAGGCAGCGCCTCATCGATCATCCAATAGGACAAGCTGCTCACTCCGGAGCTACAGGAGTACTCGAAGTTGGTCCCCGACGCGTTCCCCGTGTCCGACACCGCGGTGGTGAAGCACCGGTAGACCAGCGCGTCGAAATCACAGATGATCGGATGCGAGTCGACCGAGATGGTGCCATCCGAGTGCGATGGCGTCACCGTCGTACGAAGCTCAAAGTTCGCTGCGCCCTGTTTCTCAATCGTGAGGACGTCCTGCGTATCAAAGTCCAGACATCCGCCCATGACATCTCGAACTTGCCACTCCGAGGTAAACGAAATGGTCGTGTCGTTGCCGTCGAGCAGCATCGCGGCATTCAGTGCAGCTGCAAGCGCTTCGCGCTCGACCAACGTCTGCGCCATCGCCGGCACGACGTCGGAGCCCAGCACGAGACCAAGCAGAGCCAACCAGAACCACATGCGCCTGCGCCGCATGCTTGTTGCTGTGTCAATCATGGGTGTGGAACGTCCTTGAAATCAGGCTGCAAACGATAGGTGCTGAGCGAACCAGCCTGCGCCGTAAGCTGATTGGTGCGCCCGGAGCGGATCACATCGATGGAGACGTCGGACACCTCGAACTCGACAGTGCAGAGCGAATATGAGAGGGGCAGTACCTCGATACGTCCGGCGGCGACCTCCCCGACATGGTAGAGTCCCAGATCAACCCCGCCGCTGCTCAGGGCAATAAGATCGCCGCGTCCGACATGCCGCCACAGTTCGTCGGCACCCAACGGCGACGTCTCGTGCACCGTGAGCCAGTGCCGTCCATCTTCGTAGCGTTTCGCGATCTCGTAGTCGGTGCTGCCACCGAACGACATGCGATAGTTCGATGCCATCTGCCCCATTTCGGGATACTCGCGGTCTGCCGGAATCGACACCGAATAGTAGGATCCATCGTGCGCCGCCCCGTCTACCATCACGCTGTCAAAGCCATCGGTGCTCTTGACGAGCACGGGTTTCCCGGAGGTCGGGTCGAAGGCCAGGTACTCCGTCCGCGTCGTTATTCCATCCTTCGTTGCGGTCATGCTCTTCTGAATGACCGGATAGCGGATCACCTTCGATGTCACATGGGAGCGCATGACGACATCGGTGAGCGAGCCCGAATAGGAGACCGAGGCGAACGGAATCGGAAAGATGAACAGCGGGATGATGCCGGCGTCGGTCGTTCCGGTATGGTCGACCGTCCGATCGTCGACACGCCGGCTCTCGGTGGAAATTTCCATCTCCTTGCCCGGAAAGCCATTGACAATGTCCGTTGCGGATGGTCCGGTCGCGATTGGAACAGTCTCACCAGGCTCGAAGTAATCGTATTCCAGCTGCTCCACCACCGCGCCAGGCACCTGATTACCGTCGGCGTCGAACTTCAACGCGTATTTCGTCACACGTTTTGGCTGCCCGTGCATGTTCCAGACGACGAATCGAAATCCCTGCGTCTTCCATACATCGGAGTGATGAACGTCGACGAATAGACCGTTGTTGTCGCTGTTGACCCTGTCGGGACCATGCAAATCGGTCATTCGAATGCCAAGACTGTCTGCATTGTTCAGGTCTCCATTTCCAAGGTCGAACGGGTAATCCTTGGCGGTGTTGAACTCGCTCACCACGTAGCCACTCCCTGTGGGACCCTCATGTATGTTCTTCGTCACCACACGAGCGTAACCGACGGATGGCGCCGGTAGCAGCGATTCGCCGAGTGGACCCTCGACCTGCTCTCGGTCGTCGCCGGAGTATACCTCGGCACTTCCGTCAGCCCTCCGCTTCTGAATCAGGTGAATCAGTGCGTTCTCTTCCCGCCCGACGCTGGGTTCATTCGTCGCAACGCCGCTGCAGCTCCCGTCTTCATTCACATACCGGTATTCGGTACCGTAGAGTGCTCCCTCACCAGACTCTACCCCCGGATCCACCATGATGAGTCGCTTCACACGGACTCCACCCCCCTTTTTCGGCATCGGAGTAGGGATCCGCACATACGAATTGCTGAACGAGATCCAGCGACACCCGTCTCCCGGAGCATACGCGGGAGTGGAACCCAAGCTCAACTTGAGTATGACCTTAGCAACATCCCAGGCGTCCAGCCCCGGAAACGCGACGCCAACCTCCGAGGCGTTGCAGTTTCCAAACCGTCGCACACCAGAACCGTGCGTCCGCGCGTAGTCGGTGCAGATCCGCTCGGGAAGCGGACGCCCGTTCGCTGCGTTGTCAAACTGCACCCAGAGCCCGTCCTGATCGATCCCGACGTCCTTTACCGTTGCATAACCAGTGATGTACTCGACATTGCAACGATCGAGCAGCGTGTCCCGCGACGAACGCGCATCGTCGAAGTGGTTCTGTCCCTCAAGCACGTATAGGAACCGGAAATACAGGTACTCACGTGCGCCATCGGCATCGATGAACCGGGCGCGGAGAGCATCTCGCACCGTCGCGAGACTATCGTCCGGAATCCCCGCTTCCTTCGTATCGATGTGATACTTGCCACGTGTGCCGACACCGTCGGCGTAGGATGCACCCGTGTACGACGTCAGATTTGCCATCACCATGGCAGCGCGATCCTGGACGTAGCGGTACTCGTTCTGCTCGTATTGCACGTGAATCTCGCCGCCACTTGGGAGTCGGATCGTCTTCAGGTGCCACGCCGCGGGGTCGAAGAGTCGATCCCCCACCTGGTCAACGGTATCGGGCGTCTGATCGACCCACGGGTTCATGCGTGCTGTCCGCTTTGCTCCGTCGAACTGGTAGCTACCCCACCGATCGATGTTGAACGGGCTGTAGGACGGATTCTCCGTCCCCGTACTTGTGCTCAAGTCGTCATTCTCTCCCACAATCGCACCGTACGTCGTCCCGATGTCCGGATCGCCGGTGATCGCTTCGTAATCGCTCGTGCGCAGATATTGATACCCGAATTCGTAGGGACTGATCGTCGCATTGACCGCTCCCTCGTACTCGAACCACACGCGCTGCAGTGTCAACTTCCCCGCGTCCTGCTCCGCGTTGGGTAGACCGGGCGAGAGCGAATTGTCGTATTCGAAGTGGACGGTCGACAGAAGCACCTCTCCTTCGGAACCCGTTCCCTTTGAGTAGAGATCGATCCGCGTCAACTCCTGCAGCCGGGGTACCGCGCTTCCGACCGTCGTCGCTGACCTCGAGTTCTGCGCCGTCGCCTCGGAATTCACCGCCGGGTATCCATCCTTACGACCGGCGGTCGTAAACCGGGCGATGTGGGTCTTGGTTTCGATCGACGCGAGGTAGTACAGCTCCTTATAGCCGTAGTGGACCGTACCGACATCGTCGAGCGGGTCGGAGAGGGCGTTGCGCTCGTAGTGAAGTCCGCGGTAAGGCGAGCGCCACTTGTACCAGCTACCCGAAGACGGATCGTCGGACTTGTCGGTTGAACCGGCGACGCGGGTGTAGTTGAACCGTACGTATCCGCCCAAATCGTCATCGGTGAGTCCGTTGTTCGTGCGGTCGACGTAGTCAGGGCTCACGATTCCCGTCAGTAGAAACGTGGTCGCGTAGGCGTTGGAATCGACCTGCCCGACAATAGTGGACTTACCGTCCGTGTCCAACGGAACATTATGATATGCAAGGTAGCTTGCGTCAACCGATCCCGCGTCCGTGCCAAACAATCCCAGCTGGAGGCTTGCCTCACCCTTTGCGTACACCGGCAACCCATAGAGGTAGGTCGTTCCGTCTTCCTTCGTGATCGCGAACTCGCCAATCCCTGATGCGATCGACCCGTCCGAGCGATTAATAAATAGCCCGAGGTTGGCGTTGCTATCGGCGGCACTGGTCGCATCGGAACGAGCAAACGCTCGTGACTCGACGACCGACTTTCCGCCGTCGCACCCGATCGATGCGTGCGCGGTGAGTTCGGCGTTGGTATTGTAGCCGATGAAGGCAGATCGTCCAACGCGGGTCCCGCCGTTGACCGTGTGCCACACACTGCTTGGAAGTGACGGCATTTCCGCGCTCACCGACGCGCGGACGGCGTCGTCGTCGTCACTGTATAGAACGTCGCCGCCGAGGTCATCGGTAAACCGAAAGAACTTCGGTTCATCGCCCGCACCGTTGAAAGCATAGCCGGCAGAACCCCATGAGTTAACGTCCAGTGTCTGGGAGCCCGCCGAGACCTGCCCGCCAATACCGAATGAGGTGCCTAATTGAACATCAAGATTGAACGCAAGGATATCGGTGGAGCTGCTCGTAGAGTTCGGTCGGTAGTGCCCGACGTCCCGTCGATGGAGCCGGAATCCCCCAGATATTCCCTCACCACTGACGACGAACTGATCGGGCTGCCCGAATGGGATTGGGAGAAATCGGTCCCGATTGTGAAACGACGACTCGTGTTCGACATGGTAGTCCATGACCCCCGCCGAGTTGCCGGACTTCACGGCATTTTCGGAATACATATATCCGTAGGCGGAACGATCTATCTCCGCTTCGGAGCTCTGCCAGGCAAAAGTCCCGGAGAATCCGCCCTCGATGCCGGCATTTGGCATGATGGTTCCTTCGGCTGCTCCGCTCACTGTGAAAACCGTTCCGGTGTAGCTCGGAGAGCTCATCGGCATCGTGTAGTCTCCGAGGTTCCAGAGTCCGAACACGCCAGACGTACCGATGTCTCCGCGGGTTCCGACAGCGCGCTTCACAGCTGAACGAAAGGCGCCGTACCGCTGCTTCTTGTCATCGCTCCAGCTCTTCATCTCGTTATGCTGAAGCGAGTGGTCGAGCGCAAAGAGCGCGTCGACGACGTTCACGTTGAACGACCATGCGCCCTCCCCGTCGGAAGTGCTGTATCCGACGCTGGCGGCGCCCATGAACTGTAGGCTCAACCCCGCGGAATACCCGAACCCCTGAATATTGTTGTACCGGTTGGTCACATACCCGCTGAATCCGCCGGACAAGCCGCCGAGAACATTTTCGCTGCTCCACACCTCCATACCAATCCGCTTCGTTGCGGTGGCGGTAAAGGAGCCGCGCGTTTTGTTCCAGTAATCGATCGACGCGCCGTCGTACTCATCCGGAAAGCCCTGCTTCACTCGATTGATCGCGCCCGGGCTCAAGGTCCATCCGTATCCCACCCATGACGCTTCTTCCTCCGGCGACGGGTTCGAATGGTAGGCGAGCGACAAGGCATACCCGACCCCGTTCGGTCCCGGGATGCTCACAACCGGAAGGTTGTAAGTGAAGGCGCCCGTGAATTCGTTGACCATTCCGCTGGTTGACACCGATTCGAACGTCGAGAATTCAGGCTGCCGCGGTCCGTCGGTCAGGGCGACGGCGCTCGCAGGGATGAGAATCTCACCGAGCATCGAAGCGGTGAGGATGACGGCGGTTGCGCGGACGACCCGGCGCTTCAGGAGGTTCATTTCGTATTGGACGGAATGTTGTCAGATAGTACCGTTGCGTCGAAGGTGAAGCGGTTCACCCCCGTCCCGAAGGCTGGATCTACGAATGTCACCGAGAATGGCGTTCCGCGGTCAAACAGTTGTTTGCTCGAAATCGGGAACACGACCGACAGCCGAACCGAATGCGATAACCCGAAGTCATTCTCGAAGTTTGTCAACACGGGCGCGAACACGGTGTCGCCGACATCCAGCTTCAGGTATCCGGTCATCTGGAAGCAGAGCAGGCGCATGCGTTGGTCGAAGTCAGAACGAGAGGCGATTCCATCAATGAGTGGGGTTCGATCGTCCTTGGAGGCAATCGTGAGCTGGAACGTTGCGGCGCGTCCAGCGTCCGGAATCGAATTGAACTTCGCCTGGCGTACCCGTGTACGCTGCTGCAGCGCCGCACGCTGCTCGAAGAAGGACTGCGGAAGGAACCGCATCGACACGATCGCATTGGACACGGTGCGCGCCTGCACAAATTTGCTCGATGTCGATCCGAACTGGAGGAGTGCCGCGTGGGTTGCGTCGCGGGGTTCGTCGTCGCAGCCACAGGTAAGCACCGTCGCAAAGCCGAGACACAAGGCGAGGAATCGTCGAAGGTTGCGGTTCACGGCTCTCACCTACTGAAGTTCCGTTCGATCATGGGGGGCGTACGTCCGGTTCAGGTCTGCGACGATCTGGTCGGTGATATCCAACGCCTTCCTTCCATAGAGGATTGAGCCGTCGCCGTTGATCCCGAACACGATCGCAAGATCGTGCTCGGTTGCGTACGAGCTAATCGCCGCGTTTAATTGATTCATCACCCCCGACAGCAGCTTCTCGCGTTCCTCCTGCATTCGGTTGCTCAGCGACGATGCGTGGCTCGTCAGGTTATGCTCTTGAACCGACACGAGTTCCTCGAGCCGCTTGCGCTCGTCAAAGGGAAGCGACTTGTAGTCGCGCCCGAGCGTCGCGACGGTGTTTCTGTAGTCCGACTGGAGGGTGTCGATCTCGCTCTGCCAGGAGGTATGTTTCGCCTCGAGGACCGATTGCACGTCCTTCATGCCGGCGTACTGCGCGAAGACCGCATCGATGCGAACGAACGCCATTGTATCGGCAGCAGTTGGACGGCTTGAGATCGCGAAAACCATCGACGCGATCGAGGTGATAATGGCAGCAACCGCGATCGCGATTGTCGCACGGCTGGTCGTCGGGAGTTTCATGTTCGTAGGGAGTTTGTAGTTCACCGTCGCAGGATTACGACGCCGCTGACGACATCACCGTCAATCGTCAGTCGGTAGACGTAGGCGCCAGATGGAATCGGGGTTCCGTCTTCGGCTGTCGGTGTCCATGCGACCGAGTGCTCGCCTGGACCCTGTTGCTCATCAACAAGGACCTGCAGTGGGTCGCCCTCGGCGGTGAACAGAGCGAGGTGAACCGCGGTCGCATAGGGAATCGTGTAGTTGAGGTTTAGGTGCTCACGGAATGGATTCGGGGTCGCAGATACCCGGAGCGCCGGTCCGATCGTTGTATCGCTCGCTGTCCGATTCGCTCGGCGATCGATCGAACAGGTCGTGTTGACCGGAACCTGATGCATGACCGTGCGCCGGTTATCGGTCCACGCGACGACCACTGAGTCGACCATGTTGGCGTCGCCCACGCCGAAGTGAAGGCGAAACGGGTCCTGCACGAGGACGCCTCGTCCGGATGACGCGATTCGTGTGATCCCCTTTCCGTTTGCGTACACCGTGACCATCGCGCCGGCAGCATGCCCTTCGACATCGTCCTTGAGTTCAACCTCGAGTGCGTCGCCAATGTCGCGTCGTTCGTTCTTCAGGAGGGCGAGATGATTTCCGATGGTCGTCACCAGGTCGAGCTTGCCATCGTTGTCGAAGTCTACCCACACGCCGTCATCACGCGCGCTCGTCCACATGAGCCCCGCGTCGTAGGTGATGCTCACGAAGCCAGTGTCGGATGCCTCATAGAGTTCCGAGTAGGCACATGGACTGTTCGACCCAAGGAAGATGTCGGGCGCCCCGTCGTTATTGATATCGCCCCAGGCACCACCCGACTGCCGGTACTCATAGGGGATCGTCGGGCGTGGTGCTTGCCCCGCGACCGCGTCAGTGCGCTGCGAGTGGTTTGGAATCACCTCGGTACCGGCATCACCGCGGAGCCGTCGCAGGTACGGATTCGTCGACCGCGTCAGGAGCAGGTCGACCCTCCCATCGTTGTCGATATCCTGCCAGTCGCAACCCGACCCGGGTCCGTAGGTTGATTCGAATGTCCCACGGGCACCAGCAGACCAGGTGAATCGTCCCGACCCGTCGTTGGTCACGATGATGCTGCTGTCCGGATATCCGCTGGCGACAAACAGGTCGAGATCGCCGTCGCGATCGATGTCGAGCAACTGAGAGGCTGTCTGTCGATTTCGTCCCTGCAGGCTGGCTAACAGTGCGAGACGGTCAGACCCGTCACGGAAACCGTCGTGTGCGTCGTTCATCAGAATCATGTCGCCGCACGCGCCAGAGTCGCACCGCTGGATCACGACGACATCGACGAATTCGTCGCCGTTGATATCGCCGATGCTGTATGAGACGGGCGACAGAATCTCTGGAACATCAAGATGGACTGTGGTAAAGCGCCCGTCGCCATCATTCAGGAATAGCCTGCTCCCCCGATCGGTCGTATCAGCAGTGCCGAGGAACAGCACATCCACATTACCGTCATTGTTGGCGTCGATGAATGCGTTGGCACGCGGAGTACCGGCGATTCCCGATTCCGACGTGACGTCGGTGAATCGATCGCCGTGGTCGTTGCGGTAGAGCCGCCCATCCCACAACAGGTCGAGGTACCCATCATCGTCCACGTCGCACCACGAGATGCTCCGGTTTGATTCAATCGTATCAAATACCTGCATCTTCGCCGTTACATTCGAAAATGGGAAGCTCGGTTCAGGTTGCAGGAGATCCACGGTGGCGTCGATCGCGTACGAATAGCGTTCCCATCGCCATGTGCCGTCGGCAAATTGCAAGAACTGATAGTAGAACTGCTCGGATCCATCGGTGCAGTTGGGGGATTTCGCAACTTGGTCGCTCAGCAACTTGATCGTCGGGTCGAGGCTGTCGAGGGCGACGAAGAACTGATTGTTGTGCAACACGGGCGCGGTCGGGAGCTCCACGTCGATCCGTTCGATTCCCGGCTTCGACTTCCGAATGATGATCGGATCAATTAGGTCGTGCTCAACGACCGGAGCGGATGCGCCTCCTTCATGTCCGAAGACACGCAGACGCGCAGTGCCGCCGCTTCTCCTACCGGTGAGCGTGATCCGCAACCGAACGAGACGTGCCGGGGCGGGAAGCAGAAAGCGCGCCGCCTGCATCGTGATATTCGACCGATGAAAGAACGCCAGAGCCGCAGCGTGATCGTAATACGAGAGCGTGAGCGTATCGGCGCGTGCCGAGACGGCGACAATGCACATCAGGACGGTGACGGCAACGGCTTGAGCTACGGAACGGCACATTTCGATGATATCCTTGCATTGGTGCTGGATGGAACCGCGTGGCGACGTCGGGTAGCGTTCACGGGGTCAACGCGTGGGGCTCGGGAGTATCACTGACGGATGAGGCTGGACCACCACCGGAGCCCGGCACGATGCCGGGCTCCGGGAGGTGCTCAGGGAGTTGGGGCTCCCTACTTCCCCAACGCGACGTCGATACCGAGCCCTTGCGGTTGGACAGTGGGGATGTCCACCGACTCTGTTATCAATGGGTAACGACGAACGACCCGGAGGTCGTCCCTCCCATGGAGCGAACCTGGAAGTGGTACGTGCCGCTGGTGAGGCGCGACGCGTCGAACTGAACATGGTGCCTTCCGCGCTCGAACGGTTGATCAACGATGCGCGCGAGTTGTGAGCCATCGCTTCCGTAAAGATCGATTATCACATGGTCAGCGCGCTTCACCTCCAGATCGAGTCCCACAGTGCCACTCGCGGGATTCGGAACGATGTCGGTCACCGCAGCTGCATACCGAGCCTCGACGATCTCTCGCAGGCGACTGTACTCCGTCACATCGATGTCCGCCGGCTGTACCACCATCGAATCGGCACCCTGGCAGATGGGAACACAGGCAGGATTCGTAGAATCGCAGGATGCCCCCGAGCTCGATGCGCCAAGCAATGCTATCGTACGGTTGCCGGCGGTATCAGCACAGATTTCGTAACTCGAAAGACAGCAGCCGACGCCGTCACACGGAACCGCCACAGTATCTCCCGTGCAATCGACGGTGTCGTACGTCCAGCACGACCCCTTCGTCACGCGCCACGTCGTAATGCACGAATCTGGCGCGGGTTCCGGGAAGTACATCGGGTTGTCGACCAGCAATTGCACCGTTGCCTGCTGCAGGAGGTCAGGAAGCGGCAGCATTGCGCAGTTTCCACCGAGCACCTCCACTTCCAGAATGGCAACATCGTAGTACCTCCCGCACGCGAAGCGTTGTGCGTACGTGACGCGTATGTAACACCCACCTGGAAGCTCCAGGATCGCTTTTTCTGGCGTGCTGAACTTGTCGGCGAAGCAATCGGGAACGCACGCAGTATCGCCTGCTGCGAATGTCGGTACGGCGGAAAGCAATAGGCACGCCGCACTTGCGACGACGAGGAGAATGGAGCGAGGTGTCATGATCTTCAGGAGTTACTGCTTCGGGACGGCAACGACGACGGTGCTCGGCGGCATGCGTCATTGTAGTATTGTTCTCAGGCGAGAGAACGTGACGCACGGGAACATTTTTTTCGGGAGGTCACTCTTGGCTGCGTTTCTCGGCTTCGAGCACCGCGCCGATCACCGTGGCGTCGCTCGATACGGCACAATGCGATAGGCGCGTTCGCAACTGACGCAGCACAAGACGTCGGCTCCGCTCGATCCGCTTTCGGACGCACTCGACGCTGACGCCTTCCCGGCGCCCAAGTTCAGCCGCAGCATAGCCGGCGACGCAGAACAGGAGCAGACGATCTCGGTCCGGTGGACTCAACACGCTGAGTCCATGATGAATGTGGTTCCGGTTGTCAAGCTCTATGTCGATCGGCATTCGATTGTCTGCAACGTCTACTTCGCCCGGTTGCTCGGATTGACGCACACGCTGGTACCGGACCCGGTTCATGCACGTGTTCCGCAGTACACCTCGGATGAACGATTCGGTTAGCACATTTGGCTTTCCCGATCGAACCAGGCGCCACACCGACTCCAACGCGTCCTGCAGGAGATTCTCGGTATACATCGTCGACCGTAAGTATCGGCGACAGAGGAACGAGCTGAATCCTCGATATTCGACGATCCGTTCGGACACGTGTACGCTGAATGATTGCCGAAGGAGTTCTGCGTCCGATTGCTGCGACATTTGCGGCTCGTTGACAACGCAACGCCGGAGCACCGACGTAGGGTGAAGTACCGATGCTCCGGCGTGCTGTGGACGTTACTGGAGAAGGAGGTCGGACCCGTCGTAGGGGCATGTCACGTCGATAAGCGTCATCGATGTCCGGAGAATGCCCTGTCCGTCGTGATACTGGTAGACGGCGTATCGCCGGCGGCACCACGACTGTGGGCTGCACGGTGTGAAATGCGTCTGCGTGCCAGAACCCGTCCGGGTGGTACAGTAGTCGTGAAGGACGGCAAGGGTATCGGGCTTCGATTTGACCTGTGACGGGACGAGCATCTGATCGTCGACGGCGTCAAGGATGGCTCCATCAGACAATGCCGCGAAGATCTCGCCAGTTGTCAAGGAATCGATCGTGGAGTCGATTCCGGTGAACGCGATTGAGGTCGTGTTAACCACGAGCTCTGCGCCGTTCGACGTATGCCAAACGCAAGTCGTCGACACCAGGTCGGCGTCGTCAGCAGTGGGCTCGGTGCCATTGGTCCAGGTTATCGTGTCCGAACCGCTTGAGATCCACGTGGCGGTTGAATCGAAGGGGTGCGCAATGCAGGTGATCTGCGCCTGTGCGAGCGGAGCTGACAGCAGGGTGGCCACCAGCACACACAGAAGGCGTGCAGGATGTGTCATCGTGGTAGGGAGAATGACTGGTTAGGAATGCTGTTGTCTCAGCGCGCTGATGGTGTTGCGGCGGCGCATGTTCGGTGAAACGTTTGCCAATCGCGACGGCAGTGAACCTACAGATCGACGGTGTACCGCGGTATGGTACAAACGTCTATTTCTCGGTGGTCGGGAGGCACTACATTCGGTACCGTGGTGGCGAATCCGCGGGCTCGTTCCGGCAGTTCTAAAGGGCAGGTGGAAGTTCCGTACCTCGAGCCGCCAACCACAGCGCAGCGGTACGCTGGCAGTCGGCTTGCAGATTGGCATTGCCGACGTTGCCCACGCCAGGAACCTTAGCGAAGACCGCGTGGCGTGAGGTATTTCGCCCTGAATTCTCGTGCATTCGAAACACCTGCTTTCGAGTACACGGTACTGAGTTGCTTCTTGACCGTACTGAGCGATTTTCCGCGAGAATGGGCAATGTCCTGGTAGGAGTACCCCTCCAGCATGAGTAAGATCACGTCCTGCTCGACCGGTGACAGACCGATTTCCGCCGCAATTTCCTTGTATGTGCTCCTGAATCCCAACGCCCGTGGTTCGGTCAGCCTCTGCCACGTCACGCGCGAGAGCATCACGTACCGCAGGTGATGGTAGAGTTGGTCGATCATCCCGATTGTGCGCCCGGGAATCGGCGGGTTCTGCCGATTTGCCCAGAATATCATCGTGCCGACGAAGAAGTCATCACCGAACCTGTAGTCGACGGCGTATGGAGTGTGGTAGTTGTTCAGCGGGAAGTTGTGGCGCGCCATTGACCGCAACAGCGCAGATTTTGGATCATCTTCCCCATCGGATACGTCGACTGCCCGACGCCCGCCTGCGTCGGACCCGGGGTCGTGATGGTGCGTCACCATGACCGAGGCGCTGATCCGTTGGGGCTCGAGAACATCGGTCCCGTCTGCGAGGTTGATCGTCACGCGATCGATTCCCGGAAGGACGCTGACCAACCCGTCCTTGAACCGCTCGAGCCATGATGTGAGTGTGCCGCCGTACTGCGGTGCGTTGAGAAGCGGCAGAAGCGCCGAAATCTGGATGAATTCCTCGTTCCTCTGACTCAGTCGAGCCACTACGTCGCGCCACTTGGTGCGTCCCGATCCACCATCATCAATCAGCTCATTCTCGAGGAGATACATCACGCCGCTTTTCCCAAACCGGACGCCGAACTGCTCTGCAATCCACCGCTGGATCGACGCGATGGTCGCCGCTTCACGTCGAACGATTGCCTGCCGCAGCTCCCGTAACTGCTGCGGCGTCAACCGGCGGTGCGCATGCGCGCGTGGTCGGTTCGTCTCAAGCAACCGATCGATTCCGCCGTCTCGGTACCACCGCAGCCATCGCTGCAGCGTTCGTTCGGCGACACCAGTCGCTGCGCGGAGGCGAGCCACCGTGATGTCAGGCGATTCCAGAATAGTAAGGAGCACCTCGAGTCGTACGGCGAACCGGGTGCCGTCGTATTGGTGTCGAAGCTGACGGAGGTGGGTCCCGGACTCAATGATGTCGAGTAGGCGCATTGCAGTCTCCGAAAATCGTGGAATCTGACCCAAGAGCGCGGATTCCCTATTCATCCGCCACATACTACTGAATATGGACTAGTTCTGCGGCGCACTTATGCAATTTCTTTCGCCTCGTTCCGGTCCGGGCGACTATTCCAACAGCGGTCCCGCGTCGATCGTGGCGGTTGAAGCGCGACGTTCTTGATCCCACTCGAATCTGGACGTTCGCACAGCAGGCGTGCATCGGCTGTGTGGCGTCACAAGGGAACCGTCGGTTCGGTCGAGTGATGGCGACCAGCGTCTCGCGTGGGCGTGTATCGTCGCCAGATACATACGATTCGACGGTCTATAAACATCACCAACTCGAATCGTGTCTCAATCACCACTTTGGAAACCGGTCCCGGGCTTCGACGGCGACATCGTCGCCAGCAACACCGGGGTCATCGCTGACGCCACCACGAATCGGACGCTCCCTGTAGAAATCGTCGATGACGAACTCGTCGCGTGTACGCCCACGCGGTTCGGCGCGGAGCAGATCCACGTCGCGTTGACAATCCTCCGGACCTACTACCACCCGACGGCGAGCTGTTCGTACGTCTATCGAAACGGCAATCCCGCCGACTGTTCGGTGCGCAACCTCAGGATCTGTGGCAGCACGACGGTCGCCTCCCTCACTCAGAATTCGTCTCCGGACAGTGAAGCGGGTGAGATCTGGCTGCCAGCGGGGGGGGTTCGGAGATCGCTACGATGTCTCCTCCCACGGACGAATCCGGCGGCGCACCGGAGGTAGAGAGTGTCCCGCGATCGCACCGATGTTCTTGCAGAGCGGGTACCCCTACGTCGTCCTCCGTCGACCCACAGGATCCCAGATCACAGAGGCAGTTCACCGGCTGGTGGCGGAGACGTTCCTCGATGGTCGGGACCTACGCACGCAGACGTGCGTCAACCACATCGATGGCAACCGACGGAACAACCACGTGGAGAACCTGGAGTGGTTAAGCAACGGCGAGAACATCCGGCACGGCATCGCGATGCAAGGTCGGCGACCGATCACACGCCCGATTGCCGTGGAGATCCTGCGGCTGAGGGGGCTCGGTCACTCACTGGAAGACGTACGGCAGATGGTAAGCGTCGGTGCCGCAGCGCTCGTAGAGTTCCTCCGTGGGCGTACGGCACTGGGGCGAGCGATGGGGTTGGGGTGACGTTTGGCGGCGTCACTCCCGAGTGCCGCGAAGGCGGTCGATTTCCTCTCGTGGATATAGTACACGGCGACCGATGCGGGTTGGTCGTGCCGCACCAGAACGCGCCAACTTGTCGAGCGTCGCAACCGAAATGCGGAGCTCCTTCGCCGCCTCGTGACGGGTGAGCATGGAGACTCGGTCGACTGTATCGGTACGCCCAACGGATAGCGTGAAAGTGGGGAACCAAGGTGGCTGTTGAAACAATCCGAGTGGAAGGTTGGGTGAGGTACGCAGATCTTCGATGAGCTGCTGAAAGTCGATTCGGGACACGTCCGGTTTCATGTGCTGTTTCCGCGAGTGAGAGCAATCGGAATCCGTGCTCGTTGAAAACGGCACAAGAACGCAGATGAACCAACGCGACGCAAGAGAAAAATTCAAATCACGACAAAACCCGCACTGTACATCGAAGTTACACAACAACGCCGAGTTACACAACAACGAAATGTAACGCATGGCGAACGGGAAGGTCGTGCCGGTTGAAGTCGACCTGACAGCGTCTCATGCGTCGTGATCGACGCCGAATCCCGCAAGTCGAGGAGCTAACGACACCACCTCGTCCTGTGAACGTGCGACCGATCGCAGGATCCACCCACCGGACCAGCGCCACGTTCCTTACCCGAATCCTTACCCGCAAACAAAAATGCCCCGACTTCCCAGGAAATCGGGGCGTTGGCGGACCCGGCAGGACTCGAACCTGCGACATCAGGTTTAGGAAACCTGCGTTCTATCCGGCTGAACTACGGGTCCGACGCGCGCCACGGTCGCCGCTGCGATCGAGGCGGGTCTTCAAGATACGCGATTCGTTGGCCCGGCAGAAGGCGCTGGTCGTCCGTCGATGCGTCGAGGTGTATCTTGCTGCTCTCCGCACGGTCGTCCCGGCAGAAGCTCTCGCACCGCCGAGGCCCGTCGCGTCGCCAGCAGCCAGGCATTCCTACGGCTATTGATCCACACGAACTTCTGCTGCCATGACTCAGATCGATCACATCCGCCGCACCCTCGACTACGATCTGTGGGCTACCAATCGCACGATCGAATCGCTTCGCGCCGTCGAACCTCCGCCCGACAACGCGGTTCGATGGTGCGCGCACATCATCGGCGCCGGCTCGCTCTGGCTCAGCCGCGTTCGCGGTGAGCCCTCGCCCCTCCCCGTCTGGCCGGAGCTTCGCCTCGAGGAGTTCGAGGGCGAATTCAGCCGCATCACCGACGGGTGGCGCGACACCGTCGCAGGACTGCACGATGGCGATCTTGCCAATTCGATCGCCTATGTCAATTCGCAGGGCAACGCCTACACCAATACGCTGCTGGAGATCATCACCCACCTGACGCATCACGGTGCCTACCATCGAGGGCAGATCGCCTCCGCGCTTCGGGCTGCAGGCGCCGAACCCGCGATGACCGATTTCATCGTATTCGTGCGGTAATCCTCGCCGACCGCTCGAGCGCGTCGGTCGCTGCACCGGCAGCTGCCGTCCAGAGACATCCCACCAGCCACCCAGGTATCGAATCCGGTCTCCCTGAGTCGTTTGACCGCGCCGTCAGGCCCCGTATGATTGGGCCGTAATCGCATCTGAAATCACCGGGCCACGGAGATGCGATCCGTTCAGACGCTCGTCCGTGCGCACGGCGCTGCCGTATCGCCTGGTGGACTGCCTCTTTGTGAATTGGATAACGCTCCGTGGTCACACTGGAATACACGCATGCACGGAACATGGCACCCGCGGGCAATGCGGGAAGCACCGCAGCTCGATCATTCCATTCGCCGGGTACCCCCGAAACCACGCCACGCACTGCTGATCAATCCGTTCTACCCCAAGGACCCATACGCCAGTTTCGGCAAGCACGTGCTCACGCCGTCGCTGGCGCTCACCTGCGTCGCGGCAACGACGCCCGAGAATTGGACCGTTCAGTACTGGGATGAAAACCTGCTGCAGGGACATCCGCCGTACGAACCGTTCCCGAACGTCGTGGGTATTTCCGTGCACCTCACGTTCGCCCGGCGTGCGTTCGAACTCGCGCGGTGGTATCGCGAACGTGGGGCCATGATTGTGATGGGTGGACTGCACGTGATGTCATGCCCGGAAGAGTGCCGCCCGCACGCCGACGTCCTCGCTCTGGGAGAAGGCGTCCAGCTCTGGGGAACAATTCTCGAGGATTTCGAAGCTGGTCGATTGCAGCCGGAATATTCCGGAAGCTACCGCACGCCCCCCTATCGCGACGATCCCCCGCCGCGACGCGATCTGCTGCCGCGCGGCAGCTTCCTTACCACCGCCAGTATGATCAGTACCCGCGGATGCCACAGCAGATGCGACTTCTGCTATCTGTCGACCGAACGACTCCACATGCCGTATCAATTGCGCGAACCCGGACAGATCGTGCAGGAATTCCTCGAGGAGGATCAGCCCTACGGCGTGTTCATCGACAATAACCTCGGTTCGCGGCCGGACTACCTCTATAGTCTGTGCGCGGCACTGCGTCTGGCCGAACGCATCTGGAGCGCCGCGGTCTCGATCGACGTCACCGACGATCCAGCGCTCATCCGCCAGATGGCGCTCGCCGGCTGTACCGGCGTGTTCGTCGGATTCGAATCGCTCCTCGCGGACAACATCACCGACTCAAAGAAGCGATCCCCATTGCCCGATGAATACGCCCGCCGCGTCGCCATTCTCCACGACAATGGTATCCAGGTCAACGGAAGCTTCGTCGTGGGATTCGATCACGATCGTCCCGACGTGTTCGAGCGAACCGTCGACTGGATCGAATCCAACCGTCTCGAATGCGCGACGTTCCACATTCTGACGCCCTATCCCGGTACACCGCTGTTCGAACGGATGCAGAGCGAAGGTCGGCTGTTGCACACGAACTGGTCGCTCTACGACACGGCCAACGTCGTCTTCCAGCCAGCCCACATGACACCCGAGCAACTCCGGAACGGATATATCTGGATGTACCGGCGACTGTTTTCACACCGATCGATCTGGGCACGGCGCCCGGCCGATCGCGCCGCGGTGCTCCCATACCTCGCCATGTCCTATCTCTACAAGCGGTCCAACCCCATCTGGTACTACCTGATTCGACACCGACTGACCGGCCTCGCGTGGCGACCGCTCATCGAGTGGTCGCGCCTGCGCCATCTTTCGTTCCGGAAACGACTCGAGAAGCGGGAGACTTCGACATCGAAGCGCAGTGCAGCCGTGATTTCTGCGGGCGTGTGATAGTGCGCCGAACAATTTTCGGAGCGATGCAGAATGCCAATCATCGAGCTCTCAACGGTACTTCGTGCGCCGAGAGATCGCGCCCGAAGGAACGTTGCTACACGACCGATTCGAGTTCACTTCGCCCCTCGGACTTCTCGGATGAATCGTGTCGAACCATTGAGATCATTTCCTATATTCCCCGCCTTCGCAGCGAACACCGTTCCCGCTGCGGTCGATCGTTCCCCAGTTTTTCCAGTCAGTCCGACCGACCAAGCCACAGCACCATCGCGGCGCCGGGCCGTCCCACACGGAATCCGAAGGCGCCTCCCTCAGTGCCACCGCTTGCACCCTGTTGATCGTTTGAAATCCGCCTTGGCAGTGATCTATGGATGAATTCCTGCGATCGCTCGACCTGCGTGCCGACGCAGTGATTCTGCTCGAGGGAACGCGCGCGTTGCCCGACGAGCACCGCGAACACCTTGCATCCTTCGCCAGCACCCTCGCTCGCGCGCTCCCGGACGCCACGTTCCGCACCGGCAACGCAACGGGTTCGGACGAAGCATTCGCCGAGGGCGTCGCGGCAGTCGATGCGGGCCGATTACAATACGTGCTTCCGACGAGCAGCATGGGCCGCAGCCGCCGCAATCCGGTGAGCTATCACGTGTCGATGCAGGACGTACCGGAGTCCGCTGAACCGGAGATACTCTATCGGACACGAAGTGCCAGCCCCGCGTCCGCCGGACTCGTCGATCTCTACGAACGTGGCGTTCGCACCGGCCGCCTCCACGCGAAGGTGCTCTGCCTCCTCCGCGACACACTGAAGGTGCTGGGTTCCGAAACACTCGGCCTGGCCCCCGCCGACATCGGCTTCTTATACGTCAATCCCGCCGATCCCGACGGAGGCGGCACGGGCCACACGATTCGGGTGTGCGAGGAAGCGGGGGTACGGGTGGTGCGGCAGGAGGGGTGGTGGGGGGTCGGGAACGTAGTCCTGAGTCGTAATTCAACGCACTTCAAGACCCGTCGAGACAACGCATGAATACATTGCGACTGTCGATTGCCATCGTTGTGGGTTTTCCAGTGGTATTGGCTTCCGTGATTGCGCAGCCGACGTGGGCGCCCATGGGCGCGCCGTCGGGCGATTTCGTCTACAACGTCGTCGTCGACAGCATGGGTGCATACACGGCCATCAGTGAAGGCGGCGTGTATCGCCGGGAACAGAACGACTCCGCGTGGATGCGAATGGGGCCGCCGCCACCCGATGCCGGCTCTACGTTGGGCGCCTGTTCGATCATTGCAACGCCATCTGGACAATTGCTGTACCGTCCCGTCCTCACGTCGGGGACGATTGTCTACCGATCGATCGATTCGGGACGGACGTGGCAACCCACCTCAATCCAGTCGTCTCATAGTTCCCAGTCTCTTCCGGATGCGTTCGCCCTCGATCCGACGACAGGCGCGATCTACTTCTCTACCGAGGATACGCTGGTCGTGACCCACGATGGGGGCGCGTCCTGGAGCGTGGCGGATCCGGACCGCGGAGGATTGTATCAACTCAAGGTCCGCGGGACGTATCTCTATGGCGTCAATGACTTCGAGTCATATCCCAACAGAATCGAATACCGATACTACAAGTTTGATCTTTCGGATTCTGCGCTTCCGTGGGTTGAGTTCGATGGCAGGTACGCAGTCGAGCCGCGTGATTTCGATGTGACGAGCAGTGGAACGGTTCTGGTCGGCGCCGTCGAGGGAATGCTCCATTCGACCAACGATGGCTACTCCTGGAATTGGACGCAGCATGATGGTCAGATGGAGGCGGAATTTGAAATGTTTGCCGGACCCGACGGACCGATGGCGATCGCCGACGGAGGATCCGTCTTCCGATTCGACGGCGACAGCATACGCTGGGAGGGGGTCGGGCAAATACCCGATCCCGCACGTCGGAGCCATGTTGCTGTCTGGCGGAACCAGATCGTCACGACGAAACGCCTTGGACTTGCGATGTCCACGGACAGCGGCGCAACCTGGAATTATTTCGCTGCCGGAACCAGCGCACGTCCGGCGCGTCGGCTCTACACCGCCGGCGATCGAATGCTCTACCAGGCTGACCAGGCCGTCTATTTGACAATCGACAGTGGCCGCGCCTGGACGCACTTCTGGCTCGATGGCTGGGCTACCAATGAGCCGGTTGCGATGACGTTGTCACCGCATGGCGACGTGTACACGTTTGTCGGATCCCTTCTGCTCAGGTCGATGGATGACGCGAGGAGCTGGGACACGATCTCCGGCAGCCATCAATGGCCTGCGTCCACGCTGGCAGTGCGTGGCGACCGCATTATTACCGAAGACCACAATCCGATGACGGGACGCAACAAGTCCGGGGTGTCGGTTTCGTTGGACGGCGGTGTGACTTGGGTTCACAGGGACGGGTATATGGACTCGACCGCATACGACGTTGCGATCGACTCCACCGGCGGGTTCATCTATGCAGACCACGATCGGGTCTACTACTCCTCCGACGATGGCGCGTCGTGGGACCAGGCGAATTTCGGCTCCACGCGGTCCGTGGTGGTCGACACCAATGGCACCATCTACATTTCCAGCGGACCATGTGTCGGTATCCTCGATCCGCTGACGATGACCATCGACACCGTCGTCCATCCTGCCGTTGAATTGGACATCCAATCGTTTGCACCGGCTGGGTCGTCGGGGCTCGTGGCCGTCACGAGCGACCATCACGTCGTTCTGTTTCACAACCACTGGACGCAGGTCGACCCGCTCGAGGCAGGACTCGATGGTGCAAGCCCGACGGACGTCGTGACCACCTCCACGGGTCGCACTATCCTCGGCACGGCCGACGGCAGACTCTTCCAGAGTGCCGTGCCGCTGGGCGTCGACAGAACGGACCACGCCGCCACCGATCTCGCGGTGACGGCACGCCAGGTCGGCGACGACATCCTTGTGGAAATTTCCGAGCCGATCTCCGGCGCCGCCGACGTCACCGTATTCTCCATCGAAGGCCGCCGCGTGTTCCATCGCCATCTCACCGTAGCTGCGGCAACCCGGAACCTCGAAATCAACCTTGGCGACGTCGCCTCCGGACGCTACTTCGTTCGGCTGGTACATCGCGGTGAGGCGGCCATCGGCTCGCTGGTTGTTGTTCGGTGAGGGTGGTGATGCCCGAGCTCATCCGGATCCGTGACCGAATCACGTAAACGTCCAACGACAAACGCAGCCCCCAAAACCTCCGCGGATTCTCTCCGCGGCCTCAGCGGATACTCTCCGCGACCTCAGCGCATCAACAATGAACCTCTACATCGGCGTCACGGACAACGACTGGTTCGCGTATCTCAAGGCAATACGCGCCGACGAGGTGAACTTCTGGCAGCCGGGAGGCAAGCAGACGTTCAAGGCGGTTATGCTTGGTGACCCACTGATGTGTTCGCTTCGGATCGGCCTAATGCGTGCTGTTTCCACAAACTTGATACAGTGGCTATGATTGAGCTGCATGAGTGGCTGGTTTTCATAAATTCCCTCGTCTGGCAAATCATCGTGGCCGTAACGTTGATCATCCTTCGTCATCCTTTGACTCGCATTCTCACGAGCGTAACTCGATTCAAGACCTCAGGGTTTGAAGCAGAGTTCCATCAGCCCATCGATCCGGAGGCCGTTGCACCCAAGGAAACACAAGTTCCCAAGAATGGTGATTTGCATGACCAATTTGAGTTCCTTGAGCCTACAGAAGTTGAGACAATTGTTAAAAAATCAGGCCTTGTCGCTCACGATGATACAGTTGAGGGCAAAGAGCTCATCTTTGAGACTCGCAAACAGCGTACGTGGCTAATTGCTACCGGCGACCGTCTTTTCTGCCTACTCGACGATAGACGTACGCGACAGTCGGGCAAGGTGATCCAGTGGGTGCTAAAGAAGGGTGAGGCGTCGACCATTACCGCTACGGTTCAGAACGGACGAGGTCGCGTGAGCATCGGACCGCGCCGACGATGGCTCTATTCGCCAGGGCGTTTCCCGACTCCAGATGCCGTTGTTGATGCAATTCAGAACCTCGTAGGCAGCCCAGCCAAACATGCCTAACAGCGCTTCTCATGCGCAATATAGTCCAGTACTAGGAGTCAATCGGAGGTACAAGTCATGGCTGTCAAGCACATACCAACGAACGAAGTCCACAAAGGCAATAAGGGCGGAAGAACCGGGTGTGGTGTCGATACCAGAGAGCATCCTGAGCATTGGGTTGAATCACATGACAAGATCACGTGCAAGAAGAACGGATGCAGGAATTAAGTGGCGCATTCAAGCTCGAAGTGCACCACCGGCTGAGGGCGCCTCGTTCGCTGGTCGGCGGTGAAATGTGGAAAATCGGGGAACCGATTTCCCACATTCCAACGCCACATCATAATGATTGTCAAGTGCCGGGATGAGTTTCTCGAAGCGGTTGTGCCACGCCTCCAAGGGCGTGGCAGCGCCAAGAACTTTCCTCGGACGATTATTCAGCTTTCGCTCGACCTCGGCAACCTACTCGCGTCGGACGTCGAGGAAGTGCGTGCCCTTCGGAAAATACTGCCGGATCAGGCCGTTGGTATTCTCATTCGACCCGCGCTCCCAGGCGTGGTACGGATGGGCGAAGTAGAACGACGCATCGAGCAATTTGCTCGTGCCAGGCGAACTCTATGCCGTTGTCGGCCGTCAGCGTGTGTATCATTGACCGCTCGGGCTACACCAATTCGATGATTGCCTCGGCAACGACGTCGGCGCCGGTCGTCGGCACCGGGCGGATCCACCTCCGCGGCGTCCGTCGGTCGACGATTGTCACCAGCGCTCCCTTGTACCGCATTCCGATGACCGTATCGAGTTCCAGTGCGCCGTTCCGCACGCGTTTGTCGGCCATCTTCGGCCGCTCGTCGATCGATACCCGGTTGCGGATCCGGGCGCGCCGATCCGGCGACTTCAGGCGATTTTTCCGCTGTTTGCCCTGTCGGCGAAGCTGCGTATGGAGCACGCCCCCGTTGGGTTGATTAGCGTAGATGTACTTGTAGATCGTCTCGTGCGTCACCGACTCGAAGCCCTCGAGTTCAAGCCGATCGCTGATCATCGCCGGTGGCCACTGCTCGTTCGACGGCAGATGATCGATGCGTGCGATCAGCACCGGCTTCATCTTGCGTACGCGACTGCTGGCCACGTTCCGACGGTCAGCAGCTTGAGCCTGCGCCGTCTGAGCGCCGTAATGAGCCTTGCGGCCGTTGCGGCGCAACTCACGGCCGACGGTCGTTTGATGACGGCCAATCGCCTCGCCGATCTGCCTGTTGGAGTACCGCTGTTTCTTGAAAATCGTGATTTCGTACCTTTCCTTCTCGCTCAGGTGATCGTAGCTCATGCTGCCTCATCGATGTGGTTATTGACAAGGCAAAGATATGATCATCAGCGAGACGGCATGGGAGGCCCCTCGGGTCTCCCTTCGTTATTTCCTAGTCCCGCCGTCGATCAGGCAGTGGTGCAGTTCGGAGTTGATAGCAAGCCTTGAAGAAATGGGCTTTGGGATTACAAGTGACGGAACGCACCACAAGCTCGTTTTTCGAGGAGGTGGCCGGTATCAAGTGTCTATGCCGAAAACCAGCTCTGACCACCGAGCTGAAAAGAATTTGGTAAGCGAAATCAACCGGTTGCTGTTCTGATGCGGGCCAACAGATCGTTGCAGCCGACAGTTGACCCGTCGCGTATTGCGCTACCGCGCCATACGCGACGCCTCAACTGCCGCTGAACTCAGGCGTTATGTGGCAAGAGCGTAACCGGGAGTAAACGATCGATCATGCACGTCCAGAGAATCACAGTCAGAAACTTCCGCCTTCTAGCAGACGTGGAATTGGTGCTGGAAGACGAAACCACTCTTGTGGTCGGCCGCAACAACAGTGGCAAGACATCGCTTTCCGAGGCCATTCGGCGGTTTCTCGTAGACCAGAACCCTAAATTCCAGATCGAGGACTTTTCGAACGCCTCATATGACGGCTTCTGCGAAGCGCTCAGGGTCAAGAATGCGGGTGGGCAAGACGAAGAGGTTCGCGCTCTGATTCCGAGCATCGAACTGCGACTCCTGTTCCGATACGATCCCGATCAACCCGAGCTTGGCCCACTCAGCGACTTCGTCATCGACCTCGATCCCAATTGCAACGAAGCGCTCGTGGTGGCCTGCTACGAGTTGCGCGACGGCGCCATCGAGTCGCTGTTCGCCGACCAGCCAACCGGTGAGTTGACCGACGAGGACAGGCTCGCCTTCTTCCAACTGCTCCGCGGGCGCGTGCCCGCTCTCTTCGTCGCCAGTATATGGGCCGAAGACCCCAATGACGCTGCCAACCGCAAGCAGATGACCGTGAGTGCGCTCCGCTCGCTCCTGAAGACGGGCTTCGTGAACGCCCAACGCGGGCTCGACGACGACATGTCGAGAGAGACCGACGTTTTGGCAAAAATTCTTGAGGGTCTCTTCACCGCTGCGAAATCGCCGACCGCCGATAAGGCCGACAAGGACGTCGCTGACGCTTTGCAAGAAGCCGTGCATGACATTCAGGAGACGATCGACGGTGGTTTCAAGAAAGAACTGCGGAAGCTGATGCCAACCTTGCACACGTTCGGCTATCCCGGCCTTGACGGTTCCGAGTTGGAAACGGAGACGATTCTCGACGTGGAACGCCTCCTTTCACGTCATACGAAGGTTAGGTACGCGGGCCATCACGGTATCCTGTTACCTGAATCCTATACCGGCCTCGGGATACGCAACCTTATCTTCATCCTGCTCCGGATCGTCAGCTTCTATCGCACCTTCCGCGCCGAACCGAATGCTCCCGGCGTCCATCTCGTGTTCATCGAGGAGCCAGAGGCTCACCTGCATCCCCAAATGCAGGAAGTGTTCATCCGTCAGGTGTCGAAGATCGCTCAACAGCTCAGCGCCCAGGAGGGCGCTCCCTTGCCCTGGCCGGTCCAGTTCATAGTGTCGACGCATTCCTCCCATGTCGCCAACGCGGCCGGCTTCGAAGCGATCCGGTATTTCCTCTCGAAGGCGACCGGAGGCGTTCGCCAAACTGAGATCAAGGATCTACGGAACGGGCTACGTAGGACGCCGGAATACCACAGAAGGTTTCTCCACCAGTATCTTACGCTGACCCGCTGCGACCTATTTTTCGCTGACAAGGCCATATTGATTGAAGGCACCAGTGAGCGCTTGCTGTTGCCGGTCATCATCGAAAGGCTGGAGAAGGCTGAGCCCGACGCGCCCAAGCTGTCCAGACAGTACGTGACGACCATGGAAGTCGGCGGCGCCTACGCGCACATCTTCTTCGACCTTCTAGACTTTCTGGAGCTGCGGACACTCATCATCACGGACCTCGACTCCGTCTCTGCCCCCGGCGGGCCCGCCTGCCCGGTACATGAAGGAACGGCCACGAGCAACCCCTGTCTCAACAGTTGGTTCGGAGATGGCGACTGCTCGGCCCAAGCGCTTCTAGCGAAAGATGACGCGGCCAAGGTCAAAGAGCTCCGCCGTATCGCCTATCAGCGGCCCGAGGCCGAAGGGGACCCGTGCGGCCGCACTTTCGAGGCCGCGTTCATGCTGGCGAATCCGGCGATGTTTGGTATCGAAGGCGCCACGCCCGAACAGCAGGCCCAGTGCGCATGGGACAAGCTCGGCAAGATCAAGAAGTCCCAATTCGCCCTCAAATACGCAATCGAGGAGAAGGATTGGACCGCGCCCGGCTACATCCTTGAGGGATTGAGATGGCTGGCGACTGGCGGCATTTTTGACGCGGACGCGGCGATAGACCAAGTGGCCGACGACGACGTCCCCGAAGCTGCGGCGGCTCAAGATGAGTGAAGTCGTGGATCAATTAAACCCGGCCGAAGAGGCCAGCCGTAGAGCCCTCGCCGAGGTGTATGGCTGCTTGGAGCGCAGGGAGAGCTTCCTAGTCGAGGCCGGCGCGGGCGCCGGAAAGACGTACACGCTCGTCAAGGCGCTCCGATTCCTCATGGACCGCTACCAGCACATTCTGCCGCAGCGGCATCAGAAGATCGCGTGCATCACCTTCACCAACGTGGCGAAGGACCAGATTGACGCCCGGACCGACCGAAGTCCGCTCATTTATTGCAGCACAATCCACGCATTCTGCTGGTCGCTCATCAGCGGCTTTCAACGACAGCTTCGGGATCGGCTATCACAGCTCCAGCATTGGCCGGAGAAAATCGCCGAAGTCGGCGACCTCGGCGAGCGCACCGTCGCGTACGAGCTTGGGCACAGGAGCATTAACGACCGTCGTGTCTCCATCCATCATGACGATGTCCTTATCCTGACCATTGCTCTCATGGATAACGCCAAGTTCAGGCGCATCCTAGCAGACAAGTACCCTGTCATTCTGATCGACGAGTACCAAGACACCAACGCCGGCTGGATCGATTCGATAAAGTCCCGTTTCCTCGGACAGGAGGGGTCGCCGCAGTTCGGGTTCTTCGGCGACCACTGGCAGAAAATCTACGGCGACGGGTGCGGAAAGATCGAGCATCCAAGTCTGACGGTCGTACGCAAGCACGCGAACTTCCGGTCGGTATCGACGGTCGTCGAATGCTTGAACCGCATGAGGCCGGAACTGACCCAGTTCGTCGTCGATCCAAACGAGCGGAGCAGCATCCGCATCTTTCATACGAACACTTGGGCAGGTGCCCGTCAGACCGGGGGCCACTGGGGCGGGGACCTTCCTGCCGAAACCGCAGATCTGGCGCTTCAGACTGTCCTCGATCGTCTTGGTGAAGACGGCTGGGACCTGTCTCGCGAAACTACCAAGATTTTGATGCTGACCCATCGCGTGCTTGCCGGCAAGCAGGGATATCCCAGCATTCCCGCGGTTTTCGCGTTCAACGAGTCCTTCACGAACAAGGAGCATCAGCATATCGCCTATTTCGCCGACGCTCTGGAGCCGGCCTGTGAAGCTTACCTTTCGAAAAAATACGGGGAGATGTTCGGTGCACTCGGTTCGAACGTGCCGGCGATCCGCGCTCAGACCGACAAGAAGAAATGGACAGAGGCCATGGACAAGCTCATCGAGCTAAGAGCCAGTGGGACGGTCGGCGACGTGGTGGACCATTTGCTTGCGGTACGCCGGCCGCGGGTCCCTGACGCCGTGGAGCGGCGCGAACGTGAATTGCGGGAGTTCGACCCGGAAGCCGGTGAGGATATGCCGCGCGCGCTGAAGGAGCTCGGCGACCTCCGGGCCGTTCCGTATCAGGAAATCGTCGCCCTGTGCCGGTACCTGTCGGGCCATTCCCCGTTCGAGACGAAGCACGGCGTCAAGGGTGCCGAGTTCGAGAACGTGCTCGTGGTCGTCGGTAGAGGCTGGAACAAGTATAACTTCAACGAGATGCTCGAATTGGCTAGCGACGCCGAGCACGTTCCGGAAAACAAACAAGCCGCCTTCGAGCGCAATCGGAATCTCTTTTACGTCACCTGTTCGAGGCCGAGGCAGCGACTCGCCGTGCTTTTCACACAACAATTGTCCCCGTCAGCCATGCAGACGGTTGACGCATGGTTTGGTGGCGCAAACGTTGAGCCTCTGAATCTGTAGCCAACCATGTGCCTTCACCGCCGGGAGTGCAGAGGAGTTGCCAGATGATACGCGGTCGAGCTACGTTCAATTGCCACATTACAACAGCATGCAGCGGACGGCGTGGCGCGGCGCCGGTTATGCTGAGCGTTAGCCAGACAAGGAGGAACATGGCCACCGCACGGGACCTCGAACAGGAACGGCAGGAACTCCTGACACGAATCGAAGCGGCCCTCCGTCCTGAAGTGCGAGCGGCGCTTCAGGCGGCATGTCAGCTGCCGCCGGAGCCGAAAGTGTTTTTGCCCAAGAACGAGGTAGGGACCGAATATGCCGACCAGAGGTGAAATACAGGAAGATATCGTTCGGCGGAAGAACAACTCGCAGGACGACGTGCGGCGAAAGTATGTTGCCGACCTGTCGGCGTACACCAAGCGAGATACGATCGTGTATGCCTCGGCCTTCACCTTGAAGGGTCCGGCGGTACCGCCCATTGCCCTGTCACTCACGCTGGACGACCTGCAGGGGTTCATGGCCGCGCTCCACGGTCTGAAGGGCAAAGCCCTCGACCTCATTCTGCACAGCCCGGGCGGGTCCATGGAGGCTGCGGACCAACTTGTTCAGTACCTGAGGGCCAAATACAAGCACATTCGCGCGATTGTGCCTCAGAACGCGATGTCGGCCTCAACGATGATCGCGTGTGCGTGCGACTCTATCGTTATGGGCAAGCACTCGGCGCTCGGCCCGATTGATCCCCAAGTTACGTTCCCCACTGCATCAGGTGCGTTCACCGCACCGGCCCAGGCAATTCTGGATGAGTTCGAGCAAGCGAAGAAGGAGATCGCGGCTGACCCGGCGAGCATCCCCTTGTGGGCGACGAAAGTTCAGGCGTATCCGCATGGCCTCTTGACCATGTGCGGCACGACGCTCACATTGGCGCGCGAAAAGGTCCGAGAATGGCTCGCGACATACATGCTCAAGGACGACGGCGAGAACGAACAGAAGAGCAAGGCAATTGCCGAGTGGCTTGGCAACGCGACGGAGCACAAGACGCATGGTCGCCCAATCACAATTCAGCAAGCACGCGAGAAGGGGCTGATCGTTGAATGTCTTGAGGATGATCAAGAGCTGCAGGAGAGAGTGCTATCTGTTTTTCACGCGGTAATGGTGACCTTCCAAGTCACCGGGTGCGTGAAGATGGTCGAAAACCAGAATAGCAAGGGGGTGTACACGACCATGCAAATCGCGACCGTTGCTCTTCCCGCAGGCGGCCATGCTGAGCGTTAGCAAATTGTAGAACTACCCAATAAGCACGCCAGAAGTCGCTTCGTGATTAGCCGCATCATAAATCGACGTGATAACCACTGGCGGGCCTGAGAGGAACACGGCCGCGTCGCGCTGAGGCAATACGCACTGGCCTCGGTGATCACCTACTCTGCGCCCCAAAATTAATATGCTTGGGGACACGCTTCAATCGAATCGGGTGGTCGACAGGGTTGGCGCTCGTAATTGGTGCCCGGTACGATTCGATCCTCACCGCGATCACTCACCAGATCCCGGCAGCGGAGGCAGCCCGAGCTCCTTCAGATACGCGTTGTGCCGTGCCGTTGCCTCTCGGACCTGTTCTTCGATCTCAACCAACTGTTTGTGTGTCGCCGCCAGATCGATCTCGACTTCCGGCTCGGCTGTGCTCACATAGCGGGTGATGTTCAGGTTGAAGTCGTTGGCCTCGATCTCCTCCATCCCCACCCGCCGTGAATACCGCTCCTCTTCGTTGCGGTTCTGATAGGTGTCGATGATCTTCGAAATATGCTCGTCGGTCAGGTAGTTCTGCCGCTTCCCCTTCTGGTAGTGCTCGGCCGCGTTGATGAACAGAACATCATCGGGCTTCTTGCACTTCTTCAGCACGAGGATGCAGACCGGGATGCCGGTCGAGTAGAACAGGTTCGCCGGCAGACCGATGATGGTGTCGATATGCCCGTCCTCGAGAAGCTTGCGACGGATCTTCGCCTCCGCGCCGCCACGGAACAGCACGCCGTGCGGCAGGATGATCGCCATCACCCCCTCCTCCTTCAGGTAGTGGAACCCATGCAGCAGAAATGCAAAATCCGCCGCCGACTTCGGGGCCAGCCCGTAGTTCTTGAAGCGGACGTCTTCGCCCAACGCCTCGTTCGGTTCCCAGCGGTAGCTGAACGGCGGGTTGGCAACTACGGCGTCGAAGTAGGGCTTCTTCGCCGGGTTGGTCTCGCGCAGCATATCCCAGTCGTTCGTGAGCGTGTCGCCGTGGTAGATATCGAACTCCGAATCCTTCACCCCGTGCAGCAGCATGTTCATCCGCGCAAGGTTGTAGGTGGTGATGTTCTTCTCCTGCCCGTAGATCTTCCCGATGCTCCCGCCCGACTTCTTCATGCGCGTGCGGATGTTGAGCAACAGCGAGCCCGAACCGCAGGCGAAGTCCATCACGCTGGCGAGGTGCTCCCGATTGCCGCTCTTCGGCTCCTGACTGTCGAGCGTGACGATTCCGGAGAGGATGTCGGAGACCGGCTGCGGCGTATAAAACTCACCGGCCTTCTTGCCCGAGCCTGCCGCGAACTGTCCGATCAGGTACTCGTAGGCATCCCCCAGCGAGTCGATGTCCGTGGAGAACTCGGCGAGGCCTTCGGCGATTCTGGTGATGATCGTACAGAGCTTCGCGTTCCGGTCCGCATAGGTCTTGCCGAGCTTCTCGGAGCTGAGATTGATCTCCGAAAACAGCCCGGAGAATGTGCTCTGGAACGACTCGTTCTCGATGTACTTGAAGCCGGCCTGGAGCGTGTTGAGCAGCTCACCGTGCTGGGTGCGGGCCATCTGAGCGATGCTGGCCCAGAGGTGCTGCGGGAGGATGACGTAGTGCGCCTTCAGCCGCATCTGCGCCTCAAACGCGGCTATGTCTTCGGGGTTCTGCTCGTACCACACGGAGAGCGGAGACCGCCCGCCGTTGCCGAGGGCGTTCGGGTCGGGATAATCCCGTCCGAGTTCCTTCCTCGCCGCCTGCTCGTAGTTGTCTGAGAGGTATCGAAGGAACAGGAACGCGAGCATGTAGTCGCGGAAGTCGTCGGCGTTCATCGCGCCGCGGAGCTGGTCGGCAATCGCCCAGAGGGTTTTGCCGAGCTGTTTCTGGTTGGTGTCGGTCATGGGTTGGGTCCTTGCGAGGCTTCGGGAAGGAGTCCGGGAAGTGCAAACTGGAAACGGTCTAGAACATCAGTAAGAACTCGCTCAAACAGCTTTTTATTATCGTCCATCATCTCGACCGGCTCGTTGATGGCGTACTTGCCGTGGCTCAGCAGATTCAGTGCGCGGTTGTACAGCGCTTCATCCTCCAGCCCGGCCAGGCAAACCCGCAGATCGTCATGGCCAAAGAAGCTCGCCGTCTTTTCGAGTACGCTGCGAAGCGCATTGAAGTGGTACGTGTAGAGAGTTCCTGCATCCAGGCATTTTTTTCAGCTCGGCCAGCGTGGCAACGTGATGAAAGAATGGTGTGTCGCTCGTGGCCCGCAGCGTGTAGACTCCCTCGGCATTCGGCTGGTGCAGGAAATACCGATTGAGTTTGACCTTCTCCTGCCCCTCGCGCGTTCTGCCCAATTCGTTGCACATGACATTGAAGAAAAGAGCGTGGTGCGAGGAAAAGACGGTGCGGAGCGGATCCGGCGCACCGGCAGTGTCGCGTCTGGCAGCAGCGTTCCGAAGCAGACCCGCCAGATCACACGCCATCGCAATTGCATTGTTGTCGTCAAGCGATGAGATGGGGTCGTCGATGTAGAGATATTTGATCGACTGATACGACGAGTGTCCATCAATCACCCGCTCGCAGATCGCCATGAACATGCACCAGATGAAAATTCTCTCCTCGCCACGGGAAATCTTGATCCGCTCTTCATCATCCTTGCGAAAGGTCACTACCCATTTATCGTAATCGATGTCGAAATCGAAATCGGCGTAGCGCGACAGGTAGCCTGCGATGGATTCGTCCAGTGCAAGCTCTCTGAGGCCATTGAAGAATGTCGATGCCGAGTTGATGGTCAAATGCCGATCCGTATCACCATCAAGGTCGTTGTGCCAGACAAACAGATCCTCGGTATATGCATTGAAGTAGAGCGTGTCCGGCGTCCCTCCCCCTTTGCGCTTCCCCTGATCCTTGAACTCCATCGACAGGCGCGTCTTCCCCGTGCGGTTGTAGGCGTAGAGCAATACACAGTGGTGATCGTTGAGATCGCTGCGAAGCCGTTGCGTGAGCTTCGTCAAACTTTTGTACGGATGGATCCTTGGCGAACTGCTCATTGCTCGTTGCCCTCGAGCGATGGGAAGAGCTGCTGTAGCAAGCCTTGTTTGTGCGACTTGAGGATGTCGAATTTGCTGACCTGTGCCTGAATCAGGTCCTCTATCGCTTCTATCGCGTTCGCAATTGCGGTTTGTTCCTCACTCCTTGGTACTATGATCCTTAGGTTCTTGAGCTCTGCTTGTCCCAAGGTGCGATTACGTCCCGCCCCCCCAGGAGATGCCACATGCAAGAGGTGCGCACCACGCTGAGTAAGGAATGCATACTTCACGAATCGAACATCAACGTTACCTGATTTAGACAAATACATTGGGAAGCGGTGCGAGGCGATCATTCCTGCTTCTGCACGGGATGTTGTGGCAACTGCGCGCTCCCATGCAAAGACGATATTGAATACGAGCGCGTTCTCAATTACCTCAAAGACGCGCTTATCCCCGATTCGAGATCCGAGTGCAGGTGCCTTGTGAAATATACCCTTTCCGTGAGATCGCACGCCGATCTCTTCGTATTTCGTATCAGCATCCACATGAACCGGGACGGCTACTTTCTCTAGAAGCCCTGATATTCTACGAGATTCCCACCCAGGCAAACCTCGATACTTAGGAAACCGTAGTCTAGGCTGGCTCTCATTGACGCGAGGAAACAACTGCTGCATCAACCCCTGCTTGTGCTGCCGCAGTGCTTCGAGCTTTCGGCCCTCCGCCGCGATCAGGTCATCCAGCGAGCCGAGGCAGTCGGCGATTTTTTGTTGCTCGGCGGAAGTTGGATCGGGAAAGCAAACGACCTTGTCCTTCAATGCAGAGAAGTGTCGTTTGTACTCTTCCATCACCACTGGTCGGTATGTCAACTGATGATAGAGGTACACTGTCGAGACGCGTCTCTTTGCCGTAAGAATCTTTATACCGTCCGCCCCCTGCGCAAATGGCTGGTTGACAAACTTCAGTACGCAGGTGTGATCGCCGAAGACAACGACCGGAAGCGGCCTTGTGATGACAGCTTCGTCGTCGTTCGTCCACCCGCAGATGTAGTTTTGAGACTGGTCAATGATCGGGAAACGACCAGCGGTGAGGTAGGTGGAAGTGGTCAGCTTCTTTAGCGGAGTGACTGTCTCGACGAGATCAGCAACCTTGGCGTGATCCCATCCGGGATCTTGTGCAAACTCCGGAAACCTCCGCTTCGGCACCAATCTCGATGGCTTGTCTGCGTTCATCGCCCCCCTCCATGCTCGTATGCATTCAGCCCCGATATCTCCCGCCCGTGCGCCCGCTTGTTCAACACCGGCACAAGGTCGGCCATCAGCGCAAGCTCCCGCTCGCGTCGTTCGCGCCAGCCCAGGCCGAGCGGTGCCATCAGGTCGGTGAGCTGCTCGCCGTCGAAGATCATGCGCTGGAGGATGGTTTCCACGAAGCCCGAGAGCGACTCGGTCGTCAAGCCGTGCTTCTGGGCGAGACCGTCTATCTCCCTGGCCCGCTTCTCCAGCTTGAACTTCTCGTAGCCGTTGCGGATCGTCTCCTCGTCCATGCCCTGCCCGGCTCGTAGCGTGCGAACGTACTCCGAGATCTCCTCCCGCTCGTCGAGGAACTTCGCGTCGGACTCGATCAATCCGATTAGCTCCTCGCGGGTAATCTCGAGCATCGCGGGATCCTGTGCCGAGTACTTCGCAATCAGCTTCATGATGTAGTCGTAGTCGATAACGGCGGAGGCGAACAGGACGAACTCGAAGTCGAGCTGGTCGACATCGGGCCTGGTCGGCGTGCCATCCCCGCCGGGTGCACGCTGCTGCTCCTTGAGGCGCTGGGCGGTTTCGAGGTAGACGCCGCGGAAGGCGCGGAGGTCGTTCGTCGAGAGCGTTTGCTCGATCTCGTTGCGCTGCTCGTCGGTGAGGTCGGTGTACTGGTCGAGCTGGGTCTGCAGGCGCTGCACCTCCTTGAACCTGTTGATGAACTGTGCGCGGGCGTCATCGCCCATCAAGTTGTGCACCTGATCGGGCCTGGGTTCAACCCCCTGCGACTCCATGAACGTCCGGAGATCGGCAACGGCCGTTTCGAACTGAGCGATGACGGCGGGGGCCTTGTCGACCAGCCAGATTTCCCGCGCCTTCTCGGGCTGTGCGCCGGAGAACAGGGTGATGGCGGCATCGACGTTCTGATGCTGCCCGCGGAAGTCGAAGATGTGGCCGTACGGCTTGGTGGCGTTGAGCACGCGGTTGGTACGGCTGAACGCCTGAATCAGACCATGGTGCTTCAGGTTCTTGTCAACGTAGAGCGTGTTGAGATACTTCGAGTCGAAGCCGGTGAGAAGCATATCGACAACGATGGTGATGTCGATTTTCTCATCGCCCTTTTTTGGCATGTCACGATTGGGGAACTGCTGATCCTTGATGCGCTGCTGCACGTCCTGATAGTACAGGTCGAAGTTGTTGATATCGTGATTGGTGCCATAGTGCTTATTGTAGTCGGCGATGATGGCCGCCAGCGCTGCCTTCTTTACTTCGGGATCGTGCCGGTTGTCCTCCTTCTCCTGCGGGAGATCCTCCTGGAGCTGCTGCACGTCCTTGTTCCCCTCGGCAGGGGGCGAGAAGACCGCAGCGACCTTGAGGGGGATCCACTCGGGGTCGTCGGCCTGCTTTTCTGCCTGGAGTTCCTTGAAGACCCTGTAGTACTCAATGGCGTCGTTGATCGAAGCCGTAGCAAGCAGCGCATTGAAGCGTCGGCTTCCGGTAGCGGCATCGTGCTTTTCGAGGATCGCCCTGACCACTGCCTGCTTGGCGAGAGTCTGGCCGGGCTTCAGTGCGCCGCCTTCCTTTGGCTCGTAGTAATCGACATGAAAGCGCAGAACGTTCCGATCCTCGATCGCGTGGGTGATCGTGTAGGCATGCAGTTCCTTCTCGAAGAGGTCTTCGGTGGTTCGCAGCTTGGCGACACCATCCTCGATCTGCTTGATGGTCGCGTTCGCCTCGAAGATCGGTGTGCCGGTGAAGCCGAAGAGCTGCGAGTTGGGGAAGAACTCCTTGATGGCCTTGTGGTTCTCGCCGAACTGCGAGCGGTGGCACTCGTCGAAGATGAACACCATCCGCTTGTCGCGGAGCGGTTCGAGCCGCTGCTTGAACGTCGACCGCCCCCGAGCATTGTTCTTTTTGTTGTGCTTGCTGTTCTCGTCGAGAGCAAGCCCGAGCTTCTGGATCGTCGTGACGATGACCTTGTCGGCATAGTCGTCGGAGAGCAGGCGGCGGACAAGCGTTGCGGTGTTGGTGTTCTCCTCGACGCAGTTCTCCTGGAACCTGTTGAACTCCTCGCGGGTCTGGCGGTCGAGGTCTTTGCGATCAACCACGAAGACGCACTTGTGAATCTGCTCGTTGGTTTTCAGCAGCGTCGAGGCCTTGAAGGAGGTCAGCGTCTTTCCGGAGCCGGTCGTGTGCCAGATATACCCATTGCCGCAATTGTCCTTGATGCAGTCGACGATGGCCTTGACGGCGTAGATCTGGTAGGGCCGCATCATCATCAGCTTCTGCTCGCTGGCAATCAGCACCATGTACTTGCTGACCATCTGCCCAAGCGTACACTTGGCGAGGAACTTATCGGCGAAGTCGTCGAGGTGGGTGACCTTGGTGTTGTCTTCGGTCGCGAACTGGTAGATCGGCAGGAACCGCTCATCGGCATCGAACGCGAAGTGCCGGGCGTTGTTGTTGGCGAAGTACCATGTATCGGTGCGGTTGCTCACGATAAACAACTGCACGAAGCAGAGCAGCGTCCGTGTGTAGCCGTTGCCCGGGTCGTTCTTATAAGCGACGATCTGCTCCATCGCCCGCCGGGGGCTGACGCCCAATGTCTTCAGCTCGACCTGTACCACTGGAAGACCGTTGACCAGGAGGGTGACGTCGTAGCGATGAAAGCTGTTCTCGGTATTGATGCGGAGCTGATTGACGACCTCGAAACTATTCTTGCACCAATCCTTGATGTCGACGAGGGTGTAATTGAGCGGCGTTCCGTCATCGCGGATAAAGGTCTCCCGGTTGCGAAGGGCGCGCGAGGCTTCGTACACGTCCGGTGTGATGATCTCATCGAGGAGCCGCTGGAACTCGCCGTCGGTGAGCGTGACGCGGTTCAGAAGCTCAAATTTCTCTTTGAAATTCGCGTTGAGCGCGGCGCGGTCGTGGATGTCGTCACGGATCGCGTACTTCAGGCTGCCCAGTTTGTCAATGAAAGCCGCCTCAATGTCGGCTTCATGGACGACCGGTGATTTGCCTGTCAACGGGGAATTGTAGGAGAAGTCGGAGGTACTCATCGTCAGGGCCCAATCGAGTGTTTCAGGAGCTGTGCACGGCTATGTATTTCTCATCGTGTCCGGGCGCCACCACGCAGGGCCTCGGCATATCGTCTTGACGACCCCGCATCGGGTCTCTGCAAGTCTCCTTGAACCGCGACCACCGCAGCTGCTGTTGACGGGGTCCGCAGATGGGGTCCTCGACCGCCTTTCCGGTTCGCGCGGACTTGTTCTCCCGCAGCGTCTGCACCTCGTCGAGCCGTTTGATGAACAGCAGGTAGGTAAGCTGTTCGATAACCGAGAGCGGATTGGAGATCCCACCCGACCACATCGTATCCCAGATGCGATCGACTTTGGATTTGAGTTCGCCGGTGATCATGTGGGGACGTCGTTATTCTCGTTCTTCAATTGACTTAGCCTGAATCGAAGGTCGTTCAGTGATTTGCCATCGAGTCGGGGCACGTCCCACGCGTACCAACCATCATACGCGGGGACACCGGCCGCTTCCATGGCGGCGCGCGACGGTGACGAAAACGCGCGACCGTCGGAAAGCTGTATCGAACCGTTTTCGAGAACCGTTGCCTCGTAGGTGGCATCGAGTCGGGGGCGATTCCAAACGAGTCGGTCTCCGACCTCGAGAAGTCCGGCATCGAGGAGGTCGGATATCCGCACGCGGCGACCACTGATCTTCGTGTGGTCCACCAGAACCTCGTCCTGGTTGCCGAGCGGGAACTCCGGTTCGAAGTCACCCTCAACGTCGACGAATGTGCGTCCGGCCGCATCCTCATACAGTGACACGCGAATCACGGTTACCGGAAGCCCGTTCTCCATGAGAAATTCGAATGCCGATTCGGTTCGCCCGTGGAAGTCGCGCGCGACCAGCATGAGCCGGGGCTTTCGCGTGAGGATCAGAGGTGCGGTCGATTCGGTGAACTCACGCCACTCTTCGAAAAATCGGTCGGTTGCGTTGTGGTAGATCCGGGCCAGCTCATCGAGACTCGTCGTTCGCGCCCATCCAGCATACTCGAGGCACTGTGCGAGCTGATTCCGGTCGACATCACGCTTGATCTCGATCACGACCACGTTGCCGCGCTTGTCGAGCGCTACGATATCGGGTTTTCCCCCCGCTGATATCATGGGCTGGGTGGCAACCGGGAACAGGGCTTCGCCGGTAAACTCCTCGAGATTCGCCCACAGAAGCGACTCGAGTTCCTTCTCATACAGATCGCTCCCACCTCGCAGCGAGCGGAAGGGAACGAGATCCGTATCGGAGGCGATTTCGAAGAGAGGCATGGCTGTCGGACCGACGGGAAGTGAAAGCGGGACGCATTGGCGCGGACGCGGCGTGGTCGCCAGGGTTCGATGCAGATGAGGAAGATACAACGTACCGTGGCAGAGGCGGCAGAGCGGACATCGGATGTCAGGGCCGCCTGCGGCGGCCCGCGGCGATCGCGGAGAGTAGCCGCCGAGATCGCGGAGCGTTCGTGCCGGGTTCGCCGCGCCCAGGTGATCTGATCGTGTGCAGGGCGTTGGACTGCCAACACGGGGTCCATGAGGGATTCAGCGCCTTCGCTGCGCCAGCGACGGCTCTGCCGTCGCGCCATGCGACCACCTCGAATCGATCCCGTCTGCTGATACGCCCAACCCGGTAGGCGGAGGCCTTTTTCCGCGGTCGCCACACGTTCATCGGAGGCCTGAACGGCTGGTACAATTCGGCTGACGAGATCGCCAATCGTTCGTGCTGGGTTCGCCGTGCAGAGGTGATCCGGACGCTTGCGGGGGCATGGCGCTGCCAACCCGTGATCCATGGGAAATCAGCGCCCTCCGTGTGCGTATTCCGACGCAAGTCGACCACCTGTTCCGAGCGAAGTCGACCACCGATTTCGAGCCAAACCGACCACCTCGCCGGACGGCAGTAGGACCGTTCGGCGGGCGGCAGCTCGATGCGACGCTGGATATCGTTCACCAGGGCTATCCTCGTCCTCCAACCCTTTACAATGGAGGCCACGATGCCCGCAGTACAAATGTCCGCGCGCAGACAGAGACAAATTCCCCGACTGCAGCATGCCGGTCGCGACCGCAACCGAATCGCCGCGGCCAGCGGCAGCGTCGACAGCCGCCCACTTCGACGCGCCGAGCAGCACGGCGTGAGTTGACCGATCCCCCGCACTCCACGGCACGGCCCATGAAAACGGCTGAAGCAGCCCATTAACCGACCGCACTGACACCGGGCGCAGTTGACAACTGTGACTCGCATTCTTACCTTTGTCAACCACAGACCGGACCACGACCCATGATCGCCAAGCGCCTCAAACAACTACGCCTCGCACGCGGGCTGTCGCTCGATGCTCTTGCTACCGAGATGGGCGGCATCGTGACGAAGCAGGCCATCTCCAAGTATGAGTCGGGTGCCTCGGTACCGTCGCCGACGGTGCTGCGCGCATTGGCGCGCGTCTTTGATGTCAAGTCAGCGCATCTGTGGGAGGAGCCGATTGTGTCCGTGGAATTCCCCGGCTATCGAAAGAAATCGCGGCTGACGAAACGGGAGAGCGGCCGGCTCGAGAGCATCATCGAGCGGGAGATGGAGCAGCGAGTACGGCTCCAGGAACTCGTTGGCTCGCCGGCGTGTACGCTTCCGGTGCAAAAGTACCCGGTTTCGTCGCTCGAGGACGCGGAACTCGCGGCAGAGCAGCTTCGGAAACAGTGGTCACTCGGACTAGATCCGATCGCGCACCTGACCCACACGCTCGAAGCTCAATGCGTGCATGTCGTTGAGGTTGATGCGGCGGATTCATTCGACGGCATTTCGGCTATCGCCCGTGATGATCGCGGCAGGATGAAGGCGGTCGGGGCCGTCACCCGTCGCAGCGTGTCAGGCGAGCGGCAGCGGTTCAATATTGCGCACGAGGTCGGACATCTGACGCTGGACATTGCGTCGGACCTCGATGTGGAGAAATGTGCCCACCGCTTCGGGGGTGCGTTTCTAGCGCCTGCGGATTCGGTACGGCGCGACATCGGCGAGCGCCGCACCTACCTCGTGCTCGAGGAACTGCACTTCCTGCGTGCACGCTACGGGCTCAGTCTGCAGGCGTCGCTGCGTCGACTGCTCGACCTGGAGATCATCACCCAGGCCACCTACAAGTCGTGGTGTATCAACTTCAGTAAATGGGGCTGGAGAACGTCTGAGCCGGACGAATCCGATCCGGAGCAGCCGCAGTGGTTTCGCCGCACCGTGCTTCGCGCCGTCGCGGAAGGTATGATGGCCGCCGAGGAGGGTGGCAGGATGTTGAATTCAGTGATTTCCGACAGCGCGCCACCGTCACTGATCGAGAAGCGTGCGTTCATGCGGCTTTCGATCGAGGAGCGTCGACGGCTGTTGAAGGAACAGGCGGAGAAGATGCGTCAGCACTACGGCAATCTGAGCGACTCCGACGCGATCCAGGGAGGTGACATTGAAGAGCATTAGCCCCCCACCGATGCGCGGCGATGTGTGGCTGGTCAACCTCGATCCTACCGTAGGATCGGAGATACGGAAGACGCGGCCGGCTGTCGTGGTGAACTCCGATGCGATCGGTACTCTTCCCCTTCGACTGATTGCGCCGATCACTGATTGGAAGGAGCGGTTCGGAAAGAACCCGTGGCACGTCAAAATAGATAACGATACCTCGAATGGACTGACGAAGGTTTCGGCTGTCGACGCGCTCCAATTGCGCGGACTCGACATAACGAGGTTCGTGAAGAAGCTCGGAAAGCTACCGCCACTCACGATGGAAGAAATCGCAACCGCGATTGCGATCGTGGTTGAGTTTCAATAACAGTTCGAGGTGAACGAATGGCAGATCGACAGAAGCCAGGATCTGAGCCGGCAAAGCCCGGCGAGTACATCGAGCGCGGACCGCGCGGCGGCCACGTCGACAACGCACGTCAGGTGACGATCGACGGGCAGGACGGCCACCTCCCGCCGACGCAGGAGCCAGGCAACACGTGGGAGCGGATTGGACCGCCGAAGAAATGACGACACCGGCATGACTCCTCGAAGGCTCGGGGAGTCATGGGCCGCGAACTTCGGCGGGGGTGTCCCGTGTTTTGTGTAACTGCGTCAGGCGCGGGTTAGATGGTACGAAGTCGGTGCCCCCATTCGGCAGGGAGATAATTGCTGAAGCGGGCGTGCAGCTCGTTGAGGATCGCCGGCCAGTCGGGCCGTACCTGTCGGCGGTGCGTGCGGTCATTGATCGTACGCAGTACCAGTGAACTCAGGCGCAGCGCACTCTCGGTCGACGGCATCACACCCCGGTTCTTTGTCACCTTCCGCAGTTGTCGGTTGATGTTCTCAAGTGGATTGGTCGTGTAGACGATCGTCCGCAGTGACTGCGACAGCGCCCAGAGCGACTGCAGGTGCGGCAGCAACTCGCGCCACTGACGAACCACTGTCGGATACCGCTGTGCGTAGCGCTGATCGAGTTCCTCGAGCGCTGCCTCGGCCAACTGGTAGCTGGGCGCGGTGTAGATCGCCCGCAGCGCCGCAGCAACCTCCTTGCGCTGCTTGTGCGTCACGTAGCGGAGGCTTGCACGCACTGCGTGGACGATGCACGGGTAGACCTCCGCCATGGGCCAGACGGTCCGGAGTGCTTCCTGCAGGCCGTTGAGGCCATCACTGCAGGCGAAGAGCACCGTCTGCAGACCCCGGTTGCGCAGATCATTGAGCGCCTCAAACCAGAAGGCTCCTGTAAAAATCAAGTGGGTAGATAGCTGGGGTTGAGCGCCGAGAAATCGAGTCTCCCGGTGAGCAAATAGGTGATGATCTCGAAGGTTTTCATTGTGCTGTACCCACCTGCCGTTCGCTTGGCTGCCTGCACGATCGAGTTGAAGCCTTCGAGGATGCCATTGGTCACCTGCGTGCGCTTCCATCGGACGATTCCGTCACGGTGCTTGCGGATGGTCCTCGCCAGCTTGATGAATGGCTCCAGGCGACTATGCGTCGCCCGGAAGTACCACTTGTCGAGCAGCAGCTCGAAGTCCTCAACGCTCTCGGCCTCGTAGATATCCTGGAAGCTCTCGCGCAGGTGCAGTGCCCGCACGGTCTTGAGCTTCAGCGATGAGAGCTCCAGCTCCTCGATCTCGACACGCTGCTCCTGGGAGCCTGTTGAATTACTGAGGTGGCGCAGGCTGTTCAAATGCTGTCGGATGCAAGGCGCCCGACGAGCGCGGAGTGAGGCGGCCGTCCGGCCGCCGCAGCGACGCGTGAGGAGGGCAACGCCGCAGACGGCAGTATTTCAACAGCCTGCTGGGTGAGGTTCTGCCAGTTCTTCAGCAATGAGTAGCGCTTGCGCTTGAGGATCGGGTGCGTCTTGACTTCCGATCGACGCACCGCATCGACAGCCTCGTTGACGAGTTTGAGCACGTGGAAGCGGTCGAAGGTTACCTCGGCGTTCGGCAGATGCTCGCCGACACCCTTGGCGTAGGTCGGCGACATGTCGGCGCTGACGGTCCGGATGTTCTCGCCGGAGCCACCGTGTGCCGTCAGGTCCTCCGCAAAGCGCTTGATCGTCTCGCTGTCCTTGCCGGGCGTAACGAAGATCGTGCGGCGCCGCTCGAGGTCGACGGCGATGGTCATGTAGTTGTGTCCACGCTTCAGCGAGGTCTCATCGACACCGACCTCGGTTACGTCGCTGAAGTCTTCGGCTTTGCGTGCGGCGCTGATGTAGCAGTCGAGCAGGCGCCAGATCCGGTAGTTCGAGACATTGGTCAGCCGGGAGACTGCGTTGATCGGCATGTGCTGGCCAAGCTGCAGCAACAACGCCTCGAACAGGAGCCTGAAGCCGTCGCACTGCCCCGCCCACGGCGGCGTGAGCAGTCGTTTGCCCTGGGGCGTATCTAGCCGCGGCACCCACGCGTGCAGATGGCACTCGTGTTCGAAGAAGTTCAGGTGGCGCCAGGTCTTCAGCTGCGTGTCGTAGGCACCGTAGTCACCTTCGACGCCGGACTCCTCGTCTCGGTAGTGGAACTTCGCACCTCGACGGAAGTTCAGGTAGATGTCGAGCGATTTGCGATCCGGATCGAACTCGATGCGTTCGATGTACCAGGGATCACGAAGACCGAGCGCCTGAAAAAACAGATCTTCCACGAGCGGTGCCTTTGAGGGTATGGGACGGACGACTTCGACCGGGGAAGATCGCGTCTACCCACTCACTTCTCAAAGGAGCCAAAAAACAGATCTTCCACGAGCGGTGCCTTTGAGGGTATGGGATGGACGACTTCGACCGCTGAAGATCGCGTCTACCCACTCACTTCTCAAAGGAGCCGAAAAAAATCGATGCTGCTATGAGGATGCGTACGGCGGCCGCAAACAACCGCATTTGCGCACCAGTTGTCGCTTCGTGGTGTGCACGGCGGCGGGGGTTGCACCAGCCGGCCGACGTGTCCGAGCACCTTTGAGCGGTGGTGTGTGCTGATCAGGATTTAGGCCCTGGCTGCCACTGCCGCATCCCCCCCCGGTACGAGCGGCATTTCCCGCTGGCACGGGACTTCAGCGAATTCATTTTGCATCTTCAGGCAATGGCATGACCGGCGTGTCCAAACCATCCCCGGTTAGCATCAGGCGTGAGTGCATCGATTGCAACGCGCAATGCCCGCCTAAACGATTCGTATGTAGAGGGAGAACTTCGCCGGAATCTCGACTTGATAGCCAGCGGGCCGAAAGAGTAACGTCGGCCGAGTGACTATCGCGAGATTTTTACATACCGACCGACCGTCTCCTGATTTTCAATCGTTCCCTTCGCACCGAGTAGCGTGCGCGCAGAATCAGAATGGATTTCAACGAATTCGCCCGAGTCTGATCGAATTGAATCGACTTTGACCGAGAACTGCACCCTGAGTTCCATCGCACCGTCACTCCCCGCCGCGAATCGCACGTGAAACGCGGGCTGAAGTGTGTCACCTTGGACAAAGCTCTCGCCGATTGCGGCGACAGCAAGCACCGCGAGGAGGACGTTCCGTTGCTGAGTCATAGGGCCAATACTGCTGGTGCGTCAGAGTCTACTCCCTTGCATCCCGTGCAACGAACAGCAAGACTGTCTGGGCCATTCGAGACCAATACATTCACATTGGGTCAATGCGGTTCGATGGCCGATCGAGCGAACAAGTTGAATTTTAGCGCTGGAGCAAATTTGCTGTTTGACTTGACCAGGACAAGTGCCGTCAGTGTGCCAAGCACGTGCGGTGTCACGTCAGCCCTGATCACAATGCTTTCGCCTGGAGCGACGTGCCGTGGATACTTCGAGCGAAAGTGAATGCTCCATCCGCCTGATGCCGAATCGATCAATGGATGCTTTATGGTAACGGAACTCGCCGATGTATTGGTAACGATAATTGCAGTACTCTGAGTCACGTTGGTGGCGTCGAACACAAGAATCGGGAACCAATCCTGCGAGACCCTGAGGCCGTATGCCCGTGTCGCTCGAAATGCAATCGTTGTCAGAGGCCAATTCGGATCGTTTGAATAAATTGACAATCCGGAAGCCCGATCACCCTCTTTCTTTCCGACCCACCAAACAACGGGAATGTTGATGCTATCGTTCGGTGCAACATTTCCCGAAGAAAACCCGATCGTGGTGCAACCACATAGCGGCTCGATCCGAGAAATCACAAGCGTGTCATCGCCCCGGTTGTGCACGGTGATCCCGCGCGACGGCCGATCTTCGTGGACTGTTCCCCAATCAATTGCACGGCTACTCCCGACATCAATTCTTGGCTGCGCAACCGCCCATGAGCTCATCAACGGAATCAACACGATGTAAACCCAAGGGGATACTGCCGAATTAATTGTTTCCATTGTTAATAACACTGGGCAGTGGGGAATGAGCCCAAGAGTGAATGACAATGGCCCGCCGGCGTCCGATCGAACCGTTACGAGATCCAGAAATCTTACTCTTCTCGATTGATTGGAACCGGACGTACAGTCGCGGTCGATCGCTATTTCTGCACGACGATCGAAGTGACGTACTGCACTTGACGGTCCTGCGCTAGAATCCAGTACCGTCCGCTTTCGAGCCCACCGCAATCCACCACCGTCGCCAATCCTGTGGCTGTCGTTGTCCAGGGGCAAATCGTGTGCACACGGTATGCGACACCGCGCGCGTCGACCATCGTGAGGCGCAGATCATCGTCGGTCTCCCCGTACCCCGACACCTCCAGTCTTAGGCGTCCGGTACGTGTCTCAACGACGTTCGGGACGGCTCGCAATCGTCCGAATGGCCGTTTGGCATCGAGGACAAACGAATCCGGTATCAGCGACGCCGTGTCGGCCGGCAGATTCCATCGCGCCCCTACGTTTTCGCAGGTAAAGAGGTATAGGGCGCGATTGTCGGCGGTGATGGAAAGCGGTGATTGTGTGTCGCCGAACCCGCCGACGCTGTCGTGCCTGACATGGAACGAATAGCCACCGTCGGTCGACGTCTGGATAATTCCAAAACGGCCGACCGTTATAAACTGATTCGTGTCGAGAGCGATGCCATGGGACCCAATAGAGCCATACGAACGGTCCGATGTGATCACGCTCCAGTTGTCCCCGCCGTCCCATGTGTCGAGGAGATCCCATTCGCCGTTTTTCAGCAGTGTATTTGGAATCAAAAACTCGCAGTGGCCCGGGCCGAAGCGGTGCGTAACGATGGGTGCCCCGCGTCCCGGGACGGTTCGAACGAGACTTTCGGTGAACGTATCACCGGCATCGACGGATTTCAGGATTCGCACTCCGGATTTGTCGTTCACGGTCGCCAGGAGACTCGTGTGACCATCCACAACCAGTGATGAAAGTGATTCTGAACTGACGAGTCTCCAATTGACTCCACCGTCGAACGACCGCAACAAGCCGGCCCGGCTCCATAGGAACAGCGTATCGTCTCTGTCGGAGTCAGTTTCTGCAAACCCTATCGGCAATACGAGATTGGGAAGATCCTGCTGCAGGAGGCTGTCGAGCATGGGGACGGTTCCTATTTGAGACCAGTTGCGCCCTCGATCCGTCGACGCCATGATGGCGGCGTAGGCGTCCGATAGGAACGGGCGCATGATTGCGAGCGCAAGCACGTCTCCGACACTCGAGGATCCTGATCGGGTATGGATTGCGAATATGGCACTCGTGGCGGGTGGGAGGTGTGCCGCAATCCACGTCGCACCGGAATCGGAGCTCACAAGCAGACTGCCATACGTTCGGCCGACATACACAGTGCCGGAGTCCGACTCGGCACAGAGCGCCTCGCCGCCGGCGGCGTTCGATCGCCATGTTCTCCCGTCATCGGTGGTTCGCGCGAACAGCGAATGTTCGTTGGCAACACAAACATCCGTTGCCGTTGGTGCGGAACTGACGGCGGGTCGGGTCGACGTAAAGGGATGACTCCACATGGTCCAGCTCCGACCGCCGTCTGTTGTACGCCCATTCGATGACGTTCCGACCCTGCCGAACATGCGGAGCCGATCCAGACGCAACCAGTCCGGAAGTGCCAGCTCCTGCCAGTCGTCGCCGTCGACGGACTGCATCATGAAGTAGGGTCTGCCGTCGAGGGTGGTCATCCAGATGGCTTTGACCGTGTCACCAGCGAATCCTGCCTTCACCGTCGCCGCGTCGAAGAACCAGTCGACCGGCGGAGCCGACTGCCATGTCGCGGATTGCACCCCGAATTCGAGTCGCCCGAAGTAAATCTTTGCGTCCGTACCGCCTCTGTCGACATCGACGAGCACCCAGATGCCACCGTCGTCGGAAACGCCCGCGAATCTGAGCCACTGCGCCGAACTCGACGCATAGCCGTAACCCGACGGCAGAACCCCGAAGTCCGTTGCCGAGTCTAGATACATCGTATCCATCGTCGACAGAAGGGAGTCGCCTCGCACCCAATGCTCGCCATCGGCCGTGTATCCGATGCGCGAGGGGCCATTCTGATACCAGTAGTTCGAGAGCTTCACCCGTTCCTGATAGATGCACATCCAGTGCGTTCGATCAATCGCCACGAAGTCCACGAGCTCCGTCGTGGAGTCCGGCACGAGGCGCTTCGGAACCACCGATGTCCATGTGGCTCCCCCATCAACAGTGACAAATCCGCTGCGCGAGAATCCGAACGTTTCGGACCGCATCTGGTATGGAATCGGAATGAATGTCTGCGCCGCTGTCCAAGACCGCCCCCCGTCGTCCGTAACCAGCTGCGAGTCGTCAGGCCCGTATGTGAGCACGCCCCTCAGCGAGTCAGCGAAAAACAAGTTTGAAGGAGTTATGTCTTCGGTGGGCAGTCCGGAAGTTGGGATGCCATCAAGCCAGCTCCACTGACCGGTTGAGGTCACGTTTCCACTGGTGCGGTATGCTGCACCACCACCCTTGGCCGGCGAGTACAGGAGTCCAAGTAACGCCATCGCGCAAATGATGCGGAGCCAAAGCATGCCCATGTCTTCGTTCTTGCGAATGCGCGTCATGCGTAGGTTCATAAGATATTGACTGCCGGTTACTGGACGATCACAAGAGGCAGCGTCACACCGAACGCACGGCCTCGTAGCACGACCGAGTAAACCCCCGCTGCCAACGCCGCACCACTAACGTCCACCGTGTTTCGTCCGTCGACCACGTGCGAAAACGTTCGATACGTTGTATTCCCCGCGCCATTCACAATTTCGACAATGGCGTCGACAGGATTCGTTACCGCGGCGACGAAGCTGAGGTCCGTTCCGTCGTATTTAGCCGATAGCGAAGTGATTCGCTGAACCCGATCTTGCTCCTCTGAGATCGCTGCGCGAGAAGTCGAGAGAGCATTCCCCGTCCGGTAGCGGGCTGAAGCTGATGTATCCGTACAAGGAACGTATCCGGTTGGATACGCCTGTGCATTGCAAGGTGGAATGGTAACGTGGCAGCACTCCTGTCGGCGTGTGTGGCTTGCATCTTCGATCGTAACGCAAATCGTGAGGCAATGCGCCTTCTCAGTGCGGCAGCCGGTGAAGGCCACGGGCCATGCGATTTTTTGCTTATAGAAGATGCCCTGTCCAGTGTTGTCAATCAAGTGAACACAACTTGTGCGGCACGCAGAGTCACATCCAACCGTACTGTCGCCAAGAAAGTCGGGGGTGCCAAGGAGCGTCGTGTAGACGCGACTGCATGCCGGATCTTCAACCCAGAAATTCATGAGGTTGGGATCTTTTATTGGACAAACGTCACATATATGTGTCGGGATGTTGCTACGGGTTTCGCAAGGGGCAATGTTTGCCGGGTTAGATTCGCAGTCCTCTTCCGCACAGATATCGATCCGCTGGATCGTGTTACCTAGCCATGCATTCGTAATTCGGAAGACGTACCCACAACAACCCTCATCGCATTCGTCCGGGTCGTTGTTGCACGCATCACCGTCCCCGTAGATGCCGTTGTTCGAATGGCAGAGTGAATGAGTCTGCACATCGAGCCATGAGCATGACCAAGTCGGTTGAGACCATGAGTTGCGACAGGCCAACGCAATGGTAGCGACAATGATACACGCCGACGCCATGAGTCGGTTAATATTTGAGGCTCCTGTAAAAATCAAGTGGGTAGATAGCTGGGGTTGAGCGCCGAGAAATCGAGTTTCCCGGTGAGCAAATAGGTGATGATCTCGAAGGTTTTCATTGTGCTGTACCCACGGGCCTTGCGCTTGGCTGCCTGCACGATCGAGTTGAAGCCTTCGAGGATGCCATTGGTCACCTGGGTGCGCTTCCATCGGACGATTCCGTCACGGTGCTTGCGGATGGTCCTCGCCAGCTTGATGAATGGCTCCAGGCGACTATGCGTCGCCCAGAAGTACCACTTGTCGAGCAGCAGCTCGAAGTCCTCAACGCTCTCGGCCTCGTAGATATCCTGGAAGCTTTCGCGCAGGTGCAGTGCCCGCACGGTCTTGAGCTTCAGCGATGAGAGCTCGAGCTCCTCGATCTCGACACGCTGCTCCTGGGTGAGGTTCTGCCAGTTCTTCAGGAATGAGTAGCGCTTGCGCTTGAGGATCGGGTGCGTCTTGACTTCCGATCGACGCACCTGATCGACGGCCTCGTTGACGAGTTTGAGCACGTGGAAGCGGTCGAAGGTCACCTCGGCGTTCGGAAGATGCTCGCTGACACCCTTGGCGTAGGCCGGCGACATGTCGGCGCTGACCGTCCGGATGTTCTCGCCAGAGCCACCGTGTGCCGTCAGGTCCTCTGCAAAGCGCTTGATCGTCTCGCTGTCCTTGCCGGGCGTGACGAAGATCGTGCGGCGCCGTTCGAGGTCGACGGCGATGGTCATGTAGTTGTGTCCACGCTTCAGCGAGGTCTCATCGACACCGACCTCGGTTACGTCGCTGAAGTCTTCGGCTTCGCGTGCGGCAGAGACGTAGCCGTTGAGAATCGCCCAGATCTTGTGGTCTGAGACGTTCGTCAATCGAGAGACTGCGTGCACGGGCATGTGCGTGGCCAGCTGTAGCAGCAGTGCCTCGAAGAGCAGTGTGAATCCGTTGCCGTGGCCCGCCCACGGCGGCGTGAGCAGTCGTTTGCCCTCGGGCGTATCCAGCCGCGGCACCCAGGCGTGCAGATGGCACTCGTGTTCGAAGAAGTTCAGGTGGCGCCAGGTCTTCAGCTGCGTGTCGTAGGCACCGTAGTCACCTTCGACGCCGGACTCCTCGTCTCGGTAGTGGAACTTGGCGCCTCGACGAAAGTTCAGGTAAATGTCGAGCGATTTGCGATCCGGATCGAACTCGATGCGTTCGATGTACCAGGGATCACGGAGTCCGAGCGCCTGAAAAAACAGATCTTCCACGAGCGGTGCCTTTGAGGGTATGGGATGGACGACTTCGACCGCTGAAGATCGCGTCTACCCACTCACTTCTCAAAGGAGCCATATTTGACATCGCCCCTTCCTCCGAATGGATTGAATTAGGGTTCACCAGACATTACTTTCAACACGTTTTGCCAATTGCTACTCCGAAAGCATTCGACCGCCGCGTTCGTCGCTGAAATGCAATCTTGCCAGTGCCTCGCATGTCGTCTCACGTGGCACCGTCAAGGACGATTTGCAGTCTCTGCAACGAATATCACAATTGCTCTACACGCGTTCATTCCGACGGGTTCATTCGATCCGTCGGCGAATTCAGATGCCTAGCTCGGTTCGTTCGGTGGATAGTCAGCAGTAGATGCGTAACCACTGTGGCATGGACGCTCGGCTATCACGATGCTCACGTTGCGTGAGCTGCTGGCGATGCTGACACTCGCTCATCCGGTCGGTGACCAGAATGCCCTGAAGGCGGGTGTTTCCCTGACGTGCGCGCCAACGTAAGGAATTGGGGGGGGGTATGCAAGCGGCGTGGTGAAAAACAGTTCGACCGTCGCGCTGCAACCTCGTTCAGCTCCGTTGCTCCACCGATATGCATTGAGCATTTCGACGTCGTGGCAGGCAGAGCGCACGCCTGTGGTGGTGCTACCCTACGTGAGATGGTCGTCAGACAGTGCCGTACTCGACACTTCCGCGCGGCTCGCAGCGCACGGTTGTACCCGATCCGAGCTCCAGCAGGCGGACGCCGGCTCTGCCCATAGCACCTCGACCTGAAGGACGCCGTGCTCGGCGCAGTCAGCACGGGGCACACCCGCCCTGGCGATCGTCTTGAACTCCATGGTGTCGAGGTGGCGCCAGGACCGTTGCTGGTGATCGTACCGGCCACAGTTCCTGCCACATGCACGGCACGCTACGGCGCTCGAGCTGTCATAAGACACCTCGACCGTCACAAGTCTCTTCGGACGGTCAAACGTTACACCGGAGACCCTCTACGGCTCGGAGATGCCGAGCAAACGGGAAAATACGTCGGTATCGTACATCCCGAATTCTACCCACTGCCCACACAATGCGGTGATGCGCCTGACGGGGCCTTCATCGTTCGGTGTGGGCAAATTACGCCCCCTCACCCACCCCCTTCCCGAAACATCCTCCAGAGCTCAGGGTAGCGCGTCGGAAGATCCTCTTCCGACCACGGCTCGCCGGGCATCTCCTCCAGTGCGCTGTGCAGTAATGGTGGCTCTTTGCCGGCCGCCTCCTCATAGGCCTCGTATGCTGTGTCCATGAGCTCGACCAGCTGGGGATCGTGGGAGAAGTCGGCGTGGCGTGCGAATGCGACAAGATCGGCCTTTGCCAGCTCGAACCCCTCCCTGCCCTGCGCCACGATCCACGAACAGAACGAATCGTATTCGTTCTCGGTGCACCCGTCGCGCACGATATACGCCAGCGCCCACGTATCGTAGGAGTCGATCTCCGCGAGACACTCGCTCAGGATGTGATCAAACTCCAGAATCTCCGCCGGCAGACACCGGACGAGATTCGCCCTGAGCGCCGCGATGAACTCCTCGTTCGACGAAGCTTCCGACCACGAATCGTCGATCAGCGACCAGAACTCATCGCGGTTCATGAGCAGCTCGTTCCCGCCCATGATCTTCCGCCACGCGCCGGTGAATTCTCCTGGTCTCATACGATCCTCGTCATGACGTGTTGTTTGAACAGGGTTTCTGTGGGTCGTTCTGAATGCGTATCAGGACGTGGGAAGGTACAGGAAATGAATGTGGTGGGAGTCCGGGTTGAAGGTGCGGATACCAGTTCGGGGCATGCGTGTTCCGGCGATCTCGACAACCACATGCAATCGAAGTTGACCACAGAGTCCGGGTGTGAAGTCCTCCCCAATTCCTGGACAGCGAGCTAAGGTGGATTAACTTCCATCAATAGCGTCCACGGATGTGGAGGAGAACGAACAATGGGAGCCAAGAAGCAGCGACGGAGGTTCGCGCCGGAGTTTAAGGCGGAGGTCGCAATCGAGGCGCTGCGCGAGCGCGAGCCACTGACGGATCCGGCGAAGCGCCACGGCGTGCATCCCAATCAGATCACTAAGTGGAAGCGGCAACTGCTCGAGCAGAGCGCCGAGGCCTTCCGTAGCGGCAACGCTCCGCGAGACGATGACCAGAGCGAGCTGATCGAGCAGCTCTACCAGAAGATCGGCCAGAGCCAGGTGGAGCTCGACTGGCTGAAAAACAAATCTAAACTGCTCGACCGCCGCTAAGCGGGCGCTGATCGATTCCAGCGCCCTGCTGAGCATCGTGCGGCAATGCGAGCTGATCGATCTTCCGCACTCGACGTATGCGTATTCCGACGCAAGTCGACCAGCGATTCCGAGCGAAGTCGACCACTGATTCCGACGCAAGTCGACCACCTGTTCCGAGCGAAGTCGACCACCGATTCCGAGCCAAGCCGACCACCTCGCCGGACGGCCGTAGGACCGTTCGGCGGGTGGCGGCTCGATGCGACGCTGGATATCGTTCACCAGGGCTATCCTCGTCCTCCAACCCTTTACAATGGAGGCCGCGATGCCCGCAGTACGTCTATCCATGCGCAACATCAGAGAACTGGCTCCTGTAAAAATCAAGTGGGTAGATAGCTGGGGTTGAGCGCCGAGAAATCGAGTTTCCCGGTGAGCAAATAGGTGATGATCTCGAAGGTTTTCATTGTGCTGTACCCACGTGCCTTGCGCTTGGCTGCCTGCACGATCGAGTTGAAGCCTTCGAGGATGCCATTGGTCACCTGCGTGCGCTTCCATCGGACGATTCCGTCACGATGCTTGCGGATGGTCCTCGCCAGCTTGATGAATGGCTCCAGGCGACTATGCGTCGCCCAGAAGTACGACTTGTCGAGCAGCAGCTCGAAGTCCTCAACGCTCTCGGCCTCGTAGATATCCTGGAAGCTCTCGCGCAGGTGCAGTGCCCGCACGGTCTTGAGCTTCAGCGATGAGAGCTCGAGCTCCTCGATCTCGACACGCTGTTCCTGGGAGCCTGTTGAATTACTGAGGTGGCGCAGGCTGTTCAAATGCTGTCTGATGCAAGGCGCCCGACGAGCGCGGAGTGAGGCGGCCGTCCGGCCGCCGCAGCGACGCGTGAGGAGGGCAACGCCGCAGACGGCAGTATTTCAACAGCCTGCTGGGTGAGGTTCTGCCAGTTCTTCAGGAACGAGTAGCGCTTGCGCTTGAGGATCGGGTGGGTCTTGACTTCCGATCGACGCACCTGATCGACGGCCTCGTTGACGAGTTTGAGCACGTGGAAGCGGTCGAAGGTCACCTCGGCGTTCGGAAGATGCTCGCTGACACCCTTGGCGTAGGCCGGCGACATGTCGGCACTGACCGTCCGGATGTTCTCGCCGGAGCCACCGTGTGCCGTCAGGTCCTCCGCAAAGCGCTTGATCGTCTCGCTGTCCTTGCCGGGCGTGACGAAGATCGTGCGGCGCCGCTCGAGGTCGACGGCGATGGTCATGTAGTTGTGTCCACGCTTCAGGGAGATCTCATCGACACCGACCTCGGTTACGTCGCTGAAGTCTTCGGCTTCGCGGGCGTCGCTGATGTAGCAGTCGAGCAGGCGCCAGATCCGGTAGTTCGAGACGTTGGTCAGCCGGGAGACTGCGTTGATCGGCATGTGCTGGCCAAGCTGCAGCAACAACGCCTCGAACAGGAGCGTGAAGCCGTCGCACTGCCCCGCCCACGGCGGCGTGAGCAGTCGTTTGCCCTCGGGCGTATCCAGCCGCGGCACCCAGGCGTGCAGATGGCACTCGTGTTCGAAGAAGTTCAGGTGGCGCCAGGTCTTCAGCTGCGTGTCGTAGGCACCGTAGTCACCTTCGACGCCGGACTCCTCGTCTCGGTAGTGGAACTTCGCGCCTCGATGGAAGTTCAGGTAGATGTCGAGCGATTTACGATCCGGATCGAACTCGATGCGTTCGATGTACCAGGGATCACGGAGTCCGAGCGCCTGAAAAAACAGATCTTCCACGAGCGGTGCCTTTGAGGGTATGGGATGGACGACTTCGACTGCGGAAGATCGCGTCTACCCACTCACTTCTCAAAGGAGCCCAGAAGGCTCCTGTAAAAATCAAGTGGGTAGATAGCTGGGGTTGAGCGCCGAGAAATCGAGTCTCCCGGTGAGCAAATAGGTGATGATCTCGAAGGTTTTCATTGTGCTGTACCCACCTGCCGTTCGCTTGGCTGCCTGCACGATCGAGTTGAAGCCTTCGAGGATGCCATTGGTCACCTGCGTGCGCTTCCATCGGACGATTCCGTCACGGTGCTTGCGGATGGTCCTCGCCAGCTTGATGAATGGCTCCAGGCGACTATGCGTCGCCCGGAAGTACCACTTGTCGAGCAGCAGCTCGAAGTCCTCAACGCTCTCGGCCTCGTAGATATCCTGGAAGCTCTCGCGCAGGTGCAGTGCCCGCACGGTCTTGAGCTTCAGCGATGAGAGCTCCAGCTCCTCGATCTCGACACGCTGCTCCTGGGAGCCTGTTGAATTACTGAGGTGGCGCAGGCTGTTCAAATGCTGTCGGATGCAAGGCGCCCGACGAGCGCGGAGTGAGGCGGCCGTCCGGCCGCCGCAGCGACGCGTGAGGAGGGCAACGCCGCAGACGGCAGTATTTCAACAGCCTGCTGGGTGAGGTTCTGCCAGTTCTTCAGCAATGAGTAGCGCTTGCGCTTGAGGATCGGGTGCGTCTTGACTTCCGATCGACGCACCGCATCGACAGCCTCGTTGACGAGTTTGAGCACGTGGAAGCGGTCGAAGGTTACCTCGGCGTTCGGCAGATGCTCGCCGACACCCTTGGCGTAGGTCGGCGACATGTCGGCGCTGACGGTCCGGATGTTCTCGCCGGAGCCACCGTGTGCCGTCAGGTCCTCCGCAAAGCGCTTGATCGTCTCGCTGTCCTTGCCGGGCGTAACGAAGATCGTGCGGCGCCGCTCGAGGTCGACGGCGATGGTCATGTAGTTGTGTCCACGCTTCAGCGAGGTCTCATCGACACCGACCTCGGTTACGTCGCTGAAGTCTTCGGCTTTGCGTGCGGCGCTGATGTAGCAGTCGAGCAGGCGCCAGATCCGGTAGTTCGAGACATTGGTCAGCCGGGAGACTGCGTTGATCGGCATGTGCTGGCCAAGCTGCAGCAACAACGCCTCGAACAGGAGCCTGAAGCCGTCGCACTGCCCCGCCCACGGCGGCGTGAGCAGTCGTTTGCCCTGGGGCGTATCTAGCCGCGGCACCCACGCGTGCAGATGGCACTCGTGTTCGAAGAAGTTCAGGTGGCGCCAGGTCTTCAGCTGCGTGTCGTAGGCACCGTAGTCACCTTCGACGCCGGACTCCTCGTCTCGGTAGTGGAACTTCGCACCTCGACGGAAGTTCAGGTAGATGTCGAGCGATTTGCGATCCGGATCGAACTCGATGCGTTCGATGTACCAGGGATCACGAAGACCGAGCGCCTGAAAAAACAGATCTTCCACGAGCGGTGCCTTTGAGGGTATGGGACGGACGACTTCGACCGGGGAAGATCGCGTCTACCCACTCACTTCTCAAAGGAGCCTATCTTCTTTATCCATCGTGCAAATTACGACAACGACGCAATTTATCCATGATGTATAATTGCCGGAGTATTAAGAGTAGCTCTTCCCACGGATGTTGCGTTCAGAAGCACGCGGCGACGTGTACGCCTTCTGTCAATTACAACCCGAGGTTGCCCGAACCTTCGTCAGAACGCCGTGATGACAACATTGACCGCTGTGCTCTTCTGAAACAGCACATGCTCCCGTGGCCTCAGGAGGACGATCGCCCACGAACCTCGAGGGAGCACCTCCGTTTTGTCCATAGAGAGAACGTGTTTCGACGACAGTGCCTGGCGGTAGGTGTATTGACCACCGAACAGCTGGCCTTGCACCCTGCTGAATTTTTGGGCTTCGTCGTTCCCCATGAGCATTACATCGACGGGCTGCGGGTCGGCTCCCACTTTAACGTGAATTCGGCTATCAGACGATAACGAGAAGGAATAGACTTTGTACGCGCCCTCGTTTAACTCCGTCTTCTCACGGACTACCGTCTGCGACTCACGCAATGCGCCTGCCAGACCGGCAGATGGGGGCGCCGCGCTTTGGCTCGTTGTTGCACGCCAATACAGAAATCCGCCGCCGAGAAGTATGACTAACACACCAAGTAGTGCAAGTGCGAAGAACGACGGCCTCTTTCGGATTGGCAGATTTGGCGGTTGGCTATTCGTATCGAGTGGAGCTCCGCAATTGGGGCAAGCTGCTGCCTTGTCAGAAACTTCCTTGCCGCATTCTGAGCATCTTATTAAGGCCATGTCAGTATTCCCTCACCGTTCGTCAATGTGGTTGATCAACTTCTTGTATCTGCCCGGCGCTCGGAATCAACGGCGTTGCGCGCCGCTTTCCGCTGCAGACGTCGGGAATGTTTGCATGACACGCGGATGCTTGACGCGCTTGGAACGTTGGGGCATAGTCCAATCCCGTTTGGCCCGGTCATTTCGCGAAGGAACTTCGAACCAAGTCCGTGTGAGCCACGGGGGCAAACAGCCAAGCAAGAATTGCAGAGTGATATACCTCGCGACGGTCGCGCCCGATGATCGAGAGTAGATCAACCGGCCCAGTGCGCCAGCCTCCATTTTGAAGGAGGTTCTCGTATTCGGACTTCAACTGATCCATCGCTTTCGACCATGCCTGCATCCTTGGAGGAGAACCAGAAGATATCGGATCCATATGGTACCGTTCGCAAGAATCCATGCAACTGGACATTTTGTCCGATATTAATCCGTTTGTTTTCCGACTGTTACGGGACAGATTCGAAGACCCGACGGTCGGTTATCCCACACCGCCCCCCCACCCCCTCCAACACCCCAAACACCCCCTCAATCACCTCCTCTCTCCCCGCAAACACCCCCTCCGGGCCGCCGGAATGTAGCGAAGTGAAGGGCGCTTCGTAGAGCGCCGCCGCATCCATCACCCCTCGCGCGGTGAGCTGGTCGATCACCATCTCGACGAAGCGGATCTGCTGCGGGGTCAGGCTGCGATCGTTGAGGAATTTGCTGAATGCGGCCAGGGCGGCGGAGCGGTCCTTGGCGACGAGGGTGCGGACGAAGAGGAAGATGGCGCCGCATAGGCTTTGCCTTCGCAGAGGCGCGTGTCGCGGCGGTGATCTGCTTGAAGACGATCAATGGGCCGAGCGATGCAGGGAATAGCTGTCACGTCGCCCCTTCGCTCACGGCTGTGGCACTTCCAGATCGCGGCAGATCTTCCGCGCCAGATAATCATTGATTTCGGTGTGACGCGGCACCGACGAAGTCTTATGTGCTTTGCGATTGACGTAAATCGTGTGATTGTTCCCCTCGCGCAGCTGCTCGCAACCGTGCTGCTCCAGGTGACGAATCAACGCGCCGCGCTTCATGCGGCCTCTGGCAACTCAAATGCCTCACGAACCACGTCTTCGCCCGCCAGACGTTCCTCGGACAATAAACGATTGGCCTCGAGAACGAGGATGACAGCCTCCTTGAGATTGGCTCTCGCTTCCTCGAGGGTTGCACCCTGGGTGTTCGCGCCGGGCAGTTCTTCTACGAATGCGATATAGCCTTCAGGAACCTGTTTGAAGACGGCGGTGAGTTGCATGGCAAATACGTGTCTGTTACGGTGTCGAAACGTCGAAGATACCGCAGGAGTATCCGGCCTGCAAGCTACTCGACCCACGTCAAAGTCTTGTCGCTGCCACCGCCGATCAGCAGCCTCGGAGAGCAGTCTCGTTCGTCACCCTCACAGACTCCAACACCCCAACCACCCCCTCAATCACCTCCTCCCTCCCCGCAAACACCCCCTCCGGTCCGCCGGAATGTAGGGAAGTAAATGGCGCCTCATACAGCGCCGCCGCATCCATCACACCTCGCGCGGTCAGCTGGTCGATAACCATCTCCACGAAGCGGATCTGCTGCGGGGTCAGGCTGCGGTCGTTGAGGAACTGGCTGAAGGCGGCCTGGGCGGCGGCGCGGTCCATGCCGACCAGGGTGCGGATGAAATAGGGGAGCGATGGGGAGTTGGTGCGTGTCAATAGGTCCTGGAGCAGGATTTCGCCGTCGTCGGCGCCGATCTTTACCAGCATGGCCTCGAGGTCCTTCAGGTCGCGTTCCGTCAGGGGTTGGTTGTGGCGCAGGCGCTGGATGGCGGCGTGGTGGAGGTGGTTCTGCAGGTAGTCCGCCACCTTCTTCTGGTATTGCGCGCCGGTCATCTTCGGGATCGCGATCGCGTCCTCCTCGCGGACGCCGGTGATCTCGTCCTTGAAGTCGGTGTAGACGATCGTGCGCTTCTTGCGGTCGAGGAAGGGAACCAGACCACGCATTCGCAGACGCATGTCCTCCAGCGTGTCGAGGGTGAGCCCCTCCCAGAAGCCGGGCTCCTGGATGGCGGCGAGGTATTCGAGCTGGGCGCGGACCGCCGGGATTGCCGCCTTTTCCTCGAGCAGCATCGCCATCTCCACCACGCGCTTGCGATGGCGCTCGATCGAGGCGATGTCGCCCTGGAGGAAGCCGAGCTGCATGCGGAGCGCGGTCAGGTCGAAGAGTCGCGATTCGACGTCGTCGGTGTCGAGCTCGGTGGGAAGGTCCGCCACCTCGCGCTCGAGGGTCGTTCGGTCGGATTCGCTCAGGTGCTTCCACGCGTCGCGATCCTGGAAACGCTCCACCGCCTGCAGATGCTCGCGGACGAGGAAGTTGTCGCGGTTCATTGCCGCGACCTCGCGGTGGAGTCCGTCGGTGAGCGACGCGCGCAGTCTTTCGTCGGGATCGAGGTCGGGATCGGCCTGTAATTGACCGAGCAATTGCACGCGCGCGCGGAACAGACGGGTGCCGAGTGGCGCGCTGTCCTTCGTATTGATGCCCTCCGGGTTCTCCCGGAAGAAATCGAAGTTGAAGCAGAAGTCGAAGACACGGAAGTCCTGCTTGTCGAGCCCCGGACCGTACAGGTCGGGACACAACCGGGTGCCGCGACCGATCATCTGCCAGAATTTGATCTTCGAATAGACCGGCTTGAAAAACACCAGGTTGGCCACCTCCGGCACATCGATGCCGGTGTCGAGCATGTCGACCGAGATGGCGATATGCGGCGGTTTGTCCTTCTGCGAGAAGTCGTCGAGCAGACTCTGCGGGTATTTGGCGTAGTTGTCGATGATCCGCGCGAAGTGTCCGCGGTAGTGCGGGTAATGGTGGTTGAACCGCTCCTCGATGAACTTCGCGTGGTCGTGGTTGCGGGCGAAGATGATCGTCTTGGCCAGCCGGTCGCCTCCCTCCACCTTGTGTCCGTGCTCCATCAGGTACTGCAGCACCTTGTCGACCGTATCGCGGTTGAAGAGCCAGTTGTTGATGGCCGCCGCGTTCACGCTCTCGGGCATGGTTCCCGGATCCACCTCATCGCCCCAGTCGAGTCCCTCCCACTGCGCCTTCTCTTCCTCGCTCAGCGCGTCGTAGTCGATGCCCTCGCGCGGGAACTTCAGGTCGACCTGCTGCACGCGGGGCGGAACCAGAAAGCCATCCTTCACCGCCTGCTCGAGTTCGTAGGCGTCGGTCGGCACGCCATTCTCCAGGTCGAACAGATCGTAGGTATTCCGATCGATGTCCTCGCGCGGCGTGGCGGTCAGGCCGACGAGCAGCGAATCGAAGTAGCGGAAGATGGCGCCGTATTTCTGGTAGACCGAACGATGCGCCTCGTCGATGATCACGAGGTCGAAGTGTCCCACGCCGAAGCGCGCCTCGCCGCCGTCGGTTTCGTCGATCAACCCCATCATCGTCGGATAGGTGCAGACGTAGACGCGGCCCTCGGTGTTCTTCTCGGTGACGAGGTTCACCGGACTCGATTCCGGCAGGTGTGCCTTGAACGCGTTCACCGCCTGGTTGACGAGCGACACCCGGTCAGCGAGGAACAGCGCGCGCTTCACCCAGCCGGCGCGTTGCAGCAGATCGACCAGCGCGATCGCCGTGCGTGTCTTTCCCGTACCGGTGGCCATCACCAGCAGCGCCTTGCGGCGCTGGGTCGTGAACTGCTGCGCGATGCTCAGGATCGCTCGCTTCTGATAGTAGCGCTCGACGATCGCGTCCTTCACGTTCGCCACGTCGAGCGGCTCCCGCTGGGCGCGACGGCGGATCAGGCGGGTGAGTTCCTCCTTCTTGTAGAACCCCGCCACCTTCCGCGGCGGGTACATCTCGTCGTCCCAGATCCACGTTTCGTAGCCGTTGGTGATGAAGATGATCGGGCGCTGACCGTGCATGCGCTCGAGGCAATCGGCGTAGAGTTTCGCCTGCTGCTGGCCGACCTGCGGATCGACGCTGGTCTTCTTCGCCTCGACCAACCCGAGCGGTTTGCCGTCGTCACCCCAGAGCACGTAATCGACCTTGCCGACCCCGTGGGCGTTCGGCATGCCGGTGACCTCATACTCCCGGTCGCGCTTGCCATCGAGCGGCCAGCCCGCGCGGCGCAATTCGACATCGATCAGGTAGTGACGGGTTTCGGCTTCCGAATAGTCGTGTGTATCCGGCTGCTTCTCGGCCGCAGCGCGAAGCTCGGCCAGCTCCCGACGCACCTTCTGGAGCTCCTTGTCGAGTTCGTCGCGTTCCTGCTGCTGCTTCAGCTCCCGCTTGTTCTGTTCGGCGAGTTTCTCCTCGAGCGCCTCGAGTTCCTTGCGAGGAACGACGGCACCCGCGACCGGAGCCGGCGGAACCTGCGCGTCGCTCCACGCCACCTCGTCCTTGAGGAATTCCGGCGCATAGGTCCGCACGAGCCAGTGGCAGACGTGGTGGAGTTCCTTGACGACCTGTCGCGAATCGACCGTCCCGATGCGTCGCGCGTCATGGGCGGCCTGGTTGCCCATCTTCTGGATCACGCGCGCCTTCTGGAAGACCGCTTCGGGCAGCAGGTTCTGGAAGGTCGGCTCATGCAGCAGCGCACCGAGCGAGGTGTCATACGGGGTACGCAGCGCGGCGTCGTGCCGATAGAGCCAATGCACGATCGCCTCCAGCGCGAAGCGCGCCTGGAAGCACGCCGCGCGCGGATCGCCCACGATATGCCCTTCGGCCCGCTTCGCGGATTCGGCGATCGCCCGGAAGGTCGGTGGAAGGAAGGCGAAGTTCGACATGGGAGAATCAGATGCGGACGATGTTCAGCAGCGGCTCGAAGCTGTAGACGGCCGAGGTGCGTCCGGATGCCTCGTGCACGGTGCGCAGCAGGCCGTTGGCCAGCAGTATTCGGGAGAATCGCAATGCCGTTGGACGGGGGATTCCGGACTCGTTCGTGAATCGGCTGTTTCGGAAGACCGGGTGCGCGAATACGTAGTCCAGGGCATGAATTGCCCAGCGCGACGAGAGAATTTCCGCAAAGCGAATTTTCATCTCTTCGTACAGTTGCCGCATCGCTTCGGCTACCTTCAGATTCTGCCGCGCCTGTTCGGTCACCGCGTCCAGAAAGAATCGGCACCAGCCCTCCCAGTCATCGTTGGCCGACACGGCTCTGAGGCGTGCTATGTACTCATCCTTGTTCGCCTCGAAGTAGCGGCTGATGTAGAAGTGCGGCTCGGATATCGCGCGCGACTGCCAGAGCATGAGCGTGACGAGCATTCGGCCCACGCGTCCGTTTCCATCCTGGAATGGATGCAGCGCTTCGAATTCGACGTGGCTGAGCGCCGTTCGAATCAGCGGCGTCCACCGATCATCGGCGGCAAAGGCCATGAGCGTGTCGATGCCGGCATCGAGCTTCTCCGGGGCGATCGGCACGTAGCTGACCTGGTTGGATCCGCGGTCACCGATGAAGTTCTGCGCGGTCTTGAATACGCCCGGCGACGTGCCTGCGCCTCGACCGAACGAGAGAAGGAGCTGATGCATCTCTTTGACCAGGGACGGCGAAAGGGGTCGTCCGGAGTCGAGTGCGTCGCGTGCGAACGTGAGCGTACGCGCGTAGAGGTAGGTTTCGACTGCATCGGATCGGTAGTCCTGCCACTGGCTCTCCTCCTCCGACTGCAGCTGAAGCACCTCCTCGAGCGTGCTGAAGGTGCCTTCCATCCGCGACGAGGCGAGGGCCTCCTGTCCTCGCAGCGGCGCGAGCAGGATCTCGCTGTTCGGCATGCTCCGGAGCATCTGGTCGTAGCGGGCGAGCGCGTCGGTCGCCTGCAGGAGCGAATCCAGTAGATGCGATACGTCGAGCGTGCTCGGCGGGAACGCCCCGTCGTGGTAGGGCACCGCGTGACTCAGGTCGAGGTTCACGTCAGGATCATCCGTGAATGACAAACAAGCTTGTTGTTAACGAACGGCCAAAATATGAACAACAAAGGAGTTTGGTGTTCATCCGTGAACAACAAATGAGGTTGCTGTTCATGAAGCGCCTGTTCGTGAGCAACAAACAAGTTTGTTCGCTCACGTGCGGCTCTTCGCAGGGCTTCGGCTCCACACCGCTCGCGCTGGTGCTTCGCCGAGCCGCCCGTGCGGAGAACCCCGTGCGTCGATCCACGCGGCTACACGACCCGCTGCCGAGTCCGCTCAGGACGTAGACCGCTCCGTCGAGATCCCACACCGCTCGCGCCGGTGCTTCGCTGAGCCGCCCGTGCGGAGAACCCCGTGCGGAGAACCGCGTGCGTCGATCCACGCGGCTACACGACCCGCTGCCGAGTCCGCTCAGGACGTAGACCGCTCCGTCGAGATCCCACACCGCTCGCGCCGGTGCTTCGCTGAGCGCGCCCGTGCGGAGAACCCCGTGAGTCGATCCACGCGGCTACACGACCCGCTGCCGAGTCCGCTCAGGACGTAGACCGCTCCGTCGAGATCCCACACCGCTCGCGCCGGTGCTTCGCTGAGCGCGCCCACTCGGAAAGGCGCTCGGGTGTGGGATGACACCGCGCCCACGATTTTGAGGGGGAGATGGCGGGGCCGTGCGCCTGCGGCGCACGGCCCCGCCATCTCCCCCTCCCTGCTCTCCCCACACCACCCGCGGCGCCTTGTCATCCCGCGTCCGCCCGCCCTCGTACGGGTGCGTGCGCACCGACGCCCGGCGGGCGCGGCGCGGGATCTCGACGGAGCGACGTTCGTCCTGGCGGGACTCGAGCCAGGCTTCGCGGTGCGGCCGTTTCACCAGCTGGGGTACACGGGCGACTCGGCATCCGGGAGTATTTCGTCGCACGTCGACGGCCGGCCCGCTGGCCGAACGATCTCGCAGAGGTGGACTACCCGATGGCGAGGTACGCCGACGGGGCGGGCAGAGTCCTACGTACACCCGATCGATCGCGAACGCCTGACGGACCGCTCCTCCCCGCTCACCGCCGACTAATAATCCGCTCCGGCGAGATCCTTCGACTCCGCCCGCTCCGGTCGCTTCGCTCCCGTCGCGGGCTCCGCTCAGGATGACATCGCGCCGGGGGTTGGGGGTGGGCGCAGGATCTCGCGGGGGCGCGCTCGTCCGGGCCGGACTCGAGCCGGGCTTCGCGGTGCGGCCGTTTCACCAGCTGGGGTACACGGGCGACTCGCCATCCGGGAGCATTTCGTCGCACGTCGACGGCCGGCCCGCTGGCCGAACGATCTCGCAGAGGTGGGCTACCCGATGGCGAGGTACGCCGTGGGTGCGGGCAGAGTCCTACGTACACCCGATCGATCGCGAACGCCTGACGGACCGCTCTTCCCTGCTCACCGCCGACTAATAATCCGCTCCGGCGAGATCCTTCGACTCCGCCCGCTCTGGTCGCTTCGCTCCCGTCGCGGGCTCCGCTCAGGATGACATCGCGCCGGGGGTTGGGGGTGGGCGCAGAGCCGCGCGCCGACGGCGCGCGGCTCTGCGCCCATTTCAAAACGTGCCACGCTGTCATCCTGAGGCCAGCCGCCGCACCGAGTGGAATTCCCTGCACCCCGACGGCCGGCGTGCTGACCGAAGGATCTCGCAAGGGCGGGTTACTCAGCAGCGGTTGGCATCGAACCGCCCGTGACAGCCCGGGTTTCACGTCGACCCTCACAACTCCCCCCGAAACGCCCGCGACTGCAACGACGCGAACAACGCGTCGAGCTCCGCAAGGTGCGCGCGCATCCGCGCCTTCTGCCGCTCGACCGATTCGACGATGGAGGCGAAGCGGTGCTGGAGGGGGAGGGGAGGCCGAATGAAGTCGATGGTTTTCAACTCACTCATCGACTTCATGTTCTTCATTCCAGTTCCGTGAGTCATTCCAAGAACTTCACGCTCGAACGGCACACTTCGCCACAGCGCAATGAAGAACGGATTGAGCATTTGCGACTCGTCCAACCGAATCTTGAGCAATGCTTGGTTCATCACGCCAGCAGGTGCAGTATCAGGGACCTCCGCGATGCGTCCAATCGTCCCTGAGCAGCTTACAATCAGGTCGCCCGGACATATTCTGAAGGCTTTCAGTCGCGAATAATCGTGATCACTGATGAAGTATTCGCCGAGCTCGAAATCATTGTAGATAGCATTCTTCTGCTCGAATACCTTAAAGCCACGTGCGACGAAGATATCCTTCTTCAGAGCACCCCCGAATGGTCCGCGCTTCAGAGCGTGTCGTTCATCTGCCACGAAATCCGGAAGGTGCCCTATCCCCCACCCCATCGGATTCTCCACCGGGTCCCCGAACATCTCAAGAAACGTCGCCTGCAGCAGCGTGTCGAGCTGCGCGAGCGCCTCGCGACGCCTGGCCCGCAAGGCGTCCGCCGCATCCAGAATTGCCGCGATGCGCCTTTGCTCGGGGAGGGGTGGGAGGGGGATTTGGAGGCCAGCAAAAAATTCTGCCGGAACTCGCCGTTGCCCGGCCGCGCCCTTCATTTTCATCTCGCCCGCTTTGCGAACAATAGGTGCTCGCAGCAGGTGGAAAAGGTAGCTGCCATCAAGCTCCTTGTTCGGTCGCAGTACGTGGAACTCTGTGGAGCCAAATCCGTGATCATACGGTAGATCTGCGGCGTAGGCCATCTTCCCGTTCTCAAAGCACGGCGTGATCTTCGCCACGAGAATGTCACCGCGTCGAAACGCTGTGAAGCCTTTAGATACTTCGCCGTATGGGCGATCGATCCGCTCCTCGATGGACAGCGTCTTCTCGGACACTGCGGCCATTGGAACAAAACTCACCAATTCGTCAGGCTGGACTTTCCCCTTTGCCACTGAGCGCGGATTCACCTCCGCTACGTCACCGATAAGAACGCGCCCATTCTTCATACGATCATCGCCTCCAACTCGCTCTGCCCCTCGAGAATCTCCTCCTCCATCTCCGCCAGCCGCGCAAGAATCACCGACGGCGGCTCATGTTCCACCGCTTCGTATTCGACCTCCTTGTAGCGATTGATCGAGAGGTCGTAGTCGTTGCCGACGATTTCCTCCTTCGGCACGAGGAAGCTCTGGTCGGTGCGCTTGCGCTTCGTCTCGGTCTTGCGGTTCTGCCAGCGTTTGAGGATGTCGGGCAGGTCGCTCTTCTCCGGCTGCGGCGTTCGCTTGTCGTCGAGCGAGTAGCCGTCGGAATTCATGTCGTAGAACCACACCTGGTCGGTTCCGCCGGAATTGGTCTTTGTAAACAACAGGATCGCGGTGGACACCCCGGCGTACGGCCTGAAGACGCCCGAGGGCATGGCGACGACGCCGTCGAGCTTCTGATCGTCGACGAGCATCTTCCGCAGCGCCTTGTGCGCCTTCGTGGAACCGAACAGCACGCCGTCCGGCACGATCACGGCGGCGCGTCCGCCCGTCTGCAGCAGGCGCAGGAACAGCGCGAGGAAGAGGAGCTCGGTCTTCTTCGTCTTGACCACCTGCAGCAGATCCTTCGCGGTCGATTCGTAGTCGAGACTGCCGCGAAACGGCGGATTGGCGAGGATGAGGGTGAATCGCTCGGCGTCGTCCTGGTCGGATTGCGCCAGCGAATCGCGATACCGGATGTCGGGATTCTCCACGCCGTGCAGCAGCATGTTCATGCTGCCAATTCGAAGCATGGTGCTGTCGAAATCGTACCCGTGAAACGTCCCTGAATTGAATTTGCGTCGGCTCGCCTCGGTCTTGTAGATGGCATCGCCGTAATGCTCGCGCAGGTATTCCGCGGCGGCGACCAGGAAGCCGGCGGTACCGCAGGCCGGATCGCAGATGATGTCCTTCGGCGTCGGCGCCATCATGTCCACCATCAGCTTGATGATGTGGCGCGGAGTCCGAAACTGGCCGTTGTGTCCGGCCGCAGCGATCTTCCCGAGCATGTATTCGTACAGATCGCCCTTCGTATCGCTGTCGTCCATCGGAATCGCATCGAGCTGATCGACCACGTTCGCCAGCACCCGCGGCGTCGGCATCATGAAGATGGCGTCCTTCATGTGGTGCGAATACGTCGAATCCCCCTCCTCCTCGCTCCCGCCATTGCTGCCGAGCGATTTGATGAACGGGAAGACCGCATCGCGCACGGTTTCGAACATCGTCTCCGGCGCTGTCTCCTTGAACCGCGACCACCGCAACTGCTGTTGACGGGGTCCGAAGATGGGATCCTCGACCGCCTTCCCGGTCCGCGCCGCCTTGTTCTCACGCAGCGTCTGCACCTCATCGAGCCGTTTGATGAACAGCAGGTAGGTAAGCTGTTCGATCACGGACAGCGGATTGGAGATCCCGCCGGACCACATGGTATCCCAGATACGATCGACTTTGGACTTGAGTTCGCCGGTGATCATGTGGGGGTATCGGTATTCTTGTTGAGCATTTCGCTGAGTTCGTAGCGGCATCCGGAGCCAACGCTTACCTGTCGTCGCAGTACGTCACGATTGCTGGCGCCGGTCCATGTCTGTCATTCTGAGCGAAGTGACCGAAGCGAACGGCGTGAAGAGCCTCACGTCTCACCGACCGCGATCTTCGGCTGCCGTGCAACAGGAAACAGCGCTGCACCGGTAAAATCCTCGAGGTTCGCCCAGAGGAGTGCCCCGATCTTCCGTTCGTACAGATCGCTTTCACCGTGCCGCGAGCGAAAGGGGACGAGTTCGAAGTCGGGAGTGATATCGAAGAGTGGCATCCGGGACGAGCGGAAGAGGATTCAATGAGGAATGGGGACCAGAGGACGCCGGCGAAGCAGAACACCAGGCGCCACGCCGCCAACGAAGGCGGAGAAAATACGGCCGAAGGTCCGGGACGGCAACGGCGGACATGTCGATGTCCGGGTTGAATGTTGTACCAGCGTAGAAACGTCAGTGTAAGCGCCAGTTAGAAATGTCAGCAGGGTCAGTAGGGCGGTCAAATGCTTGTAGCCCTGGATTCTTCGGAACTTCTTCTCGCTTTCCGGCAGCACCGCGGCGGTCCATCGCTGCGAGTACTCCGAGCCACGCCACCTCCTGACGTTACGCATCATGTGTCGAGAGTGGCTGAAGATCGACTCGATCATGTTCGTCGAACGAAGGCTTCGGCGCAGATCCTCGGGCACATCGAGACGATGGAGCGTCAGCGTCTCCTCCAGACCCTCCTGGAGCGACCGTGCCGCCGAGACGTTGATCCGCTCGAGTTCTCGAACGATGCGCCGCAGCGCGCGCAGTGCATCGGCGTGTAAGCGCATCGCCCAGGCCGCGGAGATCTTCCGGTGGTACTCGCCGCGATAACGCTCCGGCAGACGGTCGGTGACGGTGCGCAGCTTGTGCACGTGGCAGAGCTGGATCTCGATGCGCCCGCCGTAGACGTCGTGCAGCGCTTTTCCCAGCGCCCACGAGCCGTCGATGACCGCCAACAGCCGGCGCGTCGGCTCGTTCGGCAGGCCGCGAGCGCAGAGCTCGGCCAGCAGTTCGGTGACCACCACGGCATTCTCGGTGGCACGTTCACGGAAGCCGAGCACGATCTTCCGACCGCCGGTGTCGACACCGAGGGCAACGGTGTGAACCGAGCCGCCGACGCGCACACCGCCGATGAGCAGCACCTGGAGGTCAAACGTCGTCAGATCGCGCTCCTGGAGTTATCGCACACGTGCTGCGGTTGCGCTGATCATCTGCCGGCTGACCGCCGAGCGACTGACGCCGTAACCGTCCACAACCTGCTCGACGGTCTGCTCGTAGCGACGGCCGCTGAGCCCGCCGATCAGTCCCTGGTAGACCGCCTCGGCCTGATGCTTCGTGTCCTGAAACGCCTGATACGTCTGCAGCGGCACTTCCCTGCCGGAAGACTTCGAGCGGACGCGTGGGCGATCGACCTCCAGCTTCTGGCCGCCGATACGTACGTAGCCGCTCTGACGTCCCCAGCGATCGACGTCGCCGGCGCGCTGGTATCGCACACCGGCCAGCTGCTCGGCCTCAAGACGCATCAACTCCCGCATGATGAACAGACCGGCAGTAGTCGCAACGCTCTCCAGCTCGATGCGCATCTGCTCGAAGAGCACGCAGGGATCGAACGGCTCATGCGGGTCGAGATCGACCTGCAGGCGAGGCGGGTTCGACTGGCGCGTCTGCTGTGGCTTCCTGGGTCCTCCAGAGGCGGATGATGACGTTTCGGGCGTGGACGTTTTGCCGTTGGCCGTCGTCGGTGGTACTTTTGACTGCTGACATGGCGATGCCTCCTGCGTTGGTTGTTGTTTTGTTAGCAGCAACAATCTGCCAACGATCACAGCGAGCATCGCCATGCTCTTTTTCCGCCAATCCCGACGCTAATCAGGCAATGACGTCCTTCGGATTTTCAACTGAGTTCGGGACATGCCATCTCTGGAGCGTCACCAACGTAGTGGCGCACTTGCGAACCGGCACCCACGCCGAGAGGGTCAGCAGCCCGGCAAATACAATCCAACGAAACTCCTGCGGGTTCCGAATTATTTTCCACACCAGCTACTTCGAACTGCATCCGAGTAGCAATTTCGCCTAATTCACCCAGACAAAGGAGTGCAGACCGTTAATTCGATATATTTGACTACCTACCGACGCTCGTATAGCACGAGCAATTCAGCTCACCGAGATTACTTCACATGAAGAAGGCCAGAGTGCCTACGAAGGCAAAGAAGGCGGGACGGACACTCAGTACTTCGAAGAGCAAGGCGGCTAAATCAAAGGCCGCACGAGTCCTGGGGAAGCGCTCTGCAGCCAAGCGTCGAGTCCTGTCGTCTCCTCGAACGGGAACAGTATCTCGCACGAAGGTGAAGAAGTCAGTCCGAAGTGTTGCCGCCAAGAAGCGCGGCAGGAGCCGGTCATAGAATGGCCACTCTGCCATATTCACGTTGTGTGTTCATTAATTGCCCGTTCGACAAAGAATACGAGCCGTTACGGAATACTCTCGTATTTGTGATCTACGACTGCGGATTCGTGCCACGCTGTGCACTCGAGATCAACAATTCGGGTGAAGTCAGGATTGAAAAAATTCGCCGACTGATCCGTGAATGTAAATATGGCATTCACGACATCTCGCGCACTGAAATCGATCAGGCGTCGCGTCTGCCGCGCTTCAATATGCCGCTCGAGCTCGGAGTTTTCCTTGGAGCTAAACTGTATGGCGATCGAAAGCAGAGGGATAAGAACTGCTTGATCCTCGATTCCGAACAGTACCGCTATCAGAAATTCATTTCGGATATTGCTGGTCACGATATTAAGTCGCACGGAAATCGGGAAACCACATTAGTTCGGGAGGTGCGCTCTTGGCTGAGTGACTGCTCGAGGGACAGCAGGATTCCCGGCGGAAGAGTGATCGAGCAAAGAATGGCAAGGTTCCGGGCCGAACTGCCGAGACTCTGTGGTGAGGCCGACCTCACCGAGGATGAAATGACATATAACGACTACTCGACCTTTGCCTCCGAATGGCTTATCGAAACATCGTAGCGTTTCGTAGGCGAACTCTTGGCCCATTTCGATGGCGATGCGTTTCTGCGGGGATTTGGGTTGCGCATTCAAGCTCGAAGTGCACCACCGGCTGCGGCCGTGTCGTTCGGTGGTTGGCGCCGAAATATGGAAAATCGGCGGACCGTTTTCCCACATTCCAACGCCACATCACAATTGTCGTCAAGTGCCGGGATGCGTTTCTCAAGGGGGTTGTGCCGCGCCTCGAGGGGCGTGGCACCGCCGAGTACCTTTCTCGGTAGGGTATTTAGTTTTCGCTCGACCGCGGCAACCTCCTCGGCTCGGACGGCGAGGAAGTTCGTGCCCTTTGGAAAATACTGCCGGATCAGGCCGTTGGTATTCTCATTCGAGCAGGTGGTCGATGCGTGCGGTGATCTCCGGCGTCATCGTTCGCGCGCGGCGACTGGCCGCGCTGCGTCGCTCCTCAGAGCGAGCCTGCGCCGCCCGGCCACCGTTGCGACCGTTGCGGCCGAGTTCCCGACTGACGGTCGTATGGCTGCAGCCGATTTCCTCGGCAATCCGTCTGATCGAGTACTGCTGCTTCGTCAGAATCGCGATTTCGTACCTTTCCTTCTCGCTCAGGGGCTCGTAGCTCATGCTGCCTCATCGATGTGGTTATTGACGAGGCAAAGCTATGATCATCCGCGAGATCGCTAGGGAGGCCCCTCGGGTCTCCCTTCGTCATTTCCTATACCCGCCTTCGACCAGGCGGTGGTGCACTTCGGAGTTGATAGCAGGGGAGGTGTTTCCGCGACTTCCAAGGTGCGGGAAACGGAGACACCTCAATGCAGCGTTCCCCCTGCACCGACATCCAACGAGGATGGTGAACCGGCCCATCAAGCCGCAGCAAGTTCCGCGTTTATCCTGTTGGCAGACTTGTTGGCATCGATCATTCCCCAGATCCAGAGCGCCGGCGTCGTCACAAAGCCGATAATGACGAGCATGAGAGCGATCGAGACAACGTACCCGATCATGAAGAGAATCCCCTTGCCAATTTCGCCGTTGTAAATCTGACCCAGGCCCATGAAGAAGAACGAAAGAATGACTGCAACGGTGGGATTCTTGTAGAACTTCGGTGGTTGTTCGCTCATGGTGAACACGCGTGTGGATTGTGTCGAATTGATGGTGGCAGCACGCCGTCGTCGACGCAGAGAACTGCAGACGTAGCGGTGAACGGCCGGAACCATGGACTTATCGCGCGAATATATGTGGCTCCTGTAAAAATCAAGTGGGTAGATAGCTGGGGTTGAGCGCCGAGAAATCGAGTTTCCCGGTGAGCAAATAGGTGATGATCTCGAAGGTTTTCATTGTGCTGTACCCACGTGCCTTTCGCTTGGCTGCCTGCACGATCGAGTTGAAGCCTTCGAGGATGCCATTGGTCACCTGGGTGCGCTTCCATCGGACGATTCCGTCACGGTGCTTGCGGATGGTCCTCGCCAGCTTGATGAATGGCTCCAGGCGACTATGCGTCGCCCAGAAGTACCACTTGTCGAGCAGCAGCTCGAAGTCCTCAACGCTCTCGGCCTCGTAGATATCCTGGAAGCTTTCGCGCAGGTGCAGTGCCCGCACGGTCTTGAGCTTCAGCGATGAGAGCTCGAGCTCCTCGATCTCGACACGCTGCTCCTGGGTGAGGTTCTGCCAGTTCTTCAGGAATGAGTAGCGCTTGCGCTTGAGGATCGGGTGCGTCTTGACTTCCGATCGACGCACCTGATCGACGGCCTCGTTGACGAGTTTGAGCACGTGGAAGCGGTCGAAGGTCACCTCGGCGTTCGGAAGATGCTCGCTGACACCCTTGGCGTAGGCCGGCGACATGTCGGCGCTGACCGTCCGGATGTTCTCGCCAGAGCCACCGTGTGCCGTCAGGTCCTCTGCAAAGCGCTTGATCGTCTCGCTGTCCTTGCCGGGCGTGACGAAGATCGTGCGGCGCCGTTCGAGGTCGACGGCGATGGTCATGTAGTTGTGTCCACGCTTCAGCGAGGTCTCATCGACACCGACCTCGGTTACGTCGCTGAAGTCTTCGGCTTCGCGTGCGGCAGAGACGTAGCCGTTGAGAATCGCCCAGATCTTGTGGTCTGAGACGTTCGTCAATCGAGAGACTGCGTGCACGGGCATGTGCGTGGCCAGCTGTAGCAGCAGTGCCTCGAAGAGCAGTGTGAATCCGTTGCCGTGGCCCGCCCACGGCGGCGTGAGCAGTCGTTTGCCCTCGGGCGTATCCAGCCGCGGCACCCAGGCGTGCAGATGGCACTCGTGTTCGAAGAAGTTCAGGTGGCGCCAGGTCTTCAGCTGCGTGTCGTAGGCACCGTAGTCACCTTCGACGCCGGACTCCTCGTCTCGGTAGTGGAACTTGGCGCCTCGACGAAAGTTCAGGTAAATGTCGAGCGATTTGCGATCCGGATCGAACTCGATGCGTTCGATGTACCAGGGATCACGGAGTCCGAGCGCCTGAAAAAACAGATCTTCCACGAGCGGTGCCTTTGAGGGTATGGGATGGACGACTTCGACCGCTGAAGATCGCGTCTACCCACTCACTTCTCAAAGGAGCCATATATGTGACCGAGACCGCGCAGACAAGGACACGTAGATGTCCGGTTTACGCCAGGCGATATCGAATGATGTTTCATTCGACGCGCCCGAGACGCCCGGCGCCTCCCTGTCACCGATTCCCTACCTGGCGGCAATGAGACCGTTCGGCGGGTTGCGACGTGATCCAACGTTGAGGTCGATGTAGCCGATGTTGGCATCTTGCGGTCAACGAAGGGAACCGGATCCCGCTCGGCGGTCAATGACCGTCAGTCGTGCATATGAACTCGGGATGGGGATCGACGTATCACCAGCGAGTGATTCCAACCACTACCCCGCCGTTTCCGCCTCATAGTATCGCAGCAGATCGATGGCGGCGGCTCGCGCGCCGAGCTGTCGGAATTGCGTCGTTACCTGCCCGCGATGGTAGGTCTGATTATTGATGTGGTGACTGAGAAGCTGCCACAGCGGATATTCCCAGGTTCGAGACGTGCTGTCGACGGAGGTGATCCTGCGCTCCATAGCCTCCGACGTCAGGGAGGAGAGGAAGCGACGCACACGCTCCTCCACCTCCTGCCCCCTAACCTCGACGGCCTCCAGATTCGGAAACTGCTCGGCCCACTGCGACTTCCGTTCTTCGACCCGGGAGCATCCCATCGCGGCGATGATCTCGTCGCGGGAGTGCCCCTGCCATCGATGCCACGCACAGACCTTCCCATCCACCAGATGTGCCAGCGTATCCCGAATCGTCGGGAAGCTCCCGTCAAGCGGCCGGACGAACTGCAACGGCGTCAGCGCACGACACGCCTCCAGCTGTCGATCACGCGCCCAATAGTTGTATGCAAACAGCTCGCGGATCGAGTCGATTGAGAACATGGTTGGGTACTGTGTGAATTCGCCTTGCCCCTCCGTGTCACCGCAAGGTAGCGATGTACGCGACGCCTCATACAGCACGCACGCCCACGGGATGGGCGTTGATGATCGCCCGGAAGTGCACGCCGGCCTCCATGTGCAGCCCTTTGCACATAACGCTGCCGGAGCCGGTCGACACCGATTCCTGCACCCGGTCACCACATACGGAAACGCCGTATATTCCGTGCCGAAGCGGCCCTTCGCGGGACCTCCGTGCCGGCCGGTTCGTACGACGAAATCTGCTCGCCTCACCGATTTTTGTAAGCCGTAATGGGAGATGTCCCGATTCGACCTCATCGACTCCGATCGCTCCTGGACCGCACCCCACCCGTTCAGACTTCAGATCGCCTCCGCAGCCCGGACCAGGGCCGATGCACAGCCACTCAGCTCCCGGTCGTGAATGTCGCCGGGCGATCATCCTCTCCAAGTGAATGATGGGTAAAACGATCGTCGATCAATTCCTCAGCGACTCCATTGAAACGGAGATGGCCGAAACGGTTGCCTTCGCGACCGGAACGGCATCGTTCGTTGATTGGAATCGTCGCTGACTATCCACTTCTACTCAGGGTGCAATCATGTCCACACCGGCAACGTTTCAACTGACTACGTTCGACGCGGCTCAGTATCAGGGGATCACCGACTATCCCAACGCGAAGGGCGTCACGGTCTACTACAACGTGGGCTGTACGGTCCTGAACCTCCAGGCGGGCAGTCTGCCGTCCGGCACATTTCAGTTGGTTCTGTTTCGTACGTGGGGCGGCGGTGTCGAGCCGTGGGACGAAAGCCACGTCCAGATGTACCCCGTGTTGTCGGGGCAGTATGCCCAATATCCCCTGCTCCTGTCAGCGGCCGTTGCCGATGCGAAGAGCGCATATATCGACTACGCCTTTATCCTGCAGTATTCATCCGGAGCGCCGGGGACCTGGACGTCGTACGACACGGTCGCATGCACGAGTCAAGCGAACGGTCAAAATGCCCTGGGAACGGGGGTAACATTCGACCAGGGCGCCAGTTTCAACATTCAGTTCAGCGACTCGACGGGCAGTCTGCCCCCCGTGCAACTGGTCGCAACCATCGATCAACTTCCGGTCGTCGAACCGCCCAAATCGGTCGCGGCGGGCTCAGCCGATGCCTGACACCTCGGACGGGGACCCATCGAGAGACTCACATCCGCCGTCATGTGCGCTCCGAACTCGGATTCGGAGCGCACATTGCTTTTGCCCGATCGCGTGAGATCCGGACGTCACGCACCCGTGTGTGATCGTTTCCCAATACCGCCTCGAGCTGCGGCAGGACGCGTTCGTAAATCGCCAGCGCCGCCTCAGCGTCGCCGGTCTCCATCAGAATGCGCGCCTCGCCGCATCGCGCCAGCAGGGTCTGGGGATGGAGATCGCCGAGCGTTCGTGAGCGAATGTCGAGAATCTCCCGCAGGACAGTCAACGCGCCCTGGTAATCGCCCTGGAGAAAATGCGATCGCTGCACGACGGTGAGCGCAGCGGCCCGAACGGGATGGTGAACCCCATACAATCCCTCCAGAATCCCGGCACTTCGCTCGGCGCTCTCCTGACTTTCGTTCATGTTCCCCACGTTCTGCTGAATCGACGCGAGGTTCATCAGCCGATGCGCGTACTCGGCACTCCGTGGGCCCCTCAGCACCTTGTACAATTCCACCGACTTCTCCATGGCGACAAGCGCGTCCGAATAATCGCCCTTCGCGTTCAACGCTACCGCAATGTTGTTCAGTGCATCAGCAACCTGCAGACTTTCCGGTCCGTGTCGTTCGGCGCACACGTCATGGTACCTCTCGGCCCACTCCAGCGCAGAATTCCAATCGCCGCTCTCGGCGCTTGCCGTGCTCAGGTTCTCGTAAATGCGCGGAAGACTCAGTGCGTCGGAGACGTCGGTCGCCCGCATGTCGGTCAGCCGGGCCCAAATGGCAATTGCGTCCTTCGGCTGCCCCGCCATATACAGCGATTCAGCAGCGTCGTTGAGTATCAGCAGCTGCCCCTGGGACAGGAGTTCATTGGTGTATGTCTCGGGTAGCGACCGACTTAGAAGCTCAACGGCTTCCCTGTACTCTCCGCGCGCCCGCAATACAGCGGTCACATGCCGAACGACCTGTATTCGATCCTCCGATTCCAGGGCGGCGAATTCCGGCGCCTCCAAACGGGCCGAATACTCGCGTGCGGGTGCGTACAGATATTCTATAGAACGCCAGTATCCGGCGATGGAATCCGTCAGCGACCACGGGTCGGGTTCGAGATAGATGTCCACATCGAGCAGCGAATCGCGGAGTCGTTCATGGTTACCCGCCGCCTGCCACTGCCAGGGTTCTTCCGTCCATCGCCGCACGCCATTCGGTGTCTTTGAAAAGTATTCTCCGAGTCGTTCGTGCTCACTCCTGAGTGCCTCGGCTGACGCCAGATATCGTTGTCCGACCGCGTCGCGAAACATCTGGTGGAAGAACGTGACTCCCTGCCCATTGTTCATCAGTTGGTACTCCAGCGACGTGAGGAACTCCGAGAGATCCAGCCGGGAGAGGCCCGTCAACTCCATCAACTCGGGCTCATTGAGTCCCGATCTGGATACGAAAATCGAAATCAGCGTTCGGGTGACGATCTCGACACCGAAGTCCGATTCCATTCGCGCCAGGATGTTGGAGAAGAGATCCGACTCGATCAGGCGAGCGAGGAAGTCACCGACATCACTGTGGTTTCCGTAGATCCGGACTTCCTCGAGGGCGGATCGGAGCATCAGCGGATTCGAGAGCTGTGCGTTTGCTCGAATGACGTCCAGGACGCCAGGCGGTAGAATTTTTCGAAAGCCGAGCAGAAAGTCGGTGGCTATTCGCGCCTTGCGCGCCTCGTCAAGAGGATGAACCCGCAGCTCGGTCGCGCCACGCCTCCGCAGCGCGTCCAGACTCAAGCCGGGAGTTGTCGATACGATCAGTCGCACGTTCGAAGGGACGATCTCGGGGAACCAGTTGAGATCGGTTTCGTCATTCGCCAGCTGGTTCACCGCATCGATTGCGAGTATCAACGGATCTTCGAGTGGAACGCGCTCGAGCCAATCGGTGAACCGGAGCTTACGTTGAACGGCATCAGTCGGTGGACGGTCAGGCAGGGCAAATCGGTCCGCAATTTCGTGTATGACGTGGCGAATGATGTCGTCAGCCGACGTCGCATCGGCCGAACTTCCGACGAAGTGGCGAACGAGAAACTGGGCGGGCCGCGCTCGGCGAAGTTCCGATGTCAGGTGCGAGATGAGCGCACTCTTGCCGAGCCCGGAGGCGCCTGAGACAGCGAGGGTCGACGAATCCGAGTCCAGAAAGTGGCCAAGCGCATTCCAGTACTCATCGTCTGCCGCATAGGCACGAACCCGGCTGTGTGCGAACTCTTCATGAGGACTGCGTATCGACTCGACCAACGATAAGCGTCCCGATGCCGGCCAGTCCCGATCGAGTATCCGGAGCAGGTCGCGGAGTACCAACCCCCCCAGCCGTTCGGGTGTCGCGAATTCGTTCCACAGAAATTGACCGCTACGAACTCGGTCCTTCAATTCGGCCAGCCGCGGTTCCACCGCAAACGATTGCGCTCCGGGTTCCGCAACCTTTTCATAGAAGAGTGGAGCGCAGCGCGGATCACCATGGTCGATCGCGTGCGAAATTTCAAGTTCGAGAATGCTCGTTTCGGCCGCGATGGCGTCATTGACCCAGGGATACCGCGCCAGGGTTTGTTCGTCATGGGCGACATCCTGACGCCGCGGAATCCAGCCGTATCGTTCTCCAAAGATTCCAAGGAAGTACGGCCGGCACCGATCGATCTCTTCGAGACACACCCGTACGACCCGTCCCTGACGGGCTTCTTCATCGGTAATCCCCCACCGGAGGTCGATTTCGACGAAGTCAACGCCACGCCCGCGGCACGCCGCTCGCACCTGGGGAAACACCCGTTTCAGAAGGTACTCGCGTTCGGCCTGCAGGTCGACGAACGTAGAGGAAAGAAAGAGCCGGAATTCGGAAACGGTGTGCATGAGTCGGCCCGAGGACGGGTGCCATTGATGGATGTCCAGGAGATACGTCGGGTGACGATGGAGTAGCGCCGGGCTCTGGTCCGGTGATCCGATGAACTTCGGACGCAGGTTGTCCACGTACTGCGGCTTCGCACGCGGCGGAATGCCGTCTGCGGGTGGGTTGTCGCCGCCGATTGCGACGCTGCCGACCACCGCCATATCGATGGCACCGATCTACGTCGTCGATTGCAGGGAGAATCGCATTCAGCACCATTCTCGATGGATGGATTGGCGGAAGGCGTCACGACCATCGAAGAAGAGAGCCGGAGGGGTGCGATTTTCCGGTTGGCGGAACATAGGCCGTTGGCTGGCGCCGCGCTAGAAATCAAGCCCGAGCGCGGCATAGGCGTGATAGCCCGTCTCCCCGTGATCGTTCACTGTCGGCCCCCCGGAGGCGAGCAGTCGCAACGGGCCCGGGAGATCGTAGATCGCGCCCACGCCCAGACTGGTAGAGGCGCTGCCCCCGACGGCATCGGTCCCCTGCCGATCCGCCTCGACGCCGATCAGCAGCTGGTCGCCGAACTGTCGGGCGACCGCGACGCCGCCGCTCCAGTAATTGCGATTGCCCGAACCCGGATTGATCGCGTAGCCGCCACCACCGAACACCGACCATGTCCCCACGTCTTCCTGCGCCCAAATCGGGAGGAATGCCGTGACGCGGCCGGAGCCGAGCCCATTGGTCGCGGTCGGCAACGAGACGCCGGGGAATGCTGCGATCGACAGGCCGACCGCCTCGTCGTGCAGGAATTCGTACTTGACCGAGGCCTCGAGATCACCTGCACCCCAACGCGTTCCGGTTGTGTCGTGCGCAAATGCGACCGGCAGCCCGAGCGTGAGCTGCACGCCCTGAGCGGCGCCGTAATTGATCTCTGCACCGAACGCGCCTTCGTATTCGTCGCCGCTGCCTTCCATGTCCGACTGCGGGGCATAGACTTCCCAGTGGCCGATATCGGTCGGCACCGGATCGTCGGTGAGGAATGGCGGTCCGGCAAGGGCAGCGGCGGGAAGCGCCAGCAGGGCGAGTGCCAGGAGTGCCGAGGCCCGGTTCACGCCGGTGCCGCGCCCTTGTCGCCGGGATGGTGACCCGGGCGCCGCGGAAGAACGAGAATCCGTGGAACCAACGGAACGGGAACAATCGCCGGTGCAATCGGCACATGCCACGGTGCGGTGCTTCCTCGCAATTCTCGGTGCCTTGAACCACTCATTGAATATCATTCAGCTGACGTATCTATCGATGTTGTTGAATTCGCTGTCGACCGTTCCAATGCGGCGGCCCGGGACGGCTCAATCGTGGAGACGTAGTCCCTCACGTTTCATACCGACGTTCCGGAGGGACGGACCGTCGAGGACACCGTCGGCCCTTCGAACACGGTCATCGTGTCGTCGGAAGGTGATTCCGCCGACACGATTCAAAGAAACGTCAACATCGGTGCCGACCGAAGCATGCCTGTCCGGGTTCGGTGGGAACATCCGGTCTACGCATCGTCGTATGCCTTCTGCAGCGCCGCCACGTCGAGCTTGACCATCGTCATCATCGCGTCCATCACCGCCTTCACCTTCGCCGAATCCCGGTCGCTGACGAGTTCCACGAATCGCCGCGGAACGATCTGCCAGGAAACGCCGAACGGATCGGTCGCGGCACTCATCTCAATCTCGACCGCGGAAACACCGCGATCGCTGAAGGCATCGCCAGCGACCACACCGCACAGCGAGATCCCTCGCACGCCGCGCCAACTCCCGACGGTGCCCGACTCCCCGGCACTGCGGCGGGCGTGCGCAGGATGACATCGGGGCGCGTTTTGGCGGGTGCGGTGGTCCCGCTCAACCTCTCTCAGATCGGCTCATCAAATGCTCTTGCTATCGAACGCGCCAGCGCTTCGAGCGAGGAGAACCTCGTGATCAGATTTCGAACCAGCGCGATTGGAGCCGAGTTCACGAACATAAGCCGCGCCAGCCGCCGCGAATCGGTCTGAATTCGCTCCACGCGATCGCGGCGGCGCTTCACGTAGAGCGATACCGCGTGTTCGACGAAGTCGGCATCAGTGCGTGAGAGCTCGTCGGCCAGGACGGCAGCGGATTCCATCGCCATCGATGCGCCGATGCCGGCCGTCGGCAGAAATCCCGCGGCAGTGTCCCCGAGCAACACGACCCTGCCGCGTGCCCATTTTTTCGCTCGTACGTCCGACAGCTTCCAGAAGAACATCTCCGTTCCGTCGTCCGGCACCGCATCCAGCCAGGCGTCGACGTATCGGCCCATTCCTGAAAACCGCTCCCGAAGTCGTTCGCGTCGACCATCGCCCGATTGCTCGAAATTCCCGTCGAGTGGCGCTCCGGCGAAAATGCCCGCGCCGGCACGCGTCGGATACGCGCCGACGAATCGGCCCGCTCCCCAGTGCTCAACAAAGGTTTCGGGTGGCAGTGTGTCGACGTCGGCCCACCAGACCCAGCCGCCCCATCCCGTATGGAAATACGGTTGTTCACCGAATACGAGACTCCGTACGCGCGAGTGAATACCGTCGGCACCGACAACGAGGTCGAACGTTTCCCGCGAGTCGTCAGTGAACCTCGCCTCGACCTCATCACCGGTTTGTTTCAACGAATCGAGTTCGGTTCCGAACCGCAGGTCGGCGTCACCCAGACTGCTATGGAGCAATTTGATGAGCTGCGGTCGTGTGCAGCTCAGATTCGGACCGAAGCGGTCGGCAATCGACTGCAGGGACCAGCGTTTGACCAGTTCGCCATCGCCATTGCGAACTTCATAATTGTTGCCGGGAATGGATTCGGCGGCGAAGCGCTCGTAGAGCGACAGACCGTGGAGCACGCGGTAGCCCAGGGACCAGAGCCCGAGCATATACCCGGCATGGTCAAAATTCGGAGCACGTTCGATAAGGGTGACGTCAACGGGTTGGTGTTTGAGCAGAGCCGCGAGCGTCATACCGCCGACGCCGGCTCCAACGATCAATACGCGCATGGGTCCGATTTCTGATGTCGCGATGTGTGATTATGTACTCAATGAGGTTTCGGTCGGATGGTCCTGGCAATCCACAGGCGCTGTTCGTGGGTATCGGGTACCGGTCGTCCACGTGCTTGTTCTATCAGCCGAAGCGCTGTCTCCCAATCGAGACCGAGCTCGGCGAGGACTGCCGCTGCCATCAGAGTGGATCTGCCGATGCCGTGATGACAATGGATCAGGACGCCGGCTCCTCGTTCGACGTCCTCTCGGAGCGTCGCCGCAATTCTACAAAACTGCGAGGCAGATTCGGGCACGCCATAATCCGCAACGGGGACGTTCGTAAAGGCGATACCCCGTTGGCGGCATGTCGTCTCCTCCAGGTCGAGGTTGAGTTCGTGCGTTTCCGCCGGGGTGAGCAGCGACACGACGTGTTCGACACCGGCGCGCCGCCAGCCGCCCACCGCATCGCAGAGTCGAACGCCACCCGGAGGGTGTGCCGAAACGGCGAGCCGTCCGCCGGACAGAGCGCCAGGATCCAGCCAGAAGATATCGGTGCGAGGGACTCGGTTCACGTTTGCACGAGAAAGGGGCGTCGGTAGTGGAGGAGCTGCACGCGCTCGGACAGTCTACGGATAGTCGGGGTGAGTCCGGGTGTCATCGCGGGATCGCGACGACGTTCAGCCCCCCTCCATCCCCACCAGATACGTCTTCAGATTCTCCCGGTTGACCAGGTTGAGTTTTTTGCGGATGCTGTGCTGGTGGTTGAAGACCGTCTTGGGCGCGACGCTCAGAACGTCCGCGATCTGCTTGGCGCCCATCGACAGACGCAGCAGCACGCAGATCTGGAATTCCACCAGTGTCAGCGTCGGTGCGATCTGCATCAGTTGGTCGGCGAACTCGTGGTGGACGGACAGGAACCTGCTGGCCAGTTCCTCCCGATCGCGGCGAACGTCTGACGAGCCCTGTATTGCGATAAGGAGATTTCTTGCGTGATCGCTCTTGTCGTCGTCGTGCGCGCCGATGATCCTTTCCAGACCCCGTTCGACCAGCCCGACGAACTCCTGCTTTTCGAGGATCCGCGCAGCGAGGGTCACCAGTTCGTGGGTCTTCGCCTCGAGCTCGGATTCAATCTGCAGGACCCTGCCATCCATTTCCGCGAGCGTCCGCTTGTATTGCTCCACGCGGTGAAGGATTTCGAAGTTCTTAAGGCGCCGATCGGCGCTCTCGGTGAAGATCTCCTGCTGCAGGGCATGGAATTTCTCGAAGTGGGACAGCGCCTTCGCGGAGTTGCCAATGAGCTTGTAATACGATGCAAGGTCGCGATGGATGTGCTGCTGTTCGAGCTTCATCGCATGTTCCTCGGCGAGCAGCAGCGCGCGATACAGGTAGTCATGCGCCGTGGCCGAGTCCGTATGCATCAATGCGCTTCCGAGCCCGCGATTGCAGCGGACGACGAGCTCGGTGGCTGCGAGGGACTGCGCGATATCGTTTGCTTCGAGAAAGCTGGTGATTGCTGCCTGGTGGTCGCCCTGGAGTGCCGTCAACTCGCCGAGCAGGAACAGGATTTCCGCCTCACCGGTCCTGAATCCAGCGGATTGATACTCCCGGAGCGACTCCTCGTAGAGCGCCCGTGCCTCGGAATACTGACTGTCGTCGGCGCAGGCCTGTCCGGCACTCTGCAGCGCAACGCCGTACATGTACCCGCGAACGCCGAGCTCGTCGAATTTCCTCCTGCTCAGACGGAAGTATTCGCCCGAAGCCCGAGCTTCTCCCTGCTCCCGCAGGAGCTCGCCGATTTGATGGAGAACGATGGCCTGGCCCGCTTCATCGCCTTGCTCCTTCAGAAGCTCGTGTGACCGTTCATACGCCTCCAGCGCCTCATGCCGCCCGCCGATGGACTTCAGTCCATTCCCACAATTGATGTATGCATTCGCCAGTATGCGTGTGACGTCGAAATGAACCGCGGCCCAGCCGTTGGTCTGCCAGACGTACGAATTCTCGACGTCAACGGCTCTTTCCAGAGTACCGATCGCCTCGGCGGCGCAAAGCACGGCGGCGTCGTAATCACCAAGGCAGAAGTGACTTGACGACAGGTTGACGAGCGCAATACCGGCGTCGAAGTGATTCCCCCTGCGCCGGGTGATGTCGAGACTTTCGCACAGGGCGGCGACACTTCCGGCATATTGACTTCCGCGGGAACAGCCGACTCCAATGTTCAGAAGCGCCTTTGCCAACCCAATCTCATCACCGGCGACCCTGAATTCCTTCTTCGCCCGCCGTGCCCATTCGAGCGATTCCACATCATCCTCGACCACATAACTGATTCCAAGGCACGCGATGGCGCGACCGCGAACGCAACCGGCGTCGTCGAATGCTTCGAGCGCCTGCTCATACAATCGGATTGCATCATCGAGGCTCTGCCTCGAATACGCCCGCACCGCGCGTACGTAGCACAGGTAGCCGTGTTCGATCGGCGTGTCAACGCCACCCTCTATCAGCTGCTCAATATGGTAATCGCACATCGCACCACGGCCTCCGGCAACAGCCAGGAGACCGCGATTGGTGTGATAGACGATGCGCTTGTGCCGACGCTCCTGTTTCACTTGAGGCGTTTGCCTTACCGGTCCAGCTGACCGTGATGCATTGAGAAGAGAGAGCTCTCAGCCGCGGCTACAGCATGCTCCCATGGAACCACCCACCCGCATAACGCCGTTATCTCCCGAATCCGCAAAAACTCTGGCGACTACGACGTGACATTTAGTTCAATGGACTTGGAGCCGCCGTGGGTCAGATCGACGCATCCGCATTCCGGCATGTAGCCGGTCAGCGTGGCTGTGACCGCATACCGCCCGTTTGGTAGATCGTACCAATAGGCCACATTGGTCGTTTGCTGTACCTTATCCTGTCCGGCCGGAGGAGCCGGCGATATTTCCACCGTGACCGGAACCGTCGGCACGTTCCCGTTGACCCTTATTGTAACCGTGATATTTCCGATTGGATGCACGTCGGAGAGCGGCGCCGGCTGGACGTTGACTGCCACCGATTCACCCTCGACTCGCACACTATTCCGGCGAAAATCTCCGGTCCTTGTGTTCAGCGTCAGAATGTGATACTCGCCCGGGTCGACTTTCACGTTCACGTTATCCGTTTCGTCGACGAACCTGGTCGCGACAATGCGTTTGTCCTCTCCATGCACGACCATGATGGTGCCCTCATCTTCCCTCTCCTTTGTCTTCGAGTGCAGCGTAACGTTCATTTCGCTTCGTCTCGTTGATAGATGAATGAATTCGCTCACAGCATGCCGTTCCGTTTGGGTAGCCAACGCGCTGTCGCAGTCGACCAATCCATAGCCGAGGTACGCATCCGGAGCCGTTTTCGAGAGTTGCCTGGCCGACGACTTGATCTTCGCTATGACCTCATCGGCGGTAAGGTTTGGGAATCGACCCCTGACCAGCGCGACCGCACCTGAAACAATGGCACATGACATACTCGTTCCGCTCGCACAACCGAAGCCATCTGGACTGGTTGTACGTATGTCAATGCCAGGTGCTACAATGGTAACGGGATTCGACCCCTCGCGGGGGCAGTCATCCGGTGAAGCGTAGGCGGAATAGGGCAACCGCTCGTACTTCTCGTCGACTGCACCGACTGCCACTGCTCCCGGGCTGTTTGCCGGCGCCCGAATTTCCAGTCCCGACGGACCGACGCCGACGACGACCACAGCGCCATTGTTACGAAGAACTTCAATCGCACGGGTATACCAGGGCTGAGGCCAGGTAGGGCGATCCTCCGCCAGGCTCATGGATACAATCTGCATGTGGTTCTCCAGCGCCCAGTACATACCCCTCAGTACATCAATTGTTCGTCCATTGCCCTCGCGGTCTATTACCTTAACGGAATACAGATGTGCCTCGGGGGCAATTCCAACGACGCCGGAATTGTTCTGTGCTGTGGCAGCAATGATTCCGGCACATTGCGTTCCATGGGTATCGTCATCGCAGTAACTCTCGACTCCCTCTACAAATGAGACACCACCGTGGACCACCAGATTGGGATGGTGTGCAATCCCGGTATCGAGAACCGCTACCCTGACACCATCGCCGAATTCGCAGCGGTCCCATGCCATATTGGCTCTCACTGCTTTTATATGCCAGGGGTATGAAGTGGAACGTTCCTCCTCTTCCAGTGGCGTCGGTCCACCGCCGACGGAGGTATAGGGTGGCAGAGCAATTACGCGTCCCGGCTGCTCGATAGTCCCGAAGTCTCCAAACGCCGTCTCGAACGGGGTGGCCTGGTTGTCGGGAATTTGGACGATGACGATGCCGAACCTGGAAAGTCGATACAACGGGAGGTGGGCCAGCCCGGCATGCGCCAGGTGCTCGCAAAACCGCACCGTTGCTGCGGAATAGGGGTCTCCCGCGCCTTGAAGCGGATGAAGCGTTATGATCGTATGCGTCATGGCTAGGCCCCGCCGGCGAATTGTTGAAGGGGAGGATGGTTGATGTAATCAGCGGTCGGAGCGGTCCTGGATCGGTCTGAAGGATATTCAGCCGCCCACGTGGTATCACCGTTATGGAGCGCAAAGATATGTCGTCAACCGGTGGAATCGCTACTCAACAATTGCCTAGGAACTTCCTATGGGACGGATTGGCTGCGGGAATGAGCCGCTATCGGCCATTCGCGAGCGTCTTCGGAAAGCGGCCGGCGCCTCCTTCCTGCCGACTTCCCGGTGCCCCCTCTATACCCGGCCATACATTGGGACGACGTTGCTGGCTTTCGGCGTCGGTGCAAGGGCTGTCGTAGGTGCGGTGCCGAGGTGAGGCGGTGTATGTGTCCTCTTGCCGCAAGCCTCGCCTGGATGTTCCGCCGGACCGGTGATACGGTTCGTGCCCGCGCCCGCGGTTACATTGCGCCGGGGCAGTCGGGATATTTGGTCGGCGATGAACTGCCCGCCGGCGTGAACTGGTACTGGCCTGTCCGCAATCGCCTCGAGGAGGTGTGTGGGTCGGTGGTAGTGCTGGTCAAATCGCAGGACTGACCTATGTGTCCGGCTGACGACAGCGCTGTGCAACACAGCCCTCCGGCGCCCGTCCGAGCACCCCGGCGAAACCGTATCGTCGTCGCCATCATCAAATATCCCATCTTTACGTCCGGTGTGGTGGGCACGCTCGGTTTGCGTCCTGCCTGAATTCAGGATTTCCAATCGGCCTTCGACCGCTCGGTCGGTTCCACCCCAATACAATAACAGCACCTGTACATCCACAGTACGCGAGGTCGGCAATGGCTTGGCGCTACAGAAGATCGGTGAAGCTCTTTCCCGGCGTTCGACTCAACATCGGGAAGCATGGCATCTCCACGACCATCGGCATCCCCGGCGCCAGCATCAACCTGAGCAGACGCGGTACCTACGTCAATGCCGGGTTGCCGGGCACAGGAATATCCAGCAGAACGAGAATCGGCGCTCCGCACCGACCGACTGTCGATCCGCCACAACCACCCGCGACACCCGCTCCTACGCCGCCTCCGACGGCCATACCCACGAACGAACCCGGCGCGATTGCCAGCGGTGACGTCGAGTCGATTACCAGCCCAGGACTCGATCATCTGAGGCAATTGATGATCGATGCGCACAGTCAGCGAGTCGAACTCGACGCGCACATCGCTTCAAACGAACACCTGCTGCCGACGCTCGAGCTTCGACTGCAGCAGACCGAGAGGTCGTGGCTCAATCGCGCCTTCTTCTCCCAGAAAATCAAGGTGCGCCAGGAGGCGGTGCGGGAAACGAAAGCGGAGATCGAGGAACTCCGAAAGCAGCGCGATCTCAGCGTCGTCGATATCGACGTCAAATCGGAGCCGGAGCTCGAAGCGGCGTATCAGAAGCTTTCTGATGCGTTCGATACCCTCGCCGCGAGTCGGATGATCTGGGACATTACGTCGTCGGTCGAGGTCGGTGTCTCGGAGCGCTCTGAGGCGAGTGCAGCGGTGAACCGTCAGCCGGTCGCATTCGATCGCATGAGTCTCGAACTGATCACCTCGAGTCACCGCGCAATGCGGTTGCAAAACGCAAACGGCGGCGACCTCTACATCTATCCGGGATTCGTTCTGATGCTTACCCATCAGAAGCAACTGGGATTGATCGACCTGTCTGATGTCTCAATTGAATTCCGGCAACAGCAGTTCCTCGAGGAAGAGGACGTTCCCTCCGACACGACGGTCATTGACCACACCTGGAAACGGATCAACAAGGACGGTTCACCCGACCGGCGGTTCTCGGACAACCGGCAGCTACCTGTCGTACGATACGGCGAGCTCCACCTCACGAGTCCATCCGGTCTGAACGAGGAATACTGGTTCAGCAACGCAGAATCCGCAGGCAATTTCGCCGACGCGTTTTCGAAGTATCGAACACTGATAGCAGGCCACGAATCGGGGCGGGAATCGGAACCGGACGGAGCTCCTCGAGACGAGTAAACGATCGACCATCCCGGCAGTGGCTTCATTCACGCACTCGGGACCGCCGCCACCGTTCCGTAACCGTGGTACGAACCGACGTCAAACCGCGTAGTCTGAGCTCCTGTCGCGCCGGGATTCCTCACCAGATCCCTACCGGCTCTTCACCGCTTCGCAACGATGAACAATCCGAAAGCCGCCAGAACCACTTGTGGAATTCGTATCGACTGCAATCGATGCCGCACTCGGAGACGCAACAGCCGAGCGCATGTGCGATCCAATCTCGACGCAGAGTCCAGCTCGATGCGTAGCGATCGAACGCAAATCTGCGCTGAGCCGCGACGAGTGAGAACATGCCGATCCAACCACGATGTCGCGGCGGTGTGTGGAGTCGGTGCGCTGGGAGAGACAGTCGGTGCCGTACGACGCAGGCACAAGTTGGCGCGTGTACGTCACTTCACCCGCTGCCTTTACAACCTCGTATGCGTCCTCGATAGACCTTCGCTCGTTCTTGGTTGATCGGCTGCTTCATATGCGAGACCACCACGCGTGCGTTGCCCAGATGATCCTTCAACTCGTAGTGCTTCTCGTCGAGGGTGCGCGTGAATGTCTCCTCCGGTTCGGTGATAGGTGTTCCTTCGGACGCCGGTCGGCTGAGGTTGGAGGGTCTGCCTTCGGGGATGCGCCCCTGTGCGGCGTTGTCGTAGATCACCCACTCGACGAGGTTGTATGGTTCGGCGCAGCTGCATTCGATCGTCCTACTGTCTTCCCACGGGGCGTCCCACAACCCAACGGGAATCCATCGCAGTACCGATTATCCGAATCCGCATTCGCGGCAATCGATAGCGGATCCAGCTCGTCCGGATCTTCATTGCAGTCACGCCCGAAAGTGCCAGGCCGAGGGTCGGGACTGGGTGCATCGAGGCGAACGTACTCCGAGGCATTGGTGATAGTGACGCGTATGCTGACATCGAACACGTGCATCTCCGGCGCAAACAGGCATACGTCGATTCACGATACGACTACGGCAATCGGACCGATCCTGAAATCGTCCCGATTGCATCGCATCCCGCAGCATGCCTGGAACATCGCGATTGTCATTCGGGAGTGCATTGTCACCCTGGCGGCCCATACCGAATTCGCCGCCGCGCGCAGTCCCGTGGTGTCACGTCGGTTTCGCGGCTGAGCCGATGACAACATCCAGCGCCGTTTCAAAGCGGCCGCCGGATTCGAATTTCCGCAGCCCTTCGTACACCTCCTCCCATGCGCGGGTTTGCTCTTCATCGCTGAGGTCGGCGACAATCGCGCGGTACGCGCCGGCCGCCTCCTTCAACAATTGCAACGCGTCCCGTGCACTCGGAACCACCAGCGGTGCACGCATCTGCTTCATCGTGATGGAATCGAAGCCGTTATCGTGGAGCAGTTCTTCCAGTACCCCTGCACCACCCAATGCGAAAATTCCTGGTTGTCCCGGCGCCGGAGGAACTTTGCCCGCGTGGCGCAGGAGCACCGCCATCGGCTCGGCAAGAAATGCGTTTCTCGAAGCCGTTGTGAATACCAGCGCAGCGAACCGTGCGCCGGGCTTGAGTACTCTCCGAATTGCAGTCAACACCGTTCCGGGCTTCGGAATGAGCATCAGGCCCAACCGACACATCCCCGCGTCGAATGGCGCCAGATTCCCGGCCAGTTCATCTGCGGGGCATTCGAGAGTCTCGACGTTTTGAAGTCCAGCGTGTTCTGCATTCCGTTTCACGTTATCCAGCATGGTGCCGGAGATGTCACATGCCACCACACGGCCGTCTGGGCCGACGCGCCGGGCCGCTTCGATGCTTTGGCTCCCGGCGCCGCACGCGATGTCCAGTACGCGCTTACCCGCCGACACTCCGGCCATGTCGAGCATCTGATCGGTCGCATCGGCCAGACTGGTGGTGAATACGTGCTCCCACTTCACCCATCCCGGCGCAGCAGATTCCCACGTGGTTCGCAATTCAGATTTCGTTGGCATATCACTCATGTGCTCACCTCGATTGAATGCATACACTCAATAGCGACTGTCTGATAGCCGCTTGACGCGCCGTGTTGGTTTCCTGCGGCGAACAGCGGCGCATCGCATGTACCCGTCAATGGTCATGCTTCGGCGCGCCAGCTTCGGCCTCGCGAAAGGCCATCAGACGAGGCCCGGATATCTGGTTTCGGGGTGAGGAGCGACCTGATAGTGTCTCATCGGGGGGACCTGCAACAGCCGATTTGGATCAATTGCATTGTGATCTCGATTGACACCACCGGTGTCCGCCGCGGGCCAGAGGAACGCCCATCGAACACCCCGATCTTCCACGGCACGATCCGACAGCGGCTCATTCGGGCCGGGTCGGCGGACGGTCTCCTCGCTCGCCGTCGCAGACACTACGGGCGGGACCATTCGAGCGTCGTGCCTCGTCGGACATCGATGCATTCCTCGCAATGGGACGCGGTCGGCCTCGGAATCACGCGAGCGACCGTGGTCGCGAGGGGGTGGTGAAGCTGCAGCAACGTCGTATCCCACAAACGCAAAACGCCGCGAATCACAGGAATTCGCGGCGTTTCGGCGACCGAGGTGGGCTTAACAGGATTCGAACCTGTGACCTCTTCGATGTCAACGAAGCGCGCTAACCAACTGCGCCATAAGCCCGAGAAGAGCCCCCAATATAGTGCGATCAGGTCCGATTCCTCAAGCGATCCGCCGCGGAAATCTGTTGCAGGTCGTCAGAATTCCGCCCCGCGTGGCCTCCGGCTGCCCGACCCGATGTCGTCCCCGCTGCACAGCGCACGCGTTGCTCCCGGCCGCCCTGCTGCGGCTCATCGCTCGGCTGTGCGCCTCGTCCCGACGTACCCCGAGATCGACAGCGCCGCGAACGTGCCCCACTCGAGCACGAGCACCCAGGTCGATTCGTGCGGCGGCGTCGACGCGTACATGAGGTAGGTGAACGGACCGATCAGCGCCGCCCACCGCCACGCCCGCTCCAGCCAGTACTCCTGGAGCAGCGGAACCAGACACAGCGGTGCCAGGAAGTACCAGATGTGGACCTTCGAAGCGAAGACTATCGGGATCGACACCGCCAGCAGACACCGAACTGCCAGCGTTCGCAGATTCCATTCCCGAATCGGCCAGAGCCATACTGCTGCCAGCAACAGCACCTGCACCACGATTCCAATTGAACCGGCAATTGCATTCGATGGCTGGATGTGCAGCGCATCGAGCGCCCACTTTACCGCATAGTAGAATCCACCATTGAATTCGAAGTACGTCGTGAATTTCCCCAGCACCGATGTGAACGTCTCGAGCGAACGGGGTTCCAGGAGGGGAATGAACAGCAGGGCAAATGGAATCGACAGGAGCATTCCCGGAAGCAGCCGACGCCACGGTGTGAATCGCGCCCACAGCGGAAGCAGCGTCACCGGGAACAGTCGCACGCTCGCACCGAATGCCACGGCCGGCGCGCCGCCTCCCGCGCGGTTGCGCACGTACAGATAGAGGAACAGGACGATGGCGAGCACCCAGAATGCGTCGGTGTGCCCCTGTCCCGCGATTTCCACGACCGCCAGCGGGTGCCACGCGTACAGGATCGCATTGCGCGTCGGAATTCCTGCAATTATCAACAGTCGAAGCAACAGCCAGATGGCAATCAATTCCGCGCCAACGTCCAGCAGCTTCCAGGCGATGAACGGGGGTGTGAAAACGCCATGAAATGGCTTGGCCACCGCCACCGATACGGCAAACAGCAGCTGCGCTCCCGGCGGATAAATCGTGTTCGTATTCGGATACCCCTGCAGCCGATAGAGTTCGTCGTGGAAGTCGCTCAGCGCGGAATCGGATGGAACGTAATGGTATGGATTGAACCCATTGAGCACGAGCCGACCATCCCAGACATACCGGTAGGCATCGTCGGACAGGGACGGCATCATAGGAAGCATCACGACGCGAAGCAGCAGCGCGACCAGGAGAATCATGCGGCTCGAAAGCGTCGCGTGGCGGCGATCGAACCACCGGGAGCCGGCATAGAGCAGGAGCGTGGCGGCGACGGTAAGGACGAGGTAGGGGGCGAGTGAATCGCGAAGATCGCCGATCCAGGGAAGCGGCGCGAGCAGTGCGATCAGCGCGATCGGCAGAACCCGGCCGGCCTCGCGGGGAACGTTCACTTCCGGGGAGCGAGGAATTCAACGCGCATGCCACTGCCGGTATTCGTCAGTTGCACATCGCGCATGAGCGAGCGGATGATGAACACCCCACGACCGCTTTCCCGCAGGAGATTCTCCGGGTCGGTGGGATCGGCGAGTGTTGCGGGGTCGAATCCCTCTCCCTCATCCTCGACCACACAGCGGACGGCGTCATCGAGGCACTCGACGCGGTAGCGGACCGAACGCGCAGGATCACTGCGATTGCCATGCACGATCGCATTGTTGACCGCTTCGGTCAGGGCGATCATGAGGTTAGAAAACGCATCGTCGGCGATGGGACAGTGGCGGCGAAGTTCCTCGAGCACCTGCTGCAGTGCGGCGAGCTCCTTTCGGACACTCGGAATGGTGCGGTCGAGCAGAATGCGCGATGGGTCTGACACGTGGATGGGAGAATGTCGTGTAGAGGGATCGGCGAAATGTATGGAGTTACGGGATACGCTTGGCGCGTCGCTCCGAGATATGACTGCGGGAGCGCAGAGGTCTCGGGCCCGTCGTGGCTCGCACCACGATTCTCCTACACCCTCAACCCGAGGGTAATGAACAGCGACGGCGTCCGCCCAACAAGCTGGCTGTTCTCGAATTTGTGTTCCCACCATCCCGAGCAATCGAGTTCCGTCACCCTCGACAGCCGCACGATCAAGCGCGCGGTCGGCCCGACCGACGTCCGGTCGCTGAACGGCGCCAGCGCGCCATCCGGATCGACATGATCGGTCTTCACTCTGGAGAGCCGGCCACCGACGCCGAACGTCACCGAGCCGATGGACCGACTGAGGAGCTCCGCCTCGATTCCCTCGGTACGTGTGCGTTCGAGCAGACTTTCAGCGAACTGATCCCAGCTGAAGCTCCCGCGTTCACTGATACGGAGGTCACCGTCGGCGATCACCGTGAGCGTGTGTGTGAGATCGAACGCCATGCTATCGCGAATCCGCATTTCGCGAAACGATCGACCTCGGACGGTACCGGTGAGATCGAAGTCGTATTCGGTGTAATTCGCATAGACCTCTCCCTCCATCAGGTTGCTGAAGTCCTTGCCGAGGTCGTATCGCACCGAGGGCGCGAGCCGAAAGACACGGTTCCAGTTGTTGTCACCGCTGTTGGCAGCGAAGAGGTAGACCAGATGGGTGAGGTAGGCCTGGGCGGTCAGTTGGGCGCCGAGCCAGGGGCTGAACGCGCGTGCCCAGGTGATCTGGGCCTGGATCGACTGTTCATCGCGGTCGAAGGCATTGAGTTCACTTGGTGTGTCATAGCGGAAGATCGCCACGGACCCGTTCATCGACAGAGTGTCATGGCGGCTTGGCCAGTATTCGGCGGAACCCGAGAGGACGAGGTGCTGGGAGATGAAATCGTTCTGCGCGCTGGTCGTTCGCTTGCGTTTGAGTTCGGCCTCATGGTAGCCCTCGAGGGGTTCGACGGTATTGCGTTGTTCGCTGGTACTGTATTCCAGGCGCATATCGAGGCGGCCATCTGCCGGGGTCCAGCTGCCGGCGACGGAGGCATCGATTCGCAGGTCGCCGCGGTCGTAGCGGTAGGGTTCCGGCGCCGTCGGCAGTGGTGGAAGGCCTTCGGTGACTTCGTACTGACCGATCGAACCATCGCTGAGGGAGCCCTGGAGTTGTACGGAGGCATCATCACCGACGAGGAAGCTCATATCGGTGGTAAGGTAGACGCGGTCCTCGAGTCGGCGCTGCACGCCGTCGTAGGCGACATCAGTGACGGGAACGGGATTGACGTCGGTGCGTTTGAGGTAGTTATCGGTACCGATGGTTTCGTAGCGAACGCCGACGGTAGCGAAGGCACCATCTTCGAAGTGGCGGGCAAGTCTGGCATCGATCCAGGCGTTGCTGTTATGTCGGGGGGAGATGTTGTACCAGTACCCGCGGCCGTTGACATCGATGGAGTAATCGGGGAGGTCGAAGCGTTGGTTGAGTTCACCATAGAGTCCACCGCCGACATCCTCTTGATTCAGTTGGCGGTTATAGGCGACGCCGGCGGCGACGCCGACGCGGTTACTATCGGCGCCGACCCAACGGGTACCGACCCCGAGGAAGCTGGCTGCGGTGTTATTGAGGCCGGGTACGACGGTTGTTTCGTTACGGACTTCATTGGTGAGGGTACCCTGGGCGATGGAGAAGAGGCGCATGGCACCGGGGAGTTCATACTCGAGGTCGAGGAGGACATCGGCCTGATCGCGGGTGGTAGGAATTCCGATGAGCGTGGTTGACGACTGCAGGTAGCTGCGGAGCGAGGTATGAAAAAGTTGATCGTGGTGGACGAAGTCGGTCGACAGCGAGGTGGTATGAGTCGAGAGGAACCGTTCGGTACGGGCGATAATGGATCGACCACCGAGGGAGTCGGAGAATTCGGGCACCTGGGCGGCGGCAGACGAACCGCCGGCAACGAGGGCCAGCACTATGATCAGGATCGAGCGAATGAGGGTGTCGGAGGAATTCGATGACGCCACTATAGGAGAGAAACTCGGCGAGAGTTGCGACGGCGAGGGCCGTTGCTCTCGGAGCGGGCCGCTGGGATGTCCGCGGCGGTCGGTGCCATACCGACGGGAGGCCCTCGATGGTCGGTGCCGAACCGACGGGAGGTCCTCGATGGTCGGTGCCGAACCGCTGGGAGGTCCTCGATGGTCGGTGCCATACCGACGGGGGGTCCTCGATGGTCGGTGCCATACCGACGGGAGGTCCTCGATGGTCGGTGCCATACCGATGGGAGGTCCTCGATGGTCGGTGCCAAACCGACGGGAGGTCCTCGATGGTCGGTGCCATACCGATGGGCGCGACGGCGGAGCCGATCGCGCGGGCGCGGCGAGCGCGCTCTTGCAGCGGCACATTCGGGCAGTGACTGGCGCGGCGCTCCTGACAAGTCGGATCTGGCTGTTGATCCGCGGCTGTTGCTGCCAAACCGAGGGGGGCGCCGGCAAGAGTGGCCGCCGCTGTCGGTGCCGGCCGCTGCGGCTCAGCTGTATAATCGCCTCACCCCGCTGCCCCTCGAAAGTCGTCTTGTCACTACCACGGCGGCCGCCAGTGTCGGTGCCGGCCGCTGGGAGGTCCTCGATGGTCGGTGCCATACCGACGGGAGGTCCTCGATGGTCGGTGCCATACCGACGGGCGCGACGGCGGAGCCGATCGCGCGGGCGCGGCGAGCACGCCATTGCAGCGGCACATTCGGACAGTGACTGGCGCGGCGCTCCTGACAAGTCGGCTGTGGCTGTTGATCCGCGGCTGTTGGTGCCAAACCGACGGGGCGCGCCGGCAAGAGTGGCCGCCGCTGTCGGTGCCGGCCGCTGGGAGGTCCGCGGCGGTCGGTGCCATACCGACGGGCGCGACGGCGGAGCCGATCGCGCGGGCGCGGCGAGCGCGCTCTTGCAGCGGCACATTCGGGCAGCGTCCGTCGCGGCGCTCCTGACAAGTCGGCTGTGGCTGTTGATCCGCGGCTGTTGGTGCCAAACCGAGGGGGGCGCCGGCAAGAGTGGCCGCCACTGTCGGTGCCAACCGCTGCGGCTCAGCTGTATAATCGCCTGAGCCCTCTGCCCTACGAAAGTCGTCTTGTCACTGCCACGGCGACCGCCAGTGTCGGTGCCGGCCGCTGGGAGGTCCTCGATGGTCGGTGCCATACCGACGGGAGGTCCTCGATGGTCGGTGCCATACCGACGGGCGCGACGGCGGAGCCGATCGCGCGGGCGCGGCGAGCGCGCTCTTGCAGCGGCACATTCGGGCAGTGACTGGCGCGGCGCTCCTGACAAGTCGGATCTGGCTGTTGATCCGCGGCTGTTGCTGCCAAACCGACGGGGGCGCCGGCAAGAGTGGCCGCCGCTGTCGGTGCCAACCGCTGCGGCTCAGCTGTATAATCGCCTCACCCCGCTGCCCCTCGAAAGTCGTCTTGTCACTACCACGGCGGCCGCCACCGAACGAATGTACCGACGAAGATTCGTGCTCGCCGCGACCGCGCGCCCGGCTCCGCCGGCGCGCTCATCGGTTTGGCACTGCCAGCCGAGGACCTCATGGCGGCCCGCTCCGTCAGTGGCGGACGTCCCGGCGGCCCGCTCCGTCAGTGGCGGGCGTCAACGCAGCGGTCGCCTCGAGAAACGACCACCCCTCTGCCCCACGAAAGTCGTCTTGTCACTGCCACGGCGGCCGCCACTGTCGGTGCCGGCCGCTGGGTTGTCCTCGATGGTCGGTGCCATACCGACGGGCGCGACGGCGGAGCCGATCGCGCGGGCGCGGCGAGCGCGCACTTGCAGCGGCACATTCGGACAGTGACTGGCGCGGCGCTCCTGACAAGTCGGCTGTGGCTGTTGATCCGCGGCTGTTGGTGCCAAACCGAGGGGGGCGCCGGCAAGAGTGGCCGCCGCTGTCGGTGCCGGCCGCTGGGATGTCCGCGGCGGTCGGTGCCATACCGACGGGCGCGACGGCGGAGCCGATCGCGCGGGCGCGGCGAGCGCGCACTTGCAGCGGCACATTCGGACAGTGACTGGCGCGGCGCTCCTGACAAGTCGGCTGTGGCTGTTGATCCGCGGCTGTTGGTGCCAAACCGAGGGGGGCGCCGGCAAGAGTGGCCGCCACTGTCGGTGCCAACCGCTGCGGCTCAGCTGTATAATCGCCTGAGCCCTCTGCCCTACGAAAGTCGTCTTGTCACTGCCACGGCGGCCGCCACCGAATGAATGTACCGACGACGGTTCGTGCTCGCCGCGACCGCGCGCCCGGCTCCGCCGGCGCGCTCATCGGTTTGGCACTGCCAGCCGAGGACCTCATGGCGGCCCGCTCCGTCAGTGGCGGGCGTCCCGGCGGCCCGCGCCGTCGGTGGCGGACGTCAACGCAGCGGTCGCCTCGAGAAACGACCACCCCGCTGCCCCACGAAAGTCGTCTTGTCACTACCACGGCGGCCGCCACTGTCGGTGCCAAACCGATGGGATGTCCTCGATGGTCGGTGCCATACCGACGGGAGGTCCTCGATGGTCGGTGCCATACCGACGGGCGCGACGGCGGAGCCGATCGCGCGGGCGCGGCGAGCACGCTCTTGCAGCGGCACATTCGGGCAGCGTCCGTCGCGGCGCTCCTGACAAGTCGGCTGTGGCTGTTGATCCGCGGCTGTTGGTGCCAAACCGAGGGGGGCGCCGGCAAGAGTGGCCGCCGCTGTCGGTGCCAACCGCTGCGGCTCAGCTGTATAATCGCCTGAGCCCTCTGCCCTACGAAAGTCGTCTTGTCACTGCCACGGCGGCCGCCACCGAATGAATGTACCGACGACGGTTCGTGCTCGCCGCGACCGCGCGCCCGGCTCCGCCGGCGCGCTCATCGGTTTGGCACTGCCAGCCGAGGACCTCATGGCGGCCCGCTCCGTCAGTGGCGGGCGTCCCGGCGGCCCGCGCCGTCGGTGGCGGACGTCAACGCAGCGGTCGCCTCGAGAAACGACCACCCCGCTGCCCCACGAAAGTCGTCTTGTCACTACCACGGCGGCCGCCACTGTCGGTGCCAAACCGATGGGATGTCCTCGATGGTCGGTGCCATACCGACGGGAGGTCCTCGATGGTCGGTGCCATACCGACGGGCGCGACGGCGGAGCCGATCGCGCGGGCGCGGCGAGCACGCTCTTGCAGCGGCACATTCGGGCAGCGTCCGTCGCGGCGCTCCTGACAAGTCGGCTGTGGCTGTTGATCCGCGGCTGTTGGTGCCAAACCGAGGGGGGCGCCGGCAAGAGTGGCCGCCGCTGTCGGTGCCAACCGCTGCGGCTCAGCTGTATAATCGCCTCACCCCTCTGCCCCTCGAAAGTCGTCTTGTCACTACCACGGCGGCCGCCACTGTCGGTGCCGGCCGCTGGGTTGTCCTCGATGGTCGGTGCCATACCGACGGGCGCGACGGCGGAGCCGATCGCGCGGGCGCGGCGAGCGCGCACTTGTAGCGGCACATTCGGACAGTGACTGGCGCGGCGCTCCTGACAAGTCGGATGTGGCTGTTGATCCGCGGCTGTTGCTGCCAAACCGAGAGGGGCGCCGGCAAGAATGGCCGCCGCTGTCGGTGCCGGCCGCTGCGGCTCAGCTGTATAATCGCCTGAGCCCTCTGCCCTACGAAAGTCGTCTTGTCACTGCCACGGCGGCCGCCACCGAATGAATGTACCGACGAAGGTTCGTGCTCGCCGCGACCGCGCGCCCGGCTCCGCCGGCGCGCTCATCGGTTTGGCACTGCCAGCCGAGGACCTCATGGCGGACCGCTCCGTCAGTGGCGGACCGCTCCGGCGCGCCCGTCGGTTTGGCACTGCCAGTCGCGGATCTCCCGGCGGACCCGCTCTGTCAGCGATTCACCGCGGCGGCGCTCATTGTATGCTGCGATGAACCGCTGCGGTGATGCGGTCGGCGTGCTCGCGGCGGATCGCGACGCTCACCGACAGACCGTCGATGCTGCCCTGTACCGCGATCGGTGGCGTGTCGTCGAGTGCATCGATCATGATGCGGTAGTCCGCCGCTGTGATTCCCCCCGACCGTACCAGCGATACCACCGCGGTAGGGATCGCGTCGGTGATCGTGTATCCCGCCGTCGCCGCGAGGAACCGACCCTGCTCGATGTCCGATGCCGTCACGATCTGCAGCGCGTGGCGAAACTGATGGTGCCACAACACCGGCGCGAATTCGGAAAGCCTTCCCAGCAACGTCATCACGTCCGCCCGTACCGTCGGCAGCTGCACACACACTACCCGCGCGTCGTCGATCACCGCCACGGCACAACTTCCTCCACCCTCCTTCCCGATGGTCGTCTCGTGTCCCTCCAGGTCGGTGATGATCAGCCGAATTCCCCCCTCCTCGACCGGTCCGACCGTGCGCGGATGCAATACCTTCACGCCAAGCTCCGATAGTGCCCGCGCTGTGCGGTAGCCCATTGCCGGTATCGTTCGTGCTTCCTCGATTCGACTCGGATCCGCCGTCATGATGCCGGGAACGCGGGTGTAGAGCCGAACCTCCCGCGCGGCGACCAGGCGGCCGAGCAACGTCGCGGTGTAGTCGGAACTCTCCCGTCCCATCGTCGTCACCTCGCCGGAAACTCCCCGCGCGATGTAGCCCTCGGTCAATACCAGCCCGATGCGCTCGAGCGATGGGAGCATCCGCTCCTCCACTCGCGATGCGATGATGCCGAGGTTCGGCCGCGCATACCGGTGCGTGTCGTCGGTGATCACCAGATCGAGCGCACCGATCACATCGAGTTCCGTCCCGCCGGCCCGAAGTACCGCTTCGACGATCGAGGACGAGAGCCGTTCGCCGAAATGCACGACCAGATCGAGCGTGCGGGCGGAGAGTTCGCCGACGATGCCGAGGCCCTCGATCACCTCCTCGAGACGTCCGAGCATCGGTTCGATGCGTGTCCGCCAGACACCGTACCGCGGCGGGTCGAGCAGCGATGATGCGATGTCGTTGTGCAGGGCGATCAACGAACGGTACTGTGCGGCAGCCGACTCAGGCGACTCGATCGCCGTTCGAGCGATCTCCTCGAGCCGATTGGTGACCGTTGCGAACGCGCTGACGACGACCAGCAGCGGCCGTGGCAGCGCGGCGATCTCCCGACAGACGGCGAGAACGCCGTCGGCGTCACGGAGAACGGCTCCGCCGAATTTTGCGACCGTCACTGCCATGGGAGCGGCCTCGGGTGGTTGTGCAGTGGTGTGCGCCCTTCGCATCGGCGATACGCGCGATGGTCCGCGCCGTGGTGCGGGGGAAGCTTCATTCGTGGAACCCGACTGTGCGTGCGTTCAGTTCGTGGATCGATGCGCGAATTTCAACCATTGACCACTCGGAGGTTTCACTGCCTCGGTGGTCAATTGCTCCAATCTGCGATGTCTACCGAACCTGATATCCGTCGCGGGCCGGCTCGGGTTCGCTCATCACGGTGACGAGCGTCGGGATACCCTCGGGAGAATTCGCGGCCAGCAGCATGCCCTGAGACTCCTGGCCCATCAGCTTCGCCGCCTTCAGATTCGCCACCACCACGATCTGCCGACCCACCAGCTCGTCGGGTTCATACTGCTGCGAGATCCCCGCCAGGATCTGCCGCTTCAGAGAACCGATCCGGATCTGCAGCTTCACCAGCTTCTTCGACTTCTTCACGCGTTCGGCCTGGAGGATCGTGGCCACGCGCAGATCGAGCTTCATCACGTCGTCGATGGTCACCTCCGGCTTCAGTTCCACCTCCACCGGCGGCACGACCGCACCCGACTTCTCGCCGAGCTTCGCGACCTCGCGTTCCACGAATTCATCATCCACCTTCTCGACCAGGATCGACGCCTCACCAAGCGGTCGTCCGCCATGCACGCGCAGCTCGCCGGCGGTCGGCCAGCGGTCATCGGCCGTGCGGGCGCGCCCGAGCATCGTCCACATCCGTTCGGCGGTGAACGGGATGACGGGTTCGAAGAGGATCGCGAGCGAACGCACCAGCTGCAGGCAGACGTTGAGCGACGTGGCGCAGCGATCGGGATTCTCCTTCCGCGTCTTCCACGGCTCGACGTCGTTGAAGTACTTGTTGGCGGCGCGTGCGAGATTCATGGTCTCGGCGATCGCCTCTCGGAACCGATACCGACGGTAGAGTTCGCCCACGTGCCGCGGGGCGCGCGCCATGGCGACGAGCACCGCGAGGTCGTCACGTGTGAAGTAGTTGAGGTACTTCGGCACGAGCTCGTCGACCACCGCGTCGGCGTCGGCCGCTCCGGAAGAACGGCGCAGGTCGTCGTTGAGCAGCCGCGCCACCTCGTTGAGCTTCGAATCGTCGGGAAGCAGCGGCGGAACCACCGCGTCGAAGTAGCGCGTGACGAACTGCATCGTGCGGTTGACGAAGTTCCCCAGGATGTCCGCCAGTTCATTGTTGGTGCGCGCCTGGAACTCGTGCCAGGTGAAGTTCACGTCTGAATTCTCCGGCATGTTCGCCGCCAGCGTGTAGCGCATCGGGTCGGCGGGATGCTCGGCGACGTAGTCGCGCAGGTCGATGCTCCAGTTGCGGGACTTGGAGAATTTCTGCCCCTCGAGGTTGAGGAATTCGCAGGCGGGCACATCCTCGGGAAGGATGTAGTGATCCTCGCGACCGGAGCCGTTGTAGGACATCAGCAGCGCGGGGAAGAACAGCGTGTGGAAGAAGATGTTGTCCTTGCCGATGAACGCGACGTACCGCGTGGCCTCATCGCACCACCACCGCTTCCAGCCGTCGGGATCGCCCGAGCGTTCGGCGAGCACCTGGGTATTGGTGATGTAGCCGATGGGGGCGTCGAACCAGACGTAGAGTTTCTTGCCTTCGAACCCGCGCAGTGGCACATCGATGCCCCAGGTGAGATCGCGCGTGACGGCACGCTCACCGAGGCCGTCCTTCAGCCAGCTCCGCGACTGTCCGACCACGTGGTCGCGCCAGTGATCGGCGTGCTCGGCGACGTAGACCTCGAGGCGCTGCTGGAATTCTCCCAGCTTGAAGTACAGGTGGGTGGTCCGTCGCAGCTCCGGGGCCTGACCGCTGATGGTGCTGCGCGGCTGAATCAGTTCGGTCTGATCGTAGGTCTTGCCGCAGTTGTCGCACTGGTCGCCGCGCGCATGCTCGTATCCGCAGTTGGGGCAGGTGCCTTCGACGTAGCGATCGGGGAGGAACATCGCCGCTTCGGGATCATAGAACTGCTCGACCTCCAGTTCGGAGATGTAGCCGCTCTGAAACGCGGCGAGGAAGAATTCCTGCGCATTGTGGTGGTGCTCCGGCCACGAGGTGCGCCCGAAGATGTCGAAGTCGATACCGAAGGCTTCGAAGGCCTCCTCGTTGGCCGCGTGGTATTTGTCGATGATCGCACGCGGATCGACGCCCTCCTTCTCGGCGGAGATCGTGATCGCCACACCGTGTTCATCCGAACCCGAGACGTGGATCACCTCTTCGCCGCAGGAGCGCAGGAACCGTGTAAAGATGTCCGCGGGCAGGTACGCCCCGGCGACGTGGCCGAGGTGGATGTAGCCGTTGGCGTACGGAAGCGCGCTCGTGATGAGCGTGCGAGCAAAACGCTGGTCGTTCAAGAAGGACACCGGATGGAGAATTCAGAAAAAGACACCGGCGCAGCGTTCGCGGCTGCGCCGAATCAGAAAGGTACGACTGCGAGAGAACAGCCGAAGGCGACGGCCTCGGACGGCCGGGCTACCCCTCGTCCTCCTCGCCCGCTTCGCCTTCGGCAGTGAAGGCGTCGAGGCCATTGTCCGATTCCTCGGGTTTCAGATCCTCGATGCGTACCTGCATCACGCGGCGGTTGTAGGTCTTCAGCACGGTCATGCGCACCGCATCGCGTTCGTACGTCTCGTCGACTTCGGGGATGTGGCCGAACCACTTGTTGACCAGTCCGGCGATGGTGGTGTAGTCCTCACCCTCGGGCAGCTGGAATCCGTCGATCACGTCGTTGACGTCGTCGATCGTCATAGCGGCGTTGATCAGGTAGCTGCCGTCCTCCTGGCGTTCGACGCCGAAGGACTCCTCGTCGTATTCGTCCTGAATTTCTCCTACCAGCTCCTCCAGAATATCCTCCATGGTCACCAGCCCGGCAGTTCCGCCGAACTCATCGACCACGAGGGCGAGGTGGATCTTGCGGCGCTGGAACTCGCGCATCAGCTCGCTGATGAGCTTCGTCTCGGGAACGAAGTAGGGCGGTCGCAGCAGGTCCTGCAGGATGATCAGCTGGTGGTGCTCCAGCAGCGTGATCAGATCCTTCGAGTAGACGACGCCGATGATGTCGTCGATCGAACCGTCGTAGACGGGCATGCGCGTGTAGCCCTCCTCGATGACGATCTTGATCAGCTCCTCGGGAGGATCGCTGGCGTCGAGGCCGACGATCTGTGTGCGCGGCACCATCACTTCCTTGACGATGGTCTCACGGAACTCGAAGACGTTCTCGAGCAGTTCGTGTTCGGATTCCTCGAGTGCGCCTCCCTCCTTGCCCTGTTCGAGCAGCAGTCGGAGTTCCTCACCGGTATGAGCGTGACCGGTATCGGTGATGGGCTGAATTCCGAAGGCACGCAGCGACTTGCCGGCGATCCAGTTGAGCGCGTGGATCGGGTACTTGAGCACGACGTAGAAGTACCGCAGCGGGTAGGCGACGGCCAGGGAGGTGGCCTCCGGATGCTGAATCGCCATCGACTTCGGCGCCAGTTCACCGAGCACGATGTGCAGCACGGTGATGAGCACGAAGGCGATGATGAGCGAGGCCTGGTGCAGCGTGTCGGGTTCGATACGAAGCCCGAAGAACGTAGCGAGCTCACCGATGAGGGTGCCGACGATCGGCTCACCGACCCAGCCGAGACCGAGCGAAGCGAGCGTAATTCCGAGCTGCGTTGCCGAGAGGTACTCGTCGAGGTGATGAATCAGGTGCTGCGCCATCCTGGCGGAGCGGCTCCCTGCCTGCGCGCGAAGCTCGATCTGCGAAGCCCGTACCTTGACGATCGCGAACTCGGCGGCGACGAAGAAGGCGTTGGCGAGAACCAGGAGCAGCGTGGCGATGATTCCAAGTATCGGATTATCCATCCGTCCCGCTCACGCCTCGCGACTGTGCAACGTGTTCGAACGAATTCGCCGATACCGATGTCAACCGGGTAGATGATGGAGGTTCGTCCATTGCGCGAAAATAGATTGCAGCCGACTGCATTACAACGATGGTGGCCGCGGGGCCGCCGTGCGCCATGATGATATGAAATCTCGCCCTCGGAGCATGGCCGCCCCCCCTCAGAACCGCAGCTCCACCCCTGCCTCGAAACTCCGTAGTGGCACGATGCTCCCGACCCCGTCGGTGCCGTCGGACTGCAGGAGATTGCGCGCCGAAAGCTGCCCCGACAGCGGAACGTCGATCAGCCGCGCCAGTTCGAGCCGCATGTGTGCGTCGAGGATCGTCGCCCCGTGCAGTACCGACGCGTCGGGAATTGCCGCAACCATGACGGCGGGAACCTCCTCGGGCGCCGCGGAGTGGCGCAGATCGACGAAGAGCCCGAACGGCGCGGGAGTCCATCCGAGCTCGAAGTGCAGCACCAGACCGGGCCGGCACGGCACGGCGCGGTCGTTCTTCAGATCCAGCGCAATCACCCGCGTGATCGTCGCCGAGAGCTCCAGCGGCGCGCCGGAAATCTCCGCGCGCAGTGACAGATCGGCCCCCAGCATCCGTGCCCGCGTCAGGTTCTGAAACGAGACGTCCACCTCGTTGCCCGACAGCACCGGTTCGATCATGCTGAAGTACTCGTCCATGTAGACGGCGGCATCGCCGATGAACCGGACCATCGGCAGCTTGACCTCGTGGCTGGCGCCGACCTCGCCCTGCCAGCTCTGCTCTGGCCGCAGCTCGGGATTCGGCCGCACGTGCAGTCCCAGCACCGTGGTGTTCGAATACCGCTCGGCCAGCGACGGCGCGCGAAACCCGCGCGCGATCGACACCCGCAGCGCCGTCGTCGGCAGCGGTCGATACGCCACTCCCACCCGTGGACTCAGCTGTGTCTCCGTCGGAATCTCCGCGCCCGGCGCCAGCAGCATGTCGACCCGCGCTCCGACGTTCGTCGAGATGTCCCGCCCGTTTCCGAATTCCACATTGCCATAGAACGACGTCGTGCGCAGCACACGACCACCAAAGGACGAACCCTCTCCGATGTCGAAGGCGAGCGCCCCACCGTAGGTCACCAGCAGTCGGGGGTTGACTCGAGAATTGAACTGCGCTTCGCCGAAGACGCGGGCGGCACCCTCGTCGAGCCGGTTCGGATCGTCCTCGCTCCGTGTGTCGGTGAGCGACAGACGCTGGTAGATCCCGCGAAGAATCCACCAGAACGACTCCGAAGCGTGAACGTTGAGTTCCGAGGTGACGGCGGTGTTCGCCCGGATCTGGTGAATCGGGACGGAGTCGGAGGCGATCGCCGGAGCGAAGAGCGCGCTGTCGTAGCTGCGCCACCCGTTCCACGACTCACGGTCGTCCTGCGCGTTGAAGACACCGAGACGGAAGTTGGCCGTCGCTCCGAAGTTCCAGTCGATCTTCCCGAAGAGGTTATAGCGTTCGCTCTGGTCGAACTGGCGGAAGCCGTCGTCGCGCAGGTAGTTGCCGCTGAGAACGATGCCGACGGGACCCGCCTTGCGCGCAAGCAGTCCTTCGATGCCGTTGAACCGCTGAATCGTCCCGCCATTCCAGTTCCAGCTCTCGACATCCGGAGCGGTGTAGAATCCGGTATATCCGCGGATGAAGCCCTGCGGACCTTCGGCGGGATCGCGTGTCACGAGGTTGATCGTTCCTCCGACGGCACCCGAACCATGGATCGACGAGGCGGCACCTCGGAGGATCTCGATGTGCTCTGCGGCCGCCAGCGGAAGCGTCGTGACGGGGATGCGACCGTTGTCGGGGGCGACGAACGGAACGCCGTCGACGAGCATCAGCACGTTGCCGCCGGCGAGGAAGGAGCATCCGTCGGAGCCGCGGATTCCGATCTGCGTGCCGTTGATGTTCACGCCGGGTGCGTACGCGACGATCCGGTCGAGCGTCGTGGCGTTGCGAAGCCGGATGTCCGATGCCGGAATCACGGTTACCGATGCCGACGTCTCCCGGGCGGTCTGCATCCGCTTCCCGGGCGTGCTCACCGGATCCTCCTGTGGCAGCGAACTGGCGTAGACCGTTACGGCGACGCGGGTGGTGGAGTCGGCGAGGACGCGGACGTAATCGATCGTCTGCGGCGTCATGCCGAGGCCGACGACGTTGAGGCGGTAGGTACCGACGGGAACGGGGGTGAATCGGAACGTGCCGTCGTGTCCGACGACCGTCGAGAACGCGGTCCCGAGCAGTTGCACGTGCGCACCTTCGGCGGACTCTCCGGTCCACGCTCGGCGCACGGTTCCGGCCACCGAACCGGTTCGCTCAGGCGACTGGGCATACGCCACCGTCGAGTACGCGCCGATGAGGACGGCTGCGAGCGTAGCGACCACGGACAACCGTGGCAGGCGTTCGAACGGGAAGTGGACAGGCATGGGGACCGGACGTGGGAGACCTCTGGAGGGCCGGAATATACGAGCCGGGTCAGATCTTCCCGCGCAGGCGTTTGAGCAGAAGTGCTCGGGCTCGGAAGAGGTGGGCCTTGACGGTGCCAAGCGGGAGATCGAGCTTCTCGGCGATGTCCTGGTATTCCATCTCGTGCGTGTGACGCAGCTCGATGACGCGCCGGTACTTGTCGGGAAGGTTCGCCACCGCTTCCTCGATGATCTTCGTTCGCTCGACCGCGGTCATCGGCGCGTCCGGCGGAAGCGCCGACTGGTCGGGCAGCTCCATGCGCATCGTGTCGTCGCCCACGCGGATCGGCGCGTCCATCGATACCGTCTGCAGACGGCGGCGACGCAGGTAGTCGATGCAGTTGTTTGATGCGATCTTGTAGAGCCAGGTGGAGAACGCGTATTCCGGATTGAAATTCTCCAGCGACCGGAACGCCTTGATGAACGCCTCCTGGGTGAGGTCCTCGGCGTCATGGCGATTGTGAATCATCCGCGTGAGCATCGCGTGAAGCGGACGCCAGTACTTGTCGCGCAGCCGCGTGTACGCGGCCTCGTCGCCGGCAAGCGCCCGCTCGACCAGCTCGTGGTCCTCACGCCTGCTCTGCAGCTGACGCTCTTCCTTCGAGATCTTCTCCGGTATCGCCATGCGGCGCAAGTTAGCACGTCGGTGGTATCCGCGACGGACGCGGCATGCCGCCGGCACGAGCGGCCCGGATTCCGGCCGATCTGCTAGATTGCGCCCCGGGTCCTCCTCCGCCCGTCGGAGCCTCAGACGGCCCCTCGAACACGTCACACTCCGTCGACACACCGTGCGCATTCTCACCAGCGTCCTCGCCGCTTCCTCGTTCGCCGTCGTACTCGCCGCCTGCTCCGGTGGCGGCGGGGCCACTCGCGCAACAATCTCCCGCGACACCGTCGTGACGATGAGCGGACTCCGCTATATCGATCTGACCAGCGGTAGCGGCGCCGCCGTTGCCTCCGGCGATACCCTCACCGTCGACTACGCGGGCTGGCTCACCAACGGAACCCTCTTCGACACCTCGTCGGATTCCATCGCGCGGATGTACAACCTCAGCGGAGTTGCCTTCGACAGTCTCGACGGCGATGTCGACCGCACGAAGCACTTCGATCGCGGCGGCTACGGATTCGGCCCCTTCGAAGTCCCCATCGGACGCAGTCGCGTGATCGCCGGCTGGGACGAGGGCCTGACGACCGACATGCACGTGGGCGGATGGCGCCGACTGATCATCCCGCCTGATCTCGCCTACGGCCGACGCGGCGCTCCGCCGACGATTCCCCCGGACGCCACGCTGATCTTCGATGTCCACGTGATCGCCGCTCGATCACCGAAGTAGGCCCTGATTCAACCATCCAGTTTCGATGAACACGACTTCAGCTGACCCCGAGTCTCGGTCGGAACCTCGACAACGTGTCTTCCAGAAGGTTCCCCACATCCGCCGCTTCCAGTCCAGCATCATCCGTCCGACGCGCAGCGCGTGGCTGAACATCGCCGTGCTGCTTGCCGGCATCACCATCCTCGTCGTCCTCGTCTACGCGTTCGTCTTCAGCGGATCGCCGATCGTGCGATCGAACACGATCGACTTCTCGCAGTCGACCGAGTTGATCCAGGAGCTCAGCACCGTCAAGAGCCACATCCACTTCGCCGTCGTGGTCAGCGAGGAGAGCGGCAGCATCATCGTGCGACGTCTGGCCGATCAGGCGAAGCAGATCGACGCCCGCGGGCTCGGTGCGGCGCTCTTCCAGGATCCGACGATGATCGTCCAGCTCCACGGCGTCGCCACCTACGGCGTGCGCGTCGACGACCTCAACCGGCGCGTTCGCCAGACCGATTCGGTCGTCTACGTCGACCTTCCCCCGGCGGAGGTGCTCGACGTAAAGCTCATCGCCGCCGATACACGTCCGATCGCCCGCATGGAGGGACTCTTCCGCAGCAGCCAGCACTCGCTCCTGCTTGCAGCCACCCGCAACGGAGAAACCTTCGTCCGCCAGTACGCCGTCGAGGACTCCACCCTGCTGCGCGTGGCCGAGCAGCGCGCGCGCGACCTGATGCGACTGCTCATCGACCGCACCGGCAAACGAGCCGAATTCGAGAGCCCGGGCGAGACGGGGCAATAGCTTCGGCACACATTCTGCTCCTCATCGGGGCCAAGACCTCCGAGCCGTATGATTCTCCAACGCACATCCGACCAATTGATCGCCGTCAAACAGGATGACCACGCGGCATTCGCGGCATTCCTGCTGGAGCACTGGAGCGACCACAAGTTTCCCGACAATCCCAACCGCGAGGCGATCATCACCGCCACGCGCGAACACGACAACGGATGGATCGTCTTCGACAACGTTCCGCCGCTGGATGCCAACGGCCTTCCGATCGACTTCATGCACACCTCCCCGGAACAGACCTTCGAAGTCTGGCAGCGCGGTACCGCGCGATTCCTCGAGTCCGATCCGTTCGTCGCTCTGCTGATCACCCACCACGCATACTCGCTCCATGAAAGCGAACACAAGCGTGATCCCGAGTGGAAGGAGTTCTTCACCATCTTCGCGCGCCAGCGCGCCGAACTGCGCACCGAGCTCGGTCTGACGCACAATCAGATCGAAATGGCCTACTCCTTTCTCCGCATGGTCGACTGGTTCTCACTCGCCTGGTGCCTCTATCCCGAGCTCGGCCAGGAGAAGGCCGAGAAGTATGGTGGCTACAGCTACCGGCGCGACGGCGAGGACGGCAATGCCTATGAGTTCCGACCCTATCCGTTCGATGAACGCGATCTGGTCTACCGCCTTCCCTATTACCCATTGAATCCCGACGGCTACGAGAGCTCCGAAGCGCTCGCCGCGGACATGGCCGAGCCGCGATACCAGGAGATCGTGCTGCATCAACTCGAGCGGTTCGCGGAGTGAATGCCCCGCAGCGCGACGAACGAGGCGTCCTGCTGGTGATCGACGGCGAACTGCCCGAGCCGGAATTCGTGCGCTCGACGATCGGTGACTACGCGCTCGTCGTGGCCGCCGATGGTGCCGCCCTGCAGCTCGAGACAATGGGCATCGCACCCGACCTCGTCATCGGCGATCTCGACACGGTTGGACCGGCACGCGCCCGACTTGAGAGTTCCCGCACGCGGCTCGTGGAGGATCCCGATCAGCAGCGTAACGATCTCGAGAAGGCGATCGCGTGGATCGGCGCGCAGGGTCATCGATCGATCGACATGATGGGAATCGGCGGCGGGATGACCGACCATGTACTCAACAACTTTTCGGTCGTGGCGCGATTTGCCGATTCATACCGGCTGCGCGTGGTCGCGCCGGAGTGCGAGGTGGTGTTCGTGACGGACCGACTCGAGTTCGCTGCGAATCCGGGTGCGCGTGTGTCGCTGATCCCACTGCCACGGGCACGATTGAGCACCGAAGGACTGCAGTGGGAACTACGCGACGAGGTGCTGGAATTCGGAGTGCGCGAGGGCGCGTCGAATCGGGCGCTCACCGAGACCGTGTCGCTGACGGTGCACTCCGGGGTCGTGGCGATGTTCCTGTACCGCTCGTCGACGTGACGTTCGCGAAGCAGTCGTGCCGCACGCTCGGCCCACCCGAATTTCCTCCACTCGTTGTACAGTCCCCTCGATTGCCCCAATTTTGCGCGTCCAGTCCACTCGAGGGTCCGTAACACATCGCCTATCAACAGTGTCCTCGATAGTGACCCTGCCCACTCCCCGCAAATCCACAGTTCACTCCTCGTAGTCCGACATGAAACAATTTCTACGCACTGCAGTGCTTCTGCTGCTGGTTGCCGCGGCACCTCTGACCGCGCAGCAGCGACCGCACGTCCTGTTTACCACCTCGAAGCATTCGATCGCTCCCGGTTCGTTCGGTCTGTTGAGCACCAGTCACGCGATGACGCTCGATTTCAATCGCCGGTCGTTCCGAACGCTGAACGAGGGAGAGCTCGAGATCGCGTCGATGCCGCTGACACCCGATCGCACGGTCGATCTCGACCTGCGGGAATTCAGCGTGCTGACGCCCGACGCCTCGGTCACGGTGATGCGCGACGACGGACCACATCGGCTGACGCCGACGGTGCGCACGTTCAAGGGCCGCGTCGTCGGCGATACCGCGAGCGTCGTCTTCATGGCCGTCGGTGCCGACGGCGTTACGGGTTCGATCACCACCCATGGCGTGTCGTACGAACTCGCGACGGGCAATCTCCCGATGGACGCCAACCGCATTGCCGTGGCGGTCTATCCCTCCGGCGAGATGAATACGCCCGCGGATCACTGCGGTATCAATGACGAGGAACTATTCCGCCACGACGGCTTCACCAACGAACAGATGCGGAAGATGATGGACACGCCGGCGCCCCCGCGAGCGGTGGCTTCGCCGCCGGACGTCGACTACATGGTCAAGTACGCCGTCTTCGGCGTCTGGGAATGCGACTACGAATTCTATGAAGTGCAGTTCGGTGGCGACGAACAGGCGGCGGCCGACTTCATGGTCGCAACCGTTGCCCGGGCGAGCGAAGTCTACGAGCGCGAACTCGAAACGCAGCTGGTCGTCTCGCATCTGCGTGTCTGGGCGACGCAGTCACAGGGCTATCCCTATACCGAGAGCGGCAACATGTACATCGCCGTTCGTCAGGTACGCGATTACTGGACACAACCGGAACGCGTCGACACGCCGCGAGGACTCGCCTACTGCTTCAGCGGAAAGGCATGGGACAATCCGGTCGGAATCGCTAACGACATCGGTCCGCTGTGCAACAAGTATGAGGCAGCGGCCTATTCGCTGGCCAAGAAAATCGATCCGTCTGGTGCGTGGTATACCATGGCGCACGAGTGCGGTCACCTCTTCGGCGCATATCACACGCACAACTGCACGTGGAATCCGGAGATCGATCGCTGCTACTTCGCCGAGATGGGCTCCTGCTTCACCTCCGCGGAGGTCAAGGACACGGTCGGGACGATCATGAGCTACTGCTCGATGAAGATCCCGACGTTCCACGATCGCGTGATCAACTTCCTGCGCAACCGCCTGGCGACGATCGCCGCGGCACCTCCGGGCGACGGCAACTGTCTGATGGCCGCGCGCAAGCTCACCATCGTTCCGCCGGTCGTGTTCTTCCATAAGACCACGCTCAACAATCCGGTCGACACGACGATCACGGACTTCTTCCGCAACAACGGAGCGGAATCGATCACCGTATCGGAGATCTCATTCGCGGGAAAGAATCCCGACGAATACGAGGTCGTCTCGCCGGCGATTCCGTTCGAGATTGCCGCCGGCGATCGTGCCGATCTGGTGCTGCGCTACAAGGCGAGCAAGACCGAGGCAGCGCAGGTGGTAATGACCGTCAAACACGACGGCTACAACGCGGCGGCGAACGTGACCCTCGAGGCGTACGCGGAGCAGCAGCTGCCGATCCTCGGAATGACGGGCGACATCGACTTCGGAAAGTTGAAGGTGGGCGACATTGCCGACACGACCATCAACCGGTTCTACATCAACGGCGGCACCGCGCCACTGCACGTCGACGAGACGATGCTCGTCGGACCCGACCGGCTCGACTTCCAGCTGACGGGCGGCACCGGACCGTTCGATCTCGATGGCACCGGCGATGGCCAGCCGCTGTCGATCAGATTCACGCCCCGCTCTCCCGGCGAAAAGCAGGCGTGGCTGCGCGTCTCGAGCAATTCCAGCACCGGCGGCGTCGACAGCATCAGACTGACAGCCACGGTCAGAACCGGACCGCTGCTGCAGATGTCGGTCCACGATCTGACCATCAACTTCGGTCAGCGCCTCAAGGGCAGGCAGTACGACACGACCTTCAGCGGCTTCTTCTACAACGCCGGCACTGACACCCTCGTCTTCGAGGGCTACAAGGCCGGACCCGATCCCGACCCGTTCATTTTCCTGGCACCGGTCAACGAGCTTGCGCCGGGCGACCAGCGGGACTTCGATCTGACGCTCTTCATCGACCCGACCGAACAGGACGGATGGAAGCGCGCGTATCTGTTGATTCAGATCGATGGGCACAATTCGCCCGACACGATTCAGATGATCGCAAACGCACAGGGCGTCGCCGGCGTCGCCACGACCGGTTCGGCCGACGACGGGACGATCAGTGTCGTTCCGAATCCGACGCGCAACGACGCCGACGTTCGCGTGCACCCGCTGAAGTCCGAGGTCGGAAGCGCGTACACGCTGAGCGTGGTGGATGTCAACGGACGGGAGGTGGATCATCGTGACGGTCGATTCGCACCGGACGGATTCACCTACCGATTCATCCTGGGAGACAAACCGGCCGGCGTCTACTACGTCGTGGTCACCTCCGACACGCACAGGCGAGTCAGGACCGTAACGGTGACGCCGTAGCGATTCGAGGATGTGTGGAATTCAGACGGCGCCATCCGCCCGCGCGGATGGCGCCGTCTTGTATTGCGGCCTCACCATGCGATGTATATTCTCACCCTTTCCCATCTGCCCACGCATTCACTGCACACGCCCATGCGAACGCTTCCCCTGCTCCTCGTGCTCATGCTGCTGACGCTCGCTGCCACCGGCTGCACCAACGACACGCTTCTGCCCTCGCACGAACTCCAGGTGACCGCGACGAATCTGCCCGAGATCGGCAACGGCGCCTACTACGAACTGTGGGTCGGCGTTCCCGCCGGGGCGTCGCGTGCAAAGGCCGACCATGTCGACAACGTCGAGCACGGAAACCTCGAGTACGTGAGCACCGGGCGATTCGTGGTCGATGATCAGGGGAAAATGTCCAACCTCGACGGCGGTCCGGCGACGTTCAACGTTCCCGACGACGTCAATCCGAACATCATGGCCGAGGCAATTCTGACGGTGGAATCCGGCGAGCACACCGAGCCCGGTTCGCGACTGCTCGGCGGCGTCTTCACCGGAGACAACCAGGTGGGCACCGCGAAGCTGGTGCTCAATTCCGACGACGGAATCAGTGGCGACTTCGCCAGTGACGATGCGATCAACGCCTCCGGCAGCTACGTGCTGGAGACGCCCACCTCGGCCGATCCGAACGACTACAACCACGGGATCTGGTTCGTGCGGTTCCTTCCCGGTGGCCAGGTCGAACCGAGTCTGACGCTTCCGACGCTGCCGGTCGATGCGGACCAGCCGGGCTGGGAATACGAGGCGTGGGTGGTGCGTCGTTCTGACCTGACCGCCGGCGGGGTGGCGACGTCGCTGGGCAGGTTCTCATCGACGGACATGCCCGATGCTGACGGCGCCGGACCCGATGCGGGTCCGCTGATCGACTCGGCCTATGCGGCACCGGGCGAGGATTTCGTCACCGGCGATACGCTGGTGCTCGACAACTCGATCTACCACGTCGTGGTGTCGCTTCAGCCGCAGAACGTTGCAATGACGCGACCGCTGCTGACAGTGCTGTCGAACGAGCAGATTCCGTCTCCGATCGGCTACCGGGAATCGGACACACTTACCGCAGCGACCAACCTGCCGGTGGTCGGGATTCGCATTGAGAGATAGTGCCGCCACCGCCCTCGTCGCCGCGCTCCTGACGTTCGGCGCGCCCGCGGCGGCTCAGTGGCTGCCGCTCGTCGGCCCGTTCGTCGTCGAGCGATCCGATGGGGGCACCTACGCCAATCCGTTCGCGGGCGGACTGATGCAGCCGCGAACCGCGCTCCGGGATGCCAACGGCGACGGCAATCCCGACCTGTTCACCCTGAATCCCGACGGACACCTCCGGTTCTATCGCAACGACGGCGATCTCCATTTCGTTCTCGTGCAGCCCTCACCGTGGGACACGGCGCCGGTGCAGAACTGGTTCCGCTTCGCCGATCTCGACGGCGACGGTGCCGACGATCTGCTCACCGGCGGTGCACGATCCGAGGTGCTCCTCTACCACAACACCGGAACGACGGCGCATCCCATCTACCCTGTCGACGGCGACACCGTTCGCGGTGCCGACGGCCGCGCGATCCTCATGCAGCGCGAGACCGTTCCATCCCTCGTCGACATCGACGGCGACGGGGACCTCGACTTCTTCAACGGCAAGCTCGACGGGTCGATCACCTACTACGAGAACACGGGAACCCCGCAGACGCCGGTCTTCACCTACCGCACCGACAGCTACGCCGGCATCCTGGTGATCTCCACATCGATCGCCGGAGGCGACCCTCCTCCCCCGCGGCTGCTGCACGGCGCAAGCGTACTCGACTTCGCCGACCTCAACGACGACGGCGACCTCGATATGCTCTTCGGTGACTACTTCACATCCAAAATGCTGGTGTTCACCAACACCGGTTCGAGGACTGCACCGAGCTTCGGCATGGACCGGCTCGACACGGCATTCGCACCGGAGGGCGACATCGTCGTCAGTGATGGATTCAACCAGCCGACGGTGGGCGACGTCGACGGCGACGGCGATCCCGACGTGGTGGTCTCGTCGCTGCTCCCCTTCAGCACGACCGATCCGCTGGTACTCTATCGCAACGACGGAACGGCGTCGCACATGCTCATGCATCGGATTCCGATCGATCTCACCGGAGAACTTGACGTCGGCACCAACGCGGCTCCGGCGCCGATCGCCGACCAGACGCACCGCGGGATGCTGGTCGGCTCCACCGCAGGCGCGCTCACCTACCTGGCCGACGTCGGCGACAGCAGCGCGACCATCTGGCGGCTCGCGCTGCGCCTGCAGGTCGGTTCGCTGCTGCAGACGGCGCCCGCAGCTGCCGATCTCGACGGCGACGGTACCGACGAAGTCGTCGTCGGCGATGCCACCGGCCACCTGGCGCTCTTCGAATTCTCCCAGAACCGGCTCGTATCGGTCAGCTCCGAACTCGATCTGTTCAAAGCCAATCAGAACGCCGTTCCCGCGTTTGGCGATCTCGACGGCGACGGCGATCAGGACCTGCTCGTCGGCGCCGGCAACGGCACGTTCTCGTATCTGGAGAACGTGGGCACGCCGACGGCCCCCAGCTTCGTGGCAGCGGCTGCACCGTCGCCCTTCGACACACTCGACGTCGGCAACGACGCGGCGCCTCGGTTGTTCGATCTCGACGGCGACGGCGACCTCGACGCGATCGTCGGCGCACGGAGCACCGGTTCGGCGACCGATCGGGTGCGCTTCTACCGCAACGACGGAGGGCGCTTCGTGCCGTTCGACCGATACGGCGATCTGATGACCGTCGGCAGTCCGGTTCCAGCGGTGCTTCGACTGCCGGAGGGAACGATGCTCTTCATCGGAACTCGAGCGGGCGGTCTGCTTGCACTGCGGGACACGGCGGCGGTGTCGAGGGTATCGGTGGGCGGAAGAGGGGAGAATTCAATTCGAATTCGGTCGACGCTCGGCGGCGTCACCATCACGGCGCCGACCGCGGGTGTGCTCGAGTGGTACGACCTGCTCGGTCGACGTCGCGATCGCAGAGGCATCCGGGCCGGGACCACGCGTACGGAGCGTCCGGCAGGGGCGCCGCTGTGGCGGTTCCGGGGCGCCGACGGTACCGTGGAGCTGGGAATCCTCGGCCCCCGCTGAGTGCCACCGCTGAGCGCCGTCGCCGCCGGTCGATTCGAGCGACTCGGGTCGGGGAACATCGGGCGGGTCCGTGCGTCAAAGGCGTGAATTCGATGACATCCGTTGTCCGAGACATCCGTTGTCCAACGCCAAAACAGAGCAATCATGAAGCGAACGCTTTCGATTCTTGCCATGACGATGATGGTTGGCGGCGTTCCCGCCCTTGCACAGCAGACCGAGGCGCCACAGGCGACGGGATCGAACCCGCTCAGCGCCGAGCCCGTGGTCGATCCGTGTCCGTTCCTGGGCGTCTACCAGGGCGGCATCAGCGACGCGTACATCCAGCAGCTCAACGTACCCAGCGATCATGGTGCAATCGTCTGGGAGGTGATCTGCGGCACATCGGCGGACACGGCGGGGCTGAAGAAGCTGGACGTGATCGTCAGCTACAACGGGCAGCCGATCGACGGGAGCGACGAGCTCCGGAAGATGGTAGCCGATTCGAAGCCGGGGGAGCGCGTCGATCTTGGGGTCGTCCGTGATGGAGAGACGCGGACGGTGGTGGTCGACCGGCTCGGCAGCCGTCGACATTGTCTGCAGCAGACGGAGGTACGCATTCGTCGCGTTCCGATGCCGGACGACCCGGCGCAGATGCCATCGATCGGGGAGATCGACGACGGCGTTCGCAGGCAGATCGACGAGGCGGAGAAGCAGATCCGGCTGGCGCAGCAGCAGATGCAGGAGGCGAACCAGCGGCTGCAGGAATTCAAAGTCAGTGAGGCGACCGTGATCGACCAGAAGCGGATCGGCGCGACGGTGCAGACGATCACGCCGCAGCTCGCCGATTACTTCGGCGTCACCGGCGGCAGGACCGGCGCGCTCGTCAGCGCGGTGAGCGAGGACGCGCCGGCCGAACGGGGCGGACTGCAGGTCGGAGACGTGGTCACGCGCATCGACGATCAGGGCGTTGCCAATCCCGGCGATCTGGAGCGGGCCGTCGCCTCGAAACACGGCAAGGTCACGCTGCACATCATCCGCCAGCGCCAGGCGATGACCGTCGTCGTCGACCTCGGCGACTCCGCGGGACAATCCTCCGACGGAGCCGTCGACCACGACGCCGATCTCGACTGACACATACGCAGAGCGACGCTCCGACCGATCGGTCGGAGCGTCGCCGCATTTGGCCACCCCGTCTCGAATTCCTCGTAGATTTCCGCTCGATGCGAAGTTCCACCGAGTGGAGAATCGATGGTTGTCAGGGTACTGAAGGCGATCTGGACGTTCATCTCCACGCTCGTCGATCGAGTCAGTGAGGATCGCGTTCCCCGAATGGCCGCGGCGATATCGTATTACACGATTTTCGCGCTGGCGCCCGTACTGGTGATCGTCATCTGGCTGCTGGGACTGATTTACGGACCGGAGGCGGCGCGCGGTGAGATCGTCGGCCGCATTCAGGGCCTCATCGGCGTCACCGGTGCCAACCTCGTGCAGACGGTGCTGCAGAACGCCGGACGCGAGCGCAGCGGAATCATTCCGACAGTGCTCGGCTTCGCCACCCTCGTGATCGCCTCCACGGGCGTCTTCGTGGAAATCCAGGATTCGCTGAACAACATCTGGGGTGTGGCGCCCAAACCGGGCCAGCCGATCATCTCGCTGCTGCGCACGAGGTTCACCTCCTTCGTGATGGTCCTCAGTGTCGGATTCGTCCTGCTCGCGTCGCTCGTCGCCTCCTCGGTCGTCTCGGCCATCGGCGGATTCGTCGAACATCGCGTGCCGATCCTCAGCGACGTTGCCCTCACCCTGCTCCGCGCCGCCGACTTCATCCTTCCCCTGCTGGTGATCATCCTCATGTTCGCACTCATCTACCGCGTCCTGCCGGACGTCGAGATCGCCTGGCGCGACGTGTGGGTCGGCGCGATCCTCACCTCGGTGCTCTTCACCATCGGCAAGTATCTCATCGGTCTGTACCTCGGCCAGAGCGGCCTGACCTCCACCTACGGTGCCGCCGGCTCTCTCGTCGTCCTCCTCGTCTGGGTCTACTTCTCCTCGCTCATCTTCCTCGTCGGTGCCGAGATCACCCAGATGTACGCCAACCACTACGGCGCCCGCGTCCGCCCGAGTCCCTACGCCATACGCGTCGGCAGACGCGAAGTCGTCCGCGTCGATCATACCGTCACCGCCTCCGGACAGGAACTCCTCGATGACGAACGTGAGCGGCCCGATCCCGGTACCGGCGACTTCGCCGACGGTCGCTCCCCCGGCCCGGACGATCCGTCCCCCTCGAAGCCACGCCCAGGTCGACGCCTCCCCACACCCCTGCGTCGGAAACGGCGACGCTGAACCGCCGCCATGGAACACCGTTGGCCACCGATGTCCGCCCCTTGCCGGTGACGTCGGGCGCGAGGCGTTACGCCGCCGCGTCGTCGACAGAACCAGCCGGCAGTTCGGACGTCTGGATGTGCTGGTCAACAACGCCGGCGAATTGCACCCCGAGGAGGAGTGGACCGGCCGTTGAGCGACTCAATGGACGAGGATGACACGCTCGGTGGCTCCGTCGTAGCGAATCCAGTAGCTGCCAGAGGGAAGGCCATCGAGCCGAAGAGCGACCTCGCGAAGGGATTCCGACGGCTCGAGCGAGAGCGACCGCACCGACCTCCCTTCTGAATTCACCAGCTCCACGGGACCGCTCCCCCCGCGCACCTGCAGGCGGAGCACGTCTCCCGCGATCGGATTCGGTACGACGCGGAGCACCGGTCGACCCGAACCGATCGTGGGATCGAGCGCCACGGTCGTACCGCACCGATCCTCACCCTGCAGAGAGGCCAGTTCCATACGCACCGCCAGTCGCGTCGCCGTCCCGCATGTATCGTAGAGCACGAGCGTGTCCCGAAGCTGCGACAGCGTGCTTCCGCGGGCATCGACGCAGACGGGAACTGCCGCGATGGAACCTGGTGGAATCACAATCGGAAGCGCCGTCGGTGGAACGGAGAACCTCTGGTTTCGCGCGAACGTTGCCAGTCCGATCACGAGCGGCACCACGCCGGCATTGGCGATTGTCACCGAGTCGCATCGGGCAGTTCCCGGTTGCACGTCGACCTGCGTCTCGATCACACCACCGAGCAGCTCCGGGCGATCGATGCTCAGCGGCTCTTCGAATTGCAACGTATTCCCCACCTCGTCCCTTGCGGTGATTCGAACGAGTGCGCCGGCTGCCCGGTCATCGACCTCGACGACCACCTCCAGCTGCGTCGAATCTCCCGAGTATCGTACCTGCCGCAGCGTTCCACCATCGACGACGGCATCGACTGCCGACGGTCCGAATCCGCTGATGATCGCTCCCGTGTCCCGGACGGTGAGCACGAACTGGTCGCAGGAGCTCACGCTACTTCCGACGAACGACGGGGCGCGGCGGTCGAAGCGCTCCAGCAGGCGCAGCGTGTCGATCTGCGCCATATAGCCGTACGAGTCGTTCGGACCGTATCCGCAGACCATCAATCCGAACGGCGTGTCGCTGGCCGAGGTGACCGTATGCACGCCGGTGTCGACGCGCTGAAGACCGTAGCTGTAGGCACTCGGTCCGTTGTAGACGAAGAAGAGCGTGTCGGGCAGGCGCTGGCCGTCGAGCCGCAGCGAGCGCTTCTGCGATGCCGGTACGGTCAGCAGCAGGTAGTGTTCGTCCAGCGTTCCCGTCGAGGGAACGACGATGGTGTAGCGCGAGCGGTACTGCGCCATTGGCGGCACCGGCATCATGAACGGATCGCCGTGGGCGGTGTCGTGCGGGGACATCTCGTACTGCAACACCTCGATCGGTGCGGTCGCCGAGATGAGCTTCGATTCGTTGATCGGCAGTTCGAAGTATTCCCCCGCGTCGAGCCATGCGCGGTTCAGACTGTTGACACGCACAACCGTCGAGTCGAATGCCGCCACTACCCGGTACCGATTGTTCCAGTCCAGCGACGGCGATGGATGCGGCACCACGATCGCGGCGGTGTCCCACCGGGAGACCGGCATCAGCTGGTCGACCATGAACGACGCGGCGACAACGGCGATCGCACTGTCATGAGGAACGGTACCCGAGGCGGTTCCCGCAAACACCGCGATCGGATTGTTCGACAGCAGGATCGTGCCGGTCACATCGCCGGTGTCGGAGTGCAGACGCCAGGTCTGACCATGGTCGAGAAGAATGTTCCGGGAAGAATTCCGTCCGGAGCGAAGGGTGACGGTGGTGCCGTCGAACGGGGCGACGATGACGGCGTCGCTCGAGACGCGGCGCGCACCGACGGGCCATGCGGCGACCACGTAATGCGTTCCCAGCGCCGTCAGAGGGCGCACCACTGCGGCGTCGGAGGAGCCCGGCACGGCGTCGAGAGCCACTACCGTGATCGGTTCGGAGGATTCGATCGTGACGCCGAGATCCTCGGCGATTTCGTCTGAGGTAACGGCAAGCGTCGCTGGCAGATCAACTTCGGTTGTCTGACCCGGCGATGCGGAGAAGGCACGCGTGACCGCACCATAGCTGATGGTCCCGTCGGCCGCGGCGCCATCGGGGGTGATCAGCAGCCGCAGCGTCGGCGGCTCGGATGCATCCGGTGTATTTGCGGGAAAGGCGACGACGTAGGTGGTGGCCGGCGACACGGCCGCCGACGATGCTGATTCCGTCGATACGGATTCCGCCGAGCGAATGTCCGTCGACTCCGTTTCGGTCGACCCGGCTTGCGTCGCCCCGGATTCCACCACCACCGGTTCCGTCGACGCAAACTCCACCGACGCGCGCTCCGACACGTCTCCCATGGACTCGGATTCCGCCGCGGCCGAATCCTTCGGCGGTATTTCTGTCGACATTGATGATGTCGATCCGCATTCCACCGGTGCTGCCGGCGGCAACGGAAGCGGGCGCCGGTGGGTCGGGGCGCGAGCTGCCAGAGTCGCGGTTGCAATAACGACCGCTATGATCGCCGCCAGAAGAATGCGTCCTCCCCCTGCCGCGGCGGTACGCCGGAATGCCGCCCCGCAATCGGATCGGCGCTCTCGCCCCGCACTCGTATGGTCGGTTGTGACACGCATCGTGACGGGCAAAATACTGTTGCCCCCGACGTCGCCACCCCCGCTCAATGATGCGCCCGAGATCGACTGCCGAAAATGACGCCCCCGCTCAGCTGTGCCGTCGCAGGAAATTCAGAACGAGACGCTCGTCTCGGCTGAGACGGGCCGAACCGCGGAGGGTGCAGGCATTGAGTGCCTGGAAGAATTCCCCCCGCTCGTAGGTATCGAACACGGCAGGATGAACGTAGCACGATCGCGCTACCGCAGGTGTGTTGCCGAGTCGCTCCGCAACACGTTCGGCAGCACGCACGATGGCCGAGCGGCGGTCCCGCTTCGTGTTCCGAGCGCCGATCTCGCGAAGCGCAACCACGGCGTTGACCGTTGCGGCCCACGTCCGAAAGTCCTTCGCACTCAACTCCGCGTCGCCGGCATCGCGCAGGTACGCGTTGACGTCCGTCGACTCGATCGCGCTGTGGCCGCCCCCGTCGTCGACGTACTGGAAGAGCACCTGACCGGGAAGGTCGCGGCAGCGGCGAACGATGCGCGCCAGACGTCGATCGCCGACTTCGACGGTGCGCTCGACACCGCTCTTGCCGCGGAACGAGAACTCCAGCCGCGTACCGTGGATTTCCACGTGCCGCTTCAGCAGCGTCGTCAGACCGTAGGAGTGGTTCTCCTCGGCATACTCCGAATTCCCCACACGGATGAGCGTCTCGTCGAGCAGCCGGACGACGGTCGCGGCCACCTTCAGCAGCGGAAGTCCGTGACGCATCATGTCGTGCTCGACGTGCGCCCGAATGGACGGCAGGGCTTCTGCGAACGGGATCAGTCGCTGGTACTTGGTTTCGTCGCGCACCTCGCGCCATCGATCGTGGTAGCGGTACTGCTTGCGTCCCCGGTCGTCGCGACCGGTCGCCTGGATGTGTCCCGACGGATCGGCACAGATCCAGACGTCGGTCCACGCCGGGGGAATCGCCAGTGCGCTGAATCGCTCGCGGCGGTGCGGATCGGTGATGCGTGAGCCATCGACGTCGAAGTACGTGAAGCCGCGGCCCCGACGCCTGCGGGTGATTCCGGGTTCGTCGGCGGCGACGTAGCGTAGACCTGCATCGGCAGCGGTGGCTTCCGACGAACGCTTCGCCGCGCGTTCGACCTCGTCGATCTGTAAATGGATTCGTCCCATCGGGAACATCCGATTGTGGCGGTGTCGGTCCGGTCCCCGCCCGGCGAGGACGTCGAAGCGGAGCGCAATCGGAATGCCATCGGGGACGGCGGTTCTCAGACGGGGCCCAACCGCTTGCGGATGGCCATCAGGCGCTGGTGGTAGTGGAGCTCGTGTCGCGTGGCGTCGCTCGGACTCATCGCATCACGTTCGACTCGCCAGCGGTGAAAGGCAAGTTCGGTCGCTTCCTGATAGAATTCACCCCGCACGCGCCAGCCCTGCAGTCCCTCGCCGCGCAGCGCGGCCCATCGGCGGCGGCGGCGCAGCGACGGCGTGCAGATCACCTCGAGGTCGTCGCGACTCAACAGTGCTGTACCGACGTCGGGTTCGAGAAACCGTCGGAGGATGTCGCGTTCGGTGCGCAGCGACAGACTCACCACGACCACGACGGCAAACAGCGTCGGGATCATGACGAGCACATAGACGAGGAGAAAGGTGGTGCCGCCGGCGTTGGCGGCGAGATTCCAGAGGAAGTGCAGGCAGATGGCCGAGGCAAGGCCGAGTGCAGGAGCCACGACGCGTGCCCATCGGGCGCGCGAGACCCGCGCGAAACCGAGTCCGATTCCCGTCATGGCGGTGAAGAGCGGATGGGCGAACGGAGAGAACACACCGCGGATGACAAACAGCGACAGCGAGCCGTGAACACCGTTGGCGATCGCGTGGCCGTAGTAGAGGATGTTCTCGGTCATGGCGAATCCGAGCCCCACCATTCCCGCGTAGACGACGCCGTCGACGATCCCGTCGAATTCATCCTTCCGCCACACGTAGAGCATGACGATGACGATGCCCTTGAAGAGTTCCTCGACGAACGGCGCCGAGAGATTCACCGACGCGAATTCGCCGGCGGCGGCACCCTCGGCACGGCCGACCACCAGCAGGACGAGTGTGTTGATGACGATGGCGACGAAGACGGCGACGCCCGCGCCCCAGATGAACGCGCCGAAGAGCAATCGGGGCGGCTCGGCCTCGAAGCGGTCGAGCCAGAGCGCCACGCCCACGTACAACGGCGCCGGGAGCATCGCCAGCAGCATTCCGACCAGCAGCCCGCTGGCGCCGATCGACCCGGCGATGATTGCCACCGTCAGTATGCCCAGCGTCGCAGCGACGAGCACATAGAGGGCGAAGCGCCGCGTACGCCGCGCGCCGAGAGCGTCCGATCCGATTGATGCAGCCATGAGGGTCACGTGGTATCCGTGAGCACAAATCTAGGTCCTGTCATGGAACGGTGTTTGACGCTTCCGGGCGATGCAGCTACCGAACACAGACGGAGGAGACACCCATGCACCCGTGGAGCGCAATTCAGTCGGTACTCGGACTCGACACCTCGCTGTCGATGCTCGCCTGGTGGCAGGTGGTGATGCGGGCGGTGGTGATCTACATCGGCGGCCTCCTCATCGTGCGCGTGGGCTACAAGCGGTTCCTCGGCAGAAGCACCGCGTTCGATGCCATCCTCGGATTCATCCTCGGCACCACGCTCAGCCGCGCGATCAATACCGGCGCTCCCTTCATCGGCACACTCGTCGGCGGGCTGACGCTCGTGCTCGTGCACGTCGCCTTTGCGCATGCGGCCTGCTCCTCCCGCCTGTTCAGCCGCATGGTCAAGGGTCGCACCTCGGTGCTCATCGACGACGGTCGTCTCGATGCCCGAAGCATGCTCCGCCACGGAATCACCATCGAGGATCTCCATGAGGAACTCCGCCTGCAGAGGGGAATCGACGACCTGCAGCGCGTCGATCTGGCGACGCTGGAACGCTCCGGCGAACTCAGCTTCTGCAGCCAGGACGGCAAGCGCGTTCCCCGCGTGGTCGAGGTGAACGTGGAAAAAGGCGTGCAGACCGTTCGCCTGGTGATTTCCTGAGACCGAGTGCTGATGAACGTCACCACGCCCAACATCATCCTGGTCGCGGTCGGAGGCATCGTCCTGCTGGTGGGGCTCTTCAGCAACGCCATCAGTCAGCGACTGTCGATCTCCGCTCCGGTCGTTGCGCTCATCGCAGGAATTCTCATCGGTCCCCACGTCTGCAATCTCGTGGCACCGGAGGATCTCGGCGATCCGCTCGGAACGCTCGAGACACTCGCCCGCGTGACGCTCGCCATCGGACTGATGGGAATCGCGCTCGGACTGCCGAAGGATTACATCCTCAGGAATCCCAAACGGCTTGCGCTGATGCTCGGCGTCCTGATGCCGACGATGTGGATCACCAGCGGCGTGATCATCTACTTCGTCACCGGCATGGGGTTCTGGACCTCGATGACCATTGCTGCGATCGTCACGCCGACCGATCCGATTCTCGCCAGCTCCATGGTCTCCGGCGATCTGGCCGAGCGCGCGCTGCCGGCCCGGGTCCGCAATCTCATCTCCGCGGAGTCGGGCGCGAACGACGGGCTGGCCTATGCATTCCTGATGCTCCCGCTGCTGCTGCTGGTCGAACCGATCGGTCCGACCATCCGAGGATGGCTGCTCGACGTGGTCCTGCGCGAGATCATCGTCGCGGTGGTCGCCGGGGGCATCATTGGCATCGCCGCCGGAAGAATGCTCGAGTGGGCCCGCCGCCACCGACTGGTGGAGCGCACCTCCCTGCTCTCCTACGCCATCGCCCTCGCGCTGCTGACCCTCGGCACCACACGCCTGCTCGGCACCGATGGCATCCTCGCCGTCTTCGTCGCCGGCGTCGCCTTCGATCACAGTGTGACCGAAGACCGTCACGAGGCGGAGGAGCATATCGTCGAGGCCGTCACCCAGTTCCTCAACCTGCCCGTCTTCGTCTTCTTCGGACTCCTGCTTCCCTGGGACCGATGGTTCGCGCTCGGGTGGATCGGCATCCTGCTGGTCGTGCTGGTGCTCGCGCTGCGGCGCCTGCCGTGGGTGCTGCTGGTGCAACGGATCGTGCCCGACCTGCTGTCGAAGCGGGAAGCCCTGTTCGTCGGTTTCTACGGACCCATCGGAATCGCCGCGCTGTTTTACGCCGCAATCGCAATCGGCCGAACGGGAAACCATGCCATCTGGACCATCTCGAGTCTCGTCGTCTTCTCATCCATCGTCGTGCATGGCATCACCGTCACACCGGCCACGCGCTGGCTCCGCGCGCGGATCGCCCATCCGTTCGACGACGGTGATCGCCCGCAGGAGCAGGTGGCGGAGAGCTGACGCTCCTCTCGGAACGATCCCGGAGCAGGACGGCCGTACCAGCCGCGCCCCCGCCACCTTCCCCCGCAATTCCGAAGAGACTGGGAGAATTCAAACGCCGGATCGCCTCCCGGGCATACGCGATCACTCGACCGACACCAGCTTGAGCAGGCGCGTGCCTGCTTCGGTTCGCAGCACTGCGAAGTCGACGCCGAGCGGAAGATGATCGACACGGACTCGACGGCCCTGCGGGGGAAGAATTCCATCGAAAGCCGTGGTGACGCGCCGTCCCCGGACGTCGAGGATCTCGAGTCTGGCGCGGGTCGCAGCGCCGCCACCGATGAGGATCTCCACCGCTCCGGCGGTCTGGCGCACCACCCGCATCGTCGGCGCCCGCGGGTCATCCGCCGAAGGGACGCCGGTGACGAGGCGGGGCCAGCCGAGTATGCCCCGGTTGCCTGCGGCCACATAGACGCGACCCTCAGCGGCGGTCATTCCTGACACGATCGTCGAATCGGGCCACGACGCGTCGAACGTCCATGATGCACCGCCGTCGGAGGAGCGCATCACCGCCGGAGCGTCGACGACCGATCCGAAGCCGACGAGGATCGTTCCGTCGGCGGCGACCTCGATATCGGAGAACATCCAAGGGACGGTGAGCGGGGGAATCGCTGTCGAGTCCCACGTCGCTCCCGCGTCGCTCGATCGCCACAGCGAACTGCCGTTGGCGAGCCAGACGACGTCCGACGAATCCCGTGCAAGCGCGTTGGGCAGACCGCTGAGGAGGAGTCGATCCGAACTGATTGCCCGCTGCCACGTCGCCCCAGCATCGCTCGAACGCCACACCTCGGGCCACCCGACGTCTCCGGCGCCGCTGACCCCGGCGATCACGACTCCGTCGGCGACGACGATCGCCGAAACGTTGTCGCCGTCGAGTCCGAGGTAGTGCCAGGTGGCGCCGTCGTCGCTGGAGGCGAACACGCCCGAGGTGAAACCGACGAATCCGCTCAGCCCGCCCGCATAGAGCATCCCGTCCTTCCCCTCCGCCACGGTGGTGAAGTAGGTACCGACCGAATCCACGGTGGCCGAGTCCCAGCTGCGACCGCCGTCGGTCGAGCGATACGGAGTGCCCGATTCGTCGATCGCGATCGCGGTGCCACGGCGATCGATGAAGACATCGAGCACCGGTCCCCCGAGTCCGACATCCGACGCGCTCCAGGTGATGCCATCGTCGTCGGAGCGGACGACACCGTTGGTACCGCCGGCCAGGAGCGCGCCGTCGGCCGAAGCGGCGATCGCCTGCATGTACTCGCCGGGATATTCCACCAGCGTCTTCCAGCCATCGCTCTGCGCCGCCAGCGGGGCGACCACCGCGAGCACCCAGAGCACCGATGTGTAAAGCGTTCTCATGATCTCTCCATGGGATGGAATGGGATGTGATTCGTCTGCACGACGCGACGCCGCTCGGGATGTAACCGTCAGGGGCCGAGCCGCCACTGCGACCTCCCGACGCCGGATCGTATCTTCGTGACTTTCCCACGACCCGACCCACCGACCATGATCGACCCCTCCTCCATCAGCGAGCCGCAGGCAAAGCGGGAACCGACGCATCACACCATCCACGGCATCGAGCGAATCGATGAGTACCGATGGTTGCAGGACAAATCCAGTCCCGAGGTCATCGCGCATCTGGAAGCCGAGAATGCCTACGCTCATGCGTTGCTGGCGCACACCGAAGCGCTGCAGCAGACGCTGTATCAGGAGATGCTCGGCCGGATCAACCAGACGGACCTTTCGGTACCGTACCGCAGGGACGGGTATTACTACTACGCCAGAACGGTCGAGGGACTGCAGTACCCGATCCACTGCCGCAGACGCGGCACGCTCGATGCCGATGAGGAGGTGATTCTCGACGTCAATGCGCTGGCAGAGGGACATGGGTACACGGCCGTCGGCGCCTTCGAAGTCAGCGACGACGGGCGGTACCTCGCCTTCACGCTCGATACCGTCGGCTTCCGCGAGTACACGCTGTTCGTCAAGGATCTCCGTGATGGTGCGCTGCTGGCCGACCGCGTCGAGCACGTCGCTGCGGTCGCGTGGCCTGCCGACAGCAGCCAGCTGTTCTACGTTACCGAGGATGACACCAAGCGGTCGTCGCGGCTGTGGCGACACCGGCTCGGCGAGAGCGACGATCGGACGGTGTGGTATGAACCGGACGAGCGCTTCTCGCTGCAGATCCAACGCACCAACAGTCGTCGATTCCTGATTCTCACCGCCGCCAGCCACACGACCTCCGAGGAGTGGCTCATCGAGGCGAACGATCCGGACGGCGATCCGGTGCTCATCGAACCGCGGCGCCAGGACGTCCGCTACTCGGCCGACCACCACGGCGAGCACCTCTACATCGTCGCCAACGACACGGGCAGAAACGGGCGGCTGGTCCGCACCCGCATCGACACTCCCGGTGCCGCCAACTGGGAGGAACTCATTGCGCATCGCGACGATGTGATGATCGAGGGACTCGATCCGTTTGCCGGGCACTACGTGGTGGTCTGGCGTCGCGATGGTCTGACTGGCATGACCGTCCGGTACTTCGACGACCGCGACGACCAGCAGATCGAATTTCCCGAGGAGGTGTACGAGGCGTTTCCCGGAACAAATGCGGAGTGGGAAACCGAGGTGTACCGCTACCGCTATTCTTCGCCGGTGACGCCCTCGTCGGTCTACGACTACGATGTGCCGACGCGGGAGCGGACGCTGATGAAGCAGCTCGAGGTCCTCGGTGGCTACGATCAGACGCAGTACGTCGCCGAGCGGCTGTACGCCACGGCCGACGACGGGACGCGAATTCCGATCTCGGTGGTGCGGCGGCGCGACGTGGCAGTCGACGCAACGGCGCCGCTGCTTCTTCGCGGCTACGGCGCCTACGGGTACCCGCACTCGGTCGGTTTCTCCACGCCACTGATCAGTCTGTTCGACCGCGGCGTGGTCTACGCCGTAGCGCACGTGCGCGGTGGTGGCGAGCTCGGCAAGACCTGGCACGATGCGGGCCGGATGTTCAACAAGATGAACTCATTTACCGACTTCAACCGCTGCGCGGAGTACCTTGTCGAGCGGCGATACGCTGGGAAGGACCGGGTGGTGAGCGACGGAGGGTCGGCGGGCGGGCTGCTGGTGTGTGCCGCGGCGAACATTCGACCCGACCTCTACCGCGCGGTGCTGGCCATCGTGCCGTTCGTCGACGTGATCAACACGATGCTCGACCCGACGCTGCCGCTGACGGTGGGTGAATTCGAGGAATGGGGAAATCCGGAGGATCCGGAGGCCTACCGGTACATCAGCGGCTACTGCCCGTACACCAACATCGGCGAACACTACTATCCGACGATGCTGGTGCGCACCAGTCTCAACGACAGCCAGGTGATGTACTGGGAGCCGGCCAAGTTCGTCGCGCGACTGCGGGAGCGGAAGAGCGGTACCAATCCGGTGATGCTGATGACGAACATGGGCGCGGGGCACGGCGGCTCCTCCGGCCGCTACGACTTCCTCCGCGAGACGGCGCTGGACTACGCGTTCATACTCGATTCCGTCGGAATATCCGAGTGAGCAACGGGTCGCGGGGCCTTCGTGCCCGGTCGCATCCCTCGGGGACGGCTCCGTTGCGGGCTGGCGAGAACCTTGACGTGCGTCATGGTATGGGCGGGTGAGAGTCGGTACTCTAGAAAGAGGCCCTTCGGGGCGGCTCCAAATTCTAGCACGCAGTTTGCGAATCGATCAGGAACGGGCGGAGCGATGGCGGGCAATCGCAGATCTTCGCTCCGACCGCTGGCGGTACCGGATGAACAGATCCCCCGCCATTGCCCACACGACCTCGAAACAATTCCTGATAGATCGACCATGACTCAGCTCAAGGACAACCACCGGAGGCAGCCCCGGATCGCTCTGATTGCCACCTATCCCCCGGTCAAATGTGGCATCGCGACGTTCACGGCCCACGTCCACGACGCCCTGTGTGCGACACGCGACGACGCCGAGGTGCCGATCGTTGCCGTCGACGATGAGGACGAACGTCCGCCGTACGGCGAAGAGGTGATGTACCGGATCGCGAAGAACGACCGGGCGTCATATCTGCACGCGGCACATCTGCTCAACACCAGCGACGTCGACGTCGTCTGCATTCAGCATGAATTTGGAATCTTCGGCGGACCGCAGGGCGCCTGGATCCTCGACCTGATCCGCGCGCTTCGCAAGCCGGTCGTCACCGTCTTCCACACGGTACAGGCCAGGCCACAGGAGCAATACCGGCGAACGCTGGCCAGCATTGCCGCCGCGAGCGACGAGGTGGTCGTCATCACCAACTTTGCGATCACACTGCTTCGCGACGTGTACGGTGTTCCGACCAGCCGTGTGCGCGTGATCCCTCACGGTGTGCCCGACGTTCGGTTCTCCGATCCTGACGTGCACAAGGCACCGCTCGGACTGGACGGAAGGCGGGTGCTGATGACCTTCGGACTGCTTGGCCCGAGCAAGGGCATCGAGTTCGCCATCGACGCGCTGCCGTCGGTCGTCGAGCGCCATCCGGAGACGACCTACGTCGTCGTCGGCGCGACGCACCCGGGTGTGATCCGCTACCATGGCGGAGACACCTACCGGCAGATGCTGCTCGAGCGTGTGCGCGAGCGTGGCCTGGAGCACCACGTGCAGTTCCATGACCGCTACCTCGAGGAATCCGAGCTCGTCGACTACCTGCGGGCCTGCGACATCTATGTCTCGCCGTATCCCGGCGCCGACCAGATTTCCAGCGGTACGCTCTCCTACGCCGTGGGACTCGGTCTTGCGGTCGTCTCCACGCCGTACATCTACGCGCGCGAACTGCTGGCACGCGATCGCGGCGTGCTCGTCGACTTCGCCTCTGCCGATTCGATGGCCGGCGCCATCAACGAGCTGATCGAGAATCCTGGTGAGTGGGAGCGCGTGCGCCGCACCGCCTGGACACATGGGCGACGGATGACGTGGGCGAACGTCGGGCGGGCATACCACGCGATGTTCGACCAGCTGGCGAGTCGCGAATCCGACCGTGCGGTCACGGTGCGGCAGAACGCGTCGGGCCGTCCGCGACCCGCGACTGCGACGGGACGGACGACCGTGGCGAAGCAATCTCTCGCGCGCCGTCGCGCAGGGATCATCCTCACGACGATCGACGCACGCTCCAGCGACCATACACGCACGGCCTCCTTCACTCCGCCATGGGGTCGTACCAACGCCGCGGTCGTGCTCTCGCTGGGCACCGCCACGCCGTTGCGGCGCGAGGTCATCGACAATTCCTGAACCGATTCCGAGACGGCCGGGTTGAAGATTGCAATGCTGGCGCCGATCGCATGGCGCACGCCACCGCGGCACTACGGCCCGTGGGAACGCGTAACGAGTCTGCTCACCGAATCACTGGTGGCCATGGGGGTCGACGTGACGCTCTTCGCCACCGGCGACTCGCAGACCGCCGCGCGTCTCAGGTCGGTCTGCCGCGGCGGATATGAGGAGGACCGTTCGATCGATGCCAAGGTGTGGGAGTGCCTGCACATCTCCGAAGCGTTCGAACACGCGTCGGAATTCGACCTGATTCATAATCAGTTCGACTTCCTTCCCCTCACCTACAGCCGGTTGGTCGATACGCCGGTGGTGACCACCATCCATGGCTTCTCCTCGGAGCGAATTCTCCCTGTCTATCGGAAGTACGACGGTGAATGCCACTACGTCTCGATCAGCGACGCCGATCGCGCCGAAGGGCTGCACTACATCGCCACCGTCCACCACGGCATCGACATCGAACGATTCACGTTCCGTCGCGAACCGGACGACTACCTGCTGTTCTTCGGACGGATCCACCGCGACAAGGGCGCTCGCGAGGCAATCGAGATCGCCCGCAGAAGTGGCCGGCGACTGGTGATGGCCGGCATCATCCACGACCAGGAGTACTTCCGCACCGAGGTCGAACCGTTCATCGACGGCGAGCAGATCACGTTCGTCGGTCCGGCCGATCCCATCGAACGCGACCGACTGCTGGGCGGGGCGCAGCTGCTGCTGCATCCGATCAACTTCAACGAGCCGTTCGGTCTGTCGGTCGTCGAGGCGATGGCCACGGGCACGCCGGTGATCGCCTTCCCCCGCGGCAGCATGGCGGAGGTGATCGACGACGGGACGACGGGCTTCCTGGTCGGAAGCGTCGATGAGGCGGTCGAACGAATCGAGGATGCGCTTGCGCTCGACCGCGCGGAGGTCCGTCGGGTGGCCGAGCGTCGGTTCTCCAGCGAGCGCATGGCGAGGGAGTACCTCGAGGTCTACAGGCGCATCATGGCCGGTACGTGAGTTGCATGGTTCCGGCGACGATGCGTATCCGGCGCCGGTGCAAGCGCGGTACCGGCGGCAACGATCAACTTCATCCACGCGACCTCATGTCGATTTCCACACCGATCGTCAGACGTTACGAGCACAATCCGATACTCACGCCGGCGGACATTCCGTATCCGGTGGTCACGGTGCACAATGCCGGGATCACGCTGCACGATGGTCGGGTGATCATGCTCTTCCGCAGTCACCGACGCAACGGTCGGTCGGTGCTCGGCCTGGCCGAGAGCACGGACGGCTACGCGTTCACCGTCCGGAAGGAGCCGTTCATGGTTCCCGCAAGCGAGGGTGTCTTCGCCGAGTATGAGGCCTTCGCCATCGAGGACGCGCGGATCTGTGCGTTCGAGGACGGGTGGTACCTGATCACCTACAGCGCCTATTCGAAGTACGGGGTGCGGATCGGACTGGCGCGCACGCGGGACTTCCAATCGGTGGAGCGTGTGGCGTTCATCAGCGAATGCGACATGCGCAACGTGGTGATCTTCCCGGAGAAGATCGGCGGCCGGTACGTGCGGCTGGATCGACCGCAGACGCAGATCGACCCGTGGTCCATCTGGATCAGCTACTCCGACGATCTGATTCACTGGGGAGAGTCGCGTGTGCTCATCCGCCCGGTGCACTATCACTGGGACGAATTGAAGGTGGGACCGGGGGCGACGCCGATCCGCACCGAGAAGGGGTGGCTGAACATCTTTCACGGCGTGGTGACGACGATGTCCGGTACGGTCTACCGGCTCGGCGTGGCGTTGCACGATCTGAACGATCCCGCGCGGGTGCTTGGTGTCAGCGACGACTTCATCCTTGAGCCGGAGGATCGGTGGGAGCGGGTCGGCTACGTGCCGAACGTCGTCTTCACCTGCGGCGCGCTCGAGCAGTCCGACGGGACAGTGCGGATCTACTGGGGCGGAGCCGACACGGTGATGTGTGCCGGTGAGGCACGCATTGACGAACTTGTGGAGCTGTGCCTGGAGCATTCGCGCGCACCGCTCGGGTAGATCCGACGACGGCGTACCCGCGATCGCGGATGCTCCGCATGGAGAATTCGGAGGTCAACAAGACAAACGGAACGGGTGTGGCAGACGACATCGGAGACATTCAGCTGGAATCGCTGCCGGTACGGCGGCCGACGCAGTGGATCACGCCGCAGCAGACGCGGGTGATCGCCAAGTTTTTCAACCCGGGCGGGCGACATCGCCGGCGGCACATCATCGACCGGGTACTCGGTCTCTCCGAGGAATCGGTTCACCGCCATGTCGAGCAGGTGTTCAGCGAATTCGAGCATCGGCATCGCAACTTCCGCGATCGACTGCTGGACAACTACCGGGTGATCAGGGAATTCGTGCCGGACGAGGAATCGCTCAGCGAGGGGCGCCGGCTGCTGATCGGCGCCTGCTTCACGCACGAGTACTCAATCAGCTCGGCGGCATTCACCAACCCATCGATCGTTCCCCACTTCGATCAGTCGAATCTTCCCGAGGGCGCCACCCGGTTCATCATGAGCTTCCGCGCCATCGGCGAAGGGCACATTTCATCGATCGAATTCCGCAGTGGCGTGGTGGCTCCCGACGGCACCATCCGGTTCGACGAAGAGAGCCGCTACCTGCAGACGCCGCGCATTCAGGTCGATCGCCAGTACGAACGGAAGCTCTTCCGGATGAAGCTGGAGGAGATCGGCGTGCTCGGCGATGTGATCGATCGGGTGATGGAGCATGTGCCGGCCTGGTTCACGCAGGCGGAGCTCAACGCGGCCATCCGGACGGTGCGTGAGGAGCCGTCCAACGGACGACGCGAGATCGCCGGTGAGGAATTCGAGGCGATCCGGTGGCTGGCGGAGTCCAACTACAGTGTGATTTTCCCATCGGACATCGACATCTCCGAGCGGGTGATCTACCCGATCTCCGAAGCGGAATCCAACGGCATAGAGGACGCCCGGTTCGTTCGCTTCACCGACGACGACGAATCGATCACCTACTACGCCACGTACACCGCCTACGACGGTTTCCACATCCTGCCGCAGATGGTCGAGACGACCGACTTCGTGTCGTTCAAGGTGCTGACGCTCAACGGCGAGGCGGCGCACAACAAGGGTATGGCGCTGTTCCCCCGGAAGATCAACGGACGCTACGCGATGCTGGGACGGCAGGATGGGGAGAATCAGTTCATCATGTATTCCGAGAACATCCACTTCTGGCACGAGTCGGAGCTGCTGCGCACGCCGCGCTACCTCTGGGAAGTGATTCAGGTGGGCAACAACGGGTCGCCGATCGAGACCGACGAAGGATGGCTGGTGATCACCCACGGGGTCGGTCCGATGCGCAAGTACTGTCTCGGCGCGATGCTGCTCGATCTCAACGATCCGGCACAGGTGATCGGCGCGCTGGACGTGCCGCTGATCTGTCCGAACACGCAGGAACGAGAGGGGTACGTGCCGAATGTGGTCTACACCTGCGGAGCGATCGTCACCGGCGACACACTGCTGGTCCCCTACTCCATGTCGGATACCGCCTCCGGCGTGGCACACATTCCTCTCGCCGAACTGCTTGGCCGACTCAAGGCCGATCGGGGACGCTGAGCACCCGCTGCGCATCTGTACCAACCGGGTCGAAGACAGTACATTTGCCCGTTCGATTCCCTTCTCCTGACCCAACTACGATGACTCTCACCGACATCCCCGCCCGCGACTTCCGTCATCTACGCCGCCTGAGCGACGACATCGGCATCATTCAGCATGCGAAGTACTCGACTCCCGATCGCCATCACGGCTACTGTGTCGACGACAACGCTCGCGCGCTGCTCCTGACCGTGTACGACTTCGAACGACACGGCGATGGGTCGGTGCTGGAACTGATCGACCGCTACCTCGCATTCGTCACGCACGCCTTCGATCCGGCAAGTCAGCGGTTCCGCAACTTCATGGCGTACGATCGACGGTGGCTCGAGGCCTATGGCAGTGAGGACTCGCATGGGCGAACGTTGTGGGCGCTGGGGGTGGCGATCCGGCACGCACCGCGGGAGGATCAGCGGGCGCTCGCCACGCGTCTGTTCCTCAACGCGCTGGAGGCGACCGCCGAGTTCACATCGCCGCGCGCATGGGCGTTCACGCTGCTCGGTCTGCACGAGTATGCGGCGGTCTCCGGCAGCGACGTCGTCACCAATCGCCTCAGCTCCACGCTCGGCGCACGCCTGTACGATCAGTTCCGCAGCAACGCCGAGCCCGACTGGCTCTGGTGCGAGGACACGGTCACCTACTCCAACGCAATTCTTCCTCTGGCCCTGGTGCTCACCGGTTCCAGAGGTGCCCGTGAGGAAATCGTCTCCTTCGGACTCGAGGCGCTCGCGTGGCTGATCGAGAAGCAGACGGCCCACGAAGGGCATCTGTCGCTGATCGGCAATGGCGGCTGGATGCCGCGCGGCAGCGATCCGGCCCGGTTCGACCAGCAGCCGGTCGACGCGATGTGCCTGCTGGTCGCCTGTGCCGAGGCCTACCGGGTCACCGACGAACTGCGGTGGCGGGACGAGGCATTGCGTACGCTCGAATGGTTCCTCGGCGTCAACGACGTCGGTATGAAGATGTTCGATGAGAATACGGGCGGCGGCTTCGACGGTCTGGAGCCGAAGGGAGTCAACAGAAATCAGGGTGCCGAATCGACCCTGGCCTGGCTCATCGCCCGCCACGTCGCCGAAGGTCTCGTGCTGGCCGAGAACGAAGGACGCACCGCCACGGTGTAGCAATGACTCGCCAACCGGTGATTCCACTCGTCGTCGCAACCATCGTCGTGACGATGACGCTCGCGTCTGCGTCGGTGGCTGCCGCGGCCGGTTGTCCGACATTGTCCGCAATGCGCACGGCGTCTGAAACGGGAGCGGCCAACGACAATATGAACGGCGCGCCGTCGGATGATGACTCGTTGCCGCCGAACCTGCTGCTTGCGGGGATCGGACTCGGCGCCGGGAATCTCGGCTATCCGGCGGGCACCGTCACGATCGCCTGGGGATGCGGTCGGCAGCTCCTCGGACTTCGCGGGGCAATCGACGGAACGATCTTCGGCAACGACGTCTGGGACCTCGCGCTGCTCTACGGATTCGTGGAACGCGGCGATGGTGTGCTCGCCTCCGCTTCGATCGGACCGGCCCTCGTCGGCGGCGATCACCGCCACGGAATCTTCAGCACCTCGGAGAGCATCCCACTGCGACCGGGCATCGCTCTGGAAGCACGGCTGTTCTGGTACCCGTTCCACGCCGTCGGTTTCGGTGCCTATGGCTTCGCCGATCTGAACTCCGAGCGTCACATGGCCGCCATCACCGGTTCGCTGCAGCTGCTGTTCGACTGGTAACACCTCAACCCGCACAACCCCGTGGACGGTCTGAGTCCGGCTCTCATTCTCATCACATTCATCGCCGCGACCGTCACGATGCTGGCGACGGGACTCGGCGCGGTCCCGTTCTTCTTTCTACCAACGCTTTCGCCTGCGTGGACACGACGCGGGTACGGCCTGGCCGGCGGGGTAATGCTCGCCGCATCGGTATTCGAACTGATGGTTCCCGCCGTAGAGATCGGCGGATACATGCACGCCACCATCGGCCTCGCACTCGGCGCCGCCTTCTTCTTTCTGAGCGACGCATTTCTTCGCCGCCACGACTTCTCGATCGGTGCCATACGCGGGGCCTCGGCCAGGCGATCGATTCTGATACTCGGAACGCTGTTCGTCCACAGCTTCCCCGAGGGAGTTGCAGTGGGCGTCGGTTACGGAGCCGGGCACATCGATCCGGCGCTGGGACCGCTGCTGGCGCTTGCGATTTCGATTCAGAACATTCCGGAGGGGCTGGCGGTCGCCCTTCCCCTGCGGGGAGGCGGAATGTCGCCGTGGCGGTGTCTGTTCTGGGCAGTGCTCTCGAGTCTGCCGCAACCATTGGCGGCGGTACCGGCCGTGATTGCCGTCACGTTCTTCTCGATGCTGCTGCCCTACGCGCTCGCGTTCGCAGCCGGAGCAATGGGATCGCTGGTCGTGGTCGAACTGATTCCGCAGAGCGTCGAAGGTGGCTCCCGACTCGAGGCCGCCGCGGTGCTCGCCGCCGGGTTCCTGCTGATGTACCTGCTGCACCTGCTTCAGTGAGGCGGTTAACCGCTTGCGAACCGTTCCCCGGATGGAGTCCGCCTCCTTGACGGATGTCATGGCTGCGGATCGGTGCGCTGGACTACGTTGCTGCCGTCACGAATTCACCAATCACCCGGAGGACGTGATGGCACGAATTCTCATCGTCTATGGGACGACCGAGGGACACACTCGCACGATCGTCCAGCGCATTGCCGAAGCAGTACGAATGCGTGGACACCAGGCCGATGTGGTCGACGCATCCGACGTTCCGGAGGACCTGGGCCTGAACGCATACGACGCGTTCATCCTGGGCGGCTCGGTCCACATGGGCAAGCACCAGAGCGCGCTCTCGCACTTCGCCGCCAGTCACGCCGCATTGCTCAACGACCATCCCTCCGCCTTCTTCTCGGTCAGCATGAGCGTCACGCAGCCGGAACCGGAGCATCAGGAGGAGGCCCGCGGCTACATCCGTGAGTTCTGCGAGCAGACCGGCTGGACGCCCGGGGAGACCGAGATGATCGCCGGCGCGCTGCTGTACACGGAGTACGACTTCTTCAAGCGATTCATCATGAAGATGATCGCGCGGAAGTCGGGCAACCCCACCGACACGTCAAAGGACTACGTATTCACCGACTGGTCGAAGATCGGTCCGTTCGTCGACCGTGTGCTGGCGCAGCTGACGGCGGCCGTGGAAGCTGTGGCCGATCCGGCGCAGTCATGAACGCCGCCTCACCGGCGTGACGCTGCTGGTGGTCGTCGGGTGGCTGCCATTTCTCGGCGGGCTGGTGACGTTCGCCGCTGTATTCATCGGTTCCGGGGCGCTCGCCCTGATGGCATGGCGCTCGGCCCGTTGGCCGAAGCATGAACCTTCAGGCGTGGTGGCGCACGCGTAGGGGTCACGAATCGAGCAGCGCTCGACCAACGACACCTGGTTCCCCCCACCGTGTGAATTCGCACGATCGCCCCTGGGCATGGGCCACGCTCGTGAGCACGAGCAGGACCGCACCGACGACCGTCATGCCGTCGAGCGTCGCACACGACTGAGCGCCGAGAGATTCCACCATACTATCGTTGAGCTACTCATGTCGATTCTCGTCTGATCGTTGCTGCATCTCCTGCCTGCCAGTTTCTCTATCAACCCGTCCGGTGATATGGGAACATGAATTCGTGCACCATCGTCGGTGGCGTCATCTCGACAGAGAGCGGCGTGACGTGAGCGGCCATTGATCCGACATCGGCGGGCGCCCGGTGGGGCGGTCGGTGTTTCAGCAGCGCATGCAACCTGCGCCGCATTCGGTGCACGATTGCGCGTGGGGCAGGGAATACACTGCGCGTCTCGCGCGCGGCAATAGCACGCTGTCATCCGATCGTCAGCAACCGACATTTCCAGGAGAATCTGCGATCGTGTCGCAGATAGAATTCCGATGCCATTCCTGATGGTACTGTAATTCGGACGTCTGTCTGGCAACTGGATGGGATTTTCAATTGAGCCATTTATTAACGCATTCCCCGCGTGGGCATCCGTAAGCTCCTGAATTGAATTTGAAGCCCGTTGATTCGCTTCCGTTCCGCACGGCTGACCCCGCAGGCGCTGCTTCAGCCGCAGCCGAGACGCGGCCCCACCTCACGCGTCTGCCCTGTCGCCGGAATCCGCGGACGACCGACAGGTTCGACCCGAGGCGCTGACGGTTCTGCTGGCATGTGGAGTTCAGCCCGTATCTTGCAGGTTTTCTGCAACTGCCCGGTCGTCTAATGGCAGGACAGCGGCCTTTGGAGCCGTACGTGGAGGTTCGAGTCCTCCCCGGGCAGCATTCCGCAAGGATCGACGACATCACCCCACGCTCGGCGAACTGGCCCCGTGATTGCACGCCCTGCACGCGTGACGCACGCGTCGACGGAGCGTCGCGCGACCCTGATGAGCGCGGCCACGGACACAGCCGAGTCGAACACGCAACGAGGCACCGGATGAAAATTGAACGCAGCTCACGGTTCCCGATCGTCCTCCCGATCGTCATCGTCTCAGCGGCCGTGGCCGCCGCGGCGCTGTACCTCTATGGTGAGGGACGATCCAACGGAGCAACGCTCGATGCCGGGTCACGTGCGAATCCGCAGGACGAACCGACGGGCGGCTCCAGCCACTTCGGTGCAATCGGCGACGGTACGGCAGCCGAGGTGTCGTCGAAGCGCGTCCGACCCAATGGGCGCGACGTGCAGAAGCAGGCGCGAACGGCGCCTTCCCGAGAAGCGAAGCGTTCCTCGGTCGTGATGGTGCGTGTGACCGAACGCGGACGCAAGTACCACCGCGACGAATGCCCGAGCGTGCATGGCGCAGGCCGATTGATTCCGATCGATGAAGCGCGAGACCGGTATTCGCCATGCAAGACGTGTCAGCCACCCGGGTGAGCGCTTCTGGCGGTCGCTGAGGACCGTCTCGGGGATCGATCAGGACGCCGCCGGAATTCGCCTGGGCTCCACCGGGGGTTATCGACGTCGCGCAGGGAATGCAATGGGTGATCTGAATTCGCACAGGGGAATCCATCCCGACGATCGATCGCGGCCGGTGATCTGCTTCGGCGAATCGTTGTGGGATTCGCTCCCTGCGGGACTCTTCCCCGGCGGAGCACCGATGAACGTGGCGTACCATCTGGCGCGGCTCAGGCGTCGGGTCCTCCCGGTCACCGCCGTCGGAGGAGACGTCCTCGGCACCGAGCTGCTCGCTCGACTCGATGCGTGGGGGCTCGACACCCGCTACGTCAATGTGCTCGACGAGTGGCCGACCGGACGCGTGACAGCTCGACTCGATGCCCTCGGCAACGCGCACTACGAGATTCTCACCGACGTTGCGTGGGACGGCATCACGGTCGATGATGCGGTCTGCGATGGGTGCCGAGATGCAGCGGCAATCGTCCACGGAACGCTGGCGCTACGGCAGTCGCACAACCGCGACGCTCTGCACCGACTGCTCGACTGCGTGCCCACTGCCGTGCGCGCCTTCGACGTCAACCTGCGAGCTCCCCACGACGATCTCGACGAAGCGCTCACGTTCGCCGTAGGCGCCGATCTGGTGAAGCTCAACGACGAGGAGTTGCGACGGCTGACCGGGATGGATGACGACGACGCGCAACTCGAGCGGGGCGCGAAGATGCTCACCCGGCGTACCGGATGCGGTGCGGTCTGCGTGACGGCCGGTGCGCTCGGCGCAGGACTGCTCCTCGACGGACAGTGGCACTGGAGCCCGGCCAGGCCTGTGAACGTGCGCGATACCGTCGGCGCAGGAGATGCGTTCATGGCGGCACTCCTCGACGGATGGCTCGAGCGCGATCTGCCTCCGGACGAACTGCTGACACGCTGCTGTCGTCTGGGAGAATTCGTCGCCGCCTGCGACGGCGCCACGCCGCACTACGACGTCGCTGACGGACCTTGACGCAACGCCTGCCGGCCCGGTGGAATCGCCCCCGGACGAATTCGCGATCAATCCTCGGCTCCACCTCGCTGTCTGTTCGTATAATCCCCCACCAGGCCCTACCCGTTTCCACAACTCCCGTCCGAAATGCCGATGAAGCGTTCGACACGACTCGCTCGAATTCTCCCGTTGCTCGTTCTCCTTTCGACGGTCCTCGTCGCGCCCGCGAGGTCGCAACCGACCGCACAGGATGACTCGACATCCGAGGGACCGTCACCCGTGGAGCGCATCGCACTGCAGCGCATGCAGCCGCGTTTCGGCGCGTTCCTCGACGGGGCGCTGAACATCCACCGTTCCGACGCGAGGCAACGGTGGTCGGTGGCGGGATGTCTGCCTGAGAACGGCGACAACAGCGCCGGCGGGCTTGGTCCCGGCTTCGACGCCGGTCTGCTCTACGAGCTGCCGATCGCGACGAACCTCATGCTGGGGGCGCGGGTGTTCTACGCGCACCTGAGCGCGAATCAGTCGCTGGAGGCCTACATCGGCCCGGTGCTCACGAGTTCCGGCGACGACACCACTTCGGGCATCACCGGCTACCATTTCAACTCCACGCTCGGTGCGATCATGGGATCGGTGACGATCGGATGGCGTCCGTTCGACCGGCCGCTGTGGTTGCGCATCGGACCGGAGTTCGGCAATGAAGTCATCAATTCGGTCGACGAGCGGGAGGAGCTGGTCAGCCCCGCATCGGCCGTCTTCACCGATGCGACGGGGCAGACCCGATCGAGGATTCGCAACGAGACGTCGTACAACGTGGACAAGTTCCAGCGATTGACAGCGGTGATTTCGGCTGACTACGAGCTGCCGCTGAATGCGGACGAGACGTGGCTGCTGGCGCCGGAAGTGGCCTTCAGCTACGACATCCTGGGGGTTCCCGACGAGAGCGGGTGGGTGGCGCATCAGCTGCGGGGCGGCATCGCGGTGAAGTATTCTCCGCCGGTGCGCAAGGGTGGCCCACCGCCGACGCCGGCACCGCCTCCACCCTCGCCGAGCGAGCCGATCCTGGCCGCGTCGCTGAGCACCTCAGGCGTGACGGCCGACGGATTCGAGAAGGACAACATCACGATGCGGGTCGAGGAATTCGTCAACGTGCAGACGCGATCGCTGCTGCACTACGTGTTCTTCGATTCGAATTCAGCGACGCTTCCACCCCGCTACGATACCTACGGACCGGAGGCGCCGATGTACTTCTCCTTCGACAAGCTTCACAACCACACGACGCTCGACGTCTACCATCAGATTCTGAACATCGTCGGCGCGCGGATGCGCGAGCATCCGGAGGCGACGCTGACGCTGACCGGCACCAACAGTGCGACGGGTGGTGAGGCCAGCAACCGTGAGCTGTCGCGTGCACGGGCCGAGGCAGTGCGGGATTACCTCTTCGACAGCTGGGGTATCGACACGAGCCGTCTGACGGTGGTGGCGCGCGGGCTGCCGCAGATCCCCTCGCGGCAGGACGATCCTGACGGCGTCGCTGAAAACCAGCGTGTGGAGATTGCCTCAAACGTGCCGGAGATTCTCGAGCCGGTGGTGACCACCGACACGCTGCGGACCGTCGACCCGCCGGTGCTCAGACTGCGTCCGATCGTCACCGCCGATGCAGGCGTCGGACAGTGGAACCTCCGCGTCACGCAGGGCAATCGGGAGTTGAAGAAATACGAGGGAACGGGCGAACTGCCGCAGAAGGTGGACTACCACATCGCCGAGGCCCAGTCGGAAATACCGGTAACCACGGATTCGCTCATCTCCTACCTCGAGGTCTACGACACGCGTGGTGCAAGCGTGACCACACGCTCGGCAATTCCGATCGAGCAGATCACCGTTCGCAAGAAACGCCGCGAACGGCTCGGCGACATCGAGTACGACCGATTCAACCTGATCACCTTCGACTTCGATCGATCGACGCTCTCCCCGGCCAATCAGCGGATCGCCGAGATGATCAAGGGGGAGATCAGGCCGAAGACGGAGGTATCGATCGTGGGGTACACCGACCGGCTTGGCGAGGAGGATCACAACCTGGAGCTCTCGCGTCAGCGCGCGCTCAATACGGCGGTGGCGCTCGGCGTTCCCGAATCCGACGCGACAGGCATGGGGGAGAACACCGAACTGCACGACAACGACCTGCCGGAGGGCCGGTTCTACTCACGGACGGTCGACGTGGTGCTGAAGACTCCGGTGCAGGAGTAAGGCAGGTTCACCCCAGACGCCGACGAGGGAGCCGAAGATCGGTCCGGCCATGCCGACGCCTGGTCGTGTCCTGTGCGAGACGGCATTGGACCCGAGCTGAGGGGCGTTCGGGGAACCGGCTAGCGAAGCGCCAGGGCAAGTTCGATCAACGTTCTGGGGATATCGTGTGTGGCACTGGGATCGACGGCGTCGTCGAGGGAGATGCGATTGGGCGCCTGCCCGATGTTGAACGCGCCGAAGAAGCAGCTCCCGTTGCCGGCGAGCATGGAGCGGACCATGTGAAAGCCGAGCCAGTTGGCCCGAAGCACATCGGTGACCGAGGCCTCGCCACCACGCTGGAAGTAGCCCATGTCGACGGTGCGGATTTCGTGGCGGCTGTTGCGTCTGGCGAGGGCTTCGGAGAGGATACCGCGGATTGCCTCGAGCGACTTCGGGTACGCCTCACTGACGATGATGCGGGTGTCGCGCGAGCGTGCCTCGATCATTTCGGCCATGGCCTCGAAATCGACGTTCTCGCGCGGACGGATGACGTACTCGGCACCGGTGGTGATACCGCCGTAGAACGGCAGGTAGGCGGAATTGCGTCCCATCGACCCGATCACATAGACGCGGCGATGGGCCGAGGCGGTGTCGCGGATCCACTGCAGCATCTGCATGCTTCGTTCGATCGCCGAGTAGAAGCCGATCGACGTTCCGAAACTGTTGGCCACGTCGTTGTCGATCGAGGCCGGTGTGAAGAGCACCTGGCACTGATACTCCCGTTCGCGGAGCATCTGATCGATCTGGTGTGAAGCGGCGAGCGAGCCATTGCCACCGCAGACGAACAGCGCCTCGAAACCGGCATCGATGAGGTTCTGCACTACCACGTTCTTCAGTTCGAGATCGGACTTCAGTTCGGGAACGCGGATGGTGCCGAGGATGGTACCGCCGAGCCGGGAGATGCCGGCGGTATCGAGCACGCCGAGCAGTCGGTAGCTGCGTTCGATGAGGCCGTGCCAGCCGTCGTGCACGCCCCAGACTTCGATATCGGGTTTCAGATTGATGGCGGCGCGGGTAACCGCCCGGATGAACGCATTCATGCCGGGGCAGTCGCCACCGCCGGTGAGGATCGCGATTTTCATGCTGTTGGTAGGGTGCCTCTTCGCTTCTGATCGGCAGCACCGCCGTCCACTCATCTACATTCGTACGTGCGGGACGGTGAATTCGCGATGGGGGACGACCCGGCCGGACCGGTGCGAACATACGAAAAGAGGCCCCGAGAACACCCGGGACCTCCGTTCGCGTTCAACCGCAACCGCAACTGCTACGCACCTGCGGCGGTGTCGGCCGAAGCCGCACCGGCTGCGGAAGTGTCTGATCCGTTCGACGCGGTTCCTGCGACCGCCTTCAGCGGGAAGTACTCGAGCTTCGAGTCGACCAGCACCTGCTGTCCGGTCGAGAGCACCCAGTCGACGTACGTCTTGATCGCTCCGGTCGGCGGCTGGCGGAGGTAGAAGAAGAGCGGGCGCGCCAGCGCGTAGGTGCCGTCGGCCACGTTCTGCGCATTAGGGATCAGCGGCTCGCCCTCACCCTGGACGGCGACCTGCTTGACGCCGGCAGCCGTGTAGGCCGCACCGCCGTAGCCGATTCCCTTCGGATCCTTGACGACCGCGTTGACGATCGCCGCCGTTCCGGCGAGCGTCGCCGTCTCGGGAGCGAAGTCGGCGCCGTTGAGCACGTGCTCCTTGAAGAATTCATACGTGCCCGAGCTGTTCTCGCGACCGTAGAGGATGATCGGCATGTCACTGCCGCCCACCTCCTTCCAGTTGGTGACCTTGCGCGTGAAGATCTTGTTGAGCTGATCGACCGTCAGCGTCTTGACCGGGTTGTCGGCGTTGATGTAGATCGCAACGGCGTCCTTGGCGACCGGGATCTCCACCACATCGGTTCCGTACTTCTGCTTGATCTCCTCGCGTTCCTGGTCCTTCATCGGACGGGACGCATCGGCGATGTCGGTCGAACCGTTGATGAGGGCGGAGATACCGATACCCGAACCGCCGCCGCTGACGTTGACGGTGATGTCCGCGTGCGAACCGCCGAAGGTCTCCGCCCACTTCTGCGCGAGCAGAACCATGGTGTCGGAACCCTTCTCGGTAATGACGCTCTTCTTCTTCTCGCCGCTCTTCGTGTTGTCGCCGCCACAGCCCACAGCGATGATGGAGGCAAGCAGCAGCATGGTCGAATTCAGCCAGAGACGATGCATTGGTTTTCCTTGTTTGATGGCACTTCCAGAGGTGTCCGTCCGCCGCTCCGCACGAGGTCTCCGCCCTGCCGGATTCAATTTTTTTCTGGACATGCAATGTTACGCAAAGCACCAACCCGGCTGTGTTAAGACCCGATAACATTGGCCACAGCGGCTGTAACGAGCGGTTACGGCTCCACCAGCAGCATCCCCTTCCACAGTGGCAGACCCGTCTCCATGTCGAAGTCGCGGGAGAGTCCGGCACCGTCGATCTCCTCGATGACGACTTCGCAGGCGTAGCAGGTCGTTCCCAGCGCCACCGTCCCGGCAACGATGCTGCCATCGGCGTCGACGAACACGCCTGACAGTCGAGCGAGCGATCGGCGTTTGAACTGCGAGATCGTGCCGTGCATGGCAGCGATGGTGAAGCTGCCTTCGCGCTGCTGGCCACGCGGAATTCGCGTTTCCTGGTCGAACCGCGTGAGACTCACCGCGGATACCTCTCCGAACACGCGGACCGATGCGGCGCTGAGTCCTTCGTCGTTGGCGATCAGGGTGATCGATTCGACGAGGTCGACGCCCTTCGGGAGCCGACCGACGAAGATCCTGCCGGAACGAAATGCCTTTCGCGTCATGGTCAAGCCTCGTGTCTGCGGACGTCGGAACGAGGAGCGTCTGCCGCCGTCCGGATTTGATGTGCCCTTGTAACTTGCCGGTCGCCTTCGCGGTGTCCGGCGCTGGGAGCGGGCCACGACACCGCGGGGGTGCGACTTCACCGGCCGCACAAATTACACGCTCCCTCCAGCGAGGACATGAACCGACTGGTCGATACATACGGTCGAGCGCACACCTACCTGCGGATCTCCGTGACCGACCGCTGCAATCTCCGCTGCGCCTACTGCATGCCGGTCGAACAGATGCAGTGGATGCGGCGTGAGGACATTCTCACGTTCGAGGAGATCGAGCGCATCGCGAGGGTGGCTGCCGGAATGGGCATCGAGAAGATCCGGGTTACCGGTGGTGAGCCCCTGGTGCGGCGGGACGTCCCGCAACTGCTCGCCTCACTTCGGTCGATCGGGGGAATTCGTTCGGTTGCGCTGACGACCAACGCGGTTCTGCTCGCACGGCACATAGACGCAATTCGACCGCACGTCGACGCGTTGAACGTGTCGCTCGATACGTTTCGCGCCGACCGGTTCCGCGAACTCACCCGCCGGGACGATCTGGGAGCGGTGCTCGAGGGAATCGAGGCGGCTCTCAGCGCCGGCTACGATCCGCTGAAGCTCAACGTGGTGGTGATGCGGGGATTCAACGACGACGAGATACTCGACTTCGCGGCGTTCGCCGCCGAGCGTCCGGTCGCCGTTCGATTCATCGAGTTCATGCCATTCGAAGGCAACGGATGGAACGAGACGACGTGCATGCCGATGGCGGAAATCCTGGCGAGACTGGATGAGCGGTATGAATTGGAGCGAATCCCGGACGGAGTTTCACCGATCAGCCGCGACTATCGAATGCGGGAGCGTTCGAGCGGGCGGGCGATGCGCGGAACGGTGGGCGTAATCGCATCGATGTCGCACCCCTTCTGCGACAGCTGTTCTCGTCTGCGCCTGACGGCGGAGGGGCGACTGATGCCATGTCTGCATTCATCGATCGACGTCGATCTCCGCGCGGCGCTTCGCGCCGGCGCCTCGGACGCGGACATCGAGGAACTCTTCACACAAGCGGTACTGCGCAAGCCGAAGGCGCATCCCGACGCCGAGGAGATGGTGCGCGACGCCTCTCGCGTGATGATCCAGATCGGCGGCTGACCGCCACGTGTCGGCAGTCCGGGGTTGTCCTCGGAGGTAACGGTACACCGAGGGGATGTCCTCGGGTGTAGCGGTACACCGCGGGGATGTCCTCGGGTATGGCGGTACACCGCGGGGATGTCCTCGGGTGTAGCGGTACACCGCGGGGATGTCCTCGGGTATGGCGGTACACCGCGGGAATGTCCTCGGGTATAGCGGTACACCGAGGGAATGTCCTCGGGTATAGCGGTATACCGCGGGAATGTCCTCGGGTATGGCGGTATACCGCGGGAATGTCCTCGGGTATGGCGGCATACCGCGGAAATGTCCTCGGGTATGGCGGTATACCGCGGGAATGTCCTCGGGTATGGCGGCATACCGCGGAAATGTCCTCGGGTATGGCGGTATACCGAGGGAATGTCCTCGGGTATGGCGGTACACCGCGGGGATGTCCTCGGGTTTGGCGGTATACCGCGGGAATGTCCTCGGGTATAGCGGCATACCGACGGTCTTGACGGCAGAGCCGTCTGCGATCGCGCGGCGGCCTCAGTACTTGCGCTGCTACATTCGTGCGGCGGTAGCCGCACGGGCAGTGACAAGACGTCTTTCGTTGGCTCGGTGAGGCTGGCGCCATTGGGCAGTGAACCGCTGTCGGATGATGCTTCGCCGTACGTCGATCCTTCGGCGTACGTCGATCCTTCGCCGTACGTCGATCCTTCGCTGTACGTCGATCCTTCGCTGTACGTCGATCCTTCGCCGTACGTCGATCCTTCGCCGTACGTCGACCCTTCGCCGTACGTCGACCCTTCGCCGTACGTCGACTCTTCGCTGTCGGGTGGTGGACGCCGCCCTGCGGTGGACTTCCGTCGAGCGGCATTGCGCTGTTCGGCGCGGGCCGCAACTGCACAGTGCGCCGCGCATTGCTCGCGACTCCGCCGTCACGTCAATCGGTCTTTCCTGCAACCAATTACGAACTGCCTGCCGCCATGAAGAACCGCCGTACGATCGTGTCGTATGCTTCGTTGATTCTCACGCTCATCCTCGTTGTCGCCGCCCTCGCCGCGCCGCACGCGGTCGATGTCGCCCGCCGCTCCGGCAGTGCCGCCTCTACGCCGATCGTGCGCGCCAACTGGACGCCGCCAGCCGATACCACCGATCGCCTCGCAGGACGCGCCGAAGATGTGTTCGAGAACGTCAAAGTGCTCAAAGGCATGAGCGGGGCGGAGCTCATCGATGCCATGGATTTCATCGCCACCTCCCTCGATGTCCACTGCTCCTTCTGCCACGTCCGCGGCAACTTCTCCAGCGACGACAAACCCCAGAAGCGCACCGCTCGCTCGATGATCCTCATGGTGCGCGGTATCGACAGCGCCAACTTCGGCGGTCGCAATACCGTCACCTGCTACACCTGCCATCGCGGCAGTCCCCACGTTCACGGTGCACCCGCACTCGCCGCGTCCGACTGGCGGTCGCTCGACGTCCACGACGAAGACGACCTCCCGAAGGATTCCTCCGCCACCCTCGCCTCCGTGCTCGATCGCTACCGCAAAGCCCTCGGTGGAACGAAGAACATCGATCGAATCCGCTCCGAACGTGTCGAATCGAAATTCAGAATGGGTGAATCCGAAGGCACGTCCTCCACCGTTCGGCAATGGCCCGATCTCGTCCGCTCCACCATGACCACGCCCGGTCCGCGCGGTGGTACGATGGTCGAACTCTACAACGGCGTCAACGGCTGGCAGTCGGTGCCGGGCCGCGGTGTCTCACGTGAACATGGGATGGAACTGGTGATGCTGAAGCGCGATGCCGAAATCGTCCCGGCGCTCGAAATGCTCTCCGATGCGGAGTCAAAGCTGATCGGAACCGATACCATGAATGGCGTGACGTACGATATCGTGGCGGCGAATCTCGGCGACGTGAGCGAACGCCTCTTCTTCGATCGCACGACCGGCCTGCTCGATCGCCGCTACGTTCAGGTGGATACACCGCTCGGCCCGCTGCCGTTCTCCATCGCCTACGCAGACTACCGGGATGTGAACGGTGTCAAACTTCCCCATACGATCGAGTGGGAAACCGGCGAACGCGACTGGACCGTCACGGTCACCGAAGTGACGGCGAATCCGAAGGTCGAACCGGGGACGTTCGCAACGCCGGAGTGAGCAGTCGAAGTCCGTTGAAGACGACGATCAGCGATGCTCCCATGTCGGCGAAGACCGCCATCCAGAGCGTCGCCAGGCCGAAGACGGCGAGGACGAAAAAGAAGAGCTTCAGCCCCAGCGCGATGGCGATGTTCTGACGGAGCACCGCCATCGTACGGTGCGACAGACCGATGAACTCAGGGAGCTTCAGGAGGTTGTCCTCCATCAACGCGACGTCGGCGGTCTCGAGCGCGACATCGGTGCCGGCAACGCCCATCGCCACGCCGATCCGCGCATGCGCGAGCGCCGGCACGTCGTTGATGCCGTCGCCGACCATCGCCATCGGTCCGTAGCGGGCCTGCAGTTCGTCGACAGCGGCGATCTTGTCGCCGGGCAGCAGTCCGGCTCGGACGTCATCGATTCCGACCTGCCGGGCGATACTTCGCGCGGTGGTGAGATTGTCTCCCGTCAGCAGCGCCGTGCGAAGTCCCAGCCGATGCAGCCGGGCGATCGCCTCCACACTCGTGTCGCGTACCTGATCGGCGACCGCCAGCACGCCGAGCGCATCGGTTCCATCGCTGATGACGACGGTCGTTTTGCCATCGGATTCGAGCTGCTGGAGCAGCCGCTCGAGTTCGTCGCTGCACACGCCCATCTCGTGCGCCATCGCGTGGTTGCCGACGAAGACGCGTCCTCCGTCGACGGTTGCCACGGCACCCCGCCCCGGCAGCGATTCGAATTCAACCACGTCGGCATCTTCGTCGTGTCCGTGCACCGCGCCATGCTCGGCGACGATCGCCGCTGCGATGGGATGCTCGGATTTCGACTCCACAGCCCCCGCCAGATGCACCAGCTGTTCGCGATCCAGTTCGCCGAATGCGATCACGTCGGTGACGACTGGTCGGCCCATTGTGAGCGTGCCCGTCTTGTCGAGCGCGATTCCGACGAGTTCTCGACCGGCCTCCAGGAACGTGCCTCCCTTGATGAGGATACCGCGACGAGCCGCTGCGGCCAGTCCGCTGACGACCGTCACGGGCGTGGAAATCACCAGCGCGCAGGGGCATCCGATCACCAGCACCACCAGACCGCGGTAGATCCACGTCGCCCACGGAGCCGCGAACGCCAGCGGCGGAACGACCGCGAGCAGCGCCGCGACACCCACGATCGCCGGCGTGTAGTACCGGGCGAAGCGGTCGACCCAGCGCTCCGTGTTCGCCTTGTTGGCTCCCGCCTGTTCGACCATCCGGGCAATCTGACTGATCGTAGAGTCGGCCGCGACATGCGTCGTCTCGAAGTCGAACGTGCCGGTGCCGTTGATCGTTCCAGCATAGACCCGATCGCCGGCTGCCTTCTCGACGGGCATGGATTCGCCCGTAACAGGCGACTGGTCGACCGCTGAGCGACCGTGGCGCACCAGGCCGTCGAGCGGCAGCCGCACGCCCGGACGGACGCGCACGAGTTCCCCGAGCGCCACCTCGTCGACAGCGACCTCCTGCCAGGACTGCCCGCGGAGCACGTATGCCGTCGATGGCGCCAGCTCCATCAGCGCGCGGATCGCGTGTCGCGCCCGGTTCATGCTACGCTCCTCGATCAGCTCGGCGACGCCGAAGAGGAAGATCACCATTCCCGCCTCCGCCCACTCGCCCAGCGCCATCGCTCCGACGGCAGCCACCACCATCAGCAGGTTGATGTTGAACGTCATCGTACGCACCGCCGCCCACGCCTTCGGCGCGACCTTGTATCCGCCGGACGCGACGGCGACGAGCGCCAGAGCGATCACGATGAGCGAATCTTCACCGACAGCGAATACCAGCACCTCGGCAAGCGCCGCGCTGAGTCCGGAAAGCACCATCAGCCACGTCGAAGCACGACGCCAGAACGACGGCTCGGTCGTGTCGCCGTCCTGGGAAGCGACGCCGCACGAACGCGCGGACATGCCGATCGAGGAGATCGCCGCGACGATGACGCGTTCGTCCGAGAGAGAATGGCGGACACTCAACGTGCGACCGATGAGATTGAAGTCGAGCGACTGGATTCCGTCGATCGACTCCAGGCGGTTGCGGATCAGCCGCTCTTCGGTGGCACAACAGAGATCGGGAATTGCGAAGGTCGAAGTGGTCACGGTCAGTGGAATTGCGTCAACGATGGTTGAATTCAAAAAGCTACGGGTTGCGAGGTAAATGGCAGGATTACATCCCGTTGCGTATGTTCCATTTCTCCTTTCCACCTCTCCCCTGCACCGAGGCACACACCCATCGATCGAGGCATGCCATGAACCGTTGTTTCCTCCCACTACTGCCGGTCGTCGCACTTCTTCTGCTCCCCGTTCTCGTCCAGGCACAGTCCCCGCGGATGGTGCTGATTGAAGAGGCCACCAACGCCAGTTGCGGCCCCTGTGCGGCACAGAATCCGACGTTCGAACACTACCTGGCCGAGGCGTACTACAGCGACATCATCATTCCCGTCGTCTACCACGCCAGCTGGCCAGGGCAGGACGTGATACACGCCGCCAATCCGACGATGAACGACACGCGTATTGCCGGCTACGGGATCTCCGGGGTGCCGACGGTCATCACCAACGGCAGAGTCGTTCCGACGCTGTTTCCGAATTCATTCTATACCGGCGCACCGGCCGACACCTTTACGATTTCGAGCGAAGTCGAGAAGCTGCGCGGAACCACCTCACCGATTTCCATCGACGTCTCCCAGTCGATCGAAGGCAGCGATCTGAAGGCATCGGTGACGGTCTCCAGTACGAAGGCGCTCAACGGCGCACACCTGCAGATCATCGCCGTCGAGCGTCACCACTACTATACGCAGGCGGGTCTCAATGGTGAGAAGGACTTCTACTACATCGCTCGCGCAATGCTCCCGAGTGTGAGCGGTGTGCTCATGTCACTCGATGCGAACGACTCGACGACCGTCGACGAATCGGTCGCCCTCGATCCCGAGTGGACGCCGTCGGAGATGTACTTCGTCGCCTTCGTGCAGGACGACGCCTCCCACGAGGTGCTGCAGGCAGGCACCAGCCGCAACCGTGTGGAATTCCGCACGGCGGAACCGACCGCGCAGCTCGACGTCACCTCCGAGGGCGGCCAGGCCGCGTGGACCGGTGCGCTGAACGTCGACCAGGCCGGTAGCTTCACGCTCGGCATCGACCGCACCGGTCTGCCGAGCGGCTGGACCGGCTCCGTCTCCATCGCCGGAAGTGAAGTACAGGACGGTGCGTCGGTGGATGCCACCAGCACGCAGGCGCTCAGTGTGGTCATCGATCGCGGCACCGGAGCCGCCGGTGTCGGTTCGATCAGAGTGTCCCTCAAGGGTCCGCGTGGTGGATACCAGGAGCAGACCTACCGACTCTACGCCGGCAACTTCCAGGTGGGACTCATCAAGCGCGACGAAGGCGATCCAAGCATTGCAACGGCCTACGAAGCGGCGCTCACACAGTCGGGCCTCGACTACGTCATCTTCGATCCGCTCGACGATCCGATGCTCGATCTCTCGCGGCTGCCCGTGCTCGTCCTCGAGAGCGGCAAGTGGACGCTGTCGGCGCAGGATATGGCGCGTGCCGAAGCGTACGTCGATGGCGGCGGGCGGCTGATGGTCGCCGGTGCGGAAGTCGCATGGAGCATCGGCGATCCGAGTTCTCCCGATCCGAAGAACCCCGAATTCCTCCACGACTACCTGCACGCCGATTACGTCGCCGATGCCGGACCCGGCCAGGCGATCACCGGCGCGCCGGGCGACGTGATCAGCGACGGGCTCGACTTCTCGATCGGAACGGGCGTGCAGAATCAGGACACGCCCGATGAAATCGCCCCGCGCGACGGCGCCGTTCCCATCTTCTTCTATGGTTCGGGAACACAGCACGTGGCCGGACTGCGTTGGGAGAATTCACACACGCGCCTGGTCTACCTCGGCTTCGGTCTCGAGGGAATCGGTGATGCCGGAATGCGGACCAACGTGCTCGATCGGTCGATCCAATGGCTGATGGGAACGCTCGGTACCGACGAACTCGATGACGCCGTCGCCGGCATGTCGGTCGAATCCATTCGGCCGAATCCCGCCGTCGACCACGTGAACGTTCCGCTGTCGCTGACGGCCACCGCCAGTGTGTCAGTTGACGTCTTCGATGCGCTCGGACGGCGCGTAATCGGGATTCCTGCCGAACGGCACCTGGCCGGAACGTCGAGCGTTCTCCTCGATGTCGGCTCGCTTGCATCCGGCAACTACGCCGTCTGCGTGCGCATCGGCAATCAGTCGTTCACCCGTCAGCTCGTCGTGGTGCATTGATCGCGCGACCGATCTGAATTTCATTCCACCGAGAGCCGTTCGACGTCGTGCGAACGGCTCTCGTGCTTTCATGATGAATTTCGAATCCCTCTCACTCCGAATTCGCATCGCGTTTCTGATCGCGATGCTCTCGATTCCCGGTCGGCTGGTAGCGCAGACGAGCGGCGCATTGGTGGAGGTATTCACCAATGCCAGCTGCCAGCCGTGCGCGTATCAGAACCCACTGTTCCAGGAATTCCTGCGCAACGATGAAGAGCGCCCGATCGTGGTCGTGGAATACCACACCGATTTCCCCGGCCGCGATACGATGTACTCCACCGGCACGACGATGGATTCCGCGCGAAGTGCCTACTACGGCAGCTTCGGCGTTCCGATCGCATTCACCAACGGGCAGCTGCCGGGCGACGCCTCTCCGGGATGGTACCCCGGCGCTCCCGGCGACACCGCAGGCGTCGCGCGTGCGATCAACACGCCGAGCGCGCGCGTCGATCTTCGAATTCGCGATTCGATCGACGGAGATTCCATCCGCGTGCATCTGGTCGCAATCGCACGTGAGGATATCGGCGAAGCGCGTCTGCGAATCGTCGCCGTGGAGCGAACCCACTACTACCCGTTCCCGACTGCCGGAACGAATGGAGAAGAAACGTTCCACGACGTGGCGCGGGCCATGCTCCCGAGCATTCAGGGCGTCGCCGTGTCGGTGCGCAACGGCGATACGGCGACAGTTGACGCGGCGATCGCCATGGATCCGGAGTGGACGACCGATCGCATGTACACGGTGGCGTTTCTGCAGATCGACTCCTCCCGCGTCACCTCCGAGGCGGTCTCCACACGCGCTCGGGCCGCGGTGCAGGCGGCGCGGCCGGACGATCGCGACGGTCATCGCCGCGCGGTCGGCGAGCCGCTCGTCTCGCGGTGGTACAGCGACGCCGACGTCGATCCCGGTCGGTATGTCGTGCATATCGGGTTCGACGCACCGCCCGGCTGGACGAATTCCGTCACGATCGACGGCGCGGCGCATGTCGACGGCGACACGATCGTGCTCGGCACCGACGGATTGGATTCAGTCGTGGAGGATATCCGGGCGGACACCACCACGAGCGGACGCGCCACGCTCCGTGTGCAACTGCGCGGCATGCGAGGCGCCGTTGCCTCCCGAACGGTTCGTCTCTACTCGGGCCGATTCGACCTGCTCGCATTTCTTCGCGCCGATGCGGACACGGCGCTCACCAGCGCGTACCACCGGGCGCTCGCGCAGGTCGCCATGCCGCACGCAGTCGTCGAAGACGCCGATCGCGACCTGCTCTCCCCCGACTCGCTGCAGATCCTGATGCTTGCCGCAAGCGGCCGCGGGCTTACCGCAGACGACATTCAGTTGCTGCGCGACCGTGCTGCGAGCGAGCGTCTGCTGGTGGTCGGTCCGGAAATCGCCTGGGGTCTTGGCGACGGCACCAATGACGCCGACCCGTACCCGTTCGACACCGCGTTCATGCGGCACTACCTGCACGTGAACTACATCGAGGGGAATTCGCCGACGACGGCGGTGAACGGTCCGTCGTTCGATCCCATCGGCGACGGGATACACTTCAACGCGCTGGCCAACGGTGTGGTGTGGGGAACGCCCGATGTCGTCGAGCCGATCGGTCCCGCCCGCGCATCGCTGTACTTCGGCTCCGATCGCACGCGCGCGACCGCCGTGCGCTTCGCCGATTCGACCCACCGTGTCGCCTTCATGACGATGGGACCCGAGTCGATGCCGGACTCAGCCAATGCGCCGCTGATCTTCGAACGAACCGTCGACTGGTTGATGGGCAGTGAGCTGACGCTTGGCGTCGGGCGCGGTCAGAGCGGTCGAGTGGCCGACGCCACGGTGGTGCCGATGCCGGCGAGCGACGAGGCGACGTTGCGATTTCATCTGTCCCGTGCCTCGGACCTTCGCATCGACATCGTCGACCCGCTGGGTCGCACCGTCGGGCGGCTCGAGCGGCCGGTGCTTTTGAGCGGCGACAGGAGCGTCGAACTCCCGATCGGCGCGCTGCCCGCTGGCCTCTACTTCGTTCGCATCCAGCTTCCGGAGACGACGATCGTCCGACGGCTGCTCATCGTGCGGTAGTCAGAAGGCGCCGACGATTCCGATTCCATTCGGAGTGGGAACGATCCTCCAGGACATCGAACTGGAGGATGACTCGGGATCGTGCAGATGGACGACACCGTATCCGACGGCGGTACCGATCGCTGCACCAAGCACCACATCGCTCGTCCAGTGCCGGTCGACGTAAATGCGTGAGAGTCCGGTCAGCGTCGCGATCGAGTAGAGCGCGACGGTTGCGGGCGGGAAGTCGAGGTCGGCGGAGATCGACGACGCGACGGCAAACACGAGCGTGGTGTGTCCCGACGGCAGCGAGTTGTGATCATCCCTCGTCTCGAACCACTGAAAGTCTCCCGGCCCGTTCCCCAGGAACGGTCGACCACGGCCGGCGACGAACTTGATCGTCGTGGTGATCACCGCGGCATAGATCACCGACTGAACGGTATGCCTGGCCAGCAGTCGCACGCGGGGCCAGTCCGCGGCCAGTCCCACCGAATACACCACCGCAGAGGCAGCCGTCACCGGCAGCACGGTCCCGAGCGTATTGGCATGTGCGGTAACCCAGTCGAGTGTCGAGGAGTGCGTGTCGGCAGCGGCTTTGCGCACCGGTACGTCGACGGCGGCACCGACGCCGACCAGACCCAGCGCCGCAGCGGTGGCCGACCAGTCGGTGCCATCGAATCGCAGCGGCGCGGTGAACAGCAGCCCGGCGTCGACCACACCGGCACCGACGTCGCTCCAGAGCGTGTCCAGCGGGCGGTACCCTCCCGTGGAAGTCGTATCGACGACCGATGAGTCGGCCGAAGGCGAGGCAACGGTGAGGGCCGGCATCGCCTCCGAAATGCTCGCCGCCGATATGTCCGTCGCCGAACCTTCCGGAGCCGCCGCCGACGCGGACGGAGCGGTACAGAGGAGAAGCGCCAGCGGAACCAGCGCCAGACGAATTCGAACGATGTCGAGTCGCAAGGCCGTCATGGAGAATTCGGACGTTGAAATGTCTGAGGTTGGGAATTCGAACGTTCAGAATTCGAACGTTTGGAATTCGAATGTCGGGAAGAGACGTTGAGCACGCCGCGGGCGGTCACCGAGGCGACCACGACGACTCCGCCCACGATCGAAAGCAGCGACGGGCGTTCACCGTAGAACGCAGCCACCCAGAGCGGGTTGAGAATCGGCTCCATCACAGGAATCAGGATGGCTTCGATCGCCGCCACGTGCCTGACACCCTTGGCGAAGGCGAGGTAGCCGAGTCCCAACTGCAGAACGCCGAGGAGGAGGAGAAAGAGAACATCGGTTCCCGTCACCGACTGACCAATGATGAACGGCAGGCCAATGGCGGCAGTGATTAGGTTGCCCACGAGAATCATTCCAAGCGAACCACCTTCACGACCCATCCGAAGGAAGAGCACACAGAGGGCGAAGAAGACACCGCTTAGCGCGGCCAGTCCGTTGCCGAGCATCGAGCCGGTGGCCAGTCCGTCGAAGAAGAACAGCACCATCCCGGCGAAGACGAAGAGGATCGTAAGCCAGTCGAGGCGGGTGATGCGTTCGCCGAGCATCGGAGCGCTGAGCAGGGCCACATAGGCGGGTGCGGTGTACTGAAGCAGGATTGCGTTCGCGGCGGTCGTGAGCTTGGTGGAGGCGACGAACAACAGCACGGTGCCGGCGTAGGCGAGCGCACCGAGGACGAGTTGGCGGCTGAATCGCATCCCCGATCCGCGAACGTAGAACCAGATGAGGATGGCGGCGAAGAAGCTGCGTCCACCGGCGATCGCCATCCAGTGGAGTCCGATCAACTTGATCCACAGCCCACCGAAACTCCAGAGCAGGGCAGCCGAGAGCAGCAGCAGGACACCGCGAACGCGGTCGGACATCATCACCCTCCCCTGCCGTCGAGGCCGCGGGCAGGAGCACGTCGGATCACTGCAGTCCCTCGAACATGTCGGCCACAGGCGGGTCGAACCGTTCCTGGAAGAATTCGAACGGGACGGCCGATCCGACGGCCTCACGCACGTTCGAGGCGTCGATCACCGCGGCATAGGTCCGGTAGCAGGCGAGCGCTTCGAGGAACTTTTCCCGGTCCTCCTCCTCCAGGGCGATCACGCAGTCGATCTCCTCTTCGGTGGATGTATGCAGTCGGAAGGAGGAGTCGCTGAGGGTCGGGTTGTCGGGACTGATGGTGAGCATCGCCAACCGGCGCAGCGACGGCATCGACTCGCGCAGCTGGCAGAAGACGCGTTTGACGACGGCGTGCGTGACGAGGTGGTCCTGGAACCCCGAGACGCCGTCGACCGCGTAGCTGACGAGCACATCGGGTTCGACCCGGCCGATCTCATCGGCAACGACCCGTTCGATCACGCACGGGTCGAGCTCTTTCAGGCCGCTGTCGGGCAGATCGAGCACGGTCATACCGGAGAGGTCGAGGGTGCGTTCCACATCGAGCATCTCACGGTAGCGTACTTCACCCATCTGCTCGACGGAATACCCGAGCCGGTGCCGCTGTTTCGTCGCGCCGCCACGCGTAAGGGTCAGCAGGAACACGTCGTGACCGCTGCGCCGCTGTTGCCAGATGGGGCCGGCGGGACCGAACGATTCGTCGTCGGGATGGGGAAAGATGTAGAGGGCACGCATGGATACGCTCGGGGAAATTCAGACGGGTTCGATGCACTGCTCGGTGTCATTGGCAGGAGAATTGACCGCGCGGCTCACCTCGTAGGCACGGAGTTCATCCGAGGGATACGGTTCGAGTATCGCCAGCAGATCGCGTTCCTTCGACTTCGGATCGAGCCAGACGGGGACATCGGGTACGTGCATGATGGCCGGCATGCGGTCGTGGATCGGCGCCATCATTTCATTCGCATCGACGGTAATGATCGCGCACGTGGCGTGTTCGGAACCGTCGCCGGTATTCACCCAGCTCCAGAGTCCGGCCATTGCGAAGAGGCCGCCGGAATCGAGGGTGATGCGGTAGGGTTGCTTCTGCGAGCCGACCTTCTTCCACTCATAGAACCCATCGGCGAGGATGGCACAGCGACCGCTTCGGAAGGCGCCGCGAAAGTACGGCTTGCCTTCGGCGACCGAATCGGCGCGGGCGTTGATCACCGCGTGCATCTTGCGATCGGGCTTCGCCCACGACGGCACGAACCCCCACTCCATGAGTTCGATGCGGGGCGTCGGATCGGCCACGAGGGCGAGGACCGCCTGCGACGGAGCGACGTTGTAGCGCCGCGGATGGGCGAGTTCCTCGGGAAACGGGATCCCGAGCTGTTCGAGGAAGTCATCGATATCAGTCACGATCGTATAGCGTCCGCACATAGGGTTCCCGCAGGTACTGGAGCCGAAGAATCAGGAGGCTGAAAATGGTGATTCCACGCGGGATTCGCCAACGCGGCGAGCATCGGGAGCTCAAATGCCCGCAACCACGACGCCCCTTCGGCCACGGATGCCGAAGGGGCGTCGTCTCGTCTCGGACGGGCGGATGGATCACAGGTGAGGATCTGCACCGCCGCCGTTCGCCTTGTCAGCGCCGGGCCGACCGGCACGGTACGGTCGGCCCGACACTTCACACGCGTATGCTAGTGAACCACGACCAGCCGGCTCGTCACCCGCTGACCGCCAACCTCGAGCTCCACGATGTAGCTGCCCGAGGTGAGATTCACTCCACTGATCTCCACGCTCTGTGCGCCTGTCGACCGCATGCCGATCGGCACCTGCCGCGCCAGTCGGCCATCGCTGCCGTAGATCCGCACCGTCGCCATCCCGCTCTCCGGCTGCGTCCACCGCAGCTCCGTCCGCTCTCGCATCGGGTTCGGCCACAACCCCTGCAGCTGCAGGCCCGACGCCATTCCCGTCACGACCGGTACGGCGTTGATGCCGACGCGGAAGTTGAACGGCGCATCCGACTCGTCGCTCACCGACGGATTCGAAGCATCGCTCACACGTACCAGCATCTGACCGTTGATGTCCACCGGGCTCAGATCCTCGACGACGTACTCGAAGGTGCCCTGCGCCGCGGCGATCGCGTCGCCGATCGTCCGCCAGTGGGCCCCGCCGTCGGTGGAGACCTCGATCTTCACCTGCTCGACGTTGTCCGCGGTCCAGTCGACCGTCACCGTGTCCTTGTACATCCAGATCTCGGTGCCACGGTTCGGGTTGGTCACCACGATCTGCGGAACCACCGGCTGGCTGATCGTGAAGGTGTTGTCGGACTGATCGCCCACCGAGCCATCCTCGGTTTCCACCTTCATCAGCATCTGGTCACCCTCGACGTTCGTCGGGACGTTCCAGGCGTACTGGACCGACGTCGCCGGTGTGCGCGTCACCTCGCTCCAGGTACCGCCGTTGTCGGTCGACAGACTGAGGACGACGTTTCCGGCGACATCGACGGCACTCCAGCGGATGGTCTCCTGCGTACCGCCCATCATCGCCTCGGCACCATTCGGATAGAGCATCGTCAGCGACGGATGCAGTTCACGCTCCACGGTGAACGAGTTGTCCGAGGCATCCGAGACGCTCGGCGTGGCCTCGACCTTCACCCGGTACTTGTCGCCCGGTACGCGCGGCAGCGTCCACTGGTAGCTGCCGGTGGTGCCGCCGTCGGTCGCCGGGACGTTCGAGGTGATCTTCGTCCACGTCGCCCCGTTGTCGGATGAATAGTAGAGCGTGACACCGCCGTCGATGTCGGTCGCGCTCCAGCGAACGGTGATGGTCGAGCCCTCGGTGAAGTGTTCGCCGCCATTGGGAACGATCACGCGGAGTACCGGATGCTTCGGCTCGACGATCGAGAACCAGCCGCTCGTCGCCTGCAGCGGCTTTGCCTTGCCGGCTTCGGTCACGCGAATCTCGCCCTTGGTCGTCGCCTGGTTCGGCACCGTCCAGTGCAGCGAACCCTGCACGGCCGGCACGTTCGACGCCACCGTCGTCCACGTCTGTCCGCCGTTGAGCGAGTAGTCCACATCGACCTTGTCGACGCGGTAGGCCTCCCAGCTGACGGTCGCCTGGTCGCCCATCACGTAGGTCTCTCCACCGCTCGGCTGGAAGAGCAGCAGCGATGGCTCCTGCGCGATACGGAACGGCAGGTCGTTGATGTCGGAGTTGGTCGTCACCGTCTCGTCGGTCAGACGAACGCGACCGGCATCGGTCGGAATCGCCGGCGGCGTGAAGGTGTACGAGTAGCTGTTGCCGTTGAGACCGGTGGCCACGGTCGACCACGTCAGTCCGTTGTTCGACGAGTACTCGAGCTTCAGCGTCGTCAGATCCTCTCCGCTCCAGTTGACCGTCACCGGCTGATTCAGATCGAACGTCTGAGCGCTCGGGGTAAGCACGGTGAGGTCGGGACTGAGGATGAAGAAGTAGTCATCGGAGACGTCACTGAACCGCGGGCGTTCGCTGTTGGTCACGCGGACCAGTCCGAGCCCCGTCGGTCCCTGAGGAACGGTCCAGTCGAAGGATCCGACGTACGCCGGCAGTCGACGCACCATCTCCTTCCAGGTCGTGCCGCCGTCGAGTGAGTACTCCAGCTTGACGTTCTCGGTCGTCCTGGTTTCGAAACTGACGTTGAACGTCTGACCGGGAACGAGGCGCTCGCCACCGTTGGGCGTGAGCACCTTGACGCTCGGCTGCTCGATGATCGTGAAGACCGCGTCGGACGTGTCGCCCGTCGTGGTGCCATTGATCATCACCCGCACCTTCGCGGTGGTCGTCGGTGTGTTCGGAACGATCCAGTTGTAGGTGTTGACGGCCGGCTTGTTGGAGCTCGTCAGCGAGCCCACGACCGGCAGCCAGTTCACGCCGTTATCGATCGAGTACTCCAGCTTCACCGACTGGATCGGCGGCATGTATTCCGACTGCCACTGGATTGTGTTCGTGTCGGATGCTGTCCAGCGCTGACCGCCGTTCGGCGTCACGAGGAACACGCGCGGGCGCACGAGCGAGAACGGCTTGTCGGAGACGTCGCTCTCGCACCTGTTGACCGCGCTCTCCACCTTGACGAGCGCCTTCGAAGTCTCGAAGTCGGGCGTGATGAAGTTGAACGTATTCAGTCCCGCCTGCGTCTGGTCCTTCGCGACGGTACCGGCCACGGTCCACGACGCTCCGTTGTCAGTCGACAGGTAGATGGTCAGCGGAAGCGTGCGGTTGAGTGTCACACGCACCTGCGACTGATAGTTGACGGTGACGAGCTCACCGCCGTTCGGCGATACCACGCGAATTCCATCGCCGTTGAAGTTGCCTTCATCGGCACCGATATCCGGGAAGAGCGCGTCGCGAGCGTCGCCATCGAAGTCGTCGGTGACATAGGTGGTCGGCGTCGCGCGGCCCTCGACGGTCGACGGAGCGCAGTTGTCGATGTGCAGGTCGCCGTTGTCAGGATCGACGAATCCCGGATCGCCGGTGAAGCTGTGCTGGTCCTTGCCGGTGATGCCCTGCAGATCGTAGAGCGTGTATGCGTATCCGCTCGTGCTGCCGTTGTAGTAGTAAGCGAAGTACCGACTCGAGCTGCTGTTGGCGTCGATGTCGTAGAGGTTGTAGTCCATCGTCAGGTTCGACCATCCGTACGGTGCGTAGAGATACGTGCCGTAGGAATAGCCGCCGGAGCCGACATGGATGATGTTGTTACGGTGGTAGGAAACGCCATCCGGGTAATAGATGTACCGCAACTGGTATCCAGCCCACGAGCCGTCGATGTAGATCGAATTGCTCTCGTCGATGGTCGTGCCGGAGGCGCTGTAAGTGTAGAAGTAGTTCGTGTAGATGTAGTACCCGTTGCTCTCCGACTGCGCAAACATGTTGTTGCGCGAGATGAACACGTCCGATGACGACTGGTAGTACCCGTAGTAGTACAGCAGGTACGGGTACTGGTAGGTACCGTTCGACTTGAAGTCGTAGACGTGGTTTCCTTCGACGATACAGTGATCACCGTAGCCGTAGTAGTCGTAGATGTAGATGCCGTAGAGGTATCCGCTGACCGACTGACTGGTCTGGTGGATCTGATTGCCCCGCACCGTCGTGTACGGCGAGTAGTAGACGTAGACGGCGTATCCGCTGTAGGAGTAGCTCGGCCCCCACGCCCAGTTGACGATATCATTATCGATGATGTCGTTGTGCGTGCTCTGGTAGCTTCCACTCGAACCGTAAATGGCTACACCGTACTGCCCACGGTAGGTGTTCGTCGGATCGCCGATGACGTTGTTCTGAATGACGTTGTAGTCACAGTAGCCATACGACGAGCTCGCGCCACCGATCATCACCACTGCGCCACCGGAACTGTAGGAGTAGTAGTAGTAGCTGTTGAGCTGGAGGTTGCAGTTGCGGACGGTATCATAATCGGCATCGTTGCGGATCCAGATCGTCGAACAGTACGTCGAGCTGTAGTTGTTCAACAGCGTCAGGTTGCGCGTTACCGTACCGTTGGTCGAACTGTTTCCGTCGATGATATAGTGATCACCGCCGTAGATGTCGAAAATCGCATCGTAGGAAAGACTGCCGCTGATCGTCACGTTTGCGCCCGGAGCAGGACGGAACGTGACGGTATTGGTGGCACTCATTCCGGTTGCCTGATACAGGTAGATGCTGCTGGTGATGGTGTAGCTCCCGCCGAGGATGTTGAACACCACCGGTCCGGAGACACCATAGCTCGAAACCGCGGAAGCAGCCGCGGAAAGCGACGAATAATTGCCGCCGCTCCCTACGGTATACGTTCCGTTCAGCTGCGCCGACGCCTGCGTTCCGACGATCGCCGCAAGCACCACCCCGATGCCTGCGACCCAGCCGAACAACGACGACGCTCGTGTACGTAGTCTCTGATAAAATTCATCCATTCCCAGTCACCTGTCGGAAATGTGTTAGAGGGGATGATCGGAGCAGTCAGACGACCACTCCGCGTTGATTGACGGATATTTGAACGTTCACCACCGGCATGACGGCGAACGGAATTCAACCGATGTGTGGCTCGAAGCGGGGTGAGAGTCTCTCAGAATTGCTCTGAGAGACCTGAGGTCAGTCGTCGAAATTCGCGTCGGGTACGCGTCTCGGGTCGATCACAATTCCCAGTTCGAGTCCTCTCGGTGCCGGGGTGACGGATCGAGAGACTCGTAAAAAGCAGGGATTATTAAGATGATCGAATACCCTGGAGCCGAGTACTAAAACGGCCCTCGTGCAGTGCACGAAGGCCGAAGATTTTTGGAATTTCGATGGCGCGTCGTCGTCGGTCGTATCGCCGTAGCGTTTATTGCGACACCATGGTCAACCGTCGGGATGGGATTGCCGAATCGGTCGGGAGCGCCATCATTTCCGATAACCCGAAATGTATGAAAAGGTTTCCGTGAAATTCGATCGAACCAAAAAAAATAAAGCCCCTCCGGCAGGGTGGCCGGAGGGGCGTCGTCTCATTAATTACCCCGGTCGGTCGTCTCAGCGGGTAATGACCACCTGTGTAATTACCCGATCGACACCGACCCGTACCTCGACGATGTAGGCGCCCGAGGGGAGATTCAATCCCTCGAGTTCAACGCTCTGCCGACCCGTCCCCCGCTGCCCGATCGGCAGCTCGCGTGCGACACGACCGTCGGAACCATAGAGGCGCACAGACACGTTGCCGCCCCGAGACTGTGTCCACCGCAGCTGCGCATGGTCACGCATCGGATTCGGCCAGATACCCTGCATCGTCAGTCCACTCTCGACACCGGTAATGGCGGGTACGGCGCTGATGCCCGTATGGAAGGAGAACGGCGCGTCGGACTCGTCGAATACCGTCGGGTCGCTCACGTCGCTGACCCGCACCAGCAGCGTATTGTCCAGCGGGACCAGACTCAGATCCTCGACGACGTAATCGAACGTGCCGGCCGCTGCCGACACCGCGTCGGCAATCGTGCGCCACTGCTTCCCACCGTCGATCGACAGCTCGATCTTCACCTGATCGACGTTCTCCGATGTCCAGTCGACGCGAACGGTGTCGCGGTACGTCCAGACTTCGGTGCCCTCGTTCGGATTGCGCACGACAATCTGCGGAACGATCGGCTGTGCGATCGTGAACGTCGCGTCCGACACGTCGGAGTACTGCCCGTCCTCGGTTTCCACGCGCATCAGCATCTGGTCTCCCTCCACGTCGGTCGGCACCTGCCAGACGAACTGGGCGGCCGCCGCCGGCAGTCGCTGCAGTTGACTCCAGGTCGATCCCGCATCGGTCGACAGACTCAGGAGGACGTTGCCGGGCACGTCGACCGCGCTCCAGCGGACCGTCTCCTGCGTACCGCCGGTCATCGTCTCACCGCCATTGGGATAGAGCATCGTCAACGACGGATGCAGTTTGCGATCGACGGTGAACAAGTTGTCCGATGCGTCCGAGACGCTCGGCGTCGACTGCACCTTCACCCGGTAATTGGTGCCGGGAATCGGCGGAACGGTCCAGTCGTAACTGCCGGTCGTGCCGCCGTCGGTGGCGGGCACGTTCGTCGCGATGATCGTCCACGTCGCTCCGCCGTCGGTCGAGTAGTAGAGCTCGACGCCACCGTCGATGTCCGTCGCACTCCACCGGATGCTCGCTGTCGTTCCCTCAGTGAAATGCTCACCACCGTTGGGGGCGATCACTCTCAGTGCCGGATGCTTGGGCTCGATGATCGAGAACCAGCCGCTCGTCGCCGTCAGCGGATTGATCCGTCCGGCCTCGGTCACCCGTACCTCGCCCTTCGTGGTCGTCTGGTTCGGCAGCGTCCAGTGCATCGAACCCTGCACGGCCGGAACGTTGGACCCGATGGTCGTCCACGTCGAACCGCCATCGAGCGAGTACTCGATGTTCACCTTGTCGACCCGGTACGATTCCCAGCTGATCGTCGCCTCACCGCCCATCACGTACGTCTCTCCGCCACTCGGCTGGAAGAGCAGCAGCGACGGCTCCTGCGCGATCTTGAACGGGATGTCGTTTACGTCGGAATTCGTGGTCACCGTTTCGTCGGTCAGCCGTACGCGGCCGGCGTCGGTCGGGATCGCCGGCGGCGTGAAGGTGTAGGTGCCGAGATTCCCATCCAGGCCCGTGGCGACGGTCGACCACGTGGTACCGTTGTTCGATGAGTACTCGAGCCTGAGCGTCGTCAGATCGTTGCCGCTCCAGTTGACCATCACCGGCTGATCCAGATCGTAGATCCCGCCGTTCGGCGAGAGCACCGTCAGCTCGGGGCTGAGAATCAGGAAGTAATCGTCCGAGACGTCGCTGAAGCGAGGCCGCTCGGCGTTGGTGGCCCGGATCAGTCCCTGACCGGTCGGCACGTTTGGAACCGTCCAGCTGTAGGAGCCGACATAGGCCGGCAGCCGCCGTACCAGGTCCGTCCACGTGGCGCCGCCGTCGAGTGAGTACTCGAGCTTCACGTTGTCGGTGGTGACGGTCTGCACGTTCACCGTGAACGACTGACCCGGCACCAGCCGCTCGCCGCCGTTCGGCGTGACGACCCTGATGCTCGGCTGGGCGATGATCGTGAAGACGGCGTCGGAGGTGTCACCGATCGTCGTTCCGGGAACGACCGCACGAACCAGGGCGGTGGTCGACGGGGTATTCGGAACGATCCAGTCGAATCCATTCACCGCCGGCTTGTTCGGACTCGTCAGGGAACCCGCGATCGGCAGCCACGACTGACCGTTGTCGGTGGAGTACTCGAGCGTGATCGACATCACCGGCGGGAGGTACTCGGTCTGCCACTGAATTCGGTTCGTGTCCGACGCAGTCCAGCGCTGACCACCGTTCGGCATCGTCAGGTACACGCGTGGGCGCACCAGCGAGAAGACGCGGTCCGACTGATCCATTTCGCACGTATTCACGCCGCTGACCACCTTCAGCAGTGCCGTGGCCGTCTCGACGTTCGGCGTGGTGAAGGCGAAGGTGTTGGTGCCTGCGACAGTCTGGCTCTTCGAAATGGTGGCTGCGACGGTCCACGACGAACCGTTGTTGGTCGACAGGTAGACCGTCAATGGAAGCGGCCGGCTGAGCGACACGCGAATGTCGGACTGGTAGTTATTGGTCACCAGCTCGCCGCCGTTGGGCGAGAGCACCCGGATTCCGTCGCCGTTGAAATTCCCCTCATCGGCACCGACGTCGGGGAATGCGGGATCGCGCGGATCACCGTCCATATCCTCGGTCACATAGGTCGACGGAGTTCCGCGGGACTCCACCAGGGCGGGCGCACAGTTGTCGATGTGCAGGTCACCGTTGTCGGGATCGACGAAGCCGGGATCGCCGGTGAACGAATGCGCATCACGTCCGGTCGCGCTCTGCCACTCCGAGAGCGAATAGACGGTACCGCTCGTGCTGCCGTTGTAGTAGTAGGCGAAGTACCGCCCGCCACTGCTGTTGGCGTTGATGTTCAGCAGGTTGTAGTCGGAGGTGAACGTGGAGAATCCGTAGTACGAGTAGTAGTACAGACCGTAGAAGTACCCGCTGCCGTCCACGTAGACGATGTTGTTCTTCTGCGAATAGGTTCCGTCGGGATAGTAGATCGACTTTGCGTAGCAGTAGCCCTGCCAACTGCCGTCGATGTAGATCGAGTTGTTCTCGTCGATCACCGTTCCATAGCCACCGTACATCTCCGTGTAGAACGGATAGAGGTAGTAGCCGTTGGTCTCGCTGTAGGCGATGGTGTTGTTGCGGAAGGTGAAGACGTCGTTGGACGACTGGTAATCGGCGATGTAGAAAACGAAGTACGGATAGCTGTAGGAGGCGGAGGACTTCATATCGTATATGCGATTGCCCTCTGCGGTGGTCCCCATCGAGTAGCCATCGTAGTCGTCGATATACAGCGCGTAGAGGTATCCGCTTGCCGAGGCCGTCGTCTGGTGAATCTGGTTGCCGTGGATCAGCGTGTAGCGCGACGTCTCGATGAAGATGCCGTACCCGTCGTAGTAGTAGTCGGGCGCCTGACCGAAGTTGACGATGTCGTTGTCGCGAATCTCGTTGTAGTCGTTCTCATCTCCCCAGCTCGCGTAAATGGCGACGCCGCATGGAGCCCGATAGGTTCCGTTCGGATCGCCGATCACATTGTTCTGGATGACGTTGTAGTCGCAATTGGCGTCATACCCGTAGTAGCCGCCCAGCATCACGATGGCACCACCGCTCTCGGGGTCGTAGTAGTAGTAGGTATTTGCCTGGAGATTGCAGTTCTGAATCGTGTTGTAGCTCGAAGCGTAGTGCAGCCAGATCGTCGAGCAGTACGTCGAGCTGTAGTTATTGCGAATCGTCATGTTGCGCGTTACCGTACTGCCGGTCGAGCTGTTGCCATCGATGACGTAGTACGAACCGCCGTTGATTTCGATAATCGCGTCGTAGGCGAGGCTGCCGGTGATCGTCACGTCCGCACCCGGTTCGGGTCGGAACGTGACGGTATTGGTAGCGCTCATGCCGCTCACGTAGTAGAGGTCGATTCCGCTCGAAAGCGTGTATGTACCACCGATGATCTCGAACACGACGGGTCCGGAGACTCCATTGGAATTGAGGTCCGATACCGCCGATGCGATCGAGGAGTAGTCGCCACCGCTTCCGATTCGATAGGTACCGCTCAGCTGTGCGGACGCGTCGAATCCCAATGCCGCGGTGAGGACGGCCACGAGCAGTGCCAGACGGATCAACGGCGTCGATCGGCCGAGCAGGGAACGTGCGTATTCACTGGCCATAACAGTCCACCTGTCCAGAATTGTGGGATGAATGAAACGGCGACGAGCACCGTTCCGGGGATGTATTCCGACCGCGCGGGGACGCGGGGCGTAATTCAGACTGGGTTACCGAACCGCTTGTGCGTTCATGTTTTCTGCATTCATTTGAATTTTCGCCGCCTGAACCGCTGATGGCCATGCCCCTGCGGGAAATAGTCGTGCTGCGGATTAATGGGATTCGTTCGATCGCCGACCCCAGAAAGCACGAACGGCTCTCGCACGATGTGCGAAAGCCGCGGATTACGGGAGCAGACGAATGTTCCGGAACCGGCACGACGCGGATTCATTGCAGGGGCGAATCGCGGATCGTGTCGTTACAGGGGGTCCGATTCCGCAACCGGAACCCCCGATGTGTGAAAAAGTTTCAGCGAAAGCAGACCGGTGAAAAAATAAAACGGCGCCCCTCCGGATTGCTCCGAAGGGGCGCCGAAACAGTACTGCACGTTGGAGTTCGTGCGACGTCGTTTTCGACGCGCTAGTGAACCACGACCAGCCGGCTCGTCACCCGCTGACCGCCAACCTCGAGCTCCACGATGTAGCTGCCCGAGGTGAGATTCACTCCACTGATCTCCACGCTCTGTGCGCCTGTCGACCGCATGCCGATCGGCACCTGCCGCGCCAGTCGGCCATCGCTGCCGTAGATCCGCACCGTTGCCATCCCGCTCTCCGGCTGCGTCCACCGCAGCTCCGTCCGCTCTCGCATCGGGTTCGGCCACAACCCCTGCAGCTGCAGGCCCGACGCCATTCCCGTCACGACCGGTACGGCGTTGATGCCGACGCGGAAGTTGAACGGCGCATCCGACTCGTCGCTCACCGACGGATTCGAAGCATCGCTCACACGTACCAGCATCTGACCGTTGATGTCCACCGGGCTCAGATCCTCGACGACGTACTCGAAGGTGCCCTGCGCCGCGGCGATCGCGTCGCCGATTGTCCGCCAGTGGGCCCCGCCGTCGGTGGAGACCTCGATCTTCACCTGCTCGACGTTGTCCGCGGTCCAGTCGACCGTCACCGTGTCCTTGTACATCCAGATCTCGGTGCCACGGTTCGGGTTGGTCACCACGATCTGCGGAACCACCGGCTGGCTGATCGTGAAGGTGTTGTCGGACTGATCGCCCACCGAGCCATCCTCGGTTTCCACCTTCATCAGCATCTGGTCGCCCTCGACGTTCGTCGGGACGTTCCAGGCGTACTGCGCTGCGGTAGCAGCCACACGCGTCACTTCGCTCCAGGTACCGCCGTTGTCGGTCGACAGACTCAACACGACGTCGCCGGCCACGTCGACGGCACTCCAGCGGATGGTCTCCTGCGTGCCACCCATCATCGCCTCGGCACCATTCGGATAGAGCATCGTCAGCGACGGATGCAGTTCGCGCTCCACGGTGAACGAGTTGTCCGAGGCATCCGAGACGCTCGGCGTGGCCTCGACCTTCACCCGGTACTTGTCGCCCGGTACGCGCGGCAGCGTCCACTGGTAGCTGCCGGTGGTGCCGCCGTCGGTCGCCGGGACGTTCGAGGTGATCTTCGTCCACGTCGCCCCGTTGTCGGACGAATAGTAGAGCGTGACACCGCCGTCGATGTCGGTCGCACTCCAGCGAACGGTGATGGTCGAGCCCTCGGTGAAGTGTTCACCGCCATTGGGAACGAGCACCCGGAGCGCCGGATGCTTCGGCTCGACGATCGAGAACCAGCCGCTGGTTGCACGCAGCGGATTCACCCGACCGACCTCGGTCACGCGAATCTCGCCCTTGGTCGTCGCCTGGTTCGGCACCGTCCAGTGCAGCGAACCCTGCACGGCCGGCACGTTCGACGCCACCGTCGTCCACGTCTGTCCGCCGTTGAGCGAGTACTCCACGTTGACCTTGTCGACGCGGTAGGCTTCCCAGCTGACGGTCGCCTGATCGCCCATCACGTAGGTCTCTCCACCGCTCGGCTGGAAGAGCAGCAGCGACGGCTCCTGCGCGATATGGAACGGCAGGTCGTTCATGTCCGAATTCGTCGTCACCGTTTCGTCGGTCAGACGAACGCGACCGGCATCGGTCGGAATCGCCGGCGGCGTGAAGGTGTACATGCCGCTGTTTCCGTCGAGACCGGTGGCCACGGTCGACCACGTCAGTCCGTTGTTCGACGAGTACTCGAGCTTCAGCGTCGTCAGATCCTCTCCGCTCCAGTTGACCGTCACCGGCTCATTGAGATCGTACACGCCGCCATTGGGCGTGAGCACGGTGAGGTCGGGACTGAGGATGAAGAAGTAGTCGTCGGAGACGTCGCTGAAGCGCGGCCGCTCGCTGTTGGTCACGCGAACGAGGCCCTGACCGGTCGGTCCCTGGGGCACCGTCCATTCGTAGGTGCCGACGTATGCCGGCAGACGATGCACCATTTCCTTCCAGGTCGCACCACCGTCGAGCGAGTATTCGAGCTTGACGTTCTCGGTCGTGACCGACGTGAAGTTGACGTCGAGCTTCTGACCGGGCACGAGGCGCTCACCGCCGTTTGGCGTAACCACCGTGACGCTCGGCTGCTCGATAATGGTGAAGACCGCGTTGGAGGTATCACCGACGTCGGTGCCGTTGACGATCACGCGCACCTTTGCGGTGGTCGTCGGCGTGTTCGGCACGATCCAGTGGTAGGTATTGACCGCCGGCTTGTTGGTGCTGGCGAGCGAACCAACGACCGGCAGCCAGTTCTGACCGTTATCGATCGAGTACTCGAGCTTGACGGTCTGGATCGGCGGCAGGTATTCCGACTGCCACTGGATGTCGTTGGTATCCGAAGCGGTCCAGCGCTGACCGCCATTCGGCGTCAGAAGGTAGACGCGCGGGCGGACGAGGTTGAACACGTGATCGGAGACATCACTCTCACACGTATTGACGCCGCTCACCACTTTGACGAGCGCCTTGTGCGTTTCGAAGTCAGGCGTGAAGAAGGTGAACGTATTAACGCCCGCGTGGGTCTCGTCCTTCGTCGCCGAACCGGCCGGGAGCCACGAGGAGCCGCCGTCGGTTGAAATGAAGAAGTCGAGCGGCAGCGGGCGGTTGAGGTTCACCCGGATGTCGGACTGGTAGTCGACGGTGATATCCTCGCCGCCGTTGGGCGACAGCACGGTGATGCCGTTGCCGTTGAAGTTGCCCTCATCGGCGCCGATGTCCGGGAAGTCGGGATCGCGGGCATCGCCATCGAAGTCGTCGTCGACGTAGCTGCTCGGCGTTCCGCGACCCTCGACGGTCGACGGCGCGCAGGTGCTGACATGCAGGTCGCCGTTGTCGGCATCGAGGAAGCCGGGGCTGCCGGTGAAGCTGTTCTGCTCCTTGCCGGTGGCACCGCGCAGGTCGTTGAGCGAATAGGCGTAGCCACTGGAACTGCCGTTGTAATAGTAGGCGAAGTAGTGACTCGACGTGCTGTTCTCGATGTCGTAGAGGTTGTAGTCGGAGATCAGATTGGTCCACCCGTAGTACGCATACAGGTAGTAGGCGTAGTAGTACCCTCCGTTGCCGACGTGCAGGATGTTGTTCCGGTTGATGAAGTTGCCATCCGGATAGTAGATCCGTTTGCCGTAGCAGTAGCCCTGCCAGCTGCCGTCGATGTACATCGAGTTGTGCTCATCGACGACGGTGCCTTGCATGCTGTAGGTGTAGAAGTAGTACGAGTAGATGTAGTAGCCGGTGGTCTCCGAGTAGGAGATCATGTTGTTGGTGAAGGTGAACTGATCACCCGATCCCTGGTAGTACCCGTAGTAGTAGATGAAGTACGGGTACTGGTAGCTACCAGTCGACTTGAAGTCGTACATCTGGTTGTTGGAGACGGTGCAATTGGCACCGTATCCGTAGTAGTCGTAGATGTAGACGCCGTAGAGATATCCGGTGGTAGCGCCGGACGACTGGTGGATTTTATTCCCCGTGACGACCGTGTACGGCGAGTAATAGATGTAGACCGCGTAGGCGCTGTAGTAGTAGTCCGGTCCGCTGCCCCAGTTGACGATGTCGTTATCGAGGATCTCGTTGTGCGTGCTCTGGTAGCTGCCGCTGGACCCGTAGATGGCGACACCGTACTGGCCGCGATAGGTGTTGTTCGGATCACCGATGACGTTGTTCTGGATTACGTTGTAATCGCAGTAGCCGTACGAGGAGCTCGAGCCACCGATCATCACCACCGCTCCACCGGAGCTGTAGGAATAATAGTAGTAGCTGTTGAGCTTGAGGTTGCAGTTGCGGATGGTGTTGTGATCCGCATCGTTCCGGATCCAGATCGTCGAGCAGTAGGTTGAACTGTAGTTGTTCAAAAGCGTCATGTTGCGCGTTACCGTACCATTCGTCGAGCTGTTGCCATCGATGATGTAGTAATCACCGCCGTAGATATCGAAAATCGCGTTGTACGACAGACTTCCGGAGATCGTGACGTCCGCACCAGGCGCGGGACGGAACGTGACGGTGTTCGTCGCGCTCATACCGGTCGCCTGGTAGAGATAGATGCTGCTGGTGATGGTGTAGCTGCCGTCCATGATCTCGAAGACCACGGGACCGGAGACACCGTAACTGCTGACGGCCGAAGCAGCTGCGGCGATCGACGAGTAATCGCCGCCGCTGCCGACCGAATACGTACCACTCAGCTGCGCTGACGCTTCAACGCCGACCAACGCCGCAAGCACCACCCCGATGCATGCGAGTCGACCGACGACCGAAGCCAATCGAGCGCGTGAAAGCAGGTAAAATCCGTGCATACCTGGTCACCTGTTCGTATTGGATAAGGGATGACGGGAAAAGATGAGGTCCATCTCTCCGCGTGGATTATTGATCATTCAGAAACGGCACGACGGTGCCATGCCGAAACGTGGGGTGATTCGGGTCGTGCGGGGATTCCCGCGCATTCTGGCCTGTTGACCGGTAATCATTCCGGTCGGTGGCGTACGGCTGCCGGTGTCGTGAAGCGGATTTTTGAGATGACCGATGACGTCGCGTGCCTAAACCACAAACGGCCCCCATGCCGTGCATGAAGGCCGAATTTCATCGATTTCCCAATGGTGTCCGCTCGCACTTCCCGCGTCAACCGAGGCTTATTGCGACGCAGGGTGGAGCCGTGCTGCGAGCACCGGGACCAACTTCCCGGTGAGAGTCTGACGAGACGGGAACCCAATATGCGACTAAATGTTTCGTGCGCATCAAAAAAAATGTCCCGCCGGCTCGTTGCCGACGGGACATGCGAATGCATTCGGTCACTTCCAGGGTCAATTCGAGGAATTCTCCTCCGACCCCACGGACGGTTCAGACCTCAACGGTCATCGCATAATTACCACCCTGCCGCTTACCTGCTCCTCGCCCGTGCTCACGACCACCGTGTATGTGCCGGCCGGCAGGTCGCTGCCCTCGAAGCCCACACGCTGCTCTCCGGCCGACAGCATGCCGAGGGACATTTGACGGGAAATCCTGCCGTCCACGGTGAAAACGCGGATCGTGATTACGCCGCTGCGTGCCTGTCGCCACCGCAGCTGCGCCCGGTCCCGCATCGGATTCGGGTAGGCTCCCTCGAAGGCGAGCTCCCGAAGTCCAGTCTCCACGACCGGCACCGCGTTGATGCCCGGGACGAACGTGAACGGTGCGTCAGACTCGTCGAAGACCGTCGGGTTGTTCACGTCGCTGATTCGAACGATCAGCAGAGTGTCCAATCGCGTCGGGCTGAGATCCTCCACAGAGTAATTCCATGACCCCGCCGTCGCGTCAACTGCATCGGCAAGGGTTCGCCAGTGCACACCGCCATCGATCGACAGCTCGATCTTCACCTGCCCGACGTTCTCCGATGTCCACTCCACCGGCACCGTATCGCCGTACATCCAGCGTTCGGTGCCGCGGTTCGGTGTGACGACCACGATCTGCGGAACCACCGGCTGCTCAACCGCAAAGGTGCCGTCGGAGACGTCCTCGGTCTGCCGGTCGTCGGTGGCCACCTCGATGAGCATCTGATCCGAGGTGACTCCCTCCGGAACCGTCCAGTTCAGCTGGGCCGTCACCGCCGGCAGCGTGCCGAGCGGTGACCACGTGGTACCGTCATCGGTCGAGTAGCTCACCGTCACGTTCCCGGGGATGTCCGTCGCGCTCCAGCGGATCACCTCCTCGGTGCCGCCCATCATCGTCTCGCCCCCGTTCGGGTAGATCACGGTCAGCGCCGGATGTAGCTCCCGCACCACCGTGAACGTGTTGTCCGATGCATCGGAGACGCCACCCACCGACGACACCTTCACCAGGTACTTGTCGCCCGGCGCGTGCGGTGCCGTCCACTCGTACTTCCCGGTCGTCCCTACGTCCGTCGCCGGTACGTTCGACGCGATCTTCGTCCACGTCGCTCCCGCGTCGTCCGAGTACGACAGCGTCACCCCTCCGTCGATGTCCTGCGCGTTCCACCGCAGCTGCACCACGCCACCCTCGGTGTACGACTCCCCGCCGTTCGGCGTCAGCATCCGCAGCGACGGATGCTTCGGCTCGACGATCGTGAACCACCCGCTCGTCGCACGAAGCGGATTCACCCGCCCCACCTCCGTCACGCGCACCTCGCCCTTCGTCGTCGCCACGTGCGGGACCGTCCAGTGCAGCGAACCCTGGATCGCCGGAACGTTCGACTCGATCATCGTCCACGTCTGCCCGCCGTTGAGCGAGTACTCCACGTTCACCGCATCGATCCGGTACGACTCCCAGCTCACCGTCGCCTCACTCCCCATCACGTACGTCTCCCCTCCGCTCGGCTGGAACAGCAGCAGCGACGGCTCCTGCGCGATGTGGAACGGCAGGTCGTTCATGTCCGTATTCGTCATCACCGTCTCGTCGGTCAGCCGTACCCGTCCCGCGTCGGTCGGTATCGCCGGCGGCGTGAACGTGTAGGTCCCCGACGTTGCGTCGAGCCCCGTCGCCACCGTCGACCACGTCAACCCGTTGTTTGATGAGTACTCCAGCTTCAGCGTCGTCAGATCCTCGCCGCTCCAGTTGACTCGCACCGGTTCGTTCAGATCGTACACCGCGCCGTTCGGCGAGAGCACCGTCAGCTCCGGACTCAGGATCAGGAAGTAGTCATCAGAACACGTCGCTGAAGCGCGGTCGCTCCACGTTCGTCACCCGCACCAGACCCTGTCCGGTCGGTCCCTGCGGAACCGTCCACTCGTAGCTGCCGACGTAGGCCGGAAGGCGATGCGCCATCTCGGTCCACGTCGCTCCGCCGTCGAGCGAGTAGTCGATGTTCACGTTGTCGGTGGTGACCGTCGAGAAGCTCACGGTGAGCTTGTGACCCGGTATGAGGCGCTCGCCGCCGTCGGGCACCAGCACCTTCACGCTCGGCTCCTCGATGATCGTGAAGACCGCGTCGGAGGTGTCGCCGATGTCGCTTCCGGGAATCACCGCACGCACGAGCGCGGTCGTCGACGGCGTATTGGGAACGACCCAGTCGTAGACGTTGGTCGATGGACGGTTGACGCTCTTCAGTCCGTCGGCGACCGGCAGCCACGTGGCACCATCGTCGATGGAGTACTCGAGCGTGACCGACAGATTCGGCGGAAGGAATTCACTCTCCCAGCGAATCTGATTGGTATCCGAGGCGACCCAGCGCTGCCCGCCGTTCGGTCCGTCGAGGAAGACGCGGGGCCGCACGAGCGAGAACACATTGTCCGACTGATCGCTTTCGTAGGTGTTGACGCCGCTTACCACGCGGAGCAGTGCCTTCGTGGTTTCGACGTTGGGCGTGACGAAGGTGACGGTATTCAGGCCGGCATGCGTCTGGTCCTTCGGAATCGACGCGACGGGCATCCAGTTGACGCCATTGTCGGTCGACAGGTAGATGTCGAGCGGCAGCGTGCGATTGAGCTGTATGCGTGCATCCGCCTGATAGTTGACCGTCAGCTGTTCACCGCCATTGGGCGAGACGACCGTAATTCCGCCACCGTTGAAATTGCCTTCATCGGCACCGATGTCGGGGAACTGCGGATCGCGGACATCGCCGTCGATATCGGAATCGACTCCGGAGCGAACCGCGCCGCGTCCCTCGACCGGAGTCGGCAGCATGGTATTGATATGCAGGTCGCCTGCCGAAGCGTTGATGTAGCGCGGGTCGCCGGTGGCGCTGTTCTGATCGCCGCCTGTGGCCGAGCGCCACTGTGAGAGCGACGTGCGCGTGCCGTTGTAGTAGCCGATGTACTTGCCCGACCCGCTGCCCATGTCAAAGATGTTGTTGTCCGAGCCGAACGTGGAGGGTGAGTAGACGTACACGCCGTAGATGGTGCCGCCGCGACGCGACTGGATGATGTTGTTGTAGAAATGGAGCGCGTGATTGTAGTACAGCTGGTGCAGGTAGGTGTACGCGCTGGAGTTACCGCCGATGTAGTAGCTGTTGTTCTCGACGTTCACCGTTCCGTTCGATCCGTAGCAGTACGTGTACAGGCCGTAGAGATAGGTGTACGACTGATCGTTCTCCTTGTAGGAGAACATGTTGTTGCGAACGTTGAACACGTCGCCGGACGGCTGGTAGTACCCGTAGAAGTAGATGAAGTAGGGGTATTGGTAGGTACCGGTCGACTTGAAGTCGTACATCCGGTTTCCCTCGATCGTCGTGCTGCGCGAATAGCCGTTGTAGGCGTAGACGTAGACGCCATAGAGGTAGCCGACGGCTGCGGCGTGGGTCTGGTGGATCTGGTTGCCCTTGACGAGGGTGTTGCGCGCGTAGTAGATGTAGACGCCGTAGGCGCTGTAGTAGTAGGCCGGGCCCTTGCCGTAGTTGACGATGTCGTTGTCGATCAGACTGGTGTAATCGCTTTCGTAGCCCGACGAACCGTAGATGGCCACGCCGTAAGGGGTGCGGTAATTGTCATCGGGATCACCGATCTGATTGTTCCGAATCGTGTTGTGGTCGCAGTTGCCGTAGCTCGAGCCGTACCCGCCGATCATCACCACCGCTCCGCCGGAGCTGTAGGAATAGTAGTAGTAACTGTTCGCCTGGAGCTTGCAGTTGCGGACGGTGTTGTCGTTGGCACCGTAGCGCAGCCAGATCGCCGAGCAGTACGAGGAGCTGTAGTTATTCCTGATGGTCATGTTCCTGGTGACCGCTCCGGAGGTGGAGCTGTTGCCATCGATGATGTAGTAGTCACCGCCGTAGATGGTGAAGATGGCGCTGTAGCTGAGGCTGCCGGTGATGGTCACATCGGCGCCTGCCTGCGGGCGGAACGTGACGGTGTTCGTCGCGTTCATCCCGGTGGCCTGGTAGAGGTAGATACTGCTGGTGAGCGTGTAGGTGCCGCCCATGATTTCGAAGACGACCGGACCGCTGACGCCGTAGGAGCTGACGGCCGAGGCGGCTGCGGCGATCGTCGAGTAGTTGCCGCCTGAACCGACGGTGTACGTGCCGCTGAGCTGCGCGCTTGCGCTGGAGACGGCCAGCGCCGCGACCGCTGCGACAGCAATCGCCATCGACCGAAGTGCCGTGACGACACGAATCCGCGTGAAGAGGTAATACCCGTGCATGTGATTACGCCTGTGTGTTGTTGAAAGAGGTCTGAATTCTGATTCCCGATGTGTTCCCGCACGTGTCGGAGCAACCGAACACGCGCGATCGGTCCCGGTCGGCAGGACGAGCGCAGCGGCTCTCCGGCCCGACCGGGGAGTTGACTACTGCAAATGGGGCAACGAGGCGCGAACGCCGGGGTGTGGGGTGTGAAGTGTCCGAGGCCGGATTGACACCCCTGTTACAGGGTGTGAGGCGGAACATACTCCGGTGGCGCGATCAGCTCCAAGAACATTTTTCGGATGGAGGAACGGAGATGCGAATTTGGACGGAATTCAAGACTTGGTGAAGTCGGGCGACTTGCTTTTCCGGGGAATTCGAGTCTAAAACAGCGAGACGCCCGACCGGCCGGAGCCAATCGGGCGTCTCTTCGTCATCCCTTCGCACGGAATTATCTGACAATTATGAGACGACCGGATACGTGCTCGGCGCCGACCGTCAGGACGACGGTGTAGCTGCCGGCCGCAAGGTCGGTCCCGTCGACCGTCACCGACTGATCGCCGGAACTGCGGCTGCCGAGCTTCAGCTCGCGAGCCATGCGCCCGTCCTCGGCGTAGAGCCGGAGCACGACCGAGCCGGCATGCGCCTGACGCCACCGCAGTTGCGTCCGGTCGATCATCGGATTCGGATACGCCCCTTCGAGCTCCAGCGCACGTGCTCCCGTCTCGACGACCGGTACGGCGTTGATGCCCGGGACGAAGGTGAACGGTGCGTCGGACTCGTCGAAGACCGTCGGGTTGTTCACGTCGCTGATGCGTACGACCAGCACACCGTCGAGCGTCGTGTCGCTCAGATCCTCGACCTCGTAGTCCCACGTTCCCTTCGTCGCGTCAATGGCGTCGGCCAGCGTGTGCCAGTGCGTTCCACCGTCGATCGACAGCTCGATCTTCACGAGGTCCACATTGTCCGCCGTCCACTCGACCGGCACCGTATCCCCGTACATCCAGCGCTCGGTGCCGCGGTTCGGGTTGGTGACGACGATCTGCGGAACGATTGGCTGATGAATCATGAACGAGTTGTCCGACGTGTCCGCGATCGGATCGTCCTCACCGGCAACGCGCACCAGCGCGGCGTCGGTGGTCACGTCGGTCGGAATCGTCCAGTTCAGCTGCGACGCCGATGCTGCAGCCACGCCGAGATCGCTCCACGTGGTACCGTCATCGGTCGAGTAGCTTACCGTCACGTTCCCGGGGATGTCCGTCGCGCTCCAGCGGATCACCTCGTCGGTGCCGCCCATCATCGTCTCGCCCCCGTTCGGGTAGATCACCGTCAGCGCCGGATGAAGCTCCCGCACCACCGTGAACGTGTTGTCCGATGCATCGGAGACGCCACCCACCGACGACACCTTCACCAGGTACTTGTCGCCCGGCGCGTGCGGTGCCGTCCACTCGTACTTCCCGGTCGTCCCTACGTCCGTCGCCGGTACGTTCGACGCGATCTTCGTCCACGTCGCTCCCGCGTCGTCCGAGTACGACAGCGTCACCCCTCCGTCGATGTCCTGCGCGTTCCACCGCAGCTGCACCACGCCACCCTCGGTGTACGACTCCCCGCCGTTCGGCGTCAGCATCCGCAGCGACGGATGCTTCGGCTCCACGATCGTGAACCACCCGCTCGTCGCACGAAGCGGATTCACCCGCCCCACCTCCGTCACGCGCACCTCGCCCTTCGTCGTCGCCACGTGCGGGACCGTCCAGTGCAGCGAACCCTGGATCGCCGGAACGTTCGACTCGATCATCGTCCACGTCTGCCCGCCGTTGAGCGAGTACTCCACGTTCACCGCATCGATCCGGTACGACTCCCAGCTCACCGTCGCCTCACTCCCCATCACGTACGTCTCCCCTCCGCTCGGCTGGAACAGCAGCAGCGACGGCTCCTGCGCGATGTGGAACGGCAGGTCGTTCATGTCCGTATTCGTCATCACCGTCTCGTCGGTCAGCCGTACCCGTCCCGCGTCGGTCGGTATCGCCGGCGGCGTGAACGTGTAGGTCCCCGACGTTGCGTCGAGCCCCGTCGCCACCGTCGACCACGTCAACCCGTTGTTTGATGAGTACTCCAGCTTCAGCGTCGTCAGATCCTCGCCGCTCCAGTTGACTCGCACCGGTTCGTTCAGATCGTACACCCCGCCGTTCGGCGAGAGCACCGTCAGCTCCGGACTCAGGATCAGGAAGTAGTCATCGAACACGTCGCTGAAGCGCGGTCGCTCCACGTTCGTCACCCGCACCAGACCCTGTCCGGTCGGTCCCTGCGGAACCGTCCACTCGTAGCTGCCGACGTAGGCCGGAAGGCGATGCGCCATCTCGGTCCACGTCGCTCCGCCGTCGAGCGAGTAGTCGATGTTCACGTTGTCGGTGGTGACCGTCGAGAAGCTCACGGTGAGCTTGTGACCCGGTATGAGGCGCTCGCCGCCGTTGGGCACCAGCACCTTCACGCTCGGCTCCTCGATGATCGTGAAGACCGCGTCGGAGGTGTCGCCGAAGCTCGTTCCCGTCACGACGGCACGCACGCGAGCGGTCGTCGACGGCGTGTTCGGAACGATCCAGTCATAGGTATTGGTCGACGGCCTGTTCTGATTCGACAGCCCGTCGGCGATGGTCGACCAGGTGGAACCATTGTCGGTCGAATAATCGAGCCGCACGGTGAGCCCGCCCGGCACGTACTGGGTCTGCCATACGATGGTGTTCGTATCCGACGCGACCCAGCGTTCACCGCCGTTGGGAGCCATCAGGAAGACGACCGGACGGACGAGCGAGAAGGTGGCATCGGAGACATCGCTCTCGCAGGAGTTGACGGCACTGACCACGCGCAGGAGCGCCTTGTGTGTCTCGATGTTGGGTACGATGACCGAGAAGGTGTTGACCCCGGCGTGGGTGTCGTCCTTGGCGACGTTACCGGCCGGCATCCAGTTGGCACCGTTGTCGGTCGACAGGAAGAAGTCGAGCGGCAGGGTACGATTCAGCGAGATCTGGACGTTGGACGGGTATCCGACGGTGAGTTCTTCGCCACCGTTGGGCGTCAACACACGAATTCCATCGCCATTGAAATTCCCTTCGTCCGCACCAATGTCGGGGAACTGCGGATCGCGTCGATCGCCGTCGAAGTCGGTGGTGACGTAGGTCGACGGAACGCCTCGGCCTTCGACGTGCGACGGAGCACAGGTCGAGATGTGCAGGTTGTTGTTGTCAGGATCGATGAAGCCGGCGCTGCCGGAGTACCCGTTGTCGTCCCACGGAGTCTGCGAGCGCCACTGGGAGAACGAGTAGGAGTACCCGTAGCTGCTACCGCTGCTGCGCCAGTAGGCGAACCGGCGATTGGAGCTGCTGCTTGCCGTGATGTCGTAGAGGTTGTGATCCCAGTCAACGCCCGACCAGCCGTAGTACGCATAGAGGTAGATACCGTAGAGGTATCCGCTCCCCTTGATGCGCATGATGTTGTTGTGGAACAGGTAATTGCCGTTCGGGTAGTACACGCGCTTTGCGTAGACGTATCCCCGCCAGCTGCCATCGATGTACGTCGAGTTGTTCTCATCGGCGACGGTGCCGCTCGAGCCGTAGAGGTAGGCATAGTATCCGTACAGGTAATAGCCGCTCGACTCATCGTAGAGCATCATGTTGTTCGTGAAGGTGAACACATCGGAGGACGGCGTGTAGTTCCCTGAGTAGTAGATGAAGTACGGGTACTTGCTGCTCTGGCTGGACTTCAGGTCGTAGATCCTGTTGGCATTGACGATGGTGCCGGTTGAGTATCCGTCGTAATCGTAGACATACAGACCGTAGAGGTAGCCGATCGTGGCGGCGTGGGTCTGGTGGATGTCGTTGCCCTGCACGAGCGTGTGACGGGCGTAGTTGATGTAGACACCGTAGCCGTTGTAGTAGTAGTACGGGCCCTTTCCCCAGTTGATGATGTCGTTGTTGAGAATCTCGTTGTAATCGCTCTGGTATCCGTACGAACCGTAGACGGCGACGTCATAGCCGCTGCGGTAGGTGTTGTTCGGGTCACCGATCTGATTCTGCTCGATGACGTTGTAGTCGCAGTTGCCGTAGGAGGAACCGGAGCCACCGATCATCACCACTGCTCCGCCGCTGGAACTCGAGAGGTAGTAGTAACTGTTCGCCTGGAGATTACAGTTGCGCACCGTGTTGTGATTCGCGTTGCGCTTGATGCGCACGGCGCAGCAGTAGCTCGAGCTATAAGTGTTGACGAGCGTCATGTTGCGCGTCTCCGTAGCGCCGCTGGAACTGTTGCCGTCGATCACGTAGTAGCTGCCGCCGTCGATATCGAAGATTCCGTGGCCGTAGATACTGCCGGTGATCGTCACGCTTGCGCCCGAAGCCGGACGGAACGTGACGGTGTTCGTCGCGTTCATGCCGGAGACGGACGTAAGCCGGAAGTAGCTGGATGCGCTGTAGCTGCCGTTTGCGATCTCGAACGTGACGGGTCCGGAGACGCCGTTGGAGTTGAGCGCGGAGATGGCCGAGCTGATTGACGAGTAGTCACCGCTGGAACCGATACTGTAGGATCCGCTGAGACCGGCGGTCGCGTCGACGCCGGCCAGCGCGCCAAGGCCGATGATCGCGACCGTGACGATGCGCAGCACGACCAGCAGTCGTGCGCGTGTGGAATGGTAAATACCGTGCATGCGAATTCACCTTATGGTTGGTGTAGGATGCCGAATGGTTTGTCGTGTGTGCCGGCGGGCGGACCGGGGGGTGTGCCAGCATGATCATGCATCGGTCAGCACGCGACGGCGTGCGCTCATCACCACAGCGGAGCTGCCGGGGCAAGGAGTAGGGTGAATTCAGATGCATCGGCGCGCCGGAAGCGCGCCGCGAATGATTCGCTGGCGAAGACGCCGGAGATGGTGGGGTGACCGCGGCCGTCAGCGTCGATTCAACGCCGCCGGTTGCGGGAGGAGATGTCGATGCCTTCGGCGCACCGCGACACGAAGTCCCGGATGTTCACCGAATTCCAACAGCATCGTATGTGATTCCCGTGTGTCGCTCGGGACTGTTGATGGTTATGAGTTCGGGTCGACGCGATCCGGTCCAACACTCCGGTCCGCGCGACCGTTCGAGGTCGACGATAGATGATCATGCGACGCCGCACTGACGGTCGGTGAGGTCCGAGCCGCCTGGGTCGCGTGATTCAAACGAACGTGTTCCGGCTTCCGCCGCCTGATGTGCGGCAAACCGAGTCTGGGTGCGCATCGGCGCGCCATGATGGCTTCACGGGGGTAACGGATCGGGAACACGAGAGGGCAACAATATGTTTCTCTTCGGTCACAAAAAAAAGCGCTCTTCCGACCGAGGCCGGAAGAGCGCTGCGATTTCCCGAAGGATTTTCGCGATTTATCGAACGATCACGAGGCGTCCGGCCACATGATGGCGCCCGATGGTCATCTCGTAAATGTAGGTGCCGGCGGGGAGCGATCCGACGTCGAGACGCGCCGAATGGGCACCCGATGCCTGCATTCCAAGATCCGCTCCGAGGGCCAGATGGCCCCGTTCATCAAAAATTCGAACGTATGCGGTGCCGCTGACCGGCTGCCGCCAGTGCAGCCGCGTCCACGCGACCGCCGGATTCGGCGTGACGCCGATTTCCAGTCGCCCAGCGACCCCAGTCTCTACACCCGGCACCGCGTTGATCCCCGGGAGGAAGGTGAACGGATCGTCCGACTCGTCGAAGACCGTCGAGTCATCCGCATCACTGACGCGAACCAGCAGCGCGGTCAGCTTCGTCGGACTGAGATCCTCGACTTCGTACTCCCAGGAACCGGTCGTCGCGTCGACGGCATCGGCCAGCGTCCGCCAGTGGACGCCGCCGTCGATCGACAGATCGATCCGTACCTGCGTCACGTGCTCGGATGTCCACTCAACCGGTACCGTGTCACCGTACATCCACTGCTCGGTACCGCGCGTCGGTGAGGTGACCACGATCTGTGGCACGATTGGCTGCGCGATACTGAACGTTCCGTCAGAGACATCCTCTGTCAAGCCGTCGTCGGCCGCAACGCGAACGAGCATCTGATCGGACTCGACGTCGGTAGGAACCGGATACGGTAGCTGGGCCGCCGCAGCCGCCACGCTCCCCAGGTCCGACCACGTCGAACCATCATCGCTCGAAACGCTGACGACCACGTTCCCCGGTATATCCGCTGCACTCCAGCGGATCACCTCGTCGGTGCCGCCCGTGAGCGACTCGCCCCCGTTCGGGTAGATCACCGTCAACTCCGGATGCAGCTTGCGCTCCACGGTGAACGTGTTGTCGGAAACGTCCGAAACACCCGCCTGCGAAGCCACCTTCACCATGTATTTGTCACCCGGCGCGTTCGGCGCCGTCCACATGTACTTGCCGGTTGAACCGACGTCCGTCGCGGGTACGTTCGACGCGATCTTCTCCCACGTCGCCCCGGCGTCGTCGGAGTAGTACAGCGTCACGCCACCAGTGATGTCACGCGCATTCCAGCGGATCGCCACGTCGTCTCCCTCGGTGTACACTTCCCCGCCGTTCGGCGCAACGACGGTCAGCATCGGATGCTTCGGCTCGACGATCGTGAACCACCCGCTCGTCGCCTGCAGCGGCCTGTTCGTCCCCGCCTCGGTTACGCGGATCTCGCCCTTCGTCGTCGCCACGTGCGGGACCGTCCAGTGCAGTGCACCCTTGATTGCCTGAGTGTTGGACTCGATCATCGTCCACGTCCGGCCGGCATCCGTCGAGTACTCCACGTTCACCGCATCGATCCGGTACGACTCCCAGCTCACCGTCGCCTCACTCCCCATCACGTACGTCTCCCCTCCGCTCGGCTGGAACAGCAGCAGCGACGGCTCCTGCGCGATGTGGAACGGCAGGTCGTTCATGTCCGTGTTCGTCATCACCGTCTCGTCGGTCAGCCGTACCCGTCCCGCGTCGGTCGGTATCGCCGGCGGCGTGAACGTGTAGGTCCCCGACGTTGCGTCGAGCCCCGTCGCCACCGTCGACCACGTCAACCCGTTGTTCGATGAGTACTCCAGCTTCAGCGTCGTCAGATCCTCGCCGCTCCAGTTGACCCGCACCGGTTCGTTCAGATCGTACACCCCGCCGTTCGGCGAGAGCACCGTCAGCTCCGGACTCAGGATCAGGAAGTAGTCATCGAACACGTCGCTGAAGCGCGGTCGCTCCACGTTCGTCACCCGCACCAGACCCTGTCCGGTCGGTCCCTGCGGAACCGTCCACTCGTAGCTGCCGACGTAGGCCGGAAGGCGATGCGCCATCTCGGTCCACGTCGCTCCGCCGTCGAGCGAGTAGTCGATGTTCACGTTGTCGGTGGTGACCGTCGAGAAGCTCACGGTGAGCTTGTGACCCGGTATGAGGCGCTCGCCGCCGTTGGGCACCAGCACCTTCACGCTCGGCTCCTCGACGATCGTGAAGACCGCGTCGGAGGTGTCGCCCATCGGTGAACCTGAGATCGTCACGCGTACGAGCGCGGTCGTCGACGGCGTGTTCGGAACGATCCAGTCATACCCGTTGGACGCCGGCTCGTTGGGACTCGAGAGGTTGTCCGCGACGGTCATCCATGTCGCCCCGTCATCGGTGGAGTAGTCGACATCCACGGTGAATGCCGACGGGATGTACTTCGAGTGCCAGACGATTCGATTGGTATCGCTGGCAACCCAGCGCTGACCTCCGTTGGGCGCGTCGACGGTAATGACCGGGCGGACGAGCGAGAAGACGGCGTCGGAGGAATCCATTTCATAGCTGTTGACCTGGCTGACAAGCTTCACCAGCGCCCTGTCGGTTTCGACGTTCGGGGTGGTGATTGTCATGGTATTCATCCCCTGGTGCGTCTGGTCTTTCGGGATGGTGCCCATCATCGTCCAGCTGTTCCCGCCATCGAGCGAGAGGTAGGCGTCGATCGGCAGCGGCCGATTGAGTGTGAATCGCACATCGGCCTGGTAGTTGACCGTCAGCTGTTCACCGCCGTTTGGCGAGTCCACCGTGATACCGCCACCGTTGAAGTTGCCCTCGTCGGCACCGATGTCCGGGAAGGCAGCGTCACGCGTGTCACCGTCGCAGTCCTGGTCGACACCGGTGCGGGGCGTACCGGCGCTCTCCACCGGCGTCGGCAGCATCGTTGAAATGTGGAGGTTGCCGCTCGACGGCGAGATGAAGCGGGGGTCGCCCGACTTCGAATTCGCGTCCTGTCCGCTCCGACTCCGCCACGCGTTGATCGACCGGAGGTAGCTGTTGCCGTAGCGCCCGAAGTAGTCGTCGCGCCCGCTCGGATAGTCGTAGACATTGTTGTCGGAGTTGAAGTCGGACGGGCTGTAGGCGTAGACCCCGTAGTTGCGCCCGCCCCGCTTCGACTGGAAGATGTTGTTGTACATGTCGACGTGGCGCGCGTAGTAGCCGTAGAGCATGTACGTGCCCGCACTCGAGCTGCCGCCGGCGTAGAGGGAATTGTTCTCGTAGGTGATCGAACCGGATGCACCGTAGGAGTACTGGTAGAGCAGGTAGTAGTAGTAGTTCGTGCTCCGGGCCAGACTCACCATGTTGTTCCTGATCGTCTGATCGTGCCCCGAGCGCTGGTAGTAGCGGTAGACATAGATACCGTAGAACGTCCCGTAGCTGCCGCTGGAGCGGAAGTCGTGGATGTTGTTGCCGTCGATGATCTCGTCGGACGTATAGCTGCCGTAGTCGTCGATGTAGATGGCGTAGAGATACCCGTTCGGCGCGCTCGAGGTCATGTGGATCTCGTTGTTCGCCACCGTGTTGTTCCGAGCGTAGCTCATGTACACCGCGTAGGCGCTGTAGTAGTACTGCGACCCGCGCCCCCAGTTGACGATGTCGTTGTTCCGGATCTCGTTGTAGTCGCTCTGGTAGCCGTACCCGCCGTAGATCACCACACCGTAGTTGGAGCGGTACGATCCGTTCGGATCACCGATCTGGTTGTTCTCGATCAGATTGTGATCACAGTTGCCGTAGCTGTAGCCGTACCCGCCGATCATCACCACGCCGGCGCCGGAACTCGAGGAGAGGTAGTAGTAGCCGACCGACTGCAGCTTGCAGTTGCGCACCGTGTTGTAGCTCGCATTATGCTTCAGCCGGATCGCCTGGCAGTAGGATGTGCTGGTGTTGCGGATCAGCATGTTGCGCGTCGGAGTTCCGCTCGAGGAACTGTTCCCGTCGATGATGTAGTACGATCCCCCGTTGATGGTGAACACTGCGTCGTAGGACAGACTTCCCGAGAACGTCACGTCCGCCCCGGCCGCCGGACGGAACGTGACGGTATTCGTCGAGCTCATACCGCTGACCGAGTAGAGGTCGAAGCCGCCGCTTGGAATCGAATAGCTGCCGCCGTCGATCTCGAACACCACCGGACCGGAGACGCCGTTGGAGTTCAAAGCGGAAATCGCGCTCTGCACCGAACTGTAGCTGCCGCTGCTTCCGATCGTGTAGGTGCCGCTCATGCCCGCGTAGGCACTGCCCGCCGCGAGGCCCATTGTCACAAGAACTGAGGTCAGAATTCGAAGCAGTCGCCCTCGGCGCTGCTCCGCACCATGGTAGTCGTAGTGCATACTTCACCCGCGAGTCAATTGAAATGAGGTCGTTGATATCGTTGTCGATCCCGGTGACGATACCGGGAATCCGGTGCGGCGTCGCCGTAGCACCGATCGGGGTGAAGCTCTCAGGCGGGCGTGCTCCCGGATGCTCTGTGCCCAACATCATCCGGGGACGCCACCAACGCCGAAGCGCCGCTCGGACGTGTCGTCACGGTTCGGACGGACGCCCGACGAACGCCGGCTGGTTCTGGTTCGGTCTTGATGGAATTCGGAGGTCTCGACCCGCGGCGTGTCGGAGGCTGGCGGTGATCCCCCGGAGGGTTCATCGCCGTGTCTCGAGCCCGCGAGCGAAGGGGTGAAATCGCGATCGCCCCGATTGCCGGGGAATCGCTCCTACGGCCGCGTCGACGGGGAGTCGCGACCGGGTGGTGCCACGAAATGCTACCAACAGTGACTTCTCAATATTACGCTTTCGAACGAGGCACACAACGCCGCGAGGCAAATTTTCTCAATCTCTCAAGCCGACGTGTTGCGCGTCCCCTTCGATTGAATTACCGATCGATGGGTTGAATTTGTATCCAAATCGATGAATTACCTCCGATGAATGACCGCGCGGCACCTCGGGAGCGCCGCTGGTGGAGGTCGGGGCTCGGGTCACGAGAGTCGCCGGTCCACCGTTTCGTCGAATTTTATGCATCTCAAAATTATCGTTCCGTGAGGTGGTGAAAACGAACGAGGGCCGCGTGCGAACCCGGTGATTCGGGAATGCCCGCGGCCCTGAGTGCCCCAGTGTGCTGCCTATGCCCTGCGGATCGTCAGTGGCATCGACGCGGTCGGCGCCAGACCGTACTATCGCCCCACCACGGCGACCCCGGCGCCCACCGATCCGTGGTCGTCAGCTACCACCACGCGGTAGGATCCGGCCGGAACGCCATGAAGGTCGAGATCGGCCGCGTGCGAACCTGCCTTCACGCGACCGATCGATCGCGTCGTGAGGAGCTCTCCCCGTTCATTGTAGAGCTGGACCCGCACCCCCGACGTCTGCCCCTGGTGCCAGGCGACATGCAGCATGTCGACGGCGGGATTCGGCCAGGCGCGCTCGAGCCACGTGGCCGCCGCGTCCACGCTCGACGGCCCGACCGCTGACGGAAGCGCAATGAACGAGAAGGGATGGTCTGACAGATCGTACAGCGACGGATCGCCCGTCTCCTCCACCTTCACCACCATCGACTGACTCGGACCATCGGTGAGGCGAAAGACGATGAACGCGAAGCGCTTCACCGGAACCGCATCGGGGGACGGAAGCGACTCGGCGAGGGTGCGCCATGTCGCGCCGCCGTCGGCCGAGATGTGGAGGTCGACCTGCGTGATTCCCATGCTCTCCCAGGTCACCTCTGCAGTATCCCCCTCGTGCCACACTTCGTCTCCCGCGTTCGGCGAGAGCAGCACGAGACTTCGCTGCGGAATCGGTTTGGGGTGAATGGCGAACACGGCGTCGGACGTGTCACGCGTTCCCGAAGCGTCCACTCTGATCAGCGCCGTCATGGTGTTCGCCGCCGGAACCGTCCACGAGAGCGTTCCGCCGCCGACCGGAGGCGATCCGATCAGCGTCCAGGTGGCACCGCTGTCGAGCGAGAGATAGATATCGACCGAACCGGTGAGATCGGTCGCCGCCCATCGTACTGTCACCACCGAATCCTCGGTAAGCACCTCGCCACCGTTCGGGTAGTCGAGCGTGATTGCCGGGTGGAGTCGTCGCTGGATTTCGAAGTCGTTGTCCGACGCATCGCTGGAAGCCGGGGTACCGACGACGCGAACGCGATAGCGGTCGCCGGGAGCGTTGGGCGCGACCCAGTCGTAGCGGCCTGCACTGGCTGCAAGACCGGTGGCGATCAGCGTCCATGTCGATCCACCGTCGCTGGAGAAATACAGGTCGACGGAGGTGACGTCAGCGAACGTCCAGCGCACGGTGATGGTGTCTCCCTCGGTGTAGTGTTCGCCGCCGTTCGGGAGAATCACACGCACCGACGGATTCGCCCCGACGACAATGGAGAACGGACCGGCGATCGCCTCGACGTTGCCACCGCTCTGTCGTATGCGGATCAGTCCGGCGTCCGTCACCTGCGTCGGAACGGTCCACGGCATGATGCCGACCAGCGAGCTGACGTTCGTGGCGATGGTCGTCCATGTCGCGCCGCCATCGAGACTGTAGGCGATATCGACGAGATCGAGGCGGAACGCCTCCCAGCTGATGATCGTCTTCGCGCCCCGCACGAATTCATCCCCATCGCTCGGCGAGTAGATCACGATCGACGGCGACGGCAGCAAGGAGAACCGTTCGTCGGACACATCGCGGATGCGCGGGCGCTCGACGTCGACGGCACGCACGAATCCGCCCTCGGTGATTCCGCCCGGAGGCACGAACGACGCGGTTCCGAGTGAGGCATCCACCGAATCGAGAACGGTGCGCCAGCTGGTGCCCGCATCGCGCGAGTACTCGATGCGCAGCCACTGCACGTTGGCCGACTGCCACTGCACGACGATGGGATCACCGAGCTCGTATTCCTCTCCACCGTTCGGAGAGACGATTCGAACCGAGGCACGAACGATCGCGAACGGAGCGTCGGACGCGTCGCTGACGCTCGTGTCGGCGCGGTCCCTGACGCGCACCAGCGCCTGACTGGTGACGGTATCGGGCACGACCCACTGGAGACTGTCGATGTAGGCCGGCACCGCATTGATGATCTCCATCCACGTAGTGCCACCATCGAGTGAGTAGTCGATGCGAATGTTGTCGACCGCGGAATGTTCCCACCGGAGCCAGACATGATCGCCGACGACGAGTCGATCGCCAGCGTCGGGATAGTTCAGGTGCAGCGATGACTGTGCGAATGCGGTGGTGCCTGCGACGAGGCCGAGGACGGCAGTGATGAGCACAGTGGCAAGCCGACGCACGGTGTGGCGGGTGAATTTGAAGAGGTGTGGCATGATCGGGTCGAATTCTGGCGAATGCGAATTGTGGGCGACGTTGGCGGCCGGCGCCTCGAACGGTGCCGCAAGCTACCAAACCAATGCGCGTGCGGGCGGATATATCGCCCGTGAACAAGGACTCGACCACGCCGCCGGCTGTTACAGTCCCATCACCACTAATCCGGACGGCGCACCCGGATCGCGACGAGGAGGGCGTTCACCCGCTCACCTCGGTCGACGCCGATCGTCGAAATCCTCACCCTCTTGCCCACCTGCCATCGTGGCTGTAGATTTGTCGGTAGTGTTCAAACGAATACTATCGAACCACACCAGAATTCAACCGTCCATGGACGCACTCACACCTCGCCAGGCATCGATTCTCAAGTACATCGAGCTCTTCTTCCGCCGCACGCAGCAGCCGCCGACCGAGCGGGAGATTGCCGAACACTTCCGGATTCACCAGAGCGCCGTTCGGAAGCATCTGACGGCGCTGGAGAACAAGGGACAGCTCCAATTGCGGCGCGACGGACGCAGCCGCGGAATTCGGCTTACGAGCATGGCGCCGGCCGTACCGGTTCCGGTCGTCGGATCGGTCGTCGCCGGAGTGCCGCTGACCGCCGTTGAGAACATCGAGGGTTCGATGATGCTCGACGCGAACGTGGCGGGTTCGGAGGAGGCGTTCCTGCTGCGCGTCCAGGGTGACTCGATGATCGACGAAGGAATCATGGAGGGCGATCTGATTCTGGTACGGAGGACGTCGACGGTGCGCAACGGAGAGATCGTGGTTGCGCGGATGGGCGACGAGACGACGGTGAAGCGATTTTACGACATCGCCGGACGGATCGTGCTGGAGCCGGCCAACAAGAAGTACAAGCCGATCCTGGTCGAGGACAAGGAGAATTTCTTCCTGGAAGGACGCGTCGTCGCGCTGTTCCGCGAGATGAGCAACTTCTCGCTGGTCAGCCGCGCGACAGCAAGCGAATTCGCCAGCGCATAGCCGGCAGATCTCCGTCGCCAATGGCGGAACTCCTCGGCGTGCTCCTCGATGATAGCGGAGTACCGCAGGGATGTCCTCGCTGTCGGCGGCTGGTCTCACGCTGACGCTCGACGGCCGCGGTTTTCACGGGTGGTCTTCGAGTGTAGCGGTTGGCCGATTGGGGGTGAGCATCGAATACCCACGGCGATGCCGTGGGCTAAGGGAGGGCGGCCCTCCGGGCCTTGGTGTGGGTGGTGTACGATGGTGTCGGTGGGCAGGTTGTCGTGGGTGCGTGTCGCGGGACTCGGGTGTCGCGGTTGGCCGATTGGGGGTGAGCATCGAATACCCACGGCGATGCCGTGGGCTAAGGGAGGGCGGCCCTCCGGGCCTTGGTGTGGGTGGTGTACGACGGTGTCAGTGGGCAGGTAATCGGGGTTGGCCGCGGGTGGGCATCGGGTGTCGCGGTAGACCGATTGTCTTGACGGCAGGAGCCGTCTGCGATCTCGCGGCGGCCACAGCATTTTCACTGCTACATTCATGCGGCAAGCACTTCGAAAGCAGTGACAAGACGGCGTTCGCATCCGAGGTGGCGGCGCGAGCAGTGCGCGACGCGGCGACCGCCTGATGACCGCTCCGTAGAGCGGCACATCGCCTGACAACTGATCACCGCTCCGTAGAGCGGCACATCGCCTGACAACTGATCACCGCTCCGTAGAGCGGCACATCGCCTGACACCGCACCACCGATCCAAAGATTCGCCGATCCATCGTTCCACCAGCTCCAACCGACCGACGAAACAACCGAACGACGTCTTGACACTGCCGGTGCCGCTGCCGCCGCAAGCCAATCGGCCCACCGCCACCCCCGAGGACCACTCGCGGCCTAGTGCCACCCCCGTGGCCGAGTCCCGCGACACGCACCCACGACTACCTGCCCACCGACACCGTCGTACACCACCCACACCAAGGCCCGGAGGGCCGCCCTCCCTTTGCCCACGGCATCGCCGTGGGTATTCGATGCTCACCCCCAATCGGCCCACCGCCACCCCCGAGGACCACTCGCGGCCTAGTGCCACCCCCGAGGACCACTCGCGGTCCACCGCCACCCCCGAGGCCGAGTCCCGCGGCACGCGCCCACGACTACCTGCCCACCGACACCATCGTACACCACCCACACCAAGGCCCGGAGGGCCGCCCTCCCTTTGCCCACGGCATCGCCGTGGGTATTCGATGCTCACCCCCAATCGGCCCACCGCCACCCCCGAGGACCACTCGCGGCCTAGTGCCACCCCCGAGGACCACTCGCGGTCTAGTGCCACTCCCGAGGACCACTCGCGGCCCACCGCCACCCCCGGGGCCGAGTCCCGCGGCACGCGCCCACGACTACCTGCCCACCGACACCGTCGTACACCACCCACACCAAGGCCCGGAGGGCCGCCCTCCCTTTGCCCACGGCATCGCCGTGGGTATTCGATGCATGACGCAAGACTCCGGCGTCCGCCTCCGTTGTCGCGATCAACTCAAAGCCCCCCACTCCCGTTCTCCGCTCCTCTACCGGCCAACAGATTGTTACCCCCACCATGCGAAACGTCACGGTCGCTGCATTGCGGGCGCCCTATATTCGCCGCACATACCGGCGGTGCGATGCACGCCCTCGCGACACTGCCAGTCGCGGTCGGGTATCGAGGGACGCACCGGATCGGTCGACCATCGACAACAACACTTCCCTTTCGTCCCAACCACAGGAGTACCCATGCACACTGGAAAATTCACAACTGCCGTCCTCGCGTTGGTGGCGCTGGCGACACTCGCGCCGGTTCCGTCGCGTGCCCAGACAACCGGCGACGAGTGGGCGCGCTGGTGGTACGGTGCCTACGGCGGCGTGAACGTCAATCTGTTCAGCGGTGAAGTCCACGACCTCGATGCCATGCATACCGGCGTCGCCGCACCGAATGGATTCACCGACGGCTCCGGTCTCGGCCTGCATATCGGCGGACTCGTCGAGTACAACTCCAATGCGCTGCTCGGCTTCACGCTCATGGCCGGCTACGACAACCATACCGTCGACTTCACCGACGTCACAACCGACAGTACTTCCGAGTCGCTCTCGACCGGATTCAGCTACCTGTCGATCGAACCGAACCTGCGCATCAACCTCGGCAATAGGAACTTCCACCTCATGCTCGGTCCGAGCATGGCAATCAACCTCGCCAAGGGCTACACCTATTCGCTGACGATCCCGGCGACCACCGTGACCACGAGCGCCGATGCCGAAAACGTCCGGTCGGTCGTCTTCGGTGGTCAGGCCGGACTCGGTTACGACATTCCGCTGGCCGGACCCGACGCCGATCCGCAGGTGCTGCTGACCCCCTTCGCGCAGTTCCGCATCGGTCAGAATCTCTTCGAGCCACCCAGCGGCAGCGCCAACGACTTCGCGCTCAACACCGTCCGCGCGGGCATCGCTCTCAAATTCGGCGCAGCTCCGACCCCGCCGAAGCCGCCGGAAGAGCAGCCCGGTGCCACCGCGTTCGATCTCCGCACGCCGCCGGTGATCACGACCAGCCGCCGTATCGAGGAAACCTTCCCGATGCGCAACTACATCTTCTTCGACCCCGGCTCCGCCTCGATTCCCTCCCGCTACGTCACACTCTCGCAAAGCGATGCGAATTCATTCCGTGAGGAACAGCTCCTTCGCTCCGACGTCGAGACCGGCGCCGGTAACAAGGATCAGGTTCGCTCCAAGCGTCAGATGCAGGCCTACTACAATCTGCTCAACGTTGTGGGCGATCGGATGCGTCGTAATCCCGAGGCCAACATCGGCCTCTCCGGCGCGGCAAACGGCGATGCCGATATGGGACGCCAGATGGCTGCCAACGTCCGTGACTATCTGGTCAACACCTTCGGTATCGATCCGTCCCGCATCAAAGTCGAAGGCGTGGCAATGCCGGCCAATCGCTCCGGTTCCGGCGGCTCGACCGGTGCCGACAAGAAGCTCATCGACGCCGAGAACTACCGTGTGACGATCGAGGGACCGCAGGAGATCCTCAAGCCGATCGCCATCGTTACGCGCGAAGAGGAGCCGATCGACAACGACATCGTCGTCACGATCCCCAGGGATCCGACCGTTACCGCGTGGTCGGTCGACGTGCGCGGTGGTGACATCATGCGCAGCTACGGTCCGTACCGCAACACGACAACCGCGCGCATCGACGGCAAGGAGGTGCTCGGCTCCCATAAGGACGGCCGCTTCCAGGCCAAGGTGATCGCACAGCACACCGATGGTACGCAGACCGTCAGCCAGGTGCGCGACTTCTACCTCGTTCGTGCAGACGATGAGGAGGAAGCCACCGCCAATCGCTACTCGATCCTCTTCGAGTTCGACGAGTCGAAGACCGTGCAGACCTACCAGAAGTTCCTCACCGAGACGGTCGCGCCGCAGATTCCAGACGGCGCGACCGTGATCATTCACGGTCACACCGACGAGATCGGCGATCCGCAGCACAACATGGAGCTCTCGCAGCATCGCGCCGAGGAGGCGCAGCGCGTGCTCGCCTCCGCGCTGCAGGCCGCCGGTAAGAAGGTCACCTTCGACGCCTATGGATTCGGCGAGAACGCCGACCGCGCACCGTTCAACAACTCGCTGCCGGAGCAGCGGTACTACAACCGCACGGTCGTGATCGAGGTCGTTCCGCAGATCTGAACGCGACGGGCGGAACGTGGTGGAATTCGGACGACATGAAAACGCCCCGGCAGCCATGTGCTGCCGGGGCGTTCGTTCATTCGAACGTCTGAATTCGCACCCGTAATCCGATCGGGATCTTCGCCGGGAACGAATTCGAGAGAATATCAGTCGGGCAGGTAGTACTCGACGCCGACGTGGCCTCCGAAGATCCCGAAGTTCTTCTGATCATTCGGCGCATCGGACAGACCGACACTGATCACCTGCACGATCACGAACGCTCCGAAGTTGCGGTTGACGTAGTACTGCAGGCCGGCACCCGCGTCGATCGCAAGCGCGGTCGTGCTTACGGATTCATCCGTCAGCGGGTTCGTCGTCGACATGCTGTTGATCTCAAGTCCGGCGTAGAAGATCGGGTTGACGGGACCTTCGAGCAGGAACTTCAGCCACGGTTCGAACGCCCACCGCGTGTCGGCGTCGCCGGTGATGAACGACAGGGTACCAAAGATCTGAATGGAGGGATCGATGGCGTACTGAATGCCCGCGCCGAACGTGCTGGCGTGGATTCCGAAGCCCGAGACCGTGGCACTGCGACCCTGCTGCGCCAGTGCGCCGGTCGCGCCCACGACCAGAAGCATTGCCACCAGCAGGAACGAGCGGAACGTTGTTGCGACTTTCATGTACGTCCTCAATGGAATGTGACAGGATGGAACGTTGACGGTACCCGACTCCGGGAGGGGCGGCCGGCCCGTCAGTGCCGGCCCCGATTGCGGGCAAACATCGCGACGGTGCGGACCTTATCCAAACAAGCCCGGGCGGGCGGGCCGCGACCGAAGGTACCGCGGTCGTTCGGATGTACCGTCGCGCGCCGCGTCGCAACTTCGAGGCCAATCTTCGACCGACGCGACGCTCCAGCGCTGCCCATCGCGATTGCGTATCTTTGCCGCCTGAATTCTGCCCGTCATCATGCGCACCTGACGAGGTCCGACCCATTCCTTGTCCAAACAGCCGCACGTCCACAGTGAATTCTCCCTCGGTTTCCGCCGCGATCCTCGTCGCGCTCTGCGGTCTGCTCTGTCGCTTCGCTGCGCCGGAGCAGGTGGCCGCACAGCCGCGTACCGAGGCAGCGCGGTCGCTCGACGCTGCCGTCGAGGCGCTGACGCCGCTCGTCGACAGAGGTGAGTACGTGCTCGCCATCCAGCGCCTGCAGAGCGCACTCGATTCGGCCGACGTCGGCGTCGATCGCTCCGATGCGCTGTTCCTCATGGCACGCGCCAGCTTCCTGGCCGGACGCTTCCATCCCGCGGCACAGACCGCGCGGCGCCTCCTGGCCGCCTACCCCGACTTCGTCCATGCCGACGAAGCGCTCTACATCGCCGCGATCTCCGAAATCGAGAACGACCATCCCGAGGATGCCGAGCCCGCATTGCGTCGCCTCAGCGCGCTCGACTCGCCCCGCGGCGGAGCGGCCCACTACTGGCTGGCACGCCTGGCCGCCGACCGCGGAAGTCTCGATACCGCCCTCGATCTGCTCGAGCCCGCCATCGAGGCGCCACCCCACGAATTCTCCGACGATGCCCACTACCTCCGCGGCTGGATCGCCGAAGGTCGTGATAGTCTCTCGGCCGCTGCTGCCGACTATCGCACCATCCTCGACGACTTCCCCGACAGCGATCTGCGGCTCGACGCGCAGCTTCGCCTCGGTGTCATCGATGCTCGCCGCGGTCAGTACGAATCGGCCATCACCCTGCTGCAGAGTCTTACCCCCCAGACCGACCGCCAGCGCGAGGAACGCCTCTTCTACCTCGGAGAGTCCAGCGCCGCCCTCGGTCGGCAGGAGCAGGCGCTGGAATACTTCACCGAACACCTTCGCGAGTTCCCCACGAGCACACGCAACCGCGAGGCACGCTACGGTGCCGGCTACGCTCTGCTGAAGCTCCAGCGATGGGCGCAGGCGATCACGACGTTCGGCTACCTCCAGGACGGTGTCGATTCGATCGCCGCCGCCGCCTCCTACCAGATCGCCGCCATCGAGATCAATCAGGGTGATACCGCCAGCGCGGTGCGCACCCTCCACTCGCTGCTGCATCGCCTTCCCTACGAATCGTTCAGCGACAACGCCAACTACCTGATGGGGAGGATTCAATACCGACGGGAGAAGTATGACTCCGCACGGCACTACCTGCTCATCGCCGCGCGACAGTTTCCAGAAAGCGAAATCCGCCCCGAGTCCTACTACCTCCTCGCCGAGTCCTACAACGCACTGGACAACTACGACAACGCGCAGTACAACTTCGCCCGCGTGCGCGCCGTCGGCGCCACCGGCGCGCTCTACTACCGCTCGCTGCTGCGCGAAGCCGTCATGCTCTACCACCTCGGCCGGTTCTACAGCGGCGTCAACCGCCTGCGCGAGTACGTCGGCGACGATCCCGACGGACCCGATATCGAGGAGGCGATCTTCTGGCTCGGTGAATCCCTCTACCAGCATGGCGCCTACGACGAAGCCGAACGGTACTTCCAGCAGCACGTCGATCGCTTCGCCAATACGTCCTGGAGTGCAGAGGCGCTCTACGGACTTGCCTGGGCGGAATTCAGACAGAAGAAATTCAGGGAGTCGGCCGATGCGTTCGAGCAGTTCCTCAAACGCTACCCCGAGAGCGATCACGCGGTCGATGCAACGATTCGTCTGGCCGACGACTACCGCTACCTCAAGCAGTACGACAAGGCGATCGCCACGTACGAATCCGTCGGGGGCAGCGCCGCTACGGGTGCCCGTGCCGAAGAGGCGCGCTTTCGCCTCGCCCAGGCACTCTACGAAATGGGCGAGGTCGATCGCTCGGTCGGCGCCTTCAAGGCGCTTGTCCACGATTTCCCGAAGTCGAAGCTCGTCGACGTCTACGCGTTCAACATCGGCCAGATCTACCGTGAGCAGGGACGCGATTCGCTCGCCCTCGCGCAGCTCGACACGTTCGTCGACGACTACGGCCAGAGCCGCCTGATGCCGCAGGCGCTCTTCACCATCGGCGACATCCACTACGATGCGATGCGCTACGACACGGCCTACGCCTACTACCGGCGCGTGCTCGACGAGTATCCCGCAAGCCCCGTCGTTCCCGATGCACTCAACGCCGTTCGCTATGCGCTCGAAGCGATGGGACGCGGACGCGAGGCGGTCGATGTGATCGATGAATTCGAGAAGAAGAATCCCAGCCGCCTGCCCGCCGATTCGCTCACAATGCGCAAGGCGGAAATCCTCTTCTCCCAGGGCGACTACGATGCGGCGATCGCGATGTACCGGTCGCTCATCGATCAGAACCCGAGCAGCGGTCTGCATCCGGATGCGCTCTACCAGATCGCCCGTACCTACTCGCTCTTCGGCAAGCGCGACAGCGCGCTGATGGTCTATCGCGATGTCGTGGAGACGTTCCCCGAAAGCGAGGCCGCCGCCCAGGCGCTCGTCGATCGGGGCAACCTGCTGATGAAGCTCGATCGACCCGCCGCCGCCGCCGCCGACTTCCAGGGATTCCTCGAACGCTTCCCGGGTCGACAACGCGCCACCGAAGCATCCTACGGACTCGGCGCCGCCATGCTCGCGCAGGCCGATACCGCCGCGGCCGAGGCCCAGTGGCGCGGCCTGATCGATTCGGCCGCCGTCGACGAGGACGACATCTTCGTCGACCGCGGACGCCTCGCGCTGGCGCAGCTGGTCGCCTCCCGAGGAGATCGCGAAGAAGCCCTCGATCTGCTTGCCCACATCGTCTCACGCCGACTCGATTACGTCGCCGCCGAAGCGCTGCTGGTCCGCGCACGCCTGCTCATGCAGGCCAACGATCTCTCCGGTGCACTCGCGGAACTCAGACGACTGACGACCGACTTCGACACCTACACCGAGTACTCCGAACCGGGGATGCTGCTGCTGGGTGAACTGCACGAGAAGCTGACCAACTACGATGCGGCGCGCCAGACCTACACCCAGCTTGCCGAGAAGACCAATCAGGATTCGATACGCGAGGAAGCCGAAGCCCGCCTCCGCCGTCTGAAGGGGCGGCGATGATCAGCACTCCGAATTCGAACGAACCTGCCCGACTCCGCCCGATGAAGAAATTCGACCCACCCGTGCGTCGCGTGCTGCGAGCGTTCGTGCTGCTTGCAACGCTGCTGCTGCTCCCGGCTGCTGCCATGGCGCAGAACACCGGTGACACCGCGAAGTCCTCGCTGCCCAAACTCGACGTCGAGGATGTGATCGTCATCGGCCGTTCGAGCGTCGTCCTCCCGGCCGCACGCAAAGGCGAGGTCTACGACACGACCGTCATGAAACTCACCGGACGCGATTCGCTGCTCTTCGGCGATCGCATGTCCTACCTCGGCGGAAGTGGCGGCCTGCTGCCCGCCTACCGCGAGTTCCAGTCCCCCCTGCGCGCCACCCTCGAAGGAAGCATCGGCTCCTACATCTCGCCGCACGGCCGGGGTCACGTCGAATTCATCCGTCCCTCCTTCGACGTCTTCGGAACGCTCGACTACGCTTCGACCCAGGGACACATCGACAGCGCCGCCGCCTCGTCGGTGCTGGCCGAACTCGGCGGCAGCATCGTGATGCCCGGCGACCGCGTGATTCCCCGTCAGCGGCTCAGCGGCGACCTCGAGTGGATCGACGGCAACTACACACTCTACGGCAACCCCGTCCTGCCGGTGGACCGATCGCGCTCCGGACTGCGCGTTCGACTCGGTCTCAGGAGCGAGGAACGCACGCCGGTCGAATACGGAATCGATATCGGCATCGCCTCCACGAGCGTCGAGGACACGTACGCCGACACGACGGTCGCGACCGTCTCCGCGCTGTCGCCCGATCTCGCCCTCGACGTCGGACTGAACCTCGACTCGATCCACCTCGGCGCACGCGTCGACTACGCGGTCACCTCGCTGCAGTATTCGTCCTCGACCCGCTCGCCGTCGAATCTCGTCGTCGGCGCCAACCTCGAGGTGCGTCCGACCGACTGGCTCCGCGTCATCGGTGGAATCGGATACGGACGGGGCGAATTCTCCGACAGCGGTTCGGTCTCCGCCGTGCTGCCGAACGCCGCACTCTGGTTGCGCGCCGCCGACGGACTGGCGCTGTTCGCACGATTCTCCAGCGAACTCAGGACGGCGTCGTATCGCAATCGGCTGTTCGAAGCGCCGTACGCCGAGGCACAGATGCCCATGCGCCCGGAGTACGTTCCGGCCAGCGTCGCGGCCGGACTGCAGACGATCAACGGCACCGTCGACCTGGAAGCCGAAGGGTTCCTCGAGCTTGCCGAGAACACGCCGGTGGTGGTGGCCACCGCGCCGGGCGAACTCGCCTGGACGCACGTCGACTCGCGGTCGATGGGACTGCGCGCCCACGCAAGCATCCGGCTGATCCCGTCGGTCGAGCTGGCCGGCGACCTGGTGGCGCGACGGGCGGTCGAGACCGGAAGTGATCGCGCCCTGCCGATGACGCCTGCAATCGATCTCGACGGTCGCCTCACGTGGTCGATCAGCGACGCGCTCGACGTCTTCGGCACCGTGCGGTTCGAATCTCCCCAGGAAGTCACCTACCTCGACGGAGCCCTGCTGGCCGAGGAGCTTTCGTCACGATTCCTCGTCGGCGGCGGCGCCCGCTATCGCCTCACAGGACCGCTCGAGCTCTTCGCCGAGGTGAGCAATCTGTTCAATCAGGACTACGATCTCTGGCACGGCTACTCCGCGCCCGGCCTGGAGATCCGAGGCGGCGCGCGCCTGGTATTCGGCGACCTCCGATAACCAACAACCATTCTACCCGATGTCGATACTGGAACTCTATCTGACGGGCGGCTGGGTGATGCACCTGATCCTGCTCTGTTCGATCATCGCCTTGTACGTCGCCGTTGAGCGCTGGCTGGAGATCCGACGCGCCAGAGAGGTGCCGAAGGGATACACGCAGGAACTTCGCGGCTTCATCCGCAAGGGCGACGTGCAGAGCGCCGTCCTCTACGTGACGAGATTCGACATTCCGATCAGTCGCGTCGTCAACGCGGGACTGCAGAAGGTGCATCGCGGCGACGCGCGCGTACAGCAGGCGATGGAGGATCAGGGCCGTACCGAGGCGACCGAACTGGAGAAGCACATGGGAATACTGGCGACGATGGCCGGCGTCGCTCCGCTGCTCGGATTCCTCGGAACCGTCGTGGGCATCGCCGTTACGTTCAATCAGATCGCCGTACATGGTGGTGAGGTCTCGGCCGATCTGCTCGCCGACGGTATCTCCCAGGCGCTCTATACGACCGTGTTCGGTCTGATCGTCGGCATCCCCACCTTCGCCGTCTACAACTACCTGCAGAGCCGGATTCAGCAGACCCTCGGCCGACTCGAAACGGCCGCGCGCGAGACCTTCGATCTCCTCGAAGAGGAACTCCCCGCGGAGCTTGCGCCCGCCGTCCGGACGCAGCCGGCTCCCGCGGCACCCGATGCGACGCGGAGGTAAACGATGCGCTTCACCCGTACATCCAACGAACGGTACCTCGCGGCGTTCAACTTCTCGTCGCTGACCGACATCGTCATGCTGCTGCTGATCTTCTTCCTGCTGACCAGCTCGTTCGTTACGACCCAGGGTCTCGACGTCGTTCTTCCCGAGGCCGTACAGGCCCAACCGGAGCAGCGCGCACGGCTGAACGTGAGCATGGATGAGGACCGAAAGATTACCGTCAACGACAGGTCGGCGACGTTGCAGACGTTGCAGACGGTGGTGTCGCAGGAGATCGGTGGCGACACCGCAAAGACCATCGTGCTGCGCATCGACAAGACGATTCCCTACGCCGAGGTCGTCCATGTGCTCGACATCGTCAAGGCCGCCGGGGGACGACGCTTCTTCCTGGCGACCGACCGCACTACATCGGACTAACTACATCGGCCTGACTACATCGGACTGATCGAATTCATGCAGGACACGGAACTCGAGCTCTCACAGGAACGCTTCGACCAGCGGGCGCGACGGACGTCGATCGTGACGACCGTCGCCTTCCACCTCGGCGCGCTCATGCTGATGTGGTTCTGGACGTGTACGCTTCCGCCGGAGCCGCAGGAGAATCTTACCGAGATCACGTGGGGTGGCGGCGGCGGCGCGCCGGGATTCGACGGTCCGGAAGGTCCTGCGATGCGCGGCGAGCCGACACCGAATCCGCAGCCGCAGTCGCAGCCGACCGTTTCGGCTGCGGAGAAGAGCCGGCCGACTCCGGCACAGACGCCGAAGACGGTCGAAGCGCCGAAGACGTCGACACCCTCGAGCGAACACGTGCAGCAGCAGTCTGAAAAGCACACCGAAGCGCACGCGACGCCGACGCCGGCGACGCATCCGACGACGAGCCACGTGCAGACGCCGCCCAGCACGAACGATCAGAGCGAGGGAACGGGGGGTGGGCAGAATCCCGAGGGTACCGGCGACAGACCCGCCTCCGGCAGCGGCGGACCCGGCGTCGGTCACGGTGTGGGAGTCGGTATCGGTGGTGGCGTCGGCAGTCGAGGATGGATTCGTCGTCCGTCGGCTTCGGGAGAGAATCTCGGCGCGGAGGGAACCGTCCAGCTCAGCTTCACGGTGCTGCCCGACGGATCGATCACCAACATCCGACCGCTTTCGCGACCGAACGCATCGCTGGTCAATCGCGCGGTACAGGGACTGAGCGCCGCCAGGGCGCGTCCGCTGCCCGACAGCGCCCCGCAGACCTCCGAGACGTACACCATCACGTTTACGTTCTACCTGCGGTAGACGTCGAGCCCCTGCAATCGCTCGACGTCGGCGGACGGTGAACCGCGGCGATCACTCCCCGTCACGAATGGCAATTGACGCCTCGCCCCACTCTCCCCGACCCGAGTGACCGCGGCAATGACTCCTGCATGCGTCGTGAACGTGATTCCTATCATGTACCTCACTGCGTTCCCGGTCCCGTCGCACATTGTGCCGGGTTCATGCAGTCCTCCGTCGTATTTGAGGCACATGGATCACATTCCGCACGCACCAGCACTCCGCCACCATACTCGGCCGAGAAATAGCGGCTGCATTGACCGGAACCCGATGACACTTCAAAGAAACACGGCCACGTAATAGACTCCCGACGTGGGGAATGCAAATGTGAAATTTCCTTCCGACGGCTCAATCTGGTTCCGAATTGCCTGTATAATGGGCATGAACACTACCCTCCCGTCGTCGTCGAATATGACGACAGAGAGTCGGCCCGTTCCTACGGGAACAGGGTCGTGGACATGAATCACTCCACGAGTCGGATTCGGTTCAACACGTATGGAGACGCCGAGACCCTCGCGGTTGCCGCCCTGGCTCCGAATCACCGGCCACGCTTTGGCCAATGCGGCAATACCACCACCATATCTGTTGACATAGTCCATGGATGCGGAATCCGTCAGTACCCATAGCTGATCAATTGATCTGTAACCCATTCGGGTGAAGCAATATTGCCCGGTCCCCCGCGCATAGTAATTGACGCCCGGATACATGGTGTCCCCATCGTTTTGCGCTGGCACAACAAACCTCGGTTGGGCCATTATCGTGTGATTACCATGCAGGACCGGTGCGCCCCGCTGAGGTTCGGGCATGGCTCCGATCGAATCAACCATCGTGATCCGACTGCTGTCGATGGCATTGTAGAGGACAACCGAGTAGGTGAGCGTATCGAGCGCGTGGTAGCTCCACGGACGCCTGACCGCTCCATTGTGGATCTTATCCCAGGAGAATTCACGATAGAATGAAATGGTATCACCTGTAGCGACGACGAACGGCACCGGCGGTGGTCCCCGTGGTGGATTTGATCACCGGGGCGCGCGGGCAGATGGCCGACCACGGTTCGCGTCGTTCGGCGTAGATCCTGTCAGCCGGTCGGTCTGGCGGAAGCTGCCGTTGTCGGGGTGGTGCCTCGTCCTTGTCTTCCCGCCCCCGGATTTCCCGTAGCTTGTCCGCGTGAAGACCGACCCTGAATCGAACCGGACGATGGACCAGAGCGAACGCACCGATCCGCATGCGGCGCCCCAGTCGATGCCGCCGAATCGCGAGGACAACGGGAGCGGCGCCGACGGCCAGCGGCACGCGCGCTCCGAGGACGCTCCGTTCACCCGCCGTATCACCGATCACGAGCCGTCTCTGCTCGTCGACGACATCCTGCCGGCGGGCACGCTGATCGAATCGGCGTCGGTGGACGTGCTGAACGGGTACATCAACTACGTGGAACCGAAGGTGGTGATCACCGAACGCGACCCCGAGGAGGACGAGCGCTACATTTCGATCTCCAACCAGTTCTACACCCACTTCCACGAGTTCGGCACGGTGATCCATGTAATCGCGGCGAGCGCACACCACTACTGGTACTTCTGCTACGACATCGACGCCAGCGACTGCACCATCGGCCGTGTCCGCCGCGAAGACGTCCCGCTCGGACGCCTGATCGCCTGGGCCTACCACGAACGGGTGACGCGGCGCTATCCGATTCTCGAGATCGACCCGGCCAACCTCCATGGCTTCCGATCATTCCAGTAGCCGCTACACCCGCTAAACCCGCCAAGACCGCCAGGAATTGCCAAGAGCGCCTCGGTACGCCCATCCGCCCCACGTACTGCTACGCGCGCCAAGGGTGAGGACGCAAAGAGCGCCGCGAAGGACTGCTCAGAGCGCTTGTCTGCACACCGACCCCATACTGCAGGATGGCTTGGCGGCACCTTGGCGGCCCGCGAGGCAGCACGCCTCAACTCTGTAGGATGGCTTGGCGGCCGCTACGGCCTGACACAGTCCCGGGATCGGAGATTCATTACGTTGCGGCACTCGCAGTATCACCCGTAATCACTACACGTTGAGGGAATCGATGAGCAAGCATGTACGAGTCGCCGTCACCGGTGCGGCCGGTTCGATCGGATACGCCCTTGTGTTCCGCATCGCCTCTGGTGAGATGTTCGGACCCGACACCACCGTCTCGCTGAACCTTATCGAGCTGCCGAAGGCGATGGACGCGCTTCGCGGCGTGGCGATGGAGCTCGACGACTGTGCGTTCCCCCTGCTGACCGACGTGGTGCAGACCGACGACATCAACCTCGGGTTCCGCGATGTCAACTGGGCGCTGCTCGTCGGCTCGGTGCCTCGCACCAAGGGCATGGAGCGCAACGACCTGCTGAACATCAACGGCGGAATCTTCACCAAACAGGGCAAGGCGATCAACGACTACGCCGCCGACGACGTCCGCGTGCTGGTGGTCGGCAATCCGTGCAACACCAACGCCCTAATTGCCATGAACAGCGCGCCCGACGTGCCGAACGACCGGTTCTTCGCCATGACGCGCCTCGACCAGAACCGCGCGATGACGCAGCTGGCGCAGAAGGCCGCCCGGCCGGTGAGCGACGTGACGAACCTCGCGATCTGGGGCAACCACTCCTCGACGCAGTTCCCCGATTTCTACAACGCGAAGATCGGCGGTGCTCCCGTGACGGAACTGATTCATGATGAATCCTGGCTGAAGGGCGAATTCCTCACGACCGTGCAGAAACGCGGTGCGGCAATCATCGACGCCCGCGGCGCGAGCTCGGCTGCATCCGCCGCCAACGCCATCATCGATACCGTTCGCTCGCTGAGCAACCCCACACCTGCCGGAGACTGGTACTCGGTGGCCGTCTGCTCGAAGGGCGAGTACAACACGCCCGAGGGCCTGGTGATCGGATTCCCCATCCGCACCTCCGTCGATGGATCGTGGGAAGTCGTCCCCGGCGTCAAGCACAATGCCTGGGCTCAGGAGAAGTTCGACGCCACCGTCAGGGAGCTCGGCGAGGAACGTGAGGCGGTGAGCCATCTGATTGGCGCGGAGACGGCGGAGAGGGGGCGCTGAGATCGCTGAGTGGGAGGCGTTGACGGCGGTTGTGGGACCATTCGATCGCGAGGTTGTCAGCCGGAGCGCAACGAAGGGTCCCACCGATGCCGCGCGATCATAGACGATACGTATCGTGCCCCTCGCCTGTCTGGTGGCGAGGGGCATCGTGTATCCGGACGAATTCGCGCACGACGAATTCCTGCCGAGTGGCTTCCTGCCGGGTGACTTCCTACCGGGCGAACCAATCGCCGCGTGACTGCACCTTGCATGTAACCACTGCCCGGCGATCGGGACTGCCTGCAGCTGTCTGAATTCTCCCGTTTGATGCCCGAACCTCACCTCGCTTTGCTTCCGACTGCCGACTGACCACGGTCCTGCCGACGCAGTCTTCTTCCCGACGCAGTCTTCTTCCCGACGCAGTCTTCTTCCCGACGCAGTCTTCTTCCCGACGCAACGTTCTTCCCAACGCAACCACGTACGACTGAACACTGACTTCCGCCAGTTCTCATCCGGCACTGCGCTCGGTCGCGCCGTACTTCGCGGTGCTCGTGCTGCTCGGCACCGTCGCCGCGGTGCTTGGCCCGACGTTGCCCGGACTCGCGCGGAACACCGGGGTCGGACTCAACGCCATCAGCATCGTCTTCACCGCCCGGTCGTTCGGCGCGCTACTCGGTTCATTCTTCATCGGACGCCTCTTCGATCGCGTCAACGGCCATCGACTGATGGCAGCGGTGCTGGTCGGTCTCGCGCTCGCGATGATTGCCATTCCAACTTCCGGCGTGCTTGCCGTCGCCATCGTCGCCTCCCTGGTGCTGGGCTCCGCGGAGGGGACGCTCCACGTGGGAGCGAACACGCTGATGATCTGGCGACTCGGCGAACGCTCGGGTTCCTGGCTCAACGCGCTGCACTTCTGCTTTGGCATCGGAGCACTGATCGCCCCGCTGGTGATCGGCTGGACGATGGGAATTGCGGGTGGCATCCGGTGGGGGTATTGGACGCTCGCGCTGCCGGTTCCCGTGGTTGCGGCATGGCTGCTCACCAGGCCGTCACCTCCGATCGAACGCGGGCAGGCGACGGATATCGGAGAGCCCCGCGATCGCCTTCTGCTTCCGCTCATCGCGGCGTTCTTCGTGCTCTACGTCGGCGGTGAAACCGCATTCGGCGGCTGGATCTACACGTATGCAGCAGCCGGCGGGGGTATGACGACGACCGCAGCTGCATACCTCACGAGCGCATTCTGGGGAATGGTGACGGTGGGACGGCTTCTTGCGATTCCGATGGCGCGACGGCACGCTCCGAAGACGATCGTGACTGCGGATCTGATGCTCTGCGCCACGTCGCTTGCGCTCATGCTCGCCACCGGAGGCACATCGAGCACCGTCTGGATCGGCTCACTCGGAACCGGCCTCGGCATGGCGTCGATCTTCCCGACGATGCTCGCGTTGGCGCAGCGGCGCATGGCGATCACCGGACGCATCACCAGCTGGTTCCTCGTGGGCGCAAGCATCGGCGGCATGTCTGTACCGTGGCTGATCGGACAGGTCTTCACCACGGACGGTCGCTGGGTCGTCATGGCGATCATTCTGAGCGTCGTCGTGCTCCAGGCAGTGCTGCTTGCTATCGTCATCGCGCGCACGACGCCGAATGCCGCGGCCGCCGAATCCGGTTGAGTTCTAAAGTCCTCCCGACGTGCGGAACAGGTGGCACTGAAATGGGCTACGCTGTCATCCCGATCGTCACAGGAATCGGAGAAACCGGGCCCGTGACAAGCACACCGCGGCGACCGCCGTGCAGTCCGGAGGTCAGGGCGTCGGATGGCAGCTCAACGCGACCCGCCGAAGCTCATCGCACCACCACCACCCGTCGTGTCCGGCTCCACGCTCCGGAAACGATCCGGTAGTGATAGACGCCGGATGGCAGTCCCGCGGCATTCCAATGCACCGACCCCCCGCCCGCCGGGCGCACTTCGTCCAGCAGCACCGCCACGGGCGCGCCCGCGTCGTCGAAGACGTCGATGCGTACGTGGCCCGCGGAGCCAAGGTGATAGGCGATCGTCGTCGTCGTTCCGAAGGGATCCGGTACCGCGGCGAAGAGCGCGTTGCCGGCCGACTGCGCAACGGTACGCCCAAGCGTCGTATCGACCACCGCGCCTCGAAGCACGATTCCGATCGTGTCGCACGACAGCACCACGTTCAGGCGGTCGACGTAGGAGGATGCCGGGACGTCTGAGCCGAACGTGACGTAGGCGTGCATCGTGGCTCCCGGAGGCAGCGACGCGGGCACGGACCGGTCCAGCGAATCGATCCGGAACGGACCCGTGGCGGTGACCAGCCAAACGCCGTAGACATCCACGGGTCCCGACGTCGGATTGGTGAATGCCACGCTGAGATGGGCGTCAGTGCCGACCGGGACCGATCCGAGGTCGTACGAATCGCCGTCGTCGAACCGGATGTAGTGAGGAATCTGATTGTATGGAATCCGATACACGCGGTTCGCGGCGTCGGCGATCACGAGCGTGGCCGATGCCGGTGACTCCTTCACCGTCGGCTGAATGAGGAGGTCGACCCTGTCTTCGCCCTGCGCCGGGTACGGCGTAACAGCTGCGATCCGCGCGTTCTGCGCGTTCTCGAGATCAACCGTCCGGACCCTGGCGGGATTGGCTCCGGCAGGACGAATCGCGACATGGAGGCCGTCGCACTCGAGCGTTGACGACACCGAGAGCGAATCGGTGCCAGCCGCGACCAGATTGCGAGCCGCCAGCGGATAGCCATAGGAAACGCCCAGCCATTCCTGGAATTCCGACGGGTGCAGCGCCGTCGGATCGGAGCCGCCGCCGCCGAACGTCTCCCCGGACTTCTCGTCCCGCTTCGTTCGTCCCGGAACGTATTGCTCGTGTCCCTTGTACAGACCGTAGCAGAAGGCGTAGAATCGCGCCCCGTCCATGCCGCGCACATAGCTCGTCGAACCGACCGGCGGCGTCGCCGTGCCCCAGACGAGGTCCGTGCCGGGAATCAACCCGTGGTTGAATGTCATCGGCACTTCATTGCCGTCAACGAGCATCACGACATCGTTGCGGTGCGAAGTGTCGGTGACGATGTTGATGAAGTGGTCCATTCCCGTTGGCTCAGCCGGGATATAGAACGGTGAAAAGTTCGGCCACATCCTGCGCGGCGTCATTTCCACCATGTACGCGCCCCAGCCGTCAAACTGCGCACCGACGTATCCGCCGTAGCCGCCGGTCGTGCCGCCGAACTTCACAACGGCGATGGAATTCATCATCGCCTGCGCAGGCACGTCGGTCGTGTAGTGCCGTGCCACCGGGATCTCGATGAAATCCTCGTGCACGACATCGCTGTCAGCCAGTGAGAACGGGACCCGCGATGCGTGCGGCTGCCGCGATGCGTCGGTCCAGCTCCCCGTCAACGGTCGTGCGTCCATTCGGTAGATTCGGACGATTTCGCCCCGCCGTTTGTCATTCGGGTCCTCATATGGCTGGCCCGTCGGTCGCCGGGCGTCCCACGTCGGCATGTAGACGAATTCGGTGCCGTACAATTCGACCGGCCGAAGCCATTCGATGAGCATGTTCTTGTATGAATTCTCCGCCAATGCCACCACAGTGAACCGAACTTTCGCCCGCGTATTTCCCGATATGACGCCGATCGGTTTGCTGGCGGTGACCCGCGTTCCTCCGAGGTCGGGCTGCGCTCCGGCCGTGCTCGACGTGTCGGCCCAGCTCTGAACCTGGTAGGCCTGGTCCTTCATGAGCACCACGTTCGTGACGGCAGGATCACCGTCGAGTGAATCCAGCGGAGCAATCGATACGACGGTGCTGTCGAATGCGGAAAGGATCGTGATCTCCGACGGCGCCATCTTCGGCGTCTTGACGTAGTCCAATTCTCCGCCCGGAGAGATCCCATTCACGGTTTCGGCCGGCACCATCGCGGCGTGATATTCCCGCCCCCATGCTTCCACCGGCAATGGTGTCCACGCCTCGGTGCCGAAAATGGTGAGCATGAACTGGTAGACGATGATCGGCTCATCGGCCTCGATCCGGAATAACTCACTGACCGGGGTTCCGGAAATCGTCACCGTCGACACGGGAGCGATCTGCGACCGATCGTTGAAATCGACGACCGCCATCTGCCCCGCAGTCAGGGGAACGACCTTCCGGTATCCAGGACCCGTAATGGTTGCCGAATTGGTGACCGCCGAATACAGGAAGACATACAAATGGTCATCAAAGTGGCGATTCTGCGTGGCGAATCGTGCGTCCTGCGCATTGGTAGTCGTATCGGGGAATGCGATCAGGTAGGTGCGTCCGCCCATTGCGGCCACCTCGTCGGTCGGTGTCTGCGCCTGGGCCGCAGCAGCAACGATCGCCACCATGATCGCGCATATCGAAATCGACCGTGTGCGGACCTCGAATACCGTCGGAAATGAATATGAACCAAAGCGCATGCGAGTTCTCCTTTCGTTGGTTCATTGGGGCGTCGGCCTGGTCATTGGCCCATGGTGTACCACGCATGACAACGTGCTATCCATATACGCACTGCGAAGGGTGAGAGGAATCGAACGCTCTCACGGCAAGGCACGTGAGCGACGTGTTGGCGGCGCTGTTCGGAGCGACTGCATCATTCACCCCCTCAGGACAAGCGACGCCGCGAGAGCTTGCAGCCCTCGCATCCCGCAGAGTGGGTATGGACAGTTTCAACGACTGTCTTGTCGACTCGATTGTTACCAAATCACGACCACACGCCCGTTTCTCGACCAGTCTCCCGCAATCAGTCGGCAATGGTAAGCACCGGATGGCACCCCCGCCGAATCCCACTGCACAGAATATCGCCCGGCCGCCCGGAGGTCGTTGACGAGCCGGCCACTGACGCCCAGTCGGTCGGCGCGACCGTCGTTCCGGCGAGCTTCGACTGGTCCTGCGGCCCGACGACGAACGGACCGGTGTCGCCGGTATACAGCCGGATGGTGTCGCCGTTCGGGGGCATCGCCCGAGCTCGGTTGAAAATCTGAACGACATCGGTTCCTGGCTCGCGTCGGATAATAGTCCCAATGAACAGTGCTCCAAGGCCGGTTGCAAGCCAGCCATCATCGCACAGTCCCATTCGCGAGTACGCACGTGCGAGTTGATCCTGCCGGAGTCGATTCGCGTCCAGTGGTCGAGTCTGCATCCCACTCGGATCGGTGAAGTTCACCGGATCATCGGAGCAGTACACATACGGGCTCACCGAGGGCGACTTCGCCATCAGTGGGTCGACGCTAAGGAAACGACCGAGTTCCTCGTCGTACTTCCTTACACCCAGGTTTAGAAGACCCGTCTCCCGATCCTCTTCCTGATCGTTGAACCCCCTCCTAGCCGAATCCCCCGACGAGCTGGCCAGCAACGCGCCCCAGGGGTCGTAGGCCGAGCGGAAGCTGAATAACCGACCGAGAAACGTACTCGGCGGTGCCACGCCCCTCGAGACGTGGCACAACCGCTTCGAGAAACTCATCCCGGCACGTGTAGTTCAACTCGATGCGGCGTTGTAATGTGGGAAATCGGCGGACCGATTTCCCACATTACAACACCCACCACCGGACGAGGCGGCCTCAGCCGGGGGTGCACTTCGAGCTTGAATGCGCCAATTATAATCGTGATTACTCATCAGACGTTGGTTTCACCGCCGCTTCTAATTCGCCGTCCGTGAGTGCCTTCCATACGAGTGACAGAATTTGGCTGTCAGTGGCAAACGGATGTTCAGTTCCAATTCATGCACCAACGGGGCTATTGTATCGGTCCATCGTAGATGAACCGGAATTTCCACGAGCGGTTGCCTTTGAGTTAATGAGTATCGGCTTCGAAGGGCAATAACATACTTGATGGGACAGGGAGGATAGAAGAAGAGCCGGGAGTGGTGACACTCGGCTCAGACCATCACGCACACCCGGTTGTTTGAACTCTGTGATCACTCGGAATCACGGACCTGCTTGAGTCGGGTCTGTAGCTCCATCGGAAGTTGTTTCTCAACCTCTCCGGTAATCAGACCGGCGCGGTCGAGTGCCTGAACATGAACCTGATCCTTCAGCCGGAAGGTTACCAGTTTCATCCGAACGAGATCGGCGACCGGGACTACGAGCACATCCTTCCCCCGAATCCTTTTCGGGACAGGGTTGAGGATGGGGTTGGGAAGCAACTGCTTCGGGTTTGTCTTCTCTCCGGCGAAGATCAGGTGAACCGCATCACGGGGGTTGTCGTCCTGTCCGAACATCAGCATGTCAACCCCGGCTGTGTGCCGGAACCGGAAGCCGTGCTTCGCGGCTGCGGTGATGATCTCGTCAAGGTTGGCGCGGTTGATCATCAGGTCAACGTCCTTCGTGGTGCGCTCCTCGTCGGGCGCGACATCCTGAACATGGGCGAGCACGGCGAGACCGCCGATCAGTTCGTAGGGGATGTTCTCGGAAGCGAACACATCCGCGATGCGTGACAGGACGCCGACGAGATGGTAGACCTTCTCCTCGAAAACGGCATTGACCATTCCGCCCGAGCGATAGGTCGCTCTCAGGTATTCCTCGAAGGTTTGAACGTACTGATGTGTTGCCATGATCCGAGTCCGTTTAGCGTATGTATCTCAAATCGGCTTGATTGCACCCATCGCCTCGGAGGACCACTTGATCTTGTAGGTCCAGTGGTCGATGATGACATTTCTGTTCAGGTCGATCCATCGCCGAAGTAACTCCTGTTCGTCCGGCGTCAACTCCATCGGACCGAGCACTTGAACCTCGGGGAGCACGGTGACGATACGATTAGCGTCCACCCCGAGCTTGGGAAGGCGACCAAGGACTATCCCCGTGGCGTCCTGTACGAACTCATCCACCTTCTTTGGGTCATCACCGCATCGTGTGGGTGAATTAGGCCAATTGATTTGTCGGATGCAGGTCGAGACCACCGCAATGGAACATAATTGCGGTTCGGAACCGCTGACGATTTCTGAACCCGCAGGCGTTTCGTTTGACTTTCTGTATTCGGCTGTTGGCGCTCTCTGCGTGAGCATTGGTGCGCTTGTGCACGACGGCATTGATCACGCCCCAGAGATGGCGCTTGATGGTCTTGACTGCAGCTCGCACCGGCTCGAGTCGTGATCGCTCGCCCCAAGCGATGAGCGACTTCCATTGCTTCAGAGCCCATGTCCTGCTGGTGTAGTGCCACAGCTGCATTGCATGCTCCTTGATCGTCCAAGCTTTGGCGGTGCGAAGCGAGGACTCGCGCAGCGCTTCAAAGCGTTTCCACGCCTCACGATCCATTGTCTCCGGGTTGCGGAGCCAGTCGTACTTCGTCTTCGTCAGCCGCGTATCTCCCTGCGCCAGCAGCTCGCGATGCTCCTGTCGGCGCACCTTGTCGACGGCGTCGCCGAGATACTTCGCGACGTGGAACTTGTCGAAGCAGATCTTCTCGTGCGCGTCGGGAACATACTTGAGCACGACGCTGATATACGCCTTGTGCATGTCCATCGAGATCGTCTCGATCCGCTCTGCGGCGCCCTCGGGAAGGGATTTGAAGAAGCCCTCAAGACTCTCCTTGCTCCGACCATCGGCGACGTAGATCACGTTGCCCGTCTCCTGATCGGTGACGGTGGTGACGTACTCGTGGCGGCGCTGGAAAGAGGTCTCGTCAATGCTGATATGCCGCGGCATGCATTGCTCGCGACGCTGGAGACCACGTTCGACGGCTCGCTGCATGATGCGGTCGACGGTCGACCATCCGATCCGTAGCTGTCGAGCAGCTTCGGCAAACGTCGTGGCGCCCACCCTGGTAATCACCAGCGACTCGAACAGCGAGGTGAAGTGGCTGCCCGGCTCAGCCCAGGGCACGTCGATCTGGTGCACGCCGTGCTCACGGCAATCCGCACGCGGGATGCTCGCGGTGACGATGGTCTTAAACTCCATGGTATCGAGGTGGCGCCACGACCGCTTCTGATGATCATATCGACTACAGCCGGCGCCGCACTCGGGACAGGGGACGGCGGTCGAACTGTCGAAGGAGACGTCGACAGTCACGAGTCGGTTCGGGCGGTCAACCGTAACATCGGTGACCCGCCACGGCTCCGAGATGCCGAGCAAACGGGAAAACACGTCGGTATCGTACATCCCGGAATCTAGCCATTACCCATACAAAGCGGTGATGCGCCACCTACTTAGGAATTGCCAACCCAAAATCGGCCCACAGATACGGTTGGGCTACTACAACGAGGCTCCAATTGCAACACCGCCCCAATTAACGGGATCATTGCCTTCCAGAGGATAGACCCGGACGTAGGTGACCTGAAGAAACAGACCGCCACCGCTCGGTTGGTATCGATATCCAATCGATGCCGTGATATTCGTCCGATCAAAACGATTGCCATTCCCGTGAGCGCCCACGAACGTGAAGCCAACTGAACCGATCATAGCATGTTCTTCACCGACCAGAAAGTTCGCGGCGATTGGAAACGAAGTCGTTACCGGCTCAGCTGTATCTAGGTTAAACCACACGCCGACCCCTGCGCGAGCGGAGAAATTGTCAATGGGTCTATAGTCGATGTTCACGAGCCCATTATACAATCCCAACCCGAGAAACTCCAGGAAAACTGCCACGTCCGAGCGGCGTGGCTCATCGGTAGCCACCTCCTTCGTACTGTCGGCGAACGGATACGTCCCACGTGGTGAGCGGAAATCGGTGGAGAAGAACAGCTCGGTGTCTGGCGGTCGGGGTAACGATGTAGATGTCTGCGACACGGGTTCCGCAGCAACGGACTCCGAAGGAATCGTTGACATAATCCATAGCCCCCACACCGGTATTGCACAGACGCCGAGGCATCTGATGCCCATGCTGTTTCGGAGCCGGCCGAGCATGTTCATGATGGCCCCAAATAGTAATCTATCGGAAAGCACGTCTGGCACATTCCATCGTCGAAACTTCACGGTCAGCCGGCAATCCCACATCCCGGTTGAACAATCGGATGTCCGGGTGGCGGCGGTGCACACATTCCGGGCGGGGGCGCAATCTGCGTGCCCGGACAACACTCAGGACATTTTCCGGTTGGATCTGTCTGCAGAAAGCACGAATGCTTCGTGGGGTGCATGTAATAATAACATTCATAGCAGGCCTCCCCTGAGCCACCATGACGTACGGGCGGCCGATCACAAAGCAAGCCGTCTTCTGGATGATCACACTGATAGGTAGGCACATCACCGCCACACAGGCAGCTATTGGCTTCGTGTCCACCACCGATCAATCCTGTGCCCTTCCAATCATGGGCACCAATCCAAAGAATCAACGTTACGAGCAGGGTGAAAGCAGCACTGAGAAGCAGTGCCAGCACCCCAATAGCCGGAGGCGTAAGTACGATCCAGCACCACCATGGAAGCTCTTGGTAAATCGTCTCTAACGCCTTGAGTCCCATGCATGCTGCTACCTCGGCGTCTGCAGCCATTTTCTCCGCGTAATTGGACGCACACCACCAGTGGATGTCGTGTTCCCGGCAACAGTCTTGCGCTCCGTCGACAACTACGCGACCCTTACAAGGCACATCAACCATAAGATAAAATTTTCCGAGACCACCCAACGTGCATTCAAGGTCATGGTTGATGCAAACGGCATCACCGGGGACTCTCGGACCAGTCGGGGTGTTGGGACCGGACTGCGCCCTCAATCGTCGGGCATCAACAATCGCAGCAGCAACGAATCCGAATACTCCCAACTCCATGACCGTGGCCTCTGCAGGTAGTGTCGCGCCTGGCACCGCCGCACCGACGTCCAGTTTCCATCGACCACTATTGTTCACCACGTATCGTAGCCGCAGCTTTGGTTGGTCGGTCGCTGGATCGCGAACCATGACTACCTTGGTTCCAACATTATCTTCAGACTGAACTACTACGTCGTAGTGACTGCCGAACTCGCTTTCGACGACGAAGCGGAGATCGGCCCTCTCCTCGTTGAACCGGACGGCGATATCGTCGCTGGCCGCCGGAAATCGTCCGATTGAGATCAATTCGCCACCAGGAACCGATGTCTTCCGTACGTAACTTCCCAAGTCCGGCGTCACCAAGTCCGGTTTACCGGACGCGTCTTGGAAGAGACTCGTGGCTGAATTGCGTAAACCGGCAGCCATAGCCCGATTGTGGCGCATTGATTGATCGATGGAATCGATCCGAATAGCCGGCTTCCCGCTTTCCACGTCGATGTGCATTCGGTCGTCGTCCTCGAGCTCGCTCCTGCGCGTCTCCAAAGTCACGCCGAGCTGTTTTGCGGTTCCTGCCATTTCTTGGCGGCCGAAATCTCCCGTTGATTTGTCGCGAAAACCACGGGGCTCGCGTGCCAAGCCGGGATTGCGACTCGAGGCTTTGGAAGATCTGTCAGTTTCACCCAGCGATTGTGCTGTGAGCCCGAGTGGCAGGCCTATTGATGGCGCCATGATTACCCGAGCAGGTTCTGATTCCATGCGTATCCTCTCCTGAAGGACTCTGTCGGTTTTTCGAATCACGCATACGGTCCGGGGAAGACCCTGTTTCTGAGTCGGTCGTTGGGACCGCGCCGCCGTTCCATCGGCCTACGGCACGATAACCCACTCCGACTCATACATATGCACCGTCCCCCCGCCGTCATCCGCCCGCAGGCCCATCGATACCCGGCCGAACTGCTTCAGCGTCAGGTTCAGCGTCGCCGCACCCGTTACTCCGCTGAACGTGATTACCGGTACCGTCTCGGCGTAGTCACCACGCGTTCCCGCGTTCTCCAGATCAGCTCAACTCCAGGTCGTACGTGTTCGCCCCGAAGTCCATCGGTATCTGCATCTCCCACAGAACGCCTCCCCGCGGGAACACCACGTCGTGAAGGGTCGGTGGCAGACTCGAGGAGCTGTCCCGCGTCACGTGGTCGAAATTCCACTGCTCCGCGTTTGCCACCATCTCCTGCTTGTCCGTTGCAAGCGTGACGCAGACAGGGTCCCCGCTGTACGGGAAGCTCTCGATCGCCGTCGCCCACGACCCGCCGCCTGCGTTGTTGTACGTCGTACTGTTCGCGTACGTTCCCGCGATTGGACCGGAGAATGCCACGTTCGCGATCAGTTCGAGCGGGTTCTTCGGGGTCGTCTTCTCCCACTGAATCCAGCTCTGGATCATCTCGGGTGTGTTGCATCCACACGCCATGGCCGATACCTCCTTGTCGTTGTTGATGGATTAGGGTACGACGCGCCAGTTCGATTCGAGCATGTACAGGTCCGTGCCCGTCTTGAAGCGCATCCCCATCCGATAGGCGCCGAGCTGCTTCAGCGTCAGCTGCACGAGCGTGTTCGGTCCGGCAGGCGGTCCGATGAACTCCAGCACCGCGACCGTGCCGGCGTAGTCGCCTCGCGTCGCGGCGTTCATGAGAAAGCTCACTTCGATCGACACGACGCCCGTCGTATCGATGCGGAACTGCATCTCCCACCGTTCGCCCGCCCGAAGGAACAGCTCGTTCTGAAGCTGCGGAGCAAGCGTCGACGCGGCGTTCCGTGTGATGTGGCTGAATGTCCACTGCTCGGCATCCGCGACCGTCGCCAGGTCGTCGATCGCCAGCGACGTGCACACCGGATCGCTCACGACCGGCCAGTTCCCGGAGCCCGTCCACGCGCCCGACAGGAAGTCGGTGCTGTTCTTGTACGTCGGCACAACGGCTCCGATGGCCATGTCCGCGATCAGATCCAGCGGGTCACGTGGGGTTGCGTTCTGCAGGTCGATCCAGCTCCGGGATCGCTCGATACTCGTACAATTGCAGTCGGACATCGATGGAATCATTGGCAGAAGTGAGCGAGCGGCCGGCATGTGGTCGATACGCCATGCACGTCGTCTCGCGGCGGTCGGCATCGACGCTCGGTACGACGTCCAACGCCACGACATGTCCGGGCGTGCGTCCGCCACGGTGCCGTTCCGGCTCCTCACGGATGTTCGATTGTCGGGGAGAAGGCTGGTGGATAGTCAGCAGAAGATGCGTACCACGTGGCATGGACGCTGGTCTATCCGGATGCTCACGGCATGTGAGCGTGGTGCGATGCTGACACTCGCGCATCGGGTCAATGACCACGACGCCCTGATTCGCGGGTGATGCGAAACGCGCGCAGAACGTACGCAAATGGGGGGGGGGAATGTCAAGAGGAGTTCGAAAGCAAATCGACGCTGCTGTGAGGGGGGGCGTGAGGCGGCCGCAAACGGCCGCACATCCTCGCCGGTTGTCACGTCTTGGCGCATGGTTTCCGGGCCGCCGGATGCCCCTCACCGACGGTCGCCAAGCCCCGTCGACCGACGGGCGTTACACGAGCCGGTCGACATCTCCGATCATCTTCGAGTGGTGGTGTTTGCTGATCTGGATTTTGGCACTGGCTGCCACTGCCTCATCCCCCGGTACGAGCCGGATTTCGAGCTGGCGCGGGACTACAGCGGATTCACTTTGCATCTTCAGGCAATGGCATGACCGGCGTGTCCAAACCATCCCGGGTCATCATCAGGGATGAGCGCATCGATTGCACCGCGCAATGCCCGCGCAAGTGATTGAAATGTTGAGGCAGTCCTGCGCCGCAGTCGCGACTCGACAGCAAGCGGGCCGAGAGAGTAAGGTCGGTCGAGTGACTATCGCGGGATTTTTACATACCGACCGACCGTCTCCTGATTTTCAATCGTTCCCTTCGCACCGAGTAGCGTGCGCGCAGAATCAGAATGGATTTCAACGAATTCGCCCGAGTCTGATCGAATTGAATCGACTTTGACCGAGAACTGCACCCTGAGTTCCATCGCACCGTCACTCCCCGCCGCGAATCGCACGTGAAACGCGGGCTGAAGTGTGTCACCTTGGACAAAGCTCTCGCCGATTGCGGCGACAGCAAGCACCGCGAGGAGGACGTTCCGTTGCTGAGTCATAGGGCCAATACTGCTGGTGCGTCAGAGTCTACTCCCTTGCATCCCGTGCAACGAACAGCAAGACTGTCTGGGCCATTCGAGACCAATACATTCACATTGGGTCAATGCGGTTCGATGGCCGATCGAGCGAACAAGTTGAATTTTAGCGCTGGAGCAAATTTGCTGTTTGACTTGACCAGGACAAGTGCCGTCAGTGTGCCAAGCACGTGCGGTGTCACGTCAGCCCTGATCACAATGCTTTCGCCTGGAGCGACGTGCCGTGGATACTTCGAGCGAAAGTGAATGCTCCATCCGCCTGATGCCGAATCGATCAATGGATGCTTTATGGTAACGGAACTCGCCGATGTATTGGTAACGATAATTGCAGTACTCTGAGTCACGTTGGTGGCGTCGAACACAAGAATCGGGAACCAATCCTGCGAGACCCTGAGGCCGTATGCCCGTGTCGCTCGAAATGCAATCGTTGTCAGAGGCCAATTCGGATCGTTTGAATAAATTGACAATCCGGAAGCCCGATCACCCTCTTTCTTTCCGACCCACCAAACAACGGGAATGTTGATGCTATCGTTCGGTGCAACATTTCCCGAAGAAAACCCGATCGTGGTGCAACCACATAGCGGCTCGATCCGAGAAATCACAAGCGTGTCATCCCCCCGGTTGTGCACGGTGATCCGGCGCGACGGCCGATCTTCGTGGACTGTTCCCCAATCAATTGCACGGCTACTCCCGACATCAATTCTTGGCTGCGCAACCGCCCATGAGCTCATCAACGGAATCAACACGATGTAAACCCAAGGGGATACTGCCGAATTAATTGTTTCCATTGTTAATAACATTGGGCAGTGGGGAATGAGTCCAAGAGTGAATGACAATGGCCCGCCGGCGTCCGATCGAACCGTTACGAAATCCAGAAATCTTACTCTTCTCGATTGATTGGAACCGGACATACAGTCGCGGTCGATCGCTATTTCTGCACGACGATCGAAGTGACGTACTGCACTTGACGGTCCTGCGCTAGAATCCAGTACCGTCCGCTTTCGAGCCCACCGCAATCCACCACCGTCGCCAATCCTGTGGCTGTCGTTGTCCAGGGGCAAATCGTGTGGACACGGTATGCGACACCGCGCGCGTCGACCATCGTGAGGCGCAGATCATCGTCGGTCTCCCCGTGCCCCGACACCTCCAGTCTTAGGCGTCCGGTACATGTCTCAACGACGTTCGGGACGGCTCGCAATCGTCCGAATGGCCGTTTGGCATCGAGGACAAACGAATCCGGTATCAGCGACGCCGCGTCGGCCGGCAGATTCCATCGCGCCCCTACGTTTTCGCGGGTAAAGAGGTATAGGGCGCGATTGTCGGCGGTGATGGAAAGCGGTGATTGTGTGTCGCCGAACGCGCCGACGCTGTCGTGCCTTACGTGGAACGAATAGCCACCGTCGGTCGACGTCTGGATAATTCCAAAACGGCCGACCGTTATAAACTGATTCGTGTCGAGAGCGATGCCATGGGACCCAACAGAGCCATACGAACGGTCCGATGTGATCACGCTCCAGTTGTCCCCGCCGTCCCATGTGTCGAGGATATCCCATTCGCCGTTTTTCAGCAGTGTATTTGGAATCAAAAACTCGCAGTGGCCCGGGCCGAAGCGGTGCGCAACGATGGGTGCCCCGCGTCCCGGGACGGTTCGAACGAGACTTTCGGTGAACGTATCACCGGCATCGACGGATTTCAGGATTCGCACTCCGGATTTGTCGTTCACGGTCGCCAGGAGACTCGTGTGACCATCCACAACCAGTGATGAAAGCGATTCTGAACTGACGAGTCTCCAATTGACTCCACCGTCGAACGACCGCAACAAGCCGGCCCGGCTCCATAGGAACAGCGTATCGTCTCTGTCGGAGTCAGTTTCTGCAAACCCTATCGGCAATACGAGATTGGGAAGATCCTGCTGCAGGAGGCTGTCGAGCATGGGGACGGTTCCTATTTGAGACCAGTTGCGCCCTCGATCCGTCGACGCCAGGATGGCGGCGTAGGCGTCCGATAGGAACGGGCGCATGATTGCGAGCGCAAGCACGTCTCCGGCACTCGAGGATCCTGATTGGGTATGGATTGCGAATATGGCACTCGTGGCGGGTGGGAGGTGTGCCGCAATCCACGTCGCACCGGAATCGGAGCTCACAAGCAGACTGCCATACGTTCGGCCGACATACACAGTGCCTGAGTCCGACTCGGCACAGAGCGCCTCGCCGCCGGCGGCGTTCGATCGCCATGTTCTCCCGCCATCGGTGGTTCGCGCAAACAGCGAATATTCGTTGGCAACACAAACATCCGTTGCCGTTGGAGCGGAACTGACGGCGGGTCGGGTCGACGTAAAGGGATGACTCCACATGGTCCAGCTCCGACCGCCGTCTGTTGTACGCCCATTCGATGACGTTCCGACCCTGCCGAACATGCGGAGCCGATCCAGACGCAACCAGTCCGGAAGTGCCAGTTCCTGCCAGTCGTCGCCGTGGACGGACTGCATCATGAAGTAGGGTCTGCCGTCGAGGGTGGTCATCCAGATGGCTTTGACCGTGTCACCAGCGAATCCTGCCTTCACCGTCGCCGCGTCGAAGAACCAGTCGACCGGCGGAGCCGACTGCCATGTCGCGGATTGCACCCCGAATTCGAGTCGCCCGAAGTAAATCTTTGCGTCCGTACCGCCTCTGTCGACATCGACGAGCACCCAGATGCCACCGTCGTCGGAAACGCCCGCGAATCTGAGCCACTGCGCCGAACTCGACGCATAGCCGTAACCCGACGGCAGAACCCCGAAGTCCGTTGCCGAGTCTAGATACATCGTATCCATCGTCGACAGAAGGGAGTCGCCTCGCACCCAATGCTCGCCATCGGCCGTGTATCCGATGCGCGAGGGGCCATTCTGATACCAGTAGTTCGAGAGCTTCACCCGTTCCTGATAGATGCACATCCAGTGCGTTCGATCAATCGCCACGAAGTCCACGAGCTCCGTCGTGGAGTCCGGCACGAGGCTCTTCGGAACCACCGATGTCCATGTGGCTCCCCCATCAACAGTGACAAATCCGCTGCGCGAGAATCCGAACGTTTCGGACCGCATCTGGTATGGAATCGGAATGAATGTCTGCGCCGCTGTCCAAGACCGCCCCCCGTCGTCCGTAACCAGCTGCGAGTCGTCAGGCCCGTATGTGAGCACGCCCCTCAGCGAGTCAGCGAAAAACAAGTTTGAAGGAGTTATGTCTTCGGTGGGCAGTCCGGAAGTTGGGATGCCATCAAGCCAGCTCCACTGACCGGTTGAGGTCACGTTTCCACTGGTGCGGTATGCTGCACCACCACCCTTGGCCGGCGAGTACAGAAGTCCAAGTAACGCCATCGCGCAAATGATGCGGAGCCAAAGCATGCCCATGTCTTCGTTCTTGCGAATGCGCGTCATGCGTAGGTTCATAAGATATTGACTGCCGGTTACTGGACGATCACAAGAGGCAGCGTCACACCGAACGCACGGCCTCGTAGCACGACTGAGTAAACCCCCGCTGCCAACGCCGCACCACTATTACCCCGGCAAATATAGGTGATGGAATTCTGGCTGGGTTGTCGTAATTTCCGGAATGGATAAAATCGATTTGCGGAACATGGCTCCTGCCGAGCAGGAGGTTGTTCGAAGGCAGGCGTTACGGCTGCGCACACAAGGGAAGACGCAGGGGGAGATCGCCGATATCCTCGGGATCAGCCTTTCATCGGTAGGACGCTGGTGCAAGGCGTTCAAAGAGCATGGTGCTGCAGCAATCAAGAGCCGGAAGCAGGGCGAAAAACGGCATCTGTCGCCTGATCAGGAACGTGAGATTCAGCAATGCCTGGTCGAAAAGCAGCCAGATCAGTTCAAGCTCACCTTTGCGCTATGGACCCGCCAGGCCGTCTGTGAGCTGATTCACCACCTGTATGGTTTCCGTATGCCGATCCGTACCGTGGGGGAATATCTGAAGCGCTGGGGATTCACGCCGCAGAAGCCGCTGAAGAGAGCCTATGAGCAGCGTCCCGAGGACGTGGAGCGCTGGCTCGAAGAGGAGTATCCGACGATTGCCCGCCGGGCGAAGGATGAGGGCGCGGAGATCCATTGGGGCGACGAAACGGGCCTTCGCAGTGACTCTCAACACGGCCGCAGCTATTCTCCGAAAGGCAAGACGCCGGCGATCAGCATCTCGGCCAGGCGCACCTCGGTCAACATGATTTCAAGCGTCAACAACCAGGGAAAACTGCGCTTCATGCTGGTCAAGGGAACGATGAACGCTCAGAAGCTCATCGGATTCATGAAGCGATTATGCAGGGATGCGGGCCGCAAGGTGTTCCTGATTCTCGACAACCTTCGTGTTCACCACGCGAAGATCGTTCGTGCATGGCTCGAGGAGCATCGTGACGAGATCGAGGTATTCTACCTGCCGTCGTATTCGCCGGAACTGAATCCCGACGAGTATCTCAACAACGATCTGAAGGCAGCGGTGCATTCGCGCCCGCCGGTTCGTGACCAGCACAAGTTTGAAAGAGTCGTGCTCGGCCGCATGCGGATGCTGCAAAAATCACCATCGCGCATCGCCAATTACTTCAAACATCGCTCCGTGACGTACGCTGCATGATCAGGCACATTTAATTGCCGGAGTAATAGCATCGGGGTCTGCAATGTATCTCTTCAGTTTCTCCACGTGTTCGGCAAGCCGTCGGCGGAGGCTTCGGACGGACCTCCGTTCCGAGGTCGTCATCTTATTCCAAGCATCGTCTCCTCCACCACCGCCCCCACCACCATCCGGCGAGGCCGTCCGATCCAGCCGACGAAACGTGATTCCACGCATTCCACCAACTGGATTCCCCACCTCGGGAACCGATTCCCCGAACATCCGCGGGTCGATCTCCCCAGGACCCTCGATTTCGAGAAACTCATCCCGGCTCGTGTAGTTCAACTCGATGCGGCGTTGTAATGTGGGAAATCGGCGGACCGATTTCCCACATTACAACACCCACCACCGGACGAGGCGGCCTCAGCCGGGGGTGCACTTCGAGCTTGAATGCGCCACAGTATGCTAGGGAAGAAATAGCTTATCGATCAAGTCTTCTGCGATTCGACCGGTATCATTCAGCGTGTAATCATCCGAGAACCCCTCAATCGCCACTAGCGTCGATAGGAAATCACGAATTTCCTCGATTTCGTTCCTTCGTGCAACTATCGCTGGCCGTGCGGCAGAGCGATCGAACAGCGATTCAAGATGCTCGGCCAACCCAGGACTGGAACTGAGCTTACGCCTGAGAAAGTCAACATCGGCATCACTTAACGTGATCCTATGCGCTTCGAAATCACCCATCGCTATCGCACTCCTCCACCCGAAGTAGGATTTACAGAGACTACACGTCCGGTTTCAGGATTTACGGTAACGTTTGCCTCCCTTCCGATGAACCTACGGAATGAGCGGCCCTTGTTATCGATACCATTGATGATCCTCTCAGGATCGCGGATCGCATCCATAAATGCTCGTTCATTCACGCCGCTGCGCTTCAGGTCGTCGCCGATCATTCGATCGATTCCGTGGCGCGTAAAGCCCCGAATCCTCGTTCCGTCCTTCGCAACAATGCCCGGGCCTTCAGGTATGCCGGGCGGGATTGCCAACGACTCAAGATGCGCAGTCAGCTGGTCTCGTATAATCCGCCCGACCTCATCCAAGACACCGGCAGTCGGATCGGTCGTTCGTGGCTCTTCGGTTGAGGCAGGGTATGCGTTGCCGAACGCATCGCTCCCACCACCGCCCTCCAGCGGCATCGTTTCCCATGCGGGTTGCGGCGACACTATCGCACTCCGCTGCATACCACTCGGATCGGTGAAATTCACCGGATCGTCGGAGCTGTACACATACGGGCTCACGCTCGGCGACTTCGCCATCAGTGGGTCGACGCTCAGGAAGCGGCCCAGCCCCTCGTCGTAATGCCGGACGCCGAGGTCGAATGTCGAATTCTCCCGATCCTCCTCCGCGTCGTTGAACCCCCGACGCGCCGTGTCACCCGCCGAACTCGCGATCACCGCGCCCCACGGGTCGTAGTCGTAGGTCCGTACCTGCCCGCTCTCATCCACCGAAAATCTCAAAGAGCCATCGTGGTCGGCGAACCGGAATTCCTTGATGCCGGTCGTATCGATCGCGTCAGGCCGCGTGATCAGTCGGGCCAGATCCTCCTTGGTGTACGCCGTCTCCTGGCCGTAGCTGAGGTATTCGACCGGGTACATGTACACGGTGTTCGGTATCGCAAGGCCGCACGGCAGCGTATCGGTCGACTCTACGCCATGCCACACCGACAGCTGCTCGCCAGAGCCGCCGAGCAGGTAATATACCCACGCTCGTGCGTGCTGAAGCGTGTCGGTTCCGTTCCACGTGTACAATCGCTTCTGCTGACGCTGCCCCGCCGGGCTGTATCGGTACCGCCAATCGAGATACACCTCCGGCTGCAATTGTGGCGACCATTCCGCGTACTGTCGAAGCAGATTTCGGTAGCTGTAGGCAAATCGATCCTCCTGCGGCTGGCCGGTGTAGATCTTCCGGATCAACGCACCATCCGGATCGTATTCGTAATTGTACGAGCCGGCGACTGCGAGGTGATTCGGGCCGGTACCACCGTAGCCGTAGCTGTGATTCAGCACCAGCGACCCGTTGATCACTCCGATCGAATCAGCCAGTCGATTGCCGACCGCATCGTACGAGTACGCAACCGTATCGCCCGCCGTATTGATCCAGCGCGCCAGCCGACCCGCATGGTCATACCGATACTGCTGGTGCAGCTGCGATCCCGGCCCGCCCAGCAGCCGCGGATGCTCTATCATGTCCTGCGACGAGATCCGTCCGGCAGCGTCGTACCCCAGCGCCAGGGAGTATTCCTGAAGGTAATCGAACGGCGGCAATGTGTCCTGCTGCATCGCATCGAGGTTTCGCGGTCCTCCGCCGCGTCGTTGAACGCCCGACGCGCCGTGTCGCCGTACGAGCTGGCGATCTCCGCTCCCCATGGGTCGTAGTCGTACGTGCGCGCGTTCCCGTTCTCGTCCACCGATAGCCGGAGCGAGCTGACATGATCGGCGATGCGGTACTCCTTCACGCCCGTCGTGTCCACCACGTCCGGCCGCGTGATCAGCCGAGCCAGGTCCTCCTTGTTGTACGCCGTCTCCTGCGCGTACGTAAGGTACTCCGTCGGAATACATGTACACCGCGTTCGGCTGCTGTCCGTAAAACGGCAGCGTATCGGTCGTCTCCAGGCCGTGCCACACCGACAGCTGCTCGCCAGAGCCCCCGAGCTGGTAGGACACCCATCCCCGCGCGTGCTGCAACGTATCCGTCGGATGCCAGGTGTACATCCGCTTCTGCTGCCGCTCGCTCGACGGACTGTACCGGTACCGCCAGTCCGTGCGGATCGACGGCTGCAATTGCGGCGACCACTCGGCGTACTGACGGAGGAGGTTCCGGTAGCTGTACACATATCGCTTCTCCTGCGAGATCCCTGCGGCCGTCTCCTTGATCAGCGCGCCATCAGGGTCGCATTCGAAGCTCCGGCTGCCGAGCGCGGCCAGATGATTCGGGCCGGTTCCGCCGTACCCGTACGAGCTGTTCAGCTGCACCGAGCCGTTGACGACGCCCCCTGAATCGGACGTCCTGTTCCCAACCGCGTCGTAGCCGTGCGCGATCGTGTCGCCGTTGTCGTTCGTCCATCGAACGAGTCGGTTCGCATTGTCGTACTGGTACGTTTCAAGGAAGGTGGGTGCGCCCGGCAGCGGCGAACTCAGCGCCCGATTCTGCGACGTGATGCGCCGGGTCGAGTCGTATCCGAACGTCATCGAGAACCTGGGCGCCTACGGCGCGACTGAGCCCTTCTGCTCGGCGTCGATGCTCTCAGAAGCCCTCCGCGACGCGTGTAGTCGTACGACGTGCGGTGGTCGATCGGCGGGTACCACATCGAGTCGATCAGCGCTCGCCTCGTGTAGGTGATGGCGCATCACCGCTTTGTGTGGGTAATGGCTAGATTCCGGGATGTACGATACCGACGTGTTTTCCCGTTTGCTCGGCATCTCCGAGCCGTGGAGGGTCTCCGGTGTTACCGTTGACCGCTCAGAGCGAATTGTGACGGTCGAGGTCGCCTACGACAGCTCGACGACCGTTCCCTGCCCCGAGTGCGGCGCCGGCTGTAGTCGATATGATCATCAGAAGCGGTCGTGGCGCCACCTCGATACCATGGAGTTTAAGACCATCGTCACCGCGAGCATCCCGCGTGCGGATTGCCGTGAGCACGGCGTGCACCAGATCGACGTGCCCTGGGCTGAGCCGGGCAGCCACTTCACCTCGCTGTTCGAGTCGCTGGTGATTACCAGGGTGGGCGCCACGACGTTTGCCGAAGCTGCTCGACAGCTACGGATCGGATGGTCGACCGTCGACCGCATCATGCAGCGAGCCGTCGAACGTGGTCTCCAGCGTCGCGAGCAATGCATGCCGCGGCATATCAGCATTGACGAGACCTCTTTCCAGCGCCGCCACGAGTACGTCACCACCGTCACCGATCAGGAGACGGGCAACGTGATCTACGTCGCCGATGGTCGGAGCAAGGAGAGTCTTGAGGGCTTCTTCAAATCCCTTCCCGAGGGCGCCGCAGAGCGGATCGAGACGATCTCGATGGACATGCACAAGGCGTATATCAGCGTCGTGCTCAAGTATGTTCCCGACGCGCACGAGAAGATCTGCTTCGACAAGTTCCACGTCGCGAAGTATCTCGGCGACGCCGTCGACAAGGTGCGCCGACAGGAGCATCGCGAGCTGCTGGCGCAGGGAGATACGCGGCTGACGAAGACGAAGTACGACTGGCTCCGCAACCCGGAGACAATGGATCGTGAGGCGTGGAAACGCTTTGAAGCGCTGCGCGAGTCCTCGCTTCGCACCGCCAAAGCTTGGACGATCAAGGAGCATGCAATGCAGCTGTGGCACTACACCAGCAGGACATGGGCTCTGAAGCAATGGAAGTCGCTCATCGCTTGGGGCGAGCGATCACGACTCGAGCCGGTGCGAGCTGCAGTCAAGACCATCAAGCGCCATCTCTGGGGCGTGATCAATGCCGTCGTGCACAAGCGCACCAATGCTCACGCAGAGAGCGCCAACAGCCGAATACAGAAAGTCAAACGAAACGCCTGCGGGTTCAGAAATCGTCAGCGGTTCAGAACCGCAATTATGTTCCATTGCGGTGGTCTCGACCTGCATCCGACAAATCAATTGGCCTAATTCACCCACACGATGCGGTGATGACCCTCTGAAAGGCGAGTCGACGCACAAGCGCACTTCGAACTTGCAAACAGAGAGTGCCATGAATCCATGGCAACCCCAGCGTCGCATCAAGCCGCCACCCGCCGAACGGTCCTACGGCCGTCCGGCGAGGTGGTGGGCTTGGCTCGGAATCGGTGGTCGACTTCGCTCGGAACAGGTGGTCGACTTGCGTCGGAATCAGTGGTCGACTTCGCTCGGAATCGGTGGTCGACTTGCGTCGGAATACTCAGCTACCCACATTTCGAGCGGAGATTGGCGTGACCAGACACCGCATCTAATAGTCGAACGGGGTGGAACCGAACACGGAGCTCCCGATGGAGCACTAGGGCAGGCGCTCACACGAATCAATGAAGTTCTCTAAACTTGCCAGCGTGATTCTAACGAACAGGCCAAATCCCACACAGTTATCGCACTCATTTCTCTCAATGTAAAGCGTCGCAACAATTGAATCACCCGGAATTCGTTTCATGAACCGAAGGGCAGTGTCATGTTCGACGGAGTCCATTTGAGCAATTGCTGACTCGGGTCGCAACGGATAGAGCTTGGCAAATTCGTGAATCACGGAGTCAAGTTCACGGGGCCGGAAGTCCTTTGAAGTTGCAAGCTCAATCCGAACGAGAGAGTCTCCGTGGAAGCTTAAGAACGATGCCCCGAAATACCTGCTTCCGATCATGCCATCTCTTACAACAAGCGGTAGTTCATGATAATCAGCGTCCAGCTCTCCGAGGTGGTGGATTCGATCAACGTAGTCGTATGGTGATCCGAGACCCGCAACTGTCATCCAGGTACCAGGCACAGGAGTCGGTGGCCGGTTTCTCGTGTTGTTTCGGGCGCAGCCTGATGCAAGAACCAACGTCCAAACAACAGCTGCAGCGAGACAATCGGTCTTCCTATGTTTCACGATGGCTAATTCTGGTCCGCTTTGTGCGGTTCTGTTTGTAGTTCCCCATTTTCGAGTGCCGCCCATACCAACTTCCAGATTTCATTATCTGTCGCACCCGGATTCTCAAATCCGATAACGGCTCCAACGGCATTGTTGTATCGGTCCATGGCCGCCGCCTCAGGTGAATTCGAGCCGGCGGCTTCGTGCACCCACCCAATCCCTAGAACTTCGAGGATATTGCCCTCTCGTCCCGCCAGAGCCGCCGCGTACGCGTGGCGAAGAGCGTCCAATGGATTATACTCAAAGATTGCCCGCAAACGGCCCTTGTTTGCCTGATTGGTGAGGGTTTCCCCATTTGCCGTTGGATGATCTTCATGGTAGCCTCCGATGGTCCGGCGGCCTACTCCATAGATGTCTACGTCGATTTGAGGACCGTATCCAATCGCATTCGTCCTTGCCGTCGACTCATCATATGCATCGCTTAGAGCTGCGAAGGCATCAGCCATTCGAATACCCTCTCCGGCCCCAAGAATCGCATCGACCGGATACCACTTTACCGATTTGATTGCAGCGTGCAAGCGATCCGGGTTTAAGGGTCGAGCCTGCATGCCACTCGGATCGGTGAAATTCACCGGATCATCCCCGCTGTACACATTCGGGCTCACGCTCGGCGACTTCGCCATCAGCGGGTCGACGCTCAGGAAGCGACCCAGCCCCTCGTCGTAGTGCCGCACACCTAGGTCGAGCGTCGACGTCTCCCGATCCTCCTCCGCGTCATTGAACCCCCGTCTGACCGTGTCTCCCGACGAACTTCCGATCAGGGCGCCCCATGGATCGTAGTCGTACGTCCGTGCCTGGCCATTCTCGTCCACCGACAATCTCAAAGAACCCACGTGATCCGCGAAGCGGAACTCCCTGATCCCCGTAGTGTCCACGGCGTCGGGCCGCGTGATCAGACGGGCAAGGTCCTCCTTGATGTACGCGGTCTCCTGCGCGTAGGTCAGATATTCGACCGGGTACATGTACACCGTGTTCGGGTAGCTCAGCAGACATGGCAGCGTATCCATCGACTCCAGGCCGTGCCGGACCGAGAGCTGCTCACCGAATCCGCCAAGGAATTCTATTCCTCTGACTCTACCGAAACGATATCTGCACACACCCGAATCGTACCGCCATCGAAAAATGACACGACCATGTGCATGTCCAACTGACGACTCTGAAAGTCGACCTCCCAATCCGAATCGACGTTCGCAGCTTCCTTAAATCCGATACTGTTTACGGTATCGTGCGATCGCAGGAAGAACGCTCGATCAATTGACAGATATTCGAGTGCCCGAAACAAAATTGTCACGTGCAAGGGCAAATTGGATCCCTGACCCGGATAAGTATATCGTTTGAACCGGAGAGCCATTGTTGATTCATCCGCGGCTTCGATGGCGATGCTCTGCAGTTCATAGTCATTGTGGAGATCGTACCAATAGTTCGCTCCCTCAACGATGACACCGCTCTTGATAGCGAATTCCAGAATCATCTTGAAATGCTCTCCAGATAATAGCGAACGATACGAAGATCCTCAGAATTCGCCTCGCGTACGATCTCTCTCCCCTTGTCGTATACCCGTCCAAGCCCCTCTGGAGCTTGGAAATTACGCGGCTTGATATGAACGTGGGGCGTCTCGATCTGTCCAACCTCCGAACCGCCATAGTGTGACCTTCCGGCGAGGTCCACGTCCATTTCGAATTTTTCAGTCCGGATCGTTACGCGATTGCTTCCGCCGTTCATCCTCTTGAGCGCTTCGACCTCTTCTTTGATCTGCTGGGCTCGGTCCGGCTGTTCGCCAGGTGAGAGATTTTGAAGCTGTTCAGACAGACTCTCGATGTGGTGATTCACGATCCGTGTATTCCTGCCAACCTGGCCGTGCGAGTCGCCACCACTTTCCAGTGGCATGGTCTCCCACTTTCGTTCAGGCGACACTATCGCACCCCGCTGCATCCCACTCGGATCGGTGAAATTCACGGGATCATCCCCGCTGTACACGTACGGGCTCACGCTCGGCGACTTCGCCATCAGTGGGTCGACGCTCAGGAAGCGGCCAAGGCTCTCGTCGTAATGCCGGGCGCCGAGGTCGAATGTCGAATTCTCCCGATCCTCCTCCGCGTCGTTGAACCCCTTCCGCGCCGTGTCACCCGCCGAACTCGCGATCACCGCGCCCCACGGGTCATAGTCGTAGGTCCGTACCTGCCCGCTCTCATCCACCGAAAATCTCAAAGAGCCATCGTGGTCGGCGAACCGGAATTCCTTGATGCCGGTCGTATCGATCGCGTCAGGCCGCGTGATCACTCGGGCCAGATCCTCCTTGGTGTACGCCGTCTCCTGGCCGTAGCTGAGGTATTCGACCGGGTACATGTACACGGTGTTCGGTATCGTCAGGCCGCACGGCAGCGTATCGGTCGACTCTACGCCATGCCACACCGACAGCTGCTCGCCAGAGCCGCCGAGCAGGTAATATACCCACGCTCGTGCGTGCTGAAGCGTGTCGGTTCCGTTCCACGTGTACAATCGCTTCTGCTGACGCTGCCCCGCCGGGCTGTATCGATACCGCCAGTCGAGATACACCTCCGGATGCAATTGTGGCGACCATTCCGCGTACTGTCGAAGAAGATTTCGGTAGCTGTAGCCGAACCGGTCCTCCTGCGGCTGGCCGGTGTAGATCTTCCGGATCAACGCTCCATCCGGATCGTATTCGTAATTGTACGAGCCGGCGACCGTGAGGTGATTCGGGCCGGTACCACCGTAGCCGTAGCTGTGATTCAGCACCAGCGACCCGTTGATCACTCCGATCGAATCAGCCAGTCGATTGCCGACCGCATCGTACGAGTACGCAACCGTATCGCCCGCCGTATTGATCCAGCGCGCCAGCCGACCCGCATGGTCATACCGATACTGCTGGTGCAGCTGCGATCCCGGCCCGCCCAGCAGCCGCGGATGCTCTATCATGTCCTGCGACGAGATACGCCCGGCTGAGTCGTACCCCAGCGCCAGGGAGTATTCCTGAAGGTAATCGAACGGCGGCAATGTGTCCTGCTGCATCGCATCGATGCCCGAGAGACCACCCCGCTTCGTGTAGTCCGACGACGTCCGGTAGCGAATCGGTGGGTACCACGTCGTGTCGATCAGACCCTGCTTCGTGTAGTGATACGTGATGTCCGCTCCCGTCACGACTTCGTCCCGCTCCGGAACCGCCGGTGCCGCGGCCAACCCCATTCCAAGTCCACTCTGGAAGTAGTTGTAGTCCGTCAGCCGCGTCCACACCGAATCCACCCGGCCGTTGTAGTCATAGCCATACCACGTGTCGTACTGCCGCAGCGGATCGGCCACCACAACGGCTGTCACCTGGTTCAGAGCGTTGTACTGGTAGTACACCGCGTCGAACCCGAGGTTCTCCGTATACCGCAGCAATGCCTCCGGCCGACCCCGCTCGTCGTAGCTGGTAACCTGGAAGTCGTAGGGCTCGCCCGCGTGTTCGCGATAGGCGACGGCCGCCTCGCGACCGATGAGATTCCTGACGAGACGATGGCCAGCGCCCTACGACGCACCCCGGTCGCCGGATACTTGCCACTCGGACAACTCGTGACGACGAAGCGTACAAGATTCAGGGTGTTCAACGGCGCCACGTGCGCTACTGGTGATGCATCCAACTCGGCGACCGCCGCGCTCAGTGCAGAGATCCGTCTAAATCCACGAAACCTTCCAGGCTGGCAAGAATGAAATCCATGTCAATACTATACCCGGCACACGCACCGCCCGTCCGCGGTGTTACCGTAGGCCTTGCAATGATAGAATCGCCGGAAATTGGCTTCGACAATCTCAAAGTCGTGTCATCTTCGATTTTGCCCACAATGGCCTTCGGCGACCGGGCCGGGATGGGAAACGGTCGAGAAATTTCAACTACAAGAGAATCAAGTTCGAACCGGGGAACTATGTGTGAACTTGCGAGTTCCATCCGGACCAACGAGTCGCCGTGAAAGAGAAGGAATGATGCATCGAAGTATTTGCTTTCTACCGTACCATCCCTTACCACAAACGGTGGTTCCTCACCAATGCCAAGGTCAAGGCGACCGAGACCATGAAGCCGATCCACATAGGAATACGGGGAGCCGAGACCGGCGACGGGCCGCGTTCCATCCGGAACGGGCATAAGTACTCTGATCCTATCATCCTGCCGGCCACAAGTCACCAACGCGACGATCACGACTGATAGCACGACAATGTACCGAGGATACTTCTCAATTATAATCGTGATTACTCATCAGACGTTGGTTTCACCGCCGCTTCTAATTCGCCGTCCGTGAGTGCCTTCCATACAAGTGACAGAATTTGGCTGTCAGTGGCAAACGGATGTTCAGTTCCAATTCATGCACCAACGGGGCTATTGTATCGGTCCATCGCAGATGAACCGGAATTTCCACGAGCGGTTGCCTTTGAGTTAATGAGTATCGGCTTCGAAGGGCAATAACATACTTGATGGGACAGGGAGGATAGAAGAAGAGCCGGGAGTGGTGACACCCGGCTGAGACCATCACGCACACCCGGTTGTTTGAACTCTGTGATCACTCGGAATCACGGACCTGCTTGAGTCGGGTCTGTAGCTCCATCGGAAGTTGTTTCTCAACATCTCCGGTAATCAGACCGGCGCGGTCGAGTGCCTGAACATGAACCTGATCCTTCAGCCGGAAGGTTACCAGTTTCATCCGAACGAGATCGGCGACCGGGACTACGAGCACATCCTTCCCCCGAATCCTTTTCGGGACAGGGTTGAGGATGGGGTTGGGAAGCAACTGCTTCGGGCTTGTCTTCTCTCCGGCGAAGATCAGGTGAACCGCATCACGGGGGTTGTCGTCCTGTCCGAACATCAGCATGTCAACCCCGGCTGTGTGCCGGAACCGGAAGCCGTGCTTCGCGGCTGCGGTGATGATCTCGTCAAGGTTGGCGCGGTTGATCATCAGGTCAACGTCCTTCGTGGTGCGCTCCTCGTCGGGCGCGACATCCTGAACATGGGCGAGCACGGCGAGACCGCCGATCAGTTCGTAGGGGATGTTCTCGGAAGCGAACACATCCGCGATGCGTGACAGGACGCCGACGAGATGGTAGACCTTCTCCTCGAAAACGGCATTGACCATTCCGCCCGAGCGATAGGTCGCTCTCAGGTATTCCTCGAAGGTTTGAACGTACTGATGTGTTGCCATGATCCGAGTCCGTTTAGCGTATGTATCTCAAATCGGCTTGATTGCACCCATCGCCTCGGAGGACCACTTGATCTTGTAGGTCCAGTGGTCGATGATGACATTTCTGTTCAGGTCGATCCATCGCCGAAGTAACTCCTGTTCGTCCGGCGTCAACTCCATCGGACCGAGCACTTGAACCTCGGGGAGCACGGTGACGATACGATTAGCGTCCACCCCGAGCTTGGGAAGGCGACCAAGGACTATCCCCGTGGCGTCCTGTACGAACTCATCCACCTTCTTTATGAGAAGGTGTGGAAGTTCATCACGATATACCATGACTACGATGTCGTCGGTCAATTCTACGGTGAGTTTCTTCGGTACACCGGGGGGGGACAAGAAGGCATTGGGAATCGTTCTCACTCCCCGGCACGTAACCGAGTTGTTCGCGCTGCTGGCGAACGTGCAGAAGTATACGCGGGTACTCGACATCTGCGCCGGTACAGGTGGCTTCCTGATCGCCTCGATGCACCAGATGATGCGTCAGGCGGTCACTCAGGAAGATAAAGAGTACATAAAGAAACACCGTCTCATCGGGGTCGAGCAGCAGCCGAACATGTATGCGCTCGCGGCGAGCAACATGCTCCTGCGCGGTGATGGCAAAGCGAACCTGTTTCAGGGGAGTTGCTTCGACGAAGGTATTGTCGCTGAGGTCAGGCGCAAGGTGCGAGACGGAGTTGAAAGCGGCTTAACCGATGGAATGCTCAACCCACCGTACTCACAGGGCGACGACGATCTACATGAACTCGCGTTCGCGAAGCAGATATTGGACTGTTTAGTGCCCGGTGGCGTGGGCATCGCGATCATTCCCCTACAGAAGGTCTCTGCTCCTCACCCGATCAAACAGGAACTGCTGAAGCATCACACCCTCGATGCGGTGATGACAATGCCCCACGAGTTGTTTTATCCGGTTGGTCGTGTGCCCTGTGTCGTCGTGTTCACCGCTCATACGCAGCACGACAGCGCCAAGCGGAAGACGTGGTTCGGGTACTGGAAAGACGACGGTTTAGAGAAGACCAAGCATAAGGGTCGGATCGACCTTCGCCATCGGTGGGAAGCGATCCGAGACTCATGGGTTTCGTCGAATCGCAATAGAGACGAGATACCCGGCGTATGCTTCAAGCGCCACGTTACGGCTGCAGAAGAGTGGTGCCCCGAGGCATTCATGGAGACCGACTACAATGCGATCACGCCGCGACAGCTTGGCATCGAGATCAAACGCTACATCGTGCATTCGCTGATGGCTGACGAGGAAATGATTCGAGATTCAGAGGAGGAAGACGATGAGTAACCAGCCGCGCCTGTGTAAACTCGCTGACGTGTTCAAGATCAGCGCCGGTAACAAGTTCGACATGAACAAGATGACTCTGGCGCACTCGCCCCTTCTATACGGCGCAGAATCTCTCCGTACTCACCCCGAAGATTGAGATGAGCTTGCCGATGAAGCTCTACTACAGCCTCTGCATCTCGGCGAATCGTCACAGATACAGTGCGTTCGGTAGAGGTGCAAATCGCACGTACAAGGCGCTTCTTGTCCCCGACCCGAGCGATGTACCCCAATGGGTCAATGGTGCTATGGAGTCGGCGGTCGATGAGTGGCGCAGCGATCTCGCGGTGTTGATCGACCGTCACTGACCGTCCATGCGTTTGTCCCATCAAGTATATTGTTGCCCTCCGAAGCTGACCAACCTCAGCTCAACCCACTCAATTCTCAAAGGAGCCACACGCTTGACGGATCGGTAATCGGAACGACGATGAAGCGACACAGACATCAGGAGTGCATCGGGTTCCTGAAGCTCATCGATCAGAACGTCGAGGCGTGAAAGGAAATCCACATCAACTGCGCCAATTACGCGACGCACAAGCATCCGAAGGTGCGTGCGTGGCTCGATCGACATCGACGCGTCAAAGTGCACTTCACCCCGACGAGCGCAACATGGCTAAACATGGTCGAGCGATTCTTCCGCGACCTCACAGAACGCCGGCTGCGGCGTGGAGTCTTCCCTTCGCTCTCGTCGCTGATTGACACGCTGCACGAGCACGTCGCACGTCATAACGAAAACCCAAAGCCGTTCATCTGGACGGCAACCGCGTCCGACGTTCTCGCGAAAGTCACCCGCGCTCGTCAGGCACTGCGATACGTTACGCTCTGCTCAATGGGGACCACGAGACTCCTTGGCATTACTGGCAATTATCCCGTAAATATAGTCGCCGGGATAGCCCCATTCGTGAAGCCAGTCAATATACGCTGGATCATTAACGATCTTGCGAGCAAGGCGACCGGCGGCCGGCGTTTGACCACGCGATACTGCCAGCCCCCAAGCGAAAACTCTGTTGTTGGGACACATCTCCACCGCCCGCAATTCCAATTGGTACGGGAGCCGATCGGTCGTGGGAAGTCTGAACTCTTCGAGTCCGAATAGCCATTCAGCAATCCATGTGATCTTACCTATGAAAAAGAGATATTCCGGGCAGCCGCCCATTAACGGTAGTGACGTCGCAAGGTGCGAAATCAGGGCTGGTTGAATCTCATCATCGGTAAGTCCATAGTTCGATGCGTCATCTTCTAGTAGCAGATAATGCTCGAGATAGATGAGCCGGACCCAGCCTCCACAGTCCAGAGACCCACGATGGAGAGAGTCGCTGATCAGCTTGTGGCAACGACCGAGATCGCCAGAACGTTGCAGGGCGTCAAAGTCTGTCCAATCCATGATTGCATCGGTTTACTGAATGAGCGTACGGTGCTTCGGTCAGTATTGACTGCAGATTCAGGGTATGTCTGTCTACGTCGTCACTGCACAATGTGCATTGAGCCGATACGGGGGACTCCGTCTATGACCCTCCCGGTTACCTTGACCGTTTCTTTGCCGATGGTTATCTCAACCGCTTCGAACTTTCCGGACGTTGGCAATCGCCCCGAGAGCCTTCGCAGTACCTGCCGCAAAACAGTTGGTTTGTCACCGAATTTCTTTATCAACCCTTCGAGGTTGTGTTTATCCTGAAAGATGTGATATAGGTCATTCGTCGTCAATTTATTGAGAGCTTCATCAACTGTGGCCTCTCCGTAGTTCAGGTAGCCACTCCCACCACCATCCGGCGAAGCTGTATGCTCAACGACGTGAAACTGCACCGAACGCATCCCCGTGGGGGATGTTCCAAGTTCCGGTTGAAAGTCCAAACCATCACCCGGCTGGGCATTGTTGAGCCAATCGATCAACGACGGTATGTCGTGCCTGCCACCCGATCCACCACTCGATGATGCATCTCCGTTCGTTCCATCTGCACCGCCAACTGCGGCATCAGCGGTAGGCATCTGAACCAAATTCCGCTGCATCCCACTCGGATCGGTGAAATTCACCGGATCGTCGGAGCTGTACACATACGGGCTCACGCTCGGCGACTTCGCCATCAGTGGGTCGACGCTCAGGAAGCGGCCAAGGCTCTCGTCGTAATGCCGGGCGCCGAGGTCGAATGTCGAATTCTCCCGATCCTCCTCCGCGTCGTTGAACCCCCTCCGCGCCGTGTCACCCGCCGAACTCGCGATCACCGCGCCCCACGGGTCATAGTCGTAGGTCCGTACCTGCCCGCTCTCATCCACCGAAAATCTCAAAGAGCCATCGTGGTCGGCGAACCGGAATTCCTTGATGCCCGTCGTATCGATCGCGTCAGGCCGCGTGATCACTCGGGCCAGATCCTCCTTGGTGTACGCCGTCTCCTGGCCGTAGCTGAGGTATTCGACCGGGTACATGTACACGGTGTTCGGTATCGTCAGGCCGCACGGCAGCGTATCGGTCGACTCTACGCCATGCCACACCGACAGCTGCTCGCCAGAGCCGCCGAGCAGGTAATATACCCACGCTCGTGCGTGCTGAAGCGTGTCGGTTCCGTTCCACGTGTACAATCGCTTCTGCTGACGCTGCCCCGCCGGGCTGTATCGATACCGCCAGTCGAGATACACCTCCGGCTGCAATTGTGGCGACCATTCCGCGTACTGTCGAAGAAGATTTCGGTAGCTGTAGCCGAACCGGTCCTCCTGCGGCTGGCCGGTGTAGATCTTCCGGATCAACGCTCCATCCGGATCGTATTCGTAATTGTACGAGCCGGCGACCGTGAGGTGATTCGGGCCGGTACCACCGTAGCCGTAGCTGTGATTCAGCACCAGCGACCCGTTGATCACTCCGATCGAATCAGCCAGTCGATTGCCGACCGCATCGTACGAGTACGCAACCGTATCGCCCGCCGTATTGATCCAGCGCGCCAGCCGACCCGCATGGTCATACCGATACTGCTGGTGCAGCTGCGATCCCGGCCCGCCCAGCAGCCGCGGATGCTCTATCATGTCCTGCGACGAGATACGCCCGGCTGAGTCGTACCCCAGCGCCAGGGAGTATTCCTGAAGGTAATCGAACGGCGGCAATGTGTCCTGCTGCATCGCATCGATGCCCGAGAGACCACCCCGCTTCGTGTAGTCCGACGACGTCCGGTAGCGAATCGGTGGGTACCACGTCGTGTCGATCAGACCCTGCTTCGTGTAGTGATACGTGATGTCCGCTCCCGTCACGACTTCGTCCCGCTCCGGAACCGCCGGTGCCACGGCCAACCCCATTCCAAGTCCGCTCTGGAAGTAGTTGTAGTCCGTCAACCGCGTCCACACCGAATCCACCCGGCCGTTGTAATCATAGCCATACCACGTGTCGTACTGACGCAGCGGATCGGCCACCGCAACGGCCGTCACCTGGTTCAGAGCGTTGTACTGGTAGTACACCGCGTCGAACCCGAGGTTCTCCGTATACCGCAGCAATGCCTCCGGCCGACCTCGCTCGTCGTAGCTGGTAACCTGGAAGTCGTAGGGCTCGCCCGCGTGTTCGCGATAGGCGACGGCCGCCTCGCGACCGATGAGATTCCTCACAACATGGTGCGGGGCGATTGAGTCCCAGAGGGCCTTATCAGGAAAGTGTTTCCAGATCGCTCCCTTGCTCTCCGGCAGCTTATCGTAGACCACCGACATCCGGGGGAACTCCGGAAACTTCTTGACGTCCTCGAACGTGTCGGGGTTCTCGTATCCCACCGATATGGCGGGAGGATTATAATCCGCCGACGGATGGAACATCAGCGGCGGAACGGGCCACCGATCCTCTCCCAATATGGAGTTCCGGGGAAACGCACACCATGTCAGTACGGCATCGGACAAATACGACCATATTCCGGTCGGATACGTCGCCGCCGTTGTATCCCATACCGTGGGATTGTCGAACGCAACACCTCCGTGGGCGTAGTGGATGAAGTACGGATCATAGAGGCATTGGCGATTCAACCACGCATCGTAGATCGAGTCTGACGAATTCACCCACTGCCACTCCACGTCGTTGATCGTTGCCTCCCCCACGAGGATGAGGCGCCCCAGATCATCGTACTCGTAGTACGTCAGCCGGCTTGAATCGCCCTGCTCCTGTGTCTGCACGAATCGGACCTGCCCACGATCGTCGGTACTATAGAACGAGTACCCCATGTCAGGTTGATAGACATACCGCACGTGGTTGTACTCGTCGTACCAGTAGCGTGTCGTATCGCCGGCAGGATTGACGACATTATCGAGCAGACCGACAGAATTGTATTCGTATTTGGTTGTATACGATAGACCTCCCGAATCCACAACTACTTTTCGCAGGCTGTCCAGCGCATCGAAGTAGCTCGTTGACTTCACCCCAAGCTCATTCGTCGACGTGACGACGTGAATTATGCCATAGAAGTCCTGATCGTCCGCAACCGACGCATACGCACCGACGTTGAGAAGAAGATCGGAATAGGACGTTGTGGTCGATGATCCGTCCTCACGAGTGACTTCCGTCGGCCGCCCCCAACCGTCCATCGCCGTAACCACGGAGTCGCCAATCTGGTTGTCGACGCGTCGCTTCGCACCCATTCCGGTGTATCGCGAGACAACCGAATCAATGCGAGTGTAGTTGTTTGCGTTTCCTACGTAAAGATCTGACCGACGCAGCTGATAGTCCGGGCCGAAATGGTACGCGGATTCCGTCCTTCTGATCGGTCCCTGGGCACCACTGAACGCCCAGTCATTCGCGGTATGATTGATGTCGTCGACCTTCGCGGTGACGAAGGACGTGAGGTTTGCGTCGTCGTACTGGTAGCGAAGCGTGTAGTCACCGTAGTCGTAGTACTGATGGAAGCGACCATTGATCGTCAACTTCGGACGCGTGTTGGCCGCCTCCAACCCAGCAACGAGGCGAACCGACTTCCCGATTGTGGGAACACGGAAAATGAAATTCACGTCAGTGCCACTGGACAACGCCAACAATGCCTGAGCATCCGATGTCAGGTCGATCCGCAACCGAGAGATCCCCGTTCCGTCCGCGTCGCCGCTTCCGAGTGTCCGAGTGTTGCCACCCGACTTCTCTTTCACCGTACCGGTAGTGGACTGGCCGCCATTGAAAATGTCTCCGCCGATGCAATAGGGGAAGCAAATATTCTAATGAATTTTCTCCAATTCATGCGGATGTGACTGTGGTAGCGTGTACTGACCCTGTCGAAGGAACGCGCGGACGACTTCGGCCCCCGAGGACGAGTATCAGACAGGACCTGTAATTGGTGCAGGCGAATGCCGATCGGATCACCGGACGGCGATTGAGGTCGGGCGCAATCCGTCGCGCTCCACCACGACCATTGCGATCGCATTGTCGCCGGAATGCGTTAGTGACAGGTGAATTCGAAGACCGCCAAATCGCTCGGCCATCGCTCCGCGAAGCTCGATCAGAGGCGGCCCTCCCATGTGTCGCGTCACGCCGACCTCGCGCCATCGGAACCCCATTCGAATTCCCGTTCCAATGGCCTTCGAGAAGGCCTCCTTCGCCGCGAAGCGGACCGCGTAGTGTTCGGCCCTGCGGTGATTGAAGCGTCGACAATAGGCGACCTCCTCTTCGGTGAACACCTTGCGTTCAAACCGCTCACCATAGAGGCCGAGCAACCGTTCGACGCGGCTGATTTCGGCAATGTCAACGCCGGTACCAACGATCATTCGCGTACCCTCCGATCCCGATCCTCGAGTCGGTCGTCGACGTCGATGCGGCGCTCCTCCCGGCGTTCGATTTCCCGTAGCTCCGGCCGATCGAGCACGATGGCGATGATGTCGGCGATGTCCTCCAGCACGAAGTCGGCCTGCACGTCCTGCGTTCCCCACGAATCGCCGTACTTCGCGAACGCAGTACGCATTCCGACTGCGGCAGCACCGACGATGTCGCGATCGACCCAGTCGCCTACCATGAGAGCTTCCTCCGGACGAACCTCCAGACTCGAAAGTATCAGCCGGAACGGAGCAGGATCCGGCTTGCGCAGTCCGGTATCGTCGAAGGTCACGACGTAGTCGAAGATGTGGTGGAAGTTCATGTAGCAGAGCCGAAGCCATGCCTCACGTGTCGGGGCATCGGAGAGCACGCCGAGCTTGACGCCGTGCTTGACCAGCTCCATCAGCGTCGCCGAGACGTGGGGATAGGGAATGAGTGCGGCTTCGCGTGCCCGACGGTAGGCGACGATTCCCGCCGAGAGCACCTTGAAATCGATTTCACCATAGGTATCGACCAGCAGCTGGTCGAAGACCTTCTGGTACTCGATGCCCTTGTCCTCATAGATGGCATCGATGCGGCCGCGGATGTCGGCGCGCGACATCTCCAGTCCGGCATCGATCATCGCGGTCACCGCCGCGTCGATCGCCTGTCGCTTCATTGCCATGAAGTCGACCAGCGTGTTGTCGAGGTCGAATACGACTGCCTTGATCATGGATTCGCTCGGTTGTGTGGCTGATTGGGCGCAAGATACCACATCGTGCAGCGCCCGGCGACGACGATCGCCCGCGTATCGCCCCGGCTGCGTAACTTCAGCGCTTCTCGAGCGGTCCACCGCCCGGTCCGCATCCCCGACGACTCCAGAGCGTCCAGCACCAACCTCGATGATCGATCCAACCGTCACGCGCGGCTCACTGACGCCGCGGCAGAACGAGTACTACGAGTACATCCGCGAACGTGTGCAGTCGGGCACGCCGCCGACCATTCCGGAGATCTGCGAGCACTTCTCGCTCAAGAGCACCAACGGTGTGCATCAGGTGCTCTCGGTGCTCGAACGCAAGGGATACATCCGGCGTGACCGCGGCAAGTCGCGTGGAATCGTGCTGCCGCGTGCGGTTCGCTCGGCCGACGCACCGGGCAGAATTCCAATCGTCGGCCGCGGTGACGCCACCAATCCGTATTCGATCTTCATGTCCCCCCGCGGAATGTTCACGCCGGACCCCGCACTGTTCTCCACCGACAATGCGTTCGCTGCCATCGTCGCAGATGACGCGATGGACGCCGAGGGGATCTTCAAGGGCGATTACGTGATCGTGCGGCAGGATCCATCCCCGGCGATCGGTACCGTCGTCTTCGCACTGCACGGCCGCGATCAGATCGTGAGGCGAATCCGGTCGGTCGACGAGACACCCGTGTTGACGGCCAGCAATCGCCATTACCAGGACATCGAGCTGAGCGACGGCGTGGCGGTGATGGGTACGGTAATCGGCGTCGTGCGCGCCTTTGCCGGAGAGTAGTCCACGTCTGGGACTCAAACCGCGGCGATGGTCGCCTCCAGCGAGTCGCCCGCGGACAGTCCGAGACGTCGGCGAAGACGCTTGCGGTGCGATTTGAGTCCCTCATGCGACAGCTCCATCAGCGACTCGATCTCCTCGGTGGCGAGTCCGGCACGGATCAGCGCGCAGAGCCGCTCCTGCTTCGGAGTGAGGTCCGGATAGCGTTCGCGGAGTCGAACGAAGAATTCATCGCCGAGCATGGACACATGTGCCACCCCGGTATCCTGCCGCGACACGTGGGCACGCATGCGTCTGCGCAGCCGGCCGATCAGCCGGGCATCCTCAGGCGAGCGTAAGGCCGGGCCGGAGCGGACGGCGCTCTCGAGTTCATCGAGCATCACACTCACCTCTTCGCGCTGTCGACGCAGCGCAATCAGCGCCTCGGCAAGTTCGTGCTCCACACGCGCCCGCTTCTCCCGTTCGAGCGCCACACCCCGCTGCAGCAGTCCGGTTTCCGACACCATGCGCGCATTTCTGATCGAGCGGTCATAGCCCTCGCGCAGCAGCTCACGATCGAGTTCCGCAGCGCGACGTTCGATTGCGAGCGCTTCGCGAATCCGGTCCTGATCCTCCTCGAGGTTCGCTCGCAGTCGCAGCGCGCGCACGCGCACGGTCGAACGGGGGAGCTCGGCGTCGATCTCCTCGAGGAGCGCCCGCGCAGCATCGGGGTTGCCGAGATCGCGCTCCACTTCGGCCAGTCGGAGCTTCAGCCGCAGGCGGGTGGCGGGAGCGGAATTCGTGGAGATCTCCAGTGCGCGACAGCAGTGGAATTTCGCCGGCTCGTTGTTCCCCGACCGGCGCTCGACGACGGCCATCAGCGCGTGCGCGGCGACCAGATAGAACAGGCGCGCGTCAGTGGCCTCGCGCGAGACGATCGGCTCGAGCACCGTCCGCGCCTCCTCGTGTCGACCCATGCCGATCAGCAGGTCGGCGCGCGAAACCTCCAGACTTGCGAGCACCTCGGCGTTGCGAACGCTGTCGCCGACCAGCTGACGCTGCGCGCGGTCGATGGCGTCGAGCGCATTGTCGAACTCCCCGAGCCGATGGTAGACGTCCGCCAGCGATGTGTACGACCAGATTGCATCGCCCGGATGCCCCGCCTCCTCCACGAGCCGGATGCTCTGCAGAAGCATCTCTACCGCGGACTGATAGTGGTCGATCGAGTCGTAGAAGATGCCGAGCAGCTGCATCGTGATCGCGCGCTCGTACGGGTCGTACTCCTCGTCGATCCACTCCAGCGCCGCAGTGAAGTACCGCAGCGCCTCCTCGTGCCGGTTGCCCTTCGTCAGGATGTCCCCCAGCACCCGATTGGTCATTCCACGGATGGTGCGACTGCGCGGATGGTCGGGAAGCTCGTCGAATCGCGCCATCAGGCCGCGCACGATCGCTTCGGCCTCGTCGATGTGATCCGGTCGGAGGAGGAACATTGCCCGCTGGAGTGCGGCACGGAACTCTTCGCACCGGTCGTCGCACCGTCGAGCGGCATCGATCGCCACGTCGATGTGATCGAGCGTCTGCTTCGGATCGCTCATCCAGAGAAGGTCCGCCGCCACGCGTCGGCAAACCGCTTCCTGTAGCGGATTCCGTCCGAGCGGAACCCACGCGACCGCGGCGTCGGACGCCTCGATCGCATCGAGCGGACGACCCGCCACCTGTGCCGCCCGCGCCAGCCACGCATAAACCGCGCTGAGTGCCACGACGTGCGACCGCTCTCGGGAGGTTCCCGCCCCACCGATGCCCTCTCGACCCGGACCGATTCCGGCCGCCGTCAGTTCCGCCGCCGCTGCCTGCGCGATGGGAGCCAGCAGGTCGGCCACCTCGCCGGCGTCGGCTTCCAGCACCACCGGATACCGACTGCGCAGCCGGGCGGCCAGTCGGTCGGGAACGAGACTCGTCCTCGCCCGATGAATCAGCGTCCTGATCTCGGTGGCATCCAGCGCCCGCTGTCGATATGCTCCTGCCATCTCTGTCATGCGGCGCAAACTACGCGCCCTCCCGCCGTCGGCGCAGGGTGCACCCCGATTGCACCCCCGATCGGTTCGCCCGGCGCTGAGCCGACCACCTAAGTTCATTCGCGTCCCGGAGCGCCGCAGCCGACAGACGACGCTCGGTCCGGCGGATGATCCCCTTCGCTCCGCCCGTCGACGCGCGGGAACGGCTTCCCCCCGACCGATCCCCGCCGCGGCGAACGCCGCTCGATGCAACACGTCAACTCTCGGTATCGAAACGATGAACCCTCGTACCATCGGCGCCCTGCTTGCGGCGCTCCTGCTGGTCGCATTCACCCGCCCCCTGGCCGCACAGTCGCCGGACGATGCGCTGGCGCTCGACACGACCGGTGCCTACGCCAGTCTGGCGTTCTCCCAACCGATGATCGTCTCGCCCGGCAACCCGTTCACCATCGAGGCGTGGGTCTTCGCCGACGCCACCGATTTCGTCATCGCCTCCGGTTCGGACGATTCGCTCATGACCTGGTCGCTGCGCGTCGGCACCTGGACGTGTTCCGACTGCGGACCCGGTTCCGCTCAGGAGTCCTTCGACATGGCGGTAATTCTCGACTCCGCCTGGACGTCGGAGGGTCTCACCTTCCCCGTCGGTTCGACGACCGGCCTGATCTACGGTCAGTGGAATCACGTGGCGGTCACCTCGGACGGTTCGACGCTGACCTTCTACGTCAACGGTGTCGCGAGCGGCAGCTACAGCGATCGGCGGACGATCTGGCACCAGACCAGCACGTCGAAGTTGTACGTCGGCACGAGCTACAATCGGTTCCGCGACACGATCGACATCCCGTACGGACCGCACGGCGTGGTCGACAACCTGCGCTTCTGGGGCGTCGAGCGAACCGCCGGCGAGATCCGCTCGGGAATGCTCGGTCGGCTCACCGGCACGTTCGGACTGATCAGGAGCTACGAATTTGATTCGGCCAGTGATTTCACGCCCTACGGCGGTGCGCGACGCACCGCGTCGACCGCGCCCTGGATCAGGCTTCCGACCGCATTCAACTACGCCAACGACGACGTCGGACTTGCGTGGACCGATCACTTCCCCGCCACCTCCTCGATCCTCAGCGCCTCGTTCATCCCGACCACACCGGGCCAGTACATCGCCGTGGGCCACGGCCAGAACGACACGCTGCAGCTGACGCAGAGTTCGATCACCGGAATCTCGCAGCAGCTGGATCGCACCTGGGGAATCACGATGGTGGACGCCAACGTGGCGACAATGACCTTCGACCTCAGCGGCGACCTCGGCGTGACGGCTTCCAACGGCGTGATGCTCGTCTCGCCGAATCGGGACTTCTCCGGAAGTGTCGACATCCTCATTCCGACGTCGACGACGGTGAACACGAATCTCGTGGCGCATCTGCTCGACGTCGATCAGGATTCCCTCTTCGTCACCGTCGGCAGACTCTCCGCGGCCCGTCCGGCAGTGGCCGCTTCCGCGGGGTTCGGTCCCTTCACGCTTGGCGAAGACGTCCTCGACACCTTCACCGTCTCGAACCTCCCGAGCGACGTTTCGAGCGTCACCTTCGCCATCGACGACGGATTCACCGGCGAGGTGATCGACTCAGGTACGGCGGCATCGGCTACGAACCCGGTGTATGCGCATCAGATGGCCGAGCTGCCGATGGGCGCGGTGCTTCACGTGAACGTTGAGGCGGACAGCTACGGCGGGACGCTGCACCTGATCGAGCCGCTGACGATCACCGGACGCAATCCGAGCATCACCTCCCGGACCGGCTTCGAGGCGTACGTGCTCGGCACTCCGCGCACCGCGACGTTCCGCGTCGACTCGCTGCCCTCACGAACGACCGCGATCACGATGCGGTTCGTCGATCTCAACGGCGCCGATGTCCGGTTCATCGACACCGGCGGCACGCTGATCACCGATTCGATGTACGCGGACACCACGAGCAACGGCGGGTCGTATCTGAGCACGGCGAGCTGGACGATCGGACTCGACACGCTCGACCTGCCGTTGGGCACGCAGCTGTCGGTCACCGTCGAGCACATCGGCGGTGTGCCGGGCGGCTCGGAGTACCGCGTGCCGCTGAAGGTGCTCGCCGCGCCGATGAGCATCTACACCTCGCAGACGTTCGGACCGTACACGAGCAACGACTACACGCGTGTGACCAACACGACGACGCCGTGGGAGGACGTGGCCGATCGGACCGCGTCGTTCACGCTGGCACCGCTTCCGCCCAGAACGCGGTCGGTGGAATTCCAGTTGCTGCTCAACGATTCGACCGTCTACGATTCATCGACCGTGTATTCGAACGGATCGCAGTGGCTCACTTCGGCAACGAGCGACACGTGGACGATGACCGATCTGCCGCCGGAGGTGACGGCGATCCGCGCGGTGGTCAACGCTCAGGGCGGTCCGAGTGCGGGACTGGTGAGCGAGCACGCACTGGAGATCCAGCCGCAGCCGGCGCGCATCTTCGTCACGCCGTCTGACTACGACAATGTGATCCGCAACCCGTACGACCCCTCGGACAGGCGGACGACGCCGGTGGCGATCCGCGTCGAGCCGAGCACGACCGAGGTCGACTCGGTGCTCGTGTCGATCGTCACCGACCGGGGCGTGGTGCTCTGGAGCGACCGGGGAACACCGAGCGGCGGCGGTTCGATTCCCGCGATAGAATTCTCCCACGACTTCGCAACGCTCTACTACACAGCGGATTCGATCCTCGTCGACACGTATTTCCCCGAATCGCCCGAACCGGTTCACAGCGCCTACCACATCACGATGATTCCACCGGCACCGATCGTCACGCCGTGGGTGGCGCCGAGGTGGTACACCAACGGCGTCAATCAGTGGGAGTGGTTCACCGTAGGAGGTCTGATGCCGGACATGCAGCGCGTCGACGTGAAGGTCGCCAGCGCGGGTGAGACGAGCTCGCTCATCTTCGCCTATCGAGTCGGCAACGACGACGACCAGGGGTGGAACGACATGCCGTACGCCCACTCGCTGCAGTTCGACGGCGCAAGCACGTGGCTTCGCGACGTTCGTCTCGACTCCGCGTTCACGCTGCAGGTGTGGTTCCGGACGGCCGATTCGAACGCACCGATCATCGGCGTGCTCGACGATCCGACGTACTACCCGCTCGTCTCGACCGACGAGGCCGGACGGATCGTCTACACGCTCTTCGGATCGCACACGGGGGACACGAACGAGATCCGGACGATCGGCTCGTTCACCGACGGACGCTGGCATCATCTGGCGGTGACCTACGGAGACGGATCGATGGAGCTCTACGTCGACGGCGGCCTTCGCGCGGTGAAGGACGACGTTCCCGACGGCCTGGGAATCGGCACCGCCGGCGAATACGTGCTCGGTCGCGGAACGAGTGGCGGCGACACGCTTGGCGGGGATTACTTCGACGGCGCGCTGTCCGAGTTCACGGTCTGGCGCGGTCGGCGCACCTACGATTCGATCGCGGCAACCATCTATCCGATAGCGCCATTCCGCTGGGGCGGCTGGCAGGACCACTACGACACGCCGGGCCTCTTCTCCTGGATTCGATTCGACGGGACGGAGGGCGACCGTGCGGTCGACCTGAAGGCAGCGGCGAGCCGGGAAATCGCCGGTCGCGTCCACTGGAACCATGCCGGGCAACTGGACGAACTGCGCATCGCGTGGTTTCCGTACGAACCGGCAATCACCGGTGACGGAAGCGATTCGGTGGACGTGACGACGACGCTCCGCTACCGAGGCGCGCCATCATCGGGACTCAACTACACGCGCAGGTATCCGCTGCACGAATTCACCGGCAACGCCCCGTTGATCTCCGCCGACCGCGGCTGGGGTCCCTTCCGAGAAGGTGTTCATGCACGCGTTCACTTCACCGTGTGGTCCGGCGCAGCGACGCTGAACGTGTTCGTGCATGATTCCACCGGACACGCCTACCAGGCGTACAGGGGCATCGACTTCCACGCGAATCCGAATCCGGATCTCGAGGACTCCACGTCGATCACGATCGACATGGGAACGGTCGAGCCGGGGAGTTACCTGCGATTCGAAACGGTGGACGCGAGTGCAACGGTGCTTTCCAACACGCGCGTGGCCGTCGAAGTCGAACCGCTGGTGCCGCCGACGATCGTGGTACCATCGATGCCGTACACCCAGGCGATCGTACCGGGAACGATGGCCGACACGGTGCGGTTCCTCATCGGCAGCTTCGAAAGCGATCTGCACTACAGCGCCGCGTTCTACGGATCGGACGGCACGCTGATCGACTCGATGGCAGCGACGCAGGCGAACGACTCGACGTTCGCATTCGACTTCGACGTCGCGCGACTGACGCCGCCGCTCTCCTCGCTGGTGGTGCGCACCTACGAGGGAACCGCGACCACGCCACGCGTCGCGGACACCATACCGTTGACGGTGACCGCCACGCGCCCCGAGTGGTTCAGCGACGGCGTACAGTTCCTCGACGTCGCCGAGCAGGGAGATTCGACGGTGAGCTTCACCATCAAGGCGGTGTTCGACGGACTGCCGCATTCGAATATCCCGCACGGACCGAGGCTGCCGACGCCGGCGACCGGTTCGGACGGACCGAAGGTGATGGATGTGACGCTTCCGAAGGATCTGCCGTTGATCGGCAGCGGGAAGATGACGGCCAGGGAGCCGACCATCCGCGGTTCGCTCAAGTACGATCGCGCCAGCGGCGTGCTCTCCTTCGTCGACAAACCGCATGTCGTCGGCGAGGACAACGTGCTCTTCAACGACTTCCCGTGGGATTCACAGGAGGAGCACGTGCGGCTCGATGACAACAACAACCTGGTGCTCAACGCGACGCACATCTTCGGCACCAGCAGTGGCATTCCGGGCGTCAGCGGAACGATCGCGGGCCAGTCGGGCAGTCTCTGGAAAATCATCACGCAGGGAACCAGGTACATGGAGTCGAGCTCGATCGTCTCGCCGTACATCACCATTCGCCCGATCATCGGACTCGGCATGGCCACGCGGATCAACGCGGGAACGAACGACTCCGGCCAGTGGGGTGCGATCGGCAACGTGCGGCTCGACGGGGGCACCGACACGAACGACGGGTCGTACCACATCGTCAACGTCGGCTTCGGAGCCCAGCTCGCCATCGGCGTCCAGGCACTGTGGGGCGCGGCCTCAGCGGAGTTCGACCTCGATGCCGAGGCGGTCATTGCCGACGGCGTCTCCTACGCCACTGTGCCGTCGCTCGAGCGGAAGGAACAGTTCCAGATCGGACTGCAGCTCTACGGTGAGCTGGTGGCGAAGTACCTGTGGGGACTCGGGAGGAAATCGCTGTGGGGTCCGGACATGTTCTGGCACCACGAGTGGGGCGATGACATTCCGAACCTGTGGCCGGAGCCGGGCGACGGCGCTCCCTTCGGCCGTGCACGACGGGAGAAGGACAGCGTAGCCGTGACGGGATTCACCGAACTGCCGCCGAGCAATGCGACCGTAACGCCGCTGGTCTTCCCGCAGCCGGCGACGTCCACCCGGGCGGGTGCGATGTCGGTGGTCTGGCTGGAGCAGGATCCATCGACCAGCGTCGGCACGCTGGAGCTCGGCACGCTGAGTCCGCGCGCGAATCTGCTGCACACTCCGATCGAGGTGACGCATTCGCCGAACGCGGTGGCAGCGCCGCGGGTGGACAACTTCACCGACACGACGCATCTGGTCGCCTGGTCGCAGAGCCGGTACGTGGCCAGCACGGTGCCGCTCGACGCGACACCGGTCGATCTCGGGCGCAGCATCGACATCTGGTATGCGGTGGTGAATTCAGCCACGGGCGAGGTCGAGCGGATCGACGTGCTCGGCGACGAATTCAGCGGATTCACCAGCGGTCGTCTCGAGGGCAATCCCGTCGTGGCGGCGCTGGACGCGACGCACGGACTCATCGCGTGGATCGTAGCCGATCCCGGCAGCGAGAGTTCCGATATCTACTATTCCGAGGTCTCGCGTGACGCGAACGGCTGGAGTGCCTCGCCGCCGAAATTCGCAGCGCAGATTCCCGGCATCGAGCACAGTCTCGAGCTCCGCGGAACGGGTCCGACCTCGGCGGCGGCCGTCTGGATCAATCGAGCCGGACTGCGTTCGACCGATCCCGTCGTGATGTCGATGCAGTGGACCGGCACCACGTGGTCGCAGCCGCAGACGGTGCTCTCACCGACCGGCGGCCGGTACTTCAACGACGTCGACCTCGACATCGTCGACGGGCGGGGAGTGCTGGCTGTCGCCGGTGCGGAGAGCGACGATTCGACGTCGATCGACTTCGTCACGGTCGTCCCGTGGGTGAACGACCGGTGGGACGCCTCGGCCGGATTCACGCACTACGACTCGACCGGCTACGTGCAGCGTCCGCGGGTGTCGATCAACGATTCGGCGATCGCTTCGGTGCTCTTCCAGGTGAACAACAGCGCCACGGCGGCGGGCACGCAGGTGAGCCGACTCGATCTGCTGCTGTTCCATCTCGACCGTCCGCAGAACGCGCGGCATCTCAAGGCGCACGAACTCTTGTCGGACACGACGACGATGCTTCGGGGAACGGCGGCGGCATTCTACCACGATCGACTCGTCATCTGGTCGCACGAGACCGCAACGCCGTACGGCACGCACACGCCGCGGCACGGAAAGCAGTTCGGCACGGTCAAGACCAATCTCGTTCTGCGGGCGGCGAAAGTCGACGGCGATCTGAACGTGAGCGATGTCGACGAGGACGATCTGCTGAGTGCTGTACCGACCGATCCGGTCGCCACCGGAGGCAAATCGGCGTTGAGCGTCGGCACGCCGTCGCCGATGCCGTTCAGCACGACGACGAGCCTTCCCTATTCACTCGGACACGCCGCCTACGTCACGGCCCGGCTCGTCGACGAAGCCGGCAGCGTGATTGCGACGCTGGCCGACGGTCGCGTGGCTGCCGGCGATCACACGCTCACGATCGACGGCACCGCACTGGCCAACGGCGTCTATCGCGTGGTGATTTCCGCCGACGGCAACCGCATCACGCGCGGAGTGGTGCGCATCAGATGATCTCCGTGTCCATCTCCGTGTCCTCTGTGGTTCGATTCCCGGATCTGAACCACGGAGGGCGCGGAGAGTTCTACTGACCGACGACGGCGCTGAGGCGCAGCCAGGCACGTCGGTAACGTTCGAGGCGCTCCAGGTCCTTCGCCTCGACGGTCCTCCGCATCCGCCGCACATCCATGTTGTCCTCCAGATCAGCGAGCTTGACGACCGTCGCCAGGCGGTTCTTCGCGGTGCGGTCGACGAATTCCTCATAGGTCTCATCGCCGCGTCGGGTAAGCGCATCGACGGCGGAGACGATGCGATCGGAGAATCCCATGGCGCGGAGGTCGTCGAGCGTCGTGGGACTGTCCTCGACGGTGTCGTGCAGGAACGCGACGGTTTTCTCCTCGAGCGTACGGCATCGAGCCGCGACGCCGAGCACGTGGAGGATGTACGGAAGGTCGTACTTGTCGACCTGGCCGCGGTGGCACTCGACCGCGAGGGCGATGGCGTCGTCGATGGTTGGCTGCATGGGGTTTTCGAATTCGTTGCGGATGCTCGTCGGCGAAGTCGGTCTCGCCATTGCGAACTACTGATCCTCGGTGACCTCCACGTCTTCGAAGGTGACGCTGTCGAAGATGGCCGTGCCCTGGGTGAGCGTCTTGTGCACGGGGCAGCGCGATACGATCTGTTCCAGCCGCTTGCGCTGCGCGTCATCGAAGCGGCCGCCGATGGTGACCCTGGAGCGAATTCGCTCGATCAATCCTTCTCGTTCCTTGTCGCACTCATCGCAGTCTTCGGCGTGAACGCGATCGAAGGCGTATTCGGCCCGCACGTAGTCGAGCGGGATGCCCTTGTGATTGGCGTAGAGACGAAGCGTGACCGCGGTGCAGGCGGCAAGACTGCCGACGAGCAGTTCGTACGGCGTCGGCCCGACATCGGTGCCGCCCTCCTGCAGCGGCTCGTCCGCCTTCCACGAATGGCGGCCATTGGTGATGGCGATCGTCGTGCCGGGCCCGATTGAGGCGGTGATCCGAGTTTCCATGGAACCTGGGTTTGTGTGTTGCTGGAGGGGAATTCCGATCTTCCGGATTCGATCCGATCGAGTGCCCGGATACGGCCCCCGAGAAGCTCCTCGGAGACCGTCGTCGGCCTGCCGGCGGTTCGACGCATGTCCATGATGCTCACCTCAACCCCTTACAGATCGATGAGTGAACCTACCGAGGTAACGGTATATACCGACGGTGCGTGCTCGGGCAATCCGGGACCGGGCGGTTACGGAGTTGTGATGCTCTCCGGCGATAAACGTCGCGAGCTCTCGCAGGGATATCGTTCCACCACCAACAATCGCATGGAGCTGCTGTCGGTGATCGTCGCACTGGAGTCGCTGAATCGTCCCTGCCGCGTCAGGATCTACAGCGACTCCCAGTACGTCGTCAACGCCGTCACCAAGGGTTGGGTCTACTCGTGGCAGAAGAAGGGATGGCGGAAGGCCGACAAGAAGCCGGCACTCAACGTCGACCTGTGGGAACGGCTGTTGCCGCTGCTCGAGAAGCACGACGTGCACTTCGAATGGGTGCGGGGACATAACAACGTCGTGGAGAACGAGGTCTGCGACCAGCTTGCGGTCGAGGCGTCGCGTTCATCCAACCTTCTGGAGGACAGCGGGTTCAGACGGAACTGACCGCACCGCCCATCGAGTATGCACCTGATCGGGTTCCTCATATCCCACGCCCACTGGTCGCCGCTGCACCTGCTGCTACCGGTGGTGATCTGGCAGCGGATTGCGGAGCTCCGGCTAGCCAGGCGGCACGAGGCGATCCTGCGTCGCAAAGGAGCGCGTGAGGTGGGCAGTGAACACTATCCGCTGATCGTCGCGCTCCACGTGATGTGGTTCATCGGCATGGTTGCCGAAATCATCCTGCTCTCACGCCACGTGAACGCGCTCTGGCCGGTCCTGCTGGCGATCTTCATCGCGGCACAGGGACTCCGCTACTGGACGATTCGCACGCTCGGCTATCGATGGACGACGCGGGTGTGGATACTCCCGAATGCGACACCCGTCCGGCGTGGACCCTACCGCTACCTGCGCCATCCCAACTACCTGGCGATCGTCGTCGAGCTCCTGGTTCTTCCACTGATGTTCAACGCATGGCTGACGGCGGTGGCTGCGTCGCTGATCAATTTCCTGCTCCTGCGCCGGCGGATGCAGCTAGAGAATCAGGCCCTCTACGGGAACGTCTAGCTGACCGTCGAAATTCCGTCATCCGCACCGCCTCGCCGCGTCCGGCCGTCCGCGCCGTCCCTCAGCGATCTCCGCGTGTCATACGATCAGCATCGCATCGCCATACGAGTAGAAGTGGTATCCGTGCTTCATGGCGTGCTTGTAGGCCTTCATGATCTGATCACGACTGGCGAAGGCGCTCACGAGCATGAGCATGGTGCTCTCGGCGGGATGGAAATTGGTGATCAGCTTGTTGACGATTTTGAAGTCGTACTGCGGGTAGATGAATTTGTCGGTCCAGCCCCGATTGGGCTTGACCGTTCCGGCCGTCAGCACCGAGCTCTCGAGCGCTCGGACGACCGACGCGCCGGCGGCGAAGACGGAGCCCTTCGACTTGATGGTCTTGTTGATCGTCTCGGCGGCGGTGCTTGAGATCTCGAAGTACTCCGAGTGCATCTTGTGCTTGGTGAGGTCCTCGACTTCGACGGGATCGAACGTGGAGCGATTGATGTGCAGCAGCACGCGGGCGACCTTCACGCCTTTGCGCTCGAGTCTGGTGATGAGCTTCTTCGAGAAGTGCAGTCCCGCCGTAGGCGCGGCCACCGATCCGTTGGTCTTCGCGAAAATCGTCTGGTAGTGGTCACGATCGGCGTCGGTCGGTTCGCGACCGATGTACGGCGGCAGCGGCATCAGTCCGATGCGTTCGATGGTCTTGAACAGATCGCCGGTGTGGTTGAAGCGGACCGTGCGTCCGCGCGAGGTGGTATTGTCGATCACCTCGCAGTAGAGCTTGCCGTCGTCGAAATAGATCTTGTTGCCGATGCGGACCTTGCGTGCCGGATCGACGATCACGTCCCACAGCGCATCCTTCTGCGAGAGCTCGCGCAGCAGCATCACCTCGATCTGCGCATTGGTCTTCTCCTTCTTTCCGATCAGACGTGCGGGGAACACGCGCGACTCGTTGACCACCAGGCAGTCGCCCTTCTTGAAGTAGTCTGCGATATCGGTGAACGTCTTATCTTCGAACTCACCGCTGGAACGGTCGAGCACCAGCAGCTTCGCCGAGTCTCTCGGGTCAGCAGGCACCTTTGCAGTGATCGACTTCGGGGCGGTGTATCGGAAATCGGAGAGTTTCATTCGAGTGTTGCTGGTTCAAGAAGAAGCCGAGGGTGCCGTCCGGTACGGCCGTTGCACCGGCATGGTGAGCCCAACCCGTCGTACCGGGTTTCGAGCCCCAGTCGGTCGGAATCTGAGGCCCGAGATGGAAGGAGGAAACCACCGCCCGTGAGAAGGCATGGAAATCTCTGAATCTTGAAAATTACGAAATCACGGGAGGCGTTCGCAATGGTGCAGAGGTGTCCGGTAACACCGCCTTACAACCACCGCGCCTCCGGCTGATCAACCTGCCCGATCGGCCTGCAATACCGCGATTTCGGTACCCGAATCGCTTCGGTTGCCCCAAGCGGGCCTTTCATGGTGGGGCCTCCACCGTCCCTCCGGCCATCTCAAGCAGTACCTCCGCCACGCCGACGGCGCACCAGTTCCACTCGATCAGACGTTTCTCGTGGCTCTATGAAAGCAGTCATCATGGCCGGCGGATTCGGCACCAGACTCCGTCCCCTTACCTGCGATGTCCCCAAGCCCATGGCGCCGATGGTCAATCGGCCCATGATGCACCACATCGTTTCGATTCTCAAGGAACTCGACATCACCGAGATCGTCTCGCTGCTGTACTACCAGCCCGAGGCCATCACCAGCTACTTCGGTGACGGATCGGAGTTCGACGTGCAGATGCACTACGTCCAGTCCGAAGCCGACTTCGGTACCGCCGGATCGGTCCGCAACGCCCGCGATTTCCTCGACGACCGGTTCATCATCATCTCCGGCGACGTCCTTACCGATATCGATCTCTCAAAAGCGATCGACTTCCACAAGCGCCGCGGCGCTCGCGCCACCATCGTCCTCACCCGCGTTCCCGATCCCCTCGCCTTCGGTGTGGTGATGACCGATTCCGACGGACGTATCACCCGCTTCCTCGAGAAGCCACAGTGGGGTGAGGTCTTCTCCGACACCATCAACACCGGCATCTATATCCTCGAGCCAGATGTGCTCGAGCTGATCCCCTACAAACAGGACTTCGATTTCTCCAAGGACCTCTTCCCGATGATGCTTCGGGAGAACATGGGGCTCTTCGGCTACATCGCCGAAGGATACTGGCGCGACATCGGCAACCTCAACGAGTACCAGTCGGCACACCTCGACGCGCTCGCCGGTCGTGTGCAAATCGCCATGCCCGGCGTGCATCACGGCGCCGCCTGGATCGGCGATGGCTGCTCGGTCGACGACAGCGTGAAGTTCGAAGGAACCGTCGTCCTCGGTGACGGCGTCGTGGTCGAATCCGGTGCGCGACTGAAGAACACCGTCATCGGCAACGGCTCGCGCGTGGGCGCCGGCTGCCACCTCGTCAACTGCGTCGTGTGGCGCAACAGCTCCATCGGCGCCGGCAGCCAGATGACCGACGACGTCGCCTGCAACGACGTCCGGATCGGTAACGATGCGATCATCAGCGAGAACGTCTTCATCGCCGATCGATGCACCATTGGCGACGATGCCCACCTGCTCGGCAACATCAAGCTCTGGCCCGACAAGGCCGTCGAATCCGGCGCCACGCTCTCGACCAGTCTCGTCTGGGCCGACAAGTGGACGCGCGAACTCTTCACCGACGCCCGCGTCTCCGGGCTGTCGAACATCGAGATCAACCCCGAGTTCGCCGCCCGACTCGGCGCCGCCCTCGGTGCGTTCGCCGGCAAGGGACGCGCCGTGGCCATCAGCCGCGACATGGACAACGTCTCGCGGATGATCCATCGCGCCATCACCACCGGCCTGATGTCCGCCGGCGTGCGTGTCAACGATCTGCAGCACACGCCCATTCCGCTGATGCGATCCGAACTGCGCAACGGTCTGCAGACGGCCGGCGTGCATGTGCGGAAGAACCCGACCGACCGCCGACGCAGCGACATCATCTTCTTCAGCGCGACCGGCATGGACATGCCGTCGGGTAAGACCAAGTCGATCGAGCGCCTCTTCTTCGGCGAAGAGTACCAGCGCGCGCGCTACGATGAGGTCGGCAGCATCTACTTCCCCGAGCGTACCAACGAGTCGTACATGGCGCGGTTCCTCGAGGATCTCGACGTCGATGCCATCCGCGCACGCCGCTTCCGTGCCGTGCTCGACTTCTCCTTTGGATTCGCCTCGACCCTGCTGCCCAACATCCTCGGGTCGCTCAATCCCGACATCGTGACGCTCAACAGCTACGTCGATCCGACACGTACCGCACGTCGCAGCGAAGAGGTCGATGCCGCCCTGCGACGCGTCGGCGAGGTGGTGACCTCGCTCGAGTACGATCTCGGCTTCGTCATCGATCCGGGTGCCGAAAAAATTCATGCGGTCGGCGAAAATGGCCACGCCATCCGCGACAACCGGCTGCTGACCATCGTCACCAAGCTCTTCCTCGAGTCGAATCGCGGCGCGGTCACACGTATCGCCGTTCCCGTCGTGGCCTCCAGCGAGATCGAATCGCTGGCACGCGAGTACGACGTCGAGGTGGCCTACACACGCAACAGTCATTCGGCGATGATGGATGCCACCGCTGACCGCGAGATCTCCTTCGTCGGCGGTACTCGCGGCGGCTTCATCTTCCCCGCGTTCCTCTTCGCAATCGATGGGATGTACGCGGTGGCGAAGATCATGGAGATGATCGCGCATACCGGCATGACGCTTGGCGAACTCGACCGGATGCTGCCGCGCAGAGCGATGGCGGAGCGTCGCGTCGAGTGCCCATGGGAGGCGAAGGGACGCGTCATGCGCCGTGCAATGGAGCATTCGGAGGGACGCCAGCGCCAGCTGATCGACGGCGTGAAGATCTTCCAGGATGATGGTGAATGGATCCTGCTGATTCCCGACAAGGAGTCCCCCACCTTCAACGTGATCGTCGAATCGGGCGACGACGCCCGAAGTCAGGCGCTGGCACGGGAGTACGAAGGACTCGTTCGCGAGTGGAAGGAGGAGACCGCCACCATGGCGTGATCCCCCCCGTCCTGCATCGAAATGCAACACCGCGCGACGACCGGCACTTCCCGTTTGCCATGCCACGCGACGCAACATATATTTGGTGTTCACCGCATTCCGCAGTAGCTCAACGGTGGAGCATCCGGCTGTTAACCGGAGGGTTGTAGGTTCGAATCCTACCTGCGGAGCACCCAAAGACCGGCGCATCGACGATGCGCCGGTTTTTTTGTGTCGCCAACGGTGCCGACCCAGGAACCGACGTCCCGCGAACCGCCGTTACTCATACCGCAATGCCTCGATCGGCTTGAGAGCAGCGGCTTTGCGGGCGGGGTAGAAGCCGAAGAAAATTCCGATCGCTGCCGAGAAGAGGAACGACACCGCAATGATCGTCGGACTGAATGCGACCGGTTCCCGGGGCCGCGCCGCCCGAGGATCGACGGTATTCACACGCAGAATTCCACCATGAGCACCATGACCAAATCAGCGCCGACTCGATTGACACGAAAGGAGAAGGAGCGACTGGCTCGACGTCGGGGAATCGTCGAGGCGGCGATGGCGGTGTTTGCGTTGCGCGGCTTTCACGCCGCGAAACTCGACGAAGTTGCCGAGCGTGCGGAGTTCGGCAAGGCAACCCTGTACAGCTACTTCGAGACGAAGGAAGCGCTCTTCCAGGCGGTGCTCGAATCGGTGTTTGAGGAACTTCTCAAGCGGGCGACCGAAGCCTTCTCGGCCAGGGGTACGTTCGCCGAGCGGCTGAACGCGTACGTAGCGGGCGAGACCGCCTACTTCTTCGAGAGTCCCGAAGGGCACTACCTGATGATGAGCGAATCGCATCTGTTGCGTGGTGAGAACCCGTTGCTGCAGTTGACCCCGAAGTACACGGCGATCCTGCAGGCGGCGATCGAGCGGGAGCAGCGGGCGAAGCGAATTCGACGCGATCTCGATCCGCTCACGCTCGCGATCGCGTTGCGTTCACTGGTGTTCGCGCACTTCCTCGGGAGAATTCGCCACATCATGCAGGACCAGCGTGCTGCCGACGAGGCGTTCGTCGACGAGCACTTCATCGAGATCAACAAGCGGATCAAGTCTGCGGACATCGAGGAGGAAATCGAGCGCGCGACGGCGTTCGTTGCGACCGTATTTCTCGAGGGGGTGAGCTAGGGTTCCGTATCGGCGGCTTCCGCATCGTTGCCGGTGGAACCCCGTACCGCGGCGATGATTCACCGCGGGAACGGGACGGAGCGCGCTCCTCCGCAGTTGGTTCGGGTTCAGTCGTTCGGAGCTGGGTCGGCCTTCGTCTGGACTTCGGGGACGAGGTCGGCGGTAAAGCGATCGAGGAGCGAGGCGAGTTCGCGCTGCTGTCCCGGCGTCCACTGCGAGAAGACCTCGCGGAGGTGATCGCGGCGTGCGGCGACGAACCGTTCGAGCAGCGCGCAACCGTCGGACGTCACCTTCCACCGATCGGGCTGGTGATCCGACCGAGCGATGAGCGCCCGTGCAATGAGGACATCGCCGGCATCGCGGAGATTCTCCTCAGAGTATGGCGAGTGCCGCATGAGTTCGTGCAGATCCGCTTTGGGATCCTGATCCAGTTGGAACAGCAACCAGATCGCGGCGGGCTGAAGGTCGACGTGGGCGCGCTTCATGATTCCCTCGACGTAGCGCTGGCGAAGGTCACGATCGACAACTGCCGAGAGACCACGCAGCAGTTCCTCATACGCCTCGGGCGCCGCCGGCATCGCCATCGCGCCGCCAACCTCCTGCCCGACGTCGGCACTGCTGGCGGACATCGTGTCGCGCAGCGTCAACTCGGGCATGAGCCAGATCAGGATGAATCCGACGGCACCGACGGCGGCGGCAACGAGGAACACCATATCGACGGCCGAGGTGAAGGCGGTGGAGAAGATCGCGTGGATCTTCGGCGGGAGACTGGCGACCGCGCGGAGGTCGACGCCTGCGCCCGCTCCGATGGAGCTGGACCCACCCGGCATCGAGGCGGCGAGTTCCGAGGCAAGCCGCGCCGTGAGAATCGCGCCGAGCGCCGCGGTACCGATCGAACCGCCGATGTAGCGGAAGAGGGTATTGCCGGAAGTCGCCACGCCGAGGTCGCGGTAGGCGACGGCGTTCTGCACGGCAATCACCAGTACCTGCATCACCAGTCCGATGCCGATGCCCAGCAGCAGCATCAGTCCGAGAAGCGTCATCATGCCGGTGTCGACCGACACACGCGAAAGCAGCAGCAGAGCCACCGCCGAGACCGCCGTGCCGACGACCGGATAGATCTTGTAGTGCCCCGTCTTGCTGATCAGCTGGCCGGAGATGATCGACGACGTGAGCACGCCGGCCATCATCGGAAGGATCTGCAGACCCGAACCGGTCGCGCTGGCACCTCGAATCACCTGGAGGAACACCGGCAGGTAGACCAGCGCGCCGAACAGCGCGAAGCCGATGATCGCGGCCACCACGGAGGTAACCCAGAACGTACGGTTGGCAAACAGGTGCAGCGGCAGAACGGGTTCCGACGCGCGGCGTTCGACCACGATGAACAGCGCGAGCGCAACGACCGCGAGGCCGCCCAGCGCAAGTACCCACGGTGAGGCCCAGCCGAGTTCCGACCCTCCGAGATCGGTGAGCAGGACGACGGCGCTGAGCACGATGGTCAGCAGTCCGGCACCGGCGTAATCGATCCGGTGGCGCTGTCCTCCGGCGCGTGACGGCAGCGTGGCGGCGATCACGACGAGGGCAAGGATGCCGATGGGGAGATTGATGTAGAAGATCCAGCGCCAGGACAGGTGGGTCGTGAAGTAGCCACCGAGGAGCGGACCTGCGACGCTGGCGACGCCGAAGACGGCGCCGAAGATTCCCTGATACCGTCCACGTTCACGAGGCGAGACGATGTCGCCCACCACGGCCATGGTGGTCACCATCAATCCCCCGCCGCCGAGTCCCTGCAGGGCGCGGAAGGCGATGAGCTGTCCCATGCTGCCGCTGAGTCCGCACAGAGCGGAGCCGGCAAGGAAGATGACCACGGCGGCCTGCAGAATCAGTTTCCTGCCATAGAGGTCGCCAATCTTCCCGTACAGCGGCGTAACCACCGTCTGCGCAAGCAGATAGGCCGTCACCACCCACGAGAGACGATTCAGTCCCCCGAGGTCTCCGACGATCGTCGGGAGCGCTGTGGCGACGATCGTCTGATCGAGCGCGGCAAGCAGCATCGCCAGCAGCAGACCGCTGAAGACGACGAGCACCTGTCGATGCGACAGATTCGCCGGCGGTGCGCCAGCCGATGGTTCCGGTATCGTAGCTCCTTCCATAGTCCTCGACAGTTGTCTGACATCTGCTGACCCCCTCGTCCACTCATCCCCCAGCCGATCACAGCACCACCACACAAGGCCCCGCACTACCCCTTGGCGATCCTGGCGGATTCGAACCGAAGATCCGGGTTCTTCTCCGCCGTCGCGTCGATGTGCCAGGCGCTCTGATAGAGCATCACCGGGTTTCCCTCGACGTCCTCCATCAGCGCCGTTCCGCTGTAGTAGGTGCCCGCAGCGATCTGCTCCGGCGTCGCGTCGATCCATCTGGCAGCCACGTACGGCAGCGTGTGGTAGCCCACCTCGACGCCGTACTCCCGCTCGAGCCGGAATTTCACCACGTCGAACTGCAGTTGACCGACCGCTGCAAGTACCGGTTCGGGACTCGTTCGCCCTGCCTCGTGAAACACCTGTATCGCTCCCTCCTCGCGAAGCTGGTCGAGCCCCTTCTTCAATGCCTTGCGCTTCGCCGGATTGATGTTCCGAACGGCAACGAAGTGCTCCGGCGAGAACTGGGGAATCGGTTCGAATTCGACCGTCCTCCCGGTCGTCACCGTGTCGCCGATCGCGAAGGCGCCTGGATTCATCAGACCCACGACATCTCCCGGAAATGCCTCGTCGACCGTCTCACGTTCCTGTCCGAAGAGCTTCTGCGACCGCGTCAGGCGCAGCGTCTTCCCCGTCCGCGTGTTGGTCACCTGCATGTCCTTCTCATAGCGACCCGAGCAGATCCGCATGAAGGCGACCCGGTCGCGATGCTGCGGATCCATGTTCGCCTGGATCTTGAAGATGAATCCCGTCAGCTCCTCGGCCTCCGGCAACTGCGTTCCGTCACTGGTACGCCGCGGGCCCGGTGGCGGTGCATAGTCGATGAAGCGGTCGAGGAACAGGTCGATGCCGAAGTTGTTGACCGCACTGCCGAAGAAGACCGGCGAGATGGCGCCGGTACGAAACGCCTCGGTGTCGAAGTCGCTCCCGGCGCCCTCGAGCAGCTCAAGCTCCTCTCGAAGCCGCCCCAGATCCGTCGGACCGATCACCTGCGAGAGCCGCTCGTCCTCGAGCCCGGAGACCTCGACCGGCGCGCGAAACGCCCCGCGACTCGTCCGCTCGTAGAGATGTGCCTGCACCGACAGCCGATCGAAGACTCCCGCAAACTGCGGTCCGCCGAGTCCCACCGGCCAGTTGACCGGAAACGGTGCGATTCCGAATTCCCCCTCCAGCTCGTCGATCAGCTCGATCGGATCACGACCCGGTCGGTCCATCTTGTTGATGAAGGTGAAAATGGGAATCCGACGCAGCCGGCAGACCTCGAAGAGCTTCCGCGTCTGCGGCTCGATTCCCTTGGCCGCGTCGATGAGCATCACCGCGCTGTCAGCCGCCGTGAGCGTCCGATACGTGTCCTCCGAGAAATCCTCGTGACCCGGTGTGTCCAGAAGATTGAGCACGTGATCGTCGTACTCGAACTGCAGGACGGTCGACGTCACGGAAATTCCGCGCTGCTGCTCGAGCTCCATCCAGTCGGAGGTCGCCTTGCGCGAACTCGCAGGGCCCTTCACCGAACCGGCCGTGCGCAACGCCCCGCCGTAGAGCAGCAGTTTCTCGGTCAGTGTCGTCTTGCCTGCGTCCGGATGCGAGATGATCGCGAACGTGCGTCGACGGGCGATTTCCTTTGTCAGTCCGTTGTTCATTCCGAAAAAATCGATTTGCCTGGGTCGCCTCGGGCTCATCCCCTCGAATCACCCGTCCCATTGCCTGCGACCTCCCCTCGAACCCGACGTCCGATCGAATACAGACGGTCAACTTACCACTGCCGATGCCCCGCCGTTGGTAGTGGTGTGTAAGCTCCGGTCGTTATCTTCGCGCCTCTGTCCAGCCCAACTATTTCTCAACAGGTCCACCATGAAACGTCTCGTCCTGGCGTTCACCGTCGTTGCCACGCTCGCCCTCTTCTCCTCCTGCAGTGAATCCACACCGGTGCAGCCCGATCAGAACACCGACACCACCGGAACCGGTCTGTCCATCAGCGATCTGTACGATACCGCTCCCGACGTGGGCAACTGCCAGACCGGTTCGCTCAAACCGGCCGAACGGACGAAGGTGCTCAACTACGTCAACGCCATGCGCGCGCTGCACGGCCTGGAGCCGGTGACCTATCGCGCCGCCGACGACCCGGCGACCGCACAGGCATCGCTCATCGTCGCCGCCAACCAGTCGCTCAATCACTTTCCGCCCGAATCAGAATCGTGCTGGTCACAGAGCGGGTACGATGCCAGCGGTACGAGCAACCTCGCCATCCGCCTCTTCTCCCGAGCCAATGACCTCCATACCTCGGAGTCGTTCGTCGATCAGTGGCTGAAGGATTCCATGGTCAGCGAACTCGGCCACCGCCGCTGGCTCATCGATCCCTTCCTCAAGTACATCTCCTTCGGTCGCGTCGACAAGGATGCGGCTGGCTCCAACTGGGGCGTCAGCGGTAGCGCCATCAAGGTGATCTACGACGAGAAGCAGGACCTCGTGGGTACGTCCGTCGAATACGTCGCCTATCCGTACCACGACTACCCCGCCCGACTCTACGGACCGAATCTCGACATGTCGTTCTCCGTGCTCGCCGACCCGACCGACTTCTGGAAAAACGATCAGGTCGATTTCGGCAACGCGACGATTACCATTGCCGCCGATGGCGGATCGAACATCGACGTTTCAAATATTACGGTCGACAATCAGACTTATGGCCTGGCCAATTGCCTCTCCTGGCGCGCATCGGTGAGCAGCGGCACCAGGTACACCGTCGATATTCGAAACGTGAAAGTGAACGGGGAGGTGAAGAACTACCAGTACTGGTTCACGCTGACGCCGACGGCGTAGCAGAAGCGCGCACGGACGGACGTTCCTGGCCGACTGCGGTGCCGGAATTTCCGCGACGGGGACGGGCCCACCTTGTGTGTGCTCGTCCCCGTCGCACTATGGCGCCACCACGAGCTTCACTGCACAGCGTTCGGCACCCGAGGGAATTATGACTGTGTATACGCCGGGATTCCGGGGCGACGCCGGAATGCGAATTTCACGACCCGCCATTACCGCATCGACCGTCGCCACCCTTCGTCCCGCGATATCGTATACCTCAACCGCTCGGACGCCGTTGCCGAAATAGCCGTCGATCTCGAATCCCATTCCGGTTCGAACGGGGTTCGGTCGAATTCGCAACGCCTCTGCAGCGGCGCCCTCGGTAGCGACCGATGACACAGATTCGACCCGACCGACGGAAAGCACCACGTCTCCATCGTCGAACCCATCGTCCTGCCATGCGACGTACACATCTCCGTCGGGCGCGACCGAAAGCGATGGGTATTGCTGCTGCGAGTCGTCGGTTTCATCGGTGAGCTTCCTGTCAGTGCTGAACGTCATGCCGCCGTCGGTCGATGTCGCGATATAGAGTTCCCCGTCGGTGGTGCCGCGACAGTCCGCCCACATGAGAACGACCGTTCCGTCGGGTGCCACGCGCACCTGCGGCGATGCCTGACGCGTTCCCTTCGGACCGAGTACCGGACACATATCCTGGCCGAACGTCCTGGCCGAGCCAACTGCCGGCATCAGGAGAATCAGAAGTGCAATAAGAAGATGAAATCGGGTCATGAATGTTCGGATATATCGGTGAAGTCGGGGAAATTCAGGTTCGCCTCCATGCCGACCAAACGTCCGACCCCGGGCGAATCCCTTGTCAGGAGGACCACTCGTCGGGCCGCGGATGGAGCGGGTGGTGCAGTCCACGGAACACCTCGAAATTGCGACAATTTCAGCTTCCGCTACGGCACCGATCATCCCGGGTACTGCGCCTCAGTGCTCGGCCGCCGGGTGATCGAGCGGAATGCGGGAGACGATCCCGGGAGAAATTCCGATCACGTCAGTCAGGAATTCCAGTCGCTCGTCATGCGTCGAGACGTGCGAGATTACCGAGCCGTCGCTTCGCAGCTCCACGATACGTCCCGCGGCAATCCCGACGATTGATTCGTCTCTGACCGCTCGCGCCGCGGTTTCATCGTTGAATGAACTCTTCGTCCGAGCGCGCTCATGCAGCTCGCTGAAAACCTCGCGGGGGACGTCGGTCGAGTCGATTCTGAATTCAAACCCATCAGGCATTCCGAGCGGACGCCACCGCACCACCCACGTGTCTTCCACCCATCGAGCCACGACTCCGTATGCAGCGTGATCGACCGAGGAACGGGAACCGGCCACGAGCGGGAGGGGCCGCACGTGCATCATCGACGCATCGACCAGGAAATCGGCATCGTCGAAGCGCACGATCACCGTTCCGTGATTCGGCCGAACGCCCCTGGCGGCCGACATGACGCCGACGCCGCGTCGCACGTCGAACCCCACTGCGTGCAGCAGTGAATACAACGCGTTGTTGCCCGCCCAGCACGTTCCCCCGGTCCCGTCCGCCAGCCAGTGTTCGAAGAACTCGCCGGCTCCGTCGCCCGGCAGCGTTCCAGTGGTTCCGGTCGCAAGGAACATTCGCTTGCGAACGTTGTCAAACGGAACGTGGCGACACCAGGACGCATACACGGCCTGCAATCCCTCGAACGTCGGCGCGACGGCGCCGCCGATTCCAAAGGCATCGAGAATGCGGTTCAGCATCGCATTCGATATACTGTCGTGATCGTTCACCGGCACCGTCCGTGCAACCATTCTCCCGTTCGCGTCTCCTGTTTGATGGAACGTGATGCAATATCGCCCATCGAATCGCAACCAGCGGGGCTCATTCCCGTAGGGCGCACATCCCCGCAGGGCGCGATGCTGTCGTCGTCCGACCAGTGTTCTCCCACTACAACCCAGCAGGCACTCCATGCGTCGACCGTCACCCAGTTGCCACCAATTGCTCCTTCCCCTCGCTCTGCTGATTGTCACGACCATTGCGCAGGCGCAGTCGACGGGATCGGTCACCGGCACCGTCGTCGACGCCGCATCGGGCGCACCCCTTGCCGGAGCCACCGCCGTCATCCGTCCTGCCGCCGACTCGACCGCCACGCCGCTCGGCGCGACGACCGATACCTCCGGCCGGTTCACCGTGGATCATCTCTCGATCGGAACGCGCTACAGACTCGAGGTACGGATGATCGGCTACGCTTCGGTGACCAGAGACAGCCTCACGCCGCGTGCGGATCATCCGAGCGTGAGCCTCGGCCACATCGAGCTTGCACAGCAGGCGACCGAGGGTCAGGAGGTCACCGTCAAGGGTCAGCGCGATCAGGTGGTCGTGCTTCCCGACAAAACGGTCTACGCGGTCGAGGGCAACACGAATTACACCGCCACGAACGTGAGCGAGCTGCTGGGGCAGATCCCGTCGGTGTCCGTCGACCAGGACGGAGCCGTTTCGCTGCGTGGTGACAACAGCGTCGTGATCATGATCAACGACCGGCCGATCATGATGCCGGCCGACCAGCGCAACAAGTACCTGCAGTCGCTCCCGGCCGACATGGTCAAGGACATCGAAATCCGCACATCTCCGGGCGCGCAATTCGATGCGAAATACCAGGGCGGCATCATCAACATCGTCACGCGGCGAACGATGAGCGACATGCTCGGCGGAAGCATCAATGCCGGCGCAACTTCGGTGGCCGGGTACAGCGGGGGCGGTACGTTCTACCTCAATTCCGGAAGCGTGATCGCATCGATCGGCGGTGGAATTCACAACAGTCCGAACGATGGCACGAGCTCGGAGATCCGGTACAACTACTCCGATTCCCTCGAATATCACGGCATCGGCGACGGCACGTCCGAATCGAACAATTCCTCCTATTACACCCACGGACAGATCGACTACGATATCACCCACGACGACCTCGCCTCCCTCTCGTTCTCGCTCAATCACTGGAGTTCGAACTACTCCTCGATCGACGCCAACACCTACTTCACGCAGCTCGACGTTCCGACCACGCGCCTGTTCGATACGAGCGACAGAATTCCGGGAAGCGATAATTCGGGCGGTTACGACGACGCCTCGCTGCTGCTGCGCCATACGTTCTCCGATGGCCACAAGATCGGCCTGACCGTCACGTGGAACGACTTCGGATACTCGAGCGACAACCGCTATGCGAGCACCTATCTGCGCCCGGACGGTTCGCCGGACGACGAACGCAGCAGCAGCCGCAATACCCTCTTCGACCGAAGCAATCTGTCGGTGGTCACCAGTCTCGACTACGAGAACCAACTCGGCAAACAGCTGAAGATTTCGGCGGGGGGGCGGAACGAATTCAATCGACTCGACAACGAGACGGCCATCAGCACGCTCGATCCCGCTTCCGGCCAGTTCGTATTCGACACGCTGCAATCGAGTCATTACCTGCCGGAGAACGTCGTCTACGCCGGCTATGCCACCGTCGCGTATCGACCCGTCGATGCATTGGGAATTCAACTGGGGCTGCGCCTCGAGCAGGCGCACGTCTCGGCGAAGTACGCCAGCGGCGCGGAGTTCGTCGCCCGCGATTACACCAGTCTCTTCCCCAACGTGTCGCTGTCGTATACGATTGCCGAACCGCACTCGCTCACACTCAGCTATCGGCGCGGTATCGCGCTTCCGGACGTCGACGCGCTGAATCCGACCGTGGTGAAGTGGAGCGATCTGTACTCCAGTTCCGGCAATCCCGATCTCGATCCGGAGTACACGCACCACGTGGAACTGTCGTACAACACCTACTGGGGACGGGGCAACATGGTCTCGGTGGCACCGTTTTACTCGACGACGAACGGAAGCATCGAGCGGAGCGAACAACTCGTCAATGGCGCCACGTATTCGACCTATCAGAATTTCAACGGCACCTACCGGATCGGCTCCGACGTCTCGCTCGGGCTGCGTCTGTTCGACCGGGTGATGCTGCGAACGGGCGGGAGCGTATACCGCCAGGTAAATCGCGGCAGTTCGATTCCCGGCGACGTCGAGAGTGCCTCCACCGGATACAACGGCAACGTTTCTGCCGCCGTCGATCTCTGGAAGGGCGCGAACATCAGTTTCAACGGATACTTCTATGAACCCGCAGGCGTCGGTGGATCGCAGCCGGGCGGCTTCTTCTACGGCAGTCTCGGCGTTCGACAGAAGCTCCTGGACGACAACCTCTCGATTGCCTTCGCCCTCAACGACCCGTTGAATCTGCAGGAGTGGCATTCGATCTACCAGACGTCCGAATTCTACACCGAGAGCCGCAGCAAATGGTCCTCCCGCTACGTGTCGCTCAATGTCAGCTACACGTTCGGTACCCATCCGCGACTGGAGAACCATCGGCAGGAGACGACCGAGACGAAGGGTGGCGGCGGCGGCAACGGTGGTGGTGGTGGTGGTGGCGGACAGGAGTAGCCGAGTCGATCAGTCGTTCGACGCCTCATCGTCGGTTATCTGCAGCGCGACGGAATCGCGGACCCGCTCCCAGTCCCGGCGTTCGACATGGTCGATCCGTCGAAGCTGTTCGATGCAGCTGTCGAGCGATTGCAGGGCCTTCCGGCGGAGCTCGGCGGCTTCCTCACCACTGCACCGGGCTGCTTCGACGGCGAGCAGCTCTCCTTCGATCCCGTCGATTCTGGCATCGAAGTGTGGCACGTGAATCCGGTCGGCGGCGCGACGCGTGGTCCGAAGCCACTCGCGCGCGCGGTCCGGGTCGCCGTGTTCGATCTCCAGTATCGTCCGGTGGGTGCACGCGATACAGATTCCTTCCGCGTCATCGATCGCGCGTCGGATGGCCAGACTCTGTTCGAACGCATCGCGGGCGCCGTCGAAGTCACCGGTCTCGACCAGGACCATTCCCACGTTGGTGAGCACGGAGGCCTCCATCCGGCGCTCGTCGAGTGCGCGGGCGCAGTCGAGCGCGTCGTCGAGGTAGCCGATCGCTTCGTCCCACCGCCCCGCGTTGATGAGCATGGCCCCGACGTTGAGCCGTGTCAGCGCTTCGCCGCGACGATTGCCCATGCGACGGTAGGCGTCGAGGCAGGCGAGGTTGGTGTCGACCGCCGCATCGACATCGCCGCGATCGCTATGCAGCAGACCGATATTCACCAGCACATCGACCTCCGTGAGGCGGTCTCCGCGGGCGCGCTGGAGTTCGAGACAGGCATGGTAGTGGCGGTCGGCCTGATCGAGTTCGCCCAGGGTATGCTCCGCCGAACCGATTCCCATCAGCGCCACGCCCCGCATTCTGTCGTCGTCGACCTGCTCGGCCACCGCGAGCGCTGTTCGAAACCACTCGAGCGAGGATCGCCAGTCACCGAGGTGGGAGGTGAGATTGCCGAGGGCAACGTCACCGTCGAACTCACCCGCCTGGTATCCGATTGCGCGAGAGCGCTCCAGCACCTCCTCAGTGAGCCGCCGCGACTCCTCCGTCTGTTCGTCCTGCCGCAGCACCCACGCCATCCGCGTGGTGGCATCGATGGCGCCGGTCTGCTCCTCCGCTGATTGGAACGCGTCGCGTGCGGCGGTGTAATCTGCCAGGGCCGCTGACCGATCGCCGCCGGAGCGGGCGATGTCGGCTCGAAGCATCAGCATCCGACCACGCAGTCCGGCGACGCGACGACGCTCGGACTCGTCGCCGGGTGCGCATTGCTTCAGCGAATCGAGCCCCAGGGCCACCATGCGTCCGGCCTCGTCGGCTGCGAATTCCTTCTCCAACGACTCTCGCGCACCGTCGCAGAGCGCCTGTGCGGCTTCGACGTGCTCATGCAGCATACGCGCATGCACCGCGAAACGCATCGCGGTCGCACGCAGGTACGACCGCGTCTGCCTCGCCCGGGCGATCTCCGCCAGGAGCACGTCGTAGACCGCTCGATGCAGCAGGTCGCGTTCCTGATCACCCAGCGAATCGTAGAGCATCTGGTGCACGAGGGAATGCAGGAATTCGCACGCGGTGGTTTCGGTGACGTAGACGCGTTGCCGGCCGAGCGTCCGAATGGTCTGACTCGACTGCTCGATTGACCTCAGTTGACGCAGCAGTGCAAGCAGCGGGGTATCGGTGAGCCGCGCCAGCACGTCGGTGGTGAAGACCTCCCCCTCGACGGATGCCACCTGCAGCAGTTCGCGCACGTCGGTTCCGAGTCGGCGGATCCGCTCGCCGACGACCGCACCCACCGATGCCGGAGGATTCATCCGACGGTACTCCGATGCCACCGTTCCCAGTTCGCCGTCGATGAGCCCGTCCTCCTCGAGTGTCTCGAGGAACTGCGTGATGAACAGGGCGTTTCCCGACCCGACGTGCACCAGCCACTGGCGGAAGTCGGCATCGCCGATCGTCCGGCCGTAGCGCGAGCGAAGCAGTGCCTCGATGTCGGCGGCGGACATGCGCGGAATCGGAATCGGCACGGCAAGCCCGTACCGCTCGAGTTCATTGCGGATATGGAGAATCGGATGACCGCCGTCGGATTCGGCGCTGGCTGCATCGTCGGGACGGTAGGCGACGACGAAGAGAACGCGCTCGGAGGTGAGTTGACGCGCCGCGGCGAACAGCAGATTGGTCGACGATGCATCGGCCCAGTGCGCATCGTCCAGAAGGATCACCACGGGCATCTGTCGACTGAGCTCGCGCAGCAGATTGATGTACTGCTGGAACAGCTGACCCTGATCGGCCGCCGCGACCGGAGCGCCGTGCAGATCGTGGTGTTCCTTGACGATGCGGGCCGTGTCGACCACCGATTCGATCAGATCGCCGACGACGGGAATGCAGTGCACCCACGCCATCGCCAGGTCGCCGATGAGCAGGCGTATCCGACGCGTGATCTCACTTCGGCCGGTGGCCAGACTGGTGATGATTTCCGCCCATGGTGCCAGCGCCTCCATCTCGCCGATCGCCGAGCCGGCGATCGGTGTCGAACAGTCGGCCGTCGCCACCGCCACAGGCGATCGTGACGACGCCAGAGACGCGGCGAAGGCGTCGAGCAGCGCCGACTTGCCGATGCCCGCCTCGCCGGTGAGAAAGGCGACGTTGGGACCGGATGTGCCCTGGGAAATTCTGAGGAAGTGGTCCTGGAGTGACTGCAGCTCCCGATCGCGGCCAATCAGCATGGAGTTCCGCCGCGAACGCTACACGGCGATGTTCTTGGTGACACAAAACAGGTTCGACAGATCCCACCGACGCGTGAGCTCGACGAGTCGATCGTCGTTCCCTCCCTAGGCAGCACGGATTCGATCGTCACCCTCCTCCTCGGTCATGAAGTTGATGTACGATCCGCCGGTGGAAAATCGGGAGAGTTCGTCGAACGCCGCCCGTGTCCATGCAACATTGACGTCGTCGTCGGAAGCATCGTCCCACGCGGCGGTGACGTTCACCACCGCCGCGGAGTCGCGGTTGCCAGCCGGCGAGTGGCCGTCCGGCAGGCGGTTGATCGCTCCATCGAGCGGAGAGACGATGACTGCCGAGCCCGGTGACATCGCGCGACGAGCGTGGTCCAGGGTGAGCGAGCGGTAGCTCCGGCGCTGCACGATGTTCGCGATCGGCGCTCCGAATCCGATCAGCGGCTCGAGATCCCGCTCCGCTCACACGCCCTCGTCCATACGCTCCGCCATACGGATACGTTCGGCACCGACGAACCGGCCCTGGCGTCGCAGCAGATCGTGAAGTCGTTCGCAGAGCTCTCCATCACCGGGGTAGGCCCGCAACGTGAGCTCCAGCAGGCGTGAGGCCACTTCGGCGTCGCCGGCAATCGCGAGCATCGAGGCAACGGCAAGCGTAGCGCTTCGAACCCGGCCTTCGAGCTCTTCGCGCACCGCCTCAAAGTACGGCTGGAAGTGATCGGAGAACGGTGAGCGGCCACCGACGGCATCGAACACCCGCTCGAGCTCGATGACCGCGCGAATCGGAATGTCGTCGCGCACCGCCCGTTCGGCAGCTGCGAGGTGTTCGCAGGCATCGATCAGGTCGACGCGGACGCGATCGCACGCGAGACGTGGAAGCCCGTCGACCGTCTCGACCGCGTCGGAACCAAGCAGCTCGCGAAGGCGATGGATCGCCAGGTTCGTTCCCTTGCGCATACGCTCGTCGGAGCGGCGCTCACCGACGACGATCATTCGCAGCTGATCGAGCGACAGATGGTCACACGTGACGCAATCGGCGACCAGCACCGCGAGCAGCGTTCGTACACGACCGGTCCGCAACGCAATCCATCTGCCGTCTTCGCGGCGCACGCGCACGGCGCCCATCACATGGATCTGCACGACCTCGGCGGGTTCACGGCCGGACGCCGCACCGCCGACGAGGTGGCCGCACCAGAATTCGAAGCGTCGGTCTCCGAGTCGCTCGCCATGCCGATCCAGCAGCGCCCGGGCCAGCGCGTACATCCCGTTGGCCGTCATCATCTGCAGGCAATGATCGATCGAGGTGGCGATCTCCTGATGCAGCTGTCGGATCACCTCCTCAGCTCCCGGACGATTGGCAAGCGCCTCGCACAGATCGAGCTCGAATCGCTTTACGATGAGGTCGTTGATGCGCAGCGGCGCCTCCAGGAGCAGGTCGTGGACATCGCGGAGCACCGCCGACGTTTCAGCGCCGTCACCGACGCGACACAGCGCGCGCAGCGGTTCGGGAAGTCCGTCGCTCGACTTCGAGACGAATTCCACGGCGTCATCGACCGTCGTGGAATCCTGCAGCAGCAGCCACGCCTCGACCAGCTGCCACGGGTACGATCCGGGGACGAACCCCGCGATGCCCGTTCGGCACAACTCCGCGTCGCCGCTGAGCACTCCGAGGTTGGCCGCACGCACGCATGCATTGCGCTGCAGTCGCGTGCGGATCGATTCCGGTGCGGACTCGACGATCCGCGCGCATTCGTCCATGAAGTCGTCCCATCCGCTCATTGCGGCTTCGGCAAAGGCGATGACGATCGGACACATGAACGCAAAGTGGTCGACGCCGTGCAGCGTGAAGACCGCGCGTGACTGGCTCGCAAGGCGCGCCGCCTCGTCGACGTGTCCCACCTGATCCAGGGTGACGATGCGCCACATACGCGTGTTCACGTCATCGGGATCGGACGCAACGAGCGCCTCGAGCGCAGCCAGCCGACGCTCCACCTCCTGCTCGGTCCCGAGCAGCCAGCAGAGATTGGGAACCACCGCGCGGAAGGCACGATCGCGGAAGGAATCCTCGGCACCCTCGCAGACGGCGTCGAGCGCCCGTTCCACGCGGCGGCCGCTCTGGTGGTCACCGACGGCGGCGGCAATGCTGGCCGCGGCACCCAGCAGCCCGACGTGGGCCTCGCTGCGGCGGAGGGACTCGAACCGCTCGAGAATGGCTTCCGCCTCATCGAGCGTTGCGGCGACGCTGTCGGCGGCGCCCTGCGACCGCCGCCACAGTCCGTGGAGCAGTGCGGTGATGCGCCACTCGGCGATCGCCTCGTCGTCGGTGTCGGCTGTCAGTGCGAACAGTTCGTCGACGAGAAGCGCGTGCTCCTCGGCTGCGATGTCGCGCTGGAGAATTCGAAGCCGGGTGTCGATCAGCGCGCAGCGCACCAGTCGCATCCGATGCGGGTCGAGGCCGCCGTCGGCGCGGTCGAGCAATGCCCCGGCCGCGGTGCACAGCATCGGGGCGAGACGCCAGTCGGGCGAGGCCTCCAGCCGCCGTGCGGCAGCGAGCGTCCGGTCGACTGCGGAGAACATCGCCTCGGTGTCGAGGAATCCCGCGTCACCGGCCACGACTCGATCGAACGCGACCGCCGAGTAGATGGGGCGTCCGGCGGCGATCACCCGCACGAGCCGATCGGCTCGAACCGGTGCGGCGTTCAGCAGCTGGCGATGCACCAGCGAGTGCGTGAACGTCAGCGGAATGGCGCCGCTCGGCTCTCCGAATATCGGTGCACCGAACGCACGGGCACTCGCCAGTAGTCCACGGAACGCGAGACGCTCGACCACCTGCTCACCCCCATCGAGCAGATCGGCGGCCGTACCCGGATCGAACACTTCGCCGAGCTGCGCAAGCACCGCTGCTGCCTCTCGTTCGGCGGGTTCGAGATGGCCCGCCATTCCATCGAGCAGAATTCCGACCGGACGTTGGAGGATGGCGTGGAAGGTGCGGTCATCGACCGATCGGAACCACGACCCGGAGTCCGACCGACGGACGATGGCCTTCGCGGTGATCGCGCCGCGCAGCGCCGCGCGCAGCGCGAGGGGGCTGCCGGCGGTGACGTCCGAGAGAATGTCGATTGCAGTGGCTGCAAGCCCGTCGTCGAAGAGTTCGACGCAGATATCGGCGATGCCATCGCGTGTCAGCCCGCCGACGACGAGGTCCTCGACGACGTACCGGGCCACAGCGGATTCGAGCGACTGATCGCCGGTACGGCCGACGCAGACCATCGAGATCGGCTCGTCGGCCAGAAGGCCGGCCAGCGTGGTGAGCTCCCGCAGCGTCTCCACCGGCAGCACCGATGCGTCGTCGACCGCCAGAAGCACCGGCCGGATGCGTGCCGTCGACCGAAGCGCCGAAGCAACGCCGGCCAGCGTCGCATCAGCAGCCCTGGTCTCGAGGTCGAGTCCGGCTGCCTCGACCGCTCGCGCGATCAGTGGAACGACCGCCGCCGCGGTATCGGCGTACAGATGCACGCGCACCAGGGCACCGTGATCCTCAACGACGACGCCCGAAAGAGCATCGATGAGCCGTGACTTGCCGATCCCCGCGTCACCGCTCATGAGCGCAACACGCAGTCGTGCCACCGCCAGCGTGTTGCGCCAGAACGACGTCAGTCGCTGCACCTCCGCCTCGCGTCCCCGGAACGGAAGGATTCCGTGATTGAGAAAATCGACCGTCGCTGTCTTCATCATCACACCCAGCTTCCCGATGATCGGCTCACGCGTACGGGAACAGCCCGGCACGCAGGGAGCCACCGTACGACTGATTCGAACTTCGATTGGAACTGAAACCGGAACGGGGGTGAATTGAAACCGCGCGCGGATAGATTCGCTCGGTCGAGGTGCCGCACGATGCCGCCTGTCAGTCCGGTGACGCGTGCCGGGGGAGATCGACGTCGGCATTTCGACCGAACCGGTACGAACATATCAGCGGAATGATCAATCGCAAAGCGGGAGCACGGCGTGAGGCACGAGCCACTCGATTCTGCCGCGGCAATCCGACCACAGCTGTGTCCGAACTGTCACTCGTTCGGCTACGAAGGCGATCGCTACTGCGCGCTGTGCGGCCATCGACTCATCGATGACCACGCCGCCTGCCGACCGCCGCTGCGCCATCCCGTCGCATACTACTGCACCGGATGCGGTGCACGACTCGATTCGTCAACATCCATCAACGAGAACCTGAACGACCATGATTCTCATCCGTGACGTCTTCCGCGTTCGCTTCGGACGCATGCGCGAACTCAAGGCGGTCTGGAACGAAGGCAAGCCCCTCTTCGAGGAACACACGCCGGCAGCCGGCAGCTTCCGGGTCCTGACCGATCTGACCGGACCGGCCTACACGTTCGTCCTCGAAATCACCTATCAGAGTCTGGCCGACTACGAGAAGTCGCTGGCCGAGATCTTCTCCAGGGAGCAGTGGCAGCAGTGGTACGCCAAGGTCGTTCCGCTCGTCGAGTCGAGCAATCGCGAGATCTATACAATTCTCGAGTAGCCAACCAACCGATCCAACAGGAGGAGAGCATGAGCAACGCAGGCAACACGATTATTGACCGTCGGCACTTCATGGGCGGACTGATCACCGGTGCCGGCGCACTCGGCCTCGGCGCCACCAGTGTCGTCGCAGGCACCGCGCCGTCGCCCACAGAGATCGAGTCGATGCTCGGAATGCTGGCCGCACGACCGCACAAACAGGTCTTCGACGCACCTCGCGCCAATGACTCGATGCCCGTGATCTGGTCGTGGGTCATGCTGTTTACCAACAACCAGCTCGGGATTCCCGACAAGGACGTCGGCGCGTTCGTCGTCTTCCGCCACGAGGCCATCCCGCTTGCCATGAACGACGCCATGTGGCGCAAGTACAAGTTCGGCGAGATGTTCAACATCACCGACAAGACCACCGACAAACCGTCGGTGCGCAACGTGGTGGTCAATACCAAACCCGAGGATCTGCCCATGCCGGAGATGGCGCTCGACAAGGTGCAGCAGCGCGGCGTGCTCTTCGGCGTCTGCAACCTGGCGATCACCGTCTTCAGCCAGAAGGTTGCCGAGAAGACCGGACAGAAGGCCGACGACGTCAAGGAGGAATGGCAGCAGAACGTGCTGCCGGGCATCGTACTGCTTCCCTCCGGTGTCTGGGGCGTCAACCGTGCCCAGGAGGCGGGCCTCACCTACTGCTTCGCAGGATAGCGAGGCGGCGCGACGACGGGGGAATTTGATGATTCGCATCAGGATGTCGGGCGATCCGGGGGTACACGCCGGCCCGAGTCGCCACCGGTACGACCGCACGGGTGACGAACGGTCCGTCGCCGCCCGTGCGTCGTCGCGCCTGCAGATCTCGGTCACGGTGCACGGCGTACGTCCACCTGCGACGCCGCCGCACGCACGCTCGGCCCACCTCATGATTCCCGGGCACTCCATTGCTGCGGCGGCAGCGCTCGTCCTGGCCATCGTCCTCGGCACGGCCTGTTCGCGCGTTGCCGAGCATCCGCCTTCATCCGAGGCGGATACCACCGGTTCGCTGCCGATGCCGCTCGTCGCCGATACGATGACGATCGATCACGTCGGCGACCTGATCCGCAGTCCGGTCTACGACCCGGTGCCGCCCGATACAGCGCTGGCCGCACGCATCCGTCGCGGCTACCACATGTTCCGCAGCACGAAGGAATTCGCCCCGCATCTGGTCGGCAACCGCATGTCGTGCGGCAACTGCCATCTGAACGTGGGGCAGCGCTACCGGGGACTGCCGGTGGTCGGCGTCGCCTCCACCTTCCCGCAGTTCCGCTCGCGAAGCAACTCGACGGTCACGCTCGAGGGCCGCATCTGCGGCTGTTTCTCGCGAAGCATGAACGGACCGCTGCCGTCGGAGGACGCGCCCGAGGTAGGAGCGCTTGCGGCCTACATCCGATGGCTCTCCGATGGAATTCCCGCGAAGCGGGCCAACACATGGCGGGGATTGAATGAAATCGACTCGGCGGCGAAGGTGCCCCTCGCACAGCTGGATACCGCGTGGGGACACGAGCGGTTCAACGTCAACTGCGCCCGATGCCATGGCGCCGACGGACAGGGCGTGCAGCTCGAGCGCGCCCGGCCAGGTCCTCTCTGGGGTGACGGGTCATGGAACGACGGTGCGGGCATGGGGCGCGTCTACACGCTGGCGGGATTCATCCGCTGGGCGATGCCGCTGGATGCGCCCGGGACGCTCACCGATCTCGAGGCGCAGAGCATCTCCGCGTGGATCAACTCCCACCCGCGCCCCGTCTTTCCCGGCAAAGCGCGTGACTGGCCGAAGGGGAACGTACCGGTCGACGCGGTGTACTACCCGATGCAGCGGCGGATACGCTGAGGCGCGTCCACATGCTCAGGACCGACTGTCGTCTGCCGCAGCTCGCCCTGAGCTGCTCGAGGGGACGAGCGGCCGATGCCGCGCCGCGTGACGGCAGTCGGACGGGGACTGGAGACTATCCGTACTCTCTGAGAGCCCCATCTGCATCAGCAGCGGCGAGGAGCCGAGCATCAATACGCGGAGTTCCCGGCCCGCAGCGGTGTCTTCGTCCCAGAGTCGCTTGACTCGGATGGACCAGTCGGGAACCTTCTGGACTTCGTCGAGCACGAGGAGAAACGGACCGTCGCCGCTCCGGATTCGTGCGATCTGCCATTGCGCCTCGATCCACGCACCGGTCTCACCGGTCGGCAAGTCGGCCGACGCCATGTGGGCACCGATCCCGATGCGATCGACCAGCTGCCGGGCGAGCGTCGTCTTTCCCACCTGTCGGGGCCCGAAGAGCACCTGCAGGAATCGACGGGATTCGCCCACGCGGTGCAGCAGGACATCGAGCATGGGTCGTGTGTACATCGCGACAAATTACTCAATTGACTGAGTAAAATTACTCAATGCGGCGAGTGATTTGCGGTTCTGCCAACGGCTTTGGCCGAGTTCAGCCCGCGCGTTCGGCCAGCTCGGCCCAGCGGTTCATGGCGAGTTCGAGTGATTCCTCGAGTTCGCGCAGCGCCTCGGCCAGGTCGGCGGCCTCGATGTAATCGGCGGTGGCGAGCCGTGTTTCGATCTCGGCCTTTCTCGACTCGGCGTCTTCGATCGACTGTTCCAGTGTCTCGAGTTCCCTCCGCTCCTTGTAGCTGAGCGGTCGATCGCCGTCGGCGGTGGGCTGCGGCGCGTCCGGCTGCGGCGCCTCGGGCTGAGGGATGCGCGCGGTCTGCTCGGCTCGATCACGCGCGGCCTCCTCCTCCCGCTCGCGGATGTCCAGGTAGGCGCTGTAGTTCCCCGGGTACTCTCGAAGCACGCCGTCGCCTTCGAAGCGGAACAGGTGGTCGACGGTGCGATCGAGGAAGTAGCGGTCGTGGCTGACGACGATCACGCAGCCGTCGAAGCCGTCGAGGTAGCTCTCGAGCGCCTGCAGCGTTGCGATGTCGAAGTCGTTCGTCGGTTCGTCGAGCACGAGCACGTTCGGGGCGCTCATCAGCAGACGGAGCAGGTAGAGCCGCCGACGCTCTCCACCGGAGAGGTTGCCGATGACGGCGTACTGCATGGGCGGCGGGAAGAGAAATCGTTCGAGCATCTGGCTGGCGGTGGCAACTCCGCCGTCGGCAGTGCGAATCGTTTCGGCGGCCTCGCGAACGTAGTCGATCACGCGCATGTCATCGGCGAGCGCGCGGCTCTCCTGATCGTAGTAGCCGATCGAAACGGTTTCACCGACGTCGATCGTTCCGGTATCAGGAGAAATTCTTCCCACGATCATCTCGAGCAGCGTCGTCTTGCCCGCGCCATTCGGACCGATGAATCCCACGCGCTCGCGCGGCTGGACGATGTGGGAGAAGTTTCGCACCACCGTGTTGTCACCCCATGCCTTCGACACGTCATGGAGCTCGAGAATCTTCCTGCCGAGTCGTTTCGAACCGAGAGCGATATCGAGTTCCTCCTTCTTCTTCGTCTTCGGCGCTCCCATCAGTTCAGCAGCCCGATCGATGCGCGCCTTCTGTTTGGTCCGTCGGGCGCGCGGTCCTCGTCGCAGCCACTCGAGTTCCTGCCGAACGAGCATATCGCGCTTGTGTTCCTCGACGGCGAGGCGTTCTTCCTCCTCCTCTTTCTTCTCGAGGTAGTACTCATAGTTGCCGGCGTAGGTACGGACGCGACCGCGATCGACTTCGACGATGCGGGCGGTGACGCGATCGAGGAAGTAGCGATCGTGGGTGACGAGCAGGAGTGCGGCGGTGTGGCGCCGGAGGTAGTCTTCGAGCCATGCGACGGAGTCGGCGTCGAGGTGATTGGTGGGTTCGTCGAGGTTGAGCAGATCGGGGCGTTCGAGCAGCGCGTGGGCGAGGGCGACGCGTTTGCGCTGACCACCGGAGAGACTGCCCATCGGAGCGGAGGTATCGGAAATCCCGAGCCGGTCGAGGATGATTTTCGCCTCGGTCTCCAGCGACCACGCAGCGCTCGACTCCATGTGGGCGGAAAGGTCGGTCATCTCGGCAAGCAGCGTGTCGTGATCGCCGTCTCCGGCGGCAAGGCGGGCGCAGACGCGCTCGTAGTCGTGAACCAGCCGCATCGTCTCGTTCGAGGCGGCGAAGATCGTATCGAGAACGGTTGCCTCCGGATCGAACGCGGCGTTCTGCGACAGCATTCCAATCACGGGTGAACCGGTGTAGTAGACACGGCCCGCGTCCGGCTGATCGAGTCCGCAGACCAGGCGCAGCAGCGTGGACTTCCCCGAACCGTTGGCACCGATGAGGCCGACGTGCTCGCCCGCTTCGATTCCGAAGCTGACATCGGAGAAGACCGGATCATCGGCGTAGGTACGGGAGACGCGTTCGAGCGTAACGATGCTCATGGGGGATGGAATTCAGCCGGAATGGTATCGGGGTATCGATGCTGGAGCAGATGGATGGGGCGAGAAGCGGATCTGCAATAACGGATTCAGGTGTGACATCCCGCAAGCGGTGCTCTGGCGATCCGCACCGGCCCGCCGGCCGGAGGGTGCTCCTCGCTCAGGTTGCAGTCGTATCGCTCTGCCACGGCCGTTCACAACCAGAAAATAGGTGAAGTATGCCCGAATTGGTGAACGAGCACCCCCCGCAACAGGGGGTTGAGAGCCTATACGTACGATCCATCGGGAACGCCCTCCATCGCCAGCGCCGTCGTGTACTCGCCCGGCGATGCCGCCTCCAGCGTCGGAAGCAGCCGCACGCGCCGCCCGAGCAGATCATACACCGCAAGCGTGACCGTGCCGGCCTGCCGGACCGTGATGTGGAGGTCGCCGACAGCGCCGCGCAGCGGATTCGGTACCACCGCCAGCGCCAGCGCCGACTCCGGCGCGGCCTCCGCTTCCGGCGATCGCGGGATCGACCGGACCTTCTGGAATGCGACCGTTCCGCTCGAGTCGTACGCGAAGCGGAAGTCCGCCGAAACCGCGTAGACCATGTTCGCCGTCGGCTCGGCACGCATCCGCAGGAAGACGTCGGTGCCGGGTGCGAGATATGCCGGCGGCACGGTCATGTCGTCCTCGTACTCATACGGTCCGACGTCGCGAGCCGAGATGGTGTCGCTGCGCCAGACGACCATGCTGTCGCTGACACGGACGAGTTCGCAGAAGTACCGGATGTCCGCAGGGTTTCCCGAATCAGGTGGCTGCGTATTCAGCCACGGGATCACGTCCTGTTCAGCAAAGTGAGACCGCTCAAAACCGTCATACCGCCGATGAAGAACGTGCTGTCGTAGGTGTACCCGTGGTAGTCGCCCGTCGATTGCGCGTGCGCAGAGGGTACGAGCAGCACCGTGCTCGCCAGGCAGGCGAGCAGGAGAAGTCGGAGTGACGTGACCATAGTGGTCCTCCGGTCGTGGTGGAAGGAATTTGAAGGGTCTATGAGGAGCGTTCGTTTCCGGTCGGTTGCGGCGCTTGCGGTGTGAGCCGGTGCCGCAGGTGAGTCCTATCGGATTCGAACGGTTGTGGCGTGCGTCGTGGTGTCGTCGAAAACCATCCGAAGGAAGTACGTCCCTGCCGGAATGGGCGTTGTATCGACCGTGGCCAAACCCGCAGTCGCACTGACCGGTTGGTCCAGAACCACGTTCCCGTTCTCATCAACCAGTTCGAGTCTGGCCGCGCGTGCATCCTCAGCCGCGGTCCATTCCACCCGGAGCGTTTCGGCTGCCGGATTCGGAATCACCCGGATTGCGAGAGCATTCGCGCAGGTACGTGCTGGCACCTCCACCGCTGCCGAGGTCGCACCGCAGAACTCTCCCGGCAGGTGCGGCAGCAGCCGAGGGTGCGGTGTCCACGTCGGAACCGACTGGTCCGGCTTCAAAAACACGATGGCACCCGGAAAGCCATTGTCATTCGGATAGTTGTTGTAGCCGATCGCCACCGTCGGTTCCCCCGACCCGTCGATGTCTCCCAGTCGTGCGACGCTCATGATGTCGGTGCCGGGGAAGTGGATCACCACATCGATCAGCGAGTCGATGCCACGCCCCCCCGAATACCCGATGATCAGTGGCCACGACGCCGTCCAGATCTCATCGGCGCCGTCGAGGTTGGCGTCGCCCATGTCGTAGAGCGGGGCTCCGCCGCTGCCTCCCCAGCCGTCCTCGTGCAGTTGGTCGGGCGAGAGCACCTCCGCCCACGGACGGGACCACCAGCCGTGTCCATCGCTCGGGCCTTCGTAGCCACTGCCGTATTGCTCCAGCAGACGCTGAGCGGGCCGTCCCGCGTAGATCCGAATGCGTTCCGCGCCGCCGCAATTGACCAGCAGATCGTAGCTGCCGTCGCCCGTTACGTCACTGAACAGCGCATAGTGTCCATTTGCTACCGTGAGGTCAACCACCTCCAGTTCCGTTGTGTCTGGCAGAGCTCCTTTGCGCCCGTACAGCACGCCGACGCTGCCAAGAGAGCTCGTCTCGTTGTCGATGAACACCACATCGGGGTTCCCATCGCAGTCCTGGTCGAGGATGCGGATCTGCTTCGTCGGTGGAATGTTCCACATTCGCCAGTCCGCTCGCCGCGAGAGCCCCCCGCGACCCCACCGGCCACCGCGATGGCCACGGTAGATTCGCAACTGCGGCTGCGCCACGACTTCACCCTGGCTGAACCCCGCATAGGCGCGGACCATCAGGTCATCAGTGCCATCCCCATCAAAATCCTTCCCCAGACCGTTCTGGATCCCCAGCCACATCTCGCTCTCACACGATAACCGCGTCGTATCTGACAGCGAGTAGTAGCCGTATCCGTCGTTCCAGAAAATCACCAACCGCGCCACCGGCTTTCCACCCGGTACGTTTCCCGCAGTCGTGTCGTCCTTGATCTCGACAGCCAGGACGAGGTCGCCGAATCCGTCCCCATCGAAATCCCCGCTGCCCACAAGCGTGATGGACGACGGCGCCTCGCTGACCCGAACCCGCTGTCCGCTCGTCGAGGCCGGAAGGCCACCGCGCACCCCGTGGTAGATCAGCAGCTCCTGCGGCGCTCCCGCCGTGTCCGTATGGCGGTGCCAGACGGCGAAGTCATTGATGCCGTCCCCGGAAATATCCCCAAGTGCCGTAATGCCTCCGCCGACCTCTGAGCACCCGAATTCCTCCAGATCACGGCGATTGGTCATAAACCCGTACATCCGCCCCAACTCCGGCAGCCCCGTCACCATCCACGGTGCCCGGGGATCGATCCGCTTTGGCTGCGCGTGGGCCGAGTCGGACGCAGCAACGGCAAGTCCCGCCAGCGCCAGTACACCCGCCACCACTCTGCTCATGCGCTGGAGCCGTGGGCGCCGTCGCCTCGCCGGATGCGAGGTGGCCTGAGGTTTCAGCGTCAATTGTCTCATTTCTGTCACCATTCAGCGGCTATACTCCATGCTCGCGATCGGGTCCGCCATCCATTCTCCACACACTGACGAATTCAATACCTGCTCTGCCATTACCATCTCGCAAGGTAGCAGTGCGACGTGATCGATCTTTCGATTGCGGCGGCCGTCCGGTGGGGCGGTCGGTGCTTCCGCGGCCTATGCGACCCGCGCCGCGTTCAATGCACGGCGGCGCGTGGTGTGGGGGATACGCCGGGCGTCTCGTGCGCCGCACGTGTACGTCCGCGGTCGTGCAATTGCAAGCGGTATTTGTCACTCATTTTCGAGATGCAATTGTTGCCCGCAATTGCGCGATCCGTTCGCTTGGCTTCCGAATGAATTCTGCTGGCCAGCGACTACGGCGCCTGCGTGTGCCACCCATGATTCTCAAGCCCGGCGCCAGCAATGTCGCCCAAACGCCGCCCGGTGACCTGGATTCGCATTTCGTACTGCGTATCGCTCTGCCACGGCCGTTCACAACCCGAAAAATGCTGAAGTATGCCCGAATTTGTGAATGGGTATCAAATGGTCCGAATTATTTGTTGGCCCCACGTCGCGTCGCCAATCGGTATCAAGCCGCACTCGGTTCCGCCGCTGTCCGATCCCTCTCGATCCGTTCCACGACGTCGCCCACGCGGACCTCGCCCGAGGTCACCACCCGCGCGTTGGCTCCGCGCAACCGCAGTGCCCGCCCCCCGGCCGAATTCACCCACTTCAATGCGTCCAGCCCGAATCGCCCCCGGAATTTCGAACAGCCCGTGTGCGGCGGCGCCGTCAACTCGAGCGTCGCTCCCCCGATCCGCAACAGCGTGCCCGCCGGACAGAGCTCCTCGCTCAGGTCGAAATCGACGTACAACTGGTCGCCAGCCAACGCCCGCCGCTGCGGATCGACCGCGACAATCCCCGCCACACGCACGTTCATCAGTGTCACCTGATGCAGCCGTCCCTCCGGATCGTCCGCACCCGGTGTCCACCCCCAGTAGTCGCCGATCAGTCCCTCCTCAACGTCCAGCGTCCCACTGCTCAACTCTTCCCGCAGATCCACTGCCGGTCGGCGCACGATCAACTCCAGCCGCCCGGCATCCCGCGGTGAGGCCAGCACGTCCGCCAGCGCTGCGTTCAACTCCTCGATGGTTCGATGTAGTGCCATTGCTCTGCCGATGGTTTCCGGTGAATCCGGTTGACACCCGCCGTTGCCGTCGCGCTTTCGGCCCCTGCACTCCTCCCTCTGCGCGATAATGACCACCGTCATGGTAGCCTACCGCCACGAGACCGATGTTGATCCCGTTCGGACTCACACCTGTTCGGAGGAGACTCTCATGGAAAGACAGTGGATTACCATCGATGGGAACGAGGCAGCAGCGCGCGTCGCCTTCCGCGCCAGCGAAGTGATCGCAATATATCCGATCACCCCCTCGAGTCCCATGGGAGAGCTGTCGGATGAGTGGAGCGCGCGTCACGAGGAGAACATTTTCGGATCGATTCCGGTGGTCCAGGAGATGCAATCCGAAGGCGGCGCCGCCGGCGCGATCCACGGTGCGCTGCAGGCCGGTGCCCTGGCAACCACGTTCACCTCGAGCCAGGGGCTGCTGCTGATGATCCCCAACATGTTCAAGATCGCCGGCGAACTCACCCCGGCCGTCTTCCACATCGCCGCCCGTTCGATCGCAACACACGCGCTGTCGATCTTCGGCGACCACAGCGACGTCATGGCCGTGCGCTCGACCGGATTCGCCATGCTCTTCAGCTCTTCGGTCCAGGAAGCCGTCGACATGGCGCTCATCGCCCACGCAGCCACACTGAAGTCGCGCGTCCCCTTCGTCCACGCCTTCGACGGATTCCGCACGTCACACGAAGTGGCCAGGATCGAGATGGTCGGCGACGACGACATCCGCGCCATGATCGATCACAATGCCGTCGAAGCGCATCGCGCCCGCGCCCTCTCCCCCGATCATCCCGCCGTACGCGGTACCGCCCAGAATCCCGACGTCTTCTTCCAGGCCCGCGAAGCCGCCAATCCGTACTACAATGCCGTTCCGGAACTCGTCCAGGGCGAAATGGACACCCTCGGCGAACTGGTCGGTCGGCACTACCACATCTTCGACTACTACGGCTCCCCCGATGCCGAACACGTGGTCGTCGTCATGGGCTCCGGCGCGCAGACGGTCCTCTCGGCCGTCGAAGAACTCAACCGCAACGGGCGAAAGGTCGGCGCCGTCGTCGTGCGGCTCTACCGCCCGTTCTCGCGTGAACACTTCGCGCAGGCACTCCCCGATTCGGTTCGCTCCATCGCCGTGCTCGATCGCACGAAAGAACCGGGCGCGACCGGCGAGCCGCTGTACCAGGACGTCGTCACCGCGCTGAGCGAACTGTTCATGGACGACCGTCTGGCGATGAATTCGCTGCCACGCATCATCGGCGGACGCTACGGCCTGTCGTCGAAGGAATTCACGCCGTCGATGGCGATCGCCGTGTTCGACGAACTCGCGAAGCAGAATCCGAAGAACCACTTCACCGTCGGGATCAACGACGACGTCACATTCACCAGTCTCGACTACGACGCCGAGTTCGTGCTCGAACCGGAAGGCACTACCCGCTGCGTGTTCTGGGGGCTCGGTGCCGACGGAACGGTGGGGGCCAACAAGAATTCGATCAAGATCATCGGGGAGGACACCGACAACCACGCGCAGGGATACTTCGTGTACGATTCGAAGAAATCCGGTGCGCGCACGGTCTCGCACCTTCGCTTCGGTCCGCATCCGTTCCAGGCGCCGTACCTCATCCAGCGTGCGAATTTCGTCGCGGTGCATCAGTTCAACTTCCTCGAGCGGTACGAAGTGCTGGCCAACGTCGAGCGCGGCGGCACGCTGCTCATCAACGCGCCCTTCCCCGCCGACCAGGTGTGGTCGCGCCTGCCGCGGGAGGTGCAGCAACGGATCATCGATCTCGAACTCGAGCTCTACGCTGTCGACGCCTATGCGGTCGCAGCCGAGGCCGGCATGGGTACGAGAATCAATACGGTGATGCAGACCTGCTTTTTCGCGATCAGCAGGGTGCTGCCGCGTGAAGTGGCGATCGAGAAGATCAAGGAGGCGATCCGCAAGACGTACTGGAAGCGCGGTGAAGCGATCGTGCAGAAGAATTACGCGGCGGTCGACGCGGCGCTGGCGCATCTGAACCGGATCGACGTACCGGCGGTAGCCGACGGGATGCCGATGCTCACGGTGCTGCTTCCGGACGACGCCGGGGAATTCGTACGCAACGTCACTGCTCCGATGATCGCCGGACATGGCGACGAACTGCCGGTGAGCGCATTCCCGGCCGACGGCACCTTCCCCGTTGGCACGTCGAAGTGGGAGAAGCGCAACATCGCCCAGGAGGTGCCTGTCTGGGACACCGATCTGTGTATCCAGTGCGGCAAGTGCGTGGTGGTCTGTCCGCATGCGGCCATCCGTGCCTCGGTCTATACCGATGACAAACTCGTCGATGCCCCCGAGACGTTCCGCTCGGCAAAGGCGCGCTGGCGCGAACTCGGTGATCTGCTCTACACGCTCCAGGTCGCCGTGGAGGATTGCACCGGCTGCAATCTCTGCGTGGAGATCTGCCCGGTCGTCGACAAGACGGTCGAGGGACGCAAGGCGCTCAACATGGAGCCGCAGCTTCCGCTGCGCGAATCAGAACGCACCAACTGGGACTTCTTCCTCGGGCTCGACGGCCGCACTTCCGCAACGCTGGCTCCCACGAACGTGAAGAACGTGCAGCTCCGCCAACCGCTGTTCGAATTCTCCGGCGCCTGCACCGGCTGCGGCGAAGCTCCCTACGTACGCCTGATGTCCCAGCTCTTCGGCGACCGCACGGTGGTTGCCAACGCGACGGGCTGTTCGAGCATCTACGGCGGCAACCTGCCGACGACACCATGGACGACCAATGCGGACGGACGCGGACCGGCATGGAGCAATTCGCTCTTCGAGGACAATGCGGAATTCGGACTCGGCATGCGGCTGGCGATCGACAAGCAGGCCGGCTTCGCACGCGAACTCCTCTTCCGGTTGCGTGATGAAGTGGGAACGGACCTGGTGGAGGAGATCATGCGGGCGCCGCAGCAGACCGATCAGGAGATCGCGGCGCAACGTGATCGGGTCGAGCGACTGCGCGAGCGACTTGACCACCTCGAGGATTCGCTCGACGTCCGCGACCTGCATCGTCTTGCCGATATGCTCGTGCAGAAGAGCGTCTGGATCGTCGGCGGCGATGGCTGGGCATACGACATCGGATTCGGCGGACTCGATCACGTGATCGCCAGCGGTCGCAATGTGAACCTGCTGGTACTCGACACCGAAGTGTACAGCAACACGGGTGGCCAGGCGTCCAAGGCGACGCCGTTCGGTGCTTCGGCGAAATTCGCCTTCAGCGGCAAGCCGACGGCGAAGAAGGATATCGGAATGTATGCGATGACCTACGGCAGCGTCTACGTAGCGCAGATCGCCGTCGGGGCCAACGACGCGCACACGGTCAAAGCGTTCCTCGAAGCGGAGGCATTCGACGGACCGTCGCTGGTGATCGCCTACAGTCCCTGCATCGTCCACGGATTCGATATTTCGCGAGGGCTGGATCAGCAGAAGCTGGCGGTGGAATCGGGGTACTGGCCGCTGTACCGGTACAATCCGGGTCGGGTGGCCGAAGGGAAGAATCCGCTGCAATTGGATTCGAAGGCGCCGTCGATTCCATTCGAACAGTACGCCTACAACGAGTCGCGGTACAAGATGCTGACCAAGAGCGATCCGGAGCACGCCGCAGAAATGATGCGCCACGCCGAGAAGCTCGTCCACGACAAATGGGAGCGCCTGGCCCACCTCGCCGAGGGATAGATCCAGGCCGACCCGGTCCCCCCCGAAACCCTCGAAGCCGAAGCCCGCGGCCTCCTATCAACGCTGAACGTGATTTCTGCCCCCCCCAATACGAAAGCGCCCGCCGGAATACTCCGGCGGGCGCTCTGCGAATTCACGACGCGACCGTCAGTCGGTCGCGGTCGAACTCAGTAGTTACGACGGCTTCCGCCACCACCCCAGCCGCCACGTGAGCCGCCGCGCTCCTCGCGCGGACGTGCCTCGTTCACGGTCAGGGTCCGTCCGTCGACCTCCTTGCCGTTGAGCGCGTTGATGGCATCCTCGCCCTCGTCTCGGGACGACATTTCCACGAATCCGAATCCGCGCGAGCGGCCGGTGTCGCGGTCGCTGACGACCGATGCGGACTCGACAGTGCCGTTGGCGCTGAAGAGGTCCTTGAGGTCGTCACTGGTCGTATCGAACGACAGGTTTCCGACGTACAGTTTCATCGACATATACTAACTCCTCTCCCTATGGAGATGCTGCGGAAGCGCGAACTGGAAGTGCTTCGATGAGGCGGTGGCAGCGAAGTCGTCTGGTTCTCTCTTACGAGTGCTTCGATTGATCTGGAACGCTTCTCCGATCGAACTCCATGGCGTGACGGCACGCCGTCATGCTACCGCATATCGGTAGAAGAAGCACTTGAATCGCACAAACTACGCAACTCGCGACCATGTGCAAGCGCCGAATGCAACTGTGCACCAATCCTCACATATCGCCGCGAGCGCATCACCCCGCGTAGGAATCCGCCGCCTTCAACAACGACCGCAGGTCGAGCGGCCTGGTGTACATCGAGATGCTCCCATCGGGCTGCCTCGGCCACTGCGATTTGAGCCGGTCACAGTACAGCTCAAGTCCGTTTCCGTCCGGATCCCGCAGGTAGAGCGCCTCGCTGACGCCGTGGTCGGCCGCGCCGTCGAGACGGATTCCCGCGTCGTTCAGCCGTCGAAGCGCATCGCCAAGCGCCGCCCGCGTCGGATACAGAATCGCTACGTGGTACAGCCCCGTCGTCCCCGGCGGCGGCGGTGATCCGCCTCTGCTCTCCCATGTGTTCAACCCGATGTGATGGTGGTATCCGCCCGCCGACAGAAATGCCGCGGAGTCACCCATGCGCTCGACGATGTCAAAGCCAAGCACGCCATGGTAGAACTCCACCGCGCGGTCGAGATCCGACACCTTCAGATGCACGTGCCCGATTCGCACGTCCGGATCGATACTCATGTGCAATTCCCCACACTGATTTCCATCCCGCACCCTGCCTTCTCCTTCGCCGCCGCTGAGCAACGCTACCGACGGTATGCCACCACCCGCGGAATGATGTGTCCGGTAAACATTGCGAATCCTCCGATCTCCGCCATCCGTCCCAGTGCCGCAACGACCGACGACGCATTCATCACGCCACCGATGCCAACCGTCCAGATGCCGGCGTTGAGCAACACCACTGCCGCCACGACGACCCCGCGTCCCGGTCGCGACGGAATCCTCGGCAGTATCCATGAACCAACTCCGAAGGCGAGCTGCACCATCCATCCGAAGAGCAGGAACTCCACGTGCAGCGGTCGCAGCTGCCAGATCCACGTCCAGACGACCACGCCCTCCCCGGCAAGCATCACCGCACCGATCGTGGCGCCCAGCATCAGGTAGATGAGCGAACACCGGATGATCCACACGTTCAATCGAGGCATCGCTACTTCGCCCTCACACGACTCCAGATGTACAGCGCAAACGACACCAGACCGACCCACTGCAGTATTGCCGCGACGACGAGCAGCCATCGCCAGATTTCCGCGTGCGACCACGTGAGCGACGGCTCGGCCACCACCCTGACGGCAAGTCCCGGGTTGAGCGTCCAGAACGCGAGCCACGCCAGCCACGTGCGCCCACGTGGATCGTCACCTTGCGCTCGAGGGAACAGCCAGAAGGCGACCCCGATGATCAGCCCCGTCAGCCATCCGACCGTGATCATGTGCAGGTACGGTTGCCACAGCGCCGCCGCCGAGGGGTGCAACCCCAGCAATGGCCACAGCGCCATTGCCAGCGCCGTACTCAGCGCCAGGCCGAACCACAGCAGTGACGTCTTGATGAACCAGCGTGCGAGTCGTGGCATGTGAGGATACCTGTGGAATTTCTGCTCCCGTAATAATTACGTCACCCGAACGATTCCTCCCTATTTTCACGCCCAACCCGATGACGAGGACAGACCCCTCCGAGGGGCGGATCCGAACCGGAAGCGGCCCTGCCGCAGGCCTGCATAGGATTCGACGTACCGACGGACGATATCGTCGTAACCGAGCGCCGCTGCACGGACGCCACGCGCGTGCCGCGGAAGCTGGATGGCACCGCCGGGGAACCGGTTCCAGCACCATCAATCGCAACTCTCAACACGTCGGGCGCATTCGTGCCCACCATGAGGTAATCGCCATGTCCCGCACGTTTGTCGTCGGGCTCGGTGAGGCGATCGGACGCCCGGTGCTGCTGCGCGGATGGGTCCATCGGCTTCGAGAGCTCTCCAGGGTCGTCTTTATCGTTCTACAGGACGCTACCGGTAGCGTCCAGTGCGTCGCCGAACCTTCCCTGCTCGAAGGCCTCGGTCTGAAACTCGACGACGCCGTAGAAATCGACGGCACCGTCCGCGCCGATGAGCGCTCCCGCGTCGGCTTTGAAGTCGAAGTCAAGTCCGTCCGAATTCTCAATCCATCAGGATTCCCGCTTCCGTTCAATTCCGGTACCCCGCTCGATGGCGTCGCGCTCGAGGTGATTCTGGAACACCGGCCGCTGTCGTTGCGCAGCCCTTCGGTCGGTACCGCGTTCCGGGTTCAGGCGGAAATCGTTTGCGGAATGCGCGAATTCCTCGCGAGGGAATACTTCACCGAAATATTCACCTCGAAAATCGTCGGCGGACCAACTCGAACGCCGGTTATTGACGTCCGTATTCGCGCGACTGAACGAGGAGTTCGGTCAGTATTTCGATGGACATGGGATTCCCCGACCCCCATCGATGCTCGAGGTGCCGATCTGGGAGTTCGCCGAGTGCCTCGACCGGCTTCGCAAGGGGTTCGATCGCTCCGATCTCGTCGATGATCTCGACCCGCAGGCGGAACGACAGTTGTGCGAGCTGGCTGAAGGGGAGAATGGAATTCCAGCGGTGTTCGTGCTCGGATTTCCGCTGTCGGGCCGACCGTTCTATACACATCCGAGGGGAACCGAAGGAGCGTCTCAGAGTTTCGATCTTCTGTTTCGAGGCGTCGAAATCACGACCGGCGGTCAGCGCCTGCATCGTCGTGCGGAACTCGAGGCCGCGCTGCGATCTCGCGGCGTCGATCCGTCATCCTTCGAATCCCACCTTCGGATGTTCGACCTCGGAATGCCGCCCCACGGCGGACTTGCGATAGGACCGGAGCGTCTGACGATGCTGCTCTGCGGAATGTCGAGCGTCCGTGAGGCAACGATGTACCCGCGTGACCGCACCCGATTGACGCCATGAATTCGGCGGGTCCGCTCCGGCGCCTACAACGCGACCGATCCCATGAGGTATCCCCAGTACGTCGTTCGATCCCCAAGGAGGTCGTTCACAACGGCGCCGGGAATGAACGTGGAAACGCCGAGTTGCAGAGCCAGGGGTTTCGACGCCTTCCACGTTCCGGTCAGATCGAACTCCTCTCCCAGGGCGGTAGCGGCTGATTCGCCAACGGTGACATCGGTCGCGGTCCCGAACAGATGGGCGGCGAGCGCAACCGACACGCCGGAAAGCGGCGCGGACGATATCGTCACGAACGCGTCCTGCAGGCCGAATGGACGCAGCGTCGCGTTGAACGGGAAGTAATCCATTGCGCCGTAGAACTTGTGGTTGGTCGCGTAGAGCGTATTGAATGTGTTCGACGTACCGTTTGCCGGATCGTCGTCGCCCGAGAGCTGCGTATAGGTCGCTTCGATGTGCAGCCGCGCCGCGGATTGGAACGTGTACCCCGCGCTGGCGCTCAGCATCGATGCTCGGATGTCGAGTCGCGCGGTGCTGTCGGTCGTCGCCTGCACACCACCCTGATACGCTCCCTGCACATCGTAGTCGAAGGCACCGATCCGTCCGTGGAGGCGGGCGCCCGGCGTGTATCGTAACAGCCGGATCGCTCCCGCGTCGGGTCCGCTGCTGAGCTGGTGCGTGTCGTTTTCACCGATGGCAAAGACGTCGGCGTGGGTGGCACCATCGAAGTCGACCACGCCATAGAATCCGAGGAGATTCTTCGACGTTCCGCTGGTCGTACTGCCGTTGAGGTGCGCAGCGAACAGGTCGGCGTCGATCCGCCTGCCGTCGTAGGCCAGCACCGCTCCGTCGAATGATCGTCCGACGTTGTGCCATCCGACAGCGCCGATGAGTCGCTCGTCGCCATAGGCGAATTCCTGCCGTCCAACCTTCAGGCGAAGCGGGACGCCGCCGATGCTGTCGACGACGAAATACGCCTGATGCAGATCGAGTCCGTCGGCCGAACCATCGAACGTACCATCGGCCAGCGCCGGATTCTCCTCGCCGAAGACGCGGGAATCCTGAATCTGCACGAGCGCGGACACATGTGAGAACGGGGCCGCGGCGACGTCGAGTCGCGTTCGCAGCAGGTGGTACAGCGGCGCCGGTGCACCACCGTCGAATGACCGTCCGTCGAGTTCGGTGCGCTCGCGAACCTCACCGGCAATCGACCACGTGCCGGTGGTATCCTGGGCGAGCAGTGCAATGGACGTAGCAATGAAGAAGAACGCCGAGACTGACACGAGACGAGTCATAGCTATGGGAGGATCGTGACGGAGGTTCGTGCGCAACGATGGCAAGTAACGAGGCGCCGGACTGGCCTGCGCATGATGTGCGTCATATCCCCCCATTGCGGTCGGTCTCTATGTTGGTCGCATGAACATTCGACCGATTCCCATATCGAAGGAGCATGGCGCGTGGGTGGTGCTTGCCAGCGCGTGGCTGCTCGGCATCGTCTATGCCCGCGGCGGCGACATCGTTCCCATCATGCTCACGGCGCTGGTGGCGCTGTCGGCGGTCGTCCTTCTGGAATCGCAGCGTGCGCTGATCCGATGCGGACGCGTCGCGAGACTGAGGACTCAGATCGGGCACTACACGAACTGGAGCATTCTGTCGGCGTTCATTGCAATGATCGCCGCAATCCCGCTGCTGACTGCGGTTCCGCGGCTGCTGGCAGTGGTGATCCCGTCGGCCCTGATCTTCGGGCTCTACGCGCTGCTGGAATACCGTCGTGCACCGATGATGGTGCTCTCGGCAGTAGGATTCGTTGGAATGGCGCTGCTGGCACCGGCGACCGCGATTGCCGCCGGATCATCCGCCGGATGGGCGGAGCTGGCCGGACTGTGGGTGGTGTCGGCGCTCTTCTTCTCAACATCGGTGTTCCGCATCAAGGTGCGGCTCAACGGGTTCGGTGCCCTGATGCCGACCGCGGCGTTTCATACGCTGGTTGTGGGCGTTGCGGGAATTCTGGTGATTGCAGAAGTGATTCCCATCGGCGGCTTCATCGCCGTCGTACCGGCGGTCGCACTGCTCGGCTGGATCGCCTTCGACCTCGACCGCTACCGCGCGTGGCCACTGAAGCGCATCGGCCTCCTCGAGTCCGTCATCGCCGCAGGGTTCGTCCTGATGCAACTTCTGCGCTAGCGACACCGGGGGGTAGCGCTCGGGGGCTCCGGACGCGGGTGGGTGGGAATCGAATACCCTGGGCGGAGCCCTGGGCTAATGGAGGGCGGCCCTCCGGGTCTTGTGCAGCGGCGATGGGAAGTCCGGTCCCGCGCATCTTCCACCGACACACCGCTTGGCCCCCTTGGCGGACAATCTGCCCCAGCGCACCCTCTACCCTCGAACTCTCCACTCCCACCCGGTCCCCTCGCTATCCCTTGGCGCTCTTGGCGGCCCCGGTCTTGGCGAACAGCACGTTGTTCTCCAGATGCACATGCCGCCGCATGTCCAGGTCGAACTCCTCGAGCTCCCTGAAGAACACGCGGTATGTCGTGCAGGCGCTCGAGGGCGGCTGGTAGTCGTCGGTCAGCTCGCGAAGGCGCGCGAGAATATCGCCCGACTCCGCATGCTCCATCTCCATCATCGCAATCGCCGCGCGCACCTGCGTTAGTGAGATGCCGTCGGGACTCACTCCGGTTCGCGCCGAATTCGCAAGTGCCTTGATCATCGGGAACAGCACCTGCTCCTCCTTCAGCATGTGCGAGCCCATGTCGTCGAGCATCGCGTGCACCAGACGCGCCACCTCGAGCAGGTGCGGGCTGCGTTCGCCGTGCGCGCTGGCAACCTTGTCGGCGTGCTGATGCAGTACCGGTGAGATGCGTGTGACGTACCGATGGTGGTTCTGGACGATGTAATCGGCGAGGAAATCGAGTTCCCAGTCGTTGACGTTCGGTTCACCCGATGGGCCGGAAGCAACGACGGCATCGACTTCGTCGAGAACGGCGGTCGCGTCGATCTGCTTTTCCCGACAGGCCTGCTCCACCGGAACCCCGCCGCCGCAGCAGAAGTCGAGTCCGTATTTCTGAAACACCGCGGCGGTGCGATAATCATCGACGACGATGTCGCGAATGTTCGTTCGTGCGAGTTCCGAATTCATCTGACGTCCTCTCGGTTTGTACTCTGGTTGCTGGTTGTCATTCAGGATGCCGACGCAATTCGGAACCCCACAGAATTTTTCCGCTCTCGATTCGCAGCGCCCCTTCTTCCTCCATCGATTTGATCGTTCTGATCACCGTCTCCACGCGCAGTCCGGTCATATCGGCAAGCTGCTGGCGGGTGAAGGGAACCAGATACGACTGGTCGGGCGCAATGCCTTCGTATCGACGGAAGTACTCGATGAGCGTCGAGAGCCGGTGTTCCGCCTGTTCCACTGCGATTTCACCGAGCATCATCGCCTTATAGATGAGGCGGGTGGAGAGAATTTCGGTCAGTCGGATATGGACGTCGAAATTCTCCCGAAGCAGTCGGATGAAATCGTCGTACCCGCACCGCCAGACCGTACTGCGCTCGACCGCCACGGCGCTGGCCGGATACCGTCTGTTCGCGAAGAACGGAGGTTCGCCGAAGCTCTGGCCTTCGGAGAACACGCCCTGGACGAACTTGCGGCCCTTCTCGGTGAACACCGCCATTTCGATCGATCCGCTCCCTACCATATAGAAGTACCGGGCGCGCTCACCCTGATCGAAGAGCACCTCGTCGGGATCGAGGTCGACGGCGCTGGCACCATACCTCTTCAACAGAGACAGTGGAACGAGCTCCTGCTGGGCTTCCGAATCGCTGGGTTCGTGTGTCGACATGAGCAAGCTACGGGCGCACGGACAGCGCCGTTTATGATATACATCAGGATGGATCGGTGCCGAATCCGAGCCAATGGTGGTGCATGATATGAATCGCGAGGTCGCCGACGTTGCGCGGTGGATCGAGGTTGGGACGATGGGTGGTGGAACGATGCGGAGGAATTCGGTTGCCGCCCCGGAGGAGCGATCCGCGAATTCCCGTGGTATTGAGGTCGCGTGTCGGGACTCAATGCCGCAATCGCTACGGTACGACCGCTCCTGCCGGCGTCCATTGCCCCCGAACATCGCGGACCATCAGGAACATCGCCTGTGGCGGAGCATCAGGCAGCGTGATGATCGAGCGTGGCGTCGTGCCTCCGGCGCTTGCGGCAAGTTCACGACCGTCAACCGAATAGATTCGCCAGCCGGTCACGCGGGGATCGACGCGCAGGGTGTGGGCGTCGATTCGCGCAATGCTGAAACCGGGTACGGGTCGAGGCCGCCTGAGAGGTGACTCGACGCCCATGGCTCCCGAGATCCGTGCGACGGCGATGCGTGAGGTCGGCTCTCTCCCCGCGGCCGTGAAGCTTCCGCCCACGAACACGGAGTCACCCGCGCCGGCAAGCGCCAGCACTCTGTCATTGGTTCCGCCCGGAATCGACTTCCATTGTCCCCCATCCCAGTATGCGATATTTGCGTCGTTCGTCCCCGCGAGATCAAACTCGCCCCCGGCGAACAGCACGCCGCCCACGCTGGCCACGGCGAACACCGGGCCGCCGATCGGCGTTGGCTGCGGTCCGACTGCCGACCATGTTCCTTCTGACCACGCGGCGACCCCGCTCGAGACGACGCCATTGCCGACCGATCCGAAGGTGCCACCGATAAACAGGGTGTCGTCGCTGTAATCCATGGAATAGACAACGAAGTCGGCGCCACCATCCAGGGAGATCCACCGCTCGGTGCGGGAGTCCCATGCTGCGACATTTCGAAGGACCGTGTCGGGGCGTTCGATGTCGAATTCTCCGGCAACGAATACGGTGTCCCCTACCGCGACAATGTCGTAGATACGACCGGTCAGCTCGCTTCCCAACGAGCCGAGAGAGTGCCATCGTCCATTCTCGAAATAGCAGACCGAACCCGTGGTGGCACCATCGTCGGCCGTCGTGAACACACCGCCTGCATACATTCGGCCGCGGTGATCGGTTGCAACGGTATAGACATCGTTGTTGAATTCGCCGCCCACGGACTCCCACGCACTCCGACCCGGAATCCATCTGGCGACGTCGGTGAGATGAACGTTCGCCATGCGATCTCCGACAATCGCGCCACCCACGACCAGGGTGTCATGCAGCCATGCCGCCGAATTGGCCATTCCGAGAACGCCTCGGGATTGCGGCGTCCAATTCGATCCATCCCAGACGACCACGTTGTCGACCAGCCATTTGCCGGCATACCCGAAACTGCCCGCGACTGCGAGGCGACCATTCTCCAGAGCAAGTCCGTTCACCTGCCCTCCGAGCGCACGGAACGAAGAATTGAACAACGACCTCCATTCGTACTTCTTCGAGTCCCACAGGGCGATTCCGGGTGTCGTCTCCAGGTGACCACCGGTGAACACCCCGGCGATTCCGCCGGCGACGACAATTCCCTTTGGAATGGAAACGACTGATGCGATTGGTGCAGCGATTCCGGCACCGAGCGAATCCAATGATCCGGACTCCGCATCCCACTTGACGATGAAACTCGAAATGAGCGGATACAGAGCGGATTCGGTCCCGATGTACACATCCGATCCGATAGTGCACAGGGCGGTGACGCGTGAGTATCTGTCGCCAATACCGGTCTCGAGCGATTCCACCGTATCCAACGATGGATCGTACGTCAGCGTGACCGATGAAAGTCGCGAATTCGACGCGCCGGAAGTCGTCCCGATGATCAGAAGCGAATCCAGCGACGACAGGGCGTAAATACGGCGAACGGTGGAATCCGACGGAACCACCCACGTGCCACCGGTCACGTTCCAACCCGCCAGGTTTCGCGCGGTGCGACCGCCAATCGAACCGAATGCACCTCCTGCCCAGACGGTCGTTCCGACGCTGGCAAGGGCCGACACGACTCCATCAGTACCGCCGCTCAGCGAATTCCAGCGGTGCGTCGCAGTATCCCACGCGGCAATGTTTCGAACGGTGTTGGATGAATCGGAAAACGTTCCGGCAACGAAGACATTCCCTCCCTCCAGAGCAATGCACGACACTCCCGATCCAGCCAATCGAGTACCCGCCAATGGTTCCCATGTAGCATTCCATCGATTGCAGCGGGCAATCATTTCGGCCGTGTCGCCACCCGCCGTTTGAAACGAGCCACCGACATAGATGTAATCGCCATCGATAGCGATCGCTGACACCGGACCGTCGACACCCTCTCCGAGCGGCCGCCACTCTTCACGGTTCCCATCCCACATCGCAACGTGGTTGAGTGCCGTCTGCCCGAACGTCTCGAATGTCCCGCCAACCACGACGGTATCTCCCGAAGCAGCCATGCACGTGATGGTACCGTCGAGCGTGACGTTGAACGGGAAGCGCTTGCTCCACGAGACGGTTGGCTGCGCGCTTGCGGATATCGTCAATGACGCCAGCAATGCGACGATTACGGTCGACAGCCGACGCCCGTTAACCTCGGGAGTCACCATGGACATATCATTCACCAATACGATTCCGCGAAACATCGAATGGGAGGTCTTCAATTCTGTCTCGTTGACCCGGAATCGAATCTCGACCTCCGGTGGGTTCACAAAATATGCGATCTCAAATTTCTCGACGAAATCTGGATGCGCCGAATTCATCAGACCCATCGTCGCTTCCCACTGGATTCTCTGTGCTTCATTCGGTGGATAGTCAGCAGAAGATGCGTATCCACTGTGGCATGGACGCTCGGCTATCCGGTTGGCTCACATGGCGTGAGCCGCTTGCGATACTGACACTCGCTCAACTGGACATTGACCAGGATGCCCTGACGTGCCGGGCGAAAAAGCCGAGCGAGATGGTTCGTCGTGGGTACTGCGTCCTGGCGTGGCAGGGTCGGCCGTTCGTGAGGTCGAAATCGGTCGACCGTTGTCACAGCCAAGACGCGCGAACGCGTCGGTAATGATGCTACCGAAAGTGAGCGCAACGCCGCCTGGGGCAACGAGCGGCCGATTTCGGCCCGCGAGACGGTTGTCAGACGGGGCCCAATGTCCGAGTTGCCGTCGACGCAGCAGCAAAAAAAAGATCCGGGTGAATTCGCAACAGGCAGATTGAATCGGAATGTAATGTAGACGCGGTTATGGGCGGCGGAGGTTGCGCGCCAGGTCATGCGGCGCTCTTGTGAGGTGGATCATACTGCCCGACCACGTCGGAGTGGTAGGTTGACGGCAATCGATGAATTCACACTGTTTCAGGATATGAGCCCGTTCGAAGCATGGACAAGTCCGCGGTCACCAGTATGACGTCGCCGACCGTGGCAGCACCTGCCAGGGCGGCCGACACGCCCGCCCGCTCCCGCGAATCTCTCGCGTCGATGCCGCCGGCGTACTTCGCGCTCATCATGGCCACCGGCATCGTCTCGATCGGGTGCAAGCTGCTGAAGATCCCCGTGCTTCCGCATGTGCTCGCCGCCGTGTCGATTGTCGGCTATCCGGTGCTGTGGGTGCTGTTTCTCACAAGACTGTGGCGCATGCCGAAGCGCGTGCTGGCCGATCTGGCGAGCCACCAGCGGGCTCCCGGATTCTTCACGATCGTCGCCGGAACGGGCGTGCTCGGCGCCCAGATGGTCGTGCTCTACGACGCCCGGTTCGTGGCCCACATTCTCTGGTGGGTCACCGTCGTGCTCTGGGCCGCAGTGATGTACAGCGTCTTCACCGCTGTCACCATCAGGGAAATCAAGCCGAACCTGGCCGAGGGCATCAACGGTGGCTGGCTGGTGGCAATCGTCGCCACGCAGTCAGTCGTCGTGCTCGGCTGCGTCATCGGCGGCGATCTGGTGGGCGACCTGCAAACGACGCTCTACATCCTGCTGACGTTCTGGCTCTGCGGCGGGATGCTCTACTTCTGGACCATTTCGCTGATTTTCTACCGCTACCTCTTCTTCCGGCTGGCGCCGGGCGATCTGATGCCGCCGTATTGGATCAACATGGGAGCGGTGGCGATTTCCACGGTGGCGGGAACGATGCTCGCAATCGCTGCCGGCGCGTCTCCCGTGCTGACGGCAATTCGACCCTTTATTTCCGGCCTGACCGCGATGTACTGGGCGACAGCCACCTGGTGGATTCCGATGCTTGTGATCCTCGGCGTCTGGCGCCACTACATCCGCCGATTCCCATTCACCTACGATCCGCTGTACTGGGGAATGGTCTTCCCCCTCGGGATGTACGCCGTCGCATCGTACCGCATGTCGCAGCTCTTCGAAGTTCCCCTGCTCGTCGGAATCGCCCACGTGTCGATCGTGGCGGGAATCGCGGCCTGGGCGCTCACGTTCTTCGGACTGCTGCGGTCGCTGCTGCGCACCGTCCGCACCTGAGTCCGTCTCGATGGCCTCCGCCTCCACTGCAGCGGCGCCCCGTGTCGGGTGGCAGGACCGCCGAGGACACAGAGGGTCCGGCCGATTGCATCGAGCCGCAAGTTCCCGTACAATCGCGACGCTTCATCGCGACGCAGGTCAAATTCCCGGTGCCTAATGAGAACAGAAGTCATCCGATCCTCGCTGCTCGGCCTCGGCGTCACCGCGGTCCTCGCGCTGCTGATCGTCGTCGGCTCGCGCAACCTCGCGCACTTCGACGCCGCACTCGTCGCCTACACCTTCGCTGTCCTCTTCGCCACGTTCGGCCTCACCTACCGCTACTCGATGTGGCTGCAGCGCCCGCCCACGGGCGTCTACTGGCGCCGTGGCTGGCAGGCGTTCTTCACCCGCGGGTTCCGCGCCCGCAACGTCGTCACCTGGTTCCGGCGCGTCGGCTCCGAAGTCGTGCTCAATCGATTCATCTTCGCCCGCGACCGGATGCGGGGCGCGGCGCACCTGCTCATCATGTGGGGATGCATCCTCGCGGTTGCAATTACCTTCCCCCTCGTCTTCGGCTGGCTGCAGTTCGGTCCGGTAGAAGCCGATCCCACCTGGTACCGCGTCTTCATCTTCGGATTCCCGACGTTCTCATTCCCCGTCGAGTCTCCCATTGCATTCTTCCTCTTCCACGGACTCGTCTGGGCGTCGTTCCTGGTCATCATCGGCGTGATGCTCGCCATGCGTCGACGCATGCGTGAAGAGGGCGCTGCGGCGGTGCAGCGATTCGCCGAGGATTTCCTCCCCCTCATTCTGCTCTTTGCCGTCAGTCTCACCGGCCTGATGCTGACCGCCAGCTATACGTGGATGAAGGGATATGCCTTTACCTTCATCGCAATTCTTCACGCAATTACCGTCATCGCCACGTTCCTCTGGCTGCCGTTCGGAAAATTCTTCCACGTCTTCCAGCGACCCGCGCAGATCGGCGTCGGATTCTACAAGGATGTCGGCAGTGCTGGCGAACCCGCACGCTGCGCCAGGTGCGGCGAGGCCTTCACCTCCCGTATGCATGTTGAGGATCTCATCGACGTCGAGCGTCGGCTCGGCTTCGATTATTCCATCGATTCCGTCGACGGTGTCGATCACTACCAGTGGATCTGTCCACCGTGCCGACGCGCGTCGCTCGCGCTGGCCCAGAGCATCCTGTGGAATCCCCGCCGCGGCGGACGTCCGGTCGTCTCCGCCGCAGACAATCGTCGGCCTCCAATGCCTGTGTACGCGAACAACGGACTCGGTGAAGGCCCGCTCGGCTCCGAAGACGAACGAAATTTTCATCCCTAATTCGGTCTCCTCCCTTCCCAATGGATACACCTCCGCTGCAGACTGAACTGATCGAACGATTCGGCCCTCACCTTGCCTATGCAAAGGGGTCGCGCCTCGATACCGGCGTCGAACCCGACAGGATGGTGAAGACCCATTGCTGCTTCTGCGGTCAGCAATGTGGAATTCAATTGAAGGTGAAGGACAACACCGTCATCGGATTCGAGCCGTGGTACGACTTCCCCTTCAATCAGGGCAAACTCTGTCCGAAGGGAATCAAACGCTATCTGCAGGGCGCCCATCCTGATCGGCTGCTGCACGCCTACCAACGGAATGCATCCGGCGACGGGTTCCAGTCAATGCCGTACGATGAGGCGATCGGTCGCGTCGCGCAGGAAATAGAGCGGATTCAGACGACCTATGGCAAGGATGCCTTCGCAATGCTCAGCGGCGCGAGTCTGACGACCGAAAAGACCTATCTGATGGGCAAGTTCGCCCACATGTGTCTGAAAACGTCGAACATCGATTACAACGGCCGACTCTGCATGGTGAGCGCCGCGGCGGGCAACAAGAAGGCGTTCGGCATCGATCGCGCGGCCAATCCCTGGAGCGATATCCTCGGTGCTGATGTGGTGTGGATTTCCGGTGCGAACGTCGCCGAATGCGCCCCGATCACCACCAATTACGTCTGGCAGGCGCGCGAACACGGCGCGAAGGTCATCGTGGTCGACCCGCGTCTGACGCCGATCGCCCGGACGTGCGATCTCTTTCTGCCGATCAAGCCGGGACGCGACGTCGCGCTGTTCAATGGGATTCTTCACCTCATGATCGAACACGACTGGCTCGATCACGAATTCATTGACAACCACACGAATGGATTCGACGCCGTTGCCGAGCACGTCCGCGACTGGACGCCCGAGAAGACCGCGCGCGTCACCGGTATTGCTGAGAAGGCAATTCGTGAAGCTGCGGAACTGTGGGGAACGGCGAAGACGAGCTTCCTGATGCACGCCCGCGGAATCGAGCATCACAGCCATGGCGTGCAGAACGTCATGGGCGCGATCAACATCGTGCTGGCCTCGGGTCGTATCGGTCGGGAGAATTGTGGTTACGGCACCATCACCGGCCAGGCCAACGGTCAGGGTGGACGCGAGCACGGGCAGAAATGCGATCAGCTTCCGGGCGGACGCGACCTGGCAAATCCGGAGCACCGCGAATACATCGCCTCCGTATGGGGAATCGATGCGGACGAACTGCCGCAACCCGGCGTCGACGCATACGAGATCTTCAGGAAAATCGATCGAGGCGAAATCCGCGGACTGCTGAGCATCTGCTTCAATCCCCTCGTGTCGCTGCCGGACAACAATTTCATCCGCGCGATGCTCGAGAAGCTCGAGTTCTTCGTTGCCATCGACTTCTTCCTCAATGAAACCGCCCGCTATGCCCACGTGGTGCTGCCTGGTTCGCTCCAGGAGGAGGATGAGGGAACGGTGACACAGCTCGAGGGGCGCGTGATCAAGATCAATCAGGCGATCGATCCGCCGGGCGATGCGAAGCGGGACTGGGAGATCATTCAGGACATCGCGAAACGGCTCGGACGCGAGCGCGGCCTGACGTTCACGAGTCCCGCGGAAATATTTGAAGAACTTCGAATTGCCTCCAGGGGCGGCGTCAGCGATTACTCGGGAATCACCTACGAGAAAATCGAGAATCAATACGGTGTCTTCTGGCCATGCAGAAGCGAGGACGATCCCGGCACGCCGCGACTGTTCGAACCTGGTTCCTGGAACCCCGTGGCGAACGGAAGCGGACCGTTCTATTTTCCGGACGGCAGGGCGAAATTCAATGTGGCGCTCTACACGCCACCGACGGAGGAGACCGACGAGGACTATCCACTGATGCTGACCACCGGCCGTGTGGTGAGCCAGTTCCTTTCCGGTACACAGACGCGACGCATCGGGCCGCTGATCGACCATTATCCGGAGCCGAGGATCGAGCTGCACCCGCGGCTTGCCGAGACGCTCGGCATTTCCGACGGCGACTGGGCCACGGCTGAAACGCGCCGGGGAACGTGCACGCTCCGGGCGCATGTCGTTCGAACGATTCGCCCCGATACGATTTTCATCCCCTACCACTGGCCTGGTCGCAAGAGTGCCAATCAGCTGACGATTTCGGCGCAGGATCCGATTTCGAAGATTCCCGAATACAAGGTGTGCGCGGTGAAGCTGTACAAGGCCGACGGCGCGCCGGAATACGCTGCGAAACTCGAACCCCAGCAATGAACGATCTCGAATTCTTTATCGATCCCGGACGGTGCATTGGATGTCAGGCGTGCGTCCAGGCGTGCAGTGAATGCGACACGCACAAGGGACAGTCGATGATCCAGCTCGACGTGATCGACCGCGAGCATTCCCCTCAGACCGTTCCGGTCGTCTGCATGCACTGCGATTCACCCACCTGTGCGGAGGTGTGTCCCGCCGATGCCATCAAGCGAACCGACGACGGCGTGGTGCAGACTGCGCGCAAGCCGCGCTGCATCGCCTGCAACAACTGCGTGCTCGCCTGTCCGTTCGGAGTGCCGAAGATGCAGACCGAGCAGCATCTGATGATGAAGTGCGACATGTGCTACGACCGCACCTCTGTCGGAAACAAGCCGATGTGCGCCTCGGTCTGTCCAAGCGGTGCGCTGTGGTACGGGACACGGAAGGAACTCGAGCGGCTGCGCCCGAATTCGCGCCCGGTGAATTCATTCCAGTTCGGCCGTCAGACGATCAGGACGAAGGTCAACATGCTGGTACCGATCGAGTCGACGGTCGAATACGTGGACGTGACGTCGGCGATGTTCGAACCGACGATCAGCCACGAGGTGACCGACGACGTCTTCATGGAGAATCTATTCGAGGAGTAATGGTGATGACCCCCGACGAGTTCGATCAGATCACGGTTCCGCCCGATCGGCGGCCGGCATCGGAACAGCCGAAGTGGCGGAAGGATTTTCCGATAGACGTGGGACAGGACGAGTACGTCTCGCGCCGCGACCTCGTGAAATTCATCGTTCTGACCAGTGGCGCCTTCGTCGTCGGTCAGTTCTGGCTGGTGGCACGCAAGGTATTCGGTGGCGGATCGAAGGAGGAGAAGGCCCTCGCCATTGCGTCGGTCGATGAGGTTCCTGTGGGGGGATCGAAAGTATTCCATTATCCGGCCGACGACGTTTCCCCACGAATTCTCGTTCGGCTGAGCGAGCGCGAATTCGTGGCCTACGATCAGCAGTGCACGCATCTGCTCTGTCCGGTGATTCCTGACGTGGAGGCGGGTACGTTCAACTGTCCATGTCACCACGGTTCATTCGACATTCGCACGGGTCGGCAGCTTGCGGGACCGCCACCGCGGCCGCTCGCGCGCGTGGACATAGAGGTTCGCAACGCAACGATTTACGCAACGGGGATGTCGGCATGAGCGGATTGCATTTCAACGGGGCGTCGGGACCGCACGCCGGCGAGGTCACGCCACCGACGCGACGCACGCGTCGCCAGCGCATGCTGATCGTCAACGGAATCCTGGGGTTCGTGGTGCTGATGACCGTGCTGCAGCTCTGGCTGTTGACGGCGACGATGAACGCATTTCTGGGGGGCGACGACTCGATCGTCTGGCCGGCGGCGATCGTGAGCGTGATCGCGCTGGCGCTCAACGGCGGGTTATTGCGGTATCTGTATCTGTTGGATCGGTAGGGGGCTGCGGGATGACGTCCATAGCGATCGCGTTCATTCGCCAACCATGGCCTTCAACAGTGCATCGCGTGCGTCGGAATAGATCCGATTCTCGAGGAACGCCTCCAGTTCGGTGCGACGGATTTCAATTCCGGGCGCCGTGGTGAGCACGAAGCGGCGCGATTGCCGGAGGATCGGATCGCGGGCGTAGGCGCAGAGCAGCGCCAGCATGGGCCGAGCTTCCGGTTCGCGTCGCCAGTAGTACACCAGTGCCTCGAAGACGGGAACGCTGCAATCGAGGCCATAGAGATCGACCAGGTGCCGAAAGGTCAGCCGTCGGGTCTTGAGCGAGCGCTTTGCGAGACAATTCTCCTCCTCGATCGCCCGCCGATACGTGGACTGCCGGGAAGCAGCGCCGTCGATCGTCTCCAGCAATGCCGTCAGTTCGGCAAGCATGATCGTGCGCGAAGCATGCGCACCACCCTCCTTCACCGCAAAGCCGAAGGAGTCGAATTGAACCGGAGCCATTGATGTGAAGGACGTGGAACGTTCGGCGCTGAACCGTCGGGTTCGGACATGCGAGATCGCGGCCGGGAAACGCAAAGAATTCGGAAAGTAGTCAACACCGACGGACGAACGTATACGCGGCGCCGATACTCCGCCGCCCGTCTCGCATCACCCGCCCTCCTCCAGCAGTCCGAGCAGATCATCGAGCTTCGCGGTTGCAAGGCCGATGCACTTGTCGGCGGCGCCGTAGTACATCCAGACTTCGTCGTCGCGGAGAATTGCGCCTGTCGGGAAGACCACGTTCGGTGCCATTCCGGTCACCTCGTACGGCGCCTCGGCTGCGAACACGCTGCCCTTCGTTCGCGCGATCACCTTGTGCGGCACGTCGAGGTCGAGCAGTGCCAGACCGACGCGATACTGCAGCACGCTGCCGTATTCCTTCACGCCGTGAAAGAGCACCAGCCAGCCCGCATCGGTTCTGATGGGAGGCGGGCCGGCACCGACCTTCACCGCATCCCACGTCGGACCATACCCTTCACGCAGCACGCAGTGCGGATCGCCCCATCGAATGAGATCTTTCGAGTATGCCGACCAGACGTGCTGAAACCCACCGGCGTCGGGCCGATGGAGCATCGCGTATTCGCCGGAGAATCTTGCCGGAAACAGCACGCCGTCCTTGTCGTTGGTCGCACCAAGCAGCGCCAGACGCGTCGCCGACTGAAGATCGTCCGTGCGCGCGATTCCGACCGCCGGCCCCATGTCGGAATACGCCACATAGGTGATGTACCAGCAATTGTCTTCTTCGATCCGCACGACGCGCGCGTCCTCACAGCCCCATGCCTCGTATCCCCACTCCGGCAGCCCGTGCCGCAGGATCGGCTCGGAGGCGACCATCCAGTTCGACATTCCGTCGGAACTGCGTGCGACATAGATGTCGGAGAACCCCTCGACGTTCTCGACACGAAGCAGGAGCACGACCTCCCCGTCGTCGTCGATAGCGCCGGGATTGAACACGCCGGAGGCGCGGAACGGCAGCTGCGCCGTGGTGAGGATGGGATTGCGAACGGATCTGCGAAACGGATGGTCGTCGTACATGGTGATGTCCCAGGATGAATCGTCGACTGCCGAAGCACGCCGTTGCACGCTGCGGCACGGTTGCGGAAGTTACGTCGCTGCCGCTTCCCCCTTATGCCAATGAGGCGGCTGGACCCGCACAGCCAGCCCCTTTCCACAACTGACGACACACACATGCGAACGATCGAGACAATTCATACCGCGGTCGACACGCCGATGGGCGACCTCAGCACATGGATGGCACTGCCCTTCGGACGCGATCAGCACATGGATCCGTTCCTGCTGCTCAATCACCACGGACCCCAGCATTACACGCCGGGAAGCCGCGGGCTGCCGTTCGAACCCCACCCGCACCGGGGCTTCGAGACGCTCACGTTCGTCGTCGCCGGTGACGTGGTACACCGGGACTCGACCGGAAGCGAGAGCGTAATTGGAGCCGGGGGAATTCAATGGATGACGGCGGGACGGGGAATCATACACGAGGAAATTTCATCCGAAGAATTTCAACGCAGCGGCGGTGACGTCGAGGTGCTGCAGCTCTGGATGAATCTTCCCGCACGACTCAAAATGGTCGAACCGAAATACGTGGGATTGCAGGCGAACGAAATTCCCGTCGCAACCGATGACGGCGGCAGAATTCGTGTTCACGTGATTTCCGGTGACTGGGACGGCGTCGAGGGCCCGGTGCAATCGCTCACCCACCTGTTCACCTCCTGGATCGACATGGACGCGGGGGCATCGCTCGAGACGCACGTGACGCTCGATCGGCGGGTGCTGCTGTACGTGGTCCGTGGCGAACTGGAGGTGAACGGACAGCGTGCGCGGACGCATCAGCTGGTGGTATTCGGAGCTTCCGATGACGTGGAAATCAGGATCGAGGCGCTCGCCGATTCGATGTTCCTGTTCTGCCACGGCGCACCATACGAGGAGCCGATCGTCGCACGAGGACCGTTCGTGATGAACACGCATCAGGAGATACTGCAGGCGTTCGAGGATTATCACGAAGGTCGGATGTAGCCGGGGGTGGGTGCTCGCTGCTCGTGATACTGCCGGGTGCCGATCAACCACCTCCAGCCGCGAGCGACGGCCGTCCTCGGTCATTGCCCCAAACGATCCGCCTCCCGCTTTCGCGTGGGGTTGTACGATTCGCTCCGAAGCGAGGTCAACCACGCGTCGGCATCCTCGGTGTTGCCGACGGCGCGCAGCGCGCGGATCAGTGCGACCGTCGTCTCGTGTGCCACCTCGGTGCCGCGGCCCTCGCCCGCCAGTTCGACGGACTCCAGAGCAATTTCCAGCGCTCGTGTGGATGCGTGGTCCTTCCAGCCGGCGCCCCGATCGACATCTCCGTTCAGAATGTATTCGGGGAGGCCTTCGTCCGCCTCGATTGCGTCGACCATTGTCGATGCGATTCCCGCCATTGCGCGTGCACGGCCGACATCGAGACCGATCGATTCGAACCCGGCCAGCGCCTCACGATAGTCCTCTGCAGCCCCGGCTCCATCACCCGACGCCCGACGGACCGACGCCCGATTCAGTCGAGCTTCGGCTATTCCATTGGCATCCTCCAGCTCCCCGCTGATGTTCAGCTGGTGTTCGAACAACTCCGCAGCCGGCTGCAATTCCCCCTGCGCGAGCAGCACCGTTCCAAGGTATCCGGTGGCCAGCGCGAACCCGTGGCGATCTCCCAGCCGATCGCAGAGTGCTCGCGCCTGTTCGAACCGATCGGCTGCCTCCTCGTATTCTCCAAGTTCACGAAGCACCAGTCCGATGTTGACGATGGCAGTGGATTCCGACTGTCGATCTCCGAGTTCCGCCGCCGATTCCAGAGCGACTTCATAGACGGCGTTCGCTTCGGCGAATTCGCACCGCTCGAAGTGCACGGTTCCCATGTTGATGCTGGCGTGTGCCACACCCTGCAGATCGCCGACACGTTCGGAGATATCCCGCTGTCGCATCAGGTGTTCCATTGCCAGATCATAATTCCCCAGTGTAAGCGCAACGATCGCGACTCCGCCCGAGGCGGCGGCAATTCCGGGATCGTATTGCACCTCCTCGGCAATCTCCAGTGCGCGACCATAGCAGGAGAGCGCCTCGTCGAACTTTCCGCGACGGAAATGGACGTTTCCGCAGCTTCCGACGGCACGGTAGGCGCCGATCATGTCTCCCATTTCCTCGGCTGCGGCAACGCGCTGCCGGAAATTCTCGAGGGCGACGTCGTAGTCACCGAGACGGAACCGCATGAGCCCCACGCCATTTCTGGCGTCGGATTCACGCTGACGATCACCCACGTCCTGTGCCCGCCCCAGCGCCTCGGTATACGTCGCCTCGGCCTCCTCCCACCGACCGAGCACATCCAGCACGCTGCCCCGCAACAGCAGCATCTGAATTTCCGTCGCCGATTCCTCGAGCCGAATTGCCAGTCGCGTCGACTCGTCGATGGCGACCAGCGCCTCTTCTCCATTCAGGGAATACGCGTAATCATTCGCCTCCGACGCGCGCAGTACCAGGTACCGGCGGGCAGCATCGAGATTGAGATCGGTCCGCTCCAGGAACAGCGGCCGGCGCTGTTCGTCGATGATGCGATTGCCGACGCCGAGATGGTAGAGATACTGTCCCCGGAGACCCTTCAGTTCTTCATTTCCAAGTATCCGATCGAGCGCGCCGGCAATCGTTTTGTGGAGATCGACGCGCAAATCCGGATCAATGAGGTTGTAAATGAATTTCTGAACAATGGCGTGTTCGAATTCATAAATCCGTGAAAGCGTGTCGTGTACGACGTTCGAGCGTCTGACGAGTCCGTGCCGTTCGATGAGTCGATTGACGCTGCGATGAATGCGCGTCACATCCTCTCCCATCACATCAGCGACCACCTGCAGAGAGAACCACTCGCCGTGGAGGGCGGCGATCTGAACGATTTCCCGAAGATCCTCATCGAGGCGGACGTAGCGCTCGCGAACGACACCTTCGATCGATTTCGGAAGCGTCGAATAGTCGACGGTACCGACGAGTGCCCACCGCGAATCCCGTTCGGCGATCACGCCGCGCTCGACCATCATGGTCAGCAGTTCACCGATGAACAGAGGATTGCCCGCGGTCTCACGGGCAAGCGAGGCGATAAATGAACGGGGAAATCGGTGGTTGGGGAATCGCGCCGCCACGATTGCGGCGACCTCCTGGGTGGAGAACGGACGCAGCGGCAGTTCACGAAACGCGCCGTAGCGTTCCATCGTCGCAAGCCGTTCCTCCAGCGGGTGCGAACCGAGCGATCCGGAGGTGGGATCGATCCGGCCGCGGCGAACGTCCTCCGGTCGGTATGTTCCGATCAACAGCATTCCGAACGGGTGCTGCTGCAGACTCCGGGCGATGAACGAAAACAGGCCGAGGGACGACGCGTCGACCCACTGCAGATCTTCCAGCACCACCACGATCGGATGCTCCCTGGCGAGTTCGCGAAGGCGGTTGAGCACCAGAGCGAAGAAGTCCTCCTGGTGCTGCATCGTGACCGACTGGCGGTTTTCCGCGAGTGTTACGGAAGTCTTATAAATCGCTTCGGCGACACCGCCGACGACGGGAATGGCGCCCAGCCACGCACCCGCGCACTGGCGCGTCACGCGCTCGAGCCGATCGCGGAACCCGAGCTGCCTGGTTTCACCGGTCACGGTGTCGATCTGCTCGGTCCTTCGAATTGCCTGCGCAGTCTCGATGATAGCCGAGGAAATTTCTCCGATCTGCGGAACACTCTGAATCCATTCCGGGCCGGTCTCCTCGAATACCGTTCGCAGTATCTGCTTGAGTTCACGCTTCGACTGCTGGTCGCGTCCGGCAGCGCGATCGGCATCGAGTTCCAGCAGAACCTCCTGCCACGGCAGGTATCCGCGCGACAGGCCGTCGAAATCCGTGCAGCGCCCCGTTGCCGTCAGCACGTTGCGTTCGTGGCGAGCATCGCAGCCGGCAACGAAGTCATCGACGAGCGCTGTCTTTCCGGACCCGGTTTCTCCGGCAATGACGACGGTGGCACCGGACGCACCGGCAACGATGTCATCGAATGCCCGCTCGAGTTCGTCAAGAGCCGGACGGCGAATGCGCGCCGATGGAGTCTTCGTTGCCTGCATTGGAACCAGAGTCATTCCGTCGAGGTCGCTACCGGATGACCACGACGCGTTTGATCACCACCGCCGCGCCGGACCGGATCCGGACGAAATAGACGCCGGCAGCAAGCCCTGCTACGTTCAGTCGATATCGGCCGGGACCCTGTCGATCGGATTCGACGGGAACCGTCCGGCCAAGCGGATCGAGGAGCGTCAATTGCGTCTCCGCCCGGCTGGCGCCATCGATGCGCACCGACAGGATGCCCCGCGCCGGATTCGGCGACAGTTCCGCCGACAATTCGGCGGCCGACGATTGCTGCTGTGACACCGACACCGTCGCGTGTTCTATCGGCACTTCGAGATATCCGATCGTCCCGCTGAGATTCCAGAGTTTGATCGTCGAATCGCCGACCACCGTCGCGCCTGCGCTGACCTCATCGCTGGTCAGCAGCGTCGGGATGTTGCTCCACGTGGCGCCGTCGTCGGTGGAATTGAGCACGCGGCCGTCGGTGGCGATCATGAAGAACCGATCGAGGCCCGGCGGCGCCGACAGATGCACGGGCACGAAATCCGTCGCCGACAGATCGAGCACATCGCCGCTCCACGTCACGCCGCCGTCAGTCGTACGAATTACCCGATGCGGTGCCGACGAATCCGAGGCATCGCGCACGACAGCCACCCCGATACGATCGCTGGCAAACGCCAGATGCGTGATCGCGTCGCTCGCGTTGGCCGTCGCCTGCTGCCATGTCGCCCCGCGATCTCCGGAGCGGAAGACGACGCCATCGCTGGTTCCGAACCAGATCGAATCGCCGAGAAACGCGACGGCGTTCGGATCGACGTTCGCCGCCGCAGAGGCCGCCGTCGGTCCGGCAGCGTCCATCCACGATTGTCCCGCGTCCGAGGTCGTTGCCACACCCCACGACGAACCGAACGGATTGCCGATCGCCACTCCGCTGGTATTCGAGTAGAAATTGATGCCGGCCACGCTGCTCATCGAGGTGACGGGAATCGGCCACCAGAGCAGGCCGCCGTCTTCGGTCTGATTGATCGTCGCACCGAGGCCGTCAGAGGACGTCGAGCCGGCCCAGGCATGGTCGAGATCGCGCGCGGTGATCACATTCACCGGATCGAGTCCCACGTAATTGTAGTCGTAATTGGTGTCGACGAAGCGGAAGACGAGTCCGCCCAGTCCCTGCAGTCCCATCGAAACGAACAGCGAATTGGGATCCGGAGAATATCCGCACAGGGCCTGAAGGCCGATCTCGTCCTGCATCACCACGTGGTACTGGTTCGAGGTTTCGAGCTTGAACGGAATCGGCACCAGATCGTAATCGACGTATCCGTCGGCGGTGGTCGTGACCAGCACGGTTGCCACGCCTTCGTAGTAGGCATTGTCCTCGGAGATTCTGACCTGGAAATCGATCTGGTGCGTTGCAGCGGTTGCCAGCGAATCGAACGAGGTCGCGCCACCTTCGACCGATATACCGGAGGACAGCGGCGTGACGGTTACGGCGACGTTCTTCGCCGTCCCGAGTTCATTGCGCAGCGTCACCCGCGCCGAGGTCGCATCGAAATTCTGAATCAATCCATCGGGCGCATCGACGGCTGCGTCGACGATGTGAATGCCGGGCGCATCGAGATGGGAACCGGCATTGACCGTCAATGCCCGCTCGGCGTTGATACGTCCGAACGCTTTGGGTCGGCGCGCGGGATCGCCCCCGGTCATCACATCGTCGCAGGTGACACGGATCTGCCGAGCGATCTGCAGCGGGCTCCAGTCCGGATGCATCGTCTTGACGAGCGCCGCGAGACTCGACACGTGCGGGCACGCCATCGACGTCCCCATCCACCCATCGGATTCGTACCCACCCGGAACAGTGCTGAGGATATCGACGCCGGGAGCGTACACATCGGTCAACACGCCGTAATTGGAGAAATAGGGAGTGAGGTCATTGGAATCCGAAGCGCCGACGGTGAGGACATTGCGGTATTTGGCCGGATAGGTTTCGAAGACGTCGATGTCCTTTCCGTTGTTCCCCGATGCCGCGACGACCAGCGACCCCATGTCGGTCACCTGATTGATGACATCCTGTTCTGCCTGGGAATATCCGCCGCCTCCCCAGCTGCAATTGATGATGTCGGCACCGAGTTCGGCAGCGTACATGATGGCTTCGTATCCGCGGAAGAGGATGCTGGGCGCCTGGGATGAGCCGATTTTAATGGGAATGAGGCGGCAGTGATACGACAGTGCGGCGACGCCGACGCCGTTGTCGGTGACGGCACCGGCAGTTCCCGAAACGTGCGTCCCGTGCGTATTGCCATTGGGACGGGGATCGTTGTCGGGAAAGAATTCATCATTGAGCACCTGGGTCAGATCGGGATCGCCGACGAAGTCCCAGCCGTTCACATCGTCGATGAATCCGTTGTTGTCGTCGTCGATTCCGTTGTCGGGAATTTCGGCCGGATTCTTCCAGATGTGTCCGGCGAGATCCTCGTGGTCGATGTCCTCGCCGTCGTCGACGACCGCGATTGTGACGTTCGTATCGCCGGTGGTAATTGCCCACGCCTGTTCGGCGTGAATTTTCACCAGATCGCTCTGCTGGGCATACATGGGGTCGTTCGGCGTTCCCTCGATATGGCGTACCAGGAGCGGTTCGGCATACTCGACATCGGGCAGTGCCTCGAGCCGTCGGCAGATCTCCATCGGTGTGACGTCGGCGTCGAAGCGCACCTCGAACAGTCGTCCGAGTCCGTAGCGATCGGCGCTCAGTTCGACCGCGCGGGCGAACTGCGGGAAGGGCAGGCGAATTCCGGCGACGCCGTAGTCGTCGAGCACGCGCGTGATATCATCGGACGGGAACGTGGTCGCATCTTTGGTGGGCAGGTAATGGAACCGGGTCTTGACGAGCAGGCAATGGCCGACGTAGTCACCGTCGCGGAGCGCATCGATCGACAGGTGCGCCATTCGGGTAAATCCATCGGAGCGCACTGCGCCGGGCAGAATTCGAATCGACGGATGGACGGTTCCGGAACCGTGGGAGGGAATCGGGCTGACCTGGGCGCGCGCAATGGTGGCGCCAATGATCAGCGAAGCGAGGATAGCGAGTGCTCGCAGGGAACGGGTGCGTGTCATGAGTTCCTCCGCCGTTGCGGTGAGTCGCGGGCCTTCGAGCATTGGTCGGCGCGGAGGGCCATGTGCCGAGGGCCTGCGCGTTCAACCGCCGTGTCCGACGACCGTCTTCGGGCGGTCGGACGGGACGTGGTCCCGAAGTTCCGAGGTCGATGAAACAGTAGATGGGGGAATGACGCCGGTGGGTGGTCAACACGCTGGGAACGTTGAGGTCCGGCAACCGGAGGACAAAGGTACGGCAACCGGATACTTCCGCAACGGGATCGTGTCGGGCCGCGATATCTTCGCAGTACGATGGCACGAATGATACCTCCGCAGATCGCCTCCGAGGCCGATGCGCCGCCGGGCGAGGTCGATCTATTCCGATGGTTCGAGCGCGACTCCGGCACCCGTGGATGGATCGTCCTGCACGCGCTGGACGTCGCCGCGCACCGCAAGCGGCTTGCCGGCGAGATGGACTTCGTCGTGATCGTCCCGCACAAGGGCGTGCTCTGCCTCGAAGTCAAGTCGCACGAGCACATTCGATGCACCGACGGCGAGTGGTATTACGGGCACGACCGCCATCCCGGTCGCAATCCGTTCCGGCAGGCCGAGGAGACGATGCATTCGCTGCGCGACGACCTGGCGAAGCACCACCGGGAGCTGCAGCACGTGCTCTTCTGGCGGGCATGCGTGTTCCCGTACGTACACATCGAGGCGACATCGGTCGAGTGGCACGACTGGGAGCTGATCGACGTTCCGAAGCTCGAGTCGAAGCCGATCGGCGCGATCTGTCTCGATGTACTCGAGCATGCGCGCGAACTCGCCGGGAAGACGCGATCGACGCGAAGCTGGTTCGATCCGTCGAGTCCGTCCCCCACCTCGGCCGAATGCGAACTCATCGCCGAAACGCTCCGTCCGAACTTCGAATACTTCGTCTCCCCGCGTGCGCGGGCGCGGCATCGCGAGGAAGAAATCCGGTTCTATACCACGCGGCAGATGCGCGCGCTCGATGCGATGCGCGCAAACCCGCGGGTGCTCTTCACCGGACCGTCGGGAACGGGAAAGACCTTCATGGCGATAGAGGCCGCACGCCGTTCGCGCGAAGCCGGGCGACGCACGCTGCTGCTCTGCCGCAATCGGCTGCTGGGAACGTGGTTGGGTGAGCAGGTGGAGGATCTCGGGCCCGAGGTAACGACGAGCACGCTCGTCGACTACCTCGCATTGCTCAGCGGATACGCAATGCGTGGCGATGAACCACCGGAATTCCGGCTCCGGGACCTGCCCGCGATGGCTCTGCGGACACTTCGCCATGAAGGAAGCGCTCCGCAGTCGCCGCCGTTCGATGCGCTGATCGTCGACGAAGCACAGGATCTCATAACTCCCGAAATTCTCGACGTATTCGATGCGATTCTCGACGGCGGTCTCCGCAACGGCCGCTGGCTCATGTTCGGCGATCTCTCCGATCAGGGTCTGTCTGCATCGGCCTCGCCTGCCGAGGCATTGCTGCAGCAGCGCACGGGCGGACATCCGATCTATCGACTCACCGAGAACTGCCGCAATGCTCCTGCGATCGCGGCGTTCGTCGCGCGGCTCAGCGGAATTCCGACCGATTCCATCGAGACAATGCGTCCGGCGCATGGCGACGAGGCGCCTCCGGAAGTCATCTATTACGACGATCCGGATGAACAGGGTGAATTGCTGGTGACCGTATTCGAGAAGTTGTTCGGGGAACGGTATCGAAGCGGTGACATCGTGGTGCTGTCGCTGCGATCGTACCCGGAGAGCGCGGTTGCTCGAGTGGTATCGGAGCCCTGGAAGTCACGGCTGGCGCCGTACGAACCAGGTGACGTGCAGCACGTGCGGTACGCTGCGGCGCGGGACTTCACGGGACTCGAATCTCAGGTGGTCGTGATCACTGACGTGGATCACATCGAGAAGGACCTTGCAATTGCCGCTGCGCGAGCACAGGACCGTCTGGTGGTCCTTGCGGATCGTCGGCTCGAGAACGACTTCAGATGACGTCCCCTACCCACGGCAACTCCCGATGCGATCTCAATCCACGGCGCCGGCTGACAGTATCCAAATGATCTCAATGGGTACTGCAATTCCTCAAAGAATATGTTCGCCCACTCTTGCTCCCCCCACGTTCGGACATTCGTCTCGTGTCGAGGTGGCACCGCATTCAGGGAATCCGGAATCTCCTCTCCCGGACACTTCGGGAACGGAGTCATTCTCAGTCCATACGGGTGACACCATCTCATTCTACGGATATTCGATGCTGGCGGTAGAAGTGTCGGCTATCCCTTCGTCTGCGCTTCATTCAGTGGGAGCCGGATCCTGCAGGTCAGCGTACCGGAAACCGGTGCCTACTGGATTGCGTTTGTAGTGGATGGTCACATTGCTTCAGTCCGGTGCGTCGCAGTTGAGTAACCCTCCACTCACCCGCCCTTCGCCCGCAGGTGCCGCCGCAATTGCTGGAGGGTTTCGCGGAGCTTCGGATCCTCGGAATTGATCGCGCTGGCGCGCTCGAGGTAGCCGAGCGCCCTGCGCAGCACGGCGTCGGCATCGGACTGCTCGGCGTCGTAGTTGATCAGATCGAGTTTGCAGTTGACGGCATCACACAGCGCCGCCCCCTGATTGAAGTAGAAACAGCCGATGCTGTAGAGTCCGTCGTAGTAGTTCGGATCGATCGCGATCGAACGCTCATAGGCCGCCACCGCCCGCTGGCTGTCGTTCGTCCGCTCGTAGCAGATGCCGAGCAACCGGAAGAGCCGCGCGTCGTTGGGCGTCAGCTTCGTCGCCGCCTCGATGCTGAGAGCGGCGTCGCTCCAGCGTTCGGCGGTGAACAGCTGGCTGATGTGCATCGTTCGCAGCCCGGGGTGATCCGGAAATCTGAGAAGTGCATGCTCCAGCGTTTCGAGCGCACGGTCAGCACGCCCGAGCTTCAGCTGGCACTTCGCAAGCGCCATGTAGACATCGGGATTGGCCGAACCGAGGTCGATCGCGTGCGAGAAGTCGACCACAGCACGTTCGAAATCACCTGATCGTCGCGCGGCATCCGCCCGCATGATGCAGGAGGACGTGTCGTCGCTGGCGATTCCGCCGCCTGCGGTCGCCGCGGGCGCAGTCGCGCTGATGACGGTCAACACCATGATGGCCGCCAGGAGTGGATGCGTCATGGAAGTCGCGGGAGAGCTCTCTGAAGGAATGTGAAGAGGAGCGGTTCGGGGCAGCGCTCTGGACCGAAGCGTCGAAGATAGGAAAGCGATGGCTTGGGCCCAACAAAGTTTTTTCAATCCGTCACATCGCTTGCGCTCCCGGTTCGACGGCCGGAGCGGCTGTGCGTGTCGTGCGATCGACGATGGTCGAACACGTGCTGACAGGACGGACAGTAGTAGAGAGTACACGAGACGCCCGACTCGACTGAATCGAAGCGACGCTGGTGCACGGTCGATCCGCATCTGAGACAGGGAAGGTCCGTGCGACGGAAGACGTAGTACCGCGGCTGGTAGTCGCGGCCGGTAGCGGCCGAAGACACGTCGGCCGGATCGATCGTGCGTCCGCCGGTGGCGTAAGCACGCGCGGCGACCATCGGTGCCGAACGGGAGAGCGCGTGCAGCTCGTGCTCGTGCAGTTCGCCGACGAGTCGTGACGGATTGAGTCGCGCGACATAGAGAATTTCCGAGCACATGCTGCAGCCGATGCCTGCGACCACCCGTTCGTCGAGCAGTGCCGCCGCCAGCATCCGCGACGCATCGAGGTTCAGCCGACGCCGGAATTCCTCTCCGTCAAACGGACCATCGTCCGGATACGGGAGTACGTCGGGCCCAAGCCCGGCGAGCTCAGGTACCTGTTCGAACGGATCGCCCACCCCCAGCTGCAGGCCGACCGCCGAGTAGAGAATCGCCGCCGTGTCGTCGCTGAGAATTCGGGCGTGTTCGCGAGGACTTGGTGGAACACCACCGACGGCATCGCGGGGCGCCACCAGCCAGCGACCCCAGGTACGCAGGTGCGCGTGGAACCAGACGCCCTCTTCGAAGGCGATGATGATGTGTTGACCGTGGGAGCGGACCGACTCGACGACCCGGTTGGTGACCAGATCGGAATTCCGCTGCAGCCACGTTCGGGGACCGGCGGCAGTGGCCTCGATCGACCGGACGACCTGTCCGGTAAGCGCTGCGGAGAGCATGTCCGCGTATCGTCGTATTTCCGGGCCTTCCGGCATCGATTGCTCCATGAGCGAGTAGCGTCTACTCTCGGCCGGACCTCTCCGGACGCGTCAGACGGCAGTGGACTGTAGGAGTGAAATCGGTGGTGGTCGAAGCGGACCGACGTTCGGGGGGACTGCGTCCCACGGCGGGCTGCATTCGCGCCATTCGACCTCGGTCAGTCCAGTGCAACCGATGTGCCACGCCCGGGGCGGCCCCCGGTCCGCCCCGGGCACCTACCCCGCGACCTTCCGATAGCCCGTGGCCGCAAGCGTGAGCACCACGACCGCGTAGACGGCCAGCACGGTGAACTGCTCGCGGACCGCCGCAAACCCCGCCCCCTTGAGCAGCACCCGCCGCATGATCTCGATGAAGTGCGCGATCGGATTGAAATACGTCACCGTCTGCGCCCACTTCGGCATGCTCTCGATCGGCGTGAACAGCCCGCTCATCAGTATGAAGATCACGACGATGAACCAGGCGACGAACATCGCCTGCTGCTGCGTCTCGGTGATGGTGGAGATCCACAGCCCGATGCCCAGCATCACCAGCAGGTAGACCGAGCCGAGCGCGAAGATCAGCGGAATGCTTCCCAGGATCGGTATGTCGAATACCAGCCGCGCCAGCACCAGTCCGAACGCCAGCTCGAACAGCGCGATGATCCAGAACGGCAACAGCTTGCCGATGATGAACGCGCCGCGCGACAGCGGCGTGACGTTCAGCTGTTCGATCGTCCCGATCTCCTTCTCCCGAACCACGTTCATTGCCGAGAGGAACGTACCCACCACCGTCACCAGCACCACCAGGATGCCGGGCACCATGTAGTCGGCGTAGACCAGTCCCGGGTTGTACCAGAACGCGGGCAGGATCTCGACGCGCCGTTGCCCATTCCCCGCCGCTGCCGACGGCGGTGTCGCCGTGGAGACCTTCACCAGCAGATCGCGATCGAACCGCGCGACGATCTGCTGCGCGTACGCCTGCACCACACCCGCCGCAGCGCCGTCCTGCGCGTCGAGCACCATCTGTACCGTCGTCGCGTGACCCGTTCGAAGATCCGATGAGAAGTCGTTCGGAACGACGAGGATCATCCGTACGTCGCCGGCAAGCATCGCGCGGTTGGCCTCGTCGATCGACGCGGTTCGCAGTGTCACGTCGAAATAGCTGGTCGATTCGAATTCCGACACCAGCCGCCGCGAATCCACCGACCGATCGCGATCGACCAGCGCCACGTGCGAATTCCTCACCTCGAATGTCGCCGCGTGTGCAAGAATCAGCAGCTGCGCGACCGGCAGTACGAAAATTATCGGCAGCATCGCCCGGTTGCGGATGATCTGCAGGAATTCCTTTCGCAACAGAAACCGTATCGTTCGTAATTGACGCATCATTGGTTCACCACCGGCTTCCCTATAACCGCACCTTGAAATTCTTCACGCTGAGGGCAATGAATACCGCCGTCATTGCGGCAATCACGAGGGTTTCCTTCCACAGATATTCGAGCCCCACTCCCTTGATCATGATTCCCCTCACGATCACCAGAAACCACCGCGCGGGAATGATCCGGCTGACCCATTGCAGAATTACCGGCATGCTGGAAATGGGGAATATGAATCCCGACAGCAGCACCGTCGGCATCAGCAGTCCCGCCAGCGAAATCATCGTCGCCGTCTGCTGCGTGTTGCTGCGCGTGGATATCAGAATTCCGAGCGATAGCGCACAGACGATGAACAGCAGACATTCGCCCAGCAACAGCAGGGGGTTTCCCCGCAACGGAACGCCGAATACCGTTCGCGCCAGCACCATGATCGTCAGCACGTTGACCAGTGAGAGCGCCACGTATGGAATCACTTTGCCTACGATGATCTGCTCCGGCCGCAGCGGGGAGACGAGCAGCACCTCCATCGTCCCCATCTCCTTCTCACGCGTGATCGTAATCGACGTCATCAGAGCGCAGACGAGCATCAGGATGAAGGCGATCAGGCCGGGAACGAAGAGGAAGGTGCTTTCCAACCGGGGATTGAATCGCATGCGAACGGTGGGAACGACGACCGGCGCCGCGACCGACGGACCGTGCTCGGCGGCCAGCGAGGCGTTGTAGTCCTCGATCACCGCAGACGTATAGGCGAGCACGCGCTCTGCCATGTTCGGGTCGGAGGCATCGGTGACCAGCTGCACGTGCGCCACGCCGTCGTGCGCCAGATGCTGCGCGAATCGTGGTTCGAAGACGATCGCCTCCTTGATCCGGCCGGCGCGGAAGTCCGGTTCGATCGCCGAGAGCGATGTCGAGTAGGCGGCGGCATCGAACCAGGGGGAGGCGAGCAATCGCTCGGTGATGCGCGCGGTCACGTGGTCGTTCGCCAGATCGACGATACCGATACGCACATCCTGCACTTCATTGCGGATGGCGAATCCGAAGAGAATCATCATGATCGCCGGCATGCCGAAGAGAATCACCAGCGTGCGACGATCCCGCATGATGTGGCGGAATTCCTTCGTGACGAATCCGATGAACGCGCTCATCCCGACCCCCGCGCAAGCCGTACGAAGACATCATTCATCGAGTCGGCGCCGTAGGATTCGCGCAGCGCGCGCGGCGTGTCGAGCGCCTCGATGCGCCCCGCGACCATGATCGACACACGGTCGCAGTACTCGGCCTCATCCATGTAGTGGGTCGTCACGAATGCCGTGACGCCGCCGGCGGTCGCCTCGTAGATCATCTCCCAGAACTCCCGACGCGTGATCGGGTCGACGCCTCCGGTCGGCTCGTCGAGAAAGACGATGGCCGGATCGTGCATCAGCGCGACAGAGAAGGCCAGCTTCTGCTTCCATCCGAGCGGCAGCGAACCGATCGGGCGCCGACGGACGGCCGTTAGGTCCAGCCGCGTCAGCAGCTCGTCGGACTTGCGGGCGATCGTCGCGTCGTCGAGGCCGTAGATGCCGCCGTAGAACCTGATGTTCTCCATTACCGTCAGGTCATCGTAGAGCGAGAACCGCTGGCTCATGTAGCCGATGCTGCGCTTGATCTGTTCGCGCTGGTGGTAGACGTCGAAGCCCGCAACGGTCGCCTTGCCGGAGGTCGGCTCCAGCAGCCCGGTGAGCATCCGCATCGCCGTCGTCTTGCCGGCGCCGTTGGCACCGAGGAACCCGAAGATTTCGCCCCGCTCCACCTGAAAGCTGATGGCGTCGACTGCGGTAAAGTCACCGAAGCGGCGTGTGAGGTGGTCAGCGGTGATGATCGGCATCGTCGACGGCCTCGGTTTCGCGCATTTCATCCATGAATACGTCCTCGATGTCGGCGGTGATCCGGTGGACCTCGACGGCGGTCAGTCCCCGCTGCTCGAGGTACCCTCGGATCTCCTCGGGTCGAACGTCATCGCGCTGATCGGCGTAGTGGGCGAATTCTCCGAAGGGATACACCGAGCGCGCATGGGGAAATGCGCGCAGCGCTCCGAGCAGCTCGTGACGTTCGGCGGCTCGGACGGCCAGCAGCGGATGATCGAACCGTCCCCGGATCGCCGACGGTGTATCGATCGCCAGGAGTCGACCCGACTGCATCAGCGCGACCCGATCGCAGCGGGATGCCTCGTCCATGTAGGGCGTGGAGACCACGATGGTGATTCCGGAGCGCTTCAGCCGCGAGAGCATCTCCCAGAATTCCCCCCGCGATACCGCGTCGACGCCCGTGGTTGGTTCGTCGAGCAGCAGCACGCGGGGACGGTGAATCAGCGCGCATGAGAGTGCCAGCTTCTGCTTCATGCCGCCGGAGAGCGCACCGGCACGCCGATCGCGAAACGGCTCGATCTGCGCGTAGATGTCCCGGACCAGATCGTAATTCTCCTCGACCGTCGTACCGAAGACCGAGGCGTAGAAACGAAGGTTCTCCTCGACGGTGAGATCCTGATAGAGCGAGAATCGCCCCGGCATGTACCCGAGCCGCCGCCGCAGGGCGCGGTAGTCCTTCACCACGTCGAGTCCGTCGACAGTGGCGCTGCCGCACGCGGGTATCAGGAGCGTTGCGAGAATTCGGAAGAGCGTCGTCTTGCCGGCACCGTCGGGTCCGATGAACCCGAAGAGTTCGGCTTCGGAGATTTCGAACGAGACGTCGTCGACGGCCGTGGTCTGGCCATAGCTGAAGGAAACGTCGGAGACGGCGATCATCGGCCCGCCTCCCCGCTTCGCTGCTGGAACCGCACCTCGCCCGGCATGCCGATCTTCAGCGTTCCGTCCGCATTCGCCACCCGTATTCGCATCGCGTAGACCAGGTTCACCCGCTCCTCGCGCGTCTGAATCAGCTTCGGGGTGAACTCCGCTTCCGAGGCGATCCACGAGATCGTCCCGGGCCGTTCGGCGATGCCGCCGTGACCGTCGTCGCAGAGCACCGTCACCGACTGACCGACGCGGACGCTGGCGAGCTGGTTGCCGCTGATCCATGCGCGCAGGTACATCGTGTCCAGATCGGCAATGTCGTAGAGCGGTCGGCCCTGCGCCGCGAGTTCGTGCGGCTCGACGTAGGTATCGAGCACCGTTCCGTTCACCGGGTTGACGATGGTGCTTTCCGAAAGCTGATAGTCGATCTGCGCGATCTGCGCGTCGAGGGCATCCACCTCACCGACGATCGAGGCGTTCTGCGTTCTGATCTGCTCGATCTGTCGATCGAGCACATCGATCTGACCGCGGACGTCGTCGAGCTGTTTCTGCGTCGCCGCCTCGTCCTTCACCATGTGCTCGATGCGTTCGAGGTCACGTTCGGCCACCTTCCGCTGCGCATGCAGCACATCGATCTGCGCGACGACGCCGCCCGACTTTGCACGCACCGACGCGCGCTGGGCGACCAGCTGGCGGCGTCGCAGCGCAAGCGCCACGGTATCGATCTGTCCGACGGATTCATCGGCCCTCAGACGCATTCCCTCGTCGGGAGCGAATCGCACCAGTTCTCCCGGCGTTCGTGCCGAGACGGTGACCTCGGTCGCCTCGAAGGTGCCGTAGGCATCCGAGGGATGATCCTCGCCGCCGCAGGCGCCGAGCAGCACGGCGGCCAGCAGCGCGAGCAATGCGGGCAATGGAATGCGGTGCGGTTGGTCCTGCATGGTCATGGATGTTGAGAGTGAATTCGAATGCGGGAATTCCGCTGGTCTCGATGCGATCGATCGCGTGGGTCCGAACGGCGGTGGGCGAATTCGCGCCTCACCGGGATGTGGCGAGGGTCGTGCGGAGGGCTTCGCGGGCCCGCGCGAGCTGGATCTCGTGGATGCGGCGGGTGAGCTCGGCCTGGAACTGCGCGGTTCGATCGTTCAGGTAGTCGGTCGGCGTGATCACCCCGTTGTCGAGCTGGCTCTGCGAACGACGGGCGATCTGCGCCCGCAGCCGGATGATCTCGGCATCCTGTGCGATCAGATGCTCGATGCGCGCAATCTCTCCGCGCGATCGGGCCACTGCCACCTCGATTCCGCGCGAGAACGCCTGCTGCTGCGCGTCGATCGCCTGTCGTTCGACGTCGAGCGCCTCACGCTGCCGGTGCGCCTGCCCCCAGTCCCAGAACGCCCACTGCAGCTGAATTCCACCCATGAAGGAGGGACCGAACGTGTCATCGAAGAAGTCGGCGCCGGCGGGACGTCCGTAGGCGAGCTTTGCGAAGCCGAACACGTGTGGCAGCGTCGCGGCGCCGGAGAGGTCGGCCTGCACCTCGAGTCCCCTGCGTCGCAGTTCGAACGCGCGGAACTCCGGTCGGGCCGCCGCCGACGTATCGCCGGTCTCGAGGGGGCCGACGTCCGGGAGTTCGAGCACGACGTCGTCGCTGATCGAGCGACCCATCAGTGTGGAGAGCACCGCAAGAGAAGTGGCACGCGCGGCCTGTGCGTCGGATCGCTGCTGGGCGACCTGCGCGCGCTCGGCCTCGAGGGCATCGACGGCCGAGGCGAGCGCCACGCCTTCGCGCACTCTGGAGCGCATCTGCCGCAGGCGGGCATCGATGTCCTCGGCGAGCACGTCGAGCAGCCCGGCTCGCGCCTGCGCTGCGAGCGCGCCGAAGTAGGCGGCCTCCACCTGTGAGCGCACGTCGTAGAGTTCGACGCGAACCTGCTGCAGCTCGAGGGCGCCCTGCACGTGCTCGAGCCGCGCGCGGTTGGTGATCGCACCGCCATCGTAGACCAGCTGACGAACACCGAGCGAGACCTCGTACTGATCCTCGGGCGGCTGTGGCAGCGAGATTCCCGGCAGCGTCAGCGGAATCTCCGCCACCGGCGTCTGGTAGGTGGCCTTCCCATCGAGCGTCAGCGACGGCAGTCGACCGGCGACGACGTTGTCGGCACGCAGGTCGGTCACCTGCTGGCGGAGCGTCAGTTCGGTGGTACGCGGATCGGCCGCGAGTGCCTGACGGCGACACTCCTCGAGCCGCAGCGTGTCGGGATGATGCAGTACGAGCGTGAGAGCAAGCAGAATCGTCATGGCGCAATCGCTTCGAGGATGAATCGACTCACGGACTCCTGGCGCGCACGCAGCAGCTTCGTGTACGCATCGCCGGAGAATCCCGTCACCGCCTGGATCATCGGTCTGGCGACGAACGGGAAGACGCACAGACCGACGAGGTTGATGAGCAGCTCCTCCGGCGCGATCGGACGGATTTCCCCGCGCGCGACGGCGTCCTCCACCTGCTGCCGGAAGCGCTCGAACGCACCCGAGGTAGCGCCGCGGATGATGCGCTGCAGTGCCGTCGGATTGCGATTGAGTTCGTGGATGATGAATCCGGGCAGATGCGGGTTGTCGAGAATCGTGTCGGTGTACTGCCGCACGAAGACTTCGATCTTCTCGCGCAGCGGAAGTTCACCGCCGAGCAGTTCGGCGAGCGCCGGCATCACGCGCATCGCCGAGGCGCGGAAGACGGCGTCGAAGAGCCGTTCCTTGCTTCGGAAGTAGTAGTGCAGCAGCGCCTTGTTGATCCCCGCGCGCCGGGCGATCTCCTGCATCCGCGCACCGTCGTATCCGCACTCGTGGAAGACGTCGCGCGCAGCGCGGAAGATCCTCTCCTCGGTGTCGACGTCTCGCTGTTCGTCAGGCCCCTTTGCCATCCTGCATGCCTTCGTTGTGTCGCTCGATCGCTGCTCGGACCCACTCCTCTCCGGAGCGGAACGCGCCGAACGTACAGCGCTCAACCGAACGATTCAACCGTTTGGTTAATTCAAAATGTGACGGCTGGCGATGCATCGCCTCGGCGCTTGCGCGCCACCTGACGGCGCGGGATCGGCGGCGGGCCGGGAATCCGCGTACCGACCGTGTCCCGCGCGACGTCTGGCATTGCGATTGCCGTTCGGGTTCCCAGTGAAATACGCCTCGAATCGTTCGCGCCAAACCCCGTCTTCCGAGTCCTGATCCTTCCACCTCGCATGAACGCATTCACACGATTCCGCCAGTCCACGGTCGGGCGAATCACCGTGCCGGTGGTCGCGGTTGCGGCAGCGCTGGGTCTGCGGCTGATCCTGTCGCGACCGCTGGTACCGGATGTCACGCTGTTGCTGTTCGTGGTGGCGATCACCGTCTCGGCGCTGCTGTGCGGCTGGCGATCGGGAATGGTGGCGACGGCACTGACCGCGGTCGCGGTGGAGATCTACCTATTCGAACCGATCGGAACGTTTCAGCTCGATCGTGGGCCGGACGTGTTGAAGGTGCTGCTGGTGATCCTCGAGGGCTTTCTCATCAGCGGCCTGGCAGGAGGACTGCGTTCGGCACTGCTGCGTTCGCGCGACACGCGGACGCGATACGGGGCGCTGTTCAGCAATTCCCCCGTCAGCGTGCTGCTGATCGATCCGGAGACACTGTCGTTCATGGACTTCAATGGGCAGGCGCACCGATCGCTCGGCTACGACCGCGAGGGGTTTGCGACGCTGCGTCTGAGCGACATCGCCGTTGGACGGTCGCACGAGCAGATCGGCGAGCTGATCCGCCACGTCCCGGCCGAGGAAACAGCGCGCTTCGAATGTCAGCTCGCCCATCGCGATGGCAGTGTCCGCACCGTGCTCGTCACCGCGCAGTCGATCGCGGTGGAGAATCGCTCCTGTATCCACGCGGTGATGCTCGACATCACCGATCGCGTTCGTGCCGAAGAGAAGCTCGCGCGACTGACCAACACGCTGGAGCAGCGCGTCGAGGCGCGCACCCGGGAACTGGCCGACGCCCACGAGCGGCTCGAGGAGAGCAACGGCCGGATGCGCGGCATCATCGACGGCACCAGCGATCCGATTGCCGCGGTGGACACCAGCTACCGGCTCATCGCCTTCAACACCGCCTACGAACATGAGTTCAGGACGCTCTTCGGAAGGAGCATCCGATTGGGTGACGACATCGTGGAGGTCCTGGGGCGGCTGACCGACGACCGTGCCGGCGTGCTGGAGATGTGGGATCGCGCGCTTCGAGGTGAGGAGTTCACGGTCACCGAGCGATTCGAGGCGCGCGACATGCAGCACGTCTTCGAGATCACCTACTGTTCGATCCACGACCAGTCGGGAGCGCTCATCGGCGCCTCGCAGTTCGTCCGCGACGTGACCGAGCGAGCGGTGGCCGAGGACGAGGTACAGCGACTGAACCAGCGGCTCGAGGCGCTCGTCGAGGAGCGGACGGCCGAGCTGGAGTCGCTGCTGGCCAACGCACCGATCGGATTCGCCTTCTTCGATCCTGACGCGCGCTTCCTGCGCATCAACGAACCGCTGGCGAAGATCAACGGCATCTCACGCGAGGAGCACATCGGGCGGCGCGTCCGGGATTTGCTGCCGGAGATCGCCGATACCGTGGAGCCGATCGTCGAGCGGGTATTCGCAACCGGCGAGGCGGTCTCCGACTTCGAGATGACCGGGCAGACGCCCGCCAGTCCCGGCTTCCGCCGATCGTGGCTGACAGGATTCTATCCGGTGCGCAACCGCGATGGAGACGTGACGATGGTCGGCGCGGTGGTCACCGAGATTACCGAGCGGAAGTTGGTCGAGGAAGCGCTGCGCGAGAGCGAGGAGCGCTTCCGCGTCGCGTTGAAGAATTCACCCATCATCGTCTACCGCAACGATCTCGAGGGGCGCTTCACCTGGGTTCACGGACTGCGCGGTGACTACACCGAGGAGGATCTGATCGGCCGGCGCGGAGAGGATTTCCTTCCTCCGGATCGCGCCCGGGAGATCAACGCGCTCAAGCAGCAGGTGATCGACGATGGTGTCGGTCTGCGTACCGAATTCTGGATGCATCTCAACGGAACCCGACACTACTACGACATGACCATCGAGCCGCTGCGCGACGCCTCACAGCATATCGTGGGGCTGACAGTGGCGATGATGGACATTACGTCGCTGAAGGAAACCGAGCGGGCGCTTCGCGACAGCGAACGGCGCTTTCGGGGAACCTTCGAGAACGCCGCGATCGGCATCGCGCACGTCGACGGCGACGGACGCTGGCTTCGCGTCAACCAGAAGTTGTGCGACATCGTCGGCTACTCGCGTGCGGAGATGACACGGACCACCTTCCAGGAGATTACCCATCCCGACGACCTCGAGCGCGACGTCGAGCAGTTCCGGCGTCTGATCGACGGAGAGATCGGCAGCTACCAGCTCGAGAAGCGCTACTTCCACAAGAGCGGGCGTGTGATATGGACCGCCCTCAGCGTGGCGCTGCAGCGCGATGACGACGGAGGATTCGCCTACGCGATCTCGATGATCGAGGACATCACCGCGCGGAAACACGCCGAGAAGGCGCTGCATCGGGCCGATGAAGCGAAGAATCAGTTTCTGGCGATGCTGGGACACGAGCTGCGCAATCCTCTGGCACCGATTTCCAACGCACTCTCGATCCTGACCGAGGAAGGAATCGGGGGCGAGGAAGCCGTCGGACTCCACGAGATCATGGATCGACAGGTGCGCCACCTCACGCGGCTGGTCGACGATCTGCTGGAGGTCTCGCGCATCACACGCGGAAAAATTCAACTGCGGCGCGAGCTCATCGATCTCGTCGACGTCGCCCGTCGCGCCGCCGAAGACGCAGCGCCGACGCTCAGAGAGCGCTCCCACCGTTTCTCGCTTTCACTGCCCGAGCTTCCGGTCTTCATCGATGCTGACCCCACCCGTATGGAGCAGGTGATTGCCAACCTGTTGAACAACGCCTCGAAGTACACCGAGAACGGCGGCGAGATTTCCATGTCGCTCGAACTCGATGGCGAGGAAGCCGTGATCTGCGTGCGCGACAACGGCATCGGCATCGACCGGGAGACGCTGCCGCACGTCTTCGACCTCTTTACCCAGTCTCCGCGCTCGCTCGACCGCTCGCAGGGCGGTCTCGGCATCGGCCTCGCACTCGTGCACAGTCTCGTGTCGATGCATGGTGGCCATGTCGAAGCGCAGAGCGACGGCATCGGCCATGGATGCACCTTCGAGGTCCGGCTCCCGCTGGCCTCCTCCACCGACGGCAGTGTGCGCATCGATGCCACCGAACCGATCGCCATAGCGGCCGAGACCCGCGCGCGCCGGATCCTCGTGGTCGATGACAACGTCGACGCCGCCACGACCGTCGCGCGTCGGCTCCAGTTGCTGGGCCACACCGTCTGGCAGGCCCACGACGGTCCGACCGCTCTCGACCTCGCGCGGGAACATCGCCCGGAGGTCGTGTTGCTGGACATCGGCCTGCCCGGACTCGACGGCTATGAGGTGGCACGCCGTCTGCGAGACGATGCGACGTTCGCAAACACGATGCTCATCGCGGTCACCGGCTACGGTCAGTCGGAAGATCGCCGCCGCTCCAGCGACGCCGGGTTCAATCACCATCTGGTCAAACCCGTCGATCTCGACGTGCTCGCTCGACTCGTTTCGCATGCGGCGGCGACCGACTCGAAGCCGCGCGCACGAACCACCGGGTGAATTCAACGTATCATGGCCCACTGCACTCCTCACGCGTGGACGACCTGCGCCGTTGCGGTCGTTCTCGCTCTTGCCGCCCTCGCCTGCGACGACGGTGAACCCGTTCCCAATCAGACGCGCTCCATGTCGACACGCGACCAGGTCTCCACCGCCTCCTTTCTCTCCCGGTATTCCTTCGACGACTCCGCGACGGTGGTGACGGTGCCCCATGACCTCAAGGAGATCTCCGGCCTTGCGCTCAGTCCCGACGGCCGACTGTTCGCGGAGGAAGACGAAGACGGAACGGTCTACCAGCTCGACCCGAATGACGGCACCATCATCAAGCGATTCAGTATCGGAGACAAGAAGGACAAACCGATGCATGGCGACTTCGAGGACCTCGAGATCGTGGGCGATCGGTTCTACCTGATGGAAAGCGGTGGCGACATCTACGCGTTCAACGAGGGAAGCGACGGTGCGGTGGTTCCGTACGATCGGATCAAGACGGGACTCTCGGACAAGAACAACATCGAAGGGCTCTGCTACGACCCGTCGACGAACGCGCTGCTGATGGCTCTCAAGGACGATCCGGGGAAGGGGCTGCACGACGTGCGAGCGATCTGGTCGTGGTCGCTCGAGGACGGCACGACGTCGGCGAAGCCGCGCTTCACGCTCAGCCGCGACTCGCTGCATCGCTGTCTCGACGCGTCATCGTTCCATCCCTCGGCGATCGCGCGCACGCCGGACGGTTCATTCCTCGTGCTCTCGGCCCACGTGCCCTCGATCGTCGAGATCTCCTCTGACGGAACGATCATCGACTGCCGGCAGCTGTCCGACGGGCTGCACCCGCAGCCCGAGGGCGTGGCGGTCATGCCCGACGGCACACTGCTGATCAGCAGCGAGGGACACGGCGTCGAGCCGCGATTGGTTCGGATCGCTCCGACGAAGCGGTAGCCGTCGTCGGCAGCATCGCCTCACATCGCCTGCGCGTGCAGCGCGAACGCCACGATGTAGGCGAGCACGGCGATGATCAGTCCGTACATGAAGACCGTGTAGCAGATGCGCAGGTAGTGATACTTCCGACCGAGCACCTGCCCGAGCGAGTAGAGATCGCGTATCAGCGTTCCGTAGAGATACGCCTCGTCGTTGAGCATGGTCTTCATCGCCGACTCGTAGAGCCCGAGATCGACTTTGTAGAAGTTCCCGAAGAACAGGAGGTTCGTCCGCCGCGCGGTGATGTCCTCGTCGGTAAACGTCCCCGAGGTCACCTTCGGTCGCGTCGCCAGAGTGGCGAAGATGATGGTGAGAACGCAGACGACCAGGAGGATGACGGTGGGCCCGACGAGGAACGGCGTTTCGGCGAGCCGTCGCAGCAGCACCGAGACGATGATCGAGATGATGATGGCGTTCACCGAAATCATGATGTTCGCCTTGCCGTCGGCCATCGAGCTGAGGTTGATGTGATTGCGCGAGGCGGTACGGAAGACGGTTTCGACACCACGTTTCGGGCGATCACGTTTCTTCTTCTTCTCTTCTTTCTTCCGCCGCTTCCGTTCCTTCCGGATCTTTTTCCTCTCCTCCTGCCACCGCTCGACGACGTCCTGCGTAATTGCCTCCTTCGCCTGGTCTAGTCGTCGCCCGACGGTCTCGTCGACAGCGGCAACGCCGTTGACCGCAGCGGCCTCACCGGCACCATCGATCGACACCTCCTCGAGCAGCCGCTGCATCTTCTGAAGGTTGCGCTCGCGCTGTTCGCCGTATCGGGCGCGCGCATAGGGTGTGTGGAATCGATGTTCTTCAATGAATTCGACGTTGCGACCGAACCAGTCGCGGTCGGAGTATTCGATGTTGAGCACCTGGCTCCACTCGCGGCGCAGGGCGCGGACGCGCTTGGTGTACTTCCTGCGGCCGACGTGCACCATATCGGCATCGCAGATCACTTCCTGCAGAAGGGTTTCCGGATGGTGCGGGAATCGGGTAGCGAGGATGCAGTCGACCACACGCGCAATGCGATCGGCGGGATAGTCGAGTTCGGTGAGGAGATCGCGCGCCACCTCGGCACTACGCTCCTCATGTCCGGCATAGACATCGATGTAGCCGATGTCATGCAGCCACGCGGCGATGACGACGACCTCCAGATCGTCGTCGCTCAGGCCCGACGCGGCACCGATCTCCCCGGCTGCCTCGACCACGTCGCGCGTGTGCCGAAGGTCGTGGTAGTGCCGATCGTCGGGAAGGCGATGCTTGAACGCGTCGCGCACGTATGACTCCACGCGATCGATGACCTCGGAGTCGCCGAGGAGTTCCTTCGAACCGCCCTTCTTGTCCTTCGATTTTCCCATAGTCGTATCGATGCGCCGTCGGTCGACGGCATTGGCACGAAACTTCATCACGTCAACAAGCGCGCCAAGGCGGGCGCGTCCGATTCGCAGTCGAACGTTGCCGGGGTGCGGATCGGATCCGTTCGGAATTCCCCCACGATTGCCCGTCGCCAATGAGACCGCTCTGTCTGATCGCACTGCTTGCGATCGCATCACCCACCCTTGCGCAGCCGACGCAATCCAGCGCATCACCCGCGACGCGCACCGACGGTGCCGACTCGACCGGCGCGGCCGCCGACACGGCGACGGCCCTGCAAACGCTGAGCGTCACTGCCGGGGCCGCCTACCGCGCCGGCGGATTCCATCGGTTCCTCTACGGCGATCTGTGGCGCGACGTCTGGACGACGCCGGTTCGCGTTCACGTGCTCGACCTCGATACGTTCGCCGGAGGATTGACACCGACCGAACAGGGCGGTGGACTGCAGACGCTCGGACTGCACCTCCGCGGCGCCGACGGCCGTGAGTACAAATTCCGCTCGGTCAACAAGAATCCTGAGAAGGCAATTCCGGCGGCGGTGCGCAATACGTTCATCGAGCGAATTACCCAGGACCTGACCGCTTCGATATTTCCCGGTGGCGCGCTCGTGGCCGAGCCGATCATGGATGCCGAGGGCGTGCTCAACGCGCCGGTGCAGCTGGTCGTGATGCCGGACTCGCCGAAGCTCGGTCAATTCCGCGCGAAATTCGGACGCATGCTCGGCACCATCGAAGTGAAGCCCGACGAGGGTCCCCATGACACGCCGGGATTCGCCGGTTCGAGCAAAATCAAGGGAACGCTGAAGGTGCTGGGTGACATGGAGAACGACAACCGCGAGCGTGTCGACGCGCGGGCCTACCTCACCGCACGGCTCGTCGACGCTGTGCTCGGCGACTGGGATCGGCATGTCGATCAGTGGCGCTGGGCGAGCCGCGAGCGCCGCGTCAACGGCGTGCAGCTGCGCGTGTGGGAGCCGATCCCCGCGGATCGCGACCAGGCGCTGGCGCGCTTCGACGGCCTGGTGCCGACACTCGCCACGCACGCGATCACGCAGATCCAGAGCGCCGACAAGACGTATCCGCCGGCGTTCAATCTGTCGTGGAGCGGACGGTACACCGATCGCGTGTTCCTCCCCCATCTGGATCGGGCGACGTGGGATTCGGTAACCGACGCCGTCATCGCCCGATTGACCGACTCGGTGATACGCAACGCGGCCCATCGCCTCCCGCCCGAATGGTATGCCGTCGCCGGCAGTCGAGTCGAGAAACTGCTCATCGCACGCCGCGACGGACTGCGCGACTACTCTCACCGCTACTACCGCCTGCTGGCCGGTACCGTCGACATCTACGGTTCGGACCGCAGCGAACTGGCGCTCGTCGACCGTCTGGCCAACGACCGCGTCCGCGTCCGCCTCTGGATGCGGGACGACTCGACGTACGCCCCGATCGATCCGCCGATGTTCGACCGCACCTTCGACGCGGACGAAACCGGCGACATCCGGATCTATCTGCGCGGCGGGGACGATCGCGCCGAGGTGAGCGGCCGGGTCGAGCGCAGCATCGACGTACGCGTGATCGGAGGTGGTGGCGACGACACGCTCATCGATCGTTCGCACGTGGCTGGCTGGACGGTGCTTCCCTTCATCCCCGGTGCGGAGACCGCGACGCGATTCTACGATGAGGACACGAAGGATGGTGACTACGAGCTCGCCGCCGGCACCTCGTTCGACGATTCGAAGTGGGACACGCCATCGGAGGACGAACCGGAGAAGCGCTACCAGCCGACGCCGCGGGACTGGGGAAGCAGTTGGGGCATCGGCGGCTGGATCTGGTACGATCCGGATCTCGGAGTGACGCTCGGCATCGGACCGACGATGGTGCAGTATGGATTCCGCGCCGATCCATACGTCTATCGAATGCAGCTGCTCGGCGGCTACGCGACCGGGATCAACGGTTTCGAAGTCGATTACGACGGGTGGTTCCGCAACATCGTTCGCGGAGCCGAACTCCACGCCGAAGCGCACGGGAGCGAACTGGGCATCGTCGATTTCTACGGGATCGGCAACACGGTTGATGGCGATTCACTCGAGCCGGACGAATACTACGAGGCACCGCTGGACCGCATTCGACTCGAGACGTCGCTGCGGTTCCCCGCAGAGGGCGCCTTCAACGTGGAGCTGGGCGTATTCGGACGCTACACGCATGCCCGGCTTACGGCCGACCATCCGACGCTGCTCGGAGAGACGCGTCCATACGGAGTCGAAGAGCTCTACATGGCGGGAGCGCGGTCGTCGGTGGAATTCGATACACGCGATCACACGCGCACCGCGACGCATGGCGCGTTCATCGATATCACGGGCGACTTGCTCCCTGCGATTCTCGATAACCGCGAAACCTACGGTGCCGTCCGAGGCGAGGCGCGAACGTATCTGACGCTGCACGCGCCGACCGACGCGACTCTGGCGCTGCGAATTGCGGGTGCAATGGTGAGCGACGGACGCCCCTTTTTCGAATCCGCATTCATCGGCGGATACGGCAGTCTTCGGGGGTATGAAACCAACCGATTCGCCGGCGATGCATCCCTGGTCGGCAACGCCGAACTGCGCGTGAAACTCTTCGACCACGGATTGATACTTCCGGGCGAATTCGGCCTGAGTGCATTTGCCGAAGCGGGACGTGTATTCGTGCGGGAATCGGAAGAGGGAGCCGGGCAGGAATTCACCGACGGCTCGGCATGGCATCCGTCGTATGGTGGCGGCGCGTGGATTTCATTCGTCCGTCCCGAATACCTGCTCAGCGTGTACGCTGCTCATTCCACCCAGCAATCGATCGCCTGGTATCTCGGAATCGGATTTATGTATTAGCCCGCCTCGGAGGAGAATCGTTCACGAGGTCGACAGTCCAACCGCGCACGGAATTGGCACCCGGTCCGGTTCCTCACGGATGCGGTCCGCCGGGACCGATCTGCAGCGTGAAGCGCAGCGTATCGGTATCGGGATCATCGACGGGCGAGGCGGTGATATCGTAGGAACCGCCGGAGAGATTCGTCGGCCAGTCGCGCACCTCCATCGGCTCGACGGGAGTTTCCGGTTCGAGCTTGCCGTCGGGTCCGTGCAGTGTGAAGATGCGGGCGACAGCGGACTCGTTGTCGATCTGGAAGATGACGGGACCGGGCTCGAAACGGGGCGGCATATCGATGCCATCGTCGGTGAGTTTGACGGGCACGGTGGGCAGTTCCATTCCGGGAGGACCCGCCAGCGTACTGTTGGCCGAATCGCGATCGGTTTCAGGCATTTTGATATTCCGATCGGGACAGGCGGCGAGGGTAACCGAGAGCAGTGCAAGCAGCGGGATGAGGCGGGCGAGATTGCGTCCGGAAGCGCTGGAAGAGGAGATCGGCATGGTTTCGGGAATTGTGAGTTCTGTCGAGTTGCGAACCCACCGCGGGGGGCAGGTGGCTCCGATCGTTCGGCAGCCCCTGTCCTGATCGATCGGCAGGGGAAACCGATCGGTTTCGCGGACAGGGGCGTACCGAAATCCGGAGGGCATGGCCCTCGAAATAATCCGGGGAATTGCGGTGGTCGCTACGTGCGGCGCATCAGGCCCATCACGAGTGTGATGAGGAATACGACGATGAACACGTAAAACAGAATCGTCGCAATACCGGCGGCGCCCTGAGCAATTCCGCCAAATCCGAAGATGGCGGCGACGATCGCCACCACGAGAAATATCAAAGCCCACTTCAGCATGGCTGTCTTCCTCTCTTGCTGTGAACTCGGTCATGATTCGTAATGCCCTACCGGCGGCGAACGTTCACGAACCGTGCCAGAGTCCCTACCGCATGGGCAGCCAGCCGCGCGAGATGTAGTCACCGAAGGTGAGCGTCACCATGATGAGGAACCAGACGAAGCCGGCGCCGACGAAGATCCAGGTGAGCTTACTGGAGAACTTGACGTGCATGAAGAACAGGATGACCAGCGCCGCCTTGATCGCGGCGATGGTCAGGGCCGAAAAGAGGCTGATGGTATGACCCAGATCGAGGTTGGCGATCACCACGGTGAGCACAAGCAGCACCATGAGTGCAGCAAAGACGACCCAGTAGGTTTTCGCCGATACGATGTGTCCTGACATGACGGAGCGGAAATGAGATGACCGACGTGAGTGTCACTTGAAATGCGGATCGACCAGGTAGAGCAGCGGGTAGAGGAAGATCCAGACGATATCGACGAAGTGCCAGTAGAGTCCGGTCACTTCGACCGGGTTGTAGTAGTTCTCGTCGAAGCGTCCGCTGCGGGCCATCCAGGCAATCACCGAAACGATGCCGATGCCGATGATCATGTGCAGCGCGTGCACGCCGGTCATGGCGAAGTAGAGGAAGAAGTAGGCCTGCGCGGCGGGATCGTGGAGCTCGTGCGGTTGCCAGTGCAGACCCGGAATCAGCCCGTGCTCATACTTGACGTAGTATTCGAACGCCTTGATGCCGAGGAAGACCAGACCGAGCCCGATCGTGGCGATCAGGTATCGCACGATGAGCTTGCTTCGTCCGAGCTGTGCCGAGCGCACGGCGAAGGCCATCGTCAGCGAGCTGGTCAGCAGCACGAGGGTGTTGAGGAACCCGAGCTTCCAGTCGAGTTCGTGACTGGCGGCTGCAAAGGCGTGACCGTAGTAGGTACGTACGAAGATGTACGCGAGGAACAGTCCGCCGAAGAACATGACTTCGGTGATCAGGAAGGTCCACATCCCGATCGTCGATGCCTCATGCTGCTGCGCGAGGTCGTCGAAGTGATGCTGCAGTCCGCCGTGTACGTGAGCGTCGTGTGCCTGTTCTGCCACCTTATGCACCCTCCTTGTTGGCTCGAGCCATTGCGTTGATGGCGCGTTCATAGTCGCGCTCGAATTCCACCGGCTCGTAGGCGTACGCCTCCTCGGTCACCACCGGCGTCTCATCGAAATTGTGTGTCATCGGCGGCGACTGCGTCTGCCACTCGAGCCCCGTCGCCCGCCATGGATTTGGTCCCGCAGCGGGTGCGAACTTCAGCGACCAGGCGAAGTAGAACAGCGGCATCAGGTAGCCGATGCCGAGTACCGACGCGCCGGCGCTGGAGAGCACGTGCAGAACCTGGAACTCAGCCGGGTAGACGTGGTAGCGCCGCGGCATCCCCATGTAGCCGAGGATGAACTGCGGGAAGAACGTGAGGTTGAACCCGACGAAGATCAGCAGCGCGGAGAGCTTGCCCCACCCTTCGGGATACATGCGCCCGGAAATCTTCGGCCACCAGAAGTGGATGCCGGCCAGGTAGGCCATCACCGCACCGCCGACCATGATGTAGTGGAAGTGTGCCACGACGAAGTACGTGTCGTGCACGTGGACGTCGACGGCGGCCGCGCCGAGGAACAGTCCGGTCAGACCACCGATCATGAACAGGCCCATGAAGCCGATCGCGTAGATCATGGGCGTGTGGTAGGTGATCGTTCCCTTGTAGAGCGTCGCCGCCCAGTTGAACACCTTGATTGCCGACGGAATCGCCACGAGGAATGTCAGGAAGGAGAACACCATGCCGGCGTAGATCGACTGACCGCTGGTGAACATGTGGTGTCCCCAGACGAGGAAGCCGATGACGGCGATCGCCAGCGAGGAGAAGGCGATGAAGCTGTAGCCGAAGATGCGCCGCCGCGAGAAGCAGGCAATCACCTCCGATATCACGCCGAACCCGGGTAAGATCATGATGTAGACCGCCGGGTGGGAGTAGAACCAGAACAGGTGCTGGTAGAGAATCGGATCGCCGCCCAGGGCCGGGTCGAAGATGCCGACGCCGAAGACGCGCTCGATGGCGATCAGCAGCACGGCAATGGCGACCACCGGCGTGCCGAGCACCATGATCAGAGCCGTGGCGTAGTGGGCCCAGACGAACAGCGGCAGCCGGTTCCACGTCAGCCCCGGCGCGCGCATCTTGTGGATCGTCACGATGAAGTTCAGTCCGGTAAGGATCGAACTGAACCCTGTGATGAATATGCCGAGCCCACCGAGCAGCACGGGAGATTTGGAGAACGACGTCGAGAACGGCGGGTAGATGGTCCAGCCGGTGTCGATGCCGCCCATGAGGATCACCGTGAGCGTGAAAATCGCGCCGATGACGTAGATGTACCAGCTGATCAGGTTCAGCCGCGGGAAGGCCATGTCCCTGGCTCCGATCATGATCGGAATCAGGAAGTTGCCCAGCACCGCGGGAATCGACGGGATGAGGAAGAAGAAGATCATCACGATGCCATGCATCGTGAAGAGCTGGTTGTACGTATCGGAGCTGACGAGATCACCCTGCGGCGTCAGCAGTTCCAGCCGGATGAGTCCGGCATAGGTACCACCGATCATGAACATGAACGTGATCGAGACGAGGTAGAGGATCCCGATACGCTTGTGATCGACGGTCGTCAGCCACGACTTGAGCGAATAGCCGTTGTTCAGGTAGTGATGCTTCGGCATCTCGTACTGGCCTTCGGCGACCACCGCGGGGGTCGCGAGCGAACCGCCATACCGGGCCTCGCTGCGTCGTTCGGTCGTTGTCGTATCCATCACTTGGTTCCTTGCGTTGAATTGCTGCCGCCCAGGGATTTCACGTACGTGATGAGCTGGATGATCTGTTCCTCGCTCAGCTGCCCGGAGAACGTGGGCATGATCGTCGGGTACCCGCGCACCACCTTCGCGCGCGGATTGAGAATCGATTCACGGATGTAGTCGTCGTCGGCGACGATCTTCTCGCCGGTCTGCAGCACCACTTCATGTCCGTAGACACCGACCAGCGACGGAGCGCGACCGCCGCCTCCCGCCACGTGGCAGGTGCTGCAGCCGTTGGCGGTGAACAGCTGTTCACCGGTCGAGGCTGGCGTCGCACCGCCCTTGACGCCCCGGAGCCACGCCTCGTAGTCCTCGGGCTTCATCACCACCACCTGCCCGACCATCCCGGAGTGCTCGGTACCGCAGTACTCGGCGCAGAACAGGTGGTAGGTACCCGGTTTGGTCGCCTCGAACCACTGTTCGGTATAGCGTCCCGGCAGCACGTCCTTCTTCGTCCGGAACGCCGGGATGTACAGCGAGTGGATCACATCCTGGGAGATCATCTTCAGGCGGATCTTTCGACCGGTCGGCACGTGGAGCTCGTTGATCTCGCTCGGGCCCTCCGGATTCTGAAACTTCCACATCCACTGCTTGCCCACGACGTAGATCGTCGACGCATCCGGCGGCACGCGGTAGGTGTTGAAGAAGACATTGGTCGACCAGACGAAGATCACCATCACGATCGCCAGCGGGACACCGATCCAGATCGCCTCGATCGTCCGGTTGACCCCCGGCGGATTGAGGCGATTCACCTTCGTCCCACGACGGTAGCGGATCGCCAGGATCGCAATCGCCAGGTAGATCGCCAGCGTGAAGAAGGCCGAGATGGCGAGGATGAACCAGTAGAGTCCATCGATCTTCGACGCCAAGGTCGATGCCTGTTCAGGGAACAATCGGAAATCCCACATAACCGTAGTTGAGTGCTGTACGAAGAGGCGACGACGGGGCCGGGACGCCCGCGGCCGCCTCACGGAGATGTCGTTGCTGCGTTGCTGACGCCGAAGCGCGTGTTATGCAGTGGCCTCGCGCTGCTTCTTGCGATCGCGGCGAAGCCAGAAAATCATGAAACCGCCGAGCAGGCCGATCGTCGCCACACCGGCCAGCTGCAGCACCCGCATCACCACCAGTCCGTAGCTGCCGCTCTTGGGATCGTACTGGTAGCAGAGGTAGACGATCGCGTTCGTGGGCGACCCGATCTGCCCCTTGGCCGCCTCGATGAGCGCGTACTTGACGTCCTTCGGCGAGTAGTCGATTCCGTAGAAGTAGTGCGAGAGCACCCCCTTCTTCGTCGACACCATGATCGCGCTGGCGTGTGCGTAGGTGCCGGTCTTCGGATCGTACGTGTAGTGGAAGCCGACCGCGTCGGCCAGCTTCTTGATCGTCGCGGTGTCCGGCGTCGTCAGAAAGTGCCAGCCCTTCTGCGCCAGCCCGTTGCGACCATACTGCTCGACGTAGTTCTTCTTCTTCTTCTTCGCCAGCTCCGGCGTGTCGCCCGGATTGATGCTCACGGTGACCACCTGGTAGTCATCGCCCATGTCGAAGTCGACGAACTTGGCGCACTTGACCAGCCCGTTGAACACCTGCGTGCAGAGCATCGGGCATTCGTAGTAGGCCAGGATCAGGATCACCGGCTTGTCGCCCCAGTAGTCGCCGAGCTTCACCTCCTTGCCCGACTCGTCGCGGAAGGTCAGATCGAGCGGAATCTGCGACTGGAGCATCTGGTCGATCCGCACGCTGGTGATCGCCTTCGACGGCGGCTGGTCCAGATGCGGCTTGTCGGGATTGCCGGCGAACTGTGCGTGCAGACCGTTGCTCAACGGACCGAGCGCGAGCATCATCAGCGTGCCAAGTGCCAACGCGGTGCGCGTGACGGAATTCATCATGATCATCACCTGCTCACTGTGCATGGTAGACTGGCACCGTCGGCCGACCCGCTCGTCGAACGCGTCGACGGCGGCGATGCAGAAATTCGATTTGCCCGCAGCAGCGACGCTCCTACGGCGCCGAGCCGCCGGAGCCGCTCGTGTCCGGTGCCGACGCGCTGCTGCTCGACTCGCCCTGCGTGGCCGGCGACGCCTCGGCGGCCGCCTGCGACTCGCTGCCCGATGCCGCCTGCCCGGTGTCGGAGCCCCCCGGCTTCGGTCCCAGCGTGTCCAGCCGCGAGCTGATCACCTCGAGCGCGACGTCGACCGGAATCTTCGCGATTCCCTTCTGCTCATCGACCCACGCATAGGAGTCGAGCACGGAGTCCTCCATCTGACGGAAGTTCGCCAGCGTGTACCGCGGGGAGATCAGCAGCGTGTCGCTGCGAACCGCGACCGGCGGCGGACCTGCCGGCGACGGCTCGGTGTCCGAGGCCTTGGCGCGGTTCTCCAGGATGTTGAACATCCCCCACAGTCCGAACTGCACCGCCACGGTGACGACCACCAGCGTGATGACGAACTGCCAGATACCGCGGAAGCTGATATCGCGGTACTCGTGGTCATGTCCGTGCGGCGGGATATGCGTTCCCTGCGGAGCGGACTTCGGCAGATGGACGTCTCCGGCGTCGCTCGGGCGACTCTCGTGATTCTTGCTCATGATTCTGTTCGGTTGAACAACTGACCGTCAGCACGGCTGCATCGTGGGCGATTGGGGAATCATCGGGCGGGTCCGACGATCGGACCTGCGACCGGACCGGTGGCGCTGCCGCCGGAGATTTCTGGTCCCGGCGCTTCCTTCGCATCCATTTTGGCGAACGTTTCGGCGAAGCGCGGGTCGGCCTGATTGAGCAGTCCCCGTCGTCCCAGCTGGGTGAAGTACCACCACATGAACACGCCGCCGACGCCGAGCAGTGCGGCGAGGTCGAGCCAGTGGATGACGAAGTGCGTGTGGTTGAACGAGGGGGCGATATCCCAGAAGATGTCGACGACGCGCATGATCATCACGCCCCAGGCGATCGTCGCAAGCCGACCGTAGCGACGCTTGAACTTGCGGGAGAGCAGCAGCAGGAAGGGGCCGGCGAAGTGGAAGAGGATCAGCGCCAGGCCGACGTATTCCCACCCTCCGCTCTGGCGGTGGATGAACCACGGTGCCTCGTCGGAGATGTTGCCCGCCCAGATGATCAGGTACTGCACGAACGAGACGTACGACCAGACGATGATGAAGCCGAACATCAGGTTGCCGAGGTCGTGCACCACCTGCGGACGCGGCCGCACGAGCGAGGCGAGCGGCTCGACTTTCGAGAAGCGGATCACCAGCAGCGTCGCCATGGTGATGGCCGAGAGGGCGAATCCGACCATGACGATACCGCCGAACATGGTGCTGTACCACTCCGGTTCGAGCGACATCATCCAGTCAATGGAGGCGAACGTGCCGGTGACCATCAGCACGACCAGGCCAGCTCCGGAGAAGTTCTGCATCCGCCCGATGAGCGTGATGTCACCGGTCTCTTCCAGTCGGCGATCGTAGACGACCAGCCGCCACGACCAGAAGATCCAGAGGGCGAAGTAGCCGATGGCGCGGGCAAGGAAGAACGGCAGGTTCAGGTAGGCCTCCTTGCGGGCGAGGATCTCGCTGTGGGCCATGGCGCCTTCGCGCAGCCACGGGAAGAGATCAGGCAGGCCGAAGAGGATGGGCACGAACGCGATGAGCATCAGCAGCAGCGTCGAGGGGTGCATCGCCGCCAGGAGGATTCGCCGGGCGGTGAATCCCCAGGCGCCGCCGGTGAGCACATGGATCATGTAGAATCCCTGTGCGCCGAGGGCGATGCCGAGGAAGAAGGTGTACCCGAAGAGGTAGGAGCGGAAGAACTGCTCCTTCTCGAGGACCAGTCCGGCGATCAGCGCCACGACGCCGATCGCCCCGGCGATGATCGCACGGGTTCGGTACGTGGCGAGAATCGGACGCAGCTGTTCGTTGATCATTGGTTCGTGTCTGCTTCTGCAGTCGTTGTCAGGTGTTGCCGCTGCTCGGGCGAGAGCACGTCGACGGGAGCATTGAAGCTGTACTGCAGCGTTCGGATGTAGGCGATGATCGCCCAGCGATCTTCCGGCGCCACGCGACTGGAATAGCTGTACATCACGCCGAATCCGTTGGTGATCACGTCGAAGAGGTAGCCGGCGGGTGCGTTGCGCAGGTGGGGATCGTAGTACGACGGCGGATGTTTGAATCCGCGCTGGACGATCATGCCGTTGCCCAGACCCGTGCGGCCGTGACAGGGCGAGCAGTAGATGTTGAACTTCTCACGACCGCGCAGCAGGACCTGGCGCGTGACCTGCATCGGGATGTTGCGCACGTAGCGATCCATCCCCGGCTCGAGCACCACGTCGTTCGGCAGGTCGACGCCGTAGCGCGGACGCACCGACCCGGCCGCCGGCACCTGTGCCGACTCGCCTTCTGCGTTCAGCGGCTCCTTCGAGCGCATCATCCACTCCGGCTTCTGCAGGTACTCGCGCCGCAGCGCCGAGGGGCCCTCGAAGTTCGGATCGACATTCTCCCCGCCGCGCTCGATGATCGCACCGGGAGCGACGAGCTTGCCGGTGTAGAAGGCGGGATCGAGCCGCAGATGGCCCCGCGCCACCGTACCCTCCACCAGCGGCCGCGCCGACTGACTGTCCGGGTAGAATGGGTTCGCCTCGAACACATTGAACCGAGGCTGATCGTGCATGTCGTTGCGGCATCCGCCGGCAGCCAGGCCGAGGATGAGCACCAGCACCGCCGCCAGCGGGGCGATCGGACGGGTCCTTGTGAACGGCACGTTGTAGTTCATCGACATAGTTGGTACGGCTTCCTTGACGGTCTGAGGAAATCGCGGAATCGGGACGCGCTGCGGCCTACGGCTCGACGTCCATCACGGCCTCGGCTCCGAGCTGCGAGAGGAACTCGGTGGTCGCCGACTGATCGAACTTCGGATCGGTCGCTTCGATGCAGAGATAGAATCGATCGCGACTGGCGAACTGGAAGCGTCGGACGTTGAAGACCGGATGGTACGGCTGCGGCAGACCGTTGCGGATGATCATGCCGAACACGGCGGCGAACGCCGAGAAGAGGATCATCAGCTCGAAGGTGATCGGCACGAAGTACGGCACCGAGTTGTACGGCCGTCCTCCCACGTTGAGCGGAAAGTCGACGGCCGACGTCCAGAACTGCATCAGGTAGCCGGTGAGCGCACCGGTCACGCCGCCGCAGAAGATCACCCACGGCATGCGGGTCTTCGGAAATCCGACCGCCTCGGAGAGACCCTCCACCGGCATCGGCGAGTAGGCCTCCATGCAGGTGTACCCCTCGCTGCGCGCCGCGTGCGCCGCGTTGAGCACCCCGTCCGGGTCATGGAATTCCGCCATCACTCCGAAGAGCGGCGGGTTCGACGTTGTCTCGTGCATGATTTGATGTAAGTCGGGATTGTCAATCTCCCTCTCCCCCTCGCCTGCCTGCCGCTCCTCAGCCCCCCTGATGCTCCAGTATGTGCTCCATCTCGTGCGTCTCGTGCAGCAGCTCACGCATCTCCGTCATGGCGATCACCGGCAGGAAGCGGATGAACAGGAACAGGAGTGCGAAGAACAGCCCGAGCGTGCCGGCGTAGAGCGACCAGTCCCAGAAGCTCGGATCGAACATTGCCCAGCTCGACGGCATGTAGTCGCGGTGCAGACTGGTGACGACGATCACGAATCGCTCGAGCCACATTCCCACGTTCACGATGATCGATATCACCCACAGCACCGGCAGGTTCGTGCGCACACGGCGGAACCACAGCAGCTGCGGCAGCGTGATGTTCGTCAGAATCAGCGCCCAGTACCCCGGCCAGTACGGTCCGGTCATGCGGTTGCCGAACATCATGTACTGTTCGAACGGCACGCCGCTGTACCAGGCGATGAAGGCCTCCATGCCGTAGCCGTAGGCCACCACCAGACCGCAGGCGAGCATCACCTTGGCCATGTTGTTCACGTGGCGCATGGTGATGAATCCCTCCAGCCCGTAGGCACGACGCAGCGGGATCATACAGGTGAGCACCATCGCGAAGCCGGAGTAGATGGCACCGGCGACGAAGTAGGGCGGGAAGATGGTGGTGTGCCATCCGGGGATCACCGAAACGGCGAAGTCGAGTCCGACGATCGAGTGCACCGAGACCACCAGCGGCGTGGCCAGTCCGGCCAGAATCAGGTAGACCGTCGTGTAGCGCTTCCAGTGCCGCGCCGCGCCGCGCCAGCCGAGCGCCATCATGCCGTAGATCGTCTTCGACACCTTGTTCGTCGCCCGGTCGCGCAGCGTCGCCACGTCCGGGATCAGGCCGACGTACCAGAACAGCAGCGAGACGGTACCGTAGGTCGAGATGGCGAACACGTCCCACATCAGCGGCGAGCGCCACTGCGGCCACATCCCCATCGTGTTCGGATACGGGAAGAGCCAGTAGTCCAGCCACGGACGTCCGGTGTGCAGTGCCGGGAACAGGCCGGCGCAGGCGACCGCGAAGAGCGTCATCGCCTCGGCGAATCGGTTGATCGACGTACGCCAGTCCTGGCGGAAGAGCAGCAGCACCGCGGAGATGAGCGTGCCGGCGTGGCCGATTCCGATCCACCAGACGAAGTTCAGAATGGCGAATCCCCACGCCACCGGAATGTTCAGTCCCCAGACGCCCGGCCCCTTCAGCAGCAGCCACGTGATCGAGGCCAGCAGAAGCATCACCAGCATGAACGACACGCCGAAGCCAACGATCCAGCCCTTGCCGGTCTTGTTCTCCAGCGAGATCGCGCTGATCGAGTCGGTGATCGAGCCGTAGGACTGACCCGGCCCGAGGATCGGAAACCGCGGATCGAGTCGTGACGGAACGCCTCGGCCCGTCACGGGCCTTTGCTGCACTTGCTTCTCGTTCATCAGTGGACTTCTCCAGTGGACTGTTCGCTCCGCGGTGCATCCAGACGCGGATTCGGATTCATCACACGACCGAGGTAGCTCGTCCGCGGCTCGGTGTTGAGTTCGGTCAGAATCTGGTAGTTGCGACGCGCGGCCTTCAGCTTCGAGACACGACTCTCCTTGTCGTTGATGTCGCCGAAGACGATCGCGTCGGTCGGGCAGACGGCCTGGCAGGCGGTGTCGATTTCGCCGTCGCGGATCTTGCGTCCCTGCACCTTGGCGTCGATGCGCGCGTGGCTGATGCGCTGCACACAGTAGGTGCACTTCTCCATCACGCCCCGGCTGCGGATCGTCACATCGGGGTTCTTCGCCATCTTCTCCGGCGTCAACTCCTCGTACGAGTTGTAGTTGAGGAAATTGAACCGGCGAACCTTGTACGGGCAGTTGTTGGAGCAGTAGCGCGTGCCGATGCAGCGGTTGTACACCATGTCGTTGAGCCCTTCGGCGTCGTGGACGGTCGCATTGACCGGACAGACGACCTCGCACGGGGCCTTCTCACAGTGCATGCAGGGAACCGGCTGGAAGGCGGCCTGCGCCTCGTCGATGCCGCCGCTGTAGTAGCGGTCGACACGGATCCAGTGCATCTCGCGGCCTATCAGCACCTGCTCCTTGCCCACCACCGGAATGTTGTTCTCCGCCTGACAGGCGATCGTGCAGGCGCCGCAACCCATGCAGGCGTTGAGATCGAGCGTCATGCCCCAGGCGTAGCCGTTGTACTCGTACTCGGCGTACAGCGACGCGCGCGCCTCATGTCCCGGCGCCTCCCCGTCCTCGGCTTCGTGCAGCGTCGGGTTGCTGACGTACTCCGCAAGCGTTCCCACGCGAATCAGATCGCGGTTCTCCATGCTCGCGTGCATCTGCGTGTTGGCGATCTCCATCGAGTCGCCCGTCGGCCGCATCTTCAGACCGCTTCCGAACCACGGCGCGTCGCTCGTGCGGAGCTTGTAGGCGTTGTAGCCGATGCCGTCGCCCACACGACCGGCACGCGTGCGTCCCCAGCCGAGCAGTACCGTCACCGAGTCGTTCGGATGTCCCGGAACGATCCACGCCGGCGCAGTGATCGTCCGACCGTTGAACTCGAGCTCGACGACGTCGCCGTTGTCGACGTCGTTCTGCTCGGCCGTCTTCGGACTCATCTGCGCGACGTTGTCCCAGGTGATCTTCGTCATCGGCTGCGGCAGCTCCACCAGCCAGCCGTTGTTGGCGAAGCGCCCGTCCCACAACCGCGGATCGGGACGGAAGACGATCTCGAGTCCCGAGTCGCCGCCCGCCGCCATCGGCGGGATCGCCGCGTTGCCCGTGCCGACCGCGGTCGTATCGGCCATCGGAGCCGTGGCACCGGAATCCTCCACAGCCGTGCCCGCTGCTACCGCACCGGCGACGAGCGTGTCGGACGTTGCCGTCGCACCACCGGTCGTCGCCGGAGATGTCGCAGTGGCCGTACCCCGAAGCGGGCGCGAACCCGGTGCGGCCGTCTTCAGCGGCATCACGCCGTCGTGCAGCGCCTTCTCCCAGGTCGACTCGAAGTCGACGCCCGAGGCGCGTGTCTTCCAGTACTTCTGAATCAGATCGTGATCGCTCGCCGACTTGTTGCCCAGCATCGCGGCAACCAGCTGGTGCGGCGTCCTGGTGGCATACAGCGGGGCGATGAGCGGCTGAATGATCGTCGAGGTTCCGTCGAACGCCCGTGCGTCGCTCCAGCTTTCCAGCGAGTGCGACATCGGCACGAACCAGTCGGAGCGGAACGCGGTCTCATCGCGGAAGAGACCCATGTAGACACGGGTGGCGACCTTCTGGTCGTAGAGCTTCTGGAATTCGAGATCGGCCGGGGCGGTGTAGACCGGATTGACGCCGATGGTGACCAGCACCTTCACCTGGCCGTTGTCCATTTCACGCGCGAGCTCGCGCAGCGACGCGGTGTGCTCGGTTGCCGAGGCCTCGACCGCATCGATGTAGCGGACCGTTTTGCCGTCGTTGCCAAGCGCGCTGTTGATCGCGTGGACGATGCGGTGCACCGAGGCGGGCTGGGTGCGACCGGCGAGCACGATGCTGCGGCCGCGGCTGGCCTTCAGGTCATCGACGACGGCGGCAACCCACTGGCGGCTGGCGTCGTCCGGCGGCGCGGGCGCGTCGGCACCGGCGATACCGAGACCGGCGGCGACCATGCGGGCGAAGCCCTCGATCTGCGCCGCGCGTGCGGCGAGCCGGTGATCGGACATCGCACCTGTGTTCGAGAAGTTGCTCTCGACCGTGTAGAGCCGATTCATGTCCGGCTCCTTGACGTCACCGACGATGCGGCGCCGATCCATGAAGTCACGGGCGTAGCGGACGCTGCCCGGCATATCCATCATGAAGTCGGCATCGAGCGACAGCACGGTATCGGCCGAGGCGAAGTCATAGATGGCATCGACCGGGCGATTGAACGCTTCGCGAAGGGCCGCGCGGGCACCGTCGATGGAGGTCGCCTCGTAGCTGTACCACTTCGCCTCGGGGAACGTTGCGAGCACCTCCTCCATCTGAGCGGCGAAGGTGGGCGAGGTGACGGTATCGGTGAGAATTCTGAGTCCCGCGCCGCGACTGGCGATCTGCCCTTCCATGAGGGCCGAGAATTCGTTCGAGAAGTGTTCCCAGCTGGATTCGCGGTCCCGATTGTAGGTCAGCGCCGCGCGATCCGGATCGTAGAGGGTGAGCACTTCGGCCTGGGTGAACACATCGGTGGCACCAAGACTTGCGGGGTGATCGGGATTGCCCTCGATCTTCGTCGGCCGTCCCATGTGGCTTTCGACGAGCACACCGGTGGCGTACCCGTTGAGCGTGGTGGCGGTGGCGAAGAAGAGCGGGCGGCCGGGGACGAGCTCTTCGGGCTGCTTGACGTAGGGAACGATCTTTTCGGCGGGCTGCTTGACGCAGGCTCCGAGACCGGCCAGGGCGAAGGAGGCGCCCATCACCTTGAGGAATCCACGGCGCGTGACCGGATCGAGTGCACTGTCGGCACCGGCGGGGAACTCATGGTTGAGGTAGTCGTCGAACTCGGGAGTTTCGGCCAGCTCCTCGAAGCTCCGCCAGAATTTCGGCCCCTTCTTCTCTTCGAGTCGTCGCCGCACTTCGGCGAGGTCGACGAAGCTGTTCTCGGGATCGAGTCGCGACGGTGTCAGCTGCGCGCCATCGGGCGGGCCGTCGGAGGAGTTCGCGTTCGTGCCGTTGGCGTGTGTGGATTCTCTCATTATCGGTGACAGATCCAGCAGTTGGTGAGCTGTTCCTTGTGAATGTTGTAGGCCTTGACCAGCGCGAGCCCGAGCGAATCCTGGTCGACGTTCGCCGGGGGCTCGTAGCCCATTTTGAAGACCGTCTCCTTGGGACGGATGTACTTCTCGGGGTTGCGATGGCAGCCGAGGCACCACTCCATCTGCAGCGTATTCTTCTGCCACATCAGCGGCATGTGGTCGACGCGGCCATGGCAGACTTCGCAGGCGACGCCCTTTGCGACGTGAATGCTGTGATTGAAGTAGACGAAGCCGGGCAGGTCGTGCACGCGGGTCCACTGCAGGGGCTTACCGGTGCGGTAGCTCTCGCGGACCGGCTCGAGCAGCGCGGCGTTGGTCCAGATCTGCGAGTGGCAGGTCATGCACGTCTTCGTCGGCGGCATTCCGGCGAAGCTCGAGGTCTCCACCGAGGTGTGGCAGTAGCGGCAGTCGAGTCCGAGTCCGGAAACGTGGTGTTCGTGACTGAAGGGAACGGGCTGTTCGCGGATGATGTCCTGTCCGGTCATGTACGGTGAGCGCGTCACCGCCGCGATCAGGAAGAGAGCTCCGACGACGATGAGCAGAACACCAACGATCGTGATTTTCGAAATGGAGTTGGTGCTCGGATGGAAGATCTGCGACATCAGTCCACCTGGGTTTGTGTACCTGAGGGCGATGACCGGCCGGGACGGCGGGACGGGAGTGCAGCGGTCATCGTCTGCCGCCAACGGTGTGCGGACGCACAGTCGGACGCGGGGCACGCAGCGAACGTCGACGACGGCATTGACCGACGTCGATCGCCGAGGCCCGCCACCGCGGGGTCAACAGCCTTTGACGAGAGGCGCTAGAGACGGGGAAAGAGCAAAAAGACATTGAAGCGGACCCGTGCCTCGAGTCCGAGTGAATGTCTGGCAAGCCGATTATGGATCGTGGGCACGGAATGGCCCGTCGTGGTCAGCAGAGCGTGGAATATACGCGGAGCAGAACCTCCTATAGAGGATTACACGTGTTTAATATTGTGAACCCCTCCATGCGGGCAGCTACCACAGCAAAACGAAGCCGCAAAGATACCAAACCGTGCGAACCGACCACGCATGTTTTGCTATCTCCCGGCACTCGCGCAAATTGCCGCCCTTCTCATATCCGACATCCGTCCGGGTACGTCCCACAAGGCATAACAGACGATTTGAAATGAACATCCACGAGCATCAGGCAAAGGAGCTCCTCGGCCGCCACGGTGTCCCCGTGCAGGAAGGTCGAGTGGCGTTCACGCCCGAAGAGGCCACCGAGGCTGCCCATCACATGATCGACGATGGAGCCACGCTCCTGATCCTCAAGGCCCAGATCCATGCCGGCGGTCGCGGCAAGGGTACCGTCCACGATCCGGCCACCGACGAGCCGATCGAATTCGACGGCAAAGGCCTCCGCGGCGTCAAGGTGATCCCGACCGCAGAAGGCAATCCTCTCGATACCGTCTACCAGATCGCCCGGCGCATGCTCGGCAACAAACTCGTGACCGTGCAGACCGGCCACGACGGAAAACTCATCAACCGCCTCCTGGTTGCCAACGGCGTCGATATCCAGAAGGAATTCTACTGCTCCATCCTGCTCGACCGCGCAACCGGCCGCAACGTCGTCATGGTCTCCACCGAGGGTGGTGTCGAAATCGAAAAGGTCGCCGAAGAAACCCCCGAGAAAATCGTTCGCGAGTCGATCGATCCCGGCCAGGGACTCCTCGGCTTCCAGGCCCGTCGCCTCGCCTTTGGTCTCGGTCTGTCGGGCGCAGCACACAAGAGCTTCGTCAGATTCATCTCCGCCCTCTACAAGGCCTACGTCGCCATCGATGCGTCGCTCGTCGAAATCAATCCGATGGTGCTTACCCCCGATGGGCAGATCATCGCCGTCGACTCCAAGGTCAGTATCGACGACAATGCGCTGTATCGCCATAAGGACATCGAGGCAATGCGCGACGAGAGCGAAGAGGATCCGCTCGAAGTCGAAGCCGGCAAGCACAACCTGAATTACATCAAGCTCGACGGCAACGTCGGCTGCATGGTCAACGGTGCCGGACTCGCAATGGCGACCATGGACATCATCAAGCTCGCCGGCGGCGAGCCGGCCAACTTCCTCGACGTCGGCGGCGGTGCCTCGGTCGATCGCGTTGCCGCTGCCTTCCGCGTGATGATGAGCGATCCGAACGTCAAGGCCGTGCTCATCAACATCTTCGGCGGCATCGTCCGCTGCGATCGCGTCGCTGCCGGAATCATTCAGGCGATGGAGACCGTCCACGTCAATGTCCCCGTGATCGTGCGTCTCGACGGCACCAACGCCGACGAAGCCCGCAGTATGCTCCTGGATTCCCCGCTGCACTTCTCCGTCGCCGGTACACTCGCCGAGGCCGCCGAAAAGGTCACCGAAGCCATCGAGCACGCTACGGCAGACACGTCCGTCGGCAGCGGTGTCGCCAACCTCGCGATGGCCTCCGCCTCGATCACACGGCCGATCGATGACGAGGAGGAGGAGGAGGACTTCGACGACGACGAGGAGGACGCCGCAGAGGAGCAAGAGGGTGCTGGCGAAGGCGGTGAGGACGAGGACTTCGATTTCGACGACGATCAGATCGAGGACGTCGACTACGATGACGACGACTTCGACGACGATGATTTCGAGGAGGACGACGAGGAGGAAGACTTCTGAGCAGACCTCCTGGATGCAAGCATGAACAGGCGGCCCGCGCGTTCGCGGACCGCCTGTTTCATTGTCGAGCCGAATCGTTGCACCGGTCCCTGCCCGAGCATCTCTGAATCGATCCCCTCGGGCCCGGTCTCACATCGCGCCGACCCGAGAGCACCGCCACGCTTCGGTCACGGTCGCCACCCTCAGCGCAGTACCACAACCGCTCCGGTCGCCCGGATCACGCCGTCGAGTCGGATCAGACAGGTGTAGTGCCCTGGCGCGAGCGAGCCGGCGTCCAATCGGATCTCCCGTCGACCCGAGGTGACCGTGCCTTCGTCGACGTGTGCCACCCGGCGACCGAGCAGGTCGACGACGTCGACACCGAGTCGACCGGTCGCGGGAACATCCACGAGCAGCGAGGTCACGCCGCGGCACGGGTTGGGCACCGCCGTCAGCGACGCAGGTGCGGGAGCCGGGGCCGACCACGGCGCGCCGGCTTCCTCGACGCCGAAGGATCGCATCGGAATCTGCGCACCGATCGCCGACTCGTTGAGCAGATCCACCGTGAACGAATCCCTGGTGCCGATGAGCATCACCGTGTAGAATCCCGTATCGGCGATCGTTTCGCTGCCGGTGAACATGGGTTCGGTCGCGCCGGGAGCGTAGACCTTCACACCGAGATCGCCCGAGGCGATCGTCACCCGGTCGGTCGACTTCTGAAATCCGATATCGTCGAAGCGCTGTTCGGCGCCGGCCGACGGCGTGAGCACGACCGAGAGGTTCTTCGTCGGATCGCCCTGATCGGTGAAGAAGTCGGTGAGATTCGCCACGCGCACCGCCATCTGTCCCGGCGACGGCGCCGCCTGCTGCAGGTAGCGCGTCAGTACCACGGGTGTGATCGAACCGTTGGCGAACTGGGAAGCGGCGACGATGTAGGCGGTGTCCTCGCGCATGTCGACGAGCGCTGAGAGCACCGCTTCTCCGGGGCTGGTACCGGCCGGAGCGAACCGCACGGTTGTAGTGCCGACGCTGCCCTGGTAGATGCCGGTGGCGCTGCGGTAGATGAGGTTCGACGTCCGCGGCGTCGTCGAGTTGTCCAGGTACACGTCCATCTTGTGCACCGACGACTGGGGCAGCGCGTGCACCGCGCGCAGCGTCGGGAGCAGACCGGCGCGGCCCTGCAGCACCGGCAGTTCGCGCGGTGTGGTCTCCCCCGCCGGATCCCTGCCGTCGAGCATGTAGACCGTCAGGTTCGACGCACTCGCGCCGGTGACGACGAGCGTCACCCACGTGCCCGGCGGGATCGGCGCGATCAGTCGCGCCACCGGCGTCTTCGTTCCTGCGGTGGTGAGAATCACGGTGACCGGTTCGCCGAGGATTTCGCCGAACGCGGTCGCGCTGTCCGGCAGCAGCGTGGTGAAGAGCGGATCGCCCGAGGTCGAGTCGATGTAGACATCGAATGCACTGGAGACACTCGACGCATCGAAGACGCGCAGCAGCGTCCGCTCGCCGGATGACGGGACGCTCGAGCGCGGGCGTTCGAGGATTCGCAGCTTCGGTGCGGCGGCCGAACCGTAGGCGTACGCCTCGTACTCGATGTTGCCCTTGGCGTCGAACGTGCGGTCGATGACCGCTGCGGCGATGCCGGCACCGGCTGGGGCCACCTTGATGCTGAGGTTCGTCTCCGAGGGAAGCGACGGAATCAGTGGCGAGGTGAATTCGAACGGCACGCTCTGAATCGTCGCCGGTGTGCGGTCGCCGAGGAACACGTCGATCGAATCGACGTCGGACATCAGATCGATGCCACGAATGGAGTACTTCCCCTGAGCATGGGCGAGGGTCGCGAGGGTGAGCATCGCGGTGAGCGTCAGCAGTGCGGTGCGTATCGGTCGTTTCACGGCAGTCCCCTGGAAATCGAATGTGTGATGCATGGGCAGAACCGGCACTCTCGCTGGAGGAACCGGAGGCGAGTTCTATGCGACGACACCGAGGTCGCCGGTGTCATTGCAACGGGATCGGTGGCGCAAACGGAAGCATCGAAGATAACCGGCCGGATCGAAAGCCGGGTCGACGCGGCCGCATTACGTAGATTTGCGGCTTGCTTTCAATCATCGATTCCTTCGATTCCCCCTGCACCGATCCACATGGAACTTCACGACAACGATCAAAGAGCGCGCCGCTACCAGGAACTCGAGCGGCTGGAGGACGAGGGCATCCGCGCCTACCCGTATTCGTTCGACAAGAACACACGACTGCGCCGCGGCACGGGCGCTGTTTCAGGACGACGCGCCGCGGCTGGAGGTAGCCGTCGCCGGCCGCATCGTCGCCATCCGGCGAATGGGCAAGGCGAGCTTCTGCCATATCCAGGATGCGTCGGGTCGCGTGCAGGTGTTTCTCAGGAAGGATGACCTGACGACGTACGACCAGATCAGACTCTATGACATCGGAGACATCATCGGCGTGCGCGGCTACATGTTCCGCACCCGTACCGGCGAAGTCTCCGTCCACGCCGAATCGGTCGAGATGCTGGCGAAGTGCCTCGTGCCGATCCCGGTTCCGAAGGAGGAGGTCGACGAGCAGGGCAACCGCGTGGTGCACGACCAGTTCACCGACAAGGAGCTGCGCTACCGTCAGCGGTACGTGGACCTTGCGGTCAACCCGTCGGTACGTGAGGTCTTCCGCAAGCGCGCCACGATGATCGCCACCATTCGCCGGTTCCTCGACCAGCGCGGGTACCTCGAGGTCGAAACGCCCGTGCTGCACACCATGTACGGCGGCGCCGCGGCCCGCCCGTTCTCCACGCACCTCAACGCGCTGGACATCCCCCTGTTCATGCGGATCTCGCTCGAGCTGAACCTCAAGCGGCTGGTCGTCGGCGGGTTCGAGGGCGTCTATGAGCTGAGCAAGAACTTCCGCAACGAGGGCATCGACAAGAGCCACAACCCGGAGTTCACCATGCTCGAACTCTACGTCGCCTATCGGGACTACGGCTGGATGGCCGAGTTGCTCGAGGACCTGCTGGTCGAAACGGTCGCTGCCGTCAACGGTTCGCTCCACGTGGAGACGCCGCTCGGCACCATCGACTTCACACCGCCGTTCCGTCGCGCCACCATGCACGACCTGATCGAGGAGCACACGGGTAAACGGGTGGAGGCAATGAGCGTCGGAGAGCTTCGCGCGCTTGCCGCCGGCTGCGGAGCCGGAGTCGACGCCTCGATGGGACGGGGACGGCTCATCGATGAAATTTTCTCCGAAGCCGTTCAGCCGAATCTCCTGCAGCCCACCTTCGTCATGGACTATCCGGTGGAAATGGTGCCGCTTGCCAAGCGCCATCGCGACAATCCGGAGCTGGTCGAGGCGTGGGAGCTGGTGGTAGCCGGCACCGAGCTCGCCCCCGCATTCAGTGAACTCAACGATCCCCGCGACCAGCGCGCCCGGTTCGAGGAACAGGCCCGGCTGCGTGCCGCCGGCGACGAGGAGGCGATGCTCGTCGACGAGGACTTCCTGCACGCGCTCGAGGTCGGAATGCCGCCGACCGCCGGGATGGGTCTCGGAATCGATCGCCTGGCGATGATCCTCACCGGCGCGGAGAGCATTCGCGACGTCATCTTCTTTCCCATGATGCGTCCCCGCGCCGGCGACGGCGATGCCGCCGGGCCGACCGGAACGGCGTAACGAACGGCCCATGAGACGAACACGCTTCATCCTCACGCTCCCGCTGCTGCTCGCGCTCTCGGTGATCGTCTCGGGCTGTCCCCAACAGGTCGACTCCATGGTGCGCGAGCTCGTGCCGCCGGACGACTATAAGCCGGTCTACCTCACCTCGAGTGTGAACTACACCGACCTGCTGCGGCAGTACGGAAGTGTTCGTATCGAACCGGGCGAAGCCGCGCCCGACACGGCGATCGCCTCCGCGGCTGCCGGCGCGGCACCGCTGCGATTCGAGATCCGCACCGTCGACGACTCGCGTTACCCCGATCGCGTCGAACTGCGTGCGTTCGTCTACGACACCACCGGCCGATTCGTCATGGGACTGGCTCCCCCCCGCTTCGCCGGCACCGGCACCTACCGCGACTACTGGCGGACGCTGGTCGACTCCTGCAACGGTTCCGCGGTGCCGATCACCGACTTCGATGTCACCGAGGTCCGCGAAGATCGGCGCGAACCGTATTCGATTGCGTTCGTGCTCGACCACTCCGGCTCGATGGACCGGCGGCGCGTGCGCATCCTTCGAGAGGCCGTCGCCCGCACGCTGCGCATCATCAAACGGGGCGATATGGTGTCGGTCATCACGTTCACCGAGGGAACCGTCAACGAACTGCCGCTGACCGACGATCCGAAGAAGATCCGCACCGGGTTCAACCCCGCCGACCTCTCCACCTTCGGAGGCGGCACGGCGCTCTACGACGCGGCTGTCGAAGCGATCGACGAAGTCTCCCGCGCACCGGCCACACACCATCGTACGATCATCCTCTTCACCGATGGCGCCGACGGCGATTCGCAGGCGTCGCTCGAGGACGTCTACCGGCACGCACGCGAGAACCACGTGACCATCTACACCATCGCCTACGGCATGGCTGTCGAGGAGCCGATGCGCGACCTTGCGCGGTACACCGGCGGCAGGATGTACCGCATCTACCAGACCCGCGAGTACCCCTACGTGTTCACCGATATCTATCGTCGGATGAACAACTACTACCGCATCACCTATCGCGCTCCCGAATGCGCCGGGCTGCACACCGCGACGTCCTCGCTGTCGATACCGGACCTCGGGTTGCGACAGCTGCTCGCCAGCGGCGAGTACGATCAGTCGCTCTTCACCCCGTTCGATACCGTCGGATCGATCGCCCTGGTGAACATCGAGTTCGACTTCGACAAGGCGACGATTCGCCCCGAGTCGATGCCGAAGGTGCAGCAGGTGGCCGAGGTGATGAATGCCTATCCGTCGATGACCATGGAGATCCGCGGACACACTGACGACCGTGGAACCGAGCAGTACAATCAGCAGCTGTCCGAGCAGCGCGCCCGTGCGGTCGCCGACGCCCTGGTCGAGCTCGGTATCGCGCGGCGGCGGCTGACGGTCAAGGGACTGGGCGAATCCGATCCGCTCGTACCGAACGATTCGGAAGCGAACCGGGAGCGGAACCGGAGAACGGAATTCGTGATCACGGGACGATGATGCCGATGAGAATCATTGCGACGGTCCTCATGGCGCTGCTTATCGGCGCCGTCACAGCGGCGGGACAGGATCTCGATCGCTGTCCGGCCGCGGCTGACACTGCGCACGGTCTGGTCGGCTCGGAGATGATGGTGCCGCTGCGCGTGGCAATCGCCGACACGGACGCGACCGAACTGCGGCTCGACGGCGTGATCATGCTCGCCAATCCGACCGTGTTCTATCCAGAGCGGTTCATCGCCCTCGGCGGCGACAGCATCGTATCGTTCTCGATCGTCTCGATCGACTCCCGATTTCACCAGCTCGACCGCTTCAGCCTCACGATTCACCACGACACGGCCGGCCTGCCGCGCGACACGCTGTGTCTGATCGGCGGCGAGGCGCTGGCGGGCAACGACTCGTGCACGATCGTCTCGTTCGACAGTCTGACCTCGGGCGGCGGTGCGCTCGCAGCCGACGACGTGCTTGCGCTCACGCGGTCGATCGGAGCGCCCTTCCCCTACGTTCGCTTCGCGACGCTGGAGCCGGGCGTCCCCAATCCTTCGAAGCGTGGGGACGAGGTGGCCTTCGGCTATCGGATCGACAAGGATTCGGAAGTAACCTTCCGCGTCTACACGCTCACCGGCGCGCAGGTCTACTACGACGATCTTGGCTACGTGCCTTACGGCAGCTACACGTTCCGCTATCCGATCGGCTTCGAGATTCCCTCCGGTCCGTTCATCGTCCGCATGACGACGAGCACGGGCGACGACTACCAGATGTTCACGGTGATCAAATGACGGCGCACCGGCCCTGCTCCCGAGGCCTCCGGCTGATGCCGCTGATGGTGGCGGCCGCGCTGCTGCTGTCGGTCGCGCCGGTCCGTGCGCAGGAGAATCCGGCGGATTCCACCTGGTCCGACGGGCTGGTGCTCGACCCGAACGATTTCGACTTCGCCGGCGACCAGTTGATGCACTATTCGAGCGGGTGGTTTCCGAGCGCATTCGCATCGACATCGCTGATCGCGTTCACCGACGTGCTGTACTCCGACATCTTCGATCGCGGCGATCAGCTGCGATCGTCGTCGTTCGTCGACACGCCGTTTGCCTTCACTTGGCACGACCCGTTTGCCGGCGGCGAGCAGAACATCTACAAGCCGAACAGCAGCGAGGAGACCGACGACCATCCGCACACGTCGTACGACGAGTATGCGCTCGGCTACCTGATCGGACTGCCGATGCCGCTGATCCTGCGCGTCAAGGGGGCATTTCAGATGCAGGACGGGCTGATCTTCTCGCTGGACACGACGAGGAGCTTTCTGGGGTACGACGGGCGGAAGCGGTCGCTGAAGGAGGTGGGCGTGGTCTACCTGGAGGAGTACCTGATCGGCGGGACCGCCGGAGTGCAGATTCCGATCTACGGTGTGTTCTTCAACTCCGAGATGACGACCATCTCGAGCTACTACTACCTCCACGCGTCAATCGGCGGCACGTACGCGATCGTCAGCCGCGGGACGCAGTACGAGCAGATCGCCAACGCGAAGGATGAGATCCGCTACGGCAACGGGCAGGACACCGTCACGCTGCAGAGCAAGACGCGATTCGACCAGCTGCGACGATTCCGGACCAACTACGAATTCGGGCTCGGGTGGAACGTCTCGTTCGAGTCGTTCGTATTCGATTTCGAAACCTTCATCACCGTCCCGATCACGCCGGTGCTGCGCGACACCGACTGGAAACAGTTTACCGCAGGTCTCCGGGTGGGTCTCGGCTACCAGTGGCTCTGATCACGGTGCGACGATCGCACGCGGGCACCTGCACACCTCCGAAGGGATCTTACATCCTGCGATTGTTAGGAGCGGGTGAATGAAGTATGTTTGTGGCCTTATTTCCTGGCGGGTGTAGCTCAGTTGGTTAGAGCGTCTGGTTGTGGCCCAGAAGGCCGTGGGTTCAAGTCCCATCACTCGCCCTGCATACCGTCGACGCGCAATTCCGGGCAGACCGGGGTTGCGCGTTTTTTCACCCCGCAGCCCGTCAGTCCCGCGCCGGCGGAACCTGTATCTTGGCGCCTTGCCCGTGCCGGTCCGAGAGCCGTCGCAGGCGCTGCTCGCCCTCGGTGATTTCTGCGGGCGGCCGCCCGCGCTTGTCACAACCGAGTCCCTTTCAGCATTCTACACGACACCGCGAGCCCTCCGCGATCTCCGCGAACCCTCTCAGCGGTCTCTGCGCACCATGGTTAGAGTACGTTTTGCTCCATCTCCGACCGGACTGCTCCACGTGGGTGGTCTGCGCTCGGCGCTCTACAACTACCTCTTCGCCCGGCATCACGGCGGCACCTTCATTCTGCGGATCGAGGACACCGACCGGACGCGATACGTCGAGGAATCCGAACGCGACATTCTCGAGATGTTCGCCTGGGCTGGCATCGAGTTCGATGAAGGACCCCACGTCGGCGGCGAATTCGGACCCTACTACCAGTCGCAGCGCACGGAGATCTATCGGGAGCATGCGACCGAGCTGATCGAGCGCGGGACGGCCTACTACGCCTTCGACACGGCCGAAGAGATCGAGGCGATGCGCGAGCGGCAGCGCGCGGCCGGCATGGCGCCGAAGTACGACCGCGGTTCGATGCGCAACCAGTTCACACTCGGCGACGACGAGACGCGGCGGCTGCTCGACGGGGGCGCCGAGCACGTGATCCGGCTGCTGGTGCCGATCACCGGCGAGACGCGCACGAGCGACATCATCCGTGGCGAGAGCGTCTTCCCGAATCGCACGATCGACGATCAGATCCTCCTGAAGTCGGACGGATTCCCGACCTATCATCTGGCGAACATCGTCGACGACCACCTGATGGGCATCACGCACGTGATCCGTGGCGAGGAGTGGCTGCCGTCGCTGCCGAAGCACTGCATCATGTACGATGCCTTCGGATGGGAGAAACCACAGTTCGCACACCTGCCGCTGCTGCTGAGCAAGGATCGCAAGAAGCTCTCCAAGCGCGATGCAGCGGTGTCGGTGCGCGAATACCGGGATGCCGGCTACCTGCCCGAGGCACTGGTGAATTTCGTCGCACTGCTGGGATGGAACCCGACGGCCGACCGTGAGATCTTCTCGATGCAGGAGATGATCGATCTGTTCGATCTTCAGAAGGTGAACAAGGCCGGGGCGATCTTCGACGTCGAGAAGCTCAACTGGATGAACGGCATGTACCTGCGCGAGCTTCCGATCGACTCGCTCAAGGGCGAGCTGATGACGGCACTCGAGCGTCACGGCTTCACCGATGTCGACCCGACCTACGCCGAGGCAGTGCTCCAGCTGGTCAAGGAGCGCATCAGTTTCGTCCGCGACGTGCCCGAGTTCGCCGACTATATGTTCGGCCCGGTCCACGAATTCGACGAGGCATACGCTGCCAAGCAGTGGAAGCCGGAGAGCGCTGAATACGTGACGGAGCTTGCCAGGCGGCTCTCAGGGCTGGACGCGGCCATGGAATGGACGGTGCCGTCGATCGAGGCGGTCGTGCGGGGTTATGCCGAGGAACTCGGGATCTCGGCGGGGAAGCTGATCCACCCGATGCGTCTGGCGATCACGGGAAAGCGGGTCGGCGCCGGTATGTTCGAGACGATGGCGGTGCTCGGCAAGGAGCAGTCGATCATGCGACTGCGTGACGTGGTCGAACGCCTCCCCCACACCCACGACCATTGACCCCAATCCATGCGTACCACTCCCGACACGCGACTGATCGGCGTTCTGGCCCATCCACGGGGTGCGAACCTGATGTTCGACATGTTCTCCGCGGCGGTGGAGCTTCGCGGCGACGACGCGGCGTTCCATCTGTTCGATACGCAGCCGAAGGAAATCGCGACGCCGACGCGGGCGCTGCAGACGCTCGGCTCGGTCGGCCTCTACCTCTCCGGCCGGCTCCGTTCCTCGGCGCTCGGTCTGGTCGACTATCTCTCTGACGAGGCCCACGGGACGTCGGTACTCAATGTCGTGACCATCGATGGTGACGAAACCACCGGTCACAACACGGAGGCCAAGGCGATGATCGCGGCGCTGACGCCGTACCGCGACATCTTCGCGACGTCCGGTGCGGTGGTGCTCGGTGCCGGGGCGGCCGCCCGTGCAGCGATCTACGCGCTGGTGCGCCACTTCCGCGTCTCACACCTGGCGATCGCCAATCGCACGCTGCAGTCGGCTCAGGTGCTCAAGCAGGAATTCGCCGGACGTAAGAGCGACACGGTGATCGAAGCACACGAACTCTTCCCGCCGGATATCGCACAACTGCTCGTCGAGTCGCGACTGATCATCAACGCCACGTCGATCGGCTCGTTTCCCGGAATCGACGAAACCCCGATCACGATTCCCGACGTCTTTCACTCGCGTCAGGTCGTGGTCGACACCTGCTACTCACCCGCCATCACACGGATGCTCAACGACGCCTCCTCCGCCGGTGCGACGACGATCAGTGGAGTCGAGCTGCTGCTGGCGCAGGTCGGTGAAGCATACGAGCTGCTGGCGGGAGCGGAATTCCCCATCGATGAAATCCGGAATCTGCTCGTAACCAACGCCGCAGCCGAGTGACTGCCGACTACCCCGGCAGCTTCGGCTCGACCATCATCACCTCCTCACGACCCATCACCACTGCACCGGGCGCGGCGCCCTTCGGCTTGCGCACGTACTTCTTGAGTGTGTAGGCGACCGGAACGAGCTTCGCACCCTTCGCACCGGAATAGTACGCGGCGATCATCGCCGCCTGCCTGAGCGCCTCCTTCGGCGGCTTCGACTTCGCATCGCCCCACCGCAGCACGACGTGTGAACCCGACGTACCGCGCGCGTGCAGCCAGTAGTCGTTCGGGCGTGCGAAGCGCAGCGTCAGCTCGTCGTTGTTCGCAGCATTCTTCCCGGCGAACACCTCGCATCCTCCCTCGACGTCGAAGCGTCTGAACCGCTCGGCCGTCCCTTCCTGTTCGGCTTCTCCCTTCATTGCGAATACATCCTGATGTGAACTCTCGATTTCCCTGAGCCCGTCGATGTCGGTGGTCTCACGCACCGCCTCGAGCAGACGCTTCAGCATCGCCACCTCCGACGCATATCGTTCCCGCTGCTGATGCCAGCGCGAGGCCGCCTGCCGAGCCCCGCGCGCCCGGTGGAAGTACCGCTCGGCATTCTCCGCCGGCGTCAGCTTCGGATCGAGCCGGACCTCTCTGGAGACGCCCTCCCAGTCGGTGAGCGTCGCTGTTGTGCTGCCGCGCTCCACCTCGTGGAGATTCGCCAGAAGCAACGATCCGATCCGTTCCCACTCGTCGGCACGTTCCCCCTCGTCTCCCCGCTCGCCCAAGTCGAGTCGGCGCGTCGCCCGCGTCAGCATCGATTCGACCCGCTTCTGCATGCCACCATGGAGCTTCGCGAAGGCGTGGAATCGATTCCAGACCGCACGGTAGGCGCGAACGGCCGCGGCGATGTCGTCGAAGCGTTCCACCTGCTCGGCGCGCCGCTCGAGCGACTCGAGTCGGGTCAGAGCGAAGACGACGTCATCCGGAAGGTGGTAGAGCATGTACTGGTCGCTTCGCTCGCAGCAACCGAGCAGGACGTCGACTTCGGCGAACAGGCGGTCGATAGTCGCGTCGTCGACCTCTGCCAGCGACTCGCAACCGGCGAGTCCGGCACGGTCGATCGCCTCGTCGGCCAGACGGCGGCCGAGCTGCGGCATGGCGCGCGCCAGCTGCTTCGACGGCGGCGCTTCGCCCTGACGGATCCGGCCGGCCAGCTCGTGCGGATCGATCGGCTCGACCCGATGCGGTGCGGCGATCATTCCGGCGTACTCCTCGACGTGCGCCAGGAATGAACCGATGACGTGCCCGCGGTCAACTGCGATCACGTTGCCCGATCCGCGACCGAAGAAGAAGGCGACGAGCTGTCGGTCGCCCTCGAAGTGCAGGCGAACGATGCGTTCGGAATCGTCGACGGTGGCACCGGCGAACCGGGAGCCGAGCAGCCCATCGAAGAAGTCGATGGTATTCTTCCGCGCACGCGCGACGTCCGCACGGGGAAGAACGTATCCGGTCCGCAGATCGACTGCGATCTCGACGTACACCGACTCGGCCGTACCATCGCGGTCGCTCACGAAATGCAGCAGCAGCCGATTGCGTTCCTGCGACCAGCACTCTGCCAGCACGGCTCCGGCATGCAGCGAGAGTCGTCGTTCGACGGCGACGGCCTCATGGACGAAGGTGAGATGGTGGCGAATCATTCTGCCGGCGCAACGCGACGTGGTTGAAGAATCAAAATGCCGAACTTAGAGTCTATGATTGAACCTGCTGCGGGTCCAGCGATTGGCACCTCGTCGACTACGCGGTCATGACGAGTCCCACAGGAACATTGCGACGCGGCAACCTCGGTTGTCTGCTGTTCGTGCTGCTTCTTGCCGCGACCTTCTTTTCCCTCGGCGCGATCATCTCGATGCTGACGGGGGACCTCCTCGTCGCGCTTCAGGCGGTGGCCGTGGCGCTGGCGCTTTCGGCGGCGGCGACGTTCACCGCGCGGCGGCGTCGGGCATAATCGCGGCAGAGTTGAGCGGATCCGCCTCCGAGTCGAATTCAATACCTACCACGTCTACCACCAGCCAGCCCCTCGATGTCACGCCTCCGGGTCCTGATTCAACAGCGCATTTCCCATTCGGTCTCATCGCCCCGCGCAGCATGGTTCGTATTCGCGATCGGACTGTTCACCTCGCTCGTATTCGTCCTGATCATCTATCCGACGATTGGCGGACGACTCGACCTGTTTCTCGATCCGGAAGCGTACGGTGCGCTGGGACGCGGCCTTCTGCATTACCGCACACTGTCGTACTACCCTGACACGCACTCGACGCTGCTGCGCGGACCGACGTTTCCGGCACTGGTCGCGCTCGAGCTCCTGGTGACCGGCGGATGGTATCCGTACGCGATACAGATCGGCAACGCGCTGTTGATCGCGACCACCTGTGTGCTGGTCTACAGGACGGTCAAGCTGCTGGCCACGCCGAGCGCGGCGCTCGTGGCGGGGCTCGCCTGTGCGGTCCATCCGGTGCTCATCGGATTCACCGGGAAGGTCGTGCTCGAGCCGCTCTCGATCTGTCTGTTCACCGCCCTCATCTATCTGAGTGCACGGTTTGCCTCGCGTCCAACGACCATACTCGGGGCGACAACCGGTGTGGTGCTCGCCGCGCTCGGACTGTCGAAGGGGATCTTCCTGCCGATCGTGGTGATTGCTCCGGTCTGGCTGTGGGCACTCACCCGGCGTCGGGCGGAGGCGGCGCGGGCACTGGTGGCGATGGGGCTCTGCATGCTGCTCCCGCTCGTCGCCTGGAGCGCGCGGAACGCCGAGGTGGGGGGGCATTTCACACCAAGCCAGACGTTGCTGGGATTCAACCTGATGGTCGGGGACGTGTACATGGCGAATTTCGCCGACCATCCGTTCAAATCGACCGAGCTGTGGGAGATGGCACAGCGGAAGTACGATTCGACGGGACTGTCGGTACCGGTGGGCGCTCTGCGCGACCAGTACCGCGATTCGGTGCTGATCGCCGCCAGTCTGGACCGCTACGTCCGAGAGCCGGGATTTCTGCTGCGGAAGATCGCCGCCAACTGCGCGCTGTTCTGGATGCTGGGCGAAACGCCGATGAAGTCCGCACTCTTCGCGCTGCTGCAGTTCCCCTTGCTGGCGCTCTTTGCGCTGGGCATGTGGCGTCGTCGACGGCAGCTGCGCGGCTCGGTGGTCGGCCTGCACCTGGCGATGGTCGTCCTGTACGTACTGCCGCACCTGCCGATCTTCGCGTTCTTCCGTGCCTCGTCGGTGCTGATTCCGACGATGGTGATCTACGCCGATCTCGGTCGGCTGCCGGCTATGCTCGGGCTCCTTCCGGGACGCCGAGCTGTTCGGCAGCGTGCCGCATCAGATCCTGCATGAGCTGCTCATCGAACGGCGGGCGCATGCCGGCCGAGGCGAAGACATCGAGCACGCCGCGCGTACCGCCCATGCGGCAGAGGTCCATGTAGGTATTCATCGCCCGCTCATGGTCCTCGGCATCGACGAGTGCGAGCTGCATGGCGCCGACATCGGCGATGGCGTAGTCGATGTAGTAGAACGGTGAGCCGAAGAAGTGCGGCACTTCATACCACGCACAGCGCTGATACGCCTCATAGCCCGAGTAGTCGATCGACGGACGGTACCTGGCCGAGACGTCGATCCAGGCATCGTCGCGTTCGTCCCTGGTCGCATCTGGATTGGCGTAGATCCAGTGCTGGAATTCGTCGCCGGCAGCCATTGAGCAGAGCCGGTTGATGGAGCTCCTCCATCGGTCGCGTCGGAATTTCTCGGCGTGTTCCTCGGAGAAGAATTCGGTCATCAGCGGCATCGAGAGGAACTCCATGCCGGTCGAGTGAATCTCGGCGACATCGATCGTCGGCGACTGCAGCACCAGCGGCTCGATGTCCATGCTCTCCCACTTCTGGAAGGCGTGCCCCATCTCATGCATGAGCGTGCGCACGTCGGTGGCGTTGCCGGTCGAGTTGCAGAGAATGGCGGCACGGCCTTCATCGGGGAACGAGGTGCAGTAGGCGCCGCCACGTTTCGCCCGTCGGTTCTCCAGATCGATGAGGCCCTCGCGACGCATTCGATCGAAGTGGTCGGCGAGTCGCGGAGACAGACGTCGGAAGACGCGACCGGCGCCATCGAGCTGTGAGTCGACAGGAACGATGCCGGGCGGAAGCGTCAGCTCGGGGTCGTAGGCGACATCCCACGGTCGCAGCGTATCGACGCCGAGCGCCTCGCGCTGCCGCTCGCAGACGGCGTTGAGCAGCGGAACGGCGTAGCGACGGATGTTTTCACGGAACCGGGTCAATTCCTCCGAACCGTAGTCGATGCGTCCCATGGCGCTGTAGCCGAGCGGGATGAAATTTTCATATCCGAGGTTGCGCCCCATCTGCGTCCGCAGTGCGACGAGCCGATCGAAGATGCCGGCGATCTCATCGCGATGCTCGACGTGCCAGCCGCGCACGGCCAGGAAGGCGTGACGCCGACGATCGCGATCGGGCGAGGTCGTCATCCCACGCGCCGCCTGCAGCGTGTGCGATTCTCCCATGACGTCGACTTCGGCGGTCGCCGCCATCTTCGCGTACGTCCGCCACAGCCGGCCCGCCTCGACGCGCAGATCGCTGTTGACCGGAGCCACGGGATCGACGTCCGACTCGAGCGTGCGGATCATGAACGCACCGTACCGCTCGGCGATCGCTTCGCGGTGGCGGCTGTTCAGCAGTGCCTGAATCATTCGCGAGACGCCTCGGGAACTGATCGGGGCGATCTCCTCGCGAATGAATCGGTCGGCCGCCTCGCGATCGGGATCGTCCATGTGCTTCGAGAACGCATGGCTGGCGCGGCTGGTCTCACCGATCAGGTACTGCCACAGCTCGTCCCAGTCCGATCGGAGTCGGAACCACTCGTCTGCCGTATTGGACGCCTCGGCCGGCTCGATCCGATCGAAGAGCGCCTGGTATCGCTCGCGCACGAACTCGGCTGTGATGGTTACCGGACGGTCGAGAAGGAATCGAGAGGTCATCGAAACGGGTGAATTGATGGTGATCGAGACAAGGCCGTATCCCGCGTTCGCGCATGGCGCGCGCACGGGATACGGCTGTGAGGATCTCAGCGTTCGGTCAACCCGGAGACGCTCAGGCGACCGCCTGTTCCTCGATTCCGAGCTGACCGGCGGCGTAGTGCATCAGATCGCGCATCAGGTGCGGATCGAACGGAGAGCGAAGGCCGACGTCGCTGAAGATATCGAGCACGCTGCGCGTGCCGCCGAGCTGGCAGAGCCGCAGATAGCGCTGCATGGCCTTGGAGGGATCCTCCGAATCGATGAGTGCCAGCTGCATCGCGCCGGTCTCGGCGATCGCATAGTCGATGTAGTAGAACGGCATCCAGTAGATGTGTCCCTGGGCGTACCAGCGGGCGTACTTGTACTGCTCGACGCCGCTGAAGTCGATGCCGGGCTTGTAGACGTCCCAGATCCTCGACCACGCCTGGTCACGCTCCTCGGGTGAGGCCTCGGGATGCTCGTAGATCCAGTGCTGGAATTCATCCACGACGCAGATGTAGCAGACCAGTTCGATGGCGTCCTTCCATCTGCCACGGCGGAACTTCTCGGCGTCCTCCTCACTGAAGAATTCGTCCATGTGGCGCATGCTCAGGTATTCCATCCCCATCGAATGGACCTCGCAGGCATCGGAGGTGGGCCACTGCAGATCGACTGCCTCGATCGGTTGCGATTCCCACCCCTGGAACGCGTGCCCCATCTCATGCATGAGTGTGCCGACGTCCTTCTGATCGCCCGTCGAGTTGCAGAAAATGGCGACGCGTCCCTCGTCGGGGAACGAGGTACAGAAGGCGCCGGCGCGCTTGCCGCGACGATTCTCCAGGTCGATCAGTCCTTCATCACGCATCCGCTGGAAGTGTCCTCCGAGAACGGGTGAGAGCTGATTGAACACCTGCTGCGCGCGCTCGAGCTGGCCCTCGACCGGCGCGACGCCGCTCGGCAGCGAGAGCGCGGGATCGTAGTCGGCATCCCACGGTTTGAGCGTGGCGGTGCCGAGCGCCTCGGCCTGACGCTCCATCAAGGCCGTCTGCAGGGGAACGGCGTAGCGGCGCACGCCCTCGCGGAACGCGTCGACCTGCTCGGGTCCATAGTCGGTGCGCCCCATCGCCAGGTATCCGAGCGGAACGAAGTTGTCGTGTCCGAGGTTGACGGCCATTCGGTGACGCAGCGCAACGATGCGATCGAAGATGTCGGCGAGCTCGGCGCGATGGTCGAGGAACCACTGGCGGTAGGCGATGAACGCCTGTCGACGGATCTCGGGACGTTCGGAGCTCTGCATGCTTCGCGCAACCGCGAGCGTGACGGTGCGTCCATCGACCTCCACCTCACCGGCTGCGACGATCTTGTCGTACTGGTTGATCAGATCCGACGCCTCGACGCGCAGATCGCGATTGACGGGAGCAAGCGGTTCGACGGCGGTCTCCAGCGAGCGGATCAGGTGTCGACCGTACCGATCGGCGATCGCATCGCGATGGCGGCTGCCCAGCAGGGCCGCGACCAGACGCGAGTTGGCATCGTCGGAGACCGGAACGATCAGGTCGCGATACTCCTTGTCGGCCGCCTCCCGCTCCGGGTTGCTCATGTCCCTGGAGAGCTCGTAGCTGCGACGCGAGCCCTCGCCCGATACGTACGATTTGAGCGCGTTCCAGTCGGCGAAGAGCGCCAGCCAGGCATCGGGCGATTCTGCCGATTCGGCGGCTTCGATGCGGTCGGTGAGCCGGCCATATTCCTCGGCGACGAACTCGGCGGTCATCTCCTCCGGACGCTCGCTATAATGCTTATACTTCATGCAGCAGGTCAGATATTCGTTGAAAAGTCAAGAATTCGGAAAGATACGAACTACCGCGGCTTCCCATTTCGCCAATGCCTGATACCACCAGCGGCACTGCAGCGCCGGAGCGGTCTGAGGACCCGACCGGGCGCCCATGGACGCGTTCGGCCGATGAGATCCTGCACGTGCTCCACGTCGATCCCGACACGGGACTGTCGAGCGGGGAAGTCGACACGATGCGCGAGCGATTCGGAGCCAATCGAGTCGCCGAGCAGAAGCAGCGACCGAGGATCCTGCTGTTGCTCGACCAGTTCAATAACCCCCTGATCTACATCCTGTTCGGCGCGGCCATTCTGACGTCGGTCGTCTCGAGCGTCGCCGAAGCAGGCACCATCTTCTTCGTCGTCGTATTCAACGCGATCATCGGGTACGTGCAGGAGAAGCGTGCCGGTGAGCGGCTCAAGGCGGTGATGAGCATGACCGCGCCGACGGCGAGGGTCGTGCGTCGCGGACGGCAGCTGTCGATCCCTGCCGAGGAGGTGGTCGTCGGCGACATCGTGCTGCTGGAGAGCGGAATGCGGGTGCCGGCCGATCTGCGGATCGTCGACCTGCACGATCTGAGCGTCGACGAGTCGACGCTCACCGGAGAGTCGGTGCCGGTCATCAAACGACAGATACCCTCACTGCCGGCCCAGACGCCGCTTGGCGATCGATTCAACGTCGCCTACGCCGGCACCACCGTTCGGCGCGGACGCGCCCGCACCGTGGTCACCGCCGTCGGCGAGGCATCGCAGATCGGGCGCATCACGCGCCAGGTGATGGACGCCGAGGCAGCGCGTTCGCCGCTGCAGGAGAGGCTCGAGCGATTCGGCAAGGTGATGGCCACCGGCATCGGCGTCATCATCGCGATCATCTTCGGTATCGGTCTGCTGCGCGGCTACGATCCGACGACGATGCTCCTGACGGCAGTCGGCCTGGCCGTTTCGGCCATCCCCGAGGGACTCCCCATCGCCGTCACCGTCGCGCTGTCGATCGGCGTCTACCGCATGGCACGGCAGAACGCGATCGTGCGGAAGATGAGCGCCGTTGAGACCCTCGGCTCCACCACCGTCATCTGCTCGGACAAGACCGGAACGCTGACGCGCAATCAGATGACCACCGTCGCCGTGGCTACCGACGACCGGGTCTACACGCTGAGCGGAAGCGGGTACGATCCGACGGGCGAGATCCTCGATGATTCCGGTACGGTCATTCAACTGCCGGAGGAATCGCCCCTGCGATGGACACTCCGCGTAGGACTCTTCTGTACCGAGTCGTCGTTCGTCGAACGCGACGGTCGCCGCGAACTCGTCGGTGATCCCACCGAGGGTGCCATGATCGCCGCCGCCGAGAAGACCGGCCTTGCCGACGTGGCCCGCACGCGGTGGTCCTCCTCGGTGCTGCTCCCCTTCGAGTCGGAACGGATGTTCATGATCAGTGAAATCGATGACGGGAGCGAACGCTACCTGCTGGCAAAGGGGTCGGTCGAACGACTGCTCGAGATGTGCTCGAGCCAGGCCCGCCAGGAGGGAATTCGTCCGCTCGATCGCGACTGGATCATCGAACGCCAGCGGCAGTTTTCGCGACGGGGACTGCGCGTGATCGCCACGGCGTATCGCCCGGTCGATTCCCCCGATACATTCGATCCCGCGACCGACCTGCACGACTTCGTCTTCGCCGGTCTGCACGGCATCGAGGATCCTCCTCGGGAGGAGGCACGATCGGCGATCGTCGACGCCCACCATGCGGGCATCAAGGTCGTGATGATCACCGGAGATCACGCGACGACGGCGGCATCGATCGCGCGCCAGCTCGATCTGAGCGACGGCGCGGAGATCCGCACCATCCAGTCGACGGAGCTCGAATCGATGAGCGACGACGACCTTTACGAACGGGTGGGCCGCACCGACGTCTACGCGCGCGTCGCACCCGAGCACAAGCTCAGGATCGTGCGACAGCTGCAGAAGCATCACCAGGTGGTGGCGATGACCGGAGACGGCGTCAACGACGCGCCGGCATTGAAGCAGGCCGATATCGGAGTGGCGATGGGAAGCGGAACCGACGTGGCGAAGGAAGCATCTGCAATGGTGGTGCAGGATGACAACTTCGCGACGATCGTCTCGGCCATCCGGTACGGTCGCGTGATGTTCAGAAACCTGCAGCACATGGTGCTCTACGTGCTCTGCACGTCGACCGGTGGCGTGCTCACGCTGGCCGCATCGGTCCTCCTCGGATTCCCCCTTCCGGTAATGGCGCTACAGCTGCTGTGGATCAACCTCGTCACCGACGGCACCAGCACCATACCGCTGGCATACGAGAAGGAGCACGGCGACATCATGTGCGAACCACCGCGACATCGCCACGAAGGACTGCTCAACTGGCAGATGGGCGAGCGCATCATCGGTGCCGGTCTGGTGATGATGTTCGGAACGCTGATCGCCTTCGAACTCGTCCTCGGCGATTATCACAGCACGGCGTTGAGCAACGACATTCCGGCCGACGCGCTGCTGCACGCGCGGACGGTCGCCTTCACCACGCTCGCGCTGTTTCAGATATGGAACGTGCACAACTCACGCGCGGTGAGCCATTCGCTCTTCCGGATCGGACTGCTGAGCAACAAGCCGCTGCTGGCGGTCACATTCCTTGCGGTCGGCCTGCAGGTCGCCGCGGTGGAGCTTCCATTCATGCATCCATTCATGCAGACCACCAATCTCACCGCGAAGCAGTGGGCGCTGTGCCTCGGCATCAGCGGATCACTCGTCGTCTTGATCGAGTTCCGCAAGTGGATCGGCAGGATGTTCCATCGCGCACGAGCTCACGGTCGGAATTCCCACCTCTTTCCTCCGCTTCCATAGCAGCTCGGCGGTCACCCGTCGTTCTCGACCTCCCTGGGCGCACCGATCGTCTGCCGACCGCCCATGAACGGGCGCAGCACCTCCGGAATACGCACGGTGCCATCGGGCTGCTGGTGGTGCTCGAGGATGGCGATGATCGCACGCGGCACGGCGACGGCGGTACCGTTGAGGGTATGGACGAAGCGGATCTCGTTGTTCTCGTCGCGATACCGCGTCATGAGTCGACGGCTCTGATAATCGGTGCAATTGCTGGTACTGGTCACCTCGCCGAAGCCGCCGCGCGACGGCATCCAGGCTTCGATGTCGAATTTCCTGTAAGCGGGCGCGCCGAGGTCGCCCGCCGGAATGTCGACGATCTGGAAGTGAAGGCCCAGATCCCGGAAGATCTCCACCTCGATTTCGAGCATTTCCCTATGCATCGCCTCGCTCTGCTCGGGCGTGGTGAAGGCGAACATTTCGACTTTGGAGAACTGGTGGACGCGGTAGAGGCCTTTGGAGGCGGCACCGTGGGCTCCGGCTTCGGTTCGGAAACAGTGGCTGACGCCGACCAGGCGCATCGGCAGGTCTTCCTTGCGCAGAATCTGATCCTGGTAGAGTCCGCCGAGCGTGATTTCGGCGGTACCAATCAGGCAGAGATCGGTGTCGGCGACGCTGTAGACCTGGGTTTCTTCGCCGCGGGGATTGAATCCGATTGCCTCGAGAATTTCGGAGCGGGCGAGATCGGGCGTGGCAAACGGAATCCAGCCGCGGTCGACCAGGCGGCTCATGGCGAAATTGATGAGCGCGAGCTCCAGCAGGGCGCCTTCATTTTTCAGGTAATAGAACTTCGCACCGCTGACGCGGGCGGCGGAATCGAAGTCGATCAGATCGAGGCGGGCGCCGATCTCCAGATGATCCGGCGCGTCGTCGGGCAGTTCGGGTGCAGCTCCGATGGTGTCGAGCACGCGGCCCTCGCCTTCGACGCCGGAGGGAACGTCGGGGTGGATAAGGTTTGGAATTGCACGCGCCTCACGCTCGAGTTCCTCCGAGACGCCGACCATTTCATTTTCGATTGCGGCAATTTCCTCCTTGAGTTCGCGGCCGCGCTCGATCAACCGCGAGCGCTCATCGGGCTCGAGCTTTCCCTTCATCGCGCGCGAGTTCTCGTTGCGTTCGGAGCGGAGTCCTTCGAGCCGCTGCTGCACATCGGTGCGGCGCTGATAGAGTGCTGCGACGCGGTCGGGATCGGCGTTACGAACGCCACGGCGACGGATCGAGGAGCGGACCAGCTCTGCATTGTCGCGAATGAACTTCAGGTCGAGCATTGTCGAGATGATTTGAATTGAATCCGGTAGTGTCACGGGCGCCACGAATATATGGCGCCCGCACTGTGGAATCTTATGACGAGTTTATTAGTTTTGCCCCGTTTAGGAACCGGTTCCGGCGCCGCATGGTGGCGGGATCGGTTTCGTGTCAGACGCTCGGCGGCAATGCCCAGCCGCCCGCATCACGAACATCGCACGATCGAATCCCGAGCAGTAGTGACCACGCCGAAACGCGGTCGACCGACCTCCTGGTGAGGCACGGCGACCTGCGGGCATTGCATTGGCGTGCGTTCGGACGGAGGGACGCTCAGTCAGGAGGGCGCCCGTAGCGACCGCTTCGATCGGGAGGCGGGGTCGATCCGTACCGCGCGGCTTCGGGCCGCGGATTCGACGAACGGGGTGGTCTGTCAGGGACTGCAACGGCGATGACGACTGATGGGGCAGGGCCGGCGACCACACCGGGCAGCGGCGTGGTCGGCATCGGCGCCGAGAATCGACGCGGGCATCTCGAGGGCACTTCTCGTTCGTCCGGCGGCCCAGACGGGACGCGACGCGACGCCGAACTGCAGCGGCGTTCGGGCCGTCCTCCGCCATTGGCGATCCGGTAACCACCCGACTGTCCGTCATCTTCCACGCTGCTCCGGCATCGGATCCTCACCCCGTCGGAATCCGTGGCAGCACCAATCAAGTGTGGTTCCATGTACGTACGCTGGAAAGTACGCAAGCTGAGCAAGCGCGGGTCGCAGGGGCCCGCTCGACGGGCGTTCTACGCCGTCGTCGCCGAATGCTCCCGCGTCGACGGAAAGCCGCGACAGAAGGTGATCAAGTATCTCGGCAGAATTCACGAACAGAGCATCGCCGATCCCGCGGAACGCCTCGAGTTCTGGAAGTCTGCCCTGGGTAAGCTCGACGAACTCGACATCGAGAGCGCCATCCGCTCGAAGCTCGAGAGCAAGATGTCGGAAGTCGTTCCACGGCCGTCGAACCTCCGTCGCTCCCGGAATGGCGCGGCCCGGCCGGCCGCGCCGTCGAAGAAGTCCGCAACGACCGCGGCACGCTCCGCCGCCAGCGGCACCAACGGGCGCGGCGGATCGAGATCGACCGCATCGACGTCAGCCACGACGCGCTCCGCCTCGAAATCGAAGTCCGGAACGACACGCGCGACGTCGAAGAAGCGCACAGCCGGATCGGCTGCGCCCAGGAAAAAGTCCACCGCCGGAACATCGGCCGGCTCCCGTCGCCGCTGATCGCCCTTGGAATGCCGCGCCGGTCGCCGTTGCGACCGGCAGGATTCCGATCCGTCGGATACTCTCACCCGTGATGTAACGATTCGTAGTGCCGTTCGCGTCGGCACTACGAATCTCTATTTTCAGCGGCACTGGTCCCCCCACTCTCTCCCACATTGTTCCCCCCAGTGATGCGAATTCTCGTCGTTGAAGACGACCCGAATATTGCGGACGTGATTCGTCGCGGTCTCGTCGCGCAGCACTATTCGGTCGATACCGCCTCCACTGGCCCTGAGGGCGAGGAGCTCGCCCTGGTCAATGACTACGATCTGATCATTCTCGACATCCTCCTTCCGGAGAAGGATGGTCGCGAGGTGTGCGCCACACTGCGCGAAGCGAGTCTGAGCACACCCATCCTCATGCTCTCCGCGCTCGGTTCGGCCGAGGAGGTGATCGCCGGTCTCGATGCCGGTGCCGACGACTACCTCACCAAGCCGTTCCACTTCGGTGTGCTGCTCGCTCGCGTGCGATCGCTGAGCAGACGGCAGTCCGAGCAGAAGACATCCACGCTGCAGGTCGACGACCTCGTGCTCGATACCGCCCGACGTCGCATCACCCGCGGCGACCGGGAGATCACCCTCACCGCCAAAGAGTTCGCCCTCCTCGAATACCTGATGATGAACGAAGGTCGCGTCGTTTCGCGACAGCAGATCAGCGAACATGTGTGGGATATGAATTTCGATCCGCAGTCGAACATCATCGACTCGTTCATCCGATTCCTTCGGCAGAAGATCGACAAGGACTTCGACCATCCGCTGATCCACACCGTGCGCGGCGTCGGTTACCGCTTCTCGGCCGACGAGTAGCTCCCCAGGCCGCTGCCCACCCGCAGTACCGCCGCGTGCAGATACCCCGTTTCCGGCATCATCGGATGGACCGGATGGTCCGGCGCCGCACCCCGCTCCTCCAGAATCACCGCCGTTCTCCCCGCGCGCCCGAGCGACTCTCGCACGATCTCGTGGAACGTCTCGCTGGTGAGATGATGCGAACAGGTGGAGAAGAACGCCACGCCCTCGTCGGCGAGCACCCCGAGTCCCAGCGTCAGCAGCTCGACGTACCGGCGGCGGGCAGCCGCCACATGCTTCTTCGAGCGTGCGAACGGCGGTGGGTCCATGATCACCATATCCGCGCGCGCGTCACCCGCGGCACGTTCACGCAGCCACGCAAAGGAATCGGAGACCTGAATGGTGATCTTCTGCAGACCGTTGAGCTCGGCGTTGCGTCGCGCTGCGGCAGCCGCGACGTCCGACGACTCCACGGCGATGACTTCCCGCGCGCCCGCATCCAATGCGTGCAGCGCAAAGCCGCCGGTATTCGCGAACAGATCGAGCACCCGCCCGCCCGGAGCGTACCGGCGCATCGCAATGCGATTCTCCCGCTGGTCGAGGTAGAACCCCGTCTTCTGCGCGCCGAGCGGATCGACCTCGAATCGCAGCATGCCGTCGGTGATCTCCTGCACACCCGCGTCGCCGCGCACCACGCCGACACGTTCGGGCAGTCCCTCGAGCGATCGTCCGGCGTGGTCGTTGCGTTCGACGACGCCCTCGATGCCTTCGAGCTCCATCAGCGCGTCGAAGAGATGATCGCGACGCTGGTCCATTCCGGCCGCAGCGATCTGCACCACGGCCGTCGATTCGTAGCGATCGACAATGACGCCGGGAACCGCATCGGATTCCGAATGCAGCAGCCGATAGGTCCGGGCGCCCGGATAGAGCCGTTCGCGCAGACGAACCGCGGAGGCGATGCGTTCGGCGAACCAGGCGGCGTCGACCTCGCGCGCCTCGCCGTCGGTCATCCGCACGGCTATCAGTGAATGCGGGTTGTACAGACCGACGCCAAGCGTCGGGCCGTGGTGGGCCACGACGCGAACGAGCGAGCCGACGCCCGCCTCGCCGTCGACGCGGGCGATTTCGTTGCTGAACACCCAGGCGTGTCCGCGCCGGACCCTGCGGTCTTCACGCGGCCGGAGCGTGACCGTTGGAAGCGACTGCTGCATGCGATTGTCGAGAGTGGAACGGTGTGCGGTACGGAATTAATCCGGCTCGGCCGGCGAATCGGCATCGGGCCGGGGAACGTCGGCTTCCGACAGATCAACGGGGTCATCCTCGCCGCCCGACGCACCGATTGCGGCCGTCCCGGATGATGGAGGCACTGCCTGCGGAGGCACTGCCTGCGGAGGCACGGGCGTGCGCTGTTGCGCAATCCATCGGATGACGAAGACGAAGAGCGCAAGGGAGACCCCCAGCGTGGCGATGCCGAAGGGATTGCCGAAGTCGATGGCGCTCACATCTTCGGTCCGTGCATGCGGGCCGGCGGCGATCAGCGCGACGATATTTGCTGCGTTGAACAGGAAGTGCCCCGCGACGGCGGGCAGGATGCTGCGCGATGACCATGCGACGTATCCGAGGAACGCACCGAGCGCCGAGAGCACCACGAAGTCGATCGGATTCAGATGAACCGCACCGAAGATCGCGCCGCCGACGAGCACTGCAACCCACGGTCGCATCACCCGTTCCAGCGTCCGCTGCACCATTCCACGAAACAGCATCTCCTCACAGATCGCCGGGGCGAATGCGCCGGTGACAAACGAGCTGACGATCGCCAGCGCGCCGGTTCCGCCGAGCAGTCCGCCGATCGCCTGCTGGTAGGACTGCTGGAATTCGTGGTAGCGCTCGAGCAGACTCTGCGGCACGAGCACGACTTCCTGGAACCACAGGTACCCCTGCAGCAGCGGCCACAGCGCGAGCATGCCGACGATGGTGGCACCGATGATGCCGAGGGTCGTCCCTCGCAGCCGCAGCAGCTCCCGCAACGACAGCTCCTGGTAGCGCGCCAGCCAGAGCGTCGGCAGCAGCATCAGCACGAACTGCGACAGCCCGAGCACCAGCAGCGTGAACGGTCTGTCACCCAGCGCCAGCATCAGTGCGCTGGCTCCGAACTGGTAGACGACCGTCACGACGGCCGCTGCCGAGAGCGCGAAGCGTAGCGGTGAATCCTTCCCCGTTGCCTGGTCGTTCATAGTTTGTCGCGATACCGAATCTCCTCGTCCCCTAAGTTATTACGCCCGACCTCCGCACATCCGAACTCCACGCCGATGAAACATACCGTATCCGAACGCGCGCTCTCCCTGGTCGAAAAGCAGATTCCGAAGCTGAAGGGCAGCGTCACACCGCAGGACGCCGCTACCGCCACCGGCATCACCGTCTCTGAAGCACAGGATGCACTGACACGTCTGATGGAACTCTACGTCACGCGCGTCAGCTACGACGAGCAGGGCAGCATCCTCTTCGCGTTCGAAATGCCGCTTCGCCGGCGTGGCACCAAGACCGCCGCAGAACGATGGGAGGACATGAAGGACTCGCTCTGGCGCGGGTTCAAAGTCTTCTTCAAGCTGTGGACCGGGCTGATGCTCATCGTCTACTTCGTCGTGATGGTCGCGCTCGTCCTGGCCCTGGTGGTCGCTCAGAGCTCCTCTCGCGATGACCGCGACCGGCGTGGCGGGATGAACCCCGGCGTCCTGCTCGGCGGCCTCTTCCGCATGTTCGCCGAAGGCATGCAGTTCGCCTTCTGGACACGTGCAATGTCGCCCGTCGGATACGCCTATGACAGCTACGGCTACCGCCATCGCGAAATCCAGACGCCGCGCGCCAAGCGGGGAAACAAGGACGAGAAGTCGTTCATCATCGCGATCTACGACCTGGCGCTCGGACCCGAACGCGCCGAAGCCGATCCGCTCGAGAACGAACGGGAGGTCGCCGCGTTCCTCCGCTCCGAGCACGGCGTGCTTACTCCGACCGAAATCGTGGGACTCTCCGGCGGCACGCTCGACCAGGCCGAGGAGCGTATGGCCGACTACCTCGTGCGCTTTCAGGGCGATCCGGTGATCACCGACGAAGGTGTCGTCATCGGCGAATTCGAGTCGCTGCTCTCCGGAAGCGTCAGCTCCGATGCCGAAGGACACGTCGTCGCATACTGGGACGAATACGAAGCCCCCTACCGCCACTCCGGCAATTCCTCGAGCCGCAACGGAATCATCCTCTTCATGGTCGCCTTCACCGGCGTGGTCGGTGTCGGACTGCTGGCCGGAGGACTCAACACCCTCTCGATCTATTCCGGATTCTTCCTGACCGGTGCGGCGGCCGTTCTGCTCGGCTGGATTCCCATCGCCTACTCCGTTCTCTTCCTCGCCATCTCCGCGCTTCGCCTGCCCGTCGTTCGCAGGCACGAGGCCGAACGGCTGAAGCGCAATCGACAGAAGAAGGTGATGCGCGCGATCTTCCGCGGCCGGCTCTGGCGCGATACCGCCGACCAGATCTACTTCGCCATGGTGTCCATGGGTGAAAAGGATATCACCCGCGAACAGGTGCCGGGAATTCTCGAATCAATTCTCCCCAGTCTCCAGGGCTCCATCGAACTGACCGAAGAAGGCGAACCGCTGTATGTATTTCCACGACTCGAACGGGAGGTCGATGCAGTCGAAACGCGCAGGAAGCAGTTGGGAACGGGCGGGAAGTGAGAATTCAGGGCCGCGGGCGTCAGCCGGATCGATGGGCAGCGCAGCAGTTGACCGTACTTCAAGCGTCTGCTAGGCGGCGCCGGCACGTTCGACGAGATAGCGGTAGGCCACCCAGGCAAGCAGAGCCGAACCGAGCGGAAGAATCGATTCGTCAGGCGTGAAGCGGCTGTTGTGCAGTCCGCCCTGGCAGCCCTGCTCGCGACTGCCGGCGCCGATCCACCAGAACGTCCCCGGAATCTTCTGCAGGTAGTAGGCGAAGTCCTCGGCGGCCATGATCGGCGGATGGGCGTAGACATGGTCTGCGCCGAGCAGCTCGCGGGCGGCATCACGGGCAAATCCCGTCGCCCACGGATCGTTCTCCAGCGCCGGATATCCGAGCCGGATCTCCAGATCGTACGTGCACCCGCTGCCCTCGCACACACCCGCGACCACACGGGCGATCCGCTCATGCGTCGCACGCCGCCACCCCTCGTCCATCGCGCGAAACGTACCCTCGAGCCGGACCTCGTCGGGAATGATGTTCGTCGTCGTCCCTCCCTCGATCCGGCCGATGGTCAGCACTCCCGGGCGGAAGGGATCGAGCGTCCGGCTGACGATCTTCTGCAGTGAGGTGACGACTTCGCAGGCGGTGAGAATCGGATCGACCGACAGGTGCGGCATCGCGCCGTGTCCGCCGGTACCCCGAATCGTGATGTACAGTTCGTCGGCCGAGGCCATCATCGTACCGGGACAGAATCCGACGTGGCCGGCGTCGATCATCGGAGCGACGTGCTGTCCGAAGATCGCCTCGACGTGCGGCTCTTCGAGCGCGCCCTGGTCGATCATCTCGGGCGCACCACCCGGAATCTTCTCCTCACTCGGCTGCAGCAGCACTTTGACCGAACCCGGAAGCGAGTCGCGCAGTTCGGCGAGGATCAGCGCGGCACCCAGTGCCATGGTCGTATGCGTGTCGTGGCCGCAGGCGTGCATCCGGCCCGGATTCTGTGACGCGAACGCGAGCCCGGTCTCCTCCTGGATCGGAAGCGCGTCCATGTCGCCGCGCAGCGCGACGCAGGGACCCTCGCCACCGCGTATCAATCCAACAACGCCGGTCGTGGCCACACCCGTGCGAGTTTCGATGCCCGCCTGTTCGAGCACCGAAGCGGCGAGCCGTGCCGTCTCGAACTCCTCGAATGCGAGCTCCGGGTTGGCGTGAATGGCCCGTCGGATCTCGACGAGGCGATCGGTGCGACGGCGTGCCGCCTCCATGAAGTCGCTCGGGGAGCGTGTGGCCATGGTGGATTGCGATGGATCGTTGGATCAGTGGTCGGCGCCGTCACCGCAACGGCCCCGTTGGGTGCCTACGAATTCGAATAGTCATAGAATCCCCGTCCGCTCTTGCGGCCGAGGTACCCGGCGGCGACCATCTTGCGCAGCAGGGGACACGGGCGATACTTGTCGTCGCCGAGGTCCCGGTGGAGCACTTCCATGATCGACAGACAGACGTCGAGTCCGATGAAATCGGCGAGCGTGAGCGGACCCATGGGATGCGCCATTCCCAGCTTCATCACCGTGTCGATCGCCTCCGGCGTGGCGACGCTTTCCATCACGCAGAAGACGGCTTCGTTGATCATCGGCATCAGCACTCGGTTGGAGACGAAGCCGGGGTAATCCTGCACCTCGACGGGCATCTTGCCGAGCGATTCGGCCAGGGCATGCACGCGGGCGTAGGTTTCGTCGCTGGTCGCCAGTCCGCGGATCACCTCGACGAGCTTCATCACCGGCACCGGGTTGAAGAAGTGCATGCCGATCACGTTCTCCGGCCGGTTCGTGCGCGAGGCGATCTCGGTGATCGAGATCGACGAAGTATTCGACGCCAGAATCGCGCCCGATCGCGAATGCTCTCCGAGCGTGCGGAAGATCTCTCCCTTGACGCCGGCATCCTCGGTGGCCGCTTCGATGATCAGATCGGCCGAGGGCGCAGCCGCCACGAGATCGGTCGTATGGTGAATTCGCTCCAGCGTCGCATCGCGATCGGCCTCGGTGATCGTTCCCTTCTTCACCTGTCGATCCAGATTCTTCGCGATCATCGCCATGCCGGCATCGAGCCGGTCCTTGCTGACATCGATGAGGCCGACGGTCAGACCGCTCTGCGCCATGACGTGGGCGATCCCGTTGCCCATCGTGCCGGCACCGATTACTGCTACGTGCTTGATCTCCATTGCTGCTGAGTCGAGTGTTGAGAACGTGTGTTGAAAGGACGTGGGCGGATTCGACCGTCACGATTCCACGATGATCGCGGTCGCCTCGCCGCCGCCGATGCAGATGGCCGCCAGACCGCGCCGGGCGCCCCGCTGCTTCATGGCGTACAGAAGCGTCGTGAGAATTCTGGCACCCGAGGCACCGATCGGATGCCCGAGCGCGACGGCGCCACCGTTGACGTTCAGCTTCTCCTGCGGAATCCCGAGTTCGTCCCGTGCCGCCAGCGCCACCACGGCGAACGCCTCGTTGACCTCGAACAGATCGATGTCCTCGATCGTCAGTCCCGCCTTGTCGAGCACCTTGCGGATGGCGGCAATGGGGGCCGTCGTGAACTTCATCGGTTCGTGCGCATGGGCCGACTGGGCGACGATTCTGGCCATCGGCGTCAATCCGAGCTCGGCAGCCCGCTCCTCGTCGGCAAGCACCAGCGCGGCCGCACCGTCGTTGATCTTCGATGCGTTGGCGGCGGTGACCGATCCCCCCTTGGTGAAGACCGGCTTGAGCGCCGGGATCTTCTCGAAGTTGGTCCGGGCCGGCTCCTCGTCGGTATCGACCACCACGTCGCCCTTTCTCGATCGGACGGTCACCGGGGCAATCTCCTCGGCGAAGCGTCCCTTCTCGATCGACTCCTGGGCGCGCCGATAGCTCTCGATGGTGAATTCGTCCTGGGCTTCGCGCGGAACCTGGCATTCCTCGGCGCACGCGTCGGCGGCGACTCCCATCGCCTGCCGGTCGTACGCATCGGTCAGTCCGTCGTTCATCATCGAATCGACCACCGTCCCATCTCCCATGCGATACCCGTTGCGGCCGTTGGGAAGCAGGTAGGGTGCGGTGGTCATCGACTCCTGACCGCCGGCGACGACGATGCCGACATCGCCGGCGCGGATCATCTGATCGGCGATCATCACCGACTTCATGCCCGATCCGCACACCTTGCCGATGGTCGTGCATGGCACCGTGTTGGGAATCCCGGCACCGATCGCCGACTGGCGTGCGGGCGCCTGGCCGACGCCCGCGGTCAGCACGTTCCCCATGAGCACCTCGTCGACCTGCTCCGGGCTGATCCCGGCGCGATCGAGTGCAGCCCGGATGGCGGTCGCACCGAGTTCGGTGACGGGAACGGTGGCGAAGACGCCGTTGAAGGAGCCGATTGCCGTACGAGCGGCGGAGAGAATGACGGTAGCCATGGATCGAAGTGATTGCTGTTGGGTTTGGTCCTGTCGGACGTTCGGGCAGGCGTGCGAGAGCCGGCATCGGGTGTCGCAGCTGCGGCGCGTGCGCGGAACGCTCGGCGTCCGACGCTGCGGCACCGTCAGTGGTGCCGCATGCCAGCGGGTCATCTGCAAACGTCGGTGCCGCCGACCGTGGGATCACCGGGCAGTCGGCGCCGAACCGCAGGCCCTCATTGGATCGCCTACTGCGAGGAACGCATCGTCGCCGATTCGGCCTTCGAGGTCCGCGAGGTGCGCATCAGGTCGACGAACTGACCGAAGAGGTAGTCGGCATCGTGCGGACCGGGGCCGGCCTCCGGATGGTACTGCACGCAGAAGACGGGCAGGTCGCGATGGCGGAATCCCTCGACGGTGTCGTCGTTGAGGTTGATGTGCGTCAGCTCCACCGGCAGCTCGCGCAACGACTCCGGATCGACGGCGAACCCGTGGTTCTGCGAGGTGATCTCGTTGAAACCCGTCGTCAGATTCTGAACCGGATGATTTGCGCCGCGGTGGCCGAACTTGAGCTTGTAGGTACGCGCTCCGATTGCAAGGGCGAGCAGCTGATGACCGAGGCAGATTCCGAAGATCGGCTTCTTCGAATCGATGAGCCGGCGCACGGTCTCAATGGCATAGTCGACGGCATCGGGATCGCCCGGGCCGTTCGACAGAAAGATGCCGTCGGGTTCCATCGACAGAATCTCCTCGGCCGAGGTGGAGCCCGGCACGACGCTCACGCGGCAGTTGAACGCCGAGAGCCGCTCGAGGATGTTCTGCTTGACGCCGAAGTCGATGACGACGACGCGGTACGGCTCGGAGCCATTACCGCCCGGCAGGCGATATCCGCTGGCGTCGAGGGAGGTGAAGTCGTAGCGGCCGGTGCAGGCGACCTCGCGAGTGAGGTCGAGTCCCTGCATCGACGGAAGCGAACGGGCGCGCTCGACGAGTCGCTGCGGATCGGACTCACGGGCGGAGATGATCCCGCGCATCGCACCCTGCTCGCGGATCTGGCGGACCAGCATCCGGGTGTCGATTCCCTCGATTCCGATCACGTGGCTGCGCAGCAGGTATTCCTCCAGCGATTCCTCGCTTCTCCAGTTGGAGCGGACACGTGACGACTCGCGCACGACGAATCCCGCCGCCTGCACGCATTTCGATTCGACATCGAAATGATTGGCGCCGACATTCCCCTGATGGGGATAGGTCATCGTGACGATCTGGCCGTGGTAGCTGGGGTCGGTGAGGATCTCCTGGTAGCCGGTCATCGAGGTGTTGAACACCACCTCTCCTTCGGCTTCGGCCTCGACGTCACCGAACGCTCGTCCGGTGAACACGGTGCCGTTCTCGAGTGCGAGTCGTGCTGTCGGTCTGTGCCTGCTCATGCCTTGCTCTGCCGGGTAATTCGCCTTCGGTCAGGGTAAATCATGAGAAGGTACGAAAGGACGCTCCGGTGAGAAACCGGGAAACCGTTTCAGCTCGTGAGGTCCCGTCCGTCGGCTCCGCGTTTGGCTTCCTGCCAGTACTCCTCCATTTCATCGAGATCGGCTTCGGCAAGGGAGCGGCCGCTTGCGCGTACGCGCGACTCGACGTGCTGGAAGCGATGGATGAATTTCGTCGTCGCCCGCTGCAGCGCCTCCTCCGGCGCGATCCTGATGTGTCGTGCGTAGTTGACCAGGGCAAAGAGCAGATCGCCGAACTCTTCCTCGACGCGTCGGGCATCGCCCATCTCGGAGAGCTCCTGATCGAGTTCCTCGATTTCCTCGCGCACCTTGAGCCAGACATCGGAGCGGACCTTCCAGTCGAAGCCCACCTTCGACGCCTTGTCCTGCACGCGTTCGGCGCGTTGCAGCGCCGGCAGCGCGCGTGGCATCCGATCGAAAATCGACGTCCTTCCCTCCTGCATTTTCAGCTGTTCCCAATTCTCCGACACCGCCGCGGCGTCCGCCGCCTCGACATCGCTGTAGACGTGCGGATGGCGTCGAACGAGCTTTACGGAAATCGTGCGAATAACGTCCTCGAGCGTAAATGCCCCCCGTTCCTCGGCGATCACCGAATGCATCACTGCGTGCAGCAGAATATCTCCGAGTTCCTTCTTCAGTTCTTCATCGGCCTCGTCCTCGATCGACTCCTTCACTTCGTAGGCCTCTTCGATGAGCAGCGGGGCGATCGACGCGTGCGTCTGCTCGCGATCCCAGGGACACTCCCGGCGAAGCGTCCGCACGATTGCGAGAAAATCCTCGAAGGTTTCAGTGGGAGGCGTCATTGGTCAATGCGGGCTTGGTCATTGGAAATTCCGTCGCGAGCACGGGGTGAAGTCCTACACGGCGGACTGGTAGCGGTGTCGCATGTCGCCCATGAGATTGGTGCCCCGGATGATCGACGTCAGCATCAGCTGCAGCACCGTTTCAGCGGCGATGTTGCTCGATTTGACGGCAACGTCGGCAGCGAGCAGGGCCTCGAACGCATTGCGAAGGCTTTCGATGGGATAGCGACCCAGCGCGGCCAGATATTCGTTCAGAAAGAATTTCGAAATCCCCACGCCGCGTGCCATCTCGTTCTGATCACGTGTGGTCGATCGGAGTTCGACCAGCCGCCAGAGTATCAGGAAATACCGCGTCAGCATGGTGAGCACGAGCACGACCGGTTCACCTGCACGCAGCATCCGTTCAGCGATTTCGATTGACAATTCGAGATTGCGCTCACCGACGGCCTTCTGCAGTTCGAACACGTTAAAATTCTTCGACGTGCCGACGACCGAGCGCACATCCTCGGTGTTGATCGTCCTGCGATCCTCGACGAAGGTGATGAGCTTCTCGATCTCGCCGTCGATGACACGAAGCGACGATCCGGCGTATCCGACGAAGAGTTCGAGCGCTTCGGGGCGGATCTGTTTTCCCTTCGCACGAATTCTTCCTGCGGTCCACGACGGAACCTCACGATCGTACACCCGGCGAAAATTGATACTGGTGGCGTGCTTGATGATCATGTCGTACGGCGCCTTCGCCTTGCTGCGCCCCATGATATCGCCACGCACGGCCGTGAGCAGCAGCACGGTGGTTTCCGCGGGTGCAGCGAGGTAGCGGCCGAAGGCAGAAGACGCGTCCGGCTTTCCGCGCAGGGAGATCAGTCGGTCCAGTTCGCGAACGACGACCACACGCCGTTCGGCCATCAGCGGGTAGGCAGAGGCACGCTCCACCACATCCGGGAAGGTGGTTTCTCCACCGTACAGCAGTTCGAAATTGAATTCCCTCGTGGAGGCATCGACCGCCAGCGCGAGGATGTCACTGGTCGCCTCCTCGATCAGAAGGTCTTCCTCACCGAACAGGAAATAGACCGGATCGAGGCGCTTGTGCGAAAGGGCGGTACGAAGACTATCGGATGTAATGAGCGACATGCGTGAGAATGTGCGCGGTGCAACGGGATCGACCGGAAATTGCGACAGGCGTTCCGATACTGCGGAACGCCTGTCGCGGAACGAATCGACATTCAGGGTTCGGACGGTCGATCAGGCCGACGTCTTCCGCGGACGGCCGGGTCCGCGCTTCACTGCGGGAGCTGCGGTGGCCACAACCTTTCGCGGACGTCCCGGACCACGCGTCGGAGGCGCGGACGATGCCGCTGCAGCAGGCGCAGTCGCGGCGCTCTCGGTCTTCTTGGGACGACCGGGTCCGCGCTTTACCGGAGCGGCCGTTGCGGATTCGGACTTCGGCGGACGACCAGGTCCGCGTCGGGCACCGGATTTTTTCGAGGAGCCGCGTGGCCGACCGGGTCCACGCTTTGCACCAGTGCTTCGGGCTCCCGCCTTGCGCCCGCTGCCTTTAGGACGACCGGGTCCGCGCCGGACCGGCACTGTGGACTGTTCAATTACTGCCGGCGTCGTTTCGCCGGTCGGCGTCAGCGGAAGCGCATTTCCGAAAAGGTCCACAATCAACCGACGCATCTCGGAAGCGATTTTCTCGGTTCCCAGTTCGACCGTGCGATAGGTATCGACATATCCCCGCTCAGCCAGATCGAGCGCCTCACGCACCATGGTACCGAGCTCGCGCTGCCCCATGGACTCGAGCACCACGTCGGCGTGCAGCGGCATGCCGCTGGGCGAATAGAGCACGTAGAGATAATTGGATCCCGTGTCGCTCGAAAATTCATCGAGCGGTCGACGCGCCGCTGCCTGCACCCGTTCGAAAAACGATCCGATGTGCGAAATCATTTGCGAGGCGAGCTCGCTCATCAACCGCGAGTCAGTAGGATTGCTGTCTGCCATGGAGTCGCTTCGGAGTTGTGTGACGTAGCATTGCCCCCATCGAATTAGCGACGGGAGATTGATTTTCAATATACAGACATGGGATGCATCGACAATTCGCGTACCGTCCCCTCGATCGGCGAATATTCCGCCCCGATCAATCACGCCTCCGTCATTGCATTAGGCGATTCTCCCCACGCATTCACGTCCGGAACCACCGGAACGCGTGTCGACTCCCAATGCCCTGGCGGATGCGCGGAATCGGACGTTCCACCGTCGAGCTCGCCCGCCGAGCTCACCGGTCGATGCCGATCGCCGAGGTGGAGCAGCGGCGTCGGAGCCCGCAGCCGCGGGTGGAACGCGGCGCCCTGTCGTGCGTCTTGGATATTGCCGGCGGTTGGTGTAATCTTGGGGAAACGGTCCAACGTGGCCGGATCCCGTCAGGGCATCCGGCCTGCGATTTTTCAGGGGGAACATAATGATGAATCGACGCTACGGTACACGTGTGGTGGCAGCGGTCCTGCTCCTGGCTGCCCTGGTGACACTCCCCACGACGCTCAGCGCTGGCGGCATGTCCACCGGCATGCGCCTCGTCCACCCGAATCCATTTACTGACAATACCACGTTCGAGCTGACCATGCCGCGCGACGGCACGGTTCGCATCGTCGTCTACAACATTCGTGGCGCCGAGGTGCGCGTGCTGGTCGACAACGAGTTCTACCACCAGGGTGTCTGGGACATTCCCTGGGACGGCAAGGACGGCACGGGTGCATCGGTGCCGTCGGGTATCTACATCTGCGTGCTGTTCTCGGACAACACGCCGGTCAAGAGCGTGAAAGTGATCAAGGCAGCAGGGATCGCGATTGATTGAGCGATGATGAAACCATCGTCGGGCGAGTGACGCCCGTCAATCCCGGTTCAGAAAACTCAAACCGCCGGCCCGCAATTCCCCGAAGGGGGATTCGAGCCGGCGGTTTCTCGTTCGCGGAAATCCGTTCCACCGGCGCTATTGATCCGCACTCCGGCCCAGCACCTTCCGGCTTGCCTCCACCACCTCCTCGACCGTTATCGCCATCATGCACGTGTCGTTCGGACGCACGCAGGTCACCTGATCGCACGGCGCGCAGGGAAACAGATGGGAAATTCCCACGACGTGACGACCGACGGGATAATAGCCGTGGTACGGCCCGGGTCCGAACAGCGCCACGGTCGGCGTCCCGACCGCCGTCGCCAGGTGCATGGCCCCGCCATCGGAACCGACGTACAGCGATGCCCGTTCGACGATCGCGGCGAATTCCCGTAGCGAACTGCGCCCGGAAATATCCACCGGCGAGATGTCGGCAATTCGATCGGCAAGATCCCGTGCCTGCTCCCGTTCCGACGGAGCTCCGGCGATAACGATGCGTAGGCCGTGATGCCGGTGGAGCCAGTGCGCGACATCGGCATAACGATCGGGGAACCACTGGCGAAGCGGAACGGTGGCCGCGGGCTGCAGCACTGCAAACGGACCGTCGAGTCGCTCCTCTGCCAGAAATCGCTGTGCGTCGGAACGTTCGGAGTCGCTCAGGTGCATTTCGAGGTCGGCCGATGGTGGCACCTCGATACCTGCGCCGGCCAGGATTTCGCGAATCCGCACGGTCTCGTGTTGCTCGGCTTCACCGCTGCGTCTTCTCTCGAACCACAACCGGATCTGTGTGCGCCCGCGATCGATCAGCTGGACGTCACGGCGCAGCCACTCAGTAAGCGTTGCCCAGTCGTCGCGCAGCCCGATGACGACGTCGGGGGCATGTCCCCGAAGCGATTGACGCAGGTTGGTAATGGGATGGGGCGAATACGGAGGCCTGGTATAACGGGACGAATTGTGGACGACGACGCGATCGACGTTCGGGTTGTTCTCGATGACCGGCAGGTTCCATTCTCCGGTAGCGAGCGTGATTTCCGCATCGGGGTACTTCCGACGGATGGCGGCCAGAGCGGGCGTCGACATCAGCAGATCGCCGATATGATCGAGGCGCACGACGAGCACGCGTCGCACCACGCGGCGGCGGCGCGATCGAAGTCGTCCGACCGTGGCGGAGTAGATGAGCAGCAGATATCCTTCGAGGAGTGGCTGCAGACGGTTTGAGCGCGTGCGACTCATGCGGGTCGATCCGATCCCGTGTGTTGAATTCGACCCCGGATTGCCGTCGGCCGGTTGCGCCGCCACTGAACGATGGCCCAGCCGCCCATGACGACTGCGACCGCGATACACAGCTGCGGCCACCAGTCGCCCCAGCGCACGTAGAGCGTGAGGTCGTCGCGCAACGATATCGTGCCGGTGGTGGTCGTGGCGATTCCCTGATCGGTTTCGTCGTGGATGAATCCGTACGGCGTTATGAACGCGCTGATTCCCGTGTTGCCGGCGCGCGCGATCGCACGGCGGTTTTCGATCGCCCGCATTATTGCGATCCGTTCGTGCTGCAGCGGCCCGGGCGTTCCCAGATACCATCCGTCGTTGGTAATGATGGTGAGGAACTGCGCGCCCTTTGCGACGAATCGCCGTACGACGTTCGGGTAAATGCTTTCGATGCAGATCACCGATCCGCCGACCGCGGTATCACCATGGTACGGGACGTGGAACAGCGTGACGTGCTTGCCCTTTCCCCACGAGGAAATTCCCACATCCCACTGCAGCATGGAGATCAGGAACGGCACGTCATCGGCGAACGGAACCCGTTCACCGAACGGCACCAGCTGCATTTTGTGGTATGCACCGGTCAATCCGACCCGCGGGACGAACAGACCGACGGAATTGAAGTGGTCATAGCGGATGGTGTCGCTTCCGCCGAGGCCGTTGGCGACGACCATCGACTTCGCGCTCGGCGGGGCCTGACCCGGCGCGTATCGGGTGAAGTCGGGAAATCCGCTCATCACCGGAACGCCGAGCGAGTCGACGGCGGCCATCATCCGTCGCATTTCCCACGTATCTCCCGGCTGGGTCATCGGGTACGGAATTGCGTTCTCCGCCCAGAGGAACATATCGGGGCGCCGGCCCTGCCGGAGCGCCTGGTCGGAGAGCGAGAAGTTGACGCGGATATGATCGGTGGTATCGAGCTGATTCCATTTTTCCCATGGATCCTCATTCGGCTGGACGGCGGTAATGCGCATGGCTCGTCCGGGAATCGAGGAGCGCCCCTGACTGACTGCCCAGAACCCGTAGAGGTAGGCGGGCACGAGCGTCGCGACGACGATCCAGGCGCCGACGGTGAAGATCCGTCGTCGCAGACGGACGTCCATGTCGGTGGAGATGAACATCGCGGCGATGGCGCAGTTCTGCACCATCAGCAGGAAGCTCAGCCCCCAGACGCCGGTGAACTCGATGAACTGGATGTAGTAGAGGTTGTAGGTCTGCGTGTTGCCGAGGGTCAGCCAGGGGTAGCTGGCATCACCGAGTGCGTGGATATACTCGCCGCCGGCCCAGAGGAACGGGAGGAAGACGAGCGCGTAGATCGGCGAGGTGGCGCGGCGGACCAGCCAGTAGAGAATCAGCGGCACCATGAAGAAGAGCGGATGGAACAGCACCAGCAGCACGGCGCTGATCATCAGGAAGGGGTCGGTCTTTGCCTGCCAGCTGCCGATCCACCAGCTCGTGAGGGCCGAAAAGATGACGAACGACACGTAGGTCCAGCCGATCACCTGTCGCAGCGATCGTGCTCGCTCCAGCGCGTAGAGCAGCGGGACGAGTCCGATCGAGCCGAAGATCCCAACGGGATTCGGGGGATACGCCATGCCAAGGATCACGCCGGAGAGAATCAGCAGGAACCAGGTGGGCGGGCTGGTGTGACGACGGGGATCTGGTGCGGCGGGGTACGGACTGTCTTCCACGGATGAAGTGTGTATGTTCGTTGTCTTTGCAGATCGCGAGGCCGGCAGACGTCGGCCAGCGCACACAAGGACGAGCACGATCGTTATTTACGGTTCCGGAAACGACGCGACGTGCTCCGCGACAGGACGCGGGCACGTCGGCGACATCCGTCGGCGCGGTTCGGGCCGGTCCCGCGACGCGTACCGACGACGATGACCACCGAAAGAACGACGTCCGAGAACATCATGCCCCTACGCACGCTCTCCGTGTCGGTGATTGTCATCCTGCTGAGCGCGATCGCCGCGCGATCGCAGCAGTCGATCACCTTCGACCAGTTTGCAAACCAGATCGATCCCTACTTCGCGCCCGAGCTCGTTCAGGACGTCCGCGACGCGCTGCCGCAGTCGCCCTTCGCCGTCTGGGTCTACGGCGTCGGCGATTACACGGGCGACGGAGTGAACGATCTGGCGCTGACGATTCGTAAAAAAAGCGATAATCACCGGAACATCGACGTGTACTTCTTTGTCGACGACGAGGGCGTGCTGATGCCGATCCGCCACGAAGTCCTCCAGTTCGTCGAACTCCCGATCGAGGTCGGCGTGTCGATCAACAACGGCAACGTCTATACGGTTCAGAAGCTGAAGGAGTACGACTGGCAGATGCTCGGCTACCAATACCGCGACGGCGTGCTGATGATGGTGGACAAATTCATCACCGAACCCCACGGCCGAATGGTGCGCGAGCGCTACCGCAACTACCAGAACCTCGACACGTGGCAGCGATACCTGACGATTCCCAACGGTGACTCCGTCTTTCGCAGTCAATTCCTGACGGTGCCCAGCTACTCACGGGGCCGGGACGTGAGCGCCGGGTATACCGCGACGGCAACGGCTCAGCTCTCGAGGTACGTGATCGACGGCAACTACTACTGGAAGGGCCCCGACGACGCGTCGGCGGCGGTCCGCTCGGCCTACGATGACGAATTCCTCTACCTCAATGTCCACGTGCGCGACGACTCGGTCGTCCCGGGTGGCACCGATCCCGGTGATACCGCCGTCGACCGGATCGACGTCTGGCTGGACATGACCATGAGCGGGGACCGGTTCGAAGACCATCATCCGGGAAAATTTCGATTCGAGACCGACACGAATATCTACGCGCTCTACTTGACACCGGGAGACTTCATCAACAAGCCGGCCATGATCCGCACGGCGAGTGCCAACGCGCTGGATCGGGAGCAGACCGCGGCGACGCATCGACTCAAGGCGGTTTCTATCCGCGATGATGATGGCTACTCGATCAAGGCACGAATACCATGGGCGTTGCTCGGCTTTCCGGCGCCGCCCGTTCTGGACGACGAACTGATGGAATTCGGCATGACCGTCCTCGTCCACGACGTCGACAACCGCTATCGACCCGAGGAGACGACCACGCTCTCGACGAGCATCGACTTCGATTCCACCAAACCCGCCACCTACGGCGCGCTCGTGCTCGTCCCCGATTCGCTGCATTACGGATACTCCGAGAACGTGTTCGCCGAGGATATCCGCGAGCGACTCCAGCAGGTGGGATTCTGAACGCATCATCGATGAACGGGAACCCCGAAGCAGACGACTCGCTGTCGGCCGACATCCGCGAGCGGCTCGCGGCAGTGCAGCGGCGCGTGGAGGATGCCTGCAGCCGAAGCGGTCGCGATGCCACATCGGTGACGATCGTGGGCGTGACCAAGCGAAAGCCACCCGAAGTGATCGCAGCCGCATGGTCGGCCGGCATCGAGGACATCGGTGAGAACTACGTGCAGGAGCTCGTCGAGAAGCAGCAGGCCATCGACGTTCCGGTCCGCTGGCACTACATCGGCCACCTGCAGCGCAACAAGGTGAAGTACATCGCACCGTTCGTCGAGATGATCCATGCGGTCGACTCCGAGCGACTGGGTCGCGAGATCAACCGCCAGGCAGTGTTCTGCGGCCGGACCATTCCCGTTCTGCTGCAAGTCAACACCTCGGGCGAGCCATCGAAGTACGGAGTCGAACCCGACGCCGCGGCCGATCTGGCCGAATCCCTGGCGTCGCTGGAGCACGTCGAGTTGCGCGGACTGATGACGCTCGCCGCCTACCTGGACGATCCTGAGGCAACGCGTCCGATGTTCCGAATGCTGCGTACGCTTCGCGAGGAGATCGGTCGACGGATCGACGGGTCGCTGCCATTTCTGTCGATGGGAATGACCAATGATTTCGAGGTGGCAATCGAGGAGGGCGCCACGCACGTTCGCGTGGGCACGGCGCTCTTCGGCGCTCGCCAGTGAGCGGCGCGTCGCCTTTCGTACCTTTGTCGCTTTGCCCGAGTTTCCCCTCCAAAACCCGACTCCACTACGGCAATGTCCACCGTCGAGCAGACCGCAACGTCCAACACGTACCGTTGGACGTTTTCCAACGCGATCAGCGTGCTGCGTATCGTGCTGGCGCTGCCGGCCTGGATTGCATTCGAGGCGGGACTGCGAGGGACGGTGGTGGCGATTGCGATATTCGCCGTGATCACCGACCTGCTCGACGGCTACATCGCGCGACGGTACAATGAGATCTCCGACCTCGGCAAGATTCTCGATCCCCTCGCCGACAAGGTGTTCGCCGCGACTGCCGTGCTGGTGCTGGTGGCGCACGGCGAGCTGCCGCTGTGGTTCGTGTTCGTGGTACTTGGTCGGGACCTGATCATCTTCGCGGGAGGAACGTGGATCGAGCGCCGCACCGGTCTGGTGGTGGCCTCGAACTATCCCGGCAAGGCAGCAGCGCTGACGCTTGCCGTCACGCTGATGCTCATCGTGGCGCGCGTACCTCACGGTGTGACCGACGTGTTGCTCGGGATCTCGCTGCTGTTGCTGGCCGTCTCGCTGGTGCTCTACGTGGTCCGCGGCGTACGCGCGCTTCGCGGTGCCGAGGCCGACGCATCGACGTCATCGACAGCTGAGCGAACGAAGGGAACCGCGGACGTTTCCGAGTAGACATCAACCAACGCAACCGGACCGACCATGGGCCTGTTTGACAGGATAAAGAAGGGAGTGCGTGAGGCGATCGACGAGACGAAGACGTCGATTCGCGAGACGCGGGAGAATCTCAGGCGGGAGAAGCTGAAGGAAGGGCTCTCGCGCACGCGTGAGGGAATCTCCGAGAAGATCGGAATGGCCGCGCTACAGGGCCGGAAGATCGACGACGAGCTGCTCGACTCACTCGAGGAATCGCTGCTGATGGCCGACGTCGGCGCGACGGCGACGATCGAGATCAGCGATGCAGTGCGCAACCGCGTTCGAAGCGAAGGTCACACCGATGCGGGAGATCTCAACCGGTTGCTGCGCGAGGAGATCGAGAAGGTGCTGCGCCGCTCGCCTTCGGCTGACAACGACCGGCTCTTCGAGCTTCCGGAGACGCGTCCGCACGTGATCATGGTCGTCGGCGTCAACGGCGTCGGCAAGACCACGACGATCGGCAAGCTGGCCTTCAACTACCGCAACGCCGGCTACGACGTGCTCATCGGAGCTGCCGATACGTTTCGGGCGGCGGCCAACGAGCAGCTGGACATCTGGGCGGAGCGCGCGGGAGTGGACATCATCGGTCAGGGGCAGGGCTCCGATCCGGCAGCTGTGGCCTACGACACGCTGCAGGCGGCGCAGTCGCGCAGTGCCGACGTGGTGATCGTCGACACCGCCGGACGACTGCACAATCGGTCGAATCTCATGGAGGAGCTGCGCAAGATCGCGCGGGTGATGAAGAAACTCGTTCCCGACGCGCCGCACGAGGTGTTCCTCGTACTCGATGCGACGACCGGACAGAACGCGATACAGCAGGCGAAGGAATTCACCCGTTCGGTCGAGGTGACCGGACTGGTCCTGACGAAGCTGGACGGAACGGCGAAGGGCGGCGTGGTGATCGGCATTGCCCGGGAGCTCGATCTGCCGGTGCGCTATATCGGTGTCGGGGAGGGAATCGACGACCTGCAGCCGTTCGACGTGGAGGAATTCTCCCAGGCGCTCTTCTCGTTCGACACCAACACACCCGACACCAACACACCCGACACCAACGCACCGGACACCGACCAGCAGGAAGCACCATGAAACAGGGATGCATCATCGCCGCCGTCGTCGCCGCCCTCCTCATCGGCGTGGTGGCCGTCATCGGGTACCACTACGTCAGCAACGTGCTCGATATACCGGACGAATACGCAGCGTACACCGACATGGATTCGACGATCGCGCGCGTGCAGAGTAAGACGCCCGCGCCGCCGGATTCCGCGCGACTCGACAGCGCCCGTCTCCACGAGTTCCTCGGAACGCTCGGACCGGTTGCGAAGGGACTGACGCCGATCATCGCGACGCTCGATTCGCTGCACGCGGCGAGCGGCGACTCGGCGAGCGTCTCGCTCTCGGAGATGCCGGCGATGCTTCGCAAGGTGATCCTCACCGGCCCTACGTCAAGGCGCGCCCTGGTGGAATATCTCAACGCACACGACATCTCCTGGGCGCAGTACCAGTGGCTGAAGCAGCGCGTGATCCTCGCCTCGGGGATTACTCCGGCGTCGGTCGACTCGGTGATCGCCTCCCGACTCGCCGAGCTGTTGCCGGAAAGTGGTACTGACCTGAGCGATTCGACGAAGACGCACGTGATGCCGTCCTTCGACGACGTCGAGCAGCTGCGCCGCACACAGCCACCCGACTCCGCAGAGATCGCGCTGGTACGTCCCTATCGGGACACGCTGCTGACGAAGGGCCTGGCGACCCTGGTGGGACTCGATTCGAAGTTCAGCGGGATCATGAAGATGAACGTTCACGACACGCCGTAAGCGATCGAGCCCGATTCCCCCCCGGTAGCGTGTGACAATTGATGTTCACACTTGATCGCACCGGTCGCAACACGTAGCTTTGTTGGCTCTTGTGTGAGCGAGGGCTCACAGTTGACATGATCGCGGGGTGGAGCAATTGGTAGCTCGTCGGGCTCATAACCCGAAGGTTGCAGGTTCAAGTCCTGCCCCCGCTACTACGACCCCCGGTTCTATCACAGAATCGGGGGTTTTTCGTTTCGGGGTACACCATAGGGGGACAGATTCGTCCCCATACCTCGCCCGCTGTCAGGAATCGTTCTCGGTATGAACGACACCGCTCCCGCTTCATCCCCCGCTGCACCATTCCGGCTTCGTGTCCCGATGATCCCGGTCCGACGCAAACCGTCGGGTTAGCATCGCGCCTCACCCCCGTCACCACAGCCGGAACGCCAGGTGCCCCGTTACGCCGTAGGACCAGGTGAACCCATCCGGCAGGGAATTGCCGGGGCCGACCTCGTGCCCCTGTGTCGATCGCGCGTTGAACCCGAGCGGGACGTACCCGAGCGCGTCGAGCCCGACGTGCAGCCATGACGTACGACGAAATTCCGGCCCGGCCTCGACATAGGTCCCGAACGCCGTCGCCGGCACGGCGTTCGTCTGCCCCTCGGGGGTGTCGACGCGGAAGGTGAACCCGTCACCGAAACTCAGGAACCACCGGCCACTCAGATGAACCGACAGCAGAACGCCGAGCGCAACGTCGGTGCCCGTCTCGTTGTGCGTCTCGGTGGCGTGCTCCCGGCCCGGCTCGATGCGCAGCACGTCGAGCGTGAACGCTCCGACGGCGTTGAGCGTGCCACCCGATTCGAACAGCCACCCGACGCGCGCACCGTCGAAGTTGTTGCCGTAGAGTCCCGCCACCAGTGGTCCGGTCGTCGTCTCGCGAGCCGCCCAATCAAGGGGGTTACTGGTCTGTTGCGCGGTGGCCGCCGTCGTGGTAAGCAGCAGCGCCGCAAGGATCGTGTGTGCCTTCATCAGGGTTATTCCTCGGTGTTCTGTGTCGTTGCGGGAAGGTACCTGGTGAGATCTCCCATATCGGACATCGCGCGTCCGGCTTCCGGGGAAGACTGCTGTCAGCGCGCGGCGGCGGTGCGGCGGGCGTGCCCTCGGGATGCGCGGGAGGGCGTAGACGTATCCCACGTTCGTGGCCCCCTGAATGCGGGAGGTATCTTCCCGCCGGGGGCGTTTCGTGGGTAGAGCGACGACAAACGCTCCGGCGTTCAAGGCGCCTGCGGTGCACGTGAGTCCGAGTTCCGGAGAGACCGTCGCAGGCGGAAATCCGTACCAGAGCTATCGCCTTCTTCGCGCATCCCCCTGAAACGAGAGACCGACATTGAGAAGCAGCCGGCGGTTTCCTCGGCCTCGTCGCGTCGGGAAGCACTCGATCCCTCGTCGCAGGTGGATGACGACGCCATCGCCGAGCAACGCAACGCACCGACATGAACGCTGAACCAGACTCCCGCATCGCATTCGTCCGCGCCGGAAGCGGACCGCCGGTGCTGCTGGTGCATGGCAACCCGGCGACGCACACGCTGTGGCGTCCCGTCCTCGGCGCGTTTTCGGCGCACCGCTCGGTCTATGCCGTCGATCTGCCCGGATTCGGAGCCTCGCCCCCGCCCTCTCGCGATGGGGGCTATCGCGTCGATGCCATCGCCCGTTCACTGCTCGAATTCGCCGATCAACAGAACGTCCTTCGCTTCGACCTCGTCGCCCATTCCTACGGCGCCGCCGTGGCCATGGTGCTTGCGGCATCACATCCGGAACGAATTCGCTCGCTGGTCCTGATCACACCGCTCGCCGATCGTCAGCCGCCGATCGCCATCGCCGCCCGGATTTCCCTCGTACGCATCCTCGTCCGTTCGATCTGGAAGGCCCTGCCCGATCGGCTCCGCCGTCTGATCATCCGACTCGGAACCCGCCGCTCCGGCGGCGGCGGGTACGATGATCGTCGCATCCGTGAAATCGCAGAGGAAATGCGGCCCTCTACCGCGGTCGTGACCATGCTCCAGCTGATGGCACAGCTCGACTACGCGGTCGTCCACGACGCGATCGTGCGGCTTGCAAATTCGTCCGTTCAAATCCTCCTCATCGGCGCGACGGACGATCGCGTGATTCCGCACGAACACTACCTTCGTCTCCGCGACCTGCTGCCGAATGCTGCCCACCTCGAGTTCCAAGGCGGTCACGTTCCGATCTGGGAATTTCCCCGACAGTTGTCAGGCGCGATCGAATCGTTTCTTGACGGACAGAATTAATTCATCCATGCTCCCCTACGCGATCCTCGTTGCACTGCTCACGTTCTGCGGATTCCTCCTCGCCCTGTGGGTGTGGCGACGCCAACTGCATGTGCGGGCTACGCCGCCCGTTCCCGAGGAACTTCCGATGGTCAGCATCATCGTGCCCGCGCTCAACGAGGAGTCGACGGTCGAACCGGCAATGCGATCGCTGCTGGCGCTCGACTATCCGTCGCTCGAAATCATCGCCGTCGACGATCGATCGACCGATCGCACCGGATCGATCCTGGACGCGTTGGCCGAGGAGCGCCCCGATCGACTTCGTGTCATCCATATCGATCACCTTCCCGACGGCTGGCTGGGGAAATGCAATGCGCTCGAAATGGCAGCCCGAGATGCACGCGGCGAATGGCTGCTGTTTACCGACGCCGATGTCCTCATACGACCGACTGCAATACGGACGGCCATTGGATTCGCCAACGCGCGTCGCGCCGACCACGTCGTGCTCTATCCGCGAATGCTGTGGCATGGCGCCGTCGAGGCGTCGCTGCTCGGACTGTTCGCCATGTCGCTGTCTGTGGCGTTTCAGACCTGGCGGGTGGAATCGAAGTCGCTTCGATCGTTCGTGGGCATTGGTGCGTTCAATATGATCCGCCGCGAACTCTACGACCGATTGGGCCGACACGAACGGCTGCGGCTCGAGGTCGCCGACGACATGAAGCTGGGATACCTGGCGAAGAAATTCGGCGGGCATTCCGTGGCGGTTAATTCCGACGGACTCGTATCGGTGCGGTGGCGACTCGGCGTCGCCGATACGGTGAAGGGACTCAAACGCAGCGCGTTCGCCGGCGTCGACTTCGCATGGTGGAAGATCATCGGCAGCGTGGTGCTTTTCGGAGGCGTCCTGCTCACGCCGTACGTGCTGCCGTTCGTCGCGCGAACCACCGCCGTCACCATCCTGTCACTCGCGTCGATTGCATCCATTCTCGGCGCCTACGCCGTCACCGGACTGATGAACGGACTCCCCTGGTGGAGCGGCCTGCTGCACCCGATCGCCTGCGTCGTGTTCGTATACAGTCTCATCGCCTCGGCCGTGGAAACCACCGCGCGTGGGGGAATCGAGTGGCGCGGCACCTTCTACTCGATTGCCGAATTGAAGCGCGGAAGCGTTCGGTAAATCCTACTGCAGTCCGCTCGTCCAGTCGGAACGTGGGCGCTGTACGATCGGCAGTTCCATGAACAGGTGATTATCCGGATCGGATTTCGGCAGCTCACCGAACGTGAGCACGTCCATCGGACAGTTGACGATGCAGGCCGAACACCGCACACACTCGACGTCGTTCATCGGTATGCCCTGATTAGCATAGCCCATCACGTCGATCCCCATGTGACAGACCGATGTGCAGATGTTGCAGCTGATGCACCGCTTCCGATCGGCGAAGATGCGGTACTTCGTGAATCGCGCATAGATGTGCATCAGCGCGGCGAGCGGACAGAGAAACCGGCACCACACCCGACCCGACAGGAAGAAATACACTCCGAGCCCGAGCACGCCGGCGAAGAGCACGTCGACCACGATCGAATACACATGCTCCCCTTCGGTCGCCCAGCTCTCCATGTTGAGCAGCGGGACATCCGCACCGACCGCAACCGTCATGAGCTTCACCGCCGTGAGCAGGAAGACGAACGCAAGGACCCACTGCCCGGCGTTCTCGAGTTTTTTGGGAACCGGACCATGCGGTGCCTCGGTTCTGTATTCGTCGCCCAGCGTCTCGGCAAGTCCGCCGCACGAACAGATCCAGCCGCAGTAGGCGCCCTTGCCCCATTTCCAGACGATCAGCGGAATCAACACGAACGTCTGCACCACCGATGCCGTCAGCCAGAACGTCGTCGGGTGGCTCGTGAACAGGTTGTAGATGAACAGTGGCCAGGCAAGCACCAGTCCGTAGGCGCGCCAGAATTCAGGCGACTGGCCCGGGCCGGGGATCGGGAATACGTTTGTAATCAACCACGAGTGCGGTCCGATCACTCCCGACTTCCATAACCACGGCAATACGAGTTCCGGAAGAATGAACAGAGGAATTACCTGCACGGCCATCAATGTCAGCGTCTGCACGCGGATGTAGGTGGTCGGCTTCCTGGATATCCTGCGGAACCCGAAGACGACGATGGTGAGAGAATACAGGAGCGAATACCAGAACGGCGCGCTCAGTCCGCCAAGTTCATACCCGGCATATTTGCCACCGAAGAACGCAAGCACGAACACGACCGCGGCGGCGGTGAAATAGGCGTATTTGAACGTCTGCCACGGCGAGTGGAAGTACGCGCGACGATTGCGAACGACGTAGACCACGACGCCAATACTCATTGCAATGAACAGCAGGACTCCGGCCCACGCCGCGAGATCGACGACCAGATCGCGCCAGCCGTACCAAGCGTAATTCGCCGTATCACCGAATCGTTCGAACGCGCGGCCGGGTATCGTGAACACGTTGGCCCAGAACTCCGCTGAGAGGTAGTAGCCGAGTCCTCCGCCGTGACTGTCGGTTGACGGAACGTTCCACGCCGTGGACTTCTTACCGAAGTAGACGACAGACGCGAAGAGGACGCCATAGGCGAGCAGCAGCCACTTCTTCAGATCCCAGTGTCCGAGGATCTGCACGCCCGAGCGCTTCAGCAGAGGGATCGGGGGTTCGCTGCCGATGAGCACGAACACGGTATCGATCCGAAGGGTTCGCTCACCGTCGGGCGTCGCGATCAGGACCGAATGCTCCTCGATCCTCCGGACGTTGGATTCGAACAGTATCTCCACGGCGTCCGCGTCGCGGAGCTCCTCGAGGCGCCGGATGGTGTCGTGACGTGGTCGGGTGAAATTCGAGCCGCGATAGCTCACCGTCACCTGGCTGCCGGCCTCGGCCAACGCGATCGCCGCTTCGAGCGCGGAGTCGCCGCCACCGACGATGAGCACGCGTTCGTCCGCGTGCGAACGCGCATCGATGAGGCGGTGGAAGACGTTCGGTCCTTCTTCTCCGGGAACGTCGAGTTGGCGGTGTGAACCGGTCGCGCCGACGGCAAGCGCGACGCAACGCGCTCGGTATCGTCGCGGGTTGCCGGCTTCGTCGAGCGCCTCGACCTCCAGCCAGCGGGAAGCGCGGGAGACGGATTCGACGCGGATTCCGAGGTCGACCGGCAGATCGCGGCCGGCGATCTGTTCGTTGAGATCCTCCACGAGCGACTCCTTGGTTCCACTCGGGGTCCGGAGCGTCGCGGTCTGCACCACATGCTCGGGTTCGGCGAAGATCGGCTTGCCGACGGGAAAATCGTGGATGGTGTTGAACACTCGCGAGGCCTCGACGATTCGGAAGCGGTAACCACGCGCGAGCGCCTCGATGCCGGCCGAGACGCCGGCGGGACCCGCTCCGACGATGAGCAGGTCGAGAATCTCAGGGTCACCGTCAGACCCGCGACGGGCGGCAAAGGCAGGGTCTCGTTCGAGCTGCTCGATGAATCGGGCTCCCGACTCCGCGGCGAGCTTCAGCAGCGGAACGCCGGTGAGGTCGCCGATCACGTAGAGCCCGGGCACGTTCGTCCGCCCCTGCTCATCGACGACGGGAAAGCGGCTCGAGCGGCCGGTGGGATTGTCCTTCTGAAGCCAGTGGAAATAGCGGGTGAATGGATTGATCACGGCATAGGTCCGGCAATTTGAAACAGGATGCAATTTGCGTTTCCACGAGGGACCGCCCGGACCCATTTTCACACTCTTTGACTGTGAATCTCACCTCTGTGACTCCGGGTTTCGCAACGGGTCGCAATGGCGCCGGGAGCGTGTGCGTCGTTGTGCACAGAACTGATCCACCTTCCCCCGCCTCGGCGCTCACCGACCCACACGAACCAGAATTTCAACGACGCATGAACCGAATTCCGTACGCAACGATTCTACTGACCGCCGTGCTACTCGCTACCACGGCGCTGCGGGCCCAGGAGCCGGCCGAACAGGCGACCGGCGCCGGCTGCGCGACACCGACGTTCTCGATGGAACAGCTTCGCCGGTACGAGGCGAACACCCAGCGCGCGCATCCGGAGCTCGCGGCGAAGGTCCGTCAGGAGACTTCAGCGGCGCGGGCAGCGATGCGCCGGATCGACCACAAGGGCGCGCTGCCACTCGGCGGCAGCGGCGTCGAATATCCCTTCTTCGTCGCCAACCAGACCACCGGCCAGTTCCAGGAAATCACCGCGACGCTCGTGTATTCGAGCGACACGATCAATATCTGGGTGGCGAACGACCAGCTGACGCAGGTCAAGGACAATCAGGTGCAGGCGGTCGTTCACGCGCTTGAGTCGGAGACCGACAGCGATTCGCGCAATCCGGCGCAGGGCATTCTGCAGAACAACGTCGACGTGTTCGGACCGCATCCTACGCCGCCGAACCCGTTTGGCAATGAGCTGGCGAATTTCCTGCTGATCGACATCGACATGCCGGGAGTGCTCGGATACTTCTATCCGGGCGATCAGCTCAGTCGAGCCGTATTCGCCTACTCCAACGAGGTGAACATGCTCTACATCGACAGTCGGGAGGGCCTTGCGAATCTGAACCGGCTGCTGGGCATCGTGGCGCACGAGCATCAGCACCTGCTGCATTACGCTCGCAATCCGCAGAGCGAGAAGATGTACAACGAGGGGTGCAGCGAGCTCGCCACGATTCTCAACGGGTACGCATTCCGCAGCAACATTGAATTCCTGAACAACACGAACGTCGATCTGTTCCGCTATTCGGATGGCAATCTGAACCTGCTGGAGTCGGACTACGAGCGGAGCATGAATTTCATTCTCTACCTGTACGAACAGTTCGGCGAGCCCTTCATCACCGAGCTGGTAAAGGCGCGGACCACCGGCGTCGCCCGCATCAACACCGCGCTGACGGCAGACGGGTACGACGTTGCAACGGAGAACTGGAATAGCGTGCTGGAGGATTTCGTGGTAGCCAACTACCTGCAGACCAATGCCGAGCGTGCGTACGGATACACGTTCCGTCCGTCGACATCCAAGGCGAAGGAAACGGGCAGCTATTCGGGCTCGGGTTTTCCGTCGGACGGATCGGTGGAAATCGAGCCGTACGGAAGCACGTACTATCGATACACCAATCCGGGCGGCGTGACATTCCGGTACTCGCACGAGTCGAAGCGTGACGCACGGGCGGTGGCGATGCTTTACAGCGGCGGCAGCGTCGAGATCAGGCAGCTCGACGCGGACACCGACTATACGTTTGCTGACGGCAACCGGTCGTACGACCGCATCGTGATCGCCGTGGCGAGCATGAGCGAGTTCACCCAGACAGTGAACTGGACGATGACGCCGGTGACGCTGGCGGTGGACGACGCCCGGACGGCCGCGCACCGATTCAGCATTGCCGGGGTGACGCCGAATCCGGCGTCGACGCATGCACGCGTACGCGTCGAGCTGGAGACGGCCGATCCGGTCCGCCTCGAGCTCTACGACAGTCGTGGTCGGCTGGTGCGCACGCTCATCGACGGGAATCGGATCGGAGCTGGATCGCACGACATCGACGTTGAGGTGGGCGACCTGGACGACGGCGTCTATATGCTGCGACTGCGACAGGGTGGTCGCTTCGCGGTACGACCGATGGTGGTGGTGCGGTAGGAGGCGGAGCGACAGCAGGCAGCAACCATTGCGCGCCGGTCGACTCGAAGCGAGGGGTCGACCGGCGCGCAACGTTTTCCACGCTGCCGGGTCTTGCTATACCGGGCGGTCGCGGCTATCCGTATCTTCGGGTTCCGTGAGTCCCGTTCCTGTCTGAACGACCTCCATGTCCGGCTGTCACCGCCGTATGCGACAGGGTCGACGCCTTCCAGCGACATTCGCAGCGACCATTCTCAGCGACCATTCTCAGAGAGCATGCGCCCTTTCTACGTCCTCACCCTTCTCCTGCTTGCCTTCGGCGCAGCCTCGGCGCAGCCGCTGGCGCTCACGTTTCCAAAGACGCCGTGTGACTCGGTCACCTGTTCCTCGGTGACGATCGGCAATCCCTTCGGATCGCAGGCGTTGCTGACGACGATGTGGATGCGTGACAGCATCAGCTACACCATCGACACACCTCCGACGCTACCGAGGAGTCTTGGCCCGACCGATTCGGTCGTGGTACCGATCTGCTTCCGACCGATGCAACGGCGCGTGGTGATCGATTCGCTGGCGGCGCTGGTAGTGTCGGGAACGACGATCGATACGGTGTGGGTGCGACTCAGCGGCACGGGCGTCGGACCGAAGATCGACGCCGATCCGACGGTGTTGAATTTTCCCAAGACGAATCCCGGCGGCAGTGCCCGAATGACGGTGACGCTGCGCAACACCGGAGAGCGAACGCTGCGCCTGACGCCGCAGACGTTCGACATTCCACCACCTTTCCGTCTGCTGTCGCTGCTGCCGGTGAACATTGCTCCGGGTGATTCACTGGTCGTCGAGGTGGCGTTCGAACCGCAGGAGAACGGGGTGTATCCGGCGCGCGTGAACATCGAGGTGGGATGTGGAAGTCAGATTCAGCTTGTGCTCAACGGGATCACCGATCTGATCGGCACCGGCGCGGTTCTGCAACTTTCGAAGGTGGGATTCAATCCTGTCAACAACGAGCAGATCAGCTGTGCGCTCACGCGGTGCACCGATCTGACGATTTCCAACGCGGGCAACGCACCACTGACGATCGCGGACCTGTACTGGAGCGACGGCACCGCCGGATATACGTTCTCCTCCCCGCCCACACTGCCGCTGACGATTCCTCCCAACCAGCAGTCGGTGCTGCCGGTCTGCCTGACCCCGCCCCGCGTGGGGGTGCTGCGCGATACGCTCGTGGTATCCAGCAACACGCGCAACTCGATCGCCTTCGGCCTGGTGATCGACAACAGCTCGAGCATGGGGCAGGACATGAACTGCAACGGGAACAAGAGCACGCGGGTGGAGGTGGCGCGGACGCAGGGAGCGAATTTCATCGGGCGCACGCTGCTGTACCTGCCCCAGGGCGGCGTCCAGGATCAGATCGCGATCATGTCCTATGGCGGTACGCTCAGCTTCCCCTCGCGACCGGTGCTGACGACGCTCTTTCCGCTGACGCCGGTGACCGAGCAGACGCGTGCCGATGCACAGACCTCGCTCGCGTCGCTCGACGGCGACGGTGGCACCACGTTCACCGGTGCGGCGCTCACCGCCATGATGGATACGCTCGACGAAAGCGGTCTGGCCAACCGCATCATCGTACTGCTCTCCGACGGCGACACGAGACGCGAGGACCGCGACGCGCATCCGCTCGAGCAGGTGATCGCGCGTGCGAAGAGCAAGTCCGTCAAGATCTTCACGATTGGAATTCCAAGCACCACCGGGTATCTCGACTCGCTGGCGCGCCTGACAGGCGGCATCGCCTTCGACGCTAACGACTGCGGCAGTCTCCAGTCCGCCTTCGAGACCATAACCGGAGAGGTGAGCAAGGGCACCATCGAGCTGGAGCCATTCTCGGTTCACGTCACCTCACCGTTGCTGGTCGGACCTGACCGACTGCACTACGACACGATTCGCGTCTACGACACGGCCTGCCAGACGCTGACGCTGACGAACGTGGGAGAGGGCGAGGCGATCATCAGCGGCATCAGAGTATTCGATTCCAACGGCGTTCCGACGAACGAATTCTACATCGCCGACACGCTCTCCTTCCCGCTGAGCGTTCCGCAGAGCGAGCAACGCACGTTCACCATCTGCTTCAATCCGCAGAAGATCCGTGGCCGCGAGGCCTCGATCGTGATCGACTACAACGCGTGCGGCAACGACACGCTGGGGGCCGATCTGACGGGCCAGAGCTACGCGACGGCGGATCTGCGGTTGAGCGACACGGTGGTGGCGCTGCCGGGCGACATCGTGACGCTGCGGATCAACAGCGACACCGCGCTCGGCGACTACGAGATCAAATCGATCCGGTATACGGTCCGGTGGAACAAGTCGATGCTCGACCTGAAGGAGCTGCGCCCGGCGGCGGGTTCGGGCAACGCCGGCGTCGCGCTGCTGCAGCCGATCGAGTATGACGCTCGCGACGCCGTCGCGCAGATCGAGATCCTCGGTGAATCGATCACCGGCTCGGGTCCGCTCGCGGAGATGGACTTCAAGATGCTGCGCGGCGACACGCTCGCCTCGCCCGTGGTGATGCTCGAGGGGAAATTCGCCGACGGCAATCCACGGCTGGTGAAGGTGCAGGGCGCGCTGGTGGTGCTCGACTCCACATGCTTCCGCGACGACAACGGCATTGCCGTACAGTCCTCGGCTCCGAAGCTCATCGTCTCGGAGGCGACGCCAACGCCGGCCGGCGACGGCGGTACCGAGATCCGCGTGAGCACCGACGCGCCGACGTCCATTCAGCTCGAACTCTTCACCAGCACCGGCGACCGGGTGGGAACGTCCGAACGACACGTGCTGGAGGTCGGGACCACGCGTCTGCGACTCGGGGAGCGATCACTTCCCGACGGTACCTACTTCGCAATCGTGCGTGGCGCCGGCGGCCATACCTTCGTCCGACGTATCGTCATCGCCCGATGAATCACCCATCCCGCTCCGAAACCGCGGCGACAATCCGACGCACCATGCAGCTTTCCAGTCCGACACCGACCCGCGCCAGATCCGTTCCGCTCGTCGCGGCCCTCGTGCTCCTGGTGCTCGCGGGCCCGGCCCTGCACGCCCAGGGCAGCGGCGACGACGTCTTCCTCAACCCGCAGTACGCCCTGCCGATGTTCGTCGGTGGCGACGTCGGCTATACGTTCTGGAACAACAGCGCGAGCTTCGTCGTCAGCGATCAGGCGATCCCGTGCGCGACGTTCTCCAACGGTGACGGCAAGGGCCCCGACTACGGCGCGAAGGCATTCCTCTACCTCAACCCGTGGCTGCTGATCTCACCGCGGGTGCGCGTCGAGAGCCGGCCGGGGTCGTTCGTCACGTCGTTGCCGGGCGAACCTGCCCGTGACGCGTCGAACAACGAGGTGACGCTCGCCGAGGAGGCGCAGGCCGATGTCGAGATGTCGTCGATCACGCTGGATGTACGCGTCGGCGTCGACATTGCCGAGACCGGACTGTATATCGCCGCCGGGGGCGCGGGCAACCTCATGACCGCCGGCACCTACGACTACACCGAGCGCATCACCGGCCCGCAGGGCTTCGTCTACACGTCGAGCTACGACACCGAGCAGCGTCTGCGCCAGGCCTATCCGTTCGATACCTACCAGCAGTTCTCATTCGAAGCACGTGGCGGCGTCGGATACCTGCTGGAGCTCGGTCGCTTCGTCCTCAACCCCGAAGTCTACTACAGCTATCCGCTCACGTCGCTGCTCGGCGCACCCGATTCGATGAAACAGACCGGTCTGGCCGCCTCGGTCGGATTCCTCTTCAACATTGGTCAATAGCAACCGCATGTCCGCCCCGTCCACTGCGAACACAACGGCCACCCGCCGTCGAATCGAATATCACGTTCACGATTCGTCCCGGAGCGGCATCGCCTCCCTCCTCGGTCGGTCGGTCGCGCTTCTCCTCGCGCTCCTCGGCGCCTCCACGCCGATGCTCGCGCAGTCGGGCGCGGTGACGATCGAGAACCTGTCGACGATCAATTCTCCACGCGACGACTACGGTCCGTACATCACCGCCAACGGCGAGTGGATGTACTTCACCAGTTCCCGCGACGGAGGATCGGATCTCTACAGGAGCCGGAGGAATTCGGACAGTGGCGAATGGAGTGCTCCGACGCGCGTCGACCACGGCCCGCAGGGACTCTTCAGCGGCCCTGTACCGCGGCTGGCCGCACTCTACGGACTCGGTGCGGAGCTGCTCAGCCACGCCACTGCACCGCACGCCGGCGTCATTACGCGCCCGTATCGCAACGGTCGACGCATCAGCACCGACCTCTATGCAGTGCGCATCGCCGATGACGGTGCCAGCATCGAACTCGGCCAGCCGCTGGCCTCGCTCAACTCGAGCGAATGGGAATCGCAGCCGGCCGTGGCTCCCGACGGTGCGTTCATCATCTTCAGCTCCACACGCGACGGCGGTCAGGGGGGCAAGGATCTCTACATCTCGCATCGCAGCGACGACGGTTCCTACGGCGCTCCGGTCAATCTCGGTGTGGTGAATTCAGACGGTGACGATGTCGCCCCGTTCATCGCTCCCGACGGACGCACGCTCTTCTTCGCATCCGACGGCCGCGGGGGATTCGGCGGCATGGATATCTACTCCTCGACCCAGGATGCGCTCGGAACGTGGAGCCCGCCGCACAACCTGGGTTCGGCCATCAACACGTCGGCTGATGAGCTCTTCTTCTTCGCCGTGGATCGCGAGCGGTTCTACTTCGTCAGCGATCGCGATGGCGGACAGGGCGGACTCGATCTGTACACAGGCGGACCCAACATCTTCGCCCCCGGCTACACACGGGTGCAGCTGGCAGTCCGCGACACGGTGAAGAACGTCGGCGTCGGAGGACACCTCGAGGTCACCGAGATGTCGTCGGGACGGCGGGTTGCCAGCGCCGAGATCACGGCCGACGCCGGAGCCGGCATCGAGCTGCTGTCCGGCTTTGACTATCGCATTGGAATTCATCCGGACGACTTCTCGGATACGGTGCTGACGCTCGCAAAGCTGTCCGACGGACCCGAGGTGCGGCGCGTCGTCAACGTCGGCAGCGAACCGCCACCACCGCCACCGCCTCCTCCACCGCCTCCTCCGCCGCCGGAGAAGCCGGTGTTCGCCATGGACTTCGAGGGCATCGACATCCCGCTGTTCGTCAGCGGGTACTACCGGCTCAACACGGTCGATCTCCTGGAGGATCTTCGCAAAAAGCAGTCCGAGGGCGGCACGCTCGCTGCGAGCGACTACATCGCCGACGTGGCGCACGACACGGCGGCCTACGATCAGTACCGCCGCATGGCGGCCGACGTCGCGACCACACTCGACAATTTCTACCAACGCTCCATCGAGCAGTACTTCCCGAGCTACCTCGAGGGCAAGGAGCCGGGCGAGTACCTGGAGATCACGATCTACGGATACGCCGATCCCCGTCCCATGCACGGCACCTACGCCGAGGCACCGGTGACGTTCCTCGACGGCAGCGGGCGCGAGATCCACGTCAACACCGGAGAGGAGCTCGACAACTTCAAGCTGGCAGGACTGCGAGCGCGCTACGCCGTCGACTATTTCGACCGGCTCTTCCGACAGGCCGCCGAGCACGGCGACAGCGCCTACGTCAAACTGCTCGAGGCCAATGGCGTTCGCTGGCGCGCGGTCAGCGGCAACATCGCCGACACGGGTGGACCCAACGCCGAGCAGCGCCGCATCCGCGTGGAGTTCCGTCGCGTGATGCCGCCGAAGCACTGAGACGGCTGACCGTCAGCTTCGCACGATTTCCGCTTCGTACCCTTTCAGCCCCGCACGATGGCAGCGGGCACCTCTCACATCGCAACTCGTCTTCGCATTTCGCAACGCATCACCGTGGAGAATTGGCGGTTCGCACACCGTGGTCGCGCACGATCAAGGGGCTCCGCGCCGTTCGCGGGACAGGCAACGACGCGGTCTGCACGCTGGCACGGCGTTCGTAACCTCTCCCGGCAGTACAGAATGTTCACCACCGGTTGATGGCACCAAAGCCAGCCGAACGTTTCGGCACGGGCAATGCAGTGCAACCAGCAACACGGAAGGATGAGAGAGGACGCGTCAAGAGAGGACGCTATAGGAAGAGAACGGAGGGATGTGTTCCCCCGCCTCAACCGGGGCACAGGTTCGGCGATGATTCCGGATGGACGAAGAGAGGAAGAAGAGAGGAACGAAGAGCGGCAGGAAACAGGTTTCGGGAACGTGGTCTGTCATTGAGGAAGAGGAACAGGATCATCGGGAGGAGGTTCGAAGAGAGGAATACGAGAGGAGCGTAGAGAAGAGATAAGAGGACAGGAAATCTCGCCGGGCAACTGCCCGTTGAGGCATCAAGAGGGAACCAGAAGGGCGACCGGAAGCATCCGGTCGCCCTTCTTTTTGTTCGCTCTGCATTCACACCTCCCCCGATTCTCACCTCCCCCGATGATCGCCCTCCGGCGGAGGCGGCGGTCGCAAAGCTGTGGCTACCAGCCCTCACCGGGGTTGAGCGGCGTCAGGTGTGGGTGCACGTAGTTGCGTCCCTCGCGGATCTTCTCGCCGTCGAGGTAGACATCGGCACCGATGCAGACGAGATCCCAATGGATGGAGCTGTCATTGCCGTTGGGCGCCACATCGTAGCACTGCCCGAGCGTCAGGTGATTGGAGCCCCAGATTTTTTCATCGAAGAGGATATCGTACATGGGCCGATCGATGTAGGGATTGGTACCGAAGGCGAACTCACCGAAGCGGCGTGCTCCCTCGTCGGTATCGAGGATATGCTCGAGACCGTCTCGATCGCTGGCGTCTGCATCGACGACGACGCCGTCCTTCACATCCAGTCGAACGAATTCGAAGGGCTTGCCCTCATACACGCTTGGCGCGTAGGTGATCGATCCGTTGACCGACTCGAGCACCGGTGAGGAGAAAATCTCGCCATCGGGAATGTTGAGATCGCCGGCGCAGGGAATCCACGTCTGCCCTTCGATCGACAGCGTGATGTCGGTGCCTTCGCCGACCAGTCGGACTTCCTTCGCGTTTGCGAGCATCTCGTGCAGTGGCTTCATTCGCTCGTTGAGCAGTGCGTAGTCGAGCAGGCAGGCACGGTAGAAGAAGTCGGTGAAGCGGTTGGTCGGCATCTTCGCGTTCATGGCGAATGCCGCCGACGGATAGCGCATGATGCACCACCGCGTGTTGTTCACCCGCTCGCGGATATGGACGGGGCGCTGGTACTCCTCGGCGAACGCCTTGTTTTCAGCGGCACCGACGGCGCTCATCTCATAGATGTTCTCCGAGGCACGCACACCGATATAGAACGTCCATCTGCTTCATCACCGGCATTCCCACGACATCCCGGATTCGCTCCCACAGTTCACGCGAGCCACCTGCGCGAATGATGCGTTCGGTTTCGGTATCGCGGATGAACACATGCGGAACGGCCTTCGCCTCGAGCGTCGCTCGCGTGAGTTCCTGCGCCAGGTGCACACCGTTGATACCGGTGACTTCGATCATCACGTTGTCTCCCTGCTTCGTCGCGGTCGAATACGAGATGATCTTGTCGGCCAGGTCTCTGTTGCGTGAATCGTACATGAAAAGAATTGGTCGTCAGTGTGTGTGAAGCGCGTTCGGAAGAACGCGATGAGAATCGCTCAGATGGACTGCGTGCCGTCGCTCGGCGCAGCGGCAGCATGGGCGGTGCGATCATGTCGCACCAGCGCATCGATCGACCAGGGGGAACGGGGAAGGTAGATGAGCCAGACGGAGAGCACGAGCAGTCCCAGATCTTCCAGCACCTTCGGCCAGCCGACGGTATCGAGCGCCGAGTTGCCTCCGGTGATAATGCTGCCGGCCGCATCGCGGACGGGCGCAAAGCAGCCGCAGTCGATGGTCAGACCGCGCGCCATTGCCGAGAGGATGGCGGCGAGGAAGACGACGAGCAGCAGTCCGCTCAGCAGCGCGCTGCCGCGCACGGCCGCGCCGGCGACCAGGAGGATTCCCGCGGTCAGCTCCATCCAGACGAACACGAGCGCAGCGATGTTCACCAGTCCGAGCGGCAGCAGCTGGTAGTTGGCGATCGCGTGCGCGAACTGATCGAGCACGGTGAGCTTTTCGGCGCCGGCGATGAGGAAGAAACCTCCGAGGAACAGGCGCCCGCCGAGCGAGAGCCAGGCGAGCGGTGCCGGAGCGGAGGTATTCGACGCGATGGTGTCGGTCTGCATGGGCGGTTACCTGGTGAACGGGTAGTTCTTCGCGTTCCACTCCTCGGTGCCGCCGGTATAGACGAGCACGTTACGGAAGCCGAGCTTGACCATTTCGTCGGCGGCCTCATGGCTGAGTTCGCAGAGACCGCCACCGCAGTAGACCACCACGAGGCGATCGAAGTCGTAGCCGAGCAGCGTCGGGATATGGGGACCGAAGTCGTAGGCGTAGACATTGATCGCGCCGGGGATGTGGCCCTGGGCGAATTCATCCTCGTTGCGCGCGTCGACCCAGAGGGCACCACCCTTGTCGAAGATGCGTTTCGCCTGGTCGGTATTGATCTCTCTGGGGGCCGCAGCGGCTGGCGGCGGATGTGGAGTCGGCTGCTTCGCGGTCGTCTCGGACGAATCCGTCGCGGCGCGAACCCTCGGCGCAGCACTGGGCGTCGTATCGACAGCGGCCGCGGTCGGCAACCGCTTCTGCGCGGTATCCTCGAGCGCCGCAGCTGTGTCGATGGGCTCGGCGGCGGCAAACGCATCGGAGTCGGTGGCCGCATCGGAACGGCCATCGAGCAGGTGTTGAATTTCGGCGTCGGTGGTCTGCTGCAATTCCGGTGGGTGGGCGATCCACGGCACTCCGGTGGAAGCAAGGAGGTTGTACGCGGCAGCGATCGTCACAGCGACGAGGGCGACGGCTCCGGCCTCGACGAAGGCACGCTTCCAGACAGCGGGTTTGAGGGAATTCATAGGAGGCAATCGATCGGTCGTACCGACGGCGGAACGAGGAAACGGGCAGGCGCGGGTGGCCGTCGTCGGGCGATCAATCTACGGCACGCGGAAACGATAACTCAACGACCGGCCGCTCCGTTGAGTGTATGGTGATAAACCGTAACTTCCGGCTCAACCCCGGAGAATCGATACCCCGTTGGAGGCAGACATGGTGCACCAGGTACAGGAAGCTCACAGCACAGCGATCAGCGACGAGGAGCTGATGGAGCGCTTCCAGGTTGGTGACGAAAGCGCGTTTGTAACGCTGGTACACCGCTACAAGGATCCGCTGACGAACTTTGTCTTTCGCCTGATCGGCGAGCTCGACGAGGCGCACGACATCGTTCAGGAGACATTTCTTCGTGTCTACAGTCATAAGGATCTCTACAGCACCCCGCTGGCGAAGTTCTCGACGTGGCTCTACCGCATCGCGCTCAATCTGACGACGAGCGCCTTGCGCCGCGAGACACGTCGGCGCCGATATCTCAAGCACGGTCAGCTCGCCGGATTCGCGGCCAGCCGACCCGATCGCGAGGTGCTCGACACGCGGCAGTCACCCGAGAGTCACGTCGACAGCTCGCTGAAGCTCCAGATCGTCCAGGACGCGCTGATGCGCATCTCCCCGCTGTTCCGCGAGGTAATCGTGCTGCGCGACATCCAGAGTCTCACCTATGAGGAGATTGCGGAGACGACCGGTCTGGAGATGGGAACGATCAAGTCCCGCATCAGCCGTGGCCGTGCGCAGCTGCAGAAGCTGCTCAGGGACATCTACCGCGAGGAGTACCAATATTCAGGATGATGAACAGAACACCGAACGACGACGGGGGTCTGACCCCCGAGCAGCTCGCCCGGCTCCTGAAGTCGCTTCCGATGGTGCGTGCACCGCACGACCTGGAGGCGCGGCTGATCGAGCGCATTCGCGACACGCAGAGCACCGGAACGACTCCGGGCGCCGCGACGCGGTATGCGCTCGTGTCGCGAACACGCCGCCGCCGGAGCGCTGCGCCCTCCAGCGGTGCCGACGTGGTGCGTGGCAGCCTGCTGGCGTCGCTCGCGGCGTTGCTGTTCGTCATCGGTCTGAACAACTTCACCGGCGACACCGCACGGCCGGCGACGATTGCCGGGAGCTGGACGGGCACGACCCTCGAGCTTCCGATCGACATCACCAACGGCTCCGAGCACGCGGTCGTCGGTGAGTCCAGGGCCACCTTCCCGGAACGCACGAATTCGCCCACACCCGTCTGGGTTCACTCGACCTTCGATGGCTTCGAGTCGCCGCAGCAGTCCTCGCACGGTGTGGAGCTGATCCATCGTGACCATGCATCACCGAGCGCGCCGGAACTCACCGCTCCGACGGCACCCGACGTCGCGATGCCGACGGTAGCTGCACAGCGTGGTGGTGCAACTGCGCCGACGAACGAGGGTGCGCCGGTCGATCGTACCGCGTCGCTGCATGCATCCGTGCCGATGGTCGACACCGTGGTCGCGCTGCGGCTTCAGACGAACACACCGCGCACGATGCGTGCCGGACACGGCGTCGCAACCGGCGATGGCCCCGTCGCTCCGGCCGCGTCGCCGACACCGCAGGATTCCACGAGCACTCCCTCGGACGGCACCGCTGCCCGCTCACTCTCCCCTTCGGACCTGCTGCATACGCAGTCCGCAACCGGGCCGTCACCCGATCGCTAGTATCGACCGGGGAGATGCCCGGAGGACCGCTCTATCGCACGGCTCGAAGCGCGGTGATCGAGCACAGGGCCACCACGTCGACGATATCGTCGGCAGAACATCCTCTCGACAGGTCGTACATCGGCTTGGCGAGGCCCTGGACGACCGGTCCGATCGCAAGTGCACCACCCATTCGCTGCGCCATCTTGTAGCCGATGTTCCCCGCATCGAGGTCGGGGAAAATCAATACGTTCGCCTCCCCCGCCACCGGCGAGTCGGGCGCCTTGCGACGTGCGATCTCGGGAACGATCGCGGCGTCGAGCTGCAGCTCGCCGTCGAGCAGCAGCCCCTGGGGCGCCTTCGCACGCGCGATTGCCACCGCACGGCGAACCTTGTCGACGTCGGGATGCTCGGCACTGCCGTGTGTACTGAAGGACAGAAAGGCAACGCGCGGTTCGACTCCGACGACCAGTCCGTAGTTTGCAGCTGTGACCAGCGCGATGTCAGCCAGCTGCTCCGGATCCGGGTTCGGCAGCACCGCACCGTCGGCAAAGGCGTAGATGCGTTCCGGAAAGACGATGAGGAAGTACGACGAGACCGTGGAGACACCCGGCAGCAGTCCCACCGACCAGATCGCCGCACGCAGCACGTCGCCGGTCGTCGAGAGCGAACCGGCCACACAGCCGTCGACGTCGCCGAGACGCAGCAGCATTGCCGCTGCATGCAGCGGATTGCGCATCGTTGTCCGCGCCTCTTCGAGCGTCACGCCCTTGTGTCTGCGGAGCGTCGCGAACTCCCGTGCGTTGCGCTCCAGCAGCCCTTCGTCGGACGGATCGATCAGCTCGACACCCTCGAGTCCGATCCCGGCTTCCCGCGCAACCTCCTCGATGCTCCGACGGTTGCCGACGAGTACCGGAGTGGCGATAGCCCGTTCGAACAGCACTCGCGCCGCATGGAGCGTCCGCTCATCGGTCGCATCCGGCAGCGCGATTCTCGCGTGGAGTCTCGATGCCTCGGCGCGAAAGCGTTCGACGACCTCATTCCGCATTGCTGACTGATTCACATTCTTCACACGTACCTCTCGTAGCGTTTCCTGTTGGGGTGACCGCTGATCGCGGAAACGAAAAGGACCGGGAAGTTAGGCCCTAGCTCGTCACACCGACTCCAACCGGCCACGCAGGACCAACGCATCCGCATGATTCAAGCAACGCATCTCGACAAGTGGTTCTCCGATGTGCATGCCGTCGACGACCTGACGCTCGAGGCACGGCCAGGCGAGATCTACGGCCTGATCGGCCCCAACGGGGCCGGCAAGTCGACCACGATCCGGATGATCACGAACATCATCCAGCCAGACAGCGGGGCGATCGCCTACGACGGCGAGCCGTTCTCCGATGCGATCCGCAGCCGCATCGGCTATCTGGCCGAGGAGCGCGGGCTCTACCAGAAGGCCCGTATCCTCGAAACGATCGTTCACTTCGCGCGCCTTCGCGGGGTCGAGCCGGCCATCGCCCGGCGCAATGCCCTCAGATGGCTGCAGCGCTTCGAAATCGAGAACGTCGAACGCCGCCGCATCGAAGAGCTCTCCAAGGGCAATCAGCAGAAGGTGCAGATCATCATTTCGCTGGTGCACGAGCCGGAGTACATCATCCTCGACGAGCCGACGTCGGGACTCGATCCGGTCAACCAGGAGCTGATGCGTGAAATCGTCACGGAGCTGCGCGATCAGGGTCGGACGATCATCTACTCCACGCACCAGATGGATCTGGCCGAACGCCTGTGCGATCGCATCATCCTCATCAACCGCGGCCGCGTCGTGCTCGAGGGCGGCGTCGAAGAGGTGCGCGAACGTCACGGTCACAATAGTGTGGAACTCGAGTTCGAAGGCGACGGCTCCTTCCTGCGTTCGCTTCCGATGGTCGTCGACGGACAGATCTCCAATAACCAGGCAGAGCTTCGGCTGAAACCGGGGGCGACGCTCAACGACCTGCTTCCGCATCTGGCTCCGCTGCGCATGGGACGCATCGAGCGCGTACGGCCGTCGCTCAACACGATCTTCATCGACACCGTCCGCGCCCGCGGTGAAGAGGTCGACCCCGGTATGGTCGGCGATCAGGCAACAGCTTCGGCAGCGCCCCAATCGTCGGCATCAAAGAATCCGCCCGCCCCACCATCCGCCTCCATTGCAGAACTATGAACACGCACAACATCATCGAGATCGCGCGCTGGGAGTATCGACAGAAGGCGCGGTCGAAGGGATTTCTGTTCTCGCTGATCCTCACGCCGGTGATCATCGTCGCCTTCGGCGTGCTGCCCTCGCTGTTGATCGACCAGTCGCCGGATACGACCGAACTGGTGGGACTGGTCGACACCTCGGGTTCGCTCTACGCGCCGCTGAAGAGCTACATCGAAGCGCACGATACGCTCGAAAACGGACAGCCGGCGTACAGTCTGGTGAACTACGGCCACGGCGAGCCGTTCGACACGGCAATCGCCCACGCCGACCGCGACGCCATGAGCGACAAGATCAAGGGCGCAATCGTGGTGCGTGACAGTGCTGAGTCCATGGTGGTGACCTATCGCAGTGACAACCCGACGAATTTCCGTCTGACCGACGCGTTCGAGCAGGCGATCGGAGAGATCATCAAGCGGCAGCGCATGCAGCAGGCCGGGATCGATCCGGCGCTGTACGAATCGATCTCGGCGCCGACGGAGGTCACGCCGGTGAAGCTGACGACCGAAGGCGAGGTGGGACCGATGGGTTTCCTGCAGACGTTCTTCGGTGCCTACATCGGCGTCATTCTGTTCATGATTCTGATTCTCACCACCGGTCAGACGCTCGTACGCAGTCTCGTCGAGGAGAAATCGAACCGAATCATGGAACTGCTGGTGAGTTCGTCGACGCCGGAAGAATTGATGTGGGGAAAACTGCTGGGATACAGCGGGCTCGGTGTGACACAGGTATTGACGTGGGCGGTGCTGGGACTGGGAGCGATTGGATTTTTTGGAATCCCAATTGCGCCCGAGGCACTCCAGCCGATCCCGTTCATGCTCCTGTACATCGTGCTCGGCTACTTCCTCTTCGCCTCGTTTTTCATCGGGTTCGGCTCACTGGTCACGACCGAACAGGAGGCGCAGCTGGTGACGCAGTACATCTCGATGTTCCTGGTTGCGCCGCTGGCGTTTGCCTTCGTGGTGATGCAGAATCCGGACGCGTCGTACATCCAGACGCTGAGCTACATCCCGATTCTGACGCCGGCGATGATGATCATCCGCGTGGTGACGAAGATGCCGTCGCCATTGGAGATCATTTCGACGCTGGCGGTAATGCTGGTGACGACGGTCGTGGTGATGTGGGCAGCCAGCCGCGTGTTCCGCACGGCGATTCTGATGTACGGCAAGCGCCCGTCGCTGCGGGAGATCGTGCGGTGGGTGCGGGCGTAGGAATCAATGCGAGTCGCTCCATGGGAGGACGAGGTCGTTTCCCTTCTACTCGAGTGGAGCCCTGTCGCTACACCTCCTCGTCGCCTCCGGCGCAGGAGGTGAGGTAGGCGCGGATCTCGTCGGCAGTCGACATGCGGAGCGCTGCCCGGGCTCGATCGTGCGCCTCGCTCGTATTGATCGAACGAACGCGGTGCTTCAGCGGGCCGAGTTCCTTCGGCGGAACGGAGAACCGTCGCACGCCGAGACCGATGAGCAGTCCGGTGCCGAGAGGATTGGCTCCCATCTCTCCGCACAGCGTCACGGGAATTCCGGCACGCCGTCCGGCCAGCACGGTCGCACGGATCAGGTACAGCACGGCGGGATGGAATTCGTCGTAGTGGCTTGCCATCCAGTCCTCCTCCCGATCGACCGCGAGGGTGTACTGCGCCAGATCGTTCGTGCCGATTGAGAGGAACGAACACTCGGCGGCGAGCGACGAGGCGGTCAACGCTGCGGCCGGCGTCTCGACCATGGTGCCGATCGGCATGAACTCATCGAACGGAATCTTCTGCGCGCGAAGCTTGGCGCGGGTCTCATCGATGATGCGTCGGACTTTTCGAATCTCATCGACGGAGGCGACCATCGGAAGCATGTAGCGGATGTTCTTCAGCGACGAGGCGCGCAGCACCGCCTCGACCTGGCGGCGGAGAATGTCGGGATAGGCAAGCAGCAGGCGGGTACCGCGCAGCCCGAGGGGCGAATGCGAGCGCTCCCACGCCTCACCGCCGAGTTTCTCGCTGCCGATGTCGAACGCGCGGAGCGTCACATTCAGCGGATAGGCGCGCTCGGCGATGCGGGTGTAGAATTCAGTCTGCTCCTCGACGCTCACCTCCGCATCACGTCCCATCACGAGGTACTCGGTCCGCATCAGTCCGATCTCGTCGGCTCCGTTGGCCAGAATCTGGTCCATCTCCTCCATCAGGTCGAGGTTCGCCGCGAGGATCACGCGCGTACCGTCCTTCGTCTCCGACGGCAGATCGCGCAGGCGTTCGTGGCTCCGGCGCCGCAGTTCGAGCTCCTCGCGACGCTCGCGGTATCGGCGCAGCGTTTCCTCGCATGGATCGATCACCACCGTGCCCGTGTACCCGTCGACGATGATCAGGTCTGTCCCGGCGGCGCGCCGAACGACGTCGTTGATGCCCGAGACCATCGGCACGCCGAAGGAGCGGGCAAGGATCGCCGCGTGCGAGTTGATTCCACCAGTCTCGAGCACGAATCCCGCGGCACCGTTGCGCGAGTGCACGACCGCGTCGCCCGGCGAGAGTGCATGGAACACGAGCACCGAATCGCGGTGGACGCCGCTCGGCGTCTCAGTGGTCGACAGGCTGGAGAGCAGATGCGACTCGAGCGCGACGATGTCGTCGGCGCGGGAGCTGAACGTGACGTCGTCGGAGGTACGCATCAGATCGGCAAGCCACGTCATCTCCGCAACGATCGCCGCGTGCGCGGTCGTGTGCCGGGAGCGGATGTGATCGACGATCGCATTGATGAGTACCGGATCGTGCAGCATCATCCTGTGCGCCTCGAAGATGCCGGCCCGCTCGGCGACCTCGAGCCGCGCCATCGATTCGATCTGTGCCAGCACGTCGTCGGCGCGCTGCACCGCCTGCTGCAGGCGCTCGATCTCGACCGACACCTCCGCATCGGACAGGTGACGTGTGTCATGATCCGCCTCGCGCTCCGGCGCGATCACATGCACCGGAGCAATCGCGATTCCCGGTGAGGTCGGCGTTCCCTCGAACGTTCGTTCCTGCGTCTTCATCTCGTTGACTGTGGTCTGCATGGCGGAGTACTCCGTGCGTGTGAATGCCGGCACTGCCGTGGTCGCCTCACGCCCCACGTGCGGCGATCGGATCGCGAAACGTCGAGCGCACGACGACGCTGCATCGGCGACGGTAATGAATCACTGTGGACGGACTGACACGGGGTGGCGTCGGTGAGGTCGCGTGAAACGCAGGCAGGCGCATCAGCACTCCGACGGCAATCAATGTACGTCGCAGGTCGATCTTCCGTCAGGTCTTCAGCCGAACACCGGGATCGCTCTGAAGGCGTTCGGCAAGGCACCGGTGAATTCCACCGAACCCTCCATTGGACATGATCACCACCACGTCGCCCGGCTCGAGGTGCTCGTCGAGATGCTCCACGATCTGCCCGACCTCCGCCACGTACTGCGCCTCGGTGCCGGTATCGCACAGATCGGCGACCAGTCGCTCGGGATCCAGCCGCTCGGAGGCATCCAGCTCCTCGAGTCGATTCACCTTGGCCAGCAGCACGCGATCGGCAATCGAAAACGCGTCGACGAACTGCCGCTGAAAGACGTTCCGACGCGTCGTGTTGCTGCGTGGCTCGAATACCGCCCAGATGGTGTTCGTCCGATGACGCTGCCGAAGCGCCCGCAACGTTTCGCGAATCGCCGTCGGGTGATGGGCAAAGTCGTCGTAGACGCTCACCCCTCTGAATTCTCCCTTCAATTCCATCCGCCGTCGCGTGTTGCGGAACGAGTCGAGGCCGGACTGAATTTCCCCGTCGCTGAGCCCGAGCCATCGCGCCATGGCGACAACCGCCAGGACGTTTCGAACGTTGAATTCTCCCGCAAGCGCCGTTCGTACTCTCACTTCGTATCCATCGCGTGCGACGACGGTGAACGAGGTCGCCTCTGGCTGGTAGTCGATCCGCTCGGCCCGAAGGTCCGCCGTGCGGCCGAGACCGATCGTCGTCACCGGCGCGAAGGACTGCGAGACGACCGCCACGGTGTTCGGATCGTCACCATTGGCGACGACCAGTCCGTTGCGGGGCACGAGGTTGACGAGCCGACGGAAGGAGAGCATGATGTCGGCAAGGGAACCGAAGATGTCGGCGTGATCGAATTCGACGTTGTTGACCAGCAGGACGCTCGGCAGGTAGTGGAGGAATTTGGAGCGCTTGTCGAAGAAGGCGGTGTCGTACTCATCGCCCTCGAGCACGACGAGTGCACTGGAGGGACGGTACTGCCAGCCCGCGCGGAAGTTCTCCGGAACGCCGCCGATCATGAAGTTCGGCTCCCGTCCGGCGTTCTGGAGTACCCAGGCGATCATCGACGAGACGGTCGTCTTTCCGTGGGTACCGCTGATGACGACCGAGGTGCGGCCCTCGATGAGTTCTCGCTTGAGCAGTTCGGGCAGCGAGGTGTAGGGAATCCTTCGTTCGAGGGTGGCCTCGACTTCCTCATCGCCACGCGACATGCGGTTGCCGATGACGACCAGTTCGGGCGTGGGATCGAGGTTCCCGGCGTGGAAACCGCGCATGATCTCGACGCCGGCGTCTTCGAGCAGATCGCTCATCGGCGGATAGACGTTGTCGTCGCTTCCGGTGACGTCGTGACCCATCGCGCGCATCATGAGCGCGACGTTCCCCATGGCGGTACCGCAGATACCGATGAAGTGAATGTGCATCGCGTGACGTAGGTGCGGTGCTGAGTGGATTGGAGGGAATCCGCCTGAGGGCGTGCGCCCCGAGAGCGAAGTTCAGAGCTCGATCTGTGCGCCGAGCTCGACGACGCGTCCGGGCGGCAGGCAGAAGTACTGCGTCGCCGGCGGCGCGTTGCGCGACATCCAGGCGAAGAGTCGCTGGCGCCAGACCATCATGCCGGTGTGCTCGGCCGGCAGCAGACGTTCGCGACCGAGAAAATAGGTGGTCTCCATCGGTTTGAGCATCGGTCCGATTTGCGGATGCTGCTCGAGCACGTACGGGATGTCGGGCGACTCCATGAAGCCGTAGCTGATCAACACGCGGTAGAATCCTTCGCCGATCTCCTCGAGTTCCACACGCCGGTGCCCGCGGACGTGCGGCACGTCTTCGGTGCGAACGTTGACGATGATCACGCGCTCGTGGATGACCTTGTTGTGCCGCAGATTGTGCAGCAGCGCGGGCGGGGTTCCGTCGGGATTGCTGTACATGAACACGGCCGTTCCGTCGACGCGATGCGGCATCTCGACGCGCACCGACTCGAGCAGCTGAGAGAGCGGCAGCACGCGATCCTGCATTCGCTGTCGGAGAATCTGTCGCCCCCGTCGCCACGTCGTCATCAATGTCAGCACGATACCACCGATCAGCAGCGGGAACCATCCGCCCTGCACGATCTTCACCACCGTTGCGCTGAAGAAGCTGAGGTCGACGACGATGAAGACGAGGCACAGAGCCAGGACGGCGAACTGATTCCACTTCCACCGCTGGCGCGCGACGATATAGAAGAGGACGGTGGTGATGACCATCGTCGTCGTGACGGCCACGCCGTAGGCGGCGGCAAGGTTGCTGGAGGAACCGAAGCCGATCACCAGCGCAACGCATGCGATGAGCAGCACCCAGTTGACCATTGGAATGTAGATCTGACCGATCTCGTGGGCCGACGTGTGCTCGATGGCGATTCGTGGAGCGTAGCCGAGCTGAATCGCCTGGCGGGTGAGCGAGAACGCACCGGAGATCACCGCCTGCGATGCGATCACCGTCGCCATGGTGGCCAGGCCGACCATGGGGAAGAGCGCCCACGACGGCACCATTCGATAGAACGGATTCTCCGCGGCCACCGGCGAACTCAGCAGCAGCGCGCCCTGACCGAAGTAGTTGATCAGCAGCGCCGGCAGCACGCAACAGTACCATGTCAGCCGGATCGGACGGGCACCGAAGTGTCCGAGATCGGCGTAGAGTGCCTCGCCGCCGGTGACCACCAGGAAGACCGATCCAAGTACGAGGAATCCCATCCAGCCGTTGTGCTCGAAGAACGTGACCGCGTGCACCGGGCTGATGGCGACCAGCACGTGCGGTACACGAACGATGTAGACGATGCCGAGCACGGCAATGGCGAAGAACCAGACGAGCGTGATCGGACCGAAGATCTTTCCGACGCCGGCGGTGCCGTGGTGCTGGAAGGCGAACAGACCGATGAGGATCGCGACGGTGATCGGAATGACGTACGGCTGGAAGATCGGCGTGGCGACGTTGAGCCCCTCCACCGCACTGAGCACCGAGATCGCCGGCGTGATCATCCCGTCGCCGTAGAGCAGGGCCGCACCGAAGAGGCCGAGGAGCATCGTCAGACCGAGCCGTCCGGCCGTGCCCGCATGCACGGGCCGCGCCAGCGCCGTCAGCGCCAGAATTCCTCCTTCACCGTCATTGTCCGCGCGCAGAATGAACACGAGGTACTTCGTCGAGATCACCAGTACCAGCGCCCAGAACACCAGTGACAGAACGCCGAGCACGTTCGCGTGCGAGACCGGGACGCCGTGTTCACCATGAAAACATTCGCGCAGGGCATACAGCGGACTCGTGCCGATGTCGCCGTAGACGATGCCGAGAGCAGTGAGTGAGAGCACCAGCAGGTAGCGGCCGCCGGAACGGCCACCATCGGTGCTTTCGGGAGCTGATTGCATGCCTTGCCAATTGGTGTGTTGACGGGGTTCGGCGGCGATACAGTCGATCGTGCGATGCCGGCTGCGCGCCCAACGGCGCCGCCGGGGGTCGTCGACACAAATCATGGTCCAACCGCACGAGGTCCGACCGCGCGTGCGGCCGGACGTCCGCACCCTCGGATGCGGTCGCGATAACGGGCGGCAAGGTAACCGAATCGTGGGAGATGGCGTGGATCAGACGCGGTAGTACTGCTCCAGTTCGCTGCGAAGCACCTGCCGCGCGCGATGCAGTCTCGACTTCACCGCCGAGATGGAGATATCGAGCTTCTCGGAGGTCTCCTCGGACGACCGCTGCTCGAGGTCGCGGAGCACGAAGACCGCTCTCTGCGACGGCGTCAGACGCTCCATGGCCCGCTCCAGTACCGAATACAGCTCCGCGTTGAGCAGACCGCTGTCGGGGGATTCGTTGTGATTCGTCGCAACGTCGGGTACCGCTTCGTATTCCGGACCACCGTCGAGCGGCACCATCGCCTGATCGATCTTCCGGCGACGTCGCTTCATCTTGCAGTTGTTGACGATCACCGTGTAGAGCCATGTGGTGAATTTCGAGGCGCCGTCGAACTGGTCGAGCTTGCGGTAGATGCTCACGAACGTGTCCTGCGCGTTCTCGTGCGCCACGGCACGGTCCCGGCACACTTTCATCGAAACGCTGAAGATATACGGCTCGACCTGTTGGACGAGTCTGGTGAACGCGCGGCCGTCGCCGGAGCGCACATCCTGCAGCAATGCTTCGATCGGCGCGTCGCCGGCCAGAATTTCCCGATTGTTCATGCGTATTGATTCCTCGATGGTACCATGCGCAATGGTAGACGGATTCCGTCGCCCGAACCATGTCCTCGGTCATGGTTTCGCATGGGAAGAATTCCGATCCAACGCCCGCCTCGACCTTCTGCACAGGTCCGCGGCATACCTCTTCCGCTCGATTGGCGAACGCTCTGAACACACCGGACACAGCACCCTCGGCCCGGATCGAGGCCGCCTACGCGCACTGCCTGCGCCTGGCACGCGAGCACTATGAGAATTTTCCCGTCGCTTCCCTCCTGCTGCCCCGGGTGCTTCGGCGGGAGGTAGCCAGCATCTACGCCTTTGCCCGCCACGCCGACGACATCGCCGACGAGGGGACCATCGAGAGCGCAGTTCGGCTGCAACGGCTGGACGCGTGGGAGTCACAACTCGACGCCGCACTTGCCGGAAACGCCGACGATCCGGTTCTCCTGGCGGTCGCGCATACGATCCACCGGCGGAATCTTCCGACCGAACCGCTGCGCGCCCTGTTGCGCGCCTTCCGTTTCGACGTCCGTAACGAGGGCTTCGCAACACCCGAAGAGCTCCTGGCGTACTGCCGCTGCTCAGCCAATCCGGTAGGGCGCATCGTGCTGCATCTCTGGGGGTTGGCGACCGAGGATCGGCTCGAACTCTCGGATGCCGTCTGCACGGGTCTGCAGCTGACGAATTTCTGGCAGGACGTGTCGCTCGACGTACCGCGTGGACGGGTGAACGTTCCTCGCTCGGTACTGCGCGCGCACGGCTGGAGCGTCGAGCGGCTGGCCCGCGATGTCGCCGATGAGCACTTCAGACAGATGATGGCGGAGCTCGTGGCCGGCGCGGCCCGCCATCTCGCGATCGGTCGTGGCCTGCTGCAACGCCTTCCCGACCGCCGGCTGCGCATCGAGATCGCTGCGACGATCGGCGGCGCCGAATGGATTCTGAACCGGATCGTGGAGGCCGACTTCGACGTTCTGCGCATTCGTCCGACGCTTTCGAGGTTCCGGGGGGCGCTGGTGGGACTCAGGGCGATCGCAGCGGCCGTCGGCGACGACCGCGAGCCACCCGCGATCACGGTTCGATAGCTTTCGACCGGACGGTTTTTTCGTTAGAATTGATGCTTCACTCAACGCGCAGGCACCGGATCGAGGGGGCTGGTTGAGGCCATCGATCCGATCGCAGCGACTGACATGCCGAACCTGATCGTATCCGACATCGAAGATCCCGCGCTGGCGCTGCAGCAGCCGAGGACGAGCTTCTACTACTCGTTCTCACTGTTGCCCCGTGACGAGCGCAACGCGATGCATTCGGTCTACGCATTCTGTCGGTATGCCGACGACATCATCGACGAGGAGAGTCTCTACGATACCGAGCCAGGTATCGTGGAGCCGAACGACCGAATCGCGCGGAAGCGGGAGCGACTCAACTGGCTGCGCCGGGAAGTGGAGCGGTGCTACCGGGGAGAGTCGCGCCACCCGATCCTCGCGCCGCTGTCGGCGGTGGTCAAGCGATTCCGCATTCCCCGGCAGTACTTCCTGACGCTGCTCGACGGTATGGAGATGGACCTCGTGCGCAACCGCTACCAGAGGTTCGAGGACCTGCGCGAGTACTGCTACAGTGTCGCCTCGGTGGTCGGTCTGATCTGCGTCGAGATTTTCGGCTATCAGTACGAGGAGACCAAGGAGTACGCGGTGAATCTGGGGATCGCGCTGCAGTTGACGAACATCCTGCGGGACATCGAGGCCGACGCGCGCCGCGGTCGCATCTATCTGCCGCTCGAGGATCTGCGCGCCTTCGGCTACACCGAGTCGGACCTGCTTGCATCGCGCTACAATCTCCCGTTCATCGAGCTGATGCGCTACGAGACCCGTCGCGCCCGCGAGTACTACGGCCGCGCACGCGCCGCGCTGCGTCCCGACGAGCGCAAGACGATGTTCGCCGCGGAAATCATGGACGCCATCTACTATCGGATGCTCGAGAAGATCGAGCTGAACGAGTTCAACGTCTTCGGGCGTCGCAAGATCAGCGTCAGCACGCCACACAAGCTCTGGATCGCCGTGAAGCTCTGGCTCGTCACACGGGTGCTGGTCAACAGACGCAGCGCGGACGAGTAGTGCCTAAGACGTATTGAATTGAATTGCCCTGAACCTCCAGCCACGACGAGCGTTCCAATGATCACCGATTCGAGTGCATCCAGCCCCCGCCTCTTCGCAGGCATTCCATCCGTGGCCCTGCTGCTCGGCCTGCTGCTGGTGGGCTGTTCCGGCAAGGGCGACCTCGTGGTCGATCCCAACAGCGGATCGAGCAATGAGACGTCACTGATCGCGGTGAACCGCGGTCAGACGCCGGAGCTCGTACGGTACAGCGAGCAGAGCGGGATCGTCACGAACTCGGCGTATTCCGACGCGAATCAGGGTGCGGCGCTCGATGCCGGCGTCGATGCAATCTTCACGTCGTTCGACAAGGTGTACCTGCATCAACGATCGACGGGGTCGATCACGGTGCTCGGTCTGGAGAGTCGCAAGAAGATCGGCGAGCTGGACGGATTCGCCGGTAGTGCCGACAGCGGATTGTGTGACATGGCGTTCAGCAACCTCTCTCAGGCGTGGGTGGTTTCATTCGCTGCACGCAAGCTCTATCTGATCGACGCGGTGAATCTGGCGCCCGGCACGGAGGAGCCGATCGACCTTCCCGGCAATCCCACGAGCGTCGGCGCGGTCGGCACCAGGGTGTTTGTCGGAATGGTCATGCCGGACGGTAGTGCCCAGGCAGCAATTCTCAGCAGCAATGCCGGCGTCTACTCCGTGGAGGGAATGATTCCGACGGAGAGTCCGGTGATATACATCGCCGGCAATCCGGACAACGACGAGGTGCTCATGCTCACCTCGGGCACGCCCGGCGGCCAGCCGCAGCTGCATGCCTACGACGCGACGACGCTCGAGCAGCTGACCGAGACGGCGATTCCATCGGTCGACATGCGCGCGATGATCGGTCAGGAGCCCAATTTCGCCGCGATTTCCTACGACAACTACCTCTACATCGCCGGACCCGAATCACTCGTCCGAGTCGACACCAAGAGCCGTCAGCGCAAGCGGGCGAGCGTCATTCTCCAGCGCGCCTATCCCGTGATCGCCGTCGACTACTTCACCGATCTGCTCTATGCCTGGTCACCAGGCAGCGACGGGATCCAGCGCTATACCGTCGACGGCAACGAATTGGAGTCGATCCCTGTGACCGATCCCGTCACGGCGATCGGATTCGTACGGCAGAACCAGATGTAGTGCCCGAGCCCACAATTCTTCATGTCCCTGCCATTCCGACTCACCGAGCGCGTTCGCTGGATCGACTGCGACGCTGCCCGGATCATCTACTACGGCGCGTACATTCGATTCTTCGAGATTGCGGAGACGGAGATGTACCGGGCCGCCAACCTGCCGTACGCGGTCGCGTTCGACGAACTCGGATGCTTTCCCATCCGCGGCACCTACCACTGCGAGTATCGTACGCCCGCGCTGCTGGACGACCTGATGGAGATCTCCATCTGGGTGAGTCGATGGGGTTCGAAATCATTCACCATTTCCTTCCGCTTCGAGCGGGCGAGCGATGGTAGCGGCGCGGGTGATCTGCTTGCCGAGGGGTACTGCGCGCTGGTGACGGTCGACCTGCAGACGAAGCGACCGATCCCGGTGCCGGATCTGCTGCGTGAGCGCCTTGCGCCGTTCACGATCACCGAACCGTAGACCCGTGGCGAATTCACACTTCGTCATCGCCGATGGCCGACGCAACCGGTAGCTTGAATTCTCCCGACGCTCGGGTTCCGCGCACGAATCCGACACCAACCCACGAATCGACCTCGAGTCAGACCCGGAGTCCGCAATGAGTCGCTCCCCGCTCGCCATCGCCTATCGCAACGGCCGCATCGACAGTGCCCACTACGGATCGGTCGCCGTTGCCGATCCGGACGGCACGGTGCTCTTCGCCTACGACGAGCCGCACTACCCGGCCTACCTGCGTTCGTCGGTCAAGATGATTCAGACGCTTCCGGTAGTGCTCACCGGCGCTGCGGAGCGGTTCGGTCTGACCGATACGGAGCTTGCGATCTGCTGCGCGAGTCACACCGGAGCCGAGTACCACCTGCGGGCGGTCGAGGGAATTCTCGAGAAGCTCGGCGTCGACTCGGAGTCGTTGCGGTGCGGTCCGCACGAACCGGATGACCGGCGCGAGCGCAATCGGTTGATTCGGGCCGGCGATGAGCCGTCGCAGCTGCACAACAACTGTTCGGGGAAGCACGCGGGAATGCTGGCGGCCTGCATGGCGATGAACTGGCCTCTGGAGAACTACCTCGAGGAGCGCCATCCGCTGCAGCAGATGATTCTCGAGCTGCTTGCGGAGTATTCCGACACGCCGCGCCACATGATCGTCACCGGAACCGATGGCTGTTCGCTGCCGACGTGTTACCTGCCGCTTTCGTCAACTGCGACCGTCCTGGCGCGATTCGTCGCCAAGGCGATTTCGAACGAAGCGGCACCGGCGCGGATCATGAGTGCCGTCGGCAGTCATCCGGAAATGATCCATGCGCATGGCGGATTCGACTCCGAGCTCTCGCGGGTGCTGGCGGGCCGCGGAATCGCCAAACGCGGCGCGATGGCGATTCACGTGGTCGGCATGAACACCGAACGATTCGGTCCCATCGGGATCGCGATCAAGTTGGAGGATGGAAATTCAGATGTCGTGCCGTTGGCGATGATGCGGACGCTGCGGCAGCTCGACGTACTCGGCGAGGAGGAGCTGGATCATCTCGCCGCCTTCGACTCGATGACACTTCGCAACTGGAGGGGAATTCAGATCGGACACGCGACGTCTGAATTCAACATTCCCGGTGCCCCCGTACGGCTGGACGAACCGGAAGCGGGACCGCTTGCGTGAGGGCCGAACGACGATGGATCAGTTGTCGTGCGCTCCCTCCTCGATCCACACAGCCACACCGCGACGCTGGTTGTCGGTGACCTCGGTGAAGTAGGGCGTATTGACGTGTGGCAGTCGACCGAAGAGCACCTGCACGAGAACGCTCGATGAAGAGTCCTTCGGCAGCACCAGCCCGGGCTGCTGGAAGAGGTCGGTATAGGTCTCCAGCGCAAACCCACCAGCCATCGTTCCATGATCGTGACAGCCGCTGAATGCGCAGCTTTGCAGGAAGAATGGCTTCACGTGGGCATTGAAGCTGACGTCGGACTCCGGGAAGGTAAACGACTGGCGTTGGTCGACGCCCGTGCTGTCACAGGCAGCAAGCAGCGTGGCGAACAGGACGATGGGCAGGATTGGCTTCATGGCGGTCGCTCGGAGTCCGTTGTTCACTGGAAGTTCAGGGGTAACTCTCGGATTCGTCGGGGAAGGTACCCTTCCGGACGTCCTGACCGTACTGTGTTGCAGCTGACCGGGCCCGGTCGGCGAACTCCTCGTAGCGGCGTACGAAGCGCGGGTTGAAGTCGATCGTGAGGCCGAGCATGTCGGTAGAGACGAGGATCTGGCCATCGCAGTGGGGACCGGCGCCGATACCGATGGTGGGCACCGAGATCGATTCGGTGACGCACTTTGCGAGCCCCATGGGAATTTTTTCAAGCACGATGGCGAACGCGCCGGCTTCTTCGAGCACGCGGGCGTCCTCGAGGATCTTCTGCGCTTCGTCCTCGGAGGTACCGCGGGGACGGTAGCCGCCGTATCGATGGATCGACTGTGGCTGGAGTCCGAGATGTCCCATTACGGGAATTCCCGACGTGGTCATTCGTCGCACTGCTTCGGCCACCTCCTCGCCACCCTCGAGCTTCACCGCACTGGCATCGGTTTCCTTCATGATGCGACCGGCGTTGCGAAACGCCTCGTCGACGCGGACCTGGTAGGTCATGAACGGCATGTCGCTGACCACCATGGCTCGTTCCACGCCACGGAGAACCGCTCGCGTGTGATAGATGATGTCCTCGAGCGTCACGGGCAGCGTCGTCTCGTGGCCCTGCACGACGTTACCGAGCGAGTCGCCCACCAGGAGAACATCGACACCGGCCTGGTCGAAGACGCGTGCCATGAGTGCGTCGTAGGCCGTCAACGAGACGATGCGCTCGTTCTTCCGCTTCATTTCGGCGATCGTCCTGGTGGTTACTCGCTTTGGGTTACTCATCGCGCTCGGTGGTCGGATTGCTGGATGGAAATGCTCAGATCGCCTCGAGGGAGAAGCGGTCCGAGGCCGATTCGTCTTCGGCGTTGCCGTACATGTCGGCGAAGGAGGCGGGAATCGGATCGGCGGTGAATCTCTGGGCGAATCCATCCACGATCGCGTCGGCCAGCCGTTCGTCCTCCGGTGCTTCTCCCGCGAACACATCCGTCAGCGTGGCTGTACGTGCACGGAGGCGACCCCGCAACGCGTTCCGCGACGCCTCATCGGTCGGCCGCCGGAACAGATCGACGATCTGGAGGTGTGCTTCGCCGAGCAGCAGTGAGCCATGCTGCAGCAGCACGTGCTCGTAGCGGCGCTGTGCCGAACCGAGGAGCTTGCGTCCCTGCCAGGTCAGCTCGTTGAGCGCGGATACGCTGAAGCAGCTCGCCGAATCGAGTTGTCTGTAGTGACTACGGAAGTCGGGCTGTGTGCGGCTGAATTCGAGGTCGCGGGCACCGATGGATTCGAGTCCAATTCGAAGTGCATCGGAAATTCTGGCGTATGTGTCGTGAATGCCGCGACCGTCGCATCGCATGGCGACGGCGTAGGTAAGCTCTTCTGCATGCAGCACGGCGCGACCGCCGGTCGGACGACGGACCAGATCGACACCTCGAAGCGCGAGCTCGTCCACATCGATGTCGTCGGTCAACTGACCGTGACCAAGCGATAGTGCCCACGGAGCCCACGAGTACATCCGCAGCCGGGGAATGCCGTCGCGAAGGCACGCCACAGCCATCGATTCGTCCCGCACCATGTTCTCCACGCCACGCACGCGTGGCTCGACGATGTAGAGCCACCGATCAGCCATAGTCGCGGAAGTTAGGGCCGTCGAAATGATTCGCCAACGGGATGGTGGGAGCGTTCGACTACATCTGCAGGACGAGGATCTCGGTGCGCCGGTTGCGGCGACGTCCCTCCTCGGTGTCGTTCGAGGCGGCGGGTTCGGACTCACCGTATCCATGCACGGCAAGCCGTGCGCTGTCAATGCCACCGACCTGGGAGAGATACTGCGCCACCGACCGCGCGCGGCGCAGCGAGAGGTCGCGATTGTAGGAGGTCGAGCCGATGTTGTCAGTGTGTCCGCCGACTTCGATTCGAAGCGTCGGGTTGTCGTGCAGCAGATCGATCAGCCGGTCGAGTTCGAGACGGGACCGGGGACTGAGCCGGGCGGCGTTGTACTCGAAGACGATGTTGTTGACCACGAATGCGTGGCCGGGAGTGAGGCGATCGAGCTTCACATCCCGCATGTGTTCATCGTATCCGGCGTCTTCGGGAACCTCAAAATGGTCGGAGTGAAATACGTAGCCGGGTGCCTCGACCGACAGTCCATAGTCGCGACCCGGACGGAGCACGGCGGTGTACCGACCGCTGAGCGAATCGTTTCGCGCGCGATAAACAACCGACTGTTCGGCGAGGTCCTCGATGGTGATCGATGCGTTGACCGGCTGCGACGTATTCCTGTCGCTGACCCGCAGGTCCACGAGTACGACGCGAGCCATGCGACGAACCTCGGGCATCGCCGACTGAAGGCCCACGGTTCCGAAGTCCGGCGGTGCAAGCGTCGACGAGGCAGCGGCCAGGCGAAGCATGGCGACGTCGGAGACTTCCGGACGGGGCGGCAGGTGCAACAGCGACTCGACGGTCGGGACGCGATCGATGGGAATAGCAATGGCCCGTGGCGCGGCCATCGGTGTGTTCAGCGGAGCGACGTTCCGCAGATTCACTGCCGAAATCACGCCTCCCAACGTCGACGCAGAAGATTCGATCGCGTTCGGAAGCCGCCGCGACAGCACACGGTCGATGTCAGCCGGTGGGCGAACGACGAGCTCCGGCCGATCCTCCGGGATGGCGGCACCGACTGCCTCGTGCGCCGCCGGGCCACGGGGCTCGACGACGGGTTGATCCGACGGACGAATGCGCGGCGGCAGGTCGGCATGGGCGATGACGGTCGGCCCGGTCGCAGGGTCGGAATTCCCGAATCGAAGCGGCGTCTGTCGGCGCGGTCGCAGGTCGGGAACGGCCATCGCCGCTCCGTCGGCAAATCCACCGAGCGAACGCGTACGAATCGTCGGTGCAAGCTCGAGCTTCGAGGAGAAGTCGAGCGGATCGGCAAGTACGGGAACCGACGAGGCGATCGACTCGTCGTGCGCCCCGCCCGAGACGATTCCGAGAAGCACCGGCTCCTGCCAACCCGACTGTTGTTCGACCGTCACGAACACGGACTCGACTCCGGTAGCCGTATCGTACGATGCAAAGAACAGCGTTCTGCCGTCGGGACCGAGATGCGGCGCGTAGCATCCGCCGGGACGGTTGACCGCACCGCTCAACAGCGTCGGGTATTCCCACGAACCGCTGGAGTCGCGCCGCGAAATCCAGATCTGATGATGATCCGTCGGCGAATGCACCGTCGTGGCAAAATAGAATGTTCGCTCGTCGCGACTGATTGCAGCACCATAGACACGGAACTGACGACTGCGATTTCTCGTTCGGAAGAACTCGGCGATTCCGCCACCCATACCGTGCACCGACGTCCACTCCGCTCCGTGCAGCTCCGCGATGTAGTACGGACCGCCATCGAGCTCCCATCCTCGCTTGAGCGAGGTGAAGTAGACCGTACGGCCGTCGGGGCCGATAGCGGCGATGGCGTCGTCGCAGTTCGAATTGATCTCCGGCCCCATGTTGACCGGCCGACCCCATGGAGAACCATCACCATCAGAACGAAGCGCGAAGTAGATATCCTCGTCGAACCGACGGCTGGTCGAGTCGAACCTGGCCCAGGAGCGCGCGCCCTGGCGGGTCGAGTTGAAGAACAGAATGCTGCTGTCGGAAGTGACGAGAGGGGTGTTGTCGCGAGGAAGGTCGGGGGTGGTGCTGACGGCGCGTGCGGTGGCGACCTCGCCCGGCGGACCGCTCGGTAGCAGTCCTCGGTGGGTCGCCCCACCGGGAAGCAGCTCACGCTGTGCGTGTGCCGATGGCGCGGTCGCGAGCAGCGTGAGCAGTAGAAGCGCCGCCGCGACACTATTATATATAGTGTAGTTCCAGGTCGTCTGAACTGCGCCCATGGCCGTATTGGTGTTTGATTGCCCTACGAGACGGCCGGTGTCCATACTGTGCCGGGCGCAACCTACGAAAGTTTTTCACTGACGCGCATGCGATCGAAGAAAATTGTGTGGGGTGGTTGAGGTTCGTGCCGCCGAGGCAAAAAAATGGGCCGAAGGACCCGACCAGAGTCCTCCGACCCGTGGAGTGTTGCCACTCCTGTCTACCCCATGCGCATTGTCTTGGCCGTCGGGGCTGGACGGCTCACAACTTCAGAACGGTGAACTCGGTGCGCCGGTTCATCTTCCGTCCATCTTCCGTGTCGTTCGAGGCCGCCGGCTTCTCGAATCCATAGCCGTGCGTCTCGATCCGTGTCGAGTCGATTCCTCCGACGTCGACGAGGTACTCCTTGACGGCATCCGCCCGACGTTGCGACAGCCCCTTGTTGTACCAGGCCGACCCAACGTTGTCCGTATGTCCGCCGACCTCGATGTGCATCTTGTCCTGCTCCTTGAGCAGCTTGATCAACCGATCGAGTTCAGGACGGGATTCGTAGCTGACGGTGTCGACATCGTACCCGAAGAAGATGTTGTTCACCGTAAAGCTGCTCCCCTGCTGCAGGTGCTCGAGTTCGAAGTTCTGCGCGTACTCCTCGTAGGTCGCATCCTTCGGAATCGTGTAGCGCTTCGAGTAGAAGACGTAGCCATCGGCATTGACCGAGATTCCGTAGTCACGTCCCGGCTGTAGCACGACCGTATAGCGGCCCGAGGCAGAGTTGCTGTTGGCGTTGAAAATGGTCTTCCCTTCCTGCAGATCCTCGATCGTCACGTTCGCTTCGATCGGCTTGCCGGATGACTTGTCGAGCACCAGGCCGCTGAGCAGGACCACCTGCGACGGACGGAGCACCGACGGAAGTGGAACCCGGTAGATATCGTCGTCGCTGCCATCACGCGAACTCGAGATGTAGGCCCGATCGCCCGAGGCAGGCACCGAAAGGAAGGAGTCGTCACCAGGGGTGTTCAGCGGCTCGCCGACGTTTGCAGGCTCACTCCACTTGCCGTCCTTGTAGACGGTCACGTAGATGTCGTCGCCGCCCAAACCGCCGTCCCGACCGGATGCGAAGAAGAGGGTCTTGCCGTCAGCGGCGAGGAACGGAGCGTAGCTTCCCTTGGCCGAGTTGATCATCGGTCCGAGGTTCTCCGGATACCCCCACTGACCGTCGTCCTGCAGGTGCGATACCCAGATCTGGTGCTGTCCGGTCTGCGAATTGACCGTGGTCGCGAAGTAGAACTGTTTTCCATCGGGGCTGATCGCCGCGCCGTACATGCGAAAGCGCGCGCTCAGATCGCGATTGCGGAAGAACTGCGTGATACCGCCGCCCATCCCCTGGATCGACGCCCACTTGGTTCCGCTGAGCTTTGCCGAATAGAACGGACCGCCATCGTGATCCCACCCCGGCTTCAGCGATGAGAAATACGCACGTTGACCGTCCGGGGCGATCGCTACGATACCGTCGTCCTCGCTGGAATTGACCTCGGGCCCGAGGTTGATCGGATCGTTCCACACCTCGTCGTCGAGGCGCACGACCGATCGCGTCGCGTAATAGATATCGTCGTCGTAGCGGTTCCACGCGGAGTTGAACCGCGCCCATTTCCGATCCCCGCGACGTGTCGAGTTGAAGAAAATGATGCTGCCGTCAGCCGAAATGATCGGGTTGTTGTCACGTGCATCCGAATTGACGCCACGTACCTTCACCGCCTTCAGCTTTGCGACGCCGGACATGGCGGTACCGGTCGGCATCGCACTGTGCTCATTGATGTGATCGGCGAAGATGCTCGCCAGTCGATCGGTGGAACGTCTGCCGAGCACTGTTGGAACCATTTGTGCCGGCAGCGACTGCGCTCCGAACGCAGCGAAGAGCGCGATCGGGATGAACCGTGTAGAGCGTATCAGGAAATTTCTGATCATCTGGACCTCCGACGCATCTGGACAATGCGCAAACGTGTAGTGCCCCGTGGGATTGGGCGACATACGCCATGGCCTGGAGGGACCCGTCGCGAGCGGTGTTGGACCTGAAGAACGTTACGGAGCTGTCGGAGAATCAATCACGGCGGCACTACCATCGGACGTCCGTTAGCGCATGTACTTTTCGCACGCCTGGACCGCGTGCGATACGCCGACGGATCGGACCCGGATGGTTCGACCACGTGATTTCCGGAAGCTGCGGCTCGTCGTTACTGGACCGTCACCGTACGAACTGGACCGTTCCGTAGGTGTCAAACGACACGTAGCGTACGCCGGAACTGAGTTTTTAATGAAAAATCGGGGAATCAGGGAACGATGGTTCTGGACCGTTGGACCTTGGACCGAATCATGACTGGACCTGGATACCCCCTCTGAATGAGGTAGACGGCTGCGAATCTACAACGGCGGGAGTGCAATTGTCAAGAGGTCCGCACGCAAAAAAACTTCGGAGCCCACCCTGCTCCCTACCCACTAAACGGACAAAACCGTGTAGGACAGGCAAAATTTCCACAAAAGTTGTATTGAGCGGGGCGGCGTCAGCCCGTAGTTTATTTCACCTTCTCACTGGAGACGGTCGCCATCCCCCCCCGCTGCCTTCATGCGACCCGCCACCAGACCAACACGAATACTTGAGAGGACACGTAGCCAACGACGGGCGCCGCAACGGCGTCCGGCGACCATTCAGTTTCACCACCACATCGAACCACCGAAGCCCCGACCTGTGCGGTACGGACATCCGGGCGCAGGTCGGGGCGGTCGGAGGACACGCCCCACCATGATGTCGGGCGGATCGACGGAATCGATCCGTCACCGTTTCTGCTCCGGAGTTCAATCTGCCGGGAGCTGAGGAGACGCCTTTGGATTACCGGACGTCGCAGGGTCGACGTCCGAAGCACGACGCGTGATTGCTGCGAGCGGACCCTTCCGATCGTTGTACTGCGCGCAACCACCCCCATCCCTGTTCGGCCGCCCGGCTCTTTCGGAGTGGCCGATAGTGGATGACGATACCGGTCACGGTCAATGATACAGTTGCATTTTCAGTGTCACGTATGGCCGGAGGCAACTGGTTGCCTCCCGAGCCACGCCCTGTTACACACAGGCTGGGGGAACAAGAAATCATGCCACGCACACGAGCCCGCGTTGTCGAACCCATCGAGATGTTGACCAGGCTGGTCAGCGAGTATCCGGAACCGCACAACCAGCGTCCGCTGCGAATGCTGTTGATGCTCAAGCGCGACGAAAAGATGACGCTTCGCACCGCTGCGGACAAGCTTGGTGTCTCCGAGCGAACGATTCGCAGGTGGTGGGCGCAGTATCAAGCCGAGGGACCTCTCGTCTTCTGCCAGGCGAAAACGGACCGCGAACGCCGGTTGAAGCCCTCGGAGATCGAGGCATTCCGCCAATATGCCCTGAAGCACGGATTCAGCGAACTCAGTGAAGCGCGTGAGTGGATCCTGAAGGAATTCGGAGCGGAGTACAGCGTCTCGGGAGTCGCCGCGCTGTTGCGCAAGATGGACATCCACTACGACAGCCAGTGGGGCCCCGGCGCAGAAGCACCCGACTCCACGATCTGCGACGGGATCGACTACGGCCCACTGCTACGATTCATGATGCAGGTGCCGGAGAAGGAGGATATCATTGAGACTTGTCACTCCCTCCGATCAGCGCTCATGGAGATGTTGCCAGACGTCGACTGGATGATGATCAATATCAACACTAGCCTTGCGCCCCTCAACTCAAGTGAGTACATGTTTGTTCAGTCAGAAAGTTGCGGCAAGATCGAGTCGTTTCTCTATCACCAACCGGGCAATCTGTCGCCTGACACTCGGCTGCTAGCAACGATCAAACGTCGGAACTTTCCGGTTGAGCAATACCACCCGATGACCTTTATCCATGTAACCGCCGGTGACTCATATTGCGGCAGCTTCATACTCTGGCGCGATCGTAGCAAGGCCCCGATTTCTGAGTCAACACTGAGCACTGTCGATCAGTTGATGCCTCTTTTCCGGTTCATCTTCTCAGACATTGCCCATCGACACGACCGGCGCCAACCGGCGGGCGTACTCTTCCGATATGTGTTGGGCAGGCTGCACTGTTCCAAGACTCTTACCGAACAGGAGCTCCGAGTAGTCTCATATCGCCTCCTTGGAAACTCATACAAGGAGATTGCCGAGCTCCTTCATATCTCAGTTGGCACCGTAAAGAAGCATCTGCACTCTGTTTACACGAAGACCGGCACCAAGAATCATGTCGACCTATTTGCACGCCACCTCAGCGGATCCTTGAATGCAGACATAGCGAATCGGCGTCATAACGGGCCATCGTCCAACAATGACGTCGCCTGAACGCGTACTCTAGAGACATGACGCGATCCGATTCGCCAACAATGCATGACATTGTACTATATTAATGGCGTTCTACTTCGGAACGAACCAACGCCATGGGAAACTCGCTAGTCGTCACTGAAACGGATCAACAGCTTGCAGAACTGGAGCTGGCAAGCGCCGACATGCGTATCCAACAGCGCATTCGCTTCTTACGGCTGCTGAAGAACCGTTCGAACGGATCTCCCAACGCCGTCGCAATCGAAGTGGGATGTTCGCCTCGTACGGCTCAACGCTGGTGGAATGCGTACCGCGACGGCGGTCTCGATGCGCTGCTAACCGTGGGGACCCCTGGTCGAAAACGCGATACGAAGCTTCCAGACCAGAAGCTCGATCTTCTGCGGTCCAAACTTGCGTCGGATGGGTTCCACAGCGTTTCGGAAGCACAGAGCTGGCTCCGCAAAGAGCTTGAGGTCGAGTATAGCCGGACCTCTGTGTGGAATATCCTGCGATCAGAGAGTGGGCGGCCTGCTCGCTGGACAGCTGCGGCCTCGGGACAGTACTTCATCGATTCACCACTTGCGCCACCACCGAATCAGGCACCGCTGTCACTGGCGTCTGACATGATTTCGTTTCTCAATGCGCTTCCGACGTCCTCCGACGCCAAGACCTGGGTTGGCGAGTTCCGGGAGGCACTTAGCAGGATGTTGGGCGACGTCGACCGCATATCGATCAACGTCAATATGAACTGCAATCTGCGAGATCCCGAAAGCTATACGGTTAGCCTCACGGTGCGGCAACACCTTTCGTCAGACGATGAAGGAGACGCCGCTGTCGACGTACAACCGGGGGCGCGTAACGAAGGCGCGACCGCATCAGAGGAGCTCGTGGCGGACCTTCGCCGGAAGGGCTTTCCCTTGGACGACTTCCATGAGCCAACCTGCTTTGACTATTACTATGCAGATGTTGCATATCTCGGCACGATGATTCTTTGGCGCGATCGGACGAAGACTCCGATCTCTGAAACAACTATTCAGACGGTGTCTCAACTACAACCCTTCATCGTGTTCGCCCTGAGCGACCTTGTGGTTCGAAATCAGCTGGAACGGCCGATCGACAGCGTGTTCAACGATTCGCTTCAGATTCTGAGAGATGAGGCGGGCTTGACGCCGTCAGAGTCCCGGATCGTGGTGCTCCAGTTGTTGGGACATTCATATAAGGACATGGCCGACGTGCTGGCAGTCTCTGTGGATACCGTGAAGAAGCACGTGAAGCAGATCCACAGGAAGACCAACACCCGCGGTCAGTCCGAGCTTTTCGCAAAGTACTTCACTTCGCGGATCAGTCTGCGCGAAGAGGAGGGATAGCCCGAGAAGTTCCTACCACCCTCAATCGTCAGCAATCGCCGCCGAACCTAACGCTCCACCCCCGGCCCGGAACCGCAATTTCTGCGATTTTGCACAGATTCAGTCGAAAGGTCCACCCCGGAATCAACCTTTCAGTTGACAGATCTCCACCCAACCGCCCTCTACCTTTGCACCCGTAGTCAACCCGAAGAATTCCCCAAATGTGTACTTGTCGGCCTTGACGTCACGGGGCTATGTTTGCTACCGTCAGAAAGGCCGCTAGGTACACTCGAACCAAATCGAGTGCCTCACGATGAAAACCCTGAGCAGCCTACTGACGCTGGTGGTTCTGCTGACATTAAGCGCCTGGTCGCCAGCCGCTGCAGCTCCCCAGCCTCCGAATGCTGACTTGACGTACCAAGGATCGACCAGTGTCACAATCGACGCTTCGGGCCAGTGGCTCGGAACCGCTAGTGACAAGGACAAGGAGAAGCCGACGGGATCCGTCAGCAGTGAGATCTTTTTCTGGAGGACGGCCACCGGAAACATTCAGATCCAGCTGAACACCTCGTCAATCAGCTCCACGGGGTCGGCGATCGACAAGTTTAGCAGCGACGAGCTCTTTGAACTGCTTTCGAGGGCAGGAATCCAGAAGGCGATGCAGATGGGCCTGGTCACGTTGAACAGCAACACGACGGTATACACCGATGGTTGCTACACGCGGACGGGCTCCGGAAGCACAACCTCCTTCACCGTCTGCAGCCCGCGGGTCTACGTGGCCAACTGGTATACGATCAAGGCCGATGGCACGATCGTCAAGACGGGCAGCAGCAACGGAGCCAGCCTCAAGTAAGCAGTCAGTCAGATTGAAAACCCAACAGATTCAGCCGATTGAGACCCCGCTCGCTGCCTTGTCCGGGCAGTGAGCGGGGTCAAAGCGGCACACGGATCGCCTCCACGTCCCGGAGGTGAGGGTTCAGACAGACGAGAGGTCCCGAGCAATGCCGAGAAGGTCCGCAGGTCCGACCTACTGCGCTAACTCCCGAACCGTTCGTTCCGTTTGAGTCACAAGGTGTGCCCAGCACTCGATGCGGGGAAGAGGTCACCCCGTCTTGAGACGACGTGCCCGACAGGCATTGGGGTAGTATGAGAAGTCGGCGTCCTGCTCGTACTACCCCAATGGAATCCGCGGGCAAGTCCAAAGAAAGTTCAAGGGTCCAACGGTCCACGGTCCAGGTCCATTCGCCAATACCTGCCAAATCCCGTTACCCACTGCCTTGACAACCAAGAAGATGTTTCAGAGTGCCCTCTCTGTAACGAGCTCGAGCGAACGCCATGAGGTAAGATTGCTTCGCTTTTGAGCACCATGCCCGACCGGAGCGAAGGGGAACAGGTTGCCCCGAGTTGCGCTCCATGCCCATTGAGTTTCAGGGGACGGTATGAAGGGCCAATGCCCACGGCACTTCATACCGCCCCTTCGAGACACGGGCGAGCAGGGTAGAGATGAGAGGCCTTCTGCTTGAGAGTTTCGAACTGTTCATTGTCTTTGTTTGTGCCCCTTCTGCCGGCCTGATGTGGGAAAGAGGTCATCCCATCCAGGCCCACAGTGCCCAGAGTGCCCCTCCCCGGTGCCCACCGGCGACGGGCCGTGCCCAACAGGTTGCGTCTGGTGCCCTTCAGACGAAACCAGTGCCCAAACGGAGCCGCGGCGGCGATGAGGTCTGCTTCCGCTGGCTCCAGTGCCCAACAACTCTGCGGGACGGTATGAGGTTGGCTCGATCCCACAATCGAGTGTCTCATACCGTCCCGAACGGGCCGGGGGGCCGAACAGACAATTCGAGCAAATTCGCAGAACGTGTGTGATGTTCTTTGGTTTTGTGCCCAGACAGTTCGGGAGCCCGGGATCACGAGGTCCGATTCCGCACTCTCGATTCAGTGCCCAGCACGCTCATCGTGGGAAAGAGGTCATCCCATGTGAGCAATGTGCCCAACATGGCTCGGCCGGGAATGAGGTCTCCCCGTCGAGTTGTGCTCAACCCGGAATCGCCGGCTTATGAGGTCAAGCCCGTGATTCCATGCCCAGAAGGCGGGCAATCGAGGTTACCGCCGGTCCCACAGCCGGTTCGTCTCGTACGCTCGTCATGATGCTCGGCAGGACGTTGAGGTCAGTTCCTGCCGGGTGATGTGCCTATCGGAATGCTCCGGATGAAGGAAGAGGTCACCTTCGTCCCGAGCAGTGTGCCCAGCAACAGCTCGGGGCGGTCGCCAACACCACTGGCAACCGCCCCATTTTTTTGCCCTGTTCCGTCGCCGACCGCCAGTCGCCGTGCCCACAGCCGCCGCTTCCTCCGCTTCCCCTATTTTTGTCCTCAGATACGACCCATCTCTCTCGATACCATCTGAGGTTCTCCTATGCGATTCGCACAGCGAATGTCGCGGCTCGGCACCGAAACCGCCTTCGAAGTGCTCGTCCGAGCCCGAAAACTCGAAGCCCAGGGACGCGACATCGTCCACCTCGAAATCGGCGAACCCGACTTCGATACGCCGGCGAACATCGTCTCCGCGGCCAAGTCAGCCCTCGACCACGGATACACCCATTACGGCCCCTCCGCCGGCCTCCCCGAGGCACGCGAGGCAATCGCCGCCTATATCGAGCGCACCCGCTCCGGCGTCCGCTGTACACCCGAGCAGATCGTCATCACGCCCGGCGCCAAGCCCATCATGTTCTACGCAATCATGGCGACCGTCGATGAAGGCGACGAGGTGATCTATCCGAATCCGGGCTTCCCGATCTACGAGTCGGTGATCAATTTCCTCGGCGCCCGCCCGGTTGCCCTTCCGCTTCGCGAAGACAAGGGTTTTCGCTTCGAAATCGACGATCTGGAGTCCAGGATCACCGACCGCACACGGATGCTGATCATCAACTCCCCGCAGAATCCCACCGGCGGCGTGCTTGAACACAGCGATCTGGCTCGCATTGCGGAACTGGCCGTCAAACACAATTTCCTCGTGTTTTCCGACGAGATATACTCCCGCATCACCTACGACGGGTTCCAGCACGAGTCGATTCTCCAGTTCGATGGCATGACCGAGCGCACCATCATGCTCGATGGATTCTCGAAGACATATGCGATGACCGGGTGGCGCCTCGGCTACGGAATGATGCCCGCGTCACTCGCAGCCGCCGTGGCGAAACTGCAGACGAACTGCACCAGCTGCACCGCCGGGTTCAGTCAGATCGCAGGAATCGAAGCGCTAGGAGGCGATCAGTCGGCCGCAGATGCCATGATCCAGGAATTCGGCCGCCGCCGCGACGTGATCGTCGATGGCCTCAACAGCATTCCCGGCTTCCGCTGCCACAGACCGCATGGCGCCTTCTACGTGTTCCCCAACATTGAAGGCACTGGATTCTCCTCACAACGCATGGCCGATCACCTGCTCGAGGAAGCGGGGGTGGCGTGTCTCAGTGGAACCTCATTCGGTCAGTTCGGCGAGGGATTCATCCGGTTCAGCTACGCGAATTCCATCGAAAACATCGAAAAGGCCCTCAATCGTGTCGACGAGGCCGTGCGGAAGCTCCGTTCGTCCGGATCGCGCGTCGAAGCCTGATCCTCCGGAGCATCTCATATGAACGACGCCCCTTCCGAATTCTCGGAAGGGGCGTCTATGTTGAATATCGTTCAGCAATTCTGGCGCATCACCTGTCGAATCGGATCCTGCGCCATCGGTCGGTGGCCATGCTGTAGCACGTTCAACGCATGGCTGCCTTCGGAACGGCCTCACGGACGATGGCCCGCAGCGTCTCGAACCCGACCTGATCGCTCGTCAGATCGATCTTCGTCACGGGCTGATTCCCCTCGCCCCTTCGACGGTTCGACAGATGCAGCACGACGTACGGATGCTTGCTCAGTCTGACCTCCTCCTCATAGAAATCGGTGATATCCTCCCATCGGAGCGAACGGACCCGCTGGAACAGATTGCGCATACGCACGCCCTCGCTGTCGACCCGGACCCAACGAATGGTCCACAGTTGCCAGATGGCGATTCCAGCAATAATTGCCCAGATCACAACAGCACCGTTCAACGAACCAGAGGCTATCAGGCCGTAGACCGCAATAACGCACGTACCGATCCAGAGAGCAACGAGCAGCTTCTTCGGCGGAAAAATGCGTGGTATGTCGAGAACCGAGAGATTGGGCATGTGGCTACCCTGTTGGTTTTCCGTCACGATCCGGATTGATCGCCCGCAGCGTCTCGGTCCGCACCCAAGCGGCGGCAATCCGCAGCTGCGGGTACTCGACAGCCCCGCCCAGCAGCGCGCGGAGCTCGCGCAGCGTCGCCCTCGGCATCCGCTCGAGTTCGTCGCGCACCCGCCGAACGATCCCTCCGGTGACGAAGTGCTCGATCGGCATCGCCGCACCCGCCTCCAGAAGCTCCTGCACGTGGTTGCTCACCGTCGATGGCTGCAGTGCCGAACGCCCCGCTATTTCCTCGAGAGAACACCCCTCGCCCCAGAGTTGATACGTCCGAAGCAGCCGAATCGGAAGCTCCCGCTCGAACGGACTTGCCGCCCTCGGCTCGTCCTCGTCCCGTTGCTCGCCTGCGCCGGAAATACTGAATACTGTTAAAGAAAGATGGCGCACCTTCGCGCGACCAGCAGACGTGGCGCGAACCACCGGCCGCATCGTCGCGCTGCGTTCGAGCAACCGCCGCTCGAGCAACCACTCCGCCAGTCGTGCCAGTTCCGTTCGCTCAATGTCCGCAAGTGCTCCGAATCGCGGATACCGTTCCAGTTCGGCCGATGAAGACGTTGCAGGCCGCACACCGCGAAGGATGTCAACGAGGGTCATCTTCCCGAATCGACCGCCAAGTTCGACAGCGGCGGCCAGCAACAGGTCGGCGGCCCGCCGGTGTCGCGGGGAGAGTTCGGCGTCGAAACGCGCGACCGGCGTCGGATCGACGTCGATTCGCGTGCAGCAATCACAGCGACCACAGGTGGAATCGGCGATTTCCGCACAGAAATACTCGAGAATCACGTTTCGCCGACACGTCGTTCCGTTGACATATCGCACCATCGCATCGAGCTTCCGAAGCGACCGTTCCCGCCCCGATTCAATGGCCGCTTCATCGATCCGAACGTTGCGGGCCGGGAGCCGTTCGGCCAGGAACTGGACTCCACGACCGGGAGTCGGAGGAGTGAACTCGAGCAGACCCGCCGCCATGAGCGCGCGCAGGTGGCGTTCGAATGCCACCGGTGACAGCGAGTAGCGCCCTGCGACATCGGTGAAGTTGAAGAACGTCTGCTGGGTGAGCGCCGCGCCGCCCAGCGTCCGTAGCAGAGCGACGATGGCCGACCTGCGCTCCTCATCGCGCGTTCGCTCGAAATACCGCTGAATTTCGTCGCTTCCGGCAATGAACCGCACAGCGGCGAGGCGATCGGCCCGTACGAACCGCAGAACACCGTTACGCTCGAGCACGTTGAGCACGCTCGACAGCGCCGCCACGTGAATTTTCGCACGCGCCGCAATCAAGGTGCGGTCTGGCACGAAGACGCCCTCACAGCGGCTTCCAAGGCCCACCTGGAGCACATCCCAGAGTGCATCGTAGACGGCGTTGACCTGATCCCGGGTCGGGCAGCTGGTTCGAATGAAGAATTCCTGGAGTCGCCGCTCTCCTCCATCGGCCAGCAACGTGCAGGCAGCGGGATTTCCATCACGGCCGGCACGCCCTGCCTCCTGGTAGTACGCCTCGATCGAGCCCGGCATGTCGTAGTGCACCACCTGCCTGACGTCCGGCTTATCGATCCCCATTCCGAAGGCGTTGGTCGCCACGATCACGCGCGCCCTGCCGGAAATAAAGGCCTCCTGCGCCGCTCGGCGGTCTGCATCCTTCATCCCGGCATGGTAGATCGTGACCGGCAGCCGCTCGGCGTGAAGCATCGTACCGACGCGCTCGACCGACCGTCTGGTGCCACAGTACACGATCACCGACCCCTGATCTGCTCCCGGCGCCGTGAGCATGCGGCGCAGTGTCGCATCCTTGTCGGACCCCTGAGCAACGGAATAGGCCAGATTCGGCCGATCGAAACCGCGAACGAACCGCCGCGGACGTTTCAGGCCCAACTGGCGGACGATGTCTTCCTGGACGGAAGGCGTGGCAGTGGCGGTCAGGGCGATGACGGGAGGACGGGCAAAGTGCTCCAGCGCTTCGCGAAGCTTGAGGTAGCTCGGGCGGAAGTCATGGCCCCACTCGGAGATGCAGTGTGCCTCGTCAATGGCGAACAGCGCGATGCGAACGCCGGCCATCTGCTCGAGGAAGCGGGGGTTCTCGAAACGTTCGGGAGCAACGTAGACGAGCGAGTAGAGTCCGTGGCGGATGTCGTTCAGCCGCTGGGAGAGTGCGCCGAATTCGAGTGTGGAGTTGATGGTCGTTGCGCGGATGCCCCGTTGCTCAAGTGCATCGACCTGATCCTTCATCAGGGCGATGAGCGGCGAAACGACGACGGTCACACCCCGAAGCAGCAGAGCCGGCACCTGGTAGCAGAGCGACTTGCCACCGCCGGTCGGCATGACGACCAGCGTGTCATCGCCGTCGAGGACCGACTGGATGATCTCGCGCTGAGCGGACCGAAAGTCTTCGAAACCAAAGAAGCGCCTCAGCGCCTCGGCTGGCGACGACGGACGAGCTGCCTCGAGCATGGATTGATGGAGCGATCGTTGGGGACGAAACGTTCCCAATATAAAAAACGGAGGCTGGTGGTCCAGACCAGCCTCCGTGTCCTTGAACAATCAGTACTGAAGCATCGAGAGAGAAGGTGAGCCGGTGGTCCAGACCGGCTCACCCATGTTCTCATCGATCGCGCGCCCAGGGTATTCCCCGTGATGATTCCGACCGCGAATGTAGTGCCTCGAATTCCGGTGGTCCAGACCGGGATATTCGGTGAGCACTACGGACCGGAATCGGGGTCCGTTCGTCGTGGTCCGAACGAGCGAACGGCTGTACGCGCATGACTATCAACGGTGTCAGCGAGCGGGAGGTCCAGGCCAGCTCATCTGACGTATCGGGCGACGTGGGCACGGGCCGATCCGGCAAACCGGAACTCGACCGTTAAGAATGCAGCATACCGGGTTCGAGGTGGGAGGTCCAGGCCCAGCCCGAGCGGTGATCTGCGATGTCACCCTGATAGTCAAAGAACAACGAACGAGGGTGTCCCCCAGCTGCCTTCTCCCCGTGATACTCGATACGGAAACCGCGTGGTGACTCGTTCCGTATCTCGACCGCGAGGGGCACACTGGCCGCTCATTCGTCGCGGTTACGGATGCAAAGCTAGGGTTGCGGGCGGTGGAGATCCGTCAGCCAAAAGGTGGAGAAGGGGGGTGGATTAGGGGTATGAATCCCCCTCGACCCTGCCGAAATTCAGCGAATTTCGCGGAATCAAACGATCCACCCCCCGAAGCAGCCGCGCAGTCGGCCGGCCGGGGCCGATGCGCATTGCCGGGAACGTGGAACGCCCCCTACAGCAGGTTCAGCTCGCGCGCCCTGGCAAGCGCCTGGGTGCGGGACTCGACATCGAGCTTGCTGTAGAGGTTGTTGATGTGGGTCTTGACGGTACTGACCGAGATGTAGAGAGTGTCGGCGATGGTAGCATTTGATTTTCCATCCGCGATCAACTTGAGGACTTCGACCTCGCGATCGCTCAGTGGGGTCGGAAGATCGGCGGCCAACCGCGCTGCGGTCTCGCCTGCCGGCTCCTCCTTCGCCGACTCCTCACCTGCGCCCGGCTTGATGCCGAACGCCTCGAGCAGACGATCAAGGTAGTGGAGGGAAACGGTGGCCGGAATGTCCGTCTCCTCGTCCAGTCGCGCCGTGCGCACTACAAGTAAAAGTTCCTTGAGAGTCTTGCCCTCCGAAATGAATGTGCGAACATAACCCTCCGGCTCTGCCAGAACAAGCGCGCGGGACAATGTTCCGACCGATTGTTCATTTTCATCCTGAAGGTTGAGGGCGATCGACTGCAGAACGAGGATGCGAATCATCGCGTCCACCTCCCCCCCGGACTCGGCGGTCTCCAACAGCGGCGCGAGCAGCTCGAGAGCGTCGACTGTCTGTCCGCGTGCAATCATCAGTCGTGCCAGCGCCATGTCCTCGAGCATGCCGACACCTGCCGGACGATGCCGCGTCGGATCGCTTACCCGTTCGAGAATCCGCTCGTGCGCCCAGTGCTCCGCTCCCTCGAGATCGCCCTGCGACAGAAGGACCTCCATGCGAAGTGCGACCAGCGGTCCGATCAGTTCCCGCGATGCACCGTATCCACGAAGAATTCCTCGGGCCTCGTCGATCGCGTCGAGCGCGCCGCCGAGATCTCCCCTCGTCTGATGGACCCGAGCGAGCAACACCCGAGAGTCCCGGATGATCTCGACGTCGTCAACCCGCCGAGCGTCCTTGAGCCCCTCGGCCAGATACCGCATCGCGCTCTCCAGATCGTTCCACTCGTAGTGGATCTCGCCCAGCCCCACGTTCGCCACCGCGGCGATCTCGACCATATCACCGCCCGCGACCGGCTGTTTCTCAACTGTCTGCAATGCCTCCTGGAACGTCGCCGATGCCGTGCGCAACTGTCCCATTCGCATCTGCAGTCGCGCCAGTTGCGGCAGCGCATCCAGCGCACCGAATGGTGCCGCCGGTTCTGCCTGACCGTCCGCAGCCCGAACCGCGCCGGGCAGCGCACCGGAGGTGCCGCCGTTGTCCCGCCGACCGATCGTCGATTCGAGCGCGATGGTTCCGTGATGAATCTGCTCCTCCTCGGTCTGCCTGACCGCCTCGTGAGCAAGCTCGCGCGCACGGTTTACGTCCCCCCGAATCCGCGACAGGAACGTGTTTACCGTTGCGGCCCGATTGAGAATCTCCTCGAGGTCGTCTCCAGCCATCAGCTGCGCGCAATGGCGCGCATACTCCAGGTACTTCTCCACGTTCTGCAGCCGACCCGCCAGCAGCAACGTCCAGGCGAAGGCGAGCGACAGTCGGGGACGGTATCGAACCTGCTCCTCCGGCAGTGCCGCCATCCATCCGCTCAGCACCTCGAGCTCGCGTCGGGAGAGTAGCGTCTCCGCATGCCGTTCGATCAGATCCGCTGCCTGCTCGAATTCCTCGCCCCGCAACAGATGATCGGCCGCCTCGCGGACGTACCCGTTGTCGCGGTACCACCACCCTGCCCTGCGGTGCAGATCGATCGCCCGCGCCCCTCCGCGCTGCCCTAGCCGGGAGCGCAGCACCTCGGCGAACAGATGATGGTACCGATACCAGCATCGAGCATCGTCCAGCGGAACGATGAACAGGTTGTCGTCCTCGAGCCGCTCGAGAATACTCTGGGAGTCGTCGCGCCCCGCCACCGCGTCGCAGACATCCGCACAGAGCGAATCCAGGACGCAGGTATCCAGCAGGAACTGCCGGACCGTTTCCGGCTGGCGCTCATACACGTCGCCGACGAGATAGTCGAGCACGTACCGGGGAATTCGCTCGGAGCCGACTCGGAAATCCGAGCCCGACTGCATCGACAGCGCCATCAGCTGAAGACCGGTCGGCCACCCCTCCGTCCGCTTCTCGATCTCGGCTACCACCGATGCCGGCAGCTCTTCACCCAGCACACCGTTGAGGAACCCCACCGCCTCTTCGAATGTGAATCGTAGATCTCCGGTCCGCAGCTCGGCCAGCTCGCCAGCAGCACGCAGTCGAGTCAGACGAAGCGGAGGTGCGCTGCGGCTGGCGATGTAGAGATGCAGCTGCGCAGGCATGCGCTCGATGAAGAACGCGAGCGATGCGTGGATGTCCTCGGAGCGGATGTGATGGTAGTCGTCGAGAACGAAGGCGATCGTGCCGGTGACCGAGGCAAGCTCGTTGATGAGGTCGGTCAACACCCGATTCACATCCAGCGGCGACTGGCCGTAGATGTGCTCCAGAGCTTCCGCTCCGAGCCCCGGCACCTGCAGCGTCTGCAGTGAACCGATCATGTACGCCCAGAAGCGGTCGAGCCGGTTGTCGCTCTCATCGAACGACACCCACGCGACCTTCTGCTTGCTCTGCTGAACCCAGGTGCTGAGGAGGGTGGTCTTTCCGTAACCCGATGGTGCCGAAATGGTGGTGAGGCGGCAGTTCAGTCCGTCGCTGAGCCGCATCATCAGTGCTGGTCGCGCCACGAGGTCGGACCGCGTTCGCGCGATATGGAACTTCGTGCTGAGCAACGGGAACCGCCCCGTCGTGCCTACAGCACGCTCGCCGTCCAAGGCCATTGGATCAAGAACAGGTGGGTCGGAGAGTTTCCCCGCGGTAGAGGTTTCGGCCGTGCCGCGCGAAAGCTATGGACGGGTGTGATGGTTTCCAAAGCCAGGAACGACAAAATGTGCGCCGATTCACACATGTAGTGCCGAAGCCCGCCCGCCCCCGCCGCGACCGACCCGGCACCATTTGGCCCGACAGGGTCACCCGCAGTATTTTGGCGCCAGTTGTTTTTATAACCATGTGAACCACATTGAAATACCGTTGGATTATTCCGCCTGAAGAAGATGACCCTAACGTTCAGAAGCTAGCACAGACCATCAACGTATCGCCGACGATCGCGCGGATCCTGGTTGCCCGAGGTGTCAACACCTTCGAACTCGCAAAACAGTTCTTCCGCCCGAGTCTGAACGATCTGCACGACCCGTTCCTTATGGACGGGATGGAGGCCGCCGTCGAGCGGTCGATGCGTGCAGTGGCTTCAGGCGAGAAGATTGCGATCTACGGCGACTACGACGTTGACGGGACGAATTCGGCCGCGATGCTCCACCTCTATTTCCGAGGACTGGGTGCCGATGTCGACTTCTATATTCCCGATCGCTTCACCGAGGGCTACGGCATTTCTACGGTCGGTATCGACCGGCTCCATGCCCGGGGGGTCACGCTCATCATTGCCATCGACTGCGGTATCACCGCCGTCGAACAGGTCGCGTATGCGAACACGCTCTCGCTGGACGTGATCATCTGTGATCACCACGAGGCGGGCGACGCGATTCCACCCGCGTACGCCGTGCTCGATCCCATCAAGCCCGGCTGCTCCTATCCCTTCAAGTACCTCTCCGGTTGCGGGGTCGGCTTCAAGCTGATCCAGGCTATCGCCTTGCGCCGAAACGAACCCGAGACCGTCTACCAGTACCTCGACTTCGTTGCGATCGCGGCCGCAGCCGATATCGTTCCATTGACCGGTGAGAATCGTTCGCTCGTCGCTCATGGCCTGCGAAAGCTCAACGAGCGCCCGCGCCCCGGCTTCCGCGGTCTGTTCGAATGCGCCGGTATCAAGTCGGGAGCCATCGGGACCTCGCAGATCGTCTTCGGCGTCGCACCCCGCATCAATGCCGCCGGTCGACTCGGGGATGCACGGCGCGCCGTCGAAATGCTCATCGAAGAGGATGAGGTTCGAGCGTTTCAGCGTGCGCAGGAACTTGAAAGCGACAACCGTAATCGCCGCGCGATCGATGAGGAGACGTTCGCCGAAGCACAGGTGATGGCCGACGCAATGATCGCCGGTCGTGAGACCTGCCGCGCCCTGGTGATTCACAACCCGCACTGGCACCCGGGCGTGATCGGCATCGTCGCCTCTCGCCTGGTGGAGCGCTACTACCTGCCCACCGTATTGCTGACCACTGTCGACGGCGTGGCAAAAGGGTCCGCCCGGTCGATTGCCGGTTTCGATATCTATAGTGCGCTCAAGCACTGCGAGGAACACATCGAACAGTTCGGCGGCCACAAGTACGCCGCCGGATTGTCGATCCGTGAAGAGAATATCGACGTCCTCCGCTCCGAACTCGAGAAGTTCGCCGACTACCGCGTCAGCGACGCCATGCTGACGCCCGAACTGTTCATCGATGCCGAAGTGGAGCTCGAGGAGATCTCTCCCCGGTTCGTCACCATCATTCGGCAGTTTGCTCCCTTCGGCCCGGGAAACGCCCGCCCGCTGTTCATGCTTCGCAACGCACACGTCGTCGGGTACCCGCGCGTCGTCGGCAAGGATCACCTCAAGTTCCGCGTACGAAACGGACACGGGTATATCGACGCCATCAGTTTCGGCAATGGAACGCGGATCGAGGAACTCAACGGGCGTGAGCGCTACGACCTCGTCTTCAACGTTGAAGAGAACGAGTACCGCGGCACCGTCACACAGCAGCTTCGTGTGATCGATTTCCGCGTGTCCTCCGATACCGAAGACCACGTCGTGCGTGCCGGTGCCGGCGAGGCAACGCTGTAGAATCCTCCCGGTGTCCACGCGGCAATGACCGCGCGCGAACGCCGGACCGATCGAGATCCGCACCGTGCGTCCCCATCAGCAGGTCGAATTCGACAATCCCCTTCATCAATCCCGAGACAGATCAGACATGGCAGGCCATAGCAAGTGGGCGAACATCAAGCATCGCAAGAGTGCCGCCGACGCGAAGCGCGGCAAGGTGTTCACCAAAATCGCCCGGGAACTCACCATCGCCGCCCGCGAAGGCAGCGGTGATCCCGATGCGAATCCGCGCCTGCGCCTGGCAATCCAGCAGGCGCGTGCGGTCAACATGCCCAACGACAATATCAAGCGCGCCATTCAGCGCGGTACCGGCGAAATCGAGGGTCAGCAGTTCGAGGAAATCACGCTCGAAGGGTACGGTCCCGGCGGAATTCAGATCCTCATGGAGTGCGTCACCGATAACCGTAACCGCACCGTCGCCGATATCCGCCACCTGCTCTCACGCGGCAATGGCTCCATGGCCGAAGCCAACGCCGTCGCATGGAACTTCACCCGAAAGGGCGTCGTCGCCGTTGAAAAGGGTGGGAATTCCGAGGAGGATGTGCTCATGGCCGTCCTCGATGCCGGTGCCGAGGATGTGAAAGTGGGCGAGGAGACGTTCGACGTCTACGCGCCCGTCGAATCCTTCGAATCGGTCCGCTCCGCACTCGAATCCGCCGGGTTCGATATCCGCGAAGCCACCATGCATTTCGTCCCGAACCAGACCGTCGAACTCTCCGGTTCGGAAGCTGCCTCCGCGCTCAAACTGCTCGAATCGCTCGATGACTACGACGATCTGCAGAACCTCTATACGAGCCTGGAAGTCGACGACGAGGAACTCGCCCGGATCGAAGGGAACTGATCGGTTCCAATGATGGCTCTATCGGCGCCGTCCCGGCCTGCGCGGGGACGGCGCCGCTGCGTTCGGGGCGAATTCCCGATGCCCGAAGCGCCGATGCTCGCTCCGCCCGAATTCTCGCCCACCATGATACATCCGTTCAATCCCGACGTCTTACTCGCGTCAGGCCGTATCCGAACACCCGCCCCCTGGCGACTTCAGACGGATCCGAACCAGCCGTACCGCGCGTGCCAGCATCTCCTCGACATATCCCGATCGACACTCCGGCCGAACCCGCCGACGCGGATCTGCTCGAGCGCTTTCTCATGGGCGACGATTCGTCGTTCACCCGGCTCTACGAGCGCTACGACGCTCGCGTGCTCACCTACCTGCGTACCGTGCTGAAGGACTGTCCGGATGTGGCCGATGATCTCTTTCAGGAAACGTTCGTCCGCCTCTGGCGGGAACGTGCGCGCAGGTCGTCGGCCGGAGAATACCGTGCGATCGACAACGTGCGGGGCTGGCTCTTCCGCGTGGCACACAACCTCGCGATCAGCCATCTGCGCAGCCGACGACAGACCGTGACCATCTCCGGCGATGACGAATCCGGCGGCGCGCGCTGGGATGAACGGCTGATGGTGCCGGTCGAGGAATCGTTCGCACTGCTCTTCGGCGATGAGGACCCCGTCACCGCCGACGGGATGTTCGACAGGTTGCGTGAATGCCTCGAGCTGCTCCCGCCGGCGCTGCGCGAGGTGTACGTGCTCCGGGAACTCAACGGCCTGGAGTACGAGGAGGTCGCCGAGATCGCCAACTGTTCGCAGGAAGCCGCCCGTATGCGCATCAGTCGAGCCCGCCGCTCACTGCGCAAGGCGCTGGAGAAGTATCTGTAGCACCGTTCGTTCGACGCTCGCGTGTCGACGCCGATACCGTGATGAATATCGAAGACCTGATCTCGCAGTACGTCGATGCGGAGCTCACCTCCGAGCAGGAGGCGGAGCTCCACCATCGGCTCTCGGTTTCGCCCGATGACCGCCGTCGGTTCCGGCAGCACGTCGCGCTGCATGGGCTGGCGCAGGATCGACGCGTGCTGCAGCAGCCGGGCGCCGCCCTGCGCGCCGCGCTCTTCGAGCGACTGCGCCGGGAGGAAGGGAAGAATTCGGTCGTGCCCGCCAACGGCACCGCAGCGAAGGCCGCTCCTCTCCCGTTCGCCGCCGACGCCGGTCCCCATGCAGCCGCCGGTCTTCGCGCCCCGCTTCCCTCCCGGACCGCGCCCGCCGCGCGCCGCCGCCGTCGGCTGTCTGCCATCGTGGTGCCGTTCGTCCTCGGACTGCTCTCCATGGCCGCGGTCTGGAGAATCACCGACGGCACCAACGTCGATTCGCCGGTAGGAACGATCGCCTCGAACACCGGCCGATCGGCCGCCGCTCCCGCTCCCGAGTCAGAAGCGCCGATGCTCGCCGATGCCGCAACACCCCGCACCGCACGCGTCGCGCGACCAGAGCCGCATCGGTCGTTCGCGGCTGAATCGCCCACGGAGCACGGCCTAGCACCCTCCGCTGCCGGCGCGCGTAGTTCCGATGCGTCGGAGCGGGCGCCGCGTGCGTCCGAACGGGGCCGAATGGCAGTGGGGCCCGATATGAAGTCCGTAGCGCCATCGGAGATGTTCGCGCATCGCATGCAGGCGACATCGATTGCCCCGATGACGTCGGCCCGGGCGCAGCCGGAGGCACCGATGTCGAGACCCGACGACCGACCGGTATCACCGCAGAGTTCCGCTGACGGATCCGGCGCGGCTGCGCCCGAGGTGCGTACGACCGCCGCCGAGCGGTCGTCCTCCTCGGTTAGGGCCGAGGCGGCACCATCGAACGGTATCGCAATGACGATGGCACCGTCGTCGACGTCGTCGAACGACACCGTCTCTTCGCATGCCGGCGGGTCGACGACGGTCAATCCGCTTCAGATCTTCACCGGTCGTCCGCCGGCCCTCTTTGCACAGGTACGGCAGTCGTTCACGCTCGGGCTCAGCACCGCCCGCGTTCTGCCGGAGGTCGACCTGCGTCTGGGCGGTGTGCTCGGCAACGACCATCAGATCTACGCCATCGTCGGCCGTTCCGGCTATCGCGCGATGGCATCCTCCACCGTCACCGACAACCACGTGGCACGAGAAGTGGCCGACATCATCACGACCACCAACAGCTTCGGCCAGACGAAACTGGATACGGTCTATGCCGACCACACGATCACAACCACGACGACGGACAACACGGCGGAGGATCGGTATGAATTCTGGGCTGGAGCGGGCTACCGCTATTCCAGGCCGGTCATGAATCACCTCCGTGCCGGGGGCGGCATCTGGGCAGGGGTCGGTGCAGCAAATCTCCACTTCGGCGTCGAGCTTCCCATCGATGTCGCAATGACCGATCGCATCCGCTTCGAGGCGGTGCCGGTCGTCGAGTACCGGCGCGCCCTTCACGCAGCGACGTCGAATGAACACGCCTCGAGCGACGTCGCCTCGCGCTCGAGCAGAATCGAACGAGTCACCTCCGGGAGCGCCGCTTCCTCGGAGGTTACCGTCGGACTCGGACTCGGCGTGACGGTCCTGATGCGCTAGACCCAGGCGTCCATGTAAACCTTTCCACCGACGTCGTATCAAACGAACACCACCACCATGGCGTGGCAGGATTCTTGACGAAGTGAGGGATGTGATGGACGTATATATATACAGTCATCACCGTGCCGTAGGAACAGGTTGTAGCACAACATGGACAAGCGCATGAAGTACCTCGTCATCGGCGCGCTGGCATCCGGTCTCACCGTTGCCGGTGCGGTTTCGGGCGGCCTGGTGGCTCTGCCGGGCGCAGCGGCCGTCAATGGCATCGTTGCGAACGGACTCGAGGCGCCGGCACCGGAATTCACTCGATACGCCGAATTCAAACAGATCGACGCGCCGGTCGCCACCGACTTCGGAACCTATTCGCCCTATCCTGTCCCCCGCTATCAGCCCATGGTCGGACTCGACGAGCCGACCGTCAGCGCAGGCTTCGGCAACGTTGCCACCGGTGGTGCGGCATTGCAGTGGTCCACGTTCTTCAGTCAGCGGGAGCTGGCGATGCTGCGGGACAACAGCTTCGTCGCGCGCCCCGAGCCGATCGGTACGTTCGCCCAGGCGTATGTGCTCGATCGGACCGGACTGCCGCCGTTCGTCACGACCGATGCAGTGATGCACGGACTGCGGATCACGCTGGACGAGGCATATCGGGAATACGAACACGACCAGATGGTCCCGATGCTGCAGTCGTTGCTGGGTGAGGTGGCGAAGAACATCGAGTCGCAGCTGGACGCAGGTCCGAGGGCCTCTGTGGCTACCGATCTGTCCCGTGCACTCGCGTACGTGCAGACGGCGCAGACACTCCTCGATCCCTCCAGGGAGATCGATCCGCGAGTCCGAAAGGCGGTCTCGATCGAGATCGACCGCATCACATCGGGCGCCGGCGTGCAGTCGAGCGTGATCCTTCCGACGCAACGCGTCGACTACGCGGCATTCGTTCCCACGGGACATTACACGCTCGACGATACGTTCCGTCGGCTCTACCAGGCGCGTACCTGGCTGCAACGGGTCGGCTTTGCGCTTCGTTCCAACGGCGCCGTCGACGTCTCGACCGCCCGCTCGGCAATGCTGCTCGCGCGAACCATGGACGTACTCGCCGAGGACCCGGACTTCGCCGACACCTATCGAGGCATCATTGCGCCGATGGGGTTCTTCGAAGGAGTCGCCCGCACCGACATGAGCTGGGACATGCTCGGTGGCGCGGAGCGCAGTTACCTCGGCACGTTCGAATTCTCGAACACCTCCAGTTTCGCCGACGACGCCACGATCCGGGAATTCGTCCCGTATCTCGAGAACGATCTTCCGTCGGAGGTGGTCGCCGCCGGCTCCACGTTCCGTCTGCTCGGACGGACATACGATCCCGGCGAATGGCTCGACGATCAGATCCGCGCAAGCGCCGCGAGCGGGTCGCAGCTCCAGGGCGTTCGCCTCATGGCAGCCATGGGCAGTCAGACCGCTTCGCGAATCGTGAATGAGAAGTCGGACGCGTCGACCACGCTTGCCTCACGCCCGGTGGAGGAACGCGTCCAGAGTCTTGGCGCGGCAACGCTCTACACGCTCGAGCCGCTGCTGGAGACGCCGACCGGCGCGGACACCTATTCCGCCGGCTATCCCCGGTTCATGCGCTCGGCTGCGTGGCGCCAGCGGGAGCTCGTCTCGGCACTTGGCGCGTGGGCAGACTACCGTGATCCCATGCAGTCGATTCCCATGTCCGCAACCAACGCGGCGGCGGGTACCGCCGGTCCGGTCGGGGCCGGATACGTCGAACCGAACCCGGAGGCGTGGGGGCGCATCGCCGCGCTGGCCGGCTACGTGCGCAGCGGCTTCGAATCTGATCGTTTCGGCGCCTCGATCAGCCGCGATCTGCTCGACAAACTGAAGGATGTGGAGAATTCCGCCGCACGTCTGATGCGCATTGCGGCAGCGGAACTCGAGTCGACACCGCTCACGGCGGATCAGTCGGAATTCGTCGCAACCATGCCCCAGCGGATCGCTGCCTACGCGACGTTCGCCCATGCCGATCTGAAGGGCGACGGTACGCCGGCAGTCGTCGACGCCTCGACGGCCGGACCCGCCACCGGTCTGCCGATGGCGATCTACGCCATCGTGCCCCGCAACGATGCCAGTGGTGGACTCATGCTCGTGCGGGGGGCGATCTACTCGTACTACGAGACTGATGCCGCCGCGCCGAACTGGGTGCAGACGCTCACGTCGGGATCGTCCGGCATCGCACCGGACCGCCGCCTCATCGGATCGTTCGTCGCCGCGACCGATGGGTTCTCCCAACCCGCATCGCAGCTCCGATCGGTTGCTGCCTCGCTGCCGTCGGTCGCGAACTACCATCTGACCGAGCGCGAGCGCAAGCAGATCCTTCCGACGGTCGGGCTGTCGCTCGAGTCGAACGTCGCCCGCCGCTCCAGCGGAGAGCTCTGGTTCACCGTCAGCGCTCCGAACCTCAGCGGCGCCATGGTGGTGATCAACGTCGTCAACAGTGCCGGGCAGACCGTCTATCAGAGCCAGCCGGAGGAACTCGTCAACGGGCAGCGGCAGGACCTCGTCCAGGTGCACGAATACACGCCGGGACAGTACTTCATCCGCATCTCCGACCTCAGCGACCGGACGCTCGCCTCCGGACGGTTCGTGGTCGTGCAGTGACGACGCTCCGCAACCCCCGCGCTCCACGCTGAACGCACCCCGCCGGCACCGCACCCCCGAGATCGTCTCGAGCGTCCGGATGCCGGCGGGGTGTTACTTTGATCCTCCCATGGTGTCATCCTTCGTCGAACGGCAGGAGACACCGAACCAGCCATCGTTCACCGAATGCTCCGTCTACGACGTACCGATACCCGCGCAGTGCTCCATACGCTGCGCGACGACGAGTTGTTCTCCCGATTCCTCGCTGGCGACGACGAAGCCTACGATGTACTCTACGAGCGTTACGGCGCACGCGTCCTCAACTACATCCGCTCGCTGCTTCGCGAGGAAGCCCCCGCTGCCGATGACGTGTTCCAGGAGACGTTCCTTCGCCTGTTCCGCGAACGCGCACGGTGTCGCGACGGACGCTCCCGGCCGGTGAAGAACGCCGGCGGCTGGCTCTTCCGCGTCGCACGTAATCTGACGCTCAACCACCTTCGCTCCGCGAGCTATCTCTCGAACATGGAACCCGGCGAGGAGCTGCTCGCCGTTCCGATCGAAGAGTCCTACGGACCGCTCTTTGGCGATGCCATCGATGAGGACCGTCTGATCGAGGAGGTGCATCGTATCGTCGCGACGCTACCGGAGGCCCTGCGGGAAGTGTTCGTGCTGCGCGAAGTCAACGGAATGAGCTATCAGGAAACCGCGGCGATCGTCGGCTGCAGCGAGGAGGCCGCGCGCATGCGTCTGAGTCGCGCCCGAAGCGCGATCCGCCGCGCGCTGCGCCCCCTGTTCGTCGACGAGTGACGCCGTTCGTAACGTCCAATTTCCACGGTCACCGTTCTCACGCGTTGCGCTTCGGTGCCTCGCGGGTCCTAACAGCGTGTCACACCTCGAGTCGCTCATATCTCGATACCTCGACGGCGAGCTCGCAACGCCTGAACTCGACGAGCTCCTGCGATTGCTCGATCGCTCGGCCGACGCGCGCGCGCGCTTCGACGCGATGGCGGCACTCGTGCGCGCCGCGCGGTCGACGCCCGCCGAAGACCGCCCGACGCCGGCGATGGACTCGCGGCTGTTCGATCGCCTTCGCCTCGAGGGCTATCGCAGTCCGCGAATCGCCGGCACCGGCCGTATCGAATCTCGTGGCCCCGTCGCCTCCCCGCTCGTGCGTCGATCGTTCACCACTGTCCTCCTGCTGCTGCTGTCCCTGGCCATCGGCGATCGATTCCACGATGCCACCGTCGCCACCATGCCGCACGCCGTCGCTTCGCTCGATCCTCCCTCGATCCCCCCGATTTCCGCTCCGCTCCCGTCGCCGCACGCCAGTTCCGATTCGCCGGTCCGACTGAATTCCATCCGGTCGAATCCTGGCCTCCGGAATACAGGTCGGGTGAATTCAAACGGCTTGAATTCAAATCGTCTGAATTCAAACCGGTCGCGTTCGGACGACGGCGCTGCGCTGCCCGCCCGGCTGGCGACCGCGGAGGAACCGAATGCCACCGATTCCCACGAGTATTCCGCCACTGCGCCCGACGCGCCATCGCGCCGACCGGACGGTGGTGCGAAGCACCTCAACGGCAGACGATCGGCATCCGATGAGTCGATCGATCGGTCCGATGCGGACGCACTCGCGGCCAACTCGGCCATCGCCTCCACCGCTCACGGCATCGTGATCGGACTGCGCCCTTCCGCCGGCATTGCACTGCTCAACGAGGGTAACACGGCCAACGAATTCGCCGTTCGCATCGATGTGGAGGTGGCCGAGCATCACCGCTTCTTCGCCTTCGCCGGTTCCTCTCCCGTCATCACTCAGTTTTCGCCCGGTCCATCGATGTCCTCGGCAGCCGTGCAGTCCGGTTCGTCGAATGCTCAGCCGCGTCAGAACCTGCCTTCAGGTGCGGGTGAGAGTCTGGCCATCGCCTCCGAGGCGTGGGCGGGCGTCGGTTACGAATACACCTACGCCCGGACCGGCCCGCTCGAGTTCGCCCTGGGCGGCAGTGCCGGCGCCGGTTCACGCACCTGGCGCGCCGGCATCGAAGCTCCCGTCAGCTTCCGAATCACTCCGTCGGTCTCCGTCGAATGTGTTCCGTCGATCACCCGTGTGATACCGCATGACCAGTCGCGTGTGCTCAGAACGCGCCAGGGCGACTACCGGACGATGTATCTGGAGTGGGCCGAGCACCCCGCGTTCACGACCGCCGGCGTCCAGCTGGGAGTCAGCGTCTCGTTCGGGGAGAATCGGTAGCTCGGGGACCATCCGCCGTCGCATGCATTTCAACCGTCGAATCTCATCGGAGTCGTCCATGACCGAACCGCGTTCCATGCTGCACAGCTGCGTCCGATCCATCTGTCTGCTCGCACTTTTTGCCGCCTGCATCACCGGCCTGAGTCATCGCGCCGTGGCGCAGCTCCAGACCACGCCGTTCCTGGCGAAGGACGGTCTGTCGAGCGCGACCTCCGCTGCACGTGATTCACTCGGCGACGACGCGACGCTGATGTACATCGGCACCTTCGGCGACTACGAAATCGACCTCGGAAGCTTCACGCTCCACACCGTGTTCGACCTCACCAACGGGAAGGCCAACACGTGGGGATACGTGTTCTACTCGAAGTCGCAGGATCGGACACTCGTCTTTGCGGTGGTCAAGCTCGTCGCCTTCTACCAGGCGTTCGGTCTCGGAGCGCTGCCGTTTCCGGCACGTCTGTCGGACACGGCGCTGACGCTGTCGGGGACCTACGGCAACAGCGACGCGTTCGTCAACCGGCTGATGGAGGATTCGATCTACAACTCGTTCCGTATCGAATACCCCGATGCGACTCCCGACCTCGTGAGTCTCGGGCAGCTGGTGCCCGGCGACTCGCTGCCGATTCCACCCGCGTTCCCCCTCGATGAGCCGACGTGGTCGGTGTCGTTCCTCGGAGGTGGTGATTCATCGCTCACCTGTTTCGTAACCACCGCAACGGGTGAGACGCTCTGTCGCCAGGGCATCGCCGTCTCCGGCGTCGATGCACCGACCGTCCGACAGCGCTCCGCTGGCGCCATCACGCTTACACCCAATCCCGCCTCCGGATACGTCCGCGTGCAGCTGGACACGCCGGTCGGCATGGCGCTCGACGGCGCGACGCACATGGCCATCTATGACGAAGCCGGACGCGAGGTACTCGACCTCACCGACCGGCTCATCGATGGCGGTGGCCACAGCGCCGTCATCGACGCACGGGGGCTGCCCGCGGGGACCTACTACGTTCGCGCCCGGGGTACCGACTTCTCGGCGGTCGCGGGACTGATCGTTTCCGGGCGCTGAAGCCGCCGGCTCACGGCTCGAGCCAGATCCTGCGGTTTCGCTTCTGCGCCTCGGTCTGTCGAGGGAGCTCCACGAGCGACAGCGGTCGCATATCGCGTTCGATGCTGCGGACGCGGATGGTCATCAGTCGGGAACCCCGGAAGATCGTCAGCTCCAGCGGCGACCCGGGCGACTTCATGCTCATCACCGTCTTCCAGTTGCGCTTGTCGAGCCGCTCACCGTCGACCGCGATCACGACGTCGCCGGCGCTCAGTCCGGCTTCGGCCGCGGGCGAGCCCTCGATCACGTTGTAGAGCGTGACGAACTCGCCGGGGAATTTCGGCTTCATGTCGTGGACCATGATGCCGGTGAAGAGCAACTGCTGATTCTCCTCCTCACTGGAGCGCTTCGCCGCATCCCCGCGCCGCAGCTCGAGTCCCACGTACCGCAGATACCGGCGAGCGTCGATATCCTCGGTACTCTCGATCGCACGACGCAGGAAGGCCCGCAGCGAACGACCGGCGACCGCGGCGACGGCATCGTAGACGTCCTGCTCGGTGTAACCGCTTCCGGGCAGATAGTATGCGTCGTGATCGGCCTCGAGGTAGGTCGTGCGGTAGAGCTCGCGTATCACGTCATCGAGCGACCGTGCGTTCTTCGTGATCCGCCGCAGCTCCATGTCGAGCAGGCAGGCGACGACCGCCCCCTTGTTGTAGTAGTTGACGTACGTGTTGCGGATGTTGCTCGCGGTTCCAAGGGGACTTCGCGAGCCGCCCGCGATCCACGTGTCGAAACTCGCCTCCCGCAGCGTGCGATGGTGACGCCCCGGCGAGCGATCAACGGTGGTGAACTCCCCGGCCAGCCGTTTGAAGAACGTCCGGTCGTTCCAGACTCCCGCGCGGCGGACCATCAGATGGCCGTAGTACTGCGTGAATCCCTCGGCGAACCAGAGCAGCGTCGTATGTCGCTCGCGTGAATAGTCGAAGGGACCGAGCTCCGCCGGCCGCAGCCGCTTGACGTTCCAGATATGGAAGAATTCGTGCGAGGTGACGTCCAGCAGTCCGTCGTAGACGTCATCATCGGTGATGTAGCCGTTGATCACCAGCCGCGTCGAGGCCAGATGCTCCATGCCGTCGCCCGACTCGGCATACGGATCGATGTTGACCAGGAAATAGTAGTCACGGAATTCGGGATCGCCGAACGTGTCGACATAGGCACGCACGATCTTCTCCGCATCGCTCACGTACCGGTCGATCCGCTCGCGCATTACCGCCGTGCGCACGACAGATGAGCTGGCGGCGATGTCGAGCACGAGGTGGTACTTCGCATTGCGATACGAGAACGTGCGAACGGTCGGGCGCCCGATCTCCAGCGGCGAATCGATCAGCACGTCGTAATTCTCCGCCGACCAGACCTGTCGTCCGTCACGCCGACGCTTCTTCAACGACGTGTGGACGCGCCAGTCGTCCGGAGCGTCGATCGTGAGCTCGACCGGCTCGTGCACGCGACCGACGAGGTAGGCGAACACCGAGGGACCGTTGACCGCGGCATGGCGATCGTCCAGCTGCGAGAACGTGCCGCTGAGCGTGTTGCCGAACATCCGGTAGCGTACGGTGATGCGCTCGGCGCCATCGGTGCTCACGCGCCATCGCCCCTTGGCGATCTTGTCGACCGCGAGCGGCCGCCCCTGCTCGTCGCTGGCGCCGAGCTCCTGGAGGTTGCGGGCGAAGTCGTAGATATAGTACCGGCCCGGCGACCATGCCGGCATCTCCAGGTCCACGTGCGTGGCGCCGTCGACAGGTGCGGTGATCTCAATGGAAAACAGGTGGGCGGCGGGATCGCCGAGCGACAACGTGTAGGTGATCATCGACACGTGGGGTTGGACAGGCGTACGGTTGAATTTTTCGGCGACAAGTATAGGCACATTTTTCCCGTCCCCCACAGCATGGCACTACGAGGAACCCGGCTCGACACCGGCAATCGATTCGTGACGACGTCGAAGGAATCGTTCGACGACGGGTGGAATTCGTTCGAGGACGCACCCGACCCCCGCACCGAATTCATCGACGACGCATCCCGCTCGGCGTTCGCCACGAACACGAGCCCCGACATTCCGTTCAGCCATTCGATCAATCCGTACCGCGGCTGCGAGCACGGCTGCGCCTACTGCTACGCGCGGCCGACGCATGAGTACCTCGGGTACAACGCGGGGATCGATTTCGAAACGAAGATCGTCGTCAAGCGCGACGCGGCGCGACTGGCACGCGAAGAGATGATGCGACGCCGCTGGAAGCCGACGGTCGTGTCCATCAGCGGCGTGACCGATCCGTACCAGCCGGCCGAACGGCGGTTCGGCATCACGCGCTCGGTGCTCGAGACGATGCTCGAGTTCCGCAACCCCGTCGGCATCGTCACCAAGAACGCGTTGGTACTGCGTGATCTCGATGTGCTCGGTGCGCTCGCGTCGTTCCACTGCGTGGCCGTGTTCGTTTCGATCACGACGCTCGATCGGGACCTGGCGCGACGTCTGGAGCCCCGCACCTCGACGCCCGAGCGACGCCTCGACGCGGTGCGACGACTGACCGATGCCGGCGTTCCGGTCGGCGTGATGCTCGCGCCGATCATCCCCGGTCTGAACGACGAGGAAATTCCGGCGATCCTCGAGGCCGTCGCCGATGCCGGTGCCGTCGAAGCATCCCACGTCATGCTTCGACTCCCGATGGCCGTGCGGCCCGTCTTCCTCGACTGGCTGCAACGCGAGCATCCGGCGCGCGTCGCAAAGGTGCGGCACGCGCTGGAGGACATGCGCGACGGAAAGCTCAACCTCAGCCAGTTCGGCGATCGCTTCTCCGGCAGCGGACCCCGCGCCGAGCTGATCAAGAACCTGTTCCGGCTGAGTGCCGAGCGTGCGGGACTCAACCGGGAGCGAATTCAACTGACGACCGAGCACTTCCGTCGTCCGGCCGCCGGCGGACAGATCGAACTGTTCGACGCCGAACGGTGATGTCCACACCTCAATATTTTTCGCGCGATCGAGTCACTCTACCTATGGCATTCTCCCGGTCCCTCCAACGCCCCATGCTTCGACATCGCACCCTCCTGCTGACGGCCATCGGCCTGCTCATGGCCGCCTCCGGACTGCTGGCGCAGCCGAGCACCGGAGACGAGCCGGGTGCCGGATCGACCGGCAAGGCCGCTTCGCGCAGCGCATTCGTCCTCGCCCGACTGAAGTATGACGGCGGGGGTGACTGGTACAACGACCGGGGAGCCGATGCGAACATGCTCAAGTACCTCCGCGCCCACACCACCATCGACGTCCGCCCCGAGTTCGAATACGTCGATGTCTCGAGCGACGCGATCTTCGACTACCCGATGCTCTTTCTCACCGGGCATGGCAACGTGGTGTTCAGCGACGGCGACGTGAAGCGACTGCGCGCGTACCTGGAGAACGGCGGGTTCCTCTACATCGACGACGACTACGGACTCGACACCGCGATCCGGCGGGAGATGCACAAGGTCTTCCCCGACCAGGAGTTCGAGGAGCTGCCGTTCTCGCACGAGATCTACCACTGCTACTACACCTTTGATCACGGACTGCCGAAGATCCACGAGCATGACGGCAAGCCGCCGCGCGGCTACGGTCTCTTCGATCGAAAGCACGACAACCGGCTCTGTGTGTTCTACACGGTCGAGACCAATCCCTCCGACGGATGGGCCGATCCCGAGATCCACGGCGACCCGCCGGCGAAGCGCGAGGAGGCGTTCAAGATCGGGACGAACATCATCGTCTACGCGCTGACGAATTAGGGGCTCATCTGCGACGATCGCGCCGTCCGGATTCGCCCGAGGGGCATCGCACTACAGCGCAGCCAGGTGAGCCGCGAGATTCACCTTCGACCCCAGCTCCATCTTCTTTCTGATCCAGTAGCGGTGGCTTTCGATGTTTCGAATCGAGACCGAGAGCAGGTTGGCGATCTCCTTGTTCGACAGGTTGATCTTCAGCAGTGCGCACACCTTCAGCTCCGCGGGCGTCAGTTTCGGATAGCGCTGTGAGAGGGTGCGCATGAAATCCTCGTGCACCAGCTGGAACTCCTGTTCGAAGCGCTGCCAGTCATCATCGCCGCGAAGGTGTTCGTCGATATCGGCGACCACCCGCTTCGGCCCGCCATCACGGGTTGGACGACCATCGGCGGCATCGCGACGAAGCTTCTGCAGGAAGGCATTCTTGCGCACCAGATGCATCGCAAGCGAGGTGAGCTCCTTGGAGCGCTGGCGCATCATTTCCTCGAGATGCTCGGTGCGCAGGCGGAAGACCTCCCGTTCGCGTTCGGCCCGTTCGACATCGAAGCGTGCCTGGGTAATCGCCACCGTCCGTTGTTTCTCCTCACCGATCAGCGCGTCTCTGAGCGACTGGTAGGTCTGCAGGTGTACGTACGCCTCTTCAAATCGACCGAGCGCGGCGTGGGCATTGGCAAGTCCCAGGCGGACATCGGTGCGGAGCTTCAGCAGACCGAGACGTTCTCCGAGAGCATCGGCCGCGCGGTAGAGTTCGATCGCCCGCTGGGGTTCCCCCTGCGTCAACATCAGATTTCCGAGTCGCACCTGACCATCGCCGAGCGCCTCACCGTTGCCGACCTCTTCTGACAGCTCGATGCCCCTCTGAAGTTCGGCACGGGCACGAGCGAAATCGCCGCGCAGCTCCTGAAGCATTCCGAGCTTCACGCGGGTGGTGGCTTCGTAGCGTCGCTCACCGATGCGCTGGAAGATCGCGAGCGTCTCCTCGAGCGCGTCGAGCGCGGTATCGTAGTCGCCACGCGCCTTGTAGATGCCGGAGATGTTCCCCTGCGCGATGGCGATGCTCAGATCGTTCTCAAGCCGTCGGTAGACGAGCAGCGCACGGGAGTGGAATTCAAACGAGGCGTCGTAGTCCTCGAGGTAGTAGTGGATGTTGCCGATGTTGGACGTGACGATCGCGCCGTTGTGCTCCTGTCCGGTCTCCTCGTAGAGTTTCAACGCCTGCAGGTAGTAGTCGATCGCCTCGGAGTAGTTGCCGATCGATTCGTGAACGGTGCCGACGTTGTTGAGCGCTGCGGCGGTGCGCACCCTGTCATCGAGTTCGCGAAAGATTTCCAGTGCCCGGGTGAACGCATCGAGCGACTCGGTGAGCACCGACATGTCGCGGGCGATGATGCCGACGAGATTCAGCAGGTTGGCGGTGTTGAGCGGATCGTCGAGTTTCTCGAAGATCCGCAGCGATGCGCGGGCGGCCTCCATGGCCTCCGGATACCGGGAGACGGCAACCAACGCCTTCGAGAGCTGCTGCAGGCAGCGGGCCTGCTGCCGGATCGAGCCCGACCGCTCGGCAAGCGCCCAGGCACGCTCGGCGCGCTCGACGGCCTGAGGCGGATTGCGCTGCCATACCTCGTCGAACCCCTCCAGGTAGCGCTCGATCCGCTCGCTGTCGTTGGAGGGGTCGGATTCGTCTCGTGCGTCGATATCGTCGGGCCGATCCTGCGACATGATGGCCGGGAAAATAGTGAACCTCCCCGCTCGGCTGCCAATTCAGCCGTATCCGCCACCACATCCGCCGCTCCAGTAGTAAACCAGTAGGACACCAATCGCGGCGAACCCTCATCTTCCATACGTGCCAGACGATCGGTGGGAACGGGGTTAACCGGGATTGGATTCCTCGTGTGATCTTCGGATCACGCTGGGCATGGGGATCCTTTCCCGCCCCGTCCCGCCGAACGTCGTTACCTTCCCCGAGCGACCATCACCTCCCGACCTCTCGGCACCCCGCCGCGCGGAGCGATCGCGTACCTCGCTCACAGCGCCTGTATCACGAACTGAATTTCGTCTCGATCAAATTTCGTCTCGATCGGACTTCATCACGATTTACTGGGTTGCACCATGCGTTCTCTACTGCCATCACCGCTCGCCGCCGCGTTCGTGTTCATCACCCTTCTCTGTACGGCTGTCTGTGTCTCCGTGGCGCAGGACATCACGTTCGAGCCGCTCGGAGTCGGCCCGGGGCCGAACGACCAGAGCACTGCGACGGCCACCAACCGCGACGGGTCGGTCGTCGTCGGCAATCAATTCATCCAGAGCCAGTCCGAATTCGGAACCGAGGCGTTTGAGTGGAAAGGCGGCTCGATCACCGGACTCGGCGCGCTCGACGATCCGGATCGGAAGTCGTCGACCGCCTCGGGAGTCTCCGCCGACGGCACCACGATCGTCGGCAGCTCCAGTTCGGCTGACGGCAATCGCGGCGTTCGCTGGACCAACGGCACACTGGTCGCGTTCGGAACGATTTACTCCGGCGACGGCGCGCAGAGCTCCTGCGACGGAATCAGCGACAACGCCGACTGGTTCGTCGGCCAGAGCATCTCGAATATCGAAATCAAAAAAATGGATTCAATCGAGATGGAAGTCAGGACCATCGACGCCGTGCTCTGGCACAACGGCTCTCTGACGTCGCTTGGATCGCTCGGAGGGAACGCCAATTACGGCAGTAATGCCACGGCCACCTGCGTTTCGGACGACGGCTCCGTCGTCGTCGGATCGTCGTCGACGAACGATGGACCGTACACGGGATTCATCTGGAGCGGCGGGTCGATGCAGCCGCTTCCACCACTTTCCGGTGCCACCGGCAGCTGCGCTGCGAAGGACATGACGCCCGATGGCTCGACGATCGTCGGTTGGTCGAGTCTGCCGGACGACGATTCGCACTATACGCTGGTTGCCTGGCGGAATGGTACGGCCGTCGATCTCGGTGTGCCGGGCGGGTTCAACAGCAGTCGTGACGTCCGTGTGTCCGACGACGGGAACGTCATCGCCGGTGAATACGCCGCCGATCATGGCTCCATGCCGTTCATCTGGACCAGTGCAACCGGTGCCGTGCCGATTCCGACGCTGCTGCAGAGTCGCGCCACCGATGCCGAAGGGTGGTCGAACCTGACCGTGACCGACATCTCCGGCGACGGTCGCGTCATCGTTGGCCAGGGCACCAATCCCGACGGAAAGACCGAGGCGTGGCGCATATCGGTCTCCGTACCCGCGGGCTTCGCCGGCGTCGAAGTTCCAACGGACGGACTGTATGAATTCGGAGGAACCGGTGCCTCGTTCGCTCTCGCCGGCGTCGGAACGCGCACGCGTCGCGAGCACGACGTCAGGCTCCTGGGCGCCGAGGCCGACACCGTCTACGTGGAGCGTTACGATGCCGCGCCGACGGCCCACGACGGAATCGCTTCGGATCAGCTTCTTCCGGTCGACTGGGTGGCCAGCGCGACCGACGGCTTCACCTTCACCTCCGCCGAAGCACGTTTCAACCTCGACTCCGTCGGCATCACCGTCGTCGATCCGGCCGATGTACGCGTCTGGCATCGTGACGTCGCCGGCACCGGCATGTTCGAGCAACTGCAGACGAGCGTCGACGACGCCACCGGAGCGATCGTAGCCACTGGAATCACGTCGCTGGGTGAATTCGTGCTCACCGGGTCGATCCCGTCGAAGGTCGCCGCCCGGAGTCACACCTCCGGGACCGAGCGCCTGAGCGTCACCGGCGCGAATCCCTTTGCCTCAGCCACCACGCTGGAGCTCACGCTTGGCGCCCCGTCGCGAGTGGTCATCGAGGCACGCGACATCCTCGGTCACCGCGCTGCGCTGCTGCACGACGGACCGATGGCCACAGGCACCCATCGGATCTCCTTCGACGCGGACGGTCTGCCCTCGGGCGTCTACCTGATCAGTGCCACCGACGGCAAAGGTGTCATCGGCTCCACGACCCTCGCACTTCGGCATTGACGACATCGCTCGTCGGTCGGTCTCGCGTGCCGGTCGCGATGTTCGAGGCCCCGGAGCGTTCACTGCTCCGGGGCCTCGCCGTTCATATCCACTTCAGAACGCAGCCCTCCCAAATTCCAGTTCGATAATACCCTCGGTCGACCGGCGGTGCATTTCGGATTCAATAACCGATAATGGACCATCGAGCCCGGCTTCAACTATCCGAATCCGCGGACAGGCGAGTTCGAAAACAACAGCAGTAAGTGTTGCGATTGGTCGTCGCGGGAGATACGTTCGCCGCGCACGAGGCGCCCGCCAATGTGAGATCATCGGCCGGTCACGTCACCCCCGCTCTCTGCCGAGATGACGCCACCGACGATGGTGCACGAATTCCTGTTCCCATATCACCGGACGGGGTGATAGAGAAACTGACAGGCAGGAGATGCAGCAACGATCAGATGAGAATCGACATGAAAATCTCAACGATAATATGGTGGAATCTCTCGGCGCTCGGTCGTGTGCGACGGGCGATGCTCGACTGCCTGACGGTTGTCGGTGCGGTCCTGCTCGTGCTCACGACCGTGGCCCACGCGCAGTCGACCCGCATCGACCCGCGCTCGCCGTACGTGCGATCGCTGCCGGAAGTCGGGCGGATGGAGGGGACGATCACGCACGTTGCCGAAGAGACGCATCCGGAGAGCTTCGGAAACCAGATATACCCCGTTGGTGATGTCAACAATGATGGTCTACAGGACTTCATTGTAGCACGGGATCGGGCGGATACGGCGATTCCGGTGCTCACGACGGAATACACGCGAACACCGGAGGAACTGCTGCTGTACCTCGGGGTACGGGACGGACTGCCGACGGTGGAGTCCGGGGAACGTATCGGGATCACGGAGATCGCGACAGCGACAACGTTTTTGGCCGCCGGAGATTGGGATGCTGACGGGAATCGGGACATCGCCTGTCGGGTGGAGATCATCAATGATACCGCGGCGGGAAATCCTGCCGCGCCCAACGGACGACGCATCGCAACCGTTGTCGTGTTCTGGGGAGACGGGACTGGCGCGTACGGCCTCGGTGACACGACGCGACTGGAGGGCTTCGGAATCCGGTGGCTGGGCGTGGACAATGCTGCCGCCGGCGATCTCGATGGCGACGGCATCGATGATCTGACGTTCCGCGCGTCGTCTGGGCTCACTGCTGGTCAACTCGTCGCGCAACCGACATTGTTCTTCTATCGGGGCCATCGGCGCACCCGCTGGGGACGAGCAGGCATACCACGGAGCGGCGACATGTTCTGGTGGACGGCGCCGGACTTCCGCCGAGTGCAACTGGTCGATCAGGACTGCGACGGCGCCAATGACCTGGCGTTCTACTTCGACAGCCAGAGCGTGAGCAATCCCGGCATGATGTGGGTGCTCTACGGCCGGGCCGGAGGCGGATTTCCCGATACGAACGACTACCAGTACCTCTCCTTCGACACGGCACATGGCCGCTACGGACTGCTGCGAGATGTCACCGGTGACGGTACCGTCGACCTGATCTTGACCTCAGGCAACCAGGAGCGCATTCAGATCTTCGCCGGCCGGCCCGGCGAACGTCTGGATGCGGTCTATGGCACCGGCAATGAGGCGCCACGCCCGGGCGAGACGGAGTGGTGGGGCCGGCCGTGGGCCCAGATCCTGATGCCGCGGAGCATGCACGACGGCTGGGCCTACACATTGGAGAAGATCTTTGATCTGGGTGACAGCAACCTCGACTCGGTGGCGGACCTGTGGATGGTGGGCGGCCCCTACCTGCTCGGCTACCGCTGCGGCCGACTGATCGACTCGCTGATCGACGTGATTGAGACGGTGCCGAGAGCGGACTTCACGGGCATGGCGCGCCTGGGTGACATCGACGGCTCCGGCGTCGAGACGATCGCCATCGGCTACGATGACATCCCGCAACGTGGATGGAACCTGTTCCCGGGCGGCATCAAGTTCATCAAGCCGGCAGTGTACCCTCCCGTCGGTGCGTGGCCGCGTCCCGTGCCGCACGTGCCGGGAGAGCACTGCGGCTCGAGCGTCAGCAGTGTCGAACAACCGCCAGCACTACCCACTGCGGTAGCGTTCACCGTCACCCCGAACCCTGCCGAGGAGGCAATCGAGGTTTCCTGGAGCGTGGCCGCATCGACCACCGATCTTCGCGTCACGCTGTACAGCATCACGGGAACGGAACTCCACGAGTTCGCGGAGCGCGGCGCCAGCGGCCGCCAGAGGATCGCGACGACGGACCTGCCGGCGGGCACATACCTCGTCGCGCTGTCATCGGGCACGACGCGCCTCGCCACGCGTGTCGTGATCGTTCACTAATACCCCCTGGAATTACCACAATCCACAACGCCAATGGCGGGGGAACACCATGCGTCCCATCGTTCGAACTACTCCGAACGAAAATGAGGGATACTGGCTGCCTCGCGGACGCCACTGACAGTTCTATCTGGCGCTTGGACTGATCACTTCTGGGGTAGGACAACACGATTGGAAAACCTGTGGAATTTCCGCTTGCCATCGATAAGCGGCAGCTATACCTTCATCGCGCACGAGACGCCCGGCGTATCCCCCACACCACGCGCCGCCGTGCATTGAACGCGGCGCGGGTCGCATAGGCCGCGGAAGCACCGACCGCCCCACCGGACGGCCGCCGCAATCGAAAGATCGATCACGTCGCACTGCTACCTTGCGAGATGGTAATGGCAGAGCAGGTATTGAATTCGTCAGTGTGTGGAGAATGGATGGCGGACCCGATCGCGAGCATGGAGTATAGCCGCTGAATGGTGACAGAAATGAGACAATTGACGCTGAAACCTCAGGCCACCTCGCATCCGGCGAGGCGACGGCGCCCACGGCTCGAGCGCATGAGCAGAGTGGTGGCGGGTGTACTGGCGCTGACGGGACTTGCCGTTGCTGCAACCGACTCGGCGCAGGCGCAGCCAAAGCGGATCGACCCACGCGCGCCCGGCGTGGTGACTGGGCTGCCGGAGTTGGGGCGGATGTATGGGCTGGTCAATGGGTCGGGCGCCGAGAACTTCGGCGGGTCCTACATCGGCGGCGGAGATGGCATTACCGCCCTGGGGGATATTTCCGGGGACGGCATCAATGACTTCGCCGTCTGGCACCGGCGGACCGACACGGCTGGCGCCCCGCAGGAGCTGCTGATCTACCACGGGGTGCGCGGCGGCCTTCCGGCCTCGACGAGCGGACAGCGGGTTCGCGTCAGCGAGGCGCCGTCGTACATCACGTTGCTCGGAAGCGGGGATTTCGATGGGGACGGCTACGGCGACCTCGTCACACAGGTGGAGATTGAGGGCGATACATCTGCCGGTAACGATTCGATGGGCCGCTCGATCTCGCGCCTGGTCATTTTCTGGAACGACGGGCACGGGTACTACTCGCTCTCGGACACGACGCGACTGGAGTGCGACGCACAAATGTGGCTGGGGATTTTCGCCGGCCTGGGTCAGGATTTCGACGGGGATGGTGTCGACGACCTGCTCGTGCGGAACTCCGGCGGATTCTCCAATGGCTATGTCGTGGCGCAGCCTGCGCTGCGGATCTACCGCGGTCACCGAGACGGCCGCTGGGGTCGCGACGGACTCTCGCGACGTGCGGACTGGCGGAAGTGGAATATTCTCCCGAGCGGACCGGATCTCGATGTGGTCCGGATCCTCGACCAGGACTGCGATGGAAACCCCGATGTGGTGTTCATCGACGATAGCCACGCCGTCGGCGTTGGTGGGCACGTGGGCGTGCTCTATGGCCGCTCCGGTGCCTTCCCCGATACGACACAACTCGAGGTTATCGATCTGTCCGCTATCGATGGGCTGACCATGCAGTTTGCCGACGTCACCGGCGATGGGACCTTCGATCTGCTTGCCAACTGCCTCAGATTTCGGGATGACGGCCGCATGGACGGACGCATTCGTATCTACGCCGGAAGACCCGGGCAGAGACTCATCGAGCAGTTCGGCTCCGGTGACGATGATCCGATCCAGGGGCACGGGTGGTGGCGGCGTCCGTGGGCGGAGGTGCTCTCGCCCGACCAGCTGCACGAGGACGGCTGGGGAGGCAGCGGCGGAGGGCCGCTCTACGACATGGGCGACGCCAACCTCGACGGCGCCGATGAGATCTGGACGGCGTCGTGGCCACTGATCATCGGGTATTCGGGTGGGCGTGGCATCGACTCGCTGATCGATGTGGTGATCCACTTCCCCGGCACCGACATCATGAGCATCGCACGACTGGGAGACATCGACGGGTCGGGGGAACCGACGGTGGCGATCGGGTACAACAACTATCCGAATGACAATGGCTTTCCGGGTGCCATCGTGTTTCTGAAGCCGGACCAGTCGGTTCCGACGTGGACGCCGCACCCTCGGCTGCTGCCGCACCTGCCGGGAGAGTTCTGCGGTGCGACCTCGGCAGCGGTGGAGGTGCCAGCACGCACCTCCGCGAATGCTCTGGCAATCCGGGTGATTCCGAATCCGGCTGCTGAGACGCTGCGCGTGGAATGGACCGCACCAAATAGCGCAGGCACCGCCAGGATCGAACTGGTTGATGAGAACGGAAACGTGGTTCTGGACCAACCGGTCGGTGCGACTGCGGGTTTGGCCACGGTCAATACAACGCCCATTGCGGCGGGGACGTACTTCCTTCGGGTCGTGTTCGACGACACCACGACCAGAGCCGTATCCGTTCGGATTCGGTAGAGCGGCGGTGCGTCGTCGCCGGCAATGGCTGCGGCGCATGTGGATCACCGTCGGGCCATGAATACTGAGACAACGCGGCGCAATGGCGGCCGTAATCGGGCAGGACCGTGTGTCGTAGGTCGTAGAATAATACCGTTTGCTATTGGTCAGCGGCGGACGTACGTTTTCGCCGCACGAGACGCCCGGCGTATCCCCCCACACCACGCGCCGCCGTGCATTGAACGCGGCGGGGGGTCGCATACGCCGCGGAAGCACCGACCGCCCAACGCCGACGGCCGCAGCTATCGAAACCTTGATCGATTCGCAGTGCTACCTTCGGAGATGGTAATGGCATCGCGGGTAATGTGTTCGTCAGTGTGAGGAGAATGGACGCGTGGCCGGATCGCGAGCATGGAGTACAGTCATTGAATGGTGACGGAAATGAAACAATTGACGCTGAAACGTCAGGACTCGTCGCAGCTGGCGACCCGACGGCGCCCACGGCTCCAGCGCATGAGCAGAGTGGTGGCGGGTGTACTGGCGCTGGCGGGACTTGCCGTTGCTGCGTCCGACTCGGCCCACGCGCAGCCAAAGCGGATCGATCCCCGGGCACCGTGGATGGTGACGGGGCTGCCGGAGTTGGGGCGGATGTACGGGTTTATGACCAATCGCCGTGATCTGGAGGAATTCGGGTGCTCAGAGGTCGGCGGAGGCATTACGGCACTTGGGGATATTTCCGGGGACGGCATCAATGACTTCGCCGTCTGGCACCGGCGGACCGACACGGCTGGCGCCCCGCAGGAGCTGCTGATCTACCACGGGGTGCGCGGCGGCCTTCCGGCCTCGACGAGCGGACAGCGGGTTCGCGTCAGCGAGGCGCCGTCGTACATCACGTTGCTCGGAAGCGGGGATTTCGATGGGGACGGCTACGGCGACCTCGTCACACAGGTGGAGATTGAGGGCGATACATCTGCCGGTAACGATTCGATGGGCCGCTCGATCTCGCGCCTGGTCATTTTCTGGAACGACGGGCACGGGTACTACTCGCTCTCGGACACGACGCGACTGGAGTGCGACGCACAAATGTGGCTGGGGATTTTCGCCGGCCTGGGTCAGGATTTCGACGGGGATGGTGTCGACGACCTGCTCGTGCGGAACTCCGGCGGATTCTCCAATGGCTATGTCGTGGCGCAGCCTGCGCTGCGGATCTACCGCGGTCACCGAGACGGCCGCTGGGGTCGCGACGGACTCTCGCGACGTGCGGACTGGCGGAAGTGGAATATTCTCCCGAGCGGACCGGATCTCGATGTGGTCCGGATCCTCGACCAGGACTGCGATGGAAACCCCGATGTGGTGTTCATCGACGATAGCCACGCCGTCGGCGTTGGTGGGCACGTGGGCGTGCTCTATGGCCGCTCCGGTGCCTTCCCCGATACGACACAACTCGAGGTTATCGATCTGTCCGCTATCGATGGGCTGACCATGCAGTTTGCCGACGTCACCGGCGATGGGACCTTCGATCTGCTTGCCAACTGCCTCAGATTTCGGGATGACGGCCGCATGGACGGACGCATTCGTATCTACGCCGGAAGACCCGGGCAGAGACTCATCGAGCAGTTCGGCTCCGGTGACGATGATCCGATCCAGGGGCACGGGTGGTGGCGGCGTCCGTGGGCGGAGGTGCTCTCGCCCGACCAGCTGCACGAGGACGGCTGGGGAGGCAGCGGCGGGGGACCGCTCTACGACATGGGCGACGCCAACCTCGACGGCGCCGATGAGATCTGGACGGCGTCGTGGCCACTGATCATCGGGTATTCGGGGGGGCGTGGCATCGACTCGCTGATCGATGTGGTGATCCACTTCCCCGGCACCGACATCATGAGCATCGCACGACTGGGAGACATCGACGGGTCGGGGGAACCGACGGTGGCGATCGGGTACAACAACTATCCGAATGACAATGGCTTTCCAGGTGCCATCGTGTTTCTGAAGCCGGACCAGTCGGTTCCGACGTGGACACCGCACCCTCGGCTGCTGCCGCACCTGCCGGGAGAGTTCTGCGGTGCGACCTCGGCAGCGGTGGAGGTGCCAGCACGTACCTGCGCGAATGCTCTCGCAATCCGGGTGATTCCGAATCCGGCTGCTGAGACGCTGCGCGTGGAATGGACGGCCCCCGATGACGCACGCGCGGCCAGGATCGAACTGGTTGATGAGAACGGAAACGTGGTTCTGGACCAACCGGTCGGTGCGACTGCTGGTTCGGCCACGGTCAATACAACGCCCATTGCGGCGGGGACGTACTTCCTTCGGGTCGTATTCGACGACACCACGACGCAATCCATATCCGTTCGGATTCGGTAGAGCGGCGGTGCGTCGTCGCCGGCAATGGCTGCGGCGGATGTGGATCACCGGCGGGCCATGAATACTGAGACAACACGGCGCAATGGCGGCCGTAATCGGGCAGGACCGTGTGTCGTAGGTCGTAGAATAATACCGTTTGCTATTGGTCAGCGGCGGACGTACGTTTTCGCCGCACGAGACGCCCGGCGTATCCCCCCACACCACGCGCCGCCGTGCATTGAACGCGGCGGGGGGTCGCATACGCCGCGGAAGCACCGACCGCCCAACGCCGACGGCCGCAGCTATCGAAACCTTGATCGATTCGCAGTGCTACCTTCGGAGATGGTAATGGCATCGCGGGTAATGTGTTCGTCAGTGTGTGGAGAATGGACGCGTGGCCGGATCGCGAGCATGGAGTACAGTCATTGAATGGTGACAGAAATGAGACAATTGACGCTGAAACCTCAGGCCACCTCGCATCCGGCGAGGCGACGGCGCCCACGGCTCGAGCGCATGAGCAGAGTGGTGGCGGGTGTACTGGCGCTGACGGGACTTGCCGTTGCTGCAACCGACTCGGCGCAGGCGCAGCCAAAGCGGATCGACCCACGCGCGCCCGGCGTGGTGACGGGGCTGCCGGAGTTGGGGCGGATGTATGGGCTGGTCAATGGGTCGGGCGCCGAGAACTTCGGCGGGTCCTACATCGGCGGCGGAGATGGCATTACCGCCCTGGGGGATATTTCCGGGGACGGCATCAATGACTTCGCCGTCTGGCACCGGCGGACCGACACGGCTGGCGCCCCGCAGGAGCTGCTGATCTACCACGGGGTGCGCGGCGGCCTTCCGGCCTCGACGAGCGGACAGCGGGTTCGCGTCAGCGAGGCGCCGTCGTACATCACGTTGCTCGGAAGCGGGGATTTCGATGGGGACGGATTCGGCGACCTCGTCCTGGCTGTCGAGATCAAGGACGACACGACTGCGGGAAACGTACCGGGTGGAAAGCCGGTGGCGCGGTTGGTGATTTTCTGGAACGACGGATACGGCTACTACTCGCTGTCAGATACGACGCGGTTATCGTGTGAGAGCGAGATGTGGCTGGGGATCCAGAACGGTCTGGGGAAGGATTTTGATGGGGATGGCACTGATGACCTGATGGTCCGCGCCTATGCGGGGTTCAGCCAGGGTGAAGTCGTGGCGCAGCCGCAGTTGCGGATCTACCGTGGCCATCGCGGTGGCCGGTGGGGTCGCGGGGGGCTCTCGCGGCGAGCGGACTGGCGAATGTGGAACATTCCACCGACGAAGCAGATCCGCATCCTCGACCAGGACTGCGATGGGAACCCCGATGTGGTGTTCATCGACGATAGCCACGCCGTCGGTGTTGGGGGGCACGTGGGCGTGCTCTATGGCCGCTCCGGCGCCTTCCCCGATACGACACAACTCGAGGTTATCGATCTGTCCGCTATCGATGGGCTGACCATGCAGTTTGCCGACGTCACCGGCGATGGGACCTTCGATCTGCTTGCCAACTGCCTCAGATTTCGGGATGACGGCCGCATGGACGGACGCATTCGTATCTACGCCGGAAGACCCGGGCAGAGACTCATCGAGCAGTTCGGCTCCGGTGACGATGATCCGATCCAGGGGCACGGGTGGTGGCGGCGTCCGTGGGCGGAGGTGCTCTCGCCCGACCAGCTGCACGAGGACGGCTGGGGAGGCAGCGGCGGGGGACCGCTCTACGACATGGGCGACGCCAACCTCGACGGCGCCGATGAGATCTGGACGGCGTCGTGGCCACTGATCATCGGGTATTCGGGGGGGCGTGGCATCGACTCGCTGATCGATGTGGTGATCCACTTCCCCGGCACCGACATCATGAGCATCGCACGACTGGGAGACATCGACGGGTCGGGGGAACCGACGGTGGCGATCGGGTACAACAACTATCCGAATGACAATGGCTTTCCAGGTGCCATCGTGTTTCTGAAGCCGGACCAGTCGGTTCCGACGTGGACACCGCACCCTCGGCTGCTGCCGCACCTGCCGGGAGAGTTCTGCGGTGCGACCTCGGCAGCGGTGGAGGTGCCAGCACGTACCTGCGCGAATGCTCTCGCAATCCGGGTGATTCCGAATCCGGCTGCTGAGACGCTGCGCGTGGAATGGACGGCCCCCGATGACGCACGCGCGGCCAGGATCGAACTGGTTGATGAGAACGGAAACGTGGTTCTGGACCAACCGGTCGGTGCGACTGCTGGTTCGGCCACGGTCAATACAACGCCCATTGCGGCGGGGACGTACTTCCTTCGGGTCGTATTCGACGACACCACGACGCAATCCATATCCGTTCGGATTCGGTAGAGCGGCGGTGCGTCGTCGCCGGCAATGGCTGCGGCGGATGTGGATCACCGGCGGGCCATGAATACTGAGACAACACGGCGCAATGGCGGGCGTAATCGGGCAGGACCGTGTGTCGTAGGTCCTAGAATAATACCGTTTGCTATTGGTCAGCGGCGGACGTAGGTTTTCGGCGCACGAGACGCCCGGCGTATCCCCCGCACCACGCGCCGCCGTGCATTGAACGCGGCGGGAGGGCGCATACGCCGCAGAAGCGCCGACCGCCCCACCGGACGGCCGCAGCTATCGAAACGTTGATCGATTCGCAGTGCTACCTTCGGAGATGGTAATGGCATCGCGGGTAATGTGTTCGTCAGTGTGTGGAGAATGGACGCGTGGCCGGATCGCGAGCATGGAGTACAGTCATTGAATGGTGACAGAAATGAGACAATTGACGCTGAAACCTCAGGCCACCTCGCATCCGGCGAGGCGACGGCGCCCACGGCTCCAGCGCATGAGCAGAGTGGTGGCGGGTGTACTGGCGCTGGCGGGACTTGCCGTTGCTGCGTCCGACTCGGCCCACGCGCAGCCAAAGCGGATCGATCCCCGGGCACCGTGGATGGTGACGGGGCTGCCGGAGTTGGGGCGGATGTACGGGTTTATGACCAATCGCCGTGATCTGGAGGAATTCGGGTGCTCAGAGGTCGGCGGAGGCATTACGGCACTTGGGGATATTTCCGGGGACGGCATCAATGACTTCGCCGTCTGGCACCGGCGGACCGACACGGCTGGCGCCCCGCAGGAGCTGCTGATCTACCACGGGGTGCGCGGCGGCCTTCCGGCCTCGACGAGCGGACAGCGGGTTCGCGTCAGCGAGGCGCCGTCGTACATCACGTTGCTCGGAAGCGGGGATTTCGATGGGGACGGCTACGGCGACCTCGTCACACAGGTGGAGATTGAGGGCGATACATCTGCCGGTAACGATTCGATGGGCCGCTCGATCTCGCGCCTGGTCATTTTCTGGAACGACGGGCACGGGTACTACTCGCTCTCGGACACGACGCGACTGGAGTGCGACGCACAAATGTGGCTGGGGATTTTCGCCGGCCTGGGTCAGGATTTCGACGGGGATGGTGTCGACGACCTGCTCGTGCGGAACTCCGGCGGATTCTCCAATGGCTATGTCGTGGCGCAGCCTGCGCTGCGGATCTACCGCGGTCACCGAGACGGCCGCTGGGGTCGCGACGGACTCTCGCGACGTGCGGACTGGCGGAAGTGGAATATTCTCCCGAGCGGACCGGATCTCGATGTGGTCCGGATCCTCGACCAGGACTGCGATGGAAACCCCGATGTGGTGTTCATCGACAACGAGACGAGCTCTCTTGGCAGCGTCGGCGTGCTGTACGGGCGCAAAGGAGCTCTGCCAGACACAACGGAACTGGAGGTGGTTGACCTCACGGTAGCAAATGGACACTATGCGCTGTTCAGTGACGTAACGGGCGACGGCAGCTACGATCTGCTGGTCAATTGCGGCGGCGCGGAACGCATTCGGATCTACGCGGGACGGCCCGCTCAGCGTCTGCTGGAGCAATACGGCAGTGGCTACGAAGGCCCGAGCGATGGACACGGCTGGTGGTCCCGTCCGTGGGCGGAGGTGCTCTCGCCCGACCAACTGCACGAGGACGGCTGGGGAGGCAGCGGCGGAGCCCCGCTCTACGACATGGGCGACGCCAACCTCGACGGCGCCGATGAGATCTGGACGGCGTCGTGGCCACTGATCATCGGGTATTCGGGGGGGCGTGGCATCGACTCGCTGATCGATGTGGTGATCCACTTCCCCGGCACCGACATCATGAGCGTCGCACGACTGGGAGACATCGACGGGTCGGGGGAACCGACGGTGGCGATCGGCTACAACAACTATCCGAATGACAATGGCTTTCCGGGTGCCATCGTGTTTTTGAAGCCGGACCAGTCGGTTCCGACGTGGACACCGCACCCTCGGCTGCTGCCGCACCTGCCGGGAGAGTTCTGCGGTGCGACCTCGGCAGCGGTGGAGGTGCCAGCACGTACCTGCGCGAATGCTCTCGCAATCCGGGTGATTCCGAATCCGGCAGCCGAAACGCTCCGGGTGGAATGGACCGCGGCTGAGGATGCACGCGCGGCCAGACTCGAACTGGTTGATGAGAACGGGAACGTGGTTCTGGACCAACCGGTCAGTGCGACTGCGGGTTTGGCCACGGTCGATACAACGCCCATTCCGGCAGGGACGTACTTCCTTCGGATGGTTTTCGACGACACCACGACGCACGCCACAACCGTTCGAATCCGATAGGACTCACCTGCGGCACCGGCTCACACCGCAAGCGCCGCAACCGACCGGAAACGAACGCTCCTCATAGACCCTTCAAATTCCTTCCACCACGACCGGAGGACCACTATGGTCACGTCACTCCGACTTCTCCTGCTCGCCTGCCTGGCGAGCACGGTGCTGCTCGTACCCTCTGCGCACGCGCAATCGACGGGCGACTACCACGGGTACACCTACGACAGCACGTTCTTCATCGGCGGTATGACCGTCAACCGCACGGCACTGCTGCCGGTGGTGCACGACTCGCTGCACATGTCGGTGATCCACTTCTACGGGATTCCGTCATACAGCGATTCGGCGCACGCCTTTCAGCACCTGGCGACGGGCGATTCGGGCGTCTACAATCTGAAGCAGCTGATTCCGGTGCTGTCGAGTCTGGGAATGGGAATTTCCGCACCGACGGGCCGGACGGACGGACTCATTCGAGCCTCGCACGTGCGCGAGAGCTACCTCGATCGGGATACCGTCTACGCCCACTGGAGTTGGAATTCTCCGGTCGATACGACGTTGACCACGCGTGATACCAATGCAGTACTGCACGACAAGCTGTTCGCATGGGGCCGCACCCTACCGCGCGATCCGACAGGCAACGACACCGCGCACCTCGTCGCAGCGAATCCCAACTACTTCAATGACGCCCTCGTTCCCGACGGCCCCTCGTACTACGCCATGCTCGACAGCATCAGCGGTCCGTCCGGCTATGCGGATAGCTCGCACTACTTCCGGCTCTCATTCGCGGTGAAGATCGATGAGACGAGCACATACTTCCGCGATTCCGTGGGCGACGCTGACACACTTGCCTACGCCATTCTCTACCGTCGGGACACGACCGGTCAGTCGGACACCTCCTGCTGGTGTAACATCTGGGTTCCGTGGCGCGTGGTCGGGCTGACGAAGCGCGACTACCTCGACTCCAGGCACGCCGGCGATGGTTACCGTGCGTTCGGCACGACGTTCACCGATACGGAGTACGGGGGGCTTCCGGCCGCGTGGTTTCAATGGCCGAACAACCGTTCCGATACGGTGTTTGTCGACACCACTCACCCCACGGTCGGGCAGTACTGTGACTCGATCGCCGGGACGCTCCCAGGCGCGTACAACATGGGGACGATCCCTGCTCCCGAAAACACGAATCTCACCTACCGCCTGTTCTCCACCCGACGCGTCGACGTCACATTCCTGCGCGGGACGCTGAGCAATCAGTTTGGGGTCTCGCTGCGCAACGGCGCGTTTGACACACTGATCCGTGAGGACATCAACAACGTCTACACCGACTCGCTCAACGGAGTGCTGCGAACGTTCGGCACGATGGACGAGCCCGGGTTGCCCAACTACCGCGGGCTCGGCCACGTTGCGCGAACGATGCAGCGATCGATGTTCGACCATGACCCCGGCGAAACGCGTCAGACCTCGACGATCTTCTTTGCCGAATACGATGATCTTCGGATATCGAGCAATGACTTCGATTCGACCGATGTCAAGACCATTCAGGCAACGATCTATGATCGATACTTCGACTTTCAGGGCGACTTCCCCATGCCGGCGCGATACGCCAACCCCGACAGCATGAGCGTCTTCGCAACCGATACGCTCTACAACATGGCGCACGCGGATGAACTCGATACCAACGGTAATCTGAGGCACCGGACCCGAAATATCGCCGGCACCAGTCTCGATGACTACGCATGGTTCACCACAACGTCGCAGGCACAGCTCGGCAGCTCCGCGGACCGCTACGGCGTCCCCACCGAAGGCGGTCATCCGCCATGGGTGTCCGGCCTTGCGCGTCTGGTGGATGTTGCACGATTCCGCTATGCAAGCCAGACCCGGCCCGCTTCCCCCGTGTACAGTCTCATCGGCGTGCATGCGTGGATACCGGTCGAGAAGACTGCCAACGGCTACCCGGTTCGATACTATCCGGGGCTTGGAATCCGCCCGCCGGCGCCGGAGTCGATTCGGTTGCAGACGTGGTTGTCGATGAACAGCGGCGTGACCGCCGTTTCATTCTCGGAGATGGAATACACGGGTGAACAGATGGGCCCGCTGAGAATCGATTCGACCGCGGTTGCGAACAACGCCACGCACGCCGAGGACTACTGGGCGCCGGTCGCCTACAAGAATCCACAGCTCAACTTCCCGACGATGTGGGTCGGATTCAATAAGCGGTTCAATGCAATGCGAGACGTCGCCGATGATCTTTACCGCATCGACACGCTCGTCGGATGGAAGAACCTCCTGTTCAATCAGGAGCAGATGTCGGTCTACGACCAGAGTCTCTCCTTCGACGACATGCCGATGCTCGACACGGTGATGACGGAGATGGCGAAGCGTTATGAGCGGGATTCCGTCGGCGGATATGTCGATTCGACGGGGGTCTACGATCCCCGCTCGGAAACGTATCTGGAGGTGACGCACTATCGGCCGGGGCGAGGCGACGCCGACGGCTACAACCGCTACTGTCGGTACCTGCTACTGACAAACCGGCGCCTGTACCCGGTCGATACGCTCACCTATAGCCAGGCCGCGACCGACAAGTTCGACTCGGTCGCGCCGCCCGCGTACACGTTCAGCAGGCACGGCCTCGGCGCGATCGACGTCCGCCGTCCGACGATCGTCCTCAAAAACAGCACCTCCGTCCTCGCCGACTCCTTCGTCGTCACCAAAGTGCTCGACACGACCTGGACGCGCACCGCATGCGTCGGCGATACGCTCCGGCTCGACTGGCTCGAACCGGGCGAGGGAGAGCTCTATCGGCTCACGCCGACGTCGCCGGGTACCTCCCATATCGGTACCGCCTGGGCAAATGCCGTGCACTCGGAGAACCTCTCGACCGACTCCTCCGCCGGCGATCGCGTCGTCGTCTACGATCGCGACTCGGTCATCTACATGCGCACCGTCTCCCCGAGCGGCCAGTTGTCGCCCGAGTGGATGGTCTCGGACCCCTCGGACACGGTCGCCTCGACCCGCCGCGACTGCGTCAACCCCGCCTTCGCCACCATGCGGGACCACAGTGAGGCGCTGGTGGTCTGGGAACGCCGCAACCCGGCGACGGATTCCTCGGAGGTGCGTGCCTGCCGTGTGGGAATGGATTCGACCGGCATCGATCCTACGGACTTCTGTCGCTACACGCTCAGCGCACCCTCGTACTTCGACGAGGGCGTCTGGATGCGCCGCACGCCGGCGGTCGTCGGTCTCGACAGTGGCTACGTCGTCGCCTACGCCAATCCGCCGAAGGGCATCGACGTGGTCGCCATCGCGGCGGAGGTCTGTGGCGTGATCAGCAACGCGGACACCGCGACGGTGACGAACCTCCACGCGACGCAGTCGCAGATCGACACGTCGCTCGGTTCGACGTGCCTGCTGCCGACGCTCGCACAGGTGCCGAGTCTGGAAACGGTGGAAACCGGTGGAGCGGTCGGCTACGGTGGCTACGGTATCGAAGGACCGTCGAGCCCGTTCGAGGGCCACATCGTCCACCTGGCCTACCAGCAGGGCGAGAGCGTGGATGCCGATGGCCAGAACATCATCTACCACCGGATCGCCGTTCGCTTCCCGTACGCGGGACAGCCGCAGCTGTGGGTGCTCGATCCGGAACTGGTCACCGCCGGCCTGCACGGGTGTTCCTACCGCCGTCCGAGCATCGCGGCCGACTCGACGCGCATCGGCATCGCGTTTCAGCGGCGCGGCTATCCGAACGACGAGACGGTGGCATTGCGGTTCCGACCGGTGGGGTTTGACTCGACAATGTCGTGGCGGCGCTGGTGGCTGACGCCGGTGTACTACTTCGCGAGCTCCAATCCGTACTACCGCGGCTGGCACGAATACCCGTCGCTGACAGAGTTCCCGCTGGTGCCGACCTCGGAGCTGCAGGCCAACCCGACGGGTGTGCTCGTCTTCCAGTGGATCGCGCCGCCGAGCTACCCGCTGTTCATGTACCACTTCGGCGACTTCGCACCGACGCGGTTCATCGACGGTGTGTTTCCATCGATGACGCTGGTGCCACTGGTCTCTGGTCGGAGCGAAGCGCTTGCGGCCACGAGCGTGCTGCACATGGGATCGGCGGCGGCGAAGTTCCACAGCACGCGATTGTGGGGCGGCACCAACGAGTACTACCCGCTGATGCTCTTCAATCACCCGAACGAACCGCAGCCGTCGCTGTATCAGCCATTGTCGGGCGCGACGATCAGTTCGGAGCTGGTGCTGAGCTCCGACAGCGGGTGCGTGGCGCGGTCGTCCGGTGGCGGCTTTCGATGGAAGAAGTTCATCTGCGATACCTGCCACACGGAGCTGGGTGGGCCCGGGCCGCCGGATACCTTCTTTGGTCCTCCCATCGTGATCGTGCCGTCGATCAGGACCGTTGACGACGCGACGAACGCGATCGCGCGCACGAGCGTCTTCACGCCGGACGGCAGCGGTGTGACGATCACGCGCTTCGTCACCGGCGAACAGGACGTGATCCCGTGGCTGAACACACAGCCACCCGACTCGGGCCAGCCGGCGGATATCGGCTACTTCTGCGAACTCGTCCGTGTCAGCGACAGCATGGTCGTCTGGCGCAGCGACACGATCTCGGCTCGCGACGTCGGACCGTATGAGTACGAGGACGACATGACCGTGCCGCCGGCATATCTCGCACCCGGAACCGACGTCTTCCTGCGGATGCGTGCCGAGCCGACGGCGAACATGGTCTACGCGGTTTCGGCGGACTTCCGCTTCGCGTACGACTCGAGCGGAACGGTCGCATTCCAGAAGGTCCGGTCGATCCCGCGATCGCCGGAAGCGGAGGCCGCGGCGGAGTCGGCGATGACGCTGGCGGTGGTACCGAATCCGCTGCGCGGCGCTGTCGGCGACCTCCACATCACGGTCCGGCAGGCCGGCACGGTCACGCTTGCGGTGTATGATCTGCTCGGGCGGCGCGTGCGGCTGCTTCCGACGCTGGAGGCGGCATCCCCGGGCGAGTACACGACGGGGCTGGCGATGGAGGGTGTGCCGGAGGGATCGTACGTGGTGGTGGCGCACAGTGGCGGCGAGACGCGAAGCGTGCGGTTCAGTGTCGTCAGATAGTTGCTCCCATGACTACGCCCCGCGTGGCTCAAGCCGCGCGGGGCGTCTCGATCCCCGCCTCAATTCCCATCACCTCTGCTCAACCACCAACGCCATCCCTCGATGCCGCGGCATGGCGGGGGTCGGGCGTGCAATCGGCACGAGTGACTTGCAGGCCGAGGCCGTCTTCGACAGAGATCGCGCAGATCTCGCCCGCGGCTGGGACTCTTCCCCCTGGCGACGCGGGTTTCCGGATGGCCGCCCTCGGCCGTCGCCCGCACTCGCTCATCGGACGATTCCTGATCCGGACGCGGTCTTCTCTGGACCCTGTCGTTGTCGTGCCGTAGCTTGCGGCGTTCGAATTCACCAACCGGCGACAGACGTCATGAAGATCCGATACAGTGAGTGGGATCCCGATGTGCTCTCCGATCAGGAGCGCCTGGAGAAACTCTTCCAGCTCTTCAGCTTCCTGCTGACGAAGACCTCGGGCGATGTCGATGAAGCCCTCGAATGGATGAGCCGCCTCGACGAGCAGTACGACGTGCTCGGCGGAATGACCATGGAGGACTTCATCGAGAAATTGAAGCAGGCGGGATACATCAGGGAAAATCAGGACCAGGGTGTCAACGAATTCGATCTGACCGCACGCGGAGCGCAGCGCATCCGCCAAGATGCACTGCGCGAAATCTTCACCTCGCTGCGCAAGTCGGGCACCGGTGAACATGAGACGCCGCACACCGGTTCGGGCGTCGAACATACCGGCGAACTCCGTGACTACGTCTTCGGCGATCAGCCGACGAACATCGATCCGACCAGCACGCTCACCAACGCGCTGCGTCGCGACGGCGATCTCGATCGATTCTCGCTCCACGAAGACGACATCCGCGTCCACGAGACCGAGCACACCTCGAGCGTCGCCACCGTCCTGATGCTCGACATCTCACACTCGATGATCCTCTACGGAGAGGATCGGATCACCCCCGCCAAACAGGTCGCCCTCGCACTCTCCGAATTGATCATGACCCGCTTCGCCAAGGATCGCCTCCACGTGATCCTCTTCGGCGACGATGCCCGTGAAGTCAACGTCCACGAGCTCCCCTTCGTTACCGTCGGACCGTTCCATACCAACACACGAGCCGGTCTGCAGATGGCGCGCCAGCTGCTGCGACGCAGCGGCAACGTCAACAAGCAGATCTTCATGGTGACCGACGGCAAGCCCTCGGCCATGTTCGAGTCCAGCGGACGACTCTACAAGAATTCCTTCGGTCTGGATCCCCGGATCGTCAACAAGACGCTCGATGAAGCGGTGGCCTGCCGGCGCGAAGGAATTCCAATCAGCACCTTCATGGTCGCCCGCGATCCCTACCTGGTGAATTTCGTCGAAGAGCTGACCAAGGCCAATCGCGGACGCGCCTACTACTCCGGACTCAACAAGCTCGGCGAAACCGTCTTCGTCGACTACATCCGCAACCGAAGGAAATTGTTCCGCGGCCGGCGGTAACCTCGCCGCGGAATTCGCCACATACTCTCCACACCGTCGCATCCGCTGCGGCGACGTACGAACCTGCGACGGCCAATGGCGTATAAACCACGACGACCGGTATCCGAGGACGAAAAACACGAGTTCATGCGCTTGCTCTCGCCACTGCGACATCGACTCGTGCACTTCGCGCGTTCGCTGGAACGCGACCTCGACGACGCCGACGACCTCGTGGCCGACACCGTCCTGGCCGCCCTCGAATCGTTCCATCGACTGCGCAATCACCAGGCATTTCTCGCCTGGCTCTTCACGATCGCCACACGACTGCACCGACGCCGCAGCCGCCGCGCAAAACTGTTCGTGCCGATCGTGGCGGACCATTCCGAGGCGCTGCGCGCACGCACCCCCGCTCCCGATGTCTCGGTCGACGCCCGGATCCTCATCGCCGCAATGCGCCAGCTTCCGGAGAAGCAGCGCGAAGCGGTCGCCCTCTTCGAAATCTCCGGACTGACAATCGAGGAAATCCGGAAGATCCAGGGAGGAACCGCCGGTGCGGTGAAAGTGCGACTGCATAGAGGCCGGCGACGGCTGGCGGAGCTGCTGAGCGCCGATGCCACGCAGCCCCCCACCACTCGATCCTCACGCCGTAGCGTGAGTGCACCTGTCGATCACGTGCAGTGCGCGGATTCGACCGTCGACGTCTGTCTCACCAGGGCAAATCTCAGCGGCAATGGATAATCAGCATGCACATCTGGATCGTCTCTTCGAGACGACGCGGCACGAGCCGGCCATGAGCGAGGAACGATTGGAATTCCTCGTCGATCGCTATGCGCCCGTCTCCCGACCGTGGCGGCGTTCGCTGGGATTGGCATTCACCGGAATTGCAGCAACCGTTGCCGTGGCGCTGTTCCTCGTACCGACCGCACCGGTTTCCACACCGGATGTCGCCGCAGCACGTTCGCAATCGGATGCATACCCAGCCACCACGTTGAACCGTCGCTCCGTCGACTCGCGTGGCAGTTCGCCGTCGGCAGCTGCTCCCGACAGCATTCCGGCTTCCGCTCGGAATGCTGTGCACGCTCCCTCGTACCGTTCGGCGCATCCCGCCGTCGGAACCTCCCTTGAGAATTCGTCCGGACCCGCTACCACGCCGACCGCAACGCGGTCGACCGATCAATCACCGATCGTCATCGATGTCGAACCGGAGAGAGTAATCGAATTGAGTGCGGAGGAATTGAAGCGGATTGGAATTCGAATCGATTCGACGGGAGTCGTGGAGGCGTACTGGTCGTTTCTGGTCGGCAACACCGACTCCAATAGTGTCACTCCCACTTCCATACTCGATGCAATGTCGGTGCGATCGGAGAATTCGCAGTCGTCGACGATGAGGGCCGGGCGGACCCGCGTGGTCGATCAGACATCGGAGCAGAAGGTGGAAGTGTCCGTGCAACCCGATTGGGGACTCCGGCTTCCCCCGAGGGCGCCGGCGCACGTGACGAACGCATCCGGACAACGCTTTCCCGTGCGGTGGCAGTTTCAGAGCAGTTCGAGTGAGGTCGATCGGACGTACAATGACTCGATCAGCAGCATGATCGACGGGATCGAATCGCGGACGGCAACCGATCCGCTGAAGGTCTCGCAGATGATTCCGATACTCGTGTCGGTATCCGACCGATTCCCCGAACGTCCGGATCTGATTTTCTGGTTCTGGTCCGACGCCGAGATTTTTGCCGCGTTACCGCCGCACATCGAGGTGCAATTACGCAAGGAAATGGAGGAGCTTCACGAGGCCACCTCGTGCGGACAGGTCGCCTATCCCACGTGGTATCGGAGCTGGATCGACCGGACGATGCGCCAATACGATTCGGTACTCGAGGCCCATCACGTTCCCACCGACCTGATTGCTGCGGGAACGGGCAGTTGCTACATGAGCTTCTGCCACGTGGGCTCCGGCGCGCTGACGACCGCACCGCTGCAGCCGAATCCCGCCCACGCGTTCACCATCGTCCACTACCATCTCGACGAGGCGCGGGCGACGACGATCACCCTGCACGACATGCGCGGGCAGCAGCTCGATGTACTTGCCCGATCGGAGCAATCGGAATCGGGTGATGTTTCCAAGCAGGTGTCGTTCGGCAGTATTCCCGCCGGCGTCTATCTCCTGGCGATAACCACCGATCGGGGCGAGCAGGCGGTGCAGCGGCTGGTGGTCAATTGACCGATGGCCATCATCGGTTCGCCGGTCGATTGCCACCGAATAAATTCGGCTCCTACTTGTACTCTCCCTTCGATTCATACCGATCGGATTCCGATTCCCGAGTCGAATCATCGGGAAGGAATTCCGACCGCGTCACCGCCGACGTATCGCCGACGATTGCGACGGTGAAATTCCGCAGGTAAAGTTGCGCCGCCTCATTGATCTGTTCGGCAGTCAGCGAACGGAGCCCGTCGATCAGACGGAATTCGTTGGTCCAGGAGCCAGTATAGATCTGCGCAAGTCCGAGTTCATGCGCCTGCGACGCGTTCGTCTGCTCCTTCAGATACGTGCTGGTGATCCAAGTGCCGAGGCCGGAGGTGATGTATTCATCGGCGATGATATAGTCCCGGAAGAAGTCGATCACCTCCCGCTTCGCCGTACGCCACGCCGAGTCGGGCAGCGTGGTCGACATGGTGATCTCGCCGTACGGGGTTCGCGTGAAATTCACCTCCGCATCGGGTGCATAGCTGAGATTCCGCTCCATTCGAATTTCACGGAAGAGGGAACCCGACACGAAGCTCGAGAGGCGGAGCATCGCATAGTAGAGCGAATCGGTGCGTTGCGGCACGCGATGCCGGGCGACGATGTAGGTGGTCGGCACGGCATCTCGATCGCCGGCAGCCGGGCGAATGATCACCTCGGGGCGATTCGCATTCTGCGGTTCCGGCAGCGGCGTCTGTTTGTAATCGCCTTCGGGGAGCGTCGCCAGCGAGGTCGCAACCTTGTGGTACAGATCGGCCGAATCGACGTTGCCGACCACCACCAGCAGCAGGCGCGACTTGACGAACATCCGGTGATACTGCGCCAGGAGATCCGCTTCGGTGACCCTCTGCACATCCGACACGGTCGCGGTGCGACCGTAGGGATGCCCGTAGAAGTAGGCGCTGTCGGCGAGGAACTCGGCGTAGGACTCGGGATCGGACGTGCGGTTCTGAATCGCGCTCGTCAGTCGCTCCTTCGCATTGCGGAGCTCCAGTGAATCGAACTGCGGGTGCATGACGACGCCGGCGAAGAGATCCCAGGAGCGATCGAAGTTCTCATCGACCGATCGCAGCGTCATCGACGAGTAATCGCGGGTGTCCGACGGCAGAATTCCCGTCACCATCCGGTCGATCAGCCGCCTGTACTCCTGCTTGGTCATCGTCGACGGACCGGAGAGCGGCGGCACCTCGAGCGCCAGCGACTGCACGGCCGGCGAGACGTCCTTCGGCAGCGCGGGCAGGCCGCCACGGATGAACAGCTCCGCGGCGATCACGTGATTGGCCGGACCCGACGGTCGCATGATCACCTGGATGCCGTCCACGTCGAACTGCTTCACGTTCTTCGGAGCACCACGATAGGTCACGTTCTCCTCGGTCACGTCGCGCTGTGAGGAACGGCTCGAGGCACATCCGGCGAACATCAGCACGGCCGCCATTGCGAAGGCAACGGCGGAGGAGCTGAACGGATTCGACCGATTCGGAATGTTGGCTGTGTATCGCTGCATTACGGGACTGGTATTGAGGGCCTGGGAAAAGGAGGGCCTGAATTGCAAGCCCGGACGCCGGGATCTGCTGTCGAACGTCTGTTGCGTGGCCGGAATTACTGGTTGACCGCCTCGTGCAGCAGCTCCTTCGGCTGCACGTTCAGTTCCTGCAGCGCCTGCGGACTGCTGCTGACGCCGAGCACGTACGGCTTGTTCTTGATATAGGTGCGGATATACCGCTGGATATCCTCACGCGTGACCTTCGAGAGGTTGTCGATGTAATGGATGTAGTAATCCAGGCCGGTCGTGCTCCACCAGAAGGCTGGCGTGTGGACCCACTCGGAGGTCTCCTCGCTTTCGTACAGCGCGCGCACGCGCAGGATCGCCTTGGCCGTGGCGAGCTCCTCGTCGGTGAAGTAGTCCGGGGAATCGAGATCCTGAATCTCGTTCCAGAGCACATCGACCGTCCTGCGCACCTTGTCAGGAGTCGTCACCGCCTGAACGGTGATGGGACCGACGTAGCGCTGGGTGTAGTAGCCGATACCGGCGGCCTGCGTCAGGCCGCTTTCGACCAGACGGCGCTGGAATCGCGACTGCGGCTGCTGGAGGATGAAGATCAGCACGTCGGCCGCGTAGGTCGACGCGTTGTCCAGCCCGACCGACGGTCCGTGCCAGTTGTACTGCACCTGCGCCAGATCCACGCCCGGTGCAGGCACCAGCAGCGCGGTGTCGCGCGTCAGCGGCTTGGCCATCGGCGGTGGATTGTTCTTGAACGGATCCGGTCCCCGCTCCCAGGAGGAGAAGTATTTCGTCACCAGATGGTTGACGGTCGTCGAGTCGACATCACCGGCGACGATCAGCAGCGAGTTGTTCGGAATGTAGTAGCGCTTCTGGATCTCCCTCATCTTTGCCGGTGTGGCCGACTTGATCACGTTGCGCTGTCCCAGCGGCTCCTTTCGCGTGATCATGTCACCCCACATCGCAGAGTCGATCGCGCGGCCGAATTCGAACCAGGGGTTGGCTTCGTGCCGGTCGAATTCCCCCAGCACCACCTCCCGCTCCCTCTCGAGTTCGCCGGAGTCGAATACCGGCGAGGTGGCGCTGCTGGCCATCGCCTTGATTCCCTCCTCCAGATTGCTCACCGGCAGCGTGAAGAAGTAGTCGACCACCTCCTCCCGCGTTTCAGCGTTGAAGACGGCTCCGAGATCGTTCAGATGGCCCATGAACTCCTCGCTCGAGCGATAACGCCCGTTCGCCTTGAAGAACATGTGCTCGTAGAGGTGCGACAGTCCGGCGAACTGAGGGCCCTCGGTGAACGAACCGTTGCGTACCGCCAGATCGATGGTGGCGATCGGAACCAGATGGTTCTCGATGACCAGCACGTCGAGTCCGTTGGGAAGCGTGAAACGGATGAACTCCTTCTCGGGTGAGGTGATCGACGAACCGCCGGTGGACTGCGCGCGTGCCGCGACAGCTGCCATCAGCAGCACCAGCATTGCCAGGAGCGGCGCGCGTCCCGACGGTGCCCGGCGTGTCGGTGCCATGCGTGTCGGTGCCATGCGTGTCGGTGCTAGGCGTGTCGGTGCGCCCGAATGATATTCGACCATGTTGTCTTGCTCGATGTTTGCTGTGAGTTCCGACCTCTGCTCGACTCCCGGCGTCCACGAACGAATCGACCGCCGCCGCCGCAACGCGACGACGCCCGGCGACTGGTGGATTGCTGACTCGTTGCACTCGATGTGCGGGTGGTGAACGGATTCGCGAAACGGTCCCCGATCAATCGCCGGACTGGTCGGTGCCGGACCGCATGGACATGCGAAACACGCTCAAAGGTTGTGAATATAGCATATTGCCTCCCCGCCGGACCGCACCAAACCGACCGCAACCATCAGGATTCATCGCCGTTCGAGGTGGCATGTTCCTAACGACGGACGAGACCGCGGACACCATGCATCAGAAACGTTTCAACCTATAGTGAGTACTCATGCTGATACCGACCAGTGATCTCAACGAGCGCGCCGTGAACATCCGACTGGTGCTCGCCGATGTCGACGGCGTGCTGACCGACGGCGGCGTCTACTACGGAGCCGACGGCGAAGTGATGAAGCGCTTCAACATCCGCGACGGCATGGGCGTAGAACGGCTCAACAACGCCGACGTCGAGGTCGGGCTGATCACCGGTGAGAAGTCGCCCTCGGTGACCGCCCGCGCCGAAAAGCTCCACATCGGAATCGTCTACCTCTTCTGCAAGGACAAGGCGAATGTCATCCATGAGATCGTCGAGAAGCACGGCTACGCCCTCGAGGAAATCGCCTACATCGGCGACGATGTCAACGACCTCGAGGCGATGAACCTCGTCGGACTCGCCGGCGCACCGTCGGATGCGTTCATCGAAGCCCGCGAAGCCGCCGGCTACGTCTGCCGTGCCCGCGGTGGCTACGGTGCCTTTCGCGAGTTCGCCGAACTCATCGTCGAGGCGAAGAAGCAGCGCGAAGAGGGCGTCGAGAAGTCATTCGGATTCCAATAGTATGAACCGTCGATTCACCATATCCCCCGGCGTCGTGGTGATCGCACTGACGCTGCTGAGTACCGTGACATCCGCCTCGGCACAGGACCGATCGCCCGTCGACGTTCACCCCGAAGGCGCGCTGCACGCCGCAGCCGTTGCCCGGGGACGCGACCTCGCCCAACGCGTCGTCGACGCCACCGGAGGACTCGAAGCGTGGCATGACACGTCGTGGGACCTCGCCTTCGACTTCGTCATCCTGCACGACGACACCGTCGTGGCCCGATTCTCCCACCAGTGGGATCGCGCCAGCGGCCACTATGTCGTCTCCGGCACCGCTCCGTCCGGACAATCCTGGAGCGTCGAGATCGATGACATCCGGTCCGGACTCGACGGACTCAGCGGAGCGACGAGGATCGACGGCGAGCCGGCGCCCGATTCGCTGCACACGCGACTGCTGCAGATGGGCTACGCGAGGTTCATCAACGACTCCTACTGGCTGCTGGAGCCGATCAAGCTCCTGGATTCCGGCGTTCACCAGCTTCGACTCGAGGACACCACCATCGACGGCCGCACGCTCGAGGTTCTGTCGATCTCCTTCGACCAGGTCGGCCTCACCCCCGGCGATCGCTACCTCGTCTACGTCGATCCCGACACGGGACGCATCGTTCGCTGGCACTACTTCCTGCAGAGCGGTCGTGAGGGAGAATTCGTATGGACCGACTATCAGAAGGTCGGCCCGCTGACGCTCGCGCTGTCGAAACGTTCGCTCGACGGCTCATCGGAGATACGCTTCGAGAACGTCCGCGTGATGCACCAGAGCAGCCCGCTTCGGTAGCTTCGTCCTGATGTCCCCACACGGCGCCGTCATCCTCTTCCTCTGCGACGAGCACCTCGATACGCTCGGCGAGCCGCTGTACTCCCGCCGCAAAGCGCGCCGTTGCACGCCGCTCAGCCCGTAGGGGCTCGCGTCGATCGCCATACCGGGTGGCCTCCGCACAGCCGCCTGAGGCCCGTCATCCGTCCGATACGCAATCGCTCGTGCGCAGGTTCACTCCAATTCACACTCCTCTCGACACGACTTCAATGGCACACTACTACGAATCGAACGACCTCCGTCGCTTCGCCGACGTCGGCACCCACCAGCGTGATCTGATGGATAAATTCTTCACGTGGTACAACGAAGCGACCGGCGCCGACGGCGCGCTCACGCGACGGGAGAAGCAGCTCATCGGCCTTGCCGTCGCGCACGCAATTCAGTGCCCGTACTGCATCGACGCCTACACGACCGGTTGCCTCGAGTCCGGTGCCGATCCTGCCCAGATGTCCGAGGCGATCCATGTCGCCGCGTCCGTGCGCGGCGGCGCCTCGCTCGTCCACGGTGTGCAGATGCTCAACGGACTGGAAAAACTCGGAGCATAGGAATGGATCTGCCCGTCATTGAAACGCACCGCGAGGCGCCACAGCAGTACGACTTCCCCCGGATTCTCGACGACAACCAACTCGACCTTTCGCCGATTTCGATCGACACGCTGCAGGTGAACGTGGGCAAGCTCTGCAATCAGGCATGCCTCCACTGTCACGTCGATGCCGGTCCGAAACGCACCGAGATCATGGATCGTCGCGTCGCCGACCGGGTGATTCACGTGCTGGCTGAACATGATCGGATCACGAAGCTCGACATCACGGGAGGAGCGCCGGAACTGTGTGGTGAATTCGAGCGGCTGGTACGCGCAGGGCGCCGGCTCGGAAAGCACGTGATGGTGCGCCACAATCTCACCGTCCAGTTCGACCCGCATCCGCAGTCCGGCACGAGCATGGAACACCTCCCGGAATTCTTCGCCGACCACGGTTGCGAGGTCATCTGCTCGATGCCGTATTACACGTCGTATTTCACCGACAAGCAGCGCGGCCGAGGTGCCTTCGACAAGTCGATCGAAGGGCTGCGCCGACTCAATTCCGTCGGATATGGGATCGCAGGAAGTGGTCTGGAATTGAATCTGGTATACAATCCCGCCGGTGCGTTTCTCCCAGCTGCGCAGGAGTCGCTCGAGGCGGATTTCCGCCGCGAACTGCGGCGCAATGCGGGAATTGAATTCACCCACCTGTTCACAATCACCAACATGCCGATTCACCGGTTCCTGCACGATCTGCAGCGTTCGGGAACGTATGAGCAGTACATGCAGCGACTGCTCGACGCCTTCAATCCCGTCGCGGCGCGCGGCGTGATGTGCCGCACGATGATCAGCGTCGATTACGACGGACGGCTGAGCGACTGCGACTTCAATCAGATGCTCGATCTGCCGGTCGAATCGGGTTCGCCGGCAACGATATTCGATTTCGATTACGACGCGCTCGTCCACCGTCGCATCGTCTTCGCCGACCATTGTTTCGGGTGTACCGCCGGAGCTGGGAGTTCGTGCGGTGGAGCGACGGTGTAGCGGCTGTCCGGTGACCACCACTCAGATCTCACTGCAACATCAGCCAGTCGTGGAGGACGTGCTCGAAATACCGACCCTCGGCAGGGGTCAGTCCGGGCGAGCGCTGACGGAGGATGCTCTCGAAGACCGCGTGCTTCGCACCGCGGTCGATGTCGTCGTAGCGAAGCTGGTGCGGCAGCAGGGTCACCAGCCGCTGCTCCAGACATCGAAGACTGTCGTTGCGGTGCGCGTAGAAATACTTTCCCAGCACTACCGGATTGCGTCCGAACACGCTGAACACGGCGACGTCGGTCGCCGAGCGCGTCAGTCCGCCCCCTCGCCGGCAGAGGCGGTCCATCACGTTCAGCGCGTGCTGATCGCCGTCACGGGAGGCGAGCGTCGCCAGTTCGCCGTACAGATCGCGGATGCAGCTGTCGCGCGGTGAGAACAGCATCGGCAGCTTCCACGATTCGACGTCGGTCCGTCCACGCTGCAGTGCATCCAGGTGCGTGCAGCTCCAGAGCGTGTCGGCACCGATCGAAACCGACTCCCGCATTCCCATTCGTACGGTGCTCACCGCCAGGGTGTCCAGACGAACGACCGACTGCACTGCCTCGCCACCGTCGGGTATGGCGGGACCCGATCGACGGCCACCGCACGCGGTCAGGAGCACCAGCGCCACAGCGATCGAACCGATGCTACTGCGCATGATGCTCTTCGGTCGCCGCGAGCTGCAGTCGACGCCGCTGCGATTGCGCCCAGAGATACATGGCAAATCGATCGTCGGTGGACAGTCTGGCATTTCGGCGGACCAGCAGATAGAGTCGCGGCGGCATCTGATCGTATTTCACCATGTCTCCGATTCGGGCCAGCAGATGATCCTGTTCCGCCCATGTATAGCTGTTCCATCTGGTCAGATTCATCTTGCTCCGGCCGTCGTGGACGGTACGTGCGACGAACCAGGAGGCGGGCGCGATGCTCGTGAACCACGGAAGGTCGGCTTCGTCGGAATGACAGTCGGCACAGGCCCTGTCCAGGATCCGCTGAATCCGCGGGTAGACGTCCACGTGTGCGTTCATGCGCTCCTCGGCCGCGACGGTGCGGTGTTCGATTTCGGGCCGTATCAACTGGATGCCGAGAAGAATCACCGCGAAAAATGCCACCGTCCACAGTCCGAATCTGCGTGTTCGTTTCATGGTCTTTCTCTACTGGGAATGCCGCCCGTCGGCGAGACGACCGGGCGTCGGGGAGTACTTCCGGGAGAGCGGTGGCGCGCGCCGACCGCTCCCGCTGCGTTGAGAAAGACCTGAACGTGCCTGCTTTGTCGCGTCGAATTGGTGGTGGGTGTCGGAGCCCGATGGTGGTTGAATTCAGACCGGATTCAATCAATCTCCGGTATCTGAATTACCGGTCGGAAGTGTCCCGATTGCAGGCCGATTCGCCCGCCGTTGCCATCGGTATCCAGACAGAACGCGTGATCCCGCTCGCCGTCGACGCCGATTTTTTTTGCGCTCGATCTCGCCGTTCATCACGGTGAGCGCACGCGGCTTACCGTCGTGTCAATACCATCGACCGTGTTTCACTGTAGTCGGCGGAGATGAGCCGGTAGAAATAGCGTCCGGACGGAACGCCGGATGCGTCCCAGGTGATGGTGTATCTGCCGGCATCGAGGAACTGATCGACGAGCACGGCGACTCTCCGACCGGAGGCGTCATAGACGGTCAGCGTCGTGGGCGCGTCGATGCCGACGGAGAACGGGATGTCGGTGTGGCCCTCGAACGGATCGGGGATGTTCCGCCCGAGCGCGTATTTGACGCCGGAGGATTCCACCAGCCGCAGGTCGAGTCCGCAGATGCCGCCGACGATGGCGCGGCCCGGCGTGGGAACGACGGTGGTGCACTCGGATTCGGGAAACACGATCTGGAAGTCGATCGGCGACTCGACGGTCGATCCGATGAACGACTCGAAATCCAGCCAGAGTACCGTACCGGTGTCCTGCAGAATCGTCCGGGGTATCGAATAGACGATCCCCTCCCAGACTCCGGAACCGGGCTGCACGTTCGTCGGCAGCACGTTCCAGACATCGGCCAGCGACGAATCGGGCGTGACCGACCGCAGCCGCATCATGCCGGGATCGCACTTGACGACGATGTTGAACAGTGCCACATGGGCCAGCCGGGGGTCATCGTCGAGCCGGATGGGAACGAGCAACGGCGTTCCCGGAACGGCGCGGAAGGTACTGTCGATGCTGGCGGAGATGGTTCGGGGCGCGGGGTCGACCTGCACGAGCACCGAATCGACGTCGGGGCAGCCGGGCGATCCATCGACGCTGAGGTAGTACTTCGTGGTCGACGACGGCGAGGCGACGGGAGTCGGACAGTCTGTGCAGCTGAGGCCTTCGGCAGGCGACCAGTGGAAGCTCCCGCCACCGGAGGCGACGAGTGCGACCTCTTCGCCCTGACACAGCTTCACCACCGGATCGACCTCGAGCTTCGGACGTTCGGCGACCTCGACCGTCACCTCGGCGAATGATGTACAGCCGGAGGCATTGGATCCGACGACGTGGTAGGTGGTCGTCTGCGAGGGCGACGCGACGGGATCGGCGCAGTCGGCGCAGCTCAGACCGGTCGCCGGAGTCCACTGGTAGGTATCGGCACCGCTGGCAGTCAACGGAACGTCCGAGCCGCTGCAGATGAGGACGTCGGCACCGGCGTCGATGTTCGGAGAGACGCCCGGCGTGACGGTCACCTGGTGGCTCGTCACGCATCCGAAGCGGTTGGTCGCCATGACGGTGTAGGTGGTCTTCACCGATGGTCGGGCAACGGGATTTGCACAGTCGGTGCAGCTGAGTCCACGGGCGGGCGACCAGTTCCAGAACAGATCGTCGCTCCCGACGGCGCGGAGCTGCGCGGTGCCGCCATCACAGATCGAGGTGTCGGGCGAGAGGGTGAATTCGGGCAGCGGTCGAACGTGGACCACGCGGGTAACGGTGTCGTAGCCGTTGTCGTTGGAGGCGATCAGCCGCGCGATGTAGTCACCGGGAGTCTGGTAGCAGACCGTGGGCGGTATCGATCCGCTGAAGGTCGTGGGCGTGCCGCCGTCGAAGCGCCACTGCCAGTCCTGGGGATCGTCGTAACTGTGATCGGTGTAGCTGATGCATTCGCCGGCGCAGATCAGCGTGTCACCGAGCGTGAACTGCGCCACCGGCGGCTTGCACGTCTCGAGGGTCGTGTCGTAGAGACCGACGACGAAATTCGGAAGCCCCTTCATGGAGTTGCCACCGGCGAGATCGAATCCCTCATGGACGTATCCGCAGGCCAGGCCGCGAGCGTTCGGATTGGTGATGACGCCGAGGTGATCGCTCTTGTGGGCGACGTAGATGCGCCCATCGGGTCCGATCTCCACCGCACCGATGTAGTCGCCGACCTCGGTGCTCCGGTAGAGTTCCACACGAGTGGCCGCGATTCGGGCCGAGTCGTTGCCGGAGATATCGAACTGGGCGATGTAGGGATCGCGATCGCCGGTCACATAGAGCTTCGATCCATCGGGAGAGAAGCAGACGCCGTAGGTCAGTCCGGCGGAATCGGCGGCGTGGATGCTGACTCTGTTGGAGAGCGTTCCGTTCTTGCGATCGATGTCGAAGATCTCCACCAGCCCGAGGTCGAAGATGGCAACCGCGAGGCGTCGGGAATTCGGAGAGACGCACGCGTAGCCAATGCCGCCGGCGTCGGTGGTACCATGAAACGCCCCGATACGGGTCTCGACCGGAATGGCCGAAACGCCGGAGTGGTTGACGAGGTAGAGCCGGAACGCATCGCCGTAGATCTCATGGGTGATCACCCAGAACGCGCGGCCGTTGCAGTGTCTGACGGCGGTGAGCTTCTCGGTGGCCGAAGCGGCGAGCTGGATGTTCTTCTCCGACGGAATCACGTCCCCGAGTCCCCCATCGAGCGTCATGTCGACGACCGAATAGTGGATACCGCGAATGGCATCGGGCACGTAATCACCGACACCGGCGGTGAAGATGTAGTACCGGTTGGAATCGCCCGGCATGGGGAGAATCAGTGCCGACTGGGTGGAGCTGTACTGGCCTTTGAGTCCCCGGCCATTGGGCATCGGCTGGTGCAGACGATTGAGAACGGTGATGCCGTCGGTGTAGAACAGCAGCTGACCGGTCCACCGATCGGCCGCGACGGCCGATCCCTCCCACTGATACAGCTGGCCATCGGTGAGCGGCACGGGCGGACCGTTGCGGAAGTCCATGCCGGCGTGGTCTCCGAAGTACCAGATGTAATCCTGGTACTGCGCCACGGCAGCATGGACGGAGAGCACCAGCAGCAACGTTGCAATCAGCGGAAACAGCCTGCGCATCGGGAAAGAGTGAGATCCTGGGGCGAGATGGACTCAGGGCAATACGTGTCATGCAGGACACGGTGGGGCGGCGAAAGATACACCGGGGGGGCGAACGATCGGCGCTGCGGCACATCGGCTGCGCACCGTAGATTGGGCGCTTTCGCGTTTGCGGAACTTTCGTCGAACGGCTCCGTCAGAGCCAGCGTTCTCCGTCGACGACCATGATTCGCACCGGTTTCCCGCAATGGTCCCTCGAAGCAACACATCGCAGTCATCCGACGTGACCCGACCATCGATTCTCTCCCGCCTGCTTTCACGGCTGAGCGACAATCAGCTCCGCATCCTCGTCGGGCTGGTGTCGATTCTGCCGCTGTTCGTCATCGGCCTGCGGCTGGTGACGTTCCTGCAACTGCCGTACACGCACAGCGACGACTGTCTGTGGAGCGTGGTCGAGCGCGGGGGTGAGTACCAGATGTTCGTCTCGCGCGTACCCGAGGGCGGCAGCGCGTACGAGGCGGGGATCCGCGAAGGCGATCGGGTGCTGGCAATCGACGATCACGCCATTCCCTCCTCACCACAGGCGTCCTACGTGGCGCAGGGATTTCTCGACCAGGCGCCGGTGGACAAACCGATTTCCTACGTGGTCGAACGTGACGGGGTGGTGATCCGGCTTTCGGTACAGTTGACGTCGATACTCAACCTCGCGTCGCTGACGCTGATCGCTTTTTCGATCTGCTGGCTCGTCATCGGCGCGATGGTCGTGCTGGTGCAGCCGCACGGCCGCGTCCAGCAACGGTTCTTCCTGCTTTCAGTCACCGTTCCCTTCGCTCTGTCGCCGCTCAACCTCACGACGGTACCGTGGCCGTGGTCGATCATTCTGATGACCATCGGCGGGCTGCTCTCACTGGTGTTCTACAACCTGTGGGTGCGCTTTTCGATGACGTTCCCGATCGATCAGAAGCTGCTCAACACGCGGGGGCGGCGGCTGCTGCTGAACCTCCCGCTGATGCTCTACGCGGTATTGACCGCGGCGGTCTGGACGGTCCCGAGTCTCACGCAGATCAGTCTGATGCTCTACCAGGTGCTCATACTCGGGACAGCGGTGTTCTACTACTGCCTCGGCATCTGGTTCCTTCTGCGCGGCTACCGGCTGATGGCGCAGTCGGCCGACCGGCGACCGATCGCGATCATCCTCTCGGGTTCGATCATCGCTGCGCTGAGCATTCTCTACATCACGCTGATCCCCGTCGCCAGCGGTCCGACGACGTTCCTGATGAATCCGCATCTGGTGATGCCGATCATCCTGCTGCTGGCGCTGCCGATCTCGTTCGGCTACGCGATTTTCAAATACCAGGTGATGGACTTCCGGCTGGTGCTGCGCACCACGCTGGTCTACACCATCACGATGGCGTTCGTCGCAGGACTCTACCTCGGTCTTGCCTATCTGCTGGGACAGGTGGCGGGTTCGTTCATCGGTCCGCAGCTCAAGGCGACCGTCGAAGTGATCGCCTTCGTGCTGTTCGTAATGCTGTTCGAACCGGTGAAGCGTCAGCTGCAGACGACGATCGAGAATCGGTTCTTCCCGCAGCGGCGGGACTACTCGAGGCAGCTTGCGGCCTACTCCAACGACGTCGCCGAGGCGGTTGGCGCCCGTTCGGTCGCTGCGTTGACGGCCGAGACGCTCGAGCGCGCGCTCGATCTGCAGGGCGTACACGTGGCGGTGGAGAACCGTCAGGGGGTGCTGGAGATCGCCGCCACCGCGGACGGTTCGAGTCGATTGACGCTCGACCCCGATGCGCTCGACCGGCTGCGGACGATTCTCGAATCGACACGGGGACTGCTGACGCTGGAGACGCTCGACGACCCCCGCATCGCGTCGCTGCAGGCATGGTTCAGTTACGCGATCGGCCTCTACGCGCAGGGTCGCGTCATCGGTGCGGTGCTCATGATGCGTCCGGAGGACGACGAACCGCTCTCCGGCAGTCAGGTACCATTCGTCAACGGAGTGGTCGCCCAGGCGGCATCCGCCATCGAGGTGGCGCGACTCTACGAGGAGGAACTCGAACGTCAGCGCTACCTCGAGGAGCTCAACACGGCGCGGAGGATTCAGCAGTCGCTGCTGCCGGCGGTGCTGCCGCCGATGCGTGGCATCGTCGTGGCCGCCAGTTCCCATCCCGCTCAGACGGTGGGTGGTGACTACTACGACGTGATCGATCTCGGCGAGGAACGGTTCCTGGTCATGATCGCCGACGTATCCGGCAAGGGGTTGCCCGCTTCGCTCTACATGGCCGAGCTGCACGGGATGGTGCGCATTGCCAGCGCCAGCCAGCAGACGCCCCGTTCCATCCTCATAACGCTCAACGACCACCTGTGCCGGGTGATGGAACCGGGCCAGTTCATCACCGCCACGCTGCTGCTGTTCGATACACGGCGTCGCACGGTAAGTCTGGCGCGGGCCGGGCACACGCCGATGATCCGACGTTCGGGGCAGGAGATCGACACGCTCCTGCCGGCCGGCCTCGCGCTCGGGTTGAGCGCCGGCTCGGTGTTCGAGGAGACACTGCAGCAATACACGGTGGAATACGAAAGCGGCGAAACGTTCATCCTCTTCAGCGACGGCGTCAGTGAGGCGATGAACGGGCGGCGGGAGGAATTCGGTGACGGGCGACTTCGCGACGTGATCGCGGCGACACCCACGGCATCTGCCGACGCGCTACGCACGCGCATCCTCGACAACGTCGGAGAATTTCGCGGCGACGCCGAGCAGAACGACGACATCACCGTCGTGGTGATCCGTGTCGAGGAGGAGCGGATCATCGCACGGGGACCGGCGAACAAGGAAGCGAGCAGAACGGCGGCGGAGCGTTAGGCACCGGTTCCTACGGCAGCCGCAAAGGGGCGAGCCAGCCTCGCTCGAGGCGGGCGCCTGACGCGTCAGCTGCACTCGAGGCGGGCGCGGGTCGCGACGGCTGCACTCGAGGCGGGCGCGGGTCGCGACAGCTGCACTCGAGGCGGGCGCGGGAGGCGTCAGCTGCACTCGAGGCGGGCGCGGGTCGCGACGGCTGCCCTCGAGGCGGGCGCGGGAGGCGTCAGCTGCACTCGAGGCGGGCGCGGGTCGCGACGGCTGCCCTCGAGGCGGGCGCGGGTCGCGACGGCAGAGCCATCGCGAGTGACGCGGCGAGCACGTGCGGTTGGGAGATACATTCAGGCGAGGTGGACGCTGTGGCAACGATGAGACGGCGTTCCTGCCGGGGGTGCGGAGAGATTGCGCTGCGTCTCACTCGACCGCAGCGCTCCTCTCGACCGCAGTGCCTCCCTCATCGGCAGTGCCTCCCTCAAACGAAGAGCTCTCTCCGGCTCCACAAGCAGGAACGCCGTCTCGTCGTTGCCGCAGCGCCCGCCACTGCATGAATGTATCCCCTGCAGACTCCTGCTCGCCGTGTCACTCGCGATGGCTCTGCCGTCGCGACCCGCGCCAACCTCGAGAGGAGCGTTCGACCCGCGCCCGCCTCGAGCGAAGCGTTCGACCCGCGGTTGGGAGATACATTCAGGCGAGGTGGACGCTGTGGCAACGATGAGACGGCGTTCCTGCCGGGGGTGCGGAGAGATTGCGCTGCGTCTCACTCAACCGCAGCGCTCCTCTCGACCGCAGTGCCTCCCTCATCGGCAGTGCCTCCCTCATCGGCAGTGCCTCCCTCATCGGCAGTGCCTCCCTCAAACGAAGAGCTCTCTCCGCCTCCACAAGCAGGAACGCCGTCTCGTCGTTGCCGCAGCGCCCGCCACTGCATGAATGTATCCCCTGCAGACTCCTGCTCGCCGTGTCACTCGCGATGGCTCTGCCGTCGCGACCCGCGCCAACCTCGAGCGAAGCGTTCGACCCGCGCCCGCCTCGAGCGGAGCGTTCGACCCGCGCCCGCCTCGAGCGAAGCGTTCGACCCGCGGTTGGGAGATACATTCAGGCGAGGTGGACGCTGTGGCAACGATGAGACGGCGTTCCTGCCGGGGGTGCGGAGAGATTGCGCTGCGTCTCACTCAACCGCAGCGCTCCTCTCGACCGCAGTGCCTCCCTCATCGGCAGTGCCTTCCTCATCCGCAGTGCCTCCCTCAAACGAAGAGCTCTCTCCGCCTCCACAAGCAGGAACGCCGTCTCGTCGTTGCCGCAGCGCCCGCCACTGCATGAATGTATCCCCTGCAGACTCCTGCTCGCCGTGTCACTCGCGATGGCTCTGCCGTCGCGACCCGCGCCAACCTCGAGAGGAGCGTTCGACCCGCGCCCGCCTCGAGCGAAGCGTTCGACCCGCGCCAACCTCGAGCGGAGCGTTCGACCCGCGCCCGCCTCGAGCGAAGCCGTCGCCTCACCGCTACCTCCGCGCCATCGCTTCGGCGATCGCCCTGGTGCCGAACTCGAGGGCGGCGACCGGAATGCGCTCGTCGGCGGCATGAAGCAGCTTCGTGAAGTTCATTCCCTCGGGGAGTGTCATCGGCAGATATCCGTAGGTCTGAATTCCAAGCCGATTGAAGAATCGCGCGTCGGTGATTCCCGGCAGCAGCATCGGGATGGGAACGCCCGACGGATCGGACTCGCGCAGAATTCCCGCAAGTCGTTCGAACCCGCTCATGTCCGGTTCCGCCGGCGCCAGTACGTCAGCGTCGATCTCCACGTCACAGTCGATGCCCCGTAACGCACGGGAAAGCTCGGCTCGCAATTCCTCTACCCCGACTCCGGGAAGCACCCGCGCGTCGACCTCGAGGACAACCTCCGATGGTATCACGTTGATACCCGAACCGGAGTGGATCACCGTGGGAGACAGTGTCGTTCGCAGCAATGGCGCGAACAGGGCGAGCGGCCCGGAGAGCCGCTCCAGCAGCGCAGCGGCGATCCTCGGATTGAGCAGTCGACGCAACAGCAGCGCCCGCGCCGCCGGAAGTTCCGCCGCGATCGACTCCACCATCATCCGCGCCACCGGCGTGACCCGTACTGGTGGACGGTATCGCTCCAGCGCCGTCAGAATTTTCCCCAGCCGCCCCATCGCCCCGCCTCTCACCGGTATCGAACCGTGTCCTCCCTCCCCCCGCGCCGTGATCCGCACGCGACAGGCCGACTTCTCGGCGACCATGATCGGATAGAATCGAATTCCCTCGATCGTGATCGAGAACCCACCGAACTCCCCGATCGCATGGCGGATTCCGCCGAATTCTTCCGCGTGATGCTCCACGAGGAACCGCGCTCCGAATTCGCTCCGGTCCTCCTCGTCGCTCAGAATCGCCAGCACTACGTCGCCCGGCAGCTCGCGCTCGTCGCGCCGCGCCCGCAGCAGCGCCGAAAGCATCATAGCCACGCCGCCCTTCATGTCCAGAGCTCCACGTCCCCACACCATGTCCTCGGCGATGAGAGCATCGAATGGAGGATGGCGCCACTGCTGACCTGCCGTTGAGACCACGTCCACGTGACCGTAGAGCAGAAGCGGCGGTACGGTGCCTGCTCCCTCCAGTCGCGTGATCAGGTTGGGTCGCCGCGGATCGCGTGACAGGAACGTGGTGTCGAATCCTGCCTCGTGCAGGAGCGCGTTGATGAACAGCACGCACTCGCGCTCGTTGCCGGGCGGATTGGTGGTGTCGAATCGAATCAGATGCTGCAGAAGTCGGATCGGATCGTCGGCGAAGCCGGTGTGGGATGGCATGGGCCGAATCTACGCGTTTCCCCGTTCGAGACTTCCGGAGCGAATCCAGTCCCACGCCTGGTTGCGTTCGACGGCGTCGAAGGAGCGCGTCTCGCCGGAGATCAAGCGCCCTCCGATCTCGGTGATCCACCGTTCCCATCGTGCATCTCCGACGACAGCGACGCGCTCGAAGTCGAGCCGTCGGCCGGTGATCGTTCCGGTCACCTTCAGGCCGAACAGATGTCCCGTGTCCTCGGTTACCTGATACATTCGTACCTCTGTCGATTGAGTCGTCTCGGGGATTCGTTGTGAGGCGACGGGCACACATATTTCGTACCCGCATCGCCGTTTGCGCCCTCTCGGGCCGATCGCGGAACGAAGATTGAAGCTGAGGTGGGAATGATGCTACGTGATCTCCTGAAATGTGATCTCCTGAAATGTGAACTCCTGAGACGTGAACTCGTGAGATGTGAACTCGTGGGACGTGAACTCCTGGGACTCCGGCCCGGCGTGCGACGTCGGATGCTGACGCTGCTCGCCACACTGGTGAGCCTGGCGGCGATTGCGGGTTGCTGGTCGCAGCACGAGGTGATGCGCGATGACGGTCGGTCGACGCTGGCGGTCGACAGTACGAGCGCCGCGGCGGTCAGCGTCTCGCGCATGACCGGGGTCGAAGCGGGCCCTCCTGGCGCTGCGCCGACATTTTCCTGGATCGATGACGACAGTACCGTGCATTCGCTGCGTGATTACCGTGGACGAGTGGTGCTGGTGAACTTCTGGGCGACGTGGTGCGGTCCGTGCAAGTACGAACTGCCGGATCTGGTGAAAATCGACAGTGAATTCAGTGATGATCAGCTGGTGATACTCGGGGTGAACATCTCGGAGCGTCCGCCGCAGGGCGTCAGCGTCGTCGATCAGGTGGCGAAATTCGCTCGGAACATGAAGCTGACGTATCGGCTGATCATCGGAACGCAGGATGTGGCGGAGGCATACGGCGGAATCAAGGCGATTCCGACCACGTTCATCATCGATCGAAACGGGAGAATTGCCACGCGGCTTGTGGGCCGGAAGGATACCACCGCGTTCCGGAAAGCGATCCGTGCAGCCATGCGGTGAGCAGCCCATCGACATGCACTCCCTGCCGCCGGATACGTTCCGGCGGATAACCGGCCGTGACCGTTCTACGGCTGGCGTACCACCACATCGACACGCCGATTCTCCGCCATGTGTTCCTCGTTGTCATTCGGGACCCGAGGATCGAGTTCACCGTACCCATGCACGGTAACGCGCTCGGAGCCAATGGCATTGCGGTAGAGAAAGGCGGCGACCATCAGCGCGCGTCGCAGCGAGAGCTGCTGATTGTCCTCGGCGGTTCCGACCGAATCGGTATGCCCCTGGATGTCGATCTGCATCGTGGGGTTCTGCTTCATGACCGCCACCAGTTCACGGAGACTCGCTCGTGACGATTCGACCAGCGTTGTCGTGGCATACTCGAAGAAGAGATTTCCAAGCGGCAGCAGCTGACCGCGACGAAGCGGAACCATGAAGAGGTCGCGTGCGTCCTCGCGGTACTGAGCGACATCGTCGAGATCGAGCTGCGTGTCGATTCCCATGTATCCCTCCTGTTCGGTATGAAGGGCGTAGTCGGCGCCTCCGGGGAGGGTGAGTTTGTAGGCGCCGGTCGCGGGATCGCTTCGCGCCGTCCCGATGGTCTGACCGGTCGCGGCGTTCCGGTAGACGATCCGGGCGCCGATCGGCTCACCGGTTTCATGATCCCGCACACGTCCGGAGACGAGCACGACCGGGCGGGGGCGCAGTCGTGCGGGCAGCGTGGCGCTGAAGATGTCGGGTCCGCCATAGGAATCACTGGCGGAAACCAGCAGTGCGTAGTCGCCGGACGCCGGGAGCGTGAAGTAGGCATCCCAGTCGCGCGTGTTGATCGGCGCACCGAGGTTGACCGGATCGGACCATTGCGTCCAGGTCGAGTCGAGCCGGTGGGCGACGAAGATGTCGCTGCTGCCGAAGCCGCCATGTCCCCTGCTTGCGAAGTAGAGCGTCGACTCGTCGGAGGCGAGGAACGGACTGAGTTCGTCCTCGGGCGTATTGATCGTCGGACCGAGGTTGACCGGACGTGAGAAGGAGGAATCGCCGGTGCGGGCGCTGACGTAGATGTCGCGTTCACCGTAGGAATCGTTCCGTCGCACGGTCATCAGCAGGTAGCGTCCGTCGTTGCTCAGGCAGAATTCGTTGTTGGGATCGAGGTTGTAGTAGTCGGCGATCACAACGGATGTGGGCTGCGACCAGCCGCCGGCGATGCGGTGGGAGAGGTAGACGCCGGGTCCACGCGATTCATCGTAGGTACCGAGCAGCAGCAGCGTGTTTCCGTCGGGAGTAACCGAGCAGACCGTGTTCGTGTGATCGTTGTTCAGCGGTGGATCGGCTCTGTGGGCGGGACCCCATCCGGCGCTGTCGCGGTCGGAGTACCAGATATCGTCGAAGTGGCCGGGACCCATGTTCTGAGGATCGTCCCGGCGCGTGAAGTACAGGCGCTGGCCGTCGGGCGTGACGATGGGCATCAACTCCGGAAAGGTGGAGTTGACGCCGGCGCCGACGTTGCTGATCATCGGCTCGGGTTCCGGCGGGGTCGTATCGGAATTCCGCCGGTAGGTCGTTCGGGAATCCGACACCACGCCGGTATCCGACTGGATGCCGTGGTCGGCGAGGGTATCGGTATCGAACGGCAGATCGGGTTTGACCGAATTACCGGTTCGCTCCGGCGGACGCATACCGAAGTAGCGACTGGAGCAATGGCTACTGATGACGGCAATCACCAGTAGGAACGGAAGGAGGCGTTTCATTGGCGGTCGAACCGGGGGTTCGGTGGACCTGACAGGGGTGTGGACCAACGGGGGACCTCGAAAGGCGAGGCGCAAAATGGCGGGGCGCGGGAGAACCTGCAAGCGCGGGGAGCTCGGCAGGCGCGAGGTGCTCTCGCAGTCCCGGGCCGGGCGCGCTCATGGCGTAACGATCCTTATCTCCGACGCCGGTTTCGAGCGCGATACGCTTCGGTGTCGTTCGACTGCTGCGAACGAACTTCGCCGTACCCGACGACGCGAAACCGTTCCAACGGCGCGAAGCCGATCCGAGACGATCGATCCTCGTGCGTCGACTGCGGGACCGAAGTTCTTCGGAGTGGAGGACCGGTCTTCTGCGGTCCGAACGCGACCGTAGATATCGCGCTGGCCGCGGGAGATGGCAATGGTCGCTGCGCTCGTCGTCGTTCGAGCCGCACGCTACGGAGCGGTCCCGCCGTCAGCGGACAGGGCGTGTCCGGTTGCACGCGGACTGTCCTGCACTGCGTCGCCGCGGGCACCGGTCGTTCGAGTCGGTTCCTCCTCTCGCCGCTGCGTTGCCGGCGCGTCGACGTCGCCCTCGACCACCTCGGTATCGATCCGATCGGTTCCGCCGTAGGCGGAGGGGTAGCCGGTGTAGCCGCCGATGGTGCCCTCGAGGCGCCAGGCGCGCTCGACGACCATGCCGCGCCAGTTGCCGGCGATCTGCACCGCACCGCGAACGATCAGCGACGAGCTGCGCATCAGGGCCGGGAACCGCTCGACCACCTGCGGCATGACGATGCACTGGATGTAGCCCGTCTCGTCTTCCAGCGTCACGAACATGACGCCTTTGGCCGTCGGCGGCATCTGGCGCAGCGTGGCGATGCCGGCGATGGTGAGAATCGGATCGGGCGAATTCGGCGGTCGTCGCGGCGAACGCATGAATCGGTAGCAGGTGTCGATCGAGCGCACCTCCAGATCGTTCAGCGTTCTGCGCATCAGGATCATCGGATGGAATCGTGCCGCGCCATGTGTGCGGTAGTCCCAGCTGAGCCGCTCGCCCGAGGTGAGCTCCGGCAGATCCGGAATGTCGAGTTCCTCGAGCGCGGGAAGCTCGAAGAGATCCTCCGGGCGGTCGACACCCGGTTCGCCCACCCGACGCGCGACGACGCCCATCTCCCACAGGGCGCGTCGGGAGGAACCCGCCAGGGCGTCGAGTGCGCCCGAGCGTGCAAGCGCATCGAGCGCATCGCGGTCGATCGCCACCCGACGGTAGAGATCCTCCACACTCCTGAATTCCCCGTCGCATCGTGCCAGGACGATCGCCCGTGCCTGCTCGGGCGAGACCTGCCTGATCGAGGCAAGCGGCTTGCGGATCGCCGGCACCCCGCGCGCGTTGCGCTCCAGCGTGTAGCGCACGCCCGATCGGTTGATCTCCGGCAGCAGTATCGGCACCCCGAAACGCCGCGCCTCCTCCTCGAGCGTCATCAGCGAGTACATCCCCGGCCGGTGCTGCATCACCGCCGCCATGAACGCCGCCGGATGGTAGCATTTCAGCCACGCCGAATGGTAGACCGTCATGGCGAACGCCGCCGCGTGACTGCGACAGAATCCATAGCCGACGAACTTCGACACCTTGTCGAAAATCAGGTCGGCCGTCTCCCGGTCGACGCCACGCCCCGTCGCGCCGGAGACGAAGTGCTCACGCATCGATTCCATCTCCTCCGGGTCACGGTACTTCGACATCAGCGTTCGGAAGCGGTCCGCCTCCCCCAGCGGCATGCCGGCGAACCGATGGCAGATCTCCAGCACCTGTTCCTGAAAGAGAATCACCCCGTAGGTGTCACGCAGCACCGGCTCCAGATCGGGATGGTCGTAAGCGACGGGCTCCTGTCCCCTTCGCCGCCGGATGTAGGGCCGCACCATGTTGCCCTGCAGCGGACCCGGCCGAAAGAGCGCGATCTCGACGACCAGGTCGTGGAACGTCTCCGGCTGATGGTTCGCCAGCAGATGCATCTGCCCCTGCGACTCGATCTGGAAGAGTCCTACCGTCCGTCCCGAGCGGATCAGATCGAACACTCGTGGATCGCCCAGCGACCGAGGCCTGCAGGAGGACGGCGCGTCGTCCGGGAACGGCGCAGCGGTCGGGAACCGTGGGTGAGAATTCGGAGCGGAGAGCCCGGGCTCCCTTCCCGTCGCTTCCGCCACCCTTCCCGTCGCTTCCGCCACCGCACCCGGAGCATCCCCCGCAGTCATTCCCGGAAGCCCCTGGATGAGTTCCTCCGCCTCGCTGACGGTGGCGAGCATACGCAGTCCGAGCACATCGAATTTGATCAGGCCCATCGCCTCGACGTCGTCCTTGTCGAACTGGGCGACGGCGACGCCGTTGGCGGAGACCTGCAGCGGCGTGTAGTGGTAGAGCGGTCGTCGGGAGAGCAGCATACCGCCGGAGTGCAGTCCGAGGTGGCGCGGGCATCCTTCCATTGCCTCCACCATCTCGATCAGCACCTCCAGCAGCGGCGATTCGCCGACGACCTCGACGAGTCGATCACGGAACCGTCGAACGGTGCGCGGGCGCGTGTGCGGCACGGCGTCGGTGAGCCGGTCGACCACCAGCATCGGCCATCCGAGCGCCTTGGCCGCATCGCGCAGCGCCATGCGGAGTCCGTAGGTCACCAGCGTCGCGGTCATCGCGGTGTGATCGTGTCCGAAGCGCCGCTCCATCCAGTCGATGACCTCCTCGCGCCGCTCGGAATCGAAGTCGACGTCGATGTCGGGCGTCCCCTTCCGCCCGCCGTGCAGGAACCGTTCGAACAGCAGGTTGTGTTCGATCGGATCGACGCCGGTGATTTCCAGCAGGTAGGCGACCAGCGAGTTGGCGGCCGAACCGCGTCCGGCGCACCGGATACCGCGACGTCGGGCCTCGGCGACCACCTCGCGGACGACGAGGAAGTACTCCTCCAGCCCGAGTCCGCAGATCACCTCCATCTCGCGTCGCAGTTGTGCGCGGGCGCGCTCGCGACGTTCGACCGGGTAGCGTTCCTCCAGCGCACCGGTACAGAGTTCACCGAGGTATTCGCGTGCGGTCGTCTGGTCCGGAAGCTCCGCCTCCGGCGGCGTCACCGCACCGGGCAGCAGATCGACCTCGCAGGCATCAGCGATCGCCTCGGCGTTGTCGAACGCCTCGGGATGGGGAATCAGCTTCCGCAATGACGCTTCGGACTTGAGGTGGGCCTCTGCGTTGACGGGACGTTCCGGATGAGGATCGAAGACGCTCCAGCCGAGCCGGATGCAGGTCATCAGATCGTAGCGCCGGTACTCCTCGCGGGTGGCGTGGCGCACATCGCCACCGACGACCGTCTGAACGCCCGCTTCGGCGGCGAGCTCGTGGGCACGGCGAACGAAGGAGGAATCGTGCGGACGGAGGTGGTGCACGAGTTCGACGTAGAGACGATCGGAGAATACCTCGTGCAGCCGCGCGATCCATCGCAGCGCATCGCTCCGCGCGGCGCGTGCCAGGTGGCGGTGGAGCATTCCGTCGCGTCCGCCGGTGAGGCAGATGAGATCCCCGGCGCAGTCGGCCGCCTGCTCGAGCGTGACCGAGGGCAGATCGCGACAGGTCATCTGCGCGATGGTGATCATCCGGCAGAGGTTCGCATAGCCGTTCCGCGTACGGGCGATGAAGACCAGGGGCGCGGCGTCGAGCATCACCTCGGCTCCGACCACGGAACGAATTCCATGCTCCCGGCATGCCTTCTGGAATCGCACCAGTCCGTAGACGCCGTTGCGATCGGTCAGGCCGAGCGCGCCGTAGCCGAGTTCCGCCGCACGCGCGACGAGTCCCTCCGGCGACGATCCGCCGGAGAGGAAGGAGAACCAGCTGCGTGTATGCAGGAGCGTCATGGGGTCAGTCGTGAATTCGCGAGAGCATCCAGCGTCCATCGCGGCGGAAGATTTCGAGCGTGCCGCCGTCGGTGCTCAGCTGCAGGTAGTCGCGCCGTTCCTCGGCGCTCCACCAGCGTCCCTGCCAGACCCAGAAGTCGACGACCTCTTCGACGGCATAGCGATGGCGTCGCCAGCGGATGTGCCGCGGCCTGCCCGCCGCGGGCTCCACATCGATCGGTTCGAGATGAATTTTCATCGCTGTTGTTCCCTCTCACGCTCCATCCGATCACGGGCGAACGGGTCCGGAGCACCGGGCACATCATCGAGCGCTCGGCTTCGGATTCGTTTCGATGCATCGGATGAGCTGCGCGCCGGTCGGACCGTACGGCGATGTAACCGCGGTGCCCGTCGCCGGGATTCCGTCCGACACCCATGAGCGGAGGCGGCCTGAGGTTCCCGGCAACAGGCATACGTGCCGCACGACCGTCGCGCTGTTCTACCGCCCGCTTCGTTTTCCTCCGCCGGCGCGGGCGCTGCCGGACTTCTTCTTCGGGACGCCGGGCTTCGTCTTCTTCGACGACGTCTTCTTCGGCGTTTCCACCTGTCCGCGTCCTCCCCGCTTCCCCCGGCGCTCGGGTTCATCGGGAAATGGTTCGATGAGAATTCCTTCTTCGGGCAACGGCGCGTCGGCATCGACGACCGTGGCGCGCACGAGCACGCCGGGGAAGCGTCGATGAATGCGGGCGACCGCGTCGAAGACGGCGGGACGTTCGGCGAAGAGATCGGTCTGTACCGTCTCGGGCTGCCGCAGCCCGCCGAGTTCGAGAACGAGCTCTTCGATCTCGCCTCCATCGATCAGCCGCTCGAGCACGATGCGCGCGATCGCCGCGATGTGTCCCCGCCGCGAGGTCGCCACCTTCAGCACCCGCCGCGCGCGGAGCACGGATGATTCCTCCACTCTCCGCTCCGGACCTGGACTGCCGGCCGATTCCGGCGCCGATCGCAGAGGCGGCGTCGGGCGCTCTTTGAATCCCACCCCCGCCTCCTCTTCTCGCGCTGCACGCTCCAGAGGAGGTGCTGTCGGTGGAGCAGTGTCGAACTGAGCGCGAGAGTCCTGCGCTTCATGCTCCGAACGCTGCGCTTCATGCTCCGAACGCTGCGCCCGGGCACCGAGCCGGCATTTCCGCACCTTCACCGTCACCACCTGCGCGACCCGGTATCCCAGATCCTGCATCGCCTCGTCGACCAGCAGCTCGAGCACCGGCAGGATCTCGCCCGGTTCGCGCACGCGATCCTCGAAACGGTGACGGACGAGAACGTTCTGCGGCGGCTGGAAGACCGGCACCGGAGCGTCGGGTCCCTCCGGATGCAGCATTTCATGGAGCGCCGAGCCATCGGGTCCGAACTGCGCGCGGAGCTGCCGACGACTGAGCCGGGAGACAGCGCCGACGGTGCGCAGGCCGAAGAGTTCGAGACGTTCGATCAGCTCGACCTCGATGCCGAGTCCTGCAAGCCGCTTGACCGGCGTGGTGGCGACGAATCGCTCGGCTGCATCACGATCGACGCGCACCACTTCGCCGCTGTGCGCACCAAGAGCAGCGAGCATGGCGGTGAACCGATCGGTGGCGATGCCCGTCCGCGCCTGCAGCGATCGGTTCAATCGCTCGAGTCCCTCCAGATCGTAGGGACTCAGCAGTGCCCAACCGGGACGCAGCGACAATACGTTCGGCGTGGTGCTGTTGAGCAGCACGAGCAGTTCCTCCCAGATGGCAGCATCGAGTTCGCGATCCTCGCGATGGAACGCAGCATTCGGGAAGAGCGAGCGGGCGCGTTCGAGACTCTCGCCGACGCGCAGGCCGGCACGCTCGAGCAAGGCACTGCAGCAGACGATCCGATCGTTGCGATGGATCGCGATCTCCGCCTCGCCCGGCGCGAGCTGCTGGCGAACCCAGGCGGAGAACCGGGGGATATGGAATCCTGCTCGTTCGTTCATAGCGTCGGCGGCGATTGCTGCGTCGGTTGTGCCAGTTGCGCAGGGACACCGCACCCTCCCCACTCCAAGCTGACTCCGCACCCCGACCGTTTCTCCTGGCTGCGGCTGCCCCCCTCGCTTTGGCGTACGCTGAACGCGCGCACTAAAGCTGTTCCCCCAGACTGGGGGAACACGGGGTACTGCTCGCAGCGTGTTTCACTTCCGGGGGGAGCCCTCCACTATCGCGGAAACGCCTCCACCCGCAGTGCCGCCACCAGCACGCCCTGAATACGCACTCGATCGAGTGGATGGCTCTGCGGCCGGTACTTCCGGTTCGCAGGAACCAGACGCACCGTCTCACCTTCCTGATAGACCCGTTTGAGCGTGCCTCCCTCTCCGTCGACCCAGACCGCGCAGATATCGCCCTGCTTCAGCTGCGTGTTCGGACGAATCACCACGTACTGCCCCGGCTCGATGCCGGCGTCGATCATCGAGTCCCCGTCGACCACGAGGAAGTAGTCGCCCGCCTTGAGTCCCGGCAGCAGATCCTCCACGCGCTGCACCCGTCCGCGCAGCTGATCGGGTTGATCGGTAAGAGGACCGGCCGGAATCGCACCGAGCAGCGGCCAGGCATTCGCCAGAAACGCGTGCGCCCGATCGAGCAGTCGAATCCCGATCGGCGCCCGCCGCCCCGACTGCACCAGCTCGATGTACCCCTTGCGCGCAATACCGCGCAGGTGCTGGTATGCCGTCGAGTGATCGCTGAAGCGGAAATGCCGCGCGATCTCCGGTCCCGTCGGCGTCCGGCCCATCCGTTCCTGGAATGCCACCACGAATCGCAGCACATCCCGCTGTCGCTCCGTGAGCTCCTTCATGGCCAAATCCTCCACCTGTCCGAATTCTTCCAATGCATCGAATACCCCAATACATTGGGGTAGAATATAGAGAGGCGCCACAACAGCAGCAAGCGGAGAGAAACGGAATTCCCAAGCCGCCCCCCCAGGTCGACGGCCAAAGGAGGAACAGACCCGAGGACGGAATACCGGACGAGCGGAAACCCGAGCAAGCCGAACGAAGCACCGAACCCCGAAGTACCACCTCACCCGGATTCACGTCAACCTAACTTGACATTACCCGTCACGCCCCCTTATCTTGCTGTCAAACAAATTTGACACACATGAACGAGCCGTCGATCGCGACACGGTTGCGGGAACTCCGCACCGCACGCGACCTCACGCAGGCGCAGCTGGCCGATCTGGTCGGCGTCAGCCGCCAGACGATCAATTACATCGAGAAAGGAGACTACGCTCCGTCGGTGAAGCTCGCACTCCTGCTCGCCCGCGTGCTCGAGGTGAGAGTCGAAGACATTTTCTCACTCCAGGATTGACAACGATGAGTCCACTGAAGAAACTGGCCGAGTTCCGACGGCACGACGTCCCCGACGAGCGTGTCCGCGCCATCACCCACCGCGCCGGGTACATCGCCTTCGGATGGGGGTGCGGACTGTTCTGGCTCGTGGCTGCAATCGAACTCTTCGCGCTCGATGACGACGTCGCCGGAGCGATGACGATCTTCGCCGGACTCATGACCGGTGTCGTGTTCCTGATCGTCGCGGCTCGAGGCGGCGTCTTCGCCACCGGGCGGGACGAGATCAACCGTACGATCGAGCGACGGCGCCGCACGACGCTGGGTCTGATCGTCGGAGGCATGGTCTTCGCCCTCTGGATGTTCGCCTTCGGGTTCTGGATCGAATCGAAGCCGCTCACTGAGGCGCTCCTGTCGGCTCTCATCGCTACGTCGCTGTTCATCGGCATCCAGGCCCTCATCTACCTGCGCCGTCCCCGCGAGCGCTGATCGACCGCGTCGGCGCAGTTCAACGATCCAACGCACGCATCCCGGCATTACCGCTGAGCGATGCGGCACGCCGGGACGGCCTGCAGCCCGGCGTCGCCCTGCTTGCGTCGACCCGGCCAGCGCCGTAGGTTGCCTGTTCTGTCCCAACCAGTTCCAACGCATTCCACGGGAGACAATCCGGAGGGAACCGATGAAGAATCGCAACACCGTCATCGCGCTCCTCGGCGTCCTGCTGCTGGCGATCGGCACCTACGTCGCCTACGCAGCGATGAACAATCCGACGACGAGCACGCAGAAGGTCGAAGCTGTCAGTCAGCAGAGCGGCACCCACACAGACGCCGACTGCCCGTATCACAGCATGAACGCCGCCTCAGCGCATTCCGCAGACTGCGCCGCCGAGTGCGCAGCGCATAGCGGCTCCCACGAGGGTTGCTGCCGCGAGTCCAAGGGCGAGTGCCCCTACATGAAGCACGAGGCCGCCCAGCAGAAGGAGGCGAGCCCCGGCATCAAGTGACGCCGATACCAGATGAACCACGATGCCCTTCCGGATCACCTCCGGAAGGGCATTACGTTTGGCGCTCAGGCATCGGTACCCCCTCCTCCTCCCCACCTCCGTGAACGGAGCCGCCGTTCTCCGTTGCACCACTCCGACTGCCTGCCGAGAATGAATTGAACACTACGATCGTCGCCACTGGGTGACGACTCCACTGACTCGATTGTTCAATATCCCCCGTATCCCCCATGATGATAGATCTCTACGCCGATGTCGCATGCCCGTGGTGCTACATCGGCGAACGCCGCCTCCGACGCGCGCTCATCCATCGCCCCGACATCCCTACCGAAATCCGCTGGCGACCGTTCCAGCTCGAACCGCACATGAGCCGGTCGGGTGAAAACTGGTCGGACTACGCCGTGCGGCACTACGGCGGCCCCGAGAGCATGCGACGCACCATCGAGCAGCTCAGGAGGATCGGTGCGACAGAGGAGATCGAATTCGACTTCGATCGAATTTCGACCGTTCCCAATACCCTCGACGCCCACCGCCTGATCCTCTACGCCGCCCGCCATGATCGCGAATGGACGCTGGCCGACGCGCTCTTCTCCGCCCATTTTGCCCAGGGACGCAACCTCAGCGACACCGATCAGTTGATCGACATCGCACGCAGCGCGGGACTCGATCCGGATAACGCGAGACGCTGCATCATCGGCACCGACAACGTCGCCGAGGTCCACGACAGCCAGCAGACCGCGGGCGAACTCGGGATCACCGGCGTGCCTGCCTTCGTCATCGATGGCCGCTGGCTCATCTCCGGCGCCGTCGAGCCGGAGGTATTCCACAACGTGTTCGATCGGGCAATGGAGGCGGTGGAGTCGTAGCGACATCGCCGGGACGGAAGTACACCGGGCAGGAATCGCAGCGGTGGTACCGGAAACGCCAAACCCCCGGAGACACCGTCTCCGGGGGTTTGGTCATGTCAACATCGTGATCTGCGATCGGCGTTGAAACTGAAGCCGCTCGAGACCGTCCTCGGGCGCTCAGAAGCGGCCGTACTCACGCGGTGCGCGTGGCTCGCGCGGCCGTGCCTCGTTCACCGTCAGGCTGCGACCCTGCACCTCCTGACCGTCGAACTGCTCGATGGCGCTTTCGCCCTCTTCGCGAGAGGACATCTCGACGAATCCGAATCCCCTGGATCGGCCCGTGTCACGATCGGTGATGACCGTCGCGGACGTGACGGTGCCGGCTTCGCTGAAGACCTCACCGAGGTCCTCGTTGGTCATGCCGTAGGGAAGATTCCCTACATACAACTTCATCGACATAGAGAAACTAACTTCCTCTCCCCCATGGGAGAATCTGATGCGGACACGGGAACTGAGGGACGTCGAAAACGGGTGGTCTCTGGTACCGAACAGGTTCTGAGTCGCGTACGTCGCCGAGGTCGATCGGTTCTTCTGCTCTAAATCGAGCCGCATCCGCGGAATTGAACAAACTGCCTTCTCTGAACCTTTCCGAGTACTGCAAGCTCCGAGGGGATAACTGACTGCTCCGACGAACGGATCACGAGAAGCATTGACTGCGGAGTGAAGATACGGCGGAGGTGTGGTGACGGCCAAGCCGGCCGATGCGTAGCGGCGACGCAGTGCAGCGGTGACTCAGCCCCCGTCGCCATTGCGCGGGGGCACGACCGCCTCGACGAGATGCGTCCCGCCGTCGGTCGGAATCATGTCACCGAGCGTTCGCGTCTCCAGCACGTGGTCGACCGCATCCTGTACCGACTGCCAGAGCGAGAAGATCGAGCAGTCGACCGAGTGGACGCAGATCTCGTGATTGCCCGAATAGGAATCGCAGAAATCGTTCTCCAACAGCCGTCCTCCCAGCACCCGAAGCACCTCCGCGATCCGGATCTGTCGCGCCGGCCGAGCCAGCGAGTAGCCGCCGACGCGACCGCGCGCACTGTCGACGATCCCGCCGATTCGCAGGATGCGCAGCAGCTTCGCCACGTTCGATTCCGAGAGCCCTTCGGCCTGACTGATCTCGGGAATCGTCAACGCACCACCCTCCCCCTGCCGCGCGATCTGCAGCAGGCAGCGAAGCCCGTATTCTTCCTGTGTGCTGAATTTCATGGTCGTCGGAAAGTGCGAACGGCGTCGTGCCACCCGGGTCTCAGAGCAACCCCAGCTGGAGCTTGATCTCGTCGGAGAGATTCCGGTAATCCCATGGCGGATCCCACGTGAGATCGACACGCGCGTCGGTGATGCCCGGCGTCGAACGCAGCTTGCGCTCGACCTCCGGCGGAAGCGAACCGGCCACCGGACAGGCAGGCGTCGTCAGCGTCATCGACACCACCACCTCGGCATTGTCGTCGACGGCGATGTCGTAGATCAACCCGAGGTCGTAGATGTTGACCGGGATCTCCGGATCGTAGATCGTTCGCAGCACATCCACCGCCAGCTGCTTCACCTCCTCGGCCGGCAGCGAGAGTGCCGACTGCGTCGCGCGCGCCTGATCGGTGCCGGCGGCCCGTGCCGTCGGTGAGGCATCGGAGCGATCGCCGGACTGCGATCCGTGGAATTCCTCCTGCGAGTGTTCCCCGGATTCGTCGATATGTCTGTCGTCGTTCATTCGGTCGTCACCCTCTCGTTGTCTCCGCTGATCGCGCCGTGCAGCGTATGCCAGGCGAGCGTCGCGCACTTGACGCGCGCCGGATAGTCGCGCACGCCCGCGAAGGCACCCAGCTTCCCGAGTTCCGCCAGCTCCTCCTCTCCGATCTCCCGATGGCTGGTCACCAGCTCGTGGAATTTCTCGAAGAGCGCCTCGGCCTCCTCGACCGTGCGGCCCTTGATCAGCGAGGTCATCACCGATGCCGATGCCTTGGAAATGGCACATCCGGCACCGACGAAGCTGATGTCGCGCACCACTGCGTCCTCGACCTTCACGTAGATCGTGTACCGGTCACCGCACAGCGGATTGTACCCCTCCACCCGGTGCGTCGCCCCCTCCATCTCATGGAAGTTGCGCGGTGACCGGTTGTGGTCGAGGATGATTTCCTGATAGAGATCGCTGCAGTTCACTCATGCTCTGCTTCGCCCGCAGCCGTCGTTGCGACAACCGCTCAGGCGAACATCTCGTGTACCGATTCGATTCCCGCCACCAGCGCGTCGATGTCCGATGTCGTGTTGTACATCGCCAGCGACGCGCGGGCCGTCGCGGGAACGTTGAAGAAGCGCATCACCGGTTCGGCGCAGTGATGCCCCGTGCGGATCGCCACACCGTGCGAATCGATGATCGTCCCGATGTCGTGCGGATGTGCTCGCTCGAGCACGAACGACAGAATGCTCGCCCTGTGCCGCGCGGTACCGATCATCCGCAATCCCTCGATTTCCTCCAGTCGCTGCGTCGCGTAGTCGAGCAGCTCCCGCTCGTGCCGGGCGATCGCCTCCACGCCGATCGACTCCATGTAGTCAATCGCCACGCCGAGTCCGATCGCGCCGGCTATGTCCGGCGTTCCCGCTTCGAACTTGTACGGCAGGTCGTTGTAAATCGTTCGTTCGAAGGAGACCGATCGGATCATGTCGCCTCCCCCCTGCCATGGCGGCATCTCCTCGAGCAGCGATTCCCTGCCGTAGAGCACCCCGATACCGGTCGGACCGAACATTTTGTGGCCGGAGAAGGCGTAGAAGTCGGCGTCGAGCGCGCGGACGTCGACGGCCATGTGTGAGACAGCCTGCGCGCCGTCGATGAGCACGGGAACGCCGAGGCCGTGGGCCCGCTCGATGATCTCCCCGACCGGATTGATCGTTCCCAGCGCGTTCGACAGATGAACCACGGCGACGAGCTTCGTGCGCGCACCGAGCAGTCGCTCGAATTCATCCATGCGCAGCTCGCCCCGTTCGTCGATCGGAATCACCTTCAGCACCGCTCCGGTCTGCTCGCAGAGCATCTGCCACGGAACGATGTTCGAATGGTGCTCCATCGCGGAGATGAGAATCTCATCGCCGGAACCGACGGCCGCCCTGCCGAAGCTCTGCGCCACGAGGTTGATCGCCTCGGTCGTACCACGGGTGAAAATCACCTGGCGATCCTGTTCGGCGTTGATGAACGCGCGAACGCGTGAGCGTGCCGCTTCGAATTCTTCGGTCGCCTTCTGGCTGAGGTAGTGCACACCACGATGCACGTTCGAATTCGTCTCGGCGTAGTACCTGTCCAGCGCATCGATCACCGCGCGCGGCTTCTGCGTGGTCGCCGCGTTGTCGAGGTAGACCAGCGGTCGACCGTGCACGGTGCGCTCGAGAATGGGAAAATCCGATCGAATGCGATCGACGTCGAATCCGACGACCGCGTCACCCGTGGCGGTTGATTCCGTGCGCTCGTTCACTTCGTCCATCGAGGTTGCTCCCATGACTGTGTCGGACCAAATGGCCCGGTCGGCTCACGCATCGGTCGTTCCCCGTTCATGCGACATTTCGTCAGCAAGGGCATAGTCGGCAAGCGCGTCGTGGGCGGCACTCGAGCGGTCGAGTCGGGCGACGACGAGGCGATTCAGATGCAGGCAGAGTGAATCGATTCCAACGCGCTCAATGATCTCCTCGGCGAAGGCGAAGGTGAGCATCGCACGCGCTTCGTCGAGCCCGATTCCCCGCGCGCGCAGGTAGTAGATCTGCGTCTGGTCGAGTTCGCCCACCGTTGCGCCATGAGTGCACTTGACGTCGTCGGCGAAGATCTCCAGCTGCGGCATCGCGTCGGCCACCGCCTGATCGCTCAACAGCAGATTCCTGTTCGACTGCTTCGAATCGGTCCGCTGTGCATCCTGTCGAACGATGATCCGTCCGGCGAAGACGGCGCGCGAGCGGTCGTCGAGGATTCCCTTGAACAGTTCGTGCGACGTGCAGTCGGGCACCGAGTGATCGAGCAGCGTATGGTTGTCCACCAGATCCGTTCCACCCGCGATGTAGAGTCCGTCCACCGTGCAGTGCCCGCCCTCGCCGTCGAGGATGATGCCCGACGTATTGCGAAGCAGTCGACAACCGAAGGAGAACGTGAGCGAGGTGACGTGACTGTTCGCCGCGAGCGATCCCTGCAGCGAACCGATGTGCACGGCGTCGCGTCGATCGTTCTGCAGTCTGATGTGCCGCAGTTCCGCACCGTCGGCCGCATGGATTTCGCTGACGGGATTGGAGAAATACGGAGCACCACCTTCGACGCCCACGTACTCCTCGATCACCGTCGCCCGCGCATTGCGCTCTGCGACGACGAGCGTCCGCGGATGGCTCACCGACGGATCGGAGGTCGGAGCGGAGACATAGAGCACGTGAATCGGCCGCTCCAGTGCAACGCCTTCCGGAAGGAAGATGATTGCGCCGTCCTGGAGGAAGGCGGTGTTCAGCGCGGTGAAGACGTCGGTATCGGTCTCATCGTAGTTGGCCAGCGACCGTTCGATCAGCTCGGGGTGCGATCGAACCGCAGCGGCGAGATTGCCCACGACGACGCCGTCCGGCAGCGGGCCAACTCGCGAGTGCTCCTCGAGGAAGTGTCCGTTGACGAAGACCAGCTGATCGGCCTCATCGGAGTGCCAGCAGACCGCCTCGATCCATTCGGAGGTGATGCCCGGTGACTCGGCGGCCGACAGCGGACGCCACGTCTGCTCGGTCAGCGGCCGAAGGTTCGTAAATCGCCACGCCTCGTCGCGCAGTGTCGGAATTCCAAGCTTCTCAAAGCGCTCGATGGCACCCTGACGGAGCCGGTGAACGGGGCCTCGCGCCTCGCCATTGAGATTCTTCTCGAAGAGCGTGTAGCTGGCCAGGACGTGTCGGGTAAAATCTGTCGTGCTGCTCATGAAGTCGCTGCGAATGGGCTCTGGTTACGCGTTGACCGTCTGCTGTCCGCTCTCATAGTGTTCCCGGATGGCGTCGTACCCCTCCTCCTCGAGCTCGAGGGCGAGCTCCCTGGGGCCCGACTTGATGATTCGGCCGTCGAAGAGCACGTGTACGAAGTCGGGCACGATGTAGTTGAGCAGCCGCTGGTAGTGCGTCACGACCAGCATCGCGTTGTCCTTGGAGCGAAGCCGATTGACGCCGTCGGCGACGATTCGCAGGGCGTCGATATCGAGCCCCGAATCGGTTTCGTCGAGGATCGCGAGCGTCGGCTCAAGCAGCGCCATCTGGAAGATCTCGTTGCGCTTCTTCTCTCCTCCGCTGAAGCCCTCGTTGACGGCACGCTTCAACAGCTGGTCGCCGACATCGAGCACCTTCATCTTCTCACGAATCACCTGCATGAAATCCGCCGCATCGTATTCCTCCTCTCCGCGATGCTTGCGCACCGCGTTGACCGCCGCCTTCAGGAAATAGGTGCTGTTGACACCGGGAAGTTCCACCGGATACTGGAAGGCGAGGAAGACGCCCTCGCGCGCGCGCTCCTCCGGTTCGAGCTCGAGCAGGTTTCGCCCCTTGTAGATGGCCGTTCCACCGGTGACCTCGTACGCCTCGTGCCCGGCGAGCACCTGTGCCAGCGTGCTCTTACCGGACCCGTTGGGTCCCATGATCGCGTGCACCTCGCCCGGGTTGATCGTCAGGTTGATCCCCTTGAGGATCTGCTTGCCGTCGACCGTGGCGCTGAGGTCGCGGATCTCGAGTATTGGCTGCATGGACATTGTTGATGCGTGTCTGTGTGCGGAATCGATGCGGAATCGATGCGGAACCGTCGGGGCGCTGCGATACGGGCGCGGCACCGGTTGGCCTTCCGCGGTTGTCATGTTACCCGACGCTGTCTTCCAGCGAGACGGCCAGGAGCTTCTGCGCTTCGACGGCGAACTCCATCGGGAGCTCACGGAAGACCTCCTTGCAGAATCCGTTGACGATCATCGAGATCGCGTCCTCGGTAGAGATGCCGCGCTGGTTGCAGTAGAAGATCTGATCCTCTCCGATCTTTGAGGTCGATGCCTCGTGCTCGATGGTCGCCGAGGGATTGCGGACTTCCAGATATGGGAACGTGTGCGCGCCGCATCGGTCGCCGATGAGCATCGAATCGCACTGCGAGTAGTTACGCGCGTCGGTGGCGCCGCGGGCGATCTTCACCTGCCCGCGATAGGTGTTCTGCCCACGACCGGCGGAGATTCCTTTGGAGACGATCGTCGATCGGGTGTTCTTCCCGATGTGAATCATCTTCGTGCCGGTGTCCGCCTGCTGGAAGTTCTTCGTAACGGCGACCGAATAGAATTCACCGACGGAATTATCACCCTTGAGGATGCAGCCGGGGTACTTCCAGGTGATGGCCGAGCCGGTTTCCACCTGGGTCCAGCTGATGCGCGAATTGACGCCGGCGCACATGCCCCGCTTGGTCACGAAGTTGTAGATGCCGCCCTTGCCCTGCTTGTCTCCCGGATACCAGTTCTGCACCGTGGAATACTTGATCGCCGCGTTGTCGAGGGCGATGAGCTCGACGACCGCGGCGTGGAGCTGATTTTCGTCGCGCATCGGCGCGGTGCATCCCTCGAGGTAGCTCACATAACTGCCTTCTTCTGCAACGATGAGCGTGCGCTCGAACTGGCCGGTGTTGGCCGCATTGATTCGGAAGTAGGTCGACAGCTCCATCGGACAGCGCACACCCTTCGGGATGTAGCAGAACGAACCGTCGGAGAAGACCGCCGAGTTGAGTGCGGCGAAGTAGTTGTCGGTGTAGGGCACGACCGACCCCAGGTGCTCGCGAACGAGATCAGGGTGCTTTCTGACGGCTTCGGAGAACGAGCAGAAGATGATGCCCTGCTCGGCGAGTCGCTCCTTGTACGTCGTTGCGACCGACTCGCTGTCGAGCACCGCGTCGACCGCGACGCCGGCGAGCGCCTCCCGTTCGTTCAACGGAATCCCGAGCTTCTCGTACATCTCCAGCAGCTCGGGATCGGCCTCGTCGATGCTCTTGAGCTTCTTCTTCGGCGCCGAGTAATAGCTGATCGACTGGTAGTCGATCGGCGGATAATGCACGTTCGGCCAGCGCGGTTCCTCCATCGTCCGCCAGTGGCGGTAGGCCTTCAGGCGCCACTCCAGCAGCCACTCAGGCTCGTCCTTCTTCGCCGAAATCGCGCGGACGATGTCCTCGTTGAGTCCCGGCGGCAACCCCTCGGAATCGATGTTCGAGGTGAAGCCATATTTATAGTCGCTCTCGGTGACGTTCTGGATCGTCTGGAGATCAGTGCTCATCGATCGTCCTCAAAGCAGAATTCAGGTGGTCGTCGACACGTCGGGGCAGTCACGTCCGCTGGCGGCAGCCTCCGGCCGGGGTATTGTCGGGTCCGGCACGGTGACAGACTCACAAAACTGCCCAATCTATACGCCATAGTCAAGATTTCGGGTGCGCTGTTGCAGACAGATACCCGGGGTGGCTCTCAGCCCATGTACCCGCTGGTCTCGGCGGTGTCGCCCCGCGCGATGAGCGTACCGGCGATGGTGATCTCCAGCTGAAGCCGGCGCTCCGGCGGCAGACGCTCGAGATCGACGCCACCCTGGAATTCCGTGGCCAGACGGGGGACGATCTCGCGCATCGACTCCGGCGAGATGCGGATCCCCGCGCCGCTGGTCATTGACAGATCGTAGTCGGGAAATGGCAGCACGCGCGTGGCGATGCGATGCCCCTTCTCCGCCCTCGTCTCGATTCCCCAGTCGACCACCAGCAGACGCTCGTCACGCAACAGGTCGCGAAGGCCCGCTCCCTTCTCGCGTTCGGCCGCCTCGACGATGAACATCGAGTAGTAGCTCCTGTTCATCGCCTCGAGCAGTTGGCGCTCACCCGAGTCGGTCGCAAGCTCCATCTCCTCGAGATAGACGTCGAGGAGGGAACGCTCGCCGATGCGGTGGTTATAGACCGCAACGTCGACCAGCACCGCCATCTCGAGTTCGTTGCGAACGACGATCGAACCGCCGTTGACCAGCCCGAGACGGCGAGCGAAGTCCAGTACCGATTCGCGATCGATACGCCGGAAGAGTGCCTGCTGCAGCGTGACCGCCTGTTGTCGTGCCTGCCGATACCACATGATCGCAAGGTATTCAATCGACGCCGCTTGACGTGCAGCGCCGGTTGTGACAGGCGGTGACGACGCCACCGTTGACCGCGCTCACTTCCCGTCGCCCAGCACGCGATAGCGCAGACCGATCGCCAGACTCTCGCGCAGCTGCGTCCGCGGTGAGACACGTGCGTCGTTGAGCGCCTCCAGCGACAGCAGCACCGTGATGTAGCTGTTCACCTCCGCCGCGATCTCCGCCGTGCCGCGCGTCACCACGCGATCGAACGCGTCGAACGGCGCGAACAGGTTCAGCTCGCTCTTGAGCAATACGTTGTCGTCGAGCTGCAACTTCAGATTCGAGACCGATTCGAGGCCGCCCTCGACCAGCACCGACTCGATCTCGGGCGTCGCCGGATCGTCGGCGTACTGGTTGAATTGATTCGTGATGACCTCACGGAGCGCCGCGCCCAGACGAGTGCGAAACTCCGGGCCCGGTCGGTACGCCGCGCCGATGCTCTGCGTGATGTACGCCGGATCGAAGAACGTCGACACCTGTGTCGCCGCACCAACCGAATCGTACGTGAACCCGTTGGCGAACTGCGTCTTGAACGTCGCCGCAGCGAACGGATTGAGCTTCGAATTCTCGTAGAGCTTGTAGAGCACCACCGAGGAGAGGTCGATCTTGTCGTCGGTCTTGCGCAGTCCGCCCTCGCCCAGCCGTGTCTGACCGAACGCGAGCACCAGATCCGTGGTCCAGTTCATCCGCCGCTGATCGTCCACGCTGCTCCCGGTCACCAGCCCGGTGTAGCTGAAGGCATCCTCGCCGCCCTGCACCCAGTCCTTCTGCGCGACCTGCGTGAGCGTCAGCCCCGCGACCAGATCGTTCGTCCAGCCGTAGGCGACGGAGTCCGACGCATCGCTCTGCGCCAGAAGCGATGGAACGACGACGAGCAGACAGAGCATGCTGACCACAAATGTGTTCATGTGAATACCGGATTTGGTGTTGATTGTGAGTCCCGAACGCTCGCTTTCTCGCCGCGCCGGGTTGATTCGGAAAAATTCCGTCGCGACGCCCCGCGATTCCCGCGCCGTCCGTATCTTTGGCGCTTTCCTGCCTGCGACGGCTCCGATCCCGCCGCCGTTCGCTCCTCGCCGCTAGGCTGCCGCACGTACCGCGATGTGGATAACTGTGTGGAAATGAGGATAAAATTCTCCCGCACTGCTGAATCGGCTCCACGAGATGATACAGCTGTATGGATGAATCCTGTGAGCGGAGGGGAAGGCAGTTAAAGTAAGTTCTAGACAATGAATCCAGCCGACAATCTGGATTTCGCGCTTGTCCAGACCGGACACGCCGTTCGATTCGAGACGCAAACACCGACGAGAAGAGACACATGACCAACGAAGCACGCACGTGGACCGTAGCCGGAGTGGCCGCGCTCGCACTGATCCTCGGACTGTTCTTTCTGGTCGAATTCGTGATCGCCCCGCATCCCAAGCCGTATATGTTCGCGATCTTCGCCGCAGTGATGGTTGGATCGGTGGTGGTCACCTGGCTCGTCTCGCCGAAGGCCGAGGACTGACCCCCGACACCCTCCAGCGGAACCGGCAGCTCGACCGAGCGGTCATTTCCTTCCGGCCGACTTCCACCGGAAGTGCACGAACAGCCGGCCGAAATTCTTCGAGTCCTTCTCGACCCGATGGTACAGCTGCTTGATCTCCTTCTGCTCGAGGAATCGCAGCACGTGCTTCTTCAACTGCCCGGATCCCTTGCCAGGAATGATCTCCACCATGGGCGCCCGCGTGCGTACCGCCTCGTCGATGACCTCGCGCAACGCGCGGTCGATTTCACCACCCCGGTTGTAGACATCATGGAGATCGAGTTTCAGTTTCATTGGTATTTCCGATGAATTGCCTGCTCAATTTGACCCTGTGGAAAAGTTGTGTATAGTTGGGCCGCCCTGTACGACCTCTTCTTCCTCCATTGACCCGTTCACGCCGCTGCGTGCCACAACTTTCTATGGTCCAGAATTCTGCTCCCGGTCCGTCCGGCAAGGAATACGGCGCGAGCACACCCGGTGAGCCCGGACGTCCCGTCCGTATTCTTTACGTCGAAGACCATCGCGACACCTCAAAGGTAGTGCGGATCCTTCTCGAGCGCCGCGGCTACACCGTGCTGACCGCCTCCACCGTTGCGGGCGCGGTGGAAATTGCGCAGGACAACGAGCTCGATCTCCTGATCTGCGACATCGGCCTGCCGGATGGGACGGGGCTCGATCTCATGGGCCGCCTGGAGAATCGCCGCCCGCCCAAGGCGATCGTCCTCAGCGGATACGGAATGCGCCAGGATATCGAGAAGAGTCTCGAGGTGGGGTTCGCCGAACACCTCACCAAGCCGGTCAGCCAGAAGACGCTCCTGGAAACGATCCGCCGCCTGACCACCAGGTAGTCGGCCGCAGCCGTTACCTCGAAGTATCGGTCAACGATTCGATGAACGCCACAAGGTCCCGCTTCTCCCGCTCGCTCAGATCCAGCGGTTCGCTCGACAACGTCTGCGTCGTAACCGCATAGCCAAGCCCCCGCCCTCCCCCGCGATCATAGAAGTCCACCACTGCCCGCAGCGTCGCAAAGACACCGTTGTGCATGTACGGCGCCGTCCGCGCCGCATTGCGGATCGTCGGCGTCTTGAACGCATGGGCATGAATCGTATCTCCAAACACCGCACCCCGTCCCGGATCCGGATCGAGCCGCGGTGACGCCGTGTCGTCACTCGCAGGCGTACCCAGCACCTCGAACTCCGACTCGATGTACAATGGTGGCTCGGTGCCGTTGAATACGGGAACGAAGTGGCAGCCCCCACATCCCGCTCGCCCCATGAACAGGTTGAATCCACGCACCGCCGCCGGATCGATGCTCGAGTCCTCACGCCGCATGTACCGGTCGAACGGCGAATCGAAGCAGACGAGCGTTCGCACGTAGCTCGCCACCGCATGCAGCAGATTCGGATAGGTCACCGCCGGTTCCTCCCGACCGAAGGCCGCGTCGAACAACGTCCGGTACCGCCGGCTCGAATTGACCCGTCGCAGCACCGCCTCCGCCGTCGTATTCATCTCGAAGCCATTGAGCAGCACCATGTCGATCTGCCGCTCGAGCGACTCGGCGCGACCGTCGTCGAACTGCTCGGACGCAAAGGCAGCATCGATCAACGTCGGGGCGTTCCGCGTGATCCGATGCGTGCCGTCCGACGGCAGACTGCGCGCGAGCCCGTCGGTGAAGGCGCGTTCAGGCCGATGACAGGAGGAACACGACCGACCACCACCGCTGAGGATCGGATCGAAGAACAGCGTTCGACCGAGCTCGACCACCGACGAATCGGCCGCGTCGCGCGGATCGGGCGAATAGAAATACGGGTCGAGGAATTCGGGCGAGAAAATGCTGCGCGCCTCGTAGCGAACCGCGCGCGTCAGGCGGGTGGTTTCCGCGTAGGTCTCGATGCCCAGCGCGTGGTGCGCATCGAGCAGATCGCCGTAGAGCGGATCGGCGTACTCGCGAATGAACGCGGCGCGGTCGAACCGAGCGAAGTCAGGACGCGACCGCAGATACGCCACAGCGGCGTCGCACCGTCGGACAACGCGTGCTGAGAGCGCCGAATCGAGTTCCGTGAGTCGTCCGGAATACGTGGTGATGGCGTCGGAGACTGCCTGAAGGGCGTCGGCCGATTCGACCATCGACCGATGCGCAATCGGTGAGTCAAACCCGGTGATGCCGAGCGCGACGATGCGAACGATTTCCGTACGCGCGGACTCGAAGATCATGCGGTCGGTGAGCGACTGATGCTTCGAGACCTCGATCACTTCGTCGATCCGCGAGCGAAGCCGCTGCACGGCATCGACGATTCCGCCCCGGTCGAATTCGCCCGAACGATATAGCATCGATTCGATCACCTGCATCCCCTCCGGTTCGATGACCCTTCGCCGCGGCGTCGAGGCGTCGATCGAGGACACGATGGGACCGTCGATGAACTCGAGCGCCTGCGGATCGGTGGTGCCGAGCAGAAACTCGACGCGTTTGTACGCGGTGCGCGCATCGACGAATGCCGAGCGGATCCTCCCTGCCGACGAGTCACCCGTCGTCATCGACAACACGCGATCGACCGCATCACGCAGCGCCTGCAGATCGTGCGAGTAACGCGCCGCGACGCGATCGCCTGGCGACGCGTCCCCCGGATGAACGGCCGCCATCATCAGCACGCTCAGTGCAACTGGAATCAGGTACGAACACAGCAGGTATGCTCTCACGCCGCGCCGGTTCACTGCACGATGAATTTCTTCACATCACCGTCGATGGTCTGCAGGTAGTAGACACCGGCGGCGAGTTCGCTCACGTCGATCGAGCGCGCGCCGCGGGCGACGAGCACCCGGTTGCCGCGCACGTCGTAGATCGACACGTCGGTGATGCGATTGAACATCAGACTGCGGGTCACGGGATTGGGATGAATCTGAAAGGCGGTGTTCGCGCGATCGAATCCCGGGTCGTCATACCGCGCGATCGATCCGAGCCCGGTGATGGCGATCGTCGCCGACCTGTTGAATGGCGGCGGATTCTTCGCGCTCGGATGCTGAATGTCGACGAAGTACGTCGAGCCGTCCGGCGTGAAGACGCCGCCGGTGGTCTCCGCGCCCGTCGGTCCGATGAGGATGCGCGTCAGATCGTCGACGTTGGGATGGTCGAGCGTCGGATCGAGCAGGTAGATTTCGCAGATCGAGCGGCCGTTGATGTTGGCGTCGTAGGAGACGCGTCCCATCGAGCGACCGTTGATGTCCTCATTGATCGCCAGGCGGGCGCGGCCGTCGATGCTGCCGACGGCGAGCCCATCGGGGTTGGAAAAATTCAACCCCGCCTGATGTCCGCCATTGCCACCGTTGATGAACACCCGTATCGCGTTCGTCGTCGGATCGAACGCGAGCACGCGACCGTAGTAATCGCGGAAGCTCAGCGTGTCGGGCGAACCGGCAGCCCCCTTCTTCCTGCGATACAGCACGTGCTCGAGCAGATGCCGCGCCGGTCGCGAGCCACCGGCCATGGCACCGTCGAGGGTGAATTCATCCAGTCCCGTCTCGGAGATGAAGACCGTGCCGTCGACCTGCGTGATTCCCTCGAGTCGGACGAAGAGCGTGGCCCCCATCGACAACGCGACGTCTCGCGCGTGGATGAGCGACTGCAGGTCCATCGGAATCGCGAGCCACGAGCCACCGGTTCCGTCGTCGCTCTGGCGGTAGGCGTAGAGCTGACCCTCGGTGAAGTCGCCGGGCGTGGTCGCTTCGAATTTGAAGAACACGGCCGGCATGTTGTCGTCGGTGAGGTAGACGGTGCGTCCGCCGTTGGCGATGAGTCCGGCTTCATGCGAGAAGCGACCGAGCTTGTAGAGCTTCCGGACCGCGCGGGCGCCGGCGACGTCCACCTCCACCATCCAGCCCATGTTCTGGTACGCCGGAATGGTGTATTCCGAGCCGTCGAAATCGACGGTGACATCGCTCGTGTCGCGGATGTACCTGCCACCGTCGAACAGCCGGGCATTGCTCGAGGGCGGATACTCCTCGGCGGACATCACGCGCCCGTCGCCGAGATTCGCACCGCTGCAGTTCGACCACGTTCCCCGCACACCGCTGAAATCGACCTCGCGGTAGGGACCGACAGCGCTCCAGTGTCCGGTGGCGTCGCGGCGCGCTTCGAAGACGGTCATGCCGCCGCCATCGCCGAACACCGAGTTCGAGTCCCGAAGCTCGTGGTTGACGATGAGGTAGCCGTGATCGACCGCTCCGTCGATCGGAATGAATCCGATGAAGTCGTGATTACCGCGCGCCAGCGCAGACCCGCCGTTGGTGAGCCGGACCATCGACTCGCCTTCGCGAAAGAGCACGTCATAGTGCAGCGGACTCTGCGGCAGCACGACCGTGGTTCCGGTGAAGTTGGTGTCGAGCGGAGGAAATTCCTGCGCACTCGCAATGCGTAGTGCACCCGTCGTCAGCAGGGCGACAAGGGCAGTGCAGACCATTGGTTTCATGGATCTCTCTGAATGGGAGTGCACCGTCGTCGTGGTCGGTCCGAAACCTACGCAATGGCGGTGAAGACAACCACGGATTCGGTGTTACCAGACGGTGATTTTCCGGCTCCCGCTGTCGACACCGGCGTCGGTCCCATCCGAAAACGGCGATCGGCGAACGGGCACCGTCGTCCCGTTCGCCGATCGTCGTCGATTCGTCGCGTGGCTACCTGCCGCCGTCGTTGGTCGTTCCGGTCGGATCACCGGAGGATGTCGCTCCCGAATCGGAGTCGGTCGATGTCGGCCGATCGTCATTCAGGCGGATGGTCCGCTCCAGCTGCAGCCGGAATCGCTGCCGCTCGATTTTGCCTTCGGCCTCGTGGAGGTTGTGTTCGGCCCGGTCCAGGGCTGCGGCGGCCCGCTCGAGCAGGTCGTCGATCGGCGGTTGTCCCGGAGGCACGGCGAGGTTGCGATTCGCATCTCGAGCGTCACTCGCATCGGCTCGCCCGTTCGCGCTCGAGGCATGCGTCGAAGTCGACGGTACGGGCGTGGACACGTCGGGATCGGGAGCAATCAGATCGTGCGCTGCGACGGCAACCGTGGGAGCGGGCAATGAGCGGTGAATCACGAGCATCGGCATTGCCGGCGGTGCCAGACGCGCGATCACCGTCGGACTGACTTCGACCGTGTTGCGCACGCTGACGGCGAAGACGAAGGGGCCTGGCGCGATGCCCGGCGTAGCGTCGAACGGCGAACGATTGACGATGAAATACCGGACGGGCGCCTCGACTCCGGCAGTGGCGGCAGCGGGGTGAACGACCATACGCTGTTGCAAGCGCATGAGTTCCTCGCGGGCACGCTCGATGCGCCGGCGGAAATCATCGGGAATTTGGGTCGCGGCCTGTTCGATGCGCCTGAGCAGGCGAAGGCGGAGTTCCGGCAGATCGGATCGGACGGCGAGTCCATCGGCACCACATCGAACGAGGGTGGTTCGCACCGCGCCGTGCAGTGAATCGAGACCTGCGAGCGCATCGATACCGAGCGCGGAGGCGTCGATTACCGAAGCGGGTCGCGTGCGCATTCGGAGCGCGATCGAATCGCCGCCTGCGGAAGCGACCGAGGCGTAACGATCGCGTTTCGCATCGATGGGAACGACGCCGTCGACGGCGAAGCCGACCAGTTCCTCGGACGTCATTTGCGGTACGATGAGGTCATCGGCGTCGAGCGAAACGGTGCGCACGACGGGATCGGGTTGTATCGCGGGTGCTGACGGCACCGAAGCGAGACGGGAATCGACGCGGGGCGAATCGGGGCCGGTGTTCAGCGACATGGTGACGCCGATGACGACCGCGGCTGCAGCGGCAATGACACCACCGACGCCCCAGGCCGAACCCAGCAGGCCATGCGCCGCGGTGCCGCGCGCGACGGCGGCGGCACGAATCACTTCAGCGCTCAGTGACGCGGGAATCGATCCCGCTGCGATCGGCGCCGCCCACGCCTCGAGCGCCACGCCGTGCAGGAGCTCGAGTTCACCCAGGAACGCGCGGGCGGCCTCTGAGTCGGCCACCAGACGTTCGGCCTGTTGGAGTTCCTCACCTTTCAGCTCGCCGTCGCGAAGAGCCGACAGAAGCGTCCGCTGATGTTCGGAGAGTTGCTGCATCGATTCGTCTGCCTGCTGAAGTTGATCTGAGATTCACACGTCTACGAATTCCGGTTGGATCACTGGCATCGCGAAGGTGCGGGCCGACTACGCCTCATGGAGGTGAGAATCCTCCCGCGGCATGTGTCCGTCGCGAACGAAGGGCACGAGTCGTTCACGCAGCTTGTCGCGGCTGCGTGCCAGTCGTGACTTGATGGTACCGATCTGCGTGTCGAACACATCTGCGAGTTCCTTGTAGCTGAGTCCCTCGACCTCACGCAGGTAGAGCAGCATCTGCGTACCGACCGGAAGCAGTTTCATTGCGGCACGAACCGCATCGCGCCGTTCGAGTGTTTCGATGGAGAGCTCCGACTCATACGACGGCTGATCGTTTCTGGAGGCGAACCAATCGTCGAAGGAGAAGAGTCGGCGGAGTTTCGAGCGGCGCAGTTCATCACGGCAACGATTGACGGTAGCGGTATAGAGGTAGGTAGAGAACGTCGCCTCACCTCTGAAGCGTTCGAGGGAGAGGAAGATCTTGATGAAGATTTCCTGGGTCACGTCCTCGACATCGGCATTGCGTCCGAGCACCGAGGTGACCAGGCGCAGGACCTTGTCGCGATACCGCAGCACGAGTTGATCGAACGCAGCGTGATTACCGTCGACGCACTGCTGCACCAGCTGGCGGTCGTCGAGTCCGTCGAGCATCAGCTCCCCCGGTGCGTCGAATCCGGACGCCTGAGCCGGAACGCGTCGCGCGCGCGTCCCGCTCGGCAGTCGATCGACGCCGTCTATTGCCGTACTTCCGGATAGATAGGCCATGTCTTGCATGTTCAGAACCGGGTATTGAGACGAAGCTCCCGACGAGAGGTTCCCACCGCCTGCAGATGTCAATGGGCAACAAACGGGCGACGCGCCTGCAGCCCTCCGCGCCCTTGATCACTGCCCCTGCCACTGCCGTATTTCGGCGATGGAACTCGCAGCGCGGGCGGGCGTCACAAGCGCAGACACGAACGAACAACGACACCATCGGTTTCGCATCGCCATGAAATATCTTCCGCTTCTGCTTGCTGCCGGGCTTGTATCGCTCTCCCCGGCGTTCGCTCAGGATTCCACCCGCTCCATCCAGCGGGAAACCATCACGTTCGACCTCCCCGACGCGGACTCCTCCGGCCTCGACGACGGTTCGGTGATCGGCCGACGCGTGGAAAACGTCGATATCGATATCGATGGTACTGCCATCAGACTCGGTGACGGCTCCGAGACCGTCGACATCGATACCACCATGGGGCACCGAAGAATTCGCGTTCACGTCGCCCCGATGGCGATGTCCGCGCAACAGGGTGTTGAACTGGCACGCGCCCGGGAACTCGAAGCGCGCACACGCGTGATGCGCGGTCAGCTGCGCGCGATGAAGAGCGAACTGGATCGGATGCGGAGTTCGGGCGCGAATCCGTCAGAACTCAACGCGCTGCGCGGGCGCATCGCCGCGGCCGACTCGTCCCTCGACCAGGCGTCCTCCGCGCTGAATGAATACCGCAGCCGCATCGACGACAATCCCATGGCGTTCGGTTTTGGCAACGGCGGCGGTGCAATCGCCTTCGGCGACAGTGTATTCACCGTCGACGTTCCGGAGATCGATACCGCGGCATGGCACCGTTGGAGTCAGCAATTGAATCAGCAGTGGGACCGCAATGGTAAGCAGTGGGAAGAGTACGGGGAGAAGTGGCAGGAGTATGGGCGCCAGTGGGAGGAGTGGGCCCGCAAGATGGAGGAAATGGCACCGCAGCTCGACTCGATGAGCACAGCAGCACTCGGCTCCGACGGCAATGTATTCATGAGCGATTCCGCGCTGAGTTCCGACGGCAACCGCCGCACCGAAGTGCGAGTCTTCCGCAACGGCACCGCGCCTGCCATGGCGCCGACGCTCCCTCCGCCGCCGACCCCGCCCGTACCCCCGACCGTCGACGAACCTCGCGTGCGTGAGTAGGTCCCATCGGACAACCACCTCACCGGCCGAAGCATGTTGTGATCTGAACCGCTGCGCGGGCGGCGGGCGCGCCACCCGAATTGCGCGCACTCGGGTGGCGCGTTGCTCGCGATGGCCGCTCGCGGGGAGTGTCCCGCTCGGATCGGAGTTGAGATCGAATACCCACGGCGTTGCCGTGGGCAAAGGGAGGGCGGCCCTCCGGGCCTCGGGCAACGCCGGCCGCGTCGGCAGAGGCGAAGAAGCCGACGAAGCCGAAGCGACGAGGATTATGCCCGGGCGCAGCGACAACCGCAGGATTTCCACCGCAGTGGCGATAGGCGCACCAGAAGACGGGTGGTATGCAATGCGGGCTAATGGTGGCGCCAGACGTCTCGCCGGAGTCGTTGGCAAAAAAATTTGGCGGCCTCTGCACCGGTACGATCCCATTCCATCGCGGAGACCGACGAGCGAGTGACGAGTTAACGATCGCAGACGCGACCGACATCTCCCAAGGCCCGGAGGGCCGCCCTCCCTTTGCCCACGGCTACGCCGTGGGTGCTCGATCCCAACTCCGATCCGAGCGGCCATCGCGAGCAACGCAACACCCGAGGGGGTGCCCAAATCGAGTGATGCGCCCAACTCCTTAATCACCCCAAACTCCCGAATCAACCCCAACTCCCGAATCACCCCCCAACTCCCGAATCACCCCCCAAACTCGAGCATGACGCCCAGCTCGTGCATTCCACCCGACTCGATTATCGCGTGCTACCCGGTTGTAGCGCGAAGGCAACCTTCACACGCCGGCGCACTGCCGGAGCCGCCACCGCGGCATCGATCCCCGCGCCACCGCGACCGAGCAACACCCCCTCCCGTACACCCGCCTCTCCTCTACTGATGCGACCGACGCCTCCCAAGGCCCGGAGGGCCGCCCTCCCTTTGCCCACGGCTACGCCGTGGGTGCTCGATCCCAACTCCGATCCGAGCGGATCATCCCCCCGGAGCGCCCCCCTCGAGCGGCCATGGCGACCAACACTCCGCCCGAGTGGTCCGCCCCCCTCGCGCGCGACACTCGACGCCAGCGTTGCCCTCCACCCGCCCAGTTACAGTCCGAGACGGGGCGGAACCCGCCATCACCTAATTTCACTCCCCCTTCTGCCTGATACACAAATACCCGCTATGGACGACCCGTACCTCTGGCTCGAAGAGATCGATGGCGACGACGCGCTCGACTGGGTGCGTTCGCACAACTCTGTCGCCCTCGATCGCCTTACCGCCAACCCCGCTTTCGATCGAATCCGCGCCCGGCTCATGGCCGTGTTCAATTCGTCCGAACGGATTCCCTACGCCGCCATCCGCGGGCGCTTCCTCTACAACTTCTGGCAGGACGCCGATCATCCGCGCGGCATCAACCGCAGAACGACGCTCGAGGAATACCGGAAGGACAACCCCGCGTGGGAAACCGTCCTCGACGTCGATCGCCTCGCCGATGTCGAAGGTGAGAACTGGGTCTTCGCCGGAACCACCGTCCGTCGGCCCGGCTTCGATCGCGCGCTCGTCCGCCTCTCCCGCGGTGGATCCGATGCCGTGGTCCTGCGCGAATTCGACCTCCTCGAGAAGCGGTTCGTCGACAACGGATTCACCCTCCCCGAAGCAAAGTCCCAGGTCGCGTGGAAGGATGACGACACGCTCTACGTCGCTACCGACTTCGGGAACGATTCGCTTACCACCTCCGGTTACCCCCGCATCGTCAAATGCTGGCACCGCGGCACTCCGCTCGATGAGGCCGACACCGTGTTCGAAGCCGATGCCTCTCATGTGCTCGCGGCCGTTGAAGTCAGCCATACCGGCGCCAGACAGTACGACCTGCTCTTCGCCATGCACACCTTCATCCACGTCGAGTACTCGCTGCGCCAGGGCGATCGCTGGGTGCAACTCGATGTGCCGAACGATGTCGAGCTCGTGTTCTTCGGCGACTGGATGGTGCTGAAAATCACGACCGACTGGACCGTCGGTGGCACGACCTACCACCAGGGCTCACTCGTCGCCATCGAGGTCGATCGGTTCCTGGATGGTGAGCGCGAATTCATCACGCTCGTCGAACCCGGCGATCGCTCCAGCATCACCTCCATCTCGGTGACCGAGGATGCACTCCTGGTGAATCTGCTCGTCAACGTGCGGAGCGAACTGCATCGGTTCACCGTCAAGGATGCAACCTGGTCGAAGGCCCGTGTGGCGCTTCCCGACTTCGGCAGCATCGACGTGATTTCGACCGATGCAATGGGGGAATTCGCCTTCATCAACTACATGGATTTTCTCCACCCGAATACCCTCTACCTGCTCGATGCTGACGGCGGTGTCGAGGCGTTGAAACACATGCCCGCATTCTTCGATGCCACCGGACTGACCGTCCGGCAGCTCGAAGCACGCTCCGCCGACGGCACCATGATTCCCTACTTCATCGTCGCGCCCGAGCACATGAAGCATGACGGGTCGAACCCGACGCTGCTCTATGGCTATGGGGGATTTGAAGTCGCGCAGAAGCCGGTCTACGATCCGTCGACCGGCGTGGGATGGCTCGAAGCGGGCAACGTCTACGTGGTGGCGAATATCCGCGGCGGCGGTGAGTTCGGCCCGGGCTGGCATCTGGCGGCGCTCAGGGAACGTCGGCAGCGGTCGTACGACGACTTCGCGGCCGTTGCCGAGGATCTGATCGCCCGTGGTGTCACCTCGCCGGAACACCTCGGAATCTTCGGCGGAAGCAACGGCGGTCTGCTCGTCGGAGCGACGATGGTCCAGCGACCCGATCTGTTCGGAGCCGTCGTCTGCAGCGTTCCTCTGCTCGATATGCGCCGGTACTCCGTCCTCCTGGCTGGTGCGAGCTGGATGAGCGAATACGGAGATCCCGACGATCCGGATGAGTGGGAATTCATCTCCCGCTACTCTCCCTACCACAACGTGAAGCGCGACACCGACTACCCGAAAGTCCTCTTTACCACCTCGACGCGCGATGACCGCGTGCACCCGGCACACGCCCGCAAAATGTTCGCCCGCATGCTGGATATGGGCCACGACGTGCTGTACTACGAGAACGTCGAGGGAGGGCACGCAGGGGCGGCCAACAACGAGCAGCGCGCCATGATGGCCGCGCTCAGAGATGTGTTCCTCCTCGAGACCATCGGTCGTCGTTCGTGACGACCTCGAGTACCTCGTTCCAGTGATCGACGATGACATCCGCGTCGGTGGATTCTTCGGCGTACTTGTGGTCGATCTCGCACCCGCGGTAGAGGATCGCCCGCATCCCCGCCGCACGGGCGCCGCGGATGTCGGTGCGCTCGATGTCACCGATGTGCGCCGACCTCGCGCGATCGGCATCCAACCGGGCGAGTGCCGCGCCGAACGCCTCCGGATGCGGCTTGGCGACTCCGGTTTCGTCGGAGAATATGAATGCGCCGAAGTACCGGGCGACGTCGTCGCGCTGCATCAACTGCCGGAGCACACGCCCCGGTGAGAACGATGTGTCGGAGATCAGCGCGAGCATCACGCCTCGTTCGTGGAGTTCCGCCAGCGTCTGGCGCGCACCGGGCAGCAGCGCCGGCGGATGATCGAGCACACCTTCCTCGAAGATTTTTGCCACCCGATCGACCACGTGATCCTCGAGTTTGAATTCCATCTGTCGCAGCATCTCGCGGACCATTTCGTGTGACGTTGGTGTGCGCTGCTTCTCGAGCCAGTGATGGTCGAAGTACGCCCAGAGTCCGCGGTGCACGGTGTCGTAGTCGTCGGCCGTGCATGCGTAGCCGGCGGCACGCGCAGCGCCGATGAATGCGTCCATCCGCGCAGCGCGGCGTGGCGGTCCGTTCGTGGCGTCGTACAGCGTGTTCCAGAAGTCGACGGTGAGGGTCGTCAGAGGCATGGAGGTTCGTCGTTCATGGATTTCACGGGCGCAGACCGATCGGGACATCCACGACCGTCGGCGCAGATTCGTGCCAACGAGCGTCAATCGCTCTCGAGGCGGACGCGCGTGCCGTGCGCGGCGTCGGCCGGCTCGACGATCAGCCGCCGCGGAATCCGTTCGCGCATCTGCTGCACGTGCGTGATCACGCCGATCGACCGATGCTCCGAGCGGAGCCGTTCCAGCGAACTCATCACCGCGTCGAGCAGTTCGCTGTCGAGCGTTCCGAATCCTTCGTCGAGGAAGAAGAATCCGAGCGGTGCTCGACCGAGCTGGATGGTGTCGGAGAGAGCCAGCGCGAGGGCCAGGGACACGAGAAAGGTCTCGCCGCCGGAGAGCGTATCGGTCGAGCGTGTCACACCGCCATTCGCATTGTCGTTGATGAAGAATCCATCCTTCGGATCCGTTCCGATCTGCAGCCGTCCGCCGGTCAGCGTGTCGAGCTGATGGTTGGCATGATCGCAGACACGCGCGAGCCGCTCGTTGGCGAGGAAGTTGACGAACGCATCGCCGGCAAGGTAGCCGTTGAGTGTCGTGGCCGTCTGCAGTCGCCGGACGCCGACGGCGTCGCGCTCGAGCAACGCGTGGTACTCCCGGTTCTTCGCCTCGGCCGTCTGCAGCCGCTCGCGTGCGCCGCCCTCGTCGGCGATCGCCTGCCGGCAGGTCGCATCGGCGCGGTCGAACGCTTCGCGCGCGACCGACAGCTCCTCATCGCTGATCGAGCGGTCGCCGATCTTCTCTCGGAGCATCGCCAGTCGCTCGCGTTCGGCGGCCAGCTTCCGATCGAGTGACGCGACGCGGTCGCGCATCGCGCGGAGCGCTGCCGGCGTCATGGCTCCGTTTCGAACGTCCTCGACCGAGCCGAATTCGTTCTCGCGAAGCGCCGCCTCGACCGCGAGACGGGCGGTCTCGGCTTCCGTACGATGTTCCTCCAGACGGTGGCGCACGCTTCCGGCACGCTCGGCCTTCACACTCCTTTCGGTGATGGCTGCACTCTGCGCGTCGGCGGCCCGGTTCCGTCGCTCTCCGATAGCCGCGCGCAATTGGATTCGGCGCAGCGTCACTTCCGGGATGGTGTCCATCCGCTCGGATTCCTCGGCGATTCGTTCGAATTCAATCCGATGGGCGTCCGCCCGTTCGGTGTAATCCCGCCGCATACGTTCCAGCGATTCCGACAGGTGATTGCGACGCAGCTCGGCGGCCTGCTGCGCATTGGTGGCTTCGCTCAGCGCGCGCGTCGCCTCGTCACGTTCCGTCGCGAGCACGTCGAGTTCGCGGCGAAGCTTCGTCAGCGCCGCGTCACGTTCGTCCACCGACCGGACCCACGTCCGCGCATCGTCGACCGATGACTGCCCGGATGCCTCGAGCACGGCCGCGCGGTGGCTGTCGACCGCGGCCGCGACTGCGGTTCGCTCATGCTCCAGTCGCTCGGCGCGTGCCGATGTCTCCTCGAGGCGCGTTCGCGCCTTCACCAGCGCGTTGCCGGCCTCCGTGCGGATCTTCTGCGCGCGGCCCAGCGCGCCCTCGCCATCGAGGATCTCTCGATCGGTCGACTCCAGTCGCTTTGATACCTCCTCACGCTCGCGTCGGATCGACGTCCGGTCGGCCTCGAGCGCTTCGCAGGATGCATAGGACCGCTCCCCTCCCTCCAGCAGCGTGCGAATCTGCGCTTCGAACCCCTCGAGTTGACTCCGGCCATCGGCGATCGCCCGCTCGGCATTCTCGCGTTCGACGCGAACGCGATCGACGGCGCTGCGCGCAGCTTCTAGCGCCGTGCGCGCCGCTTCGACCCTGGCCTCGGCCTGCCGCAGCTCGGCGGTCACCGACTGGAATTCACTCCGCTCGCGCCGACTGTGATGGTGCGGTGCCGGATGGTCGCCCGAGCCGCAGAGCGGACACGGTTCGCCGGGACGCAACCGCTCGACCGCCGTGTCGAGTGCGAACTGTTGTGAGAGGTCCTCGCGACGTTGAGCGAGGGCTACACGGGTGCGCTCGGCCTCCGCCAGCGCCGTGCGGTGACGCTCATGTTCCCGCGTTCGCTCCTGCTCCGACTTCGTAAGCGTGTCGACTTCGCCGAGCAGTGTCGTCACCCGCCGGCGATGGGTGTCGATCGACCCCACGAGCGGGTTGATCTCTTCGAGACGCGTGCTTCGCACCTCCTCGGCACGGCGCAGTTCCTCGAGGTTCTTCGCAATCGCCGTGCGACGTTCGCGACGCTCGCGTGTGCTCGATTCGATTTCGCTCAGTCGGGCGGCTGCCGCGCGATCGTCCACCGTCGAGCGCTCGCACTCGGCGGTACAGCGGTCAACCTCCGATCGACACTCGCGCAACCCCGTTTCCACCTGTGCCAACTGCGCTTCGGCAGCGGCAAGCCGCTGCGCGGCTTCGCGGACGCTGGTGTAGCGGGCGCGTTCCTCTGCAGTGATGTCGGTCTGCTCGAGCCGTCCTCGGGCAGTCTGGTGCCTGCGCTCGATCTCCACACGAGCTTTCCGGGTGTGTTCAAGCGCTTCGGAGGAACCGACCAGCGCCTCATCCGCGTCGGCAAGTTCCCGCGCGGCGGTCTCCAGAGCGCCGCGGTCGTGATCGAGCTTCGCCCGCTGCTCGGCCAGCCGCTGCAATCGGTTGATCTCGGTGTCGAGCCGACCGTCATGCTGCGTGAATGCCTCGTCTGCCGCGACGAACGCCGCGGTAGCAGTGCGCTCGATCTCCTCGGCCCGTCGCAGTTCCGATTCGCAGGATCGGACGTCGGCTTCCAGGGAGTCGATGGCCCTGCGAACCGCGTCGAGTCGTTCGATCGCGGGAGCGACCGCTGCACATCGCTCGGCCACAGCCAGACGCTCGCGCAGCTGCGCGAGCTCGGCTTCATCCGATTCGCGCTCGTCGTCGCGGGCGGCCAGAGCCGCGTGCTCGCCGATGAGCGCGTAGAGTTCCTCGGCGGCGCGGCGGGCCTCCTCAGCCGACCTGAGAGCGACGGTTGCGCGCTCTCGAAGGGCGATCGAATTCTCCAGCCCGCTTCTCGATTCGGCCACGACATCGTCGTCGTACGGCCGCAGTTCGCTCAGCCGCCCCTCCAGCTCGGTCCGCACCGTACGCAGCTCACCGAGGTAGGCGGTGAGTCGACTGCGCAGCGGAGCGCCGAACTCCTCGAGGTTGAACAGACGCTGCATGGCACTGGAACGCTCCTTCGTCGGCAGCCCGATGAAATTGGCGAAGGCGCCCTGCGGCAGTACCACCGTGCGGTGGAAGTCTTCGATACTGATTCCAAGAATCGACTTCATCTGTTCGGCGACCTCCCGCACGCGGTCGCAGATGACCGCGTCACCGTCGGCATCGTGGCGAATCAGACGCACGTTTCCGCCGCTGGTGGTGCCCTCCTTCGTTCTCCGCAGCGAACGCTGCACCGTGTAGCGTTCGCCTGTCGCGTCGGCGCCGATCTCGAAGGTGAAGGCAACCGAGCAGCGCTTCTCCTGAAGGTTGACGATGTCGCCGTAGCTGCCGCTGGAGCGGTAGACCTTCCCATAGAGCGCCAGCGTGATGGCATCGAGAATCGTCGACTTGCCGCTGCCGGTCGGGCCGAAGATTCCGAACAGCCCGTCGCGCAGCAGCGGCTCGAAGTCGATCGTCACCTTCGAGCGAAAGCTGTTGAGTCCGGCGATGGTCAGAACGAGAGGGCGCATGGTGCGGTTCAGTCGTGTTCGGCGGTGTCCTCGTCGGAGGTCCGGGCAGCCATTGAGAGGAACAGCTCGACGACGTCATCGGCGGGCGGCTCACCGTTGCGGGCCTCGACGAATCGACGGAACTGCTGCTCCAGCGGCAGCTCGTCGAAGCTCGGCCCCTCGGCCGCTGTCTGCTCGGAACGGTAGTCGGGCATGCAGAGGAGGATGTTCGGATGCTGCGACCGCACCCTGGCCATGTAGTCGGGTTCCAACGCATGATCGAGCCGGACGGTAATCGACAGCCAGGTCATCGGATCGCATTCCGCCAGTCGCCGTTCCAGTTCCGCCGTACCGTCGACGTTCTTCCACCGTTCGAGCGGACGACCTGCGGGCAGATCGACGCGACGGTGGGAGACGTGGGCGCGATCGTTCTCGACGATCACTACGGATTTGCGCTGACCGGCTTCGCTGAAGCTGTACTGCAGCAGCGATCCGCTGTAGACGACGGGGACGTCGTCGCGTCCTTCCATCTGCTGCGGGCGGTGGAGGTGACCGAGCGCGACGTAGTGGGCGTCCTCACCGAGCACATCGGGAGGAACGGCATAGGCGCCGCCGGCCTGGATCTGCCGTTCGGAATCGGATTCTGCGCCGCCGGCGACGAACAGGTGACTGGTGATGATTTTCAGCGCGTCGTCTTCGAAGAGGCGCGCGCGATCCTCGAGGAAGGAGGCGACACGACCCGCGTATGCGTGTGCCATCTCGGCCTCGTCGTCGATGTCATCGGTGAGCACTTCGCGGAGCCGGGACTCAGACGGGTATGGCAACGCGACGATCGAGAGGTGCTCACCGGATGCGGAACGAATTCGGAGAAACGAGCGATCGGCGGCGACGCAGGCACAGCGACCGCTGCCGCCGTCCCAGAGGACCGGCACGTCGTGCGGAAGGCCGACGACCGAGATGCCGAGCACGCGGGCGTACGGCGTAGGCGCCAGGAGGCGATCGGGAGAATCGTGGTTTCCGGCGATCACGACCACGGCGCGGCGTCCGCCGTCGGAGAGTCGCGCGAGGGTTTCGTAGCAGAGCGCTTCGGATTCGGCCGGCGGGTTGTAGGAATCGAACAGATCGCCTGCGATGACGACCGCGTCGATGCGTTCGTCGTCGCACAGACGACACAGCGCATCGAGCACGTCGCGCTGCTCGTCGTGCCGGGGCCGTCCTTCGAGTCGTCGTCCGAGATGCCAGTCGGCGGTGTGGAGGAGCTTCATCGTACCGGGGCCGCTGCGGGAGGAAAACCCTCAAGATACGGCGGCCGGCAACGACCGAGGGCACGACGTTTCGCGCGTCGTGCCCTCGCTCAGATCATTCGTCGAATCAGCATGCCCGGGTCGGATTGGATGTTCGCGACCGATCAGCAGCCCTCCGGCAATCAGAACACGTAGTACAGCCCGCCGAGGATCCGCACGTTGCGGACGTGCCAGCTCGAAGCGTCGAGCACCGGATCTCCGGCGGCATCGTTGACGCCGAACATGTAGCGGATCTCGCTGCTGAAGAACAGGTCCTTCGTGAATCCGTACGCAGCACCGCCTCCGACATCCAGCGACAGATCCACCGGATTGAAGATCTCCTCCTGCGTCGGCAGTCCGCTGGAAGCCGACGGCGGTGGAGCTCCGGAACCACCGTCGTTCTGCACCTCACTCTTCTCCTCGACAGCGCGCATCAGCGTGCCGATCGTGGTTCCGCCGAAGACGAAGCCACGGAGCTTGGTACCGCCGAAGGTCAGTCGCATGTCGACGGGGAACTGCATGTAGTTGAGTGAGTAGACGTTGGACGGACCGGAGCCCGACTGTACGCCGGGCAGCGTGACGGTCGCCGTACGGTGCGTGTACTGCACCTCGGCGCGAAGACTGAACGGCGCCGAGAGCGTCAGCTCGGCGAAACCGCCGAAGACGGCGTCCTCGGCGAACGTCGTGGCGACATCCTGACCGGTCTGGTCGCGTGGCAGATCGAGTCCGGCAGTGAGTCCGATGTCGAGCTGTGCATGGGCGGGGGTGAATACGAGCACGGCAACGAGGATCAGCAGTAGCGTCGTGTGAACCGATTTCATCACGTGCGTTCTCCGTATTTGACATGAGGCTCGAACGCGTCGTGCAACCCTCGCGCCAGCAGTGGCGGCGACACGGGCGAACGACGGACGCAAGGGCTTGCGCATGCCTTCGAACCGGAAGGTGGAAGTGGTCGCAGTGAGATGGTGTCTGAGCTGGATGACGCCTGGTATCGTCGATCGCGCTGACGGGACGACCGTGCCTGGACCGGCAACGGGCTGGACCTCTCGACCCTGGACCGGCGACAAAGTTGTTGATGTTCAGGGGGAATTGCAAAGGGCGTAACTTTCAGTTTGCCCCGGGCGTAACCGACGCTTCATGCCAACAACGCCCGCCCCGCCCCGTCTGTCCATACTTCCGGCACTGCGCGTTTGACGCATCCCTACCAATTCATTCAGATTCCCCGCAGATCATGATTTCGAGACGACTGCTTCCGTTCTTCGCGCTGCTGGTGGTCGCGCACCTGGCCATGGCGCAGACGGCAAAGACGTACAAGTACGTCACCGTGCCGAACGACCCGCTCAACTGCCGCATCTATACGCTCGACAACGGCCTGACGGTCATGCTGTCGGTCAACCACTCCGAGCCGCGCATCCAGACGCTGATCGCCACACGCGGTGGCAGCGACAACGATCCCGCCAATCACACCGGTCTGGCCCACTACCTCGAGCACCTGCTCTTCAAGGGCACCGACCGCTACGGCACCCTCAACTGGCAGAAGGAGAAGCCGTACCTCGATGAGATCGAGGCGCTCTACAACCAGTACAATTCGACGAAGGACGAACAGAAGCGCGCCGCGATCTACCACCGGATCGATTCGGTCTCGGGCATTGCCGCCAAGTATGCCATCGCCAACGAGTACGACAAGATGGTCGGCGCCATCGGCGCCACCGGCACCAATGCCTTCACCTCCTTCGAAGAGACCGTCTTCAGAAACGATATCCCGGAGAATCAGCTCCAGAAGTGGATGGAAATCGAGGCCGAGCGCTTTCGCCACCCCGTGCTGCGACTGTTCCATACCGAACTCGAAGCGGTCTACGAGGAGAAGAACCGGTCGCTGGACAATGACGGCTGGCAGGCCCGCGAGACGATGCTCGACGCACTCTTCCAGCACCACAACTACGGGCAGCAGACCACCATCGGCACGATCGAGCATCTGAAGAATCCGTCGCTGACCGAGATCCAGAAGTTCTACAACACGTACTACGTGCCGAACAACATGGCGATCATCCTGGCCGGCGACTTCGATCCCGATCAGGCCATCCGCATGATCGACCAGCACTTCGGCTACATGAAGCCCAAGCCGGTGCCGCCGTACACCTACCAGCCGGAAGACCCGATCACCAAGCCGATCGTGCGTGAGGTCTACGGACCGAATGCCGAGAACGTGGCGATCGCCTACCGATTCGACGGCGCCGGTTCCCACGAGGCCGATCTGATGAACGTGTTCGACCTCCTGCTCGCCTACAAAGGCGCGGGGCTCATCGATCTGAACCTCAATCAGAAGCAGAAGGTCAATGCCGCCTACAGTTCGCAGCAGATCATGAAGGACTACTCCATGGAAGTGCTCGGTGGCCAGCCGCTCGAGGGGCAGACGCTCGAGCAGGTGCGCGACCTCCTGCTCGGTCAGATCGACCTGATCAAGCAGGGAAAATTCGACGAGGAGCAGCTCCGCGGTATCATCCGCAACCTCAAGATCGATGAGATCCGCAACAACGAATCCAACGTCGGTCGCGCCTTCTCGATGCTCGACGGGTTCGTCAATCACCTCGACTGGAAGCAGGAGGTCGATCAGATCGATCGCCTCAGCCACATCACCAAGCAGGAGATCGTCGACTTCGCCAACAAGCACTTCAACGACAACTACGTGATCGTCTACAAGCGCACCGGAGAGCTGAAGACCGAGAAGGTGGAGAAGCCGCCGATCACGCCCGTGCAGGTCAATCGCGACACCACCTCGGCATTCGTCCGCCATATCCTCGACGAGAAGGCCCCGCCGGTCAAGCCGATGTTCCTCGACTTCAAGCAGGACATCACGCAGATGCCGATTCGCTCGGACCTGCCGCTGTTCTACCTGAAGAACGACGAGAACGATCTCTTCACGCTCTACTACGTGTTCGACATGGGCACGCGCAACGACGAGAAGCTGGCGATGGCGGTCGACTACCTGAAGTACCTCGGTACCGACAAGTACACGGCCGAGCAACTGACGAAGAAATTCTTCAACCTCGGTGCGAGCTTCAACGTGTCGACCGGCGCCAACCGCGTCTACGTGTCACTGACCGGTCTGCAGGAGAGCTTCGAGCCGGCGCTGAAGCTCTTCGAGGAGGTACTGGCCAACGTGCAGCCGGACAAGGAGGCGCTCGACGGTCTGGTGGCGCAGACACTGAAGGACCGTGCTGACGCGAAGAAGCAGAAGCGGACGATCCTCTTCTCAGCACTTCGCAACTACGCGATGTACGGCGCGAAGAATCCGTTCACCGATCGACTCAGCGAGGAGCAGCTCAAGGCGATCACACCGCAGGAGCTTGTCGATCGCCTGCACTCGCTGACCGGCTACAAGCACCGCGTCTTCTACTACGGCCCGGCCGATGCGAAGCAGGTGGTCGCCACCGTCTCGAAGGATCACAAGGTGCCCGCGACGCTGCGCGACTACCCGGCAGAGCGGACGTACGAGCGGCTGGCGATGGACAGCAACGTGGTCTACTTCGTCGACTTCCCGATGGTGCAGGCCGAGATCCTCTGGCTGAGCAAGGGGGAGAAATTCGACCCGAAGGAGGTGCCCGAGGCACAGATGTTCAATCAGTACTTCGGCGGCGACATGTCCTCGGTGGTCTTCCAGGAGATTCGCGAGTCGAAGGCGCTCGCCTATGCCACCTTCGCCGCGTACTCCACGCCAGGCCGCAAGGACGACCCGTTCTACCTCTTCGGCTACGTCGGCACCCAGGCCGACAAGCTGCCGGAGGCAATTCCGGCCATGAACGAACTGTTCAGGAAGATCCCGCTGTCGGAGCAGGCATTTGAAACCGCCCGAGCCGCGATTCGCAATCAGATCGCCACCGAGCGGATCACGCGAACGGGCGTGCTCTTCAGCTACCTCTCGGCAGAGGATCTCGGCGTCGATCACGACCTGCGCAGGGACGTCTACAACAGCGTCGAACACTACACGCTCGCCGACGTGCAGAAGTTCTTCCAGAGTCATATCACCGGCCATCACTTTGCCTACGCCGTCATCGGCGCGCGCGACAAGGTGGATATGGACGCGCTGCGCAAGCAGGGCCGCGTCGTGGAGTTGTCCCTGAAGGACATCTTCGGATACTGATCGCGGCGGTTCGTCCCGCAATCGAAACGGCCCGCACTCGGCGAGAGTGCGGGCCGTTTTCTTTGGCTGAATTCTCTCCTATTCCTGCACTTCATCGAGCAGTCCGAAGGAATCGAAGAACCGCTGCATCGGCTCCGCATCGATATCCTCCTGATTCTCGCTCGCGTACATGATCTGGTAGAAGTAGGGACGCACCATCAACATGTCGATCCGTCCGTGGATCGGCCGCCCGTTCGGTCCGGTTCCCGTGAAATGAATCGCCTTCCCGACGTGGCCGTTCACCTCGATTGTATCCTCGCGGTCGATCGTCGCATGCAGATTGGCAAGCGCCCCGTCCCGCGCACGATCGAGGATCGACGCTCCCGAACCGTCCTCGAACGCGGCCTCGGGAAACATGCTGTAGGCGATCATCGAAACGGTCGACTCGGTGGCCGTCATCGCCGTGTGCATCTCGACCGGACCGATCTCGGTGTCGACCGTCTCGGAGTTCTCCGTTGGCGACCCGCTGCTGTCGGGGAACGTGATGCGGAAGTGGCCGTCGTCCGACCGGTAGAATCCTCCCCGCTCAACCGCGACGCCCCTGGTGCTGTCGGCACCGGCGCCGTCCTGCGCGGAGATCACGCCCGGCAGCCACATCACGGCGATCGCGCACATCCACGGCGCCCGCCATACCCACTCCACTTTCATTGCTCGTCCTCCGAACCGTTGATGGTGAACGAATCGAAGTAGCGGCGGGCTTCGACGCCGTCGAGCTGCTTCTTCGAGTCGCTGGCAAGCAGTATCTGGTAGACGCGCGGACGCGCCACGACGATCAGCGCCCTCCCGTAGGCGGGAGTGTCGTCGGGTCCGTCGGCGGCGAACTCCACTTGATGCGCGGGGAACCCGTCGACGGTCCGATCGGATTCCGCCACCAGGCGTCCGTTCACCGGAAGCATCGTCGCCATGAGCGTATCGCGCAGCGCCACCAGCGCAGCCGCGTCTCCATTGCGGAACATCGCATCAGGATACGTGCCGAAGCTCATCAACGCGACGCTGCGCTCGTCGGCGGCGACCAGCGTCGATACCTCGACGTCGCCCACCGGCGTGTGCGCCGTCTCCACCGCCCGCTCCGGTTCCAGTCCCGAGGGAAACTGAATTGAGAACTTCCCCTCGTTCGAGACGAACAGTTCTTCGGGTCTCGGCGGGAGTATCGTAAACGACCGGAAATAGTGCTCGACCTCGCTGCTGGAGAGCTCCGCTTCGGTGGGCGCGATGTAGATCACCTGATAGAAGCCCGGATCGTGCATCAGCATGTCGGCGCGACCATACCCGGTGGTGCCGCCGTCGCCCTCGGCGGTGAAGTAGACCGTCCGGCCGGTGCGTCCCCCGCTGAGCGGTTCCTCACGCTGGAGTCTGCCGTTGAAGAACCGCACCATGTCGTCGCGCGACTGCGCCAGCAGCTGCTGCGCCGCAGCGGTCTCGAATCGCGCGTGCGGGTAGGTGTCGTAGAAGACGGTGGCTAGATTTCCTGACTTCTTCGCCATCACCACACGTCCGCCCTCCTCGACGCCGCCCTCGGATTCATCGATCTCCGTCGGTTCGGAGAAACCCGGAGGGAACGCGACGCTGAAGCCCCCGGCTGATGACGTGTACACGCGCGAAGCGGTGGTGTCCGATGCGTCCTGTGCCGTAGCGCCGGCCGTCACGGCAAGCAGCGCCAGAGCAGCGGCGCACGTGGCGCGAATGAGTGGCTGAGCGGTCATGCGGTGTTTGATGCTGGGTTGTCGGTTTCCGGAACGCAGCGGTGGCCCGCCGGACCGGTCCGCTACTCGGTGCTCTTCGATGCGCTCGTATCGGCCGACGCCCCGAGCGTGAACGAGGTGAAGAATCGCTGCATGTCGGCACTGTCGAGATGCGTGCTGTCGTCGGCGGCGTAGAGGATCTGGTAGAAATACGGATGCACCAGATACATGTCGACGCGACCGTAGGCCGACTGATTGGTCGGCGTCTTTCCCATGAACCAGACCGTTCTGCCCGGATGGCCGTCGAGGGTGATATCCTCCTGCGCCGTGGCAGTGCCGCTCATGTTCTTCAAGGCTCCTTCCTGCGCTTTGTCCAGCACGCTTTTGGCGACCTCGGGCTGGAACGCCTCGTCGGGATACTGCGCATAGGCGACGAGTGCGACGGCCTTCTCGCTGCGCCCCATCGCCATGTGCATGTCGATCCGGCCGATGTCGGTGGGAACGGTCTGCGTCTGCTCATCGATGTCGCTCATTCCTCGGGGAAATTCGACCGAGTAGGTTCCCTTCGGCGACTTGTAGACCGTCGGCTCGGCCGAAGCGGTGCCACCCCCGCCCGTCGTGCTGTCGCCGAGCGTGTCGATGCGCCCCGCCTCACCGTTGTTGCCTTGACAGGCGGCACATATCGCGGTCACTACGATCAGCAGAACGGGACGTGAACGGCGAAGCATCATCGTGGAAGTCTCCGGGAAAATTGAAACGGGCCGATACCGAACCTCCCCTGCCACGACCGGCGTGCGACGCGGCGGCGGGTCAATTCGATACGGCCGAAAAACGATCGCATAACTTACGACAAGGACGACGATGGAGGACCGCAACCGCATGGTGTCGGCAGCCCCGCGTCCGGATCACAACCGACATTTCGCATGACGCCTTCGAGCCGCTTCCCGCGAACTCGCGCGGTCGCTTCCTTCGTACTGACGCCTCCCGTCGCTCTGCTGCTCACCATCGCCGCTGCACACGCCCAGCAGCCGGCCGAGCGATGGAGCATTCATCGGGTGGAACGCGAACGTCACGCCACCGATACCATCGCATCGACGGCTCCGGCCGCTCTGTCCGCGCCCCTCTCACATGGCGAAGTTCGCCTGTCTCGCCGCGTCTTCGGCTACTACCCGAACTGGAATCCGACGGGTACGTGGGAGACGCTCGACTTCGACCTGCTGAGCGACATCGCGTGGTTCGGTTTCTCGGTCGACACGCTCACCGGCAGCGCTGCGTCCACCGGCGGATGGACCACCACACCGCTCATCGAGTACGCCCACGAACGGGGCGTCCGCGTCGTACTCGCGGTGACGAATTTCGGCTACGCTGAGAACGACGCCATCCTGCTCGATCCCGTTCGCCAGGACACGCTGATCGAGACACTCGTTCGAACGGTTCGCGCACGGGACGGCGACGGCGTGAACATCGACTTCGAGGCGGTCCGTGCTGCGCGACGCGATCAGTTGACGGCGTTCATGCAGCATCTGGCGGTTCGGATGCACGCGTCGATTCCGAATTCGGAGGTATCGATCGCCGTTCCGGCCGTGGACTGGAACGACACGTTCGACAAGCCGGCGCTGGCTGCATCATGTGACTTCCTGATGCTGATGGCCTACGACTACCACTGGAGCACGGCGCCGACGGCCGGACCCGTCGCTCCGTTGCTGGGAGAGAGCTACAACGTCACGCGGTCGGTCGACACCTACCTGGCCGACGGCGTTCCGCCGGATCGACTGCTGCTCGGTGTTCCCTGGTACGGACTGCAGTGGCCGGTAGCGGACACGGTGCGGATGACGGCGACCACGGGAACGGCGACGGCGCTCACCTACCCGCCGGCCGAGGCATCCGCGCTCCAGTTCGGCAAGCACTTCGACCTTCCGACGCTGGTGCCCTGGTACACGTACCTGTCGCCCGTCGGCCCGCTGCAGACCTGGTACGACGACAGTCTGAGTCTCGCGCTCAAGTACGATCTGGTCAATCAGCGGGATCTCGCCGGCATCGGCATCTGGGCACTCGGCTACGATGGGGGTGCACCGGAGATCTGGGGCGGCATCGGGCAGGCATTCACGGTGCCGGTTCTGGTGAATTCGGAGGGTCGGGGGAATTCGGACGTCGTGGCGGTGTGGCCGAACCCATCAACGGGTGGCGTGCATTTCGAGATTCGACTTCACGACTCGGGCCCCGTCACGCTCCGCCTTGCCGACGCAGTGGGGAGAATGCTCGCGACACCGGTCGACGGAATTCTCACGGCAGGAGTGCATCGGATCTCGGTCGACGCGCTCGCGCCCGGCGCGTATTTCTGGCGATTGGAGTCGCACGGGTCGGTCCGGACGGGCGTATTGGTGGTGGAGTAGCCATGCAGCGGACGCACATGCGCTCCGCCGCCGGGAGCTGCCGCGGAGCGCATGTGCAGCGAGTCGTTTATATGAGCGAGTGTGGAGAACGCTCCGCTGGCGATCCAAACGTGCCAGGACCGGTACTGGGAATTACCGCAAGACACTGAACCGCACACTTCGCGTCTCGCCGCCACTGTGCGCCACACCGCCACGCTCGCCCCCTGGACTATTGAGGTACCTGTGGATGTCGACGAACGCCGAGACGGGCGACGGCGGACCATACTGCAGGTACTTGAAGCGAGACACGTCGACCGCTCGGGCCAGGTTGGAGACGAATCCGCCGAAGACCACCGACTGCTTCTTCCGACGGTCGTTGAAACTCCCCAACTCCCCAAGTTGTCGGACACGCGTATACCACTGGTAGTCATGCTCTCGGTTGCCGAGAATCATTCGCACCGGAATCGTATCGAAACCGACGGCGTTTCCCGCCCAGTCGCGCTTGACAACGATCGAATCCGACCGGGTCATTCGCAACAACGTGTCAGTCGCATAGATGCTCATCGAATCCGGGTTGGCGTACACGCTGGGGAATAACGGAGCGAATACGAAGTACCGGTCGGTCACGACATTTCGGATGAGCTTCACGCGCGTCGAGTCAAGGTCGCCGGTCATTGCCCGGTAGGTGTCATAACTGAAGTAGTGGAATGCGAAAGTGGCTCGGTCGTCGCCGGCGTTGATCGCATCGAGATCATCCTGTACGCGTGAGGAGAGCGTACCCAGCGGACGGAAATCGGTCAGCCCCGGTTCATCCTTGAGTCCGATCCAGCGCGTGGCCGTATCGAGCATTCGCCCATAGGCAACACCGCCGATGGTTGTCGTGTCGTCGACCACTCCGCGCACAGCGGCCCTGACATACGCCGCGACCGACGAGTCGTTGTCCTCGAGAAGGTCGTAGAGCCGATTGCTGATGCGGAGGCGTTGAAACGTGATGGGAATGATGCCGGTTGTGTAGAAACGGAGATGAAAGTCGGCACCCCCGGTGTTCTCGTGGATCGAGCCGGGAGGGAATGAATCCGGCTCAAAGACGAAGCCGGAATCCTCCGCGCCGAACCAGGAGTTGGCCACGGAAATGCGGGTGGAGACCACGGTGTCGGTGTACATATCCCCATCCCTGTAGCGCCCGATCCACGCGTTGAAGGCATCCGCGCAGGGAACGACGCTTGCATCGGGATGCGGTCCGCAGATCGTCGTGTCACCACTGGCGAGATCGATCAGCCAGGAGGTCTCCTTGTAGTCACCGTCGACTTTCGATGAATCGAGATAGAATCCTTTCGTCAAGTAGAGCGTATCGAACGGCGTATAGACGTTCCCCTTGAGGCCGAGCTGATTATCACGGTTGCGGTAGTAGAGGACGACGTAGGCGAGAACCGTCTCTGGCGACAGCGTGTCAAACAGGAAAGTGCTCTCGTCCATCGACAGCATCACCCCCACCCGATACTTCAGAAAATCATACGTCCCATCATACCCGTACGTCGAATCGAGCAGCCGATACAACCACCAGGCCGGTGACTGGAAGAGGAGCTCGGTTCCTGCTGGACCGCCGACGATGTAGCGCGTGCCGGATGGAACGGTGTCATAGTTGCCGGCCCGTAATAGGCCGTAGTCCTTGAAGTAGGGGGCCGCTACGACGACGGTGTCTTTGTATCCGGGACTGAGGTTTTGGACTGTGTCAGAATTCCCCCAGTAGTTCTCCAGAAATCGGCTGTTCACCATCAAGTTCTCGATCTGCCGGACTGGCGCCCCGAGGTGCAGCCCCGTGGCGTTCGCAGCAGGGATCCATCCGCGAATTCCGGTCGAATCGACCCAGCTTGTCGGCGAATCGAAGTGGTACGTGACGGACTGGTTGAAGCCGAGCGTATCGGCGAACAGGTGCACGATCGTGTCGCTCCTCGGCCACGGGCAGACGCCGAGATAGAACGTCGAGTCGTAGGTGTTGTTCCGATACCATTCCGGATGATTCTGCCACTCGTAGGTCTGCGAAGTGGCGATTGTTAACTGCCCGAGGAGCAGAGTGCTCATCAGCAGCAGGTGGCGAACGATGGGACGCATGGTGTTCCCCCGCCATTGGCGTTGTGGATTGTGGTAATTCCAGGGAGTATTAGCGAACGATCACGACACGCGTTGCGAGGCGCGTCGTGCCCGATGACAGCGCGACGAGGTACGTGCCTGCCGGCAGGTCCGTCGTCGCGATCCTCTGGCGGCCGCTGGCGCCGTGCTCCGCGAACTCGTGGAGTTCGGTTCCCGTGATGCTGTACAGCGTGACGCGAAGATCGGTGGTCGATGCGGCCACGCTCCAGGAAACCTCGATTGCCTCCTCGGCAGGGTTCGGGGTGACGGTGAACGCTACCGCAGTGGGTAGTGCTGGCGGTTGTTCGACACTGCTGACGCTCGAGCCGCAGTGCTCTCCCGGTACGTGCGGCACGGGCCGCGGCCACGCACCGACGGGAGGATACACTGCCGGCTTGATGAACTTGATGCCGCCCGGGAACAGGTTCCATCCACGTTGCGGGATGTCATCGTAGCCGATGGCGATCGTCTCGACGCCGGAGCCGTCGATGTCACCCAGGCGCGCCATGCCCGTGAAGTCGGCTCTCGGCACCGTCTCGATCACGTCGATCAGCGAGTCGATCAGTCGGCCGCAGCGATACCCCAGCAGGTAGGGGCCGCCGACCATCCACAGGTCCGCCACCGAGTCGAGGTTGCTGTCACCCAGATCAAAGATCTTCTCCAATGTGTAGGCCCAGCCGTCGTGCATGCTCCGCGGCATCAGGATCTGGGCCCACGGCCGGCCCCACCATTCGGTCTCGCCCGGACGTGGCGCCTCATTGCCGGTGCCATAGATCGCATCCAGACGTTCGCCGGGCCGGCCAGCGAAGATCTGAAGGCGCTCTTCGATCCCTGTCGTCAGGATCAGGTCGACCGTACCGTCGCCGGTGACGTCACGCAAGAGTCCGTATTTGCCGCCTGCTGTGTCGAAGGAGAGGTACTGGTAGTCGTTGGTGTCGGGAAGGCCGCCACCGGGCCGGCCGTAGAGGACCCACATCTGGCCGGGATGCTCGCTCTGGCTGTCGAAGTAGAACGCCAGGTCATTGGCGCCGTCGCAGTCCTGATCGACCAGTTGCACTCGGTGAGGGTAGCCCGGGCCTGGAAGCGTCCACCAGCCCCACGTCGTCGTCCGTGGCGTGCCGTCGCGGCCCCACTTGTGCCCCTTGCCCCCGCGGAAGATCCACATGTTGGGCTGTGGGACGACCTGTCCCGCGGTCTGCCCTGCCGATGCCACGAACGCCAGATCGTCGATGCCATCGCCGGACAGATCACCGCTGACGCCATTCCGCGCCCCCAACCACCGCTCCGCAAGTCCCTCCAGTCGTGTCGTGTCGTCGACTCCAAACTCACCGCTTCCGTCACCCCAGAACACGACGACCGTCGCGATGTATCGGTTCTGCACGCTGTTGCCCGCCGCGGTATCATTGATGATCTCCACCCGACAGGCGATGTCCCGATTCCCGTCAGCATCCCAATCTCCGGCGGCCAAAAACGTTGTCGCTGTCGCGATCTCCGTGATCCCGATACGTTCCCCGGACTCCACCGTCGGCAGTCCGTCCCGTACCCCGAGGTACAGCAGCAGTTCCTCCGGTGTTCGCGTGTATTCCGTCGTGAGCACCGGAATCGCCGTATCCGCCCGATCCCGTGCTACAATGAAGTCCTGTAGACCATCATTGTTGACATCACCAACGGGGTATATCTGGTTTCCGAAGCTCTCCGGATGCGTCTCTTCGGCAACGTGCGTGATCGTCCCCTCCATCCGCCCGACTTCCGGCAGCGATCGCACGTACGGCGAGCGCGGGTCGATGCGGGTCGACTGCGCGTGGGCCACGGTCGTGAGCACGAGCAGGACCGCACCGACAACCGTCAGGCAGTCGAGCATCGCCCGTCGCACACGACCGAGCGCCGCGAGATTCCACCATATTATCGTTGAGATTTTCATGTCGATTCTCATCTGATCGTTGCTGCATCTCCTGCCTGTCAGTTTCTCTATCACCCCGTCCGGTGATATGGGAACAGGAATTCGTGCACCATCGTCGGTGGCGTCATCTCGGCAGAGAGCGGGGGTGACGTGACCGGCCAATGATCCGGCATCGGCGGCCGCCCCGTGGGGCGGTCGGTGGTCCTGCGGTGCGAGCGCTGCAGGCCGCGCGCGCGGCACGATGGCGCGTGGTGTGGGGGATACTCCGGGCGTCTCGCGCGCCGCGAATGTACGCCCCCCGTTCGTGCTATTGCAAGCGGTATTTGCCACTCATTTCCGAGACGCAATTGTTGCCCGCAATTCCGCGATCCGTTCGCTTGGCTGCCGAATGAATTGCGCCAGACAGCGTCTGTATCGGCTGTGTGTATCACGCGTCGTCGACGCCGGATCGACCGGAGAATTCCAACTCCAGTGGATGTACTCGGAGTGACGTGACCATAGTGGTCCTCCGGTCGTGGTGGAAGGAATTTGAAGGTTCTATGAGAAGCATTCGTTTCCGGTCGGTTGCGGCGCTTGCGGTGTGAGCCGGTGCCGCAGGTGAGTCCTATCGGATTCGAACGGTTGTGGCTCTGGTCGTGGTGTCGTCGAATACGACCCGAAGGAAGTACGTCCCCGCCGCGATTGGCGTTGTATTGACCGTGGCCGAACCAGCAGTCGCACCGACCGGTTGGTCCAGAACCACGTTTCCGTTCTCATCAACCAGTTCGATCCTGGCCGCGCGTGCGTCATCGGGGGCCGTCCATTCCACGCGCAGCGTCTCAGCAGCCGGATTCGGAATCACCCGGATTGCCTGAGCACTCGCGCTGGTACGTGCTGGCACCTCCACCGCTGCCGAGGTCGCACCGCAGAACTCTCCCGGCAGGTGCGGCAGCAGCCGAGGGTGCGGCGTCCACGTCGGAACCGACTGGTCCGGCTTCAGAAACACGATGGCACCTGGAAAGCCATTGTCATTCGGATAGTTGTTGTACCCGATCGCCACCGTCGGTTCCCCCGACCCGTCGATGTCTCCCAGTCGTGCGACGCTCATGATGTCGGTGCCGGGGAAGTGGATCACCACATCGATCAGCGAGTCGATGCCACGCCCACCCGAATACCCGATGATCAGTGGCCACGACGCCGTCCAGATCTCATCGGCGCCGTCGAGGTTGGCGTCGCCCATGTCGTAGAGCGGTCCTCCGCTGCCTCCCCAGCCGTCCTCGTGCAGCTGGTCGGGCGAGAGCACCTCCGCCCACGGACGCCGCCACCACCCGTGCCCCTGGATCGGATCATCGTCACCGGAGCCGAACTGCTCGATGAGTCTCTGCCCGGGTCTTCCGGCGTAGATACGAATGCGTCCGTCCATGCGGCCGTCATCCCGAAATCTGAGGCAGTTGGCAAGCAGATCGAAGGTCCCATCGCCGGTGACGTCGGCAAACTGCATGGTCAGCCCATCGATAGCGGACAGATCGATAACCTCGAGTTGTGTCGTATCGGGGAAGGCACCGGAGCGGCCATAGAGCACGCCCACGTGCCCACCAACACCGACGGCGTGGCTATCGTCGATGAACACCACATCGGGGTTCCCATCGCAGTCCTGGTCGAGGATGCGGATCTGCTTCGTCGGTGGAATGTTCCACATTCGCCAGTCCGCTCGCCGCGAGAGCCCCACGCGACCCCACCGGCCACCGCGCTGGCCACGGTAGATTCGCAATCGTCCCTGAGGGTATCCGAATCACCTATCAATATCGAACGCTCGACTCGAAAAGGTACCCTTCGGCAAGATTCCTGCGCGACTCGAGGTGCACGATGGCGCGTGGTGTGGGGGATACGCCGGGCGTCTCGTGCGCCGCGAATGTACCTCCGGCAATAGGGACGAGCACGATGCTCTGCGCAATTTTGCCGTGGTTCATTTCCGCCGCTTCGCCCGCGCCGTCGGCGGCGCCGCCAGTGGATCATCGGGCCAATAGTGCTTTGGATAGCGCCCCTTTAAATCCTTCCGGACTTCGTAATACGTCGTTCGCCAGAAGCTCTCCAGATCCTGCGTCACCTGCACGGGTCGATGCGCCGGCGACAACAGGTGAATCGTCAGCGGAACGCGACCTGCGGCGATTCGCGGAGTCGTCGTCTGTCCGAACATCTCCTGAAGTCGCACCGCCAGTACCGGCGCAGCCGGATCGGAATAATCGATTGGAATTCGGGAGCCGCTCGGAACCTCGAGATGCGTCGGAGCAAGGACGTCGAGCTCCGCACTTCGCCGCCAGTCGAGCAGCCCGCGAAGGGCCGAGACGACGTCGACACGCGAGGGGTCCGGCCGGCCCGGTTGCGACATCAGCGCCGGGGTCAGCCAGATCGAAATTGATTCGATCAATACCCTATCCGAAACAGCCGGCCATCGTTCGTCCAGCCGATGCAGAAATTCCATCCGCTCACGCAGCCGCACCGCTTCGCGCGACCATTGCAGCAGCTGCAATCCGCTCTGTTCGATTGCATCGATAATTGCGGTTACCACGCGATCGCGTTCCGGATGCGCGATCGGCCGCTCATCCAGCAGAATCGCTCCGATCCGTCGCCGGGCAATTGCACGGACGGAATTCGATTCTGAATTCCACTCCACGACGTTCTCGGTCTCAAACTGATCTCCGAAATACTGCTCGACGCGATCCACAGCAATTGGAGCAGCCAGCAGAACACGGTTCTGTCCGCGTGCACCGTCCACTTCCGCCGCGACGATCCACTCGGAGCCACTGAGCATTCCCGCCTCGGAAAGCCGCGCCCCCACGCCATTGCGGAGCAGGTATCGACCACCGCCACGCGCACGGGCAATCCGATCCGGATATGCGAACGAGAGCAGCAGACCCGTAACATCCGCGTCGGGGTCGTCGGCACCTGCGCCAATCCGCCGCGCCCATGCATCCGACTGTGCGATGACGCGGCGTGCCACCGCACGGTCGACCGTGTGACCTGCCGGCGCGGCTCCGCTCGAGCGGCGCACGGCATCGAGGACGTCGAGTCGGAGCCGGATGTCGGGATCGGGTGCAATCGGCCGATCGGATCGCAGGAAGTCACGCTCGTTCAACAGCGCGGCGATATCACAGGCACGAACCGCAGCGTCGATCGATCCGGCCATGAGCACCATGTGCGCGAGCCGCGGATGCATCGGAAGCGATGCCATCCGACGGCCGTGCGGAGCGATCGCCCCGGAGGGATCGAGTGCTCCAAGTTCGCCCAGCAGCTCCCGTCCCTGCTGGAATGCAGCCGTCGGCGGCGGATCGATCCAGCGGAGTTCCGAGGGATCGGCGACGCCCCACTCGGCGAGATCGAGTGCGAGCGACGCCAGATCGGCCTCGAGGATCTCCGGCGGCGTGTGATCGAGCAACCCCGGATTCTCCGACGCTTCCCACAACCGATAGCAGACGCCCGGCGCGAGACGTCCCGCCCGCCCGCACCGCTGCTCGGCCGACGCACGCGAGACACGAACCGTCTGCAGCCGCGACATGCCCGTTCGCGGCGAGAACCTCGGTCGCCTTGTCAGTCCGCTGTCGACGATCACCCGGACGCCATCGATCGTCAGACTGGTTTCGGCGATCGACGTGGCGAGGACGGCCTTGCGCCGTCCCGGCACCGACGGTGCGATCGCCCGGTCCTGCTCCTCGGGCGGGAGCGTTCCGAACAGCGGCAGGATGTCGACGCCGTCGGGATTCGCCTCTTCGAGCAGTGCCGCGGTTCGGCGGATCTCTCCGGCACCCGGCAGGAAGGCCAGCAGATCGCCGTCGGCTTCGCGTAGGGCGCGTGCCACGACCGCCGCCGTCGCTCGTTCTATCCGCTCGGAGCGATCGCGTGCGACGTAGCGGGTCTCGACGGGAAACATGCGTCCGTGGCTTTCGATGACGGGAACGTCGCCGAGCAGCGCGAGGATCGGTGCGAATTCCAGCGTGGCCGACATCACGAGGATGCGCAGCTCCGGACGCAGGATCGACTGCGCCTGAAGCGTGAGCGCCAGCCCCAGATCGGCATGCAGACTCCGTTCGTGGAATTCGTCGAATATCACCGCTCCGACATGCTCCAGCGACGGATCCTCCTGAAGCATTCTGGTGAGCACCCCCTCGGTCACGACCTCGATCCGTGTCGAGCGCCCGACTCGCGTGTCCATGCGCATGCGATAGCCGACCGTGCCGCCGACTGCCTCGCCGAACGAGGCCGCAATCCGTGCCGCGGCTGCGCGTGCTGCCAGCCGCCGCGGTTCGAGCATGACGATGCGCCTGCCCTCCAGCCACGGCTCCTGAAGCAGTGCCGGCGGCACGACGGTTGTCTTGCCGGCGCCCGGTGGCGCGCTCAGCAGCACCGTCGGCGACGACCGCAGCGCGAGACGAAGGCCGTCGAGACTGGAGTGAATCGGCAGTGACACGGATTCGACCTCGGGAATTCTTCCGACCGATCGCAACGAAACGATCGAGTGATTCGTTCTGTGGATGACGGGCCGGGACGTCCGTCTCGTTGCAGCCAGCGCTTCCCGCGAGAACGGCATTCGTACGAACATTCAGCGACGTCTATGCGACACATGATCGGATACTGGCCGCACATGGTGTCGATCTCCTTCATCGCTACGATGCTGGTGATCGGCGCCGCGACCGTGACACCCGTGCCGGGAGCCGCGCCACAGGCGCGTCAACCCGGCTTTCCCAGCACGTGGTCGGCCGATCCGTTCGTTCGGACGCAGTATGTGAAGTCGCGACGCGATATGCCCTCGGCACCCTGGTGGTTCACCGAACCGCTGGCCGACAGCGCCTTCCCCTTCGCCGACTATTACCGGCTGCGTTCGATTCCCTTCACGATCTCCTTCGGCGGCAACCGCACCGATCTTGCGGTGATCGCCGCGGTGTCGATGCCCGGCGACAGTCTGTCGATCGCTGTCGTCGACGCCCCAGACAGCGCCCGGTTCGCCGTTCGATGCGCCCGAGGTCGCATCCGGCAGGTGAACGCACGACACTGGGTCTGGTACGCCCCGTCGGAATCGGGTCCGGCACCGATCGCAATTCGGGAACTCGGGAGCGACGCGGCAATCTGCATCAACGCGACGGTGCTTGTGCCCTACGACGGCGGCGAATACCTCAACGGATATCACATCGGTCACTACCAGAGCGGCAGCACCGATCCCGCCGATGCGCGTCCTGCGGGGATGATCGAAGTGTGGCCGCGAGACCTCGCACGCTGGGTGTCGCCCCATTTCCAATTGGGTCAGTTCCTCTGTCGACAGGAGAGCGGGTGGCCAAAGTACATCGTCCTGCAGACCCGCCTGCTGTTGATGCTCGAAGCAATGGTCGATGAACTCGATCGACGCGGCATGGACGTATCGACACTCTTCGTCACGAGCGGGTATCGAACGCCGTATTACAACGCGTTGATCGGCAATGAGACGATTTATTCGCGGCACACCTACGGCGATGCAGCCGACGTGTTCATCGACCGCAACGGCGACGAGATGATGGACGATGTCGACGGCGACGGCGCGGTCGACGCCGACGACGCGGTCTACCTGTCGTCCGTCGTCGAACAGATCACCGCGCGAGCGCAGTTCGCTCGGTTCGTCGGCGGTCTTGGAATCTATCCTCCGCTGGAGTCGCGCGGTCCGTTCGTCCACGTCGACACACGCGGCTTCGTCGCCCGGTGGACCGGAAGCGATACGCTCGAGGCGGACTCGACCTCGGCGACTGATTCGGTGATCGTCAACACCCAGCCGCAGTCGAGGGATTCCGTGACGGTCGATACGAGCAACATGGTGGCGCAGGCCGACAGCGCGCGTCGCATCGACGGTCGATTCGGTGACACCATCATTCCCGTTGCCAGGCCACGTTCGCTCGGCCGACGGCCGTAGGGCGGAATCGTCCCACCTTCCGGAATCCAGATTCCACACCCCTCCTCCACGCCCTGGAGCAACGGACACCCCGACGATGCTCTCCGCTGTTCGGTCGCACTGACCGCCGACGGCGGTGACCGTGCGCGGTCCACCGGTCCTTCCGTATTCTACGCCCTGGCATCCGCTCGCATCGCGCTCCGGCACGGACGGTACCGGCGTTGTGGACGTCGCCGCGGATCGCATGGAATTCATCGCGAACGATTCCGCAGCATCGCACTCCGAATTCATGCGCGAAATCACGCACACGTTTACACCGGAGAATTCCGACGAGCGCGTCTCGGCAATTCTGCAGCGTCCGGAGGAGAGCCGGTGGCTGCTGGTGCTCGCACACGGCGCCGGCGCCGGAATGCATCATCGGTTCCTCGAGGCGATCTGCGACGGGCTCGCTGCCCGCTCGGTGGCGACGTTCCGATACCAATTCCCATACATGGAAGCGGGACGTCGAATGCCGGACCGGGCTCCGCGGCTGATCGCGACCGTTCGCGCGGCAGTGGACACCGCACGAGAGATTGCGGGCGATCTGCCGATCTTCGCCGGCGGCAAATCGCTCGGCGGTCGCATGACCTCGATGGCTGCAGCCGAAGATGCCCTTGCCGAGGTGCGCGGCATCGTCTTCTTTGGATTCCCCCTCCATCCTGCCGATCGCCCCTCCACCGATCGCGCCGAACACCTCCATCGGGTCACTGTTCCAATGCTGTTCCTGCAGGGAACGCGTGATGCACTGGCGGGAATCGACGAGATCAGCGAGATCGTCCAACAACTCGGCCGAGGTGCCACGCTGCACGTCGTCGAGGGTGCCGACCACTCGTTCGGCGTGTTGAAACGCAGCGGCCGCACCGATGACGACGTGAACGCAGAACTCGCCGACGCGGTCGTATCATTCATGCGCCGGCACTGTTGAGCCCGGCACCCCTCACCGACCCGTTACCGCATGCCTCGTCTGAGAATCTGCAGCACCTATCTCCACGCCTACGTCGTTCGCATGCTGGGCGGCGAACCGTCCGGCGCGTGGAATTCGACCGTGCTGGTCGTCGCCGCCGCGTCGGCCGTCGTCGCGGTGCTCCTCTGCATGCGGGTCTATTCCATCGGTCCGAATTTCCGCAAGTACGATCCGGATGAATTCGGAAGCCGGTTCAGAGGAATTCAGGGCCCGCTCATCCTTGTTGGAATTGCGGTATTCCTCGAACCATTGCACGTCCTGCTCGACACGCTCTGCAGTCTGTATCTCGACCATCTGAGCGTCTGGCAGTCGATGGTGACTGACGCGCCCCGTGGCAGCTGGTTCGGCTGTTACATCGCCTTCACCGGGGCAATGCTCGTCGTTCGTGTTGCATTTGCCTATACGATCGCACTGGCTTTTGTCAATCGACGGCGGATATTCCGGTCGATTACCATCGGCTACATGGCCGGCCTCGTGATAATCGGAATCATTGATGACTTCCTGCTCTCGCAGTATCTCAATACGCATCACATGGCACTGGTGGAGAATTTCGAGGGAATGATGCGGACGCTCCAGTTCACGCTGATCGTGCTCCCGTATTTCCTGTTCTCACGTCGCATTCACGCGACATTTCGGAATTGATTGACGGACGGTCGGATGTCACGGAGAAATTCATGATTCGAGTATTTCAACGTTGTGCGCTTTCGGGAGTCGTCGTGGTACTGCTCGCGTCGCTCGCTTCCGGCTGTGCGACCATCGTTCATGGAGATCACGAGAACGTGTACCTCGAGGGGGTACGCGATTCGCTGCCGAAGGTCAGTCGACTGACGATTACGAGAACGCTCGATTCGGTTCCGGTGCGCAATTCGGGTCTCCTGCACGGTCATGCTCCCTTCGTGCGGATCGAATCCACCGCACGGCAGACCCTGCTGATCGATTACGCCGGTCATACCGATACGGTCCGATTCGTCCCGCGGCTGGACATGAACTACGTGGTTGCGGACCTCATTCTGGCGCCGGGCACCCTTCTGCTGGCACCGATCATCGATCTCAGCACCGAGTCATGGCTTGGATTCCACAACGACCGGCTTCGCTACGATCCGTCCGGAAACGGACCGCGATGGACAGCGATCGAATCGGAGCCACCTGCCGGAATCATCATCGGGGGCTACTGGGGCGTCAACTGGCCGGTGGTACAGACGCCGATTCTTGGCAACGCACTCTCGGGCTTCGTCGGGTATGAATTCGCGCCGTCGATCGATGCGGTCATCGCGTACGATGCGATCAGCTGCACGACGCTGGAGAACATCACCGGAGCGTACCAGCCTGCGACAGCTGAATGCGACATGGGTGCGCGCGTCTGGTCGCTCGGGGTTCGCACCTATCCGGTTGCCGCCGCGGCGGGGCATCGTCCTGATGCGATTCCGGAGTACCTCTACCTCTACGGCGGCGGTGCGCTGGCGATGGTTTCCGGAAGCACGCTCATGACCGGGGAGGCCGGACCACTCGGTGCGCAGACGCTCGATCATCCGTGGACGAGGACGATTCCGTCGATTGCCTTCGGCGTCGGTGTTGGCACGACGATCGCGATCGATCTGCGCTGGACGATTGGATTGAAGCGAATTGAATTCTATCCCGGCTCGAGCGGCGACCTGCGCTTCGGATCGTGCCGCATCGGGCTGTCAATGCTGCTGTAGACGGAGCTGCCGGATGACGACGCCAACAAATTCCCCGGTACTCGTTTCACGGACGATTCGCGATCTGTCAGAGCGATTCGACATGGCGACCGATGCGATCGACCTCATCGCGTTTCGCGAGGCGCTTGCCCGGCGACTGGCCGCCATCATGGACCGGCAGATGGGTCGGCTCCCCGAGTTGCTCTACCGGATCGATCTCGACGAAGAGCGGGTGAAGGACGTGATGGCCAACGCGCCGCTGGATCGCATCGCCCTCGATCTGGCCGATCTGATCATCGAGCGGACGTTGCTGAAAATGCGCACGCGCGAAGCGTACCGCTCGGCCGATGGCGACCGATTGGACTGGTGAGCTTCCCGCGCTCGACAGTGGTGTTGTGATGGCCGGTAAACGCAATTCCGACGGCGAATCGTGATGGAAGCACTTCCGAAGTCGTGGCAGCCGATCGTGGGCGAGGAGATCGACAAGCCCTACTTCCGGTCGCTGGCGACGTTCATCGACAACCAGCGCGAGGTGGCGACGGTCTATCCGCCCGACGGCGACGTATTCAACGCGCTGCGACTGACGCCGTTCGCCCAGGTGAAGGTGCTGCTGTTGGGACAGGATCCCTACCACGGTGCGGGGCAGGCGCACGGGCTGGCGTTTTCCGTTGGCAAGGGCGTGACGCCGCCGCCGTCCCTACGGAACATTTTCAGAGAGATGCACGACGACGTCGGCTGTGCCAAGCCGGCGGACGGCAATCTGGAGCGATGGGCACGCCAGGGCGTGCTGCTGCTCAACGCGGTGCTGACCGTTCGGGCATCGGAGGCCAACTCGCATCAGGGCGAGGGGTGGGAGCGCTTCACAGACGCGATCATCGAGCGGCTCGACGCCCGCGAGCGGCCGGTGGTCTTCCTGCTCTGGGGCGGGTATGCCCGCCGAAAGAAGAAGTTAATCGACACGGCTCGGCACGTGGTGATCGAGTCGGCCCATCCGTCGCCGCTCTCGGCGAAGCGCGGCTTCTTCGGCAGCCGACCGTTTTCGAGAACCAACGCGGCGCTGAAGGAATTCGGGGAGGAACCGATCGCCTGGTGCCCGTAGAGCGAGCGGACGCGAGGGATACCGTCATTCTCTTCAACCGCGGTTCGTTCAATACCGTAGCGGCGAGTACGCTCCGGCGGCGGACCACACGACCTTCGACAACCTCACCCACGACGATCATGCAGCATCGACCCGGATATACCGACACCGACACCGCTTCACCCGACGGCGCGTCCGGACCATTGAGCCGCAACGTGACCATGCTCGGTTCGATGCTCGGCGATGCGGTTCGACGCGGCGCCGGCGAAGCCATCTTCGAACTCGTTGAACGGCTTCGCCAGCTCTGTCGTGCCACGGCGACGCATGAAAATCCGGGCGGTCGCTCCGAAGCGGCGGAGACGATTGCGAAGCTCGACCTCGCGTCCATCGACTGGCTGCTGCGGATCTACACCGCCTACTTCCACCTGGTGAATCAGGCGGAAAAGCAGGAGATCGTCCGCATCAATGCCGAGCGCGCCGGACGGGCGACACCGGACTCTCCACGAGGTGAATCGATTGCCGAGGCGATCGCATTCCTGCATGCGCAGGGATACTCCTACGACGACGTAATGCGGCTGCTCGAGCGGCTCGACATTCAGCCCACATTCACTGCCCATCCCACCGACGCCCGCCGCCGCAGCGTGCTCTTCAAACAGCAGCGGATCGCGCACCTGCTGCACGAACTCGACGGCGCATCGTCGGATGACGAACGTGATGCGATAGCCGACGAGATCTACAACCAGATCGCCCTGCTGCTCGGCACCGATGAGGTTCGCCCGGAACGGCCCACGGTGCTCGCCGAAATCGACCAGGGACTCTACTTCATTCGGACGGTAATCTGGGAGATGGTGCCGGTAATCGACCGCGACATCAAGTCGGCGCTGCGCACCTACTACGGCCGCGTGCCCGACTTCGTGCCGTTCCTTCGCTACCGGTCCTGGATCGGCAGCGACCGCGATGGCAATCCGTTCGTCACGCCCGAGGTCACGCGCGCAGCCGTTCGCATGGCACGTCGCACGGCGCTGGAGCTGCACTACGGCGAACTCCGCACGCTGCGCCGCGAGCTGAGTCTCTCCGACCGACTGGCGCCGGCACCGGCGGAGCTCTACGACGCGATCGACCGCGACCGCGGCCGCGTCCATCTGAACGAGGATCAGATGCGACCATATCGCCACGAACCGTATCGCGTTCGGATTTCTCAGTTGATGTGTCGAGTGGCGCGACTGATCGAGGTGCTCGACGGCGAGGCGAGCGCCTCCGGGGAGGACGCGCCGGACGGCTACTCGGGCGACCGCTTCGTCGCCGATCTCGAGCAGATCCAGCGATGCCTCATCGAGAGCGGATTCGTCCACATTGCCCGGCACGGTCAGCTCGAGCGCGTGCTCGCACTTGCCCGCACGTTCGGATTTCACCTCGTCACGCATGACATCCGGCAGCACAGTCGCCTGCACGAGGAGGCGACCGCGACCTTGCTGCGCGAGGCCGGTGTGGACGACCACTACGAGAAGCGCACCGAGGAGGAGCGCATCGCGCTGCTGAGCCGGGAGCTCGCCGACGCGCGCCCGCTGCTTCCGCGCAACGTGCACCTGGAGGGAACACCGGGCATGGTCATCGACACGTTCGAGATGGTGGCCGATCTGCTTCGCGCCGATCGTCGTTCGGTCGGCAGCTGCATCGTCAGCATGACGCACGCCGTCAGCGACATGCTCGAGGTGCTGCTGCTGGCACGTGAAGCAGGATTGTGGCGCATCCGTGGCGGGGCGGTGGAGTCCTCGATCGACGTCGTTCCCCTCTTCGAAACCATCGACGATCTCGAATCGGCCGACGAGCTGATGCGCAGGATGTTCGTCCATCCGATCTATCGCCGGCAGCTCGCCGCACGAGGCGACTTTCAGGAGATCATGCTCGGATACTCCGACTCGAACAAGGACGGCGGGTACTGGATGGCGAACTGGGCACTGCACAAGGCGCAGGCGCGACTCGGTCGGGTCTGTCGCGCGCACGACATCGACTTCCGGCTGTTCCACGGACGTGGTGGAACGGTGGGTCGCGGAGGCGGTCGGGCCAACCGGGCGATCCTTGCGATGCCGGCGGTGGCCAACAATGGGAGAATCCGGACCACCGAACAGGGAGAGGTGATCTCCTTCCGATACTCGCAGCCGGGTATCGCGCGACGGCACACCGAACAGGTGATCAACGCGATGATACAGGCGACGCACGCGCAGCCGTCGGAGGAGGACTTCTTCGACACGGCCGGCGCGCAGACGATGGCGAAGCTCGCCGAAGAGTCGATGCGCGCCTACCGCGATCTCATCGACGCCCATGGATTCTGGGAATGGTACACCTGCGTCACGCCGATCGAACAGATCAGCCGCCTGCCGATCGCTTCACGTCCCGTCTCGCGCCGGAGCGCCTCGGAAGTCGACTTCGAAGGACTCCGCGCCATACCGTGGGTCTTCGCCTGGACGCAGACGCGCTACCTCGTTCCCGGCTGGTATGGAATGGGCAGCGCGCTGCAGCGTCTGCGGACGGTAGACGGCACGAGCGCATCGGTGCTGAAGGAATTCTACGGACGGTGGACGTTCTTCGAGGCGGTGATCGACAACGCGCAGCGGGAGATGGCGCGGGCCCGGCTGGAGATTTCGCGCCACTACGCCGATCTCGACGCAGCGGGCGGATTCCACGATCGGATCGCGGAGGATTTCGAGCGGACGCGCGAGGCGATACTCGCAATCACCGGACAGCACGAACTGCTGGACAACCAGCCGGTGATTCAGAAGTCGATCGCGCTGCGCAATCCATACACCGACGTACTCAACCTGCTGCAGATCGAGTTGCTGCGCCGCATCCGCGCAGCTCCGGACGCGAAGCGTGCTCCCCTCCGCGACGCCCTCTTCCTCTCGATCAACGGTATCGCCGCCGCGATGCAGAGCACCGGGTGAGTGGAATCTGTGGGCAAAGGGAGGGCGGCCCTCCGGGCCTTGGTTGGCGGTGTGGGGCGCCTTCTGCGAGAGAGCGAGGGGCTGTGTCTGGAGGTATCGCGGTGTTTTGGCGAGCCATCGGATCTTCCCGACCCCGCTATTCGAGCGTGGGGGGGGGGGTGAGAATTCCTTCCGGCCTGCAGATCCTTTGACCGGCGGGGGTCACATGGCTGCGGCGGCCTGCTCGGCTACTCGGCGCTGCGAAATCCTACGGTCGTGGCGATGGCGGTGTCGAGGGGATCGATCGGGAGTGACTGCTGGTATAACGCGCCATCGGCGGTCATCGCCGTGTCACTCGGCCTCGGGCGTGCTGAGGCCTCGGTCTCCCCGACGCGGAAGAAGACGCTTCCGACCGTGAGTATGGCGAGCATTACGGTAAATACGAGCAGGCGAAGGGCAAGCGAGCGCGACTTGAGCATGGTCGGGTGCGACAATACGTGGGCGACGTCGCAACGACGTCGGGCGGATCGGGGCAGTCAGGAAACGCTGGTACTGCGGACAGGGGGTGCGGACACTCGGCCGCGAATATAACAGGATTGTCATAATCCACGATCGAAGTGGACCACCGAACCTCACATTTGATACACGATCAGCTGCGCCGCACGTTACCCGACCGACCACCGTGACCGACCATCGGACGAAGCCGGAGCTCCCGAAAACACGGAAGCGAAGCACTCCGGCTTCCCCCCTTGCCGGTCGTACTTCGCTCCGTTGTACCCGGACGAATCCGGGTGAATACTGTGGCGCCGAGGCATCGCCCCCAGTCTGCCCCCATGAAGTTTCGATTCGGACCGCGACGTGACATTGCTGCGCCGACATGGTCCCTATCTACAACGCGCCGTATCCGGTCGGATCGGACCATTGCCGGGACCGATGCGACATTCCGGCGGAATTCTCACCCGATCGCTAAGTTGCTCCCGCTGTTCGCGCGTCCCCAGCCACCTTCCCGCGCGTCCTTGCTTCGTATTCCTTCCAGTCAACTCTTCCCCGCCGCCGATGAAGCCGGAGCACTGGGACGACGTGCTCGAACTGTTCAACCGGCTGTTGGAGATTCCCCCCAGGCACCGCCGTGCGGGGCTGACACAACTCGCCGGGCCGGACGGAGCAATCCGCCGCGAACTCGAGTCACTGCTTGACGCCTACGAGCGTGAACCGGACTACCTGGAGCGTCCGCTCGCCCGTGTCGGCGATCTGTCGGTCGATCGGCTTGCCGCCGAACTCGACACGACCGACGACGACGCGCATCCGGAGCGCGTCGGACGCTACCGGCTGGTCGAACGTATCGGCGACGGCGGAATGGGCGCCGTCTGGCTGGCCGAACGTGACGACCAGCAGTTCCACCACCGCGTCGCGATCAAGCTCGTCAAGCGCGGAATGGACTCCGAGGAGATCGTGCGGCGATTCCGTGCCGAACGGCAGATACTCGCCTCGCTGGATCATCCGAACATTGCGCGCCTCTTCGATGGCGGTGCGGCCGATGACGGTCGGCCGTACGTCGTCATGGAGTACGTCCGCGATGGCATCCCCATCGATCGCTACTGCGACCGACGCAAACTCGATGTGCCCGCGCGCCTTCGCCTGTTCCGAACCGTCTGCTCGGCGGTCCACTACGCGCATCAGAACCTCGTGGTGCACCGCGACCTCAAGCCCGGCAACATTCTGATCTCCGATTCGGGCGACGTGAAGCTGCTCGACTTCGGCATTGCCAAGATTCTCGATCCGGGTTCCTCCGGTGTTCCCGTCACACGCACCGAGATGCGGATGATGACGCCGGAATACGCCTCGCCGGAGCAGATCCTCGGACAGCCGGTCACGACCGCGTCGGATGTCTACGCGCTCGGCGTGCTGCTGTACGAACTGCTCAGCGGTCACCGGCCGTACCGCGTTCGCGGACGATCGCCAGGCGAGATCGAGCGGGTGATCTGTCAGGAGGAACCGGATCGACCAAGCACCATCGTCGGCCGCACGGAGCAGGCATTCGGCACCGACGGTCGTACCCGCCACATCACGCCCGCTTCGGTCTCCGCCGCTCGCGCTACCCGCTCGGATCGTCTGCGTCGCGAACTCGACGGCGATCTCGACAACGTGGTCATGATGGCGATGCGCAAGGATCCGCTGCGCCGCTATCCGTCGGTCGCTGCGCTGTCGGAGGATGTGCGCCGGCATATCGCGGGGGAGCCCGTGCTGGCACGAGCCGACAGTCGGACGTACCGGATGGGAAAATTCGTGCGGCGCCACCGCCTGTCCGTTGCAGCCGCCTCGACGCTCTTCGCATCGGTCTCCGGCTTCGGCGTGGTCATGGCACTGCAGTCGCGACGAATCGCCCGACAGGCACGCGAGCTCACGCGCGAACGCGACAAGGCGCGCAGCATGGTCCACTTCCTCGAAGAGCTCTTCAAGGTTTCCGATCCCACCACCGCACAGGGCGGGCAGATCACCGCGAGGGAACTGCTCGAAGGCGGCATCGCCAAGATGCGTTCCGAGCTCGAGAGCCAGCCGGAGGTGCAGGCCGAACTGATGACGGTGGCGGCCGATGTGCTGGCGAATCTCGGTGTCTTCGACCGTGCCGATGCGCTGCTGGAGGAGAACCTCGCGATCCGGCAGCGGCTCGAAGATGATGGGGATGCCGTTGCCACGACGATGGCAAAGCTCGGCCGCATCCGTCAGGTTCGTGGCGAATACGAAGTCGCCGAGCAACTGCTCACCAGTGCGCTCGAGATACAGCAGCGGCTGCATGGTGGCGATGGCGTCGAAACCGCCGGCACGATCAACGAACTCGGTATCGTCCTGCGCAAGCGCGGAGACCACGCCGGCGCCGAACAGATGTTCCGCCGTTCCCTCGCATTGCGTCGTTCGCACCTCGAGGCGGATGATGTGCTGGTAGCTGAATCCCTCAACAACCTCGGCCTGATCCGACGCTTTCGCGGAGACCTCGACGAGGCGGAATGGATGTTCCGCGAAGCCCTCGCCATTCAGCGCCGTCAGCTCGGAGCGCGCAACACCACGATTGCCTATACGCTGAACAACCTCGCCGTCCTGCTGCGGGCAAGGGGCGAACTCGATTCGTCGGAAGCGCTGGACCGCGAGGCCCTCGATATCCGTCGCGAGGCCCTCGACGTGCATCCCGACGTCGCGCAGAGTCTCAACAACCTCGGTTCGCTGATGCACCGACGGGGTGACTTCGAAACGGCCGAACGGCTCTTCGGCGAAGCGCTCGACATGTGGAGCGGACTGCTCGCAGCCGACCATCCGGAGATGGCCAACGCACTGTTCAATCTCGGTCAGGTCTGCCGCGCCCTCGATCGCAGCGCCGAAGCACTCGAGCTGCTCGAGCGGGCGCGGGAGATTCAGCTCCGCCGCCTGGGCGCCGATCATCCCGCGCTGGCGCGCACCGTCCACTACATCGGTGAACTGCATCGCATCGACGAACGCCACGAGCAGGCGCTCGAGGCGTTTCGCGCGGCGCTGGAAATCCGTGAGACCCGGCTCGGCAGCGATCATCGGCAGACGGCGGCCACCCGACTGAGTCTCGGCGTCATGCTCGAAGCGCTCGGCGACGCGGCGGATGCGGCACCGATGATCGAGCGTGCGGCGGAAATCCTCGGCACCGATGACATGCCGGCCAGTCCCGGAAGCGCCGAAGTCGCCAGATCGCTGCGCCTCTACGGTGGCTGGCTGGTTGGCCACGGCCGACCCGAGGAAGCCGTCGACGTCATTCACCGCTCGCTGGACGGCTGGCTGCGGATGCTCGACGCCGACCATCCGGAGGTACACATTACCGAGCGGGAACTGGCCTCGGCTCTTGCCGCCGCCGGCCGCGTCCCGGAGGCGGTGCAGTACGTGTCGCCCGCGCTCGCCTCGCTCCGCTCACGCCTCGGTGAACGGCATCGCGAAACGATGCGCACCGCCGCGGTCTGTGAGCAGATCGTCGCCATGACCGTGACGAACGGTGTGATGGGAACGAATTCGTCCGGCGAGGAACGCGTATGACCACCCGCGCGGAGATCACCCGCCTGCTCGATGAAGTCGGCTCCGGTCGTCGCGAAGCGCTCGACGAACTGCTTCCGCTGGTCTACGACGAACTGCGGAAGATCGCCGGGCAGCACCTGCGCAACGAACGTGACGATCACACGCTCAACGCCACGGCGCTGGTGCACGAGGCCTACATCAAACTGGTCGATCAGCGGCGGGTGGAGTGGCAGAATCGGGCGCACTTCTACGCCATCGCATCGATGGCGATGCGGCGCATCCTCGTCAGCTACGCACGGGCACGTGGACGGGAGAAGCGCGGTGGCGGCGTCCACCCATTGGAACTCGATGAGCTCGGCGCAGTGATGAGTGATGATCGTGCAGAGGAGATCGTCGACATCGATCAGGCGCTCGAGGAGCTCGCCGGCATCAATGCGCGCGCGGCACGCGTGGTCGAATGCCGCTTCTTCGGCGGACTCTCGATCGAGGAAACCGCTGCGGCACTGGACATCGCCCCGATGACCGTCAAGCGCGACTGGCTCATGGCCAAGACCTGGTTGAAACGCGAGATCGGGTGAGGGCCCCTCAGACCCCGCGGCGGGCCTGTGGATCGGCTCTATGGAGAATTCAGACTGCCGACGATTCCTTTCCGATTCTCGTTCCGACACTGCGGCCGACCGCTGCCAGATCGATCAGCAGCGCATGCGGCACGCGTCCGTCGATGATGTGCACCTCACCGACCCCGCTGTCGAGCGCCTCGAGGGCCGAGTCGACCTTCGGAATCATCCCCCCGGAGATCACTTCCCTCTCGATGAGGTCGCGGGCGCCGGCAGGATCGAGCGACGCCACCAGCTTCGAATTCTCCATGATCCCCGGAATGTCGCTCAGGAAGAGCAGCCGGTCGGCCTCCAGCGCGCGCGCGACAGCAGCAGCAGCGACGTCGGCGTTCACGTTGTGCACTTCACCGTTGTCGGCCAGTCCCGCGGGCGCAACCACCGGCACGACACCAGCATCGAAGAGCGCGTTGAGGAACGTCGCGTTGACCTCCACCACCTCGCCGACGAGCCCCATGTCCACGCCCCGATTGATCAGCCGTCGTGTGCGGAAGAGCACGTTATCCACCCCGCACAGTCCTGCCGCGTGACCCCCGTCGGCGTTGATCATCGCGACGATCTGCTTGTTGAGCGATCCGGCGAGGACCATCAGCACCACGGGAATCATCTCGGCGCTCGTATAGCGCTGACCATGCACGAATTTCGTCTCGATGCCCAGCTTCTCGGCGGTAGCGGTGACGTCCTTGCCACCGCCGTGCACGACGACGATGCGGACGCCGAGGTTCGACAGCGCAACGATGTCGCGGGCGAATGCTTGCTTGAGCGCATCATCGGTCATCGCGGCGCCACCGTACTTGATGACGACGGTCCGGCCGGCGTAGCCGCGAAGTGCCTCGAGCGCCGCAGGAACGTCATCGACGGCGTCTGACTTGGTAAGAATCGTCTCGAGATCGGTCGAAGCCATGCGATTCACGTTCGGTACGATGCATTGATGTCCACGTAGTCTTTCGACAGGTCGCACGTCCAGAAGCGCGCCTGTCCTTCTCCGGCATGAAGGTCGATGGTGATGCGCACATCGGATTGGGACAGGATTTCCTTTGCCCGCGCCTCATCGAAATCCGACTGGTAATCGGGAGCGAGAATCCGGAGGTCGCCGAAGAAGATTTCCGTGTTCGATGGATCGAATTCGATGGCGGACGAGCCGATCGCCGGAAGAATACGCCCCCAGTTCGCATCGGCACCGTGAATGGCGGTCTTGACGAGATTTGAATTCGCCACCAGCCGTGCCGCGGTATCGGCATCGGCTTCGCTCGGCGCGCCCTTGACGTGGATTTCGACGAGCCGCGTGGCGCCTTCGCCGTCACGAACAATCTGCATGGCCAGCGAAGTCATCACGTGCTGGAGCGCTTCGCAGAAGGATTCGAAGGCGGCGGTACCCTCATCGATGGTCGTCGTCATCGCCTCGCCGTTGGCAAGCAGGAGCACGGTGTCGTTGGTGCTCATATCGCCGTCGACGCTGATGCGGTTGAACGACCGGGCATTGGCCCGCCGCAGAGCAGCGAGCAGCGCGGGCTGTTCGAGCCGTGCATCGGTCGTCACGAATCCGAGCATCGTGGCCATGTTCGGAGCGATCATTCCCGCGCCTTTGGCCATACCACCGACGCGAACGGTGTGGCCATCGATTTCAATTTCGACGGCTGCCTGTTTCGGCTTCGTATCGGTGGTCATGATTGCTTCGGCGGCGTCGGCACCACCGTTGGCGGAGAGAGCACCGCCCAGGCGGGTGATACCGTCGGCGATCTTCTGCATCGGCAGGTGGCGTCCGATCACTCCGGTCGAGGCGATCATAACCTCGGCCGGCGGAATGCCGAGCGCCTCGGCGCCGAGGCGGATCATCTCGCGGCCGTCGGCCATGCCGCGATCACCGGTGCAGGCGTTGGCCACACCGCTGTTAACGACGATGGCCGAACAGCGACCGCCCTTCATCTGTTCCTTGTCCAGCAGCACGGGGGCGGCCTGAACGCGATTGGTCGTGAAGACGGCGGCGACGGTCGCCGGCACGGCGGAGCGCACGATGGCGAGGTCTTTCGATTCGTCACGGATACCGCACGCAAGGCCACCCGCGACGAATCCCCGCGGCGCGGCGATGCCTCCCTCGATGTCGATCATGTCAAATTCAGTCGAGTGGTTGAGAGAAACCCACAAGGTAGCGGAAAGCGGGCGATGGTGAATGTGCGGGACGGGGCGGGGATCGGCGGCAATAGTGTCGACGGCGCCCCGCCACTGCGAGGCGCCGTCGATCTTCCCATGGGCTACCGGATCAGGTCGAATCGCACGACCTTCGTCGTCCCACCGTACCGCGCCACCACAACGTAGGATCCATCGGGAACGCCATCCATCCCGAGCGTCGTCGTGTATTCTCCCGGCGAGGCCGCCTCCAGCGTCGGCAGCGCACGCACGCGCCGACCCAGCAGGTCGTAGACCACAAGCGTGACGGTGCCGGCTTCGCGAACGGTTACATGGAGCGCGCCGTCGCCGCCACGCACCGGACTTGGAATCACCGTCAGGTCGACCCGGCGGGTGGAGAACAGCCGATAGGTGAGGTTTGAATTCAGACCAGGTGGATCGGCGATGAGATCGACGACAGTGCCAAGTTGCGTCGCGAGCGTGTCGGCAACCGCGCCGCAGTACACACCAACGGACCTGCCGAATTCATCATCTGGAACCAGCGTGCTCGTGTCGGTCGGCGCCGGCGACCCTCTGCCGACTAGTCCTCCGTACTCGGTGTCGGAGAAGGTTAGCCCGAATTCCCGGTAACCATCGCCGGCGTCTTCGGTGATTGTCTTGTCCAGGTACATCCTCTTCGTCAGCCCGACGATCGCCCACGGCGTCCACATGTTGCACCAGCACGTCGTGTCCGACTGGCCGTAAAGTTGGGGTCACGCGTCGTGGAGGACCAGTCAACCAAGCTGTTCCAGATCACGTGGGTATGCGCTTCGTCCGGCTCGAGGTAGCTCTCGCGCACGAGACTGCTGCGGATCAGCGCGTCCATCCGTCCCGGCGGCGCCGAGATCCCCATCCCTCGGCTCGACAGCTCCGGAATAAGTTGGGCCAGATTGTAAATGCCCGAATCGCCCGTCGCCAGGTGCTGAAAGGCGTAGGCCGAATCGGTGTGGGAGGGAATGTGGTAGAAGTGGATCACCGACATGTGCAGCGAGTCGTGCACCAGTGGCAGCAGCGCCGTGCGGTTGACCGTCATGCCGCCGATGAAGAACGTGCTGTCGTACGTGTACCCGTGGTAGTTGCCTGTGCTCTGCGCGTGCGCATCAGGCACGAGCAGTATGACGCTCGCCGCGCAGGCGAGCAGAAGGAGTCGGAGTGAGGAGGCCATGATGGTCCTCTGGTCGTGATGGAAGGGATGTGAGAGGTCTATGGGCAGCGTTCGACTCCGACGTGTGGTGCGGCGTCCGCCCTGGGCGAATGAGTACCGCGCCTCGGTCCTATCGGATCCGAACGCTCGTGGTTCTCGTCGTGGTGTCCTCGAATATGACCCGCAGGAAATACGTCCCCGCCGGTATGCTCGACGCATCGATCGTGGTCGATCCCATGAACGCATCCCTCCTCCAACGCTCCAGTACCGTCCCGCGCTCGTCGACCAGCTCGAGCAGGGCCGGCTCCGATGATGATCTCGCCGTCCATGCCACCCGCAGCGTCCCCGCCGCCGGGTTCGGAATCACGCGTAGTCCGGATGCATCCGAGGCGCGAGGTGGCCCGCCATCGACCGCCGCCGATGTCGCTCCGCAGGTCTCGCCCGGCAGATGCGGCAGCGTCCGCGGTCGCCACGTGAACGCCGGCACCGTCGTGTCCGGCTTCAGGAACACGACCGCTCCGGGAAACCCCTCATCATTCGGGTAGGTGTTGTAGCCGATCGCCACCGTCGGCTCACCACTGCCGTCGATGTCCCCAAGTCGCGCGACGCTCATGATGTCGGTGCCCGGAACGTGAACCTCCACGTCGATCAACGAGTCCAGACACCACCCTCCGGAGTACCCGATGATCAGCGGCCACAACACCGTCCACACCTCGTCGGCACCGTCGAGGTTGATGTCGCCCATGTCGTAGAGCGGACTGAACCCACTCCCGGCCCAACCGTCGTGCATCTGATCGGGTGAGATGATCTCCGCCCACGGACGCCGCCACCAGCCATGTCCGTCGCTCGGTCCTTCATAGCCGCTCCCATACTGTTCGAGCAGGCGTTGGCCCGGAGGTCCCGCATAAATCCGAATACGGGCCGCAGCGCCGCAATTGACCAGCAGATCGAACGTTCCATCGCCCGTCACGTCGGAGAACAGCGCGTAGTGCCCGTTTGCTACCGTGAGGTCAACCACCTCCAACTCAGTCGTATCAGGTAACGCACCCTCGCGTCCGTAGAGCACACCCACGCTGCCGAGCGAGCTTGTCTCGTTGTCGACGAACACCACGTCAGGATTCCCATCGCAGTCCTGGTCCAGGATGCGAATCTGCTTCTCCGGTGGCGTGTTCCACATCTTCCAGTCCGCCTGACGCGACAATCCGTTGCGGCCCCAGCGGCCGCCGCGGTGGCCACGGTAGATCCGCAGCCGCGCCTGTTCTACGACCTGGCCGCCAGTGAGCCCGTAATAGTCCTGTACCAACAGGTCATCAACGCCATCTCCGTCCAGATCACAGCCCAGTCCGGCGTGGATCGTAATCCACATCGTCGCATCGCACTCCAGTCGCGTCGTATCGCCCAGCGAGAAGTATCCATACCCATCGTTCCAGAAGATGACCAGCCGCGATGTTGTCTTCCCGCGAGAGTTGCCGCCTGTCGTGTCCCACGAGAACCCGACCTGTGTGACGAGGTCGCCGTACCCATCCCCATCGAAATCCCCGCTGCCCAGCAGCGTGATGTACGACGGCGCCTCGCTGACGCGTACCCGCTGCCCGCTCGTCGAGGCCGGAAGGCCGCCCCGCACCCCGTGGTAGATCAGCAGCTCCTGTGGCGCGCCTGCCGTGTCCGTATGGCGGTGCCAGACGGCGAAGTCATTGATCCCGTCCCCGGAAATATCCCCCAAGGCGGTAATGCCCCCGCCGACCTGTGAGCACCCGAATTCCTCCAGATCAGGACGATTGGTCATAAACCCATACATCCGTCCCAGCTCCGGTAGCCCGATCACCACTCCCCCCGCACGCGGGTCGATCCGCTTCGGCTGTGCCTGGGCCGTGCCTATCGCGACGGAGGTAAGCAGCGTCAGCGCCAGCAGGCCTGCGATGAGACCTCGCATGTATCCGCCTCGGGTTCGGCTTCCTGCGCCCAATTCCACTGTACCCGCTATGGTGTGTTCAACCTGCTGCATATCACTCTCCTGTTCATCGAATGAACCTCGAGTAGCGTATCCGATTCACCTATCAATATCGAACGCCCGACTCGAAAAGGTACCCTTCGGCAAAATTCCTGCGCGCGGCAAACATATCCGCAGCGATCGCCAATGTCAAGAGAACTCATTCATGTTGAAACGAGCTTCAATCGACTCAATGGCTTCCCGAATCTTCGAAACAATTGACGGCCGAATTGCCCACGCCGATGTACAGATACCAACGCCCGGATAGGCCGACGGCTGTGTCGTCGCATAACACCCTCCATGGGTGCGGTGGTACGAGGTGAAGAATGGAGCAATCGATACGCGCGGCGGGGAATGACGCGACGGTGTCACGAACGGCTATCAGTCAAGGTTCGGTCTCTACAACCGAATGACGAACGAGACGACGGGTGCGATTGGAACGTTGGGTTCATTGCCTCCTCCGGTGGTAAGGCCGAGATAGGCGAGGCCAATGTCGACCGCCCATTGTTTTGTGAAATAGCGGGCGGTGGCAATTACCGGGACGACGTCGACGGTCTGCATCCAGGCGACCTCTCCGGCAATCTTCCAGCCCCTCCCAATTTCCCTGTCCCCACCGATCGCGAGAATTGCCGCCGTCGTATCGAAGGTTCCCGTCGGTATTTGATGGTGCTTGAACGCATAGGCGCCCGTCAACGAAAGGCGACTATGGTCATCGCCATAACTGACGGCGACGTACGGCGCGTGAAGTGTGATGCGTGACTCCGTGACGTCCGGCGTAATCTCCTGGTCGAAGACGCTTCGGGCGAATTGATAGCCGCCTGCGACATCGAATCGATCGCCAAGCGGGAATCCGACCTTGAATCCCACTGACCACGCCGCGGTCATGTCGCCGTGAACGACGCCCCAGTCGTCGGGCATGGGAAGCGCACCGCCGGCCTGCAGGAGAATGTTGTCGCTGATGGCGTAGCCGCCCATGACTCCCAGCAGATCATAGTCGCCCGCGATGATGCTTCCGGCCGGAGGCAGCACCGCATTGGGCACCGCAATGGAGCGGAATGTAGTGGGGTCGACCACGCTGGAGAGAACTTCGGGGGGCAACTCGCTCGGCGACTCGACGGATGGTTCGACCGGCGATGCGGGGTTGACGACGCGAACGACGCCGGTATCGGCGACGGGATACGTGGTCAGACCGCCATTGGGATATTCACGCCGCATCCAGGTGGTCACGGGGAATTTGTATTCGCCCGGTTTATCCGCCCGGAAGCAGACTGTGTAGGTGAAGGTGCGCCACTGGCTCACGCGTGTGGGCAGCTCGACGGGAAGGCGAAGCGAGACGTGGGGGTCGTCGACGGTGATCGAGTCGAGCAGCATCGATCCGCTTCCCAGCTGCAGACGGATCTCGAAGGTCCGGCATCGGCGCAGGCCCGTCTCGACGGTGCCGAAGTCGTTGCGATCGAGGTTCCACGGTACATTGAGCACCTGCGTCTGGTAGGCCTGGCGTCCTTCGCAGTCGAGCACCTCGATGCCGACGCTGTCACTGACCGAGGCGGTATTGAGGAACACGCGGATGTCGTGGCTCCGCGGGCAGCCGGAGATGGCGCCGTCGCCTTCGACACGTGTGACGTACCGACCGCTGTGATGCACGCGCACCTCGCGGATGCCCGAGGGCGAGGAGACCGTGATGACGTTCCATCCGGGATACAGCGGCGCCGGTGCGGCGAACGTGGCGGGCGGGTAGATGCGAATCGGGGCAGTGTCCGACGGTTGCGCTCGCACCGACGCGACCGCAAGGAGCAGGAGAAGCAGATTCGACGCGAGGAACGAACGCGGGGCCATCGCGGAGTGAATGGTTGGACGAAGCGACAAGTATACGGGAGCAGAGGCGCTGCGGCGAGGCATGCTTCGCGAACGGCGAACGCCAGGACGAAGGCCGTCGGGCCGCTCATCCTGGCGTTCGTTCGTACAGATTCGATCGATTTGTGAATTGGAGGGAACGCGTGTGCGTTCAGCGGGTCATCGCGTGACCAGACGGTTCCACGTCGATGGGTCGGTCCGCTCCTTCGGAACGAGCCAGTTGTCGATATCGGCGATCATATTGGCCATGGCCGTGATTTCGCCGCGTTCCTGATGCCGGAGGTCGAAGTAGACGGCTCCACGCTCGAGATGGTCACCCTGGTGCACCACCGGGATGTTCGACAGTTCCTCATCACTGCAGGTTCTCAGACAATCAACCGCTCTCCTCAGCTCATCGACCGCCATGTGTTCGTAGCGCGGCTCGCTGCCGTTGGTCACCGTGGTGGTGCGGATCGTCTCGAACTCGGTTCCTGCCATGAGCATTCCTCCATACGGTTAGTAGAGATGCTGATACGGAGTGCGTGGGCACGTGCTGCGGCGTACTTCGGGCGGTATGGTCCGCTCGGCGAGTCAACGCGCCCGCTCTGCGATCCGTGGAGCGTTTCGGCAGAGTCCGGAACGGCTCCGGTGAAATGATACGGAGCCGACGCTGATGATGCCAGAAGGAATATTGCATCCGGGAGCCGCGCCGGCTCGAAACCGTGAAATTCCCACTCAACCGGCAGCGCGCCGCTCCTCCTCCCGCTCGATCCAGTCAGCGAATTCCCGTGCCATCCGGTCGAAGCCACCGTCGTCGCTCGAGCCGATCACCTCGCGCCCGTGCACGATGCGGATCGTCGCATCCAGATCGATCTCGCCGGTGAATTCCGGTACCTCGTGCGAACGCTCCACCATCCGTTCGGCGTCGGTGAACACCTCCTCGAGCGTCCGGTTGACCAGATCGACGGTCGCCTCGGCTGAGAACGGCTTCCCCGTCAGCTCCTCGACGAATTCGAGAAACGTCTTCGAATTCCCCGGACGCCAGTAGACGTCGCGCAGCTTGACGCCGACTCGGGGATTGTCCATGATGTGCCCGTCGGTCTCGAGGAAGTAGCGGCGCGTCTGGAAAACCGCCATCTGTGCCAGCGTGTAGCCGTGGTAGTAGGCACTCGACTCCCCTGCCAGCAGGTGAGGGATGCTGAGGATCGGCCGGCTGCCTGCCGGCTGGAACAGCAGCGACTGCTCGACATCCCGGATCATCGCCAGAATGTTCTCCGCCGTCAGCTCGTCGTCGGCCATCTCGTAGAGCCGCTTCTCTGCATACGAAACCGACAGCATCCGGCGCAGCGCCATGGCGCGCGTGCGGTGGTTCTTCTCCAACAGTCGCTGGATGAGCTCCATCGGCATGCTCTCCCCCGCCTCGCTCTTCGCGTACCGCGTCAGCCAGTCGGCATCGCCCAGCAGACTGTCGAGGAACATCGACTGTGTCTCTGCGAATGCGACGGAGGTCGGCGCAAACTCCTGGGAGAAGACCGGCGCCGGCATCATGATGTTCGCGAAGTGCGCGGCGTGCCCGCCCTCGTGGAAGAGCGTCTGCATGGCGCGCTCTCCGCTGCCCACCTGACCGGGTACCGCGTTGGCGGTGAAGTTGATCCGCGCCGGATGGTACCTCCCGTCCTCGATGTAGCCGGGGAACGGGCCGTGCATGAATCCGTTTTCGTACTTGCCCGAGCGGTCGACCAGATCGAGCTGCAGCGTCGCCCCGTTGTACTCGATCTCGAGTGCGGCAAACGAGCGGCCCCAGCGGGCGATCGCCTCAGCGAACGGGAAATATGGGTCGACCTCGCGCGTGACGCCGCCGGAGGTGAAGTAGGAGTAATTCCACGGCTGCTCGGCGCCCGGTCCGTGTTCGTCGATCAGCTCCCTGAGCGAGCGCTTCGCGGCGTCGCGGGTGTCGCGCTCGAGGTCATCGAGCAACTCGAAGAGCTTCGCCTTCGAGAAGCCCTCGTTGATGGTGACCTTGTAGTCGTAGTAATCCTCGTAGCCGAGCAGATGGGCGAGCCGGTTGCGTTCGCGGACGACCTCGATGAATCCGCGCTCCAGCACGTACGGTTCGATCGAGCGCAGCCCCTCCCACGCCGCCTTGCGAAGCGCCTCATCGTCTTCGGTCGCCATCATGAGCGGCAGCTTGTTGGCGCCGGCACGGACGTGGGCACCGGTGGCGGGATCGGCATAGCCGAGGGGCATTGCGCGGCGCGCGCGGTCGAGCGCGCTCTCGAGTTCGACCAGATGCGCGAAGCACTCCTGCGCCTCTTCATTCTCGATGGCGTTGACGGCGAAGAACCGTTCCCAGCCGGCGAGCCCGGTCCGCTCCTGCTCCGAAAGCCCGTCGCGGGCCAGTTCGGCGCGCACGCGCGCGAGGTTCTTCGGATCGGAGGAGAACCGTTTGAGGGCGATTTCCTTTTCATCGAATCCATCGGGCGCATCGCCGTCGAGGCCCATCATGTTGACCCAGAAGGCATCTTCCTTGGCCTGATGCAGCGCGATGTATCGGTCGTTGAGATCGTGGAGGAGGGACATGGTAGGCAGGTTATTTCTCCATCTGCTTGAACACGCAGTTGCCCTGGTGGGAGCACTCGCCGCAGTTGGTGTGTTCGCTGAGGGGGACGAGGCCGAAGCAGCGGGGGCAGCGGTCGGTCATCGGATTGCTGATTGCGAAGGAGCACTGCGGACAGGTGCGCGTCTCCATCGCCAGCTTCCGTTCGAGCGAGGGCTCGGCCGGATTGCCGACGACCGGAAGATCGAGTCTGCTGCGCGATGATTTGGACTTGAACAGGGACATGGCGAAAGGGATCAGATCAGCACGAGTGCGACGAGGCCTCCGACGCCGAAGGCGAGGATCCAGCTGCCGAACCAGACGGCGAAGCCCTCCTTTGCGCCGCGCTCCTTGAGCATCACCATCAGCGAGGCGATACACGGAACGAAGAGTGTGATCGTGACCAGCGCCACCACCACCTGCATCGGGCTGAGATTCATCGAGTAGAGTCCTGCAGCACCGAAATCACGGCGAACCAGGCCCATGACGAACGCGGTCGAGGCTTCCGGCGGCAGCTTCAGCCAGTGCGTCGTCACCGGTGCAAACAGATCCTGCCAGACGGCGAGCAGACCCGTCACCTGAAGGATCGACACGGCCAGTGCGCCGACGAGGAACCAGGGCGTGGCCTCACGCATGAAGAAGAACGTGCGGGTCCAGGTCTTCTGCAGCACGTTGCGCAGACGGGGCAGGCGCATCGGCGGCAGGTCCAGCAGCAGTGGCGAGGACGTTCCCGGCAGCGTGCGGTCGAGCGCGCTGCCGATGCCGATGAACACGGTGAGGATCACCCCTGCGTAGACGAGCGATGCCGTCAGGCCGGCGGTCGCCAGCAGTGCGGCGATCACCGCCAGCTGTGCCGAGCAGGGAACGGCGAACTGCAGGATGGAATTCGCAATGCGCTTCTCCCGGTCGGTGCCGAGCATCCGCGTGGTGATCGTCGCCATCGTCACGCATCCGAATCCGAGGATCAGCGGAATGATCGCCCGTCCGTTGAGCCCCATGCCGTTGAGTGTGCGGTCGACGAACGTCGCCAGTCGCGGCAGGTAGCCGGAATCCTCCAGTATCGAGAGCGACATGTAGAATCCGATCACCAGCGGCAGCAGCAGGAACACCACGTAGGTGACGGTCATGGTGAAGACGCCGAATTCACCGAAGAAGATCGTCGCCAGCCAGCCATGGAAGTGGTAGGTCATGACGCTCTCGCCGCCGTCGCGGTAGGCCTGCATCTGCGAGGCCAGCGCTGCGTCGGCATCGGTGCCGTCGGGGAACGTGAAGTTCCGCTGATCGAGCACCACGGCGTCACCGTTGGCATCGCTACCCATGTGCTGCACGAGGATGTCGCTGCCGGCGAAAGCGGCGACGCGGTCCTTCACGAGCGGTTCAAAGAATTCGTTGCCGAGACTGACCTCGGTGTAGCCGACCACGGTCTGCGCGATGAAGACGCCGACGAAGAGGTAGATGGCGTAGAGGACGGCGGCGAGGATCGGCAGACCGGCCCAGGGGTTGATGGCCCAGCGACCGATTCTGGTCGCCAGCGAATGGTCGCGATCCTGGAAGGTGACGACTTTGTCGAGCAGGCGGTTGACGCGGTTGCGACGCTCGACGTAGATCACCTCGCGTTCATCGCCCGGTTCGACCCCATGACGGTGGGCGACCACCTCATCGCCCTCGAGCACCATCAGAGCTTCGGCTTCTGAGCCGAAGCGGTCGAGCATTTCGTGCAGCTGGCGGTGCAGCGACGGGTTGGCACGACCTCGCGAGGCCTGGCGGATATGGCTCTCGAGCCGCTCGAATCCCTCCCGACGGATCGCCGTGGTCGGCAGCACGGGCACCCCGAGCCGGTTGGAGAGTTCCTCGACATCGATCTCGACGCCACGGTCGCGCGCCTCGTCCATCATGTTCAGACACACCGCCACCCGCTTACCCATGTCGATCAGCTGCAGCGTCAGGAACAGGTCGCGTTCAAGGTGCACGGCGTCGACCACGTTGAGCACGATGTCACCCTCGAGGATGATGTCGCGGGCAACGCGCTCTTCGTCGTTGAACGAGCTGACGCCATAGATGCCGGGCGTATCGTAGACGCCGTAGGAAGGGTGTGCGCCGTGGGAGACCTCGACGGTGGTGCCGGGGAAATTCGACACGTCGACGTAGAGGCCGGTCAGATGGTTGAAGAAGACCGACTTGCCGACGTTGGGGTTGCCGACGAGGACGAGGGTGGTCTTGTCATGATCGATGAACCCGGAGGTTTCCGCGTGCCGATGGCCGGCATGGTGGGGAAGTGCGTCGGTGATTTCCTCGGGGTCGAGAGGGGTCGAATCGTTCATGAGACTCATTGCAGTTCGATGCAGATGGATGCGGCGAGGGTGCGGCCGACGGCGATCTCCTGTCGCCGCGTCTCGAGGACGACCGTGCCGCCGGGCAGTCGCTCCAGACAGGTGAATCCAGCTCCGACGGCAATCCCGAGACGGATGCACTGCGATCGCACGTTCGGATCGTCGGGAAGCGACAGGATCGAGCCGCTGCGTCCGCGGCGTACGTCGAGCAGCGTCATCGTGCGGGGCTCAGTTTGCATGGCTCACCGCCGCAGTTACACCAGTGCGTGTCGTTCCGGGAGCCGCAGCCGTGCCCTCGGCACTCCGCTCGACTGCGCGACACGAGCCGCAGATGCCGAAGATCTCGAATGAATGGTAGGTCGGCTCGAAGTCGTGCAGCCGACACAACTGGCGCTGCAGGTAGAGGACCGAGGCGTTGGGAAACTCGGTGATCCCTCCGCATCGCGTGCACACCATGTGGTCGTGCCTCGGACGGTCCACCGTCTTCTCGTACTGCGCATACTCGCCGGGCGAGAACATGTAGCGAGCGACCAGCCCGCATTCGTGCAGCAGCGACAGCGTCTTGTAGACCGTCGCCCGCGATACCTTGCTGCCGGAAGCGTGGAGCTTCACGTACAGCGATTCCGCGTCGAAGTGCTCGTCGAATTCCAGCACCGCCGAGAGTATCTCGAACCGCTCGGACGTGATCCGATAGTTCTCCCGCCGCAGAAACGCCATGAACCGCTCCCGCGCCTGCTTCTCTGATTTCGTCCTGATTGCCATAACCCTTATTAAGACCAAGTCTAAACACGAACATACGACGACGCCGTCGGCACGCAAGAGGCCGGAACGTAATTAGTCGTTGCAGATCGGTGGTGGAGTTCGTTCAGCCGCGCGTGGAGCCGTCTGCCGGTCGCCGCTTCGAGTTCCGGCGTCAGCGGAACCTCGCGGCTCTCCGTGGCCCCCGGATCGGGCGTACAGACGTAGATCTCATGGCCCGGACGGGATTCGACACGCATTCCAGCCGACCGGAGCATCGCCATCACGCCCGCATGGTTCGGCGCCCACCAGTTGGTCGGATCACCCGCCAGCCGGTGTTCGATGAACGCCATCTTCGGCCACGACTCCTCGAGCATCGCCTCTCGATCGTTGATATCCCGATCGTCGGTGTCCTGCCGTTCCCCCTCCCCCGGCATCGTCAGCGTCTGGAATACCATCAGCCGACCGACGAGCCGCGAGACGACGTCGAGCGCCAGGAGTGGGTAGCGCAGGTGGTAGAAGACGCCCATGAACAGCACGAGGTCATAGTGCGCATCGGTGCCCGCGAGGTCATAGACCTGCATCTGGTGGAATTCGGTCTGATCGTGGAGGCCGAATTCATACGCCGCCCATCGCGCCTGCCGCAGGTAATGATCGTCCACGTCGATGCCGGTCACCCGGGCTCCGCGACGGGCGAGTTCGAATGAATAGAATCCCGCGTTGCAGCCGAAGTCGAGCACCCGCCAGCCGTCGAGATCCGCCGGGATGTGTGGCGCAAGCTCGCTCCACTTGAACGCCGGGAAGTCCCCGAGGAAGTGATCCGGCGCCGTCTGCGTGCCGTCCGGCAGATGGAGGTTGTGGAACCACGGAGCCAGTCGATCGATTTCCTGCAGTCGCTGCTGCGTCAGAGTGTCTGCCATTGCCAAGGTTGTTCGGTGATGAAGTGGCTGGTTCAGGGGCGCGGCACCCTCGCATCGGTGCGCGCTGCAGATGCGCACGCCAACACCGTTCCCCCGGCCCGGAGGAACGTACGGATGTAGCTGTATCGCTTCCGGGGCGAGCTCGTGAATCCTGTTGCGTCCGGAGAGGATTTCCTCATGTGCGCTGAAGCAGCGATGCACGTGTCGTGACAGTGACCGGGCGCGGATGGTCCAGCGCCGTCCGGAGGTAGTTCTCCAGTTCGATTGCGAGATGGCGGGCGGTGTGCCGGCTCACAACGCGGTCCCGCGCACGAAGGCCGATGGCACGCCGCTCTGGTTCACTCACCTCCCGCACGTAGCGCATGGTGTCCTCCGCCGTTCGGGCGATCAGGATCTCCTCGTCGGGATGGAAGAATTCGTTCCGGCGCATCGGCAACCCTGACCGTGCGCCGCCAGGAGCAGAGGCACGAATGTCGGTGCCAATTTGCTCGTGCATGTTGCCCTCAGTCTGCGCGCGGCTCTCGCCCGGCGCTCCGGTCGATCGCATCGAGCACCTCGGCAACGGGGACGATCGATTCGACCGATGCGTCAAAGGCGGGGTTCTCTGCCAGGCGGCGTGCCCATGCGACCGCCGGACTCCCGCCCCACTCCCCTGCGCGGCCCGTACCGCAGATCGGGCGTCGAGTCGCCGCATGTTATCTGCGGAAGCAGCCGTCTGAGGGACGGCGTGTGAAACTGGACCATCGTGCGCCATGTTCAACGCCGCTTGCCGATGCAAGGCAGGTGACATCGTTTCGGTGGCGGACGTGGCGGTGACCTTTCGCAATGCACCGTTGGGCTTTCAGGTTGGAAGCAGCGCGGGGCGTCCATCTCCCAGGATGGACGCCCCGCGAATCTGCGATGAATCAGATCGAGCGCCTGGCGACAGAGCGACGCTCAGCGGCCGATGGTGCCGGCGATTCTGAGCCGGTTGGTCGCACGGGCCAGCGCCGCTTCCGCCCGGGTGCGATCGACGTGGCTGTCGATGTGATGCGCCTCGCGGACGCGACCGCGAGCGCGCTCCAGCGCGCTCTGGGCGCGGGCGACGTCGATCGCATCCTTCGGCTCGGCGGTTTCCGCCAGCACGGTCATACGATCGTTCTTCACCTCGACGAATCCGCCCGAGGTGGCCATCAGATGCTCGTGCTTCGCCGACTCGACGATCCGGATCTCTCCGATGTCGAGTTCAGAGATGATCGGCGCGTGATGGATCAGCACCTGGAACGGGCCGACCACACCGGGCACGGTCACCGCCTCGACTTCACCGGAGTAGACCGTCCGCTCCGGCGTGACGATCTCGACGTGAAAGGTATTCGCCATCTCAGGCCTCCTGCATCAGCTTCTCGGAGCGCTCGCGCGCCTCGTCAAACGTTCCGACGTATCGGAACGCCTCCTCGGGCATCTCGTCACCGTCGCCGTTGAGAATCGCTTCGAACCCTGCCAGCGTGTCCTCGAGCTTCACATAGCGACCCGGCTGGCCGGTGAACTGTTCGGCGACGAAGAACGGCTGCGACAGGAACCGCTGAATCTTCCTGGCACGCTGCACGGTGATCTTGTCCTCATCGGAGAGCTCGTCCATCCCGAGGATGTTGATGATGTCCTGCAGATCCTTGTACGCCTGCAGCACCTGCTTCACACGCGAGGCGATGTCGTAGTGGCGCTGCCCGAGCACGTGGGGATCGAGAATCGTGGAGGTCGACGAAAGCGGATCGACCGCAGGGTAGAGTCCGAGCTCCGCAATCTGTCGAGAGAGCACCGTGGTCGCGTCGAGGTGGGCGAACGTGTTGGCCGGCGCCGGATCGGTAAGGTCGTCGGCGGGTACGTAGACCGCCTGCACCGAGGTGATCGAGCCCTTGGTGGTCGAGGCGATCCGCTCCTGCAGCGCGCCCATCTCGGTGGCGAGCGTCGGCTGGTATCCCACCGCCGACGGCATCCGACCGAGCAGTGCGGAGACTTCAGAACCTGCCTGGGTGAAGCGGAAGATGTTGTCGATGAACAGCAGCACGTCGCGCCCCTCCTCATCGCGGAAGTATTCGGCGAAGGTGAGCGCCGTGAGCGCCACGCGAGCACGCGCTCCTGGCGGCTCGTTCATCTGACCGAAGACCAGAACCGCTTTGTCGAGCACGGTCGAGCCGTCGGCGAGCTTCGCCTCGGACATCTCGAGGTAGAGGTCCTTCCCTTCGCGCGTACGTTCACCGACGCCGCCGAAGACCGAGTAGCCGCCGTGCTGCTTGGCGATGTTGTTGATCAGCTCCAGGATGACGACGGTCTTGCCGACGCCTGCGCCGCCGAAGAGTCCCGTCTTACCGCCACGCGTGTACGGCTCCAGAAGGTCGATGACCTTGATGCCGGTTTCGAACATTTCCTTCTTGGTGGTCAGCGACTGGAATTCCGGTGCGGGGCGGTGGATCGGGTAGCGGTGCTTCGTCTCGATCGGCGGCTTGTTGTCGATCGGATCTCCGATCACGTTGAGCATCCGCCCGAGCGCCTCGGGTCCCACCGAAACGGTAATGGGACCGCCGGTATCGATCACGCGGGTGCCGCGGCTGATACCGTCGGTGGAATCCATGGCGACGGTCCGCACGCGGTCCTGACCGAGATGCTGCTGGACCTCGACGATGAGCGTGTGCTCCTCGCCATCCTTGGTGTAGGGGATCTCGAGCGCGTTGAGGATGTCCGGAAGCTGCCCGTTGGGAAACTCCACGTCAACCGCCGGACCGATGATCTGGACGATTTTTCCTTCGTTCATGCTGATGCTTCGTGTTGTATGGGTTGAATCGCTGTGTACTCGGTTCGCCGGAGGGGGCCGGCAGCGGAACGGGCGTGGATTCGTGAGGGAAGGGGCCGGGAGGGACCCAGAGGACCACCGAATCGATTGAAGAATCGAAAAATTACAGAAGCCGCTTCGGCGGTGCAATTACAGGGTGTAGCGTCGGCATTGTCCCGAGGACCCGGCTTCGTAGTTTCTCGATCCTTTCGGCACCACGGGGCACGCCGCAGAACAAATTCCACTCGATCTCATTTCACAGTCGCGACCATTACAATGGCGAAGTACGCAGCGCGCACGCAGTATGCCGGTACGATCGGACCGGAGGACATCGGACGCAGTGTCACCCTGAACGGATGGGTGGAGACGCGACGCGATCTCGGGGGACTGATCTTCATCGACGTGCGCGACCACACCGGCATCGCACAGGCGGTCTTCTCTCCGCAGGATTCGCCGGCACTGATGCAGACCGCCTCGGAGCTGCGCAACGAATTCGTCGTGGCGATCACCGGAGAGGTGCGAGCGCGGGAGAAGCCGAATCCGGCACTGCCGACCGGCGAGGTCGAGCTGGTGGCCACCGGGCTGACGCTCCTGAATCGTTCCGACGTGCCGCCCTTCGAGATCGGTGCGCGGGAGAAAGCGAGCGAGGAATTGCGGCTGAAGTATCGCTATCTCGATCTGCGCGACGCCGAACTGCAGCGGATCCTGCGGCTTCGCAGCCGGCTGCTGGCCGTCACGCGCGCGTACTTTTCCGAGCATGGATTCGCCGAGATCGAGACGCCGATGATGGTGCGCTCGACGCCGGAGGGAGCCCGCGATTACCTGGTGCCGAGCCGGTTGCATCCGGGAGAATTCTACGCGCTGCCGCAGTCACCGCAGATCTACAAGCAGCTGCTGATGGTGGCGGGATTCGACAGGTACATGCAGATCGCGCGCTGCATGCGCGACGAGGATCTGCGCGCCGATCGCCAGCCCGAATTCACCCAGCTCGATCTGGAGATGTCCTTCGTCACGCAGGAGGACGTCCTGCAGATCGTCGAGGGATACCTCGCGCGGCTGTGGCGTGAGCTGCGCGGCGTCGAACTCGAGCTGCCGCTGATGCGCATGCCGTACCGCGAGGCGATCACACGCTTCGGAAGCGACAAACCCGACGTTCGCTTCGCTCTCGAGCTCCGCGACGTCGACGACCTGGTCGCCGACAGCGGGTTCGGCGTCTTCGGCGATGCGATTGCCGCGGGCGGTTCGGTCGCGGGTCTGAATTTCACCGGTGGCGCTTCGTACTCGCGCAAGCAGATCGACGAACTGACCGAGCATGTGAAGCGCTACGGCGCCCGCGGCCTGGTCTGGCTGAAGGCGACCGCCGAAGATCTCGAAGGCGGCGCGGCAAAGTTCCTCTCTGATGCGGAACGGACGGGTCTGCGGGAGCGCTTCGAGGCGGCAGAGGGCGACATGCTGCTGCTGGTGGCCGACGCATGGCGGACGTGCCACATCGCACTTGGGGCGCTTCGGCTGGAGATCGCGCGGCGAGAGCAGCTGATCCCGCACGATGTCGACGCACCGCTGTTCGTCGTCGATTTCCCCATGTTCGAGGAGATCGACACCGAAACGGGCCAGCCGGTACCGGCGCACCACGTCTTCACATCGTATCGTGCCGAGGACGAGCACCTGCTCGAGAGTGACCCGCTGGCCGTGCGCGCCAACGCATACGACCTGGTGATCAACGGCTATGAGATCGCCTCGGGAAGCATTCGAATCCACGATCGGGAGACGCAGCGAAGGATCTTCAATCTGATCGGCCTGACCGACGAGGAAGCGGAGCAGAAATTCGGCTTCCTGCTCGAAGCCTTCCGCTACGGAGCACCGCCTCACGGTGGAATCGCTCCGGGTCTGGACCGTCTGACGATGATACTGGCGGGTACGGACAACATCCGGGACGTGATTGCCTTTCCGAAGACACTGAGCGCCACGTCGTTGATGGACAACGCTCCGTCGCCGGTATCCGACGAGCAGCTTGCGGCGCTGCACATCAGACTCGCCAAGGGCGCGGAGGGGTAGTGCTGGGGGCTTGCGGGTGGTGTTGTGGGCGGGAACAGAGGAGACGCTCGTGTTGAGCTTTCGCCAAGGGCGCCACGGGAATGAGCGGAGGCAAACCGACGTGTCTTGACGGCGGAGCCGTCTGCGAGGCGCGGTGCTCGCCGTATCGGCCCTGCTACATTCATCCCGAGAAGTGGGCTCGTGTGGTGACCAGACGGCGGATTGCATCTGAGGCGGCGGCGCCAGCTGCGCACGCACCCATGAAGCTGCGGAATCGAAGACAGCGGTATGTCGCCCGGTCGCTGTGAGCCGCGGGATGTCCGCGAATGTAGCGGTATGCCGCGAAGACGTCCTCGGGTGCAGCGGTGGCCGCGCGGGACAGCGCCAACGCGCCGAGCTGCGCTGCCCGCTCTGTTCAAACGAACGACGTCTTGTCGCTGCTCGAGCGGACTTCTCCACACGAATGTACCAGTGCAATAGCGGTGACTACCGCGCCTCGCAGACGGCTCCGCCGTCAAGACAAGTCAAGACAAGTCGGTTGGCCGCCGCTCATTCCCTTGGCGCCCGTGGCGGAAGCGCTACAAGAGCGTCCCCTCTGTTCCCGCCCACAACACCACCCGCAAATCCCGCCTCTACCCCTCCGCGCCCTTGGTGACTATGCCGTTGGTGACTATGCCCTTGACGACTATGCCCTTGGCGGAAAAAAAAATGCGCCGGTACTGTGGCGAGTACCGGCGCGAGAGTTTGTGCTGTACGCGGTCCAATAGTACGTACGAACACATCCAACGTGTGCACGCATGGTCCAGTATGCGTTGCCCACACTGCAAGTAACGGAGAAATTTTCAAATGATTGCCTCGTGGCCCCTACAGCCCCGCGTCGAAGTCGGTGCTGTCCGACTCGTCTGGCGGCACATCGTCCACCACTGGTTTCCCGTTCAAACCGTTGCCCGTGTCGTCCCACCGGAGGTTGTCCAGAATTGCCCGTACCCTGGGGAGGAAGTCGGACCCGGCCGAAGCGGGGTAGTGCGTGACGACGTAGAAAGGAATGCTGTCATGGCGACCGACGCAGACGTATCCCTCATACTTCTCGCCGTCGACGAAGGTCGAGTGGAAGTGTGATTCGACCGCCCAGGGACATTCGCGTCGGGCCGCGGCACCGTCCTCGCGTGGCTCCCACCCGTTGGCCGGCATCAGCGCGGTGCTGTCACCGACGATCCTGCGATGCAGCGCCTTGAGCGTCGTGCCGGCCGACGGCAGCAGAATCTTCATGTACGTGGCGGTATCCAGCGTGTTGTTCGAATTCGAAAAGAACTGCACGCCGGACTCCTGCGACGTACTGATCCGCTCTCCCTGGATGATGCCCTTTGGCACGTATGTGCTGAACGGCAGCATGTCGTCGTCGACGAGTCGGAACGGGACGACTTCGTCTTCACCGTGCAACACGATGGTATCGCGCTTCTCGGCCGCCCGCGTGGCGACCGCGCGCGTCGGATGCGTCGCCGGAGCCACCGTATCGACGGCATCGGGTCCGCTCGAGGAAGGGGTTCCTCCGCATCCCGCGACGAGCGCTGCTGCGAGGCATACGCAGAGGACGGGAACCTTGCGGAGCGCGCTGCGGCCGCAGCCGAGCCGGCGACGATCGGTTTCGAAGCGATTGGACATTATTGGTGCTGGTTCCGGTGCTCCGGTCGCGCATGCAGTTGGTTCGCATGTCCGCTCCGGAACAACCTCTATTATACGTGTTTGAATTCTAGCTGATATGACATCGAACCTCCCGATGAAGCCACCCGGTCCCCCGGATCGATTCTACGTCGGACAGTTGCCCGCGCTGCGTCGGAACCCGCTGCAGACGCTGGCGCGGTGGGCCCGCGACTACGGCGACATCGTCAGCACGACGGCTGCCGGGGTCGACATCTGGATGCTCAATCATCCCGAGATGATCGAGCAGGTATTGATGCGCGACAACCGGAAATTCATCAAGCCGCAACTGCTGCGAGACGGCGGAGAGCTGCTTGGAAACGGCCTGCTTACCAGCGAGGGCGACGTCTGGCTGCGACAGCGGCGGCTGGCCGCGCCGGCATTCCATCGTCACCGGATCGACTCGTACGCCGGAGTAATGGTCGAGTACACCGAGCGAACGCTCGACACATGGAGCGACGGAGAGCAACGGGATATTCATCAGGATATGATGCGGCTGACGCTGGAGATCGTGGGCAAGACGCTCTTCGACGCAAACGTAGCCGACGAGGCGCCGCAGATCGGCGCTGCGCTCGAGGTCGCGCTCCAGCGGTTCGTCGATCGACTCAGTTTCATCCGTCTGCTCGATTTCCTGCCGCTTCCGCGGAACGTTCGCTTCAGTCGCGCGCGCCGCACGCTCGACGCGATCATCTACGACGTCATCCGCGAGCGGCGCGAGAGCGGAGGCGATGCGGGCGACCTGCTGTCGATGCTCCTGGCCGCCCGTGACGACGACGGCAGCGGTATGGACGATCGACAGCTGCGCGACGAGATAATGACGCTCCTGCTCGCCGGACACGAGACCACGGCAATCGCACTGTCATGGACCTGGTACCTGCTGTCGCTGAATCCGGCGGTCGAAGCGCGGCTGCACGCCGAGGTGGATGACGTGCTCCGGGGGAGCGTTCCGCGAGTCGAGGACCTCGAGCGGCTCCCGTACACGACGAACGTGGTACGCGAGACGATGCGGCTGTTTCCACCGGCGTGGCGCGTGGGTCGCGAAGCGACCGAGGCAGTGGAGGTGGCGGGATACCGGCTGGAAGCCGGAACGCAGGTGCTGATGAGTCAGTGGACCGTGCATCGCGATCCGCGCTGGTGGGATCGGCCGGAGGAATTCGACCCGGATCGCTGGACACCTGCAATGGAAGCTGCCCTTCCCCGCTTCGCCTACTTCCCCTTCGGCGGAGGCCCCCGCCGCTGCATCGGAGATCATTTCGCGATGATGGAGGCGACGCTGCTGGTGGCCACGATCGCTCGCCGCTATCGACTGCGCCTGGTGGCGGATCATCCGGTGGATTTCTTCCCCACGATCACGCTGCGGCCGAAGTACGGAATGCAGATTATCACCGAGAGGCGCTGAGCGACGTGCCGTCGTTCCACCGGAAATGGTCGCGGATCACCTGGAAACGCGGCAGCAGCTCGTCGGCCAGCGAGTCGGGGTAGTACTGCAGCACGTAGAACGCCGTTCCGTAGTGCCATCCGATGCACGCCTGACCGCTATAGCCGTAGTCGTCGCTCAGCTGGAGCGACCGCTCCGCCCATGGGCACGCACCGGACCCACCGCTTGGCCGGACATGCACTCCCCGATCGGTGAGCCCGCTCTCCACCATTGTCTGCATCTGATCGACGTTCATCCGAAACGCCGGCAGGAAGACGTGGATGTACGCGTCGTCGTCCGGTTCGCCATCGATCAGCGCAAGGAACCTCACTCCCGTCCCCTGCTCGCTCTTCCCGATGCGCAGCTGCATCTCGTCGACAGGGTATGCGGTCGAGAACGGCAGCGTGTCACCCACCCGGGCGAGTCGAACGCGGTGCGGCCGGCCGTCGATCTCGATGGTGTCGGAGAACATCGGTCCGTGATATCCGGTGATCCCGTCGGATCCGGCACCCGGTTCGCTGGCGGTGTGCTGTCGATTCGACGTCGCGCTCGACGCGCCGTCGGCGGGCACGTCCGGCGCGTCGTGCACTCGACTGGAACCGGAGTCGCAGGCGGCGAGAATGGCGATGACCATCAGCGCGAGAATCGCGATGGCGGTGAACCGTCGGACGTTCATGGACTGAATCGAATTCGAGATGGTTGCGAGGTCGTTCGCGGCGCGGCGGGCACCGCGGGCACGCCGGTTACAGGACGATCTGCCGGACGTCTACAGGTGACCGTACCAGAAGTCTACGCGCCGGGTGGCGCACGAAGAGGACGCACAAACTATGGAACTCAACGGGATTCAGCGGAGGCATCTGCTCGTCGCTCTGGCGCTCATCGCAGTGCTCCTCGGTGGATGCAGCGACTCCTCGACATCACCCGAGCCGCCGCGAGAACTGACCCGCGCCGAGTCGCAACTGGTCGAGGCCGACAACTCGTTCGGACTGAACGTATTCAGACGAATCGTCGAAGCCGAGCCGCCAGACAGGAACGTATTCATATCCCCCACCAGCATTGCCATGGCGCTCGGCATGACGCTCAACGGTGCCGAGGGGGCCACGCGCGACTCGATGCAGCGGACGCTGGCGCTCGACGGAATATCCCGCGCGGACATCAACGCCTCCTACCGCAGTCTGATCGACCTGCTGCGCGGTCTCGACCCGGCGGTGAAGTTCCAGATCGCCAATTCCATCTGGTACCGCCAGGGGCTCGACGTCCGCCAGGAATTCGTCGACACCAATTCCCGCTACTTCGACGCGGTCACCCGGGCGCTCGACTTCACTGCTCCGGACGCGGCAGAGACGATCAACGCGTGGGTCAGGGAGAATACGAACGGCAGAATCCAGTCGATCGTCTCGCCGCCGATCCCCGACGACCTCGTAATGTTCCTCATCGATGCGATCTACTTCAAGGGTGACTGGTCGGTGAAATTCGACACCGACGACACGCGCGACGCACCGTTCACGCTGTCCGGCGGTACGACGACATCAGTGCCGATGATGTATCGGAGGGACGACAAGCTGCTGCACTATGAAGATTCGAACGTGGTGGCAGTTGATCTGCCGTACGGCAACGGACTCTACAGCATGACGCTCGTGCTGCCGAAGCGCGGCACGATCGATTCGCTTGCCAACGCGATGACGCCTGCGATGTGGGACCGGTGGATTTCCTCGATGGGCACCGGTGCCGGGCTCATCTATCTGCCACGTTTCACCGCGCAGTACGAAACGACGCTGAAGGACGTGCTGAGCGCGCTCGGGATGGGTGTAGCCTTCAGCGACACGGCCGACTTCAGCGGCATCCGCGCCGCGGGCGGCCTTCGCATCAGCGAGGTGCGCCACAAGACGTTCGTGCAGGTGGACGAAGCGGGCACCGAGGCGGCCGCGGTGACGTCGGTCGAAGTGGGCACCACGGCGGCACCCGAGGAATTCGTCTTCCGCGCCGATCACCCCTTCCTCTATGCGATTCGCGAGCGCCACTCGGGAACGATTCTGTTTGTCGGCAGGATGATGGATCCGTCGGCCGGATAGGCACGGTCCGGATGGTTCGAATGATGAATCTGCAGGAAACCCACATGCGGCGGGCGATCGATCTGGCGGTCAGGAACGTGCGATCTGGCCACGGCGGTCCGTTCGGAGCGGTCGTCGTTCGCAATGGAGAAATCATCGCCGAAGGCGTCAACGCGGTTACGGCTACGAACGATCCGACGGCACATGCGGAGATCGTGGCGATTCGCGAGGCATGTCGTCGTCTCGGGACGTTCCGGCTCGACGGGTGCGAATTGTACTGTTCGTGCGAACCATGCCCGATGTGTCTTGGCGCGATCTACTGGGCGCACATCGACCGCGTCTTCTATGGAGCAAGCGCCGATGAAGCGAGCGCAGCGGGGTTCGACGACGACTTCATCTATCGACAGATCTCCATCCCGCCACCCGACCGTGTGATTCCGATGCGGCCGCTGCTCGGCCACGAGGCGATGCGCGCGTTCGACGCGTGGAACGGTTCGGAGTCGAGCATCCCGTACTGACGCCGGACCGACGGTGGATGCGACGGCGGAAGGTTGCGTAACTTCAGCGTTTTTCTTCCGACCAGCAGACACGAAGGTCCGAGATGGCATCAGAGCGAAAGGAGCGATTCGAGACGACCAGCGGCATCGAAATTCCACCATACCTGCAGCCCGAGGAGGGGTGCGGTTCTCTCGAGAAACCTGGCGAGTACCCGTACACACGGGGCGTCTATCCGACGATGTACCGGGGTCGATTCTGGACGATGCGGCAGTACGCGGGCTTCGGAACGGCAGAGGAATCCAACCGGCGCTATCGCTATCTGCTCTCCCAGGGCGTCACCGGTCTGTCGGTGGCGTTCGACCTGCCGACGCAGATCGGCTACGACTCGGACGATCCGATGGCCGAGGGGGAAGTCGGCAAGGTCGGCGTGGCGATCGACTCGCTGGCGGACATCGAGACGCTCTTCGACGGCATTGCACTGGCGGACGTCTCGACCTCGATGACGATCAACGCCACCGCATCGACGCTCCTGGCCTTCTACGTGGCGCTCGCCCGCCGACAGGGCGCGGATCTGGCGGCGCTCAACGGGACGGTGCAGAACGACATTCTCAAGGAGTACGCTGCGCGCGGCACCTACATCTATCCGCCACGGCCGTCGATGCGGCTGATCACCGACACCTTCGCCTGGTGTTCGGCCGAACTGCCGAGCTGGAACACGATTTCGATCAGCGGCTACCACATCCGTGAAGCGGGTTCGACTGCAGCGCAGGAACTCGCCTTCACGCTGTCCAACGCGATCGCATACACCGCAGCGGCCATCGAGGCAGGGCTCGACGTCGACACGTTCGCGGCGCGACTGAGCTTCTTCTTCAACATTCACAACAATTTCTTCGAGGAGGTGGCGAAGCTGCGCGCGGCGCGGCGCATGTGGGCTCGCATCATGCGTGAGCGGTTCGGAGCGAAGAATCCGAAGAGCATGATGCTCCGGTTCCACTCACAGACCGCCGGATCGACGCTGACGGCGCAGCAGGTGGAGACGAACATCGTTCGCGTGGCGCTGCAATCTGCTGCCGCGGTACTTGGCGGAACGCAGTCGCTGCACACGAACGGATTCGACGAAGCGCTCGGGCTGCCGAACGAGCGCGCGGCGCGAACCGCACTGCGGACGCAGCAGGTGATTGCGCACGAGTCGGGAATGGCCGACACGATCGATCCGCTGGCTGGCAGCTACTACGTGGAGTACCTCACCGACGAGATCGAGCGGCTGGCGGATGGGTACATCGAGCGGATCGACGACATGGGTGGAGCGGTCAAGGCGATCGAATCTCGATTCGTGCAGAACGAAATCGCGAAAGCGGCTTACGACGCACAGCTGCGAATCGAGAACGGTGAGGACGTCGTGGTAGGCGTCAATCGCTATCAGGTCGAGGAGCCGCCGATGGAGGACGTGCTGACGGTGGACGACGCGTTGCGCGAGAAACAGATCGAGCGGCTGGCGTCGGTGAAGGCGGGCAGGAGTGCGGCGGACGTCGACCGATGTCTCACAGCGATCGGCGTTGCTGCGGCGGGTACGGAGAATCTGATGCCCCGTATTCTTGCAGCGGTCGAATCCTACGCCACCCTGGGCGAGATCGCCAACGTGCTGCGAACCGTCTGGGGCGAATTCACCGATTGACCCGACCCAAAAAACGCCCGCCGCCAAATCACCCGCACTCCCAACCGATTACCCCGCCCCGGCAGCCGGAGGATTCAGCCAGCGCCGGCACCGTCACCTCTCCCACAAAAAAAAGGAAGCGGTCCCCCAGAACTGAGGAACCGCCTCTCGGGAGGTGGTGGCCCCCCCCGAAGCCACCACCTGGAAAACGAACTTTGCTCTGAAGATAACACGCGAGGGCGGCGAAATGTTCCACCTGCAGGTCAAGATATCTTCATCCGTATCCGAAGCTGCGACGGGAGGGCAGAAACGCAACGACGCCCGATCGAAGATCGATCGGGCGTCGTCATATCGAACCAACCCATACTGAGGGATCGCTTCACTCGAAATACCGGATCACGCGTCGTTCATCGATGCAATGCATATGAAGCGTCGTCGTTCGGGAAAATCTGGTCCGATGGCGCCGAAGCGCCACCGGACCTGCTGACGTTTCGTGCCGGCGCGGCCTGCCCATAGCCCCCGTACGGTCGTGGTGAGGGGGCGCCGCGGCGGCACTGAAAACGTACTCACGGCAGGAAGCGGGAAGCTGCCGTGTGCATGATCGAATCCGTGTTACCGGAGCCGACTGGATGAGACAGGAGTGTGAACCGTCTCAACGGTCTCGTTGGAATTTTCTCTGGCCATGTCGGAGATGGCGTCGCCGGAACCGCAGTCGGTTCGCCTCGGCATTGGCGCATGCATTCGTCCGAGCATCTCAACCTTCCGAGCGGTCGCATCGGCGGCATCGGAGGGAGCATCATTCGTCCGGGAGTCGACGCGAACGACCGAGGCGCTGCGGCGCGTGGTCGTCTGATCGGTCGTTCCCACATTCGGTATCGAGGTCATGCCGGTCAGAGCGAGAACGGCACAGGAGCCGATGATCGCGAGGCCGGGAAAAAATTTTGTCTTCATGCTGTCCACGAACAAGTGAGGTCAATGCATCCAGGTACCCGAGTGCTGCACCGAGGGCGGGCACTGAAGGGTGAATGCAGGACCGCGGCGGCTGTTCCCACAACAGCGTGAGACATGAAACAAGGTCGATCTCATTGCTCACCCACGGGTTCGAGAGGTCCAGAAACGAACGCGTGACGCCGCGGCCGGCATTCGGGGGACGTCCCACCATCGTGGTCAGCGATGATGGATATGGCGTCGTGCCCAGCGACGCCGAGTGCTCCGGGCCCCGTGCCCACAGGGCGGGAGCGTGTGTGTGCCCACTGAAATGCTCTAGCAGCAGAAAACGGGTTGTCAACGTCCGGATATGAATCCGGACACGTCTGCCGTACACACTGCGATGACCGCGGAAGACTCACGTCGGAGCCGGAGGCGCGGAACGCGGCAGAGCGCACGAAACTTCATGCAGGGGTCTGGAAAAGAAGAGGAAGCGTCTGGATGGGTGGGTCTGAGATCGGCTGGGATCCGGTGCGGGTCGAGGACCGACCACACCGTGAAATCGAGGTCGTGTGTCGCCGGCTGAGGACGCCGATGAACCACACATCGTCGCATCAATCACCGCGAGACGGTGTTGTGCGTGATTGCCCGTAGTTGATGCCCAGTAATCGCAGACTGATGCTGTGCCCCATCCTGTCGATGCCTCGAACTGTGCTGCCGTGATCCCTTGCCCGTGGACCGATCGGCTTCAAGGCGTCGAAACGGAAAAGATCGTTCAGCGTTCCCGTTGTGCCCGGGGATTGCGCTGTGTTCAGTCTCAAATACGGGGGCAAAGATATCCGTGGGCGCTGGAGATCGTTCGTCAGGTCGCTGGAACTTTTCAGAAATCGTGATGGAATTTCACGGGCGCTTCACTATGTTTGCCCGCGACCGGGTTCAGCCCATGACAGTACTTAATGGAGTATCCTCCATCGGGTAGCGTCGGTCCAGACGCGTCACCGTGAGGCCGGTCAGGTCCAACAGGGTCCAGCAGCTCACCGAGCTCCTTCCTGTTTCCACTCGTAGAGATTCCAACGTCGTGCCGTAGCGGCAGCACTGCCCCTGCGCGCACGGGCGGTACGTATGCTGTGCCGTGGTCGCTTCCGACCGCCGCACCCGCGTCCGCCTTCAGGTCCAGCTAACGGTCCAATGGTCCAGGTCCACAATGCATACCACACCGGAACTGATTCGCATCTCGTCTCCGGCGGAGCTTCTCAACTACGGCAACCTGCCGTTCGTCGGGAGAACCGCTGAACTGGAGAGTCTCCTCTCCTTCTGGGAAGGCACGATCCGCAACGGATCGATGCACACCGCACTGCTCGTCGGCGAAGCCGGCGTCGGCAAGACGACGCTGACCGAGGCCTTCGTCGAGCAGGTTCGTTCTCGCGGTGCCACGGTGATCCACGCACAGGTGTATCCCGACGCCGGCACGTCACTGCTGGGATCGCTGCGGCGGGCACTGCGCGCGGCGCACCCGGCGCGTTCGGATGCCCCGCAGCCGGCTGAGGTCCCCGACTCCATCGCCGGCGTGGCCGCGGCAATTCGCGGCAGCGCACGACTGCGGCCCACGCTGCTGGTGCTCGAAGACCTGCAGCGACTCACCGGTGCGGTCCTCGAGGAGTTTGCCGACCTGCTGGCCTCCATCTGCTCCGAACGCCTGATGCTCCTCTGCGTGGCCCGGCCCACCGATGGCGGTGCACAGGCCGTTCTCGAACAGTACCTGCTCGAGGAGTTCGAACTCAAGCCGCTGAGGCGCCGCGACGTCGCCGCGCTCTGGCGCGGCGTCTTCGATGCCGAACCCGATCCGGAAGTGCTCGAGGCACTCTACGGCTCGACACTCGGCATTCCACTCGCGGTTCGCTCCGCACTCCGCGGCGTGCTCCGCTCCGGTGCCCTGGCCCGCGACGTCGTCCGCAACCAGTGGATTTCCACCGTCTCCCCGCCACTGCTGGCGCGCGCGCTTCGATGGAACGTCGAACTGCTCGCCGAGGGAATGATCGCCCAGGTGGCGACCGAACTTCGTGAGCATGCCCGCGCGCTCGCCTGCCTCGGACCCGTCTTCGCGCGTACCGCCGCCGACTTGCTGCTCGACCGTGCCGACGAGACGATCGTCCGCCTGCAGCACGCCGGCGTCGTCCATCCCGTCCGACGGTTCGAACCTCCCCTCCCCGGTCCCGAGAGCAGCTCCCTCCCGATCGTCTTCTCCCATAGTCTCGTCCATCTCCATCTGCTTGAGGAATCGCGCGTCGACGTCGACCGACTGCTCGCCGTGTTGCTCCGAGGCCCGCTGTATTCGCCACTGCCGATCACACTGCTGGCTGCTCGAGTCTCGGAACTGAAGGCAACGGGTGAACAGATTCGCGCAATCGTCGACCGGACACTCCGTGTCGCCGGCGCGCTCGACACATCGGCCGAGTGGGCACGTGCCCTCCCCGTCTGGCAGGCCGCCGCCTCCATGTCCGGCTCCGGACTCATTCAACTCAATGACGGCGACCGACGTCGACTCGATGCCCGCCTGCTCTCGCGACGTATCCTGCTGGAGCATCGCGACGCCGGCACCGACGACTACGTCGCACTCGCCGATCGCCTCGTCGATCTGACGGCCGACGAGGACGACCCCGACACCGTCTACCAACGCCTCGTCGCCCTCTGTGCACTGCAGGTCTCGCGGTTGCGCCGCGACGACGTCTTCTGCACCGACCGCGCCGGACGTATCTGTGCGCTCGCCGGCGAATTCCCGCTCTTCGCCGAAGAAGAAGCCGGTATCGCCTACCTCAACGGTATCGCCGCCGCTGCCCTCGAGAGCTGGCGACCGTCCATTGTCACTCTCGTTGCCGACCATGTCCGCGAACTCACCAGCTGGGCCGGTGCCTCGACCGAACGGCGCACCCGTCTGTGTCGACAGCTCGTTCCCTCCATTCACCTGATCCTCGATTCGTCCGATGTCGACCACCTCGCCCCCGAGACCGTCGGCACAGGCAACACCCAGCCGCTCGATCCCCTCGTCGGATTCGGCTGGCTGCGATATTCCGGATCGATACCGGACGCCTTCGACGTGACCTCCCGGATGCTCCCGTCACTGCGGGAACATGGAATGCACGGTTCGGTGCGTGAGGCGGAATTGAACATGGTGGCAATCAGAGCCGGATTCGGCCTGGAACCGGCCCGCATCGCTGCCGAACTCGCAGACGTGGCACCCGCGATCACCGGCGAGGCGGACACCGCCGGCAACCGCCGCGCGCGCGAGAACGTAGCGCGCACCGCCATCGCCATCGGCGTGCTGCTCGGCGCAGAATCCTGGGGCCGCCACCTCGCGGCCGAGTTCGCAGAAAGCAATGCGACTCCACTGCCGGCCTGTCTCGCCGTGCTCTCCGCTCCGACGTTGGAGGCGGCACGTGCCGTCGTTCCCGAAGAAGGCGATGCCACCGTCCCGGCCGATCTCCTCGCCGAACCGGAGCATGCCTCCACCACCTCGGCGGCCGTCGCCGACGTGCTGCAGCGCCGTCCGAGGTGCCTCGAGGATCTGCTCTCGACGCTGGCCGTCGTCCGATTGATCGACGCGAATGTCGACGACACCTCCGACGCCCGCAGCCGGTCCGGCAATCCCCTGCAGATGCGAATTCACGACGCCATCGTCGGCGCGCTCACGTGGCTGGCCGATCAGCAATTGCACGCGTTCATGACGGCTCTGCTCGAACGGCAGTCGCATCGCTTCACCCGAAAGGAGCTCTCGCTGTGGCACTCGCGTATCGCCGAACTCGCCACGCGCAACGTCGCCGAAGCCGATCGGGACGAACCGGTACTCGAGCTGTCGATGGCCGGCGGAATTCAGTACCGCCGCGCCGGAGAAGAGCCGACGCCCGTTCGCGGTGCTCGCCTGAGTCTCATGCTGGCACTGCTGGTCGCCAACGAGATCCTCGACAGCAAACTCTCCTACACCGAGTTCTGCCACATCGCCTCCGGAGGCGAGGACGATCCCGACCGAGCACGCGACACGGTCAACGGCGCGGTCTATCGGCTCCGCAACCTGCTCGGCAGCGATATGATTCTCACCGACGGAGAGACGCCGCGGCTGAACGCGGCGAAGGTGCGGGTCGATCTGGTGGAAGCACGCCGGCTGCTCCGTGAAGCATCTCAGGCCGTCGAAGCCGGCGGCGCAGCACACGCGCTCACACCGCTCGTCACCGCCCTCGATCTCGTGGCCGGACAGGTTCCCTTCCCCGGACTCTATGAGAATTTCTTCGAGGCGGTACGGGAGGATTTCGATCACGGACTGCGATCGACCGTGCTCGCCGTCGGAGCGGCGCTGCTGCGTGAAGGCGAGCCGGCAGCGGCCGAGGAGGCGCTCCGACGCGGATTCGAGGCGATGCCCGGCGACGAGGAGATCTCCGAGTATCTCTGCGACGCAGTGATGCGCCAGGGCAAACGCACCGAAGTGGAGCGGATCAGAATCCGGGTGGCCAAGGCGAATGCGGCCTGATCGGTGCCGAACGAATTCTCACTCTCCGATCTCCACGGTCAACTCCACGCGGGCGAACACCTCGACGTTGGAAACGTCCACCATCGTCGAGGTGTCGTAGTAGCCGTGGCGCGCCGCCTGCTGCAGCTCGCTCTGTCCGACACCGCTGGCCTCGACGTCGAGCACCCGCGTGACCTTCAGTCCGAGTGAAGCAGCGACCGCGTCTGCCTGCGCACGGGCGCGCGCCGTGGCACGACGTAGTGCCTCGGCACGCAACTCCTCGTCGTTCTGCACCTGGTAGTTGAGGTTGTAGATGTTCGTCGCTCCCGCCTTCATCGCCGCGTCGACGATGCCGCCTACCTTGTCGATCGCCGAAGTCTCGACACGCACCGTGTTCATCGCCCGGTAGCTCGTGATCTTCGGCTCGTTCTCGTCGCGACCCGTGAGGTAGACCGGATCGAGCGAGTAGTTGATCGTCTCCACCGTTGCCTTCGGAATCTCCTTGCGGAGCGCGGCGATCACGTCGGCGAGCTTCTTGGCGTTGTCCGACGCCGCGGTCGCGGCCTCCTCCGACTCGGTGGTGACACCGATCGTGAGGCGAACCTGGTCGGGATGCCCTTCGGCACTGGCGGTTCCGGTGACATGGATCGAGGGCGCGTCTTCATCGCTCTGCGCCCGGGTCGAGGCGAACGGCAGACACAGAAGCACGAACGCAGCAGCAGCGCATACGCAACGCGCGCGACGCGACGGAAGGGATCGGAGCATCATGGTGTGACTCGTTGTGGAATTCGTGGGTGGAATCAGTCGGGGGAATTCGGGCGGCCGCAGTGTGTGCGGGATTCGGTGCCGCAACGGCGCGCCTGTATCGTAGATTGCGAAGATACTCATCGGAGCTTCGCGCGCATCAATCCCGTCGCCGCCGTCTCTCGAATGCCTCAGCTGCTGTACAACACCCGACGCACGCGCCTGCCGTCGCTGCACCTGGACGACCTCGTGCTCGACGCCGCTGTCGGTGGACGCCTCGAGGAGTACCTCTTCGTCGTTCCCCACTCCCGTCGCCGACGCGATCTCGAACGTCGCATCACCGACGCCTACTGGAACGCCACACACCGTCCCATCGGACGCCTCCCGCTGCAGACGCTCGACTCCTTTACGCGTGCACTCTTCGCGCGGCTCTCGCCGGAACGGCGCGAGCTCTCCCCCGAAATGCAGATCGCGCTGATGGATCGCGCCATGCGCAATGTCGAACTCGACTACTACGCGCCGAATCGCAATCCGTCGGCCGGTCTGGTCGAAAGCATCTCGCGCGTGATCAACGGTGTTCGCGCCGATGGAATCCTGCCGAGCGACTTTGCGCGAGACGCCGAATTCGCCCGCTCCGATCCGAACGGCGCCGAGGGATTCGATGCGGCGAAACTCACCGATCTGGCCAACATCTACGCCGAATACCTGCGGCTGCTCGATGGACGGTGGATCGACCACCCCGGTCGCCTGCTGCTGGTCAACGCGGGCCTCGTCGATGATCGCGATACCCTCTTTGCCCGCACCTTCCCCTCCGTCCGCGTCGTCTATATCGACGGCTTCAGCGAATTCACCGGTCCGGAGATCGCCCTGCTGCAGCAGCTCGGCTTCGTCTCCGATCTGTCGGTGCTCATCACGCTCGACTACGAAGCGGACAACGGACCGCTCTACGGCAACTTCGACGACGCCATCGCGACACTGCGAAGTTCCGGCTACCGGCAGACAGACCTCGATCCGCTGCAGCGCGGTATCCCCGAGGAACGCCGCCGCCCCTTCCGCCATCACATGCGGCGCAACCTCTTCCGCACCGATGAACGGATCCGCAATCACGCCTTCGACCGCATGGTCAACGTGTACGGATTCTTCAACCGTGAAGAGGAAGTGCGCGGAATCGCCGCGCTCGTCAAGTGGCTCATCGCCGAGGAACACTTCGCCCCGGAACGCATCTGCATCACCACCCGACAGATGGCGCCCTACGTCTCGCTCATGCGAGAAGAGCTCGCCTCCCACGGCATTCCCGCGAATGTCACTACGCGCTACCGGCTCGATCAGAACGCGCTCGTCACAGCGCTGTTCTCCGCCCTGATGATCGTCGTCGGAGGATATGATCATCGCGACGTGCTGCGCGCGGTCACCTCGCCATACCTGGACTTCGGCGATGCAGTCGATCCCGCCGCGCTCACCGATGCCGCCCGCCGGCTCAGAATCACTCGGGGCGAACGCCTCTGGCGCCGACGCATCGACGGCCGCATCGAGTACGTGCGCGCACGCCTCGAATCCGCCGGTGACGATGATGTGCGAGCCTCGCTGGAAACGGAACTCGAAACCCTCGAGCATGCCTCGGACAGCTTCGAGGCGCTTCGTGAGATCGTGAGCGAACTCGATCGGGCGATGACGCCGGGAGAATTCCGCTCCGCATTCCTCCGACTCACCGCCCGGCTCGATGCTACCGGCAACATCCTCCGACTCCGACACGATCTGGAACGCCGACACCGCTCGCCGCAGGACTGGCAGCGCGTGCATGACGAGGTGGAGCGCGATACGCGGGCACTGGGAGAATTCTCCTCGGTGCTCGACGATCTCATGCAGTTCATCGAAATCCACTACGAATCCGAAGCCGGCGACGACGCGGTGAATCACGCCGACGGCCAACGGCGCTATCGGCTGGGATTCTACCTCGAGCATCTGCGCATCGCCTGCAGCCGGTCGGTCTACGCACTTCGCGAGAAACACGACTACGGCGTGCTGGTCACGCCGATCGGTGAGATGCGCGGCATCGACTTCGACGTGGTGATTCTCTGCGGACTCGTCGACGGCGAATTCCCCGGCACCTACATCCCCGAATCGTTCCTCGGCCGACCGCTGCCGGATGCGCAGGACCGGGAGCTGCGACGTGAACGGATCGACTTCTATTCGGCCATCACGGCCTGCCGCGACCGCCTGGTGATGACCTGGCCGCGGTTCCGCGATGACACACGCCTGGTGCGCTCCTCGTTCCTCGATGCCTTCCTGCGCATCACCATGGTCGAGGACGATGAACGCGTCATCGAGCTCGATGAGCTGCGGGTGATGCGCGAGCGAATTCGACGCGTCGTCGTTCGCGACGATCACCTGCGATTCGTCTCCAGCATCGCGACGCTCGACACGCTCGCCGAGGAAGCGGGTCGCGCACTGTGGACGTCGCAACGCGTTCCCCGGATCGATACCGCCGAATCGATGCTGGAGAACCTGCGGCACACGTCCGACGTGGAGCGCGCCCGGGCGCGATCGGTCAACGAGGAGGACGAATCCCTCGCACGCGCGTGGCGCGGACTGATCGAGGAATCGCTCTCGGACGATCAGCGGCAGGAACTCGCCCGTCGACGCGAGGAGGAGTACTCAGCGTCGCAACTGGAGCTCTACGGACGATGCCCGTTCAAGTACTTCGCCGGCCGCGTGCTCGGTGCGCGAGCAGCGTCGGAGTACGACGTCACATTGACGCCGCTGGAACGCGGACAGCTGCTGCACACCGTGCTGTTCCGCCTCTACTCGGAATTGCGCGACGCGAGTGCGCTCCCGATCACGCCCGAGCGTCGCGATGAGGCGCTGGATCGCGCGCGCGCGATCGCACGCGAGGAGATCGAAGGCATCGTGTTCGACCATCCGTACTGGCGCATCGATCAGGAACGGATGCTGGGCGGAGATTACTTCGGCGGCCTGCTGGAGCACTGGATCGACGCCGAGGTGGATCGGGGAGAAGGTCGTACGAAGCTCGCTCCCGCCTTCTTCGAGGCAAGCTTCGGACGAACGACGACGCGGGGCGAATGCGATCCGTACCTCTCGAGCACCGATCAGGTCGAATTCCACGGCGTACGCGTGCGCGGGCGCATCGACAGAGTCGAATACCTGCGCGTGGGCGACACCGTCTACTATGCCGTCGCCGACTACAAGACCGGCAAACCACCGACCCGCGGCGACGTCGGCGACGGGCTGAGTCTGCAGCTGATGATCTACCTCGAGGTGGTGCGCCACGCGCTGGCGACGTACTTCGCGCTTCCGCTGGAACAGGTGCGTCCGGTCGGCGGCATCTACTACCGGCTTCAGACGCGGGACATGGAGTCCTCCGACACCTACCTCTTCGTTCCGCGCGAAGTCAACGATCAGGAAATCATCAGGCAGCGGAAGGTGGCCGGTGATCCGGAGACGATCGAGGAGCTCGAAGCGCTCGTCGCGCGGTCGTTCGAATTCGCTCGCAGCTACGTCGATGGCATTGCCGAGGGTCGCTTCGATGTGACGCACCACGACACCGCCCACGTCTGCAAGGGATGCGAGTACGCCTCGGTCTGTCGCGTCGGCGAACTGCGCCCCGGGTAGTTCCCCTCTGAGGTTCGTCCCGTCGTGATTCGCCAGAACCCGACGGCGGCGTGGCATTTCCCTGAATTCCTGTCATCGGCTCTTCTGCGTTCCAACGCTCGACACATGCGTACCGTCTACCTCCTGCCCGGAATTCTCCTCACCCTTCTGACGCTCACCTCCTGCTCGTCGGTGACGACCCGGCGTGTCGCCGACCAGTCGGCCGACTCGACCGAATCGGCGCCGAAGGAGCTGAAGCCCTTCTCCTCGGTCATCACCGCCGACGCGGTGTCCGATACCGGCCTGTTCACGCTGCACCGCCTCGGCGAGAAGCTCTACTTCGAAATTCCCGACTCGCTGTTCGGACGCGAGATGCTGCTGATCAGTCGTGTGGAGCGAACGCCGGACGGACTGTCGCGGATGCTCGGCGCGGGCATCAAGACGAACGAGCAGATGGTCCGCTGGGATCGCGTTCGCAATCGCGTGCTGCTCAGAGGAGTCTCGGCGCGATTCGTTGCGGACGATTCGCTGCCGATCTCACTGTCGGTGCGGGACAACTCCTTTGCACCGATCCTCGGCGCGTTCGACGCGGTGGCGGCGGGCATCTCGCCCGGCTCGGTCGTGATCGACATGAGCGGGTGGTTCACCTCCGACGAGGACGCCATCTCCCCGCTCTCCTCATCGATGCGCAAGGAACTGCAGATCGGCGCCTTCGATCAGAAGCGCAGTTCCATCGACGAAGGACGCAGCTATCCGATCAACGTCGAGGTCTCACACACGCTCACGTGGAAGGCGGGAGCGGTTCCCGACGCGAACGGAACGCTGTCGCTGCAGCTGAACGAGTCGCTGGTGCTGCTGCCGCGCGAGCCGATGCGGCCGCGGCTGGCCGATCCGCGCGTCGGGTGGTTCACGGTCGATCAGATCGATTTCGGGTCGGAGGAACAGAAGGCGGCCGAGCGCGAGTTGATTCGCCGGTGGCGTCTGGTACCGCGCGATTCGGCAGCGTACGCACGCGGCGAGCTGGTCGACCCGGTGAAGCCGATCGTGTTCTACATCGACCCGGCGACACCGAAGAAGTGGCGGCCATACTTCCGACAGGGCGTTGAGGACTGGCAGAAGGCGTTCGAGGAGGCGGGATTCTCCAACGCGATCATCGCGCGCGACGCACCGACGGCGGAGGAGGATCCCGACTTCCACGTGGAGGACGCGCGCTACTCGGTGATCCGCTACGTCGCCAGTATGGTTCGCAACGCGATGGGTCCGAGCGTGGTCGATCCGCGTTCGGGCGAGATCATTCAGAGCGACGTCATCTTCTACCACAACCACCTGCGTTCCTACCGCAACCGGTATGTAATCGAGACGGCGGGATCGAATTCGACGATCGACCGGCTCGACGTACCCGACGAGCAGATGGGGCAGATGCTGCGGGCGGTGATCGCGCACGAGGTAGGGCACGCGCTGGGACTGCCGCACAACATGGGGTCGAGCTCCGCCTACCCGGTCGACTCGCTTCGGTCGCCAGCGTTCACGCAGCGGATGGGACTCTCGCCGTCGATCATGGACTACGCGCGGCTCAACTACATCGCGCAGCCGGGTGACGGTCCGGTGCGCTACATCCGCACCGTCGGACCGTACGATCGCTACGCGATCTCGTGGGGGTACCGACTGATTCCGTCGGCGGCCACGCCGGAAGCCGAGGCGCCTACGCTCGACGCGTGGATCGAGCGGCATGCCGGCGATCCGGTCTACCGCTTCGGAGCGCAGCAGTTCGGCGACCCGGTCGATCCGAGCGCGCAGACCGAGGATCTCGGCGACGATCCGGTTCGCGCCAGCACCTACGCCATGGACAATCTCCGCCGCGTCGTCCCGCGACTCGTCTCGATCACCCGGCGGAATGGCGAGGACTGGTCGGACCTGGCGGAAGTGTACCACGAGCTGCTGCTGCAGTGGCGTACGTACGTGGGGCACGTCGTGGCGAACGTCGGCGGCGTCTACCAGACGATCCGCACCGGTGATGAGGCGGGTCCCGTCTTCACTCCCGTTGCGGCCGAACGACAGCGCGCGGCGGTCGGATTCCTCCAGCGCGAGGTGTTCACCACGCCGACGTGGCTGCTCGACGCGTCGATCCTCCGACGGATCGAAGGGTCCGGAGCGATCGAACGGATGCGGCGACTGCAGACCACGGAGCTCGACGAGCTGCTCGACCCGGCGCGGATGCAGCGGATGATCGAGGTGCACGCGACGGATTCATCCGGGACGTATTCCCTGCTGGACATGCTCGAGGACGTTCGCGGTTCGATCTGGTCGGAGCTGCGGAGCGGTGGAGCGATTTCGGTCTATCGCCGCGAATTGCAGCGAGCGTGGGTCGACCGCATGGCGTGGCTCATGACGGGCGAGCCCGTCGACGGATTCCCCGGTTCTCTCCACTGGACTACGCCGGTGGTGCTGAGCCAGTCGGATGTACGCGCATTCGCACGCGGCGAGCTGATGCGCGAGCAGGCGGAGGTCCACACGGCGCTGGCGCGAATTCGCGACCGCGCGACGCGCGATCATCTGCAGGAGGTGCTGGCGCGTATCGAACGAATTCTCAACCCCGGGAAATAGTGCTGCATGATCGGGGATTGTCAGGGCGGTGTAATCGGCACTACCAACACGTGCTACCGATAGGCAATCGGATCGGGAATTCCCGCTCGCTCGAAGGCCCGCAGTCGCAGCGCGCAGCTGTCGCATTCGCCACAGGCGAGATCGTTGCTGCGATAGCACGACCAGGTGAGTTCGAAGGGAGCGCCGAGTTCGGCACCGGCGCGGACGATGGCATCCTTCGACAGGTCGATCACGGGCGTCTCGATACGAATCCGCGTCTCGGGTCGCGTTCCGAGATCGATCGCCTGCTGATAGGCGTCGAAGAAGACCGCACGGCAGTCGGGGTAGCCGCTTGAATCCTCCTCCACCGCACCAATGGCGATTATGCCTGCACCGATCACCTCCGCCCAGCTTGCGGCCACCGCCAGGATGTTCCCGTTGCGAAACGGCACGTAGCTACTGGGGATTTCGCTCGACTCGAGATTTGCCGCGGTGACGTCGATCGATGAGTCGGTGAGACTCGAACCGCCGATGGCGGCTAGATGACGCTGATCGACCACGAGCCGTCGGGCGGCGGCGAAGTGATCGGCGAGGGCGTGGAAGCATTCGAGTTCACGCCGCTCGGTGCGCTGGCCGTAATTGGCGTGCAGCAGGTTGAGTTCGCAGCCACGCTCGCGCATGATTGCGGCGGTAACGCAGCTGTCCATCCCTCCGCTGAGGAGAACGACGGCACGGTGCCCGGAGGTGTTCACGATGCTGGCGGTGTCTGAGGGTTCAAGGGAATTCGAACGCGATCAGTGTGAATTCTCACCTGGCATATCCATGCTCATTTCGGCGTAGGTGCGCTCGGTCTCATGCACGCGCACGGTGATGCGGGCGACGTTCGGGAAGACGCCGAGCCGTTCGGCGGCCTGCTGGAGGAACCATCGCGTGATGTTTTCTGCGGTCGAGGCGAACGGAACGACGACGTGCTTCAGGGGGTTGGCTTCGAAGAAGGCGCGCATGGCGGTGTCGCTGGCATCGACGAGGAAGGCGTGATCGACGCGCTGGACGATCGGGTCGATGACGGCCTTGAGATCGAAGTAATCGATGACCATGCCGTGATCATCGAGTTGGCCCTCGACGACGACGCGCATGCGATAGGAGTGGCCATGGACGTTTTCGCAGCCGCCGGAATGGAACGGCAGGCGGTGGCCCATTTCCCAGTGAAAGTCCTTCGCGATGGTTGCGTGCTGACTGCTCACGCTACCCCTCCTCGTGGGTTTGAACGGTGGACGGATCGGCTTCCGTGGAGCTGCGATGCTCGACCTCCACGACGGAATGGATACCTCCGCGCGTCGAGAATTCTCCTGTGACGCGGATGTAGCGAGGCTCCATCGCCTCGACGAGATCGTCGAGGATGGCGTTGACGACGGCTTCGTAGAAGATTCCTCGACTACGGAAATCGAGGAAGTAGTACTTGAGGGATTTCAATTCGACGCAGCGACGATCGGGGACGTACTCGACGGTGATGGTACCGAAGTCGGGCAGGCCTGTCTTGGGGCAGACGGAGGTGAATTCGGGGTTGACGTGCCGGATCGTGTAGTCGCGATCGGGGCGGGGATTGTCGAACGTCTCGAGGGAGGGCATGGCTGGAGCGTGTAATGGTTACGGCGCGTCGGCGGATGCTTCGTCGCGCATTCTGCGCGCCATCTCGATGACGACGCGCGGGTAGAGTCGATGTTCGACCTCGAGGACGCGTGCTGCGAGCGATTCGGGGGTATCGTCGGGGAGGACGTCGATGCGTTCCTGATCGAGGATCGGGCCGGTGTCGTACTGTTCGTCGACCAGGTGGACGGTCGCACCGCTTACGGTTCGTCCGGCATCGAGCACGGCCTGGTGGACACGGACGCCGTACATGCCCTGGCCGCCGAAGTCGGGGAGCAGCGCGGGATGGATGTTCAGGATGCGACCGCGGTAGGCGTCCACTGTCGAAGCGGGCAGCAGACGCATGTATCCGGCGAGGACGATGAGGCCGACGTGATGTTCACGCAGGGTATCGAGAAGGCGTGCGGCGTAGTCGCGCTCATCGTCAAACATTTTCGGAGAGAGCCGCAGGTACTCGATACCGTGATCGCGGGCGAAGTCGAAGGCGCCGGGGCGGGGATTGTTGCTGACGACGAGGGCGACGCGAGCGGGCGGATCGGCCATGGCGGCAAGCGCGTCATGGATGGCGCGGAGGTTGGAACCGGTTCCCGAAGCGAAGACGGCGATGTTGACGGGCAGCGAAGTCATCGTTGGCATAGCTCGAAGGGGGTAAACATACGAAGCCCTTCCGGATCGGATCCGGAAGGGCTTCGTGGCGAAGTACGGAACGCGTCACCCATGCGGGGAGCCGCCCTAGGCGGGCGGCGACACCGCTATCAGCGGGCGACGGTCAGCTTGTTCGACAGCGTGAAGCCGTTGCCGACGAGCTTGTAGATATAGACGCCGTTGGCGACGCGATTGCCGTCGACATCGGTGCCGTCCCATGTGACGCTCTGGTGGGTACCCGCCTGAGCATCGACGTGGAAGGCACGGATGGTACGACCGTACATGTCGACGATCTCGATCGACACCGGGCCTGACTGCTCGACACGGAAACCGATGTCGGTCGACGTGCTGAGCGGATTCGGCGTGTTCTGCTCGAGCACGCTGGCCGTGGCGCCACCGAGGGCGGCATCGATACGACCTTCGAGCACCTTGCTGTAGGTGACCGAACCGTCACGATCCTCCTGGCGCAGACGATACTGGTAGGTCGTGTTGGGCACGACGTTATCGTCGACGTGGAAGTAGGTCGTCGGGCGGTTGCTGGTACCGACGCCCTGCTTGAAGGCGATATCGGACCAGCCATCGGTACCGGCGACGCGGCGCTGCACATGGAAGCCGTTGTTGTTGACCTCGGTTTCCGTCCGCCAGTCGAGGCGGATGGCCGAGGCGAGCTCGGTGAGGTTGAACTCGGAGAGCTCCACCGGAAGAACGGTGCAGTCACCGGCCGGCTTCATGCCGAAGTACGGGCGGATCATCGGAATCCACGATCCACGGGTGTAGGTCGGGATGATGGTCACCGTACCCGTCCAGTCGAGGAACGGGAAGCCCGGGTTGCCAACGGTCGTGATCATACGCTGCCACGAACCGGACTCGGCGTTGATCTCATACCAGAACCGGTCTTCGCGCATCTCCGGATAGGCCGGGACGCTGAAGTTGCCGATACCCGGCGGAGGACCATCCGAGCGGACCGTGGTCACCTGACCCATGCGGCTGTCGTCACCACCAAGCTCGATACCGGTCTGGCCGAGCTGCTCGACCGCGACGTAGTACCGACCCGGGTTGGCCACGTACGGCTGCGGAAGCAGGTAGGTGACGTACTGGTCGAAGTGATACGACCGTCCCATATCGGTCTCGGGAATACCCTGACCGCGCTGGGCGATCACACGTGTCGCCGTGACGATCGTGTCAGGCGGAGCCGACGGACCGGAATTCGGGTACTGCTTGTAGATGGCGTACTGAATGAAGTCCGGTGCCTGGTTGGCCGAGCTGTAGTAGGCCTGGAATCCGCGGATCGTGTCGCGCGAGAGCAGTCGGAACTGCGTGGCGAACGAACCCGAGAGGCTACCACCGGTCGGACCGTACGGCTCCTGCCCATTCCCGTCCTGCGTCGGCGGGACGAGGTTGAGTCCCTTACCGGTCAGACCCGCGTAGTTCGGCACGTCGTTCCGGTTGGTCGTGTCGTCGTAGGCGAACGTCGTACCGAGCATCAACCGGAAGTTGGTGTAGGTCTGGTCGTTCGAGTTGTACGAGTCGTATCCCTGCGGAAGAATCCGCGCGGCGATCTTGTAATTCGTGCCGACCGGCTGCGCATTGATCTGCGAGTTGACGGCGATCGAATTACCGCACTCCTGTGCGTTCCAGGCCGGGAACTCCTCGATGCGGTCGAGACCGGCGCCGAGCGAGATCACCGTCTGGTAGCGGTAGTAGCTGTAGTTGCCCGGAGGCGGCGGGTTGTCGGTGTTGGTTACCGTCATCGCCACGCCGAAGGACGTCGCTGCAGTCGCGCCGTTGTTGGAGACCTTCGCCCACAACGGGATGGCGCGTGCCTGCGATGCCGGCGCAATCGAGTACGGCCAGTCGGCACCGACAGCAGTGACTTCCACCTCGGGCTTGTCCAGCGTCGTCAACATGATGTTGTCGACGTAGAACGCGTCCTTGTCGTCGGCAGGTGCGCCGAGCGGATCCTGATCGTTCTTCGCGCTGACGCGAAGACGGAAGCGGAAGTACTTGTTGGCGTCGACGTTGTCCCACCACCGCGACGGGATCGGGATGTAGGCGCGGTAGAACTCGAAGTCCTTACCTGAGTCGTACTCGTCAACGACGATCTTACCCGTCGTATCGGCGCCCGAGCCGCCACCGCCGCCGAAGACGCCCCAGCGCGGCGAGTCCGCACCCCACTTGAGCAGCGCGTCCTTGTCGTTGAAGTTGCGATCGCGCCAGTTGCGAACGTTGACGATGTTGTCGACGCCGTTCGGGCTCGGCTCGGCGAATTCGACCATGAGAACGTCGGGCTGCTGATAGACACCCGTCTTCAGCGTGTTGTACGTCGCGTGCTCCGGTCCGAGCCGCTGGTTCTGACTCCAGTTCCGCGGATAGCTCTGACGACCCGAGCGCTCGTAGCTGAGGATCAGCACCGGGCTGGTGGTCGTCGAGAGGTTCACCGGGAAGCTGATGAGCGTGTCACCACCCGGAACGCCGAGCGCGTTGTTGTTGTAGAACGCACCGCCGACGTCGACGCGGTCGAGCTCGAGCACCGGCGAGTTGAGCGTCACACGACCGTCGTTCGACGTGGCCGGACCGCGCGGCGGCGGCGGATTCCACGTCTGCAGGTCGCCGTCGACCACGTGGCCGCCGATCGAGACCCACCGCTTCACCGACGGAATGATGCCGTCCTCGTCGGAGACGTCGAAGTCGCTGAAGGTGCTGATGTACGGCACCTCCTGACGCGAAATGCCGAAGAACAGCACACCGGTCGTGTCGTCGAACGGCCAGAAGTCACCGTAGATCTGACCGGTCGGACCGCGGTCGGTGGCGATCACCTCGGCGCGGAAACGGCCGAGCTCACGCACCAGCTGCGCGTTGGTCACGTACGGATCGAACACCACCGTGTCGATGCTCGTGTTCTTGTTCACCCGGATCGGGGTGAGCGGATTGGTCGTCTTGGTCTTCTGATACACCGGCTGCGCCGAGGTGTTGACCAGGTCGCGAATGCGGAAGACGACGTTGAAACGGATCGGCTGCGCGGTGACGTTGTTCGGACCAATACTGTCCGACACGTTCTGCACGATACCGATAGGACGAACCACACCAAGCGTCGGGTTGCCCAGCAGCACCTCGAAGTTGTCCGGGAACTGCCCCTGCGGCAGGTCGACGAACTCACCCGGGTTGTTGCGATCAGGAACCTGGAAGCTCACCGACAGCACGCGCGTGATGTTCTTCCACTGCTTGAATTTGATCGCGAGGGCGTTGTGCGGCGTACCGTCGTCGCCGTTGACGTAGAGCGAGCCCTCGAACTGGTGGTTGTAGTTGTAGTTGGTGTACTCCAGATCCTTGCTCTGAATACCGATCGTCGCGTTGGCGCGATAGACGGTGTTCGACGGGATCGTGAAGATGCCCTGCGTCGGATCGACGAAGTTGCCCGTGAACCGGACGTAGTTGAACTGCACCGAACTGTCGGAACGATCCAGCACGACCTGGTAATTCGCCCGCAGCAGACGGCTCGATACCGGCAGCGTCTGGTTGATCAGCGGGATGTGCTTGTTGCCCTTCATCGACTGGTTGACGAAGTAGATGATCAGCTTCGTCCCCGAAAGGTCGCGGCGCCAGTAGACGCGCCCGAAGTCGTCCGGCCGCAGCGAGTTCGTGTCGAACTGCGAGAGCTCGGTGTCGTCCCACAACGGGGCAATGGCCGGTCCGACATTGTTGTTCGGGAAGGCGGTGTTGTTCGGATTGCGATACCCACCCAGCGGATTCGACGTGTTGCCGAGCGCCAGGTACTTGTACCCGTAGTCGTCCGGTATGGTATCGGCAGCCGCGCCACCGGCGGCCGTCGGCCGCGGATCGATGCGGTTCGGATTGTAGGCGATCACCCGCCCCGATTCATCATACTGATACCGGCGATTGGACAGTCCGATCAGACCGTTGGTCGATACGTAGAAACTGTCGTACGGTGTGCAGTAGTAGTAGAATGGGAAGCCGATGGCGATCGGTCCGGCAATCGCATTGTCGGTCGAGTCGCCCATCACGTCCGGGTTGCGGAAATACTCGTAGCCCTGACTGCCCGGAAGCGTCCAGGTCACCGAAGGAGCCTGGTTCGGACCCGAGAGAATCCGACGCCAGCTCGAGGCCTGCGACCCCGTCGTGTCGATGAACGAATACGTTGGCGTCCAGTTGACACCCCGCGACGACGGCAGCACAGGCGCGTCGTTGTCCGCGACGTAGTAGCCCGTCGCGAGCGGCGCCTTGCCGGTCGGACCGCCAGGGTAGGACACCGGATTGTTGTCGAATGGATTCGGGTCGTTGGACCGACGAAGAATCTCCCCGCCGCCTCCATCGTCGTCGCCTCCGCCGGCCAGAACCATAGCCGTCGGGAACGATAGCAATACCCCGAATGCGCAGAGAAGTAGCAATAACCTTCTCATGTAGTGCACTCCTGGTTAATGTGAACTAGGGATTCGTTTGGAAAGGAAAGTGTCTGGAGCCGAATCAACGGAAGGCGGCGCCTGGCAGAGGTCCCGCAGGCGCCGTCGCTGAGGTCGATCAGAACCGCGAAATTCGTTAATTTCTGCATCAGAGTCAAGCGCATTCTCCGCCGAATCGGTCAGCCCTTTCCAGCATCTGTCTCCTAACACGTGCGTGTGACCGTTTGTTAGTGACGGTGTCAGTGGAGGTGAATCCGAGGGCGCCGACCGCCCGAATGCGTGGTGGCGCGGGCGAACAGGTGCCGGCGGCGGTCCCGGTGGGTGCGCCGTATGTTCGTGCGTCCGCCCGAATCTGAATCACCCATTTCACGATTGCTGCTCCATGAACGTTCTCCGGTCTCTCCTCGATCACGGTCAGTCGATCTGGTACGACTTCATCTCGCGTGACTTCATCGCCTCCGGCGGAATGCGACGCCTGGTCGAACTCGGCGTCCGAGGCATGACCTCCAACCCCACCATCTTCGAGGGCGCCCTCGCCTCCGGCGACTCGTATGACGACCAGATCCGCCGACTCGATGCCGAAGGTCTCGATACCCGCGAAATCGCTACCCGTCTGTTCATCACCGACATCCGGGATGCCTGCGACGTCATGCGGCCCGTCTACGACTCCAGCAGCGGCGCCGATGGATTCATCTCCCTCGAAGTCAATCCGAAGTTCGCCGCCCGTACCGACAAGACCATCGCCGAGGCCGAGCGCCTCTGGCGCGACGTCGATCGGCCCAATCTCATGATCAAGATCCCCGCCACCGATCAGGGCTACCCCGCCATCCGCCACTGCATCGGCGCCGGTATCAACGTCAACATCACCCTCATGTTCTCCGTCGACCAGTACCGCCGCGTCGTCGACGCATATATGAGTGGTCTGGAGGATCACCTCGGCCGTGGAGAAGCAATCGATGCCATCGCCTCGGTCGCCAGCGTCTTCGTCAGCCGCATCGACTCGATGGTCGACAAGAAGCTCGAAACGATCGGCACGCCAGAAGCGCTCGCGCTGCGAGGCAAAGCCGCCGTTGCCAATGCCAGGCTCACCTACCAGGAGTTCAAGTCCGTCTGCGCCTCCGACCGCTGGCACGCCCTGGAATCCGCCGGCGCCCGCCGTCAACGTCCGCTCTGGGCGAGCACGTCGACGAAGAACCCCGAGTATCCGGATCTGCTCTACGTCGACACGCTCATCGGCCCGGATACCGTCAACACCGTCCCTCCGGCGACGCTGGAGGCGATCCTCGACCATGCCACCGTCGCCGACACACTGGAACGCGACATCGAGGAGGCACACGAGACAATGGTGAAGATCGGCCAGGCGGGCGTCGACGTCGACGCGGTGATGCTGGCGCTGCTGGAGGAGGGTGTGGAAAAATTCGAGAAGTCGTTCGACGGACTCTTCGAACAGCTGGAAGCGAAGCGCAAGCAGGCGGCATAGGCCCTCCGCCGCACGCGGCCCTCATCGCACTGCCTTGCACGGTTGCCCGCGCCGGGTGTAGATTTTGAATCTATTTTCTTCTGCGGACCCCTCGTGGTCGGTCCGACCGCGAGGGGTTTTGCGCAACCACGTGAGGCGCCGCATTCCCACAATTCGCACCCATACCGCGTAACGGCTATCGCGCTGCGACGTCGCTCAGTTCGAAGGTGCTGGTGCTCAACCAGAACTACGAGCCGCTGAGCGTCTGCAGCGTGCAGAAGGCGATCATCCTCCTCTGGCTCGGCAAGGCGGAGATGGTCGCTACACGACCTGACGTTGCCATTCACTCCGTTCGCGAGGCCTGGCCCTATCCGAGCGTCGTCCGCCTCTCCCTCTACGTTCATATCCCGTACAAGAAGGTCGAGCTCTCGCGCAAGAACATTCTTCGCCGGGATAACTACCGCTGCGTCTACTGCAACAACGCGCGGCCGCAGCTGACGATCGACCACATCATCCCGAAGTCGCGAGGCGGCTCGGACACCTGGGAGAATCTCGTCTGCGCATGTGTGCGCTGCAACAACCGCAAGGGCAACCGCACGCCGGACGAGGCCGGCATGCGGTTGCGCAAGAAGCCCTTCCGCCCCAACCACGTCACCTTCATCCAGCACGTCGTCGGCTCCGTCGATGCCGAGTGGGAGCCGTTTCTGTTCATGCGGTAAGCGCAGGAGGAGTAGCAGTGATACACGAGGTATTCCACCACCGCCCAGGCCGCGGGTCGTACTGCAGGAAGTAGCTCGTGGTGTGGTCGAAACCGCCTGTCAATTCGCACTGCCACATTCCATTGGCCGAAGCGGTACCCGAGCGACGCGTCCCACATCCGCCCGAACTCGAGCGGGCGGCCCCTTTCGACGCAGTCGGCTATCTTGGGCGACTTCCGGGTCCGGTGAGCGTTCTCCGGGTGCGGACCCTCTCCAACTGCCCATGAAATTCTACCTCTACCTTGCCATCGGCGGCGTGGCGGGCGTGCTGCTGCGGTATCTGCTTGGCGCGTGGATCACCGGTGCCATTGCCGGCAGCTCCGATTTTCCCGCAGGTACCTTCGTCATCAACGTCGTCGGCTCCTTCCTGCTCGGCTTCCTCATGCGCTACCTGACCGAGACGCCGGCCAGCCGTGAGGTGCGGGCGATGATGACGACCGGATTCTGCGGCGGCTATACCACCTTCAGCACGTTCACCTACGAAACGTTCACACTCCTGCGGGAGCGTCGCTACCCGATTGCGGCGCTGTATGCCTCGGCCAGTTTCGGCGTGTCGCTGGTGGCCTGCTTCGTCGGCTTCGCGCTCGCCGAGGTCGCTCTGCGCCGCTGATCACCATTGACGAGGATCGACACATGAGTCAGCAACTGACCGGAACGCGCACCATCATGCGCGTGTTCATCGGTGAATCCGATCGGGCGGAACATGGTCCGTACCAGGGCAAGCCGCTATGGGAGGCGCTGCTGCGCGACTTTCGCGACCGAGGTCTCGCCGGCGCGACCGTGCTCAGAGCGATCTCCGGATTCGGCGCCTCGGCCCGCCAGCGCACCGTGCTCTCGGAATACCTCTCTCTCGATCTCCCGATCGTCATCGAAGTGGTCGATACGCGGGAGAATATCGAACGCGTGCTCCCCGACCTCGACGCGATGATCGGCGGAGGCCTGGTGACGATGGAAGACGTGGACGTGGTGGTGTATCGCCCGGCATCCGGTGGCGAGGTACCCTGAGGCTGCCACCGCATCCTGCGCGAATAGCTGAATCGGGAATACGGGCTCGAACGTCGCGTGCACGCGATCCGGTCCGTGTCGAATCCATGGTCCGCGCGATTCCCGGCGCTCGGACCGTCCAATGCTGCAGCAACCCCCTGAGGTGCCTGATGGGCAGGATCATCGTCATGAACCACGTAACGCTCGATGGAGTCATGCAGAGTCCCGGACGTCCCGATGAGGACACGCGGGACGGATTCTCGCATGGGGGTTGGGGGAGCCGCTCCGCCTCACCCGACGACGCCGCGGGTGCCGCAATGCGCGATCGCATGGCTGCCGGAGGCGGACTGAAAGGATGGCTCTTCGGTCGGCGCACCTATGAGGATCTGCTGACCACGTGGAACGCCCGGGGCGGGCCGTTCAAAGATGGGCTGAACAACACGCCGAAGTACGTCGCCTCGACCGGGCTGCGTGAACCGCTGCCGTGGCCGAACTCGACGCTGCTGCACGGCGACGTCCCCGAGGCAGTCGCAACGCTGAAGCGTGAGGTCGACGGTGTCCTGGCAGTGATGGGAAGCGGTGTGCTGATCGCGTCGCTGATGGCGGCCGACCTGATCGACGAGTATCTCCTGTTCGTCCACCCGCTGGTACTCGGCAGTGGTCGGCGGCTGTTCCCCGACGGCACGCCGCTACAGCCACTGCAACTCGTCGACGCGGCAATTGGTGCCAGCGGTGTCGTTGCCGTCACGTATGAGCCGGCACACTGAGAGTCTGCCCATACACCCGCTTCGGGCTGCGAGGGGCAGCAAGCCCTCACGAAGAGCGTCCGGTCTGGTCGACTCCGCAGTTCCTGTGATCCCGGCACCCGCGCGTGCTGCCGGGGCGAGACGGCGCACCGAACGTGCTGAAACGACAAACGCTCCGATTGGTGATTCGGAGCGCTTGCCCGCCGTGGTCAGCGGCATGCACATGTCAGGCGTGCATAGTGGGTGTCCTGTCCCAGTTTCGAAAATCTTTCATGTCGCCGGTGCGGCGGCAAATCCCCGCACCGACGAGCGTCGAGTACCGTCAGCGGCCCCAGGGCGTCGAGCCGCGTTCAGTTCGAATAGGCCACCGTAACCGTAAATGTTCCCGAATAGCTTCCCTGCTGCTGGTGCGCGGCCGGCGTGGCCGAACCGCCAACCCACAGCCAGGCCTGCCCGAGTCCGTCTCCGACCGTTCCGTCACCGTCGTCATCACCGCTGAGGGCAAGGGTGGCCGAACCCGCCGAACCGTCGAGCGCGTCGGCGTTGGCGATGTTCTCGTGCGTTCCGGCCATCATCTGCGCGCGGTCGAGCGAGACGGTGATCTCACCACCTGCACCGGAATTCGTACTCATCGTGGCGGTCTCGGGCAGCGTCACGCTGATCTGATCGGACGCGTCGCCACTGAAGACGAGGCAGGCCGCGCCGGAAGCGCTCGCCGCCACCGTTGAGGTTTCACCCTTCGGCAGCGTGCCGAATTCAAGTGCGGACAGCGATGAACCGGTCACGGGCGTTTCGATCTCAGCGGTCGTGCTGACCGAAATCGACTGCGCGTTCGCGGTTGCTGCGAAAAAACACAGGGAGAGCAGCGCCACTGCGGGCGCCGTGATGGCTCGCATCGTTTCCATCTGGACCTATGGACTGAGCGATTGAAAATGGACCGTTTTTGAGGTCGTCGGCATCCGCTGGACCCGCGGTTCGTCGACAACGAGGGCAAAACTATCGGGGAAACATGAAGATTGAGTGAAGTTCGGGTGAAAAGTTCTTTCGCAGATGGAGGTCTGGGTCCGAGGCTGCCGCACGCCCCTGCTTCCGGCCCCTGGACGCGGCCGGGAAGCTGTCTTCCCTCACGGAGACGTGGGCGAGAGCGGGAGTGCTATGCGGAATGTGGTGCCCCGGGCGGGGACGGAGGTGACGGAGATCTGGCCATTGTGGGCTTCGACGACCGACTGCACGATCGCCAGGCCGAGTCCCGTTCCGGGCGTGCTTCGCGCGCTGTCGCCTCTGAAGAAGCGGTCGAAGATCTTCGGGATGTCCGCTGGCGGAATTCCGGGTCCATAGTCGGTCACCTCCACGAGCGCGTCCGCCTCGGAGGCCGTCAGGCGGATCTCGATCGGACGGTCGTCGTGCGAATACTTGACCGCATTCTCCACCACGTTCATCAGCGCCCGGCGGATCAGCGAGGAGTCGCACGTCATCTCGATCGCCTCTTCGCAATCGAAATTCCAGTGAAGCGACTTCGCTGCGGCAAGCGACTGCAGCTGCACCACGATTTCCATCATCAGTTCATCGAGCCGGACGCGATGCAGCGACCTGAGGCGGCTCGGTCGCGCGTCGAGCGAGGCCAGCGCCAGCAGATCTTCCGCCAGGTGGTTCAGTCGATCGACCTGCCCGCGCACCACTGCCAATGACGCGCGGATCGACGGGTCGAGCGACTGCCGGCCGAGCAGCAGATCGGTCTCGGCACGAACCACCGTCAGCGGCGTTCGCAGATCGTGCGACGCGTCGGCAACGAATCGCCGCTGGTCCTCGTGTGCCCGCTCCAGCTGCTTCATGGTCGTGCGAAGCTCGGCAGTCCGCTGCTGAACGCGCATCTCCAGTTCGTCGTTGGCCCTCCGAAGCGCCTGCTCGGCTTCCTTCTTGCTCGTGATGTCGGTGATCATGCCGAGCGATCCGGTGAACTTGCCCTCATCATCCAGGAATGGCGTCGCCGATACAATGGTCCACATGAAGGTGCCGTCCGCCCTTCGGAACCTGAATTCGTAGTGACTCGAGACGCCGAATTTGCGGCTCTCGCGCTCGAGCGTGATCTGCTCCCAGTCCTCGTCGGCCACGAAATCCCGCAACGGCCGCCCCTGCATCCCCTCCACTGTGCAGCCGAGCAGTTCGGCCAGTCGCGCATTGACGAACGTGGTGATGCCTTCGAAGTCGACCACCCAGATCCCTTCGTGCGCCGTCTCAACGATCGTCCGGTACTTCTCCTCGCTGATGCGCATCGATCGCTGCATCCGCTCCCGCTCGGTCACGTCGAAGACCAGGCCACCCAGCATCCGCTCGCCGAAGACGTCGGGCAGGGGGAATTTGATCACATGAGCGGTGAACTCTCCGTCGGCGCCCGGACGCGAAGCGATGAATTCCAGTACACCGTCTCCGCCGTACGCCTCCAGGTCCGTCGTGCGAATTCGTTCCGCGTTCGCAAGCGGCCACAGATCGAAGTCGGTACGGCCGACGACCTGATCGCGGTTGCCGCCAAAGGTCTTCAGGAAGCGATCGTTGACGAATTCGTATCGACCCTGCGTGTCCTTGATGAATGCGGCCGCCGGCGTGTTGTTCATGAAGCTCTCGAACACCCGCTGGTTGCGGCGAAGGGCGCGCTCGGCGGTGATGCGCTCGGTGATATCGAACCCGACGCCGCGCGTGCCGATCATCCGTCCCTCGCTGTTGCGAACGGCGACCGTCCGAAGATCGATCCAGACATCGCGGCCGTCGCGGGCAATCATGCGAACGTGGATCTGGCTCTGTCCCGTCCGCTCGAGTTCCTCACCCGAGCGCGCAAGCCGGTCACGGTCATCGGGGTGTACCAGCCGCATCCACGAGCTCGCCTCACGCGTGAGTTCGTCGACATGGTACCCAAGCATGGATTCGACGTGGCCACTGAGCAGCGTAATGCGACGCTCGCCCCCGTCGGGCGGTTCGGACGACTCCCAGACCATACCGGGGATATTCATCACCAGCGCGTCGAGGCGCGCTCGCTCCTGTTCGACCATTTCCAGCAGATGCTCACGCTCGCGCTCCATGCGCAGACGTTCGGTGACGTCGCGAGTGGCGACGACGAAGCCACCGATAATCGGTTCGTCGATCAGGTTCAACGCAATCGACTCCAGCCACCGCCAGTCGCCGTCGCGATGCTGCATTCGGTAGACGACAGGACCACCGGCGCCCTGGCGTGCGCGTTCGCGCGCGAGAGTGGCAAGGACGACCTGATGGTCATCGGGATGAATTCGATCGAGGACGCTGCTTCCGGTCACCTCCGCCGAATCAGTGCCGAGGATGCGCGCGCGCGCGGGACTCGAGTAGCGGAGCGTCCCGTCGGGTTCGATGATCGAGATGATATCGAGCGCGTGCTCGATGAGGAAGCGGTAGTACTGCTCGCTGCGCTGGAGTTTCTCGGCAACGGCCTTCTGTTCACTGATGTCGCGCGCATTGATGACCAGGCCGCCGATCGATTCGTCGTCGACCATGTTGGTACCGACCGATTCGAGCCAGCACCAGCTTCCGTCCTTGCGCAGAAAGCGATGTTCGACACGCTCCGATGCGCCCGGCTTGCGCAGTGCAGCCATGATCGCGTTGCGAACGGCCGTCCGATCGTCCTCGGGGATGAATTCAAAGCAACTGCGCCCGATCGTCTCTCCGGGTTCATACCCGAGCACGCGCTTGGCCGAGGGACTGGCGTAGCGGAGCCTTCCATCGCGGTCGATCACGACGATGATATCCTGTGCGTGTTCGATCAGTCGCTGGTCGTGGTACCGCATTCGCCAGGCGGTATCCTCGGACATGGCGGCCAGCGAGGTAGCGCGGCTGACAGCGAGGCGCTTCTCGGAATAGGCCAGTCGTTTGCGAAGGCGCGATCGCTCCCACGCGTTGCGGATCGCCCGTGGAAATCCGCGGGAGTCGAGTTCATCGAACCCCACCACATCATCGGCACCGGCGTTCATCACGGCCAGTTCGTCGACGTGGTCGAAGTCCGGAAGGATCGCCACGATGGCAACCTCTGCATCGGCTGCCCGCAACGACTCGAGCAGCTCCCACGACGAGGACGTGCGCAGCACGAGCAGAATGATGTCTTCGGTGACCGCCGTCGAACCGCTCGGATCGATCGTCGCTTCCCGGCCTCTCCGCAGCGTTGCGGCAATGCCGTCGGATTCGAACAGCTCTCCGATGCGTTCGGCGGTGGACGGATCGTCGTCGATCAGAAGAACGGGAACGGGGTTGTCGGTGCGGTACATGCGGACCTCAGGGCTCCGAATCCGCTTCGAGTCGGTAGCCGACTCCGCGGATGGTGTGAATCAGCTTCGTGTCGAAGCCGCTGTCGACCTTGCGCCGGACGAAGCGCACGAGCGAGTCGACGACGTTGGACCTCGGGTCGAAATTCATGTCCCAGACGTGTTCGCCGATCATCTCCCGCGTCAGCACGCGGCCCTCGTTCATCGCGAAGTACTCCAGGAGCGCGAATTCCTTTGCCGTCAGGTCGATGCCGACATCGCCGCGATAGGCACGACGCGCGGCCGTGTCGATCCGCAGGTCGCCCACCTGGATCGCCGTCGCGGGAACGTCGCTCCCTCGCCGGAGCAGCGAACGGACGTGGGCGAGCAGGATGTCGATATCGAACGGTTTGGTGAGATACTTGTCGGCACCCTCATCGAGACCGCGAACAATGTCCTCCCCCTGACCGAGCGCGGTGAGCAGCATGATCGGTGTCCGCATCCCGGCCTGCCGCAGACTGCGACATACCTCGATCCCAGACCTCCCCGGGAGCATCACGTCGAGGATGATCAGATCGTAGTCATTGACGAGCGCCATCTCTTCGCCCTCGATCCCGTTCGTGGCGATGTCGACGGCGTAGTGGCGATCGGTGAGGCAGCGACGCAGCACATCGGCGATATGCGCGTCGTCCTCCACGATGAGGATGCGCATGGATGGTATGAGGGGGAACGTTTGCCAGGGGAACGCTGCGCCCGAATCTACTGCGACGGCTGCACGCTGCAATAGCGGCGGATTCGTCCCCCGTCACGGCCGTCGACCCCGCGCATCGGCACTACGGCTGCGGGAGGGCTCCGACGGGGATTCGTCCGAAGAACACGCCACCCGCCGGAAGAGCGAGTCGTTCGCAGAACGACGCGGCGTCATTGCGTCCCTGCTCCACCGCCTCGAGTCGCCGCTCCAGCAGATCGAATTCGATCGTCTCCATCTCGCGGACCGTCTCATCGTCGGGATCGGCGAAGGCCAGCACCCGCGCCGGACGCCCGTCGTGCACGATCACCGGGGTTCCCACCGCGACGTGCGCATACAGCTTCCGGGCAGATTCCCGCGACATCCGAACGCAGCCGGCCGACGAGGGCCGGACGCCGAGATACTTGTAGTAGCTGGTGCCACCCAGCGAGTGGAAGCCGATGCCCCCGTCGAACGGCATCCAGTCGTACATCATCACATCGAAGTGACTCGAGACATGGCGGCGAGACTTGCTCTTGATGGTGAAGATGCCCGTGCGCGTCGGCACGTGCCGCGCGCCGATGCCGTCGCCGGTGGAAACGAGAAACGTGTCGAGCCGACCGTCGCGGAAGTGCTGAACGAGTCGCTGGTGCGACAGATCGACCTCGATGAACGTGTCATCGAGGACGAAGAGGGTGTCGCGCAGCGACGGCTCCCCTTCGATCGGCTCAGCCCGTTGAGCCGATGCATCGACGAGAGCGATCAGAAACAGGATGACGGGAAGGGCGATGCGTTCCGGGGCGATCTTCATGCCGACTGAGACGGTCGTTCGACATACCTGTTGTGGTTGCCCCGCATTCGTGAGCACGACGCTTGCTTCGTTGCTCACTGCAGTACCCAGCGGCAGGGCCTACTCCAGTTTCAGGATTCCTTCGGAGTAGACGTGGCCATCGGATTCCAATCGGATGAAGTACGAACCGGCGGGCAGCCCGGAGGCATTCAGGTGGAGTGAATTGGCGCCGCGCGGAAGGGGCCCGTCGTGCAGGCGAGCCACCTCGACACCGCGGAGGTCGACGAGGCGGACGCTCGCCCATGCGGCGCGCGGCATCGTCACCGTGAGCGTCGCCCTCGTTCGCAGCGGCATCGGCGAGACGGCGAGTTCGACGCCCGTGGACGCCGTAGCCGCCGCCACCGAAGAGACACCGACCGGCTTCGTCCAGACGCTTCGTCCCTCGGTACCGGCGAAGATGCGGTCGCCGTGCTGGAAGAAGCTGTAGAAGGTGACCCCCTCGGGAAGTGTGCCGGTAATGTCCTCGATGCCTTCACCATCGTAGCGGTAGACGCGCGGCTCATTCCTGTACGTCACCGAGTCCACCCTGTAGGTGCGTGTGGCGGAGATGTACATGTCCCCGCCGACGAGCGAGACACCACCACCGTCGAAATTCCAGCTCCCTCCCACGGTGACGCTGTCGGGCAGCGCACCCAGGTGCTGCCACGCGATGCCGCCGTCGGTGGATCGATACAGGTCGTCGTAGTCCACCGCAGCGATGATCTCGTGTCCGCGACCGAAGAGCGTGTAGCCCTGCGTTGCAGGCGTCACGGGGTCGAGCGGCAGGTGCGACCATGAGCCGCCGCGATTGCTCGAGCGGTAGAGTCCGGATGCCGTCAGTACCGTCACGTAGTCATCGGTAGCGAACACCTGGAAGACCGGCGTGACGGTAAGGCCGTTGTCGGGAAGGTTCGAGCTCACGTTCTGCCAGGTCTTCCCATCGTCGTCGGACCGATAGACGCCACCGGAGAGCCAGCCGCCTCCCTGCCCGTGCTCCCCCATCGAGATGTACCCATCGGTCACCCATACCGAACCGGCACCGACGGCCATCCAGGTCGGGGAGTAGATGCGTTCGCCGATGACGGGATCGACAATCAGCGTATCGATCCGCTCCCACGTTGCACCGAGGTCGGTGCTGCGCTCGATGTAGCTGCCGAAGGAGAAGAGCACGTCGCCGTGGGCGGCGATTGCGGACACGTCGCCGTCGTAGACGCGCGTCCAGCCCTCACCGCCGTCGGTCGTCCGCCAGATTCCATGCGTAGCGGTGGTGAAGACGGCGTCTCCGATGCTGGCGAATCCGACGTTGGTGCTTGCGCGCAGCGTTGCGTCGAGCGGCTTCCACGCACCCTCGCGCGTATCGAGCAATCGAATTTCACCAAGCAGTCCCACGACGATGCCATCCGGCACCACCGCAGCGCCCCGGAGTCCGTAGCCCAACGCCTGTGTGCGTGTCCATTGACTTCCATCGAAGTGATAGACATCGACGCCGCCGACGATGGTCTTCGGTTCGATTAGCGCCCAGATATCGTTCTGCGCCCGCTCGTCGATCTGCAGCAGCGTTCCGTTCGTGAGCGCAGAATCACCCGCGGCAACGAAGCGCCAGTGCTCTCCGAGGTCGGTGGTAGCCAGCAGGGTGTCATTCACCTGAACGTAGAGTCGCGTGCGGTTGCGTGCGGTGGCCTCGAAGCTGAACGGAGCGCCGGGCATCCGATCGTTGAGATCCGTCCACGTCCTTCCACCGTCGACCGATCGGGTGAGCGTCCTGGGTGCGTACCCGAACATGCTGCGCACGCCGATGAGGGTATCGATGCCGACTGCATCGACGCTCATGAACATTCCAGTCGACCCGCGCGGTTCCCAGCTGGCGCCGGCATCGCTGCTGGCATAGAGGGTGGAATCGCAGACGGCGTAGAGCATGGGGCCCTGCGCGCTGAGACTCACCGGCTGCGTGCCGGTGGGCGTGGTCACGGTCTCCCAGGTCGCGCCCCAGTCCGAAGTCCGGCGGAGCTTCTGCTGCACGTTGGCGAAGATGTAGTCACCGGCGACGATGGGATCGGTGAGGTAGATCGGATCGCCCGTGCGCGTCCACGTTCCACCATGATCCACCCAGACGCCGCTGGTGGTGAACGCGACGGGTGAGGTGCCGTCGACCGTAACGGCATAGACCGACGCGCCGGTGGGACCGGAGGTCTGCGTCCACTGCGCGTGCATCGTCGTACCCGCCAGCCCGATGAGCAGTGCGGTGAAGAGAATTCGTCCCATTGTATTCCTCCCATTCTGATTGTTGGCGTCCGTCGGGGGGCGGGAGATACAACGTGGGGTGTGGGGCTTAACATCCGCTTAACGGCGGGCGGTGCAGACGTCCGGGGGAATCGCCGGGGCGGGCCAGCTCGGGGGCACCTCCTACTCGGGGGACTGCTGTCCGACGATCGCGGCGATCCGCGGCGGTACGGGTTCGGCGAGTTCATCGCGGAACGCGCGTGCGCATTCGGTGAGCATGCGGCGGGCTTCGGCGAGTCGACCGCGTTCTCGCAGGCCGAGCAGCAGGATCTCCCACGCACGTTCGCTCGTGGAGTCCTGGGCGAGAATTCTCCGGGCGGTTTCGATCGCTTCCTCGGCGAGGCCGTTGCGGAGATGTTCGGCCGCGAGGTATTCGAGGGCTTCGAGGAATGCGTCGCGGAGCAGCCCGCGTTCGTTGGCGGACCACGCGGCGTAGTAATCCTCCTTGAGGAAATCTCCCCGGTACAATTCTGCTGCGGCGTCGTAGTGCTGTGCCCGGTCCTCGGGATTCTTCGCGTGTCGAGCGGCGACGATCAGCTCCTTGAATCGGAGGAAATCCACCCAGCCCTCATCGCCGAAATCCAGCAGGTAGGCACCATCGCGAACGGAGAGGAACCGTGAGGACCGGCCCCGGGCGCGATCCGGTTCGAGCGCATGCCGCACGTGCGAGACGGCGTTCATCACGAGTGTCTCGCCGTTGCGATCGGCGGCCTGGTCGCCCCACAGAGCTTCGAGAATTTCGTCGACGGTAAGCGCGCGCCCGTAGTGAACGAGCAGGAGTTTGAAGAGGTCGCGTGCACGTCGGCGGCCCCAGGCGGCGGCGTCGAGCGGACGTTCGTCGACGACGACATCGAACGAACCGAACGTGGTGACGACAACCGACGCGGACGCACGCCGATCGTCGACGAGCGCGGTGGAGACGGGTCTGACGACGGAATTCGAGGCGATCGGGAACCGATTTCTCCCCAGTCGATACGCGGCTGCGGCGGCTTCGGCAACCTCGTCGAGTTCCTCCGCGTCGAGACCGAGCGATTCACCCTGACGCCGAAGGTGACCTCCCTCGAAGTCGAAGAGAATCTCGCGGACGCGGCGGGTGCGTTCATCGTCGAAGAGTTCGCGCAGGCACTCACGCGCCTGGCGCCGGCAGTCGCTGGCGGCTGCCTCGTCACGGCCGAGGACGTATGCGGCCGCGAGGGATTCGAGCGCGACACGACGCTGCTCGGTCGCACCGATGTCGGCGGCACGCTCCACGGCACGTCGCAGATACGCGAGTGCGGCATCGACGTCGGAACGGGAGACGGCGAGATCACCGAGTGCCTGGAGCGAATCGATCGTACCGATCGGATCGCCAAGCTGCTCGGCCACGTGGAGACTGTCCTCGAAGTAGTCGTGGCTGCGATCGAGCTGATCGAGATACTGGTGGATGTAGCCGATGTCGACGAGCGCGCCGCGCTCGCCGTAGCGGTCGCCGCTGTCGGCAAACATACGTCGGCTGCGCAGCGCGTGCAGCAGTGCGCGGGGTTGATCGCCGAGCACGTTGTAGAGCCGCCCGATGTGCAGCAGCGAGTAGGCCTCTCCCTGCAGGTAGCCGATCTCGCGGGCGATGGCGAGACTCGAGGTGAAGTAGTGCATCACGCCGGTGCGGTCGCCGAGCGCTTCGTAGATCTGACCGATGCCGTTGAGCGCGACCGACTCGCCTTCCCTGTCACCGATTTCACGCGTGATCTCGAGCGACCGCACGGCCGCTTCGAGCGCGGCGTCGTACTGCCCGATGTTCCGATAGATGATCGAGAGGTTGTTGAGCGAGACGCCGATCCCCCACCGGTCGCCCAGTTCCTCCTTGTGGCGCAGACTGCGTTGCGAGTAGGTGACCGCGCGCGGGAAGTCGCCATGTCGCTGGTGGATGATGGCGACGTTGCCCGAGGCATACGCCTGCAGCTGCGGATGTCCGAGTTCATCGGCGATACGCATCGACTCGATGTAGTGGTCCATCGCATCGTCGAAGCGGCCCAGCCGTTCGGCGGTATTCCCCAGTCCCAGTCGGGCGACCGACTCTTCCTCCCGCTGAAGGGTATGCTGTGCGAGATCGAGCGCCTGTCGGTGGAATTCCATCGACCGTTCGTAGTCGCCGGTGGATCGGAAGACGTACCCGAGACCGTTGAGCGCAGAGCAGCGGCACTGGGGATCGCCAGCCGCGTTGGCCAGTTCGATCGAACGGTGGAAGTGTTCGAGCGCATGCGGTGTTTCACCGGTTCGCCGCAGACCGGTGGCAAGCGCGTTGTGCAGTCGCGCGGACCACTGCAGCACGACCGGATCGGTAGCGTCGATCGCCGGGTCGTCAAGGAGTTCCAGTCCGCGACGGGCGCGTTGCATCGATGCATCGTATTCGGCCAGATGGCTGTCGACGTAGGCGGCGACGCACAGCAGGCGTGCTGTGTTCAGCGGATCGACGTCGGGCTGCATCGCGGAGAGCGCCTGCTCGACGAGTTCGCGCGCCGCACGGGGTTCACGCGCGCGTCGCGCCCAGGCGCGCTCGATGAGCCACTCGGCGTCGGATGAGAGTTCCGAAGAGGACATGGGGAAGAAAATGGGCCGGGAGCGGCGCGGGATGGGGATACGGTATCAGGCAGTGCTCGGAGGTTCCGCCCCGTCGGGTGAATGTTCGACAGCGTCACGGCGCGAACGCAGGCCATCGGCTTCGATGTAGATGCGGGAGACGTCGGGGTACTTGCGGCGGATTCGAGCTTCGAGCGTATCGATGGTGCGTTCGAGCGACTCGGTGTCGAGGCCCGGATCGAATTCCACCTCGAGGTTGACGATGATGTCGTTGGGCCCCATGTGCATCGTGAGCGGATCGGCCACGGAGCGGATACCCTCGCAGTCGGCGGCGAGCGTACCGATGCCTTCGACGATATCGGAGCCGGCGCTTTCACCGAGCAGCAGCCCGCGGGTCTCGATAGCAAGGAGCGTCGCGACGACCATGAGAATCAAGCCGATGACGATGGAGGCGACGCCATCGAACACGGGCAGATCGAACCAGATGTCGAGGGTGATGCCGGCGAGCGCGACGACGAGTCCCACCAGCGCGGCGGAATCCTCGAAGAGCACGGCGAAGTTCATGGGATCCTTCGTCAAGCGAACGGTTTCCATGTAGCCGTGGCGACCGCGAGCGCGGTTGAATTCCTTGAGTGCGACGGTCCACGAGGCGCCTTCGAAGACTATGGCGATGCCGATGACCACGTAGTTCCAGGCGACGTTCTGCATGGTGGTCGGATGCTGGACATGGAGAATTCCTTCATAGACGGACACACCGCCACCGACGCCGAAGACGAGCATGGCGACGACGAACGACCAGAAGTAGATCTCCTTGCCGTAGCCGAACGGGTGCTGGCGATCGGGGGGTCGCTGAGCGAGGTACAGGCCGAGCAGCAGCAGCGCGCTGTTGCCGGTATCGACCATCGAGTGAATTCCCTCGGCGAGAATTGCGGAGCTGCCGGTGAACCCGGCCGCGACGAATTTGGTGATGGCGATAGCCAGATTCCCCGCCATCGCGGCGTACACCACCCTTCTGCTCGATCCGGATGCCATGGTTTCGTCGAATTCTCTTTTGGTCGTTGTCGGGACAATGATCAGGCCGCGGAAGCGGCATGCCGCTCCGGTCGGAATTCCATTCGGTGCGGGGTTCGAAAATCCCCGCTCCATGCGGTGCGGGAATTCGGATGCTACGCTCCCATCAGAGTTCGGTGCGGAGGGCGCGCTCCGGGTGTTGTTGAGGTTCCGGTCGGTGTCGGGATCGAGAATCCCCGCGTGATTCGGGGGGGGGATCGGGTACCCACGGCGTTGCCGTGGGCAAAGGGAGGGCGGCCCTCCGGGCCTTGGTCTGGGTGCGCGACGCATCGGCGGATGCGTCGGTCGGGAAATAGTGCCGTGCGGGGCGGTGCGCCGGACGGTTAAGCGGCGACGACCAGATGAGCCCGCCCCCTCCGATGCGAACGCCGACTCTTCGCCGCACGAGACGTGTTCGCCGCCCGAATGTATCATTGCAGGGACTGACACCGCTGCGTCCTCGCCGACGGTTCTGCCGTCAAGACCCGCGGTCGACCGCCATCATCGACCTCGCCTCCCGCCGGTGGCCGCTTCGGGCGGCCCGACGTCCTCAGGGGCCCGCCTTCGTCAGCGGTGCGATGGTGTGTTCGCCTTCGAATTCCACCACACAGAAGTACAGGCCCGGCGCCACGCCCGTGAGGTCAATCGGCAATCCGGTATGACCGGCCGGCAGCATTCCGTCGTATGCGGTCGCCACGCGACGGCCGAGCGCGTCGACCAACCGCACCCGTACGTGACCCGCGCGCGGGAGTTCGACGGGAACGGTCGCCGCGTCGCCAGCGGGATTCGGCCACACCGGACCCAGGCGGAGCTCGGCCGATTCGCCTCGAGCCGATTCCTCCACCCCGACACCCAGAAGTGATGACTTCACCGGAAGCAACAGCTCGGTGACGGCCGTATCCCCGGTAAGGATCAGATCGGTCACATCGAGCGTGTCGCCCGGCTGATTGAGCGGACCGCCTGTGTTCGGATTGACGTCGTACTGCGGATAGTTGGACGTCGTGATGATCAATCGGAGGCGATGGTCCCGGGGAATCGTGATCGCGACGTTCTGCAGTCCGATGACCACCTGCGTGAGACGTTGGGGCACGACGCTCGCGGTGTCCTGCGGACTGTCGCCGGAGCGGAATCGGAGGCGTCGAATTCCCTGCGTGATCAGCATCGATCTGCCGTCGGGATAGACGTCGGTGAGCCGCGCGGCGATGTCGCTGTCGTAGCGGTCGCTGAGCAACGCGACGAGGACGCTCGGCGAGCCGTCGATTTCGATCTCCCCCGACTGCGGCTCGCTCGTGTAGACCAGCGCATCGGCGCGCGCTTCGACCTCGGCCTGGTCCTGAGGACCGTCGGGCACATTCTGCAGCGTCAGCCGGGGGCCGCCGATCGTCGGCGACGGATCGCGTGGATCGCCGTCGAGGGTGTCGGCCTCGGAGGTCGACCAGTGCCCGGCGTGCAGCACGTGCCCCGCCCCGATCTCGAGTCGGAGCGTGTCCCGGCCGGACACGAATTCGTACCAGTCATCGGTTGATCGCCACTGATCGGTGCCCATCTGGAAGTACTCGATCCGCGGTCGGCGCTCATACCCGTCGTCGACCCCACGCAGGTAGTGGTCGAAGAACCGCGTGGCGACCGAGTCGTCGTAGCCTTCGGCGCCCGGGTATTCGAGCGCACCCTGCTTCAGCTTTCCGATTCCCCCATGCGTCCACGGTCCCATCACCAGACGGTGCTCGTTGCGAACGGCAGGGTCGCCGCGGTCCTTCAGATCGTCGAATGCGCGCAGCACGTCATCGGGAAAGTGATCGTACCACCCGCCGATCATCAGCACGGGAACGCCGATCTCTTCGGGGTAATCGCTGGATGATTCGACGCTCTGCCAGACGAGATCCCGCGTCGGATGCTGCAGCACGAGGTTCAAATCCACCAGCCCGAGCTGCTGCAGCGTTTCGACGTGCTCGCGGCGCAGTACGCCGCCGTCGTAGTATTCGAAGTAATTCGTCCGGTAGTCCTTGACCAGCGGACAGATGCAGACCAGATGCGGAGGATGCTCCCGTGCCGTCTGGAATTGAATCAGTCCGAGCGCTGAAGGACCCCACGTCCCCACCTTCCCGTTGCACCACGGCTGCTGTGCGATCCACTCGACCGCATCGTATCCGTCGAGTCCACGATCGTAGCCGGCGACGGCCGCATCCTTCGAACCGAAGAAGCCGCGCCAGTCGACGATGACGTAGTCGTAGTGGGCACTGTCGTAGGGGAACGGCGCTCCTCCGGCCTGCGGCGGGATCGCCGTGCCGATGCGGTAGAAGTTCTTGTTGTACGGCGTCTGGATCAGCACGACCGGACGGGCGACGGAGGTGTCCGAGGCGTAGAGATCGGCGGCGAGAGATCTGCCGTCGCGGGTCGGAACGCTGATCTCGCGGTAGCGATCCGACTGCGCTGGGAGCGCGGCCGCCGAAGCGAGGGCGAGCGCGAGGCAGACCGGGAGAACTTTGAATGCGCGCATGGTTGGTAGTCGTTCCCGTTGATGGTGCGCGAATATATGGGGGAATCGTTGCGGGCGGGGCGGGGCGCCGGCTGAAGCTTGCGGCTACTGTTGGGGGGACACGGGCTGGCGGAGACGTTCGACGTCGAATCCGGTCGGGTACTGGAAAATGCGCAGGCCGAACTGCGGGACGACGGCGAGGATGTGGTCGAAGATGTCGGATTGAATTCCCTCGTATTCGGCCCAGACCGTGGTGTTGGCAAAGGCGTAGATCTGCAGGGGAACGCCCTCGGCACCGGGATCGAGCTGGCGTACCAGCAGCGTCATTTTGGCGTTGATACCGGGATGGTTGCGGAGGTATTCGAAGACGTAGGCGCGGAAGGTGCCGAAGTTGGTCATGCGGCGGCCGTTGACGCTCACCGATTCGTCCACGTTGCGCTCGGCATTGTAGCGCTCGAGTTCCGCACGCTTCGATGCCAGGTAGTCCTTGATCCGCGTGATGTGTTCGAAGCGCTCGAGGAGTTCGTCATCGACGAAGCGGACGCTGGCCTGATCGATGAAGATGGAGCGCATGATGCGACGGCCGCCGGACTGCTGCATTCCCCGCCAGTTCTTGAACGTATCGTCGAGCAGCTTGTAGGTCGGGATGACGACGATGGTCATGTCGAAGTTCTGCACCTGCACCGTATGCAGGGCGATATCGATGACGGTACCATCGGCGCCGTACTTGGAGACGGCGATCCAGTCACCGACGCGGATGAGGTCACCGGAGCTGATCTGCAGACTGGCGACGAATGAGAGGATGGTGTCGCGGAAGACGAGCAGCAGCACGGCGGTGAGCGCGCCGATGCTGCCGAGCAGTGTCCAGAGGTTTTCACCGGTGAGAATTCCGATCGCGGCGACGATGCCGAGCAGGTACATGATCAGCTGTGCGGTCTGCACGTAGCCCTTGATCGAGCGGCCGGCATGGACGCGGCTCTCCTCGTAGAAGTTCCCCACCGCAGTCATGAACGCGCCGAAGGCGAAGAGGATGATCAGGAGGATGATGACCGAGGAGAGGCGGTGGATCGCGCCGCCGACGAAGGGGACCATGCCGGCGAAGCCGTAGATCACCAGCGCCGGCGCGATCATGGCGACACGCCGCAGGAACCGGTCGTCGAGCAGCATGTCGTCGATCTTCGTGCTGCTGTGCCGCACGATCGCGTGAATGCCGCGCAGGATGTAGCGTCGGGTGATGTAGTAGGCCGAGACCGCCAGCAGCGTCACGCCGAGCACCTCGGCCAGGACGAGCACGAAGGGATACTGCGCCAGCCAGCCGGTGAGGTCGTCCCAGAGGGCGCGGATCGATTGTACGAACGGAAGGTTCATGCAGCGTCGTCAGGTACGATTCGGATGGAAGGATTCGGAATGTGGTGTCCGAAGAATATACAGGTCGTCGGCCGCCCGGACCGGATGGTGGCATGCCGAGGCGTCACCGCTGGATACCTGGCACCGGCTGCAGCGTTGCAGATTGCCTTCGCATCGTTCGACTCCGTCCGTCCTCGGGGAGCAAACCGGCGCCGGCCGCTGCCCCTGTCGCGCGGCGTGATTGTTGCCATCCGCGGATAGGGAGTCGATCGGTCCCGGGCACCTGTCGACTGGTGCTGTCCGCCGACTCCCGTTCAGTATCCCGACAAGAAATCTCAACGGAGGAATGATCGCTGTGGCTCGACGCATCAATTCCGATCGCGACGATCGATATCGACGAGATGAGGGCTACCGTGGCCCATACGAGTACAGTGCGTATTCGCACAACCGCCAGGGCGGCCTTGGAGCCGATCTTGGAGCCGATGAGGACCGCTACGGTGGCAGGCGCGGCAACGGCCGCCGCGACGACCGCTTCAGCGACCGCTTCAGCGACGAGGACCGCGAGCGTCGTCGGCGCGAGAGCGATGTCCGGGACTACGGCAGGTACGGTAACGATCTCGATCGCAGCTACGGCCGCTACGGCCGCTACGATTACGGTGGCGACTACGGGAACGAATACAGCCCCCGCCACGGCAACGACTACCGTCGGCGCGGCTACGAGGACCACCGCGACTACGGGGAGCGTCGGATGGCCAGCGGCGGCTACACCAACGCCTATCCCTACGACGAGTACGACCGCGACGTCGACCGGCGTGGTTGCTACGACTACTCGCAGGACTACGATCGCCCGTCCGGACGGTACTCCTACGACTACGATCGTGAGTACGACCGCGACGACGATCGCGGGCGGAACCGGAACATCTTCGAGCGCGCCGGCGACGAAGTCAGTTCGTGGTTCGACGGCAGTGACAGCGACCGCCGGCGCCGTCGCGATTCATACCGACCGGATCGCGACTACGACGAGGATCGCTACTACCGTTGATGCAGTTACTGCGCGTGACCGGTTCAGGGACGGCCATGCACCAGACCGGCACTCGTGGCAGGTTCGTCCAGCACGGCTCCGACGCCGACACCGGCGCCGGAGCCGTCGTGTTTCGGCACTGCCCCCGCGTGGCATGCCGGTTGCGCTCCGGTAGTGACACCGTCGTGACACCACAGTGATCTCATGAATCCGGGAGACAGCCATGAAGCAACCATCCGAACGCGGCCCCCTGGTGCTCGTCACCGGAAGTTCCGGACTGATCGGCTCGGCGGTCGTGCGCGATCTGGCGCGCGACTTCACCGTCGTCGGACTCGACCTGGCAGAACCCGAAGAGTTCGCCGGCGAGCGCTGGATCCGGGCCGATCTGACCGACGACGACGACACGAAGCGCGCTCTGGAGGAGGTGCGCGATCGGTTCGGCACCGACATCGCCAGCGTCGTCCACCTTGCTGCCTACTACGATTTCTCGGGCGCACCGAGCGACATGTACCGCAAGCTCACCGTCGGGGGCACGCGTCGTCTGGTGCGCGGACTGCGGACGTTCCATCGCGTCGAGCAGCTGATCTTCTCCAGTTCACTGCTCGTCATGCGACCGATCGACGAGGAGGACGCGGTAATGACCGAGCGATCGCCGCTGGCGGACGATCCGTGGGAGTATCCGAAGTCGAAGCTCGAGGCCGAGGACGTACTGCGCAGCGAGCACGGTTCGATGCCAATCGTCGTGCTGCGCATCGCCGGCGTCTACACCGAGCATGGGAATTCTCCGCCATTGACCCAGCAGATCCGCCGCATCTACGAACGGCAGCTCACCGGCTTCTTCTTCCCCGGCGATCCGGCACACGGCGAACCCTACGTTCACCTCGACGACCTCGTCGACTGCATCCGGCGCGCGGTCGAAGCGCGGGGGCGGCTCGACGCCGAGGAGACGTTCCTGATCGCCGAACCGCAGGTGTTCAGTTACCACGATCTGCAGGAGGAGATCGGCACGCTGATCCATGGCCGGAAGTGGCCGAGCATCCGGATCCCGAAGCCGGTCGCAAAGCTTGGCGCGGAGATCCGCGAATCCGTCGTGGGCGATGAGTCGGTATTCATCAAACCCTGGATGGTGGACGTGGCCGACGACAACTATCCGGTGATCATCGCGCATGCCCGCCGCGCGCTCGGCTGGAATCCCAGGCATCGGCTGCGCGACGTACTTCCGGCGATCATCACCAACCTTCGCAACGATCCGAAGGAATTCTATCTGCGGAACGAGCTTCCGCTGACCGACACGATGGGTTCCGACGGGGACGGCGATACACGCGAGCGGAAGACGCATGACGTCGAGCACTGAGGGCAGGGCGACCAACGGGAGGAGCGGGGGCGACCTCGATGTGATTTCGCCGGGGATGCATCACAATCCCTCGTCGTGGCGGCAGCGTGTCGCCATCGCGTTGATTGCCACCGTGGCATTTCTCATCGCCACATACATGGGCCTCTACCAGTGGGGGTTGATCGGCTCGGTGTGGGATCCGGTGTTCGGTCATCAGTCGGTGGCGGTGCTCGACTCGAACGTATCGCACCAGCTTCGTTCGTGGTTCATGATTCCCGACGCCGTACTCGGCGCGATCGGCTATCTGGGCGATGCCATCTTCGGCATGGCGGGATCGACGCGTCGCTGGCAGTACCGTCCGTGGATGGTGATCCTCTTCGGCATCGACGTCATTCCGCTCGGTCTCACGAGCGCGATCCTCGTCGTCATGCAGGGATTCGTCGTCGGTTCGTGGTGTTTCCTGTGTCTGGTGACCGCGACGATTTCGCTGGTGCTGGTGGTGATGGCCGTCGACGAGGTGCTTGCTTCGCTCAAATTCCTCCATCGCGTCTGGAAACACACGCACGATCGGTCCGCTCTGTGGGACGCGTTCCGGGGCCATCCGCGGGATGCGATCGCGGAGGTAGCGCTGGTCGAACATGTGGAGTCGCACCCGAAGCACGCGCGCCATGCTGGAGGGGCACACACATGATGTGGCCGCGGATCATCGAGTTCACTCTGGGTCTCTGGCTTGCCGCCAGCCCGTTCATCTTCGCCTTCCCTGCGGATCTGCCGTCGGTGTGGTGGAACGCGTACATCTGCGCGTTCGTGGTGGTGGTCCTGTCGCTGGCGTCGATATGGCACCGCCTCGGCCGCATACACTTTGCGACGACGATCGTCGGCGGCTGGCTGGTCGGTTGGGGCTGGGCGAATTCCATGGCGGTGACGGCCCCGTGGTTTCACAACGACATCGTGGTGGGACTGCTGCTGATCATGCTTTCGATCATTCCGGCGCCGACGACGCGTCCTCCGGCGGCGTGGACGGACTATGAGCGGCGGGCTACTTCATCACGGTCATCCGACGGGTAGCCGACCAGTCGCCGGAGGTGAGCCGGTAGTAGTAGACGCCGGACGGAAGCGCGGTGGCATCGAGCAGGTAGACGTAGCTCCCCTGATCGCAGTAGCGGTCGAAGAGCACCTCGACGAGCGAGCCGTTGGCGTCCATCAGCTCGAGTCGGGCGGGACCAGGCAGCGCGATCGTATAGTTGATCACCGCCTTATCTACAACCGGTTCGGGAATATTCTCATCCAGTGCCCACGTGAGGTCGTTGAGCTCCATGAGTCGGAGGCCCAGTCCGCAGATCTGGACCGAGGCGCGGCCCCAGTGTGACTGAACGGTCGTGCAGAACGGACCGTCGACTTCCACCGACAGCTGAATTTCAGTCGATCGCACGGCCGCCAGGTAGATGCGCATCACGAGGTTGAGCAATCGCCCGCTGTGGGGCAGCAGCCCGCCGCCCGGCGGTGGTGTGAATTCATAGGTCACATGTCCCGCTCCCTCCTCCACCACCGTTGTCGTCCATCCATCGAGCAACGTTCCGTGCGTCAGCGAATCGATGTCGTCGGCATTCAGCAGACGCACCACCGTGCTGTCGAAGGAAAGGGTTGCGCGCAGACTGGTGACGGCTTCGCCGCCGAGGGAGTCCAGCAGTTGGACGGGCGTGCGGATGGTGTCGCCGGGAGCGCCGTAGAGCGATCGATTGACTCCGATGTCGAGGGTGCGCGCACCGACGAGCACTTCGACCGAGTCGGTAACGACGCAGCCGCCGGCATTGGAGACCATGAGATGGTAGACGGTGGTTCCGGATGGACTGGCCGTCGGGTTGAGACAATCGGCGCAGCTGAGTCCATCGACCGGCGTCCACGCATACGTCAGAGCGTTGCCCAGCCCGTCGGCGGTCGCTGCGAGGGTGACGGAGGAATCGGCGCTGCAGAGGTGAGCGTCGGGTCCGGCGTCGACGATCGGGGCCTTGAAGACGCGTACGGTCATCTGGTCGGAGGAGACGCAACCGGCGGCGCTGGTCACGGTGAGCGTATAGTTGGTCGTCTTGTCGGGACGGGCCATCGGGCGCGCGCAGTCGGTGCAGCTGAGTCCACTCGCCGGTGACCACTGGTAGGTGTAGGGTTCCCGTCCCCCCGTGACGTTCGGCGCGATCTCGATCGGTTCGGAATCCTCGCACATGGCGACATCGGGTCCGGCATCGACGGTTGGCGGGAGCGACACGTCGACGCGGACGGTATCGGTGGCGATACAGCCGTCGGAGGTGGTGACCGTGAGGGTATAGGTGGTGGTCGCATCGGGCCGTGCCATCGGGCGTTCGCAGTCAACGCAGCTGAGTCCGTCGGCGGGACTCCAGGTGTACGTGTAGGGGCCCTGACCTCCGGTAACGGAGGGTTGAATTTCAACCGCCTCCTGATCTCTGCACATCTCGATGTCCGGCCCGGCGTCGACGATTGCGGGCATGGCGATCACGACGCGAACCGAATCGGTGGCGGTGCAGCCATAGGCCGTCGTGACGGTGAGCGTGTAGGTCGTGGTCGTATCGATCGTCGCGACCGGCTGGCGGCAGTCGGCACAGCTGAGTCCGTCGGCGGGACTCCAGGCGTAGGAGAGCGGTTCGGCACCGCCTGAGATCTCAGGAACGAGTTGAACGGGCGCACCCTGGCAGGATGCGGCGGAGTCGGGGAACGAGAGCTCGGGAATTTCGGAGACGATGACGAAGTGCACGACAGAGTCGACGGTGGTCGCTGCGCACGCGGTACGGAGGATTACCGGATAGCGACCGACCGAATCGTAGCAGACGTGGTCGGGGGGAGTGTGGCCGGTCGCTGTATCGGGCGTTCCACCCGGGAAGCTCCAGTACCAGTCGGGCGCAGGCATCGGACCGCCCGGCAGCGGAAGTATCGAGACGCACCCGGAGCCGCAGAAGACACTGTCGTCGAGGGCGAAGTCGACGGTATCGATCGAGTGATCGAACGCATCGATGTTGTTGGGCAGGCCTCCGAAGGTTTCGCGATTGGTTCCGGAGACGCTGACGTCGATCCAGTCGGGCACCCAGTTGCAGCCGGTACCGCGGACGTTTGGTGATTCAATCCGGCCGAGGCGGTCGTCGGTGTTCACCGTATAGATTTTCCCATCCGGGCCGATCTGCATGGCTCCGGCGATGCCGCTGCGGTCAGCGATCTTCATTGCCGAGTTGCGTACGCTGTCGGACCGATAGTTCGACACATCGTACTGGTAGAGTGCCAGGTCGCGACGTGTGACGTAGAGCAGACGGCTGTCCGGAGAGAAACTCAATCCATACGGGAACGTGTCGTTCACATCACCCGGGATGAGGATTGGATCGGAAATCCTGCCGGTGCAGGGATCGAAGCGGAACAGTTCGACGATTCCGGTGGTGCGGCTCGCCATTGCCAGCAGGGTTCCGTTCGGCGACGCCTTCAGGTACCCCATCTGCCACAGGTTGTTGTCATTGTCGGGCACGACCTGATCGACGCCGACGTGGAAGGTATCGGCCGAGCCGACGCCGGCAGCGGTCACGCGATGAACCCAGAATTCATTGCGGCCGAGACTGTGGGCGATCACCCACCAGTCCCGTCCGTTGACCGAGCGCACGGCGGTAAGTCGTTCCGAACAGGTGTCATGAAGGATCTGGTTCTTCACCGTCACGGCGCCGAATCCACCATTGCCGTTCATGTCGATGATGTCGTAGGCCATTCCGCGGTTGGGCCGTTTCGGCGATCCGTCGTATCCCTCCTGGTCAACGGTAAACAGATAGTATCGGGAGGGATCTCCGGGGACGGGAACGACGAGCACGCCCTGGGTGGAGGTGGTGGCACTGAGCAGGCCGTCGCCGTTGGCCATGACGCGGTAGCGGCGATCGTAGACATTGACGCTGTTGGAGAAGAACAGCAGGTCGCCGGTCACGGGATCGCAGATTGTCGCGCTACCTTCATTGAATTGAATCCCGACCTGCGGATGATTCAGGCGCACCGGGGCACCGCCGCGGAAGTCGAGGCCGTAATCGGCACTGATTCCAAACAGCCACTGGTCGTACTGGTGCTGCGCCGAAGCGGTGGTAGCGGTCAGGAGAATCGAGGCGGCGAACAGGAACCATCGCGCCGAGTGGACCAGTCGGTTTCCATCGTTCATGAAGCATCTCCATCGGGAACATCAACCTTCGCGGGGACCTGTCCGGGGGGAGAAGGAAGGAAGGATGGCAGGCGGGCGACGCAGTATACGAACGAGGGAACAACTGACGGCGCGACCTCGTGCGGAGGCCGCTGAAAGGGGGTGGATCGGGGGTGAAATCCGGGGTGGGGGAAACCGGCGATCAGAGGTGGTTGAAACCGGTCTTGCGCGATTCCTCACGCGAACGCAGCCACTGCTGCGAGCCACGGGTGGCGGTACGCGTACCGGGCTTCCACTTGAAGCCGCTGCGTCGAAGCGCGCCGATGATGCTCTGGCGCGACACCTTGATCTTGTGCTTCTCCTTCAGATACTGCTGCAGTAGTGGTGCGGTCCATCGTTCAGCGTCGTACCCGATCGCCTCCGGATCCGACTCGATCGCCTTCTGAATGATGGGATCGATCACACCGCGAACGGTACGTGGTCGGCCGGCGCGCTTTCCATCCGAGAGGCGGTCGACGACCTCCATTCCCTGGCGCTCTTCGAATCGCGTGACCCAGTTGTAGATGGTGCGGGTACTGATCCGCAGGCGGACGGCTATTTCATCGACGCTGAGGCCGTCGTGGAGCCAAAGCAACGCTTCGGCTCGACGCAACACCTTCGCGTCCTTCGTATCCACCGCCAGTTCCTCCAGTTGCCGGTACTCTGAGGTCGAGAGCTTCAGCAGCGCCATCGTAGTGTCCCCTAATTAATTGGCTGCAATGGTTCAAATATGAAGACGGGGAGATTGGGGTTGTCCTTGTCAATCGTCACCGTTGTTGGCGAATCCGCGCTGAGCTGAATCTGTCGGGTCTTCAACTCATCGGCGGGGAACACGACTTCATATTCACCTTTGCTGACACCGTAGACGGCCAGGTAACCGCCATCCATCACTTCGCCATCGAATTCATACGCTCCATTGGTCGACTTGAGTCGAACCGGCAGGTAGTTGAACACATTGGTTTCTGTCGCGATATCGCCGTTGACACGACGGAGCTCACACTGTCCGCTGACGTCCAGTCCCTGTACGTACGGGACGTCGATCGTGTACACTGCATCGTTGAGCGGCAGGAGCTCGTACTTCACTTTTCCCGGATAGAGATTGTCTCCGGCGAACTGCCATTTGTCGAGCGTGAACGTGTAGGACTCGTTCGGACGCACCGGGATGTAATCACCGGCGTGATCGTTCGACGACAGTCTCGATTCCACCTTCACGTTGCTGTAGCCGAGCAGGCGCTCGTCACCATCCTTCTCGCCGTTGCCGTTGTCGTCTTCGAATGCCCGCATGACCACGCCGGAGGTGATCGCGCTCGACTGGTCCACGAAGCGCAGACCAGTCTGGTTGAGCATCACTTTTCCGTAGGCATTGACTGACTGCGACGCGGTGCCCTCGACGTAGCCAGTGCGAGTCTGCACGGTACTGAACGGCAGGGCAAACTGGGAGGTGAGCGAGATGTTGGCACTTCCGTCCGACCACTGCTCATTCTGAATCTCGTAGCCGGCACGCAGCCAGAGGTACCGTGAGAAGCGAACACGGGCGCCCGCATAGAGGTCGCTCCAGATGTTCTGCGAATGGTCATACTGCGCACGGCTCTCCAGCGCTACGGTCCGGTCGGTCAGATTGCACCACAACGAGAGGTCGCTCTTCACCAGCGCGCTGGTCTGGGGCGCCCAGTTTCCAGCCAGCTGGGACTCGATACCCGTACGAGCGCTGAGACTGAACCAGGGAAGGTCGAGCCGCACCGCCGGCATCATGGCCAGTCGACGGCCAGTGCCGTCACCCATGAGTCCGGCGTTGACACCCAGCGAGACCGGGTTCAACTGCACCTCGGCGTAGAGGTTCGCTGTCGACGAGTCGCTCAGCATGCCGTAGCTGCCGTTGAATCCCAGATTGAGTCCCGTAGTGAAGACACTGATGCCGGCTCCGATCGTTTGCGAACCCAGACTGTAGGAACCGGTCAGACCGGTCTCCGACGATGGCCAGTAGTGCTCGGTGACGAGTCGCTGCGCGATATCGTAGCTGGTCTCGAAGTAGTCGTGGAGTCCGACGAGCATGTTGGCCGTAACGATCGGCGAATAATCCTTGGTCGAGAAGCTGTCGAGCCTGTTGATCGACGCACCGGTAGTCGTCTGCAGCGTCAGCCACTTCGTCAGTCCGAGCGACGTGACCGCACCACCGGTGAGACGCGTCGACGGCGAGAGTCGGTCGGCATAGGCGGACACCTGATAGTCGAATGCTCCGGGCGGCAGCATCGTGTTGCGCACAATCTCCCGGATTCGCGTATCAATCCGCTCGGCATGCGGTCCAACCTCCGACGTCCACCAGGCACGATCGCCGTACGCCAGCGGAATGTCGAAGGAATAGTATCCAGTACTGTCGGCCTTGACCACATCAGCAAGCTCCGAGCCGTTATAGAGCTCCACTGTCCAATTGGGAGTCGTATATCCGTCGATGGTGGTCATCCCAAGTCCGCGCCGCGTGAATTCATCGGTCTGCCGATTGGTCACGAGCACGTTGTAATCGAGGCCGCCGGCAGAGGCGGTGAGTCCGAGGATGAACTGACTCATGATCGGCGAACCGGGTATGGAATACGTCCAGTTCATATTGCCGAGACCGCCGTCGAGTTTGTAGCCGGATTCGCCGACCTGGTCGAGGCGCCCGTCGAACATCGTCTGGAGCTCACCCCACGCGAACGGTCCGTAGAGGCGGAGACTTCCGTCGGCGGACACCGGCATCGGCGTGTGGGACCAGGCGCCGGTCGACGCCGCTTGATCAATTGCGTACTGGACGCTGCTTCCGACACGCCAGTCGGCATTGAGAGCGCCGAGCGCCTGGCGTATGACCGGCGAGCGGTGGCCCGAGCTGTCCAGCTGTCCGAGTTCCTTGCGCCGCTGGTCGGCGTAGTAGAGCATGACTGCGGGGATGCGGCTGTCGGTCGGGATCTGCAACGTCAGATCCGATGACTGGTAGTTCAGAATCAACCCTGCTGCTGCCGCAAACAGTCGGCTCGAGACGTAGACTGTCGTATCGATCGTCCGGACGTCCACGTCGTCGAACGTGGTGTCGTGGATGTCCGCGATGGTGAGCTTGTGCGACGAGCGAATCAGCGTGAAGGGTGTCCCGGTCGGAATCTCTGCCCGCAGGGTATCGCCATTCGCGCTTATCGAACTGAGCATCCGGAGATCGTCGCAGAAGTTCGTGAACGGCAGGAGCAGCGTGTCGCCAACTGTGTAGACGAAGACGTCGGTCGTGAGGATGGCGCCCCGTGCGCCGAGGCGGAGTGACACCGCTCCTTCCGTCGGACCACTCGCGTAATCGGGCAGCACGTAATCGCTGAGCGAAGTGGTGTCGTCCCCGCGATGGTTCAACAGGCTGTCGAGTGCACTCTGCGCAAAGGTCTGCGTGCAGGAGAACGCCAGCAGCAACAGTATGGGAAGTATCCGCCGCATTAGGTCAGATCGGGTCGGCCCCTCAGAGATCCTCGTGTGAATTGTGTGATCTGGAATCCTGCCCGGAGGCATTACTTCACCTGGTCGTCAAGCTGCGACTGCTGCAGGTGAGGCGGCGCTCCCAACTCGTTGATCGTACTCGAGCCCGTCGTGGCCGGCGCGATCCCGACACTCGGTGTACTCTGGCACATCACGATCAGCTGCACCTGCCCCTGATAGTCGCCGCGGCGCATCGATCCGGTCGCGGTGAACGTTCCGCCGACGCGGACGAGGACCGACGTGTTGCCGTTTGCATCGGGTGTACCGCCTGGGAACTCGATGTTCTGGCTCAGGTACCCGCTGGTGAAGGTGTGCCACGTCTGTCCATCATCGTAGCTGAACGCGCACTGCGAGTTATCCAGCTCGAGTGCAGTACGGCCGGTGTTCGTCTGGTTCTCCATCTGCTGGGGAACCAGCTGCAGAGTCATCAGATAGCCGGGAGGGCCGGTGACGATCATCTGCGCCGCGCTGGGGCTGTCCCAGCCGATCACGCTCTGATTGCCACGCTCGACGGTGCCGAGGTCGAGCCCGTTCAACGTCTGTGCGGTAATGGCTGGCTGCTGTGCCAACAGCGTGGAACCGCAGACTGCGAGGCAACCAATGAGGATCGCAGCCAGGCGTGCGACGTTCGCCCCGTTTCGCTTCATATATGTCAGATGATGGACCATGGTCATCTCATATCAATCGTTTGTTTCCGGACCGCGCCCGGCCGTCATTCGGCCGATGCCCTTCGCGGCTGAGGCATGTAGATCGGATCGTCGCTTCGGGGGATCAGCTGTGCGTCGCCACCGGTTACGATCAGGTCGAATGACCGGTAGACTGGTTCTGCCGGAATACTGATGAGGCCGATTCCGCCATGCGTGATGATCGTGGCCGACAGATCCAGGCGATAGGTACCCGGCGCGAGGCTGTCGAATCCGACGCGAACGCGTTTCTGATGATCTTCGACCATAAACACCAGGTCGGCGCTGTCCAGCGGCTCACCTGCCGGGCTGTAGAGGCGCCCCATCAGGTCACCGCGATACGCGCTGTTGCCACCATGAGTCGTCTGCACCAGGATGTAGGTCTTCGCCGAATCGGTATGCGTCCAGACCGAATCCATCGCGATCGAGGTCGTCAGCTTACCCTTGCGGAACATCAGCGGGTGGCCGATGGTGATGTACTGGCGGATCTGCGTCTGTGCCACCTGGTTCGAGTCGAGAGCAGCCGCAGCCGTCGGCTTCTCCAGTTTGACGGAGGTAATGCGCAGTCGTGCTGTGTACTCGCCGTCGGCAAGGTCCGGAGGAGGGACGGCGATCACGCGAATGGTGCGGGACTCCTTTGGCTTCATGATGAAGCGGGCCGGGAATACGCGGACCCACTTGCTGCAGGAGCGACTGCGGAGGAAGTCATTGCCGACCGAATCGAGATGCTCGGCGCCGAGGTCGTCGGAGACATACACTCCGAAATCGACGCTCGTACTCACTTCCACCGGAGCCGGATCGGTATTCGTCAACCGCATTTCGGTGGAGGGCTGCTGAGGGCCCAGCACCACCCGGATCGGGTCCGCGCTCACCTGCGCCGTAGTCGGCGCGACCGAAAGCAACAGAGCGGCGGTGACGAAGATGGAAAGGACAGCGTATCTCATCGGATCAGGTAGGTCGTAGAAAATGTTCGTCGGGGGTTTCTCAATACTACGGCCGGCGCATCGTGTCCCATCCTGCTCCGCCGGCGATGTCATCAGGTATCAGGTCATCGGGTCTCAGATCAGAAGCGGGCGCGGCGCACGTGGCACCGCGCCCGCCTGATCGTCAGTCTATCCGCGAGCCCCTTGCGGGGTTCGTGATTAGATGTTGTAGTCGAAGGTCACCGAAGCGCTGCCGGAGTACTGGCCGCGCTGCTGGTCGCTGGCGATGTGCAGCATGCCGCCGAAGGCGATCGCCGCCCAACCCGTACCGTCCTCATAAGCCGAGAAAGTACCACCGAAGTCGCCCGGGGCACCGTTGAGACGGAAGGTCTTGCCATTGACGCCACCAAGAGCGGCGCTCCAGTTCGTGAAGTTGTTACCCGAGAACGAGGTCGAAACCCACGAGTTCTCGTTCAGCTCGATCTCGGTGTCCTGATTGACGCCACCACCAGAGGTGTAGTTGCCAGTAGCATCCTGACCGGGCGCCGGCTGCCACGTCAGAGAGAAATCCCAGTCCGACATGATGACGCGATCAAGAGCGTCGCCGGCGACGAGGATGACGCCCGGGCGGCGGTTGCCGGTGTTGAGACCAACGTTGACCGTGAAGTCAGCCGTCGTCGTGACCGAACGCTCAATGCAGCCACCGTAGAAGTCGCTGATCGAGTAGCACTCCAGAGGAACGGCAACGTGAGCATACGTGTCGAACTCGCACGTGGTCGTCTCGTCGCAGTTCGGTCCGTTCTGGTCGCCACCGTGGCAGCCGCAGCCCGACGGATCTTCGCTGTCATGATGCTGATGATGTCCTTCACCGTGAGCCATGGCGATGCTGCCAGCGGCCACGAAAGCAAGTGCAAAAGCAAAAATGCTCTTCATGATGTTGTGCCTCCTTTTACAAGGAATTAGTGTGATGTGAGTGACCGGGATTGCTCCCGGCGAGGTCAATTACCGTGAACGGTCGCCGAACGGTCTTGTCTTGCAACGGTGTTGCGCACCACCGTCGAGGTCGACACGAACCGAACTGCCGCGGCTTCCTGGAGGTCTCCATGAAAACCGCCCGCTCTTCTGTTAATGAGGAAATCGTCTATGAGTACCGCTGGAACCCGAAGGTTCCAACGAACGTCATTGCCCACCGAATTGGCGCCCTGATTTCGGTTCAGACAAGGCACGGCCACGGCAATAAAACCAGCGTCTTATTTCCAGAGAATGTGCCGCGCATTGTTGAACGCGAGCAATGTTTCGGGTTAATCGCCGTCGTGGCTGGTGTGCTGAGGTCTATTGTCGAAGTCGGAATCGAACGATTCGTCGAAGCCGATACGACGCACCACACCAGAACATTGGCGAACTACGAAACAATCAACAGGGGCCGTTCAAAGAACGAAGGATGTGCAGATAGGAGCGGGTGTGTTGTGAGGAGGGTTTTCACCCTCGGTGTCAGAAGCCCGAGACGAGCCGCCGCACCAGAGTACTGTGCCCAGTATCATTCCTCTCGCCGGTTGCCCAAACCGACGAAATCACAACGCCCTTGCCATGATCGTCCGAACGTCATCACCATGTGAATCGGCCGGAGCGATCGAATTTCGGGGGATTTATCTGCACACGATTGCAAATGCGCAGAGCCGAAATACGCGCGGGAGCTATTGGATGAATGGCGTTGATTCTCCGAACGGTGATCTGCGGATTGAGGTCAGCCTACCACCAACGGTGTCGTCAACGTAGATGCAAAAGCGAAGCAACAGAGCAGGAACGAAACGTGCTGCGGTGTCTGCCCGATTTTGCCCAGTCAGCTGTGCCCAACAGCTACTTTCAAAACTAACGGTGCCAAACATACGCGCCGGCGACGGTCAATGCAAGAATTATTTTTGCTTTTTCCATTTCATGATCTCGTCGTGCCCACGACGAGCGAAAAAGCAGCGAACCGCTATGAAGTATGGACTGCGGAACCAGGCCATCTACCTCACCTCGACTGCATGAGCGACCATCACCTGCGCTATCAAAGAACTTCGTTCAAACAAATACCGTACCCGGCCGACGAGCCGATGCCGTCGATGAATTGCGGCAAATGCGCGAACAGACTACAAGTGGAAAAACTGAAGGAACGGGGGATGTGGGGGAACCGTGAAGTTCGTGAGACCTGGATATTTACGAAGCTCGCAAAGCGAACGAACGGTGGAGATTATGCCGTGCCGTGGTCGTATCGATTTGCCCATTGTTGCTGTGCCCAAACAGCAGCTCCCTTGTCGGAGCGGGGCAAATGTAAGGCGCGGATGGAGCGAACGCAAGAAAAAACTTCATAGCGCGAAAAGATTCTCATCGGGCTCGCAATCATCTCCCTCCGAACTGCTCCCGGTCCTGCTCCTGCCCCGTATCTTCCCGGCCGTGAACCAACCTTCGAGAGTCAATACCATCCTGCTGGCAGTGCTGGCACTCTTCGTCATCGGCGTGGTTGCCTACCTCGCCAGCGGCGTGCTGCTGCCCTTCGTCCTGTCGATCTTCGTTGCGCTCATATTCAAGCCGATCATGCTGTCGCTGCAGCGCGCCGGCGTTCCGAAGATCATCGCACTGCTCGTCGTCTTCGCCCTCGTCGCCACTATCCTCTCCGGTATCGCCTACCTCATCTACATCAGTGGCGAACATGTCGTCGCGAAGCTTCCGGAGTACCAGGATCGGATCAACCGGCTCAGCGGAGACTTCCAGGTGCTCATGCATGACCTGTCGGTGCAGATGAGCGCCAACGGCAAGGCCGTCAAGCTCGCCGACCTCATCGACTTTTCCACGATCACCGACTGGGCCACCGCAAGCGTCACACAGCTCGTCGAATTCCTCACCGGACTCTTCCTCCTGCTGCTGTTCACCTTCTTCATGCTCGCCGGCAGCGGCGACCTGGCAGCGAAGGTGACCCGCGCCTTCTCCCCGCACGACGCACATCGCATCGCCGGCGTGATCGACAACATCGACCGTCGCGTCCGACAGTACCTGGTGACCAAGACCGCCATCAGTCTGGTGACCGGGACGCTCGCGTGGCTCATCCTGACGATTTTCAACGTCGACTTCCCCCTCTTCTGGGGCCTGCTCACGTTCCTGCTCAACTACATCCCCAATTTCGGGTCGATGATCGCGACGCTCCTGCCCGTGTCGCTCGCCATGCTCCAGTTCGGCTCCTTCGGCGAGCCGCTGGCCGTGTTCGTCCTGTTGACCGTCATGCAGGTGGTGATGGGCAACATCGTCGAACCGAAAGTGATGCAGTTCAGCCTCGACCTCTCGCCGGTCGTGATCCTCGTCGCCCTTATCTTCTGGGGATGGCTGTGGGGCGTCGTGGGAATGATCCTCGCAGTGCCGATCACCTCGGTCATCAAAATCATCTTCGAGCATATCGAGCCCATGCGGCCGCTCGCAGTGCTCATGAGCGGGCGCAGCGTCAAGAGCGCCGGCTGAGCGCCAGTCCGACCACCACGACCACCACCGCGCCGATCACGTTGTACCAGAGGAAACTGATGTCCAGGTATCCCGCGATGCCGACGAGCGCCTTGCTGCCGGTCAGCGCCTGGAAACCGGAGGCGATCTCGCCGAAGTAGCTGACCAGCGCCACCGAAGCGATTCCCGAAAGCAGCCCCCACGTCGCGCCACGTCCGGTCGCCCGCCGCGTTCCAATTGCCAGCGCAAACACGCCGACGAGTGATCCGTAGAAGAACGAGCCGAATTTGTTCACCACTTCGATCAGTGATCCGAGCTGCGCCGCATTGTAGGCCACCGCACAGGCGAAGAGTCCCCAGAATGCGGTGGCAATCTTCGAGACGAAGAGGTAGTGCCTCTCGCTCTGGTCGGGCCGGAAGTGGCGGCGGTAGACGTCGATCACCGATGCGGTCGACAGCGCGTTGAGCTCGGCGGCGATCGACGACATCGCCGCCGCGAAGATCGCCGCGATCAGCAGTCCGATCGCTCCGGTCGGCATCTGCGTGAGGATGAACGTCGGGAAGACATTGTTGACGTCCGAAAACGTTCCCGTCGGCGTGGAACGACGCACGATCTCGGCCGCCTCGGAGCGCACCTTCGTCACCTCCGCGTTCACCGTCAGATACCGCTTCCGCGCCTCCTCGCTTCCGTCCGAGCGCGCAAACGCCCGCGCCGCCTCCGTCCGCTCGGCCATCCGCTGCTCGAAGCGCCCCTGCACACCGGCGTATTCCCGTCCGTACTGCTGCTCGGCTCGCTGTGCGCCGGCACGGTCGAAGATCATCGGTTCCGGTGTGAACTGGTAGTAGACGAACACCATCACGCCGATGAGCAGGATCACGAACTGGATGGGAATCTTCACGAAGGCGCTCATCAGCAGCGACGTGCGTCCCTCTGACACGGAGCGCGCGGTGAGGTAGCGCTGCACCTGACTCTGATCGCAGCCGAAGTAGCCCAGCATCAGGAAGATTCCTCCGATCAGCCCCGACCAGAGCGTGTACGTCTCGTGCAGGTCGAACTTCGTGCTCACGGTGGTGAGCCGCCCGGTCGCGCCGGCCAGGTGCAGCGCGTCGGTGAGCGACACGTCGGCCGGAAGTCCGGCGAAGATCACCCACAGCGCCACACCGAGCCCGACGAAGATCACCACCATCTGCTTGACGTCGGTCCAGGTGACGGCCGTTACGCCGCCGAACATCGTGTAGGCCGTCGTGGAAATGCCCATCGCCAGGATCGTCCACAGATGGCTCCACCCGAAGACGATCGACAGAATCAGCGACGGCGCCGCGACGATCACACCCACCGACAGACCACGCGAAATCAGGAACAGAAAGCTGGTGAGCGTGCGCGTCCGGGCGTCGAAGCGACGCTCGAGATACTCGTAGGCCGTGTACACCCGCGCGCGATAGAAGAAGGGAACGACGGTGATCGACAGAATCACCATCGCCAGCGGCAGTCCGAAGTAGAACTGGATGAACCGCATTCCGTCGGCGTACGCCTGACCGGTGGTGCCCACCAGCGTGATCGCGCTCATCTGCGTGGCGATCACCGAAAGCCCCACCGCCCACCACGGCAGCGACCGGTTGGCAAGGAAGTAGCCCTCGACGCCCGGGTTGCGCCGAGACATCCTCACGCCGTCGACGACGACGTAGATCAGATACGCAGCGACGATTGCCCAGTCGATCCAGGTCATGCCGGATGCACGTTGATGGGGAGAATTCGGATGCGGGAACCTAACACGGGGTGAATCCTCAGGTAGAGAACGCGAACTGGAATAACCAGAGTGCGAGAATCACGACGACGGTGAAGACGACCACCGCGATGTAGACTCGGTTCCAGTGCGGGTATTCGCGCTCGCCCTCCTCGGGAGTCGAGCTCCACGGCGGTTGCCTCGGGTGACTCATGATGCGGGAAGTGGAAGCCTGTGACGACGAAGCGCCGAAGATACGCACCGAAGGGCGGGCTTGTCGCGGCTCCGTATCTTTCAAGGCCTCACAGTGCAGATGCATCCCGATCCACCGTGAATCGAAATTCCGATCCCATGTCAAGCACGATCGCTCCCCCTCGTATCCTCCTCGTCGGCCTGCTGGCCGTCGGCACACTGCTCGGTGGTTGTGGGCGAGGACGCGACTGTATCGATGGTTCCGGCAAGGTCGCCAGCGAGACACGCGTCGTTCGCCCGTTCCAGCGCGTAGAACTCGGAGGCAGCATCGACATGGTGATCACGCGCGCCGATACGCAGTCGGTACGCGTCGAGGGCGACGACAATCTGCTCGACCACGTCGACACCGACGTCGAGGCCGACAAGCTGGTGGCGGGCTTCGACGGATGCTTCGATTCCGATCATCCGATCACCGTCTACATCACAGCGCCCGACCTGCGCAGCGTCCAGCTCTCAGGCTCCGGTTCCATCCATTCCTCCGGCCCGATCGCCACGCCGTCGATGGCGGTGCGCATGAACGGTTCGGGAAGCATCGATCTCGAGGTCGCCACGCAATCGGTGCGGACGCAGGGAATCGGATCGGGTGAAATTCATCTGCACGGTTCGACCGTCACCCACGACGTCGTCCTCGACGGAAGCGGTTCGCTCGACGCGCTCGACCTGGCAAGTCAGCGCACGACCATCACGCTCAACGGCAGCGGAGAGGTCGCCGTCGCCGCCTCCCGTGAACTCCACGCCACCGTCACCGGTTCCGGCGACGTGCGCTACCGCGGCGCACCAGCCGTGCTCGACATCAATGCAACCGGCTCCGGTTCCGTTACACCGGTGGATACCCTGGACTGAATTCCCCTGAGTTCGAATGGAACCCTTCGGCATCTACACGAAATTTCAAACCGCGCCCGAATGTCGCGAAGAACTCGTAGCGATCCTGCTGCGCGCGGCCGAGGCGGTCAGCGGCGCAGACGGTTGCCGTCTGTTCATCGTCAATCGCGATTCCGCCGACGACTCGGCGACGTGGGTGACCGAGCTGTGGGACAGCCGCGAGCAGCACCAGGCATCGCTGGAACTGCCCGGAAGCACTGCCCTGATCGAGAAGGCGCTTCCCCTGCTGGCCGCACGGCCGGAGCAGATCCAGCTCGTGCCCGTCGGCGGCACCGGCGTGCAGATCGATACGCGGGCGTAGACACGGGCTCGCAGCCCCTACATCGCCGCCTCCAGCGTCACGCCGATCGACGGGAGAATTCCGAGCGACTCGCTGACCTCCGCTGTGCGCGTCCGCGCGTTGTACCGTGGCGGCGACGGATTGCGGTGGTTGTACACATTCTGCACGTCGATGTAGGTCACCAGACTCCACCGCCCGAAGTTCCACCGCCGGTCGACACGAACGTCGAGCGCGTGCTGCGCGCCGAGCCGCAGCGCGTTGATCTGCGAAACGTCCCGGTAGCCGTAGGTCGGGTCGCCCGTCGAATCCACCGGCGTGTACGGTCGCCCCGAGGCGAATCGGAATTTCATCCCCACCTCCCATTCGGTCCCGAATCGATATCCCGCGCTCAGATTCGCAATCAGACGCTGATCGTAGTTGCCCGGACGCTCCACTCCGTCGAGCGCGGTGAACCGTGACCAGTTGAGCGAGATCGCCACGATGCCGTACAGCGGGATCTCCGACGGCTTCTTCTGTATCAGCAGCTCCGCACCCCACGACCGTCCGGTCCCGTCACTGACCAGGGGATCGAGTCCGAACGATGCGAACCCCTCGTCGGCGCCGCCGAACCCCGCGCCCGTATTCGCCAGCACGAGGTACGGCCGCGTCCGGCTCGCCGGGTAGTCGTCGTACCGCTTGACATATCCCTCCAGCGTCGCCCTGATGTCCTCCGCCAGCAGCCGCTCCAGACCGAGCACCACCGCGTCGGATCGAATGCTGCGCAGCGAACGGTTCACGTCGTTGGCGACCAACCACACGTACGAGGGCGCCTGGAAGTATCGTCCGGCGCTCAGACTGAGCGTCGTCAGTTCGCCGATCGGCTGCGCCAGCGTCATCCGCAGCGCGGGATACAACGTCCGATCGATCCCCGAGAAATAGTCCAGCCGACCGCCGAGCGTCAGCCGCAGCGTCTCGAAGAGCCGTCGCGTCGCCTGCGCGTAGACGGCTGCACGCGTGAAGCGATCAGCGGCGTCGACGTCCACCGAGACCCCCGGCTGATCCAGCGTGATCACACCGTCGAATCCCGCCGTCGTTGCCTCCGCACCGAATGACAGCTCCGTGCGATCTCCCAGCTGCAGCACGACGTCGCTGCGCAGTCCGATCTCGTCCTCGGTCGAGGTGTTGGTGAATACCGGCACGCCGAGCGAATCGGTCTGACGGAACCGGTAGTCGACGAGCGTCCGCCGCAGCGTCGTCGTGGTGTAACCGATGTCGAACAGATGACGCCAGGTGACTCCGGCAACGATCTGATTCTGAGAGTTGTCCAGAATCCGGGAGTTCTCGAATCGATCGTCGGCGTTGTCGTTGAACTGACGCACGCGGTCGATCGCGCCGATCACCAGCGCCGAGAGCCGGTCGTCGCCGCCGAGATTCCATGAAGTGCGGCCGAGGAAATCCCAATACTCGGGAACGAAGGCGAATCCGGCCGCGCGAAAAATCAGGTCGAGGTAGCTCCGCCGCGCGCTGGCGATGAACGTGCCGCGTTCGGTGATCGGCCCTTCGAAGTCGAGTCCGAATTGCGTCGCCGAAATCGTGGCGCGTCCGCCCAGCCCGTCGCGCCGCCCGTCACGCAGATCGATGTCGACAACGCTCGAGAGCCGGTTGCCGTACTGCACACCGAATCCCCCCGCCGAGAAGCTCACGTCCCGAACGAAGTCGAGATTGACGAACGAGAGCGGCCCGCCGCCGGCGCCCTGCGTGCCGAAGTGATTGATGTTCGGCGCCTCGATGTTGTCGATCAGGTAGAGGTTCTCCGACGGGGCACCACCGCGGACGATCAGGTCGTTGCGTCCGCCATCGGACTGCGCCACACCGGGCAGAATCGAGACGGCGCGAACGACATCTTCGAAGCCCCCTGGCAGCCGCCGGATCTCCTCGTTCGACAGTGTGGTCGCCCGCGTCACATCCCGCTCGGTTCCGCGGTCGAAGTACTCCGGTCGCACGACGACCTCACGCCCCTGGATCACCGCCGAGCGCATCTTCACGACCAGCGTCGCCGCGCGCGACGTCGTCACCACGACGTCGGTCCGTACCACCGGGTCGTATCCCACCAGATCGAATCGCACCCGCCAGGTTCCTGCCGCCACACCGCTGATCGCGAAGCGACCGGCCGTATCGGTGACGGCCCCCACCCCGGCGTCGAGCACTCGTACCGTCACGCCCGCCAGCGGTGCGTCAGTCCCCGCGTCGATCACCTGACCGGTGACCTCCCCCGTCTGTGCGAACATCGTCCGAACGGGAATAGTCGTCGAAACGAATATCAAGGTAAGAAGCGTGAAGAGTGTTTTCATCGGCCTCGTCATAAGTGTCATTTCCGGTTGCGGTCGCGAAGATGGTGATGCCCGAGCGAACGAAGCCATCACGAATCGTGAACGCGACACCATCCCCGTTCCGGAGCTCACACGCACCACCCGCCGGAGAGGCCGACGAACGGGCCGTAATCGCCTCGTGCTGCGTACCTTGGCGCCCGACATCTCCGCACACACCCCTTCCCCACGCGCTCCCCCCGCTTTAAGCGCTCTTTAGGATCGATCCATAGGATGTGGTCATGATGAGAATCGGGTCGAATCCGGGCCGTGCCGTTCCGCCCGGACCGACCTTCACGAATGTTCCCAAACCCATGCGACGCATATCTGACTTCATGCCGTCCCTGCCGCTGGTCCTCGCGACCCTGCTGGTGGGAATGCTCGGCGTCTGCCACGACGCCTCGGCACAGCTGGAGACCAACTTCTGGTACTTCGGCGGCAACGCCGGTCTGAACTTCAACATCCCGCCGGCGACGCCGACGGCACCGGCGGAGATCACCACCAGCACGCTCAACGCGTTCGAAGGAACAGCCGTCGCGAGCGATCCCAACACGGGCGCTCTGCTGTTCTATACCAACGGAATCACCGTCATCGATCGCAACAACGCAGCGATGCCGGGCTCCGCAAGCGGTATCGGCGGTGGCGCGTCGAGCACACAGCCCGCGCTTGCAATGCCCGATCCGGCCAACGCCAACCGCTGGTACATCGTCACCACTCCCGCCGAAGCCGGTGGCGACGCACGCTTCTCCATCGTCGACATGACGCAGCGCAGCGGTGCCGGTGATGTCCTCACCAGCAACCAGCCGTTGCCCGTCGTCAACGGTACAGCACCGCCCGCACTCGTTGCCGAGAAGCTCGCCGCAAAACTCGATGCGGCGGGAACCGGCTACTGGGTCATCCTCCGTGAGTTCAATTCCTCCGGTTCGAACCGATTCTTCGCCTATCACCTGACCGCCGGCGGCTTTACCGACGTCAACGTGTCGAGCACCGGACCGTCCATCTCCGGCTCTGGATTTCTCGCTCGTGGCGAACTGAAAGTCTCCCCCGACGGTCGCTGGCTCGCCACTGCCAACGAGACCGACGGCGTCCACCTCTTCAGCTTCAATCGCTCCACCGGCGGGATCACCTTCGTCACACAACTGCTCTCCGGCCAGAGCTACGGCGTGAGCTTCTCGCCCAACAGCCGGCTGCTCTACGCCGACAACGGCTGGGTGTCGAACGGACGCACCATCTACCAGTACGACCTCAGCGGCAGCGGCTCGGCCATCGCCGCCTCGCAACTGCAGGTCGGCACCACCAGCGCCGGCTCGGCCGCCATGCAGATCGCTCCGGATGGCCGGATCTACATCGCCAAGTTTTCGGCGTCGTCCCTGGCGGTGATCAACTGCCCGAACCAGCGCGGCGACGCCTGCGGCTTCGTCGACAATGGCGTCGCCCTTACCGGTGGTCGTATCTCGAACTTCGGTCTGCCGAACCTCATCCTCGAGGCGGTCGCAACGCCGCAGTATGCCGGTCCCGATGTCGCACTCTGTCTCGGCCAGTCCGCTCGACTCGGACTCGATCCGCGTCCCGGCTATACCTACAGCTGGTCACCGCAGACGGACCTGTCGAATCCGAACGCATCGAATCCGACCGCCAATCCATCGGCCACCACCGAGTACCATATCGAAGTCACCAGCCCGTTCGGCTGCCCCGAATTCGATACCGTCGTGGTCACCGTCAATCCGATCCCGGAAGTCGACGCCGGCAACGACGTGCAGGTCTGCATGGGTGAATCCGCACAGCTGACCGCGACCTCGAACGATCCGAACGTGAGCTACAGCTGGACGCCGGCGGCCACGTTGAGTGATCCGAACGTGGCCAATCCGATCGCCACGGCCACCTCGCCCGGCCCCATCACCTACACCGTCACCGTCACCAGCCAGGCCGGCTGCACCGCCTCCTCGAGCGTGACGATCACAACCAATCCGCTGCCGAAACTCTCCGGTCTCGACGCGCAGTACCGGGTCTGCTTCGGTCACTCCGTGCCGCTGTCGGTCACAAGCGACGATCCGGCGTCGACCTTCCAGTGGACGCCTGCCACCGGCCTGGACAATCCGAACGTGGCCAATCCGATCGCCTCGCCGAGCGCGACGACCAGCTACACGGTGACCGTGACGAATTCGAGCGGGTGCGTCGACAGCGCGACGACACAGGTGATGGTGCTGCCCAACCCCGAGATCTCCGCCTCGCCCGACGTCGAGATCTGCCTCGGCTTCAGCGTTCCCCTCGAAGCCACCGGCGCAACCAGCTACACCTGGAGTCCATCCACCGGGCTGGACAATCCGAACTCGGCGACACCGACGGCCCGACCGTTGACGACGACCACCTACCAGGTCATCGGCGCCAATGACAACGGCTGCACCGACACCGCAATGGTCACCGTCACGGTGAACGATCCGCCCGTTGCGGTGGTGTCGCCCGACACCACCATCTGCGCCGGCCGCAGCACGCAGCTGAGCGCATCCGGAGGCGTCCGCTACTTCTGGAGCCCGTCGCTCGGGCTGAGCGATACCTCGGTCGCCGATCCGATCGCCGACCCGCTCGAGACCACCGTCTACCAGGTGATCGTGGAGGATGAAAAGGGATGTCGCGATACCGCGCAGGTGACCGTCACCGTGCTCACGCTGGAGCTCACGATCGCGCTGCCCGATACCGTCGGCGACCCGCACGACAAAGCCTACGTGCTCCCCGTCCGGTACGCCATCAACGAGTCGACCATGCGCTGCGTGCCGGATTCCTTCACCGTCACGTTCCGATTCGACAACACCATGTTCTTCCCCGATGGTGTCACTGGCGGACGTCTGATCGACAGCCATGTGGAGAACGGCGAGCGGATCATCCACGTCGCCTTCCCCGGTTCGGCCATCGACGGACCGTCGGGAACGCTCGGATCGATCACCGGTAGCGTCCTGCTCGGCCAGTCGGTGTCGACACCGTTGCATGTCGATTCGGTGAACACGGGAGATCTGGTGGCGGATGCAACGCTGATCGACGGGCGACTGACGCTCGACAGCATCTGCAGCGAGGGCGGCGATCGTCTGCTCCGGCCGCGCGAGTCGGTGGCGATCAAGTCGATCGTGCCGAATCCCGCCGGCGCCGGAGGCGCCGCGCCGACCGTCGAGACCCGCACCTGGACGCTCGGGCACGCCTGGCTGGAGATCTACTCCGAAAGCGGTGACCTCGTCTACCGCACCGACTGGACACCGACCGCCGTTGCCGACGATGCCGAAGGCGTCGCCCATGCGACGGCGCTCCCGGCCGACCTTCCCAGCGGCGTCTACCTGGTCGTGGCACGTACCGCCGAGGATTCCGATTCGAAGTCAATCATCATCGCCCGCTAATCATCATCGAACCAGCCATGCGATCCACGTACACCATGATGAATCCGGACACGACGAACCACTCGCGATCCAGCGTCGCGACGCTCGCCGCGACGACGGCGATGGTCCTGGCCGCGATGATGCTGCCCTTCGGCCGCGGACTCCTGGCCCAGCAGAACACCGACGCACAGACCATGTCCGACCAGGTCGGCATCTACATGCTCTACCAACTGGTGCAGCACGACGCCGACTTCGGCGGGCTGCCCAACATCCCGTGCTGCTCCCCCGCGTTCTCCGACGGAACGGGTCCCGGTGTCGCCGCCGGCGGACTTTACCAGCTCGCCCTCGGCGATCGGTTCGGTCTGCAGCTTCGCGCCGGCTACTCGCTCTTCACCGGAACGATGACGACCGACGAGAACATCGGCAACGCGCTGGACGCCTCGAACACGGTGGTCGACGCCATGTCGCGCCACACGCTCGAGTCGACGCTCTCGCAGCTGACCCTCGAGCCGATGCTCGTGCTGCAGCCGCTGTCGATTCCACTGCGGGTGAACCTCGGCCTGCGCGCCGGGCTGACGATCGCCTCCAGCTACGACCTTCGCGAAGAGCTCCTCTCGCCCGACAACGTGACCTTCAGCGATGGCTCCACCGCGCGCAATGTCTCCAGCGGCGCCATCCCGGATGAGTCGGGGTACGATATCGGCGTGACCGGCGGCCTGAGCTACGACATCCCCGTCGGCGATCGATTCATCATCGCGCCCGAGGTGAGCTACGACTACAACTTCACCGACGTGATTGCCGACAGCAACTGGAAGGCGCACGCCCTGCGGCTGGGCGTCGCGTTGAAGATGGGAATGGAGCCGAACCGGATGGAGGTACCCGAGGCGCCACTGGTGGCGTCGATCAAGGCGATGGGTCTGTATCCGCCCAACTCGGAGCAGCAGGTCGTGCGCATGAAGGTGGAGGAATTCTACTCGCCGCAGCTCCGGCCACTGCTCAACTACATCTTCTTTGCACCCGGCTCGGCGACGCTCCCGGATCGCTACCACCGCATCACGCCCGACCAGACCGATGCCTTCCGTATCGATCGGCTCTACCAGCTCGATGGCGTGGAGACCTACCATCACGTGCTGAACATCGTGGGCAAGCGGCTGCGCGACAATCCGGATGCGACCATCCGACTCGTCGGCTGCACCTCCGAGCGTCCAGGTGACGCCGGCGTCGACGGCCTCGCCCGCTCACGCGCCCAAAGCGTGCACGATTACCTGCAGAACGTGTGGGGAATTCCGGACAGCCGCATGACCATCGAGACGCGCGGACTGCCGCAGAAGCCGTCGAACCCCGACGTTCCCGACGGCATCGAGGAGAACCAGCGTGTGGAGATCTACTCCGACAACAATCGGATCTTCGAGCCGGTGCTCACCGACGACACGCTTCGCACCGTCACTCCCCCCGCGATCCGTTTCCACCCGACCGCCCGGCCCGAGGAGAACGTCGCATCCTGGCGGATCGTCGCCTCACAGGACGGACAGCCGCTCAAGTCCTTCAGCGGCACCGGCGCCGTTCCTCCCACCGTCGACTGGGATCTCCAGAACGATCAGCCGCACGTTCCCCGTGCCGAGACACCGATGGAATACGCCCTGACCGCCACTGACGGCTCCGGTCGCCAGGTCGTCACACCGCTCGCTTCCATCCCCGTTCAATTGATCACGCTCCGGCACAAGCGCATCGAACGCATCCGCGACAAGCAGATCGATCGCTACAGTCTGATTCTCTTCGACTTCGGCAAGTCGGACATCGGTCCGCAGAACCAGCGGATCATCGACATGATCCGCAACCGCATCACGATTGACGCCTACATCGCCATCGACGGCCACACCGACCGCGTCGGTGACGCTGCACTCAACAAGCAGCTGTCGATCGACCGCGCCAACGCAGTCGCCAAGGCGATCGGCACCGACAATCCGACCGTGCGCGGCGACGGCGAGTCGCCCGATCTGTACGACAACGACCTCCCAGAAGGCCGCTTCTACAGTCGTACCGTCAACGTCACTGTCGAGACACCGATCATTCCGTAGCCCCCCACGACGGGTCGGCAGAATCGAATTCGGCCGTGCCCCCGGTTCGTCCACGCATTCCCTCACGGGCCGTCCGGCGCAGATCCGGACGGCCCGTTTCGTTTCGTTACCGCCACCCGAACTGGACCGATTCTTTCATTGAATTCCCCCGTATTCGGCTGGATTGCGCCATCGGCCCCGACAGCTCGTCATCCGATCCGGTCGTGTTCAGTGGGACCGGGACGTTTGACCGTTGCGACAATAGTCGTCGCGACGTATATTAGGGTATTGAATGAATGACACGGGTGCTGCCCGGCCGAGCGGCGGCGAATCCGCCTCCCGCGATCGAGCAGGAGCCCAAACACGAATGAGGTGAACGATGAAATGGCAAATCGATCCGTCGCACTCCGAGGTGCAGTTCACCGTGCGACACATGATGATCTCCAACGTGAAGGGGTGGTTCGAGAAATTCGACGGAACCGTCGACTTCGATCCCGATGACGTCGAGCAGACCCGCGCCCACTTCGAGATCGATGCGAGGAGCATCAATACGCGGGAGGAGAAGCGCGACGCCCACCTGCGCTCGGCCGACTTCCTCCAGTCAGAGGAGCATCCGAAGATCACGTTCGATTCGACGGAGGTCGAGCGCGTCGACGACGAACATTTCAAGCTGCATGGCGATCTGACGATCCGCGGAACGTCGCATCCGGCGGTGCTCGACGTGGAATACCAGGGAATCGCCACCAGTCCGTGGGGAACGACCAGCGCCGGGTTCAACGCCCATACGACGATCAATCGTAAGGACTGGGGACTGACGTGGAATCAGACGCTCGAGACCGGTGGGATGCTGGTCGGTGAAAAGGTGAAGATCGACATCGAACTGGAGCTGGTCCGCGAGGAAGAGGAGGAGCTCGTGTCGGAGACGTCCGAGCAGAGCGGTGGCGGCTCTCGGCGGTGATCACGGTCGGTCGGCGCCTTCAACGGATGATTGACAGAGAGGGAAGCGGTGTGCGCCGGGTCCGGACGACGGTTGTCGGACGGGGCCCGGCGCAATCACTGAGGTCGGCGCCGATTCGCGCCATGCGTTGCAGCGCGGGAAGCAGTCCATTGACTCCCTCCCGCCTCCGCAGCGGGTGAGTGGGCCGACCCTACGGCACTGAGATGCGTCGGACCGTGCGGCCGTCGGCGGTGACGAGTTCCACCAGATACACGCCGCTGGCCGGTGCCGGAAGCGTGCCGCGCGCTGCACGGACGACGCCGTCGAAGCGTCGAATGCCCACCACCCGGCCGGCCATGTCGATCAGGCGCAGCGTCGAGCCACCATCGATCGGATCCATCGCAAAACCAACGGCGCCGTCACGCGCCCACACCCGCAGTCCCGGAGACTGGGAAGCGCGCGCGACGCCGCTGGTTGCGAAGTTCAATCGTACCAGTCGCCCGGGCGTCGCCCCGCCGCCCGATATCACGACCACCGCGCTCGACGCATCGAGCATCGCCACCCGTTGCGGTTCCACCATCAGTGGCTCCTCCAGTCCCAGAGCAATCGTGTCGGCCCAGGTAATACCGCCGTCGGAAGTTCGAACGACGTCGTCGGTCGTCGCGAAGACACCGTACAGTCCGTCGTTCAGGAAATCGATCGAGACGGGATAGTCGAATCCGAGCCACTCCCACGATGCGCCGGCGTCGGAGGTCCGGAACAATCCCCACGGATACCAGTTGCACAGGAATCCCATTGTCGGCGTGGTGAATCTGATGTCCCTCGGTTCCCCACCTGGCCACCCACCGCCGGGTCCGGCGTCGTCGCCGACGAGTTCCCAGTGCCTCCCGCCATCGGTGGTCTTCCACGCGTAGTTGGAATTGGACACGATCCACCCGTCGTTCGGTGTCGAGAAGCTCACCGCGACGGGATGCGGTCGGACGGTCGGCATCGGCAACGTGTCATACAGCCAGCTCCCGCCGCCGTCGGTCGTCCGGTAGACGCTGAAGTCGGAGCCGACTGCCACGCCGACGTCGGCGGTGACGAAGTCGACGTCGACGACGGCTTCGAAGGGACTCACCTGCGGCCCCGGCCGCCAGGTGAGACCGCCATCGGTCGTCGTCGCGTAGGCGCCACCCGATCCGGTGGCGCAGCCGTGCGACGCGTCGACGAAATCGATCGCGAGGAGGTCCGCCGCGGGGAGCGGACGACTCGACAACGCCGTCCACGTCGCTCCGCCGTCGGTAGTCCTCAGCAGCGTGTCGCCGCTGGCGAGCCAGCCGGTGTTCGCATCGACGAAGCAGACATCGGCGATTCCCTGCTCGCGTTCGAGCAGCGTCGTCGTCTGCGCCGTTGCCGTAGCACTCGCCAGCGCCGCCGCGGCGACCATTGCCATCATCAGCATTCCTTGCCTGAGCATCGTTTCATCCCCGTTGGATTCTATCTGAATTCCATCCGGTTTCCCTGTGATCATCCGACTCGCCATCGCACCCCGACGCGGACGTCGGCGCGACGCTCGGACAGGTCGCCGCGCAGCGCGAGCTCCGGATGCTGCTCGAACCGGATGTCACGTGCCGCAAGCTAGATCCGACGGTCGTTTCGCTTGTAGGACGATTCGTGGGAATGGTGGAACCGCTCGCCGGCATCACGGAATTCCTGAGGAGTGGAACCGACGTGACGGCGGAAGAAGCGCGTGAAGTACGAGGCATCGTCGAAGCCGAGATGAAACGCCACCTCCTTGACGCTTGCATCGCTGTGGAAGAGCAGTCGCTTGGCCTCGAGCACGATGCGCTCGTGAATCAGCGCCGTCGTCGTTCGGCCGAGCATGTGCTGCACAATGGAGTTGAGGTGGTTCTGTGACACGTTCAGTTCCGCGGCGTACGCGGCCGGAGAGCGAACGCTGGAGAAGCGGCGTTCGATGAGCCCTCGCAACCGATTGACCAGCAGATGGTCGGCGTCGTGAGCCGCCGCTTCGGGCGCCACCCGTTCGTAGGTGCGACGCGCGTGCACCAGCAGCACGTTCAGGTACGAGCGCAGCAGCACCTCACGGTGCGATGCTCCGGAGGAGAATTCCTCCCGCATCAGCGCGAACATTCCCTCGATCGAGGCGCGCTCGGTCGGTTCGGGCGCGAGCACCGGAAACGAGGAGACATGCTCGAGGAACGGGATCTCCAGCAGCACCTCACGATTGCGCAGTCCGAGCGAGTAGAAGTCGGCGGTGAACAGCACGATGTGTCCGTGGGCATCGGCGTCGCGGCGAAGGCGGTGAACCTGTCCGGGGATGACGAAGTGAATCGATGCGTCGCGGATGGGGAACGTCCGGAAGTCGATGTCATGTTCGCCGCCGCCGATGATGAAGTAGAAGATCTCGAAGTAGTTGTGCCGGTGGGGTTCCGACGCGTCATACGTCCCCTCGCTGCGTTCCAGCGGCAGATACCGGAACGGGATGGCGAGATCATCGCCGATGGCGAAATCGTAGGAGGGAATCAGCGGGTGGTCCATGGGAAGTCGTCGTCGAGTCGCGTTCACGACCCGCCACTTTCCGGACGGTTACGGGGACGTGAGGAGGACCTCACCGCACGACGCAGATCTTGCGAATGGTCGATTCGGCACCGAGCTGCATCTGGCAGTAGTACGTGCCGGCCGGAATGTCCCCGATGCTCCAGGAGATGGTATGACGTCCTGCGGGGAACCGTCCGCTGACGACTTCGGCGACCTGTCGGCCGAACTCGTTGAAGACGGTCACGACCAGTTCGCCGGCCCGGGGCAGCACCAGGGCGACGGCCGCGATACGGTCGATTGGATTCGGCTCGACGTGGAGATCGGCCATGGTGATCCTCTGCACGGATGTGGACGCCATCTGGTCGCGACTCTGCCGTGTCGCGTGACGTTGTCGTGGTCGGGGGCTGCTTCGGGAAAGACCAGCCGCCCCGCCGCGATGTCACATGCGCACCGAATCCCCTCAGCAGCCGAAGTCCACCGAGGGGTGGTTCGGCACCGACGGCTCCTCGTGAATTTTCCGACCGACGCCGTGACCGCAGAGTTCACGTGCGACGGCGAATCCGCGATCACGGACGTAGTGCTCGACGGCCCGTCCGATCGGATTGCTACGGTTGCCTGCCCGCGCCACCCGCAGCGCGCGACGCCGCTCGAGCCGCTCTGCGCCGACCGGAGTTCGTGATGCTCATCTCCGCGTGGCGTAGTGCCACATTGCGCGGTCGAGGCCGGAGCACGTGGTGCCGAGCAGCATTGCGGCACGCTCGACGACCGCCTGAATCTCCGCATAGTCGTCGCACGGCAGCCCGGCGTCCCTGATGAACCGTCGGATGTGCCGATCGACCGCCACCGACTCCAGCCCGACGAGCTTCTTCATGTAGTCGACCGTCTTCTCACCGACTCCCTTGACCTCCCGCAACCGGGTGCAGTTGGCCGGATCGCTCAGCCAGTGCCGCAGCGTCCGTTCGGTGTAGACCTCGTGGTTGACGAAGAACGCGGTCAGATCGCAGAGGCGCCGCGGCTTCTCGTCGTGTCGCCACTGCAATACCTGCTTGGCACCGTAGCGCTCGAGCAGTTCGAGAAACACCGGCGTGGTCGACGCCTCGGGATGCTGCGTCAGAATGTGGACCACGCGCGGTTCGACCACCGTGCGGTAGTTGAGCCCCGACTGCAGGACCGAGTCGGAGAGGACTGCGCCCATGTGGTTGTACGTTGGCGATGTCGTTCGCTCGATGCGGAACCCTGGAAGCGATGCGGCGAACGCAGCAAGCCGACGGGCGTACTGGTGATGCTTCATAGGCCTCCATACCGTTTCAATCGGACCGAAACGGATCAGGTGGATTGTGGAGGAATCGTGAGGACCGGGACCGGACGAAGGACCGGAACCAGGGGCCGGAGCGTTACGCCGACGGCGCATCGTCCGGCGTGGACAGATCGGGACCGAGCTGGCGGAGCGCGTCGAGTCGATCGACGCAGTTGGGACAGGCACCGCAGGGGACAACCGACGATACCTGACAGGAGAACGTATGGGCGATCGGCGCTCGCAGGCGGATGCCCTCCAGCGCCACTTCGTACTTCGTCATCGTCCGGAACGGCATCCGGATTTCCACCGAACCGTATTCATCCAGCAGCCGGAAGAGCTTTGCGAAGAATTCTGCCGAACAGTCCAGCTCCTTCGCGTGATTGCTGTTGATGAATCCGGCGTAGACCGAGTCGAACCCCATCGTCTGCGCGTGCGCCGCAGCGACGGTCAGCAGCAGCAGGTTCCGGTACGGCAGGTAGAGCTCCTCGTACTGCACGTTGTCGGTCCACAGATTCGGCTCGTCGATGAGCCGCGAGCGGCTGCCTCGGTAGATGTCGGCGATGTGCAGCGTCTTCACCCGATCACCATATCCCGCGGGAAGCACCTTCAGCAACGTGGAATGCTCGGTGTCCACGCAGTGCTGGCCGTAGTCGATGAAGACCGGCACGAAGTCGATGCCCCGCTCCCGCAGCCAGTACGCGAGCGTGGTCGAATCGAGTCCGCCCGATGCGAGGAGAAGCGATGACACTGTGCCAATCCGATTGTGATTGCGTCGCGAGCCGGGTGCCGTCGGCGCCTCGCACGCGGTGGTACGACGTCGCCTACTGACCGGCCAGCCGCCCGGCCTGCACGAAGACTTCGGCGATCACCTCGTCGAGGTTCGACGACAACAGCGTCGGCAGCTCGGTGAGCATCAGGTTGTGCGCGATACGGAGTGGATCGTAGACGATCACCGGCATCCCCCGCTCCGACGCGATGCCGATCTCGATCATCGTTCCGGGATCGTCATCGATCAGCACCGCCACCATCAGCCGACAGTCGGCGAGCATGTCCATGTCCCGCGTGAAGAGTTCGAACCGCCGAACGGCATCGTCACCGAGTCGTGACTGTCCGTTCTCCATCACCGGCCGTCGCAACACGAAGTTGTGGTAGTCGAGCGCGCGCACCAGACGCTCGATCGGATGCCTGTCGACGTAGTCGAAATCGGGAGCGGCGAGATAGATCTGGTAGTTCGGACGACGCTCCCACGGCAGCTGCGTCCCCTCCAGCCGGACGAGCTCGTCGGCTTCGACGGCGAGCACGCGCCGCACCGATTCCTTGAAATCGTCCGGGAACGTGGTCGATGCATACTCGGCCGCGACGAACGCGGCGTAAGCCAGCGCCTCCCGGTCACTGCCCGTTCCCCGACGCGAGGTGAACGCGATGTCGAAACAGTCGCCGACACCGATCGAGTGAACGATGGGACGCACCTGAGCACCCATTGCCGAGCGCTCGCCGCCCTCGTGGAAGTAGCGCACGCCGCCGCGATTCTCCTTGAAGAGCAGTCCCCGCGCACTCTGGCCCACCACTGCCTCGCGCAGCGCCGTCACGTTCCCGTCGAATGGTCCGGTGAACAGATCCGACGATGTCGAGATGATCACCGTTTCGAACTTCCGGCCCAGTCGATCGAGCACCAGCAGGTCGTCGACGCCGTAGGCGATGTCGATGTGGATCGCGGCGGGTGATCGAGCGAACACCTCGAGCACGGCGGCCAGATCGAAGCCGCCCGGAAAGATCACGACGTCGGTGAACGACGGATCCTCGGCGAGCGTTGCCATGGCGCCGACGTCGAGTACCGTCTCGTGCTCCTCGCGCAGCAGGTATTCGTAGCCATGCTCCCCCGCCTCGGTCGGATCGAGGATCAGAATCACGTTCGGTGACCCGTTCACCGTTCCAATCCGCGTCGCTCCGACTGCGGCATGGCGACGCACGTACTGGCGCACCTGATCGTGGAGGTACTGGGGCGCAACGAAGGCGATTTCATACGGCACGTCCAGCGCCCAGAGCGCTCTGGCGGCGTGGACGATGCCGCCCAGCCGGAGCTTGTGCTCTTCGGCGCTCGCGCCGACGCTTACGTCGACGAGTGCCTGACCGACGATGCAGAATTTTCGCGTGGTCGTCATCGGACCTTCACGGGCGTCAGGCGGATGAGCACGGCGGGGACGTGGACGTCGGTCGACGCCTCGATCACGCCGCTGTAGCGATACCCGCTACGGATGCAACTGGCGATGTAGTTGTACCGCGTCGGCAGATACCCGACCAGCTCCAGCTGCTCGGTCTCCACTCCGACACGATTGCTGATCACCACCGTCAGTGGCGTTCCGCTCGGCGGTACCGTCTTGTGGTCCTGGTAGTACTGGCATCGAGCAACCTCCTCGAGCTGCTCCTGAATCGGCTCGGCACACTTGTCCTCGCCACTGGCGCCACCACCACCGCCGGCGGTTGCGCCCGCCTGTGAGTAGTCCGTCAGCCGTCCTGTGCCAGCGCTGCCCATGGTCTCTCGGTCGCGAGCGGTTCATTGTGTTCAAATCGCGCCAAGTATACGCCTTAGATCCGCAATTCCCGCAGCTCGGTACGCATCTGAACACCATGAAAAATTCAAAAGCACTGAATTCTTTGGAAAATCACGGGCAGTGGGTGAAATTTTTATATTCACTCATACGAGTAAATCTCCGAACATCAACGGATTCAGGAGATGCAGCTCGTGCATGACTTTAAGTGAACCGCTCTCTCCGCAACGGTGCCTGGTGGTGGATTCGGTCGGTGGTGGCGCCGGCACGGATGCGCAGACGACGTGGCAAACGGATTCAGACGTCCTGTTTCGGACGACGCCTCGGACCGGTCGACGACTCACGGAGACTCCACGAGCCCGGGTCGATCGAGTGATCGATGTTCATCCAGAGCACGCGTGAGAGCCGAAGGATGGCAGGCAGGAACGGGAGCAGCACAGCCAATGCGACGACGAGCAGCCAGGCGAAGCGCAGATCGGGTGTCAATTGCGAGGCGACGAACATGAGTGCCGCGAGCGCCAGCACGGTCAGCCCGTAGCAGATGTACATCGCGCCGGCGAAGTAGCCGGCTTCGCGTTCGAACCGCACGCCGCAGGCAGGGCAGCAGTTGTTCATCGCCAGTCCATGGCGAAAGACGAGGCCGCGTCGGCAACGCGGACAGCGAAGTTGCCAGATGGCCGAGATCCGTCCGTAGACGTGTCGAGAATCGGTCGACCGCATCGTATGGTCGTCGTGATTGAACATCCCCTCTGCCTTGAACTCGCTCGTTCACTGGATTGGACCGTCGGCACGTCAACTGCGGTACATCGCTGCCGTTTGCAGCTGACGAACCGCGAGCGCCGCACCGTGGGTCCGACACTGCATAGACTATCGTCGGGGCAAACGGTCGCATCGCGGTGGGGAGCCATGCGTGCCGCAATTATCCTGCCCGGCGGGCGGTGCGCGGAGTGGGAGAAAAAAAATGGGGCGCCCTTCGTGAGAAGAGCGCCCCTTGAGCCCCTATGCCCTGGGGGACGGCACGCAATCGGGCCCAAAAAAGGGAACCCGCTTTGCCCTTGCATGCTCGGCCCGTCAGTCTACTGGTGATCTGCAGGGTGGCCCGGCAGACGTTCCGGTCCGTGAGTCGCGGGAAGAAATAAAAACATCCGGGGACGATTTCCCCCCAGTCCTCGGCCCCGGATGCCAGTCAACCCGAGTACCAGTGGTACTCGCGCTGGTCGCACTGTCGTATGAACGTTCTCTCGGAGGATCGATCGACCGACGCCTTCGCGTCGGGATCGCAATCCGCTCCGGCCGCGAGCTGCCGCGCGGGCAGTCGGGCATCAGCGTATGCGCGCGCTACTCGAGGGCCGTGCCGCACTGCGTGCAGTAGTAGGCGATCGGGTGCTCCGCAACCGCGCCGCACTGCTGACACTGCTTGCGGAACTTCTCGCCGCAGCAGGTGCAGAAGCGATCGCCGGGGTAGCCGACGGCGCCGCAACGAGCGCATTTCTGGAACGAATCGGCGTGTGTTAACTTGGCGCCCGTCAGGACGGGGTGTTCGCGATCGGACCGCAACTGATTCATCGAAGCCTCATCGTTCAGTCATTGCCCGTGGCTGGACCTGTCTGCCTCGGAACGTGCAACGAAGTTATTCAGCGTCGGTCGTAGAACGTCCGATCTACGGTCGTAGCAGGATCTGCCCGCAACTCCACCTCGCAAACACATGCACACGCTCGCGGATTTCCTGAATCACGGCCTGCTCCCCTTCACCGGACGTGATGAGCAGGTCGATCGACTGCGTGAGATCTGGCGGACGCTGTCGACCGCTCACGGCATGCGTGTCGTGCTCGCCATCGGCGAGGCCGGTGTCGGCAAGAGCCGTCTGGTCGAGGCGTTCCTGCCGTCCGTCTCGCGCGAAGGCGGGCTGGCGGTGCATGTGAAGCTGTATCCGGACTCCGCCGTCTCGATCGCGCCGCTCATCTCCCACGCGGTCGCTCGTGCCACCACCGCCATCGGTCTGAGCGATGACGAACCCGACGGCCGATCGATCTCCGATGCCATCGTCGCGCTGCGCCGCATCGCGCGGCTGCGTCCGCTGCTGCTGGCCGTCGAGGACATCCACCTGCTGCGGGACGACGGTCTGGCGGAATTCCATCGACTGATCGATGCGCTCGGCGATGAGCACATCCTCGTCTTCGCCGTTGCCCGCCCGCTCGACTCCGAGGTTCTCGCCGTTCTCGAACGGCACATCGTGCAGGTGCTCTCGATCGAGGGACTCGACTCCGATGCGGTGGCGACTCTGTGGGAGCGAATTTTCGACTCGCCGATCGATCCGTCGGTGCTGCAGGTGCTCATGCATCGCACGCTGGGCAATCCCCTTGCGCTCCGATCGGCGCTGCGCGCCGCGGTCAACTCCGGCACCATGCTGCACGACGTCGATGCCGGCGGCTGGTTCATCTCGGCCGAGATCGCCGCCTTCGACGACGTGATCGAACGCGGCGTTCGCGTTCTCTCCGAAGGCATGGCCGTCCACCTCGATGCCGAAGAGCGCCATGCCGCGCTGCGGCTGGCAACGCTCGGAGAGATCTTCTCCCACGACGCCGCCCGACAGCTCCTCGACGATCCGGACCGCATGGTCCAGCGACTGATGTTCAAAGGCATCGTGCGCACGTCCGACACGCCGGCGACCGCGCTCTGCGGAACGCGTCGCGACGGATCGCTGCTCGAATTCACGCATACCCTCATCCATCGCCATCTCGTCGAAGCCGAGTCACCCGATCTCGATGCCATCGTCGGCGCCATTGCCTCCGACGCCGCCATCTACTCCGCCGTCCCCTTCGAACTGCTCGAATCCGCCGATGGATCGCTTTCGATCGACAGCGAGATCGCACGACGCGCGTTCAACCGCATCAACCGGTCAGTGCCGAATCTCAACGAGACCACCGACTGGCGACTGGCGCTCAGACTCCGTGGCGCAGCCAAACGGATCTACGAGGAGTATCGCGATGCCTTGCCCGCGGAACGACGCGTCGCCTTCGAGGCGATACTCCTCTATCAGCAGTTGCTGGTCGACCTCCGACAGCAGCATACCGACGAGTTCCGGGCGCTCGCCGAGCAGATGCTCGACGTTACCATGCAGTCGGAACACGAGCCGGTCATCGGCATGCGGATCCTCGCCGCCTCGTTTCTCTACCTCTCCTCCTTCCGACGCGATCCCTCGGAGTGCCGCGGCATCTGGGACCGCGTCGAAACGATGGTCGGCCAGTACCCGTGGCTCCGCTACTCGCGCGAGTACCTCAGCTTCCTGCGCCGCGTGCTGCTTTCGTTGAACAACCAGGAATTCGACGGGGACCTGCGGCGTCTGACCGTCGAGCGCGTCGAAAGCCTCGATGCCGACACCGACGCCCCGCAGGAATTCATCACCCAGTTCCGCCGCATCATCTACCCCGAGCTGCTCGGCATCTTCAGCGATCGCGAGACGTTCGAACGCCGCCTTCGCCTGCTCGAGGACATCGAGGAACGCATCTCCCCCGGTCAGTTCATGACCAAGCGAATCTGGCTGCGATTCTACGCCGGACGCTTCGTCGAAATCGAACGCCTCATGCCCGAGGCGTTCGACCGGACTCTGCGGCTCGGTGAGCACCGCGGCTACTACTTCTGCCGACTCATTCATCTCGCCGTCCGAATGCTTCTCGGTGAAGAATTCGCGACCATCCACTCCGAAGCCGAGGAACTCTTCGCCAGCATCCCGGAGGAGATCCGCGCGTCGTTCGCTCTCAATTTCCAGCAATACCTCAGTGCCTGCGGGCTGCTCTGCGCCGGACCCGCTGCCGGCTGCCGTGCCGCGGAGTCGTTCGGCATCTCCCGCGATCTGCTCGATATGGCTGAGAACGCGTGCTACGCGGTGATGCTCGGTACGCCGGATGCGTTTGAGTATGCGCTGCGCAATGGCGAGCCAGACCATACCCTGCACGACCTGCTGCGCGCCGCCGCCGGCGATCCCGACGTCGACCGCGCCGCCGCCCGCCGTTCCGCCGTCGCTGTCTTCGAGGCCGATGCCTACGTGTTCTTCGATTTCATCGAAGTCGTCGCCGCAATCGATCTGCTGCAGTATTGCGAACGACATGAGGCGCTGCAGGGACTGACCGCCGAACTCCACGATCTCATTCAGACATCGCTCCAGCAGTGGCTCGACTGGATGTGCGCCAGTGATGCCGTCGCAGTCGTTGCCACCACGCTCGATCGCTTCGGCTCGTTCCTCAGCAAACGCGAACTGCGCGAACGCCGCGCGCAGCTCGCCGCCGCGCGCGAACGCCACAGCCCCGCGCCTTCGGGTACCGAGAAGCCCCATCGACTCCGCCTCTCGATGATCGGCGAGATCGCCGTGACCATATCCGATGAACCGCCCGCCCGCGTCCGCGGCTCCCGACTGGCACGCTTTCTCGCACTGCTGGTCGCCGACCGGATGCTGAGCGAACCCCTCACGTTCCGCGAGATGTGCGAGCTGCTCGATTCCCACCACGGGCCCGTCGATCCCGAACGGCTTCGCAAGGGTCTCAACGACGCGGTCTACCGCGTGCGCGAACTCCTCGGCGCAGACGCGGTCATCACCGAACGGGAACGGTCGGAATTGAATCTTGACGTGGTGGAAGTCGACCTCATCGAAGCACACCGTTCGATCCTCGAGGCGGCACGCTCGGTCGTCTCCGGTTCGCTGGCACAGGCCCTGCCCCTGCTGCTGCGAACCTTCGACATGCTCGATCAACGGGGCGAACTCTTCCCGGGACTGCACGACGACTTCTTCGACGCCGCGCGCGCGGAATTCGAGTTCCGCCTCCACGAATCCACGCTGCATACCGCGCGCGGGTTGATCGCTGCCGGCGATCTGCGTGGAGCCGAGCGCCTGCTTGAGCGCGCCGACAACGCCATGCCGGGCGATGAGGACATCGCCGAGATGCTCGACCTGGTTCTCAACCGCCAGGGCCGGTTCACCGCCGCTGCCCGGCGTCGTCTCGACGCAAACGAGCTTCGGTAGCCCCCACGCGTTCCCGCCACGACGTGATCTGCGCCACATGGTGATGGCCATGCCACGCGTAGTGGGCAACGAGCCAGTCGAGTGTGACCGCGCCGTGATCGGGATGAATGTAGACGCGGGCGAATTCCGATGCGGGCGTGTGCCGCAACAGCAGCGCCCAGCGCCGATGCAGTCCCTCGACGAGCGCGAGTGACGGCGCCACATCGGCCCGGCGCGCATCGTAGAGCTCCGCCCAGAGATTCTCGTCGTAGATCACCACCCGTGGAGCTATCTCCGTCAGCGCCAGCCGGAACCGGACGTACGCGTTCAGATGCGTATCCGCCAGATGGTGCACCACCTGGCGTATCGTCCAGCCCCCTTCACGGTACGGCGTGTCGAGCTGCTCGTCGCTCAATCCTGCGACCGCCGCGCGAAGCGCTGCCGGAACGGAGTCGAGTTCTCCGATCGACTGCTCCCGCAGCTCCGGCGTGTACACCTCCGGCTCCACGTACGTCCCGAGTGGATATCGAATGCTGTCCATGCAATGCTCCGTTCGAATGTGATGTCCGCTCACTGCCGGCACGTTCGCCGGATCGCTCACCGCCCCTGCCGCCGCAGCACCTCGTCGATCCTCTGCTGCACCGGACAGTCCGATCGGTGCGCGCCCGGCAGATACGCCGTACTCATCAGGAACTCGCCGGTAATCTCTCCGCCGGTGAAGCGAAACGTGCGCCGGAACAGCGCCACCCACTCCTTCTTCGACAGCCGATGGTGGTGATCGAGCCACGCCGCGAACGAACCGTGCGTATCGCGCAGTGCCACGATGCGACCGGCATTGGCGATCGCCGCCTCGATCTTCAGCCGGTTGCGAATGATTCCGGCATCGGCCAGCAGACGGCTGCGCTCCCGCTCACCGTAGTTGGCCACCGTGTCGATATCGAACGCATCGAACGCGCGGCGAAAATTCTCCCGCTTCTTCAGAATCGTCAGCCACGACAGCCCCGCCTGGTTGATCTCCAGCACGAGTCGTTCGAACAGACCGTTGTCGTCGCGAAGGGGAAATCCGTATTCGTGGTCGTGGTACGGGCCGTGGTAGGGATGGCCGGGGGCGACGTCGCAGTAGGTGCTCATGAATTCAAACGTAGTCAAGCGATCGGCCACAACGAAAACGGGACACCCTCGCGGGCGTCCCGTCGTTCAGTCTTCAGATATCGGACCTCGGACCGTGTCCGAGCGCGGCCTAATCCGCCAGTCCGCGTCCGGCACGACCGCGAAGGAGTACATCGGTCAGCGGCTGGGTTTCGCGCCACATATCCCAGCGACTCATCTCCTCGACCGCATCGGTAACGATTCCGTAGCGACTGGCATGCAGGTCCGCCAGTACCGCGTCGACGGGACGGCGGGCGACGCGCTCGAGCTCTTCGAATTCCATCACCGACTCATCGACGAGGCCCTGATCGTACGTGAGACGAACATCATCGACCAGATCGCCGGGATGGATGTCCGCGCAGAGACAGGCCAGCTGGCTCCAGATGAACGACGGCACCCGTTCGACCAGATCGTCCTCATAGATCTCCCGGAAGTAGTCGATCACCTGATTGCGCGTCAGGTCGCCGGACTCGATCATGCAGACCAGCGAACTGAGCGCGGCGGCACGGACGTACTCGTCGGCATCGGGATTCTCGATGAGGGCCTTGATCGACACGAGTCCCTTGTGACCGACTGAGGCCAGAATCCGGTCGAGTCCGTCGGTGGTCACGTCGTCGGTAATGGCCAGGAGAAGGTTCTCCGGAAGCGAGAAGAGCTCGATGACCAGCGGAAGAGCCCGGGTCTCGCGGAACTGTGCCAGCAGGTAGAGCGCGACGAAGTGGCCGATGTAGTTGGGATCCCCCACGATCTCGCGAGGGTCGTTGACCGCCTGCTCGAGAATACTCAGCAGCTGGGGCGTCGATCGTTCGCGCGATGCAACCACCTCGCGGAGCGCATCGAGGGGAAAGCGTCCCGAATAGCGGCAGAGTCGCGCGAGCGCAGTATCGGTTTGCATGCTGACGTGCATCGTATTGAACGTTGGTTGGAGGGCTTGCATCGGGAGCCGGCATTTGTTGAATCCGGTGACGGACGCGAGGTCGTCCGTCCGAGGCACTTCTTACATGACAACCAATCGGACAAATACATAACGGTCGCGCTAAAAGTTGTACGCGAATCCGAGCCAGGGGATGAACGGGATGCCCTCCGCAGATCCGATGAGCGACGGCGTGGTGACCGTACCGAAGTCGACGGCGACGTTCTCGCCGAAGCGTCGCGCGGCTGCCGAGAGCATCAGGCGGTAGTTTGGTCGCGCGACCAAGCCCCCTGAAACGGCGCCGGGCCGACCCTCGCGGGTCGGCCCGAATGCGCGTGCCTCTCTTGATGCTCTCTCCTACACGCTGGGTAAACGATATGGAGAAGCAGAAGGTTGCTGCGGTCACATATGGATACAAGTGATGCGCGGTGGGCGCGGTCGTCCTCGGCCGTTGCGGTCCTCGAAGCGGTGCGACCACCCGCCGTCGAGACCCGTGAGCTCCCGCAGCCACCGCCAGGAATCACCGCGTCCACTGCAACGACCGGGAACGAATCCCGATGACCAAAAAAAAAGTCGGGCGATGCATGCACCGCCCGACACGATTATCGACGCCGTCTGCCGCCGGGGCGGCTATTGCGTGAGCGACGCGGCCTCGCGCCACCACCGCCGCCTCCTACCCGTTCGGTGGCGCCGCGTGGACGGGCGGCCATCGGACGTGGCGCCGCCTGCGCGGCTTCGGAATCGAAGACGAAGCCGGGATAGGAGTCCCGCTGGAACCGCCGTCCCACGAACCGCTCGATCTGCTTCATGTACGGTTCCTCGTCGTGGGAGACGAAGGTGATCGCGTCGCCGGTCGACTCCGCCCTGCCCGTGCGGCCGATGCGGTGGATGTAGCTGTCGGCCTGATTCGGTGTGTCGAAGTTGATCACGTGAGAGACTCCTTCGACATCAATTCCGCGCGAGGCAATGTCGGTGGCGACAAGAACCTGGAAGCTTCCCTTTCGGAATCCTTCGAGGGCACGCTCGCGCTGTCCCTGGGTTCGGTTGCCGTGAATCGCGGCTGCGCGAATGCCGCGCTGCTCGAGCTTTCGGGCAATCCTGTCGGCGCGATGCTTCGTCTTCGAGAAGACCAGAATGCTCTCGGCATCCTCGGTTTTCAGAATGTGCAGCAGCAGATCCATCTTCTCGTTGTTGGCCACCCGGTAGAACGCCTGCGTCACGGAGGCAGCCGGGTTGCGTCGCTCACCGATCTCGACACGCTGGGGATTGCGCTGAACGCTGCGAGCCAGCGACTCGATTTCCGGCGGCATGGTCGCCGAGAAGAGGAGCGTCTGACGGTGCTGGGGAAGCTCCGCCACGATACGGCGGACATCCTTGATGAATCCCATTTCGAACATGCGATCGGCCTCGTCGAGCACCAGGATTTCGACGCGCGACAGATCGATGCTGCCGCGACCGACGTGATCGAGCAGCCGTCCCGGCGTGGCGATGGCGATCTCGACACCGCGGCGCAGTGCCCGTACCTGGGGCTCCATGCCGACTCCGCCGAAGATGGCCACACTCTGCAGCCCGGTGTGACGACCGTATCGACGCACTGACTGCTCCACCTGCAACGCGAGCTCGCGTGTGGGAAGCACGACGAGCGCGCGAACGTGGCGTCCGCCGCTACGCGTTGGCTTCGCCAGGAGTCGATCCAGCATCGGCAGCACGAAGGCGGCCGTCTTTCCTGTTCCGGTCTGCGCACAGCCGGTGAGATCGGCGCCGGAAGCAGCGATCGGTATCGCCGCGTTCTGTATCGGCGTGGGGGTGTGGTAGCCCTCCTCGAGCACACCACGGATGACCTGCTCATGCAGGCCAAGAGACTTGAACGTTGTCATACTTGCGTGTTGTGTGGAACCTCTCCGGCATCGCCGGCGCTTCCACGATGTGAAGACCCGTCGCAGGAATCGATCGAAGCGGACCAGGGACACGTCCGCGAACAGACATGGCGGAACGCCAGCCTCTCACGCAGGACGAGCCTGTGGGGACTTCTTCTGAATCGATGTCATTCTGGGATGCGGTGGCATCTGCCGCCGGACCTCTCGAAGCGCGAGTCAGTGATTACGGTCGCCGTTGGCGACCTCCGCTTCCGAGACGGCATCCGAACCGGCAGCGGCGTCTCGATCACCCGGGACGCGATCCACTCGACCATGGTGGCCCTCATCGGGCCGTCGAAGCGGGGTCACGTGCAGTGGGTGGCATGAGACGTGGAACCATCAAGATACACCGACGACGGCCCGACTACAATCGGATTGTGGTGAGCGAACGTGAACGCTGCAACGACGGCATGGCCTGCGCTCGGCCCGACTCACTGTCCCAGCCCGTAGCGTCGACGCAGTGCACCGACGTATTCCGCGAGCGGCGAGAGCTGCATCCGCGCTCGCAGCGAGTCGACACGGACCGAGTCCTCCAGCGGCGCGACCTCGACGTCGCCGCCCACGATCGCGATCTGCGTGCCGTAGCGCTGCGGTAGCCCGTGGCTGACCAGCACGCGATCGGTCAGCAGCGCGACATCCCGACCGGACAGAATTCCCGCCGCAAATGCCTTCTGAATGTGCGGCAGCATCCGCTGCTGAAACTCCGGATCACGTCCGGCATGCTGTACGATCAGAAACGCCGCCTGGACGCCGTCCGGCCCGACCCGCTGGGGGTCGGGCCAGCCGTGCTCGGCGACGATCTGCTTCAGTCGCGTTCGATTGACGAGGTCGACCGAGTCCTGACGATGAACGTCCTCGATGGTGACGTTGTCGATTCCCTTGGCCATCAGCTCCTTCCGTATCCCGCGGTCGGCACGGGCAAGCTCCAGCAGTTCGTCGTGCAGCGCCGAGCCGGCCGACGCGGACGTCATCGTCGTCGTCCCCTCGTGCGATGCACACGAGACCGCCACCAGCATGCATGCCGTCACAATCGAACCGGACAGAAGGCGCCGCATGAGCTTCGTCGTATCTGGGTGATCGTACGTCCTGTCGAATGATCCCGATGAGCACCCCGGCGCCGGTCGATGCTTCGCTCGACTCAGCTCGACCGCTTTGCCTCGATCTTCTCACCCGACGGGTTGACAAGGTACCAATCACCGCCAAAGCCATTGAGGCCCTCGCCCATCGTCTGGCCCGGTCCCGTGTCCGACTGATAGTAGTAGAGCGGCCATCCGTTGTACGTCACCTGCATCGCCCCGTCCGGCCGGGTCACGGTGCCTACCAGGGCGGAATCCAGATCCGGTACAGAGACGCCCGGCGTGCCGGTGGTCACCAGCGGCGGCCACGCCTGCATGCAGTCCCCCGTACAGCTGCTTGTATCTCCCTGCGTGTCGGCCGAGAACATGTAGAGCGCGCGGCCGTCGGCGTCGACCACGTACTGGCCATACTCCTGGCTGGACGTCAGACCGAGCATGGCCACGTTCACCACGGGTGTCGGCGCCACCTCCGCGGCCGTGTCGACGCCGGCCATCTGGTCCGTGTTCGAATTCTCGTTCTCTGTCCCCTTGTCGCACGAGGTCGCGCCGGCGACGAGCACCGTCAGCAGCAGCGCTGCGGTGATACTGCGTTGAAGCGGATTGAATCGATGTGCCATCGGTGCAGCCCTGATTGTTGGTGTTGGATTCATTGCGGTCGTTCGGCAACGCGACATCCCGATTCACCGATCGACCTTCCTGACGGATAGAGCCGCAAACCTGCTGCAAATACCCCGCCGATCGTGCCGCGCCGTCTCTCACGGCAGCCGGTACCCCAGCACGCGCGCGAGCAGCGTCGAGGTGCTCGGATCGGTGCGGAACGCCACGACTCCCTCGCGCACGGCTTTGCCCGGCACGAAGGGGAACTGCACATGCGCGCGGTCGGTGTCCGCATCGCGTATCAGCAGCACCTCCACGAGCACGTCCTCGGCGGTGCGGGTGCCGTCGTTGTGAACGGTGAGGCCGAGCTCGTAGCGATCGTCCCGGTGGCTGGCTCCGTCGAATTCCACACGAAGTGCCGGCGGGGTCGGTACGAGCACGAGCAGCTGGTAGACGAGCACGCCAATCACGCCGGCGACGATCAGACTCGCACCGCCCAGCACGAACCACTCGAGCACGTTGCGATCCCTTGAACCATGGTCGTGTTTCGAAGCCATTGTATACCTCCGCAAAGCGTCATGCGGCGCCTAATCCTGCCGTTGTTGCTGCAGCAGAAGCCGGCCGGCCGAGGAGCCGAGCGTCGCCGGGAGTCCCAGGGCCACCGACTCGGCGACGGCCATCGTCAGCGACGTGTGGTCGAATCGACCGTAAAACCAGAGCAGGAACGCCGAGACGAAGACGGCCATGGCGTACATCACCGTGACGCCTGCGACGACCTCGGGGACCGAGCCGGCCTCGCGGACGTGGCGGCTGGCACCGTTGAACTCGCTGTAGTAGAGAATCGTCGCACCGATGGCGAGCGAAAGCGCGACCATGCCGAGGATCCGGATGGTGTCCGCGTTCGCGGCGATGACCACCACCTCCTGCGTCGGCGCGATGTTCGACGCCACCACCACCGCACCGCAGGCGGCCATGACCAGCTGCTCCGGCAGATGCACGCGGCGCTTGGCGCGCGTCGAGACGTCGTCCTCCGACTGGCCGGTGCGTCCCTGATCACTGGAGCCACCGAGCTGCGCCGTGCCGATGGAGATGCCGATGGCAATCGTCATCGCCTCGATGACCGACTTGCCGACGATCTCCGACAGACTCATCCCGCTGCGAATCTCTCCGACGAGCCACAGCAGACCCAGCGACATGAGCAACCCGAGTCCGAGATCCTCGATCGACTCGGTCGCCACGTGGCCGAAGGAACGGTCGCGCCGCAGTCCAGCAAAGTTGTTGTATCCGAGCAGCAGCAGGTAGGTGGCGGCAATACCGATGATCAGACGCGTCGTACCGGCGACGAACCCGATCCACCAGATTTCCATCGTGTAGATCAGGGGCAGACTGAAGAGGAATCCGCCGGCGATCCCACGAGCGTATTGCTTGAGTGATGTCTCGATCGATCGCGGCATTGTTCCCGGAGTTAGATCGACGCATCTCGAGCGCACGCAAATCCGGGGCCAGAGCCCGCGAGTCGCCTACGGTCCCTTCAGCCCGTTGGCGGTGATGAGCTGGTTGCGCACGGTCATGCCCATGCGCCCGAGCGTTCCGAGCGACCGGTCGCCAAGCGTCAGCTGCAGTCCGCCCGCGTTGCCGAGGGTCAACTGAAACTGACTGCCGGCACGCCAGCGCCGCACCATTCCGCTGTCGAGCAGTCCGGTTTCGCTGCGCTTGTCGTCGATCAGGATCGAGTACCACACCTTGGCCACGGCGCGACCCTCGAGCGTCAGACTGTCGCCCGGCGCGATCTCGGCGGCCGCACTGTCGGGCCCCGGTTGATGTCCCGGACGGGAAATGATCTCGGTGGCCGAACCGGTCGTGTCGTTGGCGGCTACGCCGGCACTCTGCGATCCGCCATCGCGCAGGAAGAAGTACCACGCCGCCACCAGCACCACCAGCAGGAGCGCGATTCCCATCAGTCCGGCAACCGTGTTCGACCCGCTGAGCGGAACGCCACGCTTGTACGGAAGCCGGGGAAGCCCCTCGCGATACCGCTCGAGCATGGAGCGTCGCTCCGGACGCGTCACGCGCTCGTTCGGAGCAAGTTCGACCGCGGGTCCGACCGACGGTGGTTCGTAATCAGGAAGGTCCTCGACCAGCGGCTCCGGATCGAGCTCGACGGCTTCGGCGTAGGCACGAACGAAGAAACGAAGGTGGGAGCCGGGAACCGAGTCGAGATCATCGCTCTCGATCGCACGGATGAACTTCGACTGGATGTAGGTACGCTGCACTACGTCCTCGACACCGAGCCCCCGCGCTTCACGTGCCTCGCGCAACCGCTGGCCAATAGTCATTGGCGATGTGGATCCGATAGGGTGGGAGAATGGAATTCCACCAAGATAAAATTTCTCTCAGACCCCTGCCGACGGGCATCGCCACACGGCGACCAGCGTGATGTCGTCGGACTGCGGCGCACCCTGCGTGAATGCCAGCACGTCGCGCCGCGTGCGCTCGATCGCCTCGCTGGCCGAGGTTACCGCCCGTGCGGCAAGCAGCGCACGCAGCCGCGCCTCGCCGTACTCCTCGTGGACGGGATCGAGTGCTTCGGAAACGCCGTCGGTGTACATCAGCAGCAGATCGTTCGGTTCCATCCGGACCTCGCCGACCGCGTAGGGGATGGTCGTCGGCATCACGCCGAAGATCAGCCCGCCGTCCTCCAGCGGCGTCATTGTCGTGCCCGAGACCAGCAGTGGCGGGTTGTGCCCGGCATTGACGTAGCGGAACGTGCCCGAACGCGTGTCGAGCACACCGATGAAGGCGGTGATGAATTTGTCGACGGCGGTGTTCTCGTGGATGACGTCGTTGATTCTCGCAGCCAGCTCCGAGAGCGGCATCTCCATGCGTGCAAGCGTTCGGAGCGCCGCCTGCACGTTGGCCATCAGCAGTGACGCCGGCGTTCCCTTGCCTGAAACGTCCGCCACCGAAAGGAGGATGCGACCGTCATCGAGGTCGATCACATCGTAGCAGTCGCCACCGACCTGCTGGGAGGGAACGGTCTGAGCGGCCACCTCGTATCCATCGAGCACGGGGAGTTCCTTCGGCAGCAGTCCCTGCTGAATCTGCCAGGCGATGCGCAGATCCTCCTCCATCCGATTCTTCTCGATCATCTCCTCCAGCAGCCGCGCGTTCTCCAGCGCGCTGATGGCCAGGTTTCCGAGCGCCGCGAGGAACTCGGCATCCTCCTCGTCGATGCGCTCGCGCAGTCGCTGCCCGACGAGCAGCACGCCGCGGATCTCCCCCTGCACCTCCATCGGGATCGCCGCCCGAATTCCCAGATCGTACATATCCGCCCCCATACCCTCGAGCAGCTCCCGCTCGGCGAGAATCGACACGCCCTGCTCTCCGCTCCAGCGCAGCATCCGCTGCGATGGTTTCTCGGTGAACCGGTTGACGACCAGCCGGAACTCGCCGTCGCTCACCAGCGCCACGGCGAAGCGCGCGACCGCCATTTCGCCCATCAGCGTGTAGCCCAGCAGCCGGAGAATCGCACTGCGGTCGAGCGACACGTTGAATTCCTTGCCCGCTTCGAAGAGCGATCGCAGCCGCTGGATGCGCCGCTCCAGCCGGCGATTGACCTCGTGCAGCGACGCGCGAACCCGCGAGCCCTCCAGCGCCATCGCCGCGATCGCTCCGACCAGCAGCGCGTAGCGAACCTCATCTTCGTCGAGTGCCTCCGAGAGCATCGGACGACCCAGCAGCACCACTGCGAAGACCGCGCCCCCGAATCCCAGCGGCAGCAGGTAGCCGATGTGCGAGTCTGACAACCCGGCGACGCCGGCACGCGCGGCATCGACCAGACCGATCTGCCGACGCCCGTCCCAGGTGAACCGAAGTCCGGCCAGATCGCCCGCCGCGCCCTTGACGTACGCCACACGCAGCTGCCCGTCGGCTTCCGGCAGCGCCACGGCCGCACGGCCCAGCCGCAGCTTTCCCATCAGCGAAAGCAGCAGGTTGCCGTAGATGAATTCCGCATCCTCCGACTCGTTGAGCAGTCGGCTGAATTCCAGCAGCGCATTGATATCGAGCGATGTGGCGGCGCCTCCTCGGTCGTGCGTCGGGCTCGCGGAAGTCACCGGGCGGTCGTGGCTCATGTGGGAACCTCGGTGGGAGCGTGGGTCGGTCGGGCGCGAAAGATAACGGATGCCGCGCGTTTCCCCGGACGCCGAGCTACCAGTTGATCAGGTACCGGTAGATCAGATCCTCCTGCGCGGAATCGATATGCGCCCGCGCCGCCATCGTGTCGATCACCTCCCCCCACTGTGCCGGCGTCCGCTCCTCCGGAGCGTGCAGTCCGTGACACGCGCTGCACGTGCGGATGTAGAGCTTCCGCCCCCGCTCGAGCTGCTCGAGCGTCGCCGCCGATCGCTTGTCCACATTCGCCGCCGTCGGCCGGTACAGCGAAACGCCACAGCCGCCGAGGACGATGAAGAGCGCGCTCAGCACCGCCGTCGACCACGCAGACACACCGCGCGTCACCCTCAGACGGGAGCTCGCCTCCCTCACAGCGTGATCCCCATCAGCAGTCGCGCCTCCACCTTCTCGTGATCGACCAGATCCAGATTCCCCACCGTCCCCTCCTCGCGCTTCATCATGAACAGCTGCGGCTGCACGTTGAGAATGAAGAAGAAATTTCCCGTGGAGACGAACGCCGTCGGTCCGGCGAACCAGACCGATTTCTCCCACTCGCCATCGCTGATCTCGTTCGCGTTGCGTGCCTCCACGCCGATGCCGAACGTCGGCGTACACATGTACATGTAGCCAAGGTTGAGTTCCACCGGCACTTCCGTTTCCTGCTCGACCTCATCGCCGTCCAGCTCGGTTTCGAATTCCACTTCCCCCGCCACGTTCGCCGCGATGATGCTGCTGCCGAAGCGCTTGTCGAGGATCACCTTCCCCTCGAGTTCGATCTCGCTGCTGGTGAAGCTCGCCTCGCCGTAGAGCGCCGTTCCGATTCCGTCGGCAACCGGATCGGTGAGTTTCCACTTCCACTCGTTCGACACGCCGATCTCCGTCGACGTCGTGAAGTCCGATGCACCGATGGTGTGCAGCGTCGACTGGCTCAGATTGAAGTAGAGCGATGTCTGGACGTCACCGCCGAGTCCGACTTCGAACTCGAGGCGCTGGTCGAGAATCCGGCCGAAATCGTACGGGCTCCCCTCCCCTTCCTTCCCCATCCGCAGCGTGTTCCACAATTCCACGTCGAGCCCGCCACTCGGTTTGACGTTCGACTGATACGTGCGGGCGAAGTTCCTGTCCTGTGCCCGTGCGGGCTGGTGGGCAAACAGCAGCATGAGAAGCGCTGCGGCTGAGACGATCGGAAGTGCGCGGTGGGTCGTGACGTTGCATGGGATCATGGTGCGCCGGTGCCTCCTGGCAGATTGGTGTTGAAGAATTCGAGGCCGCCAAGGTACGGCACTTCCTTGTATTTGGACTCAGTCCAAATATGACAAACTATGACATGCGGGATGTGGGGGTGGACCTGCGGACCTGCAGCGGTACGGATGGTTGGAATGTATTCGGAATGGTGCCGGACAAGCGTGGCAGCGGTCAGGCATGGTGCCGATGGAGCGTGGTGCCGATGGAGCGTGGTGCCGATGGTGGAGGGTGCCGATGGTGGAGGGTGCCGGTGCAGCGACGTCGGTCATCGAGTCAACTGCCTCGGTGCAGTTCTGTCGGCAGGACGACCGTTGTCTTCGGCGGACGGCCCGATCGGCGACGAGCCGCTGCATTCGCTCATCCGCGGACACGCGCCGTGCAACGGCGATGCGGACGCGGAATGTGCGGAAGAGGAACCGGAAGCAGGCATGACCGGGCACCTCTCAGAACGCTTCAGGGACGTACGCGCAGCCCGGGTGTTCCGTCCGGCGGCAGATAGGTGATCTCAAGCAATGCGCCGTGGCCCGGATTGAGTGCGATGCGGAACGAGCTGTCGGCGGCGATCGCCGTGTCGAGTCCGACGCGGGGGCCGGTCGCAAGTGGCAGCGTGTCGGTGGTCGGTTCAATCTCCCGCACGCGGACGAAGTTGTACTGGCTCGAATCGGGGTGGCGGAGATTGAGCCGCACGTCGATGACGCGCATCTCCGAGACCGAGTCCATCATCCGACCGCGCGCCGAGGTGGGCGAGATGGAGTAGTCGCCGCGAGGGCGCTCGAAGGTGCGCCGGTTGACCAGGAACATGTAGTTGGTATCCCGCATCGGGTCGCCCGTCGTGTCGTGCCTGGGCTCGAAGAGGCCGACCTCGACGTAAGTGTGCTCGGGTGAATCGGCCACGAGTGAGTCACCGATCGTGTTGAGGCCCGGAATGAGGATTTTGTCCCGGCGGTAGGCGGTGACCGAGGAGAAAATCTCGTCGGAGGGGACGGGGCGGTAGCCGACGCCGCGTTCGAGCGCCGTCGCCGTGTCCCAATTGTGTGCCGTTTCCCCATAGGGGAAGTACGTGATCGTGTAGTTCTGGGGCACCGTGTAGTTGATGCTGTACGTATTGCGCCATGCGAGCTTCATCAGCTCGGGTCCGATCCGGTGCAGCCAGTGATCAATCTCTTTGGTTGCCCGACTTCGCACGCCCCAGCCGGTGTAGAAGTCGGGGATGTAGTAACCGGCGGTGTCGTCGTAGTAGTCGCGCCAGTCATAGTGCCGCAGCACCAGGAACTGGTCATAGTGATTCCGCGTCGTGTCGCGGTAGGCGAGCATCGGACCACATGCACCGAAGTCGGGATTGACCCCGTTCCAGATTTCGAGCGAATCGATGAGGGCAGTGCTGTCGATCATCGAGGTTTCCGATCCGTCGGGATGCACGACGACCGTGCGCCACGTCGCATCGTCGAATCCGATGCTCCGCGTATTCAGGCTGTTATAGTGCCCGTCCATCACCTGCCAGTCGATTCCCTTCGCTCCATAGGCCAACGAGGTCGTTGCCATAGCCCAGAGTTCTGCCGCCTCCGGATAATGACCAACGACAGTATCGAGCTTCCAGCTCGTGTAGAGCGTATCGATGCGGATGGACGTCGTGTGCGCCACGGAGTCGACGACCGAGTCGCGAAAGGCGTGGATGTTCGTCCACTGGGCGTTCGGACGGGCGGTTGAATCGTCCGTGTGAGCCGCGGCAAATCCCATCGGCCCGACGTTGAAGATCACCGAGGCAAGCCGGCGGTGGTATTGTCGGGCAACGGCAGCACCCTCACCAAGCGCGTCGCAGTTGGTGCCGTAGGGCTGGTATCCTGCAATCGAATCCGGCTTGTACTGGCCAAGGAAGCGGCGCTGATACATGGTCGTTGCCACTTCCACCGAATCGAGCGTCCGCTGCCGGTCGGTTGTATCGATGATCAGCTCCGGCATCGAGACGTGGTTCTCCCACGTGCCCCATCCCTCGGCTTCGAAGTCCGTTCGTCCGCCATTGTGCTCCCGCAGGCGCGGCGGCTCGTTGTACGGCAGCTTGAGCCCTCTGTTCATCCACCCGTCGTAGGACATCATCTCTTCCACCGTCACCGCGTTCGGGTCGTACGTCGAATCTCCCTCCTGCTGAAGTGCATTCTGATAGCCGCCCTCCATCCAAGCCGGCACACCGTCGACATCCGGCGCATCGCCGTACGGATTGCCACGCGTGTTCTCCATCGCCGCGTTGAGGTTGTCATGCAGCAGCTTGTACATCCGCTGGTAGCAGCGTGCCGCTGTCGGCGGAAACTCTGCGGAGATGGCAACGCCCATCACACACTTCCGCCGATCAGTATAGCCACCCTCCTGCCCGTTCTCTCCGTGCTTGTTGTACAGCGCATACGATCGGACCACATTGACGATCGAATCGTGGAACTGCTGCACCTCCGGGCGCGATTCGTCCCCGAGCATCAGATCCCCCAGCGAATCCCGAAACGCCACGCTCCTGAGCACCACCGGCTCGCCGCCCAGCCACCGTACCTCGATGTTCATCCGCTGTGACGTGTTGCCCGCGTACTGCGGGCCAGCCAGTCCCGTCGTCGGGTTCGCCTTCACGTAGATCGGATAGCGCACCGTCCGGTACGCGTCCCAGTTCTGTTCGGTCGGCGATCCGATCGGCTTCAACTCCGCCTTGGTCACGTACATCGTATCGAACGGCAGCGTCAGGTTCGTTGCCGGCTCTTTCGGCGCTGATCCCGCCGTGTCCACGTACCGCGACGTCTGCACCGTGTCCTCGGCGAAGTACGGCGTCTCGTGCGAGACGATCACCTCCAGCAGCGTGTCACCATCCGACGACGAGCCACCCGATCGCAGATGCCCCGTGACCACCAGATAATCGCGCCACTGACCGCGGTAACCTCCGAAGACGTTGCTCCACGGATCCGACTGCTGCACCGAGTCAAAATCATTCGGCTCCCATTGTCCGCTCACCGCGTCGTACTCCTGCGGCCATCGGTGCGTCTGCATCGGCTTCCAGTTGATCGCAATGTCCTTCGCGATCGTCTGCCCCGGCGTCGTGTTCGTTGAGTCGTAACGCATCTCGCCTGCGTCGAGGCCGAAGTCATTGTTCTCGAACCCATTGTTCTGGACTTCACCGCCACTCCGCCACGTAAACACCATCGGCATGTCGGCAAACAGCGCACTGTCGACCATGAGAAATTCCTCCTCGGCTCCCTGTGCACCGAAGTGCGTCGGGCCCAGCGCGAAGGCGATCACTCGGTGATCCCCGACCCACGGCGAGCGATCCAGTTGCTGCAGTTCCCCCGGAAAGAACTCCACACGCCGCCGGATCACGTCGATCCCGAAGTCGTCGCACCACTTCCATAAGCTGTCGTAGTGGTTCAGCGTGTCCCACGTCGAGCGTCGCGCTCCGGTGCACACCGTATCCCCCGTGATCGGGTCGATCCTCGCTCCGGCGATCGGACTCGACAGCCATTCCGGCTGATGCGACGTGCTGTAGCACGCGCTCCATGGGAACGCGTCGGTCCACGCCCCGACGAAGAACCGATCGGTCGTGTCCGTCGAGATCCCGTACATCTTCGCCACCGAGTCCGGTGGTGATTCCTGTGCCCGTAGCTGACCGACGCTCAGCGTCAGCAGTGTCATTGCCAGCAGCAGCAGCGCTACTGACCGGTCATTGCCCGAGGCCCCCCTGGAAGGACGACTGGTGGTGGCTTGCTTGAGTCGACGCATGGTCGCCTCCTCCGTAGTTGATTGACTATGGGCGGATCAGCCGTTTGCCGATCCGAATGTGGGTGGTCTCCTTTGGTGCGAAGTGAGGGGCGGTAGGGTGATTCAGAATGTTCGAATGGGAATCGTGGCGATCGGACGGCCTTCGCCGTCGTAGACGCTCAGCACGTACGCGCCCGAGGCAACACCCGCGCAGTGCCACTGCGCAGCCGGACTCCCGTCCTGCAGCGTTCCCCGACCCACCAGCCGGCCCAGAAGGTCATGCACCTCGAAGTGCGTCGGCCAGTGTCGCAGGTCGCCGCGCCACGCGATGTTCAGTTCGTCGTGTGCCGGGTTCGGCCACACGCTCAGCGCGTCGGCCTTGCCCTCGGATGCCACCCGGCGGACCTCGACCGTCGGATCGTCGTTCGGGATGTACGGGCCGCCCGCGAAAATCGTCACGTAGCTCGCCTCAGGATCCGCGATCGCGAACTCCGGCCATCCATCCCCGTTGAGATCACCCAGCTGGTACATCCGCTGGTAGGAGAGGATGCGGTGCGACGCGTCCCACGTCGGGTTCGGGCCGTTGGCCCCGCCGCTGAGAGTCAACAGCAGAACGTCCCACGGTGGGGCGGCATCCATCCCCAGCGACTCGTAGCGCCGGTTGTTGATGTAGCCCGGTGCCGATTCGTACGTCACCGGATCGTCGGGAAAGTCGTAGTCGATATCCGCCGCACCGCGATCAAACGATCGGGTTCGAGCATTGCCACGGGTGGACAAAAAGCCGAAGATTCCGTCTGCAAAAATGTCCTTCGCGCCGTCACCATCGACGTCGCTCAGGCACAGCGTCGCCCCCAACGGCAGGTAGAACGTTCGTTCCGGGACCGTCGTCGCCTTCGGAATCGCTCCATCGCCGAAGTAGATGCTCACCTGGCGCTCATCCGGCTCTCCGTTATCGTCTTCCACCCGCGTCAGCAGATCCAGGTGCCCATCCCCATCGACATCGGCAACCTCCAGATCCGCCGTGTTCGATCGCGAGTGCGGCTGTGGATTGATGAGCACCACCGTCGGCGTGTCCAGCGTGAAGTTCGGCCCGCCCTCGTAGATCCAGATCTCTCCGTTGTCACGCCAGCCCCCGTCGTGGTACGCCGTGGCCGAGAACAGGATCAGCTCGTCGTCGCCATCCCCGTCGAGATCCGCTGCTGCTACGTCGCTCAGTCCCACCAGTGGATCAGTCCCCGGCCACGAGTCCCACATCGCTCGGGCCGTGTCCGCGATCCCGCCGGAGTCCAGAGCGAAAACGTTCACGAAGTAGCGTTGCCAGTCTTTGTCTCCCTTCAATTCGACGTTGTACAGTACGATCGATCGCCCTCCATTCCCGTAGAAGTTCCCCACCACCGGCGCGATCAGCCCACCCAGATTCTGCAGGTGCGTCGTCGTGTCAAGCCGCGGCGTTACGGCGTCGCCGTGGTACAGCTGGTAGCCGCCATACGGCGCACCCCGAAACATCACGAACTCGTCGTACCCGTCGTTGTCCAGATCCGAAATCGGCACCATCGGCAACCCCAGGCCGCTCCCGCTCAAGCCCCAGTACACCCGCAGCGTCACCGTCTCCGGATTCGCCGTCACCGTCGTCACCGGCTGCGACTGCGCCACGATGGTGGCAGCACACATGCCGAGGAGAACTACTCCTATGCTTCGCATCGATGCTCCTTGCTGGTTTGTGACCCTCGGCCCGGGTCGACCGAGTGACGGGCATGTCCCTATTAGAGAAACAATTCAACGCTAATAAGTTCTCCGGTGGTTACAATTTTCCCGTCGGGTACTGCCCCGATGGTTGCCCGCCGTGCGACGCACCGAATCGGTACTCCTTCGCGCACGTTCGGGCGGAGCAATCGGCACTATGGAGCGTTTCAACGTCGTCTATGAGCGGCGACATTGAAAGGGTACCACGAACGGTTTACGAACGGTTGATGAACACAATCGCCCGTGGCTCTCGGGACCAGCGTCGAGCTGGGCACCTTGCGAGCCGTACGTGCGGGTGATCACCACGATCGCGGACGAAACGTGGTCACATCCGGCTCAGGGATAGACTTTCGTGATCTCGGGATCGAAGTCGTCCGGTGGCGATGTGGAGCGATTAGGCGTCGACGCATTCGCACGAAGTGCCGCGAAGAGCTCTTCGAACGCGCCGCCCTCGCCCGCGTAGCGATTGAGCAGACGAATCGACGCCAGCAGCCGCTCGGCTTCCTGATCGGAGTCGACCGACTCGAGCCGGCTCTCTGCCCACGTCATCAGGCGCTGGACCTCATCGTCGTCGAGCCGGTCGACGAGCGATGTATCGGTGTACAGCCGATCGACCCACGTGCTGTTGTTCCTCGACTCCATGTCAACCCATATCCCGGTCGTGATTGACCGGACGGTGAATGTGACGCCGTGCGGCGCGGGAATGTCCCCGAGCGCGCAGCGGCAAAACCGAAGATGGCCGCAACACGGTCGGGGTTCAAACCGAAGGACACCAAACGCGATCGAAATGTTACCCGGTTCGCGACCCGGGAGGTCGGGCCGGTTGCCCGCACGGCGACGACATCCGACGCGAAGGAGGGCATTTCATCATTGCCGGCCGTGTGTGTAGCTTGCCGCGCTCTGTTCGGATCGGCGTCGGCTTGAACGCCATTCTCCCATTCGGAAACGTTCGTGAAGCATCTCGTTCTACTGATCACATTTCTCTCGGCGGCGGGCATCGCGCTTGCGCAGCCGACGCCGTCAGACTCGACGTCGAATCCCGTGCCGGGCATGCCGTGGCGCGGGGCGGGCGTCGATTCGACGGCGCTCGAGCGCGTGGGCGCGAGCGATTCGCTCATCGGGAACTCGCTCATCGAGAGCGACGTGCAGTCGAGCGCTGGCGACGCGATCGAGGCGGCAGCCGCGGAGATGGCCGAACCCGAGCCGAGCCATGCGGAGCTCGGTGCGCGACTCTACGACGAGTACACCACATCGCTCCAGCGCGAGCGACTCGCGCTCGACTACGTCACAAGGGGCAACCTCGACGTGCTGCCGGTGAGCGACTACCTCCGCATCCTTCCCACGCGCAATCGTCCGGCTCTCATCGATCCTCCGTTCGGCATTCGTGGCACGACCATCCGTCCGAATCCCGAGCTGGGTTCGATCGGACTGCCGACCACCGGACGCCGTTACACGACCGACACGACCGTCGACGCACTGATCGACTGGTACGCGGACAACTACGGATTCGAATTCATCATCCATCGGACCACATTGCCCGGCTACCAGGGCGCGGTGACGATGACCGTCGCCCGCGCGGTCCGCATGATCGGCGGCACGATGGTGTCGGTGATGATCTGGAATCCGACCGTGGAGCGCACCGGCTCGCGTCGCAATCGCACCGTCCGAGAGCTTCCCACCACGACCGTATCGGTGACCGAGCGTGCCTTCCGCAATCGTCAGGATCTGATCGTGGAGGGACCCGATGCGATCGTCGAGCTGACGTGGAAGGTGCCGTACCACGATCTGATCGAGCAGATGAGCGCTCGCTACCAGATCGATCCCTTCCTCATCGCCGCACTGGTCCAGCAGGAATCGGGGTTCAACCCCACGGCCACGTCAATCGACAGCGCTGTCGGTCTGACACAACTGATCCCGCAGACGGCCGCACTCGTCGGTGTAAGCGATCCGAACGATCCGGCGCAGTCGCTCGACGGCGGCGTGCAGTACCTGAAGATGATGCTCCGCCGCTACCATGGCGACGTGCGACTGGCCCTGGCCGCCTACAACGCCGGTCCCGGCAACGTCGACAAGTACGACGGCATTCCGCCATTCGCCGAGACCCAGCAGTACGTCCGTCGCATCATGGCCCGCTATGAGGAGAAGGCGACCGGCGGCCGCGGCAAGCGCTCCTGACACGGTCCTGGATTCTTCCCTTTGCCACCACCGACGATGCCGTAGTTTGAACGTCTTTCCGAATGCTCCATGGCTGATTCATGACTGGTACCCTTCGACTCCGCTCCGTCCTCTGCATCCTCTGTCCGGTTCTGTCGCTGCTGATTCCCTCCGCGCGTACCCACGCGCAGGACGATCCTCCCGCTGCTGCGATCGTCAACGGCGACACCATCCCGTTCTCCCGCCTGCAGTCGCTGCGCAATGACTACCGTTCCGAACGCAAGGGTCTCGACGTGGAGATTACCCAGCGCACCGACGACGACTTCTTCCTGCAACTCGTCGACGACCAGCTGATCGCCCAGGAGGCGGCGCGGCGCGGCATCTCCGTCGACCGTCGCGCGGCGGTCACCTCGCTGCTCAGCGATCCGCCCGACTTCATTCGCTCCACCTTCACCGATGCTCAGGGCAACTTCCGTCGCGATCTCTTCCGCGCCGTCGTCAGCGATCCCGATCGTATCGTCGAGGTGATGAACGCACCCAAGGGAAGCCAGGCGCTGGTCGACAAGTGGAAGTCCGATCTCGACAAGCTCATCGACTACGTCCGCGTGCGTGAACTCAAGCGCCAGCTGCGCCAGTCGCTCTACGAGGATCATCCGCTGACGCCGGAGGAGATCCGCAACCACTACTTCGCCGAGAAGACCCACGTCACCGGTTCCTTCGTCCGCGTGCTCCACTCGACGATCCCCGACAGCGCCGTCGACATCTCACTCGAGGACGCGCGGAAGTACTACCAGGCCCATCGCGAGGACTACGACTTCCACCCCGCGCGGCAGATCGCCTCGATGATCGTCACCCTGACGCCGACACGGGCCGACTCGCTGGCACTGCGGGATCGCATGGATTCGGTGCAGTCGCTCATCCGCTCCACACCGCCCCAGCGACGCGAGCAGCTGGTCACATCCATTCAGCGGGGACTGCCGTCGCCGCGGTTCTCGCCCGACCAGGAAATCACGCTCGATGAGTTTCCCAAGGGAATTCAGGTGGATCTGCGCAACGCTCGGCCAGGCGATCTGATCGGACCCTACTACCAGGATCGCGAGGCGGTGATGCTCTACGTGGACCGCACGCAACCCTCGCGCGATACGCTGCTGCGCGGCCGCCACGTCTTCCTCAAGGTTCCCGCCGGCAACGCACAGGCCGATTCGGCGTCGCTGGCGCTGATCACCACGCTCCGCGACAGCATCGATGACGAAGAGGAGTTCAAGGAGGCGGCGAAGTACTTCTCGCAGGACAACACGAACGAGACCGAGGGCGATCTCGGGTACTTCGGTCGCGGAACGATGGTGAAGGAATTCGAAGATGCCGCGTTCAACGCGCCGATCGGCAAGGTGATCGGTCCCGTCCGCACCGAATTCGGCTACCACCTCATCTACATCACCGATCGCGTGACGCAGTCGTGGGGACTGCGCGAACTGCGCTTTCCGATCACGGTACGCGACGAAGTGCGGGACGTGGCGATGAAGAAGATGCGGGCCTACGGTCACGAGCTGTTCAACGCCCGACCCGCCGATTCGATGTTCTCCGTTCTCAAAGGCGAATATCCGGCGATGATCCTCGACACGGCGATGATCGAGCAGCTGCAGCCGTACGGGGACGAACTGCTCACGGGCGAATTCGCCTTCAGCGCCAAGGTGGGCGACGTCGCCATTCTGCCGCTGCCGTTCAACCGCATTGCCGTCATTCAGGTGCTGGCGATTCGACCGGGAGGAATTCCGGAATTCGAACAGTTTCCCCACTACGTCGCCGCCCAGGCGCGCCGCGCGGTGCAGCTGAAGATGCTCCGGCCCCGGATCGAGAAGCTGGCCGATTCGCTCACACCCGACATGCTCATCGGCCCCATGCGATCGATCGCACCGATGGCCGAGGTGTTCCTGCTCAACGACGAGACCGTCAAGCCGCCCCCGGACGAATCCGACCGCATCCTCGATTCGCTCGCCGCCGTCACACAGGCCGGTCAGGTGAGCGGTCCCGTGCTCGGCACCCACGCGTACTACTTCCTGCGCGTGCAGGAGCGGAGCGGACCGACAGCCGCCGACTACCAGCGCGATCGCCAGGAGTATACCCGCGACTTCCTCGAGCGCTATCGCAAGCAGCTGCTCGAGGACAAGCTCAACGACCTGCGCGCCTTTGCCGATATCACCGACCTGCGCAAGGAAGCGCAGAAACTCGTCGGCACCGAAGAGTAGCCGCGGGTGGCGCTACCTCGTCACCACGACCTTCGACTCCCGTTCCTCTCCGCTGGAACTGAGAGCGCGGACGACGTACCATCCGGAAATGAGATCGGGGAGCTGAATGCGCAGCTGCGTCGTGGCGATCGCTCCCTCGTGGAGCACCGCCAGTCGCTGGCCAAGCGCGTTGAAGAGTTCCAGACGGACACGATCGCCCTGGGGAACGTCGACGACGACGTCCGGCGACCGCGTCGTACTCGTGTACACCACTGACAACTGCAAGGACTCCGGCCCCGGCACCGGCTCGGTATCGATCGGTGGATCGGTCGGACCCGACGTGTCCGCCGCAATGATCAGACTGTCGCGCCGCACCTCGAAGTTGTCCACTGCGGCAAACATCAGCGCGTCGCCGAGCGTGTCGCTGATGCGCACGCGCATCTGCATCCGATCGGTCAACGGCACCACCTCGGCCGGACGGAACGTCACCGAGTCCCATCCGCCCTTTCCCTTCGTCTCCCAGTACGCCTGATGCCAGGTCGCGCCGGCATCGTTCGACAGGTCGACGACGAACGAGTCGAGCACGGTGTCGCGCTCATACTGCACGAACCACCTGTCGAAGCGAATCACCGGATTGCGGTGATCGGTCAGATCCATCAGCGGCGTCGTGAGCGTCGTGCGCCCGCCATTGACATCGTTGTTCTGCGGCGGCTGGTCGATCGGCGGCTCGCCGGTCATGAACGTGTAGTCGTAGGGCGCACCGCTCGGGCCGGCGGCCGGATGCACCCACCCGGAGGCGATGTAGCCGAGGTACGGAACGATCCGCACCCACCGCCCGGTTACCGCATTGTCACCGGGTGCATCGAGACTCCACCCGAGATCGAGCGTCGAGTTGTCGGCGTACCGCCGGTCGAGCTCCACGTCGAGCACCTGCCCGTCGTCCCGGAAGCTCACCTGACGAACGACGACATCGTTGCCCCATCGACCGACGGTGATCGTGTAGGTGCTGTCCAGCGGAAGTCCGAACCGCACCGCCCCCTGGTCGGATTTCTCCGAGTGCAGGTACGGTTCCACCGCCGCGCTGAAATTCCCCAGAGCCACTCCCCCGCCATCATGAGCACGGACGACCAGTTCGCCGAAACGAAGCGGCGACATGCGGACATCCGACTTCACATCGCCATGCAGTACCGTTCGACGCGTGATTCCACCATAGCCGAAGCGGCTGAGGACCATCGTCGCCGAATCGCCGTCCACACCGCCCACGTAGTAGTGTCCCGAGAAGTCGGTCGCGATGTGCCGGTCCTGCTCCGGCACGTAGATGTCCACGCCCGCAAGCGGACGTCCGCTCAGCGAGTCGTAGACGACACCCGAGAGGGAACCGGCGACCGTGGAGTCGAACGTGAAGACCCACAGCCCGGTCTGCCGATCGCTTGCGATGATCCTGCCGGAGGGAAAGAATGGGAACACCTCCCAGACGCCGTTGAAGCCGCCGCTCTCGCCCGGGTACGTGTCGTAGTAGGCGACCTCGCGCGGATGCGTCGGGTCGATCATATCGATCACGCGCACGCCTGCGGTATACCACGAGACGTAGGCGTAGCGGCCGCTGATATGAACGTTGTGCACCACGTCGCCCGGTGCATTGCTGTAGTCGGCCACCTTCGACACGTTCTGCAGGTCGCTGATGTCCCACACCTTCAGCGTCTTCGGCGTGAAGCCCACCTCGTCGGTCGTCACCGCGTAGTGCCCGTCGGCCGTCAGCTCCGCGTTGTGCGTGCCGCTGTACGGATAGGTGACCGTGGTCAGATGAACCGGATGGGACTTGTCGCGGACATCATAGATATCGAGCCCCTGTCCGTAGACGGCCGATGCGAGCAGCGTGTCGTTGCGTACGAAGCAGTCGTGGAAGTAGTAGGGATCGATCACCCCGACCCGGTGCGGGTGCAGCGGATCGGGTGCCAGATCGAGAATGATCACTCCGCGATTGGCGCCCGCCTCCGGCGCCGTGCCCATCACGTAGAGGTAGTGATCGCGAACGTAGACGGTGTGGGCGGAGATGAATTCAGACGTATCGGTGCGGATCAGCTCCGCCGAGGCAGGCAGGTGCGCCAGGTCGATGATCTGCAGCCCGGCGCCGTCGTCGACGCTGCGCGACTCGGTGACCACGTAGGCGTAATGCTGATAGACTTTGAGTTCGCGCCACGCGCTGCGCGGACCGCGGACGAATCCGACCTGACGGATGGGCTGTTCGGTGATGTCGATGATGAAGGTGCCGATCTGGCTGCCGAAGAGCGCGTATTCGCGTCCGTCAGGTGCGGTATATCCCCACAGCGCCGAGTGCGGACCCGCCGTGTCGACCGGATTGAGATGCCCGTAGAGCGACAGGTGCCGGTGCGGTTCATCCTGGGCACGAGCGATGCCACAGGCCATCACGACGAGAAGCAGCAGGACGTAGATGTATCGCATGGAGGCGGGACTCGTTCAACGTGGAATTCAAACCTGCCCTGTCACGTGCCTCGTCGCGATCGCTCGTCGAGGCATTCACTGCATCTGCTCACCGGACATCCTCCTCTCCCCGGGACCGAGGGTGGAATCCGCCGGACTACCTGGCCACCGCAACGCCGGCCGCGAAGCTCGCCGTCTCGATCTGCTCTCTGACGGTGCGGGTCGCGACATCGATCACGTAGACGATACCGGGACGCTTCGAACCCGAGATCGGGTGATGGAGGTTCGCACCATCCTTCTGATTCTCACAGGAGACGAACGCCGTCGTTCCGTCGGCGGTGATGCCGACGGCGTGCGGCTGCGTCTGCAGATCCTCGACGGTCGCCACCACCTTCCGTGTCGCCATGTCGATGATCGAGACGGAATTCGAACCCTGGTTGGGAATCCACAGCTCCGAGTGGTCGGGCGTCATCCCGGGCACGAGCGGACGCTGTCCGACCGGGATCACGTCGACGATCTGCTTCGTCTTCACGTTCAGCACCCGCACCTCGCCGCTGCCACGACAGGTGAAGAAGAACAGATCGGGGTCGGAGCCGAAGAGTCCCTGGTAGGGCTGGTACTTCGAGGGTCCCACCGGCACGGGAGGCACGTCGGCGGCGACGGGAATCCGTTCGCTCAGCTCCCCCGTCTTCAGATCGACCACACCGATGTCATCGCTGTTGGCGTTGCAGGTGTAGAGGGTCTTCTCATCGGGAGACAGCTGCACGCCGTGGGGTGCGTAGCCGACATCCTCGATCACCTTCGTGACGGTCATCGTCGCGGCGTCGACCTGGAAGACGGGCTCGAGTTCGGACGAACCCGTATTGAAATTGGACACATAGAGTGTGGAGCCATCGGCGGTGACGACGATCTGCGCGGGTGCGGGACCGACGGCGACGCGGCCGAGGCGTTCGAAGGTGACCGCATCGTACTTCTCCACATAGCCGCTTGCGATCAGATTGACGTAGACGTCGCGACCATCGGGCGAGAGCACGACGTTGTGCGGCGCCTCGGGAGGGGTGCTGCTGTCGGGTTCGACGCCGACGGGCTGATATCGCGCTACGAGATCGGTGCCGATATCGATTGCGGTGAGCCGATCGGAGGCCTGGTTGGTGACCCAGGCGCGCGGGCGATCGCCGCTGAGGGCGACGACGCCATCGTCGTTCTTCGCCCCCTGTGCGATCCACTGCTGGATTGCACGGATCTGTGCATCGGGCAGCGGATCGCGGCCGATCGGCATGTGGGGTTCCGCGATTTCAGCGACCGACGTATCGGTACTGATGTGCTGCATCAGGTGGCTCCACGTGGGGGAGTAGGGGACGACCATGGCACCGTAGTCGGAGCCGGCCATCACATCGCTCCAGGATGCGAGCGAGAGGCCGCCGCCGAGCGTGCCGGTGTAGTGGCACCCGTCACCGTCGCAGGAGTGTTTGAAGATCGGGGCGATGTGTTTCGAGTAGATCACCTGTTCGCCGGAGGACGGAATGACGATCGGAGCGGAGGACGACGCCGGATCTTCGCTGCACGCGGAGACGGCGATCAGGCACGAGACGAGGATGGTCGCTGAGGCGACGGTGCGATGTGTCACGGTCGAGCTGGGGGCTGGTGTCGAAGGGAAAGCATCAATGTTACGCCGAGCGGACATACGGTGAAAGGGTCGGCTGCACGCTCTGTTAACGCTTCGCCGCTGCGAGGTGCGTAGTTTCGCGGCTGGTCGAACCGCGCCTGACGGCGCGCCCACCTGACGTTTCCCCGTTCCGATGGCAACTGAGCAGCAGGAAAACCGGCTGGAGGTCGACGAGGAACTGCTCGATGATCTCCGGCACCTGATCGAGGACCGCAACGAGCTCGCGCTTCGCGCGTTGCTCGTCGACCTGCACGAGGTCGACGTCGCCCAGCTGCTCGAATCGCTGCCGGAGGCGGAGCGGCACTTCATCCTCGGGCTGCTCTCCGACGACGTCGTCGCCGAGGTAATGCTGCACCTGCCGGAGCAGCAGCGGACGGAGTTCCTGAGCGAACTCGAACCGGAGCAGATCTCGACGATCGTCGAGGAGCTTTCGACCGACGACGCGGCCGACATCGTCGCCGAGCTGCCGCCCGACGTCGCCGAGGACGTGCTGGGTCGACTGGAGCTGGCCGATGTGGAGGCGACCGGAGAGATCCGCGAGCTGCTGCGCTACGGCGAGGAGACCGCCGGCGGTCGGATGACCACCGACTACGTCGCCGTCGAGCGCACCGCCAACGTCGCCGACTCGATCGAGGCCATCCGCGACTTCGCGCGCGAGACCGGACTCGACGTGCACTCGCTCTACGTGCTCGACGCCGAGGAGCGGCTCGTCGGCATCGTCCGGCTGCAGGATCTGGTGCTGCGCCCCTCGACGGCGGTCGTCGGCGACTTCATGCGCACCGACATCATCACCGTCGATCCCAACGAGGACCAGGAGGTGGTCGGTCAGGTGATGCAGCGCTACGACCTGATCGCCGTGCCGGTCGTCGACACCGGCGACCATCTGCTCGGTGTGATCACCTTCGACGACATCGCCGACATCATCAGCGACGAGTCGTCGGAGGACATGCTCTACCTCGCCGGCGTCACCGAGGAGGAGACGCCGATGACCTCGCCGTTTCGTGCCATCCGTCAGCGGCTTCCGTGGCTGGTGGTCAATCTCGGCACCGCGTTCATCGCCTCGATGGTGATCTCACGCTTTCAGGGCGCCATCGAGCGGGTGACGGCCCTCGCAGTGGTGATGCCGGTGGTCGCGAGCATGGGCGGCAACGCCGGCGTGCAGGCGATCACCGTGATGGTGCGCGCACTGGCACTCGGCGAACTCAGTTCGTCGACCCGACGCCGCGCCGTGTTCAAGGAGCTCAGCGTGGGTCTGCTCAACGGAGTCGCAACGGGAACGCTCGCGGGTGCGATGGTGTGGCTCATGTTCGGCAACCTTCACCTCGGCATGCTGGTCACCGTGGCGATGATCGCCAATCTGCTGATGGCGGGGATCGCCGGGTCGATCATCCCGCTGACGCTTCACCGCCTCAAATTCGATCCCGCCCTCTCCTCCGGTCCGCTGGTGACCACGTTCACCGACGTCACCGGCTTCCTCACATTCCTCGGACTGGCGACGCTGACGATGGCGTGGCTGCTCGGGTAGAAGCCGGCACGAGCGAATTACTTCCGCTTCTCCTGCTGGACTTTTTCGGCGACCTCGTCGTAGAGCTGCTCGATGGCGCGGTGGCGTTCTTCCGGTGTGTCGGCATCGGGAAACGGACGGTCGAGAATCTGACAGACGAGGTAGGCGACGAGGTCCGAGACGTTGTACTTCTTCTCGCGAACGATCGGCGCGCCCTCGCCGAGGTAGGTGAGCTGGTCGGTGTTGCCCATTTCCTTGAGCAGGTACGGAATCGCGTGTTCACCAAATCCGACCAGGGTCTCTCCGAGCTTCGCGAGGTGGTGACCCGGAAGCGCCCACCAGTTGTGCATGAAATCTCCCGGGACCGACTCGCTGTAGACGCGGGCCATCTTCGGATCGGGGTTGTTGCCCATCATGAGCAGCATCTCGTGCGCCATGACGCGCAGGCGGCCGGCGCCCCGTTCCGACTTGCAGATCTTCTGCAGCTCCTCCTGCGCCTTCGGGCGCTTGAGCAGCCGTTCGGCCTCGCCACGGAAGAGTGCGTCGACGGAAATTTCCTGCAGCTCTTCCCGCATCGTTCCCAGGCCAGCTCCTGCCATTGAATTCTCCTTCTGTAAGCGTTGTCGTCGTCAGATATAAGCGCTGAATGTACGCGATCACGATTCTCCCCGCCAAACCGGCCCCTCAGACCTCCATCCACACCGACTTGGTCTGCGTGTAGACGTCCATCGCCGCTGCGCCGAGCTCGCGACCGAAGCCCGATTCCTTGTAGCCGCCGAACGGCATCGCGTTGTCGGTCATGTTGTACGTGTTCACCCAGACCGTTCCAGCGCGCACACCGCGCACGAACGCCATTGCCGTTCTGATGTCGCTCGTCCAGACACCCGCCGCCAGGCCGTAGCGCGTGTCGTTGGCGATGCGGATCGCGTCGTCGATGTCCTTGAAGGTGATCACCGACGCGACCGGTCCGAAGATTTCCTCCTGCGCGATCTTCATCGAATTCTCCACCCGATCGAAGACGGTCGGTTTGACGAAGTAGCCCTGCTCGCCGACGCGTTCACCGCCGGCGACCAGCTCGGCACCCTCGCCGCGACCGGCCTCGATGTAGCCGAGCACGCGCGTCATCTGTTCCTCGGAGACCAGCGCGCCCGTCCGCGTGTTCGGATCGAGCGGATCGCCCACCACCATCTTCGCCGCACGCGCGGAGAGCACCTGCATGAATTCCTCCCGCTTCGATTCCTCGATCAGGATCCGGCTGCCCGCGGTACACATTTCTCCCTGATTGATGAAGATGCCCGCCAGCGCGACCTTCGCGGCGAACTCGAGGTTCGCGTCGGCGAAGACCACGTTCGGCGACTTGCCGCCCAGCTCCAGCGTGACCTTCTTCAAGGTATCCGCGGCGGTGCGCATGATCGTCTTGCCGACGTCGACCGAACCGGTGAAGGCGATCTTGTCGACGCCGGGATGCTCGACGATCGCTGCGCCGGCGGTGTGGCCGAATCCGGTCACGATGTTCACCACGCCCTTCGGAATTCCCGCCTCCATCAGCAGCTCGCCGAGGCGCAGGATCGACAGCGGCGTCTGCTCCGCCGGCTTGATCACCACGGTGTTCCCGAATGCGAGCGCCGGCGCGATTTTCCAGGTCGCCATCTGCAGCGGATAATTCCACGGAATGATCTGCCCGCAGACGCCGAGCGGTTCGCGAACGGTGAAGGCGAGCGCGTTGGTGCGCGCGTTCGGCTCGATCGTCTCGCCCGTCTGCTTTCCCGCCCAGCCGGCGTAGTAGCGGAAGCAGGCGATCGACTGCGGCAGATCGATCGCGCGCGCCTCACGCACGGGCTTGCCGTTGTCCAGCGTCTCGAGTTCGGCCAGTTCGTCGATGTGCTCCTCCATCAGATCGGCGACCTTCCAGAGCAGCTTCGCGCGATCGGCTCCGTTCATCTTCCGGAATTCGCCTTCGAACGCAGCGCGCGCGGCGGCCACCGCGCGATCGACGTCCTCACGATCGCCCTCGGCCGCCCTGGCGATCACCGCTCCGGTGCCCGGGTAGCGAACCTCGAAGGTTCTGCCCGAGGCCGCGTCGACCCACTCGCCGTCGATGAGCATCTTGCCGAAGCGAAGCAATCCGTTCGCGTCGAGCTGATTCTTCTGTGGCTTCAACTGCGCCACCGCTGCGTTGGTCTGCACGTCGGTCTCTGCCATGGACTCCTCCCGGAATGATGCCGGGCGCCGTCATGTTCTGCCGATGCCGGTCGGACGCGTGGAGCGGAGGATCATACCGGTGATCCGTCCCGTCCGCGAAGCCGTTCCGCACCCGATGTACACGAGGGCCCGAATCGATTGAACGAATTCAGAAAGACAGGCAAGATATGAAACGGGTCAAACCGGCACGCGCATTGGTACGCGTTGTGTAACTTCGGCGCGTCCGAATCGCGTTCGACGCGAACTGCCTCGATCCTGCCGGCCATGATGCGCCATTCAATTCCCAACGCAAACTCGTTCGCCTCATGAGAAGACATCTCCTGACCATCGCTGTCGTCGCGACATTCCTGAGTGCCGCGGTACCCACGTTCGCCCAGAGTAAGACACAGCTTGGAGCGGGACTCGCCTACGGTGGTGGCATTGAAGAGCTCGCCCTCGACGTGCGCGTAGGATTCGCCCCGTTCGGCAACGTCCGTAACGTCACGATGGCGATCAACTTCGACTACTTCTTCTCGACCATCTCGTTCTGGACGGTCGACGGCAATGTGCACTGGGAGCTGCTGAATTTCTCGCGTGGCGGCGGTGCGTATCTGCTCGGCGGACTCGAGATCTCGCACTATGTGAATACGGGGCTCGGTCTCAACCTCGGCGGTGGCGTGCACGGACCGATCGGTCCGGTCGATGCGTTCGCCGAACTCAAGGCGGTGATCATCGACAACTCGCAGGTGGTGCTCACCGGCGGATTCAACTTCGACATCTGATCGCCATCGAAAGCTTCTCGAGGCCCCGGTAGCGTCGTGCTCCGGGGCCTCGTTCGTTGCTGCACGTTCACCGCTCGCCTTCGAATCGCCGCAGCTGCATCGTCGTCTCATCCATCACCAGGTAGGAGCGATCCGAGAGCCAGGTGCCGAGGTTGAAGTAGACACCACCGTCGAACTCCATCCGCGTCGGCCGGTGGTTGTGTCCCATCACCACGACATCGAAGCCATCCCTCTCGATCCGATCGCGTGCGAACGCCTGCAGGCCATCGCCCTCTCCGTCACGTTCTCCTCGGTAGTTCTTCTGTTCGGTATGCGCGCGACTTCGTCGCGACGCCCATGCGGCGATGCCGATACCGAGATCGGGGTGGAGAATTCTCCACAGCGCGTTGGACACGGGACTGCGCAGCACCCGTTTGAGAATCAGGTAGCCGGTGTCGTTGAACGCCTTGCCGTCGCCATGAGAAATATAGACGCGGCGGCCGGCGAGCTGCCGTTCGACGTCACCGCCATGCAGCGTGACACCCAGGTGCTGTTCGAAGAACCGATAGTGTCCGAAGTCGTGGTTACCGATGACGTACTCGACGGGGATACCGGCATCGACGAGGGCGGCGAGAGCGCCGATGGCGCGGACGAATTCAGCGGGGATGACGGTGCGGTAATCGAACCAGTAGTCGAAGAGGTCGCCGACGATCCAGAGGGATTCGGCGCCGGAGGCGCCGACGGTCTCGAGGAAGCGCACGACCGTGCGCTCGCGTTCGCGGCTCTTCGCGGGGGAACCGAGGCCGAGGTGGGCATCGGAGAAGAAGTAGTGCACGTGGGCGTCGGTTGCGTGGATTCGGGCGCTCCGCCCGCAGTTGATTCGACGGCTGCTCCCGGAAGATACGGGTGGCGGCGCGGCGGGCTCGCTCGGCAAAGACCGCGCTCCAGCGGAATTCGCAGTCGCCCCCTCCGCTCCAAGGCCCGGAGGGCCGCCCTCCCTTTGCCCACGGCTACGGTCTTCGTCGTTCCGGACGGCTGTGTCTTCTTCGGCTTTGGCATTGACTCCTCCAGGGTGTTGCTACACCCTATCTGCTGACTGTTCTGCCTGCCGCCAATTCCACAAAACTCGGGAGTGTCGCGGCGGGGAGCTCGCTCGGCAAAGACCGCGCTCCAGCGGAATTCGCAGTCGCCCCCTCCGCTCCAAGGCCCGGAGGGCCGCCCTCCCTTTGCCCACGGCTACGCCGTGGGTACTCGATACCCACGCAAATCCAACCACCCCCCCGCGCGCCCGATCGCCCGGGGCGCTTCTCCGGGGGTTACGCATCGTGCGGCGAGGGCTTATATTGAACGCTTTGTTCGAATTGCCCGGTCTCTCCTGCTCTTGCCCGCATCGACCTACCCTACACGTTTTTCGAGAACATTTCACAGTCCAGCATGAATCGACCGATGACGACCACACACTGGCTTCGGGGCGCCCGCGCGTCGTTCACTCTGCTTACCATCGCTGCGCTCTTCGCGATAACCGGGTGCGGCGGCAAGAAGTCGGGCCCCGTGGCCAGCGGCGGAGGAGCGACGACGATGCCGAAGACGTTCAAGTCGGGACCCGACTCCACCGTTGCGCCGGAACTCGGCGGGCCCGGCTTCGAGCGCATCGCGGCCGACAGCGGCTGGTCGACCGGTACGATTGCTCCGGACCAGATCAAGTACATCGGCGATCCGAATGCGAAGAAGGGCGGGATGCTCACCTCCGCGGAGCAGGACTTTCCGGCGACCTTCCGCACCTACGGCAAGGATGCCAACTCGACGACCATTCAGCTGATCAACGACATGGTCTACGAGTCGCTCATCACCACCAACCCGCTCACGCTCGAGTTCCTGCCGAAGCTCGCCACGCACTGGAAGGTGAGCGATGACGGGCAGACCTACTACTTCCGGATCAATCCCAACGCTCACTTTTCCGACGGCCACCCGGTCACGACCGACGACGTGCTGGCCACCTACAAGCTCGTCACCGACTCGACGATTCTCGATCCCTTCAGCCGCCAGCTCTTCGGTACGCAGTACGATCCGCCGAAGAAGATCAGCAAGTACATCGTCTCGGTGCACTCGAAGGAGAAGAACTGGAAGAACATGCTGTACTTCGGCGGGCTGCAGATACTTCCCTCGTACCTGATCGACACCATGAGCGGCACGGAGTACCTCGACAAGTACCAGTACGCCATGCTCCCCGGCAGCGGTCCGTACGTGATCCTCCCTCAGGATACCCGCAAGGGTCAGTCCTTCACGCTTACACGACTGACCGACTGGTGGGGCCGGGACCTTCCGTCGAACACCGGCAACTACAACTTCGACAAGATCAAGGTGCTCTCGATCGAGGATGAGAACCTCCGCTACGAGAAGTTCCGCGCCGGCGACGTCGACTTCCACATCGAGCCCAGAGCACAGTTCTGGAAGACCAAGTACGACTTCGATCTGATCGACCGGGGGATCATCCAGAAGCGCAAGGTGTACAACGACAAGCCGCAGGGTCTGCAGGCGTGGGCATTCAACATGCGGCGGTGGCCGTTCAACGATCCGAAGGTCCGCGAGGCGTTCACGCTGCTGATCAACCGCAAGAAGCTGATCCAGCAGATCATGTATAACGAGTACGAGATCAGCGACTCCTACTACCCGGGCAGCGATTACGCCAATCCGAACAACCCCAAGTACCGCTACGATCCGGAGCGCGCGCTACAGCTGCTCAAGGAGGCGGGCTTCACCAGCCGCAACTCCGACGGAATCCTCGTCGACAAGGACAACGGCCGTCCCTTCAAGATCGAGCTGCCGCTGCCCAAGGGCTCCGAGCACATCCAGACGCCGATTCAGCAGGACCTCAAGAAGGTCGGCATCCAGATGGACATCCGGTTCGTCGACTACGCGCAGCTCTTCAAGCTCACCGCCGAGCGCAACTTCGATATCGCCTACGTCGGCTACGCCGGACTGATCTACCCGAATCCCTACGGCACGTTCCACTCATCGATGGCCGATGCGAAGAACACCAACAACATCACGGGTTTCAAGAACGCGCGTGCCGACCAGATCATCGAGCAGGAGCTGGTCACCTACGACTACCAGAAGCGGGTGAAGCTGATCCGCGAGCTCGATTCGATCCTGATGGCATCGCACGCCTACGCGCTGTCATGGTACGCGCCGTTCACACGGGTGATCTACTGGAACTACCTCGGCCACCCCGATTACTACCTGTCGCGCTATGGCGACTACCGCGACATCTACATTCTGTGGTGGGTTGATCCGGACAAGCAGCAGAAGGTACACGAGGCGCGCGGCGATGCGTCGATCACCATGCCGGTCGGAGATACGAAGGTGGAATTCTGGCCGGAGTACGACCGCCAGCACAGCGGGCAGACACCGGCGCCGATGCCTGAGGCGGTGGCCGATACGGCCACATCCGGTGCTGACACGACGCCGTCGATCAAATGAGTCACGACTCTCACCGGAGCGGCGCTGCCAGGGCGCGTCGCTCCGGTGATCGTGAGCACATCGCGTACAGGTAATTCCAGAACATCCATCGTCCGTATCCACCCGCATGTTCGCCTACTTCATCCGCCGCTTCCTGCTGATCATTCCGACGTTCCTCGGCTGTACGGTCGTCGTGTTCCTGATTCTGCAGGTCACGCCCGGAGGCCCGATCGAGCAGGCCCAGCTGAAGTACCAGCAGCAGTCGGCATCCGGAGAGACAACCGGCGTCGGCAGCGAGACGAGCGGAAGTCAGGGATTCGCGCTGCCCGAGGAGTCGCTCAAGGAACTCAAGGCCTACTACGATCTCGACAAGCCGATTCCCGTTCGCTACATCCGATGGCTCGGCAAGGTGCTCACCGGCGACTTCGGCAAGAGCTACGTGTACGACGAGCCGGTGCTCGACGTGATCACAAGCCGATTCCCCATCTCGATCTACTTCGGCCTGATCTCCTTCGTGCTCACCTACCTGGTCTGCGTTCCGCTCGGCATCGTCAAGGCCATCCGCAACGGATCGTCCTTCGACATCTCCAGCTCCGCGATCGTCTTCGTCGGCTACTCGATTCCCGGATGGGCGCTCGGCGCACTGCTGCTGGTGACGCTCGGTCGCCAGCTCGGCTGGTTCCCGCTCGGCGACTTCCGCAGTGAGAACTGGGAGTACCTGAGCACGTGGGGACAGATCATCGATCAGGTGCACCACACCATCCTGCCGGTGATCTCCTACATGGTCGGCAGCTTCGCGACGCTGACCATTCTCATGAAGAATTCTCTTCTGGAGAACCTCGGTCAGGACTACGTGCGCACTGCCTTCGCAAAGGGACTCAGTGAGAAGAAGGTGATTTTCGTCCATGCCCTGCGCAACTCCCTCATCCCCGTCGTCACGGGATTCGGCAACGCGATTTCCCTGCTGCTGGCCGGTTCGTTCCTCATCGAGCGCACGTTCAACATCGAGGGAATCGGTCTGCTCGGCTACGAGTCGGTGGTGCAGCGCGACTACACGATCGTGATGGGACTGCTGGTGATCAGCGTCTTCCTGCAGCTGCTCGGCAACATATTCAGCGATATGCTCTACGCGGCGATCGATCCGCGAATCAGATTCGAGTAACCCGACCCAGCAACAAGCGAATCCATGGCTGACGACTACACGACCAACGGGGACGGCGATGCGCCACAGCAGCGTACCGGAGGCATGAGGCCGACGCTCGAGGATCGATTCATGGTCCGTCGACACGTGCCGCTCGAGCAGATCCTGCCGGGTGTGCGCATCGACCGTTCCGAGACCTCCGGTGTTCACGCTCCGGGCGACCTGGAATCGCTCGAAGCCGACTCGGTGGCTCCGACGCCCTCGGTGTCGATCATGCGGAAGCGCTGGAGACGGTTCAAATCCCTCAAGCGCGGCTACATCTCGTTCATCATCCTGATCGCCCTGTACATCATCTCCTTCTTCCTGCCGATCCTGGTCAACAACAAACCGTTGGTCGTCAGCTACAAGGGCGAGCTCTTCTTCCCCGCGTTCGTCGAACTGCTGCCCGGCGCGACGGCGTACTATCCCGCCGCGGATTTCGGTCAGAGCAGCGTCGTCGGCTCGGTCGACTTCCGGTTGCTCGACTCCACGTTCGATGCCAACGGCGCCCAGGGCTGGATGATCATGCCACCGTACCCGTGGAATCCGCTGGAGAACGACTTTTCCGATCCGAATGCCACCCATCCGCAGGCGCCGTCGTCGCGCCATATCCTCGGCACCGACGTCACCGGCCGCGACGTCTTCGCCCGGCTCGCCTACGGATTCAACATCTCGTTGTCCTTCGGGCTGATCCTCACCATCATCACCTACATCGTCGGCGGCACCGCCGGCGGGCTGATGGGATACTTCGGTGGCCGCTTCGATCTGTATTCGCAACGAATCGTCGAGATCTGGGCTAACATTCCCTTCCTCTATACGGTGATCATCGTCGCTTCGATCGTCCAGCCGAGCTTCATGATCCTCGTGCTCATTCTCACCGCCGTCCAGTGGATCGCGATCAGCTACTACATGCGTGGTGAATTCTATCGGGAGAAGTCCAAGGACTACGTGGCCGCCGCCATCGCTCTCGGCGCCACCGATCGCCAGGTAATCTTCAAACACATTCTTCCGAATTCGCTCACGCCCGCCATTGCCTTCTTCCCCTTCGCAATGGTCGGCGGTATCGGTGCCCTCGTCGGACTCGACTTCCTCGGGTTCGGCCTGCAACCGCCGACGCCGAGCTGGGGCCAGATGGTCGACATCGGTCTGTCGAACATGGAGAAGTGGTGGCTGGTGGTCACGCCGCTGGCAGCGCTGTTCGTCACGCTGCTGCTGATCACGTTCATCGGCGAAGCGATCCGCACCGCCTTCGACCCGAAGGTCTTCTCGCGACTGCGGTAGATGCATTCCTCACAACATCGCGGTACGCCGCCCGCCGAGGCCGCCATCGACGTGCCGCTCATCCGGCGACTGCTCCACCAGCAGCACCCGGATCTGGCCGCGCTCGCGATCGAGGAAATCGACTCCGGGTGGGACAACGCGATGTTCCGGCTCGGTGACGAACTCGCCGTGCGAGTGCCGCGACGCGCGCTCGGGGCCGATCTGCTCCTCAAGGAGCGCACGTGGCTGCCGCAACTGCGCGAGCGCCTTCCGATTCCGATACCCGCTCCGGTACGCCACGGCGCGCCCGGTGCCGGCTATCGGTGGCACTGGAGCATCGTTGCGTGGATCGATGGTGCCCCGGCAGACATCGATGCACCGGAGGGCGGACAGACCGTGCCATTCGCCCGCTTCATGCGCGCGCTGCACGTCGAAGCGCCCGCAGACGCCCCGGTCAATCCCGTTCGCGGAGTTCCGCTCGAACGCCGTGCCGGCAAGGACGAGCAGCGCATGGCGCGACTGGCCGAACGGACGGAACTGGTCACGGGGCGAATTCGATCGATGTGGCTCGACGCCCTTTCGGCGCCTATCGATACCGCGCCGCGATGGCTCCACGGCGATCTGCACCCGCGCAACATCATCGTTCGCAACGGCGCCATCGCCGGCATCATCGACTGGGGCGACCTGACGCAGGGCGACCACGCGACGGATCTTGCGGCGATCTGGATGCTCTTCGATCGCGCCGAACAGTGGCAGAACGCGCTGGAGGAATACGGCGGCGTCAGCGACGCGACACTGCGTCGCGCGCTGGGATGGGCCATCAGCTTCGGCCTCGTGCTCCTGGATACCGGCCTGGTCGACCATCCGCGTCACGCGGCCATGGGTGAGCGAATTCTGCAGCGCCTCGATCGCTTCGACGCATCGGCAGTGGCATAGCGGACAGGTGGCATGGGCTACCGCATTGGACAATCGAACAACGAACGCAATTCAGTGGATACACTTCTCGAAGTACGCGACCTGGTCACGGAGTTCAAGACCGAGTCGGGCATCGCCCGGGCGGTCAACGGCGTCTCCTTCGACGTCCACAAGGGCGAAGTGCTCGGCATCGTGGGCGAATCGGGTTCCGGCAAATCCGTCACCGCTCTGTCGGTGATGCGGCTGATTCCGAACCCGCCCGGCGACATCGTCAACGGTTCGGTGAAGCTCGACGGCAAGGAGCTGCTCACGCTGCCGATCGAGGAGATGCGCAAGCTGCGCGGCAACGAGATCGGAATGATTTTCCAGGAGCCGATGACGTCGCTCAATCCGACGTTCAGGATCGGCTTCCAGGTCATGGAGGTGCTGCTGCAGCACAAGGGCATCGACAAGAAGCAGGCCTTCGACGAAGGCGTGGAGATGCTGCGGCTGGTGGGGATTCCCGATGCGGAGAAGCGGATGAATGACTACCCGCACCAGTTCTCCGGTGGAATGCGCCAGAGGGTGATGATCGCCATCGCGCTGGCGTGCAATCCATCGCTGCTGATCGCCGACGAGCCGACGACGGCGCTGGACGTGACGATTCAGGCGCAGATACTGGAGCTGATGCTCGAGTTGAAGGCGAAGCGGGTCGGATCCTCGATTATCCTGATCACGCACGATCTGGCGGTGGTCGCCGAGACGTGCGACCGTGTGATCGTGATGTATGGGGGGAGAATTCAGGAGATGGGGCCGGTGCGCGAAATCTTCCACAACCCGCTGCACCCGTACACGCAGGGGCTGCTCGCATCGATACCGCATCCGACGAAGGGCGATCGACCGAAGCGGCTGAAGGCGATTCACGGGAACGTGCCGAACATCCATCGGATGCCGAAGGCATGCAAGTTCAACACCCGCTGCGATTACGCCTTCGACGCCTGTTTCCATGTCGAACCGGGGCTGGCGGAGATCGGCGACGACCACTACGTCCGCTGTCACCTCTACGAGGAATCGACCGAGCTCGGGGTGAAGCAGCATCTCAACGGTGCGACGGCAACGGGACACTGATCAATCAGAACGATACATGGCATCCGATCTTCTACTCGATATCAGGGATCTCAAGGTTCATTTCCCGGTTCACGCCGGCGTGTTCCAGCGCAAGGTGGCATCGGTCAAGGCCGTCGACGGCGTGTCGTTCCAGCTGCACAGGGGCGAGACGCTGGGGTTGGTGGGCGAATCCGGATGCGGCAAGACGACGGTAGGTCGAACGCTGATCAACGTGACGCGGGTGATGTCGCCGAACGTGACGCTCGGCGGCGAGATTCTCTACCATACGTTCGACGGCAGGACCGTGGACATCAACCGGCTGTCGAAGCGCGGGATGCGGCCGTACCGCTCGAAGATTCAGATGATCTTCCAGGATCCGTTCAGTTCGCTCAATCCGCGCATGACGGTCCAGCAGATCATCGAGGAGCCGCTGAAGCTGCACACGCAGATGACGAAGGTGCAGATGCGTGAGCGGGTGAACTGGCTGCTCGACCGCGTGGGAATGTCGCCGGAGCAGGCCAACCGTTACCCGCACGAGTTCTCCGGCGGCCAGCGCCAGCGCATCGGCATTGCGCGTGCGCTGGCCACCGAGCCGGACATCATCATTGCCGACGAGCCGGTATCGGCCCTGGACGTTTCGATTCAGGCACAGGTGATCAACCTGATGCAGGATCTGCAGGAAGAATTCGGAATCTCGTTCCTCTTCATCGCGCACGATCTGTCGGTAGTGGAGCACATTTCGACGCGGATCGCGGTGATGTATCTGGGGCACATCGTCGAATACGGACCGAGCGAACAGGTCTACTTCGAGCCGATGCATCCGTACTCACGGGCGCTGCTCTCGGCGGTGCCACTGGCGGATCCAGACTCGGGTCGCGCCGAGCGCACGTCACTGGAAGGCGACGTGCCGACACCGCTTGCAAAGCCGTCGGGATGCCCCTTCCGCACGCGCTGTCCGATCGCCCGTCCCGAATGCGCCGAGGCCTTCCCACCGTACGAGGAGAAACATCCGGGGCAGTGGGTGGCATGCCCCTACACGTAGCCGCCAAGAGCGCCAAGGGGGGAACTCCCGAATCCCGCCACTCCTGCGAGGAACTCCCGAATCCCGCCGCCCCTGCGAGGAACTCCCGAATCCCGCCACTCCTGCGAGCCACCGACGAGAACTGCAACCCAAGGCCCGGAGGGCCGCCCTCCCTTTGCCCACGGCAGAGCCGTGGGTATTCGATACCCACCCCTCCCGGAGCGGCTGTTCGCGGATATCGTCGCGAGAGAGTATAGCGCTCCGATCGAGTGATGGGCGCGCACGCGCCACCTGCCTCCGTACCCGAAAGAGCCACGCCCCCCTGGCCCGTTGGTGGCCCCCGGACCTGACGGCCGAGATTTTTTCGCGCTTGCTGTGTTTATATAAGAGGAGGCTGTTGAAGTGCTGGACCTGATTCGCCTATGGTCAGACCTGTCTGATCCCCGTTCTGCGGTGGGTGAGATCGTCTGATGCACTGTTGCGATCAATTCTCACGGAATTGCCATGAATTCCGCAATTGGGTGTGAACGGAGGACACCATGATTCCACGGTTCCACGCTGCACGATCGATGGGAATCCGAACGACACCTCGTCGCGTGGCTCTGGTCTGCTGGGTCGCTGCATGCATTGCCGGCGCGAGCGCCCAGGGACAATCAGAGGACACGCCGCTGCTGGTGACTCCCTACGGCAATACGATCGCGGCATCCGTGGCCATACAGGCCGCGGCGTCGTCGGGAGACGTGACAGTCGTCGCGTGGACGGACTTCTCGTCGGAGCATCCCGTTGACTCGACCGACGTCCGGCTCTATTGGCAGCGAATCCGTGGCTCGACAGCCCTGGGCGAACCGCAACCCATCACGTCCGATTCCGCCCGGCCTGTGGGCATTGTCCGTGTCCTGCCGTTTTCAAAACGATTTCTGGTGCTGTGGAACGATGCGCGGCCGGGGAACGCGGGCACGTACGGACGGTGGATCGACACATCGGGTGTGCTTGGTGGTCCCGAATTCCTTCTCGGAAATGGAATGTCACTGGTGACCTGGCAGCGGAGGTCCGATCGTGTCCTGCTCATCTGGACCGGCGTCGGCAATACCTATTGTCGCGTGTTTACACGCGACGGTGATTCGGTCGGGGCCACTCACACACTCGGCCTTTCCACCCTGTCGCAACTCGTGCATTTCGATGATTCATCCGATGACCTGATCACCCTCTGGGGCTCGTCGATATACAAACTCGACGATGACGGAACACTCACGCTGGCTACTGCAATACCGTTTCGTCACGGCGACAATTTCACCCTCTTTGCTGACTCATCGGTCGGAATCCTGAGAGACTCGCTGTTCATCGCGTACCGATCCATCACGGACTCGTTGCCCTCGCGTTCGGTAGTGCTCGATGAACTCAAGAGCACGGCCGACGGTACAGTCAGAGCGGTTGGCCGCGATTCCACCGGCCATTACGCTGTTCTGTACATAGAAACAGTACCCTATCCCCAAGGCATGTGCTTCTGCCAGCACGTGTACGGACACCTCATCTCGATCCCGGACAGTGGGCCGCCCGACACGTCGCGGTACCTCGGCGACGTCGAATTCGAGGACAACATTCCGGGCGCCACGTACAACATATTCCCCAACGGCCCCGACCCCATCCGCGCCAGCGGGTGCCTCGGGTCCGGTGGAGTCGGGGTTGGAGTGTCGTGGAGTATGAGCGTCTACCATCCACGCGGCGATCAGTATATCGACTACGGCGCCAACGGGTTCTTCCTCGATGGCACCGGTGCCATAACCATGCACAGGGTCAGCCAGCGCGTCAACACCGGTGAAATCGCAAAGCCGATGGACCTGTTCCCGCAGTCGCTCATCAATAATTGCCGCGCGTGGCCGGATCCCAATTCCGATCCCCGGCTCGTCTCGAGAAATACCCACCGTACACACGAGGTGAACAGTGGGCAGCTCGTGGAAGTCGTCCTACCGGGTGGCAACGCGTACGTAGGGAATCGTCCCGCGTCGTATCTGACGGCACTCAGGTACGCTGAAGCAAATATCACGTCTGAATCCGACGGTGTTCGCCTGACGTGGTCCGAGCGCGCCACCAAATCAAGCTCGCCGGTATTCCGGGAGGGGATCTGGAGGCATGTTGCACCCGATGCGATCGTTGATGTCTCCGGATTCGCACCCCAGACCTCGCATTCCTCCACCTGGATCGATAAACACCTCCCTGCACAACTGCGGACGAGCAACGGGACCTTCATTCTGGACGCGCGCGCAGTTGGATATCCAATGGGTCCGTCATTGTATGCGGAATTATTTGCTGCCCGCCATGGTTTCCCAGGGGTCTATAGACTGAACCACTACTCGACGGCAGCCGCCCTTGCATTCGACCCGAACCGTCACGTGTTCGTTTGCGTACCGCCAGGTGACCAGCATTTCGGTTTCGACGATACGCTTGGCACCGCCTGGGCGCAGTATCCGTCGATCGAATATCCGAGCGATTTCGATCAAGTCGCCGCAACCGACAGCAACGGATACGCTGCTCTCAAGGCTGACCAAGTGACTATCGTGGACGGCAATACGGCAACCCGAACCTTCAAACTGGAATCGCCGCCGGTCTCCGCAGCGCGCCAGCAGTTCGCCTTCCTTCGTTTCTACGGTCGAACGCTGCTCAGCGCGTACCTGACCGATGATCAGGACACGATGCGTTTTCAGCTCAACGATCTCGAGTCGGGACAGCTCGTAGGTCAGCGGCTAATCCCGATTCACCATCGCGGAACTCCCTCGATATTCCTGAACCCGGTAGATAGCTCGATCGGCTGTGTCTGGGCCAGCAACAAGGGCGTCTTCTTCACGCATGTCGATAAGCATCTCAAGCCGATCAACTGGGAGTGTCGCGTCAGTACGACCGACAGTAACACCTATGACGCCAGAGCCGCCTTCCATCATGATACGCTGTGGGTCATCTGGTCCGACTACCGTCACCCCGTCGTTTCCATCTACGGTCGCGTCGTCCCATTGTCGACCATCGGTCGTGGCGATTCGAGCGGAACGGATAACCAGATCCCACCGGACATCGGGCCGCCTGAGGATGAGGATTCTGTCCAGGACGAACAGCCGACGCAGTTGGAGGTTACCCCCAGCCCGGTCATCAATCTCGCCGCCGTCCACTTCACGTTGCCGAGCGGTACTACGTCGGCATCGATCGAGCTGCTCGACATTGCCGGTCGCTCCAGCGGCATTACACCTCTCGATGCTTCAGCTGTCGCACGTGGAACAGTCACTATCGACACCCATGCACTCGATGATGGAGTATACCTGATCGTACTCCGTGCCGGGACCGTGATGGATATCAGAAGGACCATGGTGATCCACAGATAGAAGGCCGCCTCCCTCGAGGTCCTCGATGTCACCGGCCGTTCGTTCGGAACGACGGTGGTCGATGAACACGCCGTCGCCCGCCATGGTGTGACGATCGATACGACGGAGCTCGAGGACGGTGTGTACCTGCTGGTCCTCCGTGCCGGTGGGTTCGTCACTACGGAGCGACTCATGGTCGTGCATCGCTGAGCGCTCATGTATCCCGACGTTTCCCGGGTCAAAAGGGGGCAGTGCTGCGTTTGCGCAGTACAGTTCTCGTGGTCATCGACGGCGACGGCGCGCGGAGTGGCGGCAAACTGATCGTGCGGTAATTCAGCTCTTCTGCACCGGCGGCTTCTCGATGACGATCACGACCGTGCGGTTGTAGAAGCGCCCCTCGGGAATGCGGTTTTCGAAAATCGGTGACTTCTCGCCGACACCGAGGTTGTACAGTTTCACGTCGATGTCACCGACGTTCGCCCTTATCAGATCCGCCACCACCTTCGCCCGCTGCTGCGACAATTGCTGGTTGCGATCCTCCGCGCCCACCACGTCGGTGTAACCGACGACGGTCACGCGCGAGCCCGGCGTGATGGCGCCGTAGACGTACTCGGAGAGAATTCGCCGGTTCGTCGGCCCCGGTTCGGTGCCGTCGAAATCGTAATTCACGAGCGAATAGATTTCGATCCGGCTGTCGCTGCTGCCGGTCGCTTCCGGTGCCTGCGCCACGGCGCCCATCGAGGCGCTCAGGAACAGCGCAAGCAGCGGGAAACAGAACAACGGTCCCTTCCTGTTCATAGTCGTGCCGTTCAATTGATCAACGAGGGGGGCCCACATCGTCAACGACGGTTTGCCGGCGGCATTCGTCGCAGCGACGTCACGTCGCCCGACGGGGCGCCCCGAGGGCGGACAGCGCCCGGGCTACCTGGTATCCTTGAACAGTCCGCCCACTTCCTTGATGGGATCTCCTTTGAGGTTCAGATTCTGACCCTTCAGTATGGCGTCAACCTGGCCGGCGACGGTGGGCGGCAGCTTCTCCTTGATAAAGCCACCGATCGTTTCCACGGCCTGCCGTGCCTGATCCTCCGAGATGCCGAGTTTCTTTGCGACCGTGCTGATGAGTTCGTCCATGGTATTCCTCATTGAATGATTGGCTCCCGTCGGGCGACCGTCCCGAGGGCCGAATGTCGGACGACGGTGCAAACGTCGCGCCGACACTCGGCCCGTTGCCTTCGCTGTCTGCGCGGCGATCGCTGCTACCGCCGCGTCAGTCGGTACGTCTCCTGGTAGGTTCTGCATTCACCGAACGTCCAGTCGAACGTCCTGGATTCGTATCCGTCCTTCGAGATCGTCACGGTATACGTCCGGTATCCGCACAGGCCATCTTCGAGGTAGACGCCGTCGCCGTTCGTCTGCCCGTTGGCGACGACAGCACCGTTGAACATGATCACCACGGTGGCGCCGGAGATCACTTCCTCGCTGAGCGAATCGCGCACGATCACCTTCATCACCGCGCTGCAGCAGGTGTCACCACCGTTCGGCGTCAGCTCCCGCGTTCCGCTGACCACGTCGTTGCAGCCGAGCTCGAAGTTGTACTCCTGACTCCGATAGCCATCGGCAATCACAGTGATCTGGTAGTTGCCCGGACAGAGTTCCCCGAAGCGAACGCCGCCATCGCCGTTGGTGGTCGTCGTTCGCAACAATGTCGAGCCGAGGAACAGTCGCACGGTGGCGCCGCTGATGGCTGCATTCGAGGCGGCGTTTCTGATCACGAATTCGGCCACGCCCCCGCAGCAGGTGTCGCCACCGGACTCGATCGCCGCCAGCGTACGGGTGACGCTCATGGTGTCATTGCAGCCCATTTCGACGGTGAACTCCTGGACGCGGAAGCCGTCTTTGGCGATGCGGATCGCGTACTGCCCGTCGCACATGTTCTCGAACCGGGCGCTGCCCGCGTTCGTCTCCTGTGTGCGCGCATCGCCGCCGACGCGGGTAACGCGCACCTGTGCGCCGCCGATGGCATCGTGACTGATGGAATCGCGGACCATGAATTCGAGCACACCATGACAGCACGAGTCATCGCCGTTGACAGTCGAAGCGAGGGCGAATTCGTACGAGAGCGAATCGCATCCCTCCATATTGACCCCATCACGTTCGGCGACGCGATAGCCATCCTTCGAGATTCGAAGGTTGTAGTCATCCGGACAGACGCCGTTGAATACCACGCGACCGTCGCCGTTGGTTTCGCCGGAGCGGACGATGGTCATGCCGCTGCGCAGCCAGACGGTTGCACCTGAGAGCGCATCGCCTGACGGGTCGACGCTCACATTGACGACGACCTGCCCACAACACGAGTCGTCGCTTTCGAGCGTGACGAGCAGATGCTCGATTCCATTCGCCGCCGCATCCTGGAGCCCGGTCATGAACGGTTTGAAATCCTGCCTCGTAACGCTGAGGCGGATGCTGGTGATGTCATCGGGAAGGCCCGAGAGTGCGAATGTCCCGTCGTCGCTGGTGGTATCGGCCGCAAGAACAGCATCGGCGGTATCGATCGCCTGAACGACGGCCATGGCAATCGCGTGACCGTCCGCGTCCTTGACGACGCCCCTGGCCGTCTGGCCGTCCTGGGGGTTGGTAGCGTTGTCACTGCATGCGGCAAGCAACAGGATGCACGAAAGCATCCAGGGAAGGAGTCTCAGTGGCTTCATCGAGGAAATGATTGAGTTGACGGGGTTCGGCGCACGGGATGCCTCGATGAGACCCGCGGGGCGACGCTCTGTTACGGGGAAGGGGGTGCCGTATCCGATTCGGGCGCGATGATCGCATTGGGCTCTATTCTCGCGTTGGGCGGTGCGCTCGACTCGAGTGGCACGCTCGACTCGGGTGGTTCGCTCGTCTCGAGTGGTGCGCTCGACTCGAGTGGTGCGCTCGACTCGAGTGGTGCGCTCGACTCGAGTGGTGCGCTCGACTCGAGTGGTGCGCTCGACTCGAGTGGTGCGCTCGACTCGAGTGGTGCGCTCGACTCGGGTGGTTCGCTCGACTCGAGTGGTGCGCTCGACTCGAGTGGTTCGCTCGACTCGAGTGCTACGCTCGACTCGGGTGGTGCGCTCGACTCGGGTGGTTCGCTCGACTCGGGTGGTTTGCTCGCGATCGCCGCTCGGGTGGGAGTGGTATCGAGATTCCCACGGCGTTGCCGTGGGCTAAGGGAGGGCGGCCCTCCGGGCCTTGGTCGTGGCGCGTGTCGCGATTGTCGTGTGGAGGTCGTCGGTGGCAATGGGGCGGCGTCGAGTGCGGCTGCAGGCCATCGGCATCGACCGAAGTGCCATCGGCCGCATGTGGCGGTGCCCAACGCGCCCGCATCGCCATGCCCGCTCGGGAGTCTCCCTCTCCGCGATATGCGGTGGAGCCGAACGCGTGTCGTCGCCACGTCCGCTCGGGATTTCCCCGCCTCACGGAGATCCACCCTCCGAAATTCCCGCCACCGCTACACAAGGCCCGGAGGGCCGCCCTTCCTTAGCCCAGGGCATCGCCCTGGGTTTTCGATACCCACCCCCCCGAGCGTGAGAATCCCGAGCGTGAGTAACTCCCCCGAGCGAGAGAATCCCGAGCGTGAGAATCCCCGAGTGTGAGAATCCCCGAGCGTGAGAATCCCCGAGCGTGAGTAACTCCCCCGAGCGTGAGAATCCCCGAGCGAGCGCTACGCTCGCGATCGCCGCTCGGGTGGGAGTGGGTATCGAGATTCCCACGGCGTTGCCGTGGGCTAAGGGAGGGCGGCCCTCCGGGCCTTGGTCGTGGCGCGTGTCGCGATTGTCGTGTGGAGGTCGTCGGTGGCAATGGGGCGGCGTCGAGTGCGGCTGCAGGCCATCGGCATCGACCGAAGTGCCATCGGCCGCATGTGGCGGTGCCCAACGCGCCCGCATCGCCACGTCCGCTCGGGATTCTCCCTCTCCGCGATATGCGGTGGAGCCGAACGCGTGTCGTCGCCACGTCCGCTCGGGATTTCCCCGCCTCACGGAGATCCACCCTCCGAAATTCCCGCCACCGCTACACAAGGCCCGGAGGGCCGCCCTTCCTTAGCCCAGGGCATCGCCCTGGGTTTTCGATACCCACCCCCCCCGAGCGTGAGAATCCCCGAGCGAGAGTAACTCCCCCGAGCGAGAGAATCCCGAGCGTGAGAATCCCCGAGCGTGAGAATCCCCGAGCGTGAGAATCCCCGAGTGTGAGAATCCCCGAGTGTGAGAATCCCCGAGCGAGCGCTACGCTCGCGATCGCCGCTCGGGTGGGAGTGGGTATCGAGATTCCCACGGCGTTGCCGTGGGCTAAGGGAGGGCGGCCCTCCGGGCCTTGGTCGTGGCGCGTGTCGCGATTGTCGTGTGGAGGTCGTCGGTGGCAATGGGGCGGCGTCGAGTGCGGCTGCAGGCCATCGGCATCGACCGAAGTGCCATCGGCCGCATGTGGCGGTGCCCAACGCGCCCGCATCGCCACGTCCGCTCGGGATTCTCCCTCTCCGCGATATGCGGTGGAGCCGAACGCGTGTCGTCGCCACGTCCGCTCGGGATTTCCCCGCCTCACGGAGATCCACCCTCCGAAATTCCCGCCACCGCTACACAAGGCCCGGAGGGCCGCCCTTCCTTAGCCCAGGGCATCGCCCTGGGTTTTCGATACCCACCCCCCCCGAGCGTGAGAATCCCCGAGCGAGAGTAACTCCCCCGAGCGAGAGAATCCCGAGCGTGAGAATCCCCGAGCGTGAGAATCCCCGAGCGTGAGAATCCCCGAGTGTGAGAATCCCCGAGTGTGAGAATCCCCGTGCGTGAGAATCCCCCGAGCGTGAGAATCCCCCGAGCGTGAGAATCCCCCGAGCGTGAGAATCCCCCGAGCGTGAGAATCCCCCGAGCGTGAGAATCCCGAGCGTGAGAATCCCGAGCGAGCACCACAACGCGAATCTCGCCCGATTGGAGCAACTCCCGAGTCGCGGATCCAATTCCCCACGCGCCGCTATCACCCCACTCCCGTCACACAACCACACCCATTCGCCACCCGCACATTCGCGACTCCCACCCACACAAGGCCCGGAGGGCCGCCCTCCCTTAGCCCAGGGCATCGCCCTGGGTACTCGATAATCCGTGTCGCGTTCACCGCCGCGGTCGCGTTCACCGCCGCGTTGGCCCTCACCGCGCCTGCCGGGGGTGGCGCTCACCACCACCCCGGCCGCTCTCCGCGCGGAACACCTGCACCCGATTCCGCCTCCGCTCCGCCCAGCGCTCCACCGCCAGCAGCGTCAACGCGATCGTGAACGGATATGACGGCCACAGAAATCGCGCGTCGACGTAGGCGGCAACCCACGCAAAGAGATACAGCCCGCCCGCGGCAAGCAGTCCCACTACGCAGAGCGCTACCTCCCGATGCCGACCCGTTGCGTCTATCCGTACCGCCCGCACCAGTACCAGCAGCGCGACGATTCCCGGAATCCCCAGCCCGAGCGGAAGCGTCAGCCATGCCCGCAGCCGCGCCCCGTTCAACCCGACCGACCGCAACGTCGGTCGCCACACGTACGGCGTTGGATCGATGCTCGTCGCACGCGTCAGCAGCCAGATCGCAACGAACATTCCGATGAACCCCGCCAGCACCAGCGCCCGCCGCCCCATCGATCCCCGCTCGAACCACAAATGCGCCGCAACCACCGGAATCAGTATCACCGTCGTCTCGCGTACCAGCATGCCCAGCACGAACGCAGTCGCAGCGAACCACATCCGCCGCGAGGATATCCCGTACGCACCCGCGATGATTGCCGTGATCGACGGCGGATCGATCCGCCCGATCGAGCCGTAGTAGAACACCGGGAACGAGAAGACGAACAGCGCCACCCCGAGCAGCCGGAGCCGCGGGTCGAGCCGAAGCGTTCCGAGAAATCCATACAGCAGCGGCAGCGCCAGCAGCAGTGATGCCACGTCGATGACGTTGATCGCCGTCATCGCGTCGAACGGAAGCGGTGCGGCCAGCAGTGGAACGAGCGGTCGGTACGTGAATGGGGCCAGCGGTCGGTCCGGTCCCCTCGGCTGGCCGCGGTAATGCTCCACCATCGCCATGTACTGCAGCTGGTCGCTCAATGGTCCGGTGAGCGATGCCAGACCGAACATGTCGCGCTGGTTGAAACGGGGCACACATACGAGCACCAGCGCCACGCCGAGCACCAGCAGCCACAGCCGTGAACGACGCGGATCGTTGAGGGAGCGCACCAGTGTCATGCGAGGGGAATTCGTTTCGAATTGGTGAGAATCATGACCGCCCGGGATGCTACGCTCCGAAATTCACAATCGCCTCGCCTCTACCGTGCGGGTGCTCGGCCGGTCGCCCGTGTTCACCGTCCCCGCAGGTTCGAATAACATCACCTCGACGAGCCCCTCGGCCACCGGTCGATGTTCGACACCGCGTGGAACGACGACCATCTCCCCCGGCTCGAGCGCCACCTCGTCGTCGCGGAATTCGATGACGAGCCGACCGCTGACGACGAAGAACAGCTCGTCCTCGTCGGGATGTCGATGCCACTCGAAGGCTCCCTCGAGCTTCGCCAGCTTCACGTGCTGACCGTTGAGCTCGGCGATGATCTTCGGCGACCACCGGTCGTCGAATCGGGAGAATCGCTCCGCGATGTTGATCGGCTTCACTGCGATGGCTGCTGATACAGATGGATGTCGCGCTGCGGGAACGGAATCGAGACGCGTTCGGCGTCGAACCGCTTCTTGACGCCCTCGGTAAGATCGAAGTACACCGCCCAGTAGTCGTCGGTCTTCACCCACGGACGCACCGCGAAGTTGACGCTGCTGTCGGCCAGCTGCACGACGCGGACGAGCGGAGCCGGTTCGGGAAGAATTCGTGCGTCGGCCGCGATGAGTTCATCGAGCAGACCGCGAACGCGATCGATGTCGTCGGAGTAGCTGACGCCGAACACCAGATCGATGCGTCGCTTGTCGTTGACGGTGTAATTCGTAATGGTCCCGTTCATCACCGCACTGTTCGGAATGATGATCCGCTTGTTGTCCGGAGTGTTGAGTACGGTCGTGAAAATCTGCACGTCCTCGACGGTTCCGGCGGTACCGGCGGCCTCGATGTAGTGTCCCACGCGGTAGGGACGGAACAGGATGATGAGCACGCCTGCGGCGAAGTTGGACAGCGAGCCCTGCAGTGCCAGACCGATGGCCAGGCCGGCGGCACCGACGACGGCGAGCAGCGATGCGGTTTCGATGCCCAGCTGCGAGATGGCCGCCAGCACCACTGCAGTCATCAGCGCCGCGTAGCAGAGCCGCGAGAGGAACCGCTCGAGCATCGGGTCGACGTTGCCACGCTGCATGAGGCGCGCCGCACCCCGTGTGAGCATTTTCGCCACCCACCATCCGATGACGAGCACGGCGATCGCCGCGATGAGTCGAATACCGAATGTCGTGGCCAGCGTCTGGACGTTGGTAATGAGAAGGTCAATGTCCACGGTTGAATGCACCTCGATTGTTGGACGGGAAGGAGTCTCGGTGGGGGGAGGAACGGCGTTCCGGGCTGCCCGAAACTACGCGCCGCACAGCAAACGGGCCGAACGACGGAGCTGCCCCGGCAGGAGACCTTGCCATCCGAGGCAAACTCGTATCTTCGGCGCCGTCGGAGGATCCGCCAGGTTCCCCGGATCGCACGCGAAGTGGCTTCGCGTGGCATTCGCGGGGAACGCGTCACTGGGCAGGCACGGTCGATGGGCACGACCGGCAAGACGGCACACGGATTCTTCGGGGAAGGAGTCGCACCCGACGCGAGAACGAATCGGCATCAGGGCACCGCCAAGCAATTCGTCGCACCGGCTTCGTCGACAGGGCAGACATCGACGATCTCCGTGGTACATCCTCGCTTCCCGCCATCCTCACATTCAGCCCGTCACGTACTTCCATCGATCGACCGATCCGTATCGGACCGGACGCCTGCGACCGCGTCGTGCGGCCGGGCTTCGGCGGCGTCTCCATGCACGTCACCACCCGCTTCGGAGCATTGCGTCGATCTCCCCCAGCCATGATCACGACCAACTACATCACCGTGTTCGTGCTCTCGATGGCCGTCGTCACCGGCGGCAGCAGAAGAGCCGAGACCGTCACCCCGGGCGACTTGCGGCTCGAACTGCCGGTCAGCCTCGAATTCGACCCCATCATCCATCCCCTTCACCGCCGGGACAGCGCGCACATCGACCTGCTCGAGTACCCCATGTTCCGCGATCATCGTCAGCACCTGCGATGTGCCACCGCCTACCGAGCGGCGTTCTGGATCGACCACGTCTCCGCAGATGATTCCGCAGCGATGCCGGAACTCGAGCAGGTGGAATTCTCCATCAGATTCTCCGACGACGAACACGCGCATCTGCTCGCCCGCTTCGAGGGCGTCGGCGTCGAGGACTACCTGCGTCGACCGCACGTGGTGACGATTCCGGGAACGACCCAGCGGGCGATCGAGCTGGCGCTGCGCACGCACGACTCCTTCGATGTCGTTCAACGGTATTCGGCATGCCGGAGCAACGGCACACTGCTCGGCGCCGTCGACAGCCGCATCGATATCGCGCTGCGTCGGGAGATCGTGGCGGGTTGAGCTCGCCGCATCTTCTCGGATTCACCGCTTCTTCGCGGCCATGAGGGATTCGAAGATGGAGACGTAGCTGGCGTAGCGACCCTCGTCGATGAGACCCTCGGCAACCGCCGCCTGCACCGCACAGCCGGGTTCGTGCGTGTGCGTGCACGGCAGGTATCGACACTGCTGCAGGAAGTCGTCGAACTCGACGAAGTAGCCGTCGAGTTCCTCCGGTTCCAGTTCCCAGATCCCGAACTCACGGATGCCGGGAGTGTCGATCATGTACCCTCCGCCGGGCAGCGGGAGCATTTGCGAACCGATGGTGGTGTGCTGGCCGCGCTTGTCGCGGTCGCGCACTTCGGCGGTGCGACGCGCCTCGTAGCCGAGCAGCGCGTTTGCGAGCGTCGACTTTCCGACGCCGGACTGTCCGGCGAGCACGTTCGTGAGATTCACCATCTGCTCCCGCAGTTCATCCATTCCCTCACCGCTGACCGCGCTGACGAAGTGCAGCGGGTAGCCAAGTCGGTCGTAGATCTCCAGTTCCTCATAGAGCAGCTCCATGAGCTCCTTCCACGCGGTGTCGATCTTGTTGAGCACCACGATGGGCGCCACGTCACCGATGAGGGCGGCGACGATGTAGCGGTCGATGATCGTTCGACGGAAGTCGGGTCTGTCGGCGGAGGTGATGCACAGCAGGTTGTCGACGTTGGCGGCGATGACATGCTCCATGCCTTCGCGGCCGGCGGAATCGCGTCCGAGGTGTGAACTGCGTTCCTCGATGTGGACGATCAGGCCACGTCCCTCCTCCAGCGGCTGCACGCGCACGAAGTCGCCGATGGCCACCAGCGTGGACCGTTCGTTCTCGGTGGACGCGCCGCGCTTGGTGTTGCAGGAGAGAATCGCTCCCGAATCATCGAGCTGCACATCGTAGCGTCCGCTTACTGTCTGGACCACCTGCCCGCGTTCCATCTGCTCGATGTCGGAGGCCTCGTTGAATGCGACGGCCTTCGGGCGCATTTTCTCCTGACCACCCCGCACCGATTCGTCCTCGGCGTCGATGCGGGAGGCACGTTCACGGTTTCCCTTGATCCACTCCTTCTGCGCGCGGCGCATCCGGCTGTTTCGTCGCTTGGCCATGAGATCGACTGGGTGGAATTGAATCCAGCGACGGCGAGCGACATCCCGCTCGAAGCAACGGGGTGAAATCCTTCGTCGCCGCTACGGCATCGGCTGCAAAGTGATGAACTTCCGGACGGCGCGGCGCGAGCCGCTGACAGCTCGCGTGCGTCCCGATCGGCATGGAAACCGTGATTCGCAGCGGATAGGTGCCGGTGACAGGACCACGAATATACCACAGGTTGCAGGCCGCATTTCTCACAGGAACAACCACATGACGAGCATTCGACGCATCATCGTAACCGGAGCCACCGGCGCACTCGGACGGCATCTGACTGAGCGGCTTGCCGAACGTGGCGACCATGTCATCGCGTTCACCCGCGATCCCGAACGGGCGCGGCGGCAGATTCCGGCGGCGTCCGAATTCGTTCGCTGGTCGGCGTCGATGTCCGACGGCGACTGGCGCTCGACCGTCGACGGCGCGGATGCTGTCGTCTCGCTCGCCGGACGACCGCTCTTCACGCGTTGGACCGACACGGTCAAACGGCAGATCCACGACAGCCGCATCGACGGCACGCGTCATCTGGTCGACGCGATCGCCGCGGCCGCCAGCAGGCCGTCGGTGCTGGTCGGCGCCAGCGGGATCGGCTACTACGGTGCGGCGCCGCATGGACGTGTCGTGGAGAATTCGCCCGCAGGCACTGACTTCCTCGCGCGCGTCTGTGCCGAATGGGAAGCCGAGGCGCGGCGCGCGGAGGATTTCGGTGTTCGCGTGGCAACGATTCGGACGTCGCCGGTGCTGGAGCACAACGAGGGAATGCTGGGAATCCTGGCGCCGATTTTCCGACTCGGACTGGGCGGACCGGTAGCGGGCGGTCGCCAGCCGTTCCCGTGGATTCACTGGGAGGATGAGGTTCGGGTGATCCTCCTTGCGCTGGACGATTCGGAGGTCGAGGGACCGATCAACGCGGTGGCGCCGGAGCGTGTGACCAACGGGGAATTCACGCGGGCGCTGGGCCGGGTGCTGCACCGGCCGACGCTGCTGCCGGTTCCGCGATTCGGACTACGGTTGATCTTTGCCGACGCTGCGGAGGCATTTGCCGGCGGGCAGGACGCGGTGCCGGGGCGCCTCGAGCAGCTCGGCTTCGAGTTCCTCCATCCGAAGCTCGAGCCGGCGCTTCAGGAGGAGGCGTGAGGCCATGCCGCCGCGGATCCGTGTCGCTGGCGGGAGCCCGCATTGCTCGCGATGCGGTCGCCGCCGTGCGGCGCCGGAGGCATCCGCTGCGCGATGCGGCCGCCGGTGCGGTGCTCGAATTCTCACCCCTTGCTGCGCTCGGACGTTGCTAACAAAGCGTTGCTTCGTCGTGTTGAAGCCACAGTCCGACAGGGTGCTGCTGTAACAATCCTCCGGCACTCGTGTCTCTATCTCTGTAATCGCATCAACTGCAACCAGGAAGACAGTTCTTATCGAGTCCGAGCCGCTACGTCGTACCCCATTCCGTTGTCGATGAATTGCGCACGTCCGCAGGGGTGACGTGTGTCCGACGGTGGCTCCTTCGACAGTTCACGCGCGCCCGAACGGGCATATCGCGTCGCCGAATGAGCACCGGTTCATTCGGCGTTTTTCGTACGTATCGACACGATTCTGTCAAACGAAACATGAGGCACGATCGCCTTCTGTGTATGGGCCTATGAGACCACGCCTACGCGCTGTACGACCATGTTTCCGTCCAACTGACACGAATCCCGAGGAGAACTACTATGGCTCGAACAACTGCACGCTCGAAAATCCGGATGGCCCAGGCAAAGGCGTCGGAACCGCAGACAAAGGGTGACGACGGCGCGGCGCCGCAGCCGAAGGAACAGGATATGCGACTCAATCCGCTGGCCGATCTGATCGACGATCAGTCCTACAGTCTTCTGGAACAGCATCGCCTGATCGACCAGAAGGCGCTGCGCGATTACCTGATCCGCAAGTCGTTCCGCGAGATGCGCGAGCGTATGTCCGCCGGCGACGCGATCGACAAGCTCCAGCAGCAGCATCCGTACCTCCAGTTCGACACGATCCGCAAGATCGTCTACCAGATGAAGTCGTCGTAGGATGGCCGATTCGTCGGACCGAGCGTCATATAGATAGAATGAAGGGCGACCCAGCGTGGGCCGCCCTTCTGCGTTTCGGGTCGAATGGAATGCGCCCGCATGTGCGCTGTAGCCGTCCCGGCGCCGCCCGCCTCGGCCGCGCACCGCCGACTATCGCTTCTTGCCCCCGACCCCCGGTACCGATGTGACCTGCTTCATCCATGCGGCAATCCGTCGGTCATCCAAATCGTCCACGGATTCCAGTTCTATCCCACGCGTTGATGTGCCCATCGCAACGGGTGTTACCGGAGGTACCGGCGTAAGCGCGACGCCGTTCAAGAACATGAGCTTGACGTGGTTTGCGAAGGCGCCGCAGCAGAAGCACCAGCCATCGCCGACGCCGTAGTACGACATGCCCCACTTCACCGATCGCTGCAGGCCGGGCAGCGTCCTTGCCGCCAGGGCATCGACTCTCTCGGCGATCTCGCGATGCGGCTGCGGCAAGCTGGCGATGTAGGCGAAGACGGGCTCGTCACCGTCCGCGGCCTTCGCGGGGCTTGCCTTGCCGGCAATCATCGATTCCGGAAGCGTCGTCGACGCCTCCCCGCGCGTCATGGTTCCCCTGGCTGGATTGCCGACGGTCGGCCTCGAATTCCCGTCGGTTTTGCGAACTGGCATGGAAGTCACCTGTAGTACGGAACTGTGTCGGTTCAGGGGCGGTCTCACACGCGTCGGGCGGTGCCCTCACCACCCCGCGCGACGGCTCATCCGTCGTCGGTTCGCGATGATCGTCACGAACTACCCGATGGTAGGCGACAAAGGAATGCGACCAACATACCCATGGAATCCCTATGGCACATGGGGGAGTCCAACCACTCGCAATGTGCGTCATGAACATGAGGGTTCGATGCGCCCTTCATGCGGAGCGGCGCTCGCCCGTCGAATTGCGCGGGAACGTAAAAGTCTACTCGAGTGGTGGTCACTGCGGAGGAAGCGTTCGGTGGGCGTGGTCGACCGGTGTAACTACGAATGTAAAACCGGTCGGGGACACGACCGGATCTGAGCGTCAGCGTGCAATGGCCCGGGTACGAACAAATACGAGGTCGCCCGCCTCTGGAATTTGACCGCTCCGGGCGATGTGCCTCAGGGCTTGCCTCACTGCTGGTGACGACTCATGGATTGCTCGGGCGCTGCCAGCGTATTCGCAACGGCATCGCAAACCGATTCGGTGGCAGTGGAATTCGCAGACCGACTCCGAAGCAGGTTTTCACCCGATGCGTCAACCACTGCAAGACGAAATTCACTGCTCGACCGAACGATTTCGGTCAGCTCATCGTCCAGACGGACCACGACATCGAATGTGCCGTCATTCACGAACTGAGCACATTCGATCGGCCGATCACAGTGTACTGCTGCGACAAGCCACACGTGTCGCGTCGTCCCCAGTTCTGATCGCAGGCAATCTGCGACCGACCGCGCCTCGAGCAGGCACCTTCCGCACTCACCGACGGCCATTTCCCGAATAACGAAAATATCCGAGTCCTGCACGGATTCACCCAACGCCACCACGGAATCGCGGACCGCACGCATCCAAGCGCCGACATCGTTCTCTGCAACGGAATCATCGTGAACATTCGGAAGTGACAGGTGAATGGTGTACATCTCCCATCCGGACGATCGTTTGGTCAGGATCAACACCTCTGACGGAGATCGACCAATGCAATCGCCCGAAACGACGTCAATCCCAACCTGTTCGCTCAGGCCCATCGACCAGTGCCGTGTGCCGTTCAGTCCGTATCCGCTCAGAACAACACGACCGGGCTCTGCAGTGTCCCTTGAATCGCTCTCCCAGATAAGAGTTACTATCTCTCGGCCGTCCCACCCCGCGTCATCGATCTGGAGTCGACGAAGCGCAAACAGAGAATCAGGCCGCACGACGTTGTCCGACGTGAGGTACGAGAAGAATGCATCATTGGCATCCACGATCCCTTCGAGCGGAGTCAGATGCTGGTTGGTGCGTCCGACGACAATTTCCGGCTTGAAGGTGGGGATCAGTGCTTCTCCCGAATCTGTTTCAACGACACATGCGTTGTATATGGCATATCTCCCCTTCGGAGCAAAATCGGACGGCATTGGATAGTCCAGACGTATCCTTCGCCCAGATTCGTCGTACCGTCCGACGGTCCACAGCGTATCAGGAAGGTGCGACGGATCATCTCCGTAGCAAGCCACTGCGAGCGTATAGGAATGATTCAGCGTGTCTAACGCGAATACTGTCGCGCGAGGATACACGCCCGCGATACCCGGGCTGTGAATGCGCTCCCGAATGCCGACTGGCACCACCCGGAATCGGCCGCTTGGCAACGACGTTTCCAAAAGCAGGAGATCGTTCGTGTAACCGCAATCACGATGTTCAGGTCGGGCTCGAACGCAGACCACGTTCGCGGCGATCACGACGGTGCTGTCATTCCGCCACACCGCATTCACGAGCTTGTTCGTGGATCCAAGGCCGCCAAATTTGACATCCAGTCCGGCGTCACGCGCCTCCTCGAACGAAAAGAAGAGGTCGCCACTTCGATCCTCTTCCTGATAAATGCGAGCTGCACTGTCACTGAGCGACTCCCCGGCATCAAACGATTTGATCAATGTACCGGTTCCGCGGTCGTAAATCTGAACGCGTCCGCTCGCCATATCGGATATTGCGACCATCTTGCCATTGGGGCTGCATGCAACGGAGGTCGCGCTCGTGAGCACCGTCGATACGGTTTCCTGCAGCGCTGTAGAGTCAACGCTCACAATCTCCACACGATCCGATCCGGGCCGAGCCGTACATGCAGTAACGGCTATCAATTGGGCAAGACAGAAGGTCAAGAGACCATTTTGAACAGTCATTTTCACCACGACTTCGAGATTAGGTGTAGCACGCGATGGGTCAACCGATACGGGAAATGAATTCGGAGGATGGAGGGGCAACTGACAAATACACAGTTGCCGCCGCAGAGAGTGTCCTGTCCCTGCGGCGGCGGTGTTACGCGATCACGACGCTCATCGATCAACCTGATACGACTCATTTGATGGAGCACCGGGATGATATATCCCATCCCAATCCCATACCGTGAGGTCTTTTCCGTTGATTGTCCAACAGAGTGGTCCGGTTCCGCACCATACGACAACCCATGTTCCGTGGTCCTCGCTCCACTGTGCGTCGCCCGCAGCGCTCGTGGCTCCTCCAGGGCCTGTCCAGCCGGTGCCACTGTAATAGGTGTGCGGGCCGAGATTCAGCGGGGCTCCAGTTGTGGGTTTGCTCAATGTAGTTGAGCTTATTCCCTGAGTTACAGAGGTGATGGTCGGGCCCGCGTTTGCGCCTATACCAGACGTCGCGGCAGGCGCGGCGATCGGCGCTCCGAGCAGAGCTGCAAGGGCGATACATGTAATTCGCATGATATCCTCTGTTAATTGTTAGAGTTTGCAGGGGTGTCATTTTGACCCCCTACCTTGGAGTGCCGTGGTCTACGTGGCGGGTCGGCACACGCAAGCTCAACCGGCCGAGACCGGTTCGTTCGGTGGCTTCCGATACCGATGGTGGTCATGGCCGAGAGCGATCTCTCGAATTGAAGTCACGATATCGTCAAAGGTGCAAGCATGATGCGATCCTATGACGGCGGATCCTTCCTTCGTTGATTTCGAATTTGTTGGTACGTCGGTCGGTGGATAGTCAGCGGAAGATGCGTAACCACTGTGGAATGGACACTCGGCTATCCGGATGGCTCAAATGGTGTGAGCCGCTTGCCATGCTGACACTCGCCGATCTGGTCGATGACGAGGATACCCTCGAGACGGCCGTGGCCTCGATGCAGGACGAATGTATGGAATTGGGGGGGGGCGGCGCAAGTGGCACTGCAAGAAAGATTACCAGTGCGGTATTATGGCCCCGACCCCCGGCCCGCCTCGATTGACGAGATGGCGAAGACGTTCAAGGGAGCGAAGAAGGACCGCGTCCCAGCTCGTGTATGGCTGCAGATGGTTCACACCAAGCAGATGCTGGCCGATCTGGACCAGATACTGCCCGTCGTTGGAGGCGAATCGCACCAAAGGCACGGAGCGCTGCATTTCCTCGAACGCTTCGGCCGTCAACGCTCGCTCGACCTCGTCGATCGGCCCGGCAATCTTGTTTCGTGTTGGGAACTGTGCTTTGATACGTTCGAACACCAGTCCCGGCACTTCGCTTATCAATAGAACCCAAACGCACCCGGATTCAACCCGGCCCTGAATCGCCCCGTCACCCGTCCATCCGAATCGAGCAGCAGCACCTCGCCGGGTACCGTGTAGCCGGTGGTGACGCCGACACAAACCGTTCCATCGGCGGAATCGACGCCGACGGAGTAGAAGCCGAGCGGGGAGTACGCCTCGGCGCGGAGTACCACGTCGGCCTCGGAATTCGCCCGCGTCGGATCCAGACGCAGCAATCCGTCGCTGGCGCTGACGATCCAGAGCACGCCGCGCCGGGCGTCCGCCGCCATCTCCATCGTCGATCCGATCGTCCATCGCGCGACCGTGTCCAAGGTGTTCGGATCGATCTCAATGACCGCGCCCGGCTCGTCCCCCAACCCGCACATCACATAGATCCGATCTCCGAGTGTCACCAGATCCCGAGGATTCTGCGGAACCGAAATCGTCGCCCTGCGCTCACCCGTCTCAATGTCGTACGCCATTACCGTCGATGCGTCCGGCTCGTTGGCTCGCAGTGAACCGTACCCGCTGTTGGCGACGAACAGCATCCCCGCCGCCACGGCAAGTCCCTCCGGCGCCGGCCCCGCCTTCAGCGTGCCTCCCGTCGCGAATGTCGTCGGATTGAATTCGAGCACTTCGTCCGAATTCAAACAGCTCACATAACCCAGCGCGCTGTCAACGATCACCACGTGCCGCGGATCGCTTCCGGGTGGCAGTACCACCCGGCCAAGCGATCTGCACGACGGCAGTGCAAGCACCTCGATCGTCTGTGACGTCGTTACAGAGATGTACGCCCGATTACCCCATACCGTGATCGAATTGGCCAGATCGCCCAGGCGCATTCCCGGATTGCATACCGTGAAGTAATTCTGCGCCGCCATCCCCGTCTCAGGATCGTATCGCGTCAGCGTCGCGTCGTCGTGATACCAGAGGCCCTCGTTTACCACCAGGACGCCTGTCGTCGCGCTGTCGGCCGGTGGCGGCAACTCGGCAACTTCCGGATCGGTGACACAACCGGCGAACGCCGCCGCTGCAATGCCCAGCACTGCAATCAATAGCAGGACGTGTTTCCGGAATTCAGTCATTGAAACCTCACCTCCACACGCGCCGTCAGTTGCCGTTCCGGCATCGGATAGCCGGCAATGACCTGATAGCGTTCGTCGAATACGTTCGATACGTCGAGCCCCGCTTCCACGCCGATATCATCCGACCAATTCCAGTTCACCGACCCCCCTACTCCGACGAGCGAATAGGCGGGAAGCGCGCTCTCGGCTTCGTTCAACGGTAGCGTAAATCGATGGCTGACGCGGTCGAACCGCGCCGTCACATCGGCCGACAATGCATCCGATCCGATGCCGATCAGACGCCACGTCGCCAGACCATGCAGCAATTCCTCCGGCGTATAGACCAGTTGCCGCCCTTCGAATTCCCCCCCGCTTCGATCCTCCGCCCGCATCAGTGTGTAGGAACACGTGTAGCGTCCACGCCCGTCGAACAGCGTACCGGCCGCCGACGCCTCGATACCCCGCGACAGCACACGGCCAATGTTCTGCGCGCTCCAGCTCACCGCGCTCTTCGGAACCGCAAGGATCTGATCGCGGGTGTCGATTGCGAACCCGGACACTTCGAATTCAACCCAGTCGGAATGCGTTCCGTCGATCGCATTCATCCGTACGGTCGCGCCGATGTCGAACGACCGCGAACGCTCCGGACGCAGCGATGTATTGCCGAAGTTGAGGTAATACTGGTCGGTGAAGCTGGGTGCGCGGTAATTGAATGCGGCATTGGCACGAATTCGTACGGGCCCGTTCCACGGGATCACGACGATACCGAGCGACGGACTGACCGCCGGCGGGAGATCGCTGAATGCGTCCAGTCGCAGCGCACCGATCGCCTGTATTCCGAGCGAGGGAACGAAACCGTTGAGATCCCAGTCGCCCAGCAGGGCGGTGCCGAATTCGGTTCGTCGCACGACCGCTCCGACGGCGGGATCGAGCTGATCGCCGTCGAGCCGGCTGTGCGACACCTCGAGCGTTGCATCGAGGATTCCGCGGCGGCCGACGATCCTCCGAGCCGTTGCCTTCACCGATTCCTCCAGCCGATCGAATTGGGAGTCGATTCCGGCCGGACCGTACAGGTGCGAATCGGGATCGGTGTAGTGGATGTGATTGCGGCGCGCGTCGGCGGTGAACGTTGCGCTCCAGGCGCGGCGCGTCATTGCCGTCCGGACGGTGCCGAGGAGGTCCCACTCGTCGAGTCGCGCATTGCGGAGCTCGGGCTGCCCCTGAACGACCGCTCCGGGCGATCCGCGACCGCTGGCGTAACCCTGTAGCGACGCGTCGACGGCGAGTCCGTCGTCGACGTCGACGTGCATGGCGCCGCGACCGTACAGGTTGGTGAAATCGGCGTTGCGGCGACGGAGGATTTCGGTCGAACCGAATTGATCGAATGCGAAGGGATAGTCGCCATTGGAGCCGGAATAGCTTCCGGTGAATCGGATTCCGACGCGATCACCGAGCGGACGATCGTAGTGCAGCCCGAGGTGGCGTTCGCCGAATGAGCCGAACGACGATCCCAGGCGCAGACGCGGTATGTTCGAATTTCCACCGCTGGTGACGACGTTCACCACGCCGCCGAGCGCGCTGGCGCCGTAGAGTGCGGAATTTCCACCGCGAACCACCTCGACATGGTCGATTGCCTCGGCGGGAATGTTGCCCAGGTCGAACGCTCCGGCAGAACTCGATCCGACGCGAACGCCATCGAGGAGGATCACCGACTGCTGCGCCGAGGTTCCGCGCAGGGAGATGGTGCGAAGTCCGCCATCACCGCCGTAGCTGCGAACGAAGACGCCGGGAGCGCGGGCGACGGCATCGGAGAGATCCGTCGCACCGACACCGTCGATTGCCCATCGGGTGACGACCGCCGTTGGCTGCACGGCATCGGTGGCGATCGGCGTCCGGGCACGACCGACCACCACGACCTCGCGGGTCGTTCCGTAGTGCCGCACCGTGTCGGCCGCGCCTGCACCGCGCTGCACGCGCGCGGTGTCCGAGGGCTGGGCGACGACCGGCTGTAGCGCGGCGACGAACGCGAGGATGCCGACACCGATGCGCGCCAGCGCCATTGGCCGACGGTATGAGCAACGGGCGGAATTCATCGCATCACCCGCAGCGAGGCCGTCCGGACGAGGCGACCGTCTGCCCGTACCGCCGCCAGATAGGCGCCTGGCGCAAGATCCCTCGCATCGATCCGCACGATTCTCCGTCCGCCATCCGACGTCCACGCGTCGACCAAGCGGCAGAGGCGGCCGAGCCCGTCGAAGAGTTCGACCCGACCAAACGCACCACGGTCGAGGCGCACACCAAGCGCGGTCGAATTGGAGAACGGATTGGCGCCGAGCAATGCCACGGTGGCCGAATTCTCCCAGGTCTCCACCCGTGCCGGCTGCGCAACGTGTCGCGTGGCCACGACCGCATCGAGGTCGAATCCGCTCAGCGTGGGGTCCCAGTACGGGTGCTCCGGATTGTCCTTCACCATCGCCGTCACGTCGCGAATGCGAACGAATCGAATCGAGTCGATTCCCAGCTCCGCAAGGTCGAAACTGTCGCCGCCGGACACCGATGGATCGGTGGGATCCTGGTCACCGTTCACCGGCGTCACGCCGGCGCAGCCGCGCAGCGACAGGGTATCGAACGGGAATGCGGTGAAGTCGACGCCATTGCGGCTGACGGCCACCTCGCCGGGCTCCGCGTAGGTATGCTCGACGCCGCCGATGGTGTAGTGGAAGGCGTTTTCGAACACGGTGAAGTCAGGACCGGTACCGTCGAGGATCGGGCTGTCGAAGCGCAGCACGATCTCTCCTCCGAGTCCGAGCGAACAGATCTGCTCGGGCGCGACGGCCGCGAGCCACGGACGCGCCGAGGTGTCGGGAAGACCGAGCACGTTGGCCGGAAAGAATTCGGGTCCCTGCCCTGAATTCTGCCCACTTCCCGGAGTGAAGCTCGCCACGGCGTCGGCTCCACCAGGCGCGCCCTGCGAGCGGGCGACGTGCGGAATCGTGGCCACAACGACGAGCGCAGCAGCGGCGTAAATAACTCGACGAATTCTCATCGCACCACCTTCAACCCTCTGGTGCGCGAGACGCCTTCGGCTTCGAGCCGGAGCAGGTAGGTGCCGGCGATGAGATGATCGAGTGGAATTCGAAGCGAATACGTTCCGGCGGCGAGGTGTTCATCGGCGACGGTCGCGACGGTCGTACCGAGCAGAGAGACGACCGACAGGCGGATGTCGCACGGATGATCGATCGAGAATTTCGCTCGCGTGAATGTGGACGCGGGATTGGGCTCGTTGCGGTCGAGAACGACTCCGGCCGCGCGCGCATCGGCATTGCGTTCGACGTGCAGCGTCGTCAGGTCGATGATCGCCACCTGATCACTGGGCGAATAGAACTGATCGGTCTGGAACGGCGTGGCGACGAACAGCCGGCTGGTGGTGCCGTCGTTGCCGCCGATGATTCCTTCGGCGCGACCGCCGACCTCGATTGTGCCGACGATTTCAGCAGAGTCTCTGCCACCGATGAGCCGGACGTCGCCGGCGTAGGTGGTCACGACCACGCCTCGGAAGACATCATCGTTGTAGAAGCACTCGCGCGGTCCGTCGTAGCCGGACGTACCGACGGGAATCCGATACACGGTATCCCACTGGTCCTGCGGGACGACGGCGATCTGGTGGGAGCCGTTCAGCGTGACTACCAGCGCGTCGTCCTCGATGGCGAGGACATGATTGGCTCCGCTGCCGAGCGTGTCGTCGCCGAAGACGTTCGGCTGCATCGCCATGTAGGACAGCGTCGAGCGATCGGTATCGAGGTCGCGCCGGTTGAGGGTCATGAAGGCGAGCACGTTGTCCCGATGTCCCGGCACCTGCACCGCTTCGACCGGAAGCGTACCGACGAGCGCGCGCGCCATCCGCCGTTTGTCGCTCCGGCGGATCACCAGCAGATGTCCATTCTCGGTTCGCCACTGCATCGACACCTCGACTGCGAGCAGATAATCGCCATCGAGGGTGACGCCGACGAGCTGACCGGAGATATTCGAGTCGATATACGACAGCGTGGGTGCGGCCGCAGGATCGGCACCGGAGAATGCCCAGATTCCGTTGTTCTCGGTCACGTAGAGCGAGTCGACGTCGGAATCGTAGGCGACCGAGGCAATCGATCCGGAGAGTCCGGTAAGCGTGTCGAACAGCGGGAACGTGGAGATAGCGTTCGTCGCGTGGTCGACGATGGAGCGGAAGCGGTGGGTCATTGCCGAGTCGCGGCCGATCACGTTCACATCGCCGCGCGTGTCGACGAAGATGGAGGCGGGGACGACGCCGAGTTCGATGGTATCGATGACGGTGCCAGAATTCAGATCGACGACGGCCATGCGCGAATCGAGTCGGAAGTCGTCGAGGCCCACGTCGACGCCGACGTAGAGCGTCGAATCGCGCACGCAGAGTGCGGCGACGCGATCGGGCATCGGGATGGAATCGATGAGCGAACCGTCGTCGGTGCGGTAGCGGCGGATCTGTCCGCCGGCGGTGCCGACGATGAGCACGCTGTCGCCCTGCATGGCGAGCGTATTCGGTCCGCGCGTCGGATCGCTGCCGACGGCGATCGGCGACGGCGGCACCTCGACGCCGGTACGTGCGTCGAGCACGCGGACGGCGTTGGACGCGGTGCAGGCGACGTAGAGCCGCTCGCCATGGGCGAGGAGATGGTTGGCGTTGACGCCGAGCTCCTCGCTGTTGGCATTCCGGAAAAAGTGTCCCTGGCGCACGAAGTAACTGATGGTGGAATTCGGCTGACCGAATTCACCCTCATCGAGCGTGTAGAGCTCGAGGTCGATGTTCGGCGTCCGCCGGGTTGGCGTGATGGACATTTGCGGGTTGATGCCGGCGGCAACCACGTCGAGCGTATCGCCGCTGGTCGGATCGATCGTAACGATGTGGCCGGTCCCGCCATCGCTCGGGCGCATGTGCGCGACGAGAAGCGGAACGGGATCGTCGGACGAATCGCGGTAACTCTGAATGAGCGAGACGGAGTTATAGGCACCGAGCGCGAGGGAGTCATCGACGAGCGTAAGACTGTCGAGATCGAACGAGCGGATACGGCCGAGCTGCGCGACGTAGAGTCTGCGTCGTACTCCGTCGACTCCGTATCGGAGCGGGTAGCCGTCGAAGAGTCCGTCGAAGGACATTGAATCGAGTTTGGCGCCGGTCGGGTAATCGAGCACGACCCAGCGGGGGGCGACGTCGCCCGAGTCGGCGTCGAATCGTCCATCGAAGTTGGCATCGACGCCGGCGCAGAGCACATCGATCGCAGGGCGTCCGTGCCAGAGGTCACCGAAGACTTCGGAGGCGCCGGGGCTGGTCGAGACGTGGGTCACCTGGGCTTGGGCGGTAGCGGCGAACAGTATGATCGCCGCGGCGGAGAGTATCCGTGAGGTCATTTCACCAATGCGCGAACGGTTCCGCTGCCAATGGGCGGAACGATGAGCGTATGGATGGGGAAATGATTCGGACGGTGGCGGCCGGCGGGCGGCCGTATCGCGGGCGGATCACTTCCTCATCAACTCCCTGAGGCGAGGGAGCCGGTCGGGTGTACCGACCGTGGATGAGGATCACCGGGCAGGTCTTCTGGCTTCGGGGTCATCCGGAGGATCTCCGCCTTCCCGCCGGTGGCATCCGGCAGTGGCATCGTCGAGATCTCCGTCACCCGTCACAGCGGCGCAACCGCTGCCGAGTAGTCGCGCATGGCGACGCACGGCATTCCCTATTCTCCTCGCGCCCGTACGGGCGGAGAGGCACCTGGTGATCGAAGGCGATCAACTTACCGCATCGGACGGAGACGGCAATCGTGCCGGGGACAACAATCACGACCCGGACGAGAACCGCTCGGAGTGGATAACGTCCACACATCGGCAGTGAAGCCACCTCTGCAGCGCACCGGGTCGGCGCAAGTGCAATTACAGTTTGTTACCCCCCCATCGCAATGGCAATTACCTTCCTCCCCTTCAATCGCCGTGGCCACGACGAGTTACGACAACCACAACTGTCTCATGCGAGGGCACCATGAATCACCAAGCTATGGCCACAATCCCGAGTGCAATTCGCTCCGTCATTGCGGCCGAATGCCCGCCACCCTACGCCCCTTCCGTTGAAATTGACGGGTCAATAAGAGTCCGAGCGAATAATTGCTGCCCATCTGAGGTGTGATCAGCGCCGACGACGGGCAGTGGACACGGCTCTGCTTCCAGAAACGCCATCATAATTCGTGACGATGCGGAGTACTACATGAGGCTCCTCGTGCAGGCGTACCATGCCACTCGCTAGAAACGCAATGCATGGGTGTCACTCCTGACACTCATTTTCGGAGCACTCGAAATACCGCAGACCTCCTGCGATCGAGTGCAGTTACCGCTCTATGGGGCCATTGTCACACAACACAACAGAGGTTAATCATGTGAAGTCACATTGCCAAGGCCATGCTTGCGCTGCCATTGTTGGCACTGCTGTTCGTGCCACAAGAAATGGATGGTGTCGCACTGTATTGGTCAAACACCGGGTGGACGCACCGAGGTGGACTGACGTCAAGAGCTGGTGATGCAGTATCTTCATCACAGTCCGGTGGCATGGTGGTGATTCGATGCAAGAATTCCTTTTCAACGTGCTGGGAAATCGATCAGCATGCACTGTGGGTGTATACGCCAAATGGCATTTGCACTGGGAATCCGGCCGATCCGTACGATTTCACGGACACAATGGATGGCAGCTCGACCAGCCACCTCGAATGTCAGTAAGGAGACTGACACCAATGCGCGTGTCACCATTTCGTGTGGCTGATGGTTAGATAGGGGGATGTGAGGTGTTGGTCATCAATGGCCTCAGCCCTCCTCGCAGTCCGACGTTGCACGGCATCTGAGGGGGGGGGGAGCAGGGGCACAATCGGACGAAGCAGACGACGCGCAATTGAGCAGGGGTCTCGACCGTCGAGGCCCCTGCCTCCCGAAGCCCATCAGCATCAATACGACCTCCCTCCAACGCGGGCACGCATTGGTGGCGAATGTCGCCGATCAGGAGGCCGGCAACCTCCTGTACGGCAACAACGATACGGTACGACTGGCTCCGAAACCCGAGCTCAATGAGCCACTTGGTACGGAACGAGTTCGAGTTGCACTGCGCGACATCGCTGCGTATCGCGATAGTCTGCGTGATCAGGGAGGCGGCTACGCAGCACTGGACCTTCCCGTCACGACCAAGGGCTTCCATGACGACGGTCTCAACATGTTCCCGCCACGACTTGAGCTGACGCACTCAGCCGCAACAGTGTCGACCCGTTCGTCCCAGACGCTTCAGGAGAATCAAATGAAGTACATGCTTCTGTCCGTACTGCCGATGCTTCTAGCGATCGGTTCTTGTGATCAAGTCCAACCCGAGAGATCCGAAGCCCCGCAGTTTCAATCCATGTACGAAGCGATTGCCGGCACCTTCAGCGAAGATACAGTCAGCGTCATTCGCGCGAAGCTATCGCCCCACACGTCAATCACGCAGATATCATCGTTATCAGTATCTCCAGATGGCAACTTGATTGCTGTGACCGACGAACTGTCGGGGAACCTCGTCATTATCGACTTGAACACCGGTGACGAGATCAGAACGGTTGAACCTTCCCTTGAGCTGTCCGACGTTCTGGCCGAGAAACTGCGTAACCGGCCAAGACCATTCGATAGCATTTTGTTGCGACGAAACTGGACGGATGCTGATGGGCTGCCAGTTCCACTCGAGATTCAGAAAAGGAATCTCGCCAACAAGTTTGAAAGCTGTCTGTTTGTTTCTGATTCTTCAATTGCCATTGCTGGAACAATTTTTTGGATTGCCCAGGAGGCGGCACGTCGAATCCTTGTCGGGCAAACGGTGCTCCTGTACTACAATGTTCGACGTCGAGTCCTGGACTTCCACGTTGTCCCGTTCGATGACCCTCGTTTCTTTCCGCAAGCTACGACGCTTGTGAGGGGAACCGACTCGGGTACGATGTTTATGGGATCCTTTCGGTCGTCAAATGACGGCGCGAATACCATGCCCGCGGATTCGATGTACTGTTTGTCCCGCATATCGGCCACTGGTGCTCGGTTAGGCGAAGAGGTCCATATTCCACAGGAATTCATCGATTCCAAGCTGGGATACAACATGCTGGACATCAACCCGCTGGTCCTTGACTCCGCGCATTACTACGTCGGATTCACGTTACTACCCTATTTTCTTGACGTCGCCAGGAACCGGCGTATCGTTCTCTCCGAGTTCGCTGGAAGCAATCGTCCATTCTTTGATGGTGCGCGCGATAGCCCGGATTCGCCTTTGGACTCGTTGGCGTTGAAGTTCAACACAAAGTTTCTTGGGTTATATCGGCGAGGCGATTCCGGCTTCTTGATTCCTGTATACCATATTGATGACAATCGTAAGGGAGGCACCTGGCTTGTTCATGAGGCGCGATGGGACGGCACTCCTATCCGCACCCGGGAACTTCCACTTCATGTTGGTAATGAGACAATAGAACTGATCGCAGCTGACAAGCTTGTGGCGCGGAGAGTTCTTGTGGTTACCGTGAACGATGTCGGAGGTTGGAAGATTTACTCCATCGATCTAAGGGAGGAATCGGATGAATAGAAGTCGGCTTATCAGTCTGATCGTGACATTGCTTACGTTCGTTGTGGCGGGCTGCGGTTCAGCATACGACGGGTCGTCGATTGTTGAGTTGATTCGACGTGACTCCACAGTGCGAGATAGTGATTCGATCGACGCCTACGTGCTAAGGTTTGCTTCGATCGGGGAATGTCTCAAGTGCAATATTGAAGCAGAACGGCTGGTTGACTCAGTGAGGTCGACGGCAAAGAATGCTGTGCTTGTCGGTGTCGTCAATGCGAGGTCTCCATATGAAAGGCGTGTATTCCAGAAGTACGAGCCGGAGTTTGATGTCGTACTGACGGACCCGGAATCCGTTCGGACGGCACTTGGGGAACCGCTCAACGTCGATATTGCTGTTCTGAATGCTGACGGAGAGGTTGTATATACCGGGCTCAGAACCAGGAACGGACGGTGACGGTTGAGCGCTCTCGTCGGTCGACACGGAATACAGATGTGGTGGTGCGGGCGCGACGTTCAGTATTCAGTCGGTGACACACTGATCAGAGCATGGTCCTCGCAGAAGAGCGCCCATGCGAAGCAACGAGACGATCACCGGGCAGGTCTTCTGGCTTCGGGGTCAACCGGAGGATCTTCGCCTTCCCGCCGGTGGCATCCGGCAGTGGCATCGTCGAGGTCTCCGTCACCCGTCACAGCGGCGCAACCGCTGCCGAGTAGTCGCGCATGGCGACGCACGGCATTCCCTATTCTCCTCGCGCCCGTACGGGCGGAGAGGCACCTGGTGATCGAGGGCGATCAACTTACCGCATCGGACGGAGACGGCAATCGTGCCGGGGACAACAATCACGACCCGGACGAGAACCGCTCGGAGTGGATAACGTCCACACATCGGCAGTGAAGCCACCTCTGCAGCGCACCGGGTCGGCGCAAGTGCAATTACAGTTTGTTACCCCCCCATCGCAATGGCAATTACCTTCCTCCCCTTCAATCGCCGTGGCCACGACGAGTTACGACAACCACAACTAACTCATCAGAGGGCACCATGACTCACCGATCGATCACCACGATCCTGGTCGCAACCGCCATCTTGACCAGCATCGCAATCACGCCAACGTCCGCGCGCACCGCCTCGCATTGCTATCGAATCCGATGCGACCCACCCACGTCGCATACCTGCTTCTGGCTGACGAACACCGGTGGGATCGACATCGGTATTTCGGGGGTGGCAACGATCACCGAAATCCCATGCCCGACGAAGTCAAACGGCGCATACGTTGATCCGAACGGATGGGTCAACCTGCCGATCGCTCCATGGGGTGCGACCAACGCGCAGTTTGTGTACGACTCCGACTCACTGTACGTTACGATTTTCGATGACTCGCAGACGTACGACGATTTCGAGATGTGGGAAGCTGCGGCTGGCGTATCCGGTCAGTTGCAGTAGGCCCATGACGACGCAGAGGTGTTGGAGACGGGCGATTGCATGGCATTCGCCCGTCTTCCCTTCACCGATTCCAGTTCCTAGTGTAGTCCATTAGAGATTCCGTAACTTGTGCGCAACATTCATTGAGGAATGAATTATGCGTGTTGCGCCGCGAATTGTACTGGATGATAGCGAGCGTCAGGAGCTCGAAAAACTCAGCCGTGGTCGTCGTGTGTCGGTGCGGCTCGCTGAACGAGCGAAGATTATTCTGCTGGCCGCGAAGGGGCTCGACAATCACGGAATCGCCGCTACGCTGGGCATTACCCGTCAAAAGGCAGGGCGCTGGCGGACTCGTTATGCGAAGTTTGGGCTGAGCGGCATCGAGAAGGACGCGCCGCGCCCGGGGCGCACTCCGACGATCACCGAGGAGTTGAAACGCGAAATCGTTCGGAAAACGATCGAGGAGAAGCCGGCGAATGCCACGCACTGGAGCCGATCGCTCATGGCGAAGGAGGTCGGCATCAGCGATGCGAGTGTCGGTCGCGTCTGGCGTGAATACGGACTGAAGCCGCACCTGGTCGAGACGTTCAAGATCTCCAACGATCCGCAATTCGCTGAAAAGCTCGAGGATGTTGTCGGCCTATACCTGAATCCGCCGGAACATGCCATCGTGCTTTCGTGTGACGAGAAGAGTCAGATCCAGGCGCTCGACCGCACGCAGCCGTCACTGCCGATGAAAGAGGGGCGCGGCCAGACGATGACCCATGACTACAAGCGCAATGGCACCGCAACGCTCTTCGCAGCATTGAACACGCTCGACGGCTCGATCATCGGAACGACGATGAAACGGCACCGACACCAGGAGTGGATCAAGTTCCTGAAGCTCATCGAGCAAAGCGTCGAGCCGGGAAAGGCGATCCACATAATCTGCGACAATTACGCGACCCACAAACATCCGAAGGTGCGTGCGTGGCTCGATCGACATCCGCGCTTCAAGGTTCATTTCACACCGACGAGTGCGTCATGGCTGAACATGGTCGAGCGCTTCTTTCGTGACGTCACAGAACGTCGACTGCGACGTGGAAGTTTCCCCTCGCTCTCGTCACTGATTGACGGGCTCCACGAGCATATCGCGAGGCATAACGAAAACCCGAAGCCGTTCATCTGGACCGCGACCGCGACCGACATTCTCGCGAAAGTCACACGTGCTCGTCGCGCACTCCGATAAGTTACGCTCTGTTCAATGGGGACCACTAGTTTGCGGCAGGCCACACACTGCCGGGAGCCTTTGTCATGGAATGCCACTCAATCGCAACGAACATTCGTATTCGCATTGTAATTGCTTTTCTGTTCGCAATTACATCGGCTATCACGGCACGTGCTCAATCCGATGCAACGGTAGGTCGGGTCCCGGCCCCGATAGCCAAGTGCTCACGTCAGATCGAGGGCTTTGATACGTCACGGCCGACAGTCGTGTTTACGACCTCGGAGTCAACTTGCACGACATGCGCGGCTGGAAAGATACGGTCAGTGGCGGATGCGATTCGAGCCGACTCGCTGAACGTGAACATGCTTGTGGTGGCCCTTGTCATGGATACGATCGAAGCTCGCCCATTGCAAAAGATGATGGGCAGGACACCCGTCATTCCCACCACGGATCGGAACTCCTTCGATTCACTTCATGGCTCACCCCTGTGGCCGTCTATGTTGCTCGTGGACACTACTGGAGCGGTGATTGCATCGTGGGAGGACATCCGGTTTCTTGGGGGTCTGCCCGATTCCGTCGCAGCCCGGATTCAACAACCTTTTCAGCAGGACGTCCCGGCGATCGCCAACCGAAACCTCATACCCGACCCCGATCGTGTACCGACGCATTCCATCACCCGGATAACTCCATCGGACAACAAAGTGACGTTCACCCCGCTCGATGAATCCGAGACGGTCCTGCTCGAGGCCCGGGAGCCGGTTCTATCGCCCTCGGGAGATCGATTGTACATCATTGACGCACGCCAGTACACGTACGACATCTATGCGACCCGGACAGGTTCACTGGTCGAGACCTCTGATTTCTCGCGATACCGGGAATATTTTCGGAAGGACACGGTCGACGCACGTTACTGGAACGCCGTTCATGACGTGCCGGGATTGATCAAGCTCCTCGGGGCGATTCCGGCATCGGATCCTTCGAACGAGCCGGATCTGATGGCGACGATGCCGGCTGGGTTTGAAGAGGTCGGGTTCCACGGCACCCGTCCAGCTGTGATTTTGAGGTCGGAATACGTACGCATCGAGCTGGACGACACGAGCTTTCGGTCAGTTCAGCGACTCTTGCCAAGTCGATACGTAGCCCTTTCACCGTACGCCATGACGCGCGACGGAAACGTCATCAGTGCCGGGACGTGGGTCGGCGGGTACGACTCGGTCGCGTCGGGCACCGAACACTACACCGATTCCTGCGCCGTTCTGACGCTGGTCGATCACACGAACAACGTGCACCCGCTGCTCTTCGCAGGTAAGATTCCACCAATCGGAGCAGCAGTCGGGGATATCCTTCCGCATCCGCCTGCCATCGTCGCGCTTTCATCGGATCACGCCGTATACGTATCACCAGCAGTGAGACGTGCTGCAATCGTCGCCCTGGATTCAGACGGACGGGCTGCGTCAATCAAAGGATTCGACAGTGCGGGAAATCTTGCCCGCATCTGCGGGACAGATTCCGATGAGGTGTCGATACTGGGCGCAGGCGTGGACTCGAGCGGCGCTACTCTCTACTTTTCGGATTTCCAGGGGGGCAAGCCGGTGCTCGCCATCGATCGATATGATTTTGGGGGTCACCTCGTCGGCCAGCAATCGATCATTCTCCCTGACGGCATACACGAGTTCCACGTGATTCCTCGCTCGAAACTACTGCTCATTCACTTCAACCGCTTGCGATGGCAGATTCTTGATCTTACAGGCGTCACGGCGTGGTAAGAGCCGATCGGATCGCTATCGGGTCTTCACCGGATCGTGTGGCTGAATACCGACATCGGTCGAAGTTCTCACCTATCGCGAAAATTCCTCTGCCCGCGGGGTGGCTTAACAGCCATCCGTGCTATGGGAGCAATCGTCAGTCGTGGCGCTTGTGGGAGTATCCCGCGGTTCCTCGACCTCATCGCACTCGCATCACGCGGGTCCGGGCCGGCGTCGGAGTTCTCCCGTGCCGAGTCCGGCACGGACGCACCCCGCTCCTGCGCGATCCCGTAACGCTCGCGCCGACGCCCCGGTGGGCACGCCTACGCGCGAGGGCGCTCGGGTGCGAGGTCTCGACGGGGCGGACAACGTCTTCTCCAGACTCGCCGGTTCCGGAGCACCGGCTCAGGCGCGCTCGAGTGTTGCGCCGCGGTGAACGGTCGAGTTACGACCGGAGCGGAAACGTCTCAGAAACACGTTCTCCACCGCCATCACCGCACCACCCGAAACGTCACCTCCCGAACCACGTCGCCGAACCGGAGACGACAGAAGTACGTGCCGGACGACAGGTCCGTCACCGCGATCCGCTGCTGGTGCTCGCCCGCCGCCTCGACTGCGTCCACGACCGTCCGGATTCGCCCTCCCCGCGCGTCGTACAGGTCTATCTCCACCCGACCCTCCAGCGGCAGCTCGTAGCGGATGATCCCCGTCTCCCGGGTCGGGTCCGGCCGCGCGCTCAGTGCCGCCGCGCGTGAGGCCGACGTCACCTCGATCAGCCGAAGATCAAGCCCGCACAGCGAATCCACCTGCAACCGCGTCGTGCCGCCTTCGATGCTCGAGCACCTCGCGTCGCTCGAATCGACACTGACTCGAAGGTTCGTCTCCAGCGTCGTGCTCAGATAGGCACGCAGGTCGATCACGAGCACCTCCCCCGCGGACAACGCCGCCGCCGCATCCGATTGCAGCGCCACCCTGACGCTGCCAGGCGACTCTCGATTGCTCTGCATTCGCCAGTCGCTGCTCAACGCCGATCCCACCAGAATCGTATCGATCCGCACCATACCCGGGTCGTATTCCACGTGCAATTGCAGTCTCGACGCATCGATCGGCCCGCTCAATTCAATCGGAATCCTCACCTGCTTCCCGACTGCGACCCGCCGTTCCGTCGCTCCCGTCAGTCGCGCCGCCGTGCCATCAATTACCATTACCCGCACCTGCTTCTGCGTCGAACAGCCGCCCGCCGCCGAGCCAATTACCGTGTAGATGGTGGTCGCTGTCGGCGACGCCACCGGGTCCGCGCAACCGACGCAGCTGAGTCCGTCGCTCGGATACCACTGGTACGTCTGCGCTCCCATCGCCCTCAACGTCACGCTCTGTCCGCTGCAGATCACCGTGTCGTTGCTCACCGCCAAGGCCACACTGTCCACCACCTCGACCCGCATCGAGTCCCGTGTCGAGCATCCGTTCGCACTGTAACCGGTCACGTAATACGTGCTCGAAACCGTCGGCCGGATCCTCGGCGTGGCGCAGTCGGTACACGACAGTCCCGGCGCGGGGTCCCATGCATATCGCGTTGCTCCGCTGACCGACAGCTCGCCGCTCTGACCCCGGCAGAGCACCGTGTCCCCGAAGATCGTCAGCATTGGTCGCGGATCGACGCGCACCGTCACCGAGTCGCTCGCGACGCATCCCGCCGAATCCGCCACGGTCACCACGTACATCGTCGTCGTATCCGGAAACGCCATCGGCTCGGCGCACTCGCTGCAGCTCAGCGTCGAGCGGGGTTCCCATCGGTACGACACGCCGCCGGTGGCGAACAGCTGCAGCGAATCACCCGCACAGACGTCCGCGTCATTTGATACCGAGAGCTGTGGCGGTGGCAGGACGGTGACCATCACAGTGTCATCTGAAGTGCATCCAGGCCCGTTCGTTACGGTGAACACATACCGGGTGGTCGCGGTCGGCGAGGCGATCGGATCGCTGCATTCGACGCAGCTCAAGCCGGTCGTCGGAGCCCACGACCCAGGTTCGGCGTTCGCCGCATCGAGTCGAATGCCCTCTCCTTTGCAGATAACGACGTCGGGTCCAGCGTCGACCAGCGAATTCGAGTGAATCACTACGACGACCGAATCAACCGCAATACACCCGTTCAACGATTCGCCCGTGACGTGATAGGTGGTTGTAGAATCCGGGGACGCGATGGGTGCCGCGCAGTCGCTGCATGACAACCCAGTGCCAGGGAGCCACTGGAAAATGTCCGCGCCCGAAACCGGGAGATCGACGGAATCGCCGGCACACACTTCAACCGTGTCGGGAAGCGTCAATTCCGGTGCAGCACGGACGGTAACGGTGACCGAGTCGAAGGCGTTGCATCCGGCGGCGTTCCAGACGACCACGCGGTACGTCGTCGTCTCAAGAGGCTTCACGACCGGATCTCGGCAGTCAGAGCACGTCAAACCCGGAGCCGGAGCCCACGACACGCTGTCGCCACCGATTACGTGCAGCTGGACGCGAGCGCCCCCGCAGATGGTCGTGTCGTGTTCGGCCCGAACATGGACGAGGTCCCGATCGCCAACGATGAGATTCGGAAGATCCAGTCCCACCCGGTCTTCAGCGAACACGACCGCACCTATGCGAGCGGAACAGAACGGTACTCTCCGATCCGGTTCATCGATCACATCGACCAGGCGCGGAGGGTCGGCGATGTAGATACGACCGTCCACGCCGATCTGCATCCCCGCTATCTGGCTTCTATAACGAATTGAATCGGCGACATGCGTATCGATCGGAACGAGCCGTCTTCCATTCGCGATTGCCGTGGAATCGAGGTTTCGCAGGTCATACTGCTGTATGACCACGTTGAAGTTGGCGTACTCCTGCTGAACGTAGAGATACTGACCGTGCTCGGAGAAACACCCATTCAAGTGAAATGTCGCCAGGTCTTCCGCACCAATCGTAACGAGGTGGCGGATGTTACCGGTTTCGCCATCGAACGAATAAATCGGGCACACGCGGCCGTGCATTGGCACAACGGCGAACATCGATCCGGATGAATTCATCACGATGGTGGATTCGATATCGCTCCAGTCGGTGGTGAATCGTGGACCCGTTGCGGATATCACGGGGTCGGAGATGCCGCCCGAAGTTATGTGGTAGGCAAAGAGGCGGTTGGACCCCACCTCATGGGTCAGCAGCCAATAGCTGCCGTCACTGCACTGCCGGACTGCGGCAATCCCCTCCCCAACGTTGTCAGGCGCCAACCGGACGGAGTTCTGGCGAACACGACCCAATCCTCCATTGGCTCTGAGATCGATAACGGAGTAGCGCAATCCACCGTAGGCACCAGACGGCGGAGTGCCGAAGTCCTCGACTGCGTCAGTGACGAACAGATAGTACGTCGAGTCGTCCCCCGGAAGGGAGACGATCATCGCACCACGCGCCGAGCTGAGGTTCCCCCCGACGTCAGCACCGCCGTCCATCGTATCTCCGGACGCATTCCAGACCACAACCCCGTTCGACCAAAGCGGCACCGATCTCGCGAGGCGGTCATAGGCAATTGCGACGCTCTCGCCTGCATCCATGGCCGATGGGCCGGACACACGGACACCGTTCGGGTCGAAAGCAAGGGATGCACCTCTGCCAAAGTACCAGACGTCGTCCTGGGCGGGACACCCGTTCGCCGACAGATTCCAGACGGCCGCGATAAGGGTCACAATATATCTAGCTCGAATGCCGTGTATCGCGGCACCTCGTGAGGCGTGGTACATGTCCAACACCGGCAGATTCCTGCCCATGACTGCACCCGAGCAGGTCCTGTGATCGTACGTTGTTGACGCCAGCGGGCCGGAAGGTACATCCTTTCGGCCCGTCGACCAACAGTGGGTTGTCAGCGTTCGCCGCGATACGCCATTCTTGGGTCACGTCCATCGATTGTCAGTACACCCGGGGGGCAGGGCGACACGTCCTCTACCGTAACGACGATCTTACAGCCGGAACCATACACGCACTCCTTTGAGGTGACGCGGAAGCAGTTACCGTTACAACCTCGCACCGTATCATCGCAGCCGGGATTGAAAATCCCTTGACAGCCGTCGCCAAGTATCAGTCGGATGCTGCTCAGTTGCAGGTTTGTAGGAAGTGGGTCAAACGCAACTCCTGGCGACCCTCTGAACGATGACAGATCATTCGACGTGCCGCTGTTCGGATCAACGTAGGTACCAATCATGGTGACACCATACGACTGATTGAGCAGGCTGCTCGTATCGAATTCTATGTGGCCACATGGACCAAGAGCCTGTCCACACCCGTTTGTTGTGCATTGGGAACGAGCCGCACTTGAGCCCGCCATCATGATCAATACGATCAGAACGAATTTCATCATTTGAGATCTCATGAGTCCCTCCTGGTCTGTTTTTGTGAGTGGTATCTGACGACGTTGGCACAGTGGCCAGGGCAGTATGGTCGCCTGGCGTCGACTGGCGAAAGGCGTGGTCGCAACGTGGGTGTGTGGTCACTTGACAGTTACGGCCACCACCATAAAAAAAGGCGCGGAAAAGTCAAGTCGAACTTTAGAGTCCGGTTAACTCCATGATTATCGGTCGCACAGAGTACCGTATTGCAGCTCCAGCACGGCCGCTGAATATCTGGTGCTGCAGGTGTCGTGGGGCTCACCGGAGGGATAATCCGGAAGTCTGGGAGTGACCTGGTCATTCGGCGCAGCACCGTCGGTCGCCACGACTGATTGGGCAATCCGGACAGGGACATCCTGTCGGGCCTGTGGTGGGCACCAAGTTGAGCATCGAAACTCGTGCCCTGCGAAGTACCGGCGCAAGCGGTGCGGGATGACAGGTCGCTCCGTCTTCTGTAGGCGACGAGGGGCCGCACCTTCGGCCCACGGCCCCTCGCCCCTTGACCCGCTCCGCCCGGCGCGCACTTGTCATCCCGCACCCGAGCGCCTCTGCGCCGCTGCGTGCTCCGTGAGGCAGTGGCGCGGGCGGTGCGGGATCTCGACGGGGCGGACGGCGTCGTATCCGGGCTTTCTCGTTCGGGGGTGCCGGCGGTGGTGCGAGGTCTCGACGGGGCGGACAACGTCTTCTCCAGACTCGCCGGTTCCGGAGCACCGGCTCAGGCGCGCTCGAGTGTTGCGCCGCGGTGAACGGTCGAGTTACGACCGGAGCGGAAACGTCTCAGAAACACGTTCTCCACCGCCATCACCGCACCACCCGAAACGTCACCTCCCGAACCACGTCGCCGAACCGGAGACGACAGAAGTACGTGCCGGACGACAGGTCCGTCACCGCGATCCGCTGCTGGTGCTCGCCCGCCGCCTCGACTGCGTCCACGACCGTCCGGATTCGCCCTCCCCGCGCGTCGTACAGGTCTATCTCCACCCGACCCTCCAGCGGCAGCTCGTAGCGGATGATCCCCGTCTCCCGGATCGGGTCCGGCCGCGCGCTCAGTGCCGCCGCGCGTGAGGCCGACGTCACCTCGATCAGCCGAAGATCAAGCCCGCACAGCGAATCCACCTGCAACCGCGTTGTGCCGCCTTCGATGCTCGAGCACCTCGCGTCGCTCGAATCGACACTGACTCGAAGGTTCGTCTCCAGCGTCGTGCTCAGATAGGCACGCAGGTCGATCGCGAGCACCTCCCCCGCGGACAACGCCGCCGCCGCATCCGATTGCAGCGCCACCCTGACGCTGCCAGGCGACTCTCGATTGCTCTGCATTCGCCAGTCGCTGCTCAACGCCGATCCCACCAGAATCGTATCGATCCGCACCATCGTCGGGTCGTATTCCACGTGCAATTGCAGTCTCGACGCATCGATCGGCCCGCTCAATTCAATCGGAATCCTCACCTGCTTCCCAACTGCGACCCGCTGCTCCGCCGCTCCCGTCAGTCGCGCCGCCGTGCCATCAATTACCATTACCCGCACCTGCTTCTGCGTCGAACAGCCGCCCGCCGCCGAGCCAATTACCGTGTAGATGGTGGTCGCTGTCGGCGACGCCACCGGGTCCGCGCAGTCGACGCAGCTGAGTCCGTCGCTCGGATACCACTGGTACGTCTGCGCTCCCATCGCCCTCAACGTCACGCTCTGTCCGCTGCAGATCACCGTGTCGTTGCTCACCGCCAAGGCCACACTGTCCACCACCTCGACCCGCATCGAGTCCCGTGTCGAGCATCCGTTCGCACTGTAACCGGTCACGTAATACGTGCTCGAAACCGTCGGCCGGATCCTCGGCGTGGCGCAGTCGGTACACGACAGTCCCGGCGCGGGGTCCCATGCATATCGCGTTGCTCCGCTCGCCAACAGCTCGCCGCTCTGCCCCCGGCAGAGCACAGTGTCCCCGACGATCGTCAGCATTGGTCGCGGATCGACGCGCACCGTCACCGAGTCGCTCGCGACGCATCCCGCCGAATCCGCCACGGTCACCACGTACATCGTCGTCGTATCCGGAAACGCCATCGGCTCGGCGCACTCGCTGCAGCTCAGCGTCGAGCGGGGTTCCCATCGGTACGACACGCCGCCGGTGGCGAACAGGTGCAGCGAATCACCCGCGCAGACGTCCGCGTCATTTGATACGGAGATCTGTGGCGGTGCCAGGACGGTGACCATCACCGTGTCACGAGCAACGCAGCCGGAGGGGCTCTCGACGGTCAGAACGTAGTGCATTGAGGCTGGCGGCGATGCCGTCGGTTCGAGGCACTTGTCGCAGCTGAGTCCTGCTGACGGAGACCACGTCACGCGTCCCGATCCACGCGCCTGGAGTATGACCGGCTCCCCGGAACAGGTGACTTCGTCAGGGCCGGCATTGGCGGTCGGCAATGAATTGACGACCAGCACGACCGAGTCAAGGGAACTGCATCCGTTCGCGTTGAATCCTGTGACGAAAAACGTGGTGGTTGAATCCGGAGCAGCGATCGGCGACGAACAGTTCGTGCAGGACAATCCGACGGCCGGAGTCCATAGATACTCGTCCGCACCCTCGACGGTCAATGGAACAGAGTCCCCGGAGCACACGGTCACACTGTCACGAAGCGACAGGTGCGGTGCGTCCAGGACTCGAATGGTGATTGAATCGATTCGACGACAACCCGCCGCGTTCTTGATCACCGCCCGGTACGTCGTCGTTTGCATCGGCTCTGCAACCGGGTCTCTGCAATCCGAGCAGCTCAGTGTCGAATCCGGCTGCCATTCGACCGCCTTTCCCCCGACGACATACAGCGGCACACGTTCCCCTGCACACACTATCGTGTCCCCCATGATGTGAACGTCCGCTAGATCCGCCTCACTGAGAACGAAATTCGGGAACGAAGACGTCACGCGATTCTGACCGAACACGACGGCGCCCACCTTCAGCACGGCGTTCGGTGCACGACGATCCGGTTCCTCGATCACTCCGACCATTCGGAAGGGACAGGCGACATAGATCCGACCGTCGAGGCCCAACTGCATGTCAGCGAACCGAATAGTTTCCCCGAGTGAATCCGCGACACGGGCATCGACGGGGACGCTCAAGGCGCTTCCGGAAACAACGGCCGGAGCCAGATCGCTCAGGTCATACTGTCGGATCGAAAATGAGTTCGTCGAATAGGCTGTCTGGAGATATAGAAATCGGCTGTCGGGCGAAAAGCATGCGAAGAAATCGAACACCCCGTCCGTAGTGATCGTGGAACGATAGCTCACGATTCCCGTTTCGACGTCAAAGGAGTACAGCCGACATTCCGACCCAAATTCCAGCGGAACCGCGAGCAGCGTTCCGTCGGGGCTGAAGGTCAATGGCGATGCTGCGTCGGTCAACGTCCGGCGGAACGCCGGTCCGGTGGCGGACACGACCGAGTCGGTGATGCCCCGTTCGGTCAGGTGATAGGCGACGAATCGATTCGAAGCGATCTCGCGCACAACGACCCAATAGGTCCCATCACTGCAGCGTCGCACGCCGCGCACACCCTCAGCCACTTCGGACGGTCCGAGTCGAACGCCATGGAGCGACACACGACCGAGACCGCCATTGGCGCGCAGATCAATAATCGAGTACTGCAGTCCGGTGTAGTCAGGGCTCCGTTGTGGCAGCAGGTCTTCCGCCGCATCGGTGACGAAGAGGTAGTACGTGGAGTCGTCGCCGGGCAACGGAACGGCCAGCGCACCACGTGCCGCGCTGACATTCCCTCCAATACCGGCACCTCCCTCCATCACGTCTCCCAACGCGTTCCAGACCGTCTCTCCGTTCGAGTAGAATACAACACGCCCCAGATCGCGTCGATAGGGTGAAACAGCGCTCTCAACCGCGTACATTGCATGTGGCGCGATAGACCCCGCAGAATCAGAACCAATTCTGAGTGCCGCACCGGCTCCGAAGTACCAGACGTCTGTCTGTGCATGGCAATCCATGGCATCAACCGACAGTGCCGCTAACGCAACCATTGAGGCAATCGCCATGACCTTCGGGGCCCGGAATAGAAGCAACTGCAGCACCGACCGCACGTTCGACCTCTTCGGTTCAATGCGATTCAATTCATTCAACGGTGGCGTGCCGGTTGAAGGGGAAGCCCTCAGGATGACCCGCAGAACCATTGCTCGCCGGGCCGAAGGTAGCTGACTTCGACCCAGCGAGCAAATGCACCATTCCGGCCTCACTCCTTCCTGAACGCCATGCTGGGTCCGGTTCCATCCAGCGCGTTGGTTCCCGGTGGACAGGGCGATTCGTCGCTGATCTCAATCACGATCTTACATTGCAACGGGTCGTTCGGGTCAGGCACACAGTGGGCAGATACCTTGAAGCAGCTGTCGTTGCAGCCCCGGAAAACGGAATCGCAGTTCGGATTCACTATGCCCTGACAGCTGTCTCCGAAGAGGACGGTGATTTGCGTCAGTTGACCTTTCTGAGGCAACGTAGTATTCGTGACCTGAGGTCCGCTATGGAAGAACTGCTGGGTGAAGGGATTCCCTGTGATCGCGTTAACGAATTGGCCCGTAATCGTCACTGGGAACGTCTGATTGCTGAGATTCTGGGTGTTGACCTCCACCGTGTAGCAGTTCCCTACCGGGTCACCGCATTTCGGCTGGGTGCCGGGGCATTGACCATTCGCAGGCGAGCCAGTGGCTACGATCAGTAGTGCCATTGTTGAGGACATCAGTAATGACTTCATAAGCACCTCAAGTGGTGTTGAGTGGACTATCGGTCTGGTCGTGATGACCCGACCGCCCTGTTTGGCAAGCGCAGGATGTGTAAAACCGAAGCATGAATTCTGGTGCCGGTCAATGCTGAATCTCGGGGCGATCACGCTTCTACCTACCGAATACATGAACAGACCCCCTTTTCCGTTGTTCGCGTGGTTCGATCGGTGGACAGTCAGCGGAAGATGCGTAGACAATGTGGCGGGTTCGCGCGGCTATCCTGATCACTCACATGATCTGATCCTCTTGCGATGTTGACACTCGCTCACCTGGTCCAGGACCACGATGCCCTGAAGGCGGGAGCTATGTCAAGGCGGGGCCACTATACGCAATTTGGGGGGGGGCGACGCTATAGAAGAATAAAATGAATCCCATAGGGCGGGCGGAACGAGTCTCGGCACCAACTTCGAAGGCGCATCACTTCCCGATTGAGGCGCCGATTACTGATGGAAGCAGTGCGCAGTTCGCTGCTGAAACCTCCACGGCCTGCGAAGGCAAACGGATACAACTCGCTGGGAAGGGGCAATACCAATTTGAGTTGTCGCCACGCGGCGACGCACGGCGGTCCTAATCGCCCCGCACCCGTTCGGACGGCGAAGTAAGCTGTATTCAATCAGGACCATTTATGACCAGGCCGCGAAGGCAATTGGACGCTGCATGTTGTGGAGTCGGGCCATTGGCAGGGTTGGGCCTCGACGGGGCGAGAGACAACTGAGTGCCCCGGGTGCAATGTGCGGTAGCAATTGCCCGCTGTTTGAGCGGTGCTGGGGGTTCCCAGCGCAGTTTGCTCGGTCGCCGGGGAGTGCCGGCGGACTGCCTCAGGCGTCTTGCCTCGGCTCCGCTGCATGACTTCATCCTCCTGCGGCGCGGACGGGCGCAGAATGACGTTCGCGCCCCCTTTGGAGATAGGTAGGTTGCGGGAGAGGTGGGACGCGCGTCCCGTAGGCTTACGTTCCCGCCTACTCTCCGCGACCCCTTCGGGGTTGGATCCAGCGGCTGGCGGTTGTCGAACGGCACGGCCGCGCCGATCGTGCGCGCCCTCCCGCGAAGGGGGGGCCAGCGTCGAGGATTTCGCGCCCCGAGTCCGGCACGGACGTCGCCGGCTCCTGCGAACTCCGGCACCGCTCGCGCCGATGCCACCGTGCGCACGCCACCGCGCGAGGGCGCTCGGGTGCGGAATGACAGGCCGCTCCGTTCTCTGGAGGCGCCGAGGGGCCGCACCTTCGGCCCGCGGCCCGTCGTCGCCCCCTGACCCGCTCCGCCCGGCGCGCACTCGTCATCCCGCACCCGAGCGCCACTGCGCCACTTCGTGCTCCGTGCTTCAGCGGCGCGAGCGGTGCGGGATCTCGACGGGGCGGACGGCGTCGTGTCCGGGCTTTCTCGTTCGGGGGTACCGGCGGTGGTACGGGTTCTCGACGGGGCGGACTTCGTCTTCTCCGGTATCTCCGGTTCCGGAGCACCGGCTCAGGCGCGCTCGAGCGTTGGGCGGCGGTGAGCGGTCGAGTTGCGACCGGTCGGCAACGACCTGATTGGACTCGTCTCAGAAACACGTTCTCCACCGCCATCACCGCACCACCCGAAACGTCACCTCCCGAACCACGTCGCCGAACCGGAGACGACAGAAGTACGTGCCGGACGACAGGTCCGTAACCGCGATCCGCTGCTGGTGCTCGCCCGCCGCCTCGACTGCGTCCACGACCGTCCGGATTCGCCCTCCCCGCGCGTCGTACAGGTCTATCTCCACCCGACCCTCCAGCGGCAGCTCGTAGCGGATGATCCCCGTCTCCCGGGTCGGGTCCGGCCGCGCGCTCAGTGCCGCCGCGCGTGAGGCCGACGTCACCTCGATCAGCCGAAGATCAAGCCCGCACAGCGAATCCACCTGCAACCGCGTCGTGCCGCCTTCGATGCTCGAGCACCTCGCGTCGCTCGAATCGACACCGACTCGAAGGTCCGTCTCCAGCGTCGTGCTCAGATAGGCACGCAGGGCGATCGCGAGCACCTCCCCCTCGGACAACGCCGCCGCCGCATCCGATTGCAGCGCCACCGTGACGCTTCCCGGCGACTCTCGACTGCTCTGTATTCGCCAGTCGCTGCTCAACGCCGATCCCACCAGAATCGTATCGATCCGCACCATACCCGGGTCGTATTCCACGTGCAATTGCAGTCTCGACACATCGATCGGCCCGCTCAATTCAATCGGAATCCTCACCTGCCTCCCGACTGCGACCCGCCGCTCCGCCGCTCCCGTCAGTCGCGCCCTCGTCTCATCAAGCACCACCACCAGGGCCTGCTTCTGCGTCGAACACCCGCCCGCCGCAGAGCCAATTACCGTGTAGATGGTGGTCGCTGTCGGCGACGCCACCGGGTCCGCGCAGTCGACGCAGCTGAGTCCGTCGCTCGGATACCACTGGTACGTCTGCGCTCCCATCGCCCTCAACGTCACGCTCTGTCCGCTGCAGATCACTGTGTCGTTGCTCACCGCCAAGGCCACACTGTCGACCACCTCGACCCGCATCGAGTCCCGTGTCGAGCATCCGTTCGCATTGTAACCGGTCACGTATTACGTGCTCGAAACCGTCGGCCGGATCCTCGGCGTGGCGCAGTCGGTACACGACAGTCCCGGCGCGGGGTCCCATGCATATCGCGTTGCTCCGCTCGCCAACAGCTCGCCGCTCTGCCCCCGGCAGAGCACCGTGTCCCCGACGATCGTCAGCATTGGTCGCCGATCGACGCTCACCGTCACCGAGTCGCTCGCGACGCATCCCGCCGAATCCGCCACGGTCACCACGTACGTCGTCGTCGTATCCGGAAACGCCATCGGCTCGGCGCACTCGCTGCAGCTCAGCGTCGAGCGGGGTTCCCATCGGTACGACACGCCGCCGCCGGCGAACAGCTGCAGCGAATCACCCGCACAGACGTCCGCGTCATTTGATACGGAGATCTGTGGCGGCTCCAGCACCGTGACCCTCACGCTATCCCGGGCCACACAGCCGGACGGGCTCGTCATCGACACTACGTACGTCGTTGTCGAGTCCGGCGACGCGACCGGCGTCAGGCAATTGACGCAGGAAAGACCCGCTGACGGAGACCACGCCGGGACTCCCGATCCCGACGCGGTGAGAACAGATCCTGTCCCGCGACAGATCGACACGTCACCGCCCGCTTCCACCTCCGGAATCGGAGCGACGACCACTACGACTGAATCAGTTGTCGAGCAGCCATTTGCAAGCGTTCCCGTCACGTAGAACGTGGTCGTTGTCCGGGGAAATGCCGTCGGCGCATGGCATTCGGTGCAGGATAACTCGTCTGCCGGATACCACGAATATTCGTCGGCCCCACGAGCCACGACCGACGCGGAGTCGCCGTCGCAGATATTCACCGTGTCAACAAGATCGATTTCTGGCGACGCCAGGACAGTCACCCGGACCGAGTCCATCGTGGTGCAGCCCGCCGCGTTGGCAACGACGACGCGATACGTGGTCGACTCCGTGGGACTGGCGACGGGATCACGACAGCTGAGGCACGAAAGTGTGGAATCCGGAATCCAGGCGCTGATCGCACCTCCGGCAACATGCAGTGTGGTCGAGTCTCCGCTGCAGATCACCGTGTCCCGACCAGCGTGGACGCGGACGAGATCACGGTCGGTGAGAATGAGGTTCGGCAATCCGAGTTCAATCCGATGCCAGTCGAACACGAGCGCCAATCTCACACTGCACTGCGGTGGGCGAAAGTCGCAGCTGTCGATCACCAGCAGCCTCTCGCTCGGGCTCGAAATGTAGATTCGCCCGTCGACACCGATCTGCATCTGCGTCAGCCGAACACGCTCCGGCACAGTATCAGTACCAGTCACATCAATTGGCACCGCACGGATACTCGCGTCAATAGTCGTCGAGTCACGCGAGGTCACGTCATATTGAAACAACTGGGGCTGAAAGAGATCGACCGAAGCGAATGACTCCAGATACAGATACCGGCCGTTCGGCGAGAAACATGCGTTCTCATCGAACGCGACCGAAGCCGAGATGACCGAAGCGTATTTCACGACACCCGTTTCGGGGTCAAATGAGTAGAGACGGCACTTGTCGTTGTACCGCTGAGGAAGCGCAAACAGTCGCCCATCTGGACGAAACACGATCTGCGCCTCGACGTCGTGAAGGAGTGTTCCGACTGGTGGCCCGGTTTCTGACACCACGGTACCTGTGATTCCCGCAGCAGTAAGGTGGTAGGTATAAAACCGACTTGAACCGACTTCGTGAACGACGATCCAATACGTCCCGTCGCGACACCGCATGGTTCCGCCAATCCCCTCGACAACGTCCGCCGGTGGGAGCCGCACGTGGCTCTGGGTCACCGCGCCGGCTCCTCCATTTGCTCTCAGGTCGATCGTGGCGTACTGGAAGCCACTGTAGTCCGGCGACCGAAATGGTGTGAGATGTTCAGCGGCATCGGTCACGAACAGGTAAAAGATGGAGTCCGAGCCGGGAAGTGGCACCGCGAGTGCCCCGCGCGACGAGCTCACATCCCCTCCAATGTCCGCCCCACCCGACATCGTATCGCCAGCGGAATTCCAGACCGTCGGCCCATTCGAACAGAATAGCATTCTCCGGGTCGATCGACTGTATTGCGAAACGACATTCTCAATCGCGAACATCGGGTGCGTACCGCCGGACGACACGGTTCCGGACTCAAACCGTATCACACCGCCGTAGCCCACGTACCATACATCGTCCTGGGCTCTGGATCGGGCAGGACCGAGCGCAGTCACTGCCGCGAGAACAACGACAAGGACGACAATTCGCGATCGAACGGGGTGACCAAAAGCGCAACTCATTCCGGTACTCCTTGAAGCGCTCGAGCTACCTTTTGTCGAGCATCAATGATCAGTTCGGCGTGCTCCAGCTGCCGCTTCAGCCGCTCGTCGTTTCGGTTGAATCGCTCGACTTCCTCTTTCGGCGGCGTGTCCGGCGAGGGCTTGCGGCCGCGATTCTTCGGCTCCATCGCCGTGGTACCTGGATGGCTTCTCACGCACTTCGATCTCGATGCCAGGCATGCCGTTGCGCCCCATGTTGCTGTCGTTGAATGCTCCTGAGGCCCTCGGCAAAGTGTCGATTTCCATCTCCGGATCTGTCTCACTCAAGACAGGCAGAGAGGAACCGTCCAGATGAGCTCGTTTACGGCTCATCGATGAGTATCTGCCCACGGTAGGTGCGAACTCCGTCGTGAATGACCACGTAATATGCTCCCTTTTCGAGGCCCGATACATCGATGACGCCCACGGACTGTGATCCTCGAGAGCCAGTTTGGAGCCGACCGCGCAGGTCGACTGCATTTCCGAGCACGTCGTGCATTTGCAAGCGTTGATGCCTGAAATCGATCACGCCGTCAACGACGATTGTGACGTTCGTCCGAGCCGGGTTCGGAAAGACGTGGACGGAAAGTGATTTATGCTCGGCAGTTTGCCGAACAGCAGCGGCCGTATCCACGATCTGCACCGCCAGCCTGGCTATTGTGCCATTGCCGGTTGCAATTACTGACTCGCCGTTGCTCGAGACCGCTACGCGAGTGAAGAATGGGTACCGCTCCTGAGGACCGGGAGTCCATGTATCCTCACGCTGCCACGTTTCTCCGCCGTCCTCTGTCGACCAGATCGCGAAGCCGTCGCCCACGGCGTATCCAACTTCGCGCGATTTAAACGCGATGTCAGTCACAAGCTGATCCATCTCTACGGAGTCCCACGTGTTACCGCCATCAGTTGTTTGGAAAATTGCCGCTCGGGCGCCCGGCACCCTCATTGGCGTACCGTGAGCCACAAATCCCGTCGTCGAATCGAGAAACTTCACGGATCGCACCGACCCCATACCGTTGCGGACAAAGATGGTCGACCAGGTCGCGCCCCCATCCGTCGAGCGATACACACGGCTACTAGTCGGCACCGCCGTGTCGGCGCTTTGCGCGATCGCGGCAATGAGAATAACGTCGGGTCCGACCACATTGATACGAGAGATTGCGATTGCAGAGTCGATCTGCACTCCCGTCCAGGTTGCGCCGCCATCGCTTGACCTGTATACGAAGTTGTCCGCTACGGAGAATCCGATGGAACTGTCGATGAACTGAGCGTCGTATGTCAATATCGCCGGCGGCCGTTCGGTAGACATCCTCGGTTTCCACGACGTACCTGCGTCTGTCGTCACGAAGAGCGAATGGTCATCGGTTATTGTATAGCCGAAAGAACTCGTGATGAACGTCGGCACGAGGAACGCACCGCTGGCGATCCGATAATCGTAATTCCAGGTGGCGCCACCGTCCGTCGTCCGGAGGTATCCACCGTTGCCAAACAAATGGTTCGGTATAATCGCAATTGAGTCGGTTGCGAAGGCGACCCCATTTAGCGGTGCCACTCCGAGGACTGGGTCCGACGACATTGCACTGGTCACAGCCGTCCATGCAGTGTCCTGTGCTGTTCGGACGAACACGGTGCTGTGTGTTCCAACGGCCGCCATCAGACCGCTGGCGTCAACCTCGACAGAGGTAACGATTAGACTCGGCTGGCCAACACGAGCCAACGGCGTGGGCTGCCATGTCTGTCCGAAGTCGGTACTGATGGCGAGATGGACGGCGCCGGAGCCACTTCCGGGGGCACCGCCTGCCACCGCCTTACCGGCGTCGAATGCAACGGTGAAGGCGTCCATCGCCCCACCCAGTCCGGCAGTGGTGGTCCATGTGCGGCCCGCGTCTTCGCTTCGGATCACGGCACCTGCTCGGCCCACCGCGATCGCCCGGCCATCCTCCGCGAAGTCCAGATCAAAGAGTTCGGGGCCGGGAGGTTGGAGTGATCGGCTCCACGAGGTTCCGCCATCCGTTGTGTACCAGATGCGCGATGAGTCGGCAAGCGCAATGCCCTTCTCGGCGGAGCCAATTTCCATCGAGTACACGCTCTCACTTGGGAACGCCGACCGCAGATGCCAGGACTTCCCTTTGTCCGTTGAGGCCATCACGCGGTTTTGGTCAACGACCAGGTAGGCCGTTCCTTGGGCCGCATGACTCGCGGTACCGGCTACAGCGTATGCCGGAGACTCAGCTGCCTGCCATGTCAATCCGGCGTTTGTGCTCCGAAGTACCGTAGTCGAGTCTCCTACCGCCACTACCGTTCGATCGTCGACAAAGAATACCTCTTTCAGGTCCTCCCAGGTTCCGCTGTGCGTGGCGCGCCACGAGGATCCGTAGTCGTGACTGACGAGCACCGCACCGTACCGTCCAACGGCCACAATCACGTTCCCACTAACTGCCGTCGCCAGATAGTCGCTGCCGACACTCTGCCAACGAGATACTTGCGCGGACGCGAATGTGGGGATAAGCATAAGGGCAGCCACAAGGAGCCACGAGCGCTGCGCGTAGAGACGTTGCAACATTTGGTCACCGTAGTGGTCTTGGGGGATTCGTTTCGCTAGCGTTTGGAGGCGCGACCGGATGACCGGCCGCGCCTCTAATGAAGATCTCGAACGCTGGGTATGCTGTCGCCTATCGTTGTTCCGAAAGATCATGATCCTGCGGCTCACGCGCAGCAGGATCCTCCTCACATGGCGGAAGCTCTCCGGTCGGTAGGGGTCCGGGACAGATGATCCTGCAGGCGGGATTGCTAGCAGCATCTCCTTCACAGAACGTCTGGCCCTCAGCGCCCACAAGATACTTCTTCAAGGTGCGCGTCGTATCGCCCGTCACTGGGTCCACGTGTACCTCACAACAGACGTTGTAATAGTCGATACAGATGCCGACAGGGTTAACGCATGGAACCCAAGAAGGCTCGCCTTGGTTTGTTGCCATCCAGCACGATGCGAACGATACATTCCACTGTGGACGCAGAGACGGACACGGACACTCCGGATGCTCATCGCACCACGGATTGCAGTCCGGTCCACATGGCAAATTGGCCGGGTTCATGCTAATTACAATCCCTCCTAGGGTCCGCATTTCACCGGCCGATAGTTCGCAGCCCCAGGGGCCATTTGGAAAAGACACGCTGGTGATTTGATACTGTTCCTTTGGCCACACCGGTCCCGCTGGATCGGGCCAGCACACATATACGTTCATCAGAGTTGGTATGCCTCCATTGCATGCTACAGGCATGGTGACCGTGATGACGGCACCGATCCAACCAGGAGCGCATTGGGCGCGTGCGATCGCAGAACCCGCCACGAGCAGCAAGACCGAGGTGACGGAAATCCGCTGGAATGATGCAAACATCTGACGTTTCATTATAGCTTCGTTCGCCTAGTGAATGGCCGATCGCAGATCGGCCTTGGGAACTCTGAAACAGGTATCGAACCTGGTGAGAACGCGACGCACCTCTGTGAACGAACCTGCCGGTGTCATATCGGAACCTGCCGTTAATCGTCAAACAGCCGGCGTGACCTAATTACGCTGCAGGTGATCGGGGACCACCGGCGACCCGGGTCGGTTGATCCACGCCTTTTCCGGCAGTCGTTTCGAGTACGGTCGTCCCTTGACAAACCGCTCCCGGTTCCGCTCGTGCCAGCGCCCGATGTCATTCGGCGAGCACCTCGTCGACGCGACCAGGATGCACCGTTGACAGCGTCAGCATCGCGATGCCGCTGCGTCGGTGTTCGGAGTTGTGCCACGCGAAAAGGTGGCGGCAGAACAAGCGCGCGTCCTCGATCGATTCGAAGCAGCCGGCGAACTCCGGCGCGTACTTCAGCGTCTTGAACTGGCTGTCGGAGTAGGCATTGTTGCTGGAAGAGTACGGGCGCGAGTGTGACTTCTTCACTTCCCGACGCACCAGAAGCTCGGCGACGTCCCGTTAGCGCATCACCGCGCCGCAGTCGGCATGCACCGCCAGCTGCCCGGGCTCGACGCGCTGGCGTCGAGACGTCGTCTGGATCAGACGCTTCGCCAGCACTTCGCTCTCGCGTTCGAAGATCGCCCAGCCGATGAGATAGCAACGGTAGATGTCGAGGTTCACGTAGAGGTGGTAACTCGCACCGCTGTACGGTTTCTTTAGCCAAGTTATGTCCCATGACCACCCCTGGTTCGGCCGCTCGGCAACGAGCTCCGGGGCGGCCTACTTCGGGTGGCGACGCCGGTGACGTCGATCCTTGAGCGGCACGTCGACACCGAGAGTGCGATAGAACGTTCGCTCGCTCGCCAAGTACATTCCTTCATCGAGCATCGGTGCGACGATATGCGCCTGTGAACGGTCGATGAACCGCTCGGTTCCGCACAGATCCCGGATCCGCTCTCGTTCGGCGTCACCGAGAGCACGTGGATGTCGCCGAGCCGTCTTCGGCTCATCGAGCCGACGCTCCAGCCTGGCGACCGCGTCATCGGCTCCACCAGCTGCGGTGTCGGGCGTATTTCCCTCGGCCCGCTTGCAGCGTACCAGCCCAAGCGGGCGATGGACAGTGCGCCGCAGGCGGCACTCATGACGACCACCGGTGCGAGTTCCTCGACGCCGGCGCTCGCTGTTGAGCGATGCTCCTCGGAATGGCCTCGAGCGCCTGAACTACTTTTTCCTTCTTCAGCGGCGTGCTATTGGCGTCCCGGACTGGCAACAGCAGTAAAACCGGGCAGTCGGCTCACTCATCCGACTGAGACCACGCAGCTGCGGGCGGGGCCGCGTGCCGTCTACGATGTCGCGAAGGTAATGCGTGGCAAAAAAAAATCAACCCCTTCGAAAAGAAAAATCCCCCTGCCCTATAGCCATGCATATTCTGCTCTATCAGCGGGTGGCGCGATCAGTGAATTTATTGACGGTTGCTTCGGCCAGTAGAGTCGTCGGCATCTTCGTCGGCCAAGCGCGTCCACTGTCGAGTTGCCGCACGTAGCAATGCACGGCGGTCCCTGTTCTGCCCGCGTCCTATCGGGCGGCGAGGCAAATGGTGATCATTACGCACCTCTGATGAGACTCGGTGAGGCGAGGTGCTACTGCGTGTCGCGCGCGCGGCGCGGTCCCGCGCAGACCGCTCATCGAAGGCCGCGTCTGCGAGATTCTTCGCCCGCCGTTCTCTGTAGGCGACGAGGGGCCGCACCTTCGGCCCGCGGCCCCTCGTCGCCCCTTGACCCGCTCCGCCCGGCGCGCACTTGTCATCCCGAACCCGAGCGCCTCTGCGCCGCTGCGTGCTCCGTGAGGCAGTGGCGCGAGCGGTGCGGGATCTCGACGGGGCGGACGGCGTCGTGTCCGGGCTTTCTCGTTCGGGGGTGCCCGCGGTGGTGCGAGGTCTCGACGGGGCGGACAACGTCTTCTCCAGACTCGCCGGTTCCGGAGCACCGGCTCAGGCGCGCTCGAGCGTTGCGCCGCGGTGAACGGTCGAGTTACGACCGGAGCGGAAACGTCTCAGCTACATCTTCTCCACCGCCATCACCGCACCACCCGAAACGTCACCTCCCGAACCACGTCGCCGAACCGGAGACGACAGAAGTACGTGCCGGACGACAGGTCCGTCACCCCGATCCGCTGCTGGTGCTCGCCCGCCGCCTCGACTGCGTCCACGACCGTCCGGATTCGCTCTCCCCGCGCGTCGTACAGGTCGATCTCCACCCGACCCTCCAGCGGAAGCTCGTAGCGGATCATCCCCGTCTCCCGAATCGGGTCCGGTATCGCGCGCACTACCGCCCCGCGCGAGGCCGATGTCACCTCGATCAGCCGAAGATCAAGCCCGCACAGCGAATCCACCTGCAACCGCGTTGTGCCGCCTTCGATGCTCGAGCATCTCGCGTCGCTCGAATCGACACTGACTCGAAGGTTCGTCTCCAGCGTCGTGCTCAGATAGGCACGGGTGCGCAAATGCCGTTGTTTGCGGCCGCCGAACGCATCCTCGTAGCATTATCGATTTCCTTCGGACTCCTCTTGACCCCCCCCCGTTTTTGTATCTTGGCCGCGCACCAGTGAAGCACCCGCATTCAGGGTAGCCCGGTCACCGACCGGATAAGCGAGTGTCAGCCTCGTAAGCGGCTCACGCCACGTGAGCGATCCGGATAGCCGAGCGTCCATGCCATAGTGGTTACGCATCGTCTGCTGACTATCCACCGACCGACGTTTCAGACAAGAAATCGATCGAATACGAGATGGTGTGTTCAATGGTCACACCATCAATCTGCCTTGCGCCCGTTCCCGATTATTTCGGCACACGGCGTAATCTGATGAGATGTTCGTCGAATTCCCGTGATTGCATCGCATCGCCGATCGGGCGGAGTTTTCGGACACTGCCCGGTCGGCCCTGCTTCAACCTTCGAATGGTGTCGTCGTGCGGACATTCCTGTTACTCGCCATTTGTCAATGCATGACATTGACGCAGGCCGTCGGGCAGACTCGGATGTACAGTCAGTTCGGGTTTCCAGTCGGAGCACGTTCATCGAACATCGCACGCGTAATTACCGGCCTCCCAAATTCCGGCGCCGAGAACATCATTTTCTTCATCACTCCGAAGAAGTTCGTTCGGGGCGAGCTCGTCGTGGCCGATGTCGTGTCCCAGTTGAGAGATCGCAATTGGGACGGCGCGGTTGCAGCGATCGTTCACTTCAATCGAATCCATGCCGCGCGCCAGTACGTGCGTGATGCTCACTTCTCATTTCCGGTTCTCTTCGATTCCACGGGCGACTTCTTCAAAAGCTTCGGAATACTGGAGACGGCGCCGTTCATTACGGTCTGGGACACGACGGGGAGGTTGCTCTACGCTTCGTCACTGTTTGGACTGGACACTCAGGATCCGCAGTTCTGGAAGGAACTCACGGGCGCGCATCGCGCAACGCCAGTCGAGCAACCGAAACTCGCGACATCTCTGGAGCCGCACTGCGAGTCGACGTGGTATCCCGACACCAGTGCGGTCGTACCGGACGTCGTGCGTCGCGTCAGTCTGCAGGATGACAGCGCGACGGCACTTGGCGACGTGATGACCTTCGCAGTCGACCCTACGGAACGGTATGCTGCCATTGGAGACCAGAGCAGTCTGTCGTTACGTTTGTTCTCTGCAGTCTCCGGCGCATATCAGGGTCGAATTGACCCGGACCTCGAATTGATTTTCAGTCTTTCCCCTGACGTCGATACAACGTATCTCAAGCAGCTAATGGAAAGGGGTATTCAGCCGATGTTCGCCGCGGCCGGTTTTCGTCCGGATGGGCGCCTGTCGGCAGTTTTCGGCGTGCCGCAGTTCGTGGTCGACATTGCAGACGGCGACACGAATGTCGGCGTGCGAAACTACGACGTTCTGATGTCAGGCGACATCGATACGGCGTTTCACAGACGAACCTATACGGTCATGGACTACAGTCGATGGTCTCCGACGAAGCCATTCGCGGATTTCGTGACCTTTGTGACCGACCCGCTCACGTTTGATCCGAGGCGAGGCGCGATGATCGTCGGAATGGCGAAGGGGTATCCGGTGGTCGGTTCCGATCCGCGCACTGCCGTCGGCACCAACGATCCGCGATCAAGCGACTTCTATGCCACCGCGCCCCTCTTCGCTGCGTACGACGCCTCTTCGGGAGAGCTGTTGGAGGCGTTCGGACAGCTGGACAGTTCCCTCTACGGATCATATGGAATCGGCTACACCCTGGGGTGTGGTAACGTTGCGGTGGCTGATGACGGTTATGTGGTGCACGAACCGCTCAAGCCCTATCTCGAGTGGGGAGACGGCGACCGATTTAAGATCGCGCCCTTGTGGAATCCGAACTTCCGTGCGACGAACGCGTCCGTGCCACGACTTCAGTCCGAGGAAGAGCGCAAATGCATGGTTGATACGCTTGGTGCGCTGATAAAGCGTGTGGCGGTCGAAGGTGATCACGTGTATGTCCTCTGGCTTGTTGCCACGCCTGGCATACGGCTGTCGACGGGTATCGGCCATTATGTTCTCCAGGACTATGCCCGGTCGTCGAGCAGACTCGTACACACCTGGACGATCGGCAACACTGATGACGACGGACGGCTTGTGGGGCAGTATCTGGAGCCGGCTGCACACCGCTGGTACGGAATCTATCAATGGTCTAACAGCACGACAATCATCTCCTACAATGTTGAGTAAACTTCGGCCTCTGAGAGCATCGGTTCCGCTTATGCTCGTTGTGTGCATTGCCGTGACGGCTGTGGCCAGCGCGCAATCGTGGCGTGCAATTCCACCGTTGCCGCGGGGCATTTCGGGAGGTCTGCGTGAAGCGTTTAACGACACGCTGTATCACTTTGGAGGAATGGCGCTCGATTCCGGTGGTCACACTGTTTACCTGAGTGACGTGTATGCTCTGGCGCCCGAGTCCGATGCTTGGGTGACAATTGCGCAGCTGCCGGCTGCGAGGGCAGCGGGGGCAGCAGTATCTGCCGGCGGAAAGATCTACCTGATTGGCGGTGAACGTGCCACCTCCGCCGTTACGGAATTCGAACCAACGATCCTCGTGTTCGATCCGGCCACGCATCAGTTCACGAGTGGCGCCGCCCTGCCGCGACCCGTTTCATACCTCGGCGCTGTTGCCGTGGACGGTTCGATCTATGCACTTGGTGGGTTTGGGCCTGTCGATGGTGGACGAGTCACCTACACCGACTATGTGCAACGGTACGAGATCTCGAGCGACAGCTGGAGCTCAGCCACTCCGCTTCCAGTTCCCGCAGCAAATCATGCCGTTGCGAACGTTGCGGGAACGATGTACGTGGTCGGTGGTGCGAACAGCGAGCAGCAGTGGCTGTCGGATGCCGCCTACGCTGGCACCGTCGTTTCTCCGGATTCCATACGCTGGAAACAGATTGCATCGCTTCCGAATCCGACGGTTGGCTCCGCGGCAGGTGACTACAAAGGAAGACTGGTCGTCGCTGGCGGGTACGGCGCTACGAACTACCTCGATGCCGTGTACTCGTTCGATGCGTCCACGGGCACATGGATGCCTGCGGGAGCCCTACCATCAGCGCTGAGTTCGCCACCCACGATGCCTCGGACGACGCAGGGGCTCGCGTTGTACGGCGGGAGCAATGGCAATGGCATGAGCACCGACTGCTACGCGTTTGGGGAAACGACCGGAGAAGTCGCAGCCGAGTCGGGTCAGCCGGTCAAAGCGTCATTGATTCACGTACGTGACGGGAACGTCATCATCGATAACGTCACGGGCGAGTCGGTGACGTTGTCCGTCGTGAATTCCGCTGGTCGAACGGTCATCGAAGATATTCGGGTGCCTTCTGGACGTGCGGCCCGATTCCCCGTTCGCGACCTGCCTGCCGGAGTGCACGTACTTCGTCTCCGTGGGATCCGGGGCGATGCTACGCAGTACTTTCTGCTAGTGGTCCCCATTGAACAGAGCGTAACTTATCGGAGTGCGCGACGAGCACGTGTGACTTTCGCGAGAATGTCGGTCGCGGTCGCGGTCCAGATGAACGGCTTCGGGTTTTCGTTATGCCTCGCGATATGCTCGTGGAGCCCGTCAATCAGTGACGAGAGCGAGGGGAAACTTCCACGTCGCAGTCGACGTTCTGTGACGTCACGAAAGAAGCGCTCGACCATGTTCAGCCATGACGCACTCGTCGGTGTGAAATGAACCTTGAAGCGCGGATGTCGATCGAGCCACGCACGCACCTTCGGATGTTTGTGCGTCGCGTAATTGTCGCAGATTATGTGGATCGCCTTTCCCGGCTCGACGCTTTGCTCGATGAGCTTCAGGAACTTGATCCACTCCTGGTGTCGGTGCCGTTTCATCGTCGTTCCGATGATCGAGCCGTCGAGCGTGTTCAATGCTGCGAAGAGCGTTGCGGTGCCATTGCGCTTGTAGTCATGGGTCATCGTCTGGCCGCGCCCCTCTTTCATCGGCAGTGACGGCTGCGTGCGGTCGAGCGCCTGGATCTGACTCTTCTCGTCACACGAAAGCACGATGGCATGTTCCGGCGGATTCAGGTATAGGCCGACAACATCCTCGAGCTTTTCAGCGAATTGCGGATCGTTGGAGATCTTGAACGTCTCGACCAGGTGCGGCTTCAGTCCGTATTCACGCCAGACGCGACCGACACTCGCATCGCTGATGCCGACCTCCTTCGCCATGAGCGATCGGCTCCAGTGCGTGGCATTCGCCGGCTTCTCCTCGATCGTTTTCCGAACGATTTCGCGTTTCAACTCCTCGGTGATCGTCGGAGTGCGCCCCGGGCGCGGCGCGTCCTTCTCGATGCCGCTCAGCCCAAACTTCGCATAACGAGTCCGCCAGCGCCCTGCCTTTTGACGGGTAATGCCCAGCGTAGCGGCGATTCCGTGATTGTCGAGCCCCTTCGCGGCCAGCAGAATAATCTTCGCTCGTTCAGCGAGCCGCACCGACACACGACGACCACGGCTGAGTTTTTCGAGCTCCTGACGCTCGCTATCATCCAGTACAATTCGCGGCGCAACACGCATAATTCATTCCTCAATGAATGTTGCGCACAAGTTACGGAATCTCTAATGGACTACACTAGGCTAGGTCGCGCTGACCCGCGCACATACGGTTGCGGCTATATTTAGCCCTATTCGCCATTTTTTCGATGACGACGAAAAAATCTTGGTACAAACGCTTGCATTTTCAAAACCGATGGGCGTATACTCGCCGCGCCGTTCGGCAGCACTACAACGCAGGGAAGGACATGACGGATTCGTCATCGTGCGGCGGATCACCAATCACCAGTGCCACTTCGGGCACGTATCTGTGAGTGTCGACGCGCACCTACGCGGCGGTGCTCCGGCGGAGTCACCACCATGTCGATCCTACCGACTGGATTTCCACCGAGAACAACCAACCACAGTGCGTTCACGGAGCACGTTTCCGCACAGTTGGAGGAATACCGTGCTTTTTCGATATTTCTATGTCGACGGTACCTGCGGAATCCCGGCTTGGCGGACGACGTGCTGCAGGATGCACTTGAGACGACATGGCGAGCGGTTCGGACCAATGGGATCGGGATACTGTCGGCGGGGTTCGTACATGCGGTCATGCGCAACGTGTGCATGCGGCATCTGAAGTACCGTCGTCGTCGATGCACCTGTGACGCCAGCAATGAAATGGCGGACGATCGAGCGTCGATCGACGAGGGATACGAGCGACGCAATCGTCTGTTCATGGCGCTTCGTACGCTTGACGCGGAAGACCGGGATCGCCTGCTCTTGTTCTGTGTCGGTGGAGTGAGCGCTGACGAACTGGGACGAATGGAGCAAGTATCGGTCGTCTGCGTTCGCAAGCGACTGGAGCGGAGTCGCTCGAAGGTGCGTCGTCACCTGAGTGGCAAACTGCCTGGAACGGCTGCAAGCGCCCGTGGGCTTGATGTCCTGGCGGAGACGCTGCGGCTGTTGGTTGTGCGCGGCAGTGTACGGAAAAAATGACGACGGCATGTCACATTTTCGATTCTGAGGAAACTTGTATCTGTGTGGGCGGCTCTGCTGTGGCAGGCAGGATAGCCCATTCCCGCTTGACGCACGAAGCGTTCTCCCGACAACGATGGGTGGCTTCGATCGCCCGTCGTTAGACCGGTCTTCCCGGACGCCACAGAGGTGGGGGAGAAGGTGAATCCCACGTACTCGAGCGCCCGAGCACCGTCGAGAGGTGCGCACGCAATGGGGGCCTTGAGATCGACACGAGCGTCGGCGTGCGGCACGTGGGTGCGCTGGTGACCATCGTCGACCAACGCACGCTACACACGTGGATCCGCTTGGCGCCGAGGTCGTCACCGACGCGAAAATCGACTCGCTATGGCCGGAACGGTCAATGATCCACACGCTGACGGCAGACAACGGCAGGGAATTCGCCCGGCACGAGGAAGTCACTCGTTGGCTCGACGCCTCGATCTACTTCGCCCATCGGTACCACTCCTGGGAGCGCGGGTCGAATGAGAACACCAAGGGCCTGATCCGGCAGAATTAACCAAGGGGCAAGAACTTCCTCGACGTCCGACCCGAGGAGGCTGCCGAGGTCGAGCGAAAGCTGAATGATCGTCCGAGGAAAGTACTTGGCCGTGCCACGCCCTTGGAGGCGTGGCACTACCGCTTCGAGAAACTCATCCCGGCACTTGACAATCATTTTGATGTGACGTTGGAATGGGGGAGATCGGTCCCCCGACGTTCCACATTTCACCGCCAACCACCGAACGAGGCGGCCCCAGCCGGTGGTGCGCTTCGAGGTTGAATGCGCCGCGGGGGTTGGAGCGCCCAGACGCACCAATAACGAACGCGCGATGCCTGGACATCAAGGACAGGCGAATTTCACATAACCAAAGTAGGGGCTCTCAATGATTCACCTCGAAGGGCGATCGTTGCTACCGTTCGCCGGTGTCTTACTGGCAGCCGTTGTCGCAAGCACGTTCCTCGCCGCGAACACCACGTCCTGCGATCCGAAGCCCGATCCGACTCCGTGCGAGAAGTGTGGAACCTGTTACGGCAAGGCCTCCGTCACGATGGTGGACTGCAATGGAAACAAAATGCCCCCGTTCCCGCTGGCCCCATCGAATCCGCATTTGTGTTTCCTCGACGTCCGCTCACCAGCTGATATCGTGTCGATAACTGGTGAACCCCTCTACCACGACATTCAATTTTTCGACGAGACGGGCGAGCTTAGCGGGAGTTCATTCTACGAGGGCAAGCCGTCGGAAGTACTGCCGGTTGGCGGTGGGGGCGGATGGACGGGCCTGTTCGACAACGCGTTCGTTGTCAATTGCTGCGACCCCGTCATCGAAATCACCGCCACTTTCTGTGGTGGATCAGGATTGCCGAGAAAGTGGTCGAAGCGAAAGACGGTCATGTCCGGAGATTGCGAGAAACACTTCGGAGAGATCGTCTTGCAGCCCGACATACCGTGCCCTTGATTCGAGTGTTCAAACACACCGCTCCAACTACATAATCATCTTGAGCTCTAGCCATGACAAAGACATCCATTCTGACGATGGCCGCCATAGCGGCGGCAGTTCTGGCACTCCCGTCGTGCACGGAGAACGGTGTTTCGGTAAACACGTCACATAACGGCCGCGTGGAGAGCCCGTTCTACTCATACACGGGATCCCGCGAACTGGTGGACGGAGCCCTATACGTTCAGAGGACGCAGGCAGGCGGCGTTACCACCGTTGTCGACCGAGCAGACTTCTACGATTCCACCGGCAACGTGCTTGTGGGAGGGGTAACATTGAACGGGTCATCACTGGCGTCGCATGCCACTGGTGAGTACTACGAGTCAACGGCAGATCCCGGGTTCGGGGGCAATCACATTTGGGACGTCACTGGATCCGGAAACCACCCGAGCTTCACCGACACGTTCCCGTCGCCGCAGGCATTGTCCATTTCATCTCCCGGGTACCACTACGATGGGTCCATCAGCGACAATGTACCCGATACGGTCTCGCGATCGTCATTTACAGTGACGTGGTCTGGTTCCGGCTCGAACGACGTAGTCATTCGACTGCAATACGACTCCATCTACAACGCTCGTATCGCTGACTATTTCGGTCGAACGATCCCGTCGCAAAACGACACGCTAGTGATCGTCAATACAGCGGACGACGGCTCCTATACGTTTTCGAGTGCCGCATTCTCTGGAATGCCTGATACAGCATGGGTAGAAATATCGGTATACCGATATGGCTATGAGACTGTTACGCATGGCGGAATGAAGTATGCAATTGGCGTGATTAATGGCGGCCGGGTCACGGCTGAGATTCACTAGCAGGTGGGTCGGGTCGGCGGTTCAGCTGGCCCGCCCGCGCTTCATTAGTTCCTGACGACGCCGCACCGTGGTACCGACGTTGACGATAGCGGGGCATGCGGTCTCAACCATAGGTCTGGCTCACTGCCTCGCACTGTGGGTGGGGCTCGGCGCCGTCACCTGGGCCACAAGTCGCAACCGCAAGGCCCGATGGCTTGCGATGGCCACCTTCGTGATCTTGGCTTCGGTTGTGTGGTTCGCGTCAAGGGCATGGTATGAAATCGTCTATCCCACAGGACGACAGCCGGGATCTTCGATCGTGGGGGGGATTGTAGCGCTCGGCGTCATCTATCTGGCGGCCGAAGCATCGGGGCAGCGCCGAGTTCAGGTCTTGATGGGTTTCGCCGCTATCGGAGCCGTCGTTGCCCAGACAATTGGAAAGGTTGGCTGTTTTCTAGCCGGATGCTGTTACGGTAGTACCACGGAGTTGCCTTGGTCAATTCCCTCTCAACTAACGCTGTCACCGATGCCCTCGGGAATCCGTCTTCATCCAGTCCAACTCTATGAAGTCGCGGGATTGGTGGGATTGGGATGCATCATGGTCCGGTCCCTGCGTTCCGACCCACTGAAGACCGAACAGCTCGCTGGTCTGTACTTGGCAGGGTACGCAATTATACGATTTATTGCAGAGATTTTCCGCGGGGAGTCAATGCAAACCGCATGGGGCCTGACGATCGCGCAATTGACGATGCTCGGAGTTTGCATTCTCCTTCTGGCGCGAATCTTTGTCCGAGCGAGTCACCGAGGGGAGCTGGTAGTGAGTAAATAGTGGTCCCCATTGAACAGAGCGTAACTTATCGGAGTGCGTGACGAGCACGTGTGACTTTCGCGAGAATGTCGGTCGCGGTCGCGGTCCAGATGAACGGCTTCGGGTTTTCGTTATGCCTCGCGATATGCTCGTGGAGCCCGTCAATCAGTGACGAGAGCGAGGGGAAACTTCCACGTCGCAGTCGACGTTCTGTGACGTCACGAAAGAAGCGCTCGACCATGTTCAGCCATGACGCACTCGTCGGTGTGAAATGAACCTTGAAGCGCGGATGTCGATCGAGCCACGCACGCACCTTCGGATGTTTGTGCGTCGCGTAATTGTCGCAGATTATGTGGATCGCCTTTCCCGGCTCGACGCTTTGCTCGATGAGCTTCAGGAACTTGATCCACTCCTGGTGTCGGTGCCGTTTCATCGTCGTTCCGATGATCGAGCCGTCGAGCGTGTTCAATGCTGCGAAGAGCGTTGCGGTGCCATTGCGCTTGTAGTCATGGGTCATCGTCTGGCCGCGCCCCTCTTTCATCGGCAGTGACGGCTGCGTGCGGTCGAGCGCCTGGATCTGACTCTTCTCGTCACACGAAAGCACGATGGCATGTTCCGGCGGATTCAGGTATAGGCCGACAACATCCTCGAGCTTTTCAGCGAATTGCGGATCGTTGGAGATCTTGAACGTCTCGACCAGGTGCGGCTTCAGTCCGTATTCACGCCAGACGCGACCGACACTCGCATCGCTGATGCCGACCTCCTTCGCCATGAGCGATCGGCTCCAGTGCGTGGCATTCGCCGGCTTCTCCTCGATCGTTTTCCGAACGATTTCGCGTTTCAACTCCTCGGTGATCGTCGGAGTGCGCCCCGGGCGCGGCGCGTCCTTCTCGATGCCGCTCAGCCCAAACTTCGCATAACGAGTCCGCCAGCGCCCTGCCTTTTGACGGGTAATGCCCAGCGTAGCGGCGATTCCGTGATTGTCGAGCCCCTTCGCGGCCAGCAGAATAATCTTCGCTCGTTCAGCGAGCCGCACCGACACACGACGACCACGGCTGAGTTTTTCGAGCTCCTGACGCTCGCTATCATCCAGTACAATTCGCGGCGCAACACGCATAATTCATTCCTCAATGAATGTTGCGCACAAGTTACGGAATCTCTAATGGACTACACTAGGACCCGACGGTTCGCTCGCGACCGGGGAGCCCAGGATCTCGAAATCGCGATAGGTAGTTCGATGCTTACCGGGCGCCGCTGGACACGCAGCGGCGCAGTATCGAGCGGACGCCGATTTCAATCCGCCCAGGTTCTTGAAGTGGGCGTTAGGGACGCCGACCGCGCGTCGTACAGGTCTATCTCCACCCGACCCTCCAGCGGCAGCTCGTAGCGGATGATCCCCGTCTCCCGGATCGGGTCCGGCCGCGCGCTCAGTGCCGCCGCGCGTGAGGCCGACGTCACCTCGATCAGCCGAAGATCAAGCCCGCACAGCGAATCCACCTGCAACCGCGTCGTGCCGCCTTCGATGCTCGAGCACCTCGCGTCGCTCGAATCGACACTGACTCGAAGGTTCGTCTCCAGCGTCGTGCTCAGATAGGCACGCAGGTCGATCACGAGCACCTCCCCCGCGGACAACGCCGCCGCCGCATCCGATTGCAGCGCCACCCTGACGCTGCCAGGCGACTCTCGATTGCTCTGCATTCGCCAGTCGCTGCTCAACGCCGACCCCACCAGAATCGTATCGATCCGCACCATCGTCGGGTCGTATTCCACGTGCAATTGCAGTCTCGACGCATCGATCGGCCCGCTCAATTCAATCGGAATCCTCACCTGCTTCCCGACTGCGACCCGCCGCTCCGTCGCTCCCGTCAGTCGCGCCGCCGTGCCATCAAGCACCACCACCCGAACCTGCTTCTGCGTCGAACAGCCGCCCGCCGCCGAGCCAATTACCGTGTAGATGGTGGTCGCTGTCGGCGACGCCACCGGGTCCGCGCAACCGACGCAGCTGAGTCCGTCGCTCGGATACCACTGGTACGTCTGCGCTCCCATCGCCCTCAACGTCACGCTCTGTCCGCTGCAGATCACCGTGTCGTTGCTCACCGCCAAGGCCACACTGTCGACCACCTCGACCCGCATCGAGTCCCGTGTCGAGCATCCGTTCGCACTGTAACCAGTCACGTATTACGTGCTCGAAACCGTCGGCCGGATCCTCGGCGTGGCGCAGTCGGTACACGACGGTCCCGGCGCGGGGTCCCATGCATATCGCGTTGCTCCGCTCGCCAACAGCTCGCCGCTCTGCCCCCGGCAGAGCACAGTGTCCCCGACGATCGTCAGCATTGGTCGCCGATCGACGCGCACCGTCACCGAGTCGCTCGCGACGCATCCCGCCGAATCCGCCACGGTCACCACGTACGTCGTCGTCGTATCCGGAAACGCCATCGGCTCGGCGCACTCGCTGCAGCTCAGCGTCGAGCGGGGTTCCCATTGGTACGACACGCCGCCGGTGGCGAACAGCTGCAGCGAATCACCCGCGCAGACGTCCGCGTCATTTGATACCGAGATCTGTGGCGGTGGCAGGACGGTGACCATCACAGTGTCACGAGCAACGCAGCCGGAGGGGCTCTCGACGGTCAGAACGTAGTGCATTGAGGCTGGCGGCGATGCCGTCGGTTCGAGGCACGTGTCGCAGCTGAGTCCTGCTGACGGAGACCACGTCACGCGTCGCGATCCACGCGCCTGGAGTATGACCGGCTCCCCGGAACAGGTGACTTCGTCAGGGCCGGCATTGGCGGTCGGCAATGGATTGACGACCAGCACGACCGAGTCGAGGGAACTGCATCCGTTCGCGGTGAATCCTGTGACGAAAAACGTGGTGGTTGAATCCGGAGCAGCGATCGGCGACGAACAGTTCGTGCAGGACAATCCGACGGCCGGAGTCCATAGATACTCGTCCGCACCCTCGACGGTCAATGGAACAGAGTCCCCGGAGCACACGGTCACACTGTCACGAAGCGACAGGTGCGGTGCGTCCAGGACTCGAATGGTGATTGAATCGATTCGACGACAACCCGCCGCGTTCTTGATCGCCCCGACGCGTCTGAGCGCGCGCCTCCGCATCGGGGCGGTCAGATGCGGAATATCTACGGTGCGCACTTCGCCCTCTCAACGCTCGCCCGTCCCGCGGTCCAGCACCGACGAACCGCCTCCGTCCCGTGGCACCCGTCGATGGCTTCGTCGAGTGCTCCGTCACCCGTCACATCATGCTCTATGGATTGCAATTGAATGTTGAAGTGCACTCGTCTTCAGTCCAGTGAGTACACCAGGCATTCCCTATCTGCACCTTCTCTCCATTATAGTAATGAAACAGCGCGACGCACACACACTTGGCTCCCCACGTCGGACCCGGACCGGGTCCGCAATGAGTCGGAACAACTATGGTCGAATTGTGCCGGGTAGCTGCTGCCATGCTTGTTGTCAGCGTAATGAATACGACGATAGCCGAGCATACAATTGAGGAAATGCGACGCTGCATAGGTACCCTCCAATCATGGTGTAACGACGATGCGGCGAACGGCAATAAGCGAACTGCCGCGGCGCAGGGCCACGAAGTATGTGCCGCCTTCATTGAATCTATAGCGCACCGACACGGTCTCTTGCGGTAGTGAGCATACGTATGGAATGAACACGAGTCTTCCACGCTCGTCATATACCGACAGCGATAGCGCGCTGCGGTTCCCATCCAGCCGGTCCAGGTGATGGACGGAAATCGTGACCGCCCCTCGAGTCGGATTAGGTGCCACGTCCAGCGCGACAGCCGGAGCGGTGACCTCGTCCGCCGCCTCCAACAGATCAACCGACGGCTTCCCGAGCCCACCACCAAACGTCGCTATGAAGTCCTGCCAGGTTGAATCTTCAAGCATCCAGATCCACGTCGAATCCGCGGTAAGCCCGTCAAACCGAAGCGGATTTTCGGTTCCGTCTCCGCGCAGATACGTCAGAACGCGGAAGAAGACCTTCGTTCCGTTCAGTGATGAAGGCACGACGTAGGTGGCGCGCGCGACGATTGGTCGTGACCCATGGAGCGTCGCCCCGCCCGCCGGCACCTGTCGATCGATGCCCAGGCTGTCGATCATCGCCACTCTGTTGCCGCTTGAATCCGAAACCAGCTCCACCACGAAGTCGACAGTATCCGGACTGTTGAAGTTGTCTACGGTGCGCAACTCGGTGATCGGATTGTACCAGTTCAGGTACCGGAAGAAGCTGAGCGAGTCACCCGTGGCGACGAGGACCGCCCCCGTCCTCGACGCGTCAGCAAGACTGTCCAGGGACGTCGTCAGGGTATTTCCGCGGCGCCACCCATCCAGGTGAATCTGATGTCCATTGATTTCGAATTGGGCCGCTCGATAGATGATTCGGCTGGAATCCGAGGCCTGCTCGAACTGCCAGTACGGCGACAGCGCCATCGCGGCAGAGGTGTCGCCGTCGATCATGGCATACAGCGCGAGATCGTCCGTCCGGAACTGGCACGTATCGCATGGATCCTGAGCACGTGCAGTGGTGGTCTGCAGTACGAGAGCGAGAAGCCACACCGTACTCACCAGTAAAAATCGGTTCATTGCACTACCTCCGGTTGAATCAGCATTCACATCACGTGTCCCGATACCGGTCGGTGACCCCTCCAGTGAATGCATAGCGGTGGTGGAGGGTGGGGGCGTCGCCGGCATATCGGCAACCGGACGACGGCCCGGAGTCAATCTACCCCCCCCCCCGCAGACACTCCAAATTACAGTGTCGTAATAATCGACTGTCTGCGATGCGGTCCGGGCGCGACCGAGCGGCACCGCCCCCTGTGTCGATCTGTCACCACGGGCACGAACGCCTCTATTTACTTGGCCGGGTCCCCCACCCCCATTAACTTTGTAATCCTTTGCCGGAACCTCCCGGTGGTTCCGGCATCCGTGTTTCTGAACGTACCTGTGATCCGATGTTCGAGAGTCTGAGCGAGAAGCTCGATGCGGCGATCCGCCAGATCAGTGGCGAAGCGCGCATCAGTGAAGAGAATGTGAACGAGGCGCTGCGCGAAGTCCGCCGCGCGCTGCTCGATGCCGACGTCAATTTCAAGGTCGTCAAGAAGTTCGTCGAGGAGGTCAAGGAGCAGGCGCTCGGGACCGAGGTCGTCGGATCGGTGACGCCGGGACAGATGATCGTCAAGATCATCTATGACGAGCTGGTGAAGCTGATGGGTGGCGAGCGGGTGGATCTGAAGATGGCGCCCGCCGGACCGACGGTCATCATGCTCGCCGGCCTGCAGGGTTCCGGAAAGACGACCCACGCGGCCAAGCTCGCCAGCTATCTCAAGGGCAAGGGTCGTCAGCCGATGCTCGTCGCCGCTGACACCTACCGTCCGGCCGCGGTCGAGCAGCTCAAGACGCTTGGCGCCCAGCTCGAGATTCCCGTCTTCTCGCTGGAGGGTGAAGATCCCGTCGCCATCGCCGAGAAGTCGCTGGTCGAGGCGCGCCGCACCGGTCGCAACGTAATCATCATCGACACCGCCGGTCGCCTGACGATCGACGAGACGATGATGGACGAGGTGTCGCGGATCAAGGAGCGCACGAAGCCGGACGAGATCCTCTTCGTCGTCGACGCGATGATCGGGCAGGACGCGGTGACGACCGCCAGTGCGTTTCACGACCGGCTCGACTACAACGGGGTGATTCTCACCAAGCTCGACGGCGATACCCGTGGCGGCGCAGCGCTGTCGATCCGTACCGTCGTCGACAAGCCGATAAAATTCGTCGGTACCGGAGAGAAGCTCGACGCCATCGAGCCGTTCTACCCGGACCGCATGGCATCGCGCATCCTGGGCATGGGTGACGTGGTGTCGCTGGTCGAGAAGGCGCAGGAGCAGTTCGACGACGAGCAGGCGCGGCGGATGGAGGAGAAGTTCCGTCGCAACCAGTTCTCGCTCGACGACTTCTATGAGCAGATGCAGCAGATCAAGAAGATGGGATCGCTGCGCGACCTGATCGGGATGATCCCGGGCATGGGCAAGGCGATGAAGGGCATCGATATCGACGAAGGGGCGATGGGGCGTCTGGAGGCGATCATCACGTCGATGACCAAGGAGGAGCGTCGACAGCCGCACATCATCAACGGCAGCCGACGCCGCAGGATCGCCAACGGTTCGGGCACCAAGGTGCAGGACGTCAACCGGCTGCTCAAGCAGTTCGACGACATGCGCAAGCTGATGCGCACGATGACCAAGAAGAACAAGCGCGGCACGCTCAACCCGGCGGCAATGGGTGGACTGCCGATGATGCCCGGACGCAGGAAGTGATCCGCGGGCGGGCAGCAGAAGAATTCGAATACATCCGTACGAGACACATTTCAGACAACGACCATGGTTAAGCTTCGCCTGAGAAGGATGGGCCGCAAGAAGCGTCCGGTCTACGACATCGTCGCGACCGACGAGCGCACGCCGCGCGACGGCCGATTTCTCGAGAAGGTGGGTCAGTACGATCCGCTCATCGAGGGCAACACCGTTACGATCCTCAAGCGCGATCGTGTGCTGCACTGGATGCGCAGCGGCGCCCAGCCGACCGATACCGTTCGCAACCTGCTCAGCCGCGAGGGCGTGATGCTCGAGCTGCACATGCACCGCAAGGGCCGCAGCGAGGAAGAGATCGCCACGGCGCTCGAGGAGCACCGCGCCCGGCACGAGGCGCGCCATCAGGCCGCCGGTACCCGCAAGCAGCAGAAGCCGGCCGAGCCGGAGACCGAGGTGGCCGACCAGGGCGTCGCCACGACCACCGATACCGCCGAGGCCGAGCCGAAGGCCGATGTCGAGAATCCCGAGCGCGACGTGGTGCACGAGTCGAGCGCGACCGAAGAGTCGGTCGAGCGCGATGCCACCGAACCGCCGACCTCGATCAACGAGACATCCCAGCAAGGCGGCACCGGCGAGAAGACCGAAGAGTAATCCGCCCGCCGGTTCCGACGGACCTCTGCCATGAACGTTCGACTCGGTGTGCTGTCGCGTACGCACGGACTCGACGGCGCATTGCGCCTGCAGCTGGATGGTCCCGTCGCGCCTGCGCTCGTCCTGCCGGCTGACGTCTCCGTCGGGTACTCCGAGTCGTTCGTGCGTCCGATGCGTCTGACCCGATTCGATCGGCAGCCGAATGGCGACGCGCTCTGCGGCTTCGACGGCATCGACTCGGCGGAGTCCGCCTCGACGCTCGTCGACCAGGCACTCTTCGTTCCCTCCGACTCCGTCCGCTACGCCGATCCACACGCCGACCCGCGACTGCTCGGCTGCCACGTGATCTCCGAAGACGGTGCCGATCTCGGCGAGATCGTCGACCTGTTCCTCACTCCGGCGCACGTCGTCTGGACGATCGCCGCTGATGGCGGCCAGTGGATGCTCCCGGCCGTCGCGGAGTTCGTCGTCCGGACGCTGCCCGATGATCGCAGCGTGGTGGTGCGGACGATACCCGGAATGATCGACGGGACCGAGGAGGACGCATGAGCGAGCAGCTTCCGCACCGGAGCGATCCGCTGCTTCGGATCGACATCCTCAGCGTGGTGCCGCAGACGTTCGACAGCGTCCTCGACGCATCGATCATCCGACGCGCGCGAGGGGCCGGCATCGTCGAGATCGTCGTTCACAACCTGCATGACCACGGCCTTGGCCGCTACCGGCAGGTGGACGACACGCCGTTCGGCGGCGGCGCAGGCATGATCCTCCGCCCGGAGCCGATCTTCGAGTGCGTCGACGAACTTCGTCGTCAGCGCGACTACGACGAGGTCATCTTCACGACGCCCGACGGCGCGCTGTTCGATCAGCCGATGGCCAACCGCCTGTCGATGGCGGGCGCGCTGCTGATCATCTGCGGTCACTACAAGGGCGTCGATGAGCGTGTGCGTGAGGCGCTGGTGACCAGAGAAATTTCCATCGGCAGCTACGTCCTCACCGGAGGCGAGCTGCCCGCCCTGGTGATCGCCGACGCGGTCGTACGCCTGCTACCCGGCGCCATGGGCGACGCCGAGTCGGCGCTCGGCGACTCGTTCCAGACCGGTCTGCTCGATCCTCCCCATTACACCAGACCGGCCGAATATCGCGGGATGACCGTGCCGGAGGTTCTCATCAGCGGCGACCATGCACGAGTCGACAGATGGCGCCAGGAGCAGTCGCTGAGGCGAACGCGCCAACGGCGCCCCGATCTGCTCGACGACGAGTGACGCGCCGGCGATCGAAGACGTTTTCAATTCAATAGATCAATCAACCGTTTCCTCACGGGCGACGCGCGGGACTCCCCCGACACCGTCGCCGGAAAGTGCAGGAGGTGCATCATGAAGGAAGAAATCGCGGCTCTGAACGAGCAGATCATCGCGCGTACGGCAGAGAGCCGCAAGTCGCGCAATAACGACCAGGATGTCGAGCTCCCGCAGTTCCGCCCCGGTGACGTCGTCTCGATCGACGTGCGCGTGGTCGAGGGTGGCAAGGAGCGAATTCAGAAGTTCGAAGGCATTGTCATCTCCCGCCGAGGAGCCGGTGCCAACGAGACGTTCATGGTTCGCAAGGTGAGCAACGGCGTCGGTGTCGAGCGCATCTTCCCGGTGCATTCGCCGATCATTCAGAACGTCCGCATCGTCCGCGAGGGCCGCGTCCGTCGCGCCAAGCTCTACTACCTGCGGAACCTGTCGACCAAGGCGGTTCGCGCGAAGACCACCTGAGCCGCGCGATTCCGGTTGCGGAGATGAATTCGAAGAGAGGGCCATCCGTCGAGGATGGCCTTCTTCGTTTGCTCCCTTCTTCGTCGGCAGGGAACCCGTCGCATCACCGCACCATTTCCTCCACCTGTCGCAACCGGAGGACAGCCGCTGTCGAATTCCGATCGAGCCGGTCTTCTCAGCGCTCGGCTGCTACCGGGTTTCGCGATGGTGGTGGAGCCGGCGTGCAGGAAATTCCGCCGCAGGGTAGTTTCCGCTCCTCCGCGGCGGAGCAACCGCCCGGCCGGACAGAAGGTCGTTCGGACAGAAATTCAACCAATCCACAACGAAGAGGGCGGCAGCGTTTTCTGCTGCATCGCCACAACGGCCAATGAATACCCCTCGAGCAGCGCACATTCGTACTTCGGTCATCGTCGTCTGTGCGGTCATCCTCTCGCGCGTCGCCTACAGCCTGGCCGGGGTCGGTTTCGACATGACGCCACTGACGCATTTCGACCAGCTGCTCGATCCCGTGCTGCTGCGTACCGACCTGTGGCGGAGTCTCTTCTACATGCACTCGCAGCCACCGCTGTTCAATCTCTACATCGGCCTGGTCCTCCAACTCTTCGGCAATGCTGCGCCGACCGCATTCCACATGCTTGCGATTGCCAGTGGATGCTTCGGCGCCGTGGCGCTCGAGCGGATGCTGGTACGATTCGGAATCTCCGGCGTGGTGTCGGCGGTCATCGCCATCGTGTTCTTCGTGAGCCCCTGGGTGGTGCTCACCGAGTCGATTCTGTTCTACGACAACCCGCTGATGGTGCTCTTCACGGTGGCGGGACTCTTCGCATTGCGGTTCGCCGACGGCTGGCGGTTCGTCGACGGGCTCATCTTCTTCGGCGCGCTCGCAGCCGCAGCGCTGATGCGGAGCATGTTCCACCCCGTCTACTTCGCCGGCATCATCGGCGTGATTCTGCTGCTGCGACATGATCGGTGGCGACGGGTGATCGCCGCAGCCGCTCTGCCCGTGGGACTCGTCCTGGCGCTGTACCTGAAGAATCTGATCGTCTTCGGCGGCTTCTTCGGTTCCAGCTGGATGGGAGGCAACCTCTACAGTCCGACCGTGCAGCAGATGTCGATGAGCACGCGCCAGCGCCTGGTGGCCGACAGCACCTTCACGCGGGCCGCGCTGGTGGAAGATCCGTTTTCGCCGCTCGACTCGTTCCGCGTGCACGGACTCGGTGACTACCTCCCTGCACCGACAGGGATTCCGGCGCTCGATCAGGAACTCAAGTCGACGGGATATCCGAACAACAACAACATCGCCTACATCCGGCTGCACCGTCTGTACCTGCACGACGCGCTCACCGAGATCCGCACGCATCCGAAGGCCTACGCGATCACCGCGGCCAAGGCGTACATCGTCTTCTGCTATCCGGTGACGCAGGTGTGGTGCTTCGATTCGGTGCGCCCGCACGTACGATTCGTCGATGCGCTGTACAATCACCTGTTTCTCGGCACCGTGCTGTACGAGAACTCGATTGCCTACGGACTGCCGCGCGGCACGAGCGAATCGGTCACGCGGAATTTCCTCGTCAGCGGATTGTTCCTGATGATCGGGCTGCCCGTGCTCCTGGGACTGTGGGCGGTGCGAATCTGGCGCTCGTGGAGATCCGACGCTCCGGCCGATGCCCGCATCGTTACCGCCGCGTTCATGGTCGCCACCATCGTCTTTGTGCTCCTTACCAGCAGCGCGTTCTCACTTGCCGAGAACAGCCGCTACCGATTCGTGATCGACCCGTACCTGATCGCGCTGACCGCCGCGCTGATAGCCGACTGGTGGCGCCGCCGGCGGACTGCACATCTCGATTCGTGAGTCTATTTTCGGCTCCGTTCCGGAACCCAACGGCCTCCGCACTCCTTCACCATGCAGACCCCTCGTTCCTCGCAACTCCGAGCGTCGATCGTGGTCGTGACAGCGGTCATCGCCTCACGCGTCGCCTACCACGTCGCCGGTGTCGAGTTCAACATGCACCCGCTCGACACGTATCTCCAGATGCTCGATCCGCACCTGCTCGAGACCGATCTGCTGCGCAGCATCTATTACACCCACATTCAGCCACCGGCCTTCAACCTCTACGTCGGACTCGTTCTCAAGGCATTCGGCCGTGAGCCGGCCGTCTTCCACATCCTGGCGGTCGTCGGCGGTTGCATCGGAGCGGTGGCGCTGCAGCGGACACTCGAGCGTCTCGGCGTCGGTACCGTCGTCGCGGCGACGGTCGCAATCGTCTTCTTCGTCAGTCCCTGGGTCGTCCTTCCCGAATCGATGCTGTTCTACGACGCCCCGCTGATGGTGATCCTCTGCGTCGCCAGCCTCTTCCTGCTGCGCTTCACTGAGAACTGGCGACTTGCAGACGGCCTCGTCTTCTTCGCGCTGCTGGCACTTGCGGCGCTGATGCGCAGCATGTTCCACCCGATTTACCTGCTGGCGGTCATCGTGCTGCTGCTGGTGCTGCGACGCGACCGCTGGCGCGCGGTGCTTGGCGCCGCGTGGGTGCCGGTGGCGCTGGTGCTGGCGCTGTACGTGAAGAATCTGATCGTCTTCGGTGGCTTCTTCGGTTCCAGCTGGATGGGAGCCGACCTCTTCAATGCGACGGTGCAGCGGGTGCCGTTGGCCGAACGCAGAGCACTGGTCGCCGACGGCACGCTCTCGCCCGCAGCGCTCCTGCCAGGGCCGTGGGTGCCGCTCGATACGTTCCGTGCCCATGGCCTCGGCGATCTGCTGCCGCCGCCGGTCGGCGTGCCGGTGCTGGACGATGAGCTGAAGTCGACCGGCGAACCGAACATGAACAATCCGGGCTATGTCGCGGTCGATCGGCTGTTGGAGCGCGATGCGCTGGTCTGCATTCGTCGTCATCCGGCCGACTACGCAATGAGCATGCTGCGATCGTACGTCGTCTTCTGCTACCCGGTATCGCACGTCTGGATGTTCGGCCGCGCACGCTCACGCGTGGCGTTTCTCGACGCGGTGTACGACCACGCGCTGCTCGGCACGATCTACAACGACAACGCCATCGACGCCGGCGTGGCGTCCGGAAGCGCGAGCTCGACGATTCGAAACGTGCTGGCGGCGGGACTCGTGCTGATGGTCGGAATTCCGATACTCGTCTTGCTGTGGATGGTGCGTATCCGGCGCGCCATGCGGAGCACGCGAACGCCGGAGCCGATCACCGTCGCAGCAGCGATCATGGTCCTCACGGTCGTGTTCGTGACCCTCACGAGCAGCGCATTCTCCGGAGCGGAGAACAGTCGCTACCGGCTGGCTGTCGACCCGTTTCTGATCGCGCTGGTCGCCGGGCTCATCGTCGACTGGCGGCGACGACGCGGCCATGGTCACAACTCCACGACGCCGCCCGTCGCCAGCGACTCCATCGCCGCGAACGTCGCAACGGTGGTGTCGACGAGCGATTCGAAGGATATCGGCATCGCCCCGCCCGAGCGCATCGCCTCCACCGTCGCCTTCACCTCCTCGGCGTGTCCCTTCTGACCGTTGAATTTCTTCTCCCTGGTCCTCCTGTCGCTCGCCAGTCGAACGGATTTGAAGTTGTCCATGATCGCCGTGCGACCACCACAGAAGACCTCGAAGTATTCTTTCGGAATCGACGCATCGCCGTTGGCCAGGTAGAGCAGCGTACCGACCGAACCGTCGGAGAAGCGGATGGTGATCGACACATTGTCGGCGTTGCGCACCGCGACGTTGCCCGAGCCGATTGCCGCGGCGTAGACCGAGACGGGACGGGCGTCGGTGATGAACTGCATGCAGTCGATGAAGTGGCATCCCTCGCCGATGATGCGGCCGCCCTGCGCTTCGGACTGCACCCAGCTTTCCGGCTTGATGAATCCGGCGTTGACGCGGTAGAGCATCACCTTCGGTTCGGCCGTCTCACCGATGTGCCGCTTCATCTCGATGAGCGGCGCGCTGAATCGACGGTTGAATCCCACCATCACCCGCCCGTCCTTCTCCTCGACCAGGCCGACGATGCGCGCGAGCTCCTCGCGGCTGATCGCCAGCGGTTTCTCGACGAACACCTGTCGTCCCGCCTCCAGCGCGCGGGCGACGTATTCTCCATGCGTGTCGTGGTGCGTGGCGATGAACACCGCGTTCGCCGCCGCCTCACCGAGCACCGCGTCGAGGTCGGTCGAGGCCTGTTCGAATCCGAAGCGTTCGGCGACGGTGCGGGCGTTGACGGAGGTCGAGGTCATCACCGAAACCAGCCGCGCGCCCGACTCCTTCACCGGCGGCAGCAGGAAGCTCTGCGCGAAATTCCCCGCACCGATGAACGAGACGCCGAGCGACTCGACCGCGCCGCGGGTGGCGCCACCGAGCCGCACGTTGCGGCGCAGCACGTCCGCCTCGCGCTCCGGATAGGTGAGCACGATGCCGATGTATTTCTCGGAGGTCTTGCCGGTGATCATGTCGTAGGCGCGTGAGGCCTCGGAGATCGGTATCCGGTGCGTGATCATCCGCTTCACGTCGAGCCGTCCCGCGTCGATCAGATCGAGTACCGCCTCCATGTTCCTCCCCTCGGTCCAGCGCACGAACGCGATCGGGTAGTCGTGGCCTCCCTCTTCATAGGTGGGATCGTACCGCCCCGGTCCGTAACTGCAGGCGATGGTGATCTCGAGTTCCTTTTCATAGAACGGAGAGCGGGGAATGTCCATACCGCTGACGCCGACGACGACGACGCGTCCGCGCTTGCGCGCCGCGTCGATAGCCAGCTGCATCGGCGCGTTGGAACTCGTACTGGCGGTGAGGATCACGGCGTCGGCACCGACGCCACGCGTGAAGTCGACGATGTCGTCGGCGGCACTCTCACCGCTGATCGCCACGCGATCGGCGCCGAACTCGCGGGCGCGGGCGAACTGGCCCTCATTGATATCGAGCCCGATCACCCGGCAGCCGGCGGCCTTCAGCAGCTGCACGGTCAGCTGGCCCAGCAGCCCGAGGCCGACGACGGCGACGGATTCACCGAGCGAGAACCTTCGCCTGACGAACGCCCTGCATGGCGATGGCGCCGAGCGTGGTGAAGGCGGCCTCCTCGAATGACACCTTCTCCGGCATTCGCACCACGAGGTTCTTCGGCACGGCAATCACCTCCGCGTGCGAGGCGTAGCCGGCACCGGCGCAGGCGACGCGATCACCGGGAGCGAATTCATCACAGCCAGATTCGACGACCACGCCCGCGGCGGAGTACCCGAGCGCCTTGTAGCTGTCGAGGCGGGAGCGAACCTTGTCGATGGTATTCATCACTCCCTCCTTCTTCGCCGTATCGATCACCTGTCTGACGAGATCGGGTCGCATGCGCGCGCGCTGGAGCATCGACGACTGCGCGGTGGCGACCGAGGTGCGTTCGGTGCCGGCGGAGATCAGCGAGGCGTGCGTGCGGACGACGACCATGCCGGGTTTGAGCACGGGAGCCGGGAGATCGGCCACGGTCAGATCACCGGTCTTCTGATGCTGGATTGCCTGGAGCATTGGGCAGGATAGGGCTGTGAAGAATTGAGGAAAAAAAATTAGCCCGCGTCGGCCGGACCACGATGCTTCAGTGCGTTACGCCTGCGAGCGGCCGAACACGCGGTTCATCGCGCGCGATAGGAATGCGGCCGCATCGCGCCAGCGACCGAAGGCACCTGTGAGACTGAAGGGAACGCGGCGCGAGACCGCGACGGTCGAGAAGGTGGCCAGTGTCGCGTAGCTGGCAACGAGCGTCAGTGCGGCGCCGATGGCACCGAGGGGAGGAACGAGGATGAACGCGAAGACGAAGAAGAGCGCTGCGGCAGTGAACGTCACGCGGAAGACGCTGCGCACGGCCCCGAGTCCGGTCAGCACGCTCACATTCAAATTGAACGGGATGGCCAGTGCGGCGAGACTCATCACGCGGAAGATCGTCGGCACTTCCTGGTAGGAATGCGGGTAGATGAGTCCGAAGAGCCGCGCCGTCGGACCGATCCAGATGAAGAGGACGACGGGAGCGACGACGATGGCAGTGAAGCCGATCATCTTCTCGACGAGCACGACGAGTTCCTCGCGACGATGTTCGGTGGCCAGCCGCGCGACGGCGGGATAGACGAAGAGCGCGCCGGCATCGCGGAGGGCTTCGAAGCCGCGGAAGAACTTCTTGGCGACGTCGTAGTTGCCGACCACGGCGGACGAGGCGAAGAGGCCGAGCACGAGCAGGTCGGTCTGCGTCTGCGCGGCGACGGTACCGGCGGAACCGAACTGTGCGGCGCCGAAGGAGAGCATTTCCCGGGCGGTGCGGCGTTCGATGTGACGTGTCAGCCGGACGGCGCGGCCGTAGAGGGCGATGCCGATGAGTGAGGACATGCCGCTGGCGATCGCGCTGACGACCATCATGTCACGCGCGTCGACGAGCAGTCCCTGCCACCATCCGATGAGGATCATCACGACGGTCGAGCCGATCCATCCGGCGTCGATGAGAAAGATCGCCCGGGTGTCGATGTGCAGCTGCGAGACCTTCAGGAAGTACTGGCGCAGCAGGAATCCGGCAGCCACGATCGGAAAGAGGCTCAGCGTACCGGCCAGTTCGGGCGCGTTCAGCACCGATGCGATTCCGACGCGGGAGAACCAGACGGCGACGGTGCAGAGGGTGATGAACGACACGTGCAGGAGCGCCGAGACGGTCATCGCCTGCGCGCGCCGATCCTCACGCATGCCGAAGTTGACCATCGCCTGCAGCGACAGACCGTCGGAGAGCATGTAGATGACGTTGAGAATCGCGGTGGCGAGGATGTAGACGCCGTAGTTCGTTTCGCCGATCACCTTGGTCACGACGATGGTCGCGGCGAGCATCGGGATGTACAGCAGCTTGTCCGCCGTCGACCAGGCCGCCTTGCCTATGTGTTCGGAGAGCTTCAAGAAGGTGTGAGAATCGGACCCGGACCCCGGCGGAGCGACACGATCGTATCAGTCGCGGATCCAGCCGATGCTGCTGCCGGAGCTGCCCGCCCGGTTCTCCCGTGAGGAGTGCCCGCTCGGATTACGGCGATGGGCCTCGGAGTCGAGGAACTCCTGCAGAATGATCGACGCCGCCCACAGATCGGTCGTTCCCTTCGACTTGCGGCGCTTCTTGCGGACGCCGTTGGCGACCATCTGCGAGACGGCTCGCCTCGAGGTGTAGGATTCATCCCAGTCGACGATCGGTACGCTCAGCACCCGCTCGAGTTCGTCGCGGAACTCGCGCACGCGATCATACGTCGGCGAGTCCACGTTGCGATCGACCGGATAGGGGACCCCCAGCACCACCGCGCCCACGTCCTCCTTCTCGACGATCCGCGCGATCTGATCTGCCAGATCCCTCGTGCTCGGGATCACCTTGTAGGGGGAGGCGAACATCCCCATTTCATCGGAGAGGGCCAGCCCCACCCGCACGGTTCCAAAGTCTATTCCTAGCGCACGCATACTCGACACCGTCGAAAATGAATTCATCGACGCGACTGAATCCGGCCAACATACCGCTAATTTCACCGCCCCGCAGTTAGAAGATGTTGGACAACACTCTGGCATGGACGATTTCAGCTGGAAAGTGATTGAAGCGGTGATGCGCATCCCCGTCGGACGCGTCAGCACCTACGGCGCGATCGCGCGGCATGTCGGCGCCGGCCGCTCGGCACGGCTGGTGGGTCACGTGCTCAACACGGTCGGCGCCGAGATGGACGTGCCGTGTCATCGCGTGGTCAACCGCAATGGCGAGTTGACCGGACGGATGCACTTCGCGACGCCGTCGTTGATGCGCGAGCTTCTGGAGGCCGAGGGCGTCGCCTTCGTCGGTGATGCGGTCGATTTGCCACTCCACTTCTGGGATCCCGAGTCGTAGCCGATTCGGTCGAACAAAAAAAATCCCGGCCGGGGGGGACGGCCGGGATTGTTCCCTTGGTATGACGCGCTTCGATCGCGGGTCGCGACCGATGTCGCGTGCGGGTTCGTCGTCGATTTACTCGAAGAAGAACTCGACGCCGACGACGCCGCCGCGCAGACCGAAGTTGGCGTGGATCGGCTCCGGCGACAGTTGTGCATCGACCAGATTCACATGACCGTAGACGCCGACGTTCGGGTTGAAGAAGTACTCACCACCGGCCGCGAGATAGGTACGGACCTCGGGATCCGGCAGCGTCGAGCTGACGCTGGGATCGGTGGTATTGGTCGCGTCGTCCTTCAGGTTCACATCGAGTGAACCGCTGTTCGGCTTGATGACGCCGACCGCGCCATAGATGTACGGCTTGATCATGCCATTGCCGAAGAGGTACTTCGCGTATGGTCCGAAGTTGTACGCATTGTCCGACGTCGACTGGTTGGCCATGAAATCCATGTTCAGATTGACACCGACCTGGAATGCAGGATTCAGGGCGTACTGCACATGCAGACCAGCGTTGTTGATACCGAATCCGAAGGCGTTGTTCGGACTCATGTTCGTCGTATTGGGCGTCAGCTGCGCGTTCGACGGAATCGCTGCCGCCGCACACAGAAGGGCCACCACCAGAGCGATTGCTTTCGTACGCATGATTCCTTCCTCTCATATGATATATGGTACAGGGTGCTCTTTCTGCCGCGCGGGGGGATCGATCCGTCCGTCACGGCGCCGCCTCTCGGGCGGACGGTCGGAACGTATCCGAGGGCGGGTTCCTCGTTCGGTTCCCGCCGCGACGGACGTCGTTCGCGACGCGCTATGGCCGAGGGTCGCAAGGGGTGTGCCAGCCGATCGGACCGGTAAAGAGAGAAAGGAATCGGTGGGAATTCGGAGCGTCCGGCGGCATGATTCTTTCGATGGCGGAGGCGCTTCGCAACATCCATCGACAGACAGAACATGCCACGCACACTCATTACCGGCGGCGCCGGATTTCTCGGATCGTACCTCTGTGAGCGCCTCATCGGCGAGGGACACGAGGTGATCTGCATGGACAACCTCATCACGGGAAGCTCCGACAACATCGCGCACCTCTTCGGCCACCCTCGCTTCGAATTCGTGCAGTACGACGTGACGAACTTCATTCACGTGCGCGGTCATCTCGACTACGTGCTGCATTTCGCCAGTCCGGCATCGCCGCGCGACTACCTCGAGTATCCCATTCAGACACTCAAGGTGGGATCGCTCGGTACGCACAAGGCGCTGGGTCTCGCCAAGAGCAAGCGGGCGCGCCTTCTGCTGGCTTCCACCTCGGAGGTGTACGGCGATCCGCTCGTACACCCGCAGACCGAGGACTACTGGGGCAACGTCAATCCGGTCGGAATCCGTGGCGTCTACGACGAAGCCAAACGGTTCGCCGAAGCCATCACCATGGCATACCAGCGATACCACGGAGTCGAAACACGCATCGTGCGGATCTTCAACACCTACGGACCGCGTATGCGCATCGACGACGGCCGCGCCATCCCCGCCTTCATGTCGCAGGCGATCGCCAACGAACCGATCACGGTCTTCGGTGACGGACACCAGACGCGGTCGATCTGCTTCGTCGACGATCTAGTCGACGGCATCTACCGTCTGCTGATCTCCGAGGAGTCCGAGCCGGTGAACATCGGCAACCCGCAGGAGCTCACGATGCTCCAGCTTGCCGAGGAGATCCGCGAGCTGGCCGGCAGCTCGAGTGAGATCGTCTTCGATCCTCTGCCACGCGACGATCCGAAAAAGCGTCGGCCGAACATCGACAAGGCGCGCGAGGCACTCGGATGGCAGCCGCGCATCGACCGCCGCGACGGACTTCGCCGGACGCTGACCTACTTCCGCGAGCGCATCGAGCAGCGCAGCGCAGCGGCTCATCCGCGAGCGCAGGCACACTCATACGCAGCACCGCCCTCCGGAGCGATCCTCGAGCCCGACAGCCCACCACGAGCATAGGCGAGCTCCGGCACCCCGGACCACCCCCCCAAACCGGCCCCCTCGGTGCCCGACGCTCCCCCAAGGCCCGGAGGGCCGCCCTCCCTTTGCCCACGGCTACGCCGTGGGTATTCGATACCCACTCCCACCCGAGCGCGAATCTCGAGTCACGCCCACCTCGAGTTGCGCCCGCCCCTACCAAGAGTTGTGCTCTCCCCCCTCCCTCGATTCGCCCCACTCTCGAGCATCGCGCCGTATCAGCGCTGCTGCGCCATCGTCCGTGTCGTGTCGTCGTAGTGGAAATCGGCGAGGAAGAGATTGGTCTCCCCCGGCTTCGCGTCGTTCCTGTTCGAGGCGAAGATGAGCTTCTTCCCATCGTGGGTGAACATCGGGAAGCCGTCGAAGGATTCGCCGTAGGTGATACGCCGCATGTCCGTGCCGTCGGAGCGGATCATGTACAGATCGAAGTTCCGCCCCAGCGAATCCGCCACGTTGCTCGCGAAGATGATGTGCACGCCGTCGGGATGCCAGAACGGCGCGAAGTTGGCCGCCCCGTTGTTGGTGATCTGCCGCATGTTCTTCCCATCGGCATCCATCACGTAGATCTCCATCTCGGTCGGCCGCACGAGATTCTGCTTCAGCAGTGCGCGATAGGTTTCCAGCTCCTTTCCCGTGGGGCGACTTGCGCGGAAGACGAGCTTCGTGCCATCCCAGGAATAGAACGCACCGCCGTCATAGCCCGGTTCGTTGGTGAGCCGGCGCACATCCGATCCGTCGAGATTCATCGAGTAGAGCTCCAGGTCGCCGCTGCGCATGGAGGTGAAGACGATCCTGTCGCCGGTCGGGGAGACGGTGGCCTCGGCGTCGTATCCGGGCGAATCGGTCAGGCGTCCGATCAGGTGGCCGGCGGTGTCGGCCTCGAAGATGTCGTAGCCGGGATAGATCGCCCAGACGTAGCCCTTGCTGAAGTCGGGTCGCGGCGGACAGTTGGTATCGGCCATGTGCGTCGAGGCGTAGAGCACCACCGAGTCGCCCGGAAGGAAGTAGCTGCAGGTCGTGCGTCCCTTCCCCGTCGAGATCCGATGTTCCCTGCCGGTCGCCAGATCGTAGAGGTAGATCTGATCGCACTCTTCGCCTGCCGCGGGATGCGTGCGCTGGTAGACGAACCGGGTCTCGTCGAAGCTGAAGTACCCCTCGGCGTTCTCGCCGCCGAAGGTGAGCTGGCGGACGTTCGACAGGTACGGTTCCTCACCAGGAAGCACGAGCGAGTCGGCGACGGCAGTGGAAGCGACATCCGTGGAGTCACTCGTCGTTCCGGGACGATCGGTCGATTCGCAGGCGGCAAGCGCAAGTGCCGCGATAAGAAGGATCAGGTAGCGCATGGACGCACCATTGGAGAAGTGATGTGGTAGAAGTGATGCAGCGGAGTTACTCGAACAGATTTGAGCGGTCGTTGACGTGCAAAGGAGAATTCCGTCGGGAGTCCCGAAGCGGATGCACCGGCACCGGATTCAGCTCGCTTCATCGAGTAACCGGAGCGTTCGATCGATGTCGGCTTCGGTGGTCCTTGGATTGATGGTGCACAGCCGCAGCACGCTGCGGGAGTCGACGACGGTGGTGATCACCATTGCGTCTCCGCCGGCGTTCACGCTACGGGCGATGCGACGCTGCGCCCCGTCGTCGGCATCGCGTCGACGGAAAGTAACCACCGCGAGCGAGGCCGGCGTCACCACCTCCCAGCGCGTCGACTCCCGCAGGTGCCGTTCGGCATATTCGGCGCAGGCGATTCCATGGTCGATCGCCCTGGCGAACGCATCGGCGCCGAAGACCTGCAGTGACATCCAGAGTTTCAGCGCGCGGAACTGTCTTGTCAGCTGCAGACCGTAGTTGCGGAAGTTCACCTCCTCCGGCGCGCCCTCGGCCTCGCGCATGTACTCCGCGGTGCTAGCGAACGCATGCGGCAGCGCTTCGCGATCGCGCACCAGAAGGCAGCCGCACTCGAACGGCTGGAAGAGCCACTTGTGGGGATCGAGCGTCAGCGAATCGGCTCGACCGATGCCGGCGAGCTGGCCGCGGGCCGAAGGAGACAGAGACGCGGCGGCGCCATAGGCACCATCGACGTGCAACCAGAGCGATCGATCGTGACAGGTGTCGGCAATCTCCTCGATCGGGTCCACCGCGCCCGTATTCGTCGTTCCCGCATTCGCCACCACCATCAACGGTTCGAGTCCCGCCGCACGATCCCGTGCAATCGCCAGACGCAGTGCATCGACGTCCATCCGCTGCCGTTCGGTCGGAATGACACGAAGCCGCTCTTCTGCAAAGCCGAGCGTTCGACTCGCCTTACGCACCGAGGCGTGGGTCTGATCCGAGCAGTAGATGGTGGCGCGCGGGTCGTGCGCGGTGAAGCGCTGCTCCCGCGCGGCGACGATCGCCATGAGGTTGGCCACCGAACCTCCGCTGACGAAGAGGCCGCCGGCAGATTCGGGCATCCCGCAGGCGGATCGCAGCCAGTCGATCGTGACGAGTTCGATCTGGGCGGGACCCGAAGCGACCGACCAGTTACCGGAGAAGGGATTGAACCCGGAAGCGAGCAGATCGGCGATGACACCGACGAAGTTGGAGGGACCGGGCACGTATCCGAAGAAGCGGGGATGGCCGACGTTGGCGATGGCGCCGAACACATCGGCGACGACGCGTGCAACCACCGCATCGGGTTCGGAGGGACGGCGGGGAATCGGTTCGCGGAATGCGGCCTCCAGCGACTCGCGCGAGTCGGTCGTCAGAGCGCGGCTGTCGCCAATCGCCGCGTAGTGATCCACCACCGCGTCGACGGCACGGTATCCGAGCCGCCGCATTTCATCCGGGGAGAGATCGAGCATGGCAGATGTGGGTTGGGGGGCGTCGGTTCGGCCTTTGGTCGACGGTGGCCGGCGATCCTGCGTGGCATGCGAACGGCGAGTTACTGCTCTACGCGGCCTCCGAGGTGTTCGGCGAGGAATTTCTCGGCGGCGGCGTAGAACTCCATGCGGTTCTCGGGACGCACGAATCCGTGCCCTTCGTCCTCGAAGAGCAGGTATTCGTGGTCGATGTCGCGTTCGCGCATCGCAGCGACCACCTGCTCGGCTTCGGCCTGCTTGACGCGCGGATCGTTCGCGCCCTGGACCACCATCATCGGAATGCTGATCTGATCGACCCGGTAGAGTGGCGAGCGCGACTTGAGGAATTCTTCCTCGGTGTCAGGATTGCCGACGCGTTGGTGGAACTGCTGAATCAACGGCTTCCAGTACGGTGGCACGCTGCGGATGAGCGTGATCAGACTGCTCGGGCCGACGATATCGATTGCGCAACGGAACACGTCCGGGGTGAACGTGGCACCGACCAGCGCGGCGTAGCCACCGTAGGAGCCGCCGTAGATCGCGACCCGGTCGCGGTCGACCCATCCCTGCGCGATCGCCCATTCCACTGCATCGATCAGGTCGTCGTGCATCCGCCCCGCCCACTCGCGATCGCCGGCGTTGAGGAAATCCTTGCCGTAGCCGGTCGACCCGCGGTAGTTCACCTGCAGACAGACGTAGCCGCGATTGGCAAACCACTGCGCTTCGGGGTTGTAGCCCCATGTGTCGCGAGCCCATGGTCCTCCGTGCACGTCGAGCACCATGGGAAGACTCTTCCGTTCGACGCCGGGCGGAACGCTGATGTATCCGTGAATCGTCAGTCCGTCGCGTGAGGTGAAGCTGATCGGCTCCATCTTCGCAAGCGTGTACTCCTCGAGTTCCGGCTGAATCGAGAAGATGAACGTGCCCGTTCGCGACGATCGATCGTAGGAGTACCAGACCACCGGGCCGTCGTCGACGGTGTAGGCGACGATCCACGTTCGTTCGGCCGTATCCCGCGAGACGATGAAGAAGTCCCCGGAATGAATCGCGCGCAGCGCCTCGAGGTCGGCGCGGACCGAGTCGTCGAGTGCGACCCATTCGACGCGGTCGCGATTGAACGCCACCATGGTCGCCTCGTAGGTCTCGGGGTCGACGACCATGGTCATGACATCGAACTGCGGATCTTCGGCGATCACCTCTGAGTCACCGGTCTCGACGTCGATACGGACGAGCCGCGCGGCGTTGGCATTCCGGGCATCGCTCATATAGAGGTGTCGGCCATCGCGGGTGAATCCGATCGGCCGTGAGCCGAGGGCATCGGACTGATCCCACTGCACCAGCGTGGTCCATTCACTCTCTTGGTCCGGACGCACGAGCAGATCGTATCCGCCGTCGGGTCGGGCGACCATCGCGGCGCGCACTCGCAGGTCGCGATCGGCGGTCCAGTCGATCACCGCGCCGGGATTCTTCGCCACCATCCGCAGTTCGCCGCTCGGCAGATGCAGATTGTAGACGTCGTGCAGCTGGGGATTCTCCTTGTTGATCCCGATCAGCATGTCATCGGGATGATGGCGATCACGCGCGATGAACTGCACGCGGACGTCCTCGAAGGGAGTCAGCTCACGTGTCTCGCGGGTGTCGATGTCGGTCGCGTACAGGCGGTAGTTCTCATCACCGCCACGATCCTGGATGTAGAGAATCTGGCGACTGTCGTACGCCCAGTGGTAGAAGGTGATCCCTCGCTCGGTATCGCTGGTGACGGGGTGGAAGGCATCGGAGCCGATGTCGCCGATCCACACGTTCATCACGCCGTCGACCGGCGCCCGGTAGGCGAGCTTCGTGCCGTCCGGCGAAATCGTCGGATTGGCCTTGATCGGATTGCCGAAGAGGATCGAACGCGGAATCAACGGTGGAGTGCTCGGGGTGTCGGACACGGCGAATTCGGGTTGAGTGGATGGACGGTATGATCGAAGTCGGCCAAGATAGAGATCCGTCGGCGACTTCTCACCGTGCGGAATCGAATCCCCGTCGTTGCGTACTTTCATCGCTTCTGCTCGATTCTCCGTTTCGATGACTCCCGACGCCGGCCATGGCGATATCGGCCGGCGCGTCGGCATCGCCCGGCATTCTCAATCAACCCGCCTCATCTCGATGAAGCTCGCCCTGAACGCGCTCGTGCGCCGTCTGGTCCGCCCGTTCCTCGGTCGACGGCTCGGACGGCTGCCGGTGGTCCGCACGCTCGTCGGTCTGTACAACCGCTACCTCCTTCCGGAATATTTCATCATCGAGGGACAGCGGCTCTACCTGCGACCCGAGGAGCCGGGCGTCAGCGGGGCACTGGCCCTCAACGGTGCCTTCGAGGAGACCGAAACCGCCGCGCTCCGCGACTTCGTGCGTCCGGGGATGAACGTGCTCGATGTCGGCGCGAACATCGGCTACTTCACGCTCCTGTCTTCGACGCTGGTCGGTCCGAACGGGCTGGTGCTGGCGGTGGAGCCGGATGAGGGCAACCAGCGGTACCTGCGTCGCACCGTGGCGCAGCTGCGCAACAGCAACGTCGAGATCGCCCAGGCCGCGGCGTGGCACACCAATGGAGAGATCGAATTCTTCCTCTGCGCCGAGAACTCCGCTGACCATCGCGTCTGGGCCGACGCGCAGCAGCCGCGTCCCTCGGTAACAGTACCGGCTCGCAGACTGGACGATCTGATCGCCGGACGGCGCTTCGACGTGATGAAGATCGACGTTCAGGGAGCCGAGGGACACGCGCTGCGGGGAATGGCGCGGACGCTTGCGGCGAACCCGCCGCGCTTCGTGATCATGGAATTCTGGCCCTCCGGCCTCCGCGGCGCCGGTTCCGATCCGCGCGAGGTCTACCGGATGCTGGCCGATGTCGGCTACGAAATTCAGATGCGGGGAATCGGCGACGACGAGGCGATGGTGGTACAGCTCGATTCGTACGATCCGATCGAGGAGTACTGTGACGAGGACTGGAAGTTCGTCAACCTGCTCTGCCGGCTCCCCGACGCGTAGTCGACAGTTCCGACGCCACCATCGACGATCAACCGAACCGCAGACGTGAGCCGCATGGATGCTCCGAAGCAGATCGCCTCGAAGGAGATCACCGACGCGTTCATCGACGAGGTGTGCGACCGCATTGCGGGCGACCACCAGGTTCGTCGCGGCCTTCCGGAGCATGGTCGACTGAACATCGATCGCAAGCTGCCGTTCCTGCTGGTCTACCGCAGTTGTCCCGGCGCGGAGGCACGCGGCACCGATCGGCTGGTGACCAGCGAGGCATCGTACATGATTGCGCCCGGTTCGAAGGCGCACCGCGCGATGGTCTCGCGGCTGACCGAGCGCATCGCCGCGACCCTCGCACCCGTGTTCGGCGCATTTCTCATCGTGGAGATCTGGTCGACACGACGCGACGCCGCGGACGTGGAGGACACCGTCGTTCAGCCCGGATTCCGAATCATTCTCACCCGGGCGCATCCTCCGGCATCAACGATCGAGGAGCTGAGCCGCGCGCTGGGCGTGATCAAGGTGCAGGGCCGCCCGGCGTTGGTGGACGTGCACACGGCGCGGAGCGTGGCGCCGCCGAAGCTTCCGGAGCTGCTGGAGCGTGACCGGCTGGAGGCGGTGAACGCGCAGCTGGTGGGCATCCAGGTGGACCCGGTGCAGGTCGATCTGCGGACCGGAGAGTTCTACCCGATGGTGCTGCAGCGTCTCCGCCGCCAGTTCTCACGAGCACTGCAGAAGGGATTCTTCGAATTCTCCTGCACGCATACGGCGCACGCACCGACGCACTACCAGGCACTGGGGCGCAAGGCGGTGAGCCGCACGGTATGGGAGGTGGACGAGCGGCTGGCGAGGATCTCGGAGTCGTTCGACTTCCTGATCCAGGTGACGCCGACGAATCTCCACGCGGCCTGGCGCGAGTTCCGTCGCAGCCGATTCGAGCACGCGCCGCGCTTCGACTACCGTCGGATTCCGATCGATCCCGAGCTGATGAAGCGGGGCCTGTTCAACATACCGCTGGAGACGATCGAGGATCCGACGCTGGCGCATCTGTTCCGGGAGCGGCAGGAGGAGATCGACCGGCAGGTGACGATGCTGCGGGACCGGGGAACGTGGAGGTTCGTCCACGGCAGCATTGCGTTGTATGGCGGGGTGCGGCCGGGGCTGCTGGAGACGGCGCGGAATCTGCTGGAGCGGCTGCCGCGACGGCAGCGGTCGCGATCGCGCGAGCAGGTCGACGCGCGGGAGTTCGTCGCGCTGGCGATGCAAGAGTACGAGTACTACCGATCGGTCTTTCCGGAATTCAAATCGGGCGCCGACATTCGCGACGACATCGGGCAGACGCTGATGGTCAGTGCGGGTCGACTGCTGGTAGGGCGCGGGATGAAGATTCCGAAGTCGCGCGCGAACGCGCTGCTGCAGCATGAGGTGGGGACGCACGTACTCACCTACTGCAACGGGCACACGCAGCGGCTGCGCCAGCTGTACTGCGGTCTGGCGGGGTATGATGAATTCCAGGAAGGGATTGCGGTGCTTGCCGAGTATCTGGTGGGCGGACTCGGCAGCGATCGGCTGCGGGTGCTGGCCGCGCGCGTGCTCGGTGTCCACGCGATGATCGAGGGCGCATCGTTCGTCGACGTCTTCCGGCTGCTCAACCGGCAGCACGGATTCGCACAGCGCTCCGCGTTCACGATCGCGATGCGGATCTACCGCGGCGGCGGACTGACCAAGGACGCGATCTATCTTCGCGGACTGGACACGGTGCTGCGGTATCTTCGCGACGGCGGTGCGATCGAGCCGCTGTTCGTCGGCAAGATCGCCGCACACCATATTCCCATCATTCGAGAACTCCAGCTTCGCAAGGTGCTCAATCCGGCACCGCTGCTTCCGCGCTACATGTCGGACCCGGCGGTTGGCCGACGGCTCGAGGGCGTACGTACCGGAACCTCGATCCTCGAGCTTGCGGCATCCAACGTTCATCCCTGAGGACTTCTTCCCCAATGCGAATCGGTCTGTTCGTCAATGACATCGCCACCGAGCAGGGTGGGTATTCGACAGTGCGCATCGCGATGGCGGCGACCAACCGCGGCCACGAGGTGTGGTTCATGGGCGCCGGCGACATGGCCTACGACGGCGACGAGGCGATCCGGGCCCGGGCCCGCTCGGTGACGCGTCGCAACCACAAGTCGGGCGACGGGTATCTGGCCGATCTTCGCGGCGATCGTGCGCGCGTCGAGCGCATCACCGTCGACGACCTCGACGTGCTGATGCTGCGCAACGATCCGGCGGCCGATACCATCACGCGCCCCTGGGCACAGTCGGTCGGCGTCATCTTCGGCCGCGCGGCACTGCGCAGCGGCGTGATCGTGCTCAACGATCCGAACGGACTGTCGATGGCGATGAACAAGATGTACTTCCAGTACTTCCCCGAAGAGGTCCGACCGAAGACGATGATCACGCGGGGCCGCGACGAGATCCGGGACTTCGCGCGTGAACACGGGACGGTCGTCCTCAAGCCGCTGCAGGGCTCCGGCGGACAGGGCGTCTTCATGGTCCGCCCCGAGGACATTCCCAATCTCAACCAGATGATCGACGCCGTCAGTCGCGACGGCTACGTGATTGCTCAGGAGTACCTCGTTGCCGCCGAGGAGGGCGATACCCGCCTGTTCCTGATGAACGGCAAACCGCTCGTCTACAAGGGTCGCTACGCCGCCTTCCGGCGCGTTCGCTCGGGTGGTGATCTTCGCTCGAACATCCATGCGGGCGGCAAACTCCAGCAGGCGAGGATCGACGAGACGGCGCTCCGCGTCGCCGAAATCGTCCGCCCGAAACTCGCCCAGGATGGCATGTTCCTTGTCGGCCTCGACATCGTGGGCGACAAGCTGATGGAGATCAACGTGTTCAGTCCCGGTGGTCTCGGAAGTGCCCAGAAGTTCGAAGGCGTCAACTTCGCCCGTGCCGTGGTCGACTCGCTCGAGAACAAGGTGGAATACATGAAGTACTACCGCCGGAACTTCGACAACGTCGAGCTGGCGACCCTATGAGAATCGCATTCGTCGTCAACGGCATCGCCGAGGAGCAAGAGGAATTCACCACTCCCGGGCTGGTGCTCAGCGCGCTGGCACGCGGCCATGAGGTCTACTATCTGGGCGTCAACGACTTCACCTACACACCCGACAATCAGATTCGCGCCGTCGCCCGGAACCCGTCGAAGAAGCACCGCTCCGCCCGCAGTCTCCTCGCCGATGTCTCCGATGCCGAGCCGGTCGACGTCCGCGCCCAGGATCTCGACGCCATCCTCCTTCGCAACAACCCGGTTCCCGATCCGCGAATCACGCCGTGGACCCAGTCGGTCGCTCTGCTGTTCGCGGAACTCGCCACCCGCCAGAACGTCATCGTCCTCAACGATCCGACCGGCCTCGCCCGGGCGATGAACAAGCTCTACTTCCAGTTCTTCCCCGAAGCCGTGCGTCCGCGCACCCTCATCAGCCGGACGCCGGAGGAGATCAAGTCCTTCGTCGCCGATCAGGAGCACGGCGTGGTGCTCAAGCCGCTGCAGGGCGCCGGCGGACAAAGCGTGTTCCTGATCGATGCGAACAACCGGGCGAACCTCAACCAGATGATCGAGGCGGTGAGCCGCGACGGGTACGTGATCGCGCAGGAATACCTCCCGGCCGCCGCACATGGCGACGTCCGGCTCTTCATGATGAACGGGGTTCCACTGGTGGTGAACGGACGCTACGCCGCGATCCATCGGGTCAATGCGAAGGGCGACATCCGCAGCAACATCACCGCGGGCGGCACCGCAAAGCCGGCGAAGGTCACCGACACGATGCTCGAGCTCGCCGATCTCGTTCGCCCCAAGCTGATGCAGGACGGACAGTTCTTCGTCGGACTCGACATTGCCGGCGACAAGCTGATGGAGATCAACGTGTTCAGTCCCGGTGGTCTGGGTCCTGCCTGCGAACTCATGGGTGTGGATTTCTACGGCGCCGTGATCGATGCCGTGGAGGCGAAGATCGGCTACGCCGAACACTACAACCAGTTCTTCAACAATCTGGAGCTGTCGATGGTGTAGGCGCGGCGAGTGCAGCGGTTGGCGACTTCGGGGGAGATGGGGCGGACCGCGGCGTTGGCAGAACTCCGACGTCGAAGGCAGGGTTATGAGCGAAGCGAAGAACCTGCCAGGGGTCCGGGCGACATTCCTCCGGCAAGAAGCTGTACCGGGTGGGCTTACGGCTTACTGCCCATCGTCTCGAAGTACTCGCGGATCATCGACTCGTAGTCGGCGGTGTACCGCGCCTGACGGCGGTCGAGCGCATTGCGCTGTGTCGAGGCATCCACTTCGGGCGCCGGAAGGTTGAGCGGCGGAGGAGAACTGCGCACGACATCCTTGCCGGGCTTCGACTCACGTTCACTGCTGAAGTCGCGCTCCCGCTGGCTGCGCATCGCGTCGAGCATTCGGCTGAGAATCCGCTCCTGGCGCTTGACCGTCTCATCGCTGATCTGCCCGGTCTGCATGTCGTGCAGCACCTCGTCGATCTCCTTGGCCGCCTGCTCGAGGTCGCCCACCATGTTCTTGCGCGTCCCCCCCGCCTGCTGCACCTCCTTGTTGAGTTCATCGACCGACTTTCGAACCTGTTCCTGCTGTTCGGTCAGGCGGTGCATGATTCCCTGATCGCCACCATTCTGATCACCCTCGCCATTGCCGCCCTGTCCCTGCTTCTGCCCCTGTCCCTGCTTCTGACCCTGACCCTGCTGACCCTGACGCATTGCCTGGTTGATCATCTGCTGCTGGGCGGCCATCTGCTGCAGCTGCTGTTCCATCGAACCGGAGCCCATCGCCATCATTCCCTGTCCCTGCTGACCGTTCTGCATCTGGCTGAGCGCCTTCTGCATCATCTGTGCGGCGCGGTTCATCGAGCTCATCGCGTCGGATTCCTGCTGCTGTGCCTTGTCGCCGTTGCGCTGTTCGAGCGAGCCGGTCGCCTGCTGCATCTGCTGCATCGCGTCGCCGAGTTCGCGTCCCATCTCCGGGGTGATCGCGAACGTCTTCTGCGAGAGATCGGACATCTGATTGGTGAGATTCTTCAGATCGTCTCCGGCCTGCTGCTGCTGTTCGGCCAGGTCGCGGAACTGCTGTGAGTTCGGCTGCGCCTGTTCGGTCTTGTCGCGGATATCCTCTTCGCGTTTGGAGAGATCGATCAGATCGTTGATCGACTTCTTCATACGGTCGGCGATCTCGCGTTTCGAATTCGCGTCCATCTGCTGCTTGACGCTCTGCATGTCCTTCTGCAACTGTTCGGCCGACTGCTGTGCCTGCTGACCGCTCTGCTGCGCCTGCTGCATCTGGCCCTGCCGCGTCTGCGAGGCGGCCTGCTGCATCTGCTGGTCGGTCTTCTGTCCGCGGAACTGGTCACTGGCCTGCTGCATCTGTTCGTTCGGCATATCCTCACCCTGCTGGCGCATCTGTCGGGTGAGACTGTCGAGATCCTTCTGCATCTGCTTGGCATCCTCAGAGAGCTTGTCCTGGCGTTCGGCGAGCTGGTCGCGCGTCGCCTGGTCCTTGTTGCCCTCCTGCTGCATCTGCTTCATCTGATCGTTGAGCCGCTTCTGCTGCTCGGCCAGATCTTCGGCGCGCCGCTGCATTTCATCGACCTTCTGTTCGGTCTGCATGCGCTCGAGGATCTTCTTCGTCCGCTCGATCGCTTTGCGGAATTCGTCCTCATTGAACTTGTAGTGCTTCATCGCCTCGGCGACCTGCTCCGGCGTCATCTTGTTCATCGCCTGCTGCATCTGGCGCATGGCCTTCAGCATTTCGGGATCCTTGATCTGGCTGAAGAGCTTCTGCAGCTCCTGGTACTTCTGGAGAGTTTCCGGCGAGATGGCGCGCGCCTGCTTGAGCCGCTCGGCGACATCGCGAAGGTTGTCGGCCATCCGCTCGAGCCGCTGCTCGGTCTGCTCGTGCTCCTGCATCAGCTGCTGGAGCTCCTGCTGCTGCTGCCATCCGGCCGACTGCTGCTTCTGCGCCAGCTGCTTCATCAGCTCGCGATTGAGGTGCTCCATTTTCTGACTCGTCTCCTTGGCCTGGTCGATCATCTGATCGAGCTGCGCGGTGGCCTGGTCCTGCATCTGTTCGGCCGTCTTGAGCACCTCGTGCAGCGACGGCAGCCGCACGTGCACGATTTCGGTCCGTGCGCGCTTCGGACCACGGACGCGGTCGTTGTCGGCCACCTCGAAGTAGAGTTCGAATTCATCTTCGGGAACCATGTGCAGACCGGTCATATCCCACAGGTAGGGCACCGTCGCAGCCAGCCCCACGTTCTTCGGCAATGGTATCTCCAGCGAGCGGAAGCTCTTCCACGGCGTATCGTAGCGGCTCTTCGCCAGGCGGTAGTGCAGCCGCAGCCAGCTGAAGCCGTAGTCGTCGGAGATCTGCACCTGCGTCGGCAGCAGCATCTTCTTGTCGATGTCGGTCTCCGATGCCGGCTGCAGCAGCGTGATCGACGGTGACGCGTCGATCGACACCGACATGGTGTAGTGCACCGGCTGCTGGTTGTGCAGTCCGTCGGCGGAGGTCAGATCCAGATAGTATTCTCCATCATGTTCGAGCCGGAAGCCACCTCGAGCGGTGGTTCCGTCGACGTGCATCGACGTGCGCACGGTGTCGAAGAGTACCGGCGCGCCCTCGAGGCTGGCCGCCACCTCCACCGGCTTCGGACGCAGTTGCACGAGCGTCGCGCTCACCGGCACGATGTTCGTCGTCGCCGTCACCGCCACCATCGTTCCGTACAGTCCGCTGACGTCACCGGCATTGTCGGGGAGCTGCTCGGCGGGTTGATCGGCCGCCGGCGGTGGCGTCACCCGCACCGCGAGCTTCCGCACCTCCGGACGATCGGTGACCGTCAGGTGATAGGCCGGCGTGCGAACCGGACCCGATGAGGCGAAGTAGACGGTCGGGGCGGAGAGTCCCGGGATGGTGTAGTCGAAGTGGCCGAGGGAATCGCCGTGCAGCTCGACATCCTCGAAGGCATCCTGCCCGTCGCGCCGCAGGTGCAACGTGACGGTGCGGGGAGGAATTCCGTCGGCGCGGATGGCGATCGAAACGGAATCGCCGCGGACGAACTCGCGGTCACCGGGTGCGACGCGGAGCGAGAACGGTGCGGGCGGAATGAACTCCTGGCGGTAGTTGCTCAGTCGGTCGAGCGCGCCTGAATAGGCACCGGGGAAGGCGACGAACAGGATACCGGCGGCGATCCAGGTGGTGAGGAACAGCAGCAAGGCGCGTCGGCGGCGGTCGTCGCGGATGATGACGTCGTAGTCATAGTGGCGCAGCGGCTCACCCTCGGTAAGGATCGTCGCTTCGAGCAGTTCACTGGAGAATCCCACGGCAGCCGCCCCATCGCTGGCGCGGTAGAGCTGCAGCGTGTTGACGAGTCGATCGCCGATCTCCGGAATTCCCGTTCCGACTCGCTGCGCGAGCCGATCGTCGTGTTCGTCCGGCAGCAGTCCGAAGCGGCGGCCGAGAGGGCGAGCCAACAACCACGCGGCGGACGCGCCGCTGAGGATCACCGATGTGAAGTAAACCACGGTTCGCACCGCGGCGCTCATGTGGAAGACCGCCTCGAGCGAAAGGGCGAGCGTCCAGATGGCGGCAAACGCCGCAAGCGTTCCGAGCACGCCGGCCTGCAGCGCGATCGCCTGCTCGCGGCGTCGCACGCGGGTGAGCTTTGAGGTCAACTCCTGATACAGTGCGCCTGGTGTCATATTCATCGTGTCCCCGGTCTTTCCACGACGCATCTCGTGGCCGGATGCAACGGGTCGGACCGCATGGTCAGTCGTTTCGTGTCGTCGGTTCAGAATAGTTGCGGTGCGCGTCCGGAATTCGGACCGGGAGGCGAGGATGGGCGTCCTCGTCCGGCACTCCGGGAATAGACGAGGAAGCTACCGAAATCGTAGGATCAGACAAGGAAGAACGCGGTTTCGTAGTTTGAGCGATTTCCGTGCCCACCGGGTCTGCGAAGCGACCCGACCCACATTCGACCCCCGACCGACGACCATGGACAACACGACCGCTACCGCCGCGCGGCACACCGCGCTCTACGATGTACACACCCGGCTCGGCGCCAAAATGGTGGAGTTCGCCGGCTACATGATGCCGATCAGCTACCGTGGAATCGTCGCCGAACACCAGGCCGTGCGCGAGCGCGTCGGGCTCTTCGACGTTTCCCACATGGGTGAAGTCTACGTCACCGGTCCTCGGGCGCTCGCGTTCGTCCAGTCGATCACGGTCAACGACGCCTCGACGCTCGCCGACGGCCAGGCGCAGTACAGCGCCATGTGCACCGAGGACGGCGGCATCGTCGACGACCTGCTCGTCTACCGCATCGATCCTGAATTCTACATGCTGGTGATAAACGCATCGAACATCGAAATGGATTTCGCCTGGATGCGTCGGCACGCGATCGACGGCGCCGAACTGCGCAACGTCTCCGACGACGTGACGCTGATAGCAATTCAGGGACCGAAGTCGATCGAGACGCTGAAGAAGGTGACGCCGGTGGACCTCGAGGCGATCGACTACTACCACTTCGTGCGCGGCACGGTCGCCGGTGTCGAAGGCATCATCTCCCGAACGGGATATACGGGCGAGGTCGGCTTCGAACTCTACCTGCCGGGCGACGAGGCATCGTCGACGACGGTCTGGAACGCGTTGATGCAGGCGGGCGAGGAGTTCGGCATCGAGCCGGCCGGGCTCGGCGCCCGCGACACGCTTCGCATGGAGATGGGCTACTGTCTCTACGGCAACGACATCGATGCGACGACGAACACGATCGAGGCGGGACTCGGGTGGATCACGAAGCTTGACAAGGGGGAATTCGTCGGGCACGACGCGCTGGCGCGCGTCAAGGAGGAGAAGCCGTCGCGGCGGCTGGTGGGATTCGAGATGAATGAGCGGGGAATTCCACGTCAGGGGTACGCGATCCTCGCCGACGGCGAGGAAGTCGGTGTGGTCACCAGCGGAACGCAGTCGCCGACGCTCGGCCACGGAATCGGGCTCGGGTATGTCCGGACGGGATTCAACAAGGCGGGAACGGCGGTGGCGATCCGGATTCGCGACAAGGAGATCCCGGCGACGGTGGTGCGTCCTCCCATGCTCAAGCGAGGATAACGCGTGGCGCTACCGACGACAGTGTCGACGAGACGATCGTCGCTCTGGCGAATCGCCGGAGCGCTGGTGATTGCTGTATCGCTGTGGACGATCACGTCGCTGTCGGCCGAATACACGTGGACGCTCGACATCCCGCTGCGGGTCAATCTGCCGACCACCCGCGCGCTGGTGCAGCCGGTTCCGGAGAAGGTCGACATGACCGTACGTGCCACCGGCTGGACACTGCTGCGGCTCATCACCAGCAAACTCTCCGTAGTGCTCTCACCGCTGAGCTCCTCTCGCAGCCACCATGATTCCATCCGATACGACGATCGCGCGCTCATCGAGAACGTTCAGCCGACGCTGGGCGGTGCCGAGGTTCGACGGACTTCGCCAGATGGACTCTACGTTGTCGTCGGCCGCGTCGACCAGCGCCAGGTACCCGTTCGCAACGAAGTCGGCATCGAGCCGCGCCACGGCTTTCAGGTGGTCGGTCCGGTTCGGGTCGAACCCGATTCCGTAACGCTGGTGGGATCGGCCGCGGCACTGGAGGGCATCACCGAGTGGCCGACGCAGGCGACCACCCTATCGGATCTCTACGCGCCCGCCTCGACCCCGGTTCCGCTGCAGGATTCGCTGCCGGGAGTCGTTCAACCGACGCGCACCACCGTCCGCGTCGTCGCCGACGTTCAGGAGACCGCCGAGCGACGGTTCGACGACGTCGATCTGATCAACCGCGGGACGAACGGCGATACGAGTCTCACGCTGATTCTGAAGCCGAGTCACGTGAGCGTCCTGCTCCGAGGCGGCGCGAGCGATCTGAGCCACATCGATCCGAAGATGCTCGTCGCCTACATCAACGTCGTGCAGGGCGCCGACACGCTGGGTCTGGCACGACCACATCTGATGCCGATACCAGGCTTCAGCGTCGTCGACATCGAACCGGATCGCATCCGGTACCTGTGGCGTCGCGTGGTGCAGGAGTCGCAGTAGCGGCATACCGCGGGGTGGGCCGCCTCTGTGGCGCTTCACCGCGGGATGTCCTCGGGCGTAGCGGTTCACCGCGGGATGGGCCGCCTCTGTGGCGCTGCATCGCGGGATGTCCTCGGGCGTAGCAGTTCACCGCGGGATGGGCCGCCTCTGTGGCGCTGCAACGCGGGATGTCCTCGGGTGTAGCGGTTCACCGCGGGGTAGGCCGCCTCTGTAGCGGTTCACCGCGGGATGTCCTCGGGCGTAGCGGTTCACCGCGGGGTGGGTCGCCTCTGTAGCGCTGCACCGCGGGATGTCCTCGGGTGTAGCGGTTCACCGCGGGGTAGTCCTCGTCTATAGCGGCAAACCGATGGTCTTGACGGCAGGAGCCGTCTGCGATGTCGAGGCGGTCTCAGTACTTGTACTGCTACATTCATGCGGCGAGCACTTCGGGGGTGGTGACAAGACGGCGTTCGCATCCGAGGTGGTGGCCACAGCAGTGCATTGGCGCGTACGATCAGTTGCGGCCGACGTTTTCTGGGGCCGACGTTTTGCGGAGCCAATGTTTTGTGGCGGTATGTCGCCGGATGGCGAAGCCATCGGCTCGAACCCAACGAAAGACGTCTTGTCAGTGCCGGTGCGGCTGCCGCCGCACGAATGTACCGCTACAAGTGCTGAGACCGCCGCGACCACGCAGACGGCTCCTGCCGTCAAGTCAATCGGTCTACCGCTGCACCCGAGGACATCCCGCGGTGTACCGCCGCACCCGAGGACATCCCCGCGGTGTACCGCCGCACCCGAGGACATCCCCGCGGTCTACCGCTGCTCTCGAGGACATCCCGCGGTGTACCGCCGCACCCGAGGACATCCCCGCGGTCTACCGCTGCTCTCGAGGACATCCCCGCGGAATTTCATGCGGCGAGCACTTCGGGGGTGGTGACAAGACGGCGTTCGTATCCGAGGTGGTGGCCACAGCAGTGCATTGGCGCGTACGATCAGTTGCGGCCGACGTTTTCTGGGGCCGACGTCTTGAGAAGCCGACGTTTTGCCGAGCCAATGGTTTGTGGTGGTATCTCGCCGGATGGCGAAGCCATCGGCCCATGGAATCATCTCCCGATGGAGCCACAGGCACCAACCCAACGAAAGACGTCTTGTCAGTGCCGGTGCGGCTGCCGCCGCACGAATGTATCGCTACAAGTGCTGAGACCGCCGCGACCACGCAGACGGCTCCTGCCGTCAAGTCAATCGGTCTACCGCTACACTCGCGGACATCTCCGCGGAATGTCGCTACCGTATCGGACCACCCCGCGGCCAACCCGCTGCATTCGAGGTCTCTCCCGCGGTCTACCGCTGCACTCGAGGACTCTAGCGCGGACTCCCTGGTACGTTTCCCTCCTCACTGTTCCGATGCCTCGACACATCATTCACATTCCCCGGTATCTCGGAGAGAATCTGCGGCGGCTGCGCGTGACCCGCGGACTGTCGACCGCTGCCCTGGGCGATGCGATCGGCGTCTCCAAGACCTACATATCGCTGATCGAATCGGGAAAGCGCGTTCCGCACTGGAGCACCTACATGCGCATGGTGCACGCAATGGGCGAGACGCTCTGCCGATTCTTCACCTTGGCTGAATCGCTTCCCGCTCCGGAAGACGGGCTGCTGATGCGCCGTGAGAATCTGATCATCGTTGCCGGAGAACGTCCCGAGGAAACGCCGGATGGACTTCTTCCAGCGCGAAGCGATCGTCCACCCTTCACCTACATCCTCACGCCGTGGCACGATGACTTGCTCGTCGAAACCGTGGAGATCGGACTGGCCCCGCATACAGAGTGGACACCTGACGACATCGCTTTCGATTCACGCGTCGTGGCCTTCGGCATCAGCGGCCGTCTGCTGCTGGAACAGTCCGGCACCGAATACGTCATGCGCGCCGGCGAATCACTCCACTATGACGCGTCCGTTCCCCACCGCCTCCGCAACTACACCGACGAACCGACACACGTCGTACTCACGATCGCGCCAGTGGGATTGTGAACGGCCCCCACGGCAGATTTCACGAGAAGGGTAGTGGCATTCCGCGGGGTGGCCTTCCATTGTAGCGGTTCACCGCCGGGACGTCCTCGGGTGTGGCGGTTCGCCGCGGGGAGGTCCTCGGGTGTAGCGGTTCACCGCGGGGTGGGTCGCCTCTGTAGCGCTGCACCGCGGGATGTCCTCGAGTGTGGCGGTTCACCGCGGGATGGGCCGCCTCTGTGGCGCTTCACCGCGGGATGTCCTCGGATGTAGCGGTTCACCGCGGGGTAGTCCGCCTCTGTGGCGCTTCACCGCGGGATGTCCTCGGATGTAGCGGTTCACCGCGGGATGGGCCGCCTCTGTAGCGCTGCACCGCGGGATGTCCTCGGGTATCGCGGTTCACCGCGGGGTAGGCCGCCTCTGTGGCGCTTCACCGCGGGATGTCCTCGGATGTAGCGGTTCACCGCGGGGTAGTCCTCGGCTATAGCGGCAAACCGATGGTCTTGACGGCAGGAGCCGTCTGCGATGTCGAGGCGGTCTCAGTACTTGTACTGCCACATTCATGCGGCGAGCACTTCGGAGGTAGTGACAAGACGGCGTTCGCATCCGAGGTGGTGGCCACAGCAGTGCATTGGCGCGTACGATCCGTTGCGGCCGACGTATTCTGGGGCCGACGTCTTGAGAAGCCGACGTTTTGCGGAGCCAATGTTTTGTGGCGGTATCTCGCCGGATGGCGAAGCCATCGGCTCGAACCCAACGAAAGACGTCTTGTCAGTGCCGGTGCGGCTGCCGCCGCACGAATGTACCGCTACAAGTGCTGAGACCGCCGCGACCACGCAGACGGCTCCTGCCGTCAAGTCAATCGGTCTACCGCCGCACCCGAGGACATCTCCGCGGTGTACCGCTACACCCGAGGAAATCCCCGCGGTCTACCGCTACACCCGAGGACATCTCCGCGGAATTTCATGCGGCGAGCACTTCGGGGGTAGTGGCAAGACGGCGTTCGCATCCGAGGTGGTGGCCACAGCAGTGCAGTGGCGCGTACGATCAGTTGCGGCCGACGTTTTGTGGAGCCGACGTCGTGTGGAGCCGACGTTGTGTGGTGGTATTTCGCCGGATGGCGAAGCCATCGGCCCATGGAATCATCTCCCGATGGAGCCACAGGCACCAACCCAACGAAAGACGTCTTGTCAGTGCCGGTGCGGCTGCCGCCGCACGAATGTACCGCTACAAGTGCTGAGACCGCCACGACCACGCAGACGGCTCCTGCCGTCAAGTCAATCGGTCTACCGCCGCACCCGAGGACATCTCCGCGGTCTACCGCTACACCCGAGGAAATCCCCGCGGTCTACCGCTACACCCGAGGACATCTCCGCGGAATTTCATGCGGCGAGCACTTCGGAGGTAGTGACAAGACGGCGTTCGCATCCGAGGTGGTGGCCACAGCAGTGCAGTGGCGCGTACGATCCGTTGCGGCCGACGTTTTGTGGAGCCGACGTCTTGAGAAGCCGACGTTTTGCGGAGCCAATGTTTAGTGGCGGTATGTCGCCGGATGGCGAAGCCATCGGCCCATGGAATCATCTCCCGATGGAGCCACAGGCACCAACCCAACGAAAGACGTCTTGTCAGTGCCGGTGCGGCTGCCGCCGCACGAATGTACCGCTACAAGTGCTGAGACCGCCGCGACCACGCAGACGGCTCCTGCCGTCAAGTCAATCGGTCTACCGCCGCACCCGAGGACATCCCCGCGGTCTACCACTACACCCGAGGACATCTCCGCGGTGTACCGCTACACCCGAGGAAATCCCCGCGGTGTACCGCCGCACTCGAGGACATCTCCGCGGTCTACCGCCGCACTCGAGGACATCTCCGCGGTGTACCGCTGCTCTCGAGGACATCCCCGCGGTGTACCGCTGCTCTCGACGACATTCGGCGATTGGCTGCCAACCCCGAGGACATTCCCGGACGCGACGGAGATCCTAAATCGACTCGATGGTGAATTCGACTCTTCGGTTGAGCTGGCGTCCTTCGTCGGTCGTGTTCGGTGCCACCGGCTTCGTTTCTCCGTAGCCGTGAGACGTCAGACGCGAGGCGGCTACACCGTGTGCGGTGAGGTAATCCGCCACCGCCTTCGCCCGCCGCTGCGAAAGCAGCTGATTATCTGCGTCCGATCCCACGTTGTCCGTGTGGCCGTCGACCGAAATGGTAATGCCCGGATTCGCCTTCAGAAATTCAGCCGCGCGATTGAGCTCGGAATACGACTCCGGTCGAAGATCCCATTTGCCCGTTGAGAAAAACACGTTGTTCAGCCGGATCGTCTTCCCGACCGCAATTGGAACCAGATAGAGATCCTTCTCTATCTCCTTGAATTTCATCAGCCCCGCCGTGTTCAAATTCTCGCTTATCGGATAGTATCCGTCGGCTTCTCCTCGGAATCCGAAGTTGGTCCCCGCGGGCAGCGAAATCGTGTACGAACCGTCGGCCGGATTCGAACGGGCGATCCCCGCCTCCTCCCCGTTCGTCAGATTCTCATATCTGATATTTGCACCGATCGGTTTCCGTGTGGTCGCGTCGAATACCTTGCCGTGAACGAGGACGACGGACTCGGGGCGAAGTCCCTTCGGAAGCGCGACACGGAAGATATCGTCCGCTCCGTACGAATCGTTCGACGATGAGAAGTACGCGTACTCTCCGGACGCCGGCACATAGTAGAAGGCGTCGTAGCCGGGCGTATTGACACCCGGTCCGAGGTTCTCCGGTTCCGACCAGTTGGTCCACGTCGAATCGAGTCGCCGCGTCAGGAAGATGTCGTTGCCACCATACCCGCTCAGTCCGTCGGTCGAGTAATACATGGTCACACCATCGGCGGCAATGAACGGTCCGACTTCGTCTCCCACGGTGTTGATTGTCGGACCCATGTTGAGCGGTGTCGTCCACGTGCCGTCATCCTTGAGGAATGTGACGTACAGATCGTGCTCGCCCTTCGTGTCGTGGCGTCTGACCGAGAGAAGAATTACCCTTCCATCAGGTGAGAACCCATAGGTGCCGGTGGAGCTTTCGTTGTAATCGTCATCGATTTCGACCGACTCCGGAAGACTCCATCCGGTCGCCGTTCGGTGCGACATCGAAATACCGGATGCGATCGAATTCCCGTTCGCATCGTATTTATTACCCAGCAGCAGTGTATTGCCGTCGGGACTGACGGCATTCACGTAGTTGTTTGCTTCGTTGTTGATTGGTGGGCCGATATTCACCGCTTCCGCCCAGCTTCCATCGCTGTTCATGGTCGAATACCATACGTCGCGACCGGCGTCGGCGCCGCCGACGTTATTCGGATCGCCCAAGCGGCTGACGTAAAGCGTGCGGCCGTCAGGAGAGATACCATCGGTGAGTTCGCTGGCAGCGGTATTGATGGTTCGGCCGAGGTGCTCCGGCTTGGCGATCGAGAGCGCTTCGGGCGCGAGATTGATCTCCATGGTAATTGGAGTATCCGAATCGGATATACCGACAGCATCGAGTTCATTCCAACCGTCGACTTGTCCGGGTTCCAATGAAATCATCACCGCCTTCACGTTGTAGGGAGTGCGGTTCATGGAAATCGTGAGGACGCGGGTGGTGTCATCGATCGCCTGGGGGAGGGCCGAATACATCTGATGCTGGCGGTTGGCGTCGTCGATTGCGACGACGCGGGTGATGGCGCCGGGCGCGCAGCTCTCACCGATGGCCACCTGTCGGATGGGCATGGGGCGGTCGAATCCCACGGTAATGGACGCGGGCGCATCCGACTCGTAGCCGCTGTCGTCGGTGCCGACGGCCCACGCCAGGGGACTGTCGCCGCCGAGGGGCAGCGCGTTGGGTCTGCCGAGGATCTGCTCGGCGGAGCTGGTCGTGTCGCTGTACTGCGACGAATAGTCGATCACGCGGCTCGCCCACTGGACGTTCTGCGCAAACAACGTCGCGCCCGCCAGCAGGATTCCGCAGCTGCAGAGCGGAACCCGAAGTTTCATCGATGGAATTGGGTTGGCGGGGGGAGTGGAGCGGTACTGTGGAGTGTCAATATCGCACAACGCTCGTATCCACGCGCTCGGCCCAGGCATTGATGCCGCCGACGACGTTGAAGACGTTCGTGTACCCGAGACTTCGGAGGTAGTCAACGGCCTGTCCGGAGCGGCCGCCCATGCGACAGTGGACGTAGACGTTGCCCTGGCGGGGAATCTCTCCGGTCCGGGCTCGAAGCTGGCTCAGGGGAATGAGTCGGCCGCCGATGTTCGAAATCAGGTACTCGTCCTCTTCGCGAACATCGATCAGTACATGCGGTTCGCCGGACTCGCGCGCGCGCGCGAGCTCCTCGACGGTGATTTCTGGTCTGCTCATCGTGTCATGCCCGCTGGTTGAGTGGATTGCATCGCCTCGCCCCGGAACGCCGCAGAACTGTTCGTAGTCGATCGGCTCGGTGATCGTCGGATGCTCGCCGCAGACGGGGCACTCGGGATCGCGCCGCAGCCGCAGCTCGTGCGTACGCATCCGGAGCGCATCGTAGATCAGCAGCCGTCCGACGAGCGGTTCGCCGATTCCCACCAGAAGCTTGATTGCCTCGGTGGCCTGCATGGCGCCGATGACGCCGGGCAGAATTCCCAGCACACCTCCCTCGGCGCAGTCGGGAACGCTTCCCGGCGGCGGGGGATCGGGGTACAGGCACCGGTAGCACGGACCGTTCTCGGCCCAGAAGACCGAGACCTGTCCCTCGAAGCGGTAGATCGAGCCGTAGACGTTCGGAATGCCGAGGAAGACGGCGACGTCGTTGCTGAGGTAGCGGGTCGGAAAGTTGTCCGTGCCGTCGACGATCAGGTCGTAGCCGCCGGCGATCCGCATGGCGTTGTCGCTGGTGAACGGCTCGGCGTAGGTAATGATTTCGACGTTGGGGTTCAGATCGGCCAGCCGTTCCCGCGCGGAGTCGACCTTGCGGCGTCCGATCGCGGAGGTGGAGTGCAGGATCTGTCGCTGCAGGTTGGTGCGGTCGACCACATCGGCGTCGATGATGCCGATGTGCCCGATGCCCGCGGCGGTCAGGTAGAGCGCTGCCGGTGAACCGAGTCCACCGGCTCCGATCAGCAGCACGCGCGAGTGCTTCAGCCGACGCTGTCCTTCGAAGCCAACGTCGGGCAGCGTCAGATGGCGACTGTAGCGCGCGAGTTCTTCTGATGTCAGTGCACCGGTCTTCATCCGTTGTTCGGCTCCCAGATGTCGGTGAGAATCGTGTCCCAGGGAAATCGGATCTCGTCGGACGGATCGTACGGCTCCGACTGCAGGTTCACCACGATCGTCTCCGGCGCCGAAAGCGCCTTCCAGCCATGCAGCACACCGGGCGGGATCAGGATCAGCGCCGGCCGCTGCACGCCGACGATCCAGCTCTCGACGCATCCGTGCGTCGGAGAGTCCTCGCGCACATCGACGCAGACCACCTGCATCTTACCGCGAGTGATCACGAACTGGTCGGTGTGCAGCGCGTGCAGGTGCCACGCCTTGATCACGCCGTGATCGGTTGCCGACTGGTAGATATGCTTCGGGACGATCCATTCCTCCCCCCGATCGATCCATGGCAGACTCCACATCTCGATCACGTCGCCACGACCGTCGAGGTGTGTCTGGAGGTGCTTCATCCGCATACCCTCGATGCCCGCGGGTGCAGTCCGACTGCGATTCAGCGGAATGGAGCGAAGCCGGTCAACCGTGAGATCGGGTACAGAGATCATGGTGGGAAAATAGGAGGCGGAGCCGGTCCGGCGTATGACCGTCGACAGGTTCCGCCGCCGGCGCGTCCGGGTCGGCTCTCCAGAGCCGTTTCCGTATCTTCGTGGTCTTGTTTCCGTTGAAAGCCATCCGGGAAGCACCTTCCACCCGACACCTGTCCGACACGCACGAATTGACTGACACGACTATGGAAATCGACGTCACCTCGGGATACGACACATCGCTGAGCGACGAGCAGGCTGCGATTCGAGCTCTGGCGCGGGACTTCGCCGAACAGGAAATCCGGCCGGTCGTGATGCAGTTCGATGAGTCACAGGAGTTTCCCGCCGACCTCTTCGGCAAGATGGCTGCGCTGGGCTTCCTCGGCGTGATGGTGCCGACCGAGTATGACGGTGCGGGACTCGGCGCGGTCGAATTCTCCCTCATCGTCGAGGAAATCGCTCGCGTCGATCCGTCGGTGGCGCTCGGTGTAGCCGCGCACAACGGCCTCTGCTCGGGACACATCCTGAAGTTCGGCTCCGAGGAGTTGAAGCGGAAATACCTCCCCCGGCTGGCGACCGGTCAGTCGATGGGCGCCTGGGGACTGACCGAGCCGGGCTCCGGTTCCGACGCCAGCGGAATGCAGACGACCGCCAGACGTGACGGCGACGAGTGGGTGCTCAACGGGCGGAAGAATTTCATCACGCACGGCACCGTCGGTCAGATTGCCGTAATCATGGCCGTCACCGACCGCGACAAGGGCGCCCACGGCATCTCCGCGTTCGTCCTCGATAAGTCGATGCCGGGTTTCAGCGCCGATAAGAAGGAGAACAAGCTCGGAATGCGCTCCAGCGACACGTCGAGTCTGGTGATGGAGGATGTGCGCGTGCCCGCAGCCAATCTCATCGGTGGTGAGGGCGAGGGATTCATCCAGGCGCTGCAGATCCTCGACGGCGGCCGCGTCTCGATCGCGGCACTGTCGGTGGGACTCGCCCAGGGCGCGCTCGAGGCGTCATTGCGCTACGCGACCGAACGGCGGCAGTTCGGCTCGGAACTCGCCGGCTTCCAGGCCATCCAGTTCAAGCTCGCCGCGATGGCGACCGAAATCGAAGCGGCGCGGCTGATGACCCTGCGCTCGGCATGGCTGCGCGATCGCGGCGAGGACTTCAAGATCGCGGCGTCGAAGGCGAAGTACTTTGCCAGCGAGGTCTCCGTCCGCGCAGCCACCGAAGCGGTGCAGATCCACGGCGGCTACGGATACATCAAGGAGTATCCGGTCGAGAAATACTACCGCGACGCCAAACTCCTGACGATCGGCGAGGGGACCTCCGAGATTCAGAAAATCGTGATCGCACGCGATCTCCTCTCCTGAACCGGCTCCATCGACTTCCCGGTATACCGTTTGTAACGACGCCCGATGCAACCAGCGCGGCGCACGCGTGTTTTCATTGATCCTATGCCAAAGACCGCTGCGAAGTCTGACGATCCCATGGAGCTGAGTCTCAAGATCGAAGAACTGTTTCGACGGGACAGGAACAAGCTCATCGGCTACATCCGTGAGCGGGTACGCTCGCGCGAGGAGGCCGAGGATATCCTCCAGGATGTATTCGCAAACGTCCTCGCATCGGCGCAGACGGTCACCACGCCGATCGAGAACGTCGCCGCCTGGGTCTTCACCGCCGTTCGCAACCGCATCATCGACTTCTATCGAAAGAAGCGGCCACAGTCGTTCACCGATACGATCTACAGCGACGACGAAGGCGACATCGCGTCGTTCGAGAACTTCCTGAGCGACGTCACGCTCTCGCCCGAGCGGAGTCTGACCAGCCGCACGATTCGCGAGGCGCTCCTGATCGCCCTCGACGAACTGCCAAAGGAGCAGAAGTTCGCCTTCGTAAAGAATGAATTCGAAGGTGTGAGCTTCAGAGAGATGGCGGAGGAGACGGGTGAGAATATCAACACGCTGCTTGCCCGAAAGCGCTATGCCGTCCTCTACCTCCGCAAGCGCCTCAAGGAGCTCTACGATAATCTGAACGCGTAGCGGTGTCTATCGGGTCATCGCGAACGGTGTTCCCAGCGTGTAGTCGAGCGACGCGTTCATCTGCGCGTCTGCGTCCGGGAAGATGATGATCACGCGATCGGTGGAATAGAACCGCACAGGTGGCTTCAGCTCGGCGGATTCGTCGCCGATGCGCACTGACGAACCCGACACCACGATCGACGACTTCACCGCCTGCACGTCCTTCGGCGAATCGAATTCGAAGACCTCCAGCCGACGCCCGTTGACGGTGAAAACATAGCCGGGATCGTCGAAGAACGGTTCGTCCACGCGATCGGTCACCTCCGCCTGATATCCACTCGCCTTCAGCAACTGAAAGACTCCGTAGGACGGACTGGCCACGTCGATCTCCGGACCTCCATCGCGTCCCACGTACGGATCGGAATCCGAGCAGGCGCCGAGGACGAGGGCGAGCGCGACGATGGCGGCGAACCGGCAGAGGTGCCGTGCGTTCATGCGATCCAGACGGTCTTGACGTTGACGAACTCACGGATCCCGAAGACGCCGAGTTCGCGGCCGACGCCGGAGTGACGGATGCCGCCGAAGGGCAGGCGCGGGTCGGACTTGACCAGGCCGTTGATGAACACGCTGCCGGCGGCCAGATCGCGTACGAATCGATCGCGTTCCGACTCGTCGGTCGTCCACGCCGATGCACCGAGACCGAACGTGGTGTCGTTGGCCATGGCGACGGCTGCCTCGATGTCGTCGACGGTGATCAGTGCGGCGACGGGACCGAACGTCTCCTCGGTGAAGGCGGGCATACCGGGTCGCACATCGGCGAGGATCGTGGGAGCGTAGTAGAAGCCGGTGCGCTCGAGCGGACCGCCGCCGGTGACGAGGCGGGCGCCCACCTCGATGGAGCGACGAACCTTGTCGTGGAGGTCGTCGACGAACCTGCGTTCGGCGAGCGGACCGATCTGGACGGATTCATCTGCGGGATCACCGACGACGAGCGCTTCAAATTTCTTCTTCATGCGTCGTTCGAATTCCTCGGCGATGTCGCGATGGAGGATGAAGCGTTTGGCGGCGATGCAGCTCTGTCCGTTGTTGATGGTGCGCGCGGTCACGGCGGTAGCGACGGCGGCATCGAGGTCGGCGCTCGGCATGACGACAAAGGGATCGCTGCCGCCGAGCTCGAGCACGACGTGCTTGATGGCTTCGCCCGCGGCGCGACCGACGCTTCGGCCGGCGCGTTCGCTGCCGGTAAGCGTGGCCGCGGCGATGCGTTCGTCGGCGATGATACGGGCGACCACCTCGGGCGTATCATCCCTGGTGACGAGGACGGTCTGGAAGCAGCCGTCAGGGAAACCGGCGTCGGCGAATACGTCGGCGATCGCCAGGGCGCAGCCGGGGACGTTCTCCGAATGCTTGAGGATGCCGACGTTGCCGGCCATCAGGGCCGGGGCCGCGAAGCGGAAACACTGCCACAGGGGGAAATTCCACGGCATGATTGCCAGCACCGGACCGAGCGGTTGGAAGGCGACGTAGCTGATCGAGGCATCGGTCTGGACGCTCTGGCGGGCGAGGAAGCCGTCGGCATGTTCGGCGTAGTAGTCGCAGACCCAGGCGCACTTCTCGACTTCGCTGCGGGCGGCGGCGATCGGCTTGCCCATTTCTGCGGTCATCAGCTCCGCGTAGCGATCGGTACGCTCGCGGAGGATCTCCGCCGCGCGACGCATCCACGCCGCGCGGCGATCGATCGGAACGTACCTGTAGTGGGCAAAGCCCTCGGCGGCACGCCGGATGGCGCGCTCGATGCTCTCGGAGTCATCGACCGGATAGGTGGCGATCGCCTCCTCGGTCGCCGGATTGACGGCGGAGAGTGTCATGCTCGCATCGACGGAAGTTGTGCGTGTGCGGTTCTCAGCGGTCCCTGGCGACCGGCTCCCTCCGGTCGTTCTCCACCTTTCCGTCTTCGTGCCAGAACGAGTCGTTGGGATTGAAGCAGTCGAAGCAGGAGACGTAGAGGTCGGCGTCGAGGGAAGCGAGGCGGCGCATGGTCTCGGCCTTGAAGCGCATGTTCATCATGCCGATGGCCGAGGCGAGGGTAAAGTAGAAGTAGACGCGCTCGGCGCCTGCTTCGCGAATGCGATCCATGTGGGGTTCGATCGCATCGATCACGCAGACGAGCTGGTGATCGCGGCACTGATTGACCTCATCGCTGGATGTGACTTCGTAGCACCAGACGCCTTCGTCGTAGGAGGCGCCTCCCTTCCTGTTCGGTCGCGGGTCGCCGGTACGGGCGGCGGTGGTGGGCTCGAGGCCGGTGAGCCTGGTGATCGTCTCGGGATCGAGATCCCGGCCGACGATGTTGAGCTCGACGCTGAAATCATTGAGTGTGTGGTCGGGTGCGTTAGCCATACTGCATCAGGTCGCAAATGTGGAAGGGGTTGATGTCTCCGCTGTTGGGTTGTTTCGACGGCGAGTCCGTTGGCACCCGCCAGGAAGGTGAGTTCGCGGGTAAGGACGCACGGCATCGCCGGTCATTTTGCCCGGATGGAAAATTGGGTTCAACCGGGAGAGCCGGACGATCCGGTGGTCCCTTCGTCGGAGAGGGATTCGACCGAGCGGTTCCAACGGCGTGCCATCACCAGCAGCATGACGAGTCCGATTGCGATGACGGTGAACTCGCGGGCACGCTTGAGAACGACGAGGCGGGCGGCGACGCCGACGGCATCGGGCACACCATGCATGGACATGAGCCCGGCGATCGTCCAGTCCTGTCCGCCGAGTCCGATGGGGATGACGAAGACGACCATGCGGACGACGGCGCTGACGCCGTCGATCGCGTAGGCGTCGTGCAGCCCGAGTCCGGCACCGAGCCAGTGGAGGATCAGCCACGCCTCGACGCCGTTGAGCGACCAGGCGATGAAGGCACAGACGACGGCGATGCTCATGCGGCCGCCCTGACGGCGGGTCGCATCGCTCAGGAGCTCCTCGACGCGGTGGACCTCGGCGACGAGTGCATTCCACCGGTCCGACCACCGGCGGTCACGCGAGGTGGGCACCAGCCAGCGTTGCATCGGCTGGAACCAGATCATGGCGCCGAGGAGGGCGGCCATGGCGAGGAAGATGCCGGCCGCAGCGATGAGCACGAACGCGGCGAGATGACTGGTGCCGAAGACGCGTGCGCTGGCGGTGTTGATCAGCCCGTAGCTGAGCGCCAGCGCCGTGACCACGTAGGCCGCCTGACCGGAGATGAGGGTGAACTTGCCGAGGAGGAAGCAGGTCGTCGCTTCGGCACGCGACATGGTCGTCTGCCGCATCAGCATTCCGATCTTCATCGGTTCGCCGATGAGCGCTCCGCCCGGCAGCGTGTTAGTGATCGCCTCGCCGCGAAGCCGAATCGAAATCAACGTTCGCAACGGCGGACGATCATCGCCGCAGACGAGCCACCAGCTGACGGTCTCTATCCAGTAGTTGACGACCATGAGCGCTGCGATCATCGCCAGCAGGCGCGGCAGCGACCGGGTCGACCAGGAGGGAATCGCGGTGAAGTCGACGTGACGAACCAGCAGCGTGAACAGACCGATGCCGACCACCGCGAGCACCGGCTGCACGATCCAGCTCACCTTCCAGCGCGATGTGCTCTGAGCGGTCATCGAATCGCGGCTCTCACAGAGGACGCCAGGGGCGGGAACCGAGCGGCGATCAGCTGATCTCGGCGTTCTGATCGACGACGAACACCTTGAGGTTCGCCGTGACGCTGGAGTGCAGCTTGATAGGCACGTCGAACATGCCGAGGGTCTTGATCGGATCGCTCAGCAGGATATAGCGGCGGTCGACATCGTATCCCTGGCGGCCGAGTTCATCGGCGATCATCTGCGAGGTGACCGCGCCGTAGAGGCGATCCTCCTCACCGACACGCATCGGGATGGTGATCGAGACCGACTCGAGGCGCTCGGCCTGGCTGCGGGCGTCGGTCTCCATCTGCACCTGCTGCACGCGGTAGCGCTTCTTCTCCGACTCGATCGACCGCATTGCACCGGGAGTGGCGCGGTAGGCGATGTCGCGCGGAATCAGGTAGTTGCGCGCATAGCCGTCCTTGACGTCGACCACATCGCCGATCTCGCCAAGGTTCTCATAGTTCTGCCGAAGGATGACTTTCATCGATATCTCCAGAAAAACGGTTGCTCTTGTAAACACAACGTCCGGCGCCGGAGAGTGCACACCGGGCGCCGGCGTCTGAGGGCATCTGGCCGTCGAACGCTGCCGAGGCGGGAGCATCGGCGCGGTCGACCGGTCGATTCAGGCCTCGTCGACGTAGTACTCTTCCGACTCGCGACTGTGTCCGTTGCCGTGGCCGGAGGGATACGCGTCGTGATCGTCGCAGTCGTAGACCGACTGATCGTCCTCCTCCTCTGAACGCCCGCCAGCGGCATACTCCTCCGGCCGGCGCTTGTTGAGGAACTGGATTCGTCGGGCTTTGATTTCAACGGTCGACCGCATCGACCCCTCCTCACCCTGCCACGTCCGGCTCTGCAGTTCACCCTCGACGAGCACCGCGCTGCCCTTACGCAGCTTGTCGGCGCAGCTCTCGGCGAGCTTGTTCCACGCGACGATTCCGACGTAGCAGACGTCCTCCTGCCACTGATTGTCGCCGTTGCGGAACTTGCGGTTCGATGCGATCGAAAAATTTGCCACCGGCGTTCCGTTCCGCGTCTGACGGATCACCGGATCCTTCGTCAGATTGCCGGCAATGTGCACGGTGTTCAGCTCGGGCATTTTCAAGTCGGCCATTCGCAAACTCTCCTTCCGGTAGTAATGATCGGTCGTTGTCCATCTTCTCCAATCGACGTCCCATGGGTGCAGGGCACAAACATACGAACGCCTCGACACGATAGGAGCCGGACCCGCAGGCGGATCGCACCTCCCGGGCGTGTCGCCTCCGCGGGAGGAGTGCCGACCGACGAAGCGGCCGTGCGGGTGAATGATACCGGGGTGAGTTCAGGCCGTAGCGCAGACGCGAGGCTCAGTCATTGTCGTCGTTTCGATCCTTGTTCTCCTCTTCCTCCTCGGCTGCCTCCGCCTCGGCCTCCAGCTGCTGACGCAACAGTTCGCGCTTGCGCAGATCGCTCTCCTCGAGCTTCAGACTCAGGTGGCGGATGATGTGCTCCTCGAGATGGAAGTAGCGCTCCATCTGCGGAAGCAGCTCGGCCGGTGCATCGATGGTGAACTGCACGTAGTAGCCGGTGTGCTTCTTGTTGATCGGATAGGCCAGACGCTTGCGGCCCCAGTGATCGGTCTCGGCGATCTCACCACCGTTTCTGGTGATGAACTCCGCCGTCTGATCGACCACCTGCGTGATGGTGTCCTCCTCGAGGGCACCGTTGACGATGATCGTCGTTTCGTACCTGCGCTTGTCGTTTGTCACGATGCGATTCTCCTGTGGTTAACGGATTGAATTCGGTTCTGCGTCAGCCCGCCGGTCGTGCCGATGGGCAGGAGATGTGAATGTCATGCGTCGGTGCGCCGACGGACGCGTGGCCCCTATCGGAGGAACGGCGCGATCACCAGCGATACCACCGACATCAGCTTGATGAGAATATTCAGCGACGGTCCGGCCGTATCCTTGAACGGATCGCCCACCGTGTCGCCGACGACCGCCGCCTTGTGCGGATCGGAACCCTTGCCGCCGTAGAGCCCGCTCTCGATCGCCTTCTTCGCATTGTCCCACGCGCCACCGGCGTTGGACATGAAGATCGCCATCATGACGCCCGAGCTGAGCACGCCCGCCAGCAGGCCTCCCAGCGCCCGCGCACCGAGTCCCGGCGTGAAGCCGACCACCACCGGAACGAGCACGGCCATGAGGCCCGGAATCACCATCTGCCGGATCGCCGCCTTCGTCGAGATGTCGACACACGTCCGATAGTCCGCCTTCGCCTTGCCCTGCAGCAGCCCGGGGATGTCGCGGAACTGTCGGCGGACCTCTTCGATCATCGAAAACGCCGCGCGGCCGACCGCGTCCATCGCCATTGCGGAGAAGAGGAACGGGAGCATGGCGCCGACCAGCAGGCCGGCCATCACCGACGGCGTCGAAACGTCGATGATGCTGATGCCGGCGGTAACGATGAACGCGCTGAAGAGCGCCAGCGCCGTCAGCGCCGCCGAGGCGATCGCGAATCCCTTTCCGATGGCCGCGGTCGTATTGCCCACGGCGTCGAGCTTGTCGGTCCGCTCACGCACCTCGGCCGGGAGCTCCGCCATTTCGGCGATGCCGCCGGCATTGTCGGAGATCGGACCGTAGGCGTCGACCGCCAGCTGGATGCCGACGGTCGAAAGCATTCCCAGCGCCGCGATCGCGATGCCGTAGAGTCCGGCGAAGGAGTAGGCGCCGATGATGCCGGCGGCGATCAGCAGGATGGGAATCGCCGTGGAGCGCATTCCGACGCCCAGCCCCGCGATGATGTTCGTCGCCGGTCCCGTCTGCGATGCCTCGGCAATCGCCAGCACGGGCTTGCGGTCGGTCGAGCAGTAGTACTCGGTGACGATGCCCACCAGCACGCCGACCACCAGACCGATCACCGTCGCCATGAACACGTTGACCGCACTGTAGTGGATCACCGTGTTGGTCGACGTGTCCGTGAAGTCGAAGCTCTTGTCGAACAGCGCGGCGGTGATGAAGTAGGTGATCACCACCATGATACCGGCTGCGCCGAACGTGCCGACGTTCAGCGCCGTCTGCGGGTTGCCGCCTTCACGGACGCGAACGAAGAAGGTGCCGACGATCGAGACCACGATGCCGCTTGCGGCGATGGCCAGCGGAAGCACCACGGCATTGATACCGATATCGGCGAAGAAGGTCTGTCCGATCACCATGGCGCCGATGATCGCACCGACGTAGGATTCGAACAGATCGGCACCCATGCCGGCGACATCGCCGACATTGTCGCCCACGTTGTCGGCAATCACAGCCGGGTTGCGCGGATCGTCTTCAGGAATTCCCGCCTCCACCTTACCGACGAGATCGGCGCCGACGTCGGCGGCCTTGGTATAGATGCCGCCGCCGACGCGTGCGAAGAGCGCGATCGAGCTGGCACCGAGCGAGAAGTTGGCGATCACCGTCAGCGTCCGGGCCACCTCGGCGGGCTGTCCGATGCCGAAGAGATGGGTATAGAGCAGCAGCAGCAGGCCGAGCCCGAGCACGCCCAGTCCGGCGACACCCATACCCATCACCGAACCGCCGCTGAAGGCGACGAGCAGTGCCCGCGCGAGGCTGGTGCGCGCAGCGTTGGTCGTACGCGTGTTGGCATTGGTCGCCACGCGCATGCCGATGTAGCCGGCCAGCGCACTGCAGAGCGCACCGGTGACGAACGAGAGCGCCGTCAGCGGCGAGGAATCCGCTCCTTTGCTCGCACCCGAGAGGCCGAGCACCACCGCGACGACGACGACGAAGATCGCCAGCACACGGTATTCGCGGCCCAGGAACGCCATGGCGCCTTCCTGGATGTACCCGCCGATCTCCTTCATCCGATCGGTGCCCTGGTCCTGCTTCTTGATCCACAATGCACGCCAGAAGGCGAACAGCAGGGCGAGAATTCCGGCGGTGGGAATGAGATACAGGAGTGTGTCCATTCGACTCGAATCGATTCGATGAGACTTGTCAGACTTCGCGCCGATTGACGCTGTTCATCGTCCGCTCGGTTCCGTCGACGATCCAGGCGAGCACGGCCTCGCGCGCATCGAGGATCATCGTGTCGAGGGCATCCTGTTCCGAGCGTTCGAATTGCGAGAGCACGTATTCGACCATACTCCCGCGCTCGAAATCGCTGCCGATGCCGCACCGCAGCCGCGGAAAGCGATCGGTGTTCAGCGAGACGATGAGCGATTCGACACCGTTGTGACCGCCGGGAGAACCCGACGGCTTCAGGCGGATCTCGCCGACGTCGAACTGGAGTTCGTCGACGAGCACGAGCATGTCGGCCGGTTGCACCGCATGAGCGCGTGTGACCTGACGGGCGGCGAGGCCGCTGTTGTTCATGTAGGTCGTCGGCTTGACGAGCGCCACGGGCCGCGACCGCCACCGGCCGATCGCCTCGTAGTAGTCGCCGCGTCCGGGCTGGAACGGTGCGCCGATGCGCTCGGCGACCGCATCGAGTACCATCCAGCCGACGTTGTGCCGCGTGCGCTCGTAGCGACTGCCGGGATTGCCGAGGCCGAGAACGATCTTCATCGCGCCGGATGCGGATACGCGTCCACCGTTTACTCCGCGCTCTCCTCGCCACCGCGTCCGACCAGCTCGGGTTCACTCTCAGCGCCCTGCTGCTCGAGGGGCTGCTCTTCGTCGCTGACCACGCGCGGCGGGACGATGGTGACGATCGTCTGATCGGGCTGGTGGTGCACGTCGATGTTCTCCAGATTCAGATCGCCGACATGGATCGACTCACCCACCTCGAGCGGCGTGACGTCGACCTCGATGTGCTCGGGCAGATCCTTCGGGAGGCATTCGATGTCGAGGCGGTGCAGAATTGTCTGCTGGATGCCGCCGTTCTTGACGCCGACGGCATTCCCCGTAAAGACGATCGGGATTTCGGTGCGGATGGTCTCGCCGGCGGCAACGCCCTGCAGATCGAAGTGCACCGGACGGTCGGTGATCGGATCGAAATCGACGGCCTTGAGGATGCAGCGTTTCTCCTCGCCGCCCTCGATCTCGAGGCGGATCAGGTGCGTTTCGGACGTATAGATCAGCGGGCGGAGTGCGAGCTCATTGGTGGCGATGGCCACCGACGCTTCGCCGTGGAAGTAGTAGATGCCGGGAACGATTCCGTTGCGGCGCATCCTGCGCGCCGCACTGCGGCCCGGCTCACGGCGCGTGGCCTTGAGTGTGATTTCGCTCATGCTTCGGTTCCTTGAGAGTCAAGTACGTGATTACTGAACGAGCCATCGCCTCGCGTGCCGTCGGGCCCGCCAGGCGACGTCGGTATTTCAATCGATCTGCAGACTGCGGCCCGGCACGCTCGACCGGCGCCTGTTGTCTAGTCGACGTCGAAGAGCTTCGAGATCGACTGGTTGCTGTGCGTGCGGATGATCGCCGCGGCGAAAAGTTTGGCGACCGACTTCACCGCGATCTTCGGCGAGGTATGCCGCAGCGGCAGCGTGTCGGTGACAATCACCTGCTCGAGCGGTGCCTGCTCGATGAGCTCGACGGCGCGGCCGCTGAGCACCGGATGTGTACAGGCGCCGTAGATCTGCATCGCGCCCTGCTCCTTGAGCGCATGGGCGGCGTTGGTGAACGTGCCGCCGGTATCGATCAGATCGTCGATGATCAGCACGTTGCGACCCTCCACCTCACCCACCACGTTCATCACCTCGGCCACGTTGGGACGGGGACGGCGCTTGTCGATGAATCCGAGGCCGGCGTTGAGCCGCTTGGCGTACGCGCGCGCCAGCTTCAGTCCGCCGACGTCCGGCGAGAGCACCGTCAGATTCGGCAGATCGAGCTTGCGAATGTGCCGCGTGAAGACCGGTGCGGAGTAGAGATGGTCGAACGGGATGTCGAAGAATCCCTGGATCTGCGGTGCATGCAGGTCCATCGTGATCACCCGGTCGGCGCCGGCCGTGGTGATGAGATTCGCCATCAGCTTCGCCGTGATCGAAACGCGCGGCTGATCCTTGCGATCCTGCCGCGCATAGCCGAAGTAGGGGATCACCGCCGTGATGCGCTTGGCCGACGCCCGCCGGGCGGCGTCGATGAGCATCAGCAGCTCGAAGAGATTGTCGGCAGGGGGCTGCGTCGACTGGACGATGAACAGATCCTCGCCACGGATGTTCTCGTCGTATTTGACCCAGATCTCGCCGTCGGAAAAATTCTGAATCCGTACGTGGCCGAGCGTCGTTCCGGCAGCGCGGGCGATCCGCGACGCCAGAGCCGGATTCGACCGGCCCGACACGATCTTGAATTTCGACATCGGCTCGACGGGAGTACCTACGCGAAATCTCGACGGAAAAAAGCGGCTGCTTCGCGGGCGCATCACAGAGGGTGATGGGCGGAATGCGGAGCAGCCAAAACTCGAATATACAGCAGCCCCGACGACCGCGAAAGCTGCGGAGTGTGACGGGTTGTCCGGCGTTCAGCTGCCCCTGCGCAGGCACGGGTGGGAATTCAGAGGTCGGCGGTGAGGATCCTCGACAGCGCGACCGCGAAGAGATCCTTGTCGTTCTTGAACGTCAGCCGGGCGTGGACAGATTCGATCGGCAGCCACTCGACGGCGCTCACCTCGTGGGCGTGCGTCTGCTCACCCATTCCGGCGAACCGCATCAGGTACCACCGGACCGACTTGGCCACGCGCTGCCGCTCGCGGTTGACATAGCCGTAGTGCGTCGACGGCAGATCGTCGATGATCTCCCCGAGCACCCCCGATTCCTCCTCCACCTCCCGCACCGCCGTCTGCGCCGGCACCTCGCCCGGCTCGATCCATCCCTTCGGAAATCCCCAACCGCCATGCGCGCTGTGCCGGATCAGCAGTACCTCCAGCCCGCTGTCGTCGCGCCGCCGCAACACCAGCCCGCCGGCAGAATGCTCGGTAACCTGTTCCATCGCGTCGACCGGGTGGTTGTGGTGAGAGTATTCCTGCCCCAGCTCGACTCGCCCCTCCGGCGACCGGCCCAATGGACGATCGCCCCCCGATGGTCGCCCTCGCGATCATCGCCGCCCGACGGTCGAATCGTCCGAGGATCGAATCGTCGCATGATCGGGAAGTCCTGTGAACGCGGGTCGATGAGCGGACCGTTGGTCCGCTCATCGACCCGTGCGGCCTTCGTGACCCGCTACTTGCCGGTCGCTGTATCCGTCAGATTGATCGTATCCGACGTCGACGTCTTGTCGAGCGGATTGACGTGCTGACGCACGATGCGGCGCAGCAGCTCGATGTTGTTGCTCGCCCCCGGCTGCGTGGTATCGTAGCCGGCGATGATGCGCTTGAGCTCCTCCTGTGCGCCGACGACATCGCCGGAATCGAGGTGCCGACGCAACTGCATTTCCTCGATGCGCCGACGCCACTCGGAGTTCTGCCCGGGATAGTTCTTCTGCAGCTCCTTGTAGGCAGCCGTCGCAGCGTCGTAGTCGCCGATGACCGCCAGCATCTCGGCCCGCGTCAACTCAGGACTTCCGCCGCCCTGCTGCGCCGCGGCGCCGGCCGCGTCGATTCCGCGCAGCGTCTGTCGCGCGTACGACTTCGCCTTTTCGACAGCACCGGCATCGCGGTAGGTCTTGGCGATCTCCGCCTCGAACGGATACGGCACCGGGAAGATGTCGCTGGAGATCTGGCTGGCCATGGTATCGAGCGCGGCGATCGCCTCGGCATCCTTTCCTTCGTTCGCCAGCTGTCGCGCGAGCGCGAGGTACCCGAGACGGTAGCTGCCTGTGGGAATCCGTCGGTGATCATACATGTAGAACACGTTCGGATTGTTCAGGTTGTGCAGAATGAATCCCCGGTGCGGTTCGGTGTAGAAGGTGTCGGTGGGCACCAGGTTGAACATCTCCTTCTTCATCTTCTGCTCGTCGAGGGCGTAGCCGAAGAGTTCCAGCGGCTGCTGCTGTACCGGCATCACCCGATAGGCGAGTCCCTCGTTGCGCAGGTATCCACCGAGCCCGGCGAAGTTCTCCGGATCGACGATCGACGTGCAGAAGTAGATCGGCCGCTCCCACCCCTCTTTGGCATTCGTCTCGATGATATCGCGAATCAGCTGGTGGTAGATGCGGTAGCGATTCGTCCCGTCGTTGCCGTACTGCACACCGGTGTAGGTCCAGTGCATCACGCCCGGCGTGGTCACCTCACCGTCGGTGGCCCACTTCATCACGTCGGCGGGAACGGGAACGTTGACCGTCGGCGGCTTCATTTGCGATTCGTTCAGTCCGCCCTGTGCGCCCTCCGGCTGTTTGAGCACGTCATCGGGAATACTGATGGGCACCTTCTTGGCGCCCCACGGCGTGTTGTGCTTCAGCTGGTAGATGTACCAGCCCATCTGTCCGAGCGAGAGGTTGACCACCCGCACGTCGCGACGAACGCCGTTGACGTCCTGGAGGAACCAGAGCGGGAAGGTGTCGTTGTCGCCGTTGGTGAACAGAATCGCGTTCGGCTCACAGCTCTGCAGAATGTTGTAGGCGTAATCCCACGGGACCCAGTTGCCCGAGCGGTCATGCATTCGCCAGCCGTGCGCCACCATGTTGATGGGAACGGCGAGCATACAGACACCGAGGATGGCGCCGGCGACGCCGGGTTTGATTTTCGCGCCCAGACCGGTGGCGGGCGGAGCGCCGGCGTAGAGCGGACGCGTCGAGTAGGTACGGGCCGGTTCCTCGGTCGCGTTGTCACCGCCGGCGGTTTCTTCATCGGTCTTGCCGATGCCGAGCGATTCCGCCAGACCGGCGGCACCGACGCCGATCCAGACGGCGAAGATCATGAACGAGGCGGCGTAGAAGTAATCGCGCTCACGTGGCTGCGGCTGCTGCTGCTGCTGCTGCAGCGCGGCGAGCACACCGAGGAAGAGGAAGAGAGTCGTGTAGACGAATCCCATCTTCCAGTCTCGCCTGTACTGGTAGAACAGGCCGATGAGGCCGAGGATCAGCGGCAGGCCGTAGAAGACGACGGGGAAGTAGTCATCGTAGCCGGACGGCGCGATGTACTGCTGGCGAACCTGTTCGGAGGCACTGATCGCCACGGCGGGTGCGCCGTACTCGTCGCTGGCGCGACCGTAGAAATTCCACAGCAGGTACCGGAAGTACATGTACTCGATCTGGTACTGCCACATGAAGTTGAGTTCGCCGGCGACGTTGACCTTCGGGAAGATCAGATTGCCCTTGGCATCGACGCCGGACGGCGGGTACCACTCACCGTACTGATCCTGGTAGCGCCGGTAGTACTGATCGGTCTCGACGCGGCGGGGCCAGTCCGGACGGTTGCCGTACTGCTGGCGCCCGAGGTAGCCGACGAGCTCGCCGAACGTGTCGGGTTCGCCGAAGTTGAGCGGCGGGTTGGAATTCGACCGGATGAGCACCTGTGTGTAGGTGGTGTAGCCGAGGACGATGAGCACGAGCGAGGAGGCGGCGACGAAGACGACCGGCTGGTGCTGCCGCGCGGCCCAGACGCAGAGCGCGAGCACAGCGGCCAGGAGGAGCACGCCGGCTGCTGTCGAGTTCGACAACAGCTCCGGGATGTACTGCAGCGGCGCCTTGTAGACGAAGACGAAGAAGCTCACGCCGGTTATCGCCAGCAGCGCGATGAAGGAGACCCACGAGAACTCGCGGATGCGGAAGTAGATCACCAGGGCGATCGCCGGGAAGACCAGCAGTGCCAGCAGGTGCGTGCCGATGGCCAGGCCGAGCACGTAGGCCATCATCAGCAGGTAGCGCTCATGGCCGGGTTCGTCGGCGTGATCGTTCCACCGCATCATCAGCCAGACCAGCAGCGCGGCCAGGAACGTGGCCATCGCGTAGACCTCCGACTCGACGGAGTTGAACCACTGCGAATCGCTCCACATGAACGCGAGGGAGCCGACGAGCGCGCCGCCGAAGGTCGGCAGGTACTCCCTGATCGGCCGTCCCTCCCGCTGCGGATGCCAGCGCTCGATCACCTTGACGATGATGAGGTAGGCAAGCATCGCCGTCAGGGCGCTGAAGAACCCGGCACCGAGATTCGCGCGCCAGCCGATCGTGCCGAACGGGTTGATCATCTGCAGCACGTGCCCGACGATCAGCCACAGCGGAGCTCCCGGCGGATGCTGCACCTGCTGCCACGTCATCGCCGCGGTGAACTCGCCGCAGTCCCAGAACGGAACCGACGGCTGCAGCGTCATCGCGTAGGTAATGAAACCGATGATGAAGACTACACCGGCAAGGGCACGGTTGACCAGTTTGTACTGTTTCATGTGTGGAAACCGTCAGGGTGTCGACGCCGGGCCGGCAGGCCCGTGTCAGGCAGGTTCACGCGGTGGGTATGGATTCGGAAGTGTTCGGAAACAAAGCTCCGAAGTTAGGCAACCGGTACCGATTCTCCTGTCCCGCCCTCGGTACCCATGGACAGTTCATCGCTGTGGCGCCGCATCGCTGCCGTCGGGTCGGGCGACCTTGCGGTTGTGTTCCTCGAGCATCTTCGAGAGCATCTCGCGATTGCCGGCATCCTCGACGCGCCCGATCGCCTCTCTGAGGAAGTCGACGAACCTCCTGTGCAGTTCGAGTCGGCGCGACTCGGGCATCGCCCGGTAGAGGATGTCACGCACCTGCAGAGGAACGAAGCGGTAGCGGCGGGAGGTCCCGGCGTAGAGGCGTTCACCGCCGTTGCGGGCGATGAGCTCCATGGTGAGAGCCGCCGCCAGGTGCTCGTCCACCTGCTCGATCGGCACGCCGGCAAGCGCCGCGACGCCTTCGCTGCTGAAGTGCTCGCCCTCGACGCTCGCACACTCCAGCAACCGCTTCGTCGGCTCGGGAAGCCGCTCGAATTGCTGGCGGATGTAGGCCGGCACCTTTGCCGGTTCAGGAAGCTTCCGGTACTGGTGCGAGACGATGCCCGTTCCGCCGATGACTCCGTAGCCGTCGAGCATGTGCAGATACTCCCGGAGCAGCACGGGATCTCCCCCTGCCCGCTGATGCAGCCAGTGCTCGAACCCGGGATCGGTCTGGTACATCGGAAACTGTTCGACCAGATGGTGGTGAATCGCCTCGAGCGAGGCGTTCATATCGTCGTCGTCATGCCGGAACTCATCGTCTGCACCCATTACCGTGCTCCTCGTGGTGTTCAACGTGGACACGGATGCGGGACTGCAAGCATGATGCCGGGGCCGCGCGTCCCACGCGTCAGCGGTCGTGCTGCACGCTGGGCGCCGTCTCTGCTCGGGGCACGTGCAGGCCGCGATGCAGTGAACGAATTCGAAGGAGCTCCATGAACATCCGCAGTGAATCGGAGACCGGGTTGAGCGTCGACCGCTCGTCGTTGTACCACTCGACGGGAATTTCGAGGATCGAGTAGCCGAGCCGCTGCGTCAGGTAGAGCGCCTCCACATCGAAGCTGAACCCGTCGATCTTCGTGCGGCTGAAGACATCGCGCGCGGCGACGTCGGTGAAGCCCTTGAATCCGCACTGGGTGTCGTGGATACCGGGCACCGCCACGATCTGCACCAGTAGGTTGAACATTTTGCCCATCGACTCGCGGTACCACGGCTGATGCTCCTTGATGTAGCTGGAGTCGATTGCACGGCTGCCGATGACCACGTCGTAGTCCCGAAGGTGATCGAGCAGACGGGCGGTCTCATGGATGGGTGTGGAGAAGTCGGCGTCGGAGAAGATGCGGTAGCGTCCGGTCGCGTCCAGCATTCCGCGACGGACGGCGGCGCCCTTGCCCATGTTGCGCGGCTGACGGACCAGCCGGATGAGGTCGCTCTGGTGGCGTTCGACGATCGCTGCCGTGTCGTCACGCGATCCGTCGTCGACGACGAGCACCTCGGTGCTGTAGGACTGCGCGGCGAAGTAGTCGCGTGCCTTGTGCAGCGACGCTTCGATGCGCCGGGCCTCGTTGTATGCCGGTATGATGAAGGAAAGATCCATCGAGTCTGAATTCAAAGTGAGAATCTGCATACCCGGAGCATCGACCGGGGGAACGTCAGTCGCGCAGCTCGCGGAGTCGGAGCTCGAACGCGCGCTGGCTTGCGCGCAGCGTCGGATCCTGCGTATGGCCGTACCCGCGGACGATGCGCTCGAGTTCCTCGATGGCGCCGCTCGTGTCGCGTCGGGCTTCGAGCAGTCGGCGTACCCGCAGCTCTTCGAGCTGCGCGCGCAGGTTCGGATCGTCGGGATACCGCCCCTGGAGCCGCTGGTAAGTCTCGATCGCGCCGTCGAAATCGCCAAGCAGCACCAGCATTTCCGAGCGGATCTGCACCGGATGGTAGGCGCGCGCGAAACGATCGTACCGCCAGCCGCCGGCAAGTCGGTCGATCGCATCAACCGTCGAGCGAGCCTGGCGCCGCCCCTGCTGCACCGCACCGGCATCGGTGAACAGCCGTGCCAGGGAGTAACTCACCCAGTACGGTTTCGGATAGCGGTCGGACGGCAGATACGACTCCATGGAGCGCAGCGCGGCGATTGCTGCCGTCGAATCATGATTCCGCCGCAGCTCGAATTCGGCGTAGCCGATGAACATCATCCGGTACTCGGTGAGAACTCGACGATGCTCCTCGCCGAGCACGGGTCTGCTTCCGGTCCGCGTGAGGCGCAGTCCACGATGCGGTTGCGTGAAGTAGGTGCCCTCGCGCAGCGGTGGCGAGTAGAGCATTCCGCGCATCGCCGATCGGTCCGCCGGCTGGAATCGACCACCGTCGTCCGCCGCGTTCGGGACCACCCGAAGCGCCAGCCCCTCGCGGCGGAGGTAGCCGTCGAGTCCCGCGCGATCGGCCGAGGCGACTGACGCAGCGAAGTACACCGGGCGCCGCCAGCCCTCGCGCGCCGCCGAGGCCACCACACCGGCCACCACACGATCCTGTGTGCGAATCAGTTCGCGAGCATCGCTTCCGGCGTCACGCCCGTGCAGGCGCCATCGCATCACCGACGCGACGGCGCTCGAATCGCCGGAGAACGTCCGGGCGATCGAATCGCCGACTGCCAGTCGGATTTCGGGAGGGTCAACCAGTCGCGCACGCTGCCGATCGTCGCCGAGCGTGTCCAGTCCTCCGACGCTCCAGTCCACCGGGACGGACGGGCTGCCCCACCGGCCCGGCTGCTTCAGTCGACGCACGTACCAGCCGGCGTTGGCCAGCGACAGATTCACCACCCGAACGTCGCGCCGCACGCCGACCACGTCCTGCAGGTACTGCAGCGGGAACGTGTCGTTGTCCCCGGCGGTGAACAGCACCGCATCGGAGTCGGTGCTCTGCAGCATGGTGTAGGCGTAATCCCACGCCATGGTATCGCCGGAGCGGTCGTGCAGCCGCCAGCCGCCGATGGCCATGTTCAGCGGAACGAGCACGCAGCAGGCGACGATGGCCACCGCGGCGCCCGTAGTCGATCCGCCGACCGGTTCGTCGATCGTGGGATCGTCATCGTCGTCCGCTTGTGCAATGCCGTGTCCCCCGATCTCTGCCAGCGCGCTCGCACCGAGTCCGATCCAGACGGCGAAGACGAGGAACGAGCCGACGTAGAGCGTGTCGCGTTCGCGCGGCTGCGGCTGCTGTTGGTTGCGCGAGAGTGCCAGCACCGGACCGAGGGCGAGGAACATCACGCTCAGCACGAGGGCCAGCCGGGGATCGCGGCGGAAGTGGATCACGAGGCCGACGATTCCGAGCACGAGCGGAAGGGCGTAGAACGTGATCGGAAAGGAGTCGCCCGGGGACGTTGGCGCGATGAACTCCCGGCGCTCCTCTTCCGACGGTCGCAGCAGCACCCAGCCGGCATCCTGCACGTTGCTGACGCGACCGGCGAAGTTCCACAGCAGGTAGCGCACGTACATGTGGCCGATCTGGTAGCGTGCGAGGAAGTCGAGTTCGCCGGCACCGTTGATCCGATCGAATCGGTAGCCACCGTCGGGGGTGCGTCCGATCGGCGGATACCAGGCACCGTAGCGATCCTGATAACGACGGTGGGCGGCGTCGGAGCGATAGCGGCGCGGCCAGAGGGGAACATCGCCATACTGCCGTTCGCCGATATAGTCGGCGAGCGCCGCCGGTGTCGATGGATCCTCGACGTTCAGCGGCGGACCCGTCGCGGCGCGGACGAGCACCTGTGTATAGGTCGTGCAGCCGAGAAGGTAGAGGCCGAAGGCGCAGACTGCCGCGAACGCAGCGGCACGGGCGGTGTACATCGACCACGCTGCCACGGCGAGGAGCGCGACGACGAACCCGACGGCCAGCGGCGGAAGCGATGACATGAGGTGCGGAAGCGCATCGAGCACCAGGACGTGCGCACCGAGCCAGGCGAGCAGCGACGCGCCGACGAGCAGTAATGCGATCGACACCGGTCTCGGCTCGTGTTCGCGCAGGTAGACGGCCAGGACGATTGCGGGAACGAGGAAGACGACCGACGGCGTGACACCGACGGACAGACCGAGCACGTAGGCGATGAGCAGCAGGTAGCGCACCTGACCGGCGCGAGCGGCCGCGTCCCACCACCGCAGCAGCAGCCACAGCACCAGCGCGACGAGCAGTGCGGCGGCGGATTCGATACCGGGCGTGGTCGCCGCGTGCCAGAGCGAATCGCTCCAGACGAAGGCGAGTGCGCCGACGATTCCGCCGCCGAACGTCGCCAGGCGGGTGACGGGGCCGGCACCGGGGAGCGCGGGCGGGTGCCACCGTGCGACGAGCCGGGCGATCGAGAGGAAGACGACGGACGCGGCGGCGGCGGAGCAGATGGCGGCGAACAGCGAGATTCGCCACGCGGGATCGCCGAGGGGCAGCGCTCCGAACGCCCCTCCGAGCATCACCCACAGCGGCGCTCCCGGCGGATGCGTCACCTGCTGCCAGAAGGCGGCCGTCACGAATTCACCGGCATCCCAGAACACCACTGATGGCGGAAGCGTCAGCAGGTAGGTGATCAGCGCCGCGACGAAGATCGCGGCGGCCACCAGGCGTCGAATCGTGACGTAGTCTGTCATGCGCGGGTGGCGAGCGGGCGGAGGCTTCGCTCGGCAGCGTCGATGATGTCCAGCGCGAACCGATCGGCGAAGATGTAGCCGCGCGGTCCGAGCGTGAGCCGACCGTCGCCGAAGGCCCCGTATCCGCCGGCGACGATGCGCTCGACGACGGATCCGGCCAGCTGTTCGAGCGGACGACCGGCGATCGCCTCGAATTCATCCAGCATGATTCCCCGACTGCGCAGTCCGAGCATCACCGATTCCTCGAGCGCCATCGTGGGCGTCACCTCCTCGCGGCTGACGACCGGGAGCCGTCCGGCATCGATCGCCTCGAGATATGCCGAGAGGTTCGACGCGTTCGCCCAGCGAACGCCGGTTGTACCGTGGCGGAGGAATGAGTGGGCCGAAGGTCCGAAGGAGATGTAGGTGCGGCGTTCCCAGTATCCGAGGTTGTGCCGGCAGGCGCGTCCGCGCTGCGCGTAGTTGCTCACCTCGTACTGCTCGAATCCATGCGCGGCGAGCGTCGCCACCGTGTCCTCGTACATATCCGCTTCGGCGGACTCTGCGGCGGGGGCGACATCACCGTGAAGCCGCATGGCGTTGAGCGGCGTGCCTTCCTCGAAGATCAGGGAATAAGCGCTGATGTGTCCGGTGCCGAGTTCGACGGCCGAGCGGAGATTCCGGCGCCATCGCTCGACGGTCTGATCGGGGAGGGCGAATATAAGGTCGATCGAAACATTGTCGAAGACGGCGCGCGCGGCGGCAACGCTCCGTCGGGCCTGTTCGGCCGTATGGATGCGCGTGAGGAATCGCAGTTCGTCGTCGTGGAACGACTGCACGCCGAAACTGAGACGATTGATACCCAGCGCTCGGTACCCCTGGAGCCACTCGGCGTTGAGCGTGCCCGGATTGCATTCGACGGTGAATTCGGCCCCGGGCGCGATGCGGAAGCGTCTGCCGAGACGTTCGACCACCGCACCCAGCTCCTCCGGCGACAGCAGCGAAGGGGTACCGCCTCCAATGAAGACCGACTCGTAGCTGGACGGCGCGTCGGGATCGTCGAGCAGCGCCTCGGCGCGCAGATCGATCTCACGGACGATCGCATCGAGAAAGGCGCGACGGCCGTCGAGCGATTCGATCGAATAGAAGTTGCAGTAGATGCACTTGTGCTCGCAGAACGGCACGTGGAGGTAGAGTCCGGCCATGGTGGTTCAGCGTATCGATCGGCCGATCCGCTCCCAGCGGATGGCACCGGTATGGGGATCGCGCGACCAGTAGATCGCGACGGCGCGACCGACGAGTTGATCGTAGGAAATGAAGCCGAAGTATCGTGAGTCGTAGCTGTCGGCCGAATTGTCTCCAAGCGCGAGGAAATAGTCGTGTTTGAACGTATAGGTGGTGGCGGGAATACCGTTGACGAAGACGATGTGGTTGCGGAAGGCGACTCTCGCACCGTCGTCGGACATCAGCGTACCCCATCGTGCCGCCGCCACTGAATCGAGGTCGATACGGTATCCGCTGTACGGAACGACGATCGCACCACCGTAGCGGAACAGTTCATCGGCCTGATCCTGTCGAATCGGCGCACGTCGACCCGAGTCGGCACCATCGGCACCGACCCCGACCGGAGGCAGTTCGCGACCGTTGACACGGATACGACCGCCGACGAGGCGGACGGTGTCTCCGGCGATGGCCGCGATGCGCTTCAGGTAGTTCTCACTGTGCCCGGTCAGCGGCGAACGGATTTCGAACACGGCGACATCACCCCGCTCGGGCGTACCGATTCCGGGCAGTGCGATCTGCGGAATCGACGCGTGGGTGAATGGGAAATACCGGAGCGACCGGATGTTATACGGCAGCTTGTTGACGAGGATCACATCGCCGTCGACGATGGTGGGCCGCATGGAGCCGGTGGGGATGCGGAATGGCTCGAGCACGAACACGCGGACGAGACCGAGCACGACGAGCGAGACGATCAGCGCGGTGACAGCCCGGCGGAGGAGCGGGCGATCGACTGACGGCGAGCTGCCGCCGGCGACGCCGCTGTCCGTCGGGTCGGAGGATGCCGGCGGCTGGCGACGATCACCTGCGGAGGACCGGCGAGCGGCGGTGTCGGCTGCGTCACGATTCATGTCCATCTCGCATCGGGCTGATCGGTATCCGGCGTCGAGCCACGGCTGTCGGCCGCGTCAGTCGACGCCGGTAAAGATCCGACCCCATCGGATCGACGAGAGCTTTTTGCCCAGATCGAAGATGGAGAGATTCGGATCCCATGACCAGTAGACGAACATTGGGGTGCCGACGATGTTCTCCTCCGGAATGAATCCCCAGTAGCGGCTGTCGAGCGAGTGATCGCGGTTGTCGCCCATCCCGAAGACGTAGTTGCGTTCGACGGTATAGGACGACGCGGGGGCGCCGTCGATACGGATGATTTCTCCGTCGACGCTGACCTCATGGCCCTCCCGCATGATGAAGATCCGCCACTGTTCGATGTTGCCGGCATTGATCGGGATCACGTCGCCCTTGGCGGGAATTCGCATCGGCCCCCAGTTGTCCCGTGTGTATCCGGACCATGGCGGGAAGGTGCGATCGGCATCGCCCGGACCGGGACCGCTGTTGGTGAAGATGGCGTGTTCCGGACGGGGCTGGAGCTTGCCGTTGATGTAGACGTCCTTGTTGCGGACCTCGAGCGTATCGCCGGCGGTTGCCACGGCGCGCTTGAGGTAGTACTGAAATTCCTCGGGTTCGGCGACGTTACGCTCGCCCGGGAAGACGAAGACGATGACGTCACCCTTCTGCGGATGCCGGATTCCGGGCAGGCGGAAGTACGGCAGCGGGATGTTGAGGAACGGGATGGTCTGCGGCGATCCACCGCCGTAGACGAACTTGTTGACGAAGAGGAAATCGCCGGCCATCACCTCGTTCTCCATCGAACCGGTGGGAACGACGAACGAGGCGACCAGGAGGCCGTTGATGACCATGACGATCAGCAGCGAGGTGACGATGGTCTTCACCCACGAGATGATCGTCTCCTTCAGCGTTGGCTCGGGTCGCTGCGCACCCTTCTCGGTGGACGAGCCGTTGCGCGACGCTTTGCCCGATGCGGCACGGCGCGAGCCGCCGGCACGTTTCGACCGTTCACCGCCGAGGATTTTCTTCCGTTCTTCGGGAGTCATTGGCAAGTCTAGTCCTCCATCGACAGCACGGCCAGGAATGCTTCCTGCGGGATCTCCACCGCGCCGACCTGTTTCATTCGTTTCTTTCCTTCCTTCTGTTTCTCCAGGAGCTTTCGCTTACGGGAGATATCGCCGCCGTAGCATTTGGCCAGCACGTCCTTGCGCATTGCCTTGATGGTATCGCGCGCGATCACCTTGGAGCCGATGGCGGCCTGCACGGCGATCTCGAACATCTGGCGGGGGATCAGTTCCTTGAGCTTGGAGCAGAGCTTGCGTCCGTAGTGGTACGCCTTGCTGCGATGGACGATCGAGGAGAGGGCATCGACCGGATCGCCGTTGAGCATGATGTCGATCTTGACCAGATCGCCCTCGCGCAGACCGATCGGTTCGTAGTCGAGTGACGCATACCCACGCGAGACCGATTTGAGTCGATCGTAGAAATCGAAAATGATCTCCGCCAGTGGCAGTTCGAAGCTCAGGTCGACGCGTTCGGGCGAAATGTACTGCGTATTGACGTAGACGCCCCGGCGGTCCATGCAGAGCTTGGTGATCGGTCCGATGTACTCCGAGGGACAGATGATCTGCGCCTTGATGAACGGCTCCTCGATGAATTCGATCTGACCGGCCGGCGGCATCTGCGCGGGGTTGTCGACGGTGATCTGCTCGCCGTTGGTCTGGGTGACGAAGTACTCGACGTTGGGAATCGTGGTGACGATCGTCTGATCGAACTCGCGGTCGAGGCGTTCCTGCACGATCTCCATGTGGAGCATTCCAAGGAAGCCGCATCGGAATCCGAACCCGAGCGCGGTCGAGGTCTCGGGTTCGTAGAGTATCGCCGAGTCGTTGAGCGACAGCCGGTCGAGCGCCTCGCGCAGGTCCTCGTAATCGTCCGAGTCCGCCGGGTAGAGTCCGGCGAAGACCATCGGCTTGACCTCCTTGAAGCCGGGGATGGGCGCCTCGGCGCCGTGTCGCGAGGTGGTGACGGTGTCGCCCACCTTCGTGTCCTTGACATCCTTGATCGAGGCGGTGAAGTAGCCGACCGAACCGCACGGGATCTCGCCGATCTTGGCTCGCTTCAGCAGCAGCGTCCCTGCTTCTTCAATGGTGAAGTCCTTACCCGAGTGCATGAAGCGAACGCGGTCACCCTCGCGGAGCGTGCCATCGAAGACGCGGACGTAGGGAATCGCGCCGCGATAGTTGTCGAAGACGGAGTCGAAGATCAGCGCGCGCAGCGGAGCGTCGGGATTGCCCTTTGGCGGCGGAATCCGCCCGACGATCGCCTCGAGGACCTCGTCGATCCCCCTCCCCTCCTTTGCCGAGGCGAGGATCATATCCTCCTCGCTGCCGCCGATCAGGTCGATCACCTGCGCCTTGACCGCATCCAGCGTCGTGGCGGCCGACGGCAGATCGATCTTGTTGATGACCGGGATGATCTCCAGACCCGCCTCGATCGCCAGATAGAGATTCGAAATCGTCTGTGCCTCGACGCCCTGCGTGGCATCGACGATCAGCAGCGCTCCCTCGCACGCGTAGAGCGAGCGCGACACCTCGTAGCTGAAGTCGACGTGGCCCGGTGTGTCGATGAGGTTGAGCACATACTTCGTCGCATCGCCCGTCGGCGCGGGACGACGGTATTCCATCTGAATCGCGTGCAGCTTGATGGTGATACCCCGCTCCTGCTCGAGCGGATTGTCGTCGAGCAGCTGTGCGTTGGTCATCTCCCGCTCGGTCACGCGCCCGGTTCGCTCCAGCAACCGGTCGGCAAGCGTCGACTTGCCGTGATCGATGTGCGCGATGATGCAGAAGTTCCGAATGTTATCCATGGAGGAGCGAAGGGGCACCGCTATGAAAGAGCACGTAAGGGATAAGCCGACAAACATACGGCCGGCTGCGGCGCGCGTGCAAGGCACCGGAAGCCGGCTTCGACGCGCGTTCTACCGTCGTGATGCGCGCCTGGTCGCACGCGAACTGCTGGGCTCGATACTCGTGACGACCATCGATGGCACGCGCACCAGCGGGCGCATCATCGAGACCGAGGCATACCTCCAGTCGGGCGACGAGGCAAGCCATGCGGCGCGCGGAGCTACCCGGCGCAACCGCTCGATGTTCCTCGACGGCGGCCACGCCTACGTCTACCTGATCTACGGAATGCACTACTGCTTCAATGTGGTCTGCGGCGTTGAGGGCGCCGGCAACGCCGTGCTCGTTCGCGCCGTCGAACCGCTCGACGGACTCGAACCGATGCGACGCCGTCGCTCGGCACGCTCCGGTCGGACACCGGAGCTGCGGGACCTCGTCAACGGACCTGGCAAGCTCGCTGAAGCGTTCGCGATCGGTCCGACGATCGACGGAGCGGATCTCATCGACGACCCGCGCATCTGGATCGAACCGGGCGATGCCGTCGCCGAGCACCGCATCGCCGCGACTCCGCGGATCGGTATTTCACGCGCCACCGACCACCTCTGGCGCTTCGTCCTTCGCGACGACGGATGAAGCCGCTAGGCGACTCGCTCGACGCGGCGGATCTCCGGAACGTGGTAGATGAGCGCCTTCTCCACTCCCGCCCGCAACGTCAGCGGTGCCAGCGCACAGTGCTCGCATGAACCGAGCATCCGCACTTCGCACGTGCGCGTCTGAATTTCGAAGCGTACGAACTCGAGGTCGCCACCATCCTTCTGCAGATACGGGCGGACGAATTCGATGGCGGCGTGAATGCGCGCCTGCAGCGTCGACGGGTCCGGGCCGGATGACGGTGTGGCGCCCATGACTGCTACCCCTGATCGCCGAGCACGATCTCCACATCGGAGCCGCCACTCATGTTGGTGATCGACACCTGCGCCGCGAGCTCCCGCGCAATGGCGCGAATCTGTCGCGCCTGCTCCGAGCCGCTTTCACGCACCACATACGGAACACCCTCGTCGCCGCCCTCGCGAATGCCCGTCACGAGTGGAATTTCACCCAGGAACGGAACGCCGAGATCCCGCGCCGCCTTCTCTCCCCCACCGTGCGAGAAGATGTCGTAGCGCGCGCCCGTGTCCGGTGCAACGAAGTAGCTCATGTTCTCGATCAGCCCGAGTACCGGGACGTTGACGCGCTGGAACATCTTCAGCCCTTTGTGGGCATCGGCCAGGGCAATCGGCTGTGGCGTGGTGACGATCACCGCACCTGTAAGCGGAATCGACTGCGTCAGCGTCAACTGAATGTCACCCGTTCCCGGAGGCATGTCGAAGATCAGGTAGTCGAGTTCGCCCCAGTCGACGTCGGACATGAATTGTTTGACGGCACCCGAGGCCATCGGTCCGCGCCAGATCACGGCCTGATCGGGGTCGACGAGGAATCCGATCGACATCACCTTGACGCCGTGCGCCTCGAGCGGTTGGAGCCGTCGCTCGCCTGCTTCGGTCTCGTAGAGCGCCGGACGGCGATTCGAGAGGCCGAACATCAGCGGAGCCGACGGACCGTAGATATCGGCATCGAGCATCCCGACGCGGCTTCCTTCCATGGCAAGCGCAACGGCGAGGTTGACCGCGACGGTCGACTTCCCGACGCCGCCCTTTCCCGAGGCGACCGCGATCGTGTTCTTCACCTCCGGAAGCAATGTCCGCTTGCGTTCCTGGCCGACGACCTGGGCGGTCATCTCCACGGCCACCGACGTGGCGCCGAGCTGCCGGATGACGCGCTCGGCTTCGGCTTTCATCTGATCCTTGACCGGACAGGCGGGCGTGGTCAGCTGGATTGTCACCGACACCGCCGCTCCATCGATCTCGATGTCGCGAACGAAGCCGAGCGACACGATGTCGCGATGCAGGTCGGGATCCTGGATGTGCGCCAGCGCCTGACGCACGTCCTCCCGGCTGATGGTTCCTCCACCCGATTTCCCGTTGATGAGTCCCATGAGGTCCGGTCACTGAATAAACGTGTGCGGAGGACCCGGTGCCGGATCCTCCGTGTTGATATGCAACGATCACGAGGATGAAAATCGTGCGACCCCAAAGGTACGCAAAAGCAGAAGGCCCGACGCGTCGCTGCGCCGGGCCTCGTGGCTGCTGATTCGTATCAGTCGGAAATCATCTTCGGGCGGTTCGCCGCAATCGCGACCCGCGTTCAGTCGGTCGACCGCTCGAGTTCCGCGTGGTACTTGATGCTGTTGGCCTGGTAGGCCAGCACCCCGAGAGCCCACGGATGCGCCACGCCGAGCATGGTGTAGGTCAGGAGCACGACCGTCTTCTTCGGATCCTCCGGATGTTCCTGACACTTGACGGTGTACAGGGAGGGGAAGAACCCGCTGACGCTCGCGTCGGCGATCTCGACGTCGCTGACGGTCAGCTGTGACCGCGGAATCTTCACCATCACCTCGCCGATCCGGTCGAAGATGCAGCCGTTGATCGTACGGTGTATCACGTAACGTCCCCCCTCCTCCGACTCCAGCGAGTTGAGCTGCGTCAGACCGGCGAACACCGGATGGTGCGAGAAGAATCCCGCGACCGAACCGGCGGCGACCTCCCAGACCCGCTCGCGCGATGCCTCGACCTCCACCTGTACCGCAATCGTCTTGTCGGGCGAACCAAGCCGATTCATCAGCTCGTTGTGCGTCTCGGTCAGATGATCCTCCGAGATGCTGATGCGCCCAAAGCGCCGCCCATTGACGCTCTGGACCTTGTTCGGGTATTTATACGTGTACTGCATGGGGAACCTCACTCATCGTCGTTGTTTCTCATCGGATCGCATCATCATCACCGCTGCCATTCGGTCATCACTTGTTTAAACGATCATTACGAAGCTGTAATGCAGGAGATGGCGAAATACATGCCACACGAGCCGAAATCCAGCCGTTTTGGAGGTACCCTCGGTCGTGTCGATGTCGTCAGCAGCCTTGATCTCCTGACAGCACGGGCTTACGCCCCGTTGTTCTGACCTTCGGTTGAACCGGATTGTTTAAGGCACACGCGGGAATAGTGTATGCGAACCCCGAGAACGAGCGGGGTGGGCGACGACGCCTCGTGACGATCGATCACGATGCCTGATCGGCGGTCACGGCGACGCAGGTGATCCGCCCCTGACGGCGGTCACGACAGGCGACTCTCCAGCGCAGGCCGCTACCGGAACTACACCAGATATCGCGAGACGTTACAAAGGAAGCGAAAGAGCCGGGCAGGAATGGCTGGCCGTCATGCTCGCTGGACTGGCGAGCCGGGCCCGAATGAACCGGCGCAAAGGTACAGCATTGCCGTGTCGGAACGAAACAGGTGCGGGAAATTTTTTCACACGCTCTCGGCCGCGGCGTCCGGCGGCGGAATCGATGTGAACCGGCATACGCGGACCCATCGCTCGTCTCCGAGCGAGGACGCCGCATGCGCCGCGGCGTCCGGCGTGTCGAAGAGGCCGTACATGGTCGCACCGCTTCCGGACATCGAGGTGAAGAGCGCGCCCAGACTCGCGATCTCGCGCTTCAAGGCGGCCAGGCGAGGATGAGCGGCGAAGATCGATCGCTCGAAGTCGTTCGACAGTGCTCCGCTCAACGTCGCCGGTTCGACGAGTCCCTGCCGAAGTGCCGCTACGAAGTCCGAGGCCACACGGTCGGGTCGTATCCCGAGTGTCGAATAGGCCCAGCCGGTCGGCACGTGGATGCCGGGGTTAACCAGCAGCACCGTCCACGGAAGTCGCAGGTGCAGCGGCTCGAGCCGTTCACCGCGCGAGGTGGCACGGGCGAACCCGCCGTGGAGGAAGAACGGAACGTCGCTGCCGAGTTCGAGCGCGATGGAGTGGAGGGAGTTCGCGGGAACATCGACCTGCCACAGTCGCGGCAGCGCCCGGAGCACCGCCGCGGCATCGGAGCTGCCGCCGCCGAGCCCTGCGCCGACAGGTATGCGCTTGCGCAGCACGATCTCGACGCCGGGTGCGTCGGTACCGACGAGACGACCGAGGAGCATCGCGGCCCGCACCGCCAGGTTCCGTTCATCAGCCTCGAGGCCATCGTCGCCCTCGACACCACAGACGACGCGACCGTCGTGGCGCCACCGCAGCAGCAGATCATCGCCGAAATCGAGCGTAGCGAAGACTGTATTGATGTCGTGGTACCCATCGTCGCGGCGGCGAAGGACTTCGAGTCCGAGGTTGATTTTTGCCGGAGCGCGGACGTTCTGCGAGTCTGTCGAATCCATGGGGAAATTCACTCGGCAGCGAGAGCGGCGGATGAAACAGATTTTTCCATTCAGCCCTGCTTGCGGGCCGGAGCCGATTCTCTAAATTTGTGGTTTCCCCCTAAATCCAGTGTATCCATGAACAGTCCGAACGGGTAGACCCATACTTAGGAACAGACGAAATTTCCCTCCGAGAAAGCAGGGACCACGAACCAACGAGAAGATCCGCGTACCGGAAATCCGGGTAATCGACGAGAACGGTGAGCAGCTTGGCGTCATGGCGCCGAAGGATGCGCTGAAAATCGCACAGGAGCGTGAGCTCGATCTGGTTGAAATTGCACCCCAGGCAAAGCCACCGGTCTGCAAGATCATCGACTTCGGGAAGTTCCGCTACGAACAGCAGAAGCGCGAGAAGCAGCAGCGCAAGAGTCAGCAGGCCGGCCAGCTGAAAGAGGTGCGCCTGCATCCGCGAACCGACACGCACGATGTTCAGTTCAAGGTCCGCCACGCCAAGGAGTTTCTCGCCGAGGGACACAAGGTGAAGTTCGCCGTTGTGTTCAAGGGTCGTGAGATCACCCGCAAAGAGGTGGGACGGGAGCTGCTCGATGAAATCATCGAGCTGCTGCAGGACGACGCGAAGATCGACCAGCCGGTGCGTACCGACGGACACAACATGTCGGTGATCCTGGCTCCGGAGAAGAAGAAGAAGAAGCCGGTCAAGAAGGCGACCTCCGGCGGAGAGGCCTCCGCCGAGGGCTGAGCATCGCGGAACAGATGATTCAGGTCAAATAGATCAACAGGTACAGACAATGCCGAAGAAGAAGACCGTACGGGGAGCCGCCAAGCGCTTCAAGTTGACCGCGTCGGGTCGACTCAAGCGTGAGAGCGCCAACCGCTCCCATATCCTGACCAAGAAGGGACCGAAGCGCCGCCGCCATCTGCGAAAGGCACAGATGGTCGACGAGGCCAACGAGCCGCGCGTCAAGCGTATGCTCGGCCTGTAGGCTCCCGTCCCGGCAGTCGTCCGACCATGCGTTCCGACTTCGGTCGGAACGTTTCGTTTGTTCGGATCGCTGCGACAGCACTCGCAGTCGCAACGCGCACGGTGCAGTGTTCCCGACATCGGGAACGTCGGAGTCCACGGGATCCTCCCGCGCTCCGCTCAGATACTCGCCTGCGCATGAACATTCCAAAATCTGTAAAGGTGAATCATGCCTCGCTCAAAGAACAAGGTCGCTTCGCGTGAACGACGCCGTCGCACGCTGAAGCTGGCTAAGGGATACTGGGGATCGCGCCATAACGTCTGGACGATCGCCAAGAACCACGTCGAAAAGGGACTGTCGCACGCCTACCGCGACCGTCGCCTCAAGAAGCGCACGTTCCGTCGACTGTGGATCGTCCGGATCAATGCCGCCGCACGGCAGAACGGCACTACCTACAGCCGGCTGATGCACGGACTCAGTCAGAAGGGTCTCGGGATCAACCGGAAGGTGCTCGCCGATATCGCGATGAACGAGCCGGAGGTCTTCTCCCGCATCGTCAAGCACGTGCAGAGCTGACGTCGGCCGGCAGTCCGTAGCAGTTGCGATCCCCCGTTCGACTCACCCGACCGAGTTGACGGGGGATTTCTATTTTCCCCGCGTCCGGATTTCACGCTCCCGTACGAATTCACCAGTTCCCATAGACCCGCCCGCCATGCTCGAGGATATCAACGCGCTTCGTTCGCAGATAGAGGCCGACCTCGCCGCCATCGACTCGGCCGACGCCGCCGAGGCCTTCCGCCTGAAACACCTGGTGCGCAAAGGCACAATCGCCGCGCTCTTCGATCGCATGCGCGAGGTGCCGAAGGAACAGAAGCGTGAGGTCGGCCAGGCGCTCAATCAGCTGCGGTCGCTCGCCGAGGAAGGGTACGCCGCACGCCAGTCATCGACGACCACCTCGACGTCGGCACCGGGTGAGGATCTCTCGCTGCCGGGGCGCCGCCTCTTCCACGGCCATGAACACCCGATCATGCGTGCCCGACGTCGCATGGAGGAGATCTTCGTCCGCATGGGATTCACCGTCGAAACCGGTCCGGAGGTCGAGGACGACTGGCACAACTTCGGGGCCCTCAACTTCCCGCCCGATCACCCCGCACGCGACATGCAGGACACGTTCTTCGTCAAACACGACGACCGCGAGGACGTGCTGCTGCGTACGCACACGTCGTCGGTGCAGATCCGTGTGATGGAGCATCGGAAACCGCCCATCCGCTCGATCATGCCCGGCCGCGTCTACCGCAATGAGGCGATCACCGCCCGCGCCGGTGCAGAATTCTACCAGGTCGAGGGCCTCTACGTCGACCGCGGCGTCACCATGGCGCAGCTCAAGGGAACGCTCTACGAATTCACCCATGCCTACTTCGGCCAGGGCGTGCAGACCCGCTTCCGCCCCTCGTTCTTCCCGTTTACCGAACCGTCGGCCGAGATGGACATCACCTGCTTCCTCTGCATGGGGGAGGGGTGTCGCATCTGCAAGTACTCCGGCTGGATCGAACTCGGCGGCTGCGGTATGGTGCACCCGAACGTGCTGAAGGCCGTCGACATCGACCCGGAAGAATTCACCGGCTACGCCTTCGGCTGGGGCATCGAGCGAACGCTCATGCAGAAAATCGGACTCGACGACATCCGGCTGCTCTATGAGAATGACATCCGTGTGCTCGAGCAGTTCTAGTCGGTCGCCGGAGCGTTGCGCCGAGAAGTTCGGACATGAATTCGGCTTCCGCTGGACGGCGACACACGGCGACCCGCCCGAATCGCGTCGCAACTCATGATGGATACGACATCCCCCACACGCCGCCTGAAGATCTCCGAGATCTTCTTCTCGATCCAGGGCGAAGGCACCCGCGCCGGTATGCCGTGCGTCTTCGTGCGCCTGCATGGGTGCGGCCTGCGCTGCACCTACTGCGACACACCGTACGCGCTCGACCATCGCGAGGGAGGCACATGGATGACGTTCGACGAAATTCGGACGGCGATCGGTCGCTTCCCCTCGCGCTTCGTCGAGTTCACCGGCGGTGAACCGCTGGAGCAGTCGGAGGTCAACGCGCTGATCTGCGAACTGCTCGATGAAGGGTATACGGTTGCGGTGGAGACCGGCGGTCATGTCGATATCGCGCCCGTCGACACTCGTGCGATCCGGATCATGGACCTCAAGGCACCCAGCTCGGGAATGATGAAGCGGAATCGATTGGAGAATGTCCCGCAGCTCACGCCGCGTGATGAAGTCAAGTTCGTCTGCGGTTCGCATGAAGACTATGAGTGGGCGAAGTCGATCATGGAGGAATTCGGCCTGCCCGGCCGCGTCGCCGCAGTGCTGATCTCTCCCGTGTTCGGTTCGATCGAAGCGGTCGAACTCGTCGAACGGATTCTCGCGGACGGACTCGACGTCCGCTTCCAGCAGCAGATGCACAAATTCATCTGGGAACCGGACCGGAGGGGAGTGTAGGGCCGCTGTGGCATTCGATAGTTCATCGATCATGTGGAATCCCGACCAGTACGCCCGGTACCGCTCGCACCGCGCGCGGCCGTTCTTCGAATTGCTGGCGCAGGTCGACCTCGAGCAACCGCGCACCATCGTCGACCTCGGATGCGGGACCGGTGAACTGACAGCCACGTTGGCCGAACGATGGCCTCATGCGCGGGTGGTGGGGATCGACGCTTCGGCGGAGATGCTGGAGAAGGCGGCGAGGATCGAATTTCACCCACGCCTGTCGTTCCAACACGGCACGATCGAGTCGTGGACGCCCGATGCTCCGGTCGATCTCCTCGTCTCCAACGCCGCGCTGCAGTGGGTACCCGAGCATACGACGCTCATCCCGCGACTTGCCGGATTCGTCGCTGACGGCGGCACGTTCGCCATGCAGGTGCCGGGCAACTTCGACGCGCCATCGCACACCATTCTCCGAGACCTTCGTCTGAGCGAACGATGGCGACCGATGCTTGGTGGCGCCGCTGATCGCAGCGCCGCGGTGATGTCGCTCGACTGGTACGTGCGGACGCTGACGGACCTGGGCTTCTCCGTGAACGCCTGGGAGACCACCTACCTGCAAATTCTTCACGGCGACAACCCCGTGCTCGAGTGGGTGAAGGGAACCGCGCTGCGGCCCGTGCTCGCCGCGCTCGACGAGCAGGACCGCGGGGAGTTTCTTGACGAATACGGACAGCTGCTGGCCGAGGCATATCCGGTGAGTGCGTTCGGGACGGTGTTTCCGTTCCGGAGGTTGTTCGTTGTTGCGGAGAGCGGCCGCAGAGACCGCAGAGCGTGACCGTGCCGGTCGCGTCTGGATGGTGTCGAGCAAGCACTGCGTTTGGCCTCCACGTTCCGCGACGTCGGCGCACCGTCGAGCGGACGGCCGATACCACGTCTGAATCATCCACATGCCGACATCCCGCCTGAACCCGGGCATCCTGTATGCGCTGGCGGCCTACGGTGCCTGGGGCGTGTTCCCCATTTTCTGGAAGCAACTCGATGCGATACCGGTCGCGCCGCTGATCGCCCATCGCGTCGTCTGGTCGTTCGTGCTCCTCACATCCGTCGTCGGAATCTCCGGTCGTTGGCGACGACTGCGTCCGCACCTTCGCGACCGCCGCATCGTCGCCACCTACGCTCTGGCGGCGCTTCTGGTCGGTTCCAACTGGATGCTCTTCGTCGGCGCGGTCATCAGCGGGCACGTTATCGACACGAGTCTCGGCTACTTCATCAACCCGCTGTTGAGCGTGCTGCTCGGCGTCTTCGTGCTCGGGGAACGGCCGCGCCGAATGCAGTGGGTCGCGATCACCATCGCCGCCGTCGGCGTCATCTACCTGACCATCATCTACGGTACACCGCCGTGGATCGCGCTCGGCCTGGCGGTGACGTTCGGACTCTACGGGCTGATCAAGAAGCGGGCGCCGCTGCCATCGCTGGAAGGACTCTGGCTGGAGACGACGGTGCTGTTGCCGATCGCTCTGGGTTTCCTCATCGTCTCCACGACGACCGGCGATGCGACCTGGACGAATCTGCCGGTTCGCGGAATGGTGCTGCTGGTCGCCACCGGCGTGATCACCGTCGTGCCGCTGCTGATGTTCACCTCCGCCGCGCGAAGAATTCCCCTCTGGATGCTCGGCATGTTCCAGTACCTGACGCCGACGCTCACCTTTACGCTCGGCGTCTTCCTGTATCACGAACCATTCTCCACCGAGCGGTTCGTGGGATTCTGCATCGTGTGGGTCGCGCTGGTGGTGTTCGTCATCGACGTGGCGCGGGGCAGCGGGCGCGGATCGCTGCCGGTCGTGGTCGAGGCGGAGTGACCGTCGGAGCTGCGGTGGAGGGGGGGGCGATCGCAACAGCGGGAACAGCGGGGATCGGCACGCGGAGCGGTCCCTCATGGGAATCGCGCCGTACATCGCGGCGCGCTAGCGCATCGGGATCGGACCCGGCCGGCACGTAGACAACGGCGGCCGATGCCATGGAGGCATCGGCCGCCGTCCTTGAATTCTCCCTGTCAGTCCTCAGGCCGCCACGCCGATCGCGTCGTCGCTGCCACCGGCTTCTGAGGACGCCAGCCACTCCTCGCGCTGACGGACGAAGGCGTCGACCTCCTCCCGATAGCGATCGAGTCGCCGCTCGATTTCCTCGGGGTCATTTATTCGCACCAGGTCGCCGCGGGCATTGGACGCCAGCGGCTGCCCCTTGAGGTAGCCGCCCCAGTACTTGCGGAATTCGATCACACCGTACTTGAGTCCCTTGTACTCGACCGACAGCCGGAAGTGTTCGCGTGCGACCCGGATACGCTCGTCGATATCGGGTTCGGGGAGCAATTCGCCCGTGGTCATGTAGTGTTTCGCCTCGCGGAAGATCCACGGGTTGCCGATCGCCGCACGGCCGATCATCACCGCATCGGCTCCGGTGTCGAACGCACGTTTCACATCCTCGGCGCTCCTGACGCTCCCGTTGAGAATCACCGGCATCGACACCGCCTCCTTCACCTGCGTGATGTACTCCCACGACGCCTCGCCCTCGTGTCCCTGATCGCGCGTGCGGCAGTGAATCGCCAGCGCCTGGATGCCGATATCCTCGAGCATCCTGGCGACCTCCACGATGCGGATCGACTCGCGATCCCAACCAAGCCGCGTCTTCAGCGTGACCGGCAGCGACGTGTTGTCCATCACCGACTGCGCGATCTGCTTCATCGCCGGCAGGTCCTTCAGCAGCGCCGCACCGGCGCTGCGGGCGACGACGTTCTTCACCCAGCAGCCGCAATTGATGTCGATGAAGTCGGGTCCGGCCGCCTCGGCGATGCGGGCCGCTTCGGCCATGGCCTCGTCGCGACCGCCGAAGATCTGGATCGCGACGGGACGTTCATCCTCATACAGATCGAGCTTGCTGAGACTGCGTCGCGCGTCGCGGATGAGTCCTTCACTGGAGATGAACTCGGTATAGACGATATCTGCACCCATCCGCCGGCAGACGCGGCGGAAGGAGGGATCGGTCACATCCTCCATCGGGGCAAGCAGGACGCCCTTCTCGACCTCGATATTTCCTATTCGCATACTCATGGGGTCAAGATAACGATCGGTGGCGCCGAGGATTTTTTCGGTCTGCTACGGAACGACGATGCGCTTGCGCAGCAGCACGCTGTCGGCAGCGACCACCTCGGCGATGTAGTCACCGTAATGAACACGGATACCATGCTGGTCGCGGAAGTCCCACTTCATCGAGTACTTCCCCGGTGCCTGTACGTCGTCGACGAGCGTCGCGACCAGATTCGCATCGAGGTCGTAGATCCGGACGGTAACCTGCTGCGTTGCGAGCAGCGTGTACTTCACCCACGGCGTGACGTCCTCGGTCACGCCGAGCGCCATCAGCACCTGCGACGGACTGATCGAGAAGAGCTGTACCCGCGGATGCTCGGGGTAGAGGAAGCCGTGGTCGAGCGCGCGGTTGATGTCGTCGATGCGCCGCAGCGAGTCTGCCGCCGTCGGCATCCAGTAGTCGCTCGGGAAATCCATGTTGCGCCGCATCCGGGCAAGCGGGGTGGAATTCAGACTGTCGAGATAGGCGAGCCAGCCGAGACTGTCGCGACGCAGCGCCTGCTCGAAGCGGATCATCGGGTCGATGTGCAGCGTGTCCCATCCGCCGCTTGGCGCCCGGGATGACTGCCCCGGCGGCTGATGGTCGACCTGCCGGACGGCCTGTGCGTCAGCCGGCCGTCCGGCCGTGTTCGTCTGTGCCCCGGCACGTATGCCGAGCACGATGAACAGGCAGAGGACCAGCCAGACGAGCCGGCTCGTCCGGACGGCGGCGGGGTGTGCACTACCGGTGCGTATCAGTTTCAGCGTTTCCTTCTCTCTTCGTGATCACTGCGTATTGGTCGCGGTCGAACCAGCGGAAGCCCTGCAGCCGGAACTGCGCCTCCTGCCCCGCCACCATCGGTTCGGGAAAGTACTCGCCTTCGGGACGTGACAGCGGACCCAGCACAGCGATGCGGCTGACGTCACCGCCGCGGAATTCGACCCGGATCGTATCGCCCGAGGAACGGTCGACGCCGTCGGGATTCTTCCGGTCGTACTTGAACACCAGGTAGGACGCCTGTCCCTCCGAGCGTACCTGACGAACGGTATCCTGCCGAACGTCCATGTGGAGTCGCGCTCCGGCGAACTGGTTGTACCGCTCGGGTCCGTCGGTCGGTTCGGCGGCAAATGCATCGCCGACGGCCGTGACGCTTCGCAGCGAATTGCTGTCCAGCCGCACCGTTACCGTATCGCCACTGAGCTGCGACTGTCCGTACCAGACCACGACCAGATGATCGGCGTCGAATTCGGAATCCGACTTCCGAGGCGACGGAGCAGCGCGCCCCGCGGTCGTATCGTTCTCCGGAGGACGTCCCGCGACGATCGCCGTGTCCGCTGATGCGGTGTCCCGCGACACCATGCCGCCTGGCAGGGAATCCGGTTTCGCGGCACCTGCGGTGTCGATGAGCGGAATCGCCACGCGCACACGCCTGGTTCCCAGCCCGACCACGTTGCTGTCGGGAAGGTATCGAGCTATGGAAGCCATTGCCTGCAGTTCACTGCGAAGCATGCGCACGTGGCCGCGCGCCTGGTACTCCAGGCGATCGACGCCACGGAACGTCTCGAGCGTGTCTGCGATGATCACCGTCGTATCCACCTGTCCTGGTCTGCCGGCGCGTGGCTCGGCCGTATCGATATCGACGAGGCGTGGCGAACCGGACGCGACGGTATAGCCGTCCGGCGGGTAGTGCCGCACGGTGTCGCCGGTAAGCACGGCGTCCCGCTGTTTCGGGCGAACGACGACGTTGCCGAACGCGTAGGTGACCTGCGTGGTACGCCAGTGGGTGACGCGGTCGGCATCGACGGTACCGGAGTCGCTGACGATGCGGACGTCGCCGCGGAAATCGGCGCGCTGCTCGACCGAGTAGTACTCGCCCTCGGACGCGCGAAGCGTTCCACGCGGGTCGACCAGTCGCACGCCCTTGCTGAACGCGGTGCGGCGGCGGCCGGCGTCGTATTCCCCCCAGCCCCCTGTGATCACCGCACCGCTCGAGTCATGCACGACGACGCCGTCGGGCGCCGTAGCGATTCGCGAACCACCGCTGTAGACGATACGCGGGGCGGTGATGAGCGTGCCCGGCTGGCGAACGGTGACATCGCCGGAGAACTCGGCCTGGCGGGCGCTCTCGTTGTAGACGGCGCGATCGGATCTGATGGCGACGTCGCCCTGGGTAATGCTGACGTTGCCGCTCAGATCCAGCACCTGCGTGCCGTCCTCGGTGCGCACGTTGAACTGATCGGCGTGCTCGAGTACGATCGGCTGCGACGGCCCCTGTGCGGCGGCCGGCGCCGCGGCGAGCCCGATCACGATCAGCGTGAGTATGAATGTGCGTGACTTCATCCGACGCGACCTCGGGCCGGGGGAGTCCCGGCTTCATGTTCCCAACGTTCGACGCCCCGCCGCCGGTGTCGTGACACGGCAACGGGGCGTCGCAGAATTCTTCCCGACCGGTGCGCTACCGGCTCATCTCCTTGAGCAGCTGGCGCGCGATGACGATGTGCTGGATTTCGGATGTTCCCTCATAGATCTCGGTGATCTTCGCATCACGCAGATACCGCTCCACCTTGTATTCCCGCACGTACCCGTATCCGCCATGCACCTGAATCGCCTCGAGCGCCACGGCGACAGCCGTCTGCGAGGCGAAGAGCTTCGCCATCGCGGCTTCCTTGATGTAGTTCTCGTGTCGATCCTTCAGACTCGCCGCGCGCCAGATGAGCTCGCGAGCCGCGGAGATGCGCGTGGCCATGTCGGCGAGCTTGAACTGGATCGCCTGCAGATTCGCAATTGGCTTGCCGAATGCCTTGCGCTCCTGTGCGTAGGCGACGGCTGCTTCGAAGGCGCCCTGGGCGATGCCGAGCGCCTGCGAAGCGATGCCGATGCGGCCGCCGTTGAGTGTCTCCATCGCGAGGTTGAATCCCCGACCCTCCGGTCCGAGCACGTTCTCGGCCGGCACGCGCACATCCTCGAACTGCAGCGAACAGGTATCGCTCGAACGGATGCCGAGCTTGTCCTCCTTGACACCGTGGGTGAATCCCTTCATCCCCTTCTCGAGGATGAAGCAGGAGATGCCCTTGTATCCCTTCTCCCGATCGGTCTGCGCGTAGACAAGGAACACGTCGGCGGTCGTCCCGTTGGTGATCCAGTTCTTGGTGCCGTTGAGCGTCCACGACCCGTCGTCGTTGCGTTCGGCGATGGTATGCTGCTGGGTGGCGTCGGAGCCCGCTTCGGGTTCGCTCAGCGCGTAGGCACCCAGCTTCTCACCGGTCGCGAGCGGACGCAGGAAGCGCTCCTTCTGATCCTCCGTTCCATACGTCTCGAGCGCCCAGCAGACGAGCGAATTATTGACCGACATGATCACGCCGACGGAGGCATCGACCTTGGAGATCTCCTCCATGGCGATGACGTAGCTGATGGCATCGAGACCGGCGCCGCCCCATTCATCGGAGACCATCATGCCCATGAAGCCGAGCTCGCCGAGCTTTCTGATGGCTTCGGCGGGGAACTCGCCGGTGACGTCGCGTTCGGTGGCGGTGGGCGCCACTTCGTTCTGCGCGAAGTCGCGGGCGGTATCGCGGATCATCTCATGGGTCTCGGTCAGATCGAGCTGTAGCATTGTCGGAATTCTCGTAAGCGAGCGGTTGGTTCAACGGAGGATGGATTCCGGCCGCAGGGGGCGCGCCGATCGACCGGCAGCCACGGGCGAACGCATACGGGTCCACGGCCGCGGACAAAGAGTACAAAGGTACGGGCGGGCGCGGGTGCGGGCCAAGGGTCGCTGCACGTTTTCACGACCCGTGTGCGTCATTACCACAGGGCGGGGCGGGGGGAGACGAAGGGATCGGGGAGGCAGGAATTCCGGGCGGGAGAAACCACCAGCCGCAGACAGACGCATCCACCATCGGGCATGGAGATTGCCGCCGTGAGTGACCCATCGCACCGGAGCGCGACACTCCGAGCCGGTCTGTCCAATTGGGTATATTCACCGCGGATCCTGGCAGATTTATCAGGGGTTTGCGTGTGCGTCGGTCGGTATGTTGAGGTGGCGTAGTGACCGCACGAGTGAGAAGCGAACGAGAAGCAGAATACTCATAGCGACCGTACAGTGCCGGCGCTCCGGCACGGCGGCAAGGGACACAATCAATATGGAAGGAAATTTCTCCAATCGTGTGCAGGATGTGATTCGTCTCAGCCGCGAAGAGGCCTTGCGTCTGGGGCACGACTACATCGGCACCGAGCATCTGCTGCTGGGAATCATCCGCGAAGGCAAGGGTGTGGCGGTGAAGATTCTCCGCAACCTCGGCGGCGATCTGTTCAAGATCAAGAAGGCGATCGAGGATACCGTGCGCGCCACCGGCGGTACGCTTACCATCGGCAATATCCCGCTGACCAAGCAGGCCGAAAAGGTGCTCAAGATCACCTACCTCGAGGCGAAGCTCTACAAGAGCGACGTCATCGGTACCGAGCACCTGCTGCTGTCGCTGCTGCGCGATGATGACAACATCGCCGCGCAGATCCTCTCGCAGTTCGGCATTACCTACGAGGCCGTGCGTACCGAACTGGAGAACATCCAGTCGGGTCGCTCCTCGACGCCGTCGAAATCCTCCGGCAGCGGTGGCGGCTCCGCCTCCTCCGGCGGTGGTCGCAGTCGTGAGCGGCAGGAACGCGTCAAGACGCCCGTGCTCGACAACTTCGGTCGCGACCTCACCAAGCTCGCCGCCGACGACAAACTCGACCCGGTCATCGGTCGCGAAAAGGAAATCGAACGCGTCGCGCAGATCCTATCACGCCGGAAGAAGAACAACCCGGTGCTCATCGGCGAACCCGGCGTCGGCAAGACCGCCATCGCCGAAGGTCTCGCCCTGCGCATCGTCCAGAAGAAGGTCTCGCGCGTGCTGCACGACAAGCGCATCGTCACCCTCGACCTCGCCGCCCTGGTCGCCGGTACCAAGTACCGCGGTCAGTTCGAAGAACGGATGAAGGCCGTGATGAATGAGCTCGAAAAGGCCAAGGACGTCATCCTCTTCATCGACGAGCTGCATACCATCGTCGGCGCAGGCGGCGCCTCCGGTTCCCTCGATGCCTCCAACATGTTCAAGCCCGCCCTCGCCCGCGGCGACATCCAGTGCATCGGCGCAACCACCCTCGACGAATACCGCCAGTACATCGAAAAGGACGGCGCGCTCGACCGACGCTTCCAGAAGATCATGGTCGACCCGCCGTCGGTCGATGAGACCATCCAGATCCTGCGGAACGTCAAGAACAAGTACGAGGAGCATCACAACGTCCGGTACTCCGAGGCCGCCATCGACTGCTGCGTGACGCTGGCCGAACGCTACATCACCGACCGGTTCCTTCCCGACAAGGCCCTCGACGTGATGGACGAGGTCGGTGCCCGCGTTCACCTCAGCTCCATCGTCGTCCCCAAGCACGTGCTCGATCTCGAACAGAAGATCGAGGACGTCAAGCAGGAGAAGAACCAGGTCGTCAAGAATCAGAATTTCGAGGAGGCCGCACGCCTTCGCGATCTGGAGAAGAAGCTCCAAAACGATCTCGAATCGGCGAAGGAGGAGTGGGAGGAGACCGCCAGCGAACGGATCGTCGACGTCAACGACGAGCAGGTGGCCGACGTGGTCGCGATGATGACCGGCATTCCGGTCTCGAAGATCGCACAGGAGGAATCCGACAAACTCCTGAAGATGGCCGAAGCCCTCAAGCGCGAGGTCATCGGACAGGACGAAGCGATCGAACAGCTCTCCAAGGCGATCCGCCGTGCCCGCGCCGGGCTCAAGGATCCGAATCGCCCCATCGGCTCGTTCATCTTCCTCGGACCTACCGGCGTCGGTAAGACCGAGCTCGTCAAGGCGCTCGCACGCTACCTCTTCGACTCCGAGGATTCCCTCGTGCGTATCGATATGTCGGAGTACATGGAGAAGTTCTCCGTCTCCCGCCTCGTCGGCGCGCCTCCGGGCTACGTCGGCTACGAAGAGGGTGGCCAGCTCACCGAAAAGGTGCGCCGCAAGCCGTACTCCGTCGTCCTGCTCGATGAAATCGAAAAGGCCCACCCGGATGTGTTCAACATCCTGCTGCAGGTGCTCGACGACGGTATCCTTACCGATTCGCTCGGCCGCCGTGTCGATTTCAAGAACACGATCATCGTGATGACCTCGAACGTCGGTGTGCGCGACCTGAAGGCCGGTGGCAAGATGGGCTTCACGACCGGCGAAGAGGTCGACAAGTACGAGGAGATGAAGAATACCGTCGAGGACTCGATGAAGCGGCTCTTCAATCCCGAGTTCCTCAACCGTGTCGACGACACCATCGTCTTCCGGCCGCTCAATCAGCAGGACATCTTCCAGATCATCGAGATCCAGACGCGTCAGCTGCTGAAGCGACTCAACGCGATGCACATCACCGTCGACATCTCCGACGCGGCAAAGCGCTACCTGGCCGAAAAGGGCTACGACGAGAAGTATGGCGCCCGCCCGCTGCGGCGCACCATCCAGCGCTACGTCGAGGACGAACTGGCCGAGCTCGTGCTCCGCGGTCAGGTCGGCGAGGGCGGTACCGTCCACGTCGACTTCGATGCCGAGGCCAGCAAGCTCACCTACCAGGCCATCAAGGGTACGCCACCGAACAAGGAGGCGTCCGTTGATGACAAGGATGCCAAGCCGGAATCCGGAACGGATGGTGGCGCCGCCGCCTCCGAGTCAGAAACCGAAACGGTCGAGGAGTCCACACCCGAGGAAAAGAGCCCCCGCTCGAAAAACCGCGGCACGAAGGGCTCCGCCCAGAAGGAGGACGAGGAAGAGTGAAATCGGCCTGATGTGCGTCCCGAATGCCACGGGTCGTCGAACCTTGTGAAATCCCGGATCGTCCCCGCGACGGTCCGGGATTTTCCTATGTTCCGCCATCCATGACCACATGTTGAATTCTCGCCCGTCGCGCTGCCCGATGCCACTGATGCGCCTTGCCGCCTTCGTCGTCCTCCTGGTCGCCATCGTGCCGTGTGCCGTCCGGGCGCAGGACGCACGCCTCGGCGTCGGACCGAAAGTCGGGTTCTACGCCGGCGACGGCTTCCCCCTCTTCGGTCTGACAGCGGACATCCCCGTCACCCAGCGATCGTTCCTCGAACCCGCCGGCGAAATCCTCACCGGTACGCGCAAGTCCACCGTCATTATCGCCGACCTCAACGGTCGCTACTACTTCGGCCGCGCCGGCGCCGCCACCGGCGTCTTCCTGCTCGGCGGATTCGGACTGCACATCGACGTGCCCGACGTCGGCAGCACCGAGGTCGGCTTCCGCGTCAATACCGGCGTTGGCTACGCCTTCGATCCGATCTCCTTCCTGCAGCCCTGGATTGGTCTGAAGATCTACCTGCTGGATCAGAAGGGCAGCGATGTCTCACTGCAGGGCGGTGCGCTCATCCGGTTCTGAACGCTCCCGTGCTCCTCGATTCCTGACCGCCGTCTCGCTCGCAGACGGCGACCGCCCCCCCGTCACCACCCTCGCACCGGAAACCCATCACTTCAGATCGAAACTCCATCGCCGTCGACAGGCCGTCGATCTCGCCAAAATTTTTCCAGAATTCAATCTTGCCGATCAGGCGCAATAGTTGCAGGCAGTGGCCGTGGTGGAACGTTTGATTGACTTGAGAGACGCCGCGGTTCAAGCCCGCCCGGACTTCGCCGCGGCACCGATCCCGGGGGTTGTGGATTGACCCCGGGATCGAACGCCCCGAGCTGCTGGACCCAACCCGGGGTGGAGGAATGAAATCGCTTGGACCCGATTTCATTCCTGCCTGTGATAGGCACCGAAAGAGACAGGGGCGACCACCACTCGCCCCTGTTTTTTTTGTGCCTGCGTCTCCGGCCGCGACTGTCCCGACACTCGAGGTTGCTGCAAGTCAGCCACCCCGAAAAAGACCGAGGCGGCCCCCGCTACAGGAACCGCCCCGAATGTCCGAGCTGCTTCGCCTTCCACAACTTCTGGGGTGTTGAAGTTGCAGCCGACGGACAGGAAACACGGCTCGACGGGCATTTGTTAGCCTCCGAATTGGATTTGTCGAATTAATTATTTCTCATCGAGAAATCCGACCGATTGCTGTGACATCGGCCGCCACTTCCGGGTCTTATTTGAATTCATCATCGCTCATGGATGCGGATGTCGATCTCACCGTCGAGTCTAATCGACGCGCGATACATGCCGGCGGAATTGTACGGCATGGCGATTCGCCCGGCGGTGTCGATCGCAATCAGCCCGCCGTCGCCGCCGAGCGCTCCGAGTTTGTCGATCACCGCCTCCGCAGCGTCGGCCACCGACGTTCCACCATAGTCCATCATCGCGCAGAGGTCGTAGGCGGTCACGCCGCGAAGGAAGAACTCGCCGTGACCGGTACAGGACACCGCCGCGCTTCGATTGTCCGCATACGTTCCCGCGCCGATCACCGGTGAATCGCCGATGCGACCGAACCGCTTGTTGGTCATGCCACCGGTCGAGGTCGCTGCAGCCACATTGCCGCCCACATCGACGGCGACCGCACCGACCGTTCCCTTCGGCAGCTCGTCGCTGTGATCCAGCTGTACACCGCCGCCCTCCCGCACCCGCAGATACTGTTCGTGCCGAAACACGTCGAAGAAATATTCATCCGCTTCGAATTCCATCCCGAGTTCGTGCGCAAACACCTCGGCGCCGGGACCTCCCATGAACACGTGGGGCGAGCGGTCCATCACCATGCGGGCGAGCGCAATCGGATTGCGGACATGCTGCACCTGGGCGACGGCACCGGCGCGACGGGTTCGGCCGCACATGATCGAGGCGTCCATTTCGTGCCGACCATCGTGGGTGAAGACCGAACCGCGTCCGGCGTTGAACAGGGGGTTGTCCTCCAGATCGCGGACGGCCACTTCGACGGCGTCGAGTGCGGCGCCACCGGCGGAGAGCAGGCGCCAGCCGACGAGCAGCGCATGCTCGAGAGCGGCGCGGTACCGCGGCTCGCGGCCGTCCGGATCTGTTTCCCTGCGAATGGCACCGGCGCCGCCGTGAATGGCGAGCACCGGTCGGATCGTATTCGACATATCGTGCGCGGGTTGGATGAGGGGATTTGGAGAATTCGTACCGAAGGGCACTACCAGTTCTGAGATGCATTCCGGTCCGACGGATAGTCGCTCGCCCGGACGAACTGCATCATGAGGACGGCCTGAACGACACCCCGTAGGTCGTGATCGGTCGGGAGGAAGGGCATCACGATATCGCCTGTGGAGCTGCCGGCCGGCAGCTTCAGCTTCAGCAGCATCCGCGGCGAGCGACCCATGCTCGTGCTGGTGCGTCGGATGTCGTTGTCCAAGTAGAATCCCTTCTCCACCTGTCGGGTCGTGAAGCCCGCGGGCAAACTAACTCGGAAGCCATCGTAGCGATCCGGGCTTGCATAGATCTGTCGCACGAGTTCGCTGATATCGCGCGTTCCATGCCACGGTTCCGACTGGACCGGCATCACGTTCATAGTGATGTCATCGCTCGCGCCATCCTCGTTCTTCCCGCTGTGGAAGAGCTCCGTTTCCGCCTCGTGGACCTGTGTACCTTCGGGCAATTGCGGGGGGGGTGAAGCGCAAGCAGGCGTACTAGACGCCGAGTCCGCAGGTGGCCACCGAGAAATTCCCGAGCCGTCCGTGCACCATGTCGGGTTCGGTGGCGGGTTCGCCGTCGGGTTCGCTCTGCGCCGAATACGTATCGGCATTTGCGGCGATCCAGACACAGACCGTGTCGGCCGTGCGGGTCTGCGTCACCATCTTCCGACCGACGAACTGGTTCAGCCGGAATTCCGGCTCATTCGTTTCCCTCGGTTCTCCCTTTTTCAACAGTCTCCTTCCGGGTACGTCGCACGTATGCTCGGCAACCGTTTCGCTTCGCCTCCGATGCGGTCCGCTTCGATAAGGGGTTGATTTCGTTCGGGGTGTTCTGCTCTATCTTCCCCCATGACTGCTCATGACTACATTCGCGCGCTCGACCTCGCGCCGCATCCGGAGGGCGGGCACTACCGGGAGACGTACCGATCGGCGGACGGAATCGCCGGTCCGTACCTGCCGGGGCGCTACCGCGGCGGACGTCCGTTCTGCACCGCCATCCTCTTTCTGCTGCAAGGTCTCGAACGCTCTCGTCTGCATCGCCTTGCAAGCGATGAACTGTGGCACTACCACGACGGCGACACCATTCACCTCGTGCTGATCGCTCCGAACGGAGAGCGCCACGACGTGCGCGTCGGACCCGATATCGCCGATGGCGAAGTGCTGCAGGCGGTAATTCCGGCCGGCTGGTGGTTCGGCGGCGCGGTCGTTCGTCCCGACGGATTCACCCTCGTCTCCTGCACCGTCGCTCCCGGGTTCGACTTCGACGACTTCGAACTGGCCGATCGCGATCGGCTCATCGAGACGTTCCCCCAGCACCGCGAGGTGATCGAGCGGTTGACCTGAGGATCCCACCTGCACTGATGAAACGAACCCTGATATCCTGGAGTTCCGGCAAGGACAGCGCGTGGATGCTGCACCTGCTGCAGCAGCGCACCGACATCGAGATCGTGGCGCTTGTGACGACCGTGAGCAACGACGCGGTCTCGATGCATCGCACGCCGGTTGCATTGCTCGAGGAACAGTCGACCGCCGCCGGCCTGCCGCTCTGGCTGGTGGAGATTCCCGACCCATGTCCGAATCGCGACTATGAGCAGGCAATGCACGCGCTCATCGAGCGGGCGCGTGCCGAGAACATCGACGCCATGGCATTCGGCGACCTGTTCCTCGAGGACGTGCGCGACTACCGGATGTCGCGGCTGGAGGGAACGGGTATCGCGCCGATGTTCCCACTATGGGGAATTCCCACGGACGAATTGTCCGCGCGAATGATCGCCGGGGGGCTGCGCGCCTCGGTGGTGTGCGTCGACACCGATCGGCTCGACGCCGCATTTCTCGGGCGGGAATTCGACGAGTTATTCCTGGGAGATCTTCCCGAGGGCGTCGATCGCTGTGGTGAGCGGGGGGAATTCCACACGTTCTGTCATGGTGGCCCGATGTATTCAGGTTCGATCGAATTCGAAGCGGGGCGGCGGATGCAGGGAGAGCGGTTCATTCACCTCGATCTGAATTCCTCAACGGCGACGGTGCCGTCGGGCGCCACGCATGAGGACGGACGCGTCCGGTGTTGAACGGAGCGGGGAGAATTGGATGCTGCTGCAACCGGGGTCCGGCAATCGGCCGACGTGCGTGTGTGAATTCCGACATCCGACTTCTCGCTGCTGACACCGGGGCACACCGCTGCGTATCTTTGGGGCTTTCGATCCCCGAACCATCCGATTCCCACCTGTGGCCAACGTATCGCTCGACAACGTGGTGAAGCGCTTCGACGACGGCACCGTCGCCGTCAAAGGCGTCTCGTTCGACCTTTCCGACGGCGAATTCCTCGTGATCGTCGGTCCCTCCGGATGCGGCAAGACGACCACGCTCCGGATGATCGCCGGACTCGAATCGGCAACCTCGGGAGAGATCCGCATCGGCGATCGCGTCGTCAATGCCGTCCATCCCAAGGACCGCGACATCGCGATGGTCTTTCAGAACTACGCCCTCTATCCGCACATGACCGTCCGGCAGAACCTCGAGTTCGCGCTGAAGATGCGGAAGGTCGCGAAGGCCGCGCGCGCCGAGCGCGTGGCGACCGTGGCGCGGATGCTCGAGCTCGAGCCACTGCTGGAACGCAAGCCGAAGGCACTCTCGGGCGGGCAGCGGCAGCGCGTGGCGCTCGGCCGGGCGATCGTGCGGAATCCGAAGGTGTTCCTCTTCGACGAACCGTTATCGAATCTGGACGCGAAGCTTCGCACACAGACGCGGGCGGAACTGCAGCGACTGCATCATGAACTGAAGGCGACGTCGATATACGTGACGCACGATCAGGTGGAGGCGATGACGATGGCCGACAAGATCGTGGTGATGAATGCGGGAGAGGTTCAGCAGATCGCGCCACCGATCGAGCTCTACAACGATCCGGTGAATCGGTTCGTGGCGGGATTCATCGGCACGCCGGCGATGAATTTCTTCGACGGACACATCCGGAGAACCGGCGAAGGGGTCGTCTTCGAGCAGGAGGGTGAAGGTGGGTTGAGAATTCCACTGGAGGATGTCCCAGTCGAACTCGACGCCGTGGCGGTGGCACTGGGCGTGCGCCCGGAGCATCTGGAGCTGACCGACGCGAACGATCCGCTGGGATTCGCGACTCGGATCGAGGTCGTCGAGACGCTGGGCGCGCAGACGCTGCTGCATTTCCCATCAGGGCACGACCTGGCGATAGCGGCGGTGCATCCGGACCACGTGCTGCACTACGGAGAGGAGATTCATCTGCGAGTGGTGCGGGGGAAGGGGTACTTCTTCGACGCTGCGGCGGTTGCCGCCAAGAGCACCAAGGGGTAGCGGGCACGTGGGGTCCGGAGTGGGGAACGAGGGCGGTGCCGGCAGTTGTTTCCGCCGGGTCCGCCGAGATCGCCAAGGGGGGAGGCATGGGGAGTCGGAGGTCCGGGGGCGACACCAGCACGACGAGCGTCTTCCCGACAACGAATCCAGCGCGACCGTACTGAAGGATCTCGAGGTCGACTCGGATTCCATTGCCATTGTTCTTCCTTCGCAAGCCAATGAAATCTCACCTCATCAATGCGACGCTCCTTGCGGCCCTGTTGACGGTGGCAGCCATTGCGTATCCGGATCTTCCGGCGCGAATCCCCGGTCACTTCGATCTCGGCGGGACCGTCAGTCGCTGGGATCAGACGACGCCGTGGGCGTGGTTCGGTCTTCCGCTCGTTGCCGCCGGCATCGGGTTACTGCTGTTCGGACTCGGGCGGTTCATCAGTGCTCGCCCGAACTTCGTGAAGCTGCCGGATGGACGGCGGGCCGACGAACTCGGGACCGAATCGCGTCAACAGGTCATGTCGCTGGTCGACGGGGCGCTCGGCTGGTGCGGCGCACTTGCCACGATCGTGTTCTCACTGATCGAATTCGCCACGTGGCGCATCGCATTCGGCATGGGTGGCGGCGGTATCGTCACGTTCGCCGTCGTGTCCTCGATCGTCGTCCTGCCGATCCCGGCGATCGTGATGCTCGTGCGGATGGGATCCAGGCGCTGAGACCGCGCACGCGAATTGCACCCGTTCGACCTGAAGCTGAATCATCGCTGAGGTTTCAACATGAACCGCATGCGCACGCTCTGGTCGTTCATTCTGGTATGTACCCTCGTCTCCGCTGCCCAGGCGCAATTGCTCAAGTATCCCAGTGGCGCCGGCCGCCTCGACGTCTCGTGGTACGATATCCGTAGCGACCACTTCATCATCACCTACCATTCGGGACTCGATTCGGTCGCACACCAGGCCGCCAGCATCGCCGAAGCCGTCTACCCCGTGGTGACCCGCAACCTCGGTACGAGGGTGCCCGGTCGAACCCGAATCTACCTTTCGAACCTCGATGAGGTACCCGACGCGTTCGCCTACGGCGAAGAATTCATCTACGTCTGGATGCGCGGCATCAACGATGACATGCCGCTCGGTGGTATCCGCGCCGCCGGCCGCGCCAAGTGGCTTCGGTCGGTCATCACCCACGAATTCACCCACATTGCCGTTGCCCACGCCACCGACAGCTGGTACAACACGCTCACCGACAGAATCCGATTCGTGCCACGCTGGTTCAGCGAAGGTGTCGCGCGGACGATGGAACCCGACGGCTGGACGCCCGACCTCGACGTCGTCATGCGTATGGCCACATCGGATGAAAGGCTCGGTACCGAACCCGTCCGCCTCGGCATCGCCGACGACCATCGGGTCTACGAGTCCGGTCACTCCATCGTGCTGTACATGATCTGGCGCTTCGGTGCCGATGTGATTCCAGACATCCTCCACGAGGGATTCGAAGGCGTGCTTGGATACGATTTCGGCCGCGGTGTCGAACGAGCCACCGGCTACTCGCTCGACCGGATTCTCTCGGATTGGAAACGCACCGTCAACGCCCTCTACGGTGCCGAGTACGCCGCCCGCGTCGAGACCAGCACCATCGCCCCCGGCGTCGATGCCGGACTCGAGGTCGTCTATGGCGCCGCCTATTCACCCGATCGCCATCAGCTGGCCATGCTCGCCGTGGAAGAGGAAGGGGAGGACCCGCAACAGCTCTATCTCGTTCCTGTCGATCCCGCCGATCCGGCGCGTCCGACGAGCGACCCGATCGTGCTCAGCTCCGATCATGGCTTCGATCCGAATTTCACGTGGAGTCCCGACGGCCACCACCTCGTCATCGCCAAACAGGCACGTGACGGCCATCAGTCGCTGGTCTACGACCTGTTCGTCGTCGATGTCCCGACCGGCGATCTGCACCGGATCACCCGTTCGGGTTCGTTGCATGATCCGTTCTGGGCACCCGATGGACATACGATCGTGGCGGTACAGAAGAAGCTCGGTCATGACAATCTGGTCGCCGTCGATGCCGCCACGGGTTCGATCCGCCCGCTGCGCACGATGCCACGGGACGTGCAGATCTACACGCCGTGCGTGTCAGCAGACGGGACGCGTATCGCCTTCAGCGTCTTCGGCGCAAACGGACGGCGGACGATTGCGATCGTCGACAGCGGAGGCGGTTCGCTGCAACGGTTCGATCAGCTGACCAACGCGCGCTATCCGCTCTTCTCACCCGACGGTCGGCGGGTGGTCTTCACCACCTACGCCTCCGGCGTTCCCGACCTGCAGATGATGTCCGCCGACGGCACGAATCGCCACCCCATCACTGCGGTCGCGGGCGGACTCTACAGCGTCCAGTGGCTTCCCGGCAGCGATTCGGTCGTAGCGATCTCCTTCGACGCACCCACGCGCATCACGCCGCATCTGATTCCGGCGAACGACCGGATGGCACCGCCGACCGACCTCGATATCCGCGCCCAGTACAGCGCCTGGCAGCACGCCCACTTTCCCCTGCACGTTCCCGACGACGACGCGATCACCGCCGCGAAAACGACGCCGAGAGAGCATTACAACTCGCTCACCGCGCTCTTCCCGATCGTGCCGGTCTGGCCGATGTACGGCGCGGACATGACCTCCGGTGGCGGTGACAGCGGGTACCGGCTCGGACTCAATTCGGTCTGGAGCGATCCCATGGGCATGCACTCTCTGATTGCCTACGGTGACTACGGCCTGAGCAGCGGGATCTTCGGCGGTGAACTCGGCTATGTGAACAATATGCTGCCGGTGATGCTGATCGCTCATGGCGATTACTCGTTCGGCGAACGACGCACGATCGACGGCCAGCCGTATTTCCAGCGCAATAAGGGAATCAGCGTTCGCGCCGTATACACGCTGAATTCACCCGTCCGGCTGGACGAACGCCACGTTTTTTCGGTCGAATTCAGACGGCGCCTGCTCGAGCCGGCCAATCTACGGGCATTCGGTGATGTAATCGACGTGCGAACGCCGGTGGCCGCACAGCTGAGCGAAGTCGGCGCACGGTATATGTTCAATACGAGCGGCTTCCTGTTCGGCATCGACTACCTGCGCGGTGAGCCGGCACTCGGCAGTTCGCGTCGATACGATCGCGTGGAAGGCGTGGTAAGCGGCAAGATGGCGTTGCCTTGGAAGTACTTCTCGATCATCGGAGGACTTCGTGGAGAGGCGGGGTGGGGTCAGATCCTGCCGCAGGAATTCATCGGCCTCGACCGCGACGATCTCAGCAACGGTTCACTGCTCGGCGATATCACCAAGCTCACCGATCCCTTCAGACGCCAGAGCACGATGCGGGTGCGCGGATATTTGAACAATAAGTACGGCGATATGGCGATGGTCGCAACGCTCGGCGTGCAGACGAAGTTCTGGCTGCTCGAGGACTACGTACCGCTCTTGAAAACCCTCGATTTCCACTGGGTCACCTTCGCCGATCTCGGTTCGGCCTGGCACTACGGCGAGACTCCTTCATGGGTGGTCGGCATCGGCACCGAGGCCCGGCAGGAAGTAATTCCCAATGTCTGGATCAACTACGGACTCGCAGTCAGCCCCGAGAGCAATTTCAAACTCGATCCATACGTACGGATGACGGTGATGAAGTAGAAGGCGGGAGATTTCGCGGACGACAGATTCATCCAGGGCAGCAGACATTTGATTCTCCAGACCACCGACAAGCATGCGTTCAGATGGTCGTGCGGTTCGCACTCGGGTCCGCCGCATACCATTCAGGGAATGTAAACGTAATACTGTCCGTTGACGTCCTTCCCCCAAACATCAGTGACACCACCCGCCGTATTCTCCGATACCCTGACGTACCCTGTTGAATCGGCAATCTCATAGGAGTACGGATCACCCGGATCGTCGGGAACAATTGTCGGATCGCAAGGCGTCCAAACAAAGTAGTTCCCATTGCAGTCAATACCGCTAATATTGACCACATACCCGAGGTAATCGGTCTGGACTACTTGAAACGCTTTGCCATAGCCGTTTGCACAGTCCGTCTTATGGTAGAAGGAACTGCCTTCGAAATCGGCAAGCAGGGTGCCTACGCCAACAGTCAGCGTCACAGCTGCGATAATGCTCGTTATCGAGACGATGTGCTTATTCATGATCCCGCCTCCATGGTCATGCGATCGCTCGTCGAAAGGCTTCCTCCGCTGCAGGACTGTGGTTGTTCCCAATAGTCCCCATTCAGATCGTACCCCCATAGCTGGGTGACTACGCCGGACGTACTGACGTTGACCTTGATCCAGGCACCCGAGCCCAGATTATGATAGTTGTACCCAGGGTCCGAGGGATACGGATCCCCCTGCTCCGTCTGCCCGGGACATTCGATGTTGAAGAGTGTTCCGTCACAATGAACGCCTGTACATCTGAGTACCCTTCCGTCATCGTCGTACGTCACGACGACGATCGCCTGCTTGAGCACGGAACCCTCCGCACAATCGATGGTGAATTCATATTGCGTATCACCAAACGCCGCCGCGTGGGCAATGCAGAGAAGCGCCAATATGAATAATGAACCGATACCAATGCGCTGCATGCCGATGCCCCCCCTTTTGTTGATGGTTGGAATAATTACCGACGTGTTCCCAATAGCCTCGGTCACGGTCCATTCTATCTCACATCGACCGTCATTCGTGAATCAGGAATGGAAGCGCGGCCACGAAGTGATGCAGTCGGCTGGCTGTCACCGGATGTCTTCGGTGGATGCTCGACGCGCTGATGGCTCGACGAGTTCCCGGGATCCGTTGTCGAAATTGAGATCGTCTGTACGTCGGTCGGTGGATAGTCAGCAGAAGGTGCGTAGCCACTGTGGCATGGGCGCTCGGCTATCCCGATTGCTCACGTGGTCTGAGCCGCGTGCGATGCTGACACTCGCGCATCGGGTCAATGACCACGACGCCCTGATTCGCGGGTGATGCGAAACGCGCGCAGAACGTACGAAATGGGGGGGGGAATGTCAAGAGGGATTCGAAACAAATCGACGCTGCTGTGAGGGGGGGCGTGAGGCGACCGCAAACGGCCGCACATCCGCGTCGGCTGTCGCGTCAGGGTGCACTGTCGGCCGGCCGCCGCGCACGCCTCACCGTCCCTCGCCAAGCCCCGTCGACCGACGGGCGAGTACGAGCCCTCCGTCCGCCCCTCGGCACAGCGCGAACACCTGATCGCCCCCCGTTGTCGTACAGGCGGCAATGACGTCCAGTCCGACGAGCTGCCGGGTGATATCGACTGCGCCGAGTGGTTCGCCGCGGTCATTGAACTCGCGAAATTCCCAGGCCCGCAGCACATAGTCGGTGGAGTCGGCTCGCCGGCGTACCACCGTGATGAAATCCTTTGGTGTCCCGCCGACCGACTCGATCTCGAACTGACGACGTGCCCTGGCCTCTGCGATACTGCATCCCGCTCCGAGCCCGGCGGCGAGGCATTGCCAAAACGGTCGAGGAACGGCCGCCGAATGCGACGCATTGGGGTCGCCCACTCACGGCGAAGGATGTCGGTATCGGCGATGCCAGTGTCGGACGCGTCTGGAGCGAGTTCGGCCTCAAAGCGCACCTGGTCAGGAGCTTCAAGCTCTCCAGCGATCCAGATTTCGCCGACAAGCTCAAGGAAGTCGTCGGTCTGTACCTCTATCCGCCGGAGAACGCCGGTGTCCTGCCCTGCGATGAAGAGCGCCAGATTCAGGCGGTCGACCGCACGCATCCGTCGCTGCCGATGAAGAAGGGGCGCGGCGAGACGATGACGCACGACTACAAACGCATCTTTCGCGACCCTTCAGCGCGCCGATTGCGCCGGGGGATATTCCGATCGCCGTCAGATCTGGTCGCAAGTCTACAGGAGCGCATTGCGAAGCACAACCGGAACCCAAACCCGTTCATCCGGACGGCGACGGCCAGTGACATCCTCGCGAAGGTGACGCGCGGCCGTCAGACACCCCGATCAGTTACGCTCTGCTCAATGGGGACCACTAGTGCCGGATGCCAGTGTACGGAGCAACCAGATCACCAGCACCTCGCGCCGGGTGCTCTCCACTCCCCACAATACGCCGACCGTACGCAACAGCCCCGATCTCGGACGATCGGGGCTGCACAGGGGTTATCCATCCACGGGTTCGATCCCACACCTACAGGTTCTCGTTCCAAATGGCATAGCTGTACTTCGCGATCGAAATAGCATACCGCAAATGCGACTTCCGTTCAATCGAGACCGACATCGTATCGACTCCAGATTCGTAGGTATTAAACGTTATGTACGCGTTTCCAGAAGCCGACATTACGCTATCGACGTCCTCGAACATTGATTCCAAGTACAATACTTCATCCGGATAGGACGGGTAGTAGGTATCCAATATGTCCTCAACCTGACTCTCCGTTGAAACCGTATCGTATTTCTCCACCGTCGACAGATAGTTCGACTCCGGCATGTAGTAGTCCAGACTATCGTAGCCGCGGCTCTCCACGTAGGATACGCTCAGATTGTACAGTTGGTCGTAGTCGATTGAGCCATCCTCTTTCGGTGTTGCATTTGCCGTCAAATATGCCAACAACTCGTTGTGAATATGCCCGATCGAATCTTGGTTCCCCGGATCTTCGTCATATGGGCTTGGTGGTCCATACACGCATGAACCCGACAGCTGTGCGCCAGTCCCATACGACGCGCCGCCTCCAATTACAATTGCCCCAATTACACCGCCGAGACTAGCTCCGGCAGGTCCTAAGAGCCCCCCGAGAAACCCTCCGATCTTCGCCCCCTCGAATCCTCCGACGGCGTCAGCCGCCAGGACCGCGAGCAATTTGCCAGCCTTTCCCAGCGCCCGCGGCCCGCCCTTCTCATGACGCCGCAGAAGGTCGACGTGGATCGGTGATACGTAGGCCTCCGGAGTTCCGTGCAGCACGGCATCTGGGTTGGAGCCTTCTTGCGTTGGAGCATTTCCCTCGCAGGCTGCCAACCCTAACATTAGAGCAAGGACAGTCGCACCCGTGATTACTTGCCGAATCATGATACACCTCTATTGTTGTGTGTTGGTGGTCCCGCTCTCACGAGCGGGAGGTGAATACTTGCCGACCGGTTCTGTACGCCGCACAACGCTTCCAGGCAAAAGCCGGTGCCGCAGTCGCTATAGCGTAGGGCACGAAGCCTTCGCTGGGTCCTGTTTGACACGTGGTCACTTCGCGGGCCAATGCTCGGTCAGCTCAGTCCTCCAATGAGCCGCCAGGGCCATGGCCCCGACCAGGTGCACCGCGATGATGACTCGAGGTGGCACGGTCCGGTTGTCGATGCATTCTCCCTGGGTCCCAAGCACCGAAGTCAGAGACATCAGAGGTCGATCTACAGGCAGAACCGTACTACGACGCGGTCGAAAGGAGATGCAGGTAGTGAAGCGCCGATCGGGGGAACTCGAGCGTTGAATAGGTTGCTCGGGTTGATTTATCCCCAATCGTGGCCGATCCGAAAGGATTAAATCGAGGAGATAGGTCGATCGCCATAGAGTCGACAACAAAAACTCGTCGTCGCATAGGTGTTTGGACGACAATCGTGTCGCCCTCCCGCCAGATACCAGTCCTGTGTTGAGGTAACAGTTCGAGAACCTCCCTAAGGAACCCGATTGCAGCAAGCGAGGTCGGGATCGCCAATAGAACTCGCCAGATACCCTCGTTGAGACTAATTGTGGCAAACGACAAGACCCCCAAAACTCCAGCCGCGACGATAAGCGCTGACAAGACGTCCGTCAGACTACGGACGTAGATCGGTGTTGTAGTATGACGCATGTCAATCGCTACTCGATATATTAGAAGTGGGCTTCACCAGCTGAGCCGGGCTAGTTCGGTAACCGGGATGCCCTGAATGCGGGTGCTTCCCTCGTGCGCGGCCAAATATAAACACCGGGGGGGGGGGGATGTCAAGAGGGAGTCGAAAAAATCGGCGCCGCTTTCACCGGACATCAGGCGTCCGGAAACGACCACGCCACCACGTGTGAGCGACCGTTGGCGTCGGTGGGGGCCCTGGCGGTCGCATGAGGTTCTGGCTCCCTGCGTGCGCTCCATCCTCAATGGTCCAGCAGTCCTAGCCGAATGGCCGCACTGCGCAAATCGATTCGGAATTCGTCGACAGCGTATACATTCCATCGATCGTGGATTGTTCCCATCGGCGGTATATGCGTCGGAGGTCCGCCTGGCGACTCTTCCAACCGATTCCGTCGACGGCAACGAATACGAATTGCGTCGGCAGTCGCAGTCTCGCCATCTCCTCGACCTCGCGAACGGCATCGGTCAACTTCGATCCGGTCGAATTGAACCCCTTTGCTGCGACGACGATCTTTGCCTCCGTTCCACCTGCCGGGATGGCGAGATCGCATGGCGCGTCGCCACCGCGTCCAGCGAAACGCGTTCGCGTAGCGTCGGACAGGCCGAGATCCGACGCGACCGCCTCGATCTCGTCTTCGATTCTACGTCCCCGTCCGGCCGCGCGAACTGCGGTCGCGCGCGTCCCGGCCCGGGCAACGAGCACGTCGCCAAAACCGTATGCGACCTTGCGTTGCTTTTCGATGAGGCGTATGAGGTCGTAGTTGTCGTCGAGCATCACGATGATCGCAAAGGGATTCTCTTTCGCGAGTTTCTTGTACCCGGAGCTCCCGAGATGGTGTCGCATCACGTTCTTCAACGCCTCAGACGAAAGGCCCACTGCGAGTCCCAAGGCAGGTACTACGTCCGGATCACCGGCCATAAGGTCGACGAGAGACTCGCGTGACACCTTGGGAAGACGCGCGATCGTGTCTCCGATATTCTTGAGTTCGGCGGCTTCGGCAGTGAGAACCGTCGGATCGGTCGCGGTGGTGAGATCCGTCAGCGATTCGAGATACGCTTCAAACGTCGGACGCGTCATCGGCCCACAAAGATGTATTCGGAAACCGTTCGGCGCTTCGCGGCGGCATGAGTGCCGAAATGATATCGATGGTCGATTGCGTACACGGTCACGTCATGCTTCACCCGCCGCAGTAGAGATTCGATCGTCGCAACATCCGGAACTGCATTCGAGGAATATGACAGCACGATATTCGAATCGGAGAACTTCTCGAATGTCTTCATTAATGCACCACCGGCCGTGGACTTATAGGAGAAGGGTGTGTGCTTCTTCTTCAGCTTTTTCGTCGTGGTGTTCTCGAGGATCGTCTGTTCTCTCCAGTACACAGCGAGCCCTTCGAGGAAATGATATCGCTTGACGTAGCAGTTGTCATCCTTCGGTGGCGCGTACGGAGGATCGAGATACACCACGTCGTGACCTGTCGGAACGTCCATGACGTCCAACGAGGCGACCGTGCATTTGCGCCCCTCGAACACGACGGCGTTGTATTCCGCCACCGCCTCTGCAAAGTGTTCTCGGAGTGAGAGCCGCAGGTCCCGTCGTCCGTCGTCGTAACGCGCGCCGGCGAACGTGAAAACGCCCCGCGGTTGTTTACGTGCTGCTGACAATTCCAGCGCGGCGATCGCGAGCGCCCGCTTGCCGCCGGTCATGAGATCGATGTGGGACCAGGCAGAATCGAGAAACGAGAGGTCGTCCGGCGTGAAGGATATCCCTTCGAACGTGCGTCGAATGAAGTCACGCGCGTCTAGCGACGGACCGGTCGTGATCGCCTCGACATCCTCGCTCGTGAGTCTCACGCTCTGGTTCGCCACGGTCGCGTCGGCAATAACCCCGGGAAACGCGAGGAAGTTGTTCGATAAGACGGAGTATCCCAGCGCCTTCAGCAGGTAGGAAACCACGCCGCTGCCGGAAGGTCGATCGCGGCCGTCTTCGACGTGACATGGGGTTCGAACCCGGGAAGGGGTCAGTCCGAATAAGATCGATTGGCAGTTCGCATCCGATGGTCCCCGGTGCAGGTAGTGAGGTTCTGCATCTTCGGCAGGTCCGGTATCCCTGGCGATCGATGCAAGTGGAAGTTGCGCTCACCTGCGCTCTACACCAACTCCTCCTTCTCCTTCACCTTGAGCGTCCCGTCGGACTCGACGTCGAGATCGTAGACGATCGGAATTCCCGTCGGAATATTCACGTTGGGAATCGTTTCGGGCGTGTGATTGTCGAGCACGAAGAGCAGCGCGCGCAGTGAATTGCCGTGGGCGACGACGAGCACGTTTTTTCCATTCGCGAGGTCTTTGACGATATGCTCGCGGAAGTATGGCATTACCCGCTCGATGGTCATTTTCAGACTCTCGGCATCCTTTCCGGGAGGCGGCGTATCGTAGCTGCGCCGCCAGATATGCACCTGCTCCTTTCCGAATTTCTCCCGCATTTCATCCTTATTCAGCCCCTGCAGATCGCCGTAGTGGCGCTCGTTGAGCTGCCAGGCGCGCGTCACCGGCAGATCGCTCATTCCCGCCGTTTCGAGTGCAATTGCCGCGGTATTGATCGCGCGTTTGAGCACCGAGGTGTACACCACGTCGATCTTCATTCCCTTCAGATGTTCGCCGGCGCGTCGCGCCTCCTCGCGTCCTTCGTCCGAGAGATCGATATCGACCCAGCCGGTGAATCGATTCTCGAGATTCCACTGCGATTGTCCGTGACGAATGAGAATAAGTTTGGGCATGATTGAAATCGGAATTATTGGGCCTTATCGGGCGGCGCTCCGCCGTCTTTCGATTGTTCCTTTTCGTCCTCGCGCGCAGCGCCGGCGGGCTCTCCGTCGGGAAGGAATTTCAACGCAGGAATATCCTGGATGCCGGCGTGGTAGAATGCGAAGCGGTAAAAGGCATCGAGCGCGGCCAGGTGCTCGGAGTCGAGCGTGAAGGTGATGTCGCCGCTGAGATACCGTTCGTACAGGCGACCAGCCGCGGTCGATTCCGGATGTGCCGCCGCATCGCCGGCCAATTGCAGTACGGCCTGATCGCGAACCTCGATGAGTTCGCTCAGAACGGATTCGGGAATCTCATAGGTGCGGCCCCAGAGCACCATGTACGGCAGCGGTTCACCGGTCAGATCCTCCCACTCATCGCTCAGGTCGAGCGCCGCCTGGTGCTCGAGTGTTCCGAAGGCGGCGTCATCGCCGACGAGCAGGGCGGCATCAGCGGCGGCGAGCATGTCGGCGAGCGTCGCGTCGGTGGGAACGGGGATGAGGGCGGGCTCGATCTCGTGCTTCTCCTGCATGACGATGCGGGCGACGAGTGCTTCGGATGAGCGCGGATCTTTGACGGCGATCGACTCGACGCCGACGAGGCCGCGATTGAAGGCGAGGCGGACGACGCCGGAAAAGCCGCGCGTCATGATCGCCACGCCGGGCACGAGCGAGTACTCTACGACGCCGAGGTTGCGCCCGTAGGCGATCGGCGGGGTCATGACGATCTGTGCTTCACCCGATATGAGCAGTTCACCCGGATCGTCGGCTGCGACGACGTCCCACCCTCGAGAGGCGAGGGCGTTGGCGATCGGAGCGGTGAGGAATTCGTGTCTGTAAGCGAATCGCATGGTATGCTCTGAATTGGAGGTCGACGCGCGGTCCGGGGTGGGATCGAAGTCCGTGGGAAGCTCGGACCCGAGGGATCGCTGGGGACTGAGGTCAGCTCGAGTTCCAGAGAGGGCGCTATCGCAACGAATCCTCGGAACCTGCCGCCCCCCGCTGTACGAGGCCCGAAGGGCCGCCCTCCCGTAGCCCACGACTAAGCCGTGGACACACGTTCAATACGCGGAGTATCGCGGGCGTTCACGCGGCGGGCAATTCGATGTGTTCCACGAGGCGGCAGGTGTCGCGGGCGATCAGAAGCTCCTCGTCGGTCGGAATCACGTACGCCTTGAGCGTCGAGTCGTCGGTGGAGATTGCGCCTTCGCTGCGATCGACCATTCGCTCGTTACGCTCCGGATCGAGTCGCAGTCCCACCCAGTCCATATCGCGGAGGATTCGCTCGCGGATCTCGGGAGAATTCTCACCGATACCTCCACCGAACACCACCGCGTCGGCCCCGTTCATTTCCACAAGATATGCGCCGATGTACTTGCGAACGCGTTCGACGAAGATGTCGATCGCCAGCCGCGCGCGGCGGTCTCCGCTCTCGTGCTCCTCCTCCAGCAGTTCGCGCATGTCGTTGGTCAGTCCGCTGATTCCCAGCAGTCCCGACTGCTTGTTGAGAATCGTGTCGAACTGCTGAACCGAAAAGCCCTCTTTGCCGATCAGGTACTCGATGATCGCCGGATCGATGTCGCCCGATCGCGTTCCCATCACCAGTCCCTCCAGCGGCGTCATGCCCATCGAGGTATCGAGCGACTGGCCGCCGCGGATCGCCGTCGCGGAGCATCCGTTGCCCAGATGCAGCGTGATGATGTTCACCCGACCGCGTTCGATTCCGAGCATCGTGCGGTAGCGGTAGGCCATCGACCGATGCGAGGTTCCGTGGAAACCGTAGCGTCGAATCTTATGGCGGCGGTAGTACTGGTAGGGCAGTGCGTAGAGGTAGGCGCGCTCGGGCATCGAGTGGTGGAACGACGTGTCGAAGACCGCGGCCTGCGGAACCCCGGCGCCGAGGATCTCCGTGATCGCCCGGATTCCCTTCAGGTTCTCCGGATTGTGCAGCGGTGCCAGCTCGATACACTCCTCGATACCCTCGATCACCTCGGGGGTGATCATCGTCGAGGCGGTGAACTTCTCACCGCCGTGCGTCACGCGATGTCCGACCGCGGCGATGTCGGCCAGTGAGGAGAGCTCCGGGATGTCGGATTCGGGCGAGATCAGCCATCGCAGCGCGATGTCGATCGCCGCGCGGTGATCGCGGACCGGCTGTGCGTTGCGCGTGACGCGCCCCACGCCGTTCTCGAATCGCAGCAGACCCTGCGAGCCGATCCGCTCGATGAGTCCCCGCGCCAGGCGCCGATCGGTGTTCGTTGCCAGCTTCTCGGGATCGGTGTCGATCAGCTGGAATTTGAGGGAGGAGCTTCCGGAGTTGAGAACGAGGATATACATGGTAGCCGAATCGATGCGCATCCTCGCCGGAGAATGCGAGCGGTTGAGGGGCTGATGATCGCCGACGGACAAAACGCGACGGCCCCCGCCGGACTCGGCAGGGGCCGCGTGATTCGTTCGACGACTCCTACGACGGTATAGTCTTCGGCCCGCCGGCGTAGTGCGCCTTGTATTCGCGCAGCCACTCGAGCCGTTCCTGCAGTTCGGTGACCGGAATCAGCAGCCGGTCCTTGCCGAAGATCGCGTCCTCCGGCGTATCGAAGACCAGCTCGTAGTCTTTCGACATCACGATCGCCTCCTCCGGGCAGACCTCTTCGCAGTAACCGCAGAAGATGCAGCGGAGCATGTTGATCTCGAACTTCTCCGGGTAGCGTTCCTTCTCGCGGTCGGTCTCGGCCGCCTGCACTTCGATGGCGATCGCCGGACAGACGCGCGAGCAGAGTCCGCACGCCACACACCGCTCACCCGATTCCTCCTCGACCAGCACCGGGCGCCCGCGGTAGCCGGCACCGATGTCGGCCCGCTGCTCCGGGTACTGCCGCGTGAACCGCGGCTGCAGCATCTGCTTGAACGTCAACCCGAGTCCCTTGGCGATCTCCGGCAGGTAGAGCTTCTCCCAGAAGGTCAGCTTCTCGACGTGCTTTGTCTGGACCGTCTTTTCCTTCGTTGCCATATCGGTCAGTCTGTGTTGAATTCAAATTCTCTCATGTCATACCGCCCCCGTAATGCGGGCGCATTATCGGGATCGCACCGGCCGGCCCGTCAATCGGCCCCCATCAATTCGCCAGCGCCATGATGATCGCCGTGACGACCGCGTTGGCCAGAGCGAGGGGGAACATCACCTTCCACCCGAGGTTCATCAGCTGATCGTAGCGGAAGCGGGGGATCGACCAGCGCACCCAGATGAAGAAGAAGATGAAGAACACCGTCTTGACCAGCAGGGTGAGGAACTGGACGATCGCAAGAATGATTCCGTGGTCGTGGAAGAACGCCAGGTCCTGGATCCACGGCAGGTTGTAGCCGCCGAAGTAGAGCGTGGAGACGAGCGCGGACATCATGATCACGTTGCCGTACTCGCCGAGGAAGAAGAGGCCGAACTTGAGGCCGGAGTACTCGGTATGGAATCCGCCGACGAGCTCCGGTTCGGCCTCGGCAAGATCGAACGGTGCGCGATTGGTTTCGGCGAAGGCGGCGACGAGGAAGAGAATGAATCCGGCCGGCTGAATGAAGATGTTCCACGTCGGCAGCCAGCCGAACCAGTAGCCGCTCTGTGCCGAGGCGATCGCCGGCAGATCGAGCGTACCCATCACGAGCATGATTCCGACGAGCGACAGGCCCATCGACAGTTCGTAGCTGATCATCTGCGCCGAGCTGCGCAGTCCGCCGAGCAGCGAGTACTTGTTGTTCGACGCCCAACCGGCGAGGGTGATGCCGTAGACGCCGACGGAGCTCATCGCCAGCAGGAAGAGCAGGCCGACGTTGAGTCCCGAGGCCACCACCGGCGCGATCAGCTTGTCGCCGATCTGGAAAGGAGCGGCGAACGGGATGAACGCCCAGACGGCAATTGCCACCGAGATGGTGATGATCGGCGCCAGCAGGTGGAACGTGTAGCTGGCGGCGGTGGGAACGATATCCTCCTTGAGCACCAGCTTCAGCACGTCGGCGAAGGACTGCAGCGATCCGCCCCAGCCGACCCGATTGGGTCCGATGCGGTTCTGAATCCATGCCGACACCTTCCGTTCCATCAGCACGACGTAGGCCGCGCCGATCAGGAAGATGTTCAGCACCACGAAGATCTTAACGAGCAGAATTACGAAGTCGAGCAGACTCATCGAGGCTCAGGTCTCGGTTGGTTGGGGTTCACACACACACATCTGGCCGTTGGCTCATCCCATCTTCTCGTCGGCCATGGTCTGCGGGCGCAGATCGTGGGCCACGTAGGTAACGCCGTGGGGGGTCGGCCGCTGACCGCGACCGAGCTCGATACCGTGGAATTCATCCAGTCGATCGTAGCTCATGGCATGGAAGGGCTCGAGCTTTCCGGCGATTTCCTCGAACACATCCTCGGCCCAGCGGTAGTTCCAGTTGGCGCCCATCTGCCGGGCGAGCGAGGTGAGGATCTGCCAGGCGGGTTTGCAGTCACGCCGATCGCCATGGGTCCAGCGATCGTTGTAGGCGCCGAACTTATCGAGTCGCGACATCCGGAGGCCCATCACCCGTTCGTTCTCCTGTGTGACGACGGCCGGCACGAAGTGCTGGACCATGCCGTTGCCGTTGACGAAGGTGCCTTCCTTCTCGGCGTAGGACGAGGTCGGGAGGATGACGTCGGCCATGGCGCTCAGCGGCGTATGGTTGGAGGCATGGACGATGAGGAATTCGAGCTTCGCCAGCTCCGACTCGAGGGCGCTGGTGAGCGGCAGATTCTGATCGAGCACGACGAGTCCTCGGATACGTCCGTTGCGGATGGCCTCGACGATCTCGGCGGCCGTGATTCCGCCGCGCTCGGTGCCGGCTCCGACGGCGCGCGCGCCACGGGCGTTCGGCGTCCGGTCGGCCATGCGCAGCTTCTTGTCGGCGAAGCCGCTGTCGACGTACTCGAGGAATCCGACGTTCTGCGAACCGACGATCTCGCGCGCCAGCCGGGCGAAGAGGTAGTTCTCCTCAACAGTGGCGAACGGGGAGGAGACGAAGAGGATCTCGTTCGGCTTGACGGAATTCAGATGGGCGGCGGTGGTCGTAATCACATCCGACCAGCTGACCTCGATCTGCTCACCGCCGCCGCCGGCGCCCTCTTCGGCACGAATGACGGGACGTGTCACGCGGTTGTCGTTGACGTAGCGGTACTCACCGAGCCGCCCCGCATCGCACATCCAGTATTCGTTCACCTTCATATTGGTGCGCGGTTCCAGTCGAAGGATCTCGTTGTTGCGCACACCGACGTGGATATTGCATCCGCGGGCACAGCCGGGACAGATCGATTCGTTGAACGACATGTCCCACACGCGGGCGCGGAAGCGGAAGTCGCGCGAGGTAAGCGCGCCGACCGGGCAGATGTCGATCACATTCATCGAGTACGGTCCGTCGAGCTGTGTGCCGGGGAACGTCTCGATGGTGACGTGGTCGCCGCGGTTGACGAAGGTGAGCACCGGCTGTTCGGCGATCTCCTCTGCGAATCGGATGCAGCGCGAGCAGCTGATGCAGCGCTCGGCGTCGAAGAGCACTTCCGGTCCGAGCGGAACACGCTTGTCCTTCTGGACCTTTCGTTCGAGGAACCTGCTTTCACCGCTTCCGTGGGAGAAAGCGTAGTCCTGCAGCTTGCACTGGCCCGCCTCGTCGCAGATCGGACAGTCGAGCGGGTGGTTGATCAGCAGGAACTCCATGATCGCCTCGCGGCCCTTGACCACACGCTCGTTGTTCGTGTGGACGACCTGACCGTCGGCGGAGAGTGTGGAGCAGGCGATGGAGAGCTTCGGGACCTTATCGATCTCCACGAAGCACATGCGGCAGTTGCCGGAGACCGACAGTGCGGGATGCCAGCAGAAGTGAGGAATTTCAATTCCGTTCTCCAGCGCGACTTCGATAATCGTCCGCCCGCCTTCGAATTCGATTTCCCGCCCGTCTATCGTGAACTTCGGCATGGGTAGTTCAATCCTGATAGTGAAACACCCTCCGCACGGGCCCTCGGAACGGCCGTGCGAAGGGTCAAAGCATCGAAAAATAACACCCGCTGCAGGACTGCGGAAGTTACAAAGCAATGGAGAGGCGCTATCTGCCGGAGCGCCGCTTGTAGAGCCACCAGTGGCTGGCGATCGGCTTGATGGCGACGAACTCCTGTTCCGACGGAAAGGGGATCTCGTCGGCGGAGGTACTGTAGATGTAGCCGTAGGAACGCTCGCCGATCTCACCGGCGACGAGGAAGATCACGCCGGGGTAGCGCGGGTCGCGTTCGATGCGCCGGATGCCGAGCTGGCGGTCCAGGGCCACGAGCGACTCGCGATCGACCTTGTAGAAGATCAGGTTGCCGTCGTCGATGTCGTCATCGAGCTCACGGTATTCGTCGAGCCCGAGCAGGTCGACGTCGCGCAGGCCGAAGAGGCGCCATTTGCGGGCGACGGCGAGCGTGGGCACGACGCGATCGGCGATCGACTCGTAGTGCTTCAGCAGACCACCCAGACTGTCATCGGAGAGGAGAATCCGTTGGAGGTCGGCGCGGAGGCGGCGGTAGTTCTCGACGGTGGTGTCGATGGTCTGGAGCGACTCCTCGAGCTGCCGCCGTTCGTTGCGGGTGGGGAAGGATTCGATCGCCTCCATGCGCCAGATCGAATCGCCGGCGCAGAAGACATAGAGGTCCTCGTGGAGTTCGTCCGACAGCAGTCTGCAGTAGGCGACCACGTGGTGTCGTCCGTCGGAGCTCGGTGCGAGGTCGGGAATCGTATCGATGCGAACGGTGGTGCCGGGCGGGACGAATCCCTTGAAGCGGCCCGGGTTCGGATGCAGCAACTCGCCGACGAGTCGGGGGAAGAAGGCAGCGCGGTCGACCGAATCGTCGGACGAGGCGGTTTCGGTAAGGAAGGTGTAGACGACGCCGCGGGGCGTGGCGCTGCGGGGGAGATCCTGCGCATGCAGTTCCGCTCGCTGCAGCATCCAGATCGAACACAGGAGCGCCACGCCGGTGCCGAGCAGCAGCCGGAGCGAACGCCCGCGCGGCAGCGATTGGCCCTCACAGGGAACTTCACCGCCAATCGCCGGGGCCTCTTCGTTCGCCGACTCCTCCTCGTTCGCCGACTTCCGGAGGTGCATCGCTTCTCGATCGAGCATGGTTCCCCCACCGAGCGGTGATTCACCGGCCTGCATCGATTCTCTGGTACGCACGAATTCCACGTTCCTGGCGGAACGCGCGTGCAGCGTCGACGGAATGGCCCGAGACGGAATGGCCCGAGACGGAATGGTGGGGACCGCGCCCATGGGCAGGTCGAGGCGACGACGGGGTAGAGGTATCTTCGGCATTGGAGACAAACCAGAATATCGGAATGATGGCCGACCCGCTGAAACCATTCGACCTGATCGTGCCCGCTGCCGGCACGGGCGTGCGCAGCGGCGCGGCGGTGCCGAAGCAGTACGTGGAGATACACGGCGAAGCGATGCTGCGGCACACGCTCGTGCGATTCCATGAACTGGACGCCTGCCGAACGATCGTGGTGGCGATCGACCCACGATGGCATGAGCTGGCGGAGCGGAGCGCGCGCGAGTTGCCGAAGGTGGTGCTCGTGAGCGGCGGGGCAGAGCGTCAGCACTCGATCGCCGCGGCGATCGAGTCGCTGCGGGACGTCGGGGAACTGCTGCTGGTGCATGATGCGGCACGTCCCTGCGTCAGCCACGCGCTGATCGCGCGCGTGGTGGCGGCGGCCGACCGGTATGGGGCAGCGATCCCGGTCATGTCCGTCACCGAGACGATCAAACGCGTCGACGGCGAGGGACGCGTGGTGGAAACGATTCCACGGGACGAACTGGTGACGGTCCAGACGCCACAGGGGTTCCGCGCCGCGCTGCTGCAGAAGGCGTATGCACACGCTTCGGAGCATGGCATCGCCGCCACCGACGACGCGATGCTGGTCGAGGCCCTGGGACACGTGGTACACACGGTTCCCGGAGAAGCGACCAACATCAAAGTGACGCATGCGGACGACTTTTCCCTGGCGAGTGAGACCATTCTGATCCGCCAAGGGCGCCAAGGGTAGCCAAGCCGCGTCATGGCGGTCGTCCTCGTGTTACTGTGGCGGCTCCCGATTCGGCGTAACGATCACCCGTCTGATACCACCATACTTCACCCGTAGTACCCCGAAGTTCCGCAACAGTGCCACGTGAAAGCCGGTTGCGCGCAGGTACGATCGCACTTGCGCGAAGTGGATTGGCAGGAGCATCGGAAGCGATTGCAGTTCAACGATCAGCCGACCACCCACCAGCAGATCACACCGATGCTGACCAACGATGGCGCCATGGTATCGTACCGGAAGCGACACCTGACGGCGGACATGGAAGCATCTTCGATCCAGCTCCATTGCCAATGCCTGCTCGTAGACACCTTCCTAGAAGCCGGGACCCAACCTGCTGTGTACGGCGATTGCTGCACCGATCACGGCCGCGATCAGCGCGTCAAGTTCGCGATCGGGTTCGCGAAGTCCTTCCATGTCAGTCGGGTCGATGTGGCAGTGAAATACGATTCTCTGGAAACTACACCCACGCCAGCCTGCGTTCAACGTGACGTCAGCGTCGCACGCACTGCGCCGTGGTTGGCACACCTACCGGCGCGCTCACGAGATGCATCGAACGCCGCTCTGAAACCTCGGCCCCCAATTCCAACACGACGACCCCGGACCTCTCCCCCGACACCCCGGTTCGGTCACCCGAATTCCGACACCCGAATTCCGACAGTCACCCCCAGCCGCACCCGCCCTACAGAAGGGCGCCAAAGATCGCAAACAAAAAAAGAGCCCGGCACCAAGCCGGGCTCACGCAGATTTTCGTCCTGACGCCCTGCGTCGCCACACGTCTCCTCGCCAACCACACGTCTTCTCGCCAACCACACCTCATCGCCGCGCCCCTCTCTTGGCGCTCTTGGCGGCCGCGCCTACGGCGCGGAAAAGATGTCCGCCAGCTCCTGCTCGATGCGCTTGCCGGCGTCGGGGGAACCGACGATGCGGCCCTTGACCACTCCGTTCTTCAGGACGAGGAACGTCGGCGCATCGCCGATGGTGTAGGCGGCCTTCACCGAGTCGATTCCTTCCAGCGATGCGTCGGTGACGTAGAGCTCGTAGTTCGAACGCGGGAATCCGGCGGCATCGAGCACCTTCATCACGCGTGGCATCCACAGTCGCGTCTCCTGGCATCCGCACGACGGCTTGACCACCATGATCACCTCATGCGAGGAGGAGTCGATCGACGCGCTGATCTGCTGCACGTACTGGTCGTACACCGCCTGATCCGATGCCTCCGGATACGTGTCGTAGTTGGTCTGGAACCAGCTGTTCCACGCATCATTGGCGAAGAAATCATCCAGCGACGTCTTTCCCAGCGGAACCGTCGATGTGGTCGGAGTGTCAGTGCAGGCGGCGAGCGTCAGCGCCGTCGCGGCAACGACGGCAATCAGAGCGGTGCGGATCATGGTCGTTTCTCCTGTTGGTGTTCTCCTGCGGCAGTAGCGCGATCGTCGTTGAGCAGGGGCTCCCGTCCCCATAGCAGCTTCGCGCGAAGAACGTCAAAATAGGTTCGGGACGTGCGTTTGACAAGGACGAGCGCGTGCTCGTAGCGTTGTACCATGACCCGCGTGGGCATCGGAATGTTACGGTGCAGCTGACCGTCGGCGATCACGTGCACGCCGTCACCGGAGCCGGCATGGTGCGAGGGACGCAGATAGACGTCGACCACCGAGTCGTCGGCGATCACCACGGGTCGCGCCGTGAGCATGTGCGGAGCGATCGGAGCCACCACCAGCACTCCCGCCTCCGGCGCGATCACCGGACCGCCCACCGAGAGAGCGTATGCCGTCGAACCCGTCGGCGTCGCGACGATCAGGCCATCGGCGCTGAACGACGCCAGGTAGTCGCCGTTGATGTACGCCTCCAGCTTCAGCATCAACGCGCCGCCCCTCTTGTCGATCACGACGTCGTTCAGCGCGATCAGCGGCTGCTGCTCCGGATTGTCGGGAAACCTCGCCTCCACCAGCGTCCGGCGCTCGACACGAACCGCTCCGGACTCGAGCGCGTCGATCGTCTCCTCGAGCGAATCGACGGAGAACTCGGCCAGGAAGCCCAGCTTGCCGAGGTTCACACCGAGCAGCGGCACGTCCGATCCCGCCAGCAGCCGGCCCGCCGCGAGCATCGTTCCGTCACCGCCGAACGCAATCACCACGTCGACATCCTGCCGAAGCTCCACCGCCGGACGGAATTCACAGATCCCTTCGAGCCGCGCGAACGCGTCGCGCATCGCCTCGTCGACGACCATGCCGATGCTGCGTCGGCGGAGGATCTCCACCAGCGTGTCGACCGCCGCCGCCAGGTCCGGTTTCTCAGGGTTTCCGAGGATGCCGATCGTCATGGAGGCCCAAGATAGCGAAGGACCCGAAGGGTCCGCTGCTGCCGGCGCGCTCAGCGCTCGAACGACGTCACCGGCCGGTGGCAGATGAAATTCTCACAGACGTAAGCCGCCGCACGTCCGTCGACGGGAACCATGCCCTCGATCAGGTCGAGCCGCTCGCGAAGCCAGGCATCGGCGCCGTCGGCGGGAACGAAGACGATGGAGGTGTCCGGCAGGTACGCCGTGCGGATCTGCTCCACCAGCCGGTTGGTCGCGTCCGCGTCCGGCGCGGCGGCGATCACGATCTGTCGCGGCGGACGCGAGGCCGCCATCGCCGCGGACACCATCAGCGGAGCCATCATCGGGTAGCGCTCGATGCGCGGCATGAACAGGTCGAGCGTCCGACGCGCCATGGCGGTCAGTTCGTCGTCGTGGAAGAGTCCGCCCAGCCGCAGCAACACCAGCGCCATGACCGAGTTGCCCGACGGTTCCGCCCCGTCGTAGTCACCCCTGGACCGCACCAGCACGTTCGGGTCGTCATCGGCGGCCGTCAGGTAGAATCCGCCCGAATTCTCATCGCCGAACAGCACGATCGCCTCACGCGCCAGCCGGTCGGCCTCGCGGAGGTAGCGGACATCGAACGTTGCCTCGTAGAGATCGAGCAGGCCTGCGGCGAGGAAGGCGTAGTCATCGAGGAATCCGGGCACCTTCACCTCGCCGTCCTTCATTCGGCGCATCAGGCGGCCGTCGACGCGCATCGTCTCGAGGATCGCATCGGCGGCCCGTTCGGCAAGCTCGGCGAATTCGGTGCGCCCAAGTGCCGCGGCGGCGCGGGCCAGTCCCGAAATGGCGAGTCCATTCCACGCGGTGATGATTTTCTCATCCCGCGACGGACGGATCCGTCGCTCCCGCGCGGCGAGCAGTTTCCCGCGAGCGCCGGCGAGCACCGCATCGGCATCATCGACGCTCCCGCCGATCGCCTCGGCCGTCGCGTGCAGCGTCGCGGAGATGTGCAGCACGTTCCGACCATGTTCCCAGTTGCCCGCCTCGGAGATGCCGTAGAACGTCTCAACCGCCTTCAGCTCGCGTTCGTCCAGCACCTCCACCAGTTGCTCGCGCGTCCAGACGTAGTAGGTGCCCTCTTCGCCCTCGCTGTCGGCATCCTCGGCCGAGAAGAAGGCGCCTGTATCGTCGGTCATCTCCCGCTTCAGGTATGCCACCGTGTGGCGGATCACATCGGCGAGGTACTCGTCGCCCGAGAGACGATAGGCATCGGAATAGGCGGCCAGCAGCTGCCCCTGGTCGTAGAGCATCTTCTCGAAGTGAGGAACGCGCCATTGCGCGTCGACCGAGTAGCGCGCGAAGCCGCCGCCGAGCTGATCGTACATGCCGCCGGAGGCCATGTGCCGCATCGTGTGCAGCGTCATCTGCAGCGCGATGTCCGACGCCGTCGCGCCTTCCTCACGATGGTGCGCGTGATAGCGAAGGAGGAATTCGAACATCACCGGGCGGGGGAATTTCGGTGCTGGTCCGAAGCCGCCGAAGCGGCTGTCGTAGCTCGAGGCGATCTGATCGAAACATGCCGCGGCAATCGCGGTGTCGTCCCGCGTGCGCTCGGCGGCTTCCACCACAGAGAGTTGCTCCACGGCGCCGGCGATGTTCTCGGCGCTCTCGACCACCTCCCTGCGCCGGTTCATCCACGCGTCGTGCAGCTGCGTGAGCACCGAGCGGAAGCTGGGGCGATTGAACGCGGGGGCGGGAGGGAAGTAGGTGCCGAGGTAGAACGGTTTGAGTTCCGGCGTCAGGAATGCCGACAGCGGCCAGCCGCCCGACTGCGTCAGCGCCTGGACAGCGGTCATGTAGACCTGATCGACGTCGGGACGCTCTTCGCGATCGACCTTGATGTTGACGAACAGATCGTTCATCAGCTTCGCCGTCTCGGGATCCTCGAACGACTCGCGCTCCATCACATGACACCAGTGACAGGTGGAGTAGCCGATCGACAGGAAGATGGGGCGGTCCTCGGCGCGAGCGCGTTCGAACGCCTCCTCACCCCACGGATACCAGTCGACCGGATTGAACGCGTGCTGCTGCAGGTAGGGAGACTTCTCGTCGATGAGGCGGTTGGGCTTGGCGTCGTTGGGCATGATCTGATTCTCCAGGATCGATTCGGCGATTGGCGGGTGAACGAGCGGAGTCGATAGCAAAAACGGGACCCTCCTGCGCGGAGGGTCCCGTTGATGCACGAGCGATGGATCGGCCTCAGCGGGCGACGATCACTTTCTGCGTGTAGACCTTGCCGCCGGCGGTCATCCGGAGCAGGTAGGCGCCGTTGGCCAGACCAGTGGTAGGAAGCTCGGCAGTGTACTTGCCCGGCAGGAAACGACCGTCGGCGAGTGTGCGCACGTGACGTCCCCCGGCATCGAACAGGTCGAGTGTCACCGCAACCGGTTCGGTAAGCGAAAACGGTACGGTGGTGGACACCGTCACCGGGTTCGGGGCCACCGCGCCGAGTCCCTGCGATGTTGCATCAACGCCGAAATAGTATTCCACCCCCGCCTGAATTTCGACTCGACCGAACGTGAGCATATCGTAGTCGTAGCGGAACGGCCAGCTGGTCTGTGTGGTCGAATTCGACAACGAGAGCCGGAGCCAACTGCTGGAGACGGTGTCCCCAACCGTCGGCGAGTTGGTATGCTCCAGAATGACGCTGAGAACCTTGTAGGCCGTAAGCGTATCGAGCGTGCCCGGCTTGACCTCATGATGTGCCGGTACCTGCTGGTACTCCGCATTGCCGGTCAGCTGATCGGGCGTCAGGGCCGGCGCGGCCAGTGTCTGGAACATTGCGACCGCGACATGCTGGTCGTCGAAGGTCAGCGGCGGGTCGAACGTGAACGCGGTGCGGCGGAAGAGCGTATCGCCCTGATCGGAAACGAAGAGCGTCGAGTCGAAGCCCTCGAGATCGATATCCGTGTCGTAGACGATGTTGTCCTCCAGCGTCGACATCGGAACGTTGAATCCGTGCGTGCGGTAGTCGCTTCCGAGCAGATCCAGCGGCACGCTGTAGACCACGAATCGGCCCGGATAGTTCGCAAAGCCGCCGGTCTTCCACAGACCGAGGTTCAGGAAGAACGCCATGTCGATCTCCTCGAGCGTGAAGGCGTGTGCATCCTTGAACTGGTTGATGTAATCCGTGTCGGCCACCTGGCCATTGGAGAACAGCGGATCGACGTTCGTATTGGGTCCGAACACACTGCCGTAGTAGAGCTGGTAGTATGAGGTCGGATCGATGATCTCGCCGGCACCCCGGATCTCCGTGGCGTAGTTCGGCGGAAGCGCGAACGGCATCGGAAGGTTGGTGCGGTTCTCATCGCCCTGCCCTTCGTCGCGATAGTAGAACCAGGTCTTCCAGACGTAGGTCGTGTCGATGGGATCTGCCTGGATACCGAGCGGCCGGTCGGCCGAGCGGACATTCTGGCCGTCGGGACGCAACGGGACGGTCACCGGCTGCGCCTGCTGGGCAGCGGCGCCTGCCGCGGCAACGGTGAGCACGACAAGAGAGAGTAGAAACGATCTCATGTTGATTCTCGATTGGTGATAGGTCGTCGATGTGTATGTCGATGCACTGGAAATCATCGCGTCCGGAATCGTACACGTCAATGCGAATCGCAGCGGAGGGCGGCGCTTCGAGGTCGGAACGAACGGGGTCGGAATGCTGATTCGGAGCCGCTTCGAGGATGGTCGCGAAGGTCGGTCGGTCATGCCGCCGCGGGTCTCAGGCAGATTTCGGCGCCGAAGTTAAGCAAGAATAATACACCCGAACCGGCTCACGGTTACTCCACGGCCGGCACCGTCGCTTCTTTGGGAACCTCGACGTTCACGGTTCGTTCGAACACCTCTTCGAGCAGTGCCTTCTTCCGATTCAGACTCCACAGCTCGAAGGCGAGATTGGCTCCCGGATCGCACGCGAGTCGGAGCATGATGGAGCGTTTGCTGCAGTCGACGCGGACACTGCGGACCCGCGCGTCGTGCGTGCGGTCGAGTCCGTCGGCCACCCGCAGGATGGCCGCGAGCACACGCACGCGCCGCTGATCGGAGCGGCGAAGCGCGGCGAAGGCGGGATGCCCGTTCTTGGGATGCGACTTGCGATGGTACCGCGCCACGTTGGCGATCACCGCCAGCTCCTCGTTGTTGAATCCCAGCGTCTCGCTGTTCTGAATGAGATACAGCGAGTGCTTGTGGTGGTTCGCGTGGGAGATGTAGTAACCGACGTCGTGCAGCAGCGCAGCGGCCTCGAGCAGTTCGCGCGAATCGTCCTCGAGCCGGTGCACGTCTGCCAGCTGATCGTAGATCGACAGCGCCAGGTCGGCCACGTGCCGGCCGTGTCCCTCGTCGAAGTTGTACATCCGACCGATGCGCATGATCGATTCGTAGCGCAGATCGGAGAGGTGGGCGAGTCCGTCCCGGCCACCGGCGAGCTTGCTGATCGTGTCGAGCACGATGCCCTCGCGCAGTGCGTAGCTGCTGACGATGTAGCCGTCGGCGTCACATTCCTGAAGAATCGTTTCGAGCACGACCGCGCCCGCGGTGATGATGTCCGCCCGCCGTGGATCGATGCCGGGCAGCCGCTCGCGCTGGGCCATCGAACGCGTGGCGAGCACCATATCCAGCACCTCGGAGACCTCGCGGCGGCTGATATGCACGCCGTTGAGTGAATCGGTGATCGACTCACCGCGCGCGGTCATCGCCATCGCCGCCACCGTCTGCACCGTTCCGCTCGTGGCGATGAGCGTCCGGCAGCCGCTTGCGCGGATCTCCTGCGCCGCGTGGTAGATCTCACCCCGCACCAGCGCCCGACACGCCTCCACCTGTTTGGCGGTGACGGCCTCCTTCGGAAAGAACCGCTGCGTCATGCGGATCGCACCGATCTTCAGACTGTTGGCGTAGCGCGTCCGCCCCCGTTCCCCGATGAGGAATTCGGTGCTGCCGCCGCCGATGTCGACCAGCGCAACGCGATCGTTGTACACCGGCAGGGCCTGCAGGACACCCAGGTAGATCAGGCGCGCCTCCTCGAATCCGCTCACCACCTCCATCTCGACACCCGTCGCGGCACGCACGCGACGGACGAACTCCTCGCCGTTGGCCGCCTCGCGCACGGCGCTGGTCGCCACCGCGCGGATCGGTGCGCCGGCACGCTCGGCCACCGACACGAACATCCGCATCGCCTCGATTCCGCGCGACATCGCTTCGTCGGTCAACCGCTTGAATTCCTTCGGCCCCTCGCCGAGGCGCACGACGATCTTCTCCCGGTTGATCGTCGAAAACTGGTTGTTATCCAGCAGTCGAACGACCACGAGATGGAAGCTGTTGGTGCCGACATCGACTGCCGCCAGCACCCGCTGTTTGTCGCTCATGGGAAGCATGATCTCCGGGGGATTTCTGCGCTCGTCCGGTCCCGCTCAGGCGTCGCCTCAGGGGGTGCCGAACATACGGATCGGATCATCGGACGGCGAGAGGATGGTGTCGAGAATCCGCTCCAGCACATCCGGGCGCTCCACGAAGTCGAGTTCGGTCGCATTGACCACCACGGTGGGCGCCACCCGGCCGTGCACGAAATGCTGCGCGTAGGCAGCGTTCAGCCGCTGGAGGTACGCGTCCTCGATGGCCGATTCCATGGGGCGCCCGCGCAGCCGGATGTTCGACTGCAGACGTTCGACGCTGCTCTGCAGAAGCACAACGAGATCCGGACGCGGGACGTTTGCCCGCAGCGCACCGTGCACCGATTCGTAGAGGGCCAGCTCGGTGTCGCTCAGCGTCAGCGACGCGAAGATCCGGTCCTTGTCGAACAGGTAGTCGCTTACGACGTGGTCGTGGAACAGATCCAGCTGCGCCAGCTCCTGCTGCTGGCGGTATCGACTGAGCAGGAAGAACATCTGCGTCTGGAAAGCGAACCGCTCGGCGTCGCGATAGAAGTCGGGCAGGAACGGATTGTCTTCGAAGCGTTCGAGTACAAGACGCGCGCCGATTCGCTCGGCCAGCGCGTGCGCGAGCGTCGTCTTGCCGACGCCGATGGCTCCCTCTACGGCGATGTAGCGTGGCGTCTGCGTGGCAACGCCGACGGTGGAATTCTCCATGGTCGAAATCGATCCGCTCAGGTTCGTTGCGATGTCCAGGTGCAGCTCCGAGAAATCTTCTGCGCGTCGGACCGGTCCGGGCACCGGCGAGCTCATCGATCGATGCGGCGGCCCGCGGCGGTATCGTCGCAGCGGGACAGCAGCTCCGCAACGGTCGCGTTCAGCGTCGGGTGCGACATCTCGGGAGCAATTTCAGTCAGCGGTTCGAGCACGAACCGACGGAGGTGCATCTGCTCGTGTGGAATTCGCAGTCCCGGCACGTCGACCACGCGATCGGCGAAGAGAACGATGTCGATGTCGATTTCGCGCTCGTGCCATCGGAGGCGCTCGCGCCGGCCGAGGTCGCGCTCGATCTCATGCAGTGTCGCGAGCAGGCGCTCAGGATCGAGCGTCGTCTCGACGACGACGGCCATGTTGAGGAACTCCGGCTGATCGGTGACACCGACGGGATCGGTGGCGTAGTGGTGCGATGCTGCGATGAGGACGATGTCGGGATGTTCGGCGATCCGCTGCACGGCAAGATCGAGTGTACGGGCGCGGTTTCCCAGATTCGCCCCGAGCGAAAGCGCGACCCGCTCCGGGCGCTCAGACACCCTGACGCTCCTGTCGGTGCTCGACCTCCACGGCGTCGATCACACCATCGATCGGCACCGACAGCTTCCGAAGGCGAACGGTGATCGCGTGGGCGACGGGGAAGCGATCGAGCAGCGAAGCGGCGATCTCGACGACCAGCGATTCGAGCAGCCGGCGGTTGGTGCCCGTGATGATGTCCCGCGCCAGCGTATAGGCGTCCTGGTAATTGACGGTGTCGCCGACGTGATCGGTCTCGGCCGCACGCCCGATGTTCGACTCGATCTCAAGGTCGAAGCTGTAGCGTCCGCCGATGGTCCGTTCGGCCTCGCCCACGCCGTGGCGGGCGTAGACCTCTGCGCCCATGATTCGTATCGTCGAAAGCATCGTATGCACCTCGGCTGTCTGCGCGAATCCGATCAATTAACGAAGCCGGAGACGAAGATACTGTGACAGTTCTATCGCCGCTTCGGTTCCGGCACCAATGCCGAGCGATGTCCGCGCGTGGCGTAGAAGGACTGGAAGAACCACCGGTTGTGGGCGGCGATGCGTCCGACGGAAATCGGCTTGCGCGTGGCGATGATTCCGTCGATTCCCGCGAGGGCCTGACGAAGTCCCCGGACAACGTGAATCACCGCGCCCGGCTCGCCCCTGATCGGCAGCATCACCGCCCGTCGCAGCGTGTGCAGCGTCGCGGCCAGGATCGCCACCGGCCACGGGAAGTACTTCACCGACGTCCAGATGTTGTTCCGCACCTCGCGCTCGATCACGCCGCCCGAGGGAATCGCCCGCGGCGCCTGCCGATGGATCAGCGCCAGGCGCGGCAGGTAGGCGATCGGCAGATCGTGGTAGAGACACTCGCAGGCCAGACACAGCTCCTCCTTGCCGTAGAACCATCGTTCGTCGTAGCCGTCGGTCTGCGTGATCGCCTCGCGGCGGAAGGCCATGCCGTTACCGGAGACGAACGGACCTACGAATCCCCCGGGGATCCGCCGGCTGCTGAAGACGCCCATGTCGCCGTACTGCGTCCGACCGTGCGCCGCATCGATCGTTCGCAGGCAGACTGCACCGAAGGCGGGATTGGCCTCCAGGAATTCGACCACCTGGCGAAGCGTGTCGGCCCGCTCGGGTGCGGAGTCGTCGTCGAACATGAAGCTGTAGGGTTCCTCGCGCTCCATGATCACGCGGTTGCGTGCCACGGCGCCCTGGTTCTCGGGCAACCGCAGCACCTCCACGCGACCGCCGAAGCGTTCGGCGACCGCTTCGGCGGTGCCATCGTTCGACGCGTTATCGACCACCACGACGTGCAGGCGCTCATCCGGATAGTCGCTCTGCAGAATCAGTTCCACGCTCCGGAGCACCTCTTCGCGCCGGTTGTAGCCGAGCACACCGACGGCGATCGGTGGGAGGTTCGAGGGCGAGGAGGAAGCGGTGGTCGTCGCGATGCTGCGTTCGGAATTCGATGCGACCGCCGATGGGAAGGCCGCCGATGTAGTGCTTGGGTCGGACACTGGTGTGGATTCGTGAGGTTCGTTGCGGTTTGTACATGACCGAAGCGTACGCTCGGCCGGCAGCGGGCACGCGGTGAAGGGTTGCGTTCAGACGCCGGCCGCAGTCGGCTCAGGCATCGGAGAGCAGACGGGCGCGGGCTTCGACTGCCGGAAGGTACTCCGGCGAATCGGAGCGCGCGGGCGCGAGCGAACGCGCGAACCACCGCATGTTGTGGCGGAGTGTCGCCCACGATACCGGACGCCGTTGCCGCAGAATACGGGGAGCGCCGATGAGTCCCTCGATCGATCCGATGACGACAGCGCTCAGTTCGCGCGGATTGCCGCCGAGGATCGCCGCCAGCGCCCGCCTCGCGGTCTGCACCAGGGCGACGACGAACGCGGCGGGCAGCGGAAACGATCGTGCGGCGATCAGGATGTTGTTGCGGGTGTCGACTCTGCGGACGCGGGGCCGATCCAGCGCGCGCGGTGCCTGACGATGGTAGGCCACCACCGCATCGAGCAGCGCCGAGGTCACACCGAAGTACAGCATGTCGAGTCCCAGTGCGTATTCCTCGGCACCCCAGAAGAACCGAGGGTCGTAGCCACCGACGCGGGCGATTTCCGACTGGCGGAAACACATCGCGGCACCAACGACGAAGGAGCCTTCGTATCCGCCCGGAATTTCGCGCCGGGCGGACTGCTGCAACGACGGGAATTCGAAACGTCCGCTGTGGAGGTTGACGACGGTGAAGCAGAGCGCTCCCACGTCGGGATGCTGTTGCATGAATTCGACCGCGCGAGCGATCGTCTCGGATGTCTCGGGCGCGCAATCGTCATCGAACGTGAAGACGTAGGGTTCGTGGCGACCGAGCAGGACGTGGTTGCGGGCGACGGCGCCCTCGTTGCGGGGCAGCCGCAGCACTTCGACGCGGTCGCCGAACCGGGCGGCGACCGCCTCGGCCGTGCCGTCGTTCGACGCGTTGTCGATGACCACGACGTGGAGCCGATCCTCGGGATAGTCACTCCGCAGAACGAGTTCCACGGTTCGCAGCACTTCATCGCGTCGGTTGTAGGAGAGGATACCGACGGCGACTGGCGGCCGGGCATCGGGTGAGCGGGAGCTGCTGCCGGGGGTATCATGCGAAGATCCCGTGCGGGGTTGCCGCACGGGATCTTCGGAACTGCGATTTGTCCTGGCTCCTGCGGTCATCGACTCACCTGGAGCGACTCGACTTCATGCCACTGAACAGGGGCAGCATTTCCTTCAGGGTCACGGCCTCGGGGAATTCGACGGCGAACTCCTCGCGGATGCGCGGGTCGAGTTCGATCGCACGCTTCAGGGCGCTGGTCATCTCGGCGAATCGCTTCATTGCCAGCAGCGACTTCGCGCGACCGTAGTAGATCTCGCCCCACTGCGGGTCGAGCTGCACGGCATTGTCGAACGCATCGAGCGAATCGGCGAAGCGGCCGTCCTCGTAGAGTGTTTCTCCGTACTCGAGCCAGCACTCGGCATTGAGCGGATCGATCTCGGTGGCACGCCGGTAGGACTCGATCGACTCCTTGATACGGTCGAGGTTGTAGAGCGCATCGGCGCGGGCGTACCAGAGTTCGGCATCGCCTGCGTTGACCTCCAGCGCCGCGTCGTAGTCGCTCACGGCGTTGTCGAACTGTTCCAGCGCATCGTAACAGCTGCCGCGACCGAAGAGCGACTCATAGTGACCGGGCAGGATCTCGATGGCGCGACCGAAGGCGGCGATCGCCTCGGAGTATTCCCCGAGCTCTTCGCAGACGTTCCCGAGGTTGTACCACGTGGTGACGTCGGTCGGTTCGTATTTCAACGTTTCGCGATAGCTCTCGGCGGCTTCGTCGAGGCGACCGAGGTTGGCCAGACTGTTGCCGCGATTGTACCACGCTGCGGGGAACTCTTCGCGAAGCGCCAGCGACATATCGTAGCTGTCGATCGCCTTCTGGAACTGACCCTTGCGGCTGAGCACGATGCCGCGGTTGTACCAGGCGTTGTAGCTGTGCGGTTCAAGATCGAGGAACCGGTCGTAGGCGGCGAGGGAATCGTCGAGACGATCGAGGAAATCGTAGCAGTAACCGAGCTCGTAGAGACTCTCGCGTCCGAGCTGATCGCTCGTCACCAGCGAACTGAAGAGTTCGGCGGCCTGCTCGTACTTCTCCTGCTTTTCGAACGTGACGGCCTGGTTGAACCTGGCTTCCTCGTTCTGCGGATCGCGGGTGAGGACCCGCTGGTAGCACTCGAGCGCCTGCTCGGTGCGGCCGAGCGAATCGAGCGCGATCCCGCGATTGGTGAGCGTGTCGTTGTCACCGGGATTGAGCAGTTCGGAGTGATCGAAGCAGGCGAGCGCCTCTTCGGCACGACCGAGCGCCGTCAGCGCCACGCCCTTATTGAGCCACGCTGTATGGCTGTAGGGAGCGAAGCGGATCCACTGCTCGCAGAGCTGTATGGCGATGGTGAATTTCTCCTCCTCCATGCACTCCTCGACCAGCTCCTCGAGCACGTCGACACCCGGCGTCGGGAGGTCGTCGCTGCCTGGATCGCCGTTGAGCTTCTGGCGGAAACGGCGCAGGATCTCGTCGTGCTCTTCGGGACCGCCACCGTCGGAAAACTCGCCGTCGAAACCGAAGATCTCCATGTATATAATCGCCTCAATTTTCAATATTTCAAGGTTTTAGGGCCGCCTTCGTACCGAAAGCGGCCCCGTACCGGGCGGTAATATTACGGTCGGTGCCCCCGCGATGCAAGCAGTATTTCCCCTTGCCGACGGGGCATCAATGGCTGCGTGGACAAGGGGGGGTCGGTTTTCGTAAGTTGATCGTTTTCCCCCGTCCGCAGACCCCCTGACCCCATCCCTGAACCTCCCGTGTGCAGGGGGGCGGAATCGAGATGACGAACCTGTCGAATCCGCAGTGAGAATCCGTCCGCGGCGCCGCCGTCGCTCATCGTCCGTACACCGCAGAGCCGCATCGATCGCCCTGGTGGTCGCGATGTCGACCGTCATCGGATGCGGACACGCCGAACCGCCGCGACCGGTATCGGCCGAGCCGATTCCTGCCGGGCGCTATGACAGCGCCTCGGTCATCACCGCACGCGAACACAAGGACAGCGTCTTCGCCTCGGCGGGATCTCCACTGCCGACGTCCGCACGCGCGACGTTCACCGGATTGTCGTATTACCCGATCGACGCCCGCTACGCCTTCGAAGCCCGCCTCTCCCGATATCCCGATCCCGAAGAGGTTCCCATCGGTGCCTCCGGTGGCGACCTCCGACGAATGCTCCGCGCAGGCACCTTCACGCTCGTCATCGACGGCACTCCGCAGACGCTGACCGCCTACAGTTCCCCAGACTTCGACGACCAGCTCTTCGTTCCGTTCTCCGACGCAACGACGGGAGAGCAGACGTACTCGGTGGGACGGTATCTGGAGCCGGAACCGCTGAGCGGATCGGATCGGTACCTGGTCGACTTCAACCGCGCCTACCAACCCTACTGCGCTTACAACGACAGCTATTCCTGTCCGCTCGTTCCTCCCGAGAACCGGTTGAGCATCGCCATCGAGGCGGGCGAACGGATGCCGGCGGCGATGGCGGATTCCACGGCGTCATCGAACTGATCGGCGCAACGCTCATGCGATCCAGTCGACTCATCATTCCGCTGCTGCTGTTCGGCTGCCTGGCGGCCGGATGCACATCCTCCTCCCGCGAACTGCGCCTGAATCGCGAGCAGTCGACAGATGAGTTCGCCGCGGCGCTGCCTCCGGTACTGCTGTCATCGGTGAACGTGATCCACTCGCCGCATGGGGACATGAGCGCGAAGCTGCCGCAGCACTGGGTGACGGTCGATCCGTCGGAGCTGCATATCCCCGACGTATTCGCCGCCGCCTGCGATCCGGACTACACGATGTCGCTCGTGTTCAGTGAAGCGCCGGTCGACGACGCGGCGCGGCGGGGGTACCGGCAGGATGGACTTCGGGGTCTGGCGGAGGTGAGCTTCCAGCGACGCCGCGCGCGATCGCAATCGCCGGTGGAGTTGGTCGGCCCCGTCGAACAGTTCGCGCTCGGACGACGCATGTTCAGCGCCTACACCTACTCGGCCGACTCGATGCGCACGATGACGCGCGTCGCCGTGTTCGTCACCGATTCACATCTGTACGAGTGCGCGGTCACGCACCTGACGTTCAGCGGACATGAACTGCCGAACAACGCGACGCTGAGGGAAATCCAGCAGCTGGTGCTGGCGTCGGTGGAATGGTAGTCGGGGAGGAATTCAGGACGTCAGGCGCTCGCCGGAGGCCTGTGACTCCCACGGACGTCCGGCTCCACGCGCACCGGAACGATTGAGCCAGAATCTGATGCGCTCGAGCAGGCGGCGCACGTGGAACGGCTTGGGCACCATGTCGTTGGCATGCACCTCCACGATCCGCTGCGGCGCGACAGGGTTGGCGGTGACGATGATCACCGGAATCTCGCTCGACGCCGGATCGAGCTTCAGCTGTCGGGTCACATGCAGTCCGTCGAGCCGCGGCATCATCAGATCCATCAGGATCAGATCCGGCTGCCATTCCCTGACCAGTTCGTAGACCCGTTCATCATCACACCATGCCGTGTCGAATCCCTCGCGTTTGAGCAGGAACTGCATTGCCTGAGCAACGCCGCGGTTGTCCTCGACGATGAGTATCCGCCGCCGGCGGGCGGTCGGTTCTTCACATGGAATGATCCGTGGTGTATGGCGTATCGCACCCGTTGAATCTGCCATCGCATTGGTACCCGGTGGTTCGCATCATGTAACATCGAATCTGGTTCCTGCCTCGTCACCTTCGTCCACGGTCGGTGCGTACCACGACCGTTGACGCCGATACCGCGTGTGCCCGGCGGACGAATCGCCCTGTCGAACGTCCCGGTGCGGCGGGTGCGATAACATCGTCGAGACATATTTCAAGGACCATGCCGAAGGATGCGATCACCTGCCGCGATGGCTCCGAATGGTGACCACAGCGGCTGAGGACGGCATCACCACCTACGAGGTCGCCACCGTCTGTCGCGTCAGGAACCGGATGACGTCCGCAGCGCTGTAGCGCGGTGAATCGATGGAACCGAGCGGCAGTGCGGCAAGGCCGTCTCCGGCCGTATAGATCGGCTCTTCCGGACCATCGGCACGTCGCTGTCCGAGACCGATATTCGCCATCAACCCATTGCACAGGCAGGCACGACCCTCCGTATCGGCACGGTCTCCGCCCTTGGCGAGGTACGCCTCCACGGGCTCGGCGGGACACCTTCCTCGCAATCGCCCATGCGCGTCGACGAATGGCGTCTGCAGAAGCCCCAGATCGCAGATGCGCCTGCGGGAGCGGTACGTCTCCGGCCCGCGTCCGAGCGCCGTGAGATCGACCACTTTGAACGGGAAGCCCGTCGCCGAGAGGCGACCGTCGGTGCGGACGCTCACTTCGCCGCGGTGAATCGCCGCGATAAGCCACGCCTTATGCTCGGAGGGATAGCCGGATTCATCCGAAAGCGAAAAAAGGGTTCCGACCTGAATGCCTGCGGCCCCCTGTTGCATCGCATGCTCGAGTGCCTCGGGCGTCCCCTGATCACCGGCGAGATAGTAGGGCAGCCCGAGTTCGGCGACGCGCTCGAGCGCCGGTTGATCACGTTCATCGTACAGCGGCGTGTGCGCGTCGTCGTACTGCTTGCCGCGCGGCGGCGCGTTGTGTCCGCCGGCAACGTGGCCCTCGACGATCCAGCCGCTGATGAAGCCGGGCGGCAGCTTCTTGTGAAGAATGCGCGCAAGCAGATCGGAGGAGATGATGGGGAAGAACATCGGGCGGTGAAGCGGCCGGACGGCGGGCACCAGATCGGCCGGATCGAGTTCGTAATACCACGCTTCGCCTGCCGACGCATCGCTCACTTCGAGCCGCAGGCGTGCGACTCGACCTTCGGCGAGCCGATCGAGCTGCTCGACCTCCTCGGCCGGAATTCCCGCACCCATCAGGATGGCATCCACACCGGCGAGCATCGCGCCGTAGAATGCGGCCAGCGTCCCGCGCTTCAGCTTCGTCAGCAGGTTCATACCGATCAGCCCGCCATGCCCCCGGCGGGCGAGGCGCACTTCGCTGAAGACGGCCGCACTGAGGATCCGCTGCGACAACACCGTCGGACGGAAGCCATGGATCGGCAGCAGCCGGTACGGCGTTCCCGCGCCGACGCCCCGTACACGGAAGTAGCGTCGCCGAAGAAGCGCGACCACCTCCTGATCGGGGTACTCCCGAAGCACCTCCAGCCGCCCCGCCGGATCGCCCCGCTGCAGTTCCCGCACCACCACCGATTCGATGCCGGTTCCTGAAATGACGCCGAAGTGACCCTGCATGGCGACCGCACGCGCCAGACGCCAGCTGGAGACGCCGATGCCCATGCCGCCCTGGATGATGCGCGGAAGCGCGGTGTGCTGTTGGTTGCTCACGTGTAAACCCGTCGAATTAGAAGTGGGGAGAAGGGCGGGGGCTGCCGATCGCCGCGTCCACAAAACACGAAAGCCCTGCCCGCATCCCCATGAAATGGGCTGTCAGACAAGGCTTCGATGCGATGTACCGCGTACGAGACTCGAACTCGTGTTACCGGCGTGAGAGGCCGGCGTCCTAACCACTAGACGAACGCGGCTGCTGTCGTTGAAAAGTTGCCCCGCCAGGGCTCGAACCTGGACTCTTCTGATCCAGAGTCAGACGTGTTGCCAGTTACACCACAGGGCATTCAGTGCTCTCCGAGGGAGCTGTATGTCAACCGCCGCGGCTCACGGGATCGAACGGGGATCGGTGTGAATTCGGACGGCGAGTGGACCCGATCGGGATCGAACCGACGACCTCTAGAGTGCGATTCTAGCGCTCTCCCAAACTGAGCTACGGGCCCGGAATCTCTCCGGGAGGAACCCGAAGAACAGCAAAGGTACGACGACCGCGCGCCGCGCCGCAAGTCCGGTTCGTGATAAAGTGTGGTCCTCACCGCCGCCCCGGAAGCCGGCTCCCGGTGGTCCGCCGCTCCACGAGCATGGCGGCTTTTGTCCGTATGTTGGCCGATCGAATTCTACCCCGGGGTGCTGCCGCGACGCTCAGCTTCGAGCCACGTCGCAGCGGCGCACACCATTGCAGACTTCTCCCATGCAGACCGACAGAATCTTCACAGAAGCCGCGCCGAAGCCGATCGGACCGTACTCCCAGGCGGTGCGCTGCGGCGATTTCGTCTTCACCGCCGGCCAGCTCGGCATGAACGCCGACGGCACGATAGTCGAAGGAGGTGTCGCGCGACAGGCACGCCTCGCGATCGAGAACCTCGCCGCCGTGCTCGACGCGGCGGGCAGCGGACTCGACCGGGTGGTCAAGACGACGGTGTTCCTGAAGGACATGAACGACTTCGCGGCGGTCAACGACGTGTACGCGGGGTTCTTCGGCACCTCGGCGCCCGCACGCTCGGCCGTCGAGGTGGCGCGCCTGCCGAAGGACGCGCTCGTTGAGATCGAAGCGATTGCCGCCAGGGTGTCGTGAGGTCGCCGGAAGTCACCGCTGTTCGGATGTACATCCTGAGGACATATCACCAGGCGCCGCGCGTGGCCGCGGCCGCGATTGCGACGGCGCTGCTCGCTGCGACGGTCGCCGCGGCGCAGCCGGACACGACGCGCTCGGCGAGCGACACGTCGGCGCCGGCGAAGATTCCGGCGGAGCTTCCGATGTCGCGCAGCCCGCTGGTGGCGGTGCTGCTGTCTGGTGTCCCGGGCGGAGGGCAGATCTACACCGCGGAGTATTTCAAGGCAGCGATCTTCCTCGGCGTCGCCGCCGGAGTCGGGTGGCAGGTCTACCAGTACAACCGCCAGTTCTCCGACTACGCGGCCCAGGCCGACGCCGTGGCCGACAAGTCGAGCTCGGAATACCTGCAGCTCAAGCGGCTGCGCGAATACAATCGTGACCAGCGCGACTACTATGCGGCGCTGTTCATCGCCACCCAGATCGTCAGCATGATCGACGCCTACGTCGGCGCGCACCTCTTCGACTTCGACGTCGGCGATGAAGACCAGGGCGCATCGGTGGGATTCGACTTCCGACGAGGACTTGGATTTCAGGTGCGGTGGTAGACGGCGCTCCGAAGCATCGGCACCGGCAGTGAGGGAGTGTTACGCGGAAGGCGCGTGAACCGCGTTGCGACAGTCTTTTCGTAGTTTGACCGTCTGTTTCCTCAACCAGCGACGACGATGATCGAATACATTCCACTGGTCGCAATGATCCTGGCCGGCATCGGGTTCGGCGTGGTTTCTGCCAAGGCGCATGAACTGCTCGGACCGCGACGCCCGACGCGCGAGAAGGTCACGACCTACGAGTCGGGCATGCCGCCGATCAAGTCGGCACACGAGCGGTTTTCGGTCAAATACTACCTGGTGGCGATGCTGTTCATTCTCTTCGACATCGAGGTGGTCTTCATGTTCCCCTGGGCCGTCGGCTACAAGGGGTTCTTCGCCGGCGGCCAGGGCAGCTTCGCGCTCATGGCAATGCTGCTGTTCATGGTGACGCTGTTCGTCGGCTACGTGTATATCGTCAAGAAGGGAGCTTTGAAATGGGACTGAATGATCAACTGGAACGCGATGGGTTTCTGACCACGACGGTGGAGGCGGCCATCAACTGGGCGCGCAAGAATTCCGTCTGGCCGATGCCGCTCGGCATTTCCTGCTGTGCGATCGAGATGATGGCGTTCGCCGGACCGCGCTTCGACGTCGCGCGCTTCGGCTCCGAGCGTTTCAGCTTCTCGCCGCGCCAGTCGGACCTGCTGATCGTCGCGGGCACGGTCACCTACAAGATGTCGTGGGTGGTCCGCAAGATATATGACCAGATGCCGGACCCGAAGTGGGTTCTGTCGATGGGCGCCTGCGCGAGTTCGGGCGGAATGTTCCGCTCCTATTCGGTCGTGCAGGGAATCGACCAGTTCATTCCGGTCGACGTCTTCGTGGCCGGCTGTCCGCCGCGTCCGGAGAATCTGATCAAGGGACTGATGGCAATACAGGAAAAGATCCAGCATTCGAAGGGAGCGCTCATCGAGCGTTCGCCGGTGATGGTGGGGTAATTCCGTCGCCAATGAATTCGACGAAAAGCGAAAGCGGGGAGTCCGCCGAGAGGTGCGGACTCCCCGTTATTCGTATCGGCCATCCACCGTCGTATTCGTACGGTTGATACGCCGCTACCGACTCTCCCCCGGCGCCAGCGGCGTCGAGTAGACGGGCGAGGGAAGGAAGAGCGCCGAGATGCCGAAACGCAGTCCGTTCGGACTCCATGTCACGCCGGACACGGGTGAATTCAAACCGAACTGCCAGCTCACCTCCGGGCGAAGCATGAACGTCTCCGCCAGGCCGATCTCGTAGGCCGCGCCAATCGCCAGGCCTGCTACCAGTCCGCTGCGATCGCTGCCGGTCACATCGCCTTGGCTCACATCCCGTTCGGTGGTGCCGTCGACGTAGGTAGCGCCAGACGGCGAATCGATACGCTCCACCTGAGAGTACCCGACACTCATCGTGATCCCGAGCGGCACCGCCACGTCGAAGCTCAATGGCAGATCCGAAGAGATGATGTACCGCACCGTCGGTTCCACCCGAATCGTTCCTACCGTTGCCGCGACATCGTACGCGTCGATGATGTCCGATACGTTGCCGACCGCATCGACGCCGCTGCCGATGCGCTCGGTGGTGGTGAACGTAGTCTTCATCGACGCGTAGCCGACCCGCGCACCGTAGCCGATGTGCGTCATCGGGTCGTTCAGCATCGGCGGTCGGTAGCCGAATTCGAGTCCGGCGAAGAACCCCCCGCCGGAGCCGCTGGTGAAGCTCGAACTGTCCAGACAGCTGACCACACCGGGGAACTGCTTGAAGTCGGCCGACGGGAGCGCCAGATCGCCCGCCACGTGGGCGCCGAACTGCCAGCCGGTCGCCGTTCCGCCCTGCTGCGCGTGCGCCCCGATCACTGCCAGACAAAGCGTGAGAATCGTCCCGGCAACGATCGATCGGACCGCCGGCACGCGACGGATGTACTGTGCGATGCTCATGATTCGTATCGGTTCAGGAAGAGATTGCTATTTCACCAGTATGACCACGACGTGCTCACGCTCGGCACCCCGCCGAAGTTCGCAGGAGTAGAGTCCTGACGGCAGCGCTTCGGATCGCAGCTGCGCGGTATAGCGTCCGACCGGCAGATCGTCATGCACCAGCGTGCGCACGGTGTGCCCGGTCGCGTCGAGCACCACCAGATCGACCGGACCCGCCTCGAGGACGTCGTACTCGATTTCGGCGGCATCATGGAATGGATTCGGCCGCGCCCCGCGCAGCTTCAGCGCACCGCCAATGCGCACCAGCCGCGTGTCTCCACCGGTGACGCACTGTCCGGTGGCTGTGAATTCCCCTTCGTCGATCGTCGGCGTCGACGGCATCGTCGCCCTCGGTTCGGCGAAGTGAATTCCCACCAGCTCCGGCGTCAGCGTCGTCGCCGTCGTGTCGCCCAGCAGCACGAACGCCGTCAGCCGTGCCACCTCGCCCGAGGCCGGCAGCACTCCGCCACTCACCGCAATCGTCACCGTTCGCTCGCCCGCGTCGATTCTGTCGTCGACGATCGACGCGCTCATACCCGCGATCGCCGTCGTCACGCCGCGCGGCAGGAGCATCGACGAACGATACCGAAGCGACAGCAGGATGCTGTCGGCGTTGGCTTCGGCAAGATTCTTCGATGAAACGATGCTGATGGGTATTTCCACCTCGGTGTCCACATCGCCCGTCAGCGCAGGCACGGCGAGTTCGAGGTCGACGGGAATGACTTCCTCCCCAGTCGCCTCGCCCTTGAGATCGAAACTGAGCGACTCACCGCACGGATCGGCCGTGTGCACCGTTGCGGTTGCCGCCAGCGTCCCCTTCGAGGTGGGGGAGAATTCGAGCACGAGCGTCAGCGTCGCTCCCGGCGCAAGCTCGACCGGCAGCGACGCCGGCTGAAGGAGCGTCACGCCCGGCGGCAGGTCGATCCTGTCGATCGTCCGCGATGCCACGCCGTCATTGCGCACGTCGATCGACCCGGTCGCGGTCGATCCCGTATTCACCTGACCGAAGTCGACGTCGGTGGCCGCGAGCGTCGTCGCCGCTTCGGCGAGCGTCGCCGAGAGGTCGATCGACATCGTGCCGCCACACGGTCCCCAGTCGAAGACCGCAGCACCGGTGACCGCGCCGGGCGCGCCCGGTGTGAGTGTCACCGTGACGCTCGTCGTAGCGCCCGGCGCAAGCACGACGGTATCGGTCGGCGGTGTAATCGAGAACGCCGGGCTGCCGGCGGTGCTCGCCGAATAGAGCGTGTCGGCGACCGGCCCGTCGTTGCGGAGCGTGATCGTGCGTGTGCGCGATGATTCGCAGGAGAAGACGGTCCCGAGGTCGAGCGCCATCGAATCGGTCGTCAGCGACGGCGAGATCCGCCGCGCGTGCAGTTCGACCGTCTCGTCGAGACCGCATGGGCTGCCGGTGATCGTGATCGTCGCGACGTACGTGCCATCGTCGATCGGTCGGAAGCGAACGGGGATCTCCGTGGTTCCGCCGGGGAAGAGAATGATCTGTGTTGGTGCGGTGATCTCGAATGGCGAGTCGGCACTCAGCCCCACGTTCAACGTGTCGAAGACCGTTCCCGAGTTGGCGAGCACCAGCACGGTGTCGGTGAGGTCCGCACAGGCGAGCACATCGCCGAAATCGATCGAGCGGGTCGACGGTTCGATCGCCGCAAGATCACGCCGCGCCAGCAGACTGATCGTGCGCGTGGCCATGTTCGGCGCCGTCGTCGTCAGGTCCAGTTCTCCACGCCGCGCACCATAGCCGTTGGGCGTGTAGCGGACGGTGAAGACGGCGCTGTCGCCGGGCAGAACGGTCTGCGGAGTGAAGGGACTCGGATCGACCAGGGAGAATTCCGACGCATTCTGCCCACCGATCGTCGCCGTCGTGATCGTCGCCGGTTCGTCGCCGTTGTTGCGGAAGACGACCGTCGTGTCGGACTGATCGGGAGCGGGGTTGGCGCAGGAGAATGCGGGCCACGAAACGATCGACGGCTGCACCTGCAGACTGGCGCCGGAGCCCTTGCCGCCGGTAAGCGCAATCTGCACCGCGGTCAGGCATGGCGTTCCGACCAGTCGCATGGTGGCGTCATACTCGCCATCGGCGGTCGGCGCGAATCGAATCTGCAGCGTGTCGCTCGCGCCCGGTCCGACGGTATCGGGCAACGTCGGCGCGACGAGGGAGAAGCCGGGTTTGTCGAAGAACGCCTCGTCGAGGATCAGCGGACGCTCGCCGTCGTTGGTGACGACCACCGAGGTATCGCGGCTCGTCTCGGAGGAACCGAGTCGTGCGAAGTCGACCGAGGACGGGAAGGCCAGTCGGGCGCTGTCGCGAACGACGGTCATCGGGATGGTGATCAGATGACTATTGTGCGCGTCGGTATAGATCTGAAGCGATCCCGTGTACGTCCCCGGCTGCGGCATGCGGAGCGCCAGCGTGAGCTGTGTGGAATCCTTCGCCGGCACCGTCCAGGGGAACGACGGAGGCAGCAGGGTCTGCATCTGAAGACCCGGCGCGCGGATCGAGTCGATCCGGAAGTCCGCCGTACCGAGGTTGACCAGGGTGATGGTCGTGTCGTAGCGCTCCTCGCAGGAGATCAGCCCGATGGAGTCGAGTCTCAGCTTCGCCACCGATCGCAGCGCCTCGCTGGTCGCGAGGCCGTACGAATCATTCCACGTGAATCCCCACGCCAGCGCGCTGAGCGGTTCGTCGGATTCCACGATGTGCTTCGACGGCGTTACGCTGAGGACCGCCGAGACGTACTGCCCGTCGGAATAGGTGTCGGTGAACGTCACGGGATTGCCGTCGAGCCGAACGTCACCCGCCGCCGAGGCGGGTGCGGTGATCATCACGTAGTGGTGCCAGTAGAACACGAAGGGTGCGGAGCCATCCTTCGGCGCACGCTCCTTCATCTGCTGTCCTATCCACTGAACCGCCGGCGTGTAGGCAGAGACCGGCGGAACCCAGGCCATCATCGGATCACCATACATCACCGAATCGACCAGTGGCGGCTGGTTCTCCCGAATGATCGTCGTATCGATTTTCGATGGTTGACCGCTGAATGCGTATTGCATCACAATCGCCGGACCCGAGGTCTCGATCTTCGTCGGGAATCCCAGCGCGACGTCGTACCCATGCGACGGACCTGTCGTCCCCTTCGGCGAGCCGTTGATCATCACCGTGGTGTTCGGATTCAGCCCTATCACACGAACCAGCGTCGACGGCTGCCGGACGAACGGACGGGTGTAGAACGTGGTCCCGGCCATGCGGTCGGGAAGAATCGGTTCGACGATCGGCTTTGCTCCGTAGTACAGATCGGGCGGCGGTGTGGTGTCCTGCCAGTCGCTCGAGGGAACGTCGGAGGTGCCGAAGGCGAGCACGCCGATCGGCTTGGTGGAGATCACGCGCGATCCGCTCAGATCGCTCGTGTCGCCGGTTCCCCTGTCACTGGACATCACCCAGTAGACCTCGTGGGCGTTGAGCCCGACCAGGAACGTATTTCCGGCCGAGGGATAGAGTCCGCCGAAGTAGTTCGTGTGCGGTGTGATCGTCAGGACGGTGTTGTCCTCCTTCGCCGTCACGAGGAACCCGCTGCGGTTGCAGCCGATGCCAAAGGCGTTGTACGTGGCGACCGTATAGGCGGTGTCGTAGGACGAGGTGGGAGGCACCATCCATGACTCGGATTTGTACGGCGCCTCGAAGGTTGCCTGGACGGCCACCGGCTGGTCGGAGGTCACCAGCCACGCCCTGCCGTTGCGCCTGACAGCAGTGTCGCGCGAATCATTCGGGTACTGCTGCAGGATGTCAGCGAAGTTGAACATCGGGCGGATGACCGGCAGTTTGTCGCCCGCGTTGACCTGTGCGTCGCGGACGATGTAGCCGCCGCCGGGAGTGGCCCACCGGACGGAGACCTTCGTATCGCGGGAACACATGATCTCGATCCGGAAGTTCAGATTCGTGTCGTTGCGCTGACTGTACGATACCAGTGGCGGCATCGTCACCAGAAATTCCGTCCCCGTGGGTATCTGGGCGAGAGCATCGACCGAAAGAATGAGGAGCAGGACCGGGACGAGCAGGGTGAGTCGCAAACGGTTCATTTCAACGGCTGCTTGAATGTAGGCGGGAGGGTGGGCGCGGAACCGCGGACCGTCGTTCGACGGCCGCTGACAGGTGGGGCGCACTCCATAGGGACCACCCAACGGATAAAGTGTCACCGAATCACCACGAATCGTCGTCGTGTCACGTCGTCCCGCGTCCGCACCTCCACGATGAAGACGCCCGACGGAACGCCGTCGAGATCGAGCTGGACCGTCGGTGTCCGGTCGGTCGCCTCGATGGTGCGAGGCCGTCCGATCGGATTGCCGGCGGCGTCGAACAGGCGGATGTCGACCGGACCGTCGGCGGGAACGTGGAGGCGCAGCTGCGTGGTTGTGGCGCACGGATTCGGCGCCAGCCGCTCAACCCGCAAGCGGTTGTCCAGCCGGATCAGCCGTGCACCGTCGCCGCTTCGGCAGACACCGTCGGTGTGGAACGAACCGTCGATCGCCATCACCGCTCCCAACCGGTCGGAGACCGGCACCACCTCGAGCGAATCGAACCGAAGCCCCGTTGCGTCCGTGTCGCCAAGAGGTACGAACACGTCGAGCCAGAGAATTGTTCCATCGGCCGGAATCGGTCCGTTGTAGACGACCGCCACGCTGCGCGTCTCGCCGTCGATCCCGTCGCGCTCGAGCGTCGCTATCGCGCCATCGATCGCTGCTCGCGCATCGAGGGGAACGAGGGTCGTCCGCGTCCACGACACCACAGCGCGCAGTTCCGCCCGACCCTCGAGCGCGCGGTTCGCCTCGACGGTAAGCGGAAGCGATACGTGGGCGTCGACGGCCGCCGACGTGTCGGGCAGCAGCACCGTCGGCGCAAACGGAAGCTCGCCGCCGGCGGTGAGCGAGAAGCGGTGCTCCGCCTGGCACGGTCGATCGACGTGGACGGTCGCGGCCGTCGCGAAGCTGCCACTCGATGCAGGTGCGAATTCGAACACGAACGCCACAGAGTCGCCCGGCGGAATCGTCACGGGCAGTTCCGGAGCGAGCAGACGAAGTCCTGGCACGGGTGGATCGAAGTCGACGGCCGACACGTCGATGGCGATCGCGCCGACGTTGCGCACCGCCGTGGAGTCGCGAACGACATCACCGACCTCGGCCGCGGGTATCTGTACGTCCGCGATCGGAGCGACCGCGACCGGCACCCGGGTCGCCAGCAGCACCACGCGTCGCTCGATGCCGCAGGGTTCGGCATGCAGGACCACCACCGCTTCGTACTCGCGGTTCTCATCGCCGACGAACGTGACGGCGATCGTCCGGCGGATGCCGGAGACGAGCGTATCGGGCCGTGCGTCCGCCAGAGCGAATCCCCCACCTTCGATCCTCGGCGCCTCGAGTAGCAGTGTCGTCGCCCCGCCGTTGATCGCTTCGAACGCGAGCGTCGGAGCGTCGAGGCAGGAGGGAACCGCACCGAAGTCGAGCGTGTCGACGCTCGTCGCAAGGGCCGCACCGCCGGCGGTCACCTGCAGAACGACGGTGCGCACCAGTCCGCAGGGCGAGGAATACACGCGCATGGTATCGGCGATGCGTCCTGTCCGCGACGCGCGGAATCGCACCGACAGCGGTACGACGGAGTCGGGTGCGACAGGCCCGCGGAAGGCATCGACGAGCTCGAAGTCGTTGCGGGCGAAGTCGATCGAATCGACCACGACGGGCACGCTGCCGCCGCCACGGAGCCTGACGGGCATCGGCACGAGCGTGTCGCAGCCGGTGGTCGTCCCGAAGTCGACCAGCGGTGGATCGACCGACAGCGCCACGGAGTCCTTCCGTCCCTGCACCGTCACCAGTTCGTAGCCGGTGGGAGAAGCCGCATTCCAGACGCGGAAGACGCCCTGTCGCACGCCGGTGCCCTGGGGGGTGAATCGAACGGCGATGAGGAGCGAATCGCCCCCGCCGACTGCAACCCCGACCGGTGGTGAGACGAGTGTGTAATCTGACCGCACCGGACTGCGGTTCTCCACGCTGTCGACCACGAGCGGCTCTTCGCCAGGATTTCTCACCACGATCGGGAAGTCGCTCGTACCGGGATCGGTGCAGAGGACCCTCGGAGGCGCATCAGCCGCGACGGTGACAGCAGCCGCCCGCAGACGCGTTCCCGACAGCGCGACCGTGACGGGTGCACCGCACTCGGCGTGTCGAACGACGACGGCGCCGGAGAACGTTCCGGGTCCGTCGGGTGCGAAGCGTACGGGGATGCGCGCGGTATCTCCCGGCATCAGTCGCCAGCTGCGCGCGGGGTCGACGGGTGCGAACGGACCGGAGACGCTCGCCGCCGAGATCGTCGTCGGGCCGGTGCCCGTATTCACCACGACGATGACGGTGTCACCGGCGGAGGTGCCCGAGGCGAGCGTGTCAACGGTGACGGCGGCAGCGAGGGCATCGACAGCGAGACTGTCGCGACGGACGTCGATCGGCACGACCAGGGGCCGCGCACCGCTGGTCGACGTCCGGATGGTGAGCGTTCCGACGAGGCGTCCGTAGGCGGGCAGGGCGAGGTGCACGCGCAGAGGCCGGGAGGAATTCGGGGCGATGGCGTACGGGAATCCTCCTGGCGCGCTGAGGCTGCCGGTGATCCCGGCAGAGAACGTACCCGATACGACGTCGATCTGTTCGCTACCCACGTTGAGCAGCGTGATGGTGGTATCAAGCGCATCGTGGCAGGTCCGCGCGATCAGTGCTTCGGCGCGGAAGGGATCGCGCAGCCGGACGCCGGCGGGCATGGAGTAGGCGTCGTAGTCGCTGTAGCCGAAGAGTTGTGCGTTGACGGGCGAAGCGGCGGTGAGCCTGTGAACGCCGGGAGCGAGGCGGACGATGGTCGAGACGAAAGCTCCGTCGCCGTAGGTGAGATCGAAGGTGACCGCCTGGCCGTCGAGCCGGACGGCGCCGGCAGCCGATACCGGCGCGGTGAGCATCGCGTAGTGGTCGAAGCGAACGAGGGTGCGACCCGCTGTATCACCGGGGTAGACGCGGGGAGCCAGCGTAGGGGTGCTCCAGACGAATTGTTCCGTATACGACTCGAGCGGATTGACGAGCATCATCGACGGATCGCCGGACGGCTCTCCGGAATCGGCCGGGAAGTGGGTGGTGTATTGCGCGAGCATCACCGGTGCGGTGGCATCGATGATCGTCGGTCCGATGGAATTGAACATGGTCGAGCCCCCGGCCGGGAGCAGCGCGACACGGCGGCCGTTGGCGCGCACCTCGGTGGCGTCACCGGCGGCCCAGACCCGATACCATGCCGAATCCTGTCCGGTGAGATCGGTCGAGTAGAATCGCGAGCCCCAGTCGACGGTGGGGACCATCTCCTCGATGAGCGAATTGTTGGCACCGCCGATCCCGATCTGCGTCGATCGATGGCCGGAGATCACCGCAACGGGATGGTTGGCCGTAATGCGGGTGCCGGTCAGATCGGTTCCCCGCGCGCTGGCTGGAAGCACGACGTAAGCCTGGCCCTGATCGAGGGTGACGCCGTAGGTGAACCCGGCGATGTTGCCCCCGATCGTATTGGCGGTCGGCGTGAGATCGACGCTCGTGCCGTCCTCGGTGGCGATCACGACCACATAGCCCTGGAAGGTGGCGCTGTCACCGGACGGATGGCACATGGCGACGTAGTCGAATCCGAGCGACGGCGTGGGGAAGGCGGTGTAGGCATCGGCAAGGTAGGGGGCGTCGAAGGTGGCGTTGACGGTGACAGGTGCGTCGCTTGTGATGTGGATCGTGCGGTCGGAGATCGTCTCCTGCAGCGGCAGGGCGATCTGATCGTAGGGCACCAGCACCTCCCAGCGGCCGCCAGGTGTGATCGACGCCGACGTGTCAGCACCTGTTTCAGTGAAGGCGAGCGTCACCTCGGCGCCGTCGATGGCGGTGACGTCGATGCGCAGACCCTGCGGTCCCGGCCGGTCGAGCCACGGCAGGGCGACGTAGAAGTCGCGTCCGCTCGAGGCGGTGACGATCTCCTGTCCGCATGCCGGCTTCAGCACCAGTGCGATCACCGGCAGCACCAGCAGCAGCACCCGGAAGGGGAGAACGGAACGGATGGACGATGTATCAATGGCCATGAATTCGGTGCGATCGAGGGCGGTCATCGGAGAATTCAATCAACGTAGCACATCGGTCGAATTTTTCTTTGGACATCGGGAGCGAATGTGATATGTTCGGGGCCTGTTACGGGCAGGACCGACCTCACCAGGCGACGCGGAGACTGGGCAGACTCCGCAAGAGGCCCCGCAAGAATCCCAACGTTCCTTCTAGAAATTTCATCCGTCATGTCGTGTCGCGTGCGCGCTATCGTGTGCACCGAGGCGATTCCAACGGCTCCGTTGAAGATTCTGACGACCCCGTCGTCGAGAAGACACCACACCGGCCGTTGCTTGGTACGACAGTTCCTGGACCTCGCTGTTCTACCGCACAAGAGCAACGGTGCTTTGCCCTCACTTATGGCATGAGTTCCTGGACCTCACTCATGTCTGAACGGGCAATACTATCCCTCGTTCCAAAATGGGTAACTGGACCTCACCTATTTTGAGCGAGGGATTTTTTTATCCCGTCGTCACGCCATCGCTTTGACTTTGCGATCCGGGGGCAGTAGTTTTTCGCCCTGACAGCCACCAGTCCGCATTCGTTCCGAACGTCTGACACGCAGCGCCGGCAATTCGTCCCGTCGCCATTCCGCTCGTCGACGGCCGACTCCTGAGGGGGTGGCCCGAGCGGCGGCGACAGCACGCAGCGAAGCCGGTTCGGAGCCTCGCGGTCGCACCGCGTCACCACCATCAACTGGAGGAACCACGATGCGACAATTCGTTCTGCTGTTCACCGCCATGGTCGTCCTGGCAATCCCGTCAGCACTTCGGGCTCAGTCAACGGGTCCCGGGGGGATCGGCTCCGACGACGACGGCGAGCTGCTCCTGTGGCTGCGCGCCGACTCCGGTACCGAAACGTCGTCGGGAGACACCGCAACGAGCGACGGCGACACCGTCGAAACGTGGCGCGACCGCTCCGGCAACGGCCGCGATGCCACGGCGATCACCGGTTCGACAGACAGACGCCCGGTTCTGCACACCGACACGAACGGAATCCACGGGAAGCCGGTGCTCCGTTTCGACGGCAGCAACGACTACGTCCGCACAGACGCGGAGGACTCGTCCCTGGCGCAGCCGTTCACGGTCTTCGCCGTCGCCCGACGCAACGACGGGGGAACGACGGCCGAGACGATCCTCGACAGTCGGGGGGGCGGCTCCAATGAAATCACGCTGGGATACTGGAGCGGCACCCAGGCACGCATCAACGCCGGATCGAACGTGACGCTCGACGTCACGCAGTCGGATGCCGCCATCCTTCGGGGAATCTTCGACGGAACGAGTTCATCGCTGGCGCTCAACAGTGACACCGTCGTCACGGGCGACGCCGGCACCCGCACGGCCGATGGCTTCCGTGTCGGTGCAAGCCGCAGCACGTCGCAGCTGCTCGGCGGGGATGTGGCAGAGGTGATCGTCTACAACCGCGTGCTGGATCCGGCGGAGATCGCACTGGTGGAGAACTATCTCTCGACACGCTACGATCTGCCGATCGGGAACGACCTCTACACCGATTCACTCACCACGCATTCGCTCATCGGGATCGCACGCATCGGTGATTCGTCCCACCTCGTCTCGCGCGGGGACGGGCTGATGCTCGTCGACAGCGGATTCGTCGCGCAGAACGGCGATGCGCTCACCGCCGCGCACGACGGCAGCGACAACGACGTGATCCGGCTGGTGGACAATCCAACCGGTGTCCTGGCGCGATGGCGGCGAGAGTGGCGGCTGGAGAAGCGCGCCGTCGGCGATTCCAGCGGCTACGTGCGCATAGGATTCGACTTCAGCGAGAGCGGACTCGATCGCGTCCCGCGATCGAACTGCAACTGTCAGCTGCTCTACCGCTCGTCGACGTCCGACGACGACGTCGCGCTGAGCGCATCGCCCACGGTGTCGGGCGATTCGGTCTTTTTCACGCTCGCCGAGACGTCACTCGACGACGGCTACTACACGCTCGGGACGTCGGACCTCAACGATGTGCATCTGCCGGTCGAACTGAGCGCGTTCGACGGACGCTATCTGGAGGGCGCGGTCGAATTGACGTGGGCGACGGCCTCGGAGCTGCGCAGCGGCGGATTCATCCTCAGCCGCGCCGACGGTGATACGTCCGCCTTCGTTCCGATTGCTTCCTATATCTCCGATCCGTCGCTGCGGGGCCAGGGAACGCGTTCAACCGGCGCGACCTATCGCTGGATCGATCCCGACGCACTGACGCCCGGGCACACCTACCGGTACCGGCTGCAGGATGTGGACGTCGACGGCGTTCCCTCCCCGAGTTCACACGAAACGACGGTGGCGATTCCCGTCGCGAAGCGGGAGACGATCGTACGATCGTCGTGGCTGGGACCCAGCCGACCGAATCCCGCGCGCGGAAACGCCGTCGTGCCGTACCGACTGAAGGATGATGGACCGGTGTCTCTCGACATCTACACTCCGCTGGGCCGACGCGTGCTGCACCATGAGGAGCTGGGGCGGCGGGGTGACAATGAAACGCTCCTCGACGTTTCCGGCCTGCGGGCCGGCATCTACTACGTCCGCCTGCACAGCGGGAGCTACGTCGCTACCAGAACGTTGGAGGTGAGGTAGGGAGGCCGGCGGTGCGGTGCGCTCTCATGGCTCGAGGAATTCGGCCACGGCCGCCGCGAGGCGGGTCGGGTCGATCTGTTCGAGCGGATGCGGTATGCCCGGCAGCACCTGCAGTTCAGAGCCCGGAATCGCGCGAAAGGCAGCGAGGCTTTCTTCGATGGAGACCATCCTGTCGCGATCGCCGACCGCGATCCGCACCGGGAGTTCGATGCCTGCAAGCGCAGCCGTGTTCAGAACGGGATGCGAACCGAGCTCAATCATCATCTCCGACGTCCGCGCGAGCACGTCGTTCCATCCGGCTGCGCTGTGGCGCTGGCGAAGCATCGAGGCGAAGGCCGGGACCTTCGCCTCGATCGCGTTCGGATCCAGCATCCGAGTTTCGCTTTCCGCCGATGCGGGCGTCCAGTCGAACTTGGTGGCGAGCGTGACGATGCGCTCGACTCGTTCCGGCGCCGCGATCGCAAGACGGAGCGCCACATACCCACCCATGCTGTATCCAAAGACGGGGACGCTGTGGATCGCCGCGGCATCGAGGTACGCCAGGACGTTTTCCACGAAATGATCGATGCGGAAGGGACGGTCGCGCGGCGGTGCGGCTCCGTGGCCCTCGAAGTCGAGGACGTGGGCGCGGAACCGGCCGCCGAAGGCGGCAGCCAGCGGGTGCATCTGCGTGGCGGCGCCGATGGCGCCGTGGAGGAGGAGGATGTCGGTCATGGGTTCTGGAGCGTCGATCGATGCGGCCCGAATATCGCACGACCGGTCGTCACGCCTGCGAAGCTGCGGCGTTCTCCGGGGCGTTGCGGGCCGGTCCACGGCGCGTTCGGGGCCCATGGCGGGCGCGCGCCCGCAGCTCGAGTACGCGGAATGATCCCGGCGCGTGCCCATGCCGGCGCGGTTCCTGCGTGTGGACAGTAGGCGACTCGTTCCCGTGCTGAGGCGTGCATGTCGGCCCGGAATTCACCACCTCTCGGTTCAGCGTTGCTGCTCCTGATTCTTCACGACTGCTGTTCTCCACGCCGGACGCTTCACTTCTGATTCTCCCGTTTGATTCATCATCCCTGATTCCTTCCATCTGATTGTTCACTCCCGATTCCACACCCGTGGATTGTCCGCTTCAGATTCTTGACTCCTGATTCTCCGCTCCACGGTTAGAGCAGCGGTTCGGCGCCACGGTGTCGGCAATACTTCGGCGCGTTGATTGTCGAAACAAATATTCGCCGATCGTGTTACTCGATGGCACGATGGCGGATCAGTCTGGAACACGAACGGTCAAACACAGGACACGTATGGAACACAACCCCACGTGCGGCGATCGCCGCGAATTTCTGGAGAAGGTGGCGAAGATGATCGGCGGCGTCGCGATCGCGGCGGTGCTGGTACCGGTAGCGGAGGCATGCAATCCGTCGTATCCGACGCCGACGGGTCCGTCGGGAACAACGACGGGGAACGGCAATCAGGTGGCGTTCGACGCATCGCTGCTTCCGACGGTCGGCGCGGTTGCCGCCACCTCGGCGATGGGAAGCGACGGCTTTCCGATCATGCTGACCCGTGTCGGTCAGACGCAGTACATGGCACTTTCGATGCGATGCCCGCATCAAAGCTGTTCGGTGCGTGATACCGCACCGGTCGGCGGACCGATACTCTGTCCGTGCCACAATTCGAAGTTCGATCTCGATGGATCGGTCATTCAGGGACCAGCCCGTCAGCCGCTGCAGCGGTACACGGCGACGTATGACGCGACGACCAATCGCGTCCTGGTGACGCCATCGTGACGACCGATTGAAACCTCCCCGACCCCGTCCACTCCGGTGGACGGGGACCGGTTCCCCCCGTACCGGCACGCAGTTCGATAGTCTCGGGTCCATGCCTCCGACAACAACGAGCAACCATTCGAACACCCCCTGGCGGCTTCGACGTCCGCCCATGATTATGCGATATCCGCGAACGACGCACGCGCTACTGACCGGCACACTTCTCATCATCGCGAGCGCGTCCGCACCGGCGCTTCCGCGCTTCTCACTGCTGACTGGCACGCGATGTTCCGCCTGCCACTACGATCCGCACGGCGGCGGACTTCGCACCGAGCTCGGGTGGAGCACGATGAATCTTGTTGGGGCGATCGACCCGGAATCGATCGGACTTGGCGGACTCTACTCGGGCGAGACGAATTCGTTCTTTGACCACAAGATCACCGTCGGCTTCGACGGGCGGCTGCAGATGGCGCGCACGGGCGTTCCGCCGTACGACGAGCGGATATTCATCCCGATGCAGTTCCAGCCGTACCTCGCCTACGAGCCGACCGACTGGCTGGACATCTACGGCGGCTACAATCTGAGCGTGGTGATGTCGAATCGCGAGCTGCCGGGGCAGTTCCCGGTCGTCGGCGCGGTGCAGGTACAGACATCGCCGACAGCACCGATCTTCCGCGCCGGCTACATCTCGCCGGCGATCGGCGTCCGTCCCGACGACCACACGGTATTCGTGCGACGCGAGATCGCGCGATACAAGACGACGATCATTCCGCCCAACTACTCCGAGCTGGGCGGCGAGGTGGTCTACGAGGGACTCAAGTGGCTGACCGTCAGCGGTGGCGTCTTCAGTTCGCACAACCTTGCCGAGACCGATCCGACGATCGACCCGAACGGCATTTCCTACAACGGCCGGATCGAGCTGTGGCCGCGGCTGCTTGACGAGGGGATCAACGGCCAGCTCGGCGCATCGGTCCTCGTCAACGGTGACTTCAGGATGATCAACGCCTTCGCCGGATTCGGTCTGACCGACAAGGCGACGATCTACGGCGAGGGGATGTACTCGGAGAACGCCGATGGCCAGCGCGTACACAACGTTTCGGTGATCGGGACGCTGCAGCTGGCCAACTGGCTTTCGCTCGACTGGCGGTACGAATTCGGCATGACCGAAACCCCCGCCGACGTCTGGCATGCCAACGCCTTCCTCGTCGGCTTCGAATTCTTCCCTCTTCCCTACATCGAGCTGCGTCCGGAGTACCGGTACTTCGAGAACGACCAGTACCGCACCGGCGAGTACACCGTGCAGCTCCATCTCTTCTACTAAGCGCGTTGCAGAGGTCTGACACGATGGTATCCAGGTCTTTACGATTGAGATGGCTCCCGGCGACGGTAGTGCTGCTGACGATCACTCTGTCGATGACGGCGTGCGACTATACGTTGCTGAAGAATCCGACGGACAACGGCAATCCCGTGGGTCCGTCCGACACGACGAACACGGGTGACACGACGACGAACCGGGCGCGTCCTACGCTTGCGGTCGTTCCCGACTCGGTCACACTGCAGGTGGGAGCCTCGCAGCAGTTCACCGTCACCTCGACGGGTCTGAGCGACACGTCGATGCGGTGGGACATCCTGCTGGGGCCGGGATCGATCGATGCTTCGGGGCGGTACACGGCGCCGGCGACGATCACCTCGGACACATCGCAGGTGCAGATCCGCGCGACATCGCTGGAGGACACGACGGTGATGGCCTTCGCCTACATCGCCGTGTGGCATCCGATCGACACGAGCGGATCGGGCAATGACGGGATCTGTTTCCAGCGCGACGTCCTGCCGATCTTCCTCGGCAACTGCGCCGTCAGCGGCTGTCACGATCCGCTTCGCCGTGAGGAAGGTCGCGACTACAGCAGTTACGCCGGTATCACCGCACGCAGCTCCGACATCCGTGCCGGCCAGCCGTCGCGAAGCAAGATCTATCAGGTAATCAGCGGGGCAGGCGAAGCCGAGGAGCAGATGCCGCCGCGCGATCGCAACCAGTTGTCTGCCATGCAGATCGCCATCATTCGTCAGTGGATAGAGGAGGGGGCGACGAACGGACCATGCGGAGAGCCGACCGGCTGCGACACGAGCAACGTGACATACAGCGGCACCATTCAGCCGATCCTCGCGACCAGCTGTCTCGGCTGCCATGCCGGATCGTACCCTGATGGCGGTATCAACCTGCAGACGTACGCAAACGTTCGGACCGTGGCGCTGAGCGGGCGGCTGTACAACTCGGTGGCGCACGCGCCGGGTGCCGTGGCGATGCCGCAGAATGGAGACAAGCTGCCTGACTGTCAGGTGAGTCAGATACGAATCTGGGTCGAGGCAGGCGCGCCGAACAACTGAGCCGATCGGCGCCCGCACTCAACCCGCTGGCCGCCGGTGTGTCCAATACTGGATGCTCCGCGCGATCGCGCGACGATACATTGGATATTCACCCAGAGACTCAAGAATTATGACAACGATGAAGCATGTGCCGCACGCGCGGCTGATGGTGACGGTGATGCTCCTGCTGGGAGCCATGACGACCGCGACGTTCGCCCAGCGTCTGGCGATCCGCGCAGCCGGCACCAAGACGGTGACGATCAGCGACAAGGTGGGCGACAATCAGTTCGAATGGACCAGTGAAGCGCCGCTGGAGGACATCCGCGGCACCGCGGGCGACGTCAGTGGATCGTTTACGATCAACCTCGCCAATCCGTCGGCGATCACCGGCACGATCACCGCGTCGGTGAGCTCGATGAAGAGCGGCAACACGATGCGCGACCATCACATCAAGAGTGACGAGTGGCTCGACGCTTCGAATCACGACCAGATCTCCTTCCGCATCACGTCGGTGAAGAACACGACGGTCTCTGGCAACAAGCTCTCGGGCACCGCCGTCGGCACCTTCACGATGCATGGTGTGAGCAAGGCGATGGCAATTCCGTTCACGCTCACCTACATCGACGAATCGGCCGCCACTCGCAAGCGCGCGCCCGGTGATCTGGTGATGGTCACCGCAAAGTTCGACGTCAAGCTCGCCGACTTCGACGTACAGGGGTCCAAGGGACTGGTCGGCAGCAAGGTCGCCGAGTCGATCTCCATCGAAGCGAAGCTCTTCGGTTCGACGGCACTGTAAGAAGAGCGGAGAATTCATCTGGAACAGGGAGGAATCAGCATGTACAAACGATGGATCGCCCTTGGCCTGCTGGTCGCCGCGCTGGCGTTGAGCATCTACTGGATCGCGGACGGCTCGTACCTCTTCACTGCCGACAGAGTGCAGGTGGCGCAGTACGACCCGCTCTTCGACACGACGACGACGGCATGGGTCGACGAGTTCCACATCGGTCTGCTGCCGTGGATCGCTCCATCGGTCGGCGCGCTGGTGCTCGGCGCCGGAGTGCTGCTGTGGTTCTCCAGACGCGGCAATCGTACCGACGCGAGCCGACGGGACACGACAGCGCCTGATTCGAACGCCCCGCCGGTACATTCCTGAGCCGGTTTCATCCGCACCTGCGGATGCCGGAACGCACGGCCCGTCCGATCTCATTCGATCGGTCGGGCCGTGTCGCGTTTGAATTCCACGTTCTAACCTTTCGGTGCCGAATCGGGTTGTTTGAATTGGCCCCCGAAGGTCCGTCCTGTCAAATTTTCCCAGCGAGGCCCATCCATGCACCAATGCCGTACGCACCTGCTCACCCTTGTCATCATGCTTGCGCTGGCGGCGACGGCGTTGCGCGCGCAGGGAGTTCCGCGGACGATCAGCTACCAGGGGGTGCTCACGGACGCCGGCGGACAGTTGTATCCGGACGGATCGGTGACGCTCACGCTGGCGCTCTACACGAGCGCCACCGGCGGCACCCCGATCTACAGTGAGGATCATACCGTCACGGTGGTCAACGGCATCTTCAACGCCATCATCGGATCGGTGACGCCTCTACCGGAATCACTGCGGTTCGATCGCGCCTACTTCCTCGGCGTCTCAGTCGATGGCGGCGCGGAGCTCACGCCGCGGACGGCACTGACGGCCGTTCCCTACGCGCTGCATGCCGCGGTCGCCGACGTTGCCGAGGGTCTCGCGCCAACGGTGACCGGAGTGGTTACCTCGGTCAACGGGATCTCGGGATCGGTGAACCTTCGTGGCGCCGGTTCGACGCTGGTGAGCACCTCGGGTGATACGGTCACCATCGAGGCCGTCAGCGGCGGCGACGGCAGCGGGATCGGGGGAATCAAGAGTGCCCAGGGCACCATGAAGATCACCGATCCGACGGGCCCGCTGGTCACACTGGACGTCGCCGATGGCGCCGTAACGAGCGCGAAGCTCGCCGACGGTGCGGTCACGGCGGGCAAGATCGAGGACGGAGCGGTGAACGCCGACAAGCTGGCCGACGGCGCGGTGACTTCGGCGAAGCTCGCCGCCGGTGCGGTCGACAGCGCGGCGATCGCCGCGGGTGCGGTCGGCACCGATGCGATTGCCGACGGAGCGGTCACGCGCGCAAAGTTCGATCCCGACATCTCCTTTGAACCGACGGGACAGGCGGGTGGCGATCTCGACGGCAGCTATCCGAATCCCACGATCGCCATCGATGCGGTCACCTCGCAGAAGATCGCCGACGGCACGATCACCGGCGCCGACGTGAGCGGCGCGGCGCTGCTGAAGGTGGCGAGCATCGGCACGACGGGGAACGCATCGATCGGCACCAACACGTCGGGAGCGCGACTGGAGGTGAAGGGCACGGGAACGTCCACCGGCACGGCATCGTTGAACGTGGCCGATGGCTCGGGAACGTCGCTGCTGTACGTGCGCGACGACGGGTTCGTCGGCATCGGGACGACCTCACCGACATCGCCGCTCACGGTATCGGGAACGACGACGGTGGGTGGCGCGGGGATCTTCACGCCGGCGACGGTGGGTGCCGGCACCACGGTGCTGATTCCCCCCAATGCGTCGGTGGTCCGCATCACCAACGACGGCGTGGTTGGCAGTCCGAACATTCTGGTGATGCCGGCCGGCGTTCCGGGACAGATTCTGATCGTCATCAACGACGATGCCGATCCGACGGTCGGGCCGGCGATCACGCCGGGACAGGCCCGGCTCTACGTCTTCATCGCGGCTGCCTGGCGACTGGTCAACTGAGGCGCCTGGCGGGCCCGGCATTGATTCGATGCAGCGGCGGCCCGCGTCGCTCGAGCCAAGTTCGGCTCGAGCGACGCGGGCCGCCGCTGTATTGCATCGGGTTGCATCCTGCAACGGAGCGCGTCGCCATCACGTTTCGATTGCACCCGGGAACGGTGTTTGCATCCTTCATAGCGAATCGTCGGAGCACCGATGCTCGTGCGTCGTTGCATTCGCCGTGACACCCGGGCGCGGCCTGAGGGCGGATGCGTAAACCGGCACCACGAATCGATGTCGAACAGTATGAATGAAACAGTGGGAATCGAGCCCGACGGCGTTACCATCGTTCGTCGTAGGGCCTCATCCATAGAGCGAGGAACTGCCATGTTGTACACATACGCCTATCCAGGAAGCGCGCGGGGAGATCCGCGGAGTTACGAACGGATCTTCGTGCATGAAGACCATCTCGACCAGACGCATTGCGAGCTGATCGACCGGCTGGACACGCCGGGCAACACGATCGGCATCTCGACGGAGCTCGACGCACCGCCCGAGGTCGTCTGGCATGAGGCGGCAGGTTCGGTCGGCGTTTTCTTCTCCCATCTGCCGGCCTACCGGTGCCTGGTGCACCTCAATTCGCTGGGCAGTCAGGAGGGCGGACGCTACGTGGTGATTCGAGAGGATCGCGGTCGTCGGCTCGACCGCATCGGCGAGGTGCTGGTACACCTGCCGGGTTCGCAGCTGACCGTCAGCGACATCGACAGTGCCGACGCGAGCGTGGCCGGTTCGTTCCCGTCGCTGTTTACGATTCGTCTCGAGTCGGGCACGGACGATCCGTCGGGCACGACGATGTACATCGGTCATACGATGCTCGGTGTGCCGCAGGCGGGGATCCTCGGCGCACTCGTGCACCAGGTCAACAGCATCGCGCAACGCGTTGCGTGGCGGATGCGCCGGGCGAACTGACAGCGCCCGGCGGGTGCATTTCGAAAAAATCTCTATCAAAGGGGCCATGCATACTGGTCAGATTCGCGGCAACGTGTATCTTCGGGGCCTGTTCGTCTGGTGCCACGGTTGAAGGGTTGTCCCCCCGTACGTCTGCCATCTTCTCGAACCGCCCTGCCAAGGTCTATTCCGCGTCCACTCGTCCGCAGCACGTGGCATCCGTCCGGAGGTCATCGTCGGCGGATTCTTTGTATTCGCTCTTCCGGAACGATTCAGATCCCAGGAAACTGGAGGTCCATTCCACGGGGTGAGGTCTGCCCATACTCATTCCCGTCAAGGCTCTGTACGCCCGTACAGGGCCTTGTTTTTTTGCGGGGTGAATATTCCCGACTCATCTGCGTCTCGTGTGGATGACCGCGATCATCGCGATGCTTACACCCCGCCGTAGGTTGTACCTGTAGATGCCGCACATGCTCGTTCGACATATCGCGACCGCCGTCGCGCTCTCGGTGCTCTGGCTTGTGATCTGGCTGCTGGTGTGGGTGCTGCACCGACAGTGGTGGCGCATCTCCGCCGTTCGACGGGCGATGTGGGTGACTCCGACGGTGATTCTCGCGGTGATCGGCTGCTGGACGGTGACGTCGCTCGGCGGCAGCTACACGATCGATCACGTGGCCACGACGCTGGTGGCCGCCAGCGTGATCCTCACCGTCGCGCTGGTACTCGCACTTCCGTTCAGCGGCGTGACGCTGGTGCTGGAGCGTGCGATCCGGTGGGCCATCCGTCGCGTTCATCCCGTTTCTCGCGACCGAAGCGCCGACACGATCGAGCGGTCGACGAACGGTGCGGAGCTCGATAGCGGCGCGGACCGCTCCCGCCGCGGGTTCGTCGTCACGGGCGCGACGGCATTCCCCATGGTGATGCTCGGGACGGGCGCGCTCGGCATGGCCGAATCCTATTCCCGGGTTCGCATCCCCGAGATCCCACTGCACTTCGAGGGTCTGCATCCGGACCTGGAGGGACTGCGCATCCTCCACATCTCCGACATTCATCTCGGCTACATCACGCTCGACGATCTGGAGAACACGCTGCTCGATGCCGAACGACAGCACTACGACATGGTGCTGGTCACGGGCGACTTTGCCGACGATGTGCGACTGCTGGCGGACGCGCTTCGGATGCTTGGGGAATTGCGTCCCCGCCACGGGATCTTCGGCTCGCTGGGAAATCACGACTACTACGCGGGCATCCGAACGGTACGTCGGATCATCGACCGCGGTCCGATCCCGCTGCTGCTCGACAGCGGAACAACGGTCCGTGTCGGTCGGGCGGAAATCTATCTGGCGGGCGCCGACGACCCTGCGACGACCCTCAAGCCGCCGATCGCCGGCGCGGAGTCGCTCTCGCGGGAACGCCGCAAGCGCCTGTTCCTCGCTCGGTCGCTGGACGCCGCGCTCGATGGAGCGCCGTCAAATGCCTTTCACCTGGTGATGAGTCATCGACCGGAGGGACTCGATCCGGCGTCGGAACGAGGCGTGGCACTGACGATCGCGGGACATACCCATGGTGGCCTGCAGATGGGACTCGGCGGCCGGAGTCTCTTCGAGCCGCTGATGCCGATGAACTACCTGTGGGGACACTACCGTCGGAGGGATTCGCAACTGTACACGTGCTCGGGTGCAGGCCACTGGTTCCCGTTCCGATTCAACTGTCCGCGCGAGGCACCGATCTACGTGCTGCGCAGCCGATCCTAAGCGTTCGCCATGATCATCAATACGTTCTGTCATGTACCGGGAATCGGGCAGCGCACCGAGGGCTTGCTCTGGGATGGCGGTGTTCGGACGTGGGACGACTATCTCGAGGTGGGAGCCGAGCTGCTGACGCCGCAGCGTCACGAGTTCGTCTGCGCGCACCTGTACGAATCACAGGAGCGACTGCGCGAGCAGGACGTGGCGTTCTTCGCTGACACGATGCCGGCGGCCGAACACTGGCGGCTCTTCCGCGAGTTCCGCGGACGCATCGCGTATGTGGACATCGAGACGACGGGACTCAGTCCGGAGTTCGGCAACCACATCACCACGGCGGCGCTCTATGACGGGCGCCAGCTGCGGCACTACATCAACGGGGAGAATCTGCGCGACCTGCAGGACGATCTGTTCGACTACGACGTGCTGGTGACCTACAACGGAAAGAGCTTCGACATCCCGTTCATCGAGCGCTACTTCATGATCACGCTGCCGCAGGCGCAGATCGACCTCCGGTACGTGCTGGCGAGTCTCGGATTCCGTGGAGGGTTGAAGGGGTGTGAGCGAGCGCTCGGGATCGACCGCGGCGAACTCGACGGCGTCGACGGTTACTTCGCGGTGCTGCTGTGGCAGGATTACGATCGGATGGGAAATCGACGGGCGCTGGACACGCTGCTGGCATACAACATCGAGGACACGGTCAACCTCGAGCGGCTGATGGTCGAGGCATACAATCGGAAGGTGGCCGGGCTGCCGTTCGAGCACTCACACCGCATGGCGCTGCCGACGTCGGTGCCGGCGATACCGGTGGAGCCCGATCCGGAGACGATCGATCGAATTCGAATGCGGATGGCTCCGCGGTACTGAGTGGCCGACGTCGTGCGAGTCGCCGGAATCATCACTCAATCACCACCGGTTCGACGCGCAGGTGGCCACCCGTCCGGAGTCGAAGGGAATAGGCTCCGGAGGGAAGCCCGCTCGCGTCCAGCAGAATCGATCGAGAACCGTCGACGGGATCATCGTCGAGCAGTCGACGCACCTCGTTGCCACGCGTGTCGCACAGCACCAGGCGAACCCGGTCGCGCGACCTCGTCGCAAGGTCGTTCTCGCGGCTCCCGATCCAGAGGCGCAGATCGGCATCGACCACCATCGCGTTGATATCGTTTTGGAGAAGACCGGAGTTCGTTGGCGTGTAGAGGAGCGGTTCGCCATAGTCGACGGCCATCGACCAGACCGCCTCGCTCGCCGTCGAGTCGGTGGAGATCGAGCGGGGCGCCACCTGGCGCAGTAACCCTCGCCGCGCCGGCCGGAAACGACGAGCGCGGCGGCGGATCGCTCCCGTCGGAGCGTTCCACCGCCGCGCTTCGAATTCGACCCGGGAACAACCGCCGGGACGCTACATGTGCTCGATCACCGCATCACCGAATTCCGACGTCTTCCTCAGCGTCGCTCCCTCCATGAGTCGCTCGAAGTCGTAGGTGACCGTCTTCGCGCCGATCGCGCCGTCCATGCCCTTGATGATCAGGTCCGCCGCCTCGGTCCAGCCCATGTAGCGGAACATCATTTCACCGGAGAGGATGAGCGAGCCCGGGTTGACCTTGTCGAGATTGGCGTACTTCGGCGCGGTGCCGTGCGTCGCCTCGAAGATCGAATGGCCGGTCATGTAGTTGATGTTCGCCCCCGGCGCGATACCGATACCGCCGACCTGCGCGGCAAGTGCGTCGGAGAGGTAGTCACCGTTGAGGTTCAGCGTGGCGATCACATCGAAATCGTCCGGCCGGGTGAGCACCTGCTGCAGCGTGATGTCGGCAATTGCGTCCTTGATGAGCACGCGCCCTTCGGCCAGCGCCGCGCGCTGCTCCTCGTTGGCCGCCTGCTCGCCCTTCGCCGCCTTCGTGCGCTCCCACTGACTCCACGTGTAGGTCTCCTCGGCGAACTCGCGTTCTGCCAGGCGGTAGCCCCAGTCGCGGAAGGCACCTTCGGTGAACTTCATGATGTTCCCCTTGTGCACGAGCGTGACCGACCGGCGCTTGTTGTCGATCGCGTAGCGGATGGCCGAGGCAATCAGGCGTTCGGAACCCTGCGCGCTGACCGGCTTGAGTCCGATGCCGACGGTGACCTCGGGGCCGTGATGCTCGGAGATATCGGTAAGGCCGTTCCAGGCGCGGACCTTCTCCTCGGTGCCGAAGCGGATCTTGTCGAACATCGAGGGGAATTTGTCCCTGAGGAATTCGAGGATGGCGGCGGACTCGGGCGTTCCGGCAGCCCACTCGATACCGGCGTAGATATCCTCGGTATTCTCGCGGAAGATGACCATGTCGACCTTCTCCGGCGCGCGAACGGGGGAGGGGACACCCGCGAAGTAGCGGACGGGACGAAGGCAGACGTAGAGGTCGAGGATCTGTCGCAGCGCCACGTTGAGACTGCGAATGCCGCCACCGACGGGCGTGGTCAGCGGCCCCTTGATACCGACCAGGTACTGGCGCATCGCGTCGATGGTATCCTCGGGAAGCCAGATCTCCTCGCCGTACACCTCGTTGGCCTTCTCTCCGGCGTAGACCTCATACCACGCGACCGAGCGCTTGCCGCCGTAGGCCTTCTCGACCGCGGCGTCGAAGACACGCACCGATGCGCGCCAGATGTCGGGTCCGGTCCCGTCGCCCTCGATGAAGGGGAGAATGGGGTTGTCGGGAACGCGCAACTGCCCGTCGCGCATCGTGATCGGTTCGCCGCTGGTCGGCGGTTGCAGCTTGAAGGCCATCGGAGTCGGGATTGGTGTATCGAGTGGTTGGAAGAGGTCGGGGAAATTAGCGGTTGCCCGCTTACTGCGTCGAGGCCGGATCGGTCTCCTGCGGGTAGACGAGGATCTCGACACGCCGGTTGAGTTCGCGCCCTTGCTCGGTCGAATTCGTCGCGATCGGTTTGAGTCGTCCGAAGGCCTGCACGTCGATCTGCGATCCATCGAAGCCGGCGGAATTCACCAGGTACGTCCTGACGCTTCGGGCCCGGCGCAGTGCGAGATCCATGTTGTACCCGTCGGTGCCGGCGCTGTCGGTGTGTCCGAGCAACGTGATCTTCGCCCTGGGATACTCGTGTAGGATGCCGACAAGCTCCCGGAGGGTGTGCGTCTGATCGGCCCGAAGCTGTGCGCTGTCGAAGTCGAAGAAGACGGCGAGCGAATCCGACAGCAGAAGCGCCGATCCGATGGCGGCGACCGCGTCGATGTCCGCACCGGGCGGAAGACCCCGACAATCTGCACGAAGGTCGGTCAGGCGGACGAATCGGAAATGGTCGCCCGGCTTCACGTACGGTCCGATGTCGACCGCGGCCGTCCCGCCCGGCGCCTGTCCGATCGAAATCCACTCGTCACCGTCGCGCGAGATCTCCACCGACGTCGGTTCGATCGACATTCCCACTTCGAAGACGTAGAGATCGGGTCCCGGCCGATCGATCAGCGCATTGTCGGTGAACTGCACGGTCACCGAACCGCCGCACCCGAGCGTCAGGCAGTAGCTCCGCTGATTGATGTAGCTGTGGGGATTGAAGTCGGGTTCGCCAAGTGCGTCCGACGGGATGCTGTAGAGCGGGCCGCCATGCGGATCTCCCTGATGGTACTCGACGACACGATCGGCGAAGGAGGCCTTCCCGAGCGGGAGGTAGACCTTGACGCCGCGGCTGTCGACGTAGGTACGGCCCTGCACGGGACCGCCGGCTGCGGCACCTCCGGTCGGTTGCGGCTGATCGTCGGTGCCTGCCGACCCCCCGGTCGTACGCTGTTGCGCATACGCCGCCGCGTTCATCAGCATGAACACGCCGATGAACAGTGCGGTGTACAATACAGAACGAATTCCCTTCATCACGACGTCCGCGGGTGATACTGCCTTGACGCCTATCGCACGACCAGGAGGCGCCGCGTGAGCAGCTGCGCGCCGACACGCAGCGTGTAGAAGTACGTGCCGGCGGGAAGCGCCGAGACATCGACGGTGACCCGGTGCTCTCCTGCCTCGCGTCGTCCCTCGTCCAGCACTCCGACGCGTCGTCCGCTCGCATCGTAGAGATCGAGGCGAACCTCGGCTGCCGCGTCGAGCGAGTAGCCCATGCGGGCGCTCCGGCTCGATGGACTCGGCGTCGCCTCGAAGAGCACCGCACCCGAGGTCGCCGGGCTCACCGCGGTACCCACCGAACTCACCGGTCCATCTCCGGCAAGCTTGTAGGACATGATCTCGCCGAGCGCGCTCAGCCCGAAGACGGCGAGGTCGCCGGTTGAGGTATCGATGGCTGCGTCGAGCCACATGCCCGCGTACGTCTGGAGTTCCGGCACCGCCATCTGCTTCCAGGTCTGTCCGAAATTCGTCGTTTCCCAGAGACCGATCTGCGTTGCGAGGAACGCGTGTGTGCTGTCGGGAACGAACGTGATGCCGTGCGGATCGGCGCCGGCGAACGGGAGCGAGATCACCGTCCAGGTGACACCGCCGTCGTGCGTCGCGGCGAGGCCGGCTGCACCGACGCCGCTGGCATCGCTGAACGTGGCGATGCCATCGTTCGCCGTACCGAACGCCAGTGTCAGCGCGTTTTGGAAGGGCGTCTGGCTCGATGTCCAGGTGCGGCCGCGATCGGTCGAGCGGAAAATCTTCGAATTGTTGGTACCGAACCAGACGCGGTCGCCGTGGGTGGCGACGGCGTTGTTCCAGCCCGCTTCATTCGCAGCTGCGGGAACGGTGGAGGCGAGCGGCTGCCAGGTGGCACCGCCGTTGGTCGTGGTCGCGATACCCCAGCGGCCGTTGATCGGATCTCCGATCATCACGCCGGAATCGGGTGAGAAGAATCGCACGCCGTCGACGAAGTCGGTGATCGAGGAGACATCGGCGCGTGCCCAGCTGCTGCCGCCGTTGGTCGTATGCAGGACACCTGCCTGGCCGGAGGTCGGCCCGCTGCCGGCCCACGCGTTCTGCCCGTCACGTGCGGTGACGCAGTAGATGGGCTCGCTGCCGGTGGAAATCAGCTGCGGCGACTGCCAGTACGATCCGCTCGTCGTGCGGGTCTGCGCCGCTGCCGAGCCGACGCTCTGCTGCACCAGCATCGAACACCAGCCAGTCTTGTTCGAAGGAATGCTGATGCTGGTGCCCTGGAAGATCTGCGTCGAGGAGGCGTAGGGATTGAACTGACTGTGCCAGACCGGATCGGGAAGTCGAACGGGAACGCGGATCGGAACGACGTCGTCGTAGAGCCCGTCGCTCAGCTTGAGCACGAGCAGCGGCTGCCCCTCGGAGATCAGCACCGAGTTCGGGTTGAGCTTCACATGAATGTCCTGCGTGGCGGTCTGGAGCGTTCCGATCGACGGCACGTCGACGGGTGCGACGGTCATCAGGGTCTGATTCGGCAGCGCCTCGATCTTCAGCGCCCTGGTCGGCGCGAGGTAATTCTTCAGCGTCAGCGTGACGGTCAGTTCATCGTCCGTGCTGCGGATCAATCCGGACGTACCGCCGCTGACCGTGTAGTCGACCAGGCCGATGCCCGGGAGGTCCGATGTCTTGGGATTGGCCAGGACACGATTGATGCCGACAGCGTTGAAGGCGTTGGCGCGCTTCCAGTAGCGGGGCTGGTACTGGTACTGGCTGAGGTTGAGGTGATCACCGGTCGTCCGGATCTGCATTGCGACTTGATCGGGCGTCCAGTCTGGGTGTACCGAACAGACGAGCCCGGCGATGCCGGCAACGATGGGGCAGGAGAACGACGTGCCGCTCGGGCTGGCGTACGTACCGCGCTCGGCGATGGTGGTCGTGTACGTCGCCGATCCCGGCGCCCAGACGTCGACGTCGATTCCGAAGTTCGAGAAGCTGGCGACCGAGTCGCGTGAGTCGGTGGCACCGACCGAGAGCACGTGGTCGAGCGAGGCGGGGACGAAGGTGAACAGATCGTTGGACACACCTTCGTTGCCGGAGGCGGCGACGACGAGCGCGCCCTTGGTGAAGGCGTAGTCGATCACCTGCTGGAGTGCCTGCACGTTGGCGTTGCCGGCAGCGCCGCCCCAGCTGGCGTTGATTACTCTGGCGCCCATGTCAGCGGCGTAGCGCAGACCATCGTACCCCGCGACGATCGAGCCGGTCGCCAGCGAGTCGGCGGCCACCTTCACCGGAAGCAGCCGGCAGCCGAAGCCGGCTCCCGCGATACCGACGCCGTTGTCGGTCGCAGCGGCGGCGCAGCCCGCGGTGCTGGTACCATGATCGCCTTCGTAGCCGGCGATGTTGTGGTAGACCGGCGCCGGATCGTTGTCCGCGGTCCAGGTGCCGGTTTGCAGCTGCTGCAGATTCGCGTTGCCGACGAGGTCCCACCCATGGTAGTCGTCGACGTAGCCGTTGCCATCGTCGTCGATGCCGTTGGTGCTGCGATCGTGTCCCTGCGAATCCTTCCCGCTCTCACCCGGATTCGTCCAGATCTGCGAGGTGAGATCCTCGTGCGTCCACTGCGTACCGGAGTCGACGATGGCGACGACGACCGAGGTATCGCCGCGCGTAATGTCCCACGCATCGGGCAGCCGCACCGAATTGAGCCAGTACTGCTGGGAGACATGGGGATCGTTCGGTGTGTAGGCGTCGTGGAAGATGTAGTACGGTTCGGCGAATTCCACCTGCCCGGTCGCTTCGAGCTGCTGCCCGACCCAGGCAGCGTCGTACGGCCCATCGAAGTGGACGACGTAGACGCGATCGAAGCCGGTGTACCGCGTCGTGGCGGGCACATCCCCCTGGACACCATTCTCCACGTTCGGATGGAACGGGGCCATGGGGAAGAGGGGGCGGCGGGCGGTCAGTCCGACGGTTTCGAGCACCTGGTCGATCCCGGGGACGCCGAAGGCGACGTGGTCGCGCTGGTGCAGCGCGTTCTTTCGCAGCTTGAGAATCACGGTTCCGCTGAGGTACTCCAGCGGAGGCGGTGCCGATGCCGCAGTCACTCCGTGCGGGAGGTCGGCGGTACGGGCGAACATCGTGGGAGCTGCGGCCGCCAGCAGCAATGCAACCATGAGGAGCATGGGGGCAAGAAGACGTCTCATTCGAATCTCGTCGGTCTGCGATGAAGTGGAGGTCGGATGGGAACAGTGGCCGTACGTCGCGCACATGGCGCGACGGGAACTGCGGGCAGGGACCATCCGGCAGGAGGATACCGGCAATGCGGAAAGACCACCAAGATAGCGACTGACGCTTCGAATTGCGATGCAGAGAGTGGTGGCCGAACGCGAATTGCGTTCATGGTTTCCAGCGACGCGACTCCTTCTTCTCCGACTTCTGGCGTTTGGCTTCGAGGCGGCGGCGGTGCGCACTTCTCCCGGGACGGGTCGGGCGTCGATTTCTGCGAGGCGTCAGGGCGGCGTCGAGCAGCAGGCGCAGGCGTTCGACGACGGCGATGCGGTTGCCGCGCTGGGTCCGCTCGGTGCTGCTGACCACGCGCAGTGCGCCGTTGGCGTCGATCCGACCGGAGAGTTCCTGGAGAATTCGCTCCTGCGTTTCCTCACCGAGCCAGCGGGAGCCGCGGATCTGCAGCCGGACCTCGACGCGCGTCTCGACCTTGTTCACGTTCTGACCTCCCGGACCGCCGCTGCGGCTGGTGGAGAACACGAGTTCGGAACCGGGAATGTGTTCGCCGGTACGGAGGGTGATCGATCGGTCGTCGTGGGTCGTATTGATGCTCATGAGTGCGCCTCGGGGTGCGATGATACGGCGACGACACCGCAGCGCGCAAAAAGAACGCCCGGATGGAGCGGTCCATCCGGGCGTTGATGTTCTGGCGGCAGGCAACCGCTACTTCTTCTGATGCGCCTCCTTGTAGCCCGTCACGTCGGTTCGGTTACTGGAGCGCCTGGAGCGGTAATGCGTCGGCACGGAGGAGCCGGCGGCCTTCGCCGCGTGCACGGCATCGGCCGCGCGGGTATTGATGCCTTTGAGAACATCATCGAAGGCGTAGCTCGGGCGGGTGACGGGCACCTCGACACGCTCGACGACGCGGACGGTATCGGGGTGCGACGCGGCGAAGTCCGCGGCGGCGACGTGACCGACGCCGTAGCCCGCGCCGGTACCGGCGACGAGGCCGAGGAGCAGTGCGCCCACAATGGCGATCGCACCGGGTCCGCGACGGATCTGCGGCGTGGCGCCGTCGAGTCCGACCTCGCGGGCGATGTTCTCGAGCACGGCCCAGTCATCGGAAACGCCGATACCGGAGAACGATTCGTTGTGATGCAGAGCATTCTGCAGGACGATCTGCTGACGGAACATGGCCCGCTTCTCGGGGTCGACCGACAGGCGATGCAGCAGCTCCGCCATGGAGTCGTCCGAGAGCTCGCCGTCGAGCAGTTGGTGTATGTCATCTACATGATTCATCGGTCCGTCAGATATGTCGTAAGGCGTTGACGTAGGGTGTCGCGGCCCTTGAAGATTCGGAATTTGACCGTCGAAACGGCCGTCCCGGTAATCGTTGCGATTTCCTCGTAACTGTGACCCTGCACGTCGCGCAGGACCACGGCTTCCCTGTAGATCTCCGGCAGGCGCTCGATCTCCTGGGTCAGCACCTCCTGCAGCAGCACATCGCTCTGGTACTCCTGCGCCGGGAGCTGCATCTCCTCGACCGAATCGTGATCCTTGCGGGCACGAAGCAGGTCGATGCAGACGTTCCGCGTCAGTCGAAAGAGCCAGGCGGCAGCGTTGGTGCCCTCCTGGTACTTGTCAGCATTCTGATAGGCTTTCAACAGCGCCTCCTGCAGGGCGTCACGTGCGCGCTCACGGTCGCCGATCATGCGACAGCAGTAGGTGAACAACCGGGCACGGTACCGGTCGTAGAGCACCATGAACGCTTCCTTCCGGCCGGCAGCGATTGCACGCAGAAGCTCGTCATCGGACAGCTGCGTTGCCTTGGACTCACCCACGGTTGACTTCGTCAAATCGCGCTCGGTAGATCGTCACCGGAAGCTCTGGTCGACACACAGTGCGCATGCACTGGGAAGAACGGCAGGCCGATCCAAAAGGTTAGTCCGGGACGAGGATTGGATTGCAACGAATTATTTGGCCGCCATTTCCTCCGGTTCCACCGCGACACCATTGCCGGCAGCGACCCTGTCGGCAGCGTCGACGCGATCCCATGCCTCGGTGACGGCGATCGCCGCGACGTTCACCACGTCCTGCACATCGCTCGAGCGCTGCAGGACGTGAACCGGGCGGTTCATTCCCATGAGGATCGGACCGATCGCCTCGCAGTCGCCGAGCCGTGTCAGCAGCTTGTAGGCGATGTTCCCTGCATCGATGTTCGGGAAGATCAGCACGTTGGCCGCGTGGTCGTCGAGCGTATTGAACGGGAAGACCTCGCGGAGCACGTCGGCCGAGACGGCTGTATCGGCCTGCATTTCACCGTCGACCAACAGCTTCGGATTGCGCCGTCGGACGATTTCGGTGGCCTGGCGCATCTTCACCGCCGACGGATCCTTCGAGTCGCCGAAGTTGGAGAACGAGAGCATCGCCACACGCGGGGTAGCGCCGAAGCGTCGCGCGGTCTCACCGGCGAGCAACGCCACCTCGGCCACTTCATCGGCGGTCGGGTTGATGTTGACCGTCGTGTCGGCCAGGTAGAATTCCCCGCCGGAGGCGGGAAGGATCACGTACAGTCCTGCCACGCGTGAGTAGCGCGGATCGCGTCCGACCGTCTGAAGTGCCGGACGGATCACTTCCGGGTAAGACATCGACACGCCGGCGATCATGGCGTCGGCGTGCTCCTGGCGCACCATCATCAGTCCGAAGTGCACCGTACGCATGACCATTCGCCCGGCGGAGCTGCGCGTGAGCCCCTTGCGGGCACGACTGGCGAAGAGCGCATCACGGTAGCCGAAGCGGCGCTCGTCGTCGAGCGGATTGACGATCTCGATACCGTTGAGCGAGATGTGTCGTTCCTGGGCGACCTCTTCGATCACCGAGGGACGTCCGAGGAGGATCGGATGACAGATGCGCTCGTTGACCAGCTGCTCGGCCGCCTGGAGGATGACGGGTTCCTCACCTTCGGGCATCACCACGCGACGAGGCGGGCGGCGTTTCTGGGCGAAGTTGACGATCGGCACCATGAACGCGCGCGACTTGCCGAGGCGCCGCTCGAGTTCGTCGCGATAGGCCTCCCAGTCGGCGATCGCCAGGCGTGCCACACCGCTGTCGATAGCCGCACGCGCCACCGCAGGCGCGACCCACAACAGCACGCGCTGGTCGAACGGCTTCGGGATGATATAGTCGGGTCCGAATTCGAGCGGTGCATCGCCGTAGGTGCGGATCACCGACTGCGGGACTTCCTCGCGAGCGAGCTGGGCGAGCGCTCGTGCGGCGGCCAGCTTCATCTCGTCATTGATGGCTCTGGCGCGCACGTCGAGGGCACCGCGGAAGATGAAGGGGAAGCCGAGGACGTTGTTCACCTGGTTCGGGTAATCGCTCCGTCCGGTCGCCATCACGATATCATCGCGGACCTCGGTGGCATCCTCGTAGGAGATCTCCGGATCGGGATTGGCCATGGCGAATACGATCGGGCGGGGCGCCATCGAGGCGATCATTTCCCTGGTGACCAGTCCGCCGGAGGCGAGACCGACGAGGACATCGGCGCCCTCGAGCGTCTCGGCGAGCGAAGCCGGGCCGTCGCCGTTGGCGAATTCGGCCTTGTACTCATTGACATCGGCGCGACCGTCGTAGATGAGCCCCTCCCGGTCGGTCATATAGATGTTCCGCTTCGGCACACCGAGCAGCACGTAGAATCGTGCGCAGCTGATGGCCGCGGCGCCGGCACCGACGACGACGAGCTTCACCTCATCGAGCGACTTTCCCTGGATCTCGACCGCGTTGATGAGCGCGGCACCGGAGATGATCGCCGTACCGTGCTGATCGTCGTGGAACACCGGAATTCCCATGCGCTCCTTGAGCCGTCGTTCGATTTCGAAGCATTCCGGCGCGGCGATATCCTCGAGGTTGATCCCACCGAAGGTGGGCTCCAGCGCGGCGATCGTTTCGATGACACGGTCGGCGTCAGTGACGTTGATCTCGATATCGAAGACATCGATGTCGGCGAATTTCTTGAAGAGGACGCCCTTGCCTTCCATGACCGGTTTGCCGGCGGCGGGACCGATGTTGCCGAGACCGAGCACGGCGGTACCGTTGGAGATCACGGCCACGAGATTTCCCTTTGCGGTGTAGTCGTAGACGAGGTCTTCGTCGCGGGCGATGTCGCGGCACGGTTCGGCGACACCCGGGGTGTAGGCGAGGGACAGGTCGCGCTGGGTGGAGACGGGCTTGGTGGGGACGACCTCGATTTTTCCTCGCCGGCTCCGGCTGTGGTATTCGAGCGCCTCCTCCCGTTTGATCGCGTTGTGATTCATCATGGCTGTCGGTGAGAGCACCGGGGTACCGAGCTCTCGGATTGATTTCGTGAGTGAACCCGCCGGGGAGGACGTCGCGGGGGCGCCTGGTCCTCGGGGGATGTCGGTGCGTCGCTTGCCGTCGTCACAGGTCGCAGACCGCTCCGGGCCGCACCACCTGCGGCAGCGGACCTCGGTTCGCGGAGTCGAATGGCCGCGAAGGTGGAGCATGCCGGAGTGTGGAGGGCTGCGCCGCGTGGAGGAGACCGGCTCGGTGACGGCGGTGGGCCGGGACCATCGACGTGGGTGGGGCGGTTCGGTCCGACGATCGGGCACTGCGTCGAAGATGGCGGTGCGATCGTGAACCGCTGGAACAATCGGTCGAATTTACGAGGTCCGTTCCGGACCGTTGGTGACGCCGGTCATGGTAGTCACTCCAGCGGAGCCACGATTCGTGTCGAGGTCTGCTCCCAGGCGGTGGGCACCGCTTCGAATTCTCCCTTTGAATTCTCCACTCGCATTCACGAAACCGCTTCGATGAGGACTTGGCGACGGCAGAAAAATGAGAAGCGCGACACGGGTCCAGTCGTGTCGCGCCACTCGTGCGGTGATCGGTCCAACGGAAAAAGAATGTTCTCTACTGCGGTACGATCCAGGCGTCGTCGTAGCCGGCATCGTGTGCGGCGCCGAGCGCCTGATCGACGGAGGCAAAGGCACCGAATCGAATTCGATAGAACCGCTTTCCATTCTTATCGGATTCGAGAATCCGGACGTTGCCGGCACCGGTCGATTCGAGCGCGTGCGCGATACGTGCGGCCTCGTCGTGATCGGTCGTGGCGCGCACCTGGACGGTAAACGCGGCGTTCGACGGCTGGGTCGGTCCGAGCGCATGGACGTTCGGTTCACCGACTTCCACACCGGTAGCCGAGCGATCGGACGCGGCGGGTACGTCGGCTGCGGCGTGGGCATCGGCGTCGACGACGTGCGGGGATTCGGACGACGTCGCGAGCGGCCGGACGGGACCTGCGGGTGTGGAGGGCGCCTGCTCGACGGGATGGTCCGCCTGGGCCGCAGTCCTCCGCTCGGGTACAGCGGCGACATCGTTGGGGATCATCGACGGGGGCGGTTCTTCGTAGATGGGCTGTTCGTCGACGGGATCCTCTTCGACATCGACGGGATCGGGGACCGGGCCGGGCGCCGGGGCGAGATGGACGGGCGCTTCGGCGACGGAGGTCGTCGCCGACGGGGAGTGAACGGGGACGTCGCGTTGACCACGGAAGAAGTGTCCGATATAATCCGCACCACCGGCGTAGAGCAACGCACCGAGGAGGGTTCCGGCCACGATCGTCGCCAGGACGGCGGCGATGCGAATACCGGTAGCGAATCCCGTGCGTGCACGGCCTGCGGCCGCCGGAGCCTCGTTGCGAGGTATGGCGGTGCGGGGAAGAGAATGTGATGCGGCCGAGGGATGGGACTCGGCCGGCATCACCGGCTCGGGGGGAGCCGTTGACGCGAGGGCGGTTTCCGCATGAGCGGCAGCGGCCTGCTCGCGTCGTGTACGTGTGAATTTCTGGAGCCGTTCGACATCGCGTACCGGTCGCGACTCCGTCGACGGGGACAGCGGACGGAGTCGCGTCTCGGCATTTGACGGCGGGACGGCCGTGGCCTGGTCGGAAGCATCGGCGTTCGTCGCCGGTGCCTGTGGAGCAGAAACGTCCGAAGCGGCGGTGTCCGCGACAGCAGCGTCGGTGACGCCGTTTTGCTTCGAGGCGCTCATCATCACGCGGAGTCGCGCGGCGTCGCGCGTCACAGCGGATGTGGGCTGGCCGGACGGCGCGTTGCGTGCGTCGTTCGGGCTGGACTCTGGACCGATCGGCGGTCGATCTGGGTTCGAAAAGGCCGAACTCATACCGTTGTACCTGCTGGATGTATTCGACGTGTCCGGATACCTCTGCATCCGGTGGGCGCTTCGGGGCGCGATCGAAACCCCTGCCGTTGTCTCGACCGCGCCCTGCGCCATGCGTTCGATCCCCCGAATGCGGACCGGGATCGATGGGATTGGACCCCCCGGGCGTATCAAATTTTCGCGTCTCGTCGCACGGATTTCAATGGGGGGGACAGGACTTAGAACTTCGCGTCGGCGCCGAGGGCGGCGTAGAATCCGCGTTCGCGGTACCCATCCCAGAGCTGGTAGCGTTGATGGGCCATGTTCTGGATCTCGAGCGTCAAGCCGAGCCATGGTCCGAGGGCGTAGCGAGCTTCACATCCCACGAGCCATGCGGGCTGTGTCTCGGAGGACTGGAGCGTTTCGCCGTTGCTGCTGGCGGGGAAGGATCTGCTGCCGATATACCGAAGCGTTCCTGTGAGTTGCAGCGGGATACCCTGGAGCTGGCGCGTGTAGCTGGCCTCTGCGGTCCAGTCGGGGACGTACGGGACGGGAGCGTCGTCATCGAGTCGACCGTCGACCCACGTCACGAGGCCGGTGACGCGGTTGGCGTCATCGACATCCCAGAAGAAGTCACCGTCGACGCGGCTCAGCGCGGCGGGAGCATACATGGGAGCGAAGCGGCCTGCGACGGGTTGGTCGAAGTAGCTGTAGACGCTGTAGAAGCTTCGAGCCGCGGTGATTCGCGCGCCGAATGTCACCGACGGCTCGATACGGAGGGAGGCACTGTAACCGATCGATTCGATCTCGGGTTCGATGTCACCATCGATTGCGGCATAGGGATTTGTTCCGAGGATCGCAGCGAGCGTGTTCTGTGCAATGCCTCCGTGAAGATTTGCGATGAGGGCAACGGCGGGGACGGGTCGGAAGCGGAGTTCTGCGACGGGGGCCACACGGGCGCTGGTATGCCCGGTCGAACCGCTTGCGATGGAGATCGATCCGCCGGCACGGAGGGTGAGCATCGGCAGCAGGTCGCGGCTCAGGAATCCATTGAGCGAACCGAAGCTGATGTCGTTGCCGCCGGAGCCGGTGAGTCGGAGATCGAGGCGGCCGCCGAGGCGCATCCCGTTCCAGGGCGCATCGACGGTCAACGATCCTTCGAATGCGTGCTCGGACGAGGCGGCCGAATCGTCGGATGCGGAGAACGAGCGGAATCGTCCGGTCGCATCGTAGTGGACGCCATCGAACGTATTCTTCCCGAAGGCGCGGACGGACCATCCGCCGAGTGTGCGTTGGGGCGCGGGATCGACGGCGTAGAGATCGTAGGCCTGACGCGTGTAGTTGAGGCCGACGCCCATGTAGCCACCGCTGAAGATTCCATACGAATCTCCGATCACGTAGCCGCCATCGGCATCGACGACGATGCGGGAGGCCTCGCCTTGCGGTTCGAATCCGGCCGTATGGGCGGCTTCGACGCGGGCATTGTAGTCGAACGGCCAGGTGCTTCCACTGATACCGGCCTCGGCCGAGAGCGTGGCGTGCATGCCGATGCTCGCGCGGGCGAAGATCGGACGCCGCTCCTCCGGCAGGCGATCCGTGGTAGGGTAGCCGCGCAGCGGCACTACGATACCCGGTTCGGGATCGGGCAGCTTCAGCGCGTCGAGCTGTTCCTGGCTGAGCGGACCGGGCGTGGCGGGAACCGGGGCGCGGGCGGCGGCACCACTTGCTGCGGCCATCTGTGCACGAACGGCCAGGTTTGCCGGCGACTCGTCGCCTTCGGGTTCAACGGTGAGGACCTCGGACTGTGGTTCTCCGGCAGCGGGGGCGTGCATCTGCCGTTTGGTCGGGCTCTTCTCATGCGTCTGGGCATGGAGGGGAGCGGCCACGGTGACCGTCGCGAGGATGGCGATTGCGAGTGCGGCATGACGCAGCAGAGCTGCCGAGATATGTATACGAGTGCCCATCATAGATCGTTCATCAACTCAAGGCGCTGCTGTGCGGCCAGTCGAACGTCGCTCGCGTCGCGTCTCCTGAGCAACTGCGTGTAGACCATGCGTGCGCGATCCGTCTGACCGAGTTGTTCGTAGGATTCTCCGAGGGCGAACTGCGCGCGGCCATGCCAGCGCGAGTCATCGATGACGTGTGCGATCACCTGTTGGAACGTGGAGGCGGCTTCTTCGAATCGGCCTTCGGCGGCGTAGCAGCGCCCGAGTCTGTAGAGTGCCTCGGCGCCGATGTCATCTGTGCGACAGTCGAGTTGATCGAGCCGCGAATGTGCCGCCTGGTAGTCTCCGGTTGCCACATCGAGTTCGGCAAGCGCGAGGGACATGCGGGCGGCGGTATCGGCATCGACACTTCGCGAGACCTGTTGCAGGAGGAGGAGTCGGGCGGAGTCGAGTTCGCCGGCGGTTGCTTCGATGGTTGCCGCGATGATGGCTGCGTTCCAGGATTCATCCAGTGAGGGGTAGTGTTCGCGGATGAGCGCGAGCAGACGTTGGCCATGAGCGGTGTCGCCACCGGCGAGAATGTCATTGGAGAGAGTCAGGAGTCCACGTGCAACGACCTTACTATCGGGGAATCGATCGAGCAGCGGGCCTGCGCTGTCGAGCGTTCGCTCGATGTCTCCCGCCATCCAGGAAGCGCGGAGAAGGCCGACGACTGCACCGCCACCGATGGACTCGTCGTCCGAGCTATCGATTGCAGCGTGGTAGGCCGTCAGCGCGTGGTCGTACTGATGGATGTTCACGAAGACATCACCGCGTTCGACGGCAAGGCCACCCGGCCGAAGCAGGCGCGGGATGTCGGTCCGTTCACTATGGGGGCGACAGAGCTGCGAACGGAGTCGAGCGAGTTCGGCACGTGCCTCATCGCAATACGTGCTCGCCGGATGCTCTTCGAGTAGAATGGTCTGGGCTGCATAGGCGGCCAGGGGACGACCGCTCTGTTCGTATGCCTGCGAGAGAGAGAGGGTGGAGTGGGCTGCGAGTCGGCTGGTGTCGTAGCGTGCGAGGAGGTTCTCGTATTCCTCGATGGCCTGGGGGTAGGATTGGCGTAGGAGATCGACCTCGGCCTTCTGGAACAGCGCATCGGCCACCTGCGGGCCGTTGGGATAGTGCGAGATGTATCGATCGAAGGCGTTGACGGCCTCGGGGTAGCGCTCGAGGTTCCGTTCGGCGACGCCACGCTGGTAAGCTGCGTGTTGGGCAACGTCGGATGTCGAGTCGACGGCCAGAACGGCGTTGTACCGGTCGACCGCCTGGTCATACTCGTGCAGAAGGAAGCAGCAATCGCCGCGCGTGAGATTCGCTTCGGCGACATACGATGAGAAGGGGAACACTTTAACGAGCTGGGCCAGGGTCTGCTCGGCGCCCCGGCACGCACCCATTCTGAATTGCGCCCAGCCCGATGTATACAGTGCGTCCTGCACGCGGGGCGAGGATGGGTAGGTCTCGACAAGCGCACCCATGGTTTCAATTGCCGACGGCAGCAGTCCGGCGCGATAGTATGCTTCGCCGAGCCAGTACGTGGCTTCATCGGCGCGATCATAGCTTGGCGCCATCTGAAGCAATTCATTGATCCGAGGAATGGCGTCTGCTGGTCGATCGGCGGCGACCAGGGAAATGGCCGTCAGGAGTGTCAGATCCTCGGCGGCGCGGTCGCCCTGTGTGAGACCGTTCGCGACCATTGCTCGCACGGTGGCATCGGTGGTGTCGAGGACCGATGCCGCTGTTTTCGTATCACCGTTGGCGAAGTATGCAAGGCCGAGAACGGTGCTTGCTTCTGCACGGAGGCGGGGTCGCGAGGTGGCCTTGATTGCCTGTCGGAGCGATTCGATGGCTTCGTCGTACTTACCGGCTATGTACCGGATCCGTCCGACCTCCAGGAGCGCTTCGTCGCGCATGGCATCGGTGGTATCACCGCCGATGGTGGAAAGCAGTTCGACGGCCCCATCGGTCGACTTCAACTGTTGAAGGGCGACGCCCTCACGAATCCGAGCAATCTGGCCGATGCGATCATCGGTGCGCTCGCGATGAAGTCGACGATACAGGGCAAGAGCGGAGTCGGCGCGACCGGCGGCCAGGTAGGTGTCGGCCAATCCAAGCGTTGCCTCGCGGCGCAGTGGGGCGCCCGATCGGTACGCGATGTTGAGGAATGATTGTTCGGCGCGGGGAAGTTGACGCATGGCGAGCGCGGCGTTCCCCGCGGTCAGAGACGCCTCGTCATGCAGCTCGATGATTCGTTCATGGGAATCGGGATCAGCGACGGCAGTGGTACGAGAGGACAATTCCAATGAAATCGAGTCAGCGAGTTCGAGCGCTTCGCGGTTGCGATTCAGTCCAATCAGGCACTGGGCGGCACGCACGGCTGCGGCGTCGGCAAATCCGCCGTTCGGATAGTCGGAACGAATTCGCGCGTACTGTTGCAATGCCTGATCGGGATGGCGGGTGGCCTCGAGCATCTGACCGAGCGCAAAGAGCGCATCGTCGGCCTTGTCCGCGGTCGGGTATGCTTGTACACACGTCTTGAGTGCGGAGATCGCCAGTTGCTGCTGAGGGTTATCCGGGTCCGTGATGTGGGAGATCCCGATCCAGTAGTAGGCGGTTGCCGCGAGATTCGCTCTTCGAAGGTCGAGATCTGTGGGTGTTGGCGGAATACTCTTGTTGAAGCAGTATCGGGCCCACCCATGGTCCTCGGCTGCCAGGGCCGTGAGTCCCTTCTGCAGCCACACCTCCTGCTCGATCTCGGTATCCGTATGGTGGCTGCGGACGCGATCGAGATCACCTGCGGCGAGGTTGATACGTCCGAGTTCGCGTTCGACAACGGCCTGGCGAAGCTGCACGACGGTTGTCCATGCGGCATCGGGGCGTGCCGACGTCGCATCGGTCCATTCTCTCAGGGATTCACGGTAGGTTCTGAGCTGGAATGCGGATTCTGCCTTCCGAAGCACCGTAAGCGGCGATTCGTCGGTCCGGATCTGAGCCGAACCGACGAGCGTCGCCGCAATCAGGAGGAGCAGGGAGAGTTGGAGATGCCGCTTCATCGAGATCTAATCGCCGGTTTAGTGCGCTTGTACTTGCGGAGCAGGTATTAAAGTACAGCTTCAAGCCAGCAGAGTCAAGTGGCGGCGATGCTAAATTTGTTGTTGGCAGCTGATTCCTCACTTCGGAGCAAAAAAAAGCGGCCCTATCCACGGATGAGGCCACTTTCACTGACTCTGAAGATTGTTCTTCCGTGCTCCTATCGGAACAATTCCTTGATCATCCCCCAGGACCGTCTCACGCTGGAGACTTCGTGAACCACGGTTGCGTTGGATGAATAGTATTCGACCGAGCCGACGGCCTTGATTCGATACGTGAATTCCTTTCCAGACTGGGGCTTAAAGAATGCACCGTCGTCGACGAACGTATAGGTGCTTCCGCTGCCCTTTGCCATCACGCGACCGAGCCTCCGGAACTCCGTCACCTCTTCGCTCTTTCGCTCGATCTCAAAGCTCACAACGCCGTATTCCTTCTCGGTCTTCCACTGTACGACAATGTCGTTACCCTTTGGCTCGGCGTGCACGAAGGAGAACACGTCGAACGCCGCCGCCACGGTGGTCAGGGCGAGCAGAATCGGAATCGTGGTAGCAATGAGGCGTTTCATGGTCGTCAGTGAGGGGAGCGTGTGCAAGTGTCAGCCAGAGGGCGGGAAAGTTAGCCAAACAACCCGCCATTGCGCAAACCGGTTAGCCGAGTATCGCGATAGGAGGCCGGACGCGACGGTAGGTCATACAGTTGGCGGAAGCGGTTGACGGGCTGGTTGTCAGGAGAATTCGAGAGTCAGGCCGTCGTAGGCCAGCTCGACGCCATCCGGAAGCTGCCGCGAGACGACGTCGTGTCGTAGGTCGTGTGCGATATGTGTGAAGTACGTACGCCGCGCGTTGATCGTTCGGGCTACGCTGAGAGCAGCATCGAGGGAGAAGTGTGTTGGATGCGCCTTGTAGCGCAAAGCGTCCAGGATGAGCGTGTCGATACCTTCAAGGCGTGAAAGCGCGAGGTCAGTCACGTAGTTGCAGTCGGTGCAGTAAGCGAAATCCCCGACTCTGTATCCCAAGACGCTCATGTCCCCATGTTTGAGTGGAAGTGGAGTGAATGTGAGGTCGTCGATTTTGAATTGGTCAGTACCTATCTCGTGGGGTTCAACCAGAGGTCGGCTGCTCTGGTTGTTGGGATTGGCGAAGAAGGCATAATCGAAGATTCGCTGCATGTGTTGTAGGGTCTCGCTCATGAGGTAGAGAGGCATGGGTCCGCCGGATATGTAGTTGTATGCGCGGAGGTCGTCGAACCCGGCGATGTGGTCATAGTGGTGATGCGTATACACGACGGCGTCGACGTGTCGGACCTGCGCCTCGATGCACTGCTGGCGAAAGTCGCTTGATGTGTCAATTATCACGCTGGTGTTCTCGGAGCAGATCCAGACGGATGGTCGCAGGCGCCGATCCCGCGGATCGGTTGAGGTGCAGGTGGCGCAGGAACAGCCGAGCGTCGGAACGCCGGATGAGGTGCCACTACCGAGCACTTGGACGCGCATGTGATCGATGGGTAATCGGTTTTCTGGTGTTGTTCATCGGTCGTCCCGCAGCATCGTCCGCGCCCTATTTCGATCGTCTGGTGCCAAGGCCTTATTGGTGAAGGCGTCGCTTGGTGTTGATCCTGTAAGCCTTCAGGCCACGGGTGGCCCCGGTGAATGTGACACCGAGAATTGCTTCGGCACGAAGGCTCAGCAAGCCCGAGGACAGGGGTCGTCGTGCGAGGCGATTCAGTCGGGCTGAATTGCAGGGTTCGAGTACATCGGCCGAGAATCCCCACTCCGCTGCGATCCGGCGGGCAAATTGCAGACGCGAGATTCGTTCGGCGCCGGCCATGTGGAGGAGTCCGACGTGACCGGACTCGACGACGCGGAGGATTCCGTACGCGACATCGTCGGTCAACGTCGGATTTCCGATCTCATCCGAGGCGATGGCAGCGTGCCGGCGTTGGGAGACACGCTGCAGCACCCAATCGACGAAGTTCTGCCGACTATCGATACTGGTGCCATAAAGCCACATGGTTCTGACTATGGCAATCTTGTCAGCGCTCTGTTTGCAGGCGTTTTCGGCCGCCAGCTTCGTCTTTCCGTAGTAGTTGATTGGGTCGGGGACGTCGATCTCCGAGTACGGGCCGGCTTCGCCGTTGAATACGTGATCGGTTGAGAGTTGGACGAGGTGAGCATCCGATCGTCGTGCGATGTCGACGAGGATTTCGGTCAGTTCGACGTTCGCTTGCCATGCTTGTGCTCGTTGTCGCTCGCACTCGTCGACGTTTGTGATGCCAGCCGCGTTGATTATTACGTCGGGCCGCCACCGCGCGCCTTCAATCAGATTCCGCCATTCGTATTTCGATGTTGTGTCAAAATATTTTATCCCGTCATCATCAGCTACGCCACCGCGGATTGCGCTTGAGATGCGCCAATCTGTTTCTCGGCTGAACACTTCGATCAGTTTCTGACCGAGTCGTCCGCGCCCTCCCACAATAAGTACATTCACTTGTGAGCCCAGGGTTGTTGGTGTTCCACGTGAAACACCGACGCTGTCGTCGCCCGTTCCGACGTTGACGACGAACTCATCGTAGGTAAAGAGTCAGGACTGCCAAGTCGGAGCGACTTACCCCACTGATTCTCGATGCTTGGCCGAGCGACGCGGGCCGGATCCGCGAGAGCTTTTCGCGCGCTTCAGACGACAGGGATCGAATGGTTGCAAAATCAAGCGATGCGGGAATCGCTATTGCTTCAGAACGTTTGAAGCGCTCAATTTCCATTTCCTGTCGGCTCAGATACCCCTCGTATCGTGCTAAGACCTCCACCTGCTCCCGGATCTGCGTGTTCGACAGCAGCAACGCGAGATCGTCGTCCTGGGGCAGCCGCTTCAGAAGATACGACGCGTCGACTCCGGTCCGCCGCAGCAACTGCCATCCGCGCACCTTCTCCCCATCGCCACCAGGGGGTGGATCGAATGCCCGGGCCTTCAACTTCTGTACGGCGAGCTGCGTGCCGTTCAGTTTCGATTGGACGCGAGTGAACTCGGCATTCGACACCAGACCGTTTTCGTAGCCAATGGGTGTGAGACGCAGATCCGCATTGTCGCGTCGAAGTGCCAGCCTGTATTCGGCTCGCGACGTGAACATCCGGTAGGGTTCCAACGTGCTGAGATTCACCAGATCATCAATCAACACTCCGATGTAAGCTTGAGAGCGGTCCAGGACCAGCGGCGCGCAGCCATTCAACTTCCGAGCAGCATTGATTCCCGCGACGATTCCCTGCGCAGCAGCCTCCTCATAGCCGGATGTGCCGTTGATCTGGCCCGCCATGAAGAGCCCCGATACGTACTTGCTCTCGAGAGAGTGCATTAGCTGGTGTGGTGGGAAGTAGTCGTACTCGACGGCATAGCCGAGTCGCTGTATTCGGCAACCCCGAAGGCCCGGAATCGTGCGCAGGGCCGCCCGCTGTACATCCTCCGGCAGCGACGTGGAGAACCCATTGACATAAGTTGTCTCGGAGTGCAGTCCCTCGGGTTCGAGAAAAATCTGATGCTGGTCCTTGTCTGCGAACCGAAAGATTTTGTCTTCGATTGAAGGACAGTAGCGTGGACCAGCAGCAGTGATTCGACCGGTGAACATCGGCGAGCGATCGAATCCCGTTCGGAGGATGTCGTGGGTGTGCGGCGTTGTGCTCGTGATGTAGCAACAGACGCGGTTCGAGACGGACTCAGTTCGCGATGAGAATGGCTGCGGTGAGACGTCTCCGGCATCGGCTTGACAGGCACTGAAGTCGATTGAGTCACTGAACACGCGGGGCGGCGTCCCTGTCTTTAACCGTCCGGTGTTGATTCCTGCTCTGCGCAGTGACTTCGACAGATTTTCGATTGACTGCTCTCCAATCCTCCCTCCTCGCTCTTGATGCTCTCCGCGATGCATCCGGGCAGCCAGGAACGTCCCCGAACAGATAATCACCGCCTTTGCCTCAATCGTTCTCCCGTCCTTCAGCATGACTCCCGCCACCTTGGTTGCGTCGACAATCACATCCTCGACGGCTCCCTCGATGATTGTGAGCCCGGCCAACGATTCAAGGCGATTGCGGGCCTGTTCCGGGTAAACATCCTTGTCTACTTGCGCTCGTGGTGACCACATGGCGGGACCCTTCGACGTTCCAAGGGTCTTGAACTGGATTCCGCATGCATCTGCGAGGACCCCCATCTCCCCTCCCAAGGCATCGATCTCGCAAACCAACTGTCCCTTAGCCATTCCGCCAATAGCTGGGTTGCAGGAGAGCCGACCGACCGCTGTGCGCTCCAACGTGATAAGCGCTGTGCGGCCATGCATCCGCGCAGCGGCGGAGGCAGCTTCGATTCCAGCGTGGCCGGCTCCAATTACGACAATGTCGAAGGCTGAGTGCATGATTGTTCCACGTGGAACACTTGATATCCGATCACTTACCAATACAGAAATTTGAAAACACGCGATCGAGAACCTCCTCGGAACTCCCCCTCCCGAGCAGCGCATCGAGAAGGACCAATACTTCACGGAGTTCGAAGGAAACCAACTCACTGTCTCCGTCAACTGCAATTCGCTCCAGTTGACCGAGCATCTGCGACAAAACCCCGTGTTGCCGCTGAGAGACCAACACCCCCGAGCACAGATTCGATACATATTCCGTTGACAGCAGATCAAGCAGATCCACCACGGACGCTCTCGAATTCACGCTGCAACGAATCCCCGACCCAGGATCACGAAGGTCGACCTTCGACCACACGTGAAAAAACCGAACCGATTGATGCGCCGATTTCAACGATTCCAACTCTTCCAACGCCACTGGCACGACATCAACATCAGAGGCATCAACCAGGAAAATTGCCAAGTCGGCTTTGCCAACGAGCGCGCGGGCCCGGACCACACCCGCCACCTCCACTGCTTCATTTGCGAAGCGAAGACCCGCCGTATCGAGCAAGTGCAACACGACGCCACGGTGCGCCACCCGCTCCTCGACGTAATCCCTCGTCGTCCCCGCTTGGTCACTCACCAGCGACCTACCAAATCCAACGAACGCATTGAACAAGGATGACTTTCCTGCATTCGGCAACCCAACAATCACCACTCGTGGCCCACGCCGAAGCCGATCGCCACCCTTGAAGGCAGCCACAAGCTTCTGAACAGAACCACGCAGCGAATTGAGAACCTGTGCAACCCGCTCCCTCGACGCCAACTGATACCCATCCTCGACAAAATCAAGTTCTAGCTCCAGCAGCGCCAGGAGACCCACCAATTCATCTCTGTAGGATTCGATCATCGCGCCGAATTCCCCACCAAGCTGCCGCTGCGCGTTCTCGAGGGCAACGCGCGACTCAGCCGCGATTACATCGGCCAGCGCCTCCACCTGCGTCAGGTCCATCTTTCCATTCACCAGCGCCCGTCGCGAGAATTCGCCCGGCAGCGCGATCCGAGCACCGGCGTCCGCCAAGACCTCCAGGAGTCGATCAACAATCAGCGGGTTTCCATGGACGTGGAACTCCACTACATCTTCGCCCGTGAATGAATTCGGTGCCTTGAACCCAACGGCAAGTGCAGTGTCTATGATCTCCCCGCCGTCCGCCAGTTGCACATTCACCAATTGACGGAGAGGGAACGATTCGAGCCGTCTGTCGTCCGATCGCTCAATCACGCCGTCAGCAATATGAAAGGCATCCCTCCCACTCAACCGAACAATCGCGACCGCCGAGACGCCCAACGGAGTCGCCGGGGCAACGATCGTCTCATCGAACTCCAATGCCATGGCAAGAATGTTTCACGTGAAATGTCGCCGACACCTACATCTACCTCCGACGAGCGTATTCCGCCGGGCATGCGAGCACTCCTGAATGACAACCCTCATCATGGAAGCTTACATCCAACTCCAGCGCGAGATCCAATCGCTTCACGTACTCCTCCTGCGGAATCTCAGTTCCCCCCATCGATCGAAGGTGAGACGACAGGAACTGCAGATCAAGAAGCTGAAACCCCCGCGATTCAAGCACCATGACCAACTGAACGAGCGCTACCTTGCTCGAATCCGTAGTACGATGAAACATCGATTCGCCGAAGAAGGCGCCTCCAAGGGCGACGCCATACAATCCCCCACAGAGACGACCGCCCTCCCAGACTTCGACGCTATGAGCAACGCCTCGGCGATGAAGTTCCTGGTACACCAACTCAATTTCGTGGGAAATCCAGGTCGACTCGCGCTCCGCACAGGCTCCGATTACCTTCCCGAAGGCACGATTGTAGGTAACCAGAAACCTCCCCGAATTGACTACTTTGCGAAGACTCCGACTCACACGAAGCTGATCAAACTCGAGAATGCCTCGATTCCTCGGTTCGATCCAGCTCACCGGTCCCCATCGGCTCTCCGCCATCGGAAAGATCCCACTCGCGTAGGCCTGAACAACTAGCTCCGGCGTCAACCTCATCCCAACACGCAATGAATCTCGTATTAATGCTGATCCCAGTCCTGGTGGCTGCGTCCGCCGCGAGCTTCCCAGTGCAATCTGACAATATACCGGTGAAGCTCGATGTGACCGAGGTGCTCGTGCCTGACACCGTCGAGTTCCACAGCCTCCGACTCCATGTTCTGAATCAAGGCGATTCCGCCGTATACATTACGCGAATCAAGCCCAGCTGCAGCTGCATCCTCGCTACGGTCCAAAGCACCCTCGCAACCCGAGATCACCCCGCCGTGGTCTACATCGCGGTCGTGACCGCCAACCTCAGCGCCCTCCAGCCGACTGTCGTAGACGTCTTCACCTCGCAGGACCCGGATCGCCCTCTCAGATTTTCCATCCGAAAGCAAATCACGACCCCAGAACCCCACAACTAGCCCCTCATTCCCCCAGAGAGACCTTGAATTTACTTAAAGTAATAATTTAAGTGCACACCCTAACTCGAACATTTACCACGACGTGCCGCCTTCTTCTACCAACATTTCTCACTTGCCTGCCGTGTGCGTGCTCTAACACGCCAACCGACATCCGCCCCCTCGCCAGCGCCTATACCGACATCCTAATTATCCGAACCCAGTATCGTGACGACACCCTCGCCGGCATTCGAGCGGCGGACAGTGCCGCCCAGGCAGGCGGTTTTCGAAACGAAGACGACGTGATCCAGCAGGTCGAGAGCCTGACATCACAGCCTGACAAACTCCGGCTCCTTCTGGATTCAACAGCCGCAATCCTAAGGACAACCTCTCCCGGAAAGAGCCCCAGCACCCCCCAAGACCCACAACAAGAAGAAAAAAAGGGGGAATTCATACAGAATTCCCCCTGATTCCCAGCATTCACAGCCCAGTACTCACCTGAACACTACTTCTTCTCGTCGTCGTCGACGATGGTGTAATCAGCCTCCTCAACGTTTCCATCTCCCTGGTCACCCCCACTCGACGCCCCAGATGCCGAGCCACCACCGGTCTGCTCCTGATTCGACTGGTACATCTGCTGTGAAGCCTCGCTCCAAGCACGGTCCAACTCTTCCTTCGCCGTTCGGACCTCGTCGGAACTACCACTCTTGAGCGCCGCCTCCAGCTTGGCAACACCAGCTTCAATCTTTGCCCGCGAATCACCCGGAATCTTGTCGCCCAACTCCTCCAACTGCTTCTTGCTGGAGAACACGGTCTGGTCAGCCTGGTTCCGCAGGTCAACCTCCTCCTTGCGCTGCCTGTCCTCCGCCGTGTGCATTTCAGCGTCCTTCTTCATACGTGACACCTCGTCCTCAGACAGGCCGCTCGACGATGTGATTCGAATCGACTGCTCCTTCCCGGTTGCCTTGTCCTTCGCTGACACGTTCAGGATACCGTTGGCGTCGATGTCGAACGTGACTTCGACCTGCGGAACACCACGTGGCGCCGGCGGAATGCCATCCAGATGGAACCGACCGAGTGACTTGTTGTCATTAGCCATTGGACGCTCACCCTGCAGGATGTGAATCTCAACCGATGGTTGGTTGTCGCTGGCGGTAGAGAAAATCTCCGTCTTCTTCGTCGGCACGGTCGTATTCGAAGGAATCATCGTCGTCATGACCCCACCGAGCGTCTCGATGCCAAGCGTGAGCGGCGTGACGTCCAACAGAAGCACGTCCTTCACCTCGCCCGACAGCACCGCACCCTGAATGGCTGCGCCAATCGCAACGACCTCGTCCGGATTGACCCCCTTGCTCCCTTCCTTCCCGAAAAACTCCCGCACCAGTTGCTGAATCTTCGGAATACGAGTCGACCCGCCCACCAGAATCACATCATCGATGTCCGACGGTGTCACTCCGGCATCCTTCATTGCCTGCTCGCACGGTCCCAGCGTTCGCTTGAACAGATCCTCGCAGAGCTGCTCGAACTTTGCACGCGTGATCGAGATATTCAGGTGCTTCGGCCCCTCCTGCGTTGCAGTGATAAAGGGAAGATGAACCTCCGTCTGCATCATCTGCGACAGCTCCATCTTCGCCTTCTCCGCAGCCTCCTTCAGACGCTGCAGCGCCATCGGATCCTTCCGAAGATCAATTCCCTCCGCGTTCTTGAACTCATCCGCAAGGAAATCGATCAGACGCTGGTCAAAGTTGTCTCCTCCCAGATGGGTGTCACCATTGGTTGACTTCACCTCGAAGACACCATCCCCGAGCTCGAGTACCGAAATGTCGAACGTGCCGCCACCAAGGTCGTATACGGCGATCTTTGCGTTCGCACCCTTTTTGTCCAGCCCATATGCCAGCGCAGCCGCCGTCGGCTCGTTGAGAATGCGCTTGACTGTGAGACCCGCGATCTCACCCGCATCCTTCGTCGCCTGACGCTGCGAGTCGTTGAAATATGCCGGGACCGTCACCACCGCGTCACTCACCTTCTGACCGAGATAGTCCTCCGCGGTCTGCTTCATCTTCTGCAGAATCATGGCAGAAATCTCCGGCGGCGAGTACAGACGATCCCCAATCTTGACCCTCGCAGAGTTGTTCTCACCCTTCACCACCTCGTAGGGTACCATCTTCTGCTCCTCGTTCACCTCGTCCATGGTGCGCCCCATGAATCGCTTGATCGAGAAGATCGTGTTGGACGGATTGGTGATCGCCTGCCGCTTGGCAGCTTGCCCCACGAGCCGCTCACCGGATTTCGTGAACGCAACCACCGACGGCGTGGTTCGAGCACCCTCACTGTTCGGGATCACCGTCGGCGCAGATCCCTCCATCACTGCCACCACGGAATTCGTCGTCCCGAGGTCGATTCCGATAATTTTTCCCATGATCCAGATTCCTCCAATGGCGACGGGGTACCCTCACCGGACCACCGACACCTCGTGATAATGATTGAATGTTCTCATCGCTGCAGCGCCCACGGGCCTCTCCTCTCAGCTGACCTCCACTGACCGACGTGCACGGCCTCCGAGCCGCCGTAGCGTCACTGTAAGCACTCCGTCCCGGATCGTCGCCTCGACCGCGTCAGCGTCGATCGACGCGTCCTCAGGAAGATGTACGGTCCGTCGAAAGCTTCCCGTATTCCGCTCCCTCGACACCATCCGCCGATCCACCTGTCCCGGCTCCCGACGCGTGCCCGAGATCTCGACCGAACGCTCACCTACGAGGTTCACCTCCACATCCTCCTTCGACGCTCCCGGAACGTCCACCAGGATGAAGTAGTTCGAATCATCACATAGCACGTCCGCCGCCAGAAATGCACCGCCCCGTCGCTGCCCGCGCTGTTCACGAGCCAGATCCTCGAGAATCTCCCGTATCCGATTCGGAAGCCGCTCCAGCTCCGGAGGGAGATCGAATGAAAAACCCATATCGTACTCCGTTGAATCCATGGTTGCGTTACTGATATACCAAGATTCCCGCTGTTTCAACCCACGTGCCACGCGCAAAAACATTGATTTCAGTCAAAATTCGACCATCTCTCCGTCGTAGCCCGACACAGTGTCAGCGAATGCCTGACAGGCGAGTGCGGGCCTGTCAGCGAATGCTGTCACGTCTCCCCGATATCAGATCCCGCTGCTGGTCGCAGAACGGCTTCCCGTTCCCGGCACGTCGTACGACGAAACTCCTCCTCACACAGCATTCATCCTCCGTCGCTTTCCCCGTACTCTCTTCCCCCATTCCCCAGAACCCATAAGAAAGAGTTGTATATGTAGATAGGGGTGTGGAAAAGTGGAAATTGCGATGCGCCGCACCGAAAAAATTGGAGAAAATGTGCTGCAATCCTTGATTCTGTCGAGATCCGTAATTGGGAAAACGTGTGGAGAAATCAGACGTTGTCCACATCGACGGGGATTGCGTCCACGACGACGTCTCACGGCTGCTGAATTCCACAGCGATTCCCGACGAAAACCACGGGTCCGTTGCTCGGTGTTGACAAGGATGGGGAAAACTCCACCACGAAATTCATTGAAAATCGCCGGTTCCAAGGTCACTACTGTTCCACGACCAGTCACCTGTGTTCCACAGGGAGAGAGGAATTGTGAACCCGGACGGAGGTGGTAGGGGGTAAACGAGCGGAGGCGACCCCGACTCCGGGATCGCCTCGTGATTTGAACAGTTCCGCACGTACACTCAGGCGCGATCGACGCCCTGCCAGTGACGGATCACATCGACCAGCAGCCGGACACCCGCTCCGGTGCCACCTTTGTTGATATACCCCGACGCGCGCGACGTCATCCCGGAGCCGGCAATGTCGAGGTGCGCCCACGGGTAGTCGCCGACGAAATGCTTGAGGAACATACCGGCCGTGATGGTACCGGCCGCACGTCCACCGCTGTTCTTGATATCCGCCACATCGCTCTTGATGAGATCATCGTATTCATCCCACAGCGGCAGCTCGACCACACGGTCGTAGGTACGAGCGGCCGCGTGCCGCAGGCTGTCGTTGAGCGACGGTGAAATTCCCATCAGCGCCGAGGCAAAGTTCCCCACCGCGACCACGGCGGCACCCGTAAGCGTCGCGAGGTCGACGACCGCCTGGGGCTTGAGAGAATCAGCGTAGATCAGGGCGTCGGCGAGCACGAGGCGTCCCTCGGCGTCCGTGTTGTCGATCTCGACGGTGGTTCCGTTGGAGTAGGTAACCACGTCCCCTGGCTTGTATGCCGAGCCGGACGGGAGATTCTCGGTCGAAGGCACCAGTCCGATCACGTTGTGCGGCAGTTTCAATTCCGCGATCGCCCGCATGGTGCCGATCACCGCACCTGCGCCACCCATATCCATCTTCATCTCACCCATACCGGCCGATGGCTTGATCGAAATGCCACCCGAGTCGAACGTGATTCCCTTTCCAACCAATACGATCGGCGGCTCACTGCGACCACCGCCATGGTATTCCATGATGATGAAGACAGGCGGCTTCTCGCTCCCCGCGTTCACCGCCAGCAGCCCGTTCATCTTCTGCTGCTGAATCTTCTTCTTGTCGAATACCCGCACCTTCACACCGAATTCGGAGAGCTCGTGCTTTGCCCGATCGGCAAGTGACTCAGGGTAAATTTCGTTCGACGGCGCATTGACGAGGTCCCGCGCCAGGACGACCCCGTTGGCGATACCCGTTCCCACCGCAGCACCCTTCTTGACCGTGGCGTTGTCCTTCCGGTCACCCGTCAGCAGGACCAGCTTCTCGAGTTTCGGCGGCGCGCTGCCGTTGCTGCCGTTCTTCGACGAGCGATACGGATCGAACGAATAGCTGCCGAGCACGACGCCTTCGACGATGGCCTGCGCGATGTCGTCGAGCGGGCCGAGCGAGGCAATATCGGGCATGAGGACGGCGATCGACCGGCACTTGAGCACGCCCGCTCGCTGCGCCGCCAGCGCTGCGGCACGGCGGATCCGCTCCAGATCGAGCTTCGGCAGTTCGCCGAGACCCACCAGCGTCAAACGCGGGGACTTCTTCTCACCAGTGTAGATGAGGACCGACGTGTCGGGGGCGCCGACGAAATCCTCCGTCGCAAGCGTTGCCGCCGAATGCTCCCAAACCTCACGAATCATCGACTTCTGTGCGTCTGCCGCCTCGCGGTCCTGCTGGACGAACACGGCGACGAGATCTGCCGCGTTCTTCTTCGGCTGAAACACCTGAACGTTTACAACCATTGCTCGTTGCTTCCTCGATGTTGATGAATGGTTACCAGTTGCGGATTTTTCAGACTCGTCGCTATTCCCATTCGATGGTCGCCGGCGGCTTGGAACTGATGTCGTAGACGACGCGGTTGATGCCCAGTACCTCGTTGATGATCCTGTTGGACACCTCGGCGAGCACTTCGTACGGCACGCGCGCCCAGTCTGCAGTCATGCCGTCGACGCTGGTGACCGCGCGAACCGCGCAGACGTTCTCGTAGGTGCGCTCGTCACCCATGACGCCAACCGAGGAGATCGGTAGCAGCACCGTGAACGCCTGCCAGATCAGATCGTACTGCTTGGAACTGTGGAGCTCCTCGAGGAGAATCTGATCGGCCTGTCGAAGCGTGTTGCATCGCTCCCGCGTTACCTCTCCGATCACACGGATCGCCAGCCCGGGGCCCGGGAACGGATGCCGATCGATGAATTCCTTCGGAAGTCCCAGCTCCCGACCGACTTCGCGAACCTCATCTTTGAAGAGTTCGCGGAACGGCTCGATCAGCTTCAGGTTCATCTTCTCCGGCAGTCCGCCCACATTGTGGTGCGATTTGATCGTGACCGACGGGCCCTTGAACGACACCGATTCGATCACATCGGGATAGAGCGTCCCCTGCGCCAGCCACCGTGCGTCCTCGAACTTCCGTGCCTCCTGCTCAAAGACCTCTATGAACGTGGCGCCGATCGACTTGCGCTTTGCCTCCGGGTCGGTCACCCCGCTCAGGCGCTCCAGGAAGAGCTCGCTGGCATCGACGAATTCGAGCGGAATGTGAAAGTGATGGCGGAAGAGGTTGACGACCTGCTGCGACTCGTTGGCGCGCATGACGCCGTTGTCGATGTGAATGCACCGCACCTGCTCGCCGAGCGCGCCATGCAGCAGTACGGCGGCTACCGTTGAGTCGACACCACCGGAGACGGCGCAGATCACCCGCTCGTCGCCGACCGTCTCACGTATATCACGCGTCGCCGCCTCGACGAAGGCATGAGCACTCCATCCGCCCTCGGCATGACAGATGTTGTAGACGAAATTCCGAAGCACCTCCGTTCCGTGCGGCGTGTGATGCACCTCCGGATGGAACTGCACACCGTACACCTGCCGCTCCGTGTTGGCTACCACACAGATGGGGGAATTCTCCGTAAAGGCAATCACCTGGAACCCCTCCGGCAGCTTCGAGAGCGAGTCCCCGTGGCTCATCCATACGATCGTGTCCTGCGGAACTCCTTCGAACAGACCGCCGCCCGGTCCGTTCATGTGCAGATGTGCACGGCCATACTCGCGACGGGCGGAACGATCGACCGCCCCGCCGAGCTGCGTCGCAATCAACTGAAGCCCGTAGCAGATGCCGAGTACGGGAACTCCGAGCTCGAAAATGGCTGGATCGGAGAGCGGCGCACCAGGCGCATAGACCGACGAGGGCCCCCCAGAGAGAATGATGCCGATCGGCGCCATCGCCCGAATCGCATCCATCTCGATGTTGAAGGGGTGTATCTCCGCGTATACCCCGCACTCTCGCACCTTGCGGGCGATAAGCTGCGTGTATTGGGAACCGAAATCGAGAATGAGAACGCGCTCGGAATGAATCACGACGGCTGAGGGTCAGATACCAAGGTTGAATTCGAAGGAAACCTTGAAGATACGCAAGCGGCAGTGTTGACGCAGGCGCGTATGGGCGCTGCGGTTGTGGGCCAGTGTCGAAAAACGATACCGGCCCGCCTCGATCGCGAAGCGGGCCGGATGTGAATTGCGTACTCGCTGCCTGGCGCCGTCGGCCGGCTACGACTAGTGGTTGTCGTGCCCGCCGCCGCGAGGTCCGCCTCCGCGGTTGCCTCCGCCACGCGGGCCGCCACCACGATTCCCACCGTCGCGACCACCGCGAGGTCCTCCTCCGCCGCCGCGAGGTCCCCCGTCACGTCCGCCACGCGGGCCGCCACCACGGTGCCCGCCGTCGTGCCGGCGCTCGCCGTTGGCACTCATGCCCTCCGGAACCGGCAGCAGTGCCTTGCGACTCAGACGGAACTTCCCGTCGTCCTGGATCTCGAGGAGCTTCACTTCGACGCGATCGCCCACTTTGAGTACGTCGCTGACGTTCTCGATGTGCTCGTGCGCGATCTGGGAGATGTGCAGCAGCCCGGTCTTCTTCGGGAGGATCTCGACGATCGCTCCGAGTCCTTCTCGCACCTGCACCACGCGGCCGTTGTAGACCGTTCCCTCCTCCGGCATCTGCGTCAGCGAGCGAATCATGTCGACGGCCTTCTGTGACGCCTCCTGCGACGTCGCCGCGATGACCACCGTACCGTCGTCCTCGATGTTGATTTCCGCACCCGACTCTGCGACGATGCCACGGATGGTCTCGCCTCCCGAACCGATCACCGCACCGATCATCTCGACCGGGATCTGAATGGTCGTCAGTCGCGGTGCGTACGGCGAGAGCTCCGGCTCCGGCGCTCCAATGGCCTCGGCCATCTTCCCGAGAATGTGCATCCGCCCGTCGCGAGCCTGCATCAGCGCGGTGCGCATCACCTCCAGCGAGATTCCCTGGATCTTGATGTCCATCTGACACGCGGTAATCCCGTCCTCGGTTCCCGCCACCTTGAAGTCCATGTCTCCCAGATGATCCTCGTCACCGAGAATGTCCGAGAGCACCGCGACGTCGTCTCCCTCCTTAATGAGTCCCATCGCGATGCCCGCGACCGGCTTGCGAATCGGCACACCACCCTGCATCAGCGACAGCGCGCCGGCGCAGACGGTAGCCATCGACGAGGAGCCGTTGGATTCGAGAATGTCGGAGACAATACGGATGGTGTACGGGAACTCGTCTTCGCTCGGCAGAATCATCCGCACTGCACGCTCGGCCAGGTTGCCATGGCCGATCTCGCGTCGCGACGTCGAGCCGAAGCGACCCGTCTCGCCGACGGAGAACGGCGGGAAGTTGTAGTGCAGCATGAATCGCTTCTCGTGCTTCGGCAGCAGGCCGTCGATCAGCTGGCGATCGAGCTTCGTGCCGAGCGTCAGCGAGGTGAGCGACTGTGTCTCGCCACGAGTGAAGAGCGCCGAACCGTGGGCGCGCGGCAGCAGACCGACGTCGATCGAAATCGGTCGAATCTCGTCAACCTTCCGTCCGTCGAGGCGGCGACCCTCCTGCAGGATCATCTTCCGCATCGCGTCAGCTTCGAGATCGTGCAGCACCGAGCCGACGATCTTGTCGATTTCCAGTGCCGCATGATCCTCGCCGGGGAACTGCTCGGCGCACAGCAGCGCGATCTCCTCGCGCAGCAGGCGGTACCGCTCGCTCCGCCCCTCCTTTGTCGTCGCCTCGCGCGCATACGCCGAAATCCGGTCCTGCGCGTGCTTGATGATGAAGTCGTTGACGTCGGTGTACTCCGGCTTCTCCGGAAGCTCAAGGGGCGTGACCGTGCACTGCTCGATCAACTGGCGCTGCAGCCCGATGATCTCCTTGATGTGGCGATGGCCGAATTCGAGCGCTCCGAGGAATGTCTCCTCGTCGATCTCACGGGACTCTCCCTCCACCATCACGACCGAGCTCTCGGTGCCGGAGACCACGATCTCCAGATCCGAGTCGCTCAGCTGCGTGTACGTCGGATTGATGACGAACTGACCGTCGATACGGCCCACGCGCACGTTGGCGATCGGTCCGTTGAACGGCATGCCCGAGAGCATCAGCGCGCACGACGCACCGACCGCGGCCAGCACGTCCGGATCGTTCTCCTGATCGAACGAATAGGTGGTGCAGATGATCTGCGTCTCGTAGGTCCAGCCCTTCTGGAACATCGGGCGGATGGGACGATCGATGAGCCGGGCCGAGAGGATCTCCTTCTCGGTCGGTCGCGCCTCGCGCTTGAAAAACCCACCAGGCACCTTGCCGGCCGCAGCATACTTCTCGCGATACTCGACCTGCAGCGGGAGGAAGTCGATGCCCTCCCGGGGCGTGCTCGATGCAACGGCGACGGCGAGTACCATCGTGTCGCCGTAGCGGATCATCACCGATCCGTTCGCGAGCTTCGCCATGCGGCCGGTCTCCAGCGTCATCGTCCGGCCGCCAACTTCCATGGATACTGTCTTCATATTCTCCCTTCTACTCAACAAATGCGGGCAGCGGTATCACCAGCGACCGGCCCGGGTAATTAGGAGCGCCGTCGCCCGGACGGTCGCTCGGGGTAGTGCGCGGACACCCATGGCGCCACGCCATCTGGCAGCTACGGACACGATGCGGTTGCGACCGGCCGTAAATGCAGCGACGCCGCGGGGCATCATGCCCCGCGGCGCCGGAACCATCGTCATTTCCGAAGCCCAAGCTCGGCAATCACCGCGCGATACCGCCCGATGTCCTTCTTGGCCAGATAGTCGAGGAGGTGGCGGCGCTTGCCGACCATCTTCAGCAATCCCCGCAAGGAATGCTTGTCCTTCCGGTGTGATTCGAAGTGCGGCTGCAGCTGATTGATGGTCTCGGTCAGAATTGCGATCTGGACTTCCGGCTTGCCGGAATCCTTGTCGTGATCGCCGAACTTCCGCACAAGTTCAGCCTTGCGCTCCTGTGAAAGCGGCATGATTCACTCAGTTGTTGTGTTGTACTCCGCGACGTACCTGTGCTGCCACGGGTCGCGGACCGTGACGGGCCGCCGCAACGGCGACGACCGCTCCCGCTCGTCTGAAAGAGCGGGAGACTTCTGAATCGTTCCCGATCGAAAGGGGGCTGGCGGATGGACCGCAGCAGATGGTGACGGTGATCCTCGCGCCCGACATGCTGCCAGGGGGACTCAACGACTCGCCATGCAGGCCGCGCGATCGCGCTCGAGCTGCGCGAGGAAGGCCTCAAGCGACTCGAACTTTTGCTCCGAACGCGTGAACTTACGGAATTCGAGAGTCACCATCTGTTCGCAAATGTCGCCGTCAAAGCCGAAGATGTTCGCCTCGAGGGTCGACTCCAGGTCGTCGGTGAACGTCGGTCGCGTTCCCATGTTCGCCATGCCGTCGTACCACGTTCCACCCACACGGACCCCGACACAGTAGACGCCATTGGCAGGTACCAGCTTCCTGGTATCCAGTGGACGGATGTTCGCCGTTGGAACACCGATCGACCTGCCGCGTCCGTCACCCCGCACCACCTGGCCCGTGATCCGATACGCCCGCCCCAGATACTCCCGCGCCCGCGCCACGTCACCCTCGGCAAGCGCCCGACGGATCTTCGTCGAACTGATCGTCTCCCCGCCCTCCCCGGCACGCAATGCCGGCACCTGCGTCACCCCGTACCCTCGCTCCCCTCCGTATTCGATCAGCGCTTCGACGTCGCCCTCGCGATCCCTGCCGAAGGCGTGGTCGTGCCCCACCACCAGATGCCGCATCCCCAGGCCGTCGATCAGCATGTCGCAGAACCGGCGCCAGGGTGTCGCCGCCAACTCACGGGTGAACTCGACGACCACCAGCGCGTCGACGCCGAGCCGGTCGAGTTCCTCCGCCCGTTCGTCGATCGTGGTGAGTATCGGCACCGACGATCCGCGGCTGCGAAGCACCTCCTGCGGGTGCGGGTGGAACGTGACGATCACGCTCTGACACTCGAGCCGCTTCGCCGCCTCCACCAGCGTCGAGATGATCGCCCGGTGCCCGAGATGCACGCCGTCGAACGTGCCGATGGTCACTACCGAGCGAATTCCTTCCGGAAACTCATCGATACCGTGATAGCGCTTCATGTTGCTTCGCGATGCGGGCGTATGTGCTGAAGTTGATCGATCGTGAGGGCGTCGCCGACGACGAACGTGCCGCTGCGGGTGCGCCGCAGCGCCGTCAGGTGGGCGCCGGAACCGACCGCCCGCCCGAGATCTCGGGCGAGGGCACGAATGTAGGTGCCCTTCGAACAGGTGATGCGGAAGTCCACGTCGGGTAGTTCGATGCGGGTGATGTCGAATTCGAATACCGTGACCACGCGGGGTGGCGCTTCGACCTCCTCGCCCCGCCGTGCCCGTCTGTACAGCCGCTGTCCTTTCACCTTGATCGCCGAGAATGCCGGCGGCGTCTGCAGCGATTCGCCGACAAACCCCGAAGCCGCCGCGCGTATCGCCTCGGCCGAGACGTGGTCGACGGGAAATCGTTCGTTCACCTCTGACTCGGCGTCATCACTTGGCGTCGATTCGCCCAGCCGCATCGTCCCGATGTACTCCTTTTCCCCCGACTGCAACTGCTCCACGAGCTTCGTGGCGCGTCCGACGCAGAGCACGAGCAGCCCCGTCGCCATCGGATCGAGCGTGCCCGCGTGTCCGATTTTCCGAATTCGAACGATGCCTCTCGTCTTCGCCACCACGTCGAATGACGTCCAGTCGCGCGGCTTGTCCATGAGAACGACGGCGCCGGTCTGCAGGACCGATTCGTGATTCCACCCGGCCAGGTTGTCACGTCCGTAGACGGGCACGCGCCCGCCGTCCCGGTTGTCGATGGCGCTGATCATCCGCTGTGCGATGCGTCGTCGGAGGATTCGCCATCGGCGCCATTGTCATCGTCCGTGCGATGCTCGCCATCGGCGTCGTGCTCGCGTACGGACTTCAGCAGCTGATCGATGCGTTCGATGCTGTCGAGCGTATCGTCGAGGTAGAATCGCAGTTCGGGAGAGTACCGCAGATGCACCTGCGTGTTGAGGCGTCTGCGGATCTCAGACATGTGCGTGTTGAGGCGGCGGATGATTACCGGCGGTTCGATGGTGCTGCGGTAAATGCTCACGTACACCTTCGCCACCCTTAGATCGGGCGACATCTTCACCGAGGTGACCGTCACCATTCCGTCGAGGAAGTCGGGCGGATTGCGCTGGAACTGTTCGCTGAGTGCCTCGCGGACGGTCGCTCCCACTCGTTCGGTACGGACGGACACGGTAACCCTCGATCGGAATCGGGTGATGGATGAATGGGTACGGAATTCAGGCGCGGTCCGGCGACCCGCGGGCCGGAAACAGGCGGACCAGACCCGCTCTCGGCCGGTCTGGTCCGCTGAATCGTCGCCGCCGGCCCGGGATCAGAAGCTGCTGGCAACCGACTCGAGCTTGCGTTTGATCTCGACGGTACGGTAGGCCTCGATCACGTCGCCCACCTTGATATCGTTCATCCCCTCGAGCGAGATTCCACATTCGAATCCCTGCTCGACCTCGCGCACGTCCTCCTTGACGCGACGCAGTGATTCGATCGAGCCGTCGAACACCTGCATGCCGTCGCGCAGCAGGCGAATCCGGTCGTTGCGGGTGATTCGACCGTCGAGGACGTAGCAGCCGGCGATCGTGCCGATGCGCGAGATCTTGAAGATGTCCCGTACTTCCGCCGTTCCGGTGACCTCCTCCTTCTCCTCCGGCCTGAGCATTCCTTCGAGCGCCGCGCGTACGTCGTTGACGGTGTCGTAGATGATCTGGTAGGTCCTGATCTCGACGCCCTCCTGTTCGGCCAGCTTGCGCGCCTTGAGATTCGGACGAACATGGAATCCGATGATCACCGCGTCGGAGGCGGCCGCGAGGTTCACATCCGATTCGGAAATCTCGCCCACGCCCTTCATCACGACCGAGACCTGCACTTCCGACGTCGAGAGCTTCAACAGCGAATCGGCAAGCGCCTCCACCGAACCGTCGACGTCGCCCTTGATGATCAGTGCGAGGTTCTGCACGCCGCCGCGGGCGATCTGACTGGAGAGCTGATCGAGCGTCGTATGGCGAACCTGTTTGAATTCCTGCTCACGGCGTAGCTGCTGGCGTCGTGTGGCGATCTCCCTGGTGTCCTGCTCGCTGTCGAGCACCACCATCGCGTCACCGGCCGTCGGGACTCCGCTGAGTCCCAGCACCTGAGCCGGCTTCGACGGGCCTGCCTCATCGAGGCGACGTCCACGTTCGTCGTAGAGCGCCCTGACGCGGCCGGCGTGCTGCCCGGCAACGAAGTTGTCCCCCACCTTCAGCGTTCCCTTCTGCACGAGCACTGTGGCGACGGTTCCCTTGCCCTTGTCGATCTCCGCCTCGATGATCACGCCACGTGCGTTGCGATCGGGATTCGCCTTGAGGTCGAGCACCTCGGCTTCGAGGAGAATGGTGTCGAGCAGCGTTTCGACGTTCGTCCCCGCCTTGGCCGAGATCTCGACGGACTGATACTTGCCGCCCCACGACTCGACGAGTACGCCGTGGTCGGAGAGCTGCTGCTTGATCCGCTCGGGGTTGGCGTCCGGCTTGTCCACTTTGTTGATGGCGATCACCATCGGAACGCCGGCTGCCTGTGCGTGCGAGATGGCCTCGATCGTCTGCGGCATCACCGAGTCATCGGCAGCAACCACCAGCACGACGATGTCGGTGATCTGCGCGCCGCGGGCACGCATGGCCGTGAAGGCCTCGTGACCCGGCGTGTCGAGGAAGCAGATGTTGCGGCCGTCCGGCAGCGTCACCGAATACGCTCCAATGTGCTGCGTGATGCCGCCTGCCTCTCCAGCCACCACGCTCGCGCTGCGGATATAGTCGAGCAGCGATGTCTTTCCGTGGTCGACGTGACCCATGATCGTCACGATCGGCGCGCGCGGCTTCAGCGACTCCGGTTCGTCCTCCTCCTCGGCGAGGAGATCCTCGGCGTAGTCTTCCTGGAATTCCACGGTGAAGCCGAATTCGTCGGCCACCAGCTCGATCGTCTCCTTGTCGAGGCGCTGGTTGATGGAGACCATCAACCCGAGACCGATGCACTTGGAGATCACCTGAGCGACGTCGACGTCCATCAGATTGGCCAGATCAGCCACCGTGACGTACTCGGTCACCGTCAGAATGGTCTCCTGCTCAATCTCCTCCTGCAGTCTCCGCTGTGCGCGCTCCTCACGCTCTTCGCGGCGCTGCCGGCTGCGCTTCTGCCGCGCCGATCCTCCGCTGCCAGTGTCGCCCATCCGCGCCCGCGTCTGCTGAATCGCCTTGGCGACCTGCTCCTGATCGACCTGAACACCGCCGCCGCGGCGCTTGCGACGACGATCCCGCGTGCCGGTGGTCGTCGCGGCGGTGCTGCTCGGGATGTCGGCACTGGTGACCGATTCGCGAATGCGCTTGCGCTTGCGACGCTTGTCCTTCCCGGCTGCTGCGGCCTTCTGTGTAGGCAGATCGATCTTGTCGACGACCGTCAGCCCCTTGAGCTTCGGCGCTCCCGGCGCGTACTTCTGCTTTTCCTCGGCGGTGACCGCCTCGGTCGTGCCCTCCTCCTTCGCCGCCTCCACGTTCACCTCCTTCTCCTCCTGCTTCGTCGCAGCGACCTTGCGTCGCGCAGGAGCCTTCTTCGGAGCGGCTGCCTCCGCCTGCTCGGGAACCTCGACGGGCTGCGGCGGCTCCTCCGCCGGAGGCGTCACGGCCTCGACCGGAGCTTCCACCGGCTCGGCCGGTTCCTCGGCAACCGGCGGCTCCTCTCGAGCCGGCTCCTCGACCGGCTCGACCGCCTCGACAGGTTCCGCCTCCTCGTCGACGTTCTTCTTCCGCGCCGGCGCCTTCTTCGGCTTCTCCTCGACCTCCTCCGCCGACTCTACGACCGAAGTCTCCTCGGAAGGAACCTCCTCGACGGGCGCCTCGACCGGCTGCTCCTCAACAGCAGGCACTTCCTGCGCTGCCTCAGGAGCAGTTTCCGTTGCGGGCGCAGGTGCTTCCGCCTCCTCTCCCGCTGCAGGCTTCGCAGGCTTCTCCTTCTGCGCCCGAACGCGTTTGTCGTGGTAGGCGTCGAACTTCTTGCGCTGCTTCTCGGCCTGCCGATGCTCTTCCTGGAACTGCTTCATGACAAGGTCGAACATCTCCTGATCAAGCGATGCGGACGGCTTGTCAGGAATGTCGAATCCCTTGCGATGCAGGAACTCCACGATCGTCTCCTTGCCGATGTTCAGCTCGGAGGCAACCTTGAAGAGGCGGTAGTTGGTTTTCTTCACAGTCTTCGAAACAGCCATTCACTAATCGTTATTGGTTCAGTCTGCAGCATCGGGTCGTTGCGGACGCATCGGCTCGAGACGCGGAAAATCGATTCTACGATCCACCATGTCGTTGTAACGACGGAGCGCGTGATTCGATCGTGCGATCGAGAATGCCACGCGCGGCCGACGGTCGTAGACCACCGAAGCGATGCTACGCCGCCGACTGATCGGGGTCCGACGGCCCCGAATCATGGCCGCGAACGGTCTCCGCATCGGCCTCGTTCCCGGCGGTATCCTCAGCCGTCCCGTCCTCGGTCGCACCGTCATCGACCGACTCCTGGTCCGACGTGTCGTCGTCGGTCGACACTTCCGTGACAGTCGGCTCATTGCCGGACACCTCTTCACTCGACGATGGCTCGGATCCATCCTCCGCGACACTCGACAGTTCGGGCGAAGCGCTCTCCAGGGGAGTCACCTCGGCGCCGTCGGACGGCTGCACAGGCTCCGCGGACTCGGCGCCAGCGCTCTCAGTCGTCGGAGCGGCGGTGGCTTCGGCACCGGCGTTCTCGGTCGTCGGAGCGGCATCGACTTCGGCATCGGTGTCCTCGGTCGTCGGCGCCGGGCGACCGGCTTCGCGGAAGATGTTCCGCAGCTCCTCCTCATCGAATTCCGCCATGATCACCTGGCGCAGCTCTTCGTACCGCTCGGGGCTCATGCCTTCGACGGCGAGCAGTTCCTCGTCCGGCGCACGCAGGAATTCCTTGGCGGTATCGATGCCGACGGCGATGAGCTGCTCGTAGAGCGCGTCGCCGATCTCCTCCTGAAACTCGCTGAGTTCGATATCCTCGCCGCCCTCGCGCACCAGGTCGATGGCGTAGCCGGTGAGCTTCATCGCCAGGCGCACGTTCTGGCCGCTCTTTCCGATGGCGAGTGACACCTGGTCGTCGGCCACCAGCACCGTCGCGGTGTGCGTTTCGTCGTCGATCGTGATTTCCTTGACCCGCGCCGGAGAGAGCGCGCGCTGAATGAACTGGCGCGGCTCCGGCGAGTAGTTGATCACATCGATGTTCTCGTTGGAGAGTTCGCGGACGATCGAGTGAATGCGGACGCCCTTCATACCGACGCAGGCACCGACCGGATCGACGCGTTCGTCGAGGGACCAGACGGCGACCTTCGCGCGCTCGCCGGGTTCGCGGGCGATCGCCTTGATCTCGATGATTCCGTCGTATATCTCGGGAATTTCAATCTCGAAGAGGCGCTGCAGGAACGTGGGATCGCTGCGGGAGATGATGATCTCCGGCTGCGAGGCGGTCCCCTCCTCGGCTCGCACCTCCTTGAGCAGGGCGCGCATGGTATCGCCCTTCTTATAGCGCTCGCGCCAGATCTGCTCGTTGCGCGGCATCCGCAGTTCGACGCCGTTGTGCATCACGTAGACGTCGTTGCGGCGCACCTGGTAGACCTCGCCGACGATGATCTCACCGACTTTCTGCGAGTACTCGGCGACGACGTTGTCCTTCTCGACCTCACGCACGCGCTGCGAGAGCATCTGTGCGGCCATGGAGATCATCCGTCGGCCGAAATTCTCCGAGAGGTTGACCAGGTTGAGCTCGGTCAGATGCTCATCGCCGAGATCGTACTCCTCACCACCCTCGTTGGCTTCTTCGAGTGCGATCTGCAGGTTGGAATCCTCGACCTCCTCGACGACCTCGCGGAGCAGGTAGATCTCGATGTCGCCCTTCTCCATGTTCACGATGATGTCAAAGTTGGACTCCGGCCCATACTTCTTCTTCACCATCTGGGAGAACGTATCCTCGATGATACCCTGCAGCAGGTCGCGGTCGATATTCTTGTGCCGCGCCATCTCGGCGAACGCCTCGATGATGGTCTGCTTGTCGATACCGGCTTTCGCCGATCTGCGCTTGGCCATATTTGAAAACTGATGAATGCGATCGAAGCACGACGCGGTCGCGCGGGCGCACTACGTGAACGGACGTGGGAATCGCGAGGCGTTCGGTGCGGAGCGCCGGTGAGGACGACGCTCGGAGGTCTCGTGGGTGATGCCGGCCGGAAGCTGCTATACCTCGGGCTCGATCACTGCCTTTCGAATTCGATCGAATGAGATCCGCGTCGGCTCGCCGGCGGCCCGTGCCCGTCGGGCGTTGCCGATCGGCTCGACCAGAAGGTCTCCGTCGCCCACCTCAATGATGCGGAACAGTCGCGTGTCGAGCGTTCCACCGTCGGACTCGATGGTGAGCGTGCAGAGACGACCGGTGTTCTTCCGGAATTGCCACGGGTGCTCCAGTGGGCGGGACAGTCCCGGCGTCGAGACCTCGAGCCGGTAGCGGCCCGGTATCGCCGCCTCCGCTTCGTCGAGCAGCGCGCTCGTCCAGCGGCTCAGCTCCGTCAGCTCCTCGAGCGTCACCTGCCGGTCGACCGCGTCGACCACCACCTCGATCACCGAGGTGTTCGACTGCCCGCGGCGTACCAGATCGACCAGTACCAGACCGCGCCTGGCGACCTCCTCATCCACCCGCCGCTCGATTTCCGCTGGAAGCGCACCCATTGGCTGAAAGAAAAAAGTGGGCATGCGTCTCCGCCTGGCCCACTCGAGAACAGGATCAAAAAAATACGAACCGCCACAGGCCCAAGCAATTAAAAAGGATGACAGAACCCCGGTCGTCCAGTCCCCCTCGCCAGAAGTCGCCGGTCGGGTCGGCGGGCCGTCGATTCGTCACTTCCGGGGCTCCCGCCGGTGAGCCGGCGCCAAACCGCGAGCCCGCAGTATCTTGACCGACTATGGTCGAACACAGCGAGGCGGACGTCGCCGTGCCCATCGTCCGGTTGCGGGATGTGCGGAAGAATTACGAACTCGAGGGCAAGGCGCTCGAAGTGCTGCGCGGAGTGACGCTGGATGTCTATCGTGGCGAAATCGTGGCGGTGGTCGGTCGCTCCGGCGCAGGCAAGAGCACCCTGCTGCATATCGTCGGCGGACTTGATCGAGCCAGCGCCGGTGAAGTCGAGATCGCCGGACGCCGTATCGAGGGCATGTCGCCGTCGTCAATGGCCGACTTCCGTAACCACAACGTCGGCTTCGTGTTTCAATTCCATCACCTCCTCCCAGAGTTCACCGCTGTCGAGAACGCCGCGATGCCCCTGCTGATCCGCGGCGTCTCCCGCGATGAGGCGATGCACCGCGCAATGGCGTACCTGGAGCTGGTCGATGTGGCCGATCGCGCCACGCACAAGCCGACGGAGCTCTCCGGCGGCGAACAGCAGCGCGTCGCCGTTGCCCGCGCACTCGTTCCGCAACCGCAACTGGTGCTGGCCGACGAGCCGTCGGGTAACCTCGATTCGGAAACCGGAGAACGCCTGCACGCGCTGCTGTGGGACATCAGCCGTCGCGAACAGCAGACGTTCATCATCGTCACCCACAACATCGCGCTCGCCGACCGCGCCGACCGCGTGCTGCATATGCGCGATGGAATCCTCGTTGATTAGGAGCGGTTCGACGACGCTGCCGCGTTCCTCCCGGTAACGAATCGAAGCGCCGGACAGTCTCATTCATCGGCGCAATGTCCGAACGCCAAACAGTGCATGCCCCGCCGGAGCACGCCTCCCCGGGCACCAATGCACGACAACGCTCAGTTCCACAGGTGGAAGACCCCATGAAGCATCCGATACGATTCCTGATTCTCGTCGTGACGCTGCTCGCCCTGCCCATGCTTGCGTCGGCGGGCTCCGGCAACGTCAACTTTCCGGTCCCATTCGGTCCGAACAACACAGGAACGGATTTCTGGGTCTCGTTCCCGACCAACTGGGATTCGCCCGGTTCCTACTGCCGTCTGTATATCACCTCCGGCGTCGCCACGCGCGTGATCGTCACTGTCGGTGCGAACAACATCGCCACGGAGACGACCAAGCCGAACGACATCATCACGATCGACGTGCCGCTGAGTCTCGCGCAGGTCGTCTCGCGCACCGATCGTGACCCGGTGCCCGCCGATGCGAATTATCCGAACAGAGCCATTCACATCACCTCCGACGATCCGATCGTCGTCTACGGCATCAACCGCGTGCCCTTCACGACCGACGGACTGCTGGCGCTTCCGGTCAACGCCATCGGCCGTGAATACGTGGTCGCTTCGGCACCCGATATCACCGGTAATACGATCCAGAAGCTCCCGTCGCAGTACGTCATCGTCGCTCCCTACGACAATACCGTCGTCAGCATCATCCAGAGCACCGATACGTACGGACACCAGCTCGGTGAGGCCTTCACCGTCACCATGAACAAGGGCGACGTCTATTCGGCCATGAGCTCCGGTCCCGGCGGTGATCTCACCGGCACCTACATCAGCGCCTCCAAGCCCGTCGCCGTCATGGGCGGCCAGACCTGTACGTACCTGCCCGATGCCCGCTATCCAGCATGCGACCACCTCTGCGAAGAATTGCTGCCGGTCGAATCGTGGGGAAAATTCTACCACCTCGTTCCCTTCGCCAATCGCGTCAAGGGTGATCTGATCAGAATCTTCTCCGGCGGTCCCGATGCCGACATCTTCATCAACGGTTCGAAAATCGCCACGCTGAGTCGCAAGGGCGGCCTTCCCGGTGAAGCATGGCTGCAGCTGCTGGAACCGGATCGGCGCCTGATGGAGATCAGCTCCAACCAGCCGATCTACGTCGCGCAGTACAACAATTCCCAGAGTTACGACGGCGTCGCCACCGATCCGTTCTATCTGACACTGACACCGGTGGAACAGTACCAGACGGCGCTCACATTCGCCACGCCGTCCTCGGACTACGAATTGAACTTCGTGTCGATCGTGTGCGATTCGGCCGCCTTCGATTCGCTCGAAATCGCCGATGCGGGCACCGGGGACTGGCAGCTCGCCAAATCGAGATTCCCCTCGCCAGCAAAGCGATTTCCCACCCTCATCAACGGTGTGCCGTACGTCGGAGTCGTCTTCCAGATCCCCAGTGGTACCTACCAGATGCGAGGACCTCGACCCTTCGCCGGATACCTCTACGGGTTCAGTTCCTACGATTCCTACGGCTATCCTCTCTCGGTCGCCGTCGGCAACCTCAGTAAACCCGATACCGTCGCCCCAGAGGTCACGCACACCCAGGACTGCGACGGCAACGTGACCGCTCAGACCACCGACTATCCCAACGACGATGCGATACGGACGAATCTGGCGGTGATCCGGCTGGTGGCCTCCAGCAGCTTCAACTACGAATTCGTCGACAAGAGCAACGAGAAATTCGTTCCGAATATGGATCGATCCACGCAGTACATGCTGCGTGTGGTCGATCTGAGCCAGGACGCCAGAGCCGTCGTCTCGATCAGCGACGGTGCCGGCAACGTCACCTTCGACACCGTCACCTACACCGCATTTCAGGTCCGCCTGCAGCCCCCGACCACCGAGTTCGGTCCGATGAACATCGGCGCGGTGGTCTCGAAGGATCTGCAGCTGGTCAACGAATCCGACAGACCCGTCAGCCTCGAGGAGGTGTTCCTGCAGCTGAAAGACCAGGGCTTCGAAATCGTTGCGCCGACGGGTCCGTTGACGCTGGCACCCAAGCAGCAGATTCCCGTCACGGTGAAGTTCACCGCGACGACCACCGGATTCTTCCGTGACTCCGTCGGCGTGCGCGACACATGCGGTCCGAGAATTCTGGCCGAGGTGACCGCCACCGTCGGACAGCCGATCATCAAGGTGAGCGACATCGATTTCGGCGCGTGGCCGGTAGCGGCCGGAGCGTACACACCGCCGCGCACCTTCGAAATCAAGAACGCCGCCGCCGACGCCGGCGTGCTTACCGTCACCGGTGTCGTCAGCGGTCCGTCGAACGCGGTCTTCACGCTGCCGAACGGACTGCCCGCCTTCCCGCTGATGCTTGCGCCGGGCAAGACGCAGACGGTCCGCGTCGACTTCGATCCCGCCGCCGTGCAGCCCTACTCCGATGCAATCGTCTTCTCGCACAACGCCGGCGACGATCCGCAGAACGACTCGGTGGCGGTGCTTACCGGCGAGGGCATTCAGGCAGACCTGATCGTCACCTCGCAGGACTGGCCGAGGACCCGCGTCGGAACGCAGGCCGAGATGAAGACGATCACCGTGAAGAACCTCGGCAATCAGGCAATCAGCATCGTCGGGTACACGACCTCGGGCGATGCGTCCGACTTCGATATCTCCGGTGTCGACATCGCACGACGTTCCTACCAGCCGGGCGATACGCTCGATCTCAACGTCCGCTTCACGCCGACGGCCATCGGTGACCGGCAGATGCAGATCACCTTCGAGACCAACCCGGAGGGTTCCTCCCCGGTCGTCTCCACACTCCACGGCATCGGCGTCGAGCCGCGACTGCAGACCGTCGATCGCGACTTCGGTTCGATGCCCGTCGGCGGCACCGAGGTGGAGCTGCCCGTGCGCTTCAACCTCTACGATCCGTTCGTCGACACCGTGACGATCACCGACTTCAAACTCGCCGGCGATCCCGACTTCCGATACCAGCTCCCGGCCGGTGTGACGCTTCCGTTGAAGCTGATCCCGGGTGAGAACGAGTCGATCGACGTGCGTGGCTTCTTCGCTGCACAACAGGCCGGCACCCGCACCGCCACGTTGACGGCCGTCACGCTCGACGGCGTCGACGCGACCTCCAACTGGACCGGCGTCGGGACGACCACGCAGCCGACGATCACCCATGACTACGATCCGCCGACCACCTGCGGTCCGACGCAGTTCGACGTGACCATCCGCAACTCGAGTTCGTCGCAGACGCTCCAGGTGACCGACATCCAGCTGTCCGGGACGAATCCGGACTTCTCCCTGATCGGTCCGAATCCGAACGGCAGCCCGATCCTGATTTCGCCGGGAGGAACCGAGAAGATCCGCATCGCGTTCGATCCGTCGACGAGCGGGGTGGCGACCGAGCAGCTGATCATCACGAACAACAGCGCCACGCCCCAGTATGTCATCGATCTCCAGGCGACCGGTAACGTCGAGACGAAAGCCACGACGACCACCGCGTTGACCAGTGACAAGGAGGTGGGGAATACGACGGCATTCGGACACGACGTCACGGCGCACGTGCGCATCGACGACGATCTGTCCGGGCTTGGCGTTACCAGCTACCGGGTGACGCTTACCTACGACACCACGAAGCTGCGTCCGCGTACCGACAAGATCGTCGTCGGCAATGCCAACCCGACGGGCGCCACCGCGACGGTCAACCAGACGCTCAGCACGCCCGGCGTGCTCGTCATCGACGTCACGCTTCCGAGCGAACTGGCCGACAACGGAGAGCTGCTCTCGATGCCGTTCAGCGTCACCTGGGAGCAGGATCTCATGCGTTCGGTCTCCGCGGACGTCTCGGTGCCCGACGTCGGCTGCATGACGATCGCACCCTCGGATGCCTCGATCGCCGTCGACCCGATCTGCGGCTTCTCCGTTCGACTGATCGAGCTGACGTCCTCGAAGTACGCGCTGGATCAGAACCGGCCGAATCCGTTCAACCCGGTGACGACCATCCGCTATTCGCTCGGACTCGACGGTCCGACGAAGGTGCTGCTCTACGACGCCTCCGGCAATCTCGTGCAGACGCTCGTCGACGAGTATCAGAAGCCGGGCGTCTACGAGATCACCCTCGACGCCTCGTCGCTCCCGTCGGGCATGTACTACTACCGCATCGTCTCCGGTTCGTGGTCCTCGACCCGACGCATGATGATCATGCAGTAGCAGACCGCGAGCCGTGTGCTCGCCTCCGGCAATCCGTTCAGATGCAAGGCCCGACGTCCTGTGACGTCGGGCCTTCTCGTATCGGGAACCCGGAGCCCCGACCGGAATTCGATGCGGACATCCTCAGTGCAACGGTTATCGCTTCGCCGTCAGATTCCGGACACCTAATTTGCCCCGGTTCCCGGCGGACGCCCATCCGTCGCCCGGCCTCCACACCTCTGAATCCCGCTGTCGCGGGCGAATTCAGACCGACCATTGCACCAGCGCACACCATGCGACACGTCGTCGTTCATCTCACCAGCGCGTTCCTCCTGGCGTTGCTGGCCGGCTGCTGTACGAATCAGGGTGCGACGCGTCCGCTCACCGACCGTGATACGATCACCGTCGGCAGCGGCGGCGGCATCACCGGCGCCTACTCCGGCTATCGGCTCGACGGTGACGGCGCCGTCTACGCCTGGACCCGGATGCCGGGCGGCGCGGATTCGACCAGATTCCTCTTCACGCTTTCCCCCGATACGACACGGATGGTGTTCCGTCGACTCGATACGATGGAGTTCGACACGATCGAATTCTCCCATCCCGGCAACATCACCTACTACGTCGAGCGTCGCGTCGACTCCACATCGCACACCGTCCGCTGGAGCCGTGGCGATGACCGGGTACCCGAACCGGTCAGGACGTTTTACAACGAGACCGTGAGGATGATCATCGACCGCGCCGGTGACCGGTAGAGCGATCGTCGAGCATTCCACGGCACTCTCCTTCCACGCAGCAGATTTCCCGAGGCAAGTCATGAGACGAATTCAACTGCTTCCGACACTGGTGGTGCTCTGTGTGGCTGCACAGTCGGTGCTGCTGGCGCAGAGACCGACCCACGATCCTCGCCCCCTCAAAGGGCGGCCGTCGGTTGCGTCAGCGCCGATGCGCACGCTCCTCGATCAGCGGCATCCGGGAGGACTGCTGGACCATGCCGTTCGCCTGGGCGGCGGCTCGTGGCAGCCGCTGGCCCATTCCGAGGTTCCCGATTCGCTGCGTCGGATGCTCGACAGGACGTCGGACGGAACGTCGGTGCCGCACGACGTCTCGCTGCGCCGGGCCGGCAATGGCACGATCGACTGGATGAGCGGCCGGCTGGGTCGGGTCGACATGAATCCGGAGAAGCGCGTGCTGACGCTCGCGACCGCGGCGACGCGGTCGCTCGACGCGGTCGCATCGTATTTCCCCCTGCTCGGTCTGCACAGTCCGCGGACGGAACTCGAGCCGATCGCCATGCACATCGACGCGCTGGGTATGCGGCACGTCCGCTACCGTCAGGTGTTCGACGGCATCCCTGTGTGGGGACGGGACCTGTGGGTGCATACCGATGCTGACGGTACGGCCTACCTGCTCAACGGCTGCTACGAACCGACACCGAGCGGCGTCGCGACCTCCGCGGCGATCTCGGGCGACGGCGCGATCGGCATCGTGATCGACGACCTGCAGGCACGTCGCCGCTGGGCGCCGATCACCGGCCAGGCCGCGCGCGTGCTCGATGTCGACCCGCCCAAGGCGGCGCTCGTGCTCTATCCCGTTCCCGATACGCGCACCATGCGCCTGGCGTGGGACGTCGAACTGCAGGCGAATCTGCTCGAGTCGTTCACCTACCTGATCGATGCCCGCACGGGCACGGTGCTCGATCGCATCAATCGCTCGTGCGCCGTCGATGCAAAACGCGCCGAAGCCGATCCTCCGCCGGCGACCGCGGTGCAGTGGGCCGGTCCCACCGACGACTCGCCAATGTCCGCCGGCACCTTTCAGGACGCCAGCGGAGTCGATCTCAACGGGCAGACCCGGCAGTTCCGCACCTACCACCATACCGACAACACGTTCTACGAGATCTGGGATCTGCCCAATCTCGATGCCGCGCGGTCGACGCTGCCGAACACGGTCTTCGGCGGATCGATGGTGGTCGACTCGAAGAATCACGACCTGCAGCTGGACGCGCCGCTGGTGATCGTCGCCTCGGCAAGTAACTCGTGGAGCGATCCGGCCTCGATCAGCGCGCACGTCAACCAGAAGACTGCCTATGACTACTACAGCAGCACCTTCGGGCGCCACGCGATCGACGACAAGGACCAGTTGATGATCTCGGTGATCCACGTGACCCAGGGCGGTCAGCCGATGGACAACGCATACTGGAGCGGACGGGAGATGGCCTACGGCGATGGCGCGACTGAATTCAAGCCGCTTGCCGGCGCCATGGATGTGTCGGGACACGAGATGACGCACGGCGTCGTGCAGAGCACCGCCGATCTGATCTACCAGAATCAGTCGGGTGCGCTCAACGAATCCTTCGCCGATGTGTTCGGCGCCATGATGGATCGCGAAGACTACCTGATGGGTGAGGATATCGTTCGGCCGGGCAAGGGAATCGCGCTCAGGGATCTGCTGCATCCGGACAATCCGCAGGTGCTCTCGCAGCAGCCGGCGCACATGAATCAGTACGTCAACCTCGGACTCGACCAGGACAACGGGGGCGTGCACGTCAACAGTGGAATCCCGAACCGGGCCGCCGCGTTGCTCATGGAAGCGATCGGCCACGACAAGGTCGAGCAGATCTACTACCGGGCGCTGAGCACCTACCTGGTGCGCGACAGCAAGTTCATCGACTGCCGCAGAGCCGTGATCCAGGCGGCGACCGACCTCTACGGCGACGGCGCCGAAGTCGCCGCAGCCAGGACCGCGTTCGATCAGGTGGGAATTCTCGACGGACCCGGCACCGATCCCGGCAACAACGACGTGCCGCCACTCTCCGGCGGCCAGACGCACATCGCCTTCATCGATGCCAACGGACAGATCGGGCTGCTCGATCCGTTCACCGGGAATGCCGTCTTCGATCCGAGCCCCGACGCGCAGGTACGCGTCTCGCAGATCGCCGCCAATGACTTCGATCGCGCACAGGTGACCACTGCTCGCAATGGCTCGAAGATCTGGTTCATCGGTACCGACGGCACGCTCCGCTATGCCGATGTCGCCACCGGCGACGTGTTCGGCTTCCCCGACCTGATGATCCAGCAGCAGGGCGATCTGTGGAACTGTTCGATCGCACCGGACGAGTCGGCGGTGGCGCTGGTGTCGGCCTATGAGAACGATGCGACACTCTACTTCTCCGACGGCGTGAGCCTCTTCGCCATCGCGTTGAAACCGGAGAGCACCCAGGACGGCATCGACATCGAGACGATTCTCTACCCGGACGTGGTCAACTGGTCGCCGAACGCGAGTCTGCCGAGAGTCTCCTTCGACGCGCTCAACGAAATCAATGTCAACGGGCAGCCGTGGCAGTACTGGAGCATCTTCGAAATCGACTTTTCATCGGAGCGGATCTACAACCTGATTCCGGCACAGCCGCAGGACATCAGCGTCGGGAACATCACCTACTCGAAGGTCGATCCCGACGTGGTCGCCTTCAACGTGGTCGATCCGCAGGGGGTCTTCGACGTGGCGATCGCCGACTTCGCGCATGGCACGCTTTCGACGCTCGACATGCCGCATCAGGACCTCGGTGTTCCCGTCCTCGACGCGCAGCGGCCGACGTTCTCGCCGGACAACCAGTACATGGCGATGACCACGCCGTCGAACGACGCGATGCTGTTCCTCGACGGCACCACGGGCGGTTTCAGTGCGCTGACGTTCCCGGATCTGCCGATGTACAATCCGCACTGGTTCGTCACCGGCGGCGTGGTATCGGTCGGTTCGGCGATGGCGACGTCGACGGCCGCGGCACGGCTGACGGAGGTGTGGCCGAATCCGGTGAGCGCGACGGCGGAGATCGGATTCGAGCTGCCGGCACCCTCACGCGTCCGCATCGACCTGGTCGATCTCTTCGGCCGACGGGTCGCGCAGGTGCTCGACGCCGTACGCGACGCCGGCGTCGGAAGCGCTCGTGTCGACACCCGATCGCTTCCCGCGGGCAGCTACCTGGTTCGCATGCGCGTCGGCGACCGGACGCAGGTGCGTCCGCTGATCGTCGTGCGGTGAGGTGCCTGAATCGACGTCACATGGAGGCCGCGGTGGCTGTCCTCTTTCGCGAGACCGTCACCGCGGCCGTCCTCTCGAGAGGACCCGTATTTTGATCGTTTATCAACCATCGGGAGATCCCAACGCCCATGTGTGGAATCGTCGGATATATCGGGGAACGTGAAGCGGCTCCGATCCTGCTGAATGGACTGAAGCGCCTGGAGTACCGTGGGTACGACTCGGCCGGCATCGCCGTGCTCAATGGCGGTCTGACCGTGCGCAAGTGCGCCGGCAAGGTGGCCGATCTCGTCCAGCGCATCGCCCGCGAACACATCGAGGGGACCGTGGGCATCGGACACACGCGCTGGGCGACCCATGGCGAGCCGAACGACATCAACGCGCACCCGCACACCGACGAGCGCGACGAGATCGCGCTGATCCACAACGGGATCATCGAGAATTACCTGCCGATCAAACGGACGCTGCTCTCCGAGGGCTACCACTTCCGCACGCAGACCGACTCGGAGGTGCTGGTGCAGCTCATCCGCGCCTACTACGACAAGCTGACCGAACACGACGGCGACTCGCGGCTGGAGAATGCGTTCCGCCTGGCGCTCAAGCAGGTGCACGGCACCTTCGGTGTAGCGATGATCAGCACGCTCGAACCCGACCGCGTCTACGTTGCCCGGCGGGGCTCTCCCCTGGCGATCGGTCTGGGAGATGGTGAATTCGTCGTCGGATCGGATGCCTCGGCCATCGTGGCGCACACGCGACAGGTGATCTACCTCGACGACGGCGAACTGGCGATTCTGGAGCGCGACCGGTACCTGACCAAGACGATCATGGAGGACGAGCCGGTCGACAAGACGATCGAGGAGATCACCTTCGACATCGACGAGCTGGAGAAGGGCGGCTACGATCACTTCATGCTCAAGGAGATCTTCGAACAGCCGGAGACGATCCGCAACGCCATGCGCGGCCGTCTGCTGGTCGACTCCGATGAAGTCCGTCTCGGCGGCCTGCGGGGCGTGATCGATCGCGTTCGCGACGCCAGGCGCATCGTGATCGTCGCCTGTGGCACATCGTTCCACGCCGGACTGGTGGGCGAATACATGTTCGAGCAGCTGGCAGGAATTCCGACCGAAGTCGAGTACGCCAGTGAGTTCCGCTACCGCGATCCGATCATTTCACCGAACGACGTGGTGATTGCGATCTCACAGTCGGGTGAGACGGCCGACACACTGGCGGCGTTGCGCGAGGCGAAGCAGCGCGGAGCGCTGACGCTGGGAATCGTCAACGTGGTGGGATCGACGATTGCTCGGGAGACCGACGCGGGCGTCTACTCGCACGCAGGTCCCGAGATCGGCGTGGCTTCGACCAAGGCGTTCACCACGCAGCTGACGGTGCTGACGCTGATGGCGCTGAAGCTGGCGCGGATGCGGCGGCTGGGCGCGGCCGAGGCGCGGCCGCTGCTGCGGGCGCTGTCGGAAATTCCGGACAAGGTGGAGAAGGCGCTGGCCAACCACGATCAGATCCGCCGTATCGCCGTGGAGATCGCTTCGGTGAGCAACGCGCTCTACCTCGGACGGGGCTACAACTATCCAGTGGCGCTGGAGGGCGCGCTGAAGCTGAAGGAGATCAGCTACATCCACGCCGAGGGGTACCCCGCCGCGGAAATGAAGCACGGACCGATCGCGCTGATCGACGAGAATATGCCGGTGATCTTCATCGCGCCACGCGACGATGTCTACGACAAGATCATTTCGAATATCGAGGAGGTTCGTGCCCGCAATGGCCGCGTGATCGCCATTGCGACCGAAGGTGACGGCGACATCGAGTCCAGGGCCGACCATGTGATCCACGTTCCGGAGACGCTTTCCTTCCTCGCCCCGATCATCAACGTGATCCCGCTGCAGCTGCTCAGCTACTACGTCGCCGTCGAGCGTGGCTGCGACGTCGACCAACCGAGGAATCTCGCGAAGTCGGTGACGGTGGAATAGGCGGCGGTTCGGCGCGGGATCGGCGGACAGGTCGGGGGACGGCCGCGTCACAGCGCGAGGAAGTCAATTCCGTCAGGAGCAATAAGTCCTTTCCGTATTATGCGCCCGCTCCGGATGGTCCAGGTCCGGTGTCACTCTGCCATGCGTGATGTTCCCCGTCTGTCCGAGGTCCAGAAATGCGCCGCTTTCCCTTGATTTCTCGCCGACGATCGGGTGTGCTCGCTTGCGCCGTGATCGCTGCCGTGTTCGCCGCCGATGCGGTCCGCGCAGGGGCGAATTCCGTCACTTCGCCTGGCGATCCCGTGATCGAGCCCGCACCCGCGGGAGGTCCCGATACCGCCTTCTCTGAAAACCAGCGAGTCGGTGCAGCTGCCACGCCCACCGATGACGAACATCCTCCGGACAGGCAAGGCACGGATGCGCAGCGGTCTGACCGCGGCGCCTCGCAACTGGCGTCGCTTCCCTACGCCATGCGCTTCGAAACGTCCACCGGACGCACCGTGCTCTCCAGTGCAGCCGGGGCAATGGCAACGGTTGAGAACCTCGGACCGGCGATCAACACGAGGTACAACGAAATCGGTCCCGTGATTTCGCCCGACGGCCGCACGCTCTACTTCACACGGCGCGGCGAACATGGCGATCAGGATATCTGCCAGGCGACCATGCTGCCCGACGGACACTGGGGCGTCGCCACGGTCATGCCGCCACCGCTGTCCAACAGCTTCAACAACTACGTCGAAGCGGTCACCAGCGACGGCAACACGTTGCTCGTCGGCGGCCGGTACATGGTCGACACCGGCTACATCGATGGCCTCATGCTCACCCATCGGATTCCCGGCGGCTGGAGTGCGCCTCAGCCGGTGCGAATCGCAGACTACCATACCGACGACCCCTCGGTCACGCACGCGCTATCGGCCGACGGCTCGGTGCTGCTCATGTCGCTCGACCGAAGCGAGGGATATGGGCGGCAGGACATCTACTTCAGCCGCCGCCGACCCGACGGCTCGTGGTCGGCGCCGCGGAACCTCGGCAGCGAGGTGAATACCGATCAGATGGAATTCGCCCCCTTTCTGGCCGCAGACGGCGTCACGCTCTACTTCTCCAGCCAGGGACACACCGGCTACGGCGATGCCGACGTGTTCGTCACCCGTCGGCTCGACGCCACCTGGACGCACTGGAGCGAGCCACGGAATCTCGGCCCGACGATCAACACACCCGGCTGGGACGGCTACTACGTCGTTCCCGCCTCCGGTGACTACGTCTACTTTTCGACCCAGATGAACGCGATCGGCGGCACGGACATCGCCCGTGCCTCGCTGCCGCCGGAGGCGAGACCGCAGCCGGTTGCACTGGTGCGGGGGCGCGTCACCAGCAGCGATGACGGCCGGCCGGTGATGGCGGAAATCCACTACGAACGCATCGACGATGACGGTGCCGACGATGGAGGCGAACGTCACGGCCACTCCAGCACCGACGCCCTCGAGGATGCCGGGGCTGAATTTTTCCGGGACTCGAGCGACGGACTCGGCGATGGCGGTGAAGATCTCGGCGTCGCACAGACCGATCCGGCAACGGGTGTCTATTCGATCACCCTTCCGGCGAACGGCAAATACGCGATTCGGGCGGAATTTGAAGGATTCATTCCCGTATACCGGGAAATCGATCTGCGTGGCGACACAGTCTACAGCGAACGTCACCTCGATCTGACCGTCGTGCCGGCGGAATCCGGACAGCGCGTGCGGCTGCGGAACGTGTTCTTCGAAACGGGAACGGCGGAACTGCGCGACGAATCGGCGGTCGAACTCGATCGGCTGGTGCGTATGCTGGAAAAGAATCCGCGAATGAAGATCGAAATCGCTGGTTTTGCCGATGCCATCGGTGATACCGAGAGCAACCGCCGCCTCTCCGAAGCCCGTGCTCGCTCCGTCTCGGCCTACCTCGTAAACCACGGAATCGATGGTGCGCGCCTGAGCACCCGCGGGTATGGCGAGGACCATCCGATCGCTCCGAATGCGACTGATGAAGGCCGACGACTGAATCGCCGTGTGGAGTTCAGGGTGCGCTGAGACTCGACCCCGATTCTTCGTATCATACTCGGTTCGTATCACCCTGGGTTCCGTCTGATCGGGGAATTCAGCCCGTTTTTGCACCGCCGCAAGGTCATCAGGCCGAACCCGGAACCACACCCGCAATCATTCGCACGGCTCCATGGCAGAGCATCAGGAATATCAGGTCACGGCGCGCAAGTGGCGTCCATCCGAATTCAATTCCGTCGTCGGACAGCAGCACGTCACGCAGACGTTGAAGAATGCCATCCGCAGCGGTCGACTGCACCATGCGTTCCTCTTCAGCGGACCGCGTGGCGTGGGCAAGACGACCACGGCGCGCATTCTGGCAAAGGCGGTCAACTGCCTCAATCCGAGCGAGGATTTCGAGCCGTGCAACGAGTGCGAATCCTGCCGGCAGATCGTCGAAGGACGGTCGATGGACGTGGTGGAAATCGACGGCGCCTCGAACAACTCGGTCGAGGATGTGCGGAAGCTGCGCGATAACGCCAAATATCCGCCGGTCACGGGTCGCTACAAGCTCTACGTGATCGATGAGGTCCACATGCTGTCGACCTCCGCCTTCAACGCGCTGCTCAAGACGCTCGAGGAGCCGCCGAAGCACCTGATCTTCATCTTCGCGACTACCGAACCGCACAAGGTTCCCGCCACCATCCTCTCCCGCTGTCAGCGATTCGATTTCCGTCGGATGCAGGTCGAGGAGATCGTCGGCCGCCTGCGGTTCATCGCCGATCAGGAGGAACTCGAGATCGACGACGACGCGCTGCTGGTGATCGCCAAGAAGGGCGACGGCTCGATGCGCGACGCGCAGTCGATCTTCGACCAGGTGATCTCCTTCTGCGGCCGTTCGGTCACCTACCAGCAGGCGAGCGAGGCGCTGAATCTGATCGACCAGGACTTCTTCTTCCGTGTGACCGACATGATGCGCGCGCACGACACGAAGGAGCCGTTCGCACTTGTCGAGCAGGTGATGCGAACGGGATACGATGTACAGGAATTTCTGATCGGACTGTCGGAGCACCTGCGGAATTTCCTCACGGTGCGGGCGACGGGTTCCACACGGCTGATCGACACTGCCGGAACGTATCGTGAGCGCTACCAGGCCGAGGCGGAGGCGATGAGCGAGGGCGATCTGATCCGCGCATTGCACCTGGTACTGGCGGCGCAGCAGGCGATCCGCAGCGCTTCGCAACCGCGGCTACGGCTCGAGCTCGCGCTTCTGCAGCTTGCGGTGATGGATTCGACCGTGGAGCTGGCGGCGTTGCTGGAGAAAATCGACGCGATACCGGATGGACCCGCTCCGCGCGGCGGATCGGCACCCTCGAGCGGCGGCTCGACGCGCTCTGGAGCTTCCCGCGGAACATCGGCTGGGACGCCCCGCCCCGCTTCGGGTTCCGTTCCCACCGCTGCCGATACGGCATCACCATCAGGCACGGTCTCCGAACCCGACGGCCTCAATCCCAGGGCCTCGGCGGCACCGGAGCCATCGACGACGGACATGTCCAGCTTCCCCACCTCCGCACCGACGGGTTCCAACGGTGAGCGGGTAATGGCGATCGGTCGCGCAGGTGCGGGAGGGCGCGGAACATCCAACGGCGCGGCGGGTCATGCGAGCGTTGGCAGCGCCGGTTCGGGCGACGTAGACGTTCTTGAGGCACCAATGCCGACGCTGATGCAGATTCAGGGGCGATGGAGGGATTTTCTCGACCACTGTCGCAAGCGGCGCACGGTCTGGGCGGCACTCGTAGAGGCGGTTCCGGCCGAACTCTACGGTGACACGATCAGGTTGTACGTGGCGAACGATTCGCAGATGATGATGCTGCGAAGAGCCGGCGAGGGAATTCGTGAGGAACTGGGCACATTCTTCAGCGCGCCGCTGCAGATCGAGGGCGCGATCGGAGAGGCGCCGAAGCCGATCTTACCGACGGGACCCGCCCCATCGGCCGACACCGACCACCCTTTCGTCCGTGACCTGATCGAGAAGCTCGGAGCCAGGCCGCTGTAGCGGTGAGCCGCTGTAGTGGCGGTGAGCCGCCGTGACAGCGGTGTTGCTCTTCATTCGAGGTGGACGCAGCGGTCCTCAGCCATAGCGGTGGGCGCGGGGCGCGACGGCAGAGCCGTCGCGAGGGCGCGGCGAGCACGCAGATGTGGCGGTACATTCGTGCCGAGGCGGCCGCTGGAGTACTGACAAGACTACTGGGGTGCCGGGGGAGCGGCCGGCTCAATTGCAGCGGCTCACCTCAACGATAGCGGTTCACCTCAACCATAGCGATTCACCTCAGCCACATCAGCACGAAGGAAGTCTCGTCGGTACCGGAGCGACCTCCTCGGCACGAATGTACCTCTACAGTAAAGTGCCCGCCGCGCCCATCGCGATGGCTCCGCCGTCGCGAACAGCGGCCACCGCTGCCACAGCGGCCCACCGCTGCCACAGCGGCCCACCGCTGCCACAGCGGCCACCGCAGCCACAGCGGCCAACCGCAGCCACAGCGGCCACCGCAGCCACAGCGGCCAACCGCAGCCACAGCGGCCACCGCAGCCACAGCGGACAACCGGAATTCTCGTCAAAACCGCGGTGTTGCTCTTCGTACGAGGTGGACGCAGCGGTCCTCAGCCATAGCGGTGGGCGCGGGGCGCGACGGCAGAGCCGTCGCGAGGGCGCGGCGAGCACGCAGATGTGGCGGTACATTCGTGCCGAGGCGGCCGCTGGAGTACTGACAAGACTACTGGGGTGCCGGGGGAGCGGCCGGCTCAATTGCAGCGGCTCACCTCAACGATAGCGGTTCACCTCAGCCACAGCGGTTCACCTCAACCATAGCGATTCACCTCAGCCACATCAGCACGAAGGAAGTCTCGTCGGTACCGGAGCGACCTCCTCGGCACGAATGTACCTCTACAGTAAAGTGCCCGCCGCGCCCATCGCGATGGCTCCGCCGTCGCGAACAGCGGCCACCGCTGCCACAGCGGCCCACCGCTGCCACAGCGGCCCACCGCTGCCACAGCGGCCCACCGCTGCCACAGCGGCCACCGCTGCCACAGCGGCCCACCGCTGCCACAGCGGCCCACCGCTGCCACAGCGGCCACCGCAGCCACAGCGGCCAACCGCAGCCACAGCGGCCACCGCAGCCACAGCGGACAACCGGAATTCTCGTCAAAACCGCGGTGTTGCTCTTCGTTCGAGGTGGACGCAGCGGTCCTCAGCCATAGCGGTGGGCGCGGGGCGCGACGGCAGAGCCGTCGCGCGGGCGCGGCGAGCACGCAGATGTGGCGGTACATTCGTGCGGAGGCGGCCGCTGGAGTACTGACAAGACTACTGGCGTGCCGGGGGGAGCGGCCAGCTCAATTGCAGCGGTTCACCTCAGCCACATCAGCGCGAAGGAAGTCTCGTCGGTACCGGAGCGACCTCCTCGGCACGAATGTACCTCTACAGTAAAGTGCCCGCCGCGCCCATCGCGATGGCTCCGCCGTCGCGAACAGCGGCCACCGCTGCCACAGCGGCCCACCGCTGCCACAGCGGCCCACCGCTGCCACAGCGGCCCACCGCTGCCACAGCGGCCCACCGCTGCCACAGCGGCCCACCGCTGCCACAGCGGCCCACCGCTGCCACAGCGGCCCACCGCTGCCACAGCGGCCCACCGCTGCCACAGCGGCCCACCGCTGCCACAGCGGCCCACCGCTGCCACAGCGGCCCACCGCTGCCACAGCGGCCCACCGCTGCCACAGCGGCCACCGCAGCCACAGCGGCCAACCGCAGCCACAGCGGCCAACCGCAGCCACAGCGGCCACCGCAGCCACAGCGGCCACCGCAGCCACAGCGGACAACCGCAGCCACAGCGGCCACCGCAGCCACAGCGGCCACCTCAGCCACAGCGGACAACCGCAGCCACAGCGGACAACCGCAGCCACAGCGGACAACCGCAGCCACAGCGGACAACCGCTGCCACGGCGGTTCACCTCAACTGAAGAGGCCCTCCTCAATAGCCGCTGCCACCGTGCTATCTGAAAAGATTTTCAGTACGAGGCCTTCGTCGCGGTAAACGAGGGATAACGCACATACGGAATTCGTGAACCCTTGAATTCGCGCTGAATTTGAGGGTTCTGCGTTTTCTCGGCGAATTTCATGGAGAACTTGCATCTGTGCCGCGGGTGCGTACGGGAAGCTGGTATGTTGAATTCGTTCGAGTGGGGGAAAGTGGGTGAAGCGGGGGTGAGTGCCAGTATTGACAGTTGCCGAATGTCATTCTTCAAGGGACGCGAAATCTATTCGGTGGATGCCAAGGGACGCATGAACGTCCCGGCGAAGATGCGCCGCAGCCTCTCCCCCGACGCCGCCGATACGTTCGTGCTGACGCGAGGTCCCCAGAACGACCCGTGCATCTATGCCTACCCGCTCGATCAATGGCGAAAGGTCGAGGGACAGCTCAGCGGACTCAGCCAGGACCGTGAAGCCGATCGCTTCACCCTGCGGGCGCTGCTCTGCTGGGCCGAAGAGGTCACCCTCGATGGACAGTTCAGGATCGTGATCCCGAAGCCGCTCCTGGAGCTCGCGCGCATCGACAGAAGTGCGCTGGTGCTCGGAGCGATGGAGCACATCGAAATCTGGAATCCCGAGGTCTTTGACAACTACATGAACGGCAGACACGAGTCCTTCGCAACGGTTGCTGCAACCGTGGCGAGCAGCGGCGGAATGTGATCCCCGGCACGTCCGGTGATGCGAACCGTCGGGACTTCCGGCCCGGACGCTGCAACCCAGCGCCCGGATAGGTCCCGACAACCAATGCAATTGTGATGGCCCACGACTACCACATTCCGGTACTGCTTTCCGAAACGGTCGACCAGCTGGTGACCGATCGCGCTGGACTCTATGTCGACGGCACCCTTGGAGGGGGCGGTCACACCGAGGCGATTCTGGAGCACCTCGCCGACGGTGGACGGGTCGTGGCATTCGATGCCGACCCGGGAGCAATCGCCTACGTCCAGTCGCGGCTCGCCTCGCAGATCGAGCGCGGCCGCCTCGAAGTACGTCAGGCGTACTTCCACCAGGGGTGCGAAGGTCTTCAGCACGAGGGGGTCCACCCGGCCGGCGTCCTGCTCGATCTCGGTGTCTCGAGTCGTCAGCTCGATTCCGATCAGATCGGTCTCAGCTACCGTACTCAGATGCCACTCGACATGCGCTTCGATCCGAATTCCTCACGTCCATCCGCACGCGATCTGGTCAATCGCGCGTCGGCCGAGGAACTCGCTTCGATCCTGCGCCGGTATGGAGAGGAGCGGGCTGCATGGAAGATTGCCCAATCGATCACGCAGTCCCGCTCCTCGAGGTCCATTCAGACCACCGCCGACCTCCGTGAGATCATCGAACGCATCACCCCGCCGCCGTTCATCCTCAAGACCCTTTCCCGAGTCTTTCAGGCACTCCGTATCGCCGTCAATGACGAACTCGGCTCCCTCGAAGCCGCCCTCGACTGCTTTACCGGTCTGCTCGCCCCAGGCGGACGATTCGCAGTGCTCACATACCATTCGCTCGAGGATCGCATCGTCAAGGACCGCTTCCGAGAGGAGGCGCGCGACTGCGTCTGCCCTCCCTCCCTTCCGGTCTGCCGATGCGACAAGGTGCAGCGCCTCCGTGTGCTCACCCGCAAGCCGATCGTTCCGTCGGTCGATGAAATCGAACGCAACCCGCGCGCTCGCAGCGCAAAGCTCCGTGTCGCCGAACGCGTCGTCGATTCCAGACCGCCCCGCAGCGCGCGCGTCGACTGAAGTCAGTCTCGCCCCCTCCCCGTTCGGGACAACCGCGCCAGACCGTCCGTCCAGGAGCTGTCATCGATGGTAGAGGTCAGTCCAGAGGGAATTCTTCCCATACCGTGCCCGCATCAGCATGCCCGACATTCTTCTCAATCGAACCCGACGCACCGGCCGCTCGAGCCGCCAGCAGATCGACGCGTTCGACGATCGACAGATCGACGACCCCTTCGACGATGGCTACCCCGATGATGCCGGACTCGACGCGTACCGACAGGCGCTCGGTCGTAAGTCCCCGCGCCGCCGCCGCGTCGCTGCGGATGTCGAAGAACCGAAACGCTTCCGCCCGTTCGTCCGACGCTGGATGACTGCGCTCATGCTGATGGTCGCCGGCCTGCTGGCCGTGCTCTACGTGTCCAATGCGATCGCCGTCAATCAGCTGCTCGCCGATAACATCTCGCTCGAACGGGAACGGGATGCGGTGCAGAACGAGAACGAACGGCTTCGCGCCGAACTGCTTCGACTCCAGTCGGTCGAACGCGTCACCGGCGTCGCCTCGGAACACCTCGGAATGGTGCAGCCGAAGCGACCGCCCGTGGCACTCGATCCCGAGGTCCGGTAGGCCCCGCAAGGGCTCAGCCCCCTCTCCCAATTCCCGATTCCGAATTCAATCCACGTTCGCTCGCCGGACGCTACGCAACGCGTGTCTCTGCAGCACGACATACCGCAGCCGGTCCGCCGCCGTCCCCGCCGGGGAACCGGTCGCATCTACCTCGTCGGATTCCTGATGTGCATCGCGCTCGTTGGGCTGATCGTCCGCCTGGCAATGCTGCAGCTGGTCGACGGCCCCGCCTATGCCGAACGCGCCCGCCGTCAGTATGAGGCCAAGATGACGCTGCCGGCCGAACGTGGAGCGCTCTTCGATCGGAACGGGAATCTGCTGGCGACCAACGCCGTCAGCTACTCCTACGCCGTCGACCCGACCCAGGTCGAGCACCCGTACCGACTCGGTAAGCTCTTTGCCTCGGTGCTCGGAGGTGATTCCGCCGACTACGTGCACAAAATCACCGACGATGAGCGTGCCTTCGTCTGGATCGATCGCAAAGTGACCGGCAGCGCCGCCGAACGACTCGGGGAAATCCAGGACCCCGGGCTGCTGCGCATGAAGGAACCGGTCCGCCGCTTCGAGTACGGTACCATCGGCGCTCAGATGATCGGTTGCACCGGTATCGACAACAACGGACTCAGCGGCGTGGAGCTCTTCTACAACGACAAGCTCAAGGGACGTGACGGATTCATCGTCATGCAGCGCGACGCGCGGCGCCATCGCCGTCCCGACGTCGACCTGCCGCGCGTCGAACCGCGACACGGCGATGGTCTCGAGCTGACGATCGATATCAACGTGCAGGGAATCGTCGAGGACGAACTGCGGCGGGGCGTCGAGCGGGCGAAAGCGGAATCGGGAACTGCGGTGGCCATCGATCCGCGTACCGGAGAGATCCTGGCGATGGCCAGCTATCCGGGGTTCAATCCCAATGATCTCACCGACGCCGATCCCGCAGCGCTCCGCGTTCGCGCGATTACCGACACCTACGAGCCCGGTTCGACGATGAAGGTGGTGACCGCCGCCGCCATTCTGGAGGATGGGGTGATGAACGTGGACGACTCGATCCATACCGACGGACCGGTGATTCACATCGGCACCCATGTGATCCGCGACGATCACGAGATCGACTCGCTCACGCTGCGCAAGGCGCTCGAGGAATCCAGCAACGTCGGCTTCGCGACGGTCGCTACGAAGTTGCCCGAGGCCCGGTTCTACAAGTACGTGCGCGACTTCGGCTTCGGCATCGTCTCGGGCATCGATCTGCCCGGCGAGGCGCGCGGCGAGGTGAAGAAGCCGAACGAATTCGGACCGACCACCCGCCAGTTCATGGCGTTCGGCTACCAGCTCGCCGTCACGCCGCTGCAGCTGTGCAATGCCTACGCGACCATTGCCAACGGTGGCGTGATGATGAAGCCGCACCTGCTCCGGCGCCTCCTGCAGCACGACGGTACGGTGATCGAAGACGTCGAGCCACAGGAGATCCGCCGCGTCGTCAGTGAACGGACCGCCCGCGAGGTGACCGAGATGATGGTCGGCGTCGTCGAACGCGGAACCGGCCGCCAGGCGGCCGTTCCAGGCCTTCGAATCGCCGGAAAGACCGGGACGTCGCAGCAGCTCTCGGGCGGAACGTATTCGAAGGAGCACTACAACGCCTCCTTCGCCGGGTTCTTTCCCGCCGACGATCCCCAGGTAGCGCTGGTGGTGCTGCTCGACTCTCCACGCAATGGCTACTACGGCGGACAGGTCGCCGCTCCGGTGTTCCGTGAGATCGCGCGGCGTATCAGCAGCGCGTCGCTGCGCGGTGTGCGTCCCGACGTGCGCTTCGCCTCGACCGACACGACGGCGATCGCACCGCCGGATCACAACGTCCGCGTGCCGGATCTGCGTGGGGTGCAACCCGATGCGGCGCGCGAGATCGGCGAGCGATACGGACTGCGCGTGGTGGTCGACGGACCCGAAGCGGTCGTCTCGGCGCAGACTCCCGATCCCGATGCCGTTGTCGAGGCAGGTGGTGTCGTCACCGTCACAACCGGTGCCGCCGATACGACCATGCGGATGCCGGACGTGCGCGGACTCGCGGTACGGCGGGCATTGAACCTGATGAACGAGCGCCGCATCCGTCCGCGTGTCAGCGGCAGCGGAATCGTCCGCCATCAGCATCCGTCACCAGGCGTCGAAGTCGCCTCGGATCAGGCGGTCGTTCTCGAATGCAAATAGATGCCGTCAACGACGTCGGTGCGTGATGACCGCGCCAGGTGGTCCGGACAGAATTCATGAAAACCCTCGAGACCATACTCGCCGCCCTCAGCGGACCCGTGCTCGTTCAGGGCAGCCGGGACCGCGAGGTGAACGCGATCCGCTACGACAGCCGTCGGGTCGAACGGGGCGACGTGTTCGTGGCGGTCAACGCGCGCGGCGACCATGGACTCGAATTCCTGCCGGCGGCGATCGAGGCCGGTGCCGCAATTGTCGTCGCCGATGCACCGGGAAATCTTCCGACGGGACTCCTCGACGGGGACGTCACCCTGGTCCTCGTTGAGGATGCCCGCCGGGCGATGGCCGAAATGGCGGCGTGCCTCTACGACTATCCCTCACGCAACCTCGATGTCTACGGCGTGACGGGGACCAACGGAAAGACGACGACCACCTACGTGCTGCAGCAGATCCTCGAAGGGTCCGTCGGTCGCGTGGGTGTGATCGGAACACTCGGAAAAATGCTCGGCGAAATCGTTCCGACCGGATACACGACGCCGGAAGCGCCGGGGCTGATGGAAATCCTCGATGAGATGGCTCGCGCCGGTCTGAAGGCGGTGGCAATGGAGGTCAGCTCGCACGCGCTCGCACTCTCGCGCGTTGCCGCTATCGAGTTCGCAGGTGCCGTCTTCACGAATCTGACGCAGGATCATCTCGACTTTCACCTAACAATGCAAGAGTACCATGACGCAAAGAAACTCCTCTTCGACGGGCTGGACAGTGGTCGACCAGCCGTGGTCAACGTCGACGACCTACACGGGGGAGGAATGGTTGGTGACTGTCACGGAACTGTATACCGATTTGGACGGGCTGACGTGGCAGATGCTCGAATCCGACAGGTACGGCTCGGCCCCGGCGGCTCTTCGTGGCAGCTGATGCTCTCGACCCGGCTCGGTGGCGGTACGCTCGCGCTGGAGTCGCCGCTGCTCGGTGAGTTCAACGTCTACAACGTCACCGGCGCGGCCACACTCGCACTCGCCGTCGGCGTTCCCCGCACCGTCATCGCCGAACGCGTCGCCTCGCTCCGGCCCGTCCCCGGCCGTATGGAGTCGATCCGCCTTCTCGGAGATGCCACCGCCGTCGTCGACTACGCACACACGCCGGATGCCCTCGAGAATCTGCTCGCCGCCTGCCGGCAACTGCTCACCGCTCAGGGCCGCATCATCCTGGTCTTCGGATGCGGCGGAGATCGAGACCGGACCAAACGACCGCAGATGGGTGCCGTCGCCTCGCGCATGGCAGACCACGTGATCGTGACGTCCGATAACCCCCGGAGCGAATTGCCCGATGCGATCATCGACGAAATCCTCGCCGGTATCGGTCCGGACTCCGCTGCCGACCGCATCGTCGAGCGCCGCGAGGCCATCGTCGCGGCGCTCGAGTCCGCCCGCGATCACGATATCGTCGTCGTCGCCGGCAAGGGTCACGAGACCTACCAGATCGTCGGCGACGAACGGCGACACTTCGACGATCGCGAAGTGATCAACGCATGGGTCCGCCAGCAGTGGAACGAATCACGCAGACGGACCTCCGCACATGGCTCGTGAGACCGTCGGCGATCTGATCGCCACGCTCGATCCGGTGCGGTTCACCGGCGCGGCAGCAGCCCGCCGCCGTCGCGTCAGCGGATACTCGACCGACTCGCGTTCCTTGACAACCGGAGATGTCTTCGTCGCCCTTCGCGGCGAACGCTTCGACGGCCACGACTTCATCGCCCGGGTTGCTCCGCTCGCGTCCGCCGCTGTGGTCGATGTCCGCTGGGCCGATGCGCAGACGAGGTTCCCGGCGCTGCCGCTGGTCGTCGTCGACGATACGCTCGAGGCCTATGGCCGTATCGCAACCGCGCATCGAGAACGCTTCGATATCCCGGTCGTCGCCATCGCCGGCTCGAACGGCAAGACGACCACCAAGGATCTCGTCGCCCAGGTGCTCGCCACCCGATACCGCGTGCTGGCGACCGAGGGAAATCTCAACAACCTCATCGGCGTGCCCGCGACGATGCTGCGGATCGCGCCGGAACACGAGGTCGCCGTCATCGAGATCGGCACCAACATGCCGGGTGAAATCGCTCGGCTGTGCGATGTCCTCCGTCCGACCCACGGACTGATTACCAACATCGGCCGCGAGCATCTCGAACTGCTCGGGTCGATCGAGGGCGTCGCCGCAGAGGAGGGCTCGCTCTTCGGATTTCTGGCGCACACGGGCGGAACCGCATTCGTCAACGGAGACGATCCGCACCTCAGGACGCTCGCTCGACAGGTCCGCAGTCGAATCGTCTACGGCCGCCGCGGTCGAGTCGACGTCCGCGGAACGGTGCTCGGACTCGATGAGGCATGTCGTCCGAAGCTGCGAATTACCGATCGCAGGGGAACCAAGGAGCGAACGACCGACACGCAATTGGGTACGCCCGGAATGCATACCGCATTCAATGCCCTCGCCGCAGCGACGGTCGGGCTCGGATTGAAGGTGCCGATCACGAAGGTCGCCCGCGCGCTCCGCGAATTCCGTCCTTTGAATTATCGGAGCGGCTACGGACGCCTCGCGTTCGAAACGCTGTCCAATGGCGTGCGACTGCTCAACGATACCTACAACGCAAATCCCGAGTCGATGACGGTCGCGTTGGAAACGCTCGCGGCAATGCGACCTGGTAATGAAGGACGTCGCATCGCAGTGCTTGCCGATATGCGTGAACTGGGAATTCATTCCGCAAGAGAACATCGGTCGATCGGCCTGCGGATCGCCGAAGGAATCGGTGGCGTCGACGTCGCATTGTTCTTCGGAACGGAGATGCGTCGCGCCTGCCGCGCACTGCAATCGAGCGACGCATGGAGTGGTTCGGCGAGGTATTTCCGCGACAGGGAAACACTCGCCGAGCATCTCAGACGCATCCTCCTTCCGACCGACGTGGTGCTGATAAAGGGATCGCGTGGACTGGAAATGGAGAAGGTGATCACGCAATTGAAGCAAGGTCCGCACTAGCGATTTCCGGACACGGGAATTGGACCGCGACAACAGGGGGTGGAGAGTGAAACGAGAGGGGGTGGAGATTTGTAAGCATGCTCTATTACCTGGCTCAATATCTCGAGAAGCTGTTTCAGCCGCCCGGGCTCGGGCTGTTCCGCTTCGTGACGTTTCGCGCTGCCGCGGCGGCGTTGACGGCGCTCGCGATGGCCTTCATTTTCGGTCCGAAGATCATCGAATGGCTGCGCGGAAAACAGATCGGAGAACAGGGAAAAAAGGAGGCGCCGGAGCGCCATATGTCGAAGGCGGGAACGCCGACGATGGGCGGGTTGATAATTCTGCTTTCCCTTGCCGTTCCCGTGTTGCTCTGGTGCGACATTACGAGCGCATTCGTGATTCTGGCGCTCTTCGTGACGCTTGCATTGGGAGCGGTCGGGTATCTGGACGACTATCTGAAAGTCGTCCGAAAGATGCCGAAGGGGCTCGTCGGGCGATACAAGATCGTCGGCCAGGTGGGCATCGGTCTGGTGCTCGGCGGGGCGATTTATTTCGTGCCGCAGTGGTTCGGTCCCGGCTTCGCGATTTACAACACGTACACGACCGTGCCGTTCGTGAAGAACGTGTTTTTCAACTTCGGCGTGCTGTACATCCCGATCGTGATTTTCATAATCACGGCGACGTCGAACGCGGTGAATCTGACCGACGGTCTGGACGGGCTGGCGATCGGAACGGTATCGATCGTGGCGCTGACGATGGCGGTAATCACGTACGTATCGGGCAATGCCGTTGCGGCGGATTACCTCAACATTCCGCACCTGCGCGGAGCCGACGAACTGACGATATACTGTGCGACGCTGGTGGGAGCCGGGCTTGGTTTCCTGTGGTACAACGCATATCCGGCGCAGGTGTTCATGGGCGACACCGGATCACTGGCGCTTGGCGGGGCGATCGGCGCGGTAATGATCCTGGTGAAGAAGGAATACATGATCCCGATACTGGGGGGAATATTCTTCGCTGAGTCTCTGTCGGTAGTGGCGCAGGTGGGCTGGTTCAAATTCACGAAGAAACGATACGGTGAGGGTCGGCGGCTCTTCAGAATGGCGCCGCTGCATCATCACTTCGAAATGACGGGATGGCCGGAAACGAAAATCGTCGTGCGGTTCTACATCATCGCGATCCTGCTCGCGATACTGGGGCTGACGACGCTGAAGATCCGGTAGGGAGGAACGGGTGGCAATGACGGAACGGAAACACGGACGAACAATGATGGGGGGCTCGTACACGATACTGGGAGCGGCACGGAGCGGACTGGCGGCGGCGCGGCTGCTGCGGCGCGAGGGTGCGCGGGTATTCGTGTCCGACGCGGGCGCGCATCGGGAGGACGTTGCACGGACGCTCGAGCGGATCGGATGTGAATTCGAATTCGGAGGGCACACCGACCGCGTGCTCGAGCAGGAGGTGATCGTACTGTCGCCCGGAGTCCCCGATACGATCGACGTGGTGCGACGCGCGATCGCGGCGGGACTGCCGGTGCTGAGCGAAATCGAAGTGGCGGCGCGGCGGTTCCCGGGCAGGATCGCGGCGATCACCGGCACGAACGGAAAGACGACGACGACGGAGCTGGCCGGCTTCATCCTGCGGCGCGCGGGTGTCCCCACGTTCGTCGCGGGCAACGTCGGGCTCGCCTTCAGCGAGATCGTACCCGAGGCCGATGAGCACAGTGTGGTAGTGCTCGAGGTCAGCTCCTTTCAACTGGAGCACATCGAGACGTTCCGTCCCGACGTCGCGGTGCTGCTCAACATCACGCCCGATCACATGGATCGCTACGAGAGCTTCGGGCACTACGTGGCGGCGAAGTTCCGGATCGCGATGAACCAGCGTCCCGAGGACGTGCTGGTCTACAACGACGACGATCCGGAGGTACGACGGCTTCCGGAGCAGGCGGCATCGACGCCGCTTGCATTCAGCATCGAACACGAGGTGGACGCCGGCGCGTTCGTTCGCGACGGCGTCCTTCAGACACGGTTGCCGAAGACCCTCATCGGAGGGCAGGGCAACTCGAACGCATCGATCATCGAGGAGCGCATGCAGATCGATCAGATCCGGATCCGGGGTCCGCACAATCTCTACAATGCGATGGCGGCGGCACTGCTGGCGCGCTGTTTCGGCGTCGGGGATGCCGCGGTACTCGACGCCCTGCGCGAGTTCCCCGGCGTCGCACATCGGCTCGAGCCGATCCGGGAAATCGACGGCATCCGGTGGATCAACGACTCGAAGGCGACGAACGTGAACGCGTTGTGGTACGCGCTCAACAGCTTCGAGGAGCCGATCGTGCTGATCGCCGGCGGGCGCTCGAAGAACAACGACTACGGCTCGGTACTCGACGTCGTCGAGCAGAAGGTGCGGGCGATGGTGGTCCTCGGCGAGGCGGCCGAGGAGATGCAGCGCGCATTCGCCGGACGGACCGACGTACGCGCAGCCGGAAGGAGTCTCCAGGAGGCGGTGGCGATCGCCCGGGCGATCGCACGAACGGGCGACGTGGTGCTGCTCTCACCGGCCTGCGCGAGCTTCGACATGTTCGACAACTACGAACATCGCGGCGAGACGTTCCGCCATCTGGTGGAAGCGCTGCAGCCGCGAACGATTGGTGATCCGATGGAGGTGGACCGGGCGCGATGAGCGAACAGCTGACGATACCGTACCCGGGCCGCGCGAAGCGGGGGCACAGCGACTGGTACATCCTGCTCGCCGTGCTCGGTATGCTCTTCTTCTCCCTTGCCTTCGTCTACTCCGCCTCGGCCGGACTGGCCGACTGGAAGACAGGATCGACCGACACGTTCTTCTGGAGCCACGCGATGCGCGTGCTCGGCGGCGTGGCGGTGATGCTGGTCTTCTCGCGGGTCGACTACCACTGGCTGGAGAAGTTCTCCAAGCCGATGCTGGTCATCGCAGTCGGACTGCTGCTTCTGGTGCTGGTGGAGGGAACGATGCGCAACGGCGCCACCCGGTGGATCGATTTCGGCGTCGTCTCCTTCCAGCCGTCGGAGCTCGCGAAGTTCGCGCTGGTGGCGCACCTGGCGGTGATGCTTGCCGACAAGCGTGCGTACCTCTCGGACTTCCGGCGCGCGTTCCTGCCGATGATGTTCTGGGTGGCGATGGTGTGCGGACTGGTGGCGCTGCAGCCCAACTTCTCGACGGCCTCGACGATTTTCGCGATCGCTCTGGCAGTGATGCTGATCGGGCGAGCGAACCTGATGCATCTGATGGGTGTGCTCCTCGTCGGCGGCAGTGCAGCGGCGGCCTATGCGGTGTCGGCCAGCTATCGAATGGAGCGTGTGGCCGACTACCTGAGCGCGATCGGCGGATCGACCGAACGTCTGCGAGACGTCAACTACCAGCTCCACCAGGGATTGCTCGCCTTCGGATCGGGCGGTCTGCTCGGCGTCGGCGCCGGACAGTCGCACCAGCGGTTCTTCGTCCCGGAGCCCTTCGGCGACTTCATCTTCTCGATCATCGGTGAGGAATACGGGTTCATCGGCACGGTGCTGCTGCTGTCGGTATTCGGTCTGATCATCTACCGCGGTCTGCTGATCGCGCGACAGGCGAAGGACGATCTGGGGAGGAATCTGGCGGCGGGAGTGACGGTGACGCTGGGCGCATACGCGATCATCAACGCCGGTGTAACGACGGGACTGCTGCCGACGACCGGGCTGCCGATGCCGTTCATCAGTTACGGAGGCACGGCCGTGCTCTTCAGCGCGGCGGCGGTGGGAATCCTGCTGAACATCTCGCAGCAGGCGAATGTGATGCCGCAGGAGTCGGAACGCAGAGCGCCGGAGGTGCATGCGTGAAGCCACGACTGCTCTTCGCCGCCGGCGGCACCGGAGGACACCTCTTCCCCGCCATCGCAGTTGCCGATCGAGTCCGTACGCTGCATCCGGACGCCTTGATCGAGTTCATCGGCACGCGCGGCCGACTCGAGGAAACGGCGGTACCGCGTGCCGGGTATCGACTCAACTATCTCTGGATCAGCGGTCTGCAGCGGACGATGTCGCTGGAGACGGCGTTGCTGCCGGCGAAGATGTTCGTGTCGATGCTGCAAGCGTGGCGCATCGTCTCACGGGTGCGGCCGCATGCGATCGTCTGTGCCGGCGCATACATCAGCTATCCGATCGGACGCATCGCGGCCATGCGGAAGGTGCCGCTGGTACTGATGGAGTCGAATGCCTACCCGGGCCTGGTGACGCGGAAGCTCGCGCCGAAGGCACAGCAGATCCATGTGGCGTTCAGCGAGACGGTCGAACGGCTTCGTACCGTCGCCGCGCCGACGACACAGATTCATCTCAGCGGCAATCCGGTTCGCTCGGTCTTTGCCGAGGAACACGACCGAGCCGAGGCGAGGCGGCATTTCGGTCTCGATCCGGAGCGACCGACGCTGTTCGCCTTTGGCGGCAGTCTCGGAGCGCGATCGATCAACCACGCGCTCGACCGCATCGCCGACGCGCTTGTGGCCGACGGCGTGCAGATCATCTGGCAGACCGGCTCGAGTTACGAGGGTGCAGAGCGACGCGACGGGCAGCTGTACCGATCGACGTTCATCCACGAGATGCCGCTCGGCTACGCGGCGGCCGATCTGATCCTTGCCAGAGCGGGTGCGACAACGGTGGCGGAGCTGGCGGCGGTCGGTCGGCCTTCGATTCTCGTTCCCCTGCCGATCGAAACCGTCCATCAGCGGGAGAACGCGGAGGCGATGCGCAACGCGGATGCGGCGGAGATCCTCTACGACGACGACATCGACCGGCGGCTCTACCCGGTGCTGACGCGACTGCTCGGTGATCGGCAGAGACTCGAGGCGATGGGCGAGGCGGCAAGGGCGGTCGGAGTCAGGGATGCGGACGATCGCATCGCGCGACGAATACTCGAATACGTGCATTGAAAATTCAAACCGGTAGTGGCTGAGGAGACATTCACATATCGGCTCGACCTGTACTACCTGGCCACGATCGTGTACGTGCTCACCTTCGTGGTGTACGTCGCGATTCGCGGTTCGCTCACGGGCGGACGCTTCGAGGTCGCGTTGAGCGATCCGATCGTCTATGTGCTCGGCATTACGTCGCTGGTCTCGCTGGTGGCGTTGCTGACAGCGGCTATCCTGCGGCGGCGTGTGATCATCGGCGACCACGAACTGGTGTTCCAGACGCGGTTCAAGCGCCGCGTCTTCAGTGCGGAGGACATCGAGTCGATCGCCTTCGGTCCGCTGCGCCGGGTACGTTCGCGGCGTGACCGACCGGACACCGACGCGCGACTGAAGCTGCGGACGCGGCGTCGGAGGATGCGACTCTATGCCGGCAGTTTCGAGCACAGCACGCGACTGATGCGCGCGCTCGCGCGCTGGGCCGAAGCCAACCACGTGGTCGTACGACGGCGACGTCCGGAGGCGTCGCGTCGCTAGCCGCCCGGTGCGGACGTCGCGGCCCTCGTAGTGGAGGCGGCAGTTGTCCAGGAGGCGGCTGCAGCAATGGCGGTTGGCAGTTGTAGAGGAGGGTACGAGGCAGTGCACCGGTGGCGGGCAATGCACGGCAGCGGACGACTTCAGACGGTAGCGACCGCGGGAGAGCCCTTGGCGGCCTCGGCGGAAACTCGCGCGGCGATGACAGTGACACAAGACGAGTCCAGGCACAAACGAGACTGACTCCACGAGCCCTTGGCGCTCCTGGCGATCCCAATGTTCAGAGGCATCAATACAGTTCACTTCGTCGGTATCGGCGGCATCGGCATGTCGGGACTCGCGGAGATCCTGCTCGATCAGGGCTTCACCGTCACCGGCAGCGATATGTCGATCGGCGAGACGACCGAACGGCTCGAGTCGCTCGGTGCCCGCGTCTACCGTGGACACGATGCGGCCAACGTCGTCGATGCCGAGGTGGTCGTCTACTCCAGTGCCGTCGATCCGAACGAGAACGCCGAGACGCTCGAAGCCGTTCGACGGCGCATCCCGATCATCCGACGCGCTGAAATGCTTGCCGAGATCACCCGGATGAAGTACGCCATCGGCGTCGCCGGTACCCACGGCAAGACGACGACCACGTCGATGATCGGCCTGGTGCTCATGGAGGGCGGACTCGATCCGACCGTCATCGTCGGCGGCAAACTCTCCGGACTCGGCGGTACCAACGCCCGGCTCGGACATGGCGAGTGGACCGTCGTCGAAGCCGACGAATTCGATCGCTCGTTCCTCACACTCTCCCCGACGATCGCGGTGGTGACCAACCTCGAACGCGAGCACCTCGATATCTATTCGAGTCTCGACGACATCAAGCGCGCGTTCATTGAATTCGCCAACAAGGTTCCCTTCTACGGGTTCGTCGCGCTCTGTCTCGACGAGCCGACGCTGATCGACATTCTGCCGAGTCTCAAGCGCCGCGTGGTCAGCTATGGATCGACGCCGCAGTGCGATGTGCGTGCGGTGGACATGCGCTTCGAGCAGGGACGGAGCCGATTCGTCGTCGAGCGCAACGGCATGACGCTTGGCGAAGTGACGGTCGGCGCACCGGGCGAGCACAACGTGAAGAACGCGCTGGCGGCGATCGCCGTCGCCCTCGAGGTCGGCGTTCCCTTCGACGACATCGTCGCCGCCCTCTCGAAGTTCACCGGCGTCTACCGCCGGTTCGAGGTCAAGGGTGAAGAGGCGGGAGTGATGGTGATCGACGACTACGCGCACCATCCGACTGAAGTGCGTGCGACGCTGCAGGCAATTCGCAGCGGGTGGAACCGACGCGTCGTCGCCGTCTTCCAGCCGCACACCTACACGCGGACGCGCGACTTCCATGAGGAATTCGGCAAGTCGTTCTACAACGCCGACGTGGTGGTGATCGCCGACGTCTACGCCGCGCGCGAGCGCCCGATCCAGGGCATCGACGGCGGACTTCTCGCCCGCAGCGCCTCGGAGTTCGGTCATCGCCATGTGCACTACGTCGCCGATCGCGATCGGCTCGCCGACGAGGTCTACGAGCTGCTCGAACCCGACGACATCCTGGTGACGATGGGCGCCGGGGATGTCTGGCAGATCGGGGGAACCATTCTGGAGAAGCTGAAGAGCCGATGATCGCGCTCGACGACATCCGCAGGAACTTCCGCGGCCGCATCGCGCTCAACGAGACGATCGCGCCCTATACGACGTTCCGCATCGGCGGCCCGGCCGACATCTACCTCGAGCCGCTCGATCGTGACGACGCGCTGGCCCTGGTGCGGCACCTCGAGCGCAATGATGTGCCGTACTTCCTCATGGGCAACGGCAGCAACATCCTCGTCAGCGACGACGGCGTTCGCGGTGCGGTGGTGAACCTGGAGAAGGGGTTCAACTTCCTCGAGTTCCACGAGCCTGCCGTTCACGCCGGTGCCGGCGTCAAGCTCGCCCGGTTCGTCGACTTCTGCATTCAACATGGCCGTCGTGGCGCGGAGATGCTCAGTGGAATTCCGGGGACGCTGGGCGGCGCGATCATCATGAATGCCGGCGCGTACGGCGGCGAGATCTCCGACTACATGCTGTCGGTGGAAATGATTCGCGACGGCGAACTGGTCCGCATCGACAAATCCGAAGGTGGCTTCGCCTACCGCACGTCGAATCTGCGCGGCAGCGTCGTGCTCGAAGCGACGTTCGAATTCCCCGAAGGGCTTCCCGACGAGATGAAGACGATCCGTCGCGAGACCCTGTTGAAACGCAACGCATCGCAGCCGGTCAGGTGGCCGAATGCCGGCAGCATTTTCAAGAATCCTCCCGGTGACTACGCCGCGCGGCTCATCCAGGAATGCGGTCTGAAGGGGCGTCGCGTCGGCGGTGCCGAGATCGCGGAGCTGCACGCCAACTTCATCATCAACACCGATGGTGCCACGGCCGCCGACGTGATCGCACTGATGAAGATCGCCCGCGACGAGGTCCGCGATCGATTCGGGGTGGAGCTCGAACCCGAGATCAAATTCGTCGGCTTCGAATCCGACCCGATGTCCTGACCCTTCCCGCCATCCGGCGGAATCCGATCCCTCAATGGCAAGAACCTCCGGTGATGATACGCGCCGAGCGGAGGCGCAGAGATTCGCTTCGAACCTGTCGATGGTGCTCATCGCCGTCGGCGTGGTGGTGGGGCTGGTGATCGTCGCCAATCGGTGGAGCGACCGCGAGTCGCTCCAGCACGTGCGCATCGTCGGTCGTGTGGTGCTCGACTCGGCGGAGATCGTCCGACTGGCGGACATTCCGGAGGGCGTGCCGATGGCGTCACTCGATCTGGAGGCAATCGAGCGCGGCGTGCTCTCGCACCCGTACATCACGCGGGCCGCCGCCTATCGCGGTGCGCGCGGGACGCTGGTGCTGGAGATCGTCGAGCGAACACCGGTCGGCATCACGTTCCTCGACAAGTCGCCCTTCTACCTCGACTCGCAGGCGGTGCTGCTCCCCTACCGATTCAGTGCGGCAACCTTCGACGTTCCGGTGATCACCGGTGCGACGCATGATGGAACGCTCGACAGCGCTCGCGCGTACGGCGCGCTGCAGATCGCCCAGGCGACGCGCGCATACGATGACGTGCTGTACCGATCGATCTCCGAAATCCGATGTGAGGCGAACGGCGAGTACACGATGATCCTTGCCGACGGCGGAACGCCTGTGCGGATCGGAGCGGGCGAATCGGTCGAACCGCGCCTGCACAAGCTGGCCGCATTCCTTCGAGCGATGCATGCCGACCGGGTCGACGCCGACCTGGCCTACATCGACCTGCGGTGGCGTGGTCAGGTGGTGGCGAAGTGGAACAGCTGAGTCTCCTGCAATTCCTCCGTACTGCGGACCGCGTTCCGCGCTGACGACTTCCCGGCCCGGAGGGCCGAGCTTCTCCTGCCCCGGGCACCCTCCCGGGATGCGTGAGCGCCGTTATCGACGACAGAATCGAACTCTCTCAACCCTCATAATTCGAATCGCAACAACATGGGCAAGGCGCAACAACAGACAGGTCCCGTCGACGACGCGCGCCGGCTGGTGGTAGGTCTGGACATCGGCACCAGCAAGGTCTGTGCGATCGTCGCCGAACGCGACGACGAATACGCCGGCGGCATCCACGTGCTCGGCATCGGTCATGCGCCGAGTGACGGACTCAACCGCGGCGTGGTGGTGAACATCGAGAAGACGGTCGACTCGATCCGGCATGCCGTCGAGCAGGCCGAGGGGCAGTCAGGTGTCCCGATCGACTCGGTATCCGTCGGCATTGCGGGTGATCACATCCAGTCCTTTCCCAGCCGCGGCGTGGTGACGATCGCCAACTCCGACCGCGTCGTGACGCGGCGCGACGTCGAGCGGCTGCTGGAGGACGCGCAGCGCATCGCGCTTCCTTCGGATCGCAGAATCCTCCACGTGATTCCGCAGGAGTACATCATCGACGGACAGGACGGCATCTACGATCCGGTCGGCATGTCCGGGCTTCGGATGGAGGCCAACGTGCACATCATCACCGGGCTGGTGACAGCGGCGCAGAACATCCATCGGTGCGTCGAGCGTGCGGGACTGCGAGTCAACGACATCGTGCTCGAACCGCTGGCCAGCAGCTGTTCGGTGCTCGACGATGAGGAGAAGGAAGTGGGCGTGGCGCTGATCGACATCGGCGGCGGCACGACCGACATCGCCGTCTTCGAGGATCGCACGATCCGGCACACGGCGGTCATCGGCATCGCCGGACGGATGGTGACCGACGACATCCGGCGCGGACTCGGGATCATCGGCGAGCAGGCCGAGCGGATCAAGCGCGAATACGGCTATGCGCTCGGCTCGATGATCCTGCACGACGAGGTGTTCATGATCCCCGGTATCGGCGGACGCAAGCCGATGGAGATCTCCAAGCAGATGCTCTGCGAGATCATTCAGCCGCGGATGGAGGAGATCCTCGAGTTTGCAATGCTCGAACTGCGCAAGTCCGGCTACCTGCGACATCTCTCGGCGGGCGTGGTGCTCACCGGCGGTGGATCGCTGCTGCGGGGCGCGACCGAACTGGCCCAGGAGATCCTGGGAATGCCCGTGAAGATGGGTATCCCGTCGGGCATCGGCGGCAGTGCCCTCGCGCCGGAAGTGGAGACGCCCATCTATGCGACCGGCGTCGGACTCGTTCTGCACGCGATGCGTCGCGAAGAGGATGCGGTGCTCGCCCATTCGCTCGGCCTGGATCGCGAGGCGGTCGAGGCCGACGGGTACGCGCGCGCCGACGGCCGGTCCATCCTCGGCCGTATGAAACGGTTCTTCGAAGAATTCTGAAGTGTCATCGATAGGGATCAGCGGAGCAAAAAGGCCCAACAAACCAGCACTGACAAAGGGAGGAACACAATGATCGAGCTCGATCGTTCCGTAGAGAATCAGGGAGCCAGAATCAAGATCGTCGGCGTCGGCGGCGGCGGCGGCAATGCAGTCAACAGTATGATCGAACGCGGACTCTCCGGAGTGGAGTTCGTCGTCGTCAACACCGATATCCAGGCCCTCTCCAACAGCGCGTCTCCGTCGCGGGTCCAGGTTGGCAAGGAGCTGACGCGTGGACTCGGTGCGGGAGCCAATCCGGGAATCGGACGTGATGCGGTCGTCGAGAATCGTGAGGAACTCGGGCAGGTGCTCGAGGGGTGCGACATGGTCTTCGTTACCGCCGGAATGGGCGGCGGCACGGGTACCGGCGGAGCACCGGTGGTCGCAGAAGTCGCGCGCGAGCAGGGCTCGCTCGTCGTCGGTATCGTCACCAAGCCATTCGACTGGGAAGGCAAGCCGCGGCGCGAGAAGGCCGATGCAGGGCTGGCCGAACTGAAGAAGCATGTCGACACGCTGATCGTCGTGCCGAACCAGAAGCTGCTGTCGATCATCGACAAACGCACCGGGTTCCGCGAGGCGTTCCACAAGGTGGACGACGTGCTCTACAACGCCACGCGCGGGATCGCGCAGATCATCACCGGCCATGGATTCGTCAATGTCGACTTCGCCGACGTGCGCACGGTGATGGCGAACATGGGAGACGCGCTGATGGGAACCGGCGTTGCCGAGGGAGAGCATCGTGCAACCGAGGCGGCGCAGAACGCGATCAGTTCGCCGCTGCTCGAGGGCGTTTCGATCGCCGGTTCGCAGGGCGTGCTGGTGAACATCACGGCGTCGATGGACATGACGATGATGGAGGTGGACGAGGCGGTGAAGATCGTGCACGACGCGGTGGGACCGGACGCGAATCTGATCTTCGGTGTCGTGCTCGACGACGAGCTCGGCGATCAGATGATGGTGACCGTGATCGCGACGGGATTCAACAAGGTCCATCACGTCTCGACGGCCACCCAGCCGGTTCAGACCCAGGCGGTCGCACCGCAGCCGGTGCAGCAGCCGCAGTACCAGCAGCAGCAGCAGCCGGCGCCGCAGCAGCAGGAGCAGACGGGACACTATGCCCGGCGCGACCTGAGCAACGATCGGGTGCCGGTCGGACAGGAGCAGCTCGAGCAGTTCAACGAACCGGCGTACGTGCGTCGGGGCGGCGGACCGCATCGGGGCGGATACGACATCGCACGTCGGGCCGAGCAGGACGTGCCGCAGCAGGCGACCGAGGAGGAGCGCGCCGAGGAGCAGGAGTACCCGGTTCGCAAGCAGGCGTCAGCCGACCGGCCCGCATTCCTCCGTCGGATCATGGACTAGTCAACGACGAGGGACGACGTGCCTATGCACTGCATTCACAACTCCATGCTCGAATCAACCGACTTGCGCACAGCCGACCGGCCCGGCACCGCGTGAGTCCCCGGCGTCACCGGATCCGATCCGGTGGCAGCGGAACGTCCGGCAGCATGCCCGAAGACCGTCAGCACCGGCCGCGGCGGTCGACATCAGGATGGGCGTTCCGCACCAGGTCCAGTCGCAGGAGCACATCGATCGGTCCAACGCTGACGGTGTACCCACGGCAATGCAACCGTTCGAAGCACAGGCCGGATGCTTCACGGTTGCCAACGCGCCCCTCCGCACTCTCCCCGGCAACGGGTCGATCGAGTCGCGGAGGGGCGTGTATTTTCGACCGGTCACAACCAACCCGACATCCCATGCTTCGTTCGACACTCCCGATTGCAGCCGCCCTCCTGCTGTCCGCCTGTGGCGGCAACGAAGGGCCGCCACGACAGGCCGCCGATACCAGCGCCCACATGGAAGATTCCATGCTTGTAGTGCCGGGGCCGGATCCCGGTGCGGTGATGCCCGGCTATGACACATCCAACCCCGAGTCGTTCCAGCGGCTCGTGTTCAACCAGTACGCGCGGCTCGCCCTGCAGGTCTCGCCGCACGTGACCGATTCGATCCTGCGTGCGATGCCGCCGGACAAGGCGCAGTCGGAACTCAACCGTCGGATGGACCGGCAGGCCGAGCGCGCCCGCGCGCAACTGGCCGAGAAGTACGGCGTGACGCCGGACTCCATCGGCCGTATCGTGAAACGGGGAAACGAGAAGGGGTGGTGATCCGCGCCCGCGCCATTGCGCGATGTCGCAGCTACTGCGCGATGTCGCAGCTACTGCGTGACGTCGTGGATCGTGATCGAGGTGATGCGTGCCGGATACGTCGGTCTACCGGTCCTGCTGTCGGCGATCCGGCCGCCGGCAATACGGTTGATCGCCGTCCATCCGCTGCGCACGCGGCCGAAGATCGTGTACTTCTGCGGGATCGGTCGCGGCAGCGTCGAATTGTCCGCCAGCATGATGAAGAACTGGCTCAGATTCGTGTTCGCCCGCTCGTGATTGGCCATCGCCACCGCGCCGCGCACGTACCCGCGCTTGTAACTCGGCGTGTTCGGATTGAGTTCGTCATCGAAGAATCCGCCGTAGATCGACGTTCCGCCATAGCCCCATTTATCGCTCGAGCTGTCGCGAGTGAACGGATCGCCCATCTGGATGGCGAAGCCCGGGATCACGCGGTGTACGAGCAGCGAGTCGTAGAAGCCCCGCCGGGCGAGCGTCACGAAATTCTTCACCGTCGCCGGCGCGTCCTTCCCGTAGAGCTCAAGTTCGATGTCGCCCGCGGTCGTGTGAATCACCGCGGTCTCGGTGACGACCGGATCGTCCTGCTGTGCCGCTGCGGGATACGCGGCGGCAACCGCGCCGAGCAGGAGCATGGCGGTCGGGACGAATCTTCCGGTGTAGTGCCTGTGGTTGGTCATCATTCCCTCCGTGACGTGCCGGTCGGGGATTTATGGCCCGGCTCCCGTGTGGCCGGGATCTGGCGCGAGTGGGCCGTGTCTATTCCTTCTCGACGTCGATGCCGGTGATCATCGGCGGAACCTTCGGGACCGACCTGGTGGGGTCGTCGCTCGGCTCGATCTCCAGTCTGCCGATCGACTCGACGACGTTCATCCCCGCGATCACCTTGCCGAAGATTGTGAACTGTTTCTTCAGCCGTTCGCTCTTCTCGATCATGATGAAGAACTGGCTCGTATTGGTGTTCGGCCCCGCGTTGGCCATCGCGAGCGCGCCCTTGACGTAGCCACGCTTGTAGCTCGGCGCCGCCGTGTCGAGTTCGTCCTCGAACTGGCCGCCGTAGATCGATTCACCGCCGTTGCCCCACAGCTCCTTCTTGCTGATATCCTTCGTCAGCGGATCACCCGCCTGGATGACGAATCCCGGGACCACGCGGTGGAAGAGGATGCCGTCGTAGAAGTCCTTCTTCGCCAGCCCGACGAAATTCGCCACGGTCTTCGGCGCGTCCTTGCCGTAGAGCTCGACGGTGATATTTCCCATCGTGGTATGAATCGTCGCGATGTCGGTGACGATCGGCTCACCTGGCGTGCGCTCGGCAGCGGCGCATCCGGCGATGAGAACGAGGGCCGCGACGGCGGCGGCCAGCAGGGTTTGACGCATCGGCTTTGTGCTGTTCTTCATGGGACAAGGTTGACACGGTCTGTCACGCGAACGACGCTCCACGGTTACGACGGCTCGGCCCGTCGGAGGTTTGCTGCGGATCGTCGCGGGAACCAATGGATACGAACCGGGACACGGCTCAGCTCGCCGGTGATAGCGGCGTGATCGTGATCGAATGTATCCGGACGGGATGTCGCGGAATCTCCACGCCGGGCGACGAGCCCGCGATCGCATCGACCGCCTTCCACCCGTCGACCACTTTCCCGAAGATCGTGTAGTTGTACGGCAGCCCGTTCTTCACGTTGTCGTCGAGCACGATGAAGAACTGGCTGAGATTCGTGTTCGGTCCTCTGTTGGCCATCGCGACCGCGCCACGAATGTAGCCCATGTGCGCAACGGCCGTGTTCGGGTCGAGTTCATCATCGAACGTCCCGCCGAAGATCGACTCACCGCCGGTTCCCCACCGATCGTACAGGAGGGTATCCTTCGTGAACGGATCACCGGCCTGGATGACGTAGTCGGGAACGATGCGATGGAAGCCGATGCTGTCGTAGAAGTGTTTCTTCGCCAGCCCGACGAAATTCCTGACGGTTTTCGGCGAGTCCATCCCGTAGAGATCGATCGTGATGTCGCCGACGTCGGTAGCGATGACGGCGCGCTGGGTGGCGACGGGCAAGGCGGTGTCGGCCGCGGCGGGCGTCGTGTCAGACGACGGAGTCGAGGGCGCCGCACCGGGTGCGAGCGCGACGGAATCGGGTTTGGCGGCCGGCTGCTGCGCCGTGTCGTCGCCGGAGTCGCAGGCGGTGAAGACGAGCAGCAGGGCGAGGATCAGTGCGGCGGCCGGGAGCGTCGATCGCATGTTCACGTTCATTGGGTCAGGGGAAAATTTGAATCGGGAATCGCAGCGGTCCTACCGCGCCACGGCAAGTCCGACGAGGATCGCCGCGCCGAGGACGATGCGGTAGACCACGAACAGTCGCACGGTGTGCGTGCGGAGGTAGCGGAGCAGGAACGCGATGGCGGCGTATCCGCTGATGAACGCGAAGAGCGTTGCCACCACGAGCGTCACCATCTGCGTGGAATCGATGGAATCCAGCTGCTGGTAGAATTCGAGCAGTCCGCTTGCCAGCACTGCCGGAATCGACAGCAGGAAGCTGAATCGCGCCGCCGCCTCGCGGTCGAGTCCCAGAAACAGTCCCGCCGTAATCGTCGTTCCGGAACGGGAGGAACCGGGAATGAGCGCGACGCACTGCGCCAGACCGATCAGCAGTGAGTCCCGCAGGGTGATCGAGTCGATCGGCCGGTTGAACTTCGCGACGCGTTCGGCCAGCTCCAGCAGCATGCCAAGGGCGATCAGACTGATGGCGATCACCACGAGTTCCTTCGTCAGCGCGCCCTCGATCACGTCCTTGAGTGCCAGGCCGACGATGACGATCGGAATCGTACCGACGATGATCAGCCAGCCCATCCGGGACGCGTCGGACTGACTGGAGAAGGGAATCCGACGAAGGTTGTCACGAACGAAGTCGCGGACGATCGAGACGAGATCGGACCAGAAGTAGACCAGCACTGCGAGCAGCGTGCCGAGCTGTATGACGGCGATGAAGGCGGTCCACCGCTCGGGCGCGGCGGGGTCGATCAGGTGCATCGCATGACCGGCCAGTGTCAGGTGGGCGGTCGAGCTGATCGGGAGGAATTCGCTCAGGCCCTGGATAAGGCCGAGAACGACGGCGTCGAGGATGTTCACGAGGTTGCGCGGATAACGGGGCGCGGATGGTACGGGGGGGCTCGGGGAGCGGGCGCCCGGCCGTCATCGGGCAGGACTGCGACGGCAAAGGGCCGAAGATACGGCGCGTTGTGATATCTTGGAGGTCTGTCGCCGACCCGCTCTCGCTCGGGCGAAGCCGGCTCGATCCGGCAGTCCTGCACCCGTCCCGGCTCCAGTCCAGCAGTCCAACCGCCTCAATCCAGGAAGGCATCGTGGAAGACACCAGCACCCCGAGTCCATTGACGACGACATCGATCACGACACGCTCCGGCGACATCACGTTCCGCAATCGCATCGTCGCGGACGCGACGATGACGTGGACGTCGAACCTCGATGGCACGATCACCGCGGACGAGCTCGCGCTGCTGCGACGGCGATCGCGCGGCGTGGCAATGACAGTGACCGCAGGGTGCGCGGTGACCGCTTCGGCGCGGGTGGCGACCAGCCAGTGGCGCTGCGACAGCGACGAGATGCTGCGGAGTCTCGCCTCGGCTGCCGAGGCGATTCGATCCGAGGGCGCGCTCGCAGTGCTCGAACTGCATCACGGCGGGCGGCTGGATCGAAGCGATGATCGGCTCACTCCCGTTCGCGCGGCTGCCGCTTCGGTGGGTCTGCCGGTCGGCCCCCGCACGTCGCGGCAGATGAGCGACATCGAGATCGAGGCGACCATCGAGGCGTACGGCGCAGCTGCGCTGCGAGCGATCCACGCCGGATTCAACGGCGTCGAGATTCACGGCGCGCTCGGCTCACTGCCGCATCAGTTCTTCTCACCCGCGACCAACCGGCGCAGCGATCACTGGGGCGGAACGCTCGAAGGACGCGCGGCGTTCCCCATCGCGGTTCTCGAGGAAGTACAGAAGGTGGTGCGGCGCAACGCCACCGTACCGTTCGCCATCGGTTACCGGCTGTCGCCGCTGGACGGAGAGCCGCATGGCTTCACCTTCGACGACACGCTGGCATTGGTCGACGGACTGGCGACGTGCCGACCGAAGTGGCTGCATGTCGCCTGCGGATCGTACTTCGATGCGCGAATTCGCGGCGGACGCACCGCAGCCGGACGCATCGCACGCGTGGCAGCCGACCGTACCCTCGTCATCGGCTCGGGCGCGATCTGCAGTGACGACGAAGCCGCGCGCGTGCTGACCGACGGCGTCGACCTCGTTGCCATCGAGCGAATCGAGTCCCACCGCCGCGCCACCGACGTTCCGGAGATCCACCACGCGAGGGTGACCGCCCGCTGAGATACCGCTGGACAGCCGCGCGGGCGAGATCGAATTCCACCCCGTGCACCGCCAACGCATACCCTGTGCGCAGCCGAGGTGGCAATCGATCGTCGTCGCAGCTCTCCCCTACTTCCCGGCCGTCACCTTCTCGATCTTCGCCGAGTACAGATGCCACCTCCGCTCCGCCTCCGAAGCGCCCTCGATGACGACTCTGCGAAGTGAATACGTTCCGCTGAAGATCTGTCGCGTCCCGTCGGTGGTCACCGCGGTGATCGTCACCGGAATGTTCACGAACCGCGATCCGGCCGCTCCTTCGACGCGACCAGGTTCGCCCACGTTCACCGCTGCGGACGCCGTCTTCGCGAATCCCTTTCGAAACTCTTCGAACGACTGACCGCTCGCGGCTCCGTCGTGGCCCCAGTACTGGTACGCGCGGTCGTATGCATGGTGATCGATAGAGGTGTAATAGTCACGAACCACGGCGATCGCACCCTGTGCGCCGAGGTCGTCGACGGTTGCCCCCGACGACCCGGGGCCCGACGACGTGGGGCCCGACGACGTGGAGACCGACCCGGAGTCGGCGCGCTGCTGCGGTCTCCCGGTTCCAGTGTCAACCGCAGCAGTATTCACCGCAGCAGTGTCCCCCTCGGCAGGCGGAACGGGTTCGGTAGGAGATACCGTATCCCCCACCCGCTCCTCGTCCTGCGCTTGCGATGACGACTGCTTTGAACATCCCGCATTGAGGAGGAGCACAAGTGCGCACGCTCCTACGGCGGCGGAAGCGATTGTGCGGATGATCATGACTGCGTTCCCCCTCTATCCGGTATGAATTCATCAAACACCCACTCGCGCCGACGTTCTCGGCCCGTGACCTGCGGGCGCGGGGCGGCAATTACCGCGCCGAGCGACGGGATTGTCCCACCGAACGGTTGCGGACACTGACGGCGATTGAACGGGCAAGCGGAACCGGGCCGGCGTACGGCGGACGAGCGATCCGATGCCGCTCGGAATGACGGACGCGGGAACCGCTGGCCGCGAACTTCATGTGAATCCCAATGGAATTATCTATCCCGGGGTCAATTACGCCGACGCCGACGGCAGCAAACAAATTCGCCCGTCACCGTGTTCAGTATCGTTCGGCGCCGCGTGCGCACCCGTTCCCAATTCCTCAATCATTGCCACCGAAGGATCTCTGCCAATGCGTGCACTCCGTCAACTCTCGCTTGCCGTCATGGTCGGTATCGCTGCGGTTGCGACTTCCGCCACCGCGCAGATGCCTGATACGCTGGAAACCCGGGTCGTCGCCGATCACCTCAACGTCCCGTGGCAGATGCTCTGGGGTCCCGACGACCACATCTGGATGAGCGAACGCATCGGGCGCGTCAGCCGCGTCGATCCAGACGACGGCACCATCGACGTACTCCTGCAGATCCCGGTGTTTCTGTCGGCCGAACCCGGCCTGCTGGGCATGGCGCTCGACCCTGATTTCCCCAATTCGCCCTACGTCTACCTGGTCTACAACTACGGTGTCGACAATCCGGATGGCGGCGATCAACTGGTATACGAACGGCTCGCGCGCTACCGGTACGACGCCGAAGCCGACACGCTCGTCGAACCGCTCGTGCTCATCGACAGCATCGCGGGGAACAACTGGCACAACGGCAGTCGCCTGCTGATGCTCGGCGACGCTACCATGCTGATGACCACCGGTGATGCCGGCGTCTGGGCGCGCGCACAGGATCCGATGTCACCCAACGGTAAGACGCTGCGCATTGCGCTCGACGGTACCGTTCCGCCGGACAACCCGTGGGCTGAAGCGCCGTGGCCGTCGAGTCTCGTCTGGACGAGCGGTCATCGCAATCCCCAGGGGCTCACCTTCGGTCCCAACGGCATGATCTACGGTTCGGAGCATGGGGAGAATCACGACGACGAGGTGAACATTCTCGAGCGTGGCGGCAACTACGGCTGGCCGAATGTGACCGGGCCGTGCAACGACACGGTCAGGGGCGAATACGATCCGGCCGAGACCCGCTTCTGCACCGACTCCAGCGTCGTCGAACCGCTGCACTGGTGGACGCCGACGGTGGCGCCGTCGGGGCTGGCCTACTACGACTCCGATCGCCTCCCGTTCCTGAAGGGCTCACTGCTGCAGATGACGCTCGGCGTGCAGAAGCCGGACATCCCCCCGCACTCCTACAGCATGGTACAGCTCCGGCTCAACGACGACGGGACGGAGGTCGTCGAGGAGGTGGCGTGGCTGTCGCACAAGTTCGGGCGCCTGCGAAGCATCTGTATCGCACCCGACGGACGGCTGTTCGTCGGCACGAGCAATCGCGACTACCGCGCAGTGGGCGATCTCGGATTCCCGCGTCCGGAAGACGATCAGATACTGGAGCTGGAGCCGGGTGGCGTCACGCGCGTGGGAGGCCATGCGGGCTCCGACGCGGCATTCGTTCGTTCGACGATCATTCCGCAACCGATCCGCGAGCGCGCGATAGTGCAGCTGGACGAACCGATGGGGGCGGGGAAAATCCGGATCCTGGACATGAGCGGGCGACTCGTGCGCGAACTGCACTTCAGCGGCGGCAACCGTGCCGAAATCGATCGCACCGGCCTCCCCTCGGGCACCTACATCGTCACCATCGAGGACGCCCGCACAACCACCAGCCACAAAATCACCGTTCAATGATTCGTACCCACACGCAGGCAGCTGCCCGGCGGCGCGCTCTCACCTGACGGCTACGGTGTGTACCCCCACTTCTCGTTGTTCTCCGCCACCTCTTCGGGCGTCGGCGATTCCCGGATCGGATCGGGGGTGGTCGTGAAGTCGTCGGGCGAATGCTCGAGGAATATCAGCTCGTTGAGGTGGGTATCCTCCTCGAAGATTTCCGGAACGGCGGCGTCCTCGAAGATCGCTCCCCATGGGCACTCCGGTTCGCATGCGGCGCAGTTGATGCATTCCTCGGGATGAATGAACAGCTGCTTGCGGTAACTGTCGTCCTCCACGGTCAGACCGTAAATGCAGTCCACAGGACAGACCGGAACGCACGCGGTGTCCTGGCAGTCAGCACAGAGTCTGGTAATTACCCACGTCATTGAATGCTACCTCTATCCGAATTGTGTTGCTCGAATCGAAATTGAAGCGGTCAAGATACGGGTTGCGCAGCGACCGCCCGGGTTCGCGAACGGATTGGAACGACCTGTCGTCGGATGGCGTCCTTCAATGCGTGCGTTCGTTCTCGCTCGCCTTCGCCGAGGGGTAGCAGAAGGCACTCAGAACCGCAGCACCTCCTCGACCCGCCGTTCCAACCGGGCACTGCCGAGGAATCGCTCCTCGAGGGGTCTGGCGAAGGGCACCGGCGTATCGAGCGATGCCACCCGCGCCACGGGCGCGTCGAGATCACGGAAACATTCTTCGGAGATCGTCGACGCCACCTCCGCACCGAATCCCGACGTCTGTGTCGCCTCGTGCAGCACCAGACATCGCGATGTCTTCCGAACGGATTCACACACCCTCTCGCGATCCCACGGCACGAGCGTGCGAAGGTCGATCACCTCCAGCGACAGCTCCGGTCGCCGCTCGGCCAGTTGCGTGGCCCAGTGCACGCCGAGTCCATAGGTCACCACCGTCAGCCGTCCTCCGGCTCGGACCACCACCGCCTCACCGAACGGCACCGTGTAGTATTCCTCCGGGACCGCTCCGCGGACGCTTCGGTAGAGGAACTTGTGTTCGAAGTACAGAACGGGATTCGGATCGAGCAGCGATGCGGTCAGCAGTCCCTTGGCGTCGTGTGGCGTCGACGGGTAGACCACCTTCAGGCCGGGGATATGGGTGAACCATGCTTCGTCGCTCTGGGAGTGGAACGGGCCGGCGCCGACGCCTGCGCCGGTGGGCATGCGGACGGTGACGTTGACCGGCTGCGCCCAGCGGTAGTGGGTCTTGGCGAGGTTGTTGGCGATCTGGTTGAATCCGGTCGAGACGAAGTCGGCGAACTGCATTTCGACGACCGAGGGGTGTCCGGCAATTGCGAGGCCGAGCGACGCGCCGAGGATGGCCGATTCGCACAGCGGCGTATTGCGTACGCGCTCGCGTCCGAAGCGATCGACGAAACCGGCGGTGACTTTGAAGACGCCGCCGTATTCGGCCACGTCCTGTCCCATGAACACCAGCCGAGGGTCGCGCTCCATGCCCTGGGCGAGACCCTCGGAGATCGCGTCGACGAATCGCAGGTCGCGGGCAGTCTCCTCGCGCGGTTGGACTGGCGATGCGGTGAGCGGTGCGTAGACGTCGGCGAGTTCGGCGGCTTCGTCGGCACTCGGCTCGGGGGCGTCGAACATGGCCTCGACGCCGTCGTCGATGGCGCGGGCGTGTCGCTGCCGAACGGATTCGATCGTGTCGTCGTCGAGAATTCCCTGTCCTCGGAGGAAGTGCTCATAGGTGTCGATCGGATCGCGCCGGGCCCATTCCTCCATGAGTTCCTTTGGAACGTAGGCGGTCCCTGATGCCTCTTCGTGGCCGCGCATGCGGAAGGTGACGGCCTCGAGCAGCACGGGGGCGCGGTCGGCGCGCATCTGCGCGGCGATGTCGGAGACGGCGCGATGAACCTCGAGCACGTTGTTGCCGTCGACGCGGACGCCGCGGATGCCGTAGCCGACGGCCTTGTCGATGAACTGGCGGCAGCGGAACTGTTCGCTCGACGGCGTGGAGAGTCCGTAGCCGTTGTTCTCGACGAGGAAGACGACGGGGAGATTCCAGACGGCGGCGACGTTGATGGCTTCATGGAAGTCGCCTTCGCTGGCGCCGCCGTCGCCGGAGAAGACGAGGGCGATGGTGTCGGAGCGATCGAGGTTGGAGGCGAGGGCGATTCCGTCGGCGACGCCGAGCATGGAGCCGAGCTGGCTGATCATGCCGATGACACGGTGCTCGGGCGCGCCGAAGTGAAAGGATCGATCGCGGCCTCTGGTATAGCCGGAGAGCTTACCCTGCCACTGCGCGAAGAGTCGATCGAGGGGAAACCCGCGGGCGGTGAACACCCCGAGGTTGCGGTGCAGCGGCAGGACGTAATCGGTGCCATGAAGAGCGGTGGTGGCACCGACGGCGATGGCCTCCTGACCGATACCGGAGAACCATTTGGAGATGCGGCCCTGGCGCAGCAGGGTGAGCATGCGGCGTTCGATCATCCGCGGCAGCGTGATCGCCTCGTAGAGGTCGAGCAGTTGTCGATCGGAGAAGCCGGTGCGATCGAAGTGCGGCGTATCGACGAGCGTGGTCGTGTCGGACATGGGGAATTCACCGGTAGCCGAAGGCGTCGGCCTTCGCTTCTTCGCCCGGACGTACGGCCTTCGCCGTCGCCCGGAGGTACAGGAGTGACATTCAATGGGCAGTGCAACGGAACCGGCACGAACATACGGCATCGCAATGGGGCATCGGGCGCGGACGGTGCGATTGGCGACCGATGGACAGGAACGAGAAACCCCTCTTCCGGGAGACTGACCGGAAGAGGGGTTCGGATGCCTGTTGGCGGCGTCGACGTTACACTGCGATATCGGCGTGATTCGACACCACGCTGACGATATCCTGCTTGGGCACGGCGCCGACGAGCTGCTCGACGATCTTGCCGTCCTTGAACAGCAGCAGCGTCGGGATCGAGCGGATGCCGAAGGACGCCGCCACGTTCGGGTTGTTGTCCACATCGAGCTTGCCCACCTTCAGCTTTCCAGCGTATTCGGTCGAGAGCTCTTCGACGATTGGGGCGATCAGACGGCACGGACCGCACCACACCGCCCAGAAGTCGACCAGGACCGGGACGTCGGCGTTGAGTACTTCCTGCTCAAAGTTGCTGTCAGTGAATTCCAGAGCCATGTGGGCACCTCGATATTCCTATGTGAAGAGTGTGAAGGAATTGCGTGAACTGCTGAATGACGCACCAGCGAACGAGAGAATGTATTGCACTTCGTAGCTGGAGAATGGGGTCCGGGGGGTCGGGGTCGTCCACTGCTCGAATTTCGTCGTTGGCACTTTCCCGATTTCGTGATTCGGCATCACAGCACTCCGCCGCCGTTGACGTTGAGGACGGCTCCGGTGATGAACGAGGCCTGGCGGGAGGCGAGGAAGACGACCGCCGCGGCGACTTCATCGGGATCGCCGACGCGGCCGAGCGGTATCGAGCGCTCGATCTCGCGGCGGCGCTTCGCTTCGCCAAGCGTCTCAGCCGTCATGTCGGTGCGAATCCACCCCGGCGCCACGCAGTTGACCGTGATCGCCTCCGGGGCGAGCTCGGCTGCGAGTGACTTCGTCATCGCGATCAGTCCGCCCTTGCTGGCGGCATACTGCGAATGGTGTGCCTCGCCGCGCTGTCCGGCGGTCGATGCGATGAAGATCATGCGCTTCGGCTGATCGCCGCCATTGAGGCGCATCAGCCGAAGTGCGTCGGAGGCGACGATGAACGCGCCGTTGAGATTCACCTGAATCGTTTCGCGCCAGTCGTTGAACGACATTTCGCCGAGCGTGCCCGGCAACCAGATGCCGTGGTTGACCACCAGCAGGTCGAGTCCCTCCCACGACTCCTCGATGCGCTTCATCAACGTTCCAACCGCACGCTCCTGTGTGACGTCGGCACGCAGCATCATGTGCTCGACGTGCCGCTCGCCGAGCTCGCGCTCGAGCGATTCGGCCGCATCCGTGTTGGATCTGAAGTTGACGGCCACACGGGCACCCGATGCGGCGAGCGCGTGGGTGATCGCTCGACCGATGCCGCGTGTTCCGCCGGTGACCAGGGCACGCACCCCACTGAGATCGAGAATCATGGCAGTCGGACCATTGCATCCGCATGTCGCGACCGGCACCGTGCCGGTCGGGTCGGGCTATTCGTCATCGCCGGTCATCATCGCCGGGCGACCCGTACTTCTGTTCGTTCTGAACGCCTTTCATCACGCCGAGATCGTGCGCCAGGTCGACGACGTTGCGAAGACTTCCGTGCGTGGCGGCGTAGTAGACGCGATTGAATCGTTCGACCTGCTCCTGTTCGGCATCCGCCATCAGGCGCGCCATCAGTTCCCGGAGGCGTTCGACGGCGGCGGAGAATTCCTCCTCGAGTTTCCGGTACCCCTCACCGCCGGCACCCTCGCGGCGCAGTGTGTTGTACACACCGTAGAGATGCCGACCGTTGAACGTGAGGTCGTTCATCTCCTCATGCGCTTCGCGACGCATGGCAAGCTCGAGCAGCAGTCCCAGATCGCTTCGCTTTCGAAGCCCCTGTGGCGCGTTCTGCTCGAGGTAATCGAGGACGTTGATGGTTTCTTCTGAGAGCGTCATCGCATCGCCGTTGAATCGGGGAGTGTGCGGGCCGTGCGTCGCCGTCGGGTTCGCCAACCGCGCCGCACGTATCGGTGCGGAAACGGAGAGTGCCTAGAACGGCGCATCGTCGTCGGAGGTCGAGGGCGGCAGGTACTCCGGGGCGTTGTCGTACTGGAAGGCGAGGTTCTCGAAGCGGGCGTACTCCTTGACGAACGCGGTTTTGGCGACGCCGGTCGGGCCGTTACGCTGCTTGCCGATGATCAGCTCCGCGGTCCCCTCGGTTGGCATTCCGTCCTCGTCGACGGTGATGCCGTAGTACTCCGGACGGTGGACGAACATGACGACGTCGGCGTCCTGCTCGATGGAGTTGTGCGCGACGATATCGCCCGCGATGAAGTTGTGCGGACCCGGAACGGTGAGATCGAAGACTTCCTCGACGCCGTCGGCCTGGATCGAGACGATCGGATCCCAGTAGATGTCGTTGCAACCGGATTCGGGGGCATCGGGTGTGCCGGCGAACAGGTCGTCCATGCCGAACGGCACGTGATGTTCCTGCGCGAGATCGTGCAGTCCGGCCATCAGCGCCGGCATTGCTTCGACGTGTTCGGCGCCGGCGGCACCGACGACGGTCGCGAAGCGCATCATGTCGACGCGACCGCTGATACGGACTTCGAATTCGGAGTGCCAGGTGCCGTTCGCGTTCTTTCCACCGGCGGCGCTGACGCGCGAGCGGATGCCGAGGCGGACGAGCAGTGACGAGACGTCCATCGCCAGCGCCATCGTCGGGAAATTGCAGAGCACCACCGGATGCATTGAGGACTCTTCTCCGTCGGTCGCCGGGCGCTGACCCAGCGTGCCGCACGATGCCCACAGGTGGCGCACGAAGCAGGCGATCTCCGCCTGCGGCAGACGGAAGAGCCGCGAGGGCAACCGCATCGTCTCACGATCCAGCGATTCGATTCCGAGCCGTGTGAGCCAGGTCGCGACGAGATTCTCCCCGTTGGCCGGCGTCATGTCCACGCGGTGCCAGACGCCGTCGAGTCGACGGCGGGGAACGACGCGGGACCGGAAGGTGCTCGTCGCCAGCAGCGCCACCATGTCGGAGATCTCCGCGCGCGGTGCCAGATGCGCTACCGAACCATCGTCGGAACTCGAGCCGTTGCCGACCAGATGGCCGAGCAGGGCGAGCTCACTCTGACTCATGTGGGTCACGCGAGCGGGCGTGGGAATCTGGTGCGGCACTGCCAGGTGCATACCGGCTCGAAGTTCGTCGAGCCGATGCCAGCCGTCGAGGGTGAGAAACTTGTGGTTGGCGGTTGCGCGCACGGTGCGTCCCAGGCGAGTGCTCATGCGGTAGACCATCCTGACGCCGGTGCTGAAGGCGCGGTTGACCGTGTGGCGTTCGATGCGTCCGGTCGATTCGTCGAACGCCCAGACACCGAAGTCGCTGCGCCCGGCGAGCTCGGCGATCGGGACGCGTTCGCCGGTATCGGCCATGGCAACGAGCGTATCGCCGGTAAGGCATCCGGACTCTCGCAGGTCGCTGAGCATGGGACGCTTGTCGCCGCGGGTTTCAACCGATCGGTTGAGCTGCGACAGCGCGATGATCGGGATGTCGAGTTCCTTGGCCAGCTGCTTGAGTCCGCGCGAGATCACCGAGATCTCCCGCTCGCGGCTTTCAGCCTTTGCGTGCATCAGCTGCAGGTAGTCGACGACGATCAGTTCGACGTTGTGCTCCCGCTTCATCAGGCGCGCCCGCGCGCGCAGATCCATGATGCCGAGCGCCGGCGTGTCGTCGATGAAGATGGGTGCGTCGGTGAGCCGATGGATCGTCTGGACGATCCGCTGCCAGTCCTCGTTCTTCAGATCGCCGGTGCGGAGCCGGTGCGCATCGACCTTCGCCTCGGCGGAGATCAGACGGAGCACCAGCTGCACGGCGGACATTTCCAGGGAGAAGAAGGCGACGGCCTTTTTGTAGTCGATGGCGGCATTGCGCGAGAGCGACAGCGCCACACCGGTCTTTCCCATCGACGGCCGCGCGGCGATGATGATCATGTCCGAACGCTGGAAGCCGCCGGTGAGGTTGTCGAGCTTGACCAGACCGGAGGGAACGCCGATGACGCCGGCGCCTTCGCTGCGGCGTTGCGAGATCGTCTCGAGCATCTCGATCGTCTCGTGCGTCAGCCGCTTCATGGTGTGGTACCCGCGGGTGCCGCGGCTCTCGGCGATCTGGAAGATGTCCTGCTCGGCCCGATCGAGTTCCTCGAAGGCGTCGGTGGCGTCCGAATAGCAGTTGGCGATCATCTCCATCGCCGTGGAGATCAGGCGGCGCTTGAGGGCCCGTTCGAAGACGATGCGCGCGTGATGCTCGATGTTCGCCGCAGTCGGCGTGCGCATGTTGAGCTCGGAGAGGTAGTGCGACCCTCCCACGTCGGCGAGCTTGCCCATGCGCCGCAGCTCGTCGTTGAGCGTGATGATGTCGATCGGCTGGTTACGATCGGCCAGAGCGATCATCGCGGTGTAGATCAGCCGGTGTGCTTCACGGTAGAAGCTGTCCGGCTGCAGCAGCTGGATCACGCGGCTGGCCGCCTCCTTCTCCAGCATCATCGCGCCGAGCACCGCCATCTCCGCGTCGTTGGAATGCGGAGGAATCCGGTCGGTCGACGACTGGTCGAGGTGGACGATCTTCCGACGGCCGCCCCCGGAGATCATCTTCTCCAGCGGGTAGTTGCTGCCCGATTCGCCTTCGTTGATTATTCCGCCGCGTGCTGCCACTACTCAGCGCTCCGATATCGTTCGATGAGGCACGAAGAGTCGCCACCGCCGTCGACGGGCGTCGAACGCCGCCGACACCATGTGTCGCTGTGCCGCTGGAAGATGAATTGAGGTCGGGAAAGGAGGCGTTGTCCGGTGAACGACAGCTTCAAACGGTGCGTGAACCCTCCTGCCATTCCGTCCGGAGAGGACCAATGTTACGAGCTTCACCCCCCTTTGCCAACACGATTCTCTCAACAAATTATCCACCGTGTTATCCACCGGATTCGGGCCGCAGGTCATCACCTGCACACCCTCGTCGTGGTGGCAAAGATGGCGAAAATTGGTTTGATTTCAACCGCTCGCAGCCCCCAATTTGCCGGTCTTTCCCGGCCCGACCCCGTGCGATGCCGAGCGCGACGACCGGCCTTCTACCAACGCACCAGATGCAATCGATGCGAACGCTTCCTGCCATTATCCTCACCGCCCTGGTGCTTGCTGCCTGCAGCGGACGCGAGGCACCCACGGCGATCGATCCGAACGACCTCCCGTTCGAGCTGACCATTCCCGACAACACGCCCCTCGGCGACTACAACGCGGTCAGCGGCGTGCTCGTGACCGACCAGCTGGTGATCCCGCCGGGCGATACCGTCGAGAAGAAGGTGCCGTCGCTGAGCTTCTCCGCGCAGTTCGTTGCGCATGACGGTGCCGAGCTCCCCTCCGCCGTCGCGCTCAACGGCAACGCGCTCGGGCTCCATGGTCTGGCCGACACGATGCGGCTGGCCAATGCGGAGAATACGGCTCTGGCCGACGACAACGTCTGGGTGCTGACCGCCGGGGGCGACTCGGCGACGTTCACGGCGAAGCCGCTGACGCGACTCGACTCCATCCGCCCGTTCTCCGAAACCACCGACACGCACTACATCCTCTCCGGTGCTCAGGCGCTGACCCTGCACTGGGCCATCCCGACGACCGGATCGGCGGGGATTCGTCTGATCTGGAGTTCCGAGCAGACGGGCTACCAGTACCTGCGCGACATCCAGGACGCCGGCATCTTCACGATCCCCCAGACGGAGATGGCGAAACTCACCGGAACGGGGCACCTGCAGATGATCCGCTATCGGAGCGATGTGCATTCGTACAATGAAAAAACTCTTATCATCACGCGCCTTTCGCAGCGGAACTTCGACGTGGACGTGATCCCCTGAACACCGTCCGGCGATCCTCGAAGGCCCTCCCTCCGACCTTCGGTCCTCCTCCGCGCACTTTGAACCGGTCCCCACCAATGCGCAGGCTCCTTTCGTATCTCGTCGTATTCCTCGTCGTTGCCCGGATCGCCGCTGCACAGGACGACGCGCGACGTGCACCTGCGGAGCCGACTGCGCGTCCGGCCGAAGGCGGGCCGTGGAATCGGATCGCCGGTGGGTACTACGTGAAATTCGGACTGACCTGGCTGAGCGCCGACGCACAGTTCGATCCCGACGGCCGGCGTCGCACGCTCTACGGGGACGATCCGAATTTCCAGAACTCGGATATCGGGGCCACCGATCTGGACATTCATGCCGAATACGGACTGACCGACTGGCTGACGGGCGTCGTCTCGACGCAGCATCAGACGGTCGTGCGCGAGGCGTGGTTCGTTCCGCAGCAGCGGGACACGACCGCCTCGGCGAGCGGTCTGTCCGATCTGTGGATCGACGCGCGCGTGCGCCTGCTGCCGAGACAGTGGCCGACGGCCGTCTCTGCCAGCGTCGGCGTGAAGGTGCCGACGGCCAGCTCCACGCAGGCGATTCCGCTCGGTACCGGTGCGGTCGACTACCAGTTGCTGGCGGCCGTCGGACGCACCTTCGAGCTGGCGGATATCACCAGCGGGTTCGCCCGACTCACGACCGGCTTCCGCCTGCGCAATCGCGCCAGCAACGAATTCCTCTGGTCACTGGAGACCGGTGTGCGAGTGATCGAACCGCTGCAGCTTCGAATCCGATTCAACGGAACCGTGTCGACGGCCGACTTCGCGGGGCAGCCGGCACTGGCCGACGGCGTGACGGTCGACCGCGCGCTGGTGCTCGACCAGTCGTTCAGCCGCTGGAGTCTCGGGCTGCGCTACGACGTCAATCCGGGACTCGAGCTTCAGGCCGGCTACGGTCGGACGTTTGCCGGCAACAACGCGCTGGCCAGCGGGAGCTTCAGTCTCGGACTTGCCTGGAAGAAGTAGCGGATGCTGCTCGACGCACTCATCCTTTCGCTGAAGAGCGCGACGCTCGCCACCATCATCGCCACCATCGTCGGCACACTCATCGGACGCCATCTGGCGCGACGGCACTACGCGGGTCGCGAGATGGTCGACGCGCTTACGTCGCTGCCGATGTTCCTGCCGCCGACGGTGCTGGGATACTACCTGGTGGTGGTTCTGGGATCGCGCGGACCGATCGGTTCGCTGCTCGATCCGATCGGCGTGCACCTCACCTTCACATGGGCGGGAGTGGTCATTGCCGCGACGGTGGTGAGCTTCCCGCTGATGGTACGCTCGGCGCGGATCGCCTTCGGTGCGGTCGACCGCGAACTGGAGGACAGTGCGGCGCTCGACGGTGCGGGGCGTTGGGCGGCGTTCACGCACATCGTGCTTCCGCAGGCCCGCTCGGGTCTGGTCGGCGGCGTCTTCCTCACCTTCGCGCGCGCCATCGGCGAGTTCGGTGCGACGCTGATGGTGGCGGGGAACATCCCGGGGCGGACGCAGACGATGCCGCTGGCGATCTACGAAGCGTTCATTACGGGCAACGACCGAACGGCGACGGTGCTGGCGATCGTGCTCACCCTCGTCTCGCTGACGGTCACGATCATCGGGCTTCGCCTGGGCGAGGAGCGGAGGTGATCACCCGGCCACGAGATGGATCACCAGTCCCACGAGCCCACCGATGAAGGTGCCGTTGAGACGGATGTACTGCAGGTCGCGACCGAGGTTCAGCTCGAGTTCGCGCGAGAGCTGCTTCCCGTCCCATCGGTCGACGACGCGCTGAATGAGCATACCGATGGTATGGTGGTGGGAACCGAGGAAGGAGATGGCGGCCTCGCGCAGTTTCCCGTCGAGCGTCCGGCGAAGCTCGAGGTCGGCAGACAGCCGGCCATGTGCTGACTCGACGGCACGCAGGGCGTAGTGCCGCACGGTGGACTGCTCGGCTGCGATGTCGTCGAGCAGCCACGTTCGAATCTGTCCCCAGAGTCCCTCGGCGGTGCGGCGCAGTTCGGGCCGATCGAGCATCTCGTGTTTCCACGCGTTCACCTTCGCACTCCACTCCGGGTCCTCTTTGAGTCGTTCGGTCCACTCGTGGACGCGCTGATCGAACTCGAGGCGCATCGGGTGTACGGGATCGGCGGCGGCCTCCTCGAGCATCTCGATGATGGCGGTGAGCACCTGTTCGGTTGCGCGATCGACGACGGCCTCGGGGACGAGGCGACTTCCCCACTTGAGCATTTTCTCCATCGACCGTTCGATGAATTCGTGGATGGTGTCGCGGCGCGAGGGCACCCAGAACGACGACCTGCTTGAGGAATCCATCGAGCAGGTCGTTGTGTTTGCCGCTGTCGGCGACGAGCTCGAGACCGCGTCCCATCAGCTGTGCGCCGTTGACCTGTTCGAGTCGATTGCGGAGCATATCGCCGAGGATGCGTTCGACCTGATCGTCGTCGAGTGCACCGAGGAGCGAGGCGATACCATCGCCGATCCAGCCGGCGGCGCGCTCGCGGTTGGCGGGGAGTTCGAGGAAATTGGTGATGGCGCGCGACGGCGAGAAGTTGCCGATCTCGCGCTCGAGGTTGTCGATCGACAGCAGCCGCGACTCGACGAAGTTGCCGAGGTTGGCACCGATCTGATCCTTCTTGCGCGGGATGATGGCGGTGTGCCAGATGGGAATACCGAGCGGGTGGCGGAAGAGCGCGACGACGGCGAACCAGTCGGCGAGGGCGCCGACCATGGCAGCTTCGGCGAAGGCGCCGATGTGGTCCCAGCGAACGATCCAGACGATGGTGCGATCGCCGAGCGGATGGGCCACGGCGAAGAGCACGGCCATGAGCACGAACGCTCCGGTGGCGATGAGCTTCATCCGCCGGAGCGCACGAATTTTTTCCTCGGCCTGTGGAGTCACCTGCTGCATGGGCATTCGGAGGCGTCGAGCATGATGCGCGTCGTGGAAGCCACCGATGCTACGCAGCCGGCGTCGCGGGGATACGTCGCGTCGCTCAGCTTTCTCCGATGAGTCCGCGGCCCGACTTCTTCAATCGGTTCTCGCGCCGGAGCTGTGAGAGCGCCGCGTCGAGCAGACCGTTGATGAAGATGCTCGACTTGTCGGTGGAGTATCGCTTGGCGATCTCGATCACCTCGTTGATGGTGACCTTCGTCGGGATCTCGGGAAACTGCAGCAGCTCGGTCAGGCCGATGCGCAGCAGCACCTTGTCGATCGGCGCGATGCGATGGAATTCCCAGTTCTCACTCAGCAATCGGATGATTGCGTCGCACTCTTCGGTGCAGTTGAACACCCGACGCATGAGCGTCTCGGCGAACTCACGCAGTTCCGGATTGTGCTGGAATTCAGGATAGACGAGGCGGCCTGCCAGGTAGTCGATCGACTCGCCACCGACCGCGTGCCCGATCTCGTAGGCATAGAGCGCCTGCATGACGCGTTCGCGTACGAGCCGCCGACTCGGTGTGGGGACTTCGATCTCGTCGTCGTGCGTAGTCAACAGTGGGACCATGTTGTCAACAGTGGGACCGTGTGTCAAGGAAGCGTGCGCTGGATGAGCGCGGCGAGAATATAGCGCATCAAAAGTTGTTTCCGGCCAGTTACATCCCGAACATCCAGTAGAGAATCAGCGCGAGACTCTCGCGCAAATGGTAGACCACCAGATTCTCCGGTCCCAGCGGCGACTCCGAGCTGACGCCGTGCGCGTCGAGTCCGTTGAACTCAGCGATCTCCAGGGCACGCTTCAGGTGGAACTGATCGCTGACGATGATGAACGAGGTCCATCCCTGCTTGAGCAGTTCGTCGCGGATGAAGAGGATCTGCTGCATGGTCGATCCGGTGTGGGTCTCCATGACGATGCGGGTGGGATCGACGCCGAGCTTCAGCAGCTCGCGTCGCGCCACTTCCGCCTCCGGCAGCTCGTAGGGTGCGTTGCCGCCGGTGAGCACGAGGAAGCGCACCGCGCCGCTCTGCAGCAGGTCGTATCCGGTACGAATCCGTTCACGAAGCACCGGGCTCGGCTTGTCGCGGCTCCAGACCGCCGCGCCCAGAATCACCGCCGCGTCGTATTCCTTGCGCGGCCGATCGATGATCGACGATCCGATCGGACTCAGCAGCACCGTGAGGATCACCACCAGCAGTGAGCAGACGCCGATCGTCAGCGTGATGCCCCCCGCCGTCAGCGCCGCGCGCAGCGGCGTCCGACGCCGCTGGTCGGTGATCACCATGAACGTCGAAAGCTCCACCGCCTTGTAGATCAGGTAGATCCCGTAGAGCACCATCCGCGGCGTCTCCGCAAGCATCGGCCCTACCGTCAGCGCCACCAGCCCCACCGTGGACATCGTCACCGCCGCCGCAGCGATCCTCATCGAGTGGAACCGGCGGAGCACTGCGAGCAGCAGGAAGAGCAGCACGAACGGCGCGGCGAGCAGAAAGCCGAGCAGGTTGGCCGTCTTCGACAGATCGAGAAATTCCGCCGGCAACCCCTGGTTGTGGTAGCGGTAGAGCGTCATCAGCAGCATCGACAGGATCTCCGCGATCGCAGCGAGCACGAAGAGAAACGGCGTCACCCACCGAGCCCCTTCCTCGCCGCTGTGCTCAGGCGCGCCGCGTCCGTCGCGTTCCTCACGCATCTCCCACCTCTCCCGCGTCCGAACGTCCGGCCGCCGCCGCCGCGGCGTCCCCGGCGGTGTCGATCGGTCGTATCGACGGCGATGAACCGTAGACGTCCGGCTCCACGTGAAGTCGCGTCCGGTAGAGCACTTCGAGTGTGTCCGGTCGCAGCACCTCCGAGGGCGTTCCCTCCGCGGCGAGGCAACCATCCGAGAGCGCGACGATCCTGTCGCTGTAGATCGACGCGAGGTTCAGATCGTGAATCGATGCTACTACCGCCAGCGCGTGCGTTCGCGCGCGCTGACGGAGCACGTCGAGCACGCGCTGCTGATGCGCGACGTCCAGATGCGACGTCGGTTCGTCCAGTAGCAGCGTCGTCGCCTGCTGTGCGATCGCGCGCGCGATCAGCACGCGCTGGAGTTCTCCTCCCGAAAGCTGCGTGACCGGTTCGTGGCGCAGCTCGGTGAGATCCATCAGCTCGATCGCCTCGGCGGCCGAGCGCACGTCCCCGTCGTTCTCGAAGCCGCCGAAGCGCCCGCGCCATGGAATCCGCCCGAGCAGCACCATCTGCTCGACCGAAAAGTCGAATGCCGGCTCGTGCGACTGCGGTACATACGCGAGGTGGCGCGCGCGATTCGACGGCGGGATGCGCGACAGTTCCTTGCCATCGAGCAGCACGGTGCCCTCGTCAGACGCGAGCAGTCCGCCGAGCAGCTTCAGCAGCGTCGTCTTGCCCGATCCGTTCGCTCCGATGATTCCGGTCACCCGACCCGACGTCGCGCGCATCGACACCGGCCCGATCGCGAAGCGCGGGCCGTAGCGGAAGCTGATCTGATTCGCCTCGAGAGCCATAGGCGCGGAAGTTACTGTCAATCGCCGAACACCCGGCGAACTGCCACGGTCGTGCGAAATTGACCGCCGCTGGATACTCAGTCGACCTCTTCAACCTCATGATCCTTGCACTCGATATCGGCGGAACGAAGCTCGCCGCGGGCGTGGCCGAGCCGACCGCCTTCCACGCGACGGGTCACTTCGATCGCGTCGCCCGACGACCGACGCCACGTCCGGGTGAACCCGAAGAGGTCATCGCCACGATGGTGGAGATGGCTCGCGAGCTACTGGGAGAATCGGCACCGACGGCGATCGGCATTTCGATCGGGGGACCGCTCGATCACGGGCGCGGTCTGGTGATCAACTTCCCCCACCTGCCCGGCTGGCGCGACATCGCGCTGTGCGATCGGATCAGCCGCGACCTCGGTGCACCCTCACGGCTCGACAACGACGCCAATCTGGGCGCGCTGGCCGAACACAGCTTCGGTGCGGGACGCGACGTGCGGGACATGGTCTATGTGACGATCAGCACGGGAATCGGCGGCGGCGTGATCGTGGGCGGTGAGCTGCTGCACGGAGTCGGGAGCGCGGCTGGAGAGGTGGGGCACATCGTCGTGCGTCCCGGCGGTCCGGTGTGCAGCTGCGGCAACCGCGGGTGTCTCGAAGCGGTCGCCAGCGGAACGGCGATCGCGCGTGCTGCCACAGATGCGCTCGCCGGTGATGGTGCTGCCGGCGCGCTGTCGCGCGTTGCCCGCCAGCGCGGGATCACTGCGCGCGATGTCTTCGATGCGGCGGCGGAGGGAGACGCCGTGGCCAAAGCCGTACTCGAGGTGGCCTTCGACGGACTGGCGCTCGGCCTGGCCGACATCATTCACGTCCTTGCTCCGGAGCGGATCGTCCTTGGTGGCGGCGTCTCACGGGCGGGCGACGCGCTCGTCGGGCCGCTGTGGAAGCGTCTGCACCACCTCGTCCACTACGTTCCGCTGGAACGGATCGAGCTCCGCACTGCGACGTGCGGTGCCGACAGCGCGCTGGTGGGAGCGGGACTGATCACCTGAGTCCAGCTCCTTTCGGAAACAAGGTGTTTCGGGCACCCTTATTTGGATTGCGCCGCATTGAATTCTAGTTTCGCGGCCGCACGTGGGAAACTGCCTTCAAACCACGCTGGTACGCCGGCCGCCACTGCTCGCGGCACGAAGAATCCGCCGTTTCCATTGCTGAATTGCCAGTTCCTTCACCGGGCCGCCTCTTGCGACATGACATCGGTCATGCGACTCCGCCGGAGGGTTCCGTATATCGTGTTCGCCATTAACCTGTGGGAGAACAAACGCTATGTCGGGAAGAATCTATCTACTGTTCGCGATCGTTCTCGGCGGGTCGGTATTCCTGGGCGCATCAAGCGGTCCGAAATCGGACGCAGCGCCAGGTGGTCCACGACCTGCCGGGTTGATCCACGCACTGAAGTCGTTGCCGGCGAAGGCCAATACGGAATTCACCATTAACGACTGTGCCGAGTGTCATGAGGACGCCGTTGGGACGTTCCAGAACACCACGCACGCGCGAGCATGGCATGCTGACTCACTGCAGTGCAGCAACTGCCATCGAGGCGATTTCGCGGCGCACATCGAATCCGGAGGTGATCCGGGAACGATGGAGCCAATTGAGAAGATGTCGGCGCAGGAAACTGCGGACATGTGCCTGAAGTGTCATGAGCAGCCTGGAGAGCAGGCGCACATGCGACAGAGCGAGCACATGCAGGCCGGTGTATCGTGCCTGCAGTGCCACGACGTGCATCCGACCGATCAGGCAAAGGCCGAGCGCGCATCGAAGGGCCTCAGCCCGATGATGAAGGCCTCGCAGTCGGAGCTCTGCACCGGATGTCACACCAAGATCGACGCCGAGCTTTCGATGCCGACGCATCACCGCATCAAGGAAGGCGTCATGCAGTGCACCGATTGCCACAATCCGCACGGGACCGCCGGTGAGCATCAGCTCCGCGACGGAACCAAGGAGACGTGCGTCAACTGCCACGAGGACAAGCGCGGTCCGTTCATCTACGAACACGACGCCGCCGCAGTCGACGGATGCACCGCATGTCATCAGCCGCACGGCTCGACGAGCCCGCACATGCTCAAGGCGCGCGACGAGCGTACGCTGTGCATCAGCTGTCACTCCAAGGACATGGGCGCCGGCGTTCCGCACAGCCGTCTCGGCCTGCAGGCCACCGGCGACTGCACACGCTGCCATAGTGAGATCCACGGATCGAACGCGAGCCCGTACCTGACCCAGTAACCAGACGAGAGTTTCCTCAATCAGATCCTTTCGGATCCAATGCCATGAAGCATTCAGTCTCTCTTTCGCTTCTCGCTGGGTTGCTGTTCGGTCTCCTGACGGGTGTCGCAGTCGCTCAGGATGACAACAGCAACGCGCCGGCCGAGATGGGCGGATACAACTTCTGGGGCGGCCTCACCGGCGGCTACCGGATCACCGATGTCTCCAGCCCCTTCGACCGCACCAGCCAGACGCTCGCAGATCACATCTTCTGGGAGCAATACAACCTGCGGAACGACCCGGTGTTCAACCTCAACCTCTTCGGTGAGAAATCGCTGGGCGGCGATGGATTCTTCGATCAGATGTTCCTCACCGCCTCGCACACCGGTCCGAATTCGAGCGGCATGCTGCGCGTGCGCAGCCTCGGCAAGTATGACCTCCGCGTCAACTACGATCGCTCGGATTACTTCTTCGATCGCTTCGACTCGGTCTTCTCCGACATGCGGCAGTTCGACCAGTCGCGCAACCGCATCAGCGCCTCGCTGCTGGTCACGCCAGTCGATGTGCTCGACGTGCAGCTGCGCTACTCCGGCAACGGCCGCTCCGGAAACCAGGAGGTCCCGCGCACCGGATTCTTCGAGATGCCGAGCGCCCCGAGCTTCTGGGGTGGATACGGTCGTGCCAACTTCTACCTGATCAACGTCCCGACCGACGACTGGACGAACGACTACTCCGCCGAGCTCACCGCGCACCTGCCGATGACCGACGTCTCCGCCGGAGCCGGCATGCGCAAGTACTCCATGGACCGGGAGATGACGCCGTTCAATACCACGTCGGTCAACTACCGGCCCGCCGAAGGACCCAACGACCTTGGGATCTTCGGTACCAGCACCGTCGACGAACCGCTGAGCAACTACCTCTGGAGGGATACCAGCGAGTCGACGACGAACTACTACTACGGACAGGTGGTCTTCAAGCCGATCAAGATGCTCTCGGCCACCGCACGCGTGGAGGCCGATCAGCTCAGCGGTACGATCGGCGTCGATGCGACCCAGGCGGGCATCACCCGACTCAACAACTCGGGAAGCCAGCTGCGTCCCTACCGGGCATCGCTGATGGGTGATGGTGACAATTCGCTCGACCGGCTGACCGCGGGGCTGTCGGTGGCAGTGATGCCGATCGACGGACTGCAGATCCTCGGCAGCTATCAGCTGCGGAATTCGAAGCAGACGTCGACCGCCAACTACTACGCCACCATCGATACGGCCGTCACCGATGCCGCTTCCGCGTTCATGAAGGCCGCCGCCGACAGCGTCCAGCACCTGCCGACGGAGACCACCTACGACATTCCGCAACAGGAGGTCGTCGGTCGGGTGCTCTACTCGCCGATGAGCGAACTGTCGCTGCACGGCGGCGTGCGCTATACGGCTACCACACCCGAAGCCCATCGGACCGTCGAGGAGACCGAGGACAGCGTCTTCAACGCAAACCTGTCGAAGAAGACCACGTTCGTCTCCGAGACCTTCGGTGCCATGTATCACCCGATCGAGCAACTGCGTGTGCGGGCCGATTTCGAGAATCGTACCGGCACGTCGACGCTCTTCGATTCGGACGTCTCGACGGAATTCACGCCGCGGCGCGTTCCGGAACAGCAGCTTTCCTTCCGCGGTTCGGTCGACGTCGACCCGATCGAGGATCTGACGCTGTCGCTCTCCGGACAGACCAGTCACGGCACGAGCGATCTGGCGCTGATTACCGCGCTCGACAGCAAGCTCGATCAGACGACGTCGAGCTTCTCGGGCACGGCCGCCTACCGGATCGATGCGGACACGAAGACGATGGTCTCGCTGACGGCGAACTACGCGGAGTCCGACTTCTCCATCCCGTCGCAGTTCACCCGCGGCACCGCTGTCGGTGAGTCTCGCCTCGATGCGGCGGATTCGCTGACGGTGCTGATCAAGCAGAACGTGATCGACCGCTACATCGGGCTCAATGCCTCGACCGAGCCGGTCACCGACCTGACCATCGCCGCAGGATTCAACTACGTCCGTTCGACCGGTGGCAGCTCGATGACTCAGTCGACGCCCAGCGATCCGAATGCCGATGTGGAGAAGCTCAACGGCCCCTTCACCCGGTGGGAGCTGAGCGGACAGGTGCAGTACTACTTCATCCGCAACCTCGGCGCCTCCGTCGGCGGTCGCCTGGTGTCGATGGAGGAAGACCAGTCGGGTTCGTATGTCGCGCTGAACAACTTCGACGCGAACATGCTCACCTTCAGCCTCCTGTTCCGATTGTGATGTGTGTCAATCAGTCGGCGGAATCGCTGCTCATGACCTTGGTCATAGGCGATTCCGCCGGCTGGCGATAGGTTGCACATGCGAATAACACGCAACCATTCGACCCCAACTACAAGGGTGTAACCGATGAAACGTGCTCTGATCAACACTGGCTTCACTGCCCTGTTCGCAGGCGTGGTGATGATGCTGGCCGGTATGAGCGCCAACCAGGCGCGCGGCGGTGACGACGGCAAGACCATCTTCCTGTCGCAGAAGTGCAACACCTGCCATACGATCTCCTCCGAGAGCATCGACCGCACCGGCCGGGTGAAGGCACCGGATCTCTCGAAGATCGGCAAGACCAAGGATGCCGACTGGATCAAGCAGTTCGTGACCAAGAAGGTCGAACTCGATGGCAAGAAGCATCCGAAGAAGTTCAGCGGCGCCGACGCCGACCTGACGACTCTGGCCAACTGGCTGGCATCGCACAAGTAGTGTCGGTGCTCCAGTCCTCTCGAATTGACAATCCCCCCGTTATTCCGGAATCCCGACCGGCACCTGTGTCGGCGGCCCCCCCTGAGACGGCAATCTGAGCGCGATGAGCGCGACCGCCGCTTTCAGGCGATCGGCCGGGATTCTTCGATCGGCCCTCGGAGTTCGCACCGTCGGACAATGCGTCCGATGGAGCGCATTCCGAGGGCCTCTCATTCGATCGGTCGCCATCTGGTCGACCGGAGAGCAGGAGGTACCACACCGTGCTACTTCTCATCGTCCTTTCGCTGATCGGCCTCGCCATCCTGATCAACCTGTTCCTGATCGCGCGTCCCGGTTCGACACACGATCGGAACGGCAAAATGCTCGCCTTCGTCGGGATCTTTCTGCTTCCGATCCTCACGGTGATTTTCGGCACCGAAGAGCACATGGAGAAGGCGAAGCAGACCGAATTCTGCCTGTCCTGTCACGCGATGGAACCGTACGGGAAATCGCTGCTCGTCGACGACGACGAATTCATTCCCGCACAGCACTTCCAGAACGATCGGATCCCGCGCGAGGAGGCCTGCTACACGTGCCACACGGACTACACGATGTTCGGCCCCATCAGCGCGAAGATCAAAGGCATCAACCACGTGCTGGTGCAGTTCCTCGGCACCGTGCCCGATACCATCCACCTGTACGACCCGTACAGCAATCGCCAGTGTCTGCACTGCCATGCCGGCTCACGATCGTTCGAGGAGAACGAGGTGCACACGACGCCGGCGGCATTCCGCGACTCCCTGGCCAACGACCAGGTGTCCTGTCTGACCAGCGGCTGTCATGACGTCGTTCACAACGTGCATGAGCTGTCCGACTACGACATGTGGACGCCGCAGCATGGAAGTGCGGTGGAACAGGCGGTCAAACGGATCGGTGACCGCGTGGGAACGAAGCCCTCCTCGGGAGCGGCGGTGGGAGGCGAGCAGCCCTCGGGCGACTCGATGCAGAGCGGTGAGCAGACCGGCGAGGACACCGCGACGGGCAGTGCGACGACCGACGATTCAACAACCGACGGAGGCACAGATGGATCGCAAGATTAGAACCTCGGCAATCATCGTCACGATCGGCCTGGTGATCGCGCTCGTCTCGCTGCTGATCCTGCATCCGCTGTCGTTCATGGCATTCCTGACAATCGGCGTGCTGCTGATGATCATCGGCGCCATCTACTACCTGATCGCGCTCGTGAAGTACACCGGAACGCCGCCAGCGAGCTGACGCGCTGGTCGCCAGCCCAACGACGCTGCCGCCTCCCCCGGCGCCCGGCGCCGACCTGGCGGACCCGGCCGATCTTGCGACCTTGTGACGTTGTGACGTTGCGACGTTGCGACGATGCGACGACGTAACGACGTGACATAGCGACGACGCAACGACAGGATTACGCAACGAGGCCGCGGAAGCATCATGCCCTCCGCGGCCTCGTTCGTTTCTGTTTGAGAGGAGCCACGCTCCTGCGCTGACCGGATTCTACGCCTCCTCGTGCACCACGCCGTTGGTCTTCGGCATCCGTTCGCCGAGTCCCACCTCACCGACCCACCGCATCCGATCGAACGTCTCGAGGTTCTTGTTGCACACGATCTGGAAACAGGTCGAGTTGCCCTGCGCGGCGATCTCCACCGACCAGCCGAGGAACACCTGCCAGAGGCGGAACCAGAACTGGCCGTACTTGGCTTCGACCTGCTCACGGTTGCGCATCCAGTTGTCGTACCAGCGGTCGATGGTGATCGAGTAGTGAATGCCGACGTTCTCGACGGAGTGAATTTCGAAGCCGGCCTTCTCGAGATTCTTCACGACGAACGAGAGCGGCATCGAGGCATCGGCACCGGAGAAGATGTACTTGTTCATGAACAGGCCCCAGACGAGGCTTTCCATGTGCAGACCTGCCTTGAGGCCGGCGATCTGCAGGTAGAACAGGCCGTCGTCCTGGAGCATGGAGTAGATCTGTTTCATGAACCGGCGGAAGTACTTGACGCCGACGTGCTCGGCCATCTCGAGGCAGGTGATGCGATCGTAGCGACGGCGCGGGATATCGCGGTAGTCCATGCGGAGGATACGCGCGTGGTCCTCGTAGCCGGCGTCGCGGATCTGCTGATTGCCGTAGGCGGCGCCCCGTTCGGCGATCGTCACACCGGTGGCATCGGCGCCACGCTCACGGGCGGCATAGAGAGCCAGCGTTCCCCATCCGCAGCCGATGTCCAGCAGCGTCTGCCCCGGCTTCACCTGCAGCTTGTCGCACAGCAGCGCCATCTTCTGATCCTGCGCCGACTCGAGGTCCTGATCGGGTTCGGTGAAGAACGCGCTGGTGTAGACCATGCGCGGACCGAGGAACCAGTTGAAGAAATCGTTGCCGCGGTCGTAGTGCTCCTGGACGATCCGTTCGTCCTGCTTCTTCGAATGCATCGTCACCTCGGGGATGAACCGGGTGATGAAGAATTTCACGTGGTCCAGGACCAGCTGGTAGGTGACGTAGTCGTTGCGATCGGTGATGAACCGGCGGAAGTCGCCTTCGATATCGATGCGGCCGTGGATGTAGTCCTCGACCATGGTCGCCATCGGGGTTTTCTTCGTTCCCGAATACCGGGAGGATACCTGCGGTCCGGGAACGATGGGCGACGGCTTCGTACGTGAGTTATCCATGTGCTCAGTCTGATGATGTCCGCCGTGTCGGGAGGACGAAAGGAGTGGTTGCTGTGGGGTCGACTCGGGTGGCGAAGATACACACGATCCGAGCGGATTCCTCGGGTGACCCGCGACCTGTGGCGCTTCCACCGCCCCCCGCCCGCGGAGGCGGTCCGCTGATTCCACCGGGAAACGCCACGACGCCGAGCAGACGCCGCGGCACGGTTCGGATCGTCAGTGCGCCGACCATGAGGCCGACTCCCGTGCCGGGAGGTTGCGAAAATACACGGACTCGTATCTTCGGCACCGTCACACCAACCTTTACGGATTCACCATGGACGAGTATCCCATCACCATCACCAACGGCGCGGGTGAGCGTCTGACGTTTCTCCGACTCGCCACCGACGCCGACGGAGAATTCCTCGAAGTCGAAAACTGCGTCGCACCGAAGGCGGGACCGCCGATGCACGTGCACTACCGGCAGGACGAATCGTTGACCGTGCAGCAGGGATCGATCGTCTGGCAGGTGCTCGGCGAGCAACCGCAGTACGGCAGTGCCGGCGATACCGTCACGTTCCAGGCCGGAACGCCGCACAAATTCTGGAACTGCGGCGACGACGATCTCATCTGCACCGGCTGGGTGCGACCGCCGCACAACGTCGTCTACTTTCTCAGCGCACTGTTCGATTCGCAGAAGCGCCACGGCGGCGGCAGACCGGATCCCACCGAAGCAGCGTACCTGGTGCGCCGCTACCGTACCGAGTTCGGCATCCTCGAGGTGCCCCCCTTCGTCCAGCGCTTCATCTTCCCGCTTCAGGTGGGAATCGGACACCTGTCGGGAAAATTCAAACGGTACCGGGACGCTCCCGAACCACTTCGATAGGGCTTCGATGGCGAACGACGTCGAAGGCCGCCGGGCGGAAGCCGGCCCCATGATTCACCCACCGCACAACCCCTCCGTTCCCCTCGAATAACTGTTGAACACCGGCGGCGCCGCACGGCGCCGCCACTTTCGAGTCGGAGGACTTCATGCGTCGTTACGCTACTCTGATCGCGCTGCTGGGACTGCTCACAGTGGGGTCGGCCACCGCACAGGACATCGAGATCGTCTCGCTCGACCTCCATCAGGTCACCTTCGAATACGCCGAACCACCCTACGTGCCGTCGACCATCGGACAGATGGACCTGGTCTACATCCCGCCCGATTCCGGCCTGTTCATCAACGTCGTCGCCACCGACAGTCCGACCAGTCCGGTGGGACAGTGGATCGTGCAGAACGTCTATCTGCCGGCGGCCTCGTGGAATCCCAACCAGCAGATGATCTCGGTGCGCTTCGACGCGTCGCTCGTCGGTGCCGAGCGCGGAGTTCCGATGGGATACCTCCGCTACAGCGTCCGCACCTCCCGCCGGAGCTACGCCGATTCGCCGGGACTCGATTTCACCGGGGCGACCGAGACGACCGTTACCCCGATTCGCGTCAACGCCGCCGGCGGCGTTCCCATCGTTCCGGGTGACGGTCCCAGGATCGGCGACGGATTCTACTACCCCCATCCTCTCGAAGTCGATCGCGACAGTCTGGAGATCCGCTACGAGGGCTGTCACATCCCGAATCTCGATCTCGATTCGACGATCACGCCGGGCGACTGGAACGGGTGCGGACCCGCGGCGGTGGCCAACAGCATGAAGTGGCTGTCGAATTCGCGCGAGGACGTCGACATCCCCCTCGAGCTGCGCGCGCTCTACGAGCGGATCAACGACCTGATGGGCCGGCTTCCGAAGCAGCCGGTCAACCACCTCGACTTCATCCGCGCGAAGCTCGATCTGATCGAGGCCTACAACCTCCCGTTACGCGTCACCTTCCAGATCGATGAGGACGATCCGGCACGCATGATCTCCTCCTCGTCGGGGCATACCTCCGCCACCGAGATGAACAGCGATACGGTACCGGATTTCAACTGGATGGCCGACCGATTCAAAGACAGCTGTGACGTCGAGATGTGGGTCACCGACGACTTCGGCAAGGCGCACGTGATCACCGTCAGCGGCTACAGCCGCAATCCGGCCGATCCGAGCGACCCGCCGCGCCTCAAGTACAAACACGATCGGCGGCAGGACACCACGGGCGGTCAGGAGCAGGTCACGACCGCCGTCGGCGTCGATCCGTGGAAGGGACGCATGTGGCTGCATGACTTCTTCGGCGACGGCGGTGACGGAATGGTTTCGCTCGTCGTTGCCGAATGTCCCGATCCCGGATACCAGCCGGCGATCACGTCGGGTACGCTCACCTTCACCGCGGCCTGTCGGTGGAGCCGCATTCTCGTGCCGCCACACAGCAAGGTGACCTTCGACTACCCCAACATCCTGAGCCGGTGCTTCAACACCGAGATCTACGAAGCGGGGTATCCGCACGACGATGCGTACGTGAAGGTGGCGGCGTGGAATTTCAACGGAGGGAAGAATCGTGTCTACGCGAACAACTCCGACGAACCGCGCTACATACGCTTCAAGAACGATGACAACGGGTTCGGAAAGAAAGACGCCGGTCCCATCTCGATCGACTGGCGCATCGACAGGGCGCAGTCGACGATGCGGCACGGAAAGGATCCCCGGGTGGCCTCGGCTTCCGATACCACCTCTGCAAGCAATCCTGAGGCATACGGTGGCTTCAGCGTGGGTGGCTACGACTCGACCAGTGCCGAATTCGGCGACCACCTGCAGGACTCGCTGGCAATCGACTGCGGGATCGGCCTCGCGCTTCCGGACGTTCCGCGTCTGCTCGGTGTCGGTGGCGTCGGCCGGTTGCGGCTGAACCATCCGATCGCCCAGTCGAACGAGTACTGGAACGACCTCGAGCTGATGGTGGGAGTCGACTCGGTGGTCTCAGCGGGTTCGCTGCGGATCACCAGTGCAGCCACCGGCATCGACACGGCGATCATGATCGACACGGCCGGGGAGTATTACGTGCTGATCGGCGACGCGGCGGACGCGGGATCGTTCGACCTGACGCTTGAGCCGAGCATCGGATCGGCGGTGCGTCTGGACAACGTCGGCGTGCTGTCGGTGCTGTTGCGCGGGACGCTCGGCGTGGATGGTGAGGACGCGGCGGGCGGCAGTCTGTCGATCGAGCCGAATCCCACGACCGGCACCGCGATGCTGCATCTGACGCTCGCGCGCTCCGCGCGCGTGGCCGTGCACGTGGTAGACGCCCGAGGTGTCGAGCGCGCGGCGACCGGCGCGGCGGTGCTTGCCGCGGGAGCGCACGCGCTCGGGCTGCCGCTCGACGGGCTGGCGGCGGGCGCGTACGTGGTCCGCGTGGAGCTCGACGGTCGGGTGGTCGACCGCAGGGTGGTGCTGTTGCGGTAGCGCGCGAGGCGAGGACGGAAAGCGCGGAAACGATGGCGAGGATGCGATCGATCAGGAAGGGCGCCACGCGGATGAGTCCTATGATGACGTTGGCGCAGATGTCCGGATCGGGGTGTTCGATGCCTGCACGGAATGTCTCAGACGTCGCGTCGTGCAGTTGCGTCAGCTGGCGCAGTCGCCGCCGCGACGGGTGGTCCGCCGGCCATTCCCGGAGAACCCGGGTTCGCACGAAGTCCTGATAGTCGATAAGCAGCTCCTAGAGACTTGCTCGCGCGACGTTCGTGAGGAGGATCTCACTCTTCCTCGATACGGCCGAGGCATGGCTGCCCTCGGCAATGTTCTGCGTTCCGGATCGCGCAGCCTGAACCATCTGGTCTCGCGTGCGATCGCCACCTGCGATGTAGCGACGGTAGAAATACACCGTTGCGTCGTAGATGATTTCTGCCTTCTGAAACGACTGCAGATTGCGATAGCCGCCATGTGGTGGGACAAATCCGTCCTCACGACGCGAGAAATCTCCGGACATCGGTGTGTCGTCGTTGTGATGGAGGTGCAGCGGTGCGGTGGCGCGCTGAATAGGCGCTCCAACGGTTCGCGCAATCAAGTCAGAGGAGGTGCGGTGCGTCGGGAAATACAGGGAGGGGGAATTCCTGTCGCGATTGCCGGTTCTCCTGGCGACGAGCGTTGAGCTGGCGCCGCCAGCGCGTCGGCTGCCTACGTGCCGCGCACCGCCTCCTTTCCGATCACTGTCCAGTCCTTCGCCGCGTCGCCGTCACTGATGCAGCGATCCATCAGATCGGCGATGGCGTGCATCACCGGGAGGTCGCGATCGCCGGCGGCCTCGAGCATCAGACGTACATCCTTGCGCGCCATCTCCAGCGTCCACGACGGGTCGTCGTAGTCCGCGTCGGTGATGCGACGCAGCCGCGCCGGTACCGAGGCGCCGGGGTTGAACGTGTCGAACAGTTCAGCGAGCTGATCCCGCGGGACGTCCATCGCCTCGGACAGCGACAGCGTATCGATCAGACCGGCGGTCATCGCAATCAGGAACTGATTGCCGAGGAGCTTCATCGCGGCGGCACGTCCCGGACGCTCGCCGAAGTAGACCAGCTTCCCCGTCATCGTCTCCAGCGCCGGCTTCAGCGTTTCGTAGAGCGTGCGGTCGCCCGAGACGAGCATCATTCCGGTGGCATCGAGCGCGCTCTGCGGGCCCATGAACACCGGCGCGTGCTGGAATCGAATTCCGCGCTCCGCCCACCGCCCGGTGCGCTCGAGTGCTCCGGCGGGTGAGGTCGTCGTGTGGTCGACGATGATCGTGGCATCGCTCAACCCGGCGCGCGCACGCTCCAGCACCTCGTCGACCGCGCTGTCGTCGGAAAGCGTCAGGTGCAGTCGGTCGGCTCCCCGCACCGCCTCGGCCGGATCCTCGTAGGCCACCGCTCCATACTGCTCCAGAGCCGTGGCCCGCGCATGCGTGCGATTCCACACGTGCACCGTTTCACCTCGCTTCAGAAGCGCCTGGACGAAATTCGATCCGAGCAGCCCCATTCCGAAAAACGCAATCATTCGTATTCCCCGATTGTTGAATTCATGTGGTTGGCAGATATGCGCCGCCCCCGACTCCGCGGCGCGCTACCCGGACTGCACCGATCTCACGCGCGCTTGCGGACGCAGGGACCACGTGTTGGAATGTCGATCGTCGATCGGATCCGTCCTTCACGTACGGCGCAGCGCAGGCAACCATTCCGACATTCCGATCAGCAGCCCCAGAGCCGAAACAAGGTACGCCCCGGCGAAGAACCGGTCGGCAGCGACCGGGTAGAGCAGGAAGTGGAGCGCAACGTAGGTGCCGGAGACGGCCACGAGCGCCCTCCATCCGGACCAGCGGCCGGCGCCCTCGACCCGCGTTCGAAGTGCCATCCGAATTCCATACGACTCCAGCAGAAGGAAGAGCACGAAGGCCGCGTCGCCCGGGAGGTAGTAGAGTCCGTCGAGCAACGTCCGCAGGTAACCTCCCGCCGTCAGCGTCGGCATCTGCGACAACGAGTGCGCCATCGGTTCGACGTGCGTCACGTACATCGCCCCCGGCCAGCCGACGATCAGGTCGATGATCACGAGCACGACGAGGCAGGCGGCGGCGGAGACGGCCACGGGAATCCGCCGCGACGGATTGGCCACCGCCACGGCCACCAGCAGCGGAACGGCGAAGAGCAGAAGGTCGGGGCGAATTCCAACCGTCAGCGGCATCGTCGCGCAGAGCGCCGTGTGCCGACCCTGCAGGAAGAGCGCGGCCGCACCCACGATCGCAAGCAATGCCAGTCCGTCGGGCGTCGAGGACCGTGCGATCGCAGGTACGCCGAATACGACTGCCAGCAATGGTGGCGCGTACAGCAGCGGTGGTGCGATGCGGCCGCGTGCGATCACGAACAGGAGTCCGACCGCAATGGCCGCGCAGACCGCCGATATCGCGTAGGAGGCGAAGACCCGGCTCGCGCCCACGTGTGCCAGCAGTTCGATCAGGGCCACGTAGATCGGTTTGATCCCGTAGTAGGCCATCTGGTCGGCAAAGGCGGTGGTGTCGTGCGCGACGGCGTAGCGATAGTCGTTGGACGTGTCCAGCGCCAGACGTCTGAAGGTCTCAGCCGGAACGGCGCGCTGCACATCGTGGTACGTACGTGCCTGCGCCGCGGTCGCCTCCGCGGTTTCCCGGGCGTACGACGCGCCCACGTAGCCGATGAGATCCCAGTTGTAGAACGGCCTCGAGAGGCCGGCCGCAAGCGTCCCGACGACGACGAGCAGCCACAGCAGCGGAGCCCGGAGGTGTTTCATCGGCGCTCATAATAGCAGAAGTAGCGTCGCGTACGCGACCGCGCCGAAGAGAAACGGGGCGAAGCGACTGCGCCGTTCAGCCGGCAGTTCCTCCTTGAGCACGTTGAGCACCACACCGCCGGCGAGGAACGCGAAGAGCACGCCGGTGACGGCAGTGCCGACGGTGGTGAGGAGTCCGACCGTCCAGCCGACGACGATGGCTGCGGCCAGCACCCATCGTCCGATGTCGCGGTAGGTCGACTGGTGGTCATGCAGCAGTCCGAAATCGTTGACCAGGAAATGCACACCCATGGCTCCGGCGAAGAACAGAAGTCCACGAAGATCCTGTTCCTCGCGATGCACCAGCAGGTAGCCGATGAGCGAATTGTACAATCCGAAGGAGGAGACGTGCAGCCAGAAGATGCCCATGCCGGTGGTGGTCGATCGACGTTCGTCGGTGGTGGCGGCTTCGCCCTGTGTGCCGCGGCGCTTCTGCGCGCTGCGCACGGCCCGCTCCAGGCCGTAGAAGACCGACAGTCCGATGAGCGCGACGAGGTAGGCGTGGTGTTCGACGAAGGGCAGCAACGGCATGCCGGCACTGATGGAGCGTTGCGCCTCGTGGAGTTCGGGAAAAATGTGAATGAAGACGTAGGCGACCGAGACGCCGCCGGCCATCGACAGCCACCGGCTTCGCGGGATGACGTCGAGGAATCGCAGACGACCCGAGAAGAGGTGAATGAGGACGAATGCGGCGATGATCGCGGCCTGAACGAGCGTGGGTGCCATCGGTCCGGTCATGAGATCGGTGACGGATGATTCGACGCACGCTGGGGTCGCATCGCGCGTGCCAGTCGCGTTGGCTGTCGTGGCGGCCTCGATGCTACGAGCTGCCGCCGTCCCACGGCTTCGGGCGCACGCCGCGGGCTGCCCGCTCGGCCGTGTCGTCCACGCGCCGACGCCGCGTCTCCTCCCGCTTCGCGCTGCAGATCCACGCGATGGTGCCGCGCCGTACCGATTTCGGAAAGCCGTCGAACGTCTCCCTCGCGCCCCGATGCCGCTTCAACGCTCGGGCAAGATCATCGGGAACCTCGAGCGCCTCGGCCAGATCGTACATCTCCCAGGAACCGTCCTGACTCGCCGCCTCGATCGCCGCCAGTCCCGCCGGCTTCATCAGCTTCGCCTCGATCAGCCGCTCGACACGCTGCTTGTTCGATCGCGACCATCCGGTGCGCGGCCGCCTCGGTGCATACCATTGCGCACCCCGCTCCTCATCGATCGTCTTCACCATGCTGTCGATCCACCCGAAGCACAGCGCCTCCTCCACCGCATCCTCGTACTCGACCCGCGGACGGCCGGTCCTGTTGCGGTAGCTGATCAGCCAGACTCCGCGGCCGCGTTGGTGGTTCTCTTGGAGCCACCGGCGCCACGCTCTGCGCGTCGTCGGATGTACCGCGTTGTCAGGATCGAATGTCGGCATGGGATGTGGGGAATTGGTCTTCAGGCCTGCGATGTACGCGTCGATGAAATCCTCCACGGACGTTTCCGAGCGGACATCGACCTGATAGATGACGTTCATCGACAGGCCGGTGAGGAACATCCCTTCTTGATCGATGTCCTCCTTCGTCAGGAAACGGGTGTCGGCCGTGTAATGGCGGAAGAAAGCGATTCGTTGTAGTGTCCGCCCCGATTCTCCCGACGCCTGGCGGCCTGCACCGTCACCAGCCGCGCAACGGCCGCCATGTTCCGCAGTTCGGCCAGTTCGCGATCGAGCACACAGGCATCGAACAGCACGTCCATCTCGCCGATCAGGTTCTCGACGACTCCGGCCGCGCGGTGCAGTCCGTCGTCGGTGCGGACAATCCCGACGTCCTCGGTCATGGTCGCCTGCAGGCGTGCGCGCAGCTTCGCCACGCGATCGCGCGGAACGGGCATTGCGCCGCGATGGAGGTCGACCGGCAGCCGCCGACGGGCGGACGGCGGAGGAGCCGCGGCGATCGACTCGGCACTGCGATGGGCGTAGACGATCCCCTCGAGCAGCGAGTTCGACGCGAGACGATTCGCTCCGTGCAGACCCGTGCGCGCGCACTCTCCCGCGGCGAACAGGTTGCCGATCGTCGTTCTTCCGTCGCGGTCGACGGCGATGCCGCCGCAGATGTAATGCGCTGCGGGCACGACGGGAATCGGCTCGGTGAGGGGGTCGATTCCCAGCGATCGGCAGCGTTGGAGGATCGTGGGGAAATGGGTGCGGAAGTATTCCGGCGCGATGGGCCTGCAGTCGAGCAGCAGGTGGGAGGTTCCGGTGCGTCGCATTTCACGATCGATGGCGCGTGCGACGATGTCGCGCGAGGCGAGTTCACCCCGCGGATCGTAGTCGCGCATGAACGCGACACCGTCGAGCGTTCGAAGGATGGCTCCGGCTCCGCGGACAGCTTCGGAGATCAGGAAGGCGGGATTTTCCGCGGCGTGGTGGAGCGCGGTGGGATGGAACTGCACGAATTCCATGTCATCGGTACGCGCCCCGGCGCGATCCGCCATGGCGATACCGTCGCCGGTGGCGACCGAGGGATTGGTCGTCGTGCGGTAGATCTGCCCCGCGCCGCCGGAGGCGAGCATTGTGACGGCGGCGGCGACGTGCAGTTCGACGCCGCGTTCGACATCGAGCACGCGGGCGCCCCGGCAGACGGGCGCCGACGGATCGGAGATACGGTCGACGATCAGATCGAGGGCGAAGTGGTGGGGGCGGAGTGCGATGGTTTCCGAGCGGCGAATCCGATCGAGAAGCGCGCGCTCGATCTCGAATCCGGTGGCATCCTTGAAATGCAGCACACGGGAGGCGCTGTGGCCGCCTTCGCGACCGAGGTCGAAGCCGCCTCCGGGCGACGCGTCGAAGTGGGCACCCCACGCCATGAGCTGGGCCAGGCGTTCCGGCGCTTCTCGTACGACCATCTCGACGACATCACGGTCGCAGAGTCCGTCGCCGGCGCGCAGCGTGTCCTCGACATGCTGCTGGAAGGAGTCGGCGAGGCGGTCGACCATCACGGCGATGCCGCCCTGGGCGTAGCGGGTGTTCGCCTCGCCGGGCTCTGCCTTGGTCATCACCGTCACGTGCCGATCGGGGAGCCGCTCGGCGATTTCGATGGCGAAGGCGAGACCGGCGATGCCCGAGCCGACGACGAGGATGTCGGTGTCGTTGCCCACGTCACTACCCTCCGGAGATTGCGAGCATGCGTTCGATCGGGCGTAGCGCTCTGATGCCGATCTCCTCCGGGACGGTCACCTCCGGCTGCTCGTCGCGCAGGCAGCGGTAGAGTTTCTCGACGGTATTGAGCTTCATGTACGGACACTCGCTGCACGCGCAGGCGTTGTTGGCCACCACCGGTGCCGCAATGAGCTTCGCCTTGGGAACGTCTCTGGCCATCTGATGCAGCAGTCCGACCTCGGTTGCCACGATGTACGTGCCCGCACCGTTGCGGCGGACGTACTCGAGCATACCGGCGGTGGAGCCGACGTACTCGGCGAGTTCGAGCACCTGCGAGAGCGACTCCGGATGGGCGATCAGCCGCGCCTCCGGATTGGCGGCCATGAGCTGCTCGAGTTTCTGGAAGGCGAATGCCTCGTGAACGATGCAGGCGCCGTCCCACAGCAGCAGCGGCCGACCCGTGCGCTCGGCCAGGTAGTGTCCCAGATTCCGGTCCGGCGCGAAGATGATCGGTGTGCCGCGGGGAATCGATTCGATCACCGCCTCGGCGTTCGAGGAGGTGCAGACGATATCGCTCAGCGCCTTCACCTCTGCCGAACAGTTCACGTAGGTGACCACCACGTGATCGGGATGCGCGTGGACGAAGTCGCGGAATCTGTCGGCCGGAGCCGATTCGGCCAGCGAGCAGCCGGCGGCGAGATCCGGGACGACGACTTTCTTGTGAGGATTGAGAATCCTGGCGGTCTCAGCCATGAAGTGCACGCCGGCGAAGACGATCATGGCCGCGTCGGTCGCCGCCGCCTTGCGCGAGAGCCCGAGACTGTCGCCGACGTAGTCGGCCACGTCCTGGATCGCGGGAATCTGGTAGTAATGCGCAAGGATCACCGCGTTCTTCTCCCTGCGGAGCCGGCGGATCTCCTCGAGGAGTTCGCCTTCCCGCTTCGCATCATCATCGCCGTTGCCGTCGTGTGTCGCAGGTGGGGCTTCGGATGCCATCATCGCTCTGTACCATGTTGTTGGTCTGTACCCTCTCAGCTAGCCAATGTATCGGCGGTCCGGCGACCGGACGATGACGTATGTCATGATTCAACCCAACGTCAATGATCGTTCATGATTCCCGCATCCGTCTCCTGGCTGAGGCTCCCGAACGCTCGGGCGACTACGTGCTCTACTGGATGCAGCAGAGCCAGCGCGCCGAGCACAATCCCGCGCTCGAATTTGCCGTGCAGCAGGCGAACGCCGCCGGCCGTCCCCTGCTGGTCGTCTTCGGGGTCACCGATGGATATCCGGAGGCCAACCTGCGGCACTACCGATTCATGCTCGAGGGAATCCGTGAGGTGGATGCGGCATTGCGCCGGCGGCGGATCGCCTTCCGCGTTCGCATCGGCAGACCGGACGACATTGCCATCGAGGCGGCGCGGCACGCCTCGATGGTGGTGACCGATCGGGGCTACCTCCGCCATCAGGTCTCGTGGCGTCGGCGCGTGGCGGCGGAAGTCGATCGAGCGATATATCAGGTGGAGGGTGACGTCGTGGTGCCGGTGGAGGTGCCCACCAATCGCGCCGAGTACGCGGCGCGGACGCTTCGGCCGAAGCTGATGCGGCATGTCGGCGACTACCTCGTCGAGCTGCCGCCGACGCGGCTGCGCCGCACCGATCCCTCCCTCGGCGATGATGGCATCGATCTGCACGACCTCGACCATGTGCTCGCCCGGCTCGACCTCGATCGAACCGTGCCGTCGGTCGAGTCACTCTTTCGCGGCGGCAGCGCCACCGCCCGCGGGAGACTGGAGGAATTCCTTCGTAATGGCTTCGACGTCTATGCGGCGACACGGAATCAGCCGCAGACGGCAAACGTCTCGCACCTGGCGATGCACCTGCACTTCGGCCAGCTGTCACCGGTCCTGATCGCGCTCGCGGTGCGAGGCGCCCGTCCGGGCGCCGATCGCGACGCCTTCCTCGAAGAATTGATCGTGCGACGGGAGCTGGCGCACAACTTCGTTGCGTTCACTGCTGACTACGACTGCTACGAGGCGATTCCCGGCTGGGCGCGGCGGACGCTCGAGATGCACGCGCGCGACGAGCGCCCGCATGTCTATACCAGAGAGGAATTCGAAGCCGCGCAGACGCACGATGTGTACTGGAACGCCGCGATGCGCGAGATGCGCCACACCGGCTACCTGCACAACTACATGCGGATGTACTGGGGAAAGAAAATCCTGGAGTGGTCGGCCGCGCCCGACGAGGCGTACCGAACGGCGATCGAACTCAACAACCGGTACCTGCTCGACGGCCGCGACGCGAATTCCTACGCCGGTGTCGGATGGATCTTCGGACTGCACGATCGTCCCTGGCCGGAGCGAGCGGTCTTCGGCACCGTGCGGTCGATGACCGCCGCCGGACTTCGCCGCAAGGCCGATCCCGACGCGTACGTGGAGCGCGTGGAGCGAACGATTGCAGCGCTGCGCGCGCCGGCTTCCGGGGAGAGCTCCGTCTCTGGGACCTGATTCCGGCCGAGTGGGTTCATGGCTGTACGGCCTCCGCGGAATGGGCTTCGGCGCCCTTCCCGCCTTGAGGTTGCTTCTCTGCCCCGCTTCCCGGGATTCTTCGTTTCCGTGTCGTCCCCCCCTTCCTCCCCCGGGAATCTCCGATGCTCGTTCGGTTCCGCTCTGGCTGCTCGCACTTCGCCTGGCATATCGCGGATACATCGAGACTCGCGTTCGTGCGCAGGTCGGCTCCCCGGGCTGGGTCGACGTTCGCGCTCGAGTTCGGCTGGGGCCTTCCGGGAGACGCTGCGTCACGAATTCATCCTCGACTCGGCCTCTCCGACGGCTTGTACTCTCGCTCCCCGGACTGAAATCGCGGGGTGAATGAGACGAGACGTCATCGTCGGAAGCGGAGGCGAGCTGCGTCGCGTTCCGTCGTCGTTGGCAGCGTCGGCTCGGTCGGGTGGGACGGTGGGCGGACCCGACGGCGCGGTCCGCGACCGCGGCGATGAATCGCAGCGGAGCGGGAAGGAGCTCGGGGCCAACAGTAGTTCGGGACCGGGAGGGGACGCGGGCTCGGAGCGTCGCAGGTCCTTTGGAATGGTAGGGCCTGACGTCGGGTGAGGTACAAGAGATGGGGTGTAACAGAACGTATGTCTGTGGGGGCTATATTTGGCGCTCTTTGTCGATCACCCTCTCCACGCAACGACGCACCTCGACGCGGATCGCCACCCGAGCCCGCGTGGTCGCGTCACCAACATTCCTGCATTGTCATGAAACGCTTCTTCAAATGGCTCGGCATCGTCGCCGGCGGTCTGGTCGGCGTCGTCCTGGTCGTCTTCCTCATCAGCTACTTCGTTTCGGAGGGCAAGCTCAACAAGGCGTACGACACGACGGTGCCGACCGTCGCGGTGGTGTCGGACTCCGCAAGTATCGCACGTGGCAACCACCTGACGACGATTTACGGCTGTCGCAACTGCCACAGCGGCAACCTCGGTGGCAGAGTGTTCATCGACGCGCCGCCGTTCCGGATGGTCGCCTCCAACCTCACCGCCGGGAAGGGCGGCGTCGGCTCGAAGTACACCAACGATGACTACGTCCGCTGCATCCGATTCGGAATTCGGCCCAATGGTCACAGTCTCATGATGATGCCGAACGTGAGCTTCTATCATCTGAGTGATGGTGATCTGTCGTCGATCATCGCCTACATCCGGAGCGTGCCGCCGGTGGACAACGATCTGCCGAAGTCGGAGCTGCGTCCGCTCGGCCGTGTGATTACCACGGTGGCCGGTATGGGACTCGCCGCCGAGGCCGTCGCCGATCACTCGGTAGAACGCGTGGCCAACCCCGGCCCGGCGGCGACCGCCGAGTTCGGACGCTACATGTTCACCACCGCCTGCATGGAGTGTCATGGCGATCATGCGCAGGGTGGCGACAATCCGGATCCGAACGGGATGCCGATTCCTCCGCTGGACACCGCCGCTCACTGGTCCACGGCGCAGTTCATGTCGACGATTCGAACGGGCACCAATCCGAACGGGCGGGCGCTCGATGGCGATCAGATGCCGTGGAAGTCGTTCCAGGCAATGACCGACGACGAACTGACGGCACTGCACCTGTATCTGCAGCAGGTGACGAAGGATTCGCCGGTGACGACGGCGTCGGCGAAGTAGAACGCACTACGACCGGGACTTGCGCAGGAGCTTCGGCAGTGTGAAGCGACTCTTCTCGTCCGGCTCCTCCAGCTGTTCACGCTCGTCCATTGGCGTGGCGTACAGCGGGAGCCGGACGATGAACGTACTGCCCTGGCCCGGTTCGCTCTCCACGTCGATCGTTCCACCGTGTGCGTCGACGGTCCACTGCACGATCGACAACCCCAGTCCGACGCCTCCAAGTTCACGGCTGCGCGCCTTGTCGACGCGGTAGAACCTGTCGAAGATCTTCTTCCGGTTCTCCGCGTTGATTCCGATGCCGGTATCGCGCACGCGCACTTCCGCCCAGGCGCCATCCCGATGGGCGGTGATGGAGATCAGACCACCATCCGGCGTGTACTTCACGGCGTTGTCGACGATGTTGAGGAACATCTGGTAGAGCTTGGCGTGATCGCCGTTGACCCAGATGTCGGTGCTCGGGCGGTAGGTGATGTAGATGTTCTTCGAGACACCGAGGATCGACGCGGCATCGGCGAGGTCGGCCAGCATCTCGGTGAGATTCGTGCGTTCCAGGTGCAGACTCACCCGTCCCATGTCGGCTCGAGAGAGCAGCAGCAGCGACTCGACGACGCGGGAGAGCCGGAGCACTTCCTGCAGCGCGCTGGAGAGGATCTCCTGGTATTCGGTCGGCGACTTCCTCTGGCGCAGCGCCAGCTCGAGTTCCCCCGTCAGTATCGTCAGCGGCGTCCGCAGTTCGTGCGATGCATCGGCGGTGAACTGCCGCACGCGTTCGAAGGAACTCTCCAGGCGGGAGATCATGTCGTTGAGCGTGTCGGAGAGTCGTCGGATCTCGTCGTCGCTCGAGGGGACCGGGAGCCGGCGCGACAGGTTCGAGGCGGTGATGTCCTGCGCGGTCGTCGTAATCTCATCGACCGGATGCAGACCGGCGCGTGCGAGGAACCATCCGCCGACGGCGGAGAAGATGAGCACGATGGGCGCCAGCAGCGTCAGGGCGCCGAAGATCTCGTCGAGCAGCGAACTCACCTCCTTGACGGGGTATCCGGCGATGATCACTGCCGAACGTGAGCGCGCCAGTGCCAGCCGGATCGACTGCGGTCCCTCGTCATCGCTGAGACTCTCGACCGTCTGCGTGATCGTCGTGAATTCCGCCACCGAATCCTTCGCCATGTCGATGAACAGGCCGGGAACGTGGAGCGAATCGGTGCCGAGGTTGTCCGACCGGAAGACGACGGTGCCGGTGGAGTCGAGAATTTCGATCAGGTAGTTGCGCGGCGTCAGCGTGATGATCTCGAAGATTTCCGTCCAGACCGGGTCGACCTCCTGACGTTCGGCCTGCGTCTGGCCGGGCTTCGCCTCACTCTTCAGCGGCTTGATGTTCGTCGTGATCGACGAATCGACACCGAGCGAATCCTTCCGAAGGAATGCGAGCTCATCGGGCTCCTCCTTCTTGTTCGAATGCCGTCGCGGTGGTGGTGGCGGAGGGTTGAGCGTCGCCTCGGCCTGTTTGCGGATCACCACGTCGACGGCGGAGACTACCTTGTTGAGCGACACGTCGAGCGTGTCGTGCAGCTGATTGGCGATCGACGTGTAGGTGAGCACGCCGAAGATGCCGAGCGACAGCAGCATCACCAGCGCAAACCAGAGCGTCAGCCGGGCACGCAGCGAAAGACTCACTCCGGTTCCTCCTCGGTCTCCGCGGCATTCTCCCGCATCACGTACCCGACGCCGCGTATCGAGTGGATGAGCCGTGGCGATCCGTCGACTTCGATCTTGTTGCGCAGCCGGTTGATGTAGACGTCGACGAGGTTCGAATCGGCATAGAACGCGTAGTTCCAGACGTGCTGGGTGATCACCGAGCGGCTGAGCACGCGTCCGGTGTTGCGCATCAGGTACTCCAGCAGGGCATATTCGCGTGCGGTCAGCTCGATCTCCTCCTCCCCGCGCCGCGCCTTGTGCGAGACGGTATCGAGCACGAGATCGGCCACCTTGAGCTGGGTCGCCTTCTCCACGTTCGACCGACGCAGCATCGAGCGGATGCGGGCGGTGAGTTCCTCGAAATGGAACGGCTTGGCCAGATAGTCGTCGGCCCCCGAATCGAGTCCGATGATCTTGTCCTGGATCGTTCCCTTCGCCGTCAGAATCAGCACGGGCGTGTTGTTCCCGCGCGCGCGGAGCTCGCGCAGAATAGTGATGCCGTCGCGCTTCGGAAGCATCAGGTCGAGAATGATGCCGTCGTATTCGTCATCGAGCGCCTTCTCCAGTCCCTCATCGCCGTCATAGGCGCAGATGATGTCGTAGCTCTCCTCACGCAGACCCTGCGTGATGAAGTTGGCCACCTTCTTCTCATCCTCGATCAACAGGAGTTTCATAGGACGGTACCTCCCAGCGGGAACCATGGGGGGGGAATACAAACAAGTCGGTCAAGATAGCGTCCGCCGGACACTTGGAACGAGGCCGGCGTGACGCCAGGGTCGTCTGGAACGTTTTGTTGAAACGGGGACCGTGGTGATATTCGCGTTCCCTCCACCGGATGTCGATCGCGGAGCATCGCGGTCGGGACGCAATCCGAGGTCCGTGCGTCCGTCACATCCCATTCACTCTCACTCTGGCCCTGTCGGCCCCCCTCCGCACCCGTCGGACAGGGCACCGGCCTCTCAACGGCCGTCGGCCCGTCAAGGGCGTCAGCGCGTGCGACCGCGCGCTCTGAAAGGTCCAGTTCACAAACCCAATCTGCGCCATGCTCCGATGCCTGCCCCGGAACGGATTGCTCGCGGGGTCCGTTCTCACCATTGTATTCCTGCTCGTCTCTTCGACATCGCTACCCGCACAAGCGCTTCCACTGAATCTTCGCCAGATGGTCGATGCGTCCGGTCGGATCTTCACCGGCACCGTCGTCGACGTCCGTGGCGGAACCGACGAAAACGACGACATCGTCACCTTCACCACGTTCATGGTCGAGCGTACCATCAAGGGCGCGCCTGCGTCGATGGTGACCATCAAACAGTTCGGTGGCGACTTCAACGGTCTGTCGACGAAGATCATGGACATGCGCTACTTCCAGCCCGGCGAGCGGGTGCTGGTGATTCTCTATCCGAACAGTGACATGGGCTTCACCAGTCCGATTGGCATGAACCAGGGCGCGTGGACCGTCGACCAGGGAATGCTGCGCGGCGTGTCGCTGACGGTGCTCGAGGGCATCGGATCGATGGCCGCCGACTACGGTCTGCACCGCGAAGCCGACGGATCGGTACAACTCGAAAATTTCATCGCGATGATCTCGGGGATCGTGGCGGAGGATAGCGGCCGATGAAAACGCCAACCACGCTTCTGCTCGTCGCCATCGCGCTGCTCTCGGCCGCCGACATCGCTACCGCCGGTGGTCCGCTCGGCGGAAGCGGCACCACGCCGCGCCGCTACCAGTCCAGCGACTTCCCGCTTTCCTACAAGATCGATCTCGGCGGACTCGGTGCGTTCTCCAACTCGACCGCCACCGGCATCGTCGACTACGCCTTCGACCAGTGGGATTCGGTCCTCTCCTCGTCGCTGTCGTTCACCAACGCCGGCTCGCTCTCGCGCAACGTCACCAGCGCCAGCGACAGCTACATCTCCGGCAGCTCGCAGTACTCCGACGGCGTCAATCCCGTCGTCTTCGATTCCAGCGGCGCGATCACCGACTCCCGCATCGGATCCGGAGCCCACAATTCGATCCTCGGATTCGCCAGCTCCGCCTACAACTCGTCGAACAACCGCTACATCGAGGGCTACGCCATCATCAACGGCGCCCTCACCGGCAGCGGTTCCTCCACCTACCAGTACCGGTACAAGGCGACCATCACGCACGAAACCGGCCACATGCTCGGACTGTCGCATTCGCAGACGACGATCGGCGGCGAACTGGCCACGATGTATCCGGGCATCCTCGATCCGGTCGGCCAGGCGACGCTCAGTCCCGACGATACCGCCGCGATGGCCGTGCTCTACCCCACCTCGTCGTTTACCAACAGCGTCGGATCGATCACCGGAACGGTGCGGACCGCGCAGGATTCCAACCTGAGCGATGTGAACGTGATCGCCGTCGACTCGGCGACCGGCGCCGCCTACTCGACCGTCGTCGATTACTTCAGCGGCAGCCAGGGAACGTTCTTCAATACCCCGTCGCCGACCGGTACCTACACGATCAAGGGCCTTCCGCCCGGGACGTACTATGTGCGTATTGAGCCGATCGGTGAAATCTTCACCGGTGGCTCCAGCGTCGCCAGCTACCCGACACCGCTGCACTCCGACGTCAGACGCGAGTGGTACAACGGCTCCAACGAATCGGGTGACCTGCTCTCCGACGACCAGAACGCCGTCACCGGCGTCTCGGTGAGCGCCGGACAGACGACGTCGAACGTCGACCTGGTCTCCAGTACGTCATCGACGCTCTCGACCATCACCGGCTTCAGCGCCTACAATCGAACGTTCTCACTGCCGAGCGGCTCGGTCACGAAGTACGCGACCAGGTTCGTCGCGCCCAGCAACGGCTCCCTGCTCGGGATGAATTTCTTCGTCCGCTATACCTCCGATCTGCCCTCGAACGGTTCGGTCACCATCTCGGTGCACTCGAACACCTCGGGTAGTCTCGCCGGAGTGCCCGGCTCCGTGCTCGGCTCGGTGACGATTCCCTACAGCCGCCTCGCCGTCGACGACATCAATGAGGTATGGCTGCGCGGAATCGGGTCGAACATCAATTTCAATCAGGGCGACACGTTCCACATCTCGATCACGACCAACGGTGTCGGCACGCTCGTCATCTACGGCGACAACGGCCAGACGGCCACCCACGGTTCCTCCTACTACACGAGCTCCAACGGCTGGAAGAATTTTCCAGACGGCCTGAGCAACGGAACCCCGTCGTACAACATCGGCATCCAGGCGGTCTACTCGACCGAGTCGGCCGGCAGCGCCTCGCCGGCGGTGTCGCTCTCGCCATCGAGCGTCAACTTCGGCCGCGTGCGCGCCAACAGCTCGAAGCTCGACACGCTGACGCTGCGCAACAGCGGCAGTGCCACGCTGAGCGTCTCGAGCACGTCGCTGCGCGGTACTGACAGTCTCGATTACCAGATCGTCTCGGGTGGTGGCTCCTACACGCTCGCCGCGGGCTCCAGCCGCTCGATCGTCGTTCGCTTCCGCCCGCGCACCGGCGCTCCTGCCGGACAGAGCGGATTGAAGCAGGCCAGTCTCCGGCTCGTGAGCGACGCCTCCTCCAGTCCGAACGATGTATCGCTGAGTGGAAACGGCGTGCTGCCGGTGGCGACCGAATCGGTGCAGACGATCTCGCTCGGACAGGTGCGAACGGGCACGGCCGACACGGTGACGACGGCGATCATCCACAACACGGGCAACGACACGCTGCGAATCAGCGGGCTGTCGTTGAGCGGAACGGATGCGAACAGTGGAATTCGGATCGTCGGTTCGACCGGCGCCTTCAATCTCCGGCCGGATTCCACCTACCGCGTCCGCATGGCATTCGCGCCGACGACGCGGAAGAACTACTCGGCGTCGCTGTCGGTCAGCCACGACGACACCGCGGGCAGCAGCTCGTTCTCGGTCGCTGGCGTCGGGATCGCGCCGGTGGCATCGATCGGAGTCGACACGATCGACTTCGGGCGCGTCGACGTCGGCTCGACGTCAGACGCCGATCCGTTCTACCTGCACAACGTGGGCGACGCGCCGCTGGTGATCGACAGCATCACGGTTCCGCAGGGCGACGTACAGGCGTTCGCGCTGACTTCGCCCTCGGGACTGCCCGCGACGGTACAGCCGGGCGACTCGATTGCGCTGCGCACGCGCTTTCAGGCGAGCGAGCGGAAGCACTACGGTGCGACGCTGCGCATTTCGCACGATGCGAACGGTTCGCCGAACGACATCGCGCTCGTCGGTGAAGGCGTCGCGCCGCTGTTGGTCTCCGGCACCGTGCACGACGTCGGATCGATCCGTGTCGGCAGGGCGCTCGACGATCCAGCACCGCTGGTGATCCGCAACGCCGGATCGGCGCCGCTGGAGATCACGCAGCTGACACTCGACGGCAACCAGGCGGCCGAATTCGCGATCGACGCGGGTTCGTTGCCGCGAAGCGTGCAGCCCGGCGATTCGCTCTCGGTTGGATTCACCTTCCAGCCGCAGGGGCGTGGTCAGCGCGTGACGACCCTGAAGATCAGCTCAAACGATCCTGAGTCGCCGACGACGTCGGTGCTCATCAGCGGAACCGGATTGCAGGGTGAGCTCGCGCTCGGCGTGGGTTCGCTCAACTTCGGCGAGGTGCTGGTGAACGAATCGGCCGATCTCGAGGTGAACGTGATCAACCAGGGAACCGATACGGCGCGGGTGATGACGGCCGAGGCGACGGGCGATGGATTCTCCGTCGTCGCACCGACTCCGTCCGGTGTTGCGGTCGAGCCGGGCGGCTCGATGACGATCACGGTGCGCTTCGCACCGGCGGCGACGGGCAATGTGTCCGGTACGCTGCGGGTGACATCCGACGTCTCGAGCGACGCGCTCGTCGTGCCGCTGGCCGGACGTGGCGTGCTTCCGGGTCTGGCCGTCGGACGCACCGCCATCGATTTCGGCGCGGTCCGCCTCTCGCAGTCGGCCGTCGACTCGGCGACGGTCCGCAACACCGGCAACGCGACGCTCACGGGCGTTCAACTGGCGCTCGGCGGTGGCAGCACCTCGGCGTTCGAGATCGTATCTCCGAGCGGATCGTTCGATCTCGCCGCGGGAGCGGAGCGAACGATCGTCGTGCGACTGAAGCCGCAGAGCGCTGTCGGCCCCGTCACCGATCAGATCGACGTCACGGCCGACGGCGGTCTGTCGACGTCGATCGCGCTGGAGGCGACGGCAGTCGAGGGCGCGGTTTCGGTGGTTGCCGACGTCGACTTCGGCAGTACGATTCCCGGCGGCACCCACGACACGACGGTGGCGGTGACGAACACCGGTACGGCACCGCTTCGGATCACCGAGATCACGACGCTCGGCGATGTCAACGGCAACGCTGGCAGCTTCTTCCTGGCGTTGACCGGCGTTCCGGTGACGATTCAGCCCGGGGCGTCGATGGATCTGGCGATTCGCTGGCTGCCGACCGGTGGCCCGGGTGAGTACACCGGTTCGCTGACCGTGAAGACCGACAGCGGTCTCGACAGCACGATCACCATCACGCTGCACGGCGTCGTCAACGCCGTTTCGGGCGTCACGGGTCTCGGCTCCTCCGCAACGCTCGGTGCGGTACAGATCGCGACCGTCGTTCCCAATCCGGCGCGCGGTCTGGTCGAGACGAATTTCACGCTGCCCGCACGCGGTTCCACACCGGTGACGTTGCAGCTCGTCGACGTCAGCGGACGGGTGGTCGCCACGGTATTCGACGAGTCGGTAGCGGGCGCGGGTCCGCATCGCGTCACGTTCGATGTCGCCGGACTTCCCTCGGGCCGCTACCAGCTGGTGCTGCGCTCATCCGTCGGCATGGCGGTGCAGCCGCTGGTCGTGGTGCGTTGATAGCATTGGACTCGCCGCGCGGCGACGGGGTAGTAACATGCTGAAGGCGGCGGAGGGCAGGACGGCGATGTGGGGTTCGGCCGCGCGCGGTACCGAGCGATATCGGGCACCTCGATGAACCGATCCGCGCAAATGACATGGTCCGCCTCGAGGCCGCGATTCACCTCGAAGTGGCGATTGCGAACGAAGCAACGGCCCGGTGGAGATCACTCCGCCGGGCCGTTGTGCGTTCAGAATTCGATCCTGCCTGAATTCCCCTCCTGCCGATTCCCTCCCGGCCTGATCCAGCATCGGTTCGGCTGCGTGCCGAGAGAGCGATTCCGATCGACGGCCGTCATTGGCGGGAGCTATGGCTGCAGCACGCCCTGACTTCGTCCGTTGACCGCAATGAGCACGGAGTCGACCGTCGAAAACTGTCTGAGCGTTCGCTCGATCTGTGCACGGGCGGCGGTGACGCGACACGATCCGGCGAGGCGGTCGAGGTCATCGGAGAAATCGGCGCGCGCCGTTCGATTCGAGATAGAGATATCGAGCAGTCGCAGCTCGCTCGGCAACTGCGTTGCGTACCCGGCGGACGTTTCACGTTCGGAGGGACCGGCCAGCAGCGCTTCGAGGGCTGCCTTGGCGACGGCGACGGTGCGGTCGACCGATCGTGACACGGGGTAGACGAGTCCGCAGTCGGTCGACGTCCCGCTGCTGTCGGGATTCGTGAAGAAGACGGTGAGGTGTGAGACTGCCGTCGAGTCGCCCTCGAGCGTAAGCGGTACACGCACGACGTCGGTCATGCTGCCGTCACGGGCGGAATACTGAAAGACTTCGAGCGTGGCGGTGCCGCGATAGGCGGCCGGAATGTGGACCGTCGCGGCGAAGGGATTGAAGCGTCCCACGCCGCCCTGCGCGGTGGTATGTCCCTCGACGAGCACGGCGCTGTCCTGGTCGAGCACGCGATAGTTGACGCCGTTCTCGAATGTGCGCGCGAGGCCGTCGACGGCAAGCGTGGTTCCGTCGATCACCGCTTCGGGTCGCGGCCGGTAGACACGGATGTTCGCCGACGGGGCGGTGTCGGGGAGCGTATCGGAGGTCGGAGATTCGACGGCCGAGCCGACCGAATCAATGGTTTGCTTCGGCGGTGGTTGCCCGTTGTCACACGCGGCAATCGCCACCATCATCAGAAGCAGCAGCACGAAGGTCGATCGACTCGGCATCATTCGATTTCGGTTCAAGTTTGAATTCGACTCATCCCTCCGCGCCGCTCTCCCTTCCGTCCCGAAACGCAGCAAAGCCACTCCCGACATCCCCCATCGCCCCCCATCCCCTCGCCCCCCATGCCACCACCCCTCTCCCCCCTTGGCGGCTACACGTACCCCCGCTCAGCCATCGACACATGCTCTTCGCCGGCGATGATGATGTGATCGTGGAATGTGATGCCGAGGATTCGACCTGCCTCGACGAGCTGGCGCGTAACGGCGATGTCCTCCCGACTCGGCGTCGGGTTGCCGCTCGGATGGTTATGCAGTCCGATGATGGCTGCGGCCCGTTCGACAATGGCGGTGCGGAAGACTTCGCGCGGATGGACGATAGAGCTGTTGAGATTCCCTTCGCTCACGAGCTCTGTGCGGATCACCTGACTTGCACTGTTGAGGATGAGCACGTGGAACTGCTCCTTGCGAATTCCGCGGAGCTTCGGAACGAAGATCGAGGCGACGTCTTCGGGAGATTCGATTTTCGGTCGGCTGGCGAACGGATCGAATCGCACGCGGCAGGCGAGTTCGAACGCTGCTGCGAGCGTAACGGCCTTTGCGGGACCGATTCCATCGACCGACTGCAGTTCGCGGTAGTCACGCGAGGCGAGGTCGACCATCGAGCCGTCGTAGCGCTGCAGGAGATTGCGACCGACCTCGAGCACGTCGTGGCGGCGCGTACCGGTTCGCAGCAGTATCGCGAGCAGTTCGGCATTGCTGAGAGCCGGCGCTCCCTGGCGCATCAGACGTTCACGTGGCTGTTCAGTGGCGATCCACTCTTTGACCGTCGTCCTTCGCCGCGAGGCCGACGCGGTATCGGTGGTGGTCCAGCGTTCGGCTGGTTGATCAGTCGGTGTGAAAGTATCGACGGGAGCGACGAGGTGTGCCGGGCGGATCGACGCGTCGCGCACGCTCGAGGAGATCGCAGCGGCCGACTGTTGAAGGAATTCGATCGCTTCTCCCACGACGAAGAAGGAACCGCAGACGAGGATCACCTCGTCGTCGCCGGCCTCGCCACGGGCGGCGGTGAGTCCGTCGGCGACCGAACCGGCGAGGTGGCTGCTGATGCCGGCTTCTCGCCCCAGCCGTTGAATTTCCTCAGCCGCAAGCGAACGGTGATGTTCGGCGCGAACGGCGTGGAGCCGCACGGCGAGCGGAGCAATCGTCCGCAGTACACCACCGATGTCCTTGTCCGAAACGGCGCCATAGACGAGGTGAACGACTTTGGGCCTGACGAGCAGACGTTGGAGGGTTTGCGCCACGACGGCCATTCCATCTGGGTTGTGCGCGACATCGAGGATGCTGCGGGGACGGGCGGAGACCGACTGGAAGCGCCCGCTGATTCCGGTATTCGCGACGACGTGCTCGAGTCCTCGCCGGATCGCCGCGTCATCGACACCGAAGCGTTCGCGCAGCAGATCGAGCAGTGCGATGGCGGTGCCTGCATTTGCGATCTGGTGCTCGCCCACGAGTCCGATGCGCAGTCCGTCGATGCGTCGCCCTCGCACGACGAAATCTGCCTCGACGCCGTCGAAGTCCATTCCGCGCATTGTCGCGCGAACGACGTCGTCGACGTACTCCACGGTGGTTGCGATCTCCCTGGCGCGGGTGTCGAAGACCTCGCGGAGATGCGAGCGAACGCTGCCGACGACGGCGGGAACGCCCGACTTCATGATTCCTGCCTTTTCGAACGCGATCTGCTCGAGGGTATCGCCGAGGTGTCGGGTATGATCCAGTCCGATGGACGTGATTGCCGAGGCGACGGGCGCGACGACGTTGGTGGCGTCGAGCCGACCGCCCATACCTGTCTCCACCACGGCGACGTCGACCTCTTCTTCGGCGAAGTAGCGGCAGGCGATGGCGGTCGTGCCTTCGAAGAAGGTGCACTCGGCGCGTTCGATCATCGGGAGCATTTCGCGCGCGTAGCGGGCCAGGCGATCGAGGTCGATCATGCGACCATCGACGCGGATGCGCTCTTCGAATTCGACCAGATGTGGTGAGACGTAGAGACCGACGCGAAGGCCGGCTTCCATGAGTGTCGATGCGATCATGGCGCAGGCGGAGCCTTTGCCATTGGTGCCGGCGACGTGTACGGCGGGAAAGCGCCGCTGCGGGTTGCCGAGTTCGTCGAGCAGGCGTGTGATCGGCCCGGTACCGAGCTTGACGCCGAATGTCTGCAGCGCGAAGAGTCGTTCGAGCGCTGCACGCAACTCCGGATCGGAGGAACGGGTGGTCATCGATCTGTGCGGGAATTGAGGAACGTGTTGGTCGTGATGATCAACAAGATACATACCCGGGTCCCGCCGGGAAACGTGACAGGGAAAAAGAAGAGCCGGTCATCGTTGAATGACCGGCTCAGGTGTCTGCGGGTACGAAGAAGGGACGTTCAGCGTTTTTTCGCCGCCTTCTTTGCGGGTGCCTTCTTCGCGGCCTTCTTGGTCGCGGCCTTCTTTGCGGGTGCCTTCCTGGCTGCGGCCTTCTTTGCGGGTGCCTTCTTCGCCGGTGCCTTCTTCGCCGGTGCCTTCTTGGTCACGGCTTTCTTTGCCGGCGCCTTCTTGGCTGCTGTCTTCTTTGCGGGCGCCTTCTTGGCCGGTGCCTTGGTGGTCGTAGCCTTCTTGGTCGCAGCCGCCCGCGTACCCTTTGCGGCGCCCTTCTTGGCGGCGCCCTTCTTGGTGGCGCCCTTCTTGGCGGTTGCCGTCGACTTCGCTGCCGATCGGGTCATCGCCGTCTTTGCCGTGGTCTTCTTGGCGGTCACCTTCTTTGCGGTGCTTTTCTTTGCGGCGGCCTTCTTGGTGGGCGCCTTCTTGGCGGTTGCGGCCTTGGACCCCGCGGCAGTCGACGCGGACCTCTTTGCGGCCGGCTTCGACGCCGATGCGCGCTTGGTCGCCGTCGACTTGGTGGCAGCGGTACGCTTGCCTGCCGTCGAGGTCTTCTTGGTTGTGGCCATAGTGCACTCCAGAGAGTTAGTGATAGGGACTGATTATACCTCCGTCCGGCCGTGACCGTGGCCGAACGAAGGGTGCTGGGCGGCCATCGCATTCCCACGGGGCGGTATGCCTGACCGGGGAAAGGGACCGTGTTCGGATAGCCATTCGATCGGGGGGATTACTGGAGATATATGATGCACAGCCCATCGGGAGGAGCGTCGGCGGGCACGCGGCGCTCAGTCCGCCGCGATCCGTTCGTCGTACAGACGCCGGAGCATCTGGACGTCCTCCCAGGTCGGTCGCTTCCACTGCGCGTTGCGCAGCAGTGCGGCCGGATGGTACGTCACGACCACTGGAATTCCGTGAAAGTCGTGGACCCTGCCACGCAGGTCCTTCATCCGGGCGTTCATCTGCAACAGCGTGTTGGCCGCTGTCAGCCCGAGCGCGAGGATGACCTTCGGTCGAATTACATCGACCTGCTTGAGCAGGTACGGCAGACACTGCTCGATCTCAGACGTTTCCGGACGCCGGTTTCCCGGCGGACGGCACTTCAGAATGTTGCAGATGTAGACGTCGTCGCGCTGGAAGTCGATCGCTGCCAGGATCTTCGTGAGCAGTCCTCCTGCGGCACCGACGAACGGTTCGCCCTGCGCATCCTCGTCGGCGCCGGGCGCTTCACCGATCACCATCAGATCCGCGTTCGAGTTGCCGGTTCCGAAGACGAACGATCGGCGTGTGGCACCGAGCGGACAGTGCTGACATTCGCAGATCATCTGTCGCAGCGACTCCAGCGACGTCGCGTTCACCCACGGTTCGTCCACATGCGAGAGCAATGCGTCGAACGCAGACGCGGCCGGAGCGTCGCTCCGCGGCGTCGGAGCGGGTTGCGCCCTCTGGTTTCGTCGTTCCAGCAGCACAGGTGCTCCATAGAGCGCGTACTGCTGCTCGAGGTATCGTTTCGCCTGTTCGCGAACGCCTTCATCCATCGCGTCGCACATCACTTGTCATCGGCGCGCGTTGTCTCGAGCCGTCGCGACCGAGATCTTCGATGGCATCGAAGATTGCTGCGGCGCACTCGCGCTTGGTAGCCGTCGGAAGCTGGCGTTCGCCGGAGGCGGTCACCAGCGTGATCCGATTCAATTCCACACCCATCCCAACCTCCGGGTCGTCCGCCGGATTGGCGACGATGATGTCACACTGCTTCTCGATGAGCTTTGCGCGCGCCGACTCGAGCAGTCCGTCGGTCTCCAGAGCGAATCCGACGATCACCTGATCGTCGCGACGACGCTCGCCGATCGAACGCAGGATGTCGCGTGTCGGCCGGAGTTCGACCCGCATCCGGTCGTCTGTCATCTCGCGTCGCTTCAGCTTTCGATCGGCGACCTCGACGGGTGCGAAGTCGGAAACCGCTGCGGCCGCGATGACGATGTCGACGTCGTCGAGGACGTCGTCCACCGCGCGCGCCATCTCCTCGGCGGTTGAAATCATCCTGGGCACTACCCCCGCCGGCGGATCGATCTCGACGGGTCCGCTCACGAGCGTCACGCGCGCTCCGCGGGCGCGGGCTTCTTCGGCGAGCGCATACCCCATCCTGCCGGAGGAACGATTGGAAATGAACCGCACCGGATCGATCGGTTCGTGCGTCGGCCCGGCGGTGATGAGTACGTGACGTCCACGAAGCGTGGCGCGACGGGTGAAGTGCCCATCGAGCACTCCGACGATCGTCGCCGGTTCACTCATCCGACCGGGACCGATCAGACCACTTGCGAGCTCTCCCTCTTCGGGGGGAATCACCACTGCGCCGAAGCGTCGAAGCGTTCGGAGATTTTCCGTCACTGCCGGATAGCGATACATGTCGTGGTCCATCGCCGGCGCAACGAAGAGCGCTCCGCGCAGTGCAGTGGCGATCACGGTGAGGGCGTTTTCAGCCAGTCCTGTAGCCAATCGCGCGATCGTCGCGGCGCTGGCCGGAGCAATCACCATTGCGTCTGCCCACAGCGCCCAGTCGATGTGCCACGAACCACTTGCCGGTTCCTCCGACGACGACGGGTGCATATCGATGGCGACGCGATGGCGGGAGAGAGAGGAGAGCGTGAGGGGCGTGATGAAGTGAGACGCGGACTCGGTCATGACGACTCGAACGTTCGAGCCGCATCGGGTGAGCTCCCTAACGAGAACCGCGGCCTTGTAGGCCGCGATGCTTCCGGTCACTCCGACGATTATGTTCCTGCCTGCGAGTCCGCTCATGTAGAGACAGCTGCCACTTGTTCGCGCAAATATAGTGTGAATTGATTCAACTGATTGCGCAAGTGGTGGCGCCGACATCGCCGTCGATGGCAGGCAGGTGCGGGCGGACGCGATCCTGCTTTAGGCACTACGCTCCCTTGACGTCCGGACCGTTGACCGCCTCTTCCAGTTCGGGAAAGATCGTCGAGTGTTCGCGGATGACGTTGAGCAGGTAGGCGGCGCAGCTTGGATGCTGTCGATTGTGCGAGTCGCTGGTGCCGGCGGTGTGGGCGCCGATCGTAAAAATGGTGACCTTGTGGTGGCTGAGTCGGAAGTCCATCAACGCCTGCTGCAGATCGCGCGCGGTCTCCGCCAGATCGGCAAGCAGCGGGAAGTCGTCGCGGCGATGCAGCAGCTCGCGATAGGCCTCGGCACCGCTGCGGCCGGTGGCCTTCTCGGTCAGCTGCAGCATCAGTCGACGCAGGTTGTGCTCGCGTGCCTCCTCGTAATCGGCGACGAGCTGCTGGTGATACTTCGCCATGAAGTTGTCGAACGTCGCTCCGGCCTGGACGGCTCCCTCCCAGTAGAACTGCTCCCGGTCCCGTTCGGCATCGTCCTCGACGCGCTCGATTCCGAGCAGGATCTCGATGACACGGAACTGAGAGGACTGGAATCCGCTGGCCGGATGCAGGGCGTCGCGGAACTCAAGGTACCCCTGCTGACTCATGGTCATCAGCGGGTCGAACCCGTTGAGCGAGGTGCGGAGCACCACAGCGGTCCGGCGCAGACGCTCCGACGCCGCGCGCAGGTCCTCGGCGACCAGCGCCGCGATGGCTCCGCGGAGTTCGTAGATGGCCAGGGAGAACCACAGTTCGAACGTCTGATGAACGATGATGAATTGCAGTTCATCGTGGGCGTCGGTCAGCGGCTGCTGCAGCGAGAGGAGTTGATCG